>JBDZVA010000002.1:0-1089650 GCA_040255465.1 Planctomycetaceae bacterium
GGCGCGCGGCCCCCGGCTCGTGAAGGCTCAGAACGCAATCGTCGGCGGCTGGCGCCATCATGTGGCGCTCTGGGTCAGCGTGACTGCACTTCCGCTCTTTTGGGCTGTCCGGCTCGGAGAGATCCTGGTGTATCCACCCCTTCGATGGCTGCTCGGTTTCCCGAAGTACCGGCACGGCGACTGGATCAACGTCAGCCGGCACAAGTTCGAAGGACTTGTCGGGCACGATCTGATCTGGTGCCTCCACTGCGATTGGATGACGGGCATCTATTCGCTGGCGGGTGAGATGCTCCGCAATATTGAGTCGTTCTGGTGTCCGATTCGATTCCATGAGGGTAAGAAATGCGAATACTGCAAGGTGGACTCTCCAGACATCGATGAATGGGCCAATGTCAACGTCTCCACGCAGCAGGCGGTGGATCTGCTTGGGCACAAGTACGCGGATGGGCATCGTGAGTTGTTCGGGCAACCGGAAGATCATGGTCACGGAAGAGGAGGCGGAGCGGTTCGAAAGCACCGCCGCATAACCTCTGCATCCATTGGCAGCCAGGTCACCTCCAGCGGGGTTTGACGGGCGGTGTAGTCTGTTTTGGCCGGCGCGAAGGATGCAGCCCGAGCTAGAGCTCAGCGCGCTCCGAAGCTGGCGGTGCCATCGAAGGGAGACCACGTTGCGATGGCCGAGTACGAAGATGCTCTCGCGGATTCTCTTCTAACCACATTGAAAGGGTCATAGGGTTCATATGACCATTACAAACCATAAGCACACTGCCGAAGATTGGAGAGCACATCGTCTTCGCAGCGAAACGGTGGCAGGTCGGGGACACGACCGCACCGCGCATCCAGGCCGTACTTGCCCGGATCAGCGCTGATCATCGTTGAGAAGTTCTCGAGCCAGTCGCGGAATCCCGCATCGGTCGCCGGGATGTTAGGCGAGGCCTGTTGATATGCACTGCGCTTGGCATAAGCCTCCCCGCTCGCGCCATGCAATGCGCCTACTGCACCACACCACGCAGGCGTGTGACTAGACAATCTCCAGTTGCGCTCTGTCTCAATCCACCAGCAGCGAGATCGCGATTGATTGATCAATCACAACCAGACCAAGAGCGGGTATCGGGGACAATCCGGTTCGGCCTAACAATAAGAGCCGCATCCACTAGACTGTCTCAATCTGTGGACTGCGGCCACTCAGTTTCACGCGGCGACCAGCTACTCAGGCGCGCCCAAGTGCTTCGCATAGGCAAGAATATCGATCGCGGGAACCGTGGCGATAGTTCGAAGGCGTTCGATCAATCGCAAGAGGAATAGAGCGAGCGGGGCATCCGATGTTCGAGCGTCGATCGCGGGCAACCCCGCTTTGGCATAGGAGATCTCGAACATGCCGTTTTGCGCTGCGCACCCTATGTCCAATCGACCGTTGCAGGAGGATTTGCTGATCGCTAAAGCGAACGGTTCACCGAAGGGAGGGCTCCAGACACTTTCGACGGCGAGAATGCCTCCAACAATCCGGTGTAGTGGCTTCGGCCCCTGCACTCCCACATTTGTATGAATCTCGATGCTCGTGCGATACAAGGCTCTCACACTGGCGACTTTCTCGCTAGTATCGGACAGTTCCTCCCCGTTCACCGTCTGCTTGACGTCGAATACCGCGTAAACACTCTCGGCCGGCACATATAGTGCACCACCGTAATTCAGCACAAATGGCGAGTATTGCCGATCGTGAATCACAATGTCGATCTGCTTGCTGCACTCGCCGTTGGAGTCAATGACAAAGGCGCGGTTAACTTTGTACCTCTTCGGGAGATGTTCATAGAGCATCTTGATCCATTGGTCTTCCGAGACTGCCCCCATCGTCGCATTGTGCTTCACCGTGCGGCGAGTGATCCCCAATTCGCAGCCGAGGCGGTCGTGCAGGGCGAGGAACAGTTCGTTCAGGGTGGGCTTATTCGACATGCTGGTCCTTCGGGAGCGTGCCAGAATCTTGCGATTGGAACGGCGGGGTTGGTTTCAAACCCCTGGCAATTCCGATCGCCCGCACTCCCGTAACGGGGCCTTCCGGAAAGGCATCGAGAATGAGAGTTGGAATGAGTCGCTGCGTCAGATCGGAGTACGTAAATCCATACTGGCGGCCATCGGCCGCCCCGGTAACGTCAGCGAGACCCGCAAGTTCTTCGTCGGAAATGCCACTGCCTAGCAGTCCATTCTTCAGCACAGCAAGTCGTTGTTCCCGACTCGGTCGGAAGAATTCAAAGACAACTGCCGCCCGGCGACGTACCGCCGGATCCAGAGCGTCCAGACGATTGGTGCACATGACTACGACTATCGGAAGTCGCGCGCTCCCGATATCATCTATCCCGCGAATCAGAGCATTTACCCCAGCGCGATCTTCATGATGCATTTGGGCGGATTCGCGACTTTGAGCGAGGGCATCCGCCTCGTCGATCAAGAGGATGATGCCACGGCCGGCCTTTCCATCCCCGGCGCGGGTCTTGGCGACGGCCTCGTGAACTTGCTTGAACGCGCCGGAGATAAGGCGCGTCATCTCGCCAACCGCCCCGCTGCCGCGCGCGTTTAGACTCAGGGCATACAGCTCCATCCGGACCTTGGAAACGTTTGCGACCTGGTTGCCGAAACCGCGAGCGAGCGCGGTCTTTCCCGTTCCGACATCGCCCGCAAGCACGAACAGTGGTGGACGTGATTGAAAGTAGTCCACAGCGGCAAGCCTTCCCCCGTGGTGCTTCTTGTTCCACTCTCGCAGCAGCCCTGGTTCGACAAGGAGATGGGTCTCCTTGACCAACCGCGCTTTGTACTCATCCAACCCGACCAACCGGTCATAGTCGATCTGTCCGCGTGGATCGGGGAGTGTGACGACATCTTCAAAGAGATCAGAGTGATTCAAGAGATGCCTCCAAGCACCGCGCGGCGAACTCCGCCGCCGCCGGAGATGTAGGTCTTGTCCTCGGTCCAACCACCAGGCGCCTTGGGTTCCTCACCAGACACCCGCTGAATCGGCAGCGCAGCTTTGTACCGTGCGCGCGCATCCGGACTGAGCTTCCACCACTTCTGCGAGTAGGTGAGGTAAGACGTGAAGTATGCGCCAGAGGTTTCGACTCCACGCTTGACCGAGCCAGAGCGGTCACCATCTCCGTTTGCGCAAAGAGAAAGCGCCGTATACCGGAGCGTCGCGGGCAGCCACGCTCCGTCTTTCTTGAATCCATACATGACGATGTCAAGGTACCCGTCGTTGAGTAGCGCGACCAGTTCACCCAAGTAGTTCTCAATCTCCTGATCCGAAGGGCTTCCGTACGCCTGCTGCATCTGGCGCAAGTCAGCCATCACCTTGCCGCCCACGCGACGCGCATCGGATGTCGTAAAGGTAGATGTTGTCGTGTACGTCTGCGTCATGCACTATCCCCTGAAAGATGTTCCCAACACCACGCGCCACATGGCGACGGCATCGGCTTTGGTCGAGGCGGTGTGGGCTTCGTTCAGGGCGTCGAGCGCATCCTGCGCAGCATCCACGATAAGTTTGCGGTTTATCTCGGTGTACTGGGAGGCGGCGTTGTTCACTGGGTTGACCGGATCGAAGATCTCCACGACTCCCGTCGAGTTTGCTGGCAATTCGCTTGGCCGGTAGTAATCCGAGAACGCGATCCGCTTCTTCAAGCCCGTAGAGACGATGTAGTTGAAGAACGCCTCCATGCCCTTCCGGTAGTCGGAAAAGTCGTTTCCAGCGTCCGCAAGATGCGCGCAGATCAACTCAACCATAAACGATTTAAAGCGGAAGTTTGCGTTTTTGGCCTTCTGTTCAGCGGCCCACCATTTGATCAGGCGCACAATCTGGGCGAAATGGAATTCCTGAGCCATCTTCCTCTTGCGAATGAACTCCAGGTGCATCGGGATGCTCGTCATCAGCGTCGAGCCGTCGTCCTGTGAAACAAGGAGCCCCTTATCCTGCGGATCACCGTCATAGAACACAGGAACTACGTCAACTTCGATGCCGGCGCTCTTGTACTCGATGCCGACCGAATAAGTCTTGGGCTTGATCTGATCTGCCGCCATCTGCGGGTGCGCCTGGCGGAGGCGTTCGGCGATCCAATTCAAGAGATTGGAGTCGAACTTCTTCTCGCCGTCGTACGTGATGTAGAGTGCCACGTCAACGTCGCTTGAAACGCGCAGCGCCGTGCCTTTTGCGAGGCTGCCGGATAGGTATGACTTTCTGATACCGCAATCGGGGTGTTCTTTCATGTACCGCGACATCTGGTCGCGGAGGTCGTTGACCTTCTGCCGTCGCTCTTTCGCGATGTCCGATGGGAGATTCACGCGATCCTCGGCAAATCGCTTGATATCTGCGTGTGAGATGGGTGGCGAGATCATCGCCGGAGTCGCTTGAATCACCCGATGTCTCCAATCAGAATCGCCGCGGAATCCCCGCCGCATGGCCGAAGCGATTGCAACGGCAATGCCACTGCGCACAGGAGGTTGCTTGATTCTCAACTGTCAGCAGCAGCAAGAGTTACGTCATTTTCGGTTATTTTCCGGCGGGGAAAAGCCTGACGCCTTAATAAGGGAGCCGCCTGCGGCCTGCCAGGTTGGCAGGCGGCGATCAGCGGTCACAGTGCCCTCGTGCCGCGTGTGTGGCTTCTCGCCAATCCGGGCACGCGAACGATTTGGCGATACAGTCAGTGGAGCCTCGAACCGCCTTCTCCGTCCCCACGCCCCGGTTTTCTCTGGGATGTGCCGCTGGCGTGCGTGTTTCCTGCGCATCTGCACGCGTCTGGCGGAAGGAGATCGCGATCTGGACGGAGGAATCTGTAAGTTCCCAGAGCCATTCGCGCACGAGACGGCACCAATATGTCGTTTTCCCGAGCAAACGACCATGAGCCCGCGCCATCTGATCGGTTCCCCCCACCAATCTGCGGGTCGGCCCAACGAAACGCGCGTTTCCGCGCCCCAAACGCGGAAGGGCTGTGGATAAGTAGTGGATGATCGGGCGCGCGGTGCCGACTGGGGCCACGCTCCAATAGTGAACGCCGATGCCTCTTTCATGGAACGAGATTCGCCTGCGGGCTGCCACCTTCGTCCGGGAGTGGACCGGTGCTGAGCGGGAACGTGCTGAGGCCCAGACGTTTTGGAATGGGCTCTTCGAAATCTTCGGCATCCGTCGGCGCACGGTTGCCAGTTTCGAGGAACCGGTCCGCAACCTCGGCGGGGCCCTTGACTTCATCGATCTGCTCTGGTGGGGCAAGATGATCGCAGAGCACAAGGCTCTACGCGGCGATCTGGCCAAGGCGCACACGCAGGCCGTTGGCTACATCCAGAATCTGCACAATGACGGACGCGTAGAGGAAGTCCCGCGCTACATCGTCGTTTCCGATTTTGCGCGGATCGCCCTGCACGACTTGGAGCCCGTAGCGGGCGCGCCCGAAACGGTCGAGTTTCCACTCGCTGAGTTCCCGAACCAAATTCGCCAT
The DNA here is from genome assembly GCA_040255465.1 of Planctomycetaceae bacterium. Taxonomy (GTDB): domain Bacteria; phylum Planctomycetota; class Phycisphaerae; order Phycisphaerales; family UBA5793; genus UBA5793. The sequence goes on from JBDZVA010000002.1 coordinate 5,472, forward strand.
TTCGCCTTCATTGCAGGCTAAGAGACGCAGCGGCTGCGCGCCCAAACGCACCATCCACCCGAACGCCGGCAAGCCGATCGGCGTGCCCATGGTCTTGCGCAGCGACTTCGTGAACGCACGCTTCGAAACCGGCTTGGGCGCGCTGGCGATGTGCACGCCGCTCATGTTCGGATCCGCCAGCGCCCGCTCCATCAGCCGCGTCATGTCGGCGATGTGCAGCCAGCTCATCCCCTGCGTGCCCGACGCCACTGTGCCGCCCAGGCCCAGGCGCGTCAGCAGGGCAAGGCGCTTGAGCGCGCCGCCACCCTTTCCGATCACGATACTGGTGCGCAGCTCTACGCCGCGCTGTGAATCAACTCTGGCTTCCCGGTACGCCGCTTCCCGGGCCTGGGCGACGAACGGCGCCATGCCGTAGCCGAAGGCGGCCGACTCGTCGCAGACAACTTCGGGCGGTTGGCCCTGAATGTGCTCGGTGCTCATCTGCACCCACACCGGCGGGGGATTCGACAAAATGACGTCGCGTTCTTGGCCCGTCTCGCGCGCAGACAGAAGCCTGTCTAACCGAACGCAATCCGAATAAACCATCGATCAGCGCAAGTTCGTTACGCCCGCCCGTTACGCCGCGAAGTGCAACATCCTTGATCGAAATCACTTGCGCGCACCGTAACACCCCTCTAAACCGAGAACCGTGCTGAGCGAGGAAGTCTGCCCAGCGGTTTTTTTGACCCCAGGAGGACTGATTTCGGCGCCGAGTAACGCAGAAACGCCCCAAATCGCCATCTCTTTTCGCGTCCGAGCGTGGCGCACCGCAAGGTGTCCTTCCAAATTGACTTACAGCGCTTTCTACGATCGTGATCGATCGAATTCATTACGGATGCAGAGCCGCTGAGGATTGCACTGACCTGGCGAGAATCTCCACGCACCCAAGTCGTTGGGATTGCGGCGGTTGGATGGTCGCATGAGTCAATAAAGTGAATCTGGTATCTGCGTCCGAGCCCTACAGAGTGGCCCGCGCCACAGTGCCGACGACGCGCCGCGCGTGTCATGCGGCGGAGTGGTGTGTCAATCGGAGTCCGCGCCGGATGGCGGTGGGGGTGGTTCGGGCGGCTCTGATTCGACCGGCGTCGCACCGGTGCCGTCCCTTCGCTCTCGAATCTTCTTGTGCTCCGACTCGAGGCAGTCCTGGAGGGCGATCGCTCCGAGGTAACTCGAAACGTGAACTCTCGGTCCGGTGACTTGGTGCGATGATGCTGTATCTCTCCCGAGCAGGATCTCGCCAGCCGAGAGCATTGCCTGATCGTGAGGAATGCCGATCCGTCTCAATGCGTCGAAGCGCCGGCGGGCGCGGGGAAGTCTCTCCGGGAACTGCCGAATCACACTCATCTTGAGGTCAGGGTCGCTGCCGACGGCTATGCGCCTGCAGACATCGTCGAGTAATGCTCGGCCCCATTCCGTCAACTCAGCGTTCGAAACTGGATCCTCGGTGCTCATCGGGTTCCTCCAAACCGCTTATCGCGACCACCAGCGCTTCTTCCGAGGAGGAGGCGAGTTGAAGATCTCGTCGAATCGCTTCAGGATTTCTTGCTGTTCCGCTGTTGGCGGCTCGTCTCTTGCATCGCCGCCGTTCGGAGGGTTCGACCGTGGGGCATTCCGGCTGACCGGAACCGTTCCACTTTTCCCAAGCCAGTGCCCGCACGCGGCGAGGAGAGCGTTGATCAGGAATTGCATGGATTCCCTCCCGTCTGGGTGCTGCGCCCGTACTGGGCGCGACCTTGGGGGATGATAGCCTGCCCCCGAAATGGGTACAAGGCCTCAGCACTCACCGGTTTACAAGCAGCTGCAAAAGCTCCTGCGGCAGCAGCGCTTAGATTCCGGGCTGACGCAGCGGGCCTTGGCAGCCAGACTCAAAAAGCCGCATTCCTTCGTCTACAAGGTTGAAATCGGTGAGCGCAGAATCGACCCTGTCGAATTCGTGGCCTGGTATCGGGCCTGTGCAGTTGCGCCGATGAATGCCCTTCGCGCCCTAGATGCGCTGGTGCCGAAGCGATAGCGCCTCTTTCCCACCCCCCGGCGCGTCTGTCGCGACTCCGCAACGCCGTTGCGATTGGCATGGCGCGAACACATCTAGGGCGCTCACGCGAGGCGTGTGACCGACTACCACTGCCTCCGCCCTCCAGGGGATGGTTCCTTGGGTTCATTCCCGGCTGTTGTAGTCGTATCGCTGGAATGCCGGGCGCTGCGGCAGTGTCCTGGAGGACATCAAACTTCTCATGCCGATTCCCTGCCGCGTTCGCGGGCCGCCTGAGGGGGGCGCCAAGCAAAGGAGTTCCCGATGAGCAAGGGTGGCGGAAACCAGCGGAGTGAAGGCAAAGGCTCCAACAGTGGTTCGACTAAGGGAGGTGGAGGTCGGAGGCCGGCAAATGCTCCAGGTGCCAGGGGCAAGCCATCTGGTGGCAATCGCGGGAACAACCCTCCCGGTGGCTCGAAGTAGTCGCGTCGAGATCGGTGCCCTCGGTGCCAGCCGCTCCGAGGGCCATTGTCTCAAGTCACTGAGCGATCGCCTCGATTTGGGTCGAGATCGGGCAAAGCCAATCTGCGGTCGGCGGATGAGCCGTGGTGCAACAGGTGTCACGCGTTCTCGGGTTCTCCGTCACATTGTCCGAACAATTCCCATACTCTACACTCTCGCGTCATGGCAAAGAAGCGACGCAAAGCTGGTGCGGAGGGCGCGTCCAAGGGCCCACCTTCCGGCATGGACCCTCGGCCCGGGAGGACGCGCACCGTAAAGGGGAGCGTCGTCAGCACATCCAGGGGTCGTTCTTCCTCACTGCTCGACACGCGCGTGGTCTACTGCGGCGACTGCCTCGAACAACTCGAAAAACTCCCCGATCACTGCGTCGATCTCATCTACATCGATCCGCCCTTCAACTCCAATCGCAACTACGAAGTCTTCTGGGGCGAGACGAAAGAGAAGCGGGCGTTTGAGGATCGGCACGCCAGCACGCAGGCGTACATCGACTACATGCGGCCGCGCTGCGTCGAACTCGCCCGCGTCCTCAAGAAGACCGGCTCGTTCTACTACCACTGCGACTGGCACGCGAGTCACTACGTCAAGGTGATGCTGGATCAGATCTTTGGCGAAAACGGCTTTGTCAATGAGATCATCTGGAAGCGGCAGTCCGCTCATAACGACGCGAAACAGGGCTCAAAGCATCTCGGCAGAGTGCATGACACTTTGCTCCTCTACACCGGTGGCGATAAGTACACCTTTCACCATCAGTACAAGTCGTATGACCCGGCGTACGTGGACAAGTTCTACAAGCATACTGAACCCAAGACTGGACGGCGGTATTCGTTGGGTGACATCACCGCGCCGGGAGGCGCAGCGCCATCGAAGGGCAATCCACATTACGAATTCTTGGGCGTCACGCGGTACTGGCGATTTAGTCGTGAAGAAATGCAGCGGTTGTACGACGAGGGCCGAATCGTTCAAGTAAAACCAGGCGCTGTGCCGCGACAAAAGCGCTATCTCGATGAGGGAGAAGGGGTGCCAGTCGGATCGTTGTGGGATGACATTGGTCCGATTCAATCTAGCGCATCCGAATCGCTTGGATACCCAACGCAGAAACCGTTAGCGCTCTTAGAGCGAGTGTTGAAACTCAGCAGCAACCAAAACGACATCGTCCTCGACGCCTTCTGCGGTTGCGGCACGGCACTCGTTGCGGCGCAAACACTCAATCGGCAGTGGATCGGCATTGACGTTTCGCCCACCGCCTGCCGCGTGATGGCCAAGCGGCTGCGCGATGTGTGTCACATGAAAGAGTCCGAGCCGTTGTGGCGAGCGCAGCGGACGGATGCGTTTGTTGTGCGCGACCTGCCGTGGACGATCAAGAAGTTGCACGACCTGCCGCCGTTCGAGTTTGAGAACTGGGCGGTCATCGCGCTGGGCGGCATTCCCAACAAGGTGCAGGTCGGCGACATGGGCATCGACGGCCGCATCTTCCCCGTCGGCTCCAAGCCGGCCGACCACGATTCCATGTTCGCCGGCGACTGGTTCCCGATCCAGGTCAAGCAGACCGACAGGGTCGGCCGCCCCGACATCGACCAGTTCGAAGCCGTCATGGAGCGCGAAGACCGCCAGCGCGGCTTCTTCGTCGCCTTCGGCTACTCGTCCGACGCCGAACGCGAATGCAACGCCTTCCACAAGAGAACCGGAAGAATCATCAAACTCCTGACTGTTCAGGAAATCCTGGACGAGGAGTTTGTGCAGAAGATGTGAGGAAGTCTTATGACACAGTCAATAGAAATCAGGGCATGGGACGCGCAACACGAGACTCCAGGCGCCCACTGTCGCAATTGCGGTGACTGCGCAGGAGATGCGCCCGAGGAGCAACTATGGATCAAATGGCGTGGGCAGCTCTACTGTCCGGCGTGTGCGCGCGATCACGGCCTTAAAGACTAGACGTGAGCAATCGTGACGGGTGCGAACCCCTTCCGAGGGCGAACGGATGGAGTCATCGAAGTTTTCACCGCTTCGGGAATATTGGATGAGGAGTTTGTGCGTGAGATGGAATGGAGTGCGAGATGAATGACTCGCGGCAAGAGATAGCAGAGATTCGTCAGTTACTGACGGATCTGCGTAACCTACCCGGGGAAGCAACAAGCCTGCGTGCCCGGTTGCGACGGCTTACCGGCAAGCTGAGAACTACCGCCGTCGTGAAACGACTGCCGTCAAACAACATTAACGAAGCGCTGGCGAGCCTTGAGGGGGACTTTGATCACTTGATCGGCCTCTCTCGATCGGATAGGCATTTATTGCACCAGCACCATCTGTGGGCGTTGGCTTCGCTGAGTCGGCTCAATATGCCAACGTGCTTCGGATCTTGTAGCTATGACTGTCAAGTATCGGAGAGGGGCTGATATGACTACCCACCAGCGTGGAGTCTGGACGGTCACGGTTGGTGAGCAGGATGAATTCATTGCGGGCCCCTTCGATGTGTTCTTCCGCACAACCATCCGGATTGATCGGCCTTGCGAGCTATTCTCTCTGATGCCGAAAGGCGTCGATTCGCTGCTGGTACAGTTGCAGCTTTTTGAAGACGGGTTCGTGCACTCTGAGACGTACGTGCCGAGCGTTCTGCAGATCAATCCAGCTGAGAAGCGCGTCTTTGTTGGCATAATCAAGTACCAATCCATCCGGTTCGCCAACGAGCAAACGGCGCGAAACCCTCCATGTCCTTGTGTGTAGGGCTCCCATAGAAGGTGTGATCGACATGAGCAAACGACCCTACACGTCGAAACAGATGGGCGACGCGTGCGAAATGCTCGTCGCTGCAGAACTCACACTCGGTGGCGTTCCAGCATTGAAGGTGCCAGACAATTGGCCGGGCTACGACGTAATCGCCCAGCCCCGCGACGGTCGTCCGCCTCAGCGCGTTTCCGTCAAGTCGCGCACTTTCAAGCGCGGTGGGGATACATTCGTGAGCTACGACGTGAAGGATCAATTTGACTGGATTGCTATCGTGCTGCTGCCCGGCGATGGAGTTCCAGACCGGCGCATCTTCATCGTTCCAAGGGATGTGGCGGACAAGACCTGCCGGCGTGACAGCCCTTCATCCAAGGGCGCCGACGACCGGTACTGGCGACAAGATCAGATTCCAGTTCTGCTTGCGGCTTTCAAGGACAACTTCGGACTCTCCCCAGTCGGCGTCAGCGCGGGAGCTGACCCGCCATCAGTGTCTCTGAGGCCACCATGAGGACTGTAAATTGTCGATGTGACTTCATGGTCATTTGCGCCCATAGCTGATGCGGAGCCTGGGTGGTCTGCATTCTGAAACAAAAACGGAAGATGCATCAAGTCGTTCACCATTACATGATGCTGGGCGACGAGCGTGTGCAGAGGATTCGAGGACCAATCCAGTATGACAGGATGGACGCAGAGTAGCGCAACAAAGCAGATTGACGCCCTGATTGCCGCTTGTGATAAACTCGGCACAAAATCACGAACGTCGGCGGAGTGGACACGATGGTCACTCAATTGTCGGTCGTTCTTGGAAGAGATCTTTGGTCCGGTTTCTAGACACTTTCAGGAGTTCGAAGCAATCCCATGGCGTTTTGCTGGCAATCTCTTCATTGACACGGGTGAAATGCTGCGAGATGGGATGCGGCGCCTCGAAGGCACAAACGACTATGTCAGCCGAAAGCACCAGGCAGCTGCAGTTGAGCAGCTCAGGTATGCCAAGGGGCTTCTTGAATCCGCTCGCGATGAGTTAAAGCGAAAAGGTCTAGCATCAGTTTTCGTGTCCAAGGAACGAGGAGCGGAGGCGTCCGGTTTGATGGATGTCATGCGGCTGATTGAGCGACAGTGGCGCAAGGCAATTCGAACACCGCCCGGTACGGAGGTGCAAGTTCAGAACGCGCTCGAAGATCTCCTCAACGGAGCAGGCATTCGATATACAAGAGAAGCTGAAATGTTTCCCTATGCTTCAAAGTCGTATCGTCCCGATTTTGTGATTCCAAGTCTCAATATGGTAATCGAAACAAAACTTTGCACGAGTGAAAAGCGAGAACGTGCAATTGTCGAGGAAATCAGTGCCGATATTGCTGCATACTCCAGCAGATTTCGAAACCTGTTCTTTGCGATCTATGATTTGGGCGTGATTCGGGACGTGGATCGGTTTGTTGAGGATCTCGCACTGGCAAAGAGTGGCGTGATCGTGCGGGTAGTAAAGCATTAGGTCAGGATGGAATCAACAGGGGGCGAACAGATGTCCAATCGTGAGGCTGGGGACGTGTTTGAACGTGTGCTTACTGACTGTAATTTCGTGCGGGATCATGGGTTCATCGCGGTGTGCCTCATTGAAGACGACCTACGCGAGATAGTCTTGCGGACTGTTGCGACCCGCCTCTGCGGGCGCTATTTCGCGTGTCAGCGCTTTCGGTCGCCTTCCCACTTCACGAGATGGCTGGCAGACTCACTGGGCGTACGCAGCACCAAAGAATGGCTTTCGGAGTGGAAGAGCTTGTGTGAGCGGCTTACTGAAGATGGGCGGATCGTGATTCTCGACCAGGCGCATCTCCTAACCCCAACGTGTTTGCGCACAGTGCTCGACTTGCACAAATCCAACAATGACGGACTCTGCAAACGGCCGACGGCGTTTGTGCTGGCATCAGGGGCCCAATTGCTGCTTGAGCGAATTGACAAGGTAGATGTGGATTCGTCCTTCACCAGCTACTGCCAGTACTTCTTACCTCATGGAGTTCAGACGAAGGCAATGCGAAAAAAACTGGAAGCGATTGATGGACTGTTGGCTCCACGCTCTCTTCCGTTCGCGTAGTGTAGGTTGGCGACGTTGGATTCTGACAATGGGGGCCAAGACCGTCCTGTGCGTATTGAGCAAAGCTTGTGGGCGGACGCACGCGGATATTTGAATCCTAGGGGAATCCGAGCGAAGCGTGAGACCGTTCTCATTGCTTCGCGAGTGACCGGGTATTCCGTGTTGTCGACGACGGTTTGGACAGTCGGGCGTTCACCAGCTGGCTCCACGCCGAGCGTTGGCTTTGCCAGGCAAGGAAGCGGACCGACAATGTGCGTAGTTCTCATCGCAATTGGGATCGTATCGTACGCCATGTATTTTTCGTTCGACCTCCCAAGATGGGCGGACTGGTTCATGTGGAGCCATCTTGGCGCATTCACCGCCTTAGGCGTGATTCTCGCCCTACGAAACCAGCAGACGCCACAACAGCAATTCAACTACTCAAAGAACTGGACGATGCTGGTGCTCTGTCCCTGGGTGGCGTTTTTGAACCCACTGTGGTGGGTTCTGTTCTGGCTGGCATACGCGACACTCTCGTTCTTGCGGTGATGGATGCAGGCCAGAATGCTCAGAATCATCCATCTAGCGCTGGCACAAGTGAGCAATGCCGCTCGAAGGAGAACGCACGCCATCGGTTGGCGGTGATCGATCTCCGCGCGCATGATCCGGAAGTCCGCGATTTGGTGCAGAGACATCGACGCATCGGCAGCGGATCCCAAGCATGGCAGAAATGTCCCGTCCACGAACGGTGCGCGCATCTCCAGAATTCGGTTTGTCGTCAGGTAACGGGAGAGGCCGCCGAGTTCACTCCTTTATGGCGGCTTGGAATACGCGATCCAGTTCGTTACCCAGATCGGCGAGTTCGAGATGAGTGTAGTAGCCAAGGGTGGTCTGTACAGAGGCGTGCCGCGCGAGAATCTGGGCGTGCGCGGTCGAGACGCCGTTACGCGCCAGGGCCGTGATGTATGTGTGGCGTAAGGCGTGGAAATCGATCACTCTGCCTTCGGCGTCGACAGGCGGAATGCCGGCAGTTGCCAGATCGCGCCTGAGCATACGGGCGGCGTCACGAGGGATATCCCACACGGGACGCTTCCTCGGGCGCGTTCTGAGGAATTGGCGCAATTCACTGGCAAGCCGCTTCTCAATCGGCTGCTTCGTCGCTTTGCGATTCTTTGCACCTGCGGCTCGCAGGGAAATGTACGGGATGTTTCCATCGAGCGCAAAGTCTTCAGACCGAAGCGAGGCCAACTCATTACGACGGAAGCCCGTGTGGACGGCAACATCGTAGAGCATGGCTCGGCTCATGCGCCCGATTCGACCGGGACCGCCGCGATGACGCGTCATGCTGATCAGGCGCTCGACCTCTTCCTGAGTCAGCGCCCTTCGTTTGCGACGCCGCTCCTCGGAGTTGCGCTTCGGTTGGATCTTGAGAATCGATGATTCTGAGAGACGGTCCGTTTGCACGGCCCACCGACAGAACGAATTGACCCGGCGTAGCGCCGCATTCCGAGTTGCCGTCGCGTATGGTTGGCCTCTGCGCGTTCTTGTGGATTGGAGAAACTGGCTAAGTGCTTCATCGGCGGGTGTGCGGTAGGGGCCTCGGTAGCCGACCAAGTCCGACATTCGCAAGACATCACACATGCGTGCGAATCTCTGCAGGAAGCGGATGGTCTGTCGGACGTATTCGGGGCAGTCTCCCTTCGAAACCAAGTGCCTCTCGTACGCTCGAATGCCCTCGATGATCGGCTGCTGCATTCGCTCGTCCACGACCTCACGGATCGACGGAATCAGGCCATTGCGGATGGCAGCCACTCGCTGTTCCAACTGACCCGCAACTCGTACTGCGTCCTGGCGACGAGTCAGGCCTGTGAACTTTCGGCGGCGGCGTCCCGACGCATCGGTGTAGTCGATGACGTACCTTGGTAATCCGCGGAGTTTGAAGACGCTTGCCAAGGCTCACCCCCTAACTCGGCGATCCCGTCAGGATGAACAGGTGATTCAGGTGACCGCCAAGGCAGCCGCCATGAAAATATCGGACGGCGTCGGTGCCACCAGAGCGTGGAGGCCAGACACTGATCACTGACGATGACCAGTGGCCTGGATCATCGCGAGGATCCCCGCGCGCATGGCCGCCGGGAGCCGTGGCCATGCGCGTACGACCTCCTTCACATCAGCCTCCGAAAAACGGGGCGGTACACACGGTGCCTGTTTTGCGCCGAGTGTGCCGGATTCTGTGCCGCGCTCGCAAGAGTCGCTAGAATCTCGGGGCGCTTTCAAAGATGTTCGAGTCCGGCTCTGGCCATTTCCTGAAATACGTTTCATTCGCGCCCGCCCTGGTTGGAGGCGGGCGTTGTGGTTTTTGCCCCCAATTGGCTGAGGCGGGGCCGTTCGATATACTCGCCTCTCCAATGACTCCCCCCTCAGCCAAGCAAACTTCCGCGCCCGGCCACTTCGCCAATCGCCTCTCCCGTCTCCGCACGGCTGTCAAGGCGGCCAAGGTGGATGGCCTGCTCATCACCAACGCCAACGACATCCGCTACCTGACGCCCTTCAGCGGGGAGGACAGCTATGCACTGGTCACGGCTCGGAAGCTGGTGCTCATCAGCGACAGCCGGTTCGCCGAGGAGATCGAGCCGCTGGGCAAGTGGCTCGATATCGCTCTGCGGAAAGGGCCGATTGCCGACAAGGTCGGTGAGGTCGCCGGGGATCTGAAGATCGCCAGGCTCGGCGTGCAGGCAGAGTACCTCACGCTCGACAACCGGGCCCAGATCGCCAAGGCGGTCGGGGCCAGGAAGATCGTCGAGACCCGCGGCCTGCTCAGCAGGTTGCGCATCATCAAGGACGACGTCGAACTGGCCGTCATCCGCAAGGCAATTCGCTGTCAGCAGCAGGCGCTTCAAGCCACCTTTGCCGACCTGCGCGTGGGCCAGAGTGAGGCGGACATCGCCGGCCGGCTGGACTTTGAGATGAAGAAGCGCGGGGCGGACGGCCCGGCGTTTGGCACCAACGTCTCAGCCAGGGCAAACAGCTCCAAGCCGCACTATCGGCCGTCGAGCAAGGTCAAACTCACCAGCGGCAAGCCGCTGCTTATCGACTGGGGCGCTCGGGTCGAGGGGTACTGCTCTGACATGACGCGCACCTGGGGCATCGGGTCGATGCCCAAAAAAATCCGCACCATCTACGCCATCGTGCTTGATGCACAACTGGCGGCAATCGACGCGATTCACGGCGGAGCATCGTGCAAGGAAGTGGACGCCGCCGCCCGTCGCATCATCGACGGCGCCGGCTATGGTGAGTATTACGGCCACGGACTCGGGCATGGCATCGGCCTGGACGTTCACGAGGGGCCGAGCCTCTCACCGCGCAGTGGACCGAAAGATCGGCTCGAGCCGGGGATGATCGTCACAGTCGAGCCGGGCATCTACTTGCCGGGTGTCGGCGGCGTGCGGATTGAAGACGACGTGCTCGTGACGGCCAAGGGGCGGCGGGTGCTTTCGGACTGGCCTAAGGGAATCGACACCGCAATTCTGCTCTAGAGTGGTGTGGTGATTCACCGAACGAATACCTTTGACGAAGAACTCAGCAACTCAGGGGTGTAAACGACAATCATGATCGATCGCAAGACCATCGAAGACTTCATCAAGATGATGGTGGACCACGAGATCGTCGAACTCGACGTCGCCGACGGCGATCAGAGCGTGACGATCCGCCGCGCCGGCGCGTTTGCGGCGCCCCAAGTGACGATGAGCGCTGCGCCCGCCGCCGCGCCGGCGCCGCTTCAGCCTCAGGCCGCCGCGGCCGCGCCCGCTGCGGATTCCGGAAAGCACGCCGGCGGCGCGGGTGAGGGCAACTTCATCAAGAGCCCGATGGTCGGCACGTTCTACTCGCGCCCCAATCCGGACGCCGAGCCTTTCATCGGCGCCGGCGGCAAAGTCTCCGACTCGACCGTCGTGTGCCTCATTGAGGCGATGAAGGTCTTCAACGAGATCAAGGCCGAGTGCCGCGGCACAATCGCCGAGGTGCTCGTCAACGACGGCGACGCGGTCGAGTACGGCCAGCCGTTGTTCCGCTTGCAGTAATTCTTTCGTTCTTCCGATTCACCGGGCATGCCGCCCCAGGATTTGAGTCCCACGCCCAATGTTCAGTCGCATTCTGATTGCCAATCGAGGAGAGATCGCCGTCCGCATCATCCGCGCAGCGCGCGAGCTGGGGATTCAGTCCGTGTGCGTCTTCTCGGAAGCGGATCGCGGCGCGCCGTATCTGGATCTGGCTGATGACGCCGTGTGCATCGGCCCCCCGGCTGCGAGCCAGAGTTATCTGAATATTCCGCGCATCATTTCGGCGGCCGAGGTGGCCAACGTTGATGCGATCCACCCCGGGTACGGCTTCCTCGCGGAGAACGCGCACTTTGCCGAGGTCTGCCGCTCGTGCCAGATCGAGTTCATCGGCCCATCGCCGGAAGCGATGAGCCAACTTGGCGACAAGATCAACTGCAAGAGACTCGCCAAGGCGAACAAGGTGCCGATCTTCCCGGGCTCGCCCGGCGGCATTGAGACCAAAGAAGAAGCGGTCAAACTTGCCGAGGAAATCGGCTACCCCGTGATCATCAAGGCGTCAGCCGGCGGCGGCGGGCGCGGCATGCGCATCGCCCACAACCGCGTCGCCCTGGAAACCGGCATCGACGCGGCTCAGCAGGAAGCCCAGGCGGCATTCGGCAACGGCACCGTCTACCTCGAGAAGTTCCTCGAGAAAGCCCGCCACGTCGAAGTGCAGGTCATCGGCGACAAGTACGGCAACGCCATTCACCTCTACGACCGCGACTGCTCCACGCAGCGCCGCCACCAGAAACTCATCGAAGAAGCTCCGGCGCCCGGAATCGACAACTCGAAGCGCGAAGCGCTGTGCAAGTCGGCGGCGCGGCTGATCCAGTCCGCCAAGTACGCCGGCGCTGCAACCGTCGAATTCCTGATGGATGAGCAGCAGAACTTCTACATGCTCGAAGTGAACACCCGCGTGCAGGTCGAGCATCCCATCAGCGAGATGATCACGGGTGTGGACATCGTCAAGACCGGCATCCTCGTCGCCGCCGGAGAGAAGCTGCCTTACGCACAAAAGCACATCTCCGTCAGCGGGCATGCCATTGAGTGCCGTATCAATGCGGAGGATCCCGATCGCAATTTCGCGCCCAATCCCGGCGTGCTGCATCGATTCGATGTGCCCGGTGGGCCGGGCGTGCGCGTCGACACCCATTGCGTGGCGGGATATCGCGTGCCGCCCAACTACGACTCGCTCATCGGCAAACTCATTGTGCACGCTGATGACCGCAAGGCGGCCATCGCCCGCATGAGCCGCGCCTTGCGCGAGTTCAAGGTCGAGGGCATTGCCACCACGATCAGCCTGCACCGCCAGCTCATGGCCAACTCTGGCTTCATCAAGGCCGAGATTGACATCCACTACCTCGAGCGGTTGCTGCGCAAATAGTGGTTTCGAACCGGCCGCACGCGCCAGCGAGGACGAAGCCATGACACGACTGATCACTCTTGCAACACTGACTCTCGTGATTGCGGGGTGTGCCTCCGGCTGCGCCGTCACGCAGTCGCACCCGGTTGATGCCGGCGCGGTCTACACCCGGGGCGTCGTAGCCGCCGATCATGCCATCGCGTCACAGGCCGGGCTGGAAATGCTCCGGCGCGGCGGCAATGCCGTCGATGCCGCCGTCGCGACGAGTTTCTGCCTGGCGGTCGTGCGACCCTACAGCTGTGGCCTTGGCGGCGGGGGGTTCATGGTCATTCACATGACTGCGGATGACCCGATGCCCGCGCAGAATGTGGCGATCACCTACCGGGAACAATCACCGGCAGCGGTCGGCCCGGACCACTACGTTCAACTCGCCGTGCCGTACGCCTCTCGCTATGGCCCCAATGCCGTCGGCGTGCCGGGTACGGTCGCGGGCCTGCTCACCGCGCTGGACAACTACGGCACACTCGATCGGGCCACCATTCTCCGGCCCGCGATCAGCGCGGCGGAGCGGGGGTACGCGATCGACGCCGACTACGTCGCCAGTTCACAGGAGGTGATTGACGACCTGGCCGAACATCCCGAGTGGATCGATCTCGTCGGCCGCGAGCGATTCGACTGGTTCAGGCGGCGATTCCTCTTCGGATCCACGCCGAAGGTCGGGCAGGTTCTGCGTCAGCCCGAACTGGCGCAGACTTTGCGTCTCATCGCGCGCGATGGCGCAGCGGTGTTTTATTCCGGTGAGATTGCTCGGGCGATTGCCGACTCCTGTCCGCAGATGTCTCGCGGCGATCTCGCTCGCTACGAGCCGCGCGTCGGCAGACCACTGCAGGGACACTTTCGAGGTCGCACCGTGCTGGCCATGCCGCTGCCGTCCAGCGGTGGGATCGCCATGCTCGAAGCGCTCGGCCTGCTCGAGCGGCGATGGAGCGACCTTGTGACAACCACCCAGGGTTCGCCGCAGTACATTCATCTCGTCGTGGAGGCGATGAAACACGCCTTTGCCGATCGGGCCGAGTGGCTCGGCGATGATCGGTTCGTGGCCGTGCCGACATCCAGTCTGATCAGCAGCGGATACCTCGATCGGATCGCCGCTCGCATCGATCTTGAGCGCACGCAATCACCTGACGCCTACGGCAGCCGCGAGCAGCTTCCCATGGACTCGGGCACGAGCCATCTCGGCGTCATCGATCAGTGGGGCAACGCCGTCGCCTGCACCGAAACGATTAACCTCGAGTTCGGCTCGCTCTTGCCGGTTCCCGAATTCGGCTTCATGCTCAACAACGAAATGGATGACTTCCTGGCCATTCCCGGGGAGCGCAACGCCTTCGGCCTGCAGCAGTCCGAGCGCAATCTCCCGCAGGGCGGCAAATGGCCGCTGTCGAGCATGTCGCCCACGATCGTGCTCGGCGCAAATGGACGCGTGGAGGTTGTGGTCGGCGCCTCGGGTGGGCCGCGCATCATCTCGGGTTCGCTCCAGGCGCTGCTGGATGTGCTGGTGTTCGACTGGCCGGCTGCGGATGCAGTGTCGGCGCCGCGCTTCCACCATCAGTGGATGCCTGATGTGCTGCAGTTCGAAAATGGCTGGACCGACGAGGCGGCCATCGACGCCATGCGACAGTACGGTCATGCCGTCGGCCGACGCGAAGATGTCGGCGTCGTCCAGTTGATTCGATGGAGCGACGACGGCTGGACAGCCGCCAGCGACCCGCGAAAGGGCGGCGCGCCGGCTGGATGGTGAGGCGATGATCAGCCGCGCAGCCGATTGATTCGATGGTTCGGCTACAATCCCGCCGTGATCGCTGCGGTGCTGTGCCTGATTCCGGCTGCTCTGGCGCTTTCCTGGCCGCTGACGTGGTGGTTGCGGCGGCTTGGCGTGCGTCTGGGCCGGCTCGATTCACAAGGCGCCGCCGGCCACACCAAGCCCATCGTCCGTCACGTACCGAATATCGGCGGCATCGCGATCGTTGCCGCGGTGCTCGCGCCGCTCATCCTCGGCCTGCTGGTGCTGCGACTCGTGCCCGAAGACACAATTGCCGGCCTGATCCCGTCGCTCAGAGAGCACCTGCCCGGCATCGTCGTACGCACACCCATGGCTGCCGCTCTGGTACTGGCGCTGGTGGGCATGCATCTGCTCGGCCTCGTCGATGACCGCCGCGCCCTCGGGCCGTGGGTGAAACTGGGCGTGCAGTTTGTTCTCGCCGCGTTCGTCGTCCTCTTTCCGTTTGATCTGAACGAATCGAGCCGCCTGCTCACGCTGCTGGACACGACGCCGGGGCTCGCGGCCGTCGCCCCATGGCCTTCGGTGCTGCTCACCATCCTCTGGCTCGTCGTCGTGACCAACGCGATCAACTTCATGGACAACATGGACGGGTTGGCCGGCGGCGTCTCGTGCATCGCCGCGGCGCTCTTCCTGACGGCTGCGCTGCTCAACGGCCAGTGGTTCATCGCGGCCCTGCTGGCGCTGCTCGTCGGCGCGCTGCTCGGCTTTCTCTGTTTCAACTTTCCGCCGGCGAGCATCTTCATGGGCGATGGTGGCTCGCTCGTCGTCGGGTTCCTGCTCGGGTTTCTCACCGTTCGCACGACGTATATTGATCCGCAGAGCACCTCGGCGTGGTACGGCGTGTTCATGCCGCTTGTCGTGCTCGCCGTGCCCATCTATGACCTGCTCGCCGTGGTGATCATCCGCCTCAGTCAGGGACGCAGTCCGTTCGTCGGCGATCAACAGCACTTCTCGCACCGACTCGTCAAGCGCGGCTTGAGCGTTCGCATGATGCTCATGGTCGTCTACGGCGTCACGCTGACCACGGGCCTGACGGGCATCTATCTCGGCCACCTCACGCACGGGTGGATGGCGGCGCTGGCCGGGGCTCAGGTGGTCATCACGCTCATCGTGCTGGGAATCTACGAACGGGCGATCGAGGCCGCCGCAGGTCGAGGGACGTCGTTGTGAAGGTTTCGGCGGTAACGCGCGGTGCGGTGTTTGTGCTGCTGGCGGCGCCGGCGGTGCTGCGCGGTCTGATCGTCATTGCGTCCAATCCCTTCTTCTCCATTGATCCGCGCCTGTTGCCTGTGCCTCTGGAAGGGCTTGGCCCGGCCGGCTCGACCGCGCTCGACGCCCTGGCGCTGCTTGGTTGCCTGCTGGCGCTCGGGGCCGAGGTGGTTGATCGACGCGGCGTCGACCTCAAATTGCTGCTGCTCTTTCTTCTGCCGATTCCCGTCCTCGCGTGGCATGGCTGGAACGATGCCGAGCAGATGCGCGTCGGCTCGCAGTGGATCGGCGCCATGGCGACCGCTGTTGGAGCTGCCCACCTTGCCCGCGAGGTGCGCTGGCGCATATTGCTGCTTGGAGCCGCGGTGGCGCTCACGATCCCCCTGGCCATCAAGGGTGTGTACCAGGTCACCATCGAATACGGCGATACGCTGCGCTCATTCGAGCAGAACAAGACGACGCTGCTCGAGTCGCAGGGTTGGGAGCCGGGCTCCAGCGCAGCGGAGATCTACTTCCGCCGCCTCACGCAGCGCGAAGCGACCGGCTGGCTCTCGCTCTCAAACGTGTACGGCTCGCTGATGGCGATGCTCGCGACGTTCTGGGTGGGTGCGGCGCTGGCCGTGGCAAGGTCGAAGCTCCAAAGCGGCTGGCTGGGGATCGTGATCATCGCCGCCGCTGCCGCGCTGGCGGGGCTGACGGTTTCTTTCTCGAAGGGCGCTGTCGCGGCCGCCGTCATTGGTCTGGTGTTGGCCGCCATGTGCCTGATGCCTCGGCGCTGGAAGCAGCACCTGCGCCCGCACACCGCCACGCTGACCGTCGGCCTGATTGCGCTCGCCCTGGTCGTCACGGCGCTGCGCGGCATGCTCTTTCCCGATTCGCTGCAGAGCGCCGATGGCTACAGCCTGCTCTTCCGCTGGCAGTACTGGACCGGCGCCGCGCGGATGTTCGCCGCTCATCCGTTCACCGGCGTCGGACCCGGCGGATTCCAGAACGCGTATCTCCTCGCGCGGCCTTTGCTCAGTCCCGAAGAAGTCGCCAGCCCGCACAGCGTCTATATCGACTGGCTCGCCGGTGGTGGTCTGCTGGGCGCGGCATGGGTCGTGCTGACGCTGGTGCTGTTGCGGCGAGCGGCGCCTCTGGCTGCGACGAGCGAGCGATCATCGACCGAGCCGGCTGATGCCGCCGCGACCGCCGCGCTTGCAGACTCAAAACCCCATGAGCACGGCATGACGGCAGCTCCATCGACAAAACTGGTCTGGGTCTGTTCCATCTCTCTCGCGCTCCTGTCCGGTGGAGCGGCGTGGTTCCTCAACCGTCGCGCGTTCTTCATCGACTACGACGTGCTGCTCATGCCGCTCTCGCTCATCGGCATGGCCACGACCGTGGCGCTTGTGGCATTCATTGTGCGCCACGTTTCGCTCGGGCTGCTGCGCTGGGCGGTGTGGGCGGCGCTGACGGTTGTGCTGCTGCACTCGCAGATCGAGATGACGATGACCCAGCCGGGCTCCGCGGCCATTGTCATGCTGCTGCTGGGCACAGCGTCGGGGAAGTTGAATCCCGCTGCCGAGCATCGCGCCAGGCGGGGCTCGCCGCCGGCGATGCTGGCCCTCGTCGTTGTGGCAGCGGTGGTCGCTGGGCATCTGGTTGCTGTGGTCCTGCCCACCGCGCGGATTCAGAGTCATCTGCGTACGGCCCACGCGGCGCTGGAGAGCATCGGATCGGTGCGGACGGCGTTGAGCCAGGCGCGGGGCACGCGCGATCTCAACGAGCGGCTGGGCCACCTGCAACGCGCCGAATCGCAACTGCAACGCGTCGGCGAATCAGTTGACCTCCAGGGAACCTGGCGCGAGATCCAGTCCGCGGTGCGTCTCAATGATGGACCTCGCGTCCAGCGACTCGTCTCCACGGGCGCAACGGCTCTCGACGAAGCGCTCAGTCGGCTGGAAGTTGACAAGGTCGCCGCGGCGCTGACCGAGTTCGAGCAGGCTCGCCGTCTCAGGCCGCTCGATGAGATCGCCTGGCGCGAGGCCTCGCGTCTGTGGATGCATCTCGCCACGCTGCACGATTCGCGCGGCGACACGGCCAACCGCGATGAGGCCGCCGCCATCGCGTGCCAACTTGCCGAGCAGTTCGCGGACGATCGCCCTGAAGAGGCCAATGCCGCCGCGATGGCGGCCCGACGCTGGTATGAGCGGCGCCAGTTCACGCCCGACGCCGTCTCGCTGGACAAGGCGATTGAATGGCAGCAGCGCGTCGTGGCGCTCGATCCCAATGGGCTGGACTCCCGGAGGACGCTGGCGCAGATGCTCGATGAGGCTGCGCGCACGTCCGAGGCGCTTGCCGCCTATCAACGAACGCTCGAGATCAATGACAACATGCGACTCGACCCGCTCAAGCAGTTGAGTCCATCGCAACTCGTGCGCGTTCGCAGTCGAATTGAGGCATTGAGCGGAGGTTAAAGTGAGTGCGTCACCGGCACATCGCGATGCACCGGATCGACCGCTGCCGCGGGTGCGCCTGGTCGGCACGCGGCCCGAGCATGCCGAACTGTGCTGGGCGTGGCGCCATGAGCCCGTCGCCCGCGCGTTCAATCCCTACGACGATGTGACCCTCGACGAATTGACCATCCGCTTTGGCGCGGTCGGCCACGACCTGAGCAACCACGCTTTCAAAACCTTTCGCTGGATGGTCCGGGCAGAGGAGATTGGTTTTGTCGGAACGGTCAGCATTCGCGCCAACTGGCGCATGCTGCACGGCGAGATCGGTTACCAGATCGGAAAGGAGTGGGGGCGCCGGGGCTTCGGCCGCGCCGCCGTGGCGTTGCTGTGCGACGAGGCATTTCAGAAGTCAGAGCTGATTCGGTTGTATGCCACCGTCAGTGTCGGCAACGAGCCTTCACGCCGCATCGTCGAGCGCCTCGGCTTTACGCTCGAGGGCACCCTACGCAGGCACCATCTCATTGAAGGGCAATTCCTGGACCAATGGGTCTACGGCCTGATGCGCGAGGAGTGGCGGGCCCATCGAGAGTCACCTCACGCATGATCAGGGATCGGCCTTGGCGGTTTTCTTGCCCGCCGCTCTCGCCTGGCTCAGCGCATCAAGCACCTGTTGCGAGGTGTACGCGTTCGACAGCCAGGGTTGATCGTCGCTGCCCGGCGTGTAAATTGCCAGCAGGGGGATGCCCGTCTGCCCGAGAGCGTTGAGGAATTTCCACCCCGGCGCGGTCGTGCTCGTGAGATC
The DNA here is from genome assembly GCA_040255465.1 of Planctomycetaceae bacterium. Lineage (GTDB taxonomy): Bacteria > Planctomycetota > Phycisphaerae > Phycisphaerales > UBA5793 > UBA5793. The sequence goes on from JBDZVA010000002.1 coordinate 24,537, forward strand.
GACAGTGAACTTGACGACATCGTCGCTGTTGAGTTCGCTCAGCACCGGGTCCTTGTTGAGGACCGCCGCCTTGATGACTTTGCAGTTGATGCACCATTCCGCGGTAAAGTCGAGCACGACAATGTGGCCGTCCGCCCGCGCCTTCTCAAACGAAGACGGCGTGTACTCGTTCCACGCGCCGTGGTAGTACGAAGCGCCATCCGAACCTTCCATCGCCGCCTGGCGCACTTCCCAGTCCGCCCGGGCCTTTGAGGTCGAGTCCGCCGCATAGAGCAGCGCAATGCTGCCCAGAAACAATCCGACGATCGTGAACACAACGCGCGGCTTGACGTGTGTCGTAATCTGGAACGTCCGCACGATCAGCCACAAGCCCGCCAACGCGCAGAACAAACCCACCGCCCACCATTGCAACTGGTGCGAAAGGTAGGGGCGCTCGCGCACCAGCGCGATGAGCCCCGCCCCGATGAAGAACGCCGCCGCCGCCAGCAGCAGCAGACCCATCACCTGCTTGACCAGTTCGCTCGCCGGGCCGGTGCGCGGCAGGCGTTCGAGCAACTTCGGGTTGGCCGAGAGCACGATGTACGGCGCTCCCATGCCGATGCCCAGCGAGACGAAAATCGCCATGATCGACAGCGGCGGCATCGTCGCCACGCCCGCCAGCAACGCACCCGCGACAAACCCAAAGCACGGCAAGCCAAGCACCGCGGTCATGATGCCAAAGACGAACGAACCCCACGCCGAGTCGGCCTTGGGATTCACCGCGTACACTGCCTGCGGGAGTTGAATGGTGAACAGCCCCATGATGCCGAAACCCATCAGCGCGATGATGGCGCCGACGCCCAGCGTCAGCCACCAGATGCCAAAGAGCCGCGATGGATCGCTGATCCCCGTGACGCTCACCAGCGCGACGGGCACGCCGATCGCCGTCCAGAACGCGACGACGCCCAGCGCCATCCAGATGCCGAGCATCAGCCCGCGTCCCGGGTGATTCGCGTGCTGCATGATCGTCATGATCTTGATCGGGATGACAGGCAGCACGCAGGGGGTGAGATTGAGCAGGAACCCGCCGAGGGCCGAGAGCAGGATGAGCAGGATCAGACCAACGAAGCCGCCCTGCCGGGGAATCGGGATGCCAAAGAAGGTCTGGCCCGAAGTGGTTCCGGACGAAGCATCCGACGTCGGCGCCGATGGAGGGTTGGCCCCGGTCGGCGACGGCGCGTTGCCGGCCGGCCCGGCCGGAATGTCGAATCGCTGCGAGAGCAGTTCGGTGAATGCCGTTTGGAGTGCGGCGTCCGTGCTGGCGGTGATTTCCCCTGCGTCGGCCACGACGCGAGTCGTCAGACTGACCTTCGTATCCGTGGGCGGTTCGCAGGTCTGGTCGTCACACGCCTGGTAGCCGACTTTCACGCTGGCCGCTGCGGGGCCGACCGGGGCGTCGGAGCCGACCACAAAGGGGACCAGCGCGACGGCGTGGCCCTCGTAGACCATCAGCTTCTCCTGTGCTCCCTCGAAACCGAAGAGCACCTCGTGCGCCTGGGGCCAGCGGATCTTGCCTTGGGTCCAGCCTTCGGGGAGCGTGACGTCAATGGTGGTGGGGATGTACATTTCCGGGGCGTCAGGAGATCCCAGGCCCGGGTAGATGTGCCAACTCGGCTCGATGTCGAGGATCACCGCCATGGCGCCCTGCGAGCCGGGCAGATAGCCGTCGTGCGACCATTCGACCGAGGCGGAGACCTTTGGCGTGGTTCCCGGCGGCTGGGCAACCGCCGGAGCGGTCGCGATCAGAGCCATGAGCAGCAGAAACGGCACAATCCGCCATGAGGGCATGTCAGCGATCTCCAAATGCGGTCCGGACAGGGGAATCAACCGAGTATAGCGACAGGTGGGGATTACTACGAACGGGGCGGTGCGAGGTTCAAGTCGTCCTGTCACGGTGTCCGATAAAGCGTTTGTCCGCCCGCGCTTGCCGGGCCTCTGTCAGCAGGTCACATGAACGACATTCTTGATCAATCTGACATTGATGCCCTGCTCGCCGCAGTGGACTCGGGAGACATCGAGGAAGAGACCACCGCCGGTCAACTCTTCTCGCGGCACCGGCGCGATCTCGATTCAGTCGAAATCCGCCCCTACGACTTCAAGCGACCCGAGCGCGTCTCCAAAGAGCAGATGCGCTCGCTTGAGACGCTGCACGAATCGTTCGGCCGCATCTTCGGTGCCGCGATCTCCGGCTTCATCCGCACCATCGTTGAGGTCAAGGTGGCGACGACAGAGCAGATGACCTACTCCGAGTTCATCTCCAGCCTGCCCAACCCCACCGCCTTCAATCTCATCCGCGCCGAGCAACTCGAAGGGATGATCTGCCTCGAACTCAGCCCGCTGATCATCTACCCCCTCGTCGACCGCATGCTCGGCGGGGCGAGCAATGAACTGTTCATTCCGCAACGCGCGCTAACCGTGATCGAGATCAAACTGCTGGGCGTGGTCCTGTCCCGCGCGCTCAAGGGGTTGAGCGAAGCGTGGGAAGGGATCCGGCGTCTTGATTTCACGCTGGTCGAGACGGAAAGCAACCCGCATCTTGTGCAGATCGTGCCGCCCAATGAAGTCGTGGTCGTCATCGGCTTTGAAATCAAGATGGGCGCGCGGGCCGGGACGATGAACCTGTGCATCCCGTTCAACGTGATCGAACCACTTATGCCCGAGTTGAGCGCCCAGAGCTGGTTCAATGTCCAGCGCGATGACGACGATATCGAATTCGCCAAGCGCATCACCGACTCGCTCGCCGGCGCGGTGCTTTCCGTGGGCGGCACGCTCGCGGAAACCACGCTCACCCTGGACGACCTCATGAACCTTTCAGTGGGCGACCTGATCGTCACCGACAAGCCCGCCGCGCAACCGGTCGTGCTCACCGTCGAGGGCGAGAAGAAGATGCTCGCGCACATCGGCCAGCATCGCGGCAACCGGGCCCTGCAGATTGTCCGCTCGATTCGCTCGGAAGATCGCGTTTAGACGGCGCTGGGCCGATTCTGTCAGTCGCCATTCATTGACGCGGTTCCCCTTGCCGCGATGATCCTTGAGCATGAACGTAGCATTCGACCCTTCGGCGCTGAGCGTGGCGATCATCGCCTGCAACAACGACGCCACCATCGCCCGGACCATCCAGAGCGTTCAGGGGCTCGCGGCCCGCGTCGTGGTTGTCGATTCGGGTTCGACGGATCGAACGATACAAGTTTCCCGGGATCTCGGCGCTGAGGTGATCCACCACGACTGGGAGGGGCACGTTCGGCAGAAGCAGTTTGCGCTTGACCAGTGCGACACGCCGTGGGTCTTGAGCCTTGACAGCGATGAGTCTGTTGATTCGCGACTGGCGGGGGAGATTCGCATGGTCGTGGCGCTCGACGACCGGCATGTGGCGGGTTGCGAAGTGAATCGGCGCGTGTGGTTTGCCGGCCGGGAACTCAAGTACACCTGGCAGCCCGAGTGGCGCATGCGCCTCGTGCGACCGCAGTGCGCCAAGTGGGCGGGCTACGACCCGCATGACCGCCTCGACGTGTCCGGGCCGAGTCGACGCCTCAGCGGCGTGCTGCGCCACGACGCCTTCGCCAACGTCGCCGAACTGCTGCGCAAGCAGATCAACCACGGTGTGCATGCCGGCGAGAGCTACCACGCGCTGGGTCGCCGGGCGTCCGTGCTCAACCTGGCTGTTTCACCTTCGGCAGCGATCCTCAAGCAACTCGTGCTCAAGTCCGCGTGGCTCGACGGCTGGCCGGGCTGGGCGTGTTCGATCGGCGCGGGCATCAGCGCCGCCGCCAAGCACATGCGCCTGCTCGAACTCGCCGCGGCAGATGCGACCGAGTCGGACGCCCGGCCGTGACCACCCCTGCCGCCACCCCGGCCCGGCCCGCGCCCGATGATGCGCTGGGTCTGATCGCGCGAGCCAGATGGCGCGATCCGCTGGGCGACAGGGCGCAGGCAGCGCTGGTGGCGGCCACCATGTTCATGCTTCCTCTGGGAACCGCGCCGCTGGCGATCATGTCGTCAATCGCCATGGGCTATGCCCTGCTGCGATTGTGGGCCACGGGGCCGGCCATCGGCTACCTGATTCGCCTGCCCATCATCTGGGTGCTGCTGGCGACACTTGTCTGGACGCTCGTTTCGCTCAACGAGTCGGCAGACCGATCGCAGGGTTGGGATGAGGCGGCCATTCTCCGCTTCCAGATTCCCTTTCTCATCGCTCTGTGGCCTGTCGTGGATCGTTGGAGAATCTACCTCTGGGCCCTGGCGGCTGGCGTCGCCGTGGCGGCAGTGGTCCAGGTCGGGCAGTCGACATTCGGCGACTCGTGGCCGCTGTTCTTCTGGTGGCACGCCGAGCGCATCCCCGGTCGGTATCCCGGCCTCGTCCATCCCAACTCCACCGCGGTTGTCGCCGTCGCGTCCATTCTGTTGCTGCCTCGCCAGTTCATCGAGCAGCGGCGGCATTGGCTGGCCGGGCTCGTGCTCTGGGTGCTCGCCTGGGTCGGTCTCGTGCTGACGGGCAGTCGCGGTGGCTGGATCGCCGCGATGGCGGGGTTGGTCGCGTCCGTTGCTCGAATGCGCCTTGCCTGGGTCGGCATCAGGCGCACCCACGAGAGGCTCCGATCATGGCGCACCGAGTGGATCGTCGGCGGCGCATTGCTGATCATCGCGCTGACTCTCGCCGTGACCATTGGTCCACAAGTTGCCTCGCGCGTGCGGAGCGCTGCGTCGGATCTCCAGGCCGCGATCAAACACGGCGACTACTCGGGCGACGTGGCTGCGCGCTGGCGGCAAGTCGACATCTCATTCGCGCTGGCGCGCGAGCACCCACTGACCGGCGTCGGAGCGGGAGGGTATCTCGACGCCGCCCGCAAGTACGTCACCTTGCACCCCGTCGGGACCGATCCGGAAAGTTCGAGCGCCGACCAGTCAGGACGCCGCTCGACTGGCTTGCTGGCGCATCCGCACAGCGCGCTGCTGTATCACCTCGCCGTGCTCGGCTGGCCGGGACTGCTCCTCTACCTGGCTCTCTGGACCCTGCTCGCGCTGGAGGCTCGCAAGGCGCCGCTGCGGGGTGTGCCCCTGAACCGACTGCCCCTTGTCGCCGGGCTGTTCGTCGCCTTCCTCGTGGACAGCCACAATCTGAGTGCTCCCGGAGCGCTGGTGCTCATGTTTGTCGTAGGCATCGTGTTCTATGAGACGCGCCAGCCCTCGCCATGGCTGCCGCCCGGCGACAAGCCCTCGGATAGCCGCAACAATGAACGCATCGGGGCGGACCATGGCTGAGCACACGACGGGATCCCCATGCGCATCGTGATGGCCTTTGAACATGTGCGAAGATTCGTCGGCGCCCACGCCCAGATGGTGACAGAGCTGTCGCGCCGCCTCGTCCAGCGCGGCCACGAAGTCTCGATTATCTGCGACACCGTCACGGATCCCGATCTGTACCCCGATCTGCACTTCATCGCCCGCCGACCTTTTCAAACCGGGGCCTCCCATCGCCCCTGGCTGCTGCACCGCTGGTCCAGGCGGATCGTGGCCGATCTCGCGCACGACGTCGTCATCTCGTTCCATGCTGCGATCCCCGGTGATGTGCTCGTACCCACTTTCGGCTTCAGTCCGGGACCCGATCGCCAGCCTTCGCGCGGCTGGCGCTCGGCCGTGGGGCGCGTCGATCCGCGACGCAGCGTGTCGCGGGCGGTCAGCTCGGCCACGCGCCGCGACCGCCGTCTCCGTTACGTGGTCGCCCTGAGCGATGCCATGGCGGATTCGCTGCTCGCCGCCGTGCCCACGGTCAGTCGCGTGCTGCGTCGCGTTCCCGGCGCTTCACCCATCGAACCGCCCGGTGACGCGGGTCGCGCCGAAGCGCTGCGAGTCGAGACGCGATCCATCCTCAACCTCGAACCCGAACAGGTCGTGTTTCTCTGGGCCGCGAAGTTGCCGGGGTTCAAGGGCGGGGCGGCCGTACTCAAGGCGTTCGCCGAAACACTCGCAACGGGCCACCCAAACGCTCGTCTGGTGATGGCCTGCGAAGACCCCTGGCCGCTGCACGATCTGGCTGTCGATCTGGACTGCGATGACGAAATCCGTCTCGTCTCGCGCACGCGCGAGATGGAGCGCCTGCTCGCCGCGGCCGATATCGGCGTGATTCCCGCAACCCGATCGATGTTCGGCCGCTTTGTCTGGGAGTGTCTGGCGTTCGGCAAGCCGCTCATCACCAACACCTCCACGGCCGGCGCCGAGCGAATGCGGGCGCCGGATCAACGCATCGCCGGCCGAGTCATATCGAGCATGCGGCCCGAAGCGCTGCGTGACGCCATGATCGGGTTGCTCGAGGAGCCGCATCGCCTCGCGGCCCGGCACTCCGCAGAAACCATCGCCCCAACCATGCGATTCGATCTGTTCGTCGATCGCATGGAAAAGATCGCGCAGGAGTTCGCCCGCTGAACCGCACTCGACGCCCACCGGGCGCAGGAGGATTCAGGTGTCCGATCCCGTCAAGTGGACGATTCTCGTGGTTGGGGCCTACCTCGTTGGCTCCATTCCCTTTGCGCTGATCCTCGGCCGAGCCCGCGGCATTGACATTCGCCAGCACGGCTCGGGAAACGTCGGCGCCTCAAATGTCGGTCGCGTGCTGGGCCGCAAGTACGGCATGATGTGTTTCGCACTGGACGTGTGCAAGGGCCTCGGCCCGACTGTTCTGGCCGGGCTGTGGTGCGGCCTGTTTGCTCCGGACATGCGCGATTCCGCTCCCGCTCTTTCAACAACCCAGATGCTGCTGTGGATCACAGTCGCCTTCGCCGCCATCATCGGCCACACCAACTCAATCTACCTCGGCTTCAAGGGCGGAAAAGGCGTGGCAACCGGCTTCGGCTCTCTGCTGGGTATTTACCCGCACCTCACCTGGCCGATTCTCGGCGCGCTCGTGGTCTGGATCGGCGCCGTCAAACTCTGGCGCATGATCAGCGTGGCGTCGATGCTCGCCGCCATCAGTCTTCCGCTCTGGTTTGTGCTTATCAGCATCGCGCCCAATAGCGCCGAGGTGGGCATCGCGAGCGGTTTCGTCGAACGACTCATCTCGCGCTGGCCCTTCGTGCTTGTGACGGCGATGCTCGCGGTCCTGGTGATCTGGAAACACCGCAGCAACATCAAGCGAATCCGCGCGGGCACCGAAACGCGCATCGGCCAGCCGATGCCAACCGATCATCCCTGATTCAGCCTGGAAGTTCGATCAGTCCGCGCGTCGTCTCCGCCGTGGGCGTCAGAAAGTGTCGCTCGCGCCCCTTCTTCACAAGGGAGCGCATCGACACGTACCGTTCGAGCCAGCCGGTGACGGCCAGGCGCTGGCGAAAGTCAGAACGCTTGAACCACGCCGAACCGATGCGCGGCCATGCGTAGGGATCCGCCGGATCGAGCCGACTGCCAAATTGCAGCGTGACCCCGGCTGTCATATCGCATTGCTTCATCGCCCGCCGGGTGTCTTCGTTGAGCTGGCCGAATGGATACGCGAGCACGCCGCCCGCCTGCCCGAACCACTCCGTGATGAGTGACTGGCTGCGGCCGATCTGGTCGACCTGAAGACCCCGCGGCAGGTGAGGCAGGACGGGGTGATCGTGCGTGTGCGGATGCAGTTCCCATCCCATTTTGACCAGCCGCTCGAGCCCGGCGCGGTCCAGCAGCGGGGTCGTCCGGTAAGGGGCGGGCATGCGATACCAGACGGGTTCGCGGCCCACGAGCCCGGTCACCACGAAGGTGGCGGCCCGGAAGCCGTGCTCTGAGAGCACCGGAGCCGCCTCCGTGAGCAGCGACGCCATGCCGTCGTCAAAGGTCAGAACGAAGGATTTTGGAGGAATCTTCCCACCCGTTCGCAGGCGCTCGGCGGCGTCCGCCAGCCCCAGCGTCGTCCAGCCGTGCTCAGAAAACCAGCGCATTTGCCGCTGGAAAACCTTGGGTGCGACTGAGATCGACGTGCCGAATCCGTCGATACTGTGGTATGCGAGGATGGGTAAGGCTTGTGCGGACTGCACGACTGGCTCATCCATTGTGAGAACCGACCTTGCCGCGTCGAGGCGGGATGATACTCTGTACGGGTGAATGACGTTCCCCAGCATCGGCCGCCGACAGGGGTGGGGATGACCCAATGCTCGAAAGAGTGGCTTGCACGGGGCTTATGGACTGCAATAATGCTTGACCCGTCATCTGTCGATCGGCGGCTCGCAACCGGAGATACGAGAGTGAACTCACGCGTGGATGGATTCTTCCGAATTGGAATCGTTCGTCTGCCGGCATTGCTGGCCGTGGTCGCATGGAGCATCTTCGCCGGCGGCTGCAACATGCCCACAGATTCGCTGACGCCCACCGGGCCGCAATTCGGCACTCCCACGCCCGAGCCGGGTGCCGAGGCCACGGCCGGTCCGATCGATCGCACGCCGCTTCCCTACACGCTCATGCCGGGCGACCGGATCGCCGTCAAGGTGATTCAGGATCCAAATCTCGACGGCGAATACATCATCGATTCTGACGGCGGCGTTCAGTATCCCTACATCGGCTCCATGCGCCTCGAAGGGCTGACCACCGCCGACGCTCGCCGCAAGATTGTCAACGGCCTCAAAGAGCTTTACGTCGATCCGTTCGTCACCGTCAACCTCCTCAGCCAGATGCAGCAGTACGTTCGCGTCATGGGTCAGGTGGCCAAGCAGGGGCGCATCCCGCTCGATCGTGGCATGACGATTCTTGACGCCGTTGCCGAGGCGGGCGGTCCGACCCTGGACGCCTCGCTGCGCAAGATGGTGCTCGTACGCCGCATTTCCGAAGAACAGGTGGCCGCCGGCTACTTCGACTACCGCGAACTCATGCTCAACCCCAGCAGCGAAGCGTGGGCCTCCAATATCCCGCTTCAGCGCGGCGACATCATCTTCGTGCCGACCAACGAGCGGGCCCAGTGGACTTCGGCCTTCCGCTTCATCAGTACGATGTTCGGCACTGTGGTTGACATGGAGCGCGGCATCGTCCTCTATCCCGATGTGCGCGACATCATCAACACCGGCAACAGCGGCTCTCGAAGCACCATTATCGTTCGCTGATTCATCGGGCGGTTGGGTCTCATGACAATCACCAGCATTGGTGCAGCGCCGGAACCCGGCATGGGCGGGCTTTTGACGCCGCGCCCCCTTCGCATCGCCTACTGCATCAGTCGAACCTTCGAACGCTTTCAGGGCACCTACGGCCGCTACTGCGGCCAGGCGCGGCTGCTGCGCGATCTCGGCCATGACGTCACCGTCTTCGCCGTCAACCGCGAGATGAACCTGCCGGAAGATGAAGACCACTTCGGTGTGCGCGTCCATCGCGTTCCCGTGCGATCAAAAAGCTGGGGCGGGCCGAAGAACTTCATGAACTTCCGCAAAATGCACCGCGCGATATTCGATTGCATCGCCGCCGGAACATTCGATGCCGTCAAGATCATCGGCCAGGACCTCAGTCCCATGATCCCGATGATCCAGAAGCGATTGAATCTGCCCGTCATCTTCGACGCGCACGAACCGGAGATCTACGGCTTCTGGACCGGGCCGCGCCGCATGCTCCTGCCGATCATCTACGGCCTCGAACGCCGTTACAGCCGCATGGCCCAGGCCGTCCAGATCACCAGCAACTGGCAGAAGCGCAAGTATGAGCAGTGGGGCTGTCGCGACGTCACGATCGTCGGCAACCAGCCGCTCTGGGACGAGCGCATCGATGCATGGCCCGAAGGGAAGTTCGATGAAGTGAAAGCGGGCGGACCTGTCATGTTCGGCCGGCTCGGAACCGTCTACAAGGGCACCGGTCTGCACGAACTGCTCGAAGCGTTTGCACGCGTGTTTGCGAAATACCCCGACCGCGCGCGTCTGCGCCTGGCGGGGAAGGTCGCTGAGTATTACGAAGAGGAATTCGCCCGGACCATCGAGCCCTACCGCGACGGCATCCTCCTCAGCGGCGCCTATGCGACGACCGACATGCCCGACCTCTACGCCCAGATGCATCTCTCGGTGTTGCCCTACCTCAATGACGCCAACTTTCGCTACATCAATCCCAGCAAGTTCTACGACTCCATCGCCAACGCCACCGTCGTGGTGATGACGCCCATCGGCGACATGGGCGAGATTCTCGCCCGGGTCCGCTGTGGTCGCACGATCGACCCCGAGCGCATCGACACGATCGTCGAGGCCATGTGCCACTACCTCGATCACCCCGAGGAGATCGAGCGCGACGCCCGCAGGGGCTTCGAGGCCAGTCTTGGCGAGTTCTCCTGGAAGGCGAACCAGCGCCAACTCGAAGAGACCTTCCAGCGCATCGTGCAGTAGAACACGAACTCGACTTCTCCTCGTTTGGGCGCTCCGCTCGCATCCCAACGGGCGCCAGACGCCTGCGCGTCCGAAGAATCGCGGCTGTTTCTCCACCAGTTTGCCCAGTCGTTACAGCCCGCACACCCGCCGGGCGATGCCGACAAAGGGCCGACATCGCGGCCAATCGCATCGTACGTTTGATCCACACGCAACCTTGTGTTGCGATTTCGGGGGATGGACAAACTCATGATGCACAGGAGAACAGAACCGATGCGCACCACCAGCCAGTCAACTCGTGGACTTCAGGCCGCCGCCCTTCTCGGAACCACGCTGGCAATCTCCAGCCTCGCCGGCGCCGACGTGATTACGGCGCGATTCGATGAGATCACGCCGGGGCGGAGCATCTCATACTCCCTGGATTCCGGCGGGTCCTTCCATGGCACGCGGGCCGGCAGTTTCCTCTGGTCGCGTCTCGGTGGTGACTACGCGGGTCCCGGCGCCGATGGCCAGTTCACCTCCTATTGCATTGAAATCTCGCAGCACATTTCCTACGGCTCAACCTACAACTTCGAGACCCGCGCCGCGGACCTTTCGCCGGTGCCCGGAGCCGGCATGGGCGCCGCTCGTGCGGACCTGCTCTCCGAATTCTTCGGGCGCTACTACAACCCACAGTTCACGACCAACGATGACGCCGCCGCGTTTCAGGTGGCCGTGTGGGAAATCACCCATGACAATGGTCTGAATCTCTCCAGCGGCGTCTTCCGGATCAACGATCAGGGATCGTTGAATCTGACGGCTCAGAGCTGGCTCGACTCGCTCGATGGCTCGGGTCCACGACTCAGCCTTCTGGCCATGACCAGTCTCACCGCGCAGGATCAACTCTTTGTCATCCCCAACGCGTCAACGGCCGCACTTCTGTTCATGGGTGGCGTGTTCGGCTGCTCAAGCCGACGTCGCCGCCGCGCTCAGGGGGCCAAAGGCTGATCGGCCATCCGGACGGCCGCGCAGAATTGTCGGATCAACTCGGGGTCCTTCACGCCGCGCTCGCTTTCGACGCCGCTGGAAACGTCCACGGCGTATGGCCGAAGCCTGCGGATCGCTTCGACCACGTTGTCGGGCGTCAGGCCGCCCGCGAGCATGAGGGGGGCTTTGATGGAATGTCGTTGCGCGGCCAGTGCGTCCCAGTCGAACGTGGCGCCCTGGCCGCCCTCCGAACCGTCGACGAGCAGCATATCGATGTCAGCAGTCTTCGCCCATTGGCGCATCGCCTCATCGTCAAACTGAATCGCTTTGATGACCGCGAACTCCTCGCGGACCCGCTCGACGCACTTCAGATCCTCGTGGCCGTGTAACTGCACGAAACCGACACACGCTTCGCCCGCGGCGTCACAGACATCCATCGCCTTCTCATTCGCAAACAGCCCGACCGACTCGACAAACGGCGGCAGCAGGCACACGAGATCGGCGGCGGCCTCCGGCTCGATGTATCGGGGCGACGATTGCACGAAAACAAAACCCACCGCATCCGCACCCGCCTCAACCGCGGCGAGGACATCGCGCTCCGTTCGCAGTCCGCAGATCTTCACGCGCGTGCGTCCGTTCACGGGCTGATCTCCACTCCGGCGCTGACGTAGGTCTCGATGGTTTCGATCGGAACCATCCCGATACTTCCAAACGCGGCGAGCGCGTCGCCATCCGACTCGTCCACCGCAGCGATGACCTGGCGGAATTGCGAGCGCCTGGCGAGGTCGAGGACATGCCAGAGCAGCGCTTCGGTGACCGAAGCTCGGCCGGCGTCCGGATCGAGGTGCAAGCCCCGCAGAATGCCGAACTCCGCGACGGTCACGGCGCCGATGCAGCCCACCACGCGGCCGTCCCTCCGCGCCACCAGCACATCGAGCGCATCGGCGTCGAGAAAGCCAGCCTCACTGGCCGCCGCTTGTTTTGCCCGCTCTGCTGACCCGCACTCCGCCGCGAATCGCGCTTCGAGAAACCCTCGGTAGGCCGGCGCTGCCGCTCGCGCAGAGATCACCTGCAATTCTGGTGGAGCATCGGGCTCTTTTCCGCCGGCTCCCATCAGCAGGAGGGACTGGAGGCGCGGCGTGAAACCCAACCGCTCCAGGTCGGACCGCCATGCCTCGTCAAACCGCGCGGCTGTCGGCGCAAGCAGCGCGCAGACCGCATGATGCGCCTGGAAGTGCGACACGATGCCGTCGAGCACCCGGCCAATCTGCTGACCCTGGGGACAATGAACGTCACGCGCGCAATTGGCTGCCGCGCCGGATGCTCCTCCCGGCGTGACAAAGGCCACGGCTCCGTCGATGGTCTCTTCCTCGCCTGCGACCATTCGGGACAACTCCACGTGCCCCTTGCGCACCGCCCGCACAAGCGCATCGGTCGTCGCCGCCCCGCGTCCTCCGATAACCGGCAGTTCCATGACCAACAATAGCCTCGCACTGTTGCGCCTTGGCCACGGCCGCGTTTCCGCTCTGCATCATTCGGCGCCAGGTGATGGGCGGAATCGGCAGCGAGAGGCTGAAAAAGGCGGCGGCGGGCGGCGGCCCGCCCGTTGTATCATTCAGGCAGGAGAAGATGATGATCAATCGAAGAGTCGCTATCGCGTGCGCTTTCGCCGCGCTCCTTTCGGGGTGCGCCTCGACGCGCCAACACATGACCACGACGTCGGTCGCGCCGACGATCGGGCCGGTCGATCTCGCCCGCCGATCGCCTCGCGATCCCGCATTGCTCTTTGCGACGCCGGAGATGCGGCAGATGCTCGCTGAGCGTGGTCTGCCCGCGGGTTTTGGTTGGGAAGACTGGGAGTACGGCCGCAACGACGAGCGGCTCTCGGTGGGCGCGCCACCCGCCCGAACGGGATTTCGGGCCTTTGAGATCACGCAGTATGACCGCCTGTACGACTACAACGGCAGGCCGCGCAACTCGACCCAAACTACCACTCGATCCGTGCGATCCGGGGCCGCCCGGTGAGTTTTTGACGCCCCTCACGACACGAGTTGCAGAAAACTACAACATTTTCTCCGGTCAACAATCTTTCAGATTACCTGTTTTCTCTTGACCTGCCCCCTTGACGGATTCGTTTCAACACGCCATACTGACAGGAGTTGTGCGATCGTCCCGGCCGCTCGACGCAACCGGAACCCGTCCCGTTCTGGCGTGGCCGACCGATCAATCAGGTGTTTCTCCTATGAACCTCCTCGTGGCTATGACGGGGCTCGCGGGAGAGGGAAGTGCGAGCCCACATCCGTTTCGGCCGGCTGCCGACTCAGATCCCTGGAAGGGGGCGCATCACATGCCGAACGTGACCAAGAAGGATCTCATCGATGGAGTCGTTGAGAGCACCAAAGAGAAGCGGGTGGCGGTGAAGACCATCGTCCAGGAGTTTCTCAACCTGATCGTCGAGGAACTCGGCCGCGGGCATCGAATCGAACTACGCGACTTCGGTGTCTTTGAGGTCAAGCGACGCGCTCCCCGCGTGGCTCAGAATCCCAAGACGCTCGCCAAGGTCGACGTTCCGGCAAAATCATCCGTCAAGTTCAAGGCCGGTCGACTCATGAAAGAACAGGTCGACCGCTCCGACGCCGGGTCCGATGGAAAGATCGATGGGCGCGTTGGGCACGTCAGCGGGCGAGACGTGCCCATCGTCGAGACCACCGCGGCCCGCAGTCCATCACGGTTCTGAACGAGCCGCGGACTCCAGACCCGATCGGCCCGCTTCTTCGGCCGCCAGCGCGACTTTTGCCGCCCCCCTCACCCAAGGTGGCGCGCGATGCTCTTCCATGAACCAGCCTCGGCTCTCTTCAGACTGGCTAGCGCGGATCGGCCGACTCGTCGGCGAGCGGCGCGACTCTCCAGTCTGGCGAACGCTGACAATCCGCGAGCCGCGCGATTCATCGCGCCCGCAATGGCTCGATCTCTCGAGCAACGACTACCTCGCCCTCTCAACGCATCCGCTGCTCATCCAGCGCGTGCGCGAAACCGCCTCACGCTGGGGCGTTGGGAGCGGCTCCAGTCGGCTCGTCAGTGGCACGCTCGAACTGCACACCGCCCTCGAGCAGCGCTTCGCACAATTCAAACACGCCCAGTCCGCGCTGCTGTTCCCGACCGGCTACATGGCCAACCTCGCCGTGCTCTCCACCATTCCACAGCCCGGCGATCTGCTCGTGCTCGACAAACTCTGCCACGCCAGCCTGATCGACGGCGGCCGCCTCGCCACTGCATCCGGCGCGAGGCTGCGCACCTTTCCCCACGCGAACTTCGATCGCCTTTCCAGGCTGCTCGCCGAGCATCAGCGAGATCAGCCCGAGGCCAGTCGCTTCATCGTAACGGACTCGGTCTTTTCCATGGATGGCGATGCCGCCGACCTGTCGCGCCTCGCCGAATTGCGCGATGCTCACGACGCAGCATTGATCGTCGATGAAGCGCATGCCACCGGCGTGCTGGGCCCGCGAGGCGAAGGCCTCGACTCCGAGGGCCTGGCCGACATCACCATTTCAACCGCCAGCAAAGCGCTTGGCTCACTCGGCGGAATCGTCACGGCGCCCGACGTCGTCAACCAGTGGCTCATCAATGCCGCCCGTCCATTCATCTATACCACGGCCTCATCCCCGCTTCAGGCGGCGGCGATCGACGCGGCACTCGATGTCATCGACGCCGAACCGCAGCGCCGCACCCGCCTGGCTTCCCTCACGACACGCGTGCGCGAGCGCCTCAATGAACTGGGAGTCGCGGCACGGATGGATCCGACTCCGATCATCCCCATCGTCGTCGGTTCCGCGCCGCGGGCGATGGCGCTCTCGGCCCATCTCCGCGACCGCGGCATCATCGCGCCGGCCATCCGCCCGCCCACCGTGGCGCCCGGCTCATCGCGGGTGCGATTGAGTCTCCACTGCGACTTGACGGATGCGGATCTCGATCAACTCTTCGTCGCGCTGTCCGACTTTGATTGGAACAGCCGGCCATAAAAAACACTCCTCCCGGCCCGGAGGCGCGAGAGGAGTGCTCCTTCACAATCGAATATCTGAAGGCGTCCTGCAACGCTCGATCAGCGGCGCTCGCCCCGGGCTTGAATCGACAGAGCGACGAGAACGCGACCACCACGCGTGCGATGCCACTCCGCATTGACGCGGGCGTGATCGCCTCGCCGCAGCGCGTGCAGGCGAGCCGGCTCGCCGTTGAGCGAAATGCGCGTGCGCTCCGTGACGCGGATCCGCACATCGCCTCGCTCCGTGTGAAGCGCAATGCCGTGATCGCCCACCGCCGTGATCACGCCGGTTAGCGCAATCGGATCGGCAGCGACGGCGGTGTTGGTCGGCACAAAAGACATGAGGGCAAGGACAGTCAGAACGATGGCTAGCACGTTTCGGGTCATCGGGAGTCTCTCCTGGCTGGTATGGGGTACGGGGTCTCGGTCCTGATCCAACGCCACCGTTGGGCCGTTTCTTCCACAACGCTGGGCAAGAACCGGCTATTGCATGGCAATGACCTGATTTCTGCCACAATTTAAACCACACGTCAAGGTCGGGCCATCACCTGCACCCGGCTATTGCTCCCATCCACCACGTACACCCGCCCGCCGTCCGCCGCCAGGCCCCACGGCGTTTGCAAATACCCTGGCTCCGCCCCGAGCGTCCCCCAGATTCCCAGGCACGTCCCGTCCCGCCCAAGGTGCTGCACCCGGCTGTTGCCGAACTCGCTGATCAGAAACGTCCCGTCCGGCTGCAAGACCAATCCATACGGGTAGTTCAACTCCCCCGGACCGCGCCCCGGCTGGCCGACCGTAAACTTCCAGTTCCCCTTCAGATCCGTCACCACCACCCGGTGATTGCACGCATCGAGAATCACCAGCTCGTTTCGCTGCTGGTCATACTCGACCGACTGCGGCCGATTGAACTGGCCATCACCAAACCCGAACTCGCCGAACAGGTAAAGCGGCTTCCCATCAGCGTCAAACGCCTGGATGCGATCGTTGCCGCCATACTCCGAGACGAACATCACGCCACCGGGCCCGAACGCGATATCCGTCGGATACAGCATCTGACCCGGCTCTTCGCCTTCCGAGCCGAACGTCCGCTCGAGTCGGCCATCCGTGTCGTACACCAGCACGCGATGTTCGTGCGTATCGGCCACGAACAACTTGCCGGTGTCCGGCTGCACGCTCAGCCCCGTCGGAAATCCTCGATCAAACTTCGGCAGCACGATGGCGTCGACAAACTTGCCCTGTTCGTCAAATCGCTGAATCCGCCCAGTCTTGTCCACGACGTAGAGGTACTTGTGCAGCGCGTCAAATGCCATGCCCCGCGGATACACAAACTGCCCCGGACTGCGCCCCGTCGAACCGATGATCATCAACGGCTCAAACGGCCCTTCATCAAGCGACTTCGGCTTCTCACATCCGCCCATTCCAATGACCATCGCGCTGCTCAACGCCAGCACGAGCAGTGGAGCGGTCGCGCGCACACTCCGTCGCAGGCGGCTGAGCCACATCGCCGCCACAAACCCCGCAGGCACCACGATCGCCAGGATCATGAGGCACGTCGCCAGTGCTGAATCCTCGTACGCATAGTGCATCTTATTGAGCAAACGCTGCGTGAGACTCTGCGGCCCCGGCGGAAGCACGATCATCGTCGTCGAAACTTCACCCAGCGACAGCGCCATTCCCAGCAGCCCCGCAATCCCCGCCGCCGCAACCACGCTCCAGCCCCGCGCCGCCAGCCAGTCGCGCAAGCCCACCGCGCCGTCCAGAAGCCGCGCGCCGCGCAGCGCCTCATCTTCGCCCCGTGCGATCCACCAGGCGATCAGCATCCCGACGATCCCGTATGACGCGAGATACCCCACGATCACCACCACCGGCCAGGCAAGGTACGCCCCGCCCGGCAGCGTCAGCCACAGCGTCTCCGGGTACGCGCCCGCCCCCAGCCACTTCGTCACCACCGCGTGCGATTGCAGCAGCGCCGCCCCCCGCGCCGCGGCCGGCATCACGCCCATCACCACCCACCCGGCCGCCGATAGCGTCGTCAGCCGCCGCACGCTCTTCACATGATGCGACCATCCATACGAATGACCCACCGCCAGCAGCGCCAGCAGCAGCCCCGCCGCGATTGCCCACGACACACTCTCACCGATCGCCCGACCCTCGAGCGGCCCGAGCCGGGCAAAGGGCTCGAGCCCGCCCAGCCGCTGCACCATGATTCCCACCGGCAGCGCGATCGAAATCGCCAGCGCCACACCCACAAGCGCATGGCTCGTCCGCCGGTTCGCCGCCGCGCCCGCCTCAGCGTCCAGCGTCGAGCGCCGCGACAACACCGCCACGGCCCCCGCGATGATCATGCTCGTCACGATCAGCGGCAGCGACGCGATCATCGATGCATCCGGCCCGACTTCAAATCGAATCCGCCGCAGCACGCTGCCGTACGTCTCGGCAATCGGCAGACTCGTCGACGCCAGGTCAAACGCCGCAAACCCCGTCAATGTCGACAGCAGCGCCAGCCCCACGCCCAGCGCAATGGCCGGCTTCACTTCCGTCAGCGCGATCCAGTTTCGCTTGAGCCGCGCCGCGCCGTCGATGACCAGCATCTCATCGCGCTCGCGCGGCCGGGCCCGCACCGCCGCCGCCACCACCAGCGCGATCAGCGGCCATGTCCACCACGTGAGTCCCCACCACAATTGCCACACCTGCAGCGCCGACGCCCGCGCCGGATCCACCCGCGCCCACTCGCCCAGCGGCGAGCCCGGCAGCCGCAGCAGACCCCACACCCAGTACAGCAGGTAAGGCGGCATGCACAGCATCGCCACGCACAGCGAACTCCACGTTGCCGACCACCGCCCGCTGCCGACGCGCGCGAGGCACAGGCCAAGCGGGATGCCGATCAGCGCAGCGCCCAGCGTGATCGCCAGCGACCACCCCAGCGTCACCGCCAGCAGCGCCGGCACGTGCCCCCACGCCCAGAGCGGCGTCGTCGCCAGTTTGTCGAGCGTCTGCGAAGCCGACACCGTGCCCGAAGCCGCCAGCACCCCCAGCGGCGCGGCCACGCCAAGCAGCCAGGCTCCGCCCAGCAGCAACGCCAACAGCAAACCAAACGATGCGTTGAGGGCGGCTCGCACAGGCCGATTCTAGAGCAGTTTGTTCAAGTCGATCAGGGTGGCACGCAACGCTTGCGGCTCTGGGCAAGAGTTCCGTGTTCGACGGGCAACGACCGCCGACTCTTACACCACCCCCGACATCGAACTGCGCGTCATCCCCCTGGCAACCCACTGGCCCGGCACGATCATCAACACACTCACCTGCGCCGCCTGCGGCTACGACCTCCGAGCCACCACCACCGGCACCTGCCCCGAATGCGGCGCGCCGATCACACCACGCGCCACGACGTAAGATCAGCCATGCGACACCGCCTGCGATGCACGATCAAGTGGAGTTGCACGATGCTTACCGTGCTGCTGCTGGTCGTGTGGCTCGGCAGCGCGTGGTGGGCCGCCGGGGCGATGTCGTCGTCGCTATGTGTTGAAGTCAGGTACGGGAGGTTGAGCATTGAATTGATCGAGAGGGCGCGCCGTGATTATTCACAAGCTCCCTCTTTTGGCATGTCTCCACGTCTCCAACGCCCCCGAATAGAGTGGACATTCGAGTTGGCGCAGATGTCAGATGAGCGTGCGTATTCCACTCTCGTGATCATTCCCCTCTGGGCGATTGTGCTGTTGGCCGGCTTGCCGACTTACTGGTTGTTGTGGCGCGGCCGCAGGCGACCTGGCCTTTGCCCTGTTTGCAACTACGACCTCCGAGCCACCACCACCGGCACCTGCCCCGAATGCGGCGCGGAAACGGGTGCCGTGGTCTAAGCGACGCTCCGGGAGCGCAGGCCACGAGATCGCGCGATTGACGATCAGACTGAACGGCCCACTCACCGCGCGCCCGCGTGGCCTTCCGGTCGCAGAACCTCCCTCCAGACCACGGCACCCGGCAACGAATGCTCTCACCCGTCGCACCGCCGTCGCTGGGTGCCATGCTTCATCGGCTCTGCGTGAAGCATGACGAGCGTTCGCTGGGCGGCGAAGGCTCTTGACCGTTGCAACGCAAACCGCTCCATCGCATGCTTCGCCGCAAGCGGCACGAAGCATGGCACCGTCCTCGGATCCGACGCCAAACCAATGCCTCTCTCCGCGATTTCCGGCGCTTCGCCGCCCTGAGCGAGGCTCCGCGAGTCGAAGGGTTGCGATCTCTGCGGTAAATCGCCTTTCTCCTGCCTTTCCACCCAATCCCACACCTTTCCTCATGTACTCTCCGTGTTCTCCGTGCCCCCGTGGTGAGTGTCCTGATCGATTCACACAAACGCGCACCACTTGAATCGCATCTCGTGCGCTGACTTTTTGAAAACGCGAAAAAGTTGAGCAAAACTCCAAATCACCCCCCTCAGAAAAATGAAAATCGACGAAAATTCCTGATTCGTCCCGCACAGAGGCGCTCATTTACACAAACGCGCTCCGAAGCGCGCACCCGCGCTCAAGAATCGCGCACAGGAGCGCTCTGGAGCGCATGAAAAGTTCCCAACATGGTGCATCTCCGTGTTGGCACGCGTTTTGCGTTGCACATTTTTCGCAATCGCGCCTGGCGCCGCGCGATCCGCGAAGAATCTTGCTCGCCATAGCGCGACTCGCTCATCGTCAACCCGTCTCCTGCCGCGCAACCCGGCCCCGCCGCGCACATCCATGCACCGCTTCGCCTATTGGTAGTTGCGCTTTCCTACCGCCCCACACCCCATCACCCCCTCACTCGATCACCCTCTCATGCCCTCACCCCATCACGCCCGCACGCCCCATCCCGTTCTACACTCCATCGTGAGCGAGAACCCTTCGATGGCCACCTTGCGACCCTGCCGCTGCTGCGGCCTCATCCAGCACGTCGTCGACGTCAACCAAGGCTTCGAGGCCCGTTGCGCCCGCTGCAACGCCGTCATCCGCACCGCAGCCGCCCCGCGATCAATGGCCCGCGCCGCCGCCTTCGCGCTGGGGGCTCTCATTCTCTACCCCGCGGCGATGCTCCTGCCCGTCATCGAGATCGAACGCATGGGCCACACGAGCAGCGCGACGATCTGGTCCGGCGTCGTCGATCTGATCGCCGACGGATCGATTCTCGTCGGCCTCATCGTGCTGCTCTGCTCCATCGTCATCCCGCTCGTCAAGATCCTCGCGACCTTTCTCATCTGCGGCGGCGAGATGTTCATGCATCACCGGCACCGCGCCACGACCTACCGCTGGCTCGAGTGGATCGGCCGCTGGGGCATGCTCGATGTGCTGCTCGTCGCCCTGCTCGTCGCGGTCGTCAAGCTCGGCAGCTGGCTCCAGGTCCATCCGGGCCCTGGCGCTGCGGCGTTTGCAGGCGTGGTCATCCTGAGCCTGCTCGCCTCGGCCGTGTACGACCCCGAGGCGATCTGGCATGAAGAGGAAGCGCCATGACCGAACCGGTCAGCCCAACACCGACGGATCCACCCAGGCCCGCGGCCGTTCCCACCGCTCGCGTCGTACCCCAGCGCACCTGGGGGTCGTGGGCGTGGCTGGCGCCGCTGCTGGCCGTCGTGATGGTCGCAGCATTGGCCTATCAGGCGATCAGCCAGCGCGGCCTGCCGATCCAGATCACCTTCTCCAACGGTCGAGGCATCTCCGCCAAGGACCCGGTGAACTGCCGCGGAGTCCAGGTGGGGCTCGTGGAGCGTGTGCGGCTGGATTCGACGCGGGAAGGCGTGATCGTCCACGTCCGCCTCTTTCCCGATGCCGAGTCGCTTGCTGCCGAGGGCACGCGATTCTGGATCGTGAGGCCCGAAGTGAGCCTCAAAGGGGTGACGGGCCTGGATGCTCTGCTCGGGCCGAGGTATCTCGAAGTGGCGCCCGGCAAGGCGGGCTCGCCGCGCCTGACCACGTTCGACGGCCTTGAGTCGCCACCCCCGCTGGGCGAGTTGCTTCCAGGCACGCTGGAGGTGGTCCTCCGGGCCACGCGGCGGGGCTCGGTCACGGTCGGATCGCCTGTGACCTATCGCGACATGCGTGTCGGCCGGGTGCTCGACGTGAGGCTGAGTGCCGACTCGACTCGCGTGGAGGTGCTCGCCGGGATCGAGCCGATCTATGCACCGCTGGTTCGCGACAATTCCCGCTTCTGGAACGCCAGCGGAGTGGGGGTGGATTTCGGATTATTCGGCGGCCTCACGCTCCGCGCCGACTCGCTTGAGTCGATCCTCACCGGCGGCATTGCGTTCGCAACGCCTTCCAAGAAAACGGGGGAGCGAGTCAGCAGCGGGCATCAGTTCGACCTCGCGACCGAAGTCGATGCCGATTGGTTGACGTGGGAGCCGGTTATCCCGCTGCAAGACGTCAGTCCGGCCCCGGAGCCTTAGGCCGGAGCGGGCGGCAAAGGTCGTGGAACCGCAGGTGATTGGCACGCGAACGGACACATGCTGGATGACGCGCTGCAAAGGGCCCGGCGTAGCTTGCAAGTGGTGAATACGTATTCACATCCGCCTCAACGGTGGCGATTCCCGCCACTTGAGGATAATGTCTGTGATGCGATCGCGGTGTCCAGCCGGCCTGAATCCGGGTCGATTGCTGTGATTGCTTCGACGTGACCTGACTGAGCGAACCTTGACGGACCGGAACGGAGCCTTATGGCCAGAAAGCGGCTCAAACTCGGCGAATTGCTCGTGCAAGAGGGCAAGCTCGACGACAAACAACTCACCCAGGCGCTCGAAGTGGCCAAGGGTCAGGGCAAGCGGCTCGGCGATACCCTCGTCGAACTTGGCTTCGTCAAGGAGACCGATTGCGCCAAGGCGATCGCGGCGCAGTTCGGCCTGGAGTATTTCGACCTCAACGCACCGGGCGCGACCGAAAAGGTCCAGTTCGATCTGCTTCCCGAAGACCTCATCAAGAAGCACTTCGTGCTTCCGCTCAGCAAGACCAACGGCCGGCTGAAACTGCTCATCCACGATCCGATGGATCTGCAGTTGCTCGACATGCTTCGTTTCCGCCTGAACTGCGAGATTGACACCAAAGTCTCGCCGCGCAGCGACATCAAGGCCTTCATCGACAACCGCCTGGGGTCGCCCGGCGGGGCCGGCAAGTCGATGTTCGAAGAAGCCGGGTCCTTTGTGACCGAATCCATCGACGTCACGATGGACAAGTCGGTCGACTCCTCGATCGACATCGCCGCCGGCGAAGACGCGCCGGTCATCAAGCTCGTTAACCGGTTCATCACCGAGGCGGTTCGCAGCCGCGCATCGGATATTCACGTCGAGCCTTTCGCCGATCGCGTGCGGTTGCGCTATCGAATTGACGGCGTGTGCCACGTTCGCGACGACCTTCCCAAGCGCATGCAGAACGCGGTGCTGGCGCGTATCAAGCTCATGGCCGGCATCAACATCGCCGAGAAGCGGCTGCCACAGGACGGCCGCATCAAGATGAACATCGACAGTGCGATGGTCGACTTCCGCGTGAGTTCCTGCCCGGCGTACCACGGCGAATCGATCGTGCTGCGTATTCTGCGTCCCGATTCGGTTCGAATCGGACTCGAGAATCTCGGCTTCGAGCGCGACAACCTCGAGGTGTTTAACCGCATTATCCGCCGGCCCAACGGCATCTTTCTCGTGACGGGCCCGACCGGTTCGGGCAAGACGACCACGCTGTATTCGGCGCTGTCGATTCTCAATCGGCCGGATAAGAAGATCATCACCGCCGAGGACCCCGTCGAATACAACTTCAACGGCATCAATCAGTGCCAGGTGCGTGAGAAGATCGGATTGACCTTCTCGTCCATTCTGCGGTCGATGTTGCGCCAGGCGCCCAACATCGTGCTCGTCGGTGAAATTCGAGACCGTGAAGTGGCGGAAGTGGCGATTCAGGCGGCGTTGACGGGCCACCTGGTGTTCAGCACGCTGCACACCAACGACGCACCGTCGGCGATCACGCGACTCATCGACATGGGTGTGCCGCCCTTCCTCGTGGCCAGTTCGATTCAGGCGGTCATGGCTCAGCGGCTCATTCGCGTCCTCTGTCCGAAGTGTCGCGCGCCCGATGACAATCCGGATCCGAAGTTCCTCAACCTGTGCGGCATTACGGCCCAGGACCGTCAGTCGAAGACGATTTACAAGGCCGTGGGATGCTCGAACTGCGGCGGAACGGGGTACCGCGGCCGAAAGGCCATTTTCGAGATGATGCTCATGAACTCCACGCTCCGCGACATGGCGTTTGCTCGCGAGGCTCTGGCGACCATTCGAACCGAGGCGCTCGCGTCAGGGATGCGTCCGCTGCTTGGCGATGGTCGCATCAAGATCCTCAGCGGAGTGACGACGCCCGCTGAGATCGCCCGCGTGGCGCAGGTCGCTGGAATCGTAGAGGAATAAAGACCGCCCCTGGTGGTGTTGGAATCGCGCGTTGGGCCGCCGCTGGTCGGCCCCAGGAACACTGAAGAAAGCAACTCCAGATGTCAACGCTTCAGATTGATCGACTGCTCGAAACCGTCATCCGCCAGAACGCGTCGGACCTTCACCTGGCCGTCGGGCGCAAGCCGACGATTCGCCTGCACGGCCGACTGCGCGAGCTCAACACGAAGATGCTTGGCCCAGATGACACCATGGCGCTGATGAAGTCGATTACTTCGGAGCGCAGCCAGCAGGAGCTTCAGGAAGAAGGCACGTGCGACTTCGGCTTCGCGTATGGCGAAGAGGCCCGCTTCCGCGTTTCGGTTTTCCGGCAGAAGGGCTCGCTGTCGCTGGTGCTTCGTCAGATTCCCAATCGGATCATGTCGTTCGAGCAGATCGGCCTGCCGCCGATCTGCAAGGAACTGATCCGTCGCCCCAGAGGCCTGTTCCTCGTGACGGGGCCGACCGGATCGGGCAAGACGACCTCGCTGGCCACCATGATTGACTACATCAACGTCAACATGGATCACCACATCGTGACCATCGAAGACCCGATCGAATACTACCACCCGCACAAGAAATCGATTGTCAACCAGCGTGAAGTTGGCGTGGACGTGCCATCCTTCTCCGAGTCGCTCCGCCGCGTGCTGCGTCAGGACCCGGACGTGATCCTCGTCGGCGAAATGCGTGACCTTGAGACCATTGAAGCGGCCATCACGGCCGCTGAAACGGGCCACTTGGTCTTCGCCACTCTGCACACGACCGGTGCCGCCGGCACGATCAACCGCGTTATTGACGCCTTCCCGACCAATCAGCAGGAACAGGTCCGCGTCCAGCTGTCTGTGACGCTGATCTGCATCCTCAGCCAGGCCCTTCTGGCCCGGGTGGACAAGCCCGGCCGCGTGGCGGCGTACGAGTTCCTCGTCGTGACCCCGGCTATCGCCAACCTCATCCGCGAGAACAAGGTCTTCCGTATCGACTCGGCCATCCAGACCGGCAAGAAGTTCGGCATGCAGCTCCTCGACGACCACCTCTGGTCGCTCTACGAGCGTGGCCTGATCTCCGCGGACGAGATGATCGACAAGGGCAAGAACCCGAGCGACCTGACCGAGAAGGTCCACCGCGCCGGCGGCGTGGTCGGTCGCACCGAACTCGACGAGGCCGAGGAATGAGCCTGACGGGACCCGCCAGCGAGACTCGGCGGGAGAGATTTGATCTCCGATCATCCATGCAGGAGCCGCCCATTCGGGCGGTGCAGGAACGGTGTGCGAGCGATGTCGCGGCGGCTGTTTCTGGCGTCGGAATGGCGTCGTCAGGGCATAAAGGCTCAACGTTGCAGGGGCATTTCGGTGGCCGGTTCCGAGCGGTCGGCAACTCGGTTGGTGATTGGATTCGAACAAAAAGCACCGAAATCAACAAGAAATAACGTTCTATTTCGGTTTTGTGGGTTGTTGGACTTCGTTAACGGGGCAATAATGGTTCGAGGCAGCCGGGGGTGGCCCGGTGCGAGGCACAGCGTGCCGGTCCACTCCTGTGTTGCCCAATGCTAAGTGAAAGCGGGACTCATGGCGGATCTTTCAGAATACAAGGGCCGGAAGTTTGGGCGCGTCCTGACCAAGATGGGCCGTGTCACCCGCGAACAGGTGTATGAAGGCCTCGCCCTTCAGAAGAAGCGCAAGGTTCGTCTGGGTGAGGCGCTCGTTGAACTGGGCTACATCCAGCAGGACGACATCCTCAAGGCCCTGGCGTACCAGGCCGGCATGGAGTTGGTCGACCTCGAGAAGCTGCCCGTCAATGAAGAGGCCATTGCTGCACTGCCTGCGGTTTCGGCCAATGCCTACCAGGTTGCACCGATCGACTTTGACGCCAAGAGCCGACACATCACCGTCGCGATCAAGTCGCCAGACAACTTTTCGGCTGTCGATGACTTGCGATTGCTCATGGGATTCAAGGTCACGGCGGTGCTCGCGCCGGAGAAGCAGGTCACTGAATTCATCAAGACGCACTATGCCGCGGCGGACACCGGCCTGACGTCGATGTACGACGAGCTTGCCGGGCGCGAGGATCTGGCCCAGTTCCAGGGTCGCGGCGATTCGATCGACTTGAGCGAGATCGCGGCGGCGGCCCATGACAACCAGGTGATCAAACTGATCAACCTTGTGTTGCTTCAGGCGATCCGCGACCGCGCTTCGGACATCCACTTCGAGCCGTTCGAGGATGAGTTCAAGATGCGCTATCGCATCGACGGCGTGCTCTACGAGATGATTCCGCCGCCCACGTATCTCGCGATGCCGATCGCCTCGCGCATCAAGGTCATGTCGAACCTCGACATCGCCGAGCGCCGTCTGCCACAGGACGGCCGCATCGAGTTGCAGGTTGGCGGCAATCCCGTCGACTTGCGTGTTTCGGTTCTGCCGACGATTTTCGGCGAGTCGGTGGTGATGCGTGTGCTCGACCGCTCCAACGTGCAGTTGAGCCTGGACAAGATCGGATTGCGACAGGACGAATACAAGAAGTTTCAGCAGCTCATCAAGAAGCCCAACGGCATCATCGTGGTTACGGGGCCGACGGGCAGCGGCAAGACGACCACGCTCTACGCCGCGCTCAATACGCTCAATATTCCCGACACCAAGATTCTCACGGCCGAAGACCCGGTTGAGTACGACATCGACGGCTTGTGTCAGGTGCAGATGAACGCGGAAATCGGGCTGACGTTTGCCCGCACGCTCCGCAGCTTCCTTCGTCAGGATCCGGACGTCATCCTCGTCGGCGAAATTCGCGACAAGGAAACGGCGGAGATTGCCGTGCAGGCGTCACTCACGGGCCACCTCGTGTTCACGACGCTGCACACGAATGACGCACCGAGTTCGATCGTGCGTCTGCTCGACCTCGGTCTCGAGGCGTTCCTTCTGACGGCGACGATCGAAGCGATCGTGGCGCAGCGCCTGGTGCGGCGCATCTGCCTGAAGTGCAAGGAACAGTACACGCCGACCGAAGTGGAATTGATGGAGCTGGAGATGCGGCCGGAAGACGTGAAGGGCCGGACTTTCTTCCGCGGCAAGGGCTGCGACGCCTGCAACAACTCGGGCTTCAAGGGTCGTATGGCGCTCTTTGAAATCATGGTCATCGACGACGACATTCGGGAGATGATCATGAAGCAGGCGAGCGTGAACGTGCTCCGGGCGGAGTCGCGCAAGCGCGGCATGCGCAGCCTGCGTGAATCGGGCCTGAATGCGATCTACGAAGGTCAAACGACGATTGACGAAGTGATTCGTGAAACGCTGAGCGAAGAGGACTAGCGCGAAGCGGGGAGTTGCCGGTTCGGCCGCTTTGGGCGACTGATCGGCGGATTGAAGAGCAGCCAGTCGGCGACTGATCGCCGTTCATGGATTTGGGAGCAGCCACCATGCCCACGTTTGCCTATGAAGCACTCGACGCCTCCGGGAAGCCTCGCAAGGGCGAGATTGACGCCGGCACCAGCGACGAGGCGATCAGCAAGATCAAAAGCCAGGGATTCTTCCCCACCTCGGTGCGCGAGCGCAAGAGCAAGGGTGGCCCCAAGGGTGAAGCGGCCAAGCCCGCCAAGAAGAAGAAGAAGGGCGAAATCTCGATCAACATCGGTCGGGTGAAGGTCAAGACCCTGACGCAGTTCACGCGTCAGCTCTCGACCCTGCAGGACGCGGGTCTTTCGCTGCTTCGCTCGCTTCAGGTGCTCGAACAGCAACAGAAGCCGGGCATGATGAAGAACATCATCGGCAACGTTGCCGAAGATGTGGAAGGCGGCTCCACGCTTTCAGACGCGATGGCCAAGCAGCCGAAGGCTTTTGACCGGCTGTACGTCAAGATGGTCGCGGCCGGTGAAATCGGCGGCGTGCTTGACCTCATCCTTCAGCGACTGGCTGACTTCCTTGAGAAGGCCCAGCGCCTTCGCGCCAAGATCCGCGGCGCCATGATCTACCCGGCGGCGGTCATTTCGATTGCCGTGCTCATCGTCTCGGGCATCATGGTGTTCGTCATTCCCAAGTTCCAGGAAATCTTCGTCGACTTCGAAATCGAACTTCCGGGCCTGACGGTCTGGCTGATCGACACGAGCCGATGGATGGCTGCAGCCGATCCCGGGCAAACCATACCCGGTGCGGTCTGGGTCATTTTCTCGCCGTTTATCGCGTTCCTGTTCATCAAGCTGGTGCGCAAGACGGAACCCGGCCGCGCCGTGGTGGACCGCATCAAGTTATTCCTGCCCCTGGTGGGCCCGCTGATCAAGAAGGCGACGGTGGCGCGCTTCACACGAACGCTCGGAACGCTGATCTCAGCCGGCGTGCCGATTCTTGAAGCGATCATGATCACGCGCGACACGTCGGGCAACTACGTGTACGAGAAGGCGCTGACGAAGGTGCATGATTCGATTCGCGAGGGCGAGTCGTTCGCGAATCCTCTGCGTGAAACGAAGGTCGTCGATGCGATCGTCGTCAACATGGTTGACGTCGGCGAAGAGACGGGCGATCTGGACGCGATGCTTCTGAAAGTGGCGGACAACTACGACGAAGAGGTCGAGGTCGCGGTGGGATCACTGATCTCGCTGCTCGAACCGCTCATGGTCGTGATCCTCGGCGTGATCGTCGGAACGATCGTCGTCGCGCTGTTCATGCCGCTGGTGAAGATGATCGAGTCCGTGGGCAACTGATGGAGCCAACGAAGCGGGCGACAAGTCGACTTCGTGATGAAAGGGATGCCGCGATGATGCGAAGAACCGCGCACACGCACAACACAGGCTGGGTCGGCCGGCGGGGCTTCACTCTCATCGAAGTGTTGATGGTCATCGCGATCATTGCGCTGCTCATCGGGCTGCTGATCGTGGCGCTCAACAAGGTGCGCGGCACGGGCGAGATGGCCTCGACTGAGAAGCTGATGCAGTCGATCGATGCGGGGCTGTCGCAGTTCAAAGCCGACCACGGCTTCCTGCCCCCGCTGCTTGACGACACGATTGGAGTGGGCGGCGGCAGTGACCTGCTGCCGTACGCCGTCGATCGGTCCGACGACATCGACTATTACAGCACGCTCACGCTGGCGCCCTATCTGCTCGGCGTGGGCGATCTCAACGGCGATGGCGACGACGATGAGTACGACGACGGCGTCAAGGGCGCCGGCTTCCGTGATCCGGGGCTCGACCACGGGTGGGGGTACACCTACAACGGCCCCGGCGGTCGCGGGCGCAAGGCGTACTGGCAGAGCAAGGAGAAGATCGTCGGCGGGCAGCGACAGATTCCCGGCCAGACGTACGGACCCTACGTGCAGGTGAGCGGTGACAAGCAGGTTGTGACGGGCAAGAACCGCGCGGGCGTTCCCTTTGATCGGGATGTCCGACCGCTGTTTGTGATCAGTGATTTCTGGGGCGGGGCGATTCGCTACTACCGCAACTGGCCCAAGGTGCTCCCGAACGGGCGGCGGCTTGAAGACGAGGTGCCGGTGTGGTTCGGCTCGCTGCGACCCGATCAGGTTGAGAGTTTCCGCATGCAGACCCGGTCGGTTGAGTACATCATCATGTCGGTCGGCCCTGACACGAAGGCCAAGGACAACGATCTCGACGCGGAAGAGAACAAGGACAACATCGTGAGGGCGCAATCATGAATGCGGAAGCAGCACGCCGACTTCCTCGCAGACGCGCCGCGCGGGCCTTTTCGCTCATCGAGATGATGATCGTGATCTCGCTGGTCATCCTGCTTGCGGCGATCACAGTCGTGGTGGGCCGCAGCGTCATTGGAAAGGCGAAGGTGGACCAGTGTCGGCAGAT
This sequence comes from Planctomycetaceae bacterium, assembly GCA_040255465.1. Taxonomy (GTDB): domain Bacteria; phylum Planctomycetota; class Phycisphaerae; order Phycisphaerales; family UBA5793; genus UBA5793. The sequence continues at coordinate 54,077 of JBDZVA010000002.1, forward strand.
CCTTCAGGCGCTGGATGCGACGCTGACGGAGTATCAGGCCGAGCGCGGCGGGATTCCGCCGTTCCAGGTTCGAGCCTATCTGCCCCCGTCCGGACTCAACTCGGCTGAAGCCAAGTCACGGCGCGAAGTGGCGGTCTACATCGCTCAGGTCAAGGGGTTCACCGGCATCGACAAGCAACTCGGTACGATCGATTCGTCTTTCCTGGTGAAGCGCGAGCAGATCTACACGGACCTGGCCGGTTACCGCTATGCGGGGCAGGTGGTGGACGACGAACGCGCCTCGGTGCGCGATCCATGGGGGATGGAGATCCTCTACATCCATCCGAACGCGGACAACGACGACGCATTTAAGCTGTTCGGCCGGCCGGTGAACGAACGGCCGTATTTCATGTCAGCGGGTCCCGACGGCGAATACGAAACGCTCGACGACAACATCTACTCCTACGAGGTGGTCAAGCCGGAATCCACGAACGGGTGAACGGCCGAATCATCCATCGCCATGCGGCGAGTGAGGATTGAGATATGCAAGTCATGACCCACACCAGCGAAGCAAAGCAGCGGAGGAGCGATCGCGCTGACCGACGCGCGGGATTCACGCTTGTGGAATTGCTCGTCGTGATGGGCATCATGCTCGTGCTGGTGGTGACCACGCTGCCGGCGTTCAAGGCGATTCAGAAGTCCGGCCGTGTTTCCGGCGCCATCAACTCCGTCACCACCACGCTGAACAACGCGCGTTCGCAGGCCATCCGCGAAGGACGGGACGTGGCCGTCATGTTCCGCTTCGACACGGTGCGTCAGGTTTGCTCGATGGAGCTGCTCCGGGCCGAGGCGACGGTGTACGACGCGGATCGTCGCAACGGCGGCATGAACGCCGCGACGGTTTTTGTTTCGATCAAGGGTCAGGCGCCGGTCGATCTGCCCAAGGGGGCCGGTGTGTTCGGCTATGGATACGGTGCGACGCGCGGATCGGGCGGCATCGACTCGTACAACTGGTATGAAGATCTCGGCAGCATGAGCCGCTTCTCGGGCAACTCGGGCCGGGACCCGTGGCTGTTTCCGCGCACGGACGTTCGCGTCACCGCCGAGAATAACACTCCGACCGACAGCGACGTGGCGCTGCTTGACACGTTCATCATCCGGTTCAGCCCGGACGGCTCGGTGGTGAACAACGCCGAGGAACTTGGCAGCCTGGCGAAGGGCGGCGATTCGTTCCTGGACATTGATGAGCCCGACAGTCCGGATTACCGCGTGTGGAATCCCGAAGTGACCACCGATCCGTTCAATACCACCGGCGCCAAGATCGTCCATGGCGAGTACCAGCTGCGTTCGGTGCCGATGCTGACGGTCGTCGACCTGTTTGAGATGGGCTCCGATCTGGGGCTGCGTCAACCCTGGATGGTCGTCGGCGACGGCATGCCGAGCAGCCAGCGGTTTCTCGACGCCAACAACAACGGCACGGAAGACCAGTACGAGATCAACGACTGGATCGAACTCAACGCGAGCACGATCTCGTTCAACCGGTTCACGGGCGAACTTATGCGCGATATTAAGAGGTGATCCATGCACAAGGATCGAAGCACACCATTTGACAATTCGTTCAGGCGCCGGAGCCGTGGTTTCACCCTCGTGGAGGTACTGATCTCGGCGATCATCCTCGCCATCGGATTGGTCGGCCTTGCGGCGGTGTTCCCCGCGGTCATCAGTCAGCAGCAGTCCGCCAACGACCTCACGACGGCGGTGTCGGTGAGTGGAACAGCCGACGGCATTCTGGCGACGCGACTGCCGGCGTTTCGCGCCCGGTTCAACGATCCGGACGTGATCGACCGTCTGGGCACCTCATGGAATCGAGTCAATGCCGCCGAGGGCAGCGCTCGCGATGCGTTCTACCTTCAGACACCCTGGTTGCGGCCCTTCCCGGTCGATCTTCGCCTTCGTGAAGAGGCGACTTTTGAAGTGGGTTCGGGTTCGCCGGGGCTCCATCACGAGTATTCGGTGCAACTGCCTCGCTGGCCGGTTGCGCATGACAACAAGCCCGGCGACCTGGTCGCCCGCATCACGTACACCCTCGTGGGAAACCCGCTGGAGGAGTTTGACTTCACGCTGGTTCCCGACGCGATGAGCGTGAATCCCAAGTTCATCGAGGGGCAGAATGCGCTCGGACGCCTGACGGGGCAGACCGGACCGAACGTGATCAACTTCGATACGGGTCGAATCCAGTTCTACTTCAACATGAATGCGAACGAGGTGCTTCGCAAGGTTGTGATCGAGTTCCGCTGGCTGAATGATCGCATTGTGTCGCACCCGGATCGAATGTATCCGTCGGACGCACCGCGGTACGCGTGGGACCTGGCTTTTCGCCGCAGTGCGAACGGGCAGTTGCAGTACACGACGTTCGTCTATCGCTTTGACGGCTTGAACGCCCCGTTTGTTCCCGAGATTCCGGGGCGCTGGAGCATTCCGAACAACGACCGGGCCGGCATGTTGCGTCGCGACACGGCGGACATCGTCTACAACGGCATCGAGGGCCGCTACGAGGTGCACACGCGCGGCACGGGGATGGCGCAGCAACTCGAGGCCGGCTCGTGGCTGCTTCCCGTCGACGGCACGAGCGTGTTGCGGGTGCGGCGATCGATCCCGAGCACCGGCGCTTCGCCCTGGTTTGAGCTCGAAGGGCCGCCGATGCGCGTGCGACCTGACGGCGTCGCCGAGCCGATGACCGGCAATGTCGAGTTCTGGTACATGCCGACGACGATCAAAGCGTTCAGTGACCAGGGTCAGGAAATCGGCGTGTGGCGCATTCGCACGCTGCTGGCCACGACCAAGCAGGTTCAATTGTGAAGAGGCCCGCCATGCATCAAACTCTCGCGCCACCCCGGCGTCGCGCCTTCACGATCGCGGAACTCATCGTGGCCGTGGGCGTCGCGCTGCTGCTCATCGTGGGCGTTGGCCGGATCTTCACGACGACGCGTACGACGATTTCCACCGGCGAGGCGTCGGCGCAGCTCACGCAGTATGGCCGCACGCTCGAACGCCTCCTCCGCGAGGACTTCGCATCCATTATTCGCAACGGCCAGGCGTACATGGTCATTCGCAACGAACGGCTGGGCAGCGGCCCGGATGTGCAGACGCGTTACAACAAGCGCCGCGCGCTGTACTTCAACTCTGCTGATGAAGAGGCCGGCCTCGATCTGGGCACGGTTCGCCTCGACCAGATGGTCTTCTTTACCGCCGGGAGTACTTCCAGTTACCAGTATCGTGATCCCTCGTTCGGGGCTGAGAACATCATCGCCCGCAACGACGCCTCGACGGTCGCTCGGGTGTGGTGGGGGCATGGCCTGCGCGACCCGTTCCCCGACGATGGGATTGAGGGAATCAAACGATCCACCGGCTTCGCCGGGTACCTCGCCACCTTCGGCCAGGATCGGACGGTGGGTGGGCTCGGCGGCGTGGACCTCGCCAACCGCTACGTGAAGGACTGGGTGCTGGCGCGCCAGCCGGCGCTGCTCTACACGCGCGCTGCGGCCGGATGCAACAACAACCAGACAGACCGGGATCTGCTCTTTGCCCCGTCGCCCATCGAGATCTTCAACGAGTTCTCCCTTTACTGGAATCAGGGCTCCAACTACTTCTATCCGTCGCCACTCACGCGATGGAACGGCAAGCCGTACTACAACCGCCTGTCTACCGGGTTTGTCGATCTCATCGACATGAACCTGCACACCGTTCTGGAATCGGTCACGGAGTACGGCTGGCAACTGAATCGTCAGACCGGTCTGCGAGAGCAGTATCAGGACCCGCTCGAAGCGCTGTATTCAGGACTGGCGGGCAACTCTGGTGGCCGCGACTGGCGCCAGGACCATCTGATTGTCGATCCTCCGCCGTCGTACATCTCGGACAACCTTGACCGCACTCAGCTTGACAAGGTGAACGAGCGCTGGGCGCGTCAGCAGCGGTACCGGATGATGTATTCGACCGGCCGCATTCGCGTGGAGACGGCGGTGCCTTCGACGACGCGTCAGGATCAGATGCTCACGCATGCCTCGTTGCTCGAAGGCTGCAGCAACTTTGAGGTGGCGTGGAGCACGGGGCAGATCAACTACCCCGAAGGCGAGCTGGTGTGGTACGACATCAACAACCCGGCCAATCCGTATGCGTTCCATCCGGGCAAGTCGAACCGTGACGTGGACGAGCAGACGCCGCCGGACGCGCGAGCCTGGTTCATGACGGAGGTGTTGCCGCCCAGTTCGGGCATTACGGATTCGTTTACGACGGTGCCGAACGTTGAGCCTCAGAACGATGACCTGTACTACGCGACGTTCGGCTCATTCATCCCGCGCGACAATGACGACAGCCGCAGCCAGGCGTGGCCCTGGCCAAAGTTGATTCGCGTTCGCGCGACGCTCCACGATCCTCAGGGTCGCATCAAGGGTGGTCGCGAGTTTGAGTTCATCTTCAACCTGCCGGATTCGCCCGACTCGCTCGGTAGTTGAACCGGCCCATGAAGCGCTCAGCGCGAGATCGAATCGAGCAGCACAGGAGATTGATTATGCACGGGCGAAAAACAAACACATTGAAGCACCGCGGTCAGCCGCCCACAGCGCGGCGAGGCAGCGTGCTCATTCTCGTCGTGGGTGTGCTGGTGTTGCTGGCGATCTCGGCGGCTGTCTACGTCGGCGTCGGTCAGCAGGAGCGACTCGCCGCTTCGGCCAGCGAGGCCAAGGCCAATCGCGACTCGGTCAGTTCCAAGGTGATTGACAACCTCGGGCAGATTCTGGTGCTGGACCTGTTCGGCAACGACGCGACGGCGAAGTTTCCCTTTGAAGATCGCATCGACAACCTCGGCTTTGGCAACTTCGCCATGGGTGAGCGATGGGATTTCCCCTATACGCGTCCCGGCGGCTCGGCCGTCTTTAACGTGCTCGCCGACCCGTGGCTGGCCGATCTCGAACCCGTCGACTCCAACAACGACGGCAGTCCGGACATCTGGCGGCACATTTCCAACGTGCATCCGCAGGGCCGGTTCGTCTCGCTTGCGGGGTTCTTCGGCGGCACGCGCGGGCTGGGAAACAACAGTGGCTTTTACGCCAGCCTGTACATCGGCGGCGGCAATGCGGATCCCTACAGCCTCGACACCTACACCAACGCCAACCGGGCGGACCCCTTTGATTACAACGTGCAGATGGGTCGCCAGTTCATCGGCGACGCCGATGATTCAATCGTGACGTGGGCCGACCGCATGCTCGGCACCGATACAGACGGAGACGGCCGCATCGACGCGCGCTGGACGGAACTGCCCGACGTCACCGGCCTGCCCAAAGAGATGCGCATCTTCGCCGCGTTCCGAATTGTCGACGCCTCGGCGATGCTCAATCTCAACGCCAACCTGGAATTTGGCGACACTCCCGGCGGAACGCCTGAACACATCGGACTCGGTCGCACGCCGGCGGACGTCGATCTCTACACTCTGCTCTTTGACGGTTTCCAGGCGTGGCGCCCCGGTTTGGGCGGTCTGAATGATGACAACCTCTTCGTCAATGGCGCTTCGATCAGCCGGCCGGGATTCAAGCAGCACATCTTCGACACGGGAATCCAGTCGGAGTTTCTCGGCGGCTCGACGTACTCCCATCTGAACCGCACGACGCGGCGACAGCGCGAGGACTTCTGGACCAGCTTCTCGCGCAATCCCTATCGCCCCGGCGGCAACTTCCTGCCCTACGGCCTCGCGGATGAGATGGAACTGCGCACGTTCATGTTCACCATGAATGATCGCGCGACCTCGCGGCTTGAAGAGACGTTCGATGGACTCAACCTGGATCCTAATCAACCGCTAACCTGGGGCAGCCCGCTGCGCAACCGCTATTTCACGCGCGAGCAAATGGATCTGTACCGGCGCACGCCGGACATCCAGACGCTCCAGGACGACTATCGCCACCTGCTGACGACCTACAACGGCAGCATGCCGATTCGCCCGTGGAATCGCGGGTACGCGGCGTCTGATTCGCCGGCTGTTGTCGGCAATCTGAATTCGCTGCTCGCGTCCAATGGGGTCTCCACGGCTCAGACGCTGGCAGGCGGATTCATGTGGGCCTTGGCGCCCTACGCCGTTGACATCGGCAACGCCAACGGCAGTGACAGCGGCTACAACGTCTTCGGCTCGCCCGTGACGTGGCTGCCGACGTCGGGCAACGATCAACTCCACTACGGCGACGGCGATGCGGGTCACGCGCTCTACAAGTCGACGGTGCTGGCGCTCAACGCCATTGACTGCTACGACAGCAACAGCGCACCCACGATTCGCACGCTCGTGGTCGATCGCAACTACACCGCCCCCGGTCGCGAGGGCAAAGAGATCGTCGGCTCATTCGAGCACGGCCGCGTCCCGGTGGCCCTTCCCGGCCCGAGCGGCGACGAGCGCGGCGCCACGATCACGGTGATGGGGCTGGAGCGCCAGCCGTTTATCCGTGAAGTGAGCGCGGTAAACGTGTACGGACAACTCGATGATACGAATCAATTTGATGACCGTTGGGATTACTCCTCAGAGGGGAACCCTGAAGAGTGGATGGTCAAGATCCTTGCCGTCGAACTTGGCAATCCGTGGCCCGATGCTATTTCCACGTCCGGGTTCAGACTTCGTTACGGAGATGATGCGCAGAACTCATGGCCCCTCCCGGCGGAGTCCATTCCAGCGGGAGAGAGCGTCGTGTTCTACATCGGCAGCGACAACCCGATGAACGGAGCGCAGCCGGGTGGTCGCGCGGCATGGGATTCGTTGGTCTCGGGACGCAGTGCAAACAGGGTTGTTCGTATCGGCGGCGACAGCACCCATCTCGAATTCGAAACATCGGGCGGTGGGACCGAGTTCGATGAGATCACGCTCTGGCAGACGTCGTCGTATGGTTCCCCTGGCAGCCCGGTTGAAGTGCTGGTCGATCGCATCCGTCCGGCAACATCTTCGAGCAGCGAGTTTCCCAACATCATTCCCTTGGGCGGCGAGCCGATCCCCGGTGGCAATGTACAGGGCGAGACGGAGTTCGCTGTGCGTGTCGCGTCTATGCGGCGTTACTGCGATACCGCCAGTGGTGGAGCCAGTGCGAGTTTCCCCGGCTACATCTTTCAATCACCGATCAAGATCGCTTCTCCCGATGGTCGTGAATCGCGAGACCATGACGAGAACGTTCTTAATGGCGGAAGCAGTATTCCACTCACGCTGATCCAGAATGCAATGACGCCTCAGGTGGACTATATCAATGATCCAAGTGCCCAGAAAGGCTACGCGACACCCTTGACTTTTGCGCCCTTCGAGCTCTATGTTGGCAACCTCCAAGGCAACAGCGATTCGACGGACAAGGACTTCCGCTCGTCGGTCGACATGCTCCTGCTTTCGACGATCGGCAATCTGCACTGCCAGCAGGTCAGCGGCGGGGCGGATCCGAACTTTGCAGACAAGCGTTTTTACGTGACGGCGAGCGAGTTGCTCGGCGATGAGACGCTGCGCGGCCGCATGGGCCTCGAACTGAGCAACGCAGGCGTGCCCAACGTGCCCGTGCTGCTTGACATCATTCGACCGGCGACGCCCACCGGCGGGGCGACGTCCTATCCATCGGACTTCCGCCAGACGGTCAACGGCACGGCGAACCGGTTCGTCGGTCATCTCGACTTCACTCGATTCATTCCGCGCAGCGGAAGTCTGGCGATGATCACCCAGGCGGTGCCGCTGGCGACGCGCGTCATCGACGCGTTCGATACGGTATCGGTCGATCCGAACGTGCCGCTGGTGCAGGGACGCATCAACATCAACACGGCGCCGCGGCGGGTGCTCGAGACGCTGCCGTTCCTCAATCCTCGATTCGCGGCCGGTCCGATCCCGCAGCGCGATCCGAACCTGCGCATCGCCGAATCGTTGCGGGCGTACCGCGATCGCGGCAGTTTCGACATGACGTCGGTTGACTGGTCGAGCGGAACGCGGGCCACGGTCAGCAACCTCACCATCGGCGGAGGCAACTCGGGCCTGCGCGATGACGCCACTTCGCGCGGCGTCAACGGGCATGTGACCGGGTTCACGTCGCTGGGCGAATTGCTGCTGGCGACGCGGTGGGCGCAGGTCAACGGCGGGCCGTCGTACGAAGTCGATCCGGCGGTGCTCCCGGGCGAGTCGGCGTACCTCACCGGTCGCGACGGCTCGAACCTCACCTATGAGCCGCTCAACCCCAATGGATTGAATGTGGACCCGACGTGGCAGACCAACTTCGACCCGACCGACGATCCCAGCGAGCACCTGGCGCTGATTCGCGCCATTCGCAACAGCGTCTCGACGCGCAGCGATGTCTTTGTGGCGTACATCACGCTGGTTGGCTTCACGCCTGACGACATTCGGCGAGCCGAAGAGCCCGGCGGCTCGGTCACGAAGAAGTTGACGCGTCTCGAGGCTTCGATGGAACAGCGCTACGTGGTCGTGTTTGACCGATCGGGCGTCAAGAGCCCGTCGGACCGGCCCCGCGTGTTGTTCGCAGCCCAGGAGGTTCCATCGCGCTGAATCGTCAGCGCTGTATGAAGGGTACATTTCAGACGACCGCGCCGCTCGCTCATCCGGACGTCGGCGCGGTTTGTCATTGGCGAACAGTCAGTTCATTGGCGACGGCGTGATGATCGCCGTGTCGGTCTGGACCGAAGCCGTCCCGCCGGGGCGCGTCGCCGAGACTGGCGCGTCGGCGTGGGCTTCGAGCCGCGCGCTGGGTTTTTCAAGCGTTCCCGTCACGTGGATGCTCATGAACAGGTCGCGCAGCCCCTCCCAGAGAGGCGTCAGCAGGGGAGCGCGCAGCTTCGACGAGGTGTTGAAGCGCATGTCGAGCGCCTTTGACTCGTAGTTCAGCACGCCGCGTCCGATGAGGGACATGGCGGGGGAGTCGAGCAGCAGCCGCTCGAAGATGACTTCGTTGCCCTCGACGAAGTAGGCGATCTCGGCTTCACGGAAACTGGTCGAAACGGGCAGCGTCAGCGCGCTGAGCTGCAGCGCCCACATGGCCAGAGGCACTTCGTATAACTCGGCATCACGAACGCGAATCACGCCGCGGCCGATGCGCGACTCGGACTGCCCGAAGGTTCCGGCAATCGACAGCCCCGCTTCCAGGCGGCCGGGTCGCTTCGCGCTTGCGTCGGCGGGGGGCTGGTCGCTTTCTCCGGCGTTGTCCGGATCGCGCCGCGGCGGCAATCGACGCAGCACGGGATCGACTGCAACCTGCGTGAGCGACAGTCGCAGATCGTACTGCCCGGGCTGGCCCTTCCAGGGTACGTGCAGCCAACCCTCGGCGGACAAGCGGCCGCCGTAGCAGTCGCCGACGAGGTGGGGCACGTCAACGAGGCCGGGGTCATCTCCGGTGCTCAGATCGGCGTGCACATCGGTGACCAGTCGTCCCAGCACGAGCATGCGCGAGACGTTCATGGCGACGGTGCCGTGCAGCCAGGGTTCATCCGAGCGTCGCTGCACCTGAAGTCGCAATGAACCGTCGAGCTCGGTGATCGGAATGGAGAGGTTCATCGACGCGTCCCGGACGTTGAGCACGCCGTCGAACGTCAGGGTTTCGATCGGGGGATCATCGCCTTGCGTCTCTGGTTGCCGCGTGTAGTGAATGTCGGCATCACTGAGTTCGAGACTCTGGCCGACGCTCAGGTCGATGGCGTCGATCAACTGATTGGCGGCTTTAGGCAGCAGGGCTCGCACGCGGCCGTTTACCTTGTCCGCCGAGGCGCTGAGGCGCAGTCTGGCGTCCACTGCATCGCTGCGACTGACCGTGCCGCTCAGGCGGATGAGTCCATCCTGGTACGAGCCGAAGAGATTGCTCAACTCGACAGAGTCAGGCGATACGATCGCGCTGCCGGTGATGCGCTGGACCTCGAAGCGCTCGGAGCCGAGCGTGAGATCGAGTGACCTGGGTTGCAGGTTGATGAGATAGTCCGGGCGCTGGGCCCCGGCCGCTCGGGTGTAGTTGAACGAAGCGTCGAAGGCGCCTGTTGGCGCTGCCGCATCGGAGCCGGTCTGCGACAGCAACTGGGAGACGCCGTCTGCGAACATCTGGTACACGGGCGCTTCGAAGCGGCCGCTTTCGACCTTGGCGTCCAGATCAGTGGCGTGATCGGTGGTCCATGCGAGTGAACCGTTGAGGGACACGCGCCCGGCGGAAGCGCCCTTGCAGGCGGCGTCGACGCGAACCTCATCGAACGCGACCAGCCCGGGGGTGATTCGCAGCGTGCCTTGCGGATTGCTGATGTCGACGCGGTGCTCCGCGATGACAAGCGAGCCGGACTTGGGGATCATCGTCAGATCAAACGTGTTGCCGTTCTGTTCCGACTGGCGATACGTCAGCGACGCGTCGGCCGTTCCTTTCGGATCGAATCGATCCCAGAAGCGGCGCATCTCGTCGACGCCGCGGTCATTCCCGATTGCCGAGGCGAGGTCGATGAGGTGGGGCTGGAGGTCCAGATTCTGGCCGTCTACGTTCAGATCGAGATTGGTCTGTCCGTCGGCCCAGTCCACCAAGCCGCTGGCGTTGATCCGCTGCGCTCCGCTGAGGGCGCTGAAGCGGTGGATGTCGACGCTTCGACGGTGCACGGTGAGCCCGGCCTGGACCTGCGTCAGCGGCAGGGTGCGTGGCCAGATCCACTGGAGTTCTGATTCGCAGGCAACGCGCTCGGACTCGGGTGACGTTGCGGCATCCGCCAACGAGACGTCGATGTCGAAAGCCGCCTTGCCCCGTTCATCGGTTGAAACCGTTCCGTCGGCGGTGAGTGAGCCGGTCAGTCGAAGCCCGGCCACGACCTGGGCTCCGTCGGACAAGCGCGGCATGTCGAGCGGGTCGAGGTCGCGCCAGTGTCGATCTGGAATGGCTCGGAACAAGTACTCGTTGATTGGAATACCTTCGGCGTGAAGCGTCAGGTGCGGCTCAAGTCGGCGCTCGGGCTGGCGCAGGCGGTCGACACCGCCGCTGACCACGGCGCGCCCGCCCGACAGGCCCTCCACCACGAGGTCCTGAAGAATCTCAATCCGGTCATAGCCGATGAGGATCTCGCCCGAGATCAGCCGCACCGGATAGGGAAACTCCTCGTAGACGATGCCCAGCGGCGCTTCCGGATCGCTCAGGCTGATGATGTTTGAAACCTTGGTGGGCTGGGACGGCCCCCGCTCTCGCTGGATCTTCGAGCGGATGCTGATCCGCCCGCCCAGTTCAAAGGTCGGTCGCCGGAGCACCGCCTGGATGTCCGTCATTCGATCGCGAATAGCCTCCTGCCGGGCGGCATCGGCGCCAGGCTGCGATTCCTCCGGGCCGGCCAGATCCTTGTACTCGCGCATCAAGCCCATGACCTCATCGCTCAGGCGGGTGACATCAGCGCTACCGAGGAAGAGTTGATGCTCATGCAGTCGGTGCTCCCAGTCCTGGTTGAAGAATTCGTCGATCGCCCCGCCGCGCTGTTCGCCAAGAGCCGCACGCAGATGCTCGTCGATGGGTACGTTGATGGCGTACATTTCGACGTCGACTTCTGGATCGGGGCCGGGGGGTGAGATGCGTCCGGAGACAAAAATCTGTCCACCACTGGGCCCACGGCCGGCCAGCGCGACGATGTGCACTTCATCGTCGTCAAACTCGACGGCGCCGGTCAGCCCGGTGAGCGGGTAGGGGAAGTCGCGGTAACTGCCTTCGGCATTGAGCAGTTCGACGCGGCCCGAGGCGCGCACCGGCCGCGATGCTGATTCCGTGGTGGAGGCGCCGGCGGGATCGCGCGCGGATCGCTTGAGCGTCACATGCGCATCGAGCAATCCCGTCGGGCCACCCAGTTGAATCAGTTGATTGTCCACCAGTTCGCGCACGGAAACGGGCAGCGCGGTGAGCATGTTCATATTGCGCGAGAGATCGAATCGGGCCACGTCGAACGTGAGATCGAAACCAGGTGATCGATCGACCGATGCGAACGAACCCGTCAAGCCGTAATGCACGCCTTCAATGTCGCCCGACAGGCCGATGAGGTCGACCTGACCGTCGTGGATGACCACGCTGCCGCGCACGTTGGTCATGCGCGGGGCCTGGGTATCGCGGTCGGGGTCGAAACTCGGGACCGGCAGCGACCAGTCGATTCCGTCCATGGCGATTTCGATTTCGTAGCGGCCATCGGCGCTGATCTGGAATCCGATGGGCTCCAGCGAGCCGCTGGGCTCGATGGTGTTCCACCACTCTCGTGCGACCAGCGGCAAGAGTTTTGCCCGGCGCGGATCAAAGGTCACCCCGCTGAGAATGGACGACCCTTCGGCTGTTGCGACATTGAATCGCCCGGCGATGTGCATGCCGTCCAGCTGCGGGCCGCCCAATGGAATGATCTCCTCAAGATCAAAGGTGTACCAGTCGCGTGCATCGGGATCGGCCATCGAGGCGTCCGGCTGGAGCGAACCGTTGACGCGCAACTCGCCGGAGGGTTGGAAGGTGGTGCCGCGATGCTCGCCCACCTGCACGATCGCGGAGCGAAGTTCGACATGGGGCCAGACCATCGCCGGCGTCGGCCCGCCGGACGGCGCCATGACCAGCCCGCCGATGTTGAATCGACCGGTGTCGAGATCTTCGCTCAGCCGCAGCAGGGCGTCGTCAATGGTGAGGCGCTTCACAGTCAGCCGCCCGGCCATCAGTTCATCGCGATCGAGGCTCATCGTGACGTCGGGCACCTGAAGCAACTCGCTGGCGGGTCCCTTCACGCTCGGTACAAGAATGCGCACATTGGTGAGATGGAGACGTCCATTGAGGCTCAGGTCAGCCGAGCCGATGGTCACTTTGCCGCCGACCATTGAGGAGAGGATCGATTCGATGCGCGGCGCCAGGAACCACGAACTGGTCAGCGCCTGCCAGGCGAGGACCACCAGCACGCACAGCACGATGACCAGCATCGCCAGCCGCTTGCACCAGCGCCAGAGCCGGCTCGGCGGGCGGGTGGGGGAGGCGGCCTTGTTGCCCGAATCACTCATACCTGCAATACACCGGTCTTGAACTCCCGATCGATCGGGCACTTGCTCGCCATGCGCAGGGCGTCGATCATTTCCTGGCGGGTTTCGTGCGGCTCGATGATCCGGTCGACCCATCCCCGCGCGGCGCCGTAGCGGATATCGGCCTGCTCGCCGTAACTTGCTTTGACGGCGGCGAGCACTTCCTGTCGTTCCGTTTCATCGACGATTTCGCCGCGCCGTTCCAGCGCGGCAAGTTGAATCTGCGCCAGCACACCGGCCGCCTGATTGGCGCCCATGACGGCGAACTTCGAGCCCGGCCAGCCATAGGTCAGAAACGGGTCGAACGCCCGGCCGCACATGGCGTAGTTGCCGGCGCCGTAGGAGTTGCCGACGATCAGCGCGATCTTGGGCACGACGCAGTTGCTCATCGCGTTGACCATCTTGGCGCCGCTGCGGATGATGCCGCTCTGCTCGCTGTCGCGCCCAACCATGAAGCCGGTGGTGTCATTGACGAAGATGATCGGCAACTGCTTCTGGTTGCAGTCCATGATAAACCGTGCGGCCTTGTCGGCGCTTTCGTGGTAAATCACAGCGGGCATCTGGGCGCCGACGTTGGCGCTCTTGGTCAGTTTGCGCTGATTGGCGACGATGCCACAGGGCCAGCCGCCGATGCGCGTGTAGGTGCAGATGATCGACGGCCCGTACTCGGCCTTGTATTCGTTGCTCGTGCCCGCATCGACAATGCACTCGAGCAGTTCGTTCATGTCATACTGTTCGGCAGCGCTTTCGCGGAAGATCTTGTAGACGTCTTCGCCCTTGCGCGCTGCCGACACGGGCGTGTTGGGCGGCTGGGCGACGGGCGTCACGCTCTGAACCGACTCCATGAGCGAGCGCAGCCGGCGCAGGCAGTCTTCATCGGTCTTCTCGTGGTAGTCGATCGTGCCGCTGATGGCGGCGTGCATTTCCGCGCCGCCCAGCGCTTCGTGATCGACGACCTGCCCGATGGCCGCCTTCACCAGCGCCGGCCCTGCGAGATAGAGTCCGCTGCCGTCGGTCATAAGCAGCGTATCGCAGAGCACCGGCAGGTAGCCGCCGCCCGCGACGCAGTTGCCCATGATCGCCGCGATCTGTGTGATTCCCGCGGCGCTGATCACTGCGTTGTTGCGAAAGATTCGGCCGAAGTCATCGGTGTCGGGAAACACGTCCTCCTGAAGGGGGAGAAACACGCCGGCCGAGTCGACGAGATAGATCAGAGGCAGCCGCGCCTGCTGGGCGATCATCTGAGCTCGGATGATCTTCTTGCAGGTCATCGGGAAGAACGCGCCGGCTTTGACCGTGGCGTCGTTGGCGATGATCATGCATTGACGGCCGTCGACCGGACCCACGCCGGTGACCACGCCCGCGGCGGGTGCGCCGCCGTAGTCGCCGTACATGTTCCAGGCGCTGAACAGGCCGAGCTCGACAAAGCGTCCATGCCCGCGGTTGGGTCGATCGACGAGCAGCTCGACGCGCTCTCTGGCTGTGAGGCGCTGCTTGGCGTGCTGCCGCTCGATGGCTTTGCGTCCACCGCCGAGTGCGATCTCGGCGGCCTGACTGCGAAACTCCTCGGTGGCCAGCCGCAGCGTGTCCTCCCCGGCCCGCGTGTCCTTGGTGCGTGTGAGCATACCCGTCGCGTTCTCCATCCGAAAAAGGGGCCCGAATCCACCACGCGGTGGGCCCGCGAACCAGTCGCGGAACGGGGAACGCAATCCTAGCGCGGTGGGGGGTGGGAATGGTCCGGCCGTGGCGGGTCCGAGCGAGCACCGGTACACTCTCTCGGTGTCCCAGCAGACCAGCGGGGACAACCTCGGCCGGGTCTCATTGCGATCCGGCTCCGGATGATACCGGCGGTCGCGCGGGGTTGCGGCATGAGCGAGTTGCACAACACAACAGCCGGCAAGAGAAGGCAGTCCTGGTCGCTGGTGCGGGCCGGCATTGGCGGCCTGGTGTTCGTCGGCATGCTGCTGTTTCTGCTGTGGATACCGGTGATGAAGACCGGTCGTTTTGATGCGATTCGTGGCGCGGGCTGCTTTGTGCTCCCACTTGTGCTTGGGGCTTGTGGCGTATCGGCGTACTGTTTTTTCCGCGCAGTCCAATTGAGATGGCCGGCGGGGGATGGGTGCTGTTGCCTGGACTGTGGGTATGACCTCCGGGGAACTGAGAGTTACAGCTGCTCTGAGTGTGGCCGCGCATTTGACCCGAACAACCCGGAGACATTTGGCAATTCGCACCATTGGTTCATCCGCAACGCTGCTCCGGGCGCTCGATCGCGGGCGGCAATCATCACAATTGTACTGTGCCTCTGGAGCATCACCGCTTTCGGAGAGTTCTCGTTTGTGCCGTCGATGGTCAGCGGCCCGTTTATCTTTGTGCGCGCGTGGGATTCGTGGCCCTACAACGTTGTCGCTGTCGTCGTCGCCCTTTGTGTCCTGGCGCCAACGGTCCTGTGGGTTCTGACCGACCGGCTCAGGTTTGCGGGCCTGGGGCTCATCGCCGGCGTTCTGTCAGTGGCGCTGTCTTTCTGGATCGTGTTTCTGATGGCGACGGGCGAGTAAGCGGAGCGGCGGCGAAGCCGGCGTACGATCTTGCGGTTCCATTTGGCCCTCGTGGAGCACTTCCCCGTGGCACTGCTCATCGCCCGACTGATCGTCATCGTGCTTGGCGCTTACGCGCTGATCGGCGTGGTCTTTGCCATCGCGTTCGTCACCTCGGGTGTCACGCGAGTTGATCACAACGCAACGGGCTCAACGCGCGGGTTTCGGCTGATCATCATTCCCGGCGTCGCGGCGCTGTGGCCGGTCATGCTCGCCAGGTGGATCGCAGCCGGACGCCCCCGTGGTACAGCCCCGGTCGGCAGCGCCTCATCGGACATGGCGCTGCATCTGCGGTGGTGGTTGATTCTTCCTCCACTGCTGGTCGTGGCATTCATTCTCGCACTCATCAACAGGTAGCGCCCCGCATGTCTGTTGCATATCGCACGGTCCAGTGGAATGCTCACAAGCGCGTCTACGACCTCGTGATTGTCACGGGAATCGGGCTGTATGTGCTGCTGTTTCTGGCCGCCGGGAGTCTGGTGTGGAGGGGCGATCATGCGATCAGCCCGATGATCCTGCTCATTCGCGCGTTTGGCACGTGCAGCCTGATCATGCTGCACATCGTGCTGTGCATCGGTCCGTTGGCGCGCCTTGAGCCGCGCGTGGCGCCGCTGCTTTACAACCGCCGGCACTTCGGCGTGGCGACGTTTCTTGTCGGTCTGGTGCATGCGGCTCTTGTGCTGCTGTGGTACCACGGATTCGGCGTCCTCTCGCCGCCGGTCTCGCTGCTGGCGAGTAATGTGCAGTACCGTTCGATCTCGGCTTTTCCCTTTGAGATCCTCGGAGCGATCGCGCTGTTAGTCTTGTTTCTGATGGCGGCGACGAGCCATGACTTCTGGCTGGCGAACCTCTCGCCGCGCCTGTGGAAGCGGCTGCACATGTGCGTCTACCTCGCGTACGCGCTGCTTGTAGCCCACGTCGCGCTCGGGGCGCTGCAGAGCGAGCGAGCCGTGATCTACCCCATCGTCCTTGGTGCTGGCGTCGTCCTTGTTGCGAGTTTGCATCTTGTCGCGGGAATACGTGAGACCAGGCGCAATCGAGCGCGGCGCGTCGAGGTCTCAGGCGAGCAGTGGATTAACGCATGCAAGATCAGTGACATTGAGGAGGGCGCGGCGGTGACTGTGACGCTTGCCTCCGACGAGCGGGTCGCAGTCTATCGAAACGGCGAGAACGTTTCAGCGCTTTCCGATCGCTGTGCTCACCAGGGCGGGCCGTTGGGCGAGGGCCGGATCGTCGGCGGGTGCGTGACCTGTCCATGGCACGGCTATCAGTATCGTCCTGAAGATGGCCAATCGCCGCCGCCCTATACGGAGAAATTGCCGACGTATCGCTTGAAGGTGGAGGCCGGGACAGTGATGCTCGATCCGACGGCCCTGCCGCCGGGTACGCACGTCGAGCCGGCGAGAATTGAAGAGGTGAGCCATGGGTGAGTTTTACGTCGGCTATCTCGAAATGCCGCGCGGCATCAAGCGGTTCACCAGAATGCTGGTGGCGATCGCTCTGGTGCTCGTCGTGGGCGTCGCGCTGGTGCTGGCCTCACAACAGCGCGACCCGGGTGATGCGCGGTGGGCGGATCACGAGGTTGCGCTGGAAGGAACAATCGCGACAGGGCCATACGCGGCATTGCTCATGCCGGGGCAGCCGCAGGAACTGTTGCTGCTCGTGTCCACCGGAAAGGCCGGCGCCTGGGAACGCGTGGCTCCGCTTGTGGGTCGGCGGGTTCGAATTCACGGCTCCGTTTTGGTGCGCGGAGAAGCGCGACTGCTTGAACTGTCGGACGGGCCTGAGGCGATCGAAGATATGGGCGTTTCGCAAAATGCGCTACTGGAGTTCAACTCGTCGCCGACCGCGATCGAACTGCACGGCGAGATCATCGACCCGAAATGCTATTGCGGTGCGATGAAACCGGGCGCGGGCAAGACGCACAAGGCGTGCGCGTCGCTCTGCCTGCGCGGCGGCATCCCACCGATGTTTGTTGAAGACGGCAAGCTGGATCGTCCGTACCTGTTGCTTGACATGCAGGAGCATGCACTGACCGGCGATCAGCTCGAAACAGTCATCGATTTTGTCGGTGATCCGGTGCTGCTTTCCGGGAGGATGGGGTGGATCGCTGATCTGCCGACGCTTTCAGTGGATCCGGCAGCCATTCGCCGCAGGTAGTCCGCCCCCACGTAGCGGGCGCCGGTCAGCAGGATTGAGCGGGCGCGCCGAACGCCAGGGAGAATGCGTCGTCTTCGCTGAGGAGCATCCCGCTTGTACGAAGCGATTCAAATGAGGTCGCGCCCAGTGAGTTGCGCGTTGAGAGTCGGTGTTTTTCATGGAAGCGCTGGTCCTGCTGTTCGAAGTGAAAGTGACGTCGCTCGATGAGGGCATCGCTGGCGCCGAACAGCTGTGCGGCTCGCTCATGTGAACCCTCGGCGCTATGCAGGCAGGCCATCCGGGCGAGCACCAGGTGCGTGTGGCGGGCGCTCCCAACACGATCGAGAAGCGTGAGCGCATCGCGGAACAATGATCTCGCAGCGTCGAACTGCCCTTGGGCGGTGGCAATGGCGCCCTGGCAACTGAGTGTCCACCCCTCCAAGTGCGGGTTGCCGATACTGCGGACGATCGACAACGCCTCGTCGGAGAATTGCCTGGCCCGGTCATAGTCGCCGGCGACGAGGTGCGCTTCGGCGAGGTTGTTGAGGCCGGAGGCTTCGCCCGTTCGACTTCCAAGCCGGCGCGACGCCTCCAGCGAGGCAGTGAAGTGTTCAATCGCACGTTCACAGTCATTTCGGTTGACGCACAGTGCGCCCAGCGTGATGCACGCCACAACGAGGCTTGTGAGGTCTCCGAAATCGCGGGCCATGTTGAAGCCGCGCTGCGCGAGGTCTTCGGCGTGTTCCGTCTGACCCCGAACCAGGGCACACCAACTTGCCCGGCAGAGGACGGCGCCGCGAAGTGCGGACGGGTCGGCACCCGGGACGTTCAGGGCCGATTCAAATTGGTGCAGTGCCTCCGCGTGGTGGGAATGGAGGGACCAGAAGTGACTCAGGCCGCTCACGAGCCGCAGGGCGTCTTCCGCCCGCCGCTCGCCGATCGCCCAATCGATGGCCGCGCGATAGTTGTCGTGGTCGCGTTCGAGGACCTCGACGACTTGTTCCTGGTCGGGGCCGGACAACCTGTCTGTTGCTTTATCGGTGGTCTGAAGAAAATGGGCAAGGTGGCGGTCGCGCAGCGCTGGTCCCTCACCGGCTTCGAGCAGTTTTTCGCGAGCGTACTGGCGGACGGTCTCCAGAAGCCGGTAGCGGGCATCCGCACCTTGGTGGTCGACCAGCACCATCGACTTGTCGATCAGGCGAGTCAGCAGGTCGAGAATCTCGAACTCGCCCATGGCCTCGTCCGCGCAAACGGCGGCCGCGCTCTCGAGGGTCCAGCCACCGATGAACACGCCGAGGCTGCGCAGCAGCGTTTTTTCAGCCGAACCAAGTTGTTCGTAGCTCCAGTCGATCGTCGCTCGAAGAGTTTGCTGGCGCGGAAGCGACGTCCTGGATCCCCCAGTGAGGAGTCGGAAGCGGTCGTCCAGTCGCTGGGCGATCTGGGGCGCGGTGAGGGCTTTCATTCGGGCGGCGGCGAGTTCGATCGCCAGCGGTATGCCATCGAGCCGACGGCAGATGGTCGCGACCGCTTCCGCGTTTACCTCATTTAGAGCAAAGCCTGGGTTCGTGCTTATGGCGCGATCGACGAATAGCTGCACCGCTTCACACTCGAGCAGGTCGTCCGCGTTCGATCGTCCTGGTTCGGGCAGCGAAAGTGAAGGGACTCGGCAGGTGCGTTCGCCCTGAATCCCCAGCGCTTCGCGACTGGTCGCGATTACCCTGGTCACGGGGCACGAATTGAGAATGGCGTCGATCAGCCGGCTGGCCGCGTGGAGCAGATGCTCACAGTTGTCCACCACGAGGAGCATGCCGCGGCTTTGCAGATGGGCTGTGATGGTCGCCAGAAGCGCCGAACCCGGAGCTTCGGACAAGCCCAGCGCTTCAGCACAGGCGTGGTCGACCAACTCCGGGTCGACCACGGGCGCGAGGTCGACGAAGCAGCAGCCCCCGGGCACGTCGGCGATCATGAGTTCGGCTGTTCGCAGGGCCAGTCGTGTCTTGCCGCATCCGCCCGAGCCGGTCAGCGTGACCAGTGATGCATCACGAAGCATTTGCACGATCTGGTCCAGTTCACGCTCCCGGCCGACAAAGGTCGTGCGCTGGCGCGGCAGGCTGCTGGGAGTTTCGGCGGCGCTGGGAATCCTCGAGGAACGGGAAGGCGCGAGACCCGCCGCTTCCTCGAGCACAATGCGACCATCGCCCGCTGATTGCAGCCGGCTCTCGATCGGTTTGGCAAGGCATCGGCGAACCAGCTCGCGAACAGATTCATCAACACCTGATGGAAGATGGGTCAGGTTGGCCTCTTCGCGCAGTGTCGCAGCAATCACATCAGCGGTCGTGGATCCAGAGAAGGCGGGGCGCCCACAGAGACACTCGTACACCACACAACCGAAGGCGAAGAGATCGGCGCGCTGATCGACCGGCTTGCCTCTCGCCTGCTCCGGAGACATATAACCGGGCGAGCCAAGGATTCGACCTGGCTGGGTGTCGACGCTCGGAATGGTGGTGGCGTTGGGCAACGGGTCAACCTTTTCCGAGGAAACCGCGAGGCCGAAGTCGAGGACCTTCGCCGTGCCGTCTTCGGTGACCATGATGTTGCCGGGCTTGAGATCGCGGTGGATGACGCCTTTCTGATGCGCCGCTTCGAGGGCTCTGGCCACTTGGGCACAAATGCGCAGTGCGCTTTCAAGGTCGAGGCCGCCTTTGGAGAGCCGCGTTGCGAGCGTGTGGCCCGTAATGTACTCGAGGACCAGATAGGTGCGCGAATCGTGCTCGAGCAGATGGTGGATCTGCGCGATGTGCGGATGATTGAGTTGGGCGATGATGCGGGCCTCGCGGCGGAAGCGTGAGAGTCGCGAAGCATCTTCGGCGACCTCTTCGGGAAGTGCTTTGATCGCGACGAATCGATCGAGTCGTTCGTCGCGAGCAAGAAAAACAACTCCCATGCCGCCGCGACCGAGTTCGCGGTCGATTCGATATGGTCCGATGCGCTCATCCATCAGCGTGGGAGTCTAGCCCGGTGGCGGCGTGCGGTGGCTGCTGAGCGTCAGGGGAACGGCTAAAAGGAAGGGCTGCGAAAACCAGTTCGCAGCCCTTCATCAACGGAGAGGTTCAGTCGCCTAGTTGTCGTTGCCCGAGCGAGGTTTGGGTTTTGCCGACATTGGATCGGGCGTCTTGTCAAGCATCGAGTCGAGCATCGTTCCGATGAGAGCGGTGGTTTCGCTGGACGAGCCGTTGGCGGCGCCGTTGCCGACGACCATCACGCGCGGGGTGATGTTGATGCCATTGTCGCCGATGATGCGCAGCAGTTCAACCAGTGCGGCGTTGCTTTGGCCGATCTGGGCCGCGACGAGTTTGTAGGCATCCGCCTGGGCTTCGGCCTTGATCTTGATCGCCTCGGCCTCGGCATTGGCTTCAATGATCCGCCGCTCTTTTTCCTGCTCGGCGATCTTTACTTCGTAGCTGGCGGTGGCGAGTCGACGCTCTTCCTCAGCCTCCTGCTCGGTTCGCGTCAGTTCTTTCTTCTGTTCGGCGGCGCGCTGCTGCTCGCGGAAGGTTTCCTGCTCCTGGAGAGCGATTTCGCGATCGGTCTGGGTTTTGAGCAAAGCGCCGAGAGTCTGTTCGTCGCCGACGTCGCCGATTGCCACGGTCGAGATCGTGACGCCGACCTTGCGCATCTCCTCCTGGAGCATCATCAGGGACTGCTGCTCCTGATGCGAGCGCTGCTGCACATAGTCGAGTGCCTTGACGCTTTCGGCGTTGTTGCGGAAGATGGCGCGAACGGCTGAGTTCATTACATCGCGCAGTCCCTCCTGGTCGTCGCCGACTTTGCTGACGATGAGCGCTGCATCCTCGGGAAGGATGGCGTACTTGATGCGAACATCCACGGGGAAGGTAAAGCCGTCGCTGGTGCGAACCATGATCTCGGTCTCTTCGCCCGAGCCATGACCCTTGGTGTAGCGGAGGATCCGCTCGCGGGTGGAGATGACGGTAACTTCGTAGGCCTTGGTGTTGAGGTAGAGTTTGTCGGGCATCAAGGGGTTCTTCCAGATGCCGCGCTGGCCTTCCTGAACAAGGGTGCGTTCACCTTCGGGACCGCGGTCGCCGACGTTTGACTTAACGACGCCAACGGTGGCTTTCTCGATGTTGGTCACAGCCGTTTTCTCGACGCGGTAGAGTTTGGGATTGAAGCGATACTTGCCGGGCTTGAGCACGGAGGCCTGCGGCCCCTTGTAGCCGTTGCCCTTGGTGAGGAAGTACTCGGCGTCGAGCATGTTACGAAAGTCCGATTCGCCCCACTCTTTGGCAAAGGCGACGCCTTCGGGCAGGGGCTTGCCGTCGGCGGTGGTGAGCAGGCCGACTTCGTCGTTGTCGATTTCGAGGATGGGCGAGGTTTCGATGTCGAAGATGACCGGCCACATCCAGAAGTGCCAGCCGGGACCGAGAATGGCCGCCTGGGGCCCCTTCTCGCCGTTGGTGGCGATGATCGCTCCCTGCGGCAGGTCAGAGCCGAAGTTGCGGACCACGACGCCGACCTCGTTCTCGCCGACGTAGCGGATCGAACTGAACGCAAAGAAGATAAAGAACACGATCAGGGCGAAGATCAGGGCCGCACTGCGAAAAACCGGGTGCTGAAGCCTGATGGCGCCAACAACGATCGCAGCAGCGGATACAAACCCCAACACAAGAAGCAACATGGTCATCGCGCGATTCCTCCTGTACGTGGCACGGCTGGGCGGGCGCGGATGCGGACCTCCCACATGCTCATTATTCCGAGTCAACAGGTACAGTACCCGTCTCGATGGGCGTCGTTTGGGACATGTCGGGCACGGATCGCCGCGGCGAAGTTCAAATTCTGAGGTCGGAGTGCCTGCAATAGACGGGCGACCCTTGGCGTTATGGGGGTGCAGATGCTCCCGATGGGTGATCGCGCGCGTAGCGCGGGACTGCGTGCGAGCCTGCGAAACTGCTCATCGACGTTGGAGATCATTGCATGCAACCTGCCGGACTGATTCGCCTCCTCTGTGCTGGCCTCACTCTGTTGCTGATCGACGGGCAAGTGCTTGCCCAGCCCGGCGGTCGTCTGCGTCCGCCGCCGGCGCCGCCTGAGAATCCAGTCACCCAGCCCAAAGCCGACCTCGGGATGGTGCTGTTCTGGGACGAGCAACTGTCCTCGACGATGACCGTGGCGTGCGCCACTTGCCACACGCCCACGAAGGGAGGGACCGACGCGCGATCTACACTCGGCGACATCTTGACGACGAATCCGGGGCCCGATGGACGCTTCGGCACGCCGGATGACATTACAGGCTCGATGGGTGTTCCCTTCAGCAATGCGGATGGCTTTTATCTGCGCGATCCGGTGTTCGGCTTCGACGCGCAAGTTGGCAGTCGCAAAGCCCCGGCGGCGATCAACGCGGGGTACTCGCGCAATCTGTTCTGGGACGGGCGCGCGGTTGAGGAGTTTCGCGATCCGCTGAGCAATGCCGTAATCATTCGAAGAGGTGGAGCACTGGAGAGCCAGGCGACCGCGCCACCCGTCGGGACGGCGGAGATGGCCCATGATGGTCGGGACTGGAGCGACGTTGCGGCCCGGCTCCAGCGGGTGGTCCCGCTGGCGCTGGCCGAGGACCTTCCCGGCGACCTTGAGTCATGGATCGGCAACCGGATGTACAGCGATCTGTTCAGCGAGGCGTTTGGTTCGCCGGACATCACTCCCGCACGGATCCTGATGGCGATCGCGACTTACGAGCGAACGCTCTTCACGGACCAGACTCCCTTCGACGATTTTCTCGATGGGACCAGGCAACTTCAGCCCATGGAGCAGCAGGGACTGCAGCTCTTCAACCAGTTCCAGTGCAACGGCTGCCACACCGGACCGCTGCTCTCCGACGATCTGTTTCACTACATCGGCGTGAGACCCGTCGGCGAGGACCTCGGGCGATTTCTCGTGAGCAACGATCCGCGCGATCGCGGCTCATTCCGAACGCCGTCGCTGCGCAACGTGGAGTTGCGGGCGCCGTACTTCCACAACGGGAGAATGCGAACGCTGGAGGACGTTGTTGACTTCTACAACCGCGGCGGCGACTTCAATGCGCCGAACAAAGATCCGCGCATTCGACCGCTTAACATGAATCCGCAGCAGCGCCAGGCGCTGCTCGCGTTCCTGCGCCGGCCGCTCACCGACCAACGGGTGGTCAATGAGCAGCCGCCGTTCGATCATCCAACGCTGTACGCTCAGTCGGATCGCCGACCGATCGAAGTCGGCGTCGGGCGAGCCGGTTCAGGCGGGTTTGTCCCGCGCATCATCGCGATCGAGCCGCCGCTGCTGGGCAATGAGAGCTTCACGGTCGCCGTCGATAGAGGACTTGGCGGAGCGCCGGCGTACTTTGTCATGGATCGGATCGATCCGCTCAAGAGTCTCGCGGCCCGGCCCTTTGCGACGGTGCCCATTGGCCTCGTTTCAGATGTCATTGCGCTGGACGGCAGCGGACCTGGCAATGGCGGCGGCTCCGTGGTCTGGTCGATTCCGCGTGAGCGAATCCTCGAGGGCGAAGCGTTCTTGGGGCGATGCTTCGTCGAAGATCCGGGTGCTTCAGGCGGTTGGTCTTGGAGTGCTGCGGTGCGTGTGGAGTTCTTCAGGTGAGTTCGCCGGATTTGCGGGCCGTCCGTTCTTCGGATTTGAACTGATCCCAATCGAGGCCGAAGCGGGCCAGGTACTTGCGCAACCGGTCCGAGTCGTTGGTTGATGACCGGCGGGCTCGAGATGCCGCAAAAAGCATGCGCCCGGCTTCGGAGAGCGTTGCGCTTCGACGGCAGGTCTCAATCACGACTTTGAGTTGAGCCCGATCGAAGAGATCGATGTCGTCGAGTTGTCCGGGGGTGAAGTAGTCGAGCAG
This sequence comes from Planctomycetaceae bacterium, assembly GCA_040255465.1. Lineage (GTDB taxonomy): Bacteria > Planctomycetota > Phycisphaerae > Phycisphaerales > UBA5793 > UBA5793. The sequence continues at coordinate 78,726 of JBDZVA010000002.1, forward strand.
CACCGATTCCGTGGCCTCCGGCGCCGGCCCGGTCCACGCATCGCGCAGTCGAGCGATCTCTTCGTCAACGACCTGCTCGGTGATGCGCCCGCCAGGCGCGAGAGTGGCCATGCGGGTGATGGCGGCGTTGAGGTCGCGGAAGTTGCCGGACCACTCAGCGCCGACCGATGTGCCAAAGGTGAGGAACTGCTGGCGCGCTTCACGACTGAAGCGAACGAGTTGTCCACGACTGCGGGCGAAGGCGTCGAGTTCAAAGTCCAGATTCGGCTCGATGTCTTCGGGCCGATCGCGCAGGGCGGGGAGCTCGAAGGTCCAGAGGTTGATGCGCGCGAGCAGATCATCGCGGAAGCGTCCCTGCCGCACCTGTTGGTGGAGTTGTCGGTTGGTGCCAGCAATCAGTTGAAAGTCGCTCGATGTCTCAGCGTCAGCGCCGAGTGGGAGGAATCGCTTTTCTTCGAGCGCGCGAAGGAGCATGGCCTGTTCGTCGAGGCCGAGTTCGCCGATCTCGTCGAGGAAGAGCATGCCGCGATCGGCGGTCCGGAGGAGGCCGGGTCGATCGCTGGTGGCCCCGGTGAAAGCGCCCTTCTTGTGGCCGAAAAGGGCGGACATGGCTGATTCACCGCGCAGCGTGGCGCAGTTCACTTCAACAAACTGTCCGGTGACAAGGCGCTTGGCCCTGCGCATTTCGTAGATGCGGCCGGCGAGTCGCGACTTGCCCGCTCCGGTCGGCCCGGTGAGCAGCATTGGATCGGTCGTCCGCGCGGCGACGTGCTCGATGCGCTCGATGAGTTGATTGAAGATCTTATTGCGCGTCTCGATGCCGGACTTGAGCGAGGCAACTGCGTCCTGGTGCTCGCGCTCGAAACGCGAGGCGATGCGGTCGTACCGGGAGAGGTCGAGGTCGATGAAGTGCAGTTCGCCGGGGCGATGGTTGGATCGGCGCGGCGGGGCGGTCTGCAGGAGTCGCGCGGGAAAGTAGCGGGCCTCCGTCAGCAGGAAGTTGCAGATCTGCGCCACGTGGGACCCGGTCGTGATGTGGATGAAGTAGTCTTCGGCGTCGGGATCAAAGGGGTAGGTGGTTGCGAAGTGATGCAGCGCGCTGTAGACCTCTTCGAAGTCCCATGGGTCTTTCAACTCGACGAGGTGGTGCGCGACCTGGGTCTCGGGTGAGATCGCAGCGATGTCGTGCTCGATCGTGCGAGCGAGCGATTGCGCGTGGCGATCGTGGATCAACTCGAGGCGATTGACGAGGAAATCTTCATGCTGGCACAGCGAGACGGTGGGGCGCCAGCGATCCCAGCGCTTGGACCCGCGGCCCTGATCGAGGGAAACGCCGAGCAGGCCGATCACGACGGTCGGCCGCGCAGTCGCAGAGTCCTTCGTCGTCGTTGATCCGGGGCGCTGGTGGTTCATGGGTCAACCGGGGGGTGAGGTCCTGACAATATGATACTGTCGTATAGATGTCGATTCAATTGTATCTATTCTTGAGTCTTTGTAGCCGCGAGGAAAGACGGCTGCGATCATGCGGATTCGAATGTAACAGTTTGATCTATAACGAGTTACCATCTTCGACGTGGCTGCAGGCTCCAGTCTCACCTGTCTGGCACGGCATGTGCAATGCACCTCCCGAAGTAAACGCAAGGGAGGTCGAACATGGCCAGCAAGAGTCTCTTCCAATCCATTCGCGGTCGATTCGTTCGCCCCGCTGACACGACCAACGAAGCGGGCGGCGCGGCTTACACGCTCAGTGCCGAGCAGGAACTGGCGCAGTACGCTGCGACCGGCTGCATGAATTCGACGTTCTATGCCTCGGCCGAGTCGCAACTCGATCGTGTGCTCGTGCTGTGCGGCGCCGTTGAGCCGGAGTTCATCGCCCGCGTGGCGCTGTACACCCGAAGTGAGAGTCGGATGAAGGATCTGCCGGCACTGCTTGTCGCGGTGTTGTCGGTTCGATCGCCCGGCCTGATGGCGGAGGTCTTTGATCGCGTCATCGACTCGCCGCGGATGCTGCGCAACTTCGTGCAGATCATGCGATCGGGCGTCGTTGGCCGCAAGTCGCTGGGCACGCTTCCCAAGCGGTTGATCTGCCAGTGGCTGGATCGGCGAAGCGATGAGGCGCTGTTCTTCGCATCGGTGGGCAACAGCCCGTCGCTGGCGGACATTGTGAAGATGGTTCACCCTGTTCCGTCCAGCAAGTCGCGCGAGGCGGTGTTCGGTTACCTGATCGGTCGCGAGCATGATGTGGCTGCGTTGCCTGAGGTGGTGTCGCAGTTCGAGGCGTTCAAGGCCGGCGCGGCGAAGGAGGTTCCCGATGTGCCGTTCCAGATGCTGACCGCACTGGAGTTGAAGTCGCAGGACTGGATCACCATTGCCCGGCATGCATCCTGGCAGACGACCCGCATGAACCTGAACACCTTTGCACGCCACGGCGTGTTCGAGGATGCCGAGATGGTTGAACTGATCGCACAACGCCTGGCTGATCCGAACGAGGTTCGGCGATCGGGCGTGCTGCCTTACCAGTTGCTCGTCGCGCATGCGATGACTTCAAGTGAAGTGCCCGAGGCGATTCGACAGGCGCTCGAAGCAGCGCTGGAGGTCGCGACGGTGAACATTCCGGAGATTCCCGGCCGCACGGTGTTGTGTCTGGACGTTTCAGGTTCGATGCAGTCGCCGATCACCGGATATCGCAAGGGTTCGACGTCGGCGGTGATGTGTGTGCACGTCGCGAGCCTGTTTGTGGCGTCGATCCTGCGCAGGAATCCGCTGGCCGAGGTTATTCCGTTCACCGAGCAGGTGGTTCCCGTGCGGATCAATCCGCGCGACACGGTGATGACCAACGCCCGATTGCTCGCGTCGCTGCCGACAGCGGGTACGAACTGTTCGGCGCCGCTGGCAGAGTTGAACCGGCGGGAAGCGAAGGTCGACACCGTCATCTTCGTGTCGGACTACGAGTCGTGGATTGACACGACTTCGGGTTGGCGCCGGCACGGGACGGCGATGATGCAGCAGTGGGAGTTGATCCGGCAACGCTGCCCCAACGCCCGACTCGTATGCATCGACCTGCAGCCGTATGGAACGGTGCAGGCCCTGGACCGGGCGGACATCCTCAACGTTGGAGGCTTCTCTGACGGCGTGTTCGACGTGGTCAGTCGGTTTGTCAGCACGCCGGCCGATCCGCAACACTGGGTAGACGTGATCAATGGTGTCCGGATCTGACGGATGAGTGAATGGCGGTAAGAGGTCCGGGAGGAGCGAGGTCGAATGCAGTCGAGACTACATGGATGTCCCCATAAGACGGTCTCGGCGACCACTCGTCGGCCTCGCTCTTCCCGGGATGGGTTGGAGTGAATGTGAGAACGAAGATGAACGAAATCCACCGCGAGAACGTCGAATGCCGGTCGGGAGTACACGGTCGAATCAGGTTCGAATCCTGGGTCGCTCGCAAGGGCGATAGTCAGACTCTCACCAAGCCTTGTCGGCGGCCGTGGTGGAATGCAGACCGCATCGCAAACTGCGGCGAATGCGCAAGGAACTACATGGACCTGACGGTCGCGGGTTCGAGTCCCGCCTTCGGCATTGACGCCGAAGTAGCTCAGTTGGTAGAGCTTCAGACTGGCGCAAGCCGGGGTTTCTTCACCTTTGTCGCCGCAGTTTGCGGTGTGGTCGAGGAGTATCGGAAATGAGGCAGGCATGCAGACTGCAGCGAATGCGGATTGGAACTACATTAAAGCTGCGTAGATGTGGGTTCGAGTCCCACCTTCGGCCTTCGGGCCGAAGTGGCGGAACTGGCAGACGCGACGGCCGTCCCGGTGCGCCGGGCGGACATGTTTCATCCATCTTGTCGCTGCAGTCTGTCTGGCTGCCACAGGAGAATCGTAATGAGCACTGAAACCGGAGTTCCTTTCGTTGCAACCGGCGAGGCGACGGCGATCCTGCCGGTGTCCGACGATCAGCGTCCCATCACCGTCATCGGCACCGAGGCGATGCGGCAGACGTTCGATCCGGGTTGCATCAAGCAGGCGATCAATGCGGCGATGTCGCCGGGCGTGTCGCGCGTGGTGCTCAATCCTGACGCACACGTCGGCTACGGCGCTCCGGTCGGTTGTGTGATGACCAGCCGCAGCCACATCTACCCCGGCCCGGTGGGGGTGGACATCAAGTGTTCGATGAGTCTGCTGGCGCTCGATCTTGACGAAGACGCCGTGGCCGATCGGCCCACGCGGCGGGCGCTGATCAATGCGATCTGCGAGCGCACGCCCACCGGCGCGGGTCGGGGTCAGCGGAGTGTGCGCAAGGCGCGTGCCGTGTCGCCAGCCCTGGGTACGCAGGTGGTCACGGAAGGTGCGTCTCAGGAAGTGTGCGAAGCGCTCGGTATTCCGCCGGAGTGGGCGCAGCGATGCGAAGACAGCGCGCACACCGGTCATGACGGCAGTCGCGATGCGCTCGCCGAACGATTGCGCGTGCTCAATCGGGAATCGCGATTCTGTGAACGATTTGCAGGCAAGATCCGTCAACTCGGCTCGTACGGCGGCGGGAATCACTTTGGCGAGTGCGAAATCACTCGCGTGCAGGAGGGTTCGCGCCAGCAGCGCGTGGCTGAGGCATTCGGTCTGCGCGACGGGGGTGTGGCGTTTCTGTCGCACTGCGGTTCGCGCGGGCTGGGCCACGACCTGGCGGATGGGCAGTTCCGCTCGCTGCTCAAGCACTTCACTGATTGGCGCATTGCGCTGCCCGGAGGTGATCGGCACATGGTGCACGCACCGCTGGGTTCGGCTGAGGCGAATGCCTACCTCGATGACATGGCGCTGGGGGCGAACTTTGCGACCGTCAACCACCTGCTGATCAACGCTCTGATTCTCGAAGCGTTTCAGGAGGTCATCCCCGGCACGACGGGCCGGCTGGTGTACTTCATCAGCCACAACATCGCGCGGCAGGAGCCGATCGAGAGCCGCCTCGAATGGGTGCATCGCAAGGGCGCGACGCGCGCCTTTCCGGCAGGGCATCCCTGTCTCAAGGGCACGCTGTTCGAGGACATCGGGCACCCGATCCTTCTGCCGGGGAACCCGCAGGCCGGGTCGGCGGTGATGGTCGCGGACGCCGGCGCGGAGTTGTCGTGCTTCAGCGTGAATCACGGCGCCGGGCGCATCATGGGTCGCAAGGCGGCGGGCCGGACGCTGAATCAGAAGGCCGTCGACGCGTCATTCGAGCAGCGCGATATCCTCACGAACTGTCGGATGTATCCGATCGACGAAGCGCCCGCGGCGTACAAGGACTTCGACGAGGTGCTTAGGTCGGTTGAACTTGCGGGATTGGCGACACAGGTGGCGCGGCTCGAAGCGCGATTCGTCATCAAGGACGGTGACAAGGCTGACGATTGAGATGGACCCATGACCGAAACGGAACTCATTCAACTTGACGGCTCGCAGGGCGAAGGTGGGGGACAGATCCTCCGCAGCGCGCTGGCGTTGTCGATGGTGACGGGTCGGCCGTTTCGCATTGACAACATCCGCGCCGGGCGATCCAAGCCCGGGCTGCTGCGGCAGCACCTGACCGCGGTCAAGGCGGCGCAGGAAGTGAGCGCTGCGAGCGTCAGGGGAGCACATCTCGGCGCCACGTCGCTGGAGTTTGTTCCCAGCCAGGTGCAGGGGGGTGAGTACGCATTCGCCATCGGCACCGCCGGGAGCACGACGCTCGTTCTGCAGACCGTGCTGCCGGCGCTGATGACGGCATCCTCTCGCTCCACACTGGTGCTCGAGGGCGGCACGCACAACATGTTTGCGCCGAGTGTGCACTTTCTGCAGTTTGCGTTTCTGCCGCTGCTGCGGCAGATGGGGCCGACCGTTGATGCAACGCTCGAGCGGCACGGGTTCTACCCAGCGGGAGGCGGGCGGATCGTGGTGGCGATCAGGCCGTGCTCGCAACTGGCGCCGGTATCGCTACTGACGCGGGGTGAGATTCGTCGTCGACGGGCGGTGGCGCTCATCGCGGGCCTGCCGGGCGTGATCGCCCGGCGCGAGCTGGATGTGGTGCGCGACAAGCTCGGCTGGGACGAATCGTGCCTGCACATCGAGCAGCTCAAGGACTCGGTCGGCCCGGGTAACACGCTGAGCATCGAACTCGAAAGCGATGCGGTGACTGAAGTTTTCACAGGCTTTGGCCAGAAGGGCGTGTCGGCCGAAGAAGTCGGCGATCGGGCGGTGCAGGAGGTGCGCGCCTATCTCAAGGCTGATGTTCCGGTGTGGGAGCATCTTGCGGATCAACTGCTTCTGCCCATGGCGATCGCGGGGCGCGGCTCGTTTGTCACCGGCGCGCTGTCGCGTCATGCGGAGACGAATATTGAAGTGATTCGACGTTTTCTCCCGGTGGACATTCGGGTCGATGCGTCTGAGCGCGGACCGAGCAAGGTGTGCATCGGCGATTCGTAGTTGCGGGGCATTGCTGGCGCGATCACTGTCGCAGGCCGTATTTCTTGATCTTGTTGTAGACGGTGACGCGATCGATCTCCAGGATTCGGGCGGCCTGGGTGATGTTCCAGTCGGTGCGCTGCAGGACCTCGGCAATGTGGCGGCGCTCGACCTGTTCGAGGGGCGCTGAGCCGTTCGGGGCCGGCGCTTCACGGGGGGCGCGGAGCGGGAAGTCGCTCGCCTGGATGGCCGGGGGTCTGCCAACGACCATCGCCCGTTCGATGGCGTTTGAGAGTTCGCGCACGTTGCCGGGCCAGTCGTATTCCATGAGCAGTTTCATGGCGTCGGGACTGATCTCGGTGATGTGCTTGTCCATCTGCTGGGCAAATCGGTGGAGGAAGTGCCGGGCGAGCAGGGGAATGTCTGTTGCGCGGGCGCGCAGAGGCGGAGCGTCGATGGTGAAGACGTTGATGCGGTAGAAGAAGTCTTCGCGAAATCGTCCTTCCTTGACCGCATCTTCGAGGTTTTCATTGGTGGCGCAGATCACCCGGAAATCGACGTGAACGGTCTCCATACCGCCGACGCGATGGAATTCCTTGGTTTCGAGGGCGCGCAGGAGTTCGATCTGCATTTTGGGGCTGATGGCGCCGATTTCATCTAGGAAGAGCGTGCCCCCTTGGGCCATCTCGATCTTGCCGCGGCGCTTTCGGTCCGCACCCGTGAACGCGCCTTTTTCATGGCCGAACAGCTCACTCTCGAGCAGGTTCTCGGCGATGGCGCCGCAGTTGACGGCCACAATGGGAAGGTATCGACGCTTGCTGTTGGCGTGGATCGCCCGCGCGATGAGTTCCTTGCCGGTGCCGCTCTCGCCCTGAATGAGTACGGTGACGTCAGTGGGGGCGACGTGTTGAACGAGCTCCATCACCTTTCGAATGGCGGGACTCTCGCCGACGATGGCGTCTACTGCGACGAGTTCATCGATGGTTTCGCGAAGTTGGAGGTTCTCCTTTTCGAGCCGCTGCTGCTCAACAGCGCGGCGGACGAGGTGACTGAGTTCATCTGGGTCGATCGGCTTGGTGACGTAATCGAACGCACCCTGCTTGAGCGCCTGGACGGCGGTTTCAACGGTGGCGAACGCCGTGATCATGATGACGGCTGTCTTTGGGGTTGATTCATGGATGCGCCGCTGCAGTTCCATGCCGTCCATCCCAGGCATCTTGATGTCAACGATCGCGACGTCAACCGGCTTGATCTCAAGTGCTTTGAGAGCTTCCGCCGCGCTTTCGACGGCGCGAACGCAATAGCCGTCCTTGCGGAACCAGTTGTGCAGCGAGTCACGAATCGAGAACTCATCGTCGACGACGAGAATGCTGTTCTTCTCGGCTGACATGGGTGGACCGTCCTGTTGCCTGCTGTGCTCCATGGTGTGGCACCGCTCTCGATCTACTGCCGGACTGTAACCGAACTCACAGTTTCCTCCGCCCGAACCCGATCCTCTTGCACGTTGCGGGTCTCGCCTGGCTTTCGCGGAAGTCGAATGCGGAAGGTCGTCCCCTCGCGCGGGACCGACGAGACGTCGATCTGCCCGCCGTGTCGGTTGACGATGCCATAGACGACCGCCAGGCCGAGTCCTACGCCGCTCTCCTGTTTGCCCTTGGTCGAGAAGAAAGGCTCGAATATGTGTGGCAGATCGCGTGGATGGATCCCCATCCCCGTGTCGCGAACGAGGATCTCAACTTCGTCGGGCTCTCCGGTCAGGTGGACGAACAGCGAATTCTCCTTGGCTTCCGAATCGTGCATGGCCTCGACGGCATTGACAAAGAGCGCGATCAGCGCCTGCTCGATCTGGCCGGGATCGGCGACGATCATCGGGTTTTCCTCGAGCAACTCGCAGCGGAGCTGCACGTTGCGGATCTCGAGGTGATGGCGGATCAACATCAGACTGTGTTCGACGATTTCATTGAGGTTGATGCGAGCCATTTCCGCGCCGGTGCGGCGTGCAAAGGTCAGCAGATTGTGGACGATGGCGCCGCATCGACTGCATTCCTTGTCGATCACGCCCAGGTAGCGATCGAGTTCGGACCGGATCTGCGGATCGAGCGCCTGATCGGCAAGTTCGCGTCTGACGAGGCGGGCGTAGGTCAGAATGCCGCCGAGCGGGTTGTTCAGTTCATGAGCGACAGTTGCCGACAGCTTCCCGAGCGAGGCCATCTTCTCCATGTGCAGCACCTGCCGCTGAGCCCGTTGGAGCTCCTCGCTCTTTTGGGCGACCTTGTCTTCCAGCTTGTTCGACCACTCCGTGACTTCCTGCCGGGCGTGGCGTAATTCCGCGACCATGCTGTTGAATGCCTCCGCCAGGCGGGCCAGTTCATGCTCGCCGTGTACCTCGATACGAGTTTCAAGATCTCCGGCGGCGATGCGCTGTGTGCCTTCGAACAACTGCTGGGTCGGACGATGGACGACTCGCCGGACGAAGAGAGAAGCAACCAGGCCACTGATGAGAATCAAACCGATCGTCGTCGTGAGGAGTTGAGTCTTGGACGTTTGAATCGCCGCTTCGAGCGGGGCCATTGACATCTCCACATCGAGCACACCGAGTACGCGACGGTCCGCCGGATGGAAGTGGCACTCCGCAATGGCGCAGGCCGGTTCATTCTCAATGACGATTAGATGGCGCAGGACTTCCGGTCCGCCCGGCGACTGGGTCAGACTGCTGCGTTCGAGAACGGCGTCGTTTCGCGTAATGCCTTTGCCGTGGCAACTCTGACACGTATCCGAGTCGAGCGCGATGTTCTGCCCATACTCGGAGTTGCGGGCCGAGAGCACGATGACGCCCTTCTTGTCATAGACGCGGATCGCCGCTACTTCGGGCGCTTCAGCGAGTCGCTCGATGGTGGCCTGCACTTCGTCGAGGCGGTTGAGGAGCATGCCATCGTGCGTGGCGCGTCGAATGAGATCGCTGGAGCGGACGACTTCGTCGTGAACCAGATTCAGAAAGTGCTCTTTGGTTGACTGAAAGCTGAGGACAGCGTGAAGTGCGAGTATGAGTCCGACTGCGATCGACAGCGGGACCAGCAGGTGGATCTCAAGGGAACCGAGCAGGGCGTTGATGCGCTTTCTCATGCCGCCGACCTTCCGAGAAAAAGGAGGTCCACCGGCCCAGATTCAACTGTAACTGAAAGTCAAGCACAATCCGCCACAGGCGCGCATAGGAACGCTACAACGCGTTGCATTCCTCAGCGCGAAAGGCGGTTTTGAGGGTGTTCCGGTAGGCGGCCAATGGCGGCAACGGGGTTCGAACATGCATCCGGCGCGAGTTGAGCGGGTTATGCCCGGCGTGGCATCGAATCTGCACTGGTTCGGCGGCCAGGCGCTCAAGGCGCTGTCGCGCTGCAGGGAAACAAGCCCGATTGTGCGGCGGAGGCCGGTCCAGGCGCCAAAGCGATCGGAGGTGGCCCCGTGCTCGAACAACTGCTCGACAATCGTGCGTCGCCGCCGACCTGCGTCTGGATGGACGCCGGACTCATCACCTACAAACTTTGCGATCGCAATTTCGAGTGTGAGCAGTGTCCGCTGGATGCGGCGTTGCACGGTGCTTCGCGCCCGTGCGCAACCGGGCCAGCACCTATTCGTCATGGCAAGCACGATCGAATGGGCTTCCCCGAGGACCGAGTGTACTGCAGCGGTCATACGTGGCTGCGCTCGCTCGGTGCGGAGGGTGTCGTGCGTTTTGGAATCGACAGCTTTGCCGCCTCGTTGATGCCCATACTGACCGGGTTTCGAGCCGTGGCCCCACCTCGAGTCGTCCGGCGGGGGCGGCCGCTGTGTGAGGTTGAGACCGAGCACGGGCCACTTTTGCTCTCAGCGCCGATCGACGCCCGCGTGGCGCGGTGGAACAGCGCTCTGGCTGACGACCCGGCGATTCTCGTTTCCGCGCCCTACGACGGAGGCTGGATCGTCGATCTCTGGCCGACGGATCACGATGACCTGGGCACACTCGAGTCCCCGGCCAGAGCGACCGAGGGCGCGCATCTGGACTACCGACGCTTTCTCCGTCGTGTCGGACAGGAACTCCTGCTGACGGCTGCGCCCGGTGAAGCGCCGGTGTCCAACGGACACGTTGCCACGGATCTCCAGCAGATCATCGGCGGCGCGCGCTTCCTGCAACTGCTTCAGGAATCCGTTTACTGAGCGCGCTGAAGAACTCAACTGAAGTGTTGTGGAATTCATCAATACTGCGGGCGTACGAAGTCAGCAGTCCGGCGAGTCTCAGCGCCAGGCCCTTGAAAACAGCGGATTACGGCGGCTAGTGAATGAAAGTCCGGTGTGGCTCGCCGTTTGCATAACGCTTTCCGGGGCCACGAACACCGTCCCCCGAGCGGAGGTTGCCATGGAACACATCATGAACAGATCCATCATCAAGGAATTCGCACTGGAAGCAAGCCTCTGCCTGCTGGTGGTCGCTGCCATTCCAATTCTGGCTCTGCTGGGAATCGCCTTGCGCGGGGCCATTGCCCTTGCGATTGTGCTCGGCGCTCTTCTTTGTGTTCTGCTCTATCCAATCAGCGAGCGCTTCCGCGAGTGGTTCAAAGCGCAGGCAGAAATCGACTATCAACACTGCGGACTTCGGCTGGCGCGCGATGTCCTGCTCTACCCGGCGCACAGTTGGGCTCGGTGGGGCAAGAAAGCCGTTACGGTCGGCGCCGATGATCTCCTGCTCTCGACAGTCGGATCCGTCGACGCGGTGGAATTGCCGCCGCCGGGAACGCACGCCATTCAAGGGCAGCCGCTCTTTCGCGTGCGACATGGCGATCGCATCGTCGAGGTGCTCTCGCCAGTGTCCGGTGTCGTCAGTGAGTCCAATCACGTGCTGGAGTTCTATCCGGAACTCATGAACGAATCGCCGTTCAGCGAGGGTTGGGCTGTCCGCCTGAGTCCCGATGATGCAAGTCGTGAACGTCGCTCGCTGCTGCATACCCGCCGGGCTCGCGCCTGGTTTGAGAATGAAGTGGATCGAGCGATCGGCTCAAACGGGTCGGCGGCTCAAGCTGCAGGTGGAATGCGACACCGTGGCGTTGACCCGGCTGTGTGGAATCGCGTTTCAAAGCTCTTCGCACAACGATCGGCCACCCTGGACACGACGATTGAGGTTGTGGAGTAGCGAAGCGACGTGCCGGGGTCATCGCATGAGTGCAGAGAGGGAGGCTGGACACCATGCTCGCGCCACAAGTCACCAAGTTGAGTTGCGAGTCCGCCCGGCGGGGATCGGCGCTCTGCGCTGACGCCGCTGACGACCGGACCGCGTGCAGGCTAAGCCGCCGCGACTTCGTGAAGATTTCCGGCGTGTGCGCCGCCTCCCTGGCAACGGCCGGGGTCGCGAAAGGCTCGGAAAAGCAGGCTCTGGATCCCGATCGCAAAGGGGTCCTTGTCGATCTGACGGTCTGCATTGGCTGTCGCCGGTGCGAGTGGGCGTGTAACGATGAAAACGGTTTGCCCAACGGCGAACTGCACGAGTTTGACGATCGGTCGGTGCTCGAATCGAAGCGCCGGCCGACCTCGACTCAGCTGACGGTGATCAATCGTGTGCCGGGCAGTGATCCGGCCAAGCCGACGTTCGTCAAGTCCCAGTGCATGCATTGTGAGCATCCGGCTTGTGCTTCGGCTTGCCTCGTCGGCGCCATGCGCAAGACCCCGAGTGGGCCCGTGATCTATGACGCGAGTCGGTGCATTGGATGTCGCTACTGCATGGTGGCGTGTCCGTACCAGTTCGCCGCCTACGAGTATGAGAACGCGCTGACTCCGCAAGTGAAGAAGTGTCAGCTCTGCCCGTCGCGCACACGTCGAGGCGAATTGCCTGCTTGCGTGGCCATGTGCCCCGTCGAGGCGCTGACCTACGGCTCCCGCGATGAACTTCTCAAACTCGCGCACGAGCGGATTCAATGCCATCCGGATCGCTACGTGGACCATGTCTACGGCGAGCATGAAGGTGGGGGTACGTCCTGGCTCTACCTCGCCGATCGACCATTTGCCGAACTGGGCTTCCCGGCCCTGGGTCAAAAGAGCCCGGCCGAACTTACAGAGATGATTCAACACGGCATCTTCAAGGGATTTGCCGCCCCGGTGATGCTTTTCGGGCTCCTCGGGGCGATTGGAAAACTCTCGCACTCCGCGAAGGTGACGCCATGACACTCCAACCCTCCATCCCGCAATCCCGGCCTCGCTTCTTTACCCGCGGCGTGTGGGTCGTCAGCGCGATCGCTATGGTCGGCATGCTGGCGCTGGCCGCACGCTTCGTACTCGGCCTCGGCGCTGTCACGAACCTCAGCAACGGATATCCATGGGGATTGTGGATCGCGATCGACGTGGCGTGCGGTGTTGCCTTGGCCGCGGGGGGGTTTACAACCGCATTCGTGGCGCATCTGACCAACCGCGAAGAGTTTCATCCCCTCGTGCGCCCGGCGCTGCTGACAGCGATGATCGGCTACACGTTTGTTGCCCTTGGGGTGATGACCGACCTGGGTCGATTCTGGGCGATGTGGCACGTGATGCTGCCGCAAATGTGGCAGGGCAACTCGGTGCTGTTCGAAGTCGCCATCTGCGTGATGACCTACGTCACCGTGCTCTACATCGAGTTCCTGCCCATCGTGTGCGAGCGGTTCATCGGGCGCGTTCATCTCCCGGGGCCGCTCGCGTTCTTGAATCGCCCTGTTGATCGGATGCTTCGGCTGCTCGATGCCGGCCTGGCTCGCGTCATGACGATCTTCATCATTCTCGGCGTCGTGCTCTCGTGCATGCATCAGTCCTCGCTGGGAACGCTGATGGTGATTGCGGGCGCCAAGCTGCACCCGCTCTGGCAGACGCCAATGCTGCCGATGTTCTTCCTGCTCTCCGCGTTTGCGGTCGGATTCGCCATGGTGATCTTCGAGTCGCTGCTGGCGTCGCGGTCGTTTCGACTTGAGCCGGAGAAGGATCTGCTGGCGAGGTTGGCGCGGTTTATTCCGGTGCTTCTGGGCATTTATGCCATCGCCAAGGTGATCGACCTGCTCAATCGCGGCGCGTACGTCCATCTGTTTGACGGCTCCATGGTAAGCATGCTGTTTGTGGTCGAGTTTGGCATGGGCGTGGCGCTCCCGTTTGCCATCCTGATGAGCGATCGCTGGCGCCAATCTTCGCGCGGCCTGATGACGGCGGCTTCACTGGTGATTCTCGGCGTGGTCATGAACCGACTGGACGTCTTCCTGCTGGCCTATACGCCGACGATTGAATCGCAGCCCTACTTCCCGGCGTTCACTGAGTTCGCCGTGACGGCTGGGTTCATTGCGATGATTGTGCTCATCTACCGGTTCATTGTGCTCAATTTCCCGGTGATCGAGAAGCTTGAGGAGGTGCAGGCATGAAAGCGCTGCTCATGGCTATTTCGCTTTGTGTCGCAGTTGTGTCTGCCGGCTTTCTGATGGGCAGCGACCAGCGCGCGCCATCGACCCACGCGTGGGTGCCTATGTCGTCCGCTGATTGCCGCCGATGTCATGACGACAGCCGCGGCGCTGCCGATGCGCCACCGATGCGAAGCCCGTTCAACCACGCGCCTGCGGCAAAGGTCTCGACCACATCGACTGGAGGCGAGCCGGAGATCGTCGTCATCAACCAACTTGCACAGCACTACGGCCCAGTGGAGTTCGATCACCGGATTCACGCAGACATGTCCGAACTCACGGGCGGCTGCACGAATTGCCATCACAACATGGCGCCTGGCGAGAAAGTCAAGACCTGTCGCGAATGTCACTCGATCACGCGCAACGGCGGTTCGCTTGTCCAGCCGAGTCTCAAGGGAGCCTACCACCGCCAGTGCCTCGGGTGCCATCGCGACTGGAGCCATGAGAACGCGTGCGGCTACTGCCATCGTGAGCAAACGGCTCGTCCGGATATCACCTATGCCGTTGATGCGACCGACATCATTCTGTCCTCGCATCCGCGAATCGATCCGGCACGCTCGTATGTGTATCAGACGGAGTACCACGCTGCGCCTCTGGTGAGCTTTCATCACGTGGATCATGTACAGTCGTTTGGTCTGAAGTGTGTCGACTGCCACCAGGCCGGCTCCTGTGCACGCTGCCACGATGGGAATGGCCACGCCCAGCCGCGCGATCCGGTCAATCGAATGTCATCATGTCGGTCGTGCCACGCCTCGAATGAGTGCAACTTCTGTCACGATCAGCAGTCACGCCCGGCATTCGATCACGCCAGGGTGACGGGATGGGACTTGCAGCCGCGACATGCTGACGTCTCGTGCGTGGCCTGTCACGGGCGAGTGGAAGCGTTTCTGACGCCATCGTCGAATTGCCGCGCGTGCCACGGCGGCCTCAGCGCTGAGAGTTTCGACCACAGCATCACCGGCGTGCCGCTCATCGGCAGCCACGCCAAGTTCAGTTGCGGCCGATGCCATGTGGACAGCCGGGCCGACAGCCCCGCAACGTGCGGCGGATGCCACGCAGGGAAGAGCTATCCCGCGCAACTACCTGGCAGGCGGCTGTAGTGCTCCCGGCGGCGACGTACGTCATCGAGCCGCCGCCCGGCCCGTCTGTCGCACCGGCGCCGAGCGCCTCCACAAAGAACAAACTCCTGCAGTTACAGGAGTTTTTCCGCATCCGCGCGCCACGAGTCGAAGCCGCGCAACCAACCGAGAAAGTGGGCGATACTGGACTCGAACGGTCGCGGGTTTCTCCGGGAAATGATGGGGTTTCTGGCGAAGGCGGCAGCAAATCCGGCAACAATGAGAGGGATTCTGTCTCGCAGACCCCATCGGCCGCGCCTGCCGATCCTGAACTGACGGCGGTGGTCGTTGCTTGGCCGCACCTGCCCGAGTCGATTCGCTCGGCGATCCGATCGCTCGTGGCTGCGTCAGTCACGTCGCCCACGCCCGAACCCCTTGAACAGAGACGGAAGCCATGACGACACGCCAGCCGTTACCAAACGGATCAAACGGTTACCGCGATGCCTCCGGGCGATTTGCCCGGGGCAACGCCGGCGGTCCCGGAAACCCATACGCCAAGCAGGTCGGGTCCCTTCGCTCGGCGATGATCGAGGCCGTGACACCTTCTGATCTGAAGGCCGTCACGCGCAAACTGATCGTGCTAGCAAAGTCCGGCAACGTCCCTGCGATCCGCGAGATTCTCGATCGAACGCTCGGCAAGCCAGTCCAAGCCGACCTAATTGAGCGGATCGAGGAACTGGAGCGCGTCGTCGCCGACAAGGAGGGGATGTCCACGTGAGTGCTTCACTTTCATCACGCCTACGGCGCCTGGAAGCGGCAACGCGACCGGCTGCCGGGGATCACGGCCAGCGGCTGGTCTGCTTCATCGCAGGGATCGAGTGGTCCGCATTCGAGGAGAAGGGGATTGACCTCGTGACTGTTGCGGACTGCGACGCGGAGACGTGGAGGCAGATTCAGGAACTCCGGGCGCACGCCAGTGGTGACTGGCGACTCGCACAACAGTTCCACTCCGAAGAGGCCGACCAAGAGGTCTTGGATCACATGGCACGCAAGCGACTGCACTGCCTAGTACGGAAGCACGTCTCTTCCCTCGATCGTGCGATCAAACGGGCGAAGCGACGATTGGGTCCCTCTCGGAGTCGCAGTTGAGATCTCGCTGCGCGACGATCGCCGCCCGTCTTGCGAGACTCGGAGCCTCGCTGCTGCCAGCGTCGGTGGAATGCGGGACGTGCTGCTATTCGCTGAACGAGTGCAAGATGTGGGTTGTTGCCACCGACGGTCCTTCGTCGCTACTGACATGTGCCGACTGCGGCCGGCTGCTCCACCCTGACACCCATCAGCCATTTGGTCATGCCGTCGTCCGTGCCCGCGTCTGTGATGGTGCAGCGTGGCTGTGAACGGCGATCGAATATACTGAAGGGCCGGGTCTCCGTAGTAACCGCACGGGCTGCTGAGTGTGGGCAGTGGGATCATCGGCTGATCACCTCGCGGGACGGGCTAGCGTGTCGAACACATCACGAGTGCATGGCCAGGTTAGCGGTGCGAGACTGAATGGGGATGACCCACGCGCCGCATGGGGAATAATCCTCAGGTGGCCGTTTGAAAAGTTCCCTGGACGCCAAAAGGGCAAAACTGGGGCTAGAGAGCAGGAGAGTGAAGAAGATTGGATCGAAGAGAAGGGTGAACCAAACAGCTATTGTGCGACGGTGTATCGACGATGAAAAGTCGGCGCGAGTGCTCGATCCATCGACACGATCAGTTGGGCAAACGGCGGTGAGGGATTCGCCGGTCGTACTCGTCGGGCGGAATGTGGACCGGCTCAACGTCGGATTGTGCAGGGCTGTTCAATGGAGTTGATCAAGTCGAAACAGCGTGTCGCCCACCATGGAGAGGTGTTTACACCAGCGTGGTTGGTTGAGGCAATGCTCGACCTGGTGGAGGAAGAGACCGAGCGCATCGACTCCCGCTTCCTCGAGCCGGCTTGCGGGAGCGGGAACTTTCTTGTCCTGGTCCTGCGGCGGAAACTCGCCGCAGTGGATCTTAAGTACGGAAGGTCGGACTTTGAACGACGGCATTTTGCGCTGTTCGGTCTGATGTGCATCTACGGGATCGAGACCTTGCCCGACAACATCGCCGAGTGCCGGGCCAACCTACTGGAAGTTTTCGCGGAATACCTGCATCTCGACGAGTCGGATGAACTCTACGGCGCTGCGTCCTACGTGTTGTCGCAGAACCTCGTTCATGGCGACGCGATGGCGATGCGCACCAACGCCGATCTGCCGTTGATGTTCGCCGAGTGGGGCTACTTGGGTAAGGGAAAGTTTCAGCGCCGCGACTTCCGCCTCACGGCACTAAATCAATCAGCTGCCTTCAGCGCGAAGACCTCGCTCTTTGCCCGCCCAGCCCACCTCGGCAAGCACGAACTGTTTACGCCAACAAGGACCTATCCGCCCATGACGATTCGCGAATTGTCCGCTACGGCGCTCGGCGACACCCCGAAGGAGGCCGTATGAGCATTCAGGCAAACTTCACATTGCGCGGTCGCAACCCGGATGTGCTGACGTGTATTGCGAATCTTTCTAACGACGAGGTATTCACCCCGCCCGAGTTTGCGAACCGGATGCTGGACACGCTCGCGGAGGTGTGGGCGGCAGAGAATGGGGGCGCGGACATCTGGGCGGACAAAACGGTGAGGTTCCTTGACCCGTGTACCAAGTCGGGTGTGCTTCTGAGAGAGATAACCGCCCGCTTAACGAGGGGGCTGGCCGATGAGATACCGAATCTTGAGGAGCGCGTCGATCACATCTTGACGAAGCAAGTTTTCGGCATCGGCATTACGTATCTCACCAGCCTGCTCGCGCGGCGCAGCGTGTATTGCTCAAAGCACGCCAGTGGAGAGCACTCAATTGCGGTCTCGTTTGCGAGCGATGACGGCAATATCTGGTTTGAGCGGCTTGACCACACTTGGAATGGTAAAAAGTGCAAATACTGTGGCGCACCGCGGACGATCTTTGACCGCGGCGACGGGCTAGAAACTCACGCATATGCGTTCATCCATACCGACGACATTAACAACCGACTTGGTGAATTGTTTGGAGCAAATATGCAGTTCGACGTGATCATTGGGAACCCACCGTATCAGATGACAGGCGGCGCCGGCGGCTCGAGCGACTCCTCGATTTACCATCTCTTTGTGCAGCAGGCACTCGACCTTGAGCCGCGCTACGCCGTCTTTGTAACGCCGTCGCGCTGGCTGGCTGGGGGGCGAGGCCTCGATGAGTTCAGAGCTCAAATGCTCAACGGAGGGCATCTCCGCAGCCTCACGGACTTCCCCGATTCCAGCGAAGCGTTCCCCGGTGTTCAGATTAAGGGTGGCGTGTGCTACTTCCTTTGGGATGGAGCCCACAACGGGAGTTGTGATGTCAGGCGTATGGCTGGGGGCACGGAGTACCTTCAGCGCGATCGGCAGCTAGGCGAGTTCGATGTCCTGGTTCGCGACGAACGCGCGCTGGGAATCCTGAGGAAGGTCCTTTCCAAAGAGGAGCCTTCGGTGCTCGAACTCGTTTCTGGTGACACTCCGTTCGGTATCGCGACGAACTTCGCGGACTGGTCCCCGAAGGGTGGCACTGGAAGAATCGCGCTTCACCTTATCCGCAACGGCAAGCGCTTCGTTGGCTTTATGAAGCGAGGCGAAATCCGCAAGAATATGACGGCGATTGATGCGTGGAAGGTACTCGTCCCGAAAGCGTACGGGGCGGGCGAGTCATTCCCGCATCAAATCCTAGGCAAGGAGATTGTGGCCGCTCCCCCGTCGGTGTGCACACAATCATACCTTGTCGTTGGACCCTTCCAATCAGAGAGAGCAGCTAAGAGTTTCTCCAGCTATTACCGCACTCGGCTCTTTCGTTTCCTTGTCTCGCTGAGGAAGATCACTCAAGATGCGCTCCGGTCTACCTACACGTGGGTGCCGCAGCAGGCCTGGAACAGGATCTGGACTGACGACCTGCTCTACAAGAAATACGGTATCACGAAAAACGAAATCGCATTCATCGACAGCATGATTCGTCCTCTGGGAGAAAGTGATGAGTAAGACCGTCGAGGAGATCCTTGCGCCACGGCCTCAGGCTCGACCGCGAATTTACGCATACTCGATTGCCGACGCGGCGCACCAGGGCCTACTCAAGGTCGGTCAAACCACACGCGATGTAGGTCAGCGCGTCGCACAGCAACTGAAGACTGCCGCCATCAAGAATTATGCTATTGAGTTGGACGAATCCGCCGAGCGAGACGATGGTACCATTTTCACCGATCATGAAGTGCGTGCAGAACTCGTCAAGAAAAAATTCGAGAACCCGGAATTGGAGTGGATGCGCTGCTCGGTCAAGGACGTTAAAACGGTGCTCGCCGAGCTGCGTACCGGTCAGCGGTTCACCGGCACGCATCATGAGACTTTCAAGATGCGGTGGGAACAGGCCGAGGCGGTGAACAAGACACACGCCTACTTCCACTCGATTTGGAAGGAGGACATGCACGCGGTCCCGCGTTTCCTCTGGAATGCGAAGATGCGTTTTGGAAAGACTTTCGCGACATATCAACTTGCCAAAAAACTGGGCGCGAAGCGCGTGCTGGTCGTGACGTTCAAACCCGCAGTTGAGGATGCGTGGCAGACGGACTTGGAATCGCATGCGGACTTCGATGGGTGGCAGTACCTGTCCCGCAACTCCGGTAGCGATCCCACGAAGATCAACGCCAGGAAGCAGGTCGTGTACTTCGGGTCATTCCAGGATCTCTTGGGCAGTGACTTGTTTGGAAACATCAAGCCCAAGAACGAATGGCTCCACAAGGTGAAATGGGATCTCGTGGTGTTCGATGAATACCACTTCGGCGCGTGGCGGGAGACCGCGAAGGAGCTTTTTGAGGGTGAGGATGAGGCAGTTGCCAAGAAGGAGGCCAAGGTCGAGTACGGTAGCGGACTGGAAGATGTGAATGAGGATCTGGCCGAGTTTTCGGAGAAGGAGATCGAGTTCCTGCCAATCACAGCCAAGGCGTATCTCTATCTCTCCGGCACGCCGTTTCGGGCGCTCGCAACGGGTGAATTCATCGAGGAAGCGATTTTCAACTGGACCTACACCGACGAGCAGCGCGCGAAGGAGGAGTTTGCTGCGAAGAACCCTGCGACAGCAAACCCCTACGGTGCGATGCCGCAAATGCGACTGCTGACGTACCAAATGCCCGACGAACTGTTGGCGATCGCGAGCGCCGGCGAATTCGACGAGTTCGATCTCAATGCGTTTTTTGAAGCATCGGGTAGGGGAGCGAAAGCACGGTTCAGGCACAAGGACGATGTGCAGAAATGGCTGGACATAATCCGCGGCGGATACACTCCCAAGGCAGCCGAGTATTTGAAAACGGGTACGCGGCCCCCGTTTCCGTATTCGGACAGCCGGCTGCTGCCTTACCTCCAGCATTCATTCTGGCTACTTCCAGACGTTGCAGCATGTCACGCGATGAAGAACCTGTTGGAGGAGAGGCACAATACTTTTTGGCATGATTACCAAGTGATTCCCGCTGCCGGAGCTTCTGCGGGCATCGGATTGAAGGCATTGCCGCCGGTGCGGAGAGCCATTGGGAGCGGATTCGACACCAAGACGATCACGCTCTCATGCGCAAAACTGACTACTGGCGTCACGGTGCCGCAATGGTCTTCCATCTTGATGCTGAAAAACCTCAAGTCCCCGGAGAGCTACTTCCAAGCCGCATTCCGAGTGCAATCGCCGTGGTCCATCAGAAACCCTAACGGTGACAACCCAAACGAGGAGGAAGTCCTCAAGCCCATTTGCTTCGTGTTCGACTTCGCGCCGACGCGAGCGCTCCGCCAACTCTCCGAGTACGGCATTGGCCTGTCGCCCTACGAGCCGAACCCGGAGAACGCGGTGAAGGACTTGGTGTCGTTCCTGCCAGTTCTGGCCTACGACGGCGCGAACATGACGCAGATAGACGCGGGTGGGATTCTCGACATCGCGATGGCCGGAACTTCGGCCACTCTGCTCGCCCGTAAGTGGGAAAGCGCGCTGCTCGTAAACGTCGACAACGAAACACTGCGCCGTGTTTTGGGCAATCCAGAGGCAATGGCCGCCGTCGAGCGGATTGAGGGTTGGCGCGCGTTGGGCGACAACATAATCGAAACAATCATCAACAAGAGCGACAAAATCAAGGAGCTCAAGAACAAGGCCAAGACACAGGAGGTGACGAACAAGGAAAAGAGGGAGCTCACCGACGAGGAAAGGGAGTTCAAGTCGAAGCGAAAACTTGTCCAGGAGAAGCTGATCAAGTTTGCGACGCGAATTCCCGCGTTCATGTACCTGACCGACTTCCGCGAGAACACGTTGCAGGATGTGATCACAAAGCTGGAGCCAGATTTGTTTCTGGCTGTCACCGGATTGACGGTTGAGGACTTTCACCTGCTCGTACGGCTGAAGGTGTTCAACACCGAACAAATGAACCACGCGGTGTTCGCGTTCCGCCGCTACGAAGATGCCTCCCTGCGATACACAGGAATCGAAAGCCATGAGGGCCTATCTCACTACGGCCTGTACGATACCGTGATTGCTAGGGAATAAGCGATGCTGCGGACGGCATCGTGCGGGTCGGCGCGGACAGCGCCAAGCGGCCAGACGATGCCCGGAAACCAGTGACAGTGGCCCGTGCCTTCGAGCGGAAGCAGGGGGATCAGAGACCATTGGGAGTGTGGAGGATCCTCGAACACACGATCACGCGGCTTCATCAGCATCGGTGACAGCAGATGTCCTATGGACAACCGGCCAACCCCCCAAGTCTTTCTCTAGGGTGGGTCCACACATATCTGCTCTAACAACTCCAAGTGGCTATTGTGTTTGGGGGTGCTAACCCAGCTACCTCCCAGGCTACGTTCTTGGCTCCCCAAGCAAACTGTCCTTAGCTATGGAATCCGCATGGCAATTCCATCACCTCTACTCACGGCAGTCGCAACCCCGGGAGGTGGAAAGCTCGCGTTGATCGTCGGATGTGGATGCTCGTTTGAGGGGCCGACCTCAATTCCCTTGGCCTCCACATGCGCTGTGGAAAGCCACGACCGTCTTGTGGCGGATGGCGTGATCGCCGCTGGTGACTGCGCTTCCCCCAGGGACCTGTCCGCCGTGGCGGACGCGGTCCACAAGAAGACCAAAGTCCAACGCCCACTGGTCGAACAACTCAGTGAGCACTACCCGCTCAAAGACGCCACTCCGAATGATGGACACCTCTTGGCAGCGGCCCTGCTCCGAGAGGGTGTTGTCTCAACTGTTCTCACTTTGAACTTCGACCTCGCCATTAGCACCGCGATAGCAGAACTTGGAGTCGGCAAGAACATCGGCATCATCGACGGCCCCGACGACATTGGAAAGCAGAAGACCTCCAACTTGTACTACCTCCACCGAAACGTGAACGCTGCCAACCCCGAAGAGTGGGTACTTCGGACGGCTACTCTCCGGACTGACTGGAAGAAGGGGTGGGAGAAGGTCGTGGCAGGAAAGGTCCTCTCTACTCCCATCGTGCTATTCGCCGGACTCGGGAGCCCCGCCGCTGTTTTGCTTGAGAGTACGAAGCTGATTCAGCAAGCGATTCCACACGGAATCAAGGCGTATCAAGTTGATCCGGGCGAGATGAGCGATTGCCAGTTCGCCCAAGACCTCGCGATCGATCCCGCCAACTACATACAGATGGGCTGGTGCGACTTCATGCTGGCCCTGTGCGCACGGGTAGTTGAGGACCACACGACTCGTCTTTGCGGTGCCGCCGCTGCGATGATCGAGCGCGAAGGGTGGACCCTCGAAAACCTCAGGAACTCCGTTGATCAAATCAAGGCTGGCGGACTCCTGATGCTTGGCAAGCTCAGATCAAACTGGCTCTTGCACGACAAGCCCTACTACCCTGATGAGGACGCGACTCGCGATCTCATTGCTGACCTCTTGCTTGCGAGCGCCACTGTTGAGCGGGTCTCAGGGGCTACCCCCGTACTGTTCGAGGATGGTGTGGTCGAGTTCCGGCGAGGCGATCGGACGGTCTCAGCCTGCCTTTGTGTCTCTGGGCGCGGAACGCGAAGTAGAGCAGCAATCGAATCCGAGCTATCCAAACGGCACCGGCGCTACCGCTCGCGCGGCACACCTCTCACAGGAGCAATCGTCGCGGGCTTGAATCCCACCCCGGCGCCACCTGTCACTCCACCCGTGTCCGTCATAGCCGGGAATCCCACGAATAGCATCATTATGGGTACCGCTACGTTTCCGTTCTACGATGCTCATTCAATTCGAACGGATGCAGCACAGCCGAAGCAGGTTGCTCCATGACCACGCCGCAACCATCGCCAACGCAATCCGAGCTTGTCGCAATAGCGGCCAAAGCTCTCGAGACCGGAGGCTACCGGCCAATCGACAAGGGATTCCCGGAGTGGAACACCTTGAGTACCAGGCTCTTCGAGGATGAGTACAACGTAGTGGGGTTAGCGGTCTTCGCGACGTGCCGAGAACTTCTTCGTTCATGGCCTGACCTTCAGGGATCGCTCGTTGACTTGATCTCGCAGAAGGTCGGCTACGCTGAGAGCAAGGCATGGGATGGCTATCTCGTGCTCCTGACTCCTGGAGTGACGTCGGAAGACGAAATCGAAGTCGACGGGGCTCGATACGATACCACTCGGTTGAGAAAACTCGTGGCCACCGGTAACGACCTCTCAAGTGCAAGTGACGTTGAGCGTTTCCTTCGGCCTCTTTTGCCGCTCCGGATCGGGGCGCAGACTCTGACGCAGACCAGCGCACTCGATATGCTGCCGGCACTGCTGGAATCGCAAGAGGTGGATCAGGCCACGACGCGTGTGCTCATCCAGGCCTTTGCGCAACAGGCCTCCCTTATGGAAGCACTCCACCGCGGGGAATCAATGTGATGAGAGTCGTCTCACTGGAGATTGAAGGATTTCGCGGCTTCGCAACGGGCCAAGCGCTTGACCTCGACGCTGACGCGGTTGTGGTGGTGGGATCCAACGGCAATGGCAAGACCTCCCTGTTTGACGCAATCCTCTGGGCCATCAGCGGGCGAGTACCCAGGCTGGGTGGGCAAGACCCACTACTTGTCTCGAAATACTCCGAGACTGGTCAGGCGCGTGTGGTGCTTCATTTGCGTGGATCGCGGAACTCAGCACCGCTCATCGTCACTCGAGTCTTCGACGGCGAGAAGTGCAGGATTTCACTCGAGAGTGGCGGCGAGAAGCTCCAAGGACCCGAAGCAGAAGGCCGCTTGATTCGATTGCTTTGGCGAGATGCGGCGGCTGCAGCCGACCCGGCAGACGCCCTTTCGGCCGTTCTGACGAGGTGCGTCTACCTCCAACAGGACCTCATCCGTCAGTTCATCGATTCTGTCACCGAACAGGACGGATTCGCTGCCGTCTCAGAGCTGGTTGGAGCCGGACGGGTGACTGCGCTGCAGGTTGAGCTTGAACGACAGAAAGCAGCTTGGACCAGGACCACCAATGCCAAGAGCGGCGAATTGGTACCGCTTCGCTCAAAACTCTCTACCATGGAGGCTCGACTGGCAGAGCTCAAAGGCCGTTCCGCGTTGGGGAATGACGCAATCGGCGATGAGGAGTGGAGGGAATGGTGGAGGTATCTCGGAACGATTGCGATTGAATTTGCGCCCATCGACAAGGCCTCACGAGAAGCGGCGTCAAAGCTCGATTCTGCTCTCTCCCTGTTGGCCGCGGCTAGGCGAGCCGTCGAACGGCAGTACGCCCTCGCCCAGGGCCTTCAGAGGGACGTGGTAACGTTTGGCGAACTGAAGAGGCCAGACCTACCTGCGCTACGCGAGAGAGTGTCCGCTGCAAAGCGGGAGACAGACCAGGCTCGGAGTCTGGTGGCAGATGAGCAATCTCGCATTGCCGAACTTCGCCACCTTCAAGCGGCTCTCAAGGAGAAGGCTGAACAGCTCAAGGCTCTGGCAGCCATTGCGCTCAAGCACCTTGGCGCCAAGTGCCCCGTTTGCGAACAAGACTATGACGCGGAGGCAACTAGACGACGACTCGAGAAGGTGGTTGCTGGTGATACCGGAGCACCTCCAGCCAGTACGGTGCCGGAGAAACTGCCCGAATTGCTTGCAGAGTTGAGCGCCAAGGAGCAAGCACAGGCTGCGTTAGACCTTGGGCTCCGAACGGCAGAACAAGCGTCAAGGGAGTATGAGGCTGCCGAGATTGCGATCGAACGTCGATTCGCCGAGCTCGAGATGGCGAATGTCCAACCGGGCGAGCAATTGGTGGCCATCAAGAGGAAAGTTGAGGCGCTCCAGGCGCGAGCAGACAAGTTGCGAGAGGCTCAAGAGATGGGCGAGTCGTTCGCAGTGAAGATCGCGAGAGCCGGAGATCAAGCAACCATTGAGGAGCTGGAACGCGAGATTGCGGTCACGAGGACACAGCTCCAGGCCGAGGACCGAGAAATCAATCGAAGGACATTGACTGGACATCGAGCGCAGCGGGCTATCGAAGCGCTGAGAGAGGCCGCTTCGCTTGTGGTGACACAACGAGTGCGAGAGATTGAGCCGCTCTTGAGCGACATGTATAGCCGGATCGATGTGCATCCAGCATTTCGTGTCGTGAAGTTCCTCGCCTCGATGCAACGGGGCCACGGCCATCTTTCAACCGTGGTCAGTGACCCGGTGTTGGAAGTGGACTGCAACTCGCCGCATGCGATCCTCTCAAGCTCGGCAATGAATGCTCTTGCCGTCTGTGTCTTTTTGTCGCTTAGTTTGGGAGTGAGTAATCCGCCTCTTTCCACGATTATTCTCGATGATCCGCTCCAGAGTTTGGACGACATCAACCTTTTGGGGTTGATGGACCTCCTGCGCCAAACCAAGGATCAAAGGCAACTCTTTGTCTCTACCCATGATGCTCGATTCGGTGGCTTGCTCTCCCGGAAGCTGCGCCCACGCACAGCTGATCAGAAGACGCTGATCGTTGAACTCGAGGGATGGAGCAGACGCGGTCCTGTCTGCCAGGTACGCGAAGTGAAATGTGACCCCGCGCCTATTCGCCTCGCGTCATAAGAGGTTGCGGGTTGGCATAGGACTCACGACAGCACCTTTGGGGCGGCTCACAGAATGGTGGGGCGGGCTCTCAGTCTGCGCGAGCGTACGGGTTCAAGAACCTGTACCGCCGAATTTTCGCGGTCATTCTGAATTGTGCACCAAACCACGCCAGCACCTCGGCTCTCACCCGCGGGGAGGGGCAACGGAGAGCCGCTTCTCGTGTAACGGCGGCGAACATGCGACCGGAGCGAATCAACCGTCACCATGCTTCGATACTGTGATGATCGCCCAGAGTGAAAAACAGGCGCGAAACAGGTCGAGACGGCAGCCAGGCGGCCAGTTCTCCCCTGGGGTTTCTGGCAATCCTCGGGGCCGGCCACGCGAGCCCGTGGGGCTTGCTGAATCCCTCTATGCCGCGATTTTCGTGGAAATTGAGCCAGAATACGCGATTCATGCCCGATTCTCGCTTGCTGAATGGATCGCCAGAGAAGCCCCGAATTGGACCATTGCACTCCTCAAGGCAATGTTGCTCGAACCGCAGCAAATGAGCAGTCAAATGCGCCGCGAAGTGCGTCGAACCGTACGCTGAAATCTCCGGAACCAGTCGCGAAGCGAGCCGTCAGATCTGCTCGACGACGAATGGCTGGAGAGGCGGGGGTCACCCCACTGAACTGCCTCGACTCCGCTGATGTTCCAGCGCAATTCAAGCCTCCGGACCCTCCTATGGTTGGTGACACAACAACGCCGGAACGTCGCGGTAGGCCACCGCGATGCAAGGTCGGGCCGCCGTTTCCGTTCCATCCTATCCGGAGGCGTGCGGCCCGGCCGATGCCGGCAGATAGGGTAAGCGGATGTCGAGCGAAGGCGCCCTCGGCGACTTGGAACGGCTTGGCGATTTGATCTCCCTGCACGACTTCTCCGTGCTGCTGGCGAAGTCTGCGGCGACAACGAGAGACTATGCGCAGCGAGTCTCGGAGGAGACTTCGAGCCAAGCAGATGAAAAAACTGCTGAACAATGGGCTGGCAAGGCCCACATGCAACTCCCAAGCATCTTGCAGTCTCTGATCGACCTGTTTGGCAGATGCGACCACTTATGGAACATGCAAGGTTGCCGCCACTTAATTTTGATGGCGTCAGTTGGTCGCGAGCCCGTCAAGTGCGGGAGTCAGATGTATGCCAGCGGTCATCAGGCGGCAATGGGGTGTGCAGAGTGTGCGGTTGTCCTCGCCAAGAGACTGCCCGCGATTGCTGAGGCAAAGCCGTACCCAGTATGTGCACGTGCACGCACCTTGGCGAGTTCTATTCCGCATTTCAACGTCTCGGAGATCATCGCGGCAGTTGACTTGGAATACGCATCTGCCCGGAAGAACTTGGGGATCGACGGGCGATCCGAGCAAACCGGCCAAGCGAGCGGGATCGCGGTGCCGGTTCCATCGAGTACGAAACTACCTTCCGTGAAGCCATGGGCGATGGAAGCCTGGCAGGCGTCGCAAATAGGGGTGCCGCAGAAGGAGATTGCCCGAATGCTGGCGAAAAAGTACGGGAAGCGCTATGGCAAAATCAGCCAGCCAAGGGTCTCAGAGCAAATCGGACTAGCTCAGGTGCATGCCGAGGCCAGCGCACTTGCCGCCATCGCCAGACAGGTGTGCGTTCAAGAACCGAGCAGGGCGCCCGCGCGGACTTTCGATCCGTCGCTCGCGGATCAGGGCAAGCGCCGCGATGGTCGATCTTCGCACATCCGCCAGAAGATGAAGGAGATTTCTCGAGATTCCTGATTGAACCTGCCGTCATATCGGCGCAGTTTGACGGCTAATCGTCGGTGTATCGGCGAGTATCGGAGTGTATCGGCAGATACCTGCCGGGTGTACAGGGGCGGACGTATTACCCCGTGCCACTCGGAGTACCTGCCATGGATCAATCCTCGAAACTACTTACTGCTCTAGAACTTGCAGTACGCCTGCGTGTCTCGCCGGACACGGTCCGGGCGTGGGCACGGCGCGGTGCGATTCCATCGCTGCGCCCTTCGCCCAAAGTAATCCGATTCGACCTCGATGCGGTTCTAGCGGCGCTATCCCCTGCGCCAGCGAAGGGGGTGGATCGTGCCAAGTGACACGAACACACGGGCCACGGACTCGCAGCTCTTGATCGATCGCCGTGAAGCGGCGCGACTACTGGGCGTCTCACCCGGCACCATCGACAACCTGCGGCTACGCGGCGAACTGCCGTCTGTGAAGATCGCGGCACGTCGCCTATTTGACGTGGCCGATCTGCGGCAACTTATCGAGTCGCGGAAGGCGGTGAAGCCGTGAGTACGCGCGAATGGACGCCTGTTACCCAAGCGAGACCCTGCCCTGCCTGCGGAAAGCCGGATTGGTGCGCGTGGACTCGGGAACGGTGGTTGAAGTGCGAGAGAAGCGCAACGGCTCCGCCGGGGATGGTGCTCGTTGCATTGAAAGACGGCGGGGCGATCTTTCGGCCAGAAGGACCGCCGCAAAAAGCCGGCCCCGCGCGGCAACGCGGAACACCGGCAGTAGGTTCAAGAAAAGTCTATGCGACAGCCGCCGACGCGGTGGCGGAACTGGAGCGCAGGCATGGACCGCGTTCTGCAATCTGGACGTACCACAACGCCGCACGCACGCCGGTGGGCGTGATCGTGCGCTGGAACACTGTCGCCGGAAAAGACGTGCGCCCAGTGTCGCGCACGCTGGATGGATCGGGGTGGATAATCGGCGGAATGCCCACGCCCCGTCCGCTGTACGCTTTACCCCACTTGCTGTTGACTACCCAGCCAGTGTCGGTGTTCGTTGTCGAAGGCGAGAAGGCAGCGGACGCAGCCCGCGAGATTGGCTTGGTGGCCACCACTTCGCCTCACGGGAGTAGGTCGGCGAGCAAGGCTGATTGGTCGCCACTGGCTGGCCTAGACGTAGTGATCTCACTCGACAACGACCTGGCAGGCGAGGAGTACGCCAGCGACGTGACGCGGCTCGCAATGGCTGCGGGTGCGCAGTCAGTGCGTATCGTGCGCCTGGTGGAACTCTGGGCTGACATGCCCGAAGGTGGCGACATTGCCGATTACCTCGAACATCGGCGCTCGCAGGGCGCTTCGGTGGAAACGATCCGTGCAGAGGTTGAGGCACTCGCAACCCAGACTGCGGCTGAAACTGCGCCAATGCCGCGTACTTCGGAGGCTGTCCGATTCGATCTCGAACGGGTCTTTCCGAGTGCGACCGGATACGCGACGAACTATCTGGCTGCCCTGAGCCGATCGACACAAACACCGATTGAAATGCCTGCCCTGCTGGGGTTGACCATCGCATCGGCTGCCGTGTGCAATGTGGCGCAGGTTCGTGGACACGGTGACCACGTTGAG
The DNA here is from genome assembly GCA_040255465.1 of Planctomycetaceae bacterium. Classification (GTDB taxonomy): domain Bacteria; phylum Planctomycetota; class Phycisphaerae; order Phycisphaerales; family UBA5793; genus UBA5793. The sequence continues at coordinate 108,070 of JBDZVA010000002.1, forward strand.
CCCGCACCACTGTGGGGACTAGTTCTCAGTGATCCTGCGGTGCGCAAGTCGGCTGTGCTCTCCGAGCTATTGGTGCCGGTCTTGGCATGGGAAAAGTGCAAGGCTGAAGAGCTGGCGCCGGTGATTGCAGCGGCTGCGCAGCGCCGCAAGATCGACGAAAAGCATCTGAAGTCGATTGAGGACAAAGCTGCACGGAGTGCTGATGCAAAGCAAGCGGCGACTCTGACAAGCGAGGCCGTCCGAATGGCGCAGGAAATGCACGCTGAGCCCATACCCACCGCGCCGGTGCTGCTGGCGTCAGAGCCGACACCCGAAGCTCTGTCCCGACAAATGGTCGCCAATCATGGGCGGGCCCTCCTGGCGTCGGCGGAAGCGGACGCTCTAGACATTGTGCAAGGTCGGTACTCGGGCTCACGAAACTACGGGATCCTGTTGAAAGGCCATGCTGGCGATGCGGTGCGGGCGCAGCGGGTGGGGCGTGCGGGTGACACGATTGACCGTCCGGCGCTGGCGGTTGCGCTATGCGTTCAACCTCAGGCGGTTCGAGAGCTGTGGAGCGACCCTCACGCGGAAGGGCGGGGCTTTTTGGCGCGCTTTGCGGTAGTCTACCCAGCCGACCGAATCGGCTACCGCGATGTGCGGCCCGCCCCCGTGCCCGCAAAGATGCGCGCCGAGTGGCAATCGGCACTCAGCCGGCTGCTGGCCTTCCCGCCCAGTGACTCCCCCATGATCATCGGGCTGGACGCCGGAGCGGATGCCCTGTATCACGAGTTCCAGAAGCGAACGGAAGCCGCTTTGGGAGTCGGCGATCTGGTCGATCGCAGAGCGTGGGGCGGCAAGTTGTGCGGGCTGGTGCTGCGCATCGCCTTGACCCTTCACGCACTGGGAACGTGGGCGCTTGGCGGGCGACCCGAGGCCTTTCCGCTGATCGACGCGGCGACAATGCGCGCGGCGATCGCTTGGGCGGATTACTTGGCGTCAGCGGAACGACATGCCCGGGAGCTACTCAGCGAGTCAGAAGACAGGCGGAAAGCGCGCCGGCTCGTGGAGTTGATCCGTCGCATGGGCGGCGATGTGAGTGGCCGAGAACTGGTGCAACAGTCCCGCTCGTTCAAGACGGTGGCGGAAGCGGAAGCGGCACTCACTGACCTGGTGGCGTTGCCCGCTGGATCGTGGGTGACGCCAAGGCAAAGCGGACGCGGTGGACCGAAGGCTCGGCGTTTCGTGCTGTCAGCTGAGTACCGCGTCAACGTCTACAGAAATGGGACTGCCTCGACTGGAAATGCGAATCCTGTAGACGTTGACGGGGCGAACGATTCCTCAGGTACTTGCGACGACTGGGGGGAGGCGTGACATTTCACCTCCAAGAAGTCGCTCGACTTCTGCTCGCGCTCGGGCGCACGGGTATCGAACTTGCGCCGCACCCGCGCGACCCGGCACGTCTGCGGTTTCGCCCGGCGCAGATGGAACCGAGCCTGCTGGCGCAACTGCGATCACACAAGGCCGCGATTCTGGTGCTGCTTGAAAGCGCGGACCGTTCGGAATCCGCCGGCGGTACCGAAGCGGCGTTTATCCTGACCGAACGTCTCGGGATTGCAGATGATCTGGCCATGTCGACGCATCCCGGTTCGCCTGCCTGGTTGATCGCGGTCGGCGAGGCGATGAGCGAGCATTAGTTGCAAAACAGCAACGCGCGAGGTATACTATGAACATGGCGAGACTGACAGACGCGATTCGAGCCGCAATCAGGGCGAGCGACCAGACGCCATACGCGATCGCCAAAGGCGCAGGCGTCGCCCGAAGCCAACTTTCGAGGCTCCTGAGCGGCGAGGCTGGGATGAGTGTGGACACGCTTGAACGGCTGGCGGACTACCTGGACTTGCGAATCACCATCGAACCGAAGTCAAAGTCTCGGAAGGCAAGGTGACGAATGGCGAGCATCGGACGCGAAGGCAAACGAGGTGAATTGAAGCGCATCCTCTACCGCGACGCGGCGGGGAAACAGCAAACGCTTCGGCTGGGAAAATGCCCGAAGACGGTAGCCGAGACCGCGCGCGTCGCGGTTGAGCATCTCGTGATCGCAAAGCGCCACAACAGCGTACCGCATCCCGATGCCATACGCTGGCTGGACGGTATCGACGAGGTGCTCTATTCCCGAGTCGAGGCACTCGAACTGTGCCAACCGCGCGCAAGCTCTGAGGTGGTAACACTCGCCGATTTGCTGAACCGATTCGAGGCGGCGGCAGCGGTGAAGTCTTCAACGCGGGCGGCGTACAGGCAAACCACGGAGAGTTTGCGAGCGATCCTTGGTGCGGATACCCCGCTCTCGTCAATTACCACGGCTGACGCCGACAATTGGCGCAAGTCGATCTCCGAACCGTACAGGGTCACCCTCGCTGACGGGACCGAGCGCACCAAGCGTCTAGCCTCCGCAACACAGGCGAAGCGAGTCCACGTCGCGCGGGCGATCTTCAAGCGGGCGGTGCGATGGGGGATGGTCCCGTCCAGTCCATTTGCCGAGTTGAGAGCCGGCTCACAGTCGAACCCCGACCGAGCACGCTACGTCAGTGTGGAGACCATCCGGACGGTTCTGACGGCATGTCCAGACGACGAATGGCGGGCGATTGTGGGGCTGTCACGGTTCGCCGGCCTTCGCTGTCCTTCCGAGATTGTCGCCCTCCGCTGGGGTGATGTGAACTGGGAACGCGGTCGGTTGATGGTGCGCAGCCCGAAGACTGCCGGCCACGAGGGTCATGCGGTGCGAGTGGTCCCGATTGTGCCGGAACTGCGTGAGATCCTTCAAGACCTCTTCGATGCGGCAGAACCTGGAACCGAAGCGGTTGTTCCCAGACTCCGTGACGGCAGAGTCAATCTGCGAACTCAGTTTGAGCGCATCATCGCCAATGCCGGGGAACAGCAGTGGCCGCGATTGTTCCATGCCCTGCGAGCGTCTTGTGCAACAGATTGGGCCGAGCGGTTTCCGGCTCACACAACGGCGCGGTGGCTGGGACATTCGCCGCTGATCGCCGCCCAGCACTACTTGCAGACCCGCGACGCGCACTTTGACCTCGCGGCGGGGATTGGTGCGTCAGCAGAAGCGGCAACAAATCCGGCAACACAGGCGCGCCCAAGCGATACCAATGACGAACACGACGAAAGCACAACCCTCGAAAACTCCGAGGATTTGGTAGCGGTTGGGCTTCCGTGTGATGCGGTGGAAAGTGAACCAATGGGCGATACTGGACTCGAACCAGTGACCTCACGGGTGTGATCCGTGCGTTCTAGCCAGCTGAACTAATCGCCCGGCGGGAGATGGTAGGGCGGCGCCCACGATGGTCAAACCTCGGGTGGTCGCCCCCTTCGCGCGACGGGCGATCCGCCACACGAGGGGCTCCCGTAGAATGGAATCGAGCCTGGCGCGCATGGGCGGCCGGGCGGGCAACATGGATCACACGATGGAGCAACTCGCATGGGACAGGGGATTGTCGTTTTTCCCGAGCCGGTCAATGAATCGGTGCAGTCGTTCGCCCCGGGGACGCCGGAGCGTGAGTCGCTCGGCAAGGAACTGGTCCGGCAGCAGGGTGAGTCGATGGAGATTCCACTCATCGTGGGCGGGCGCGCGGTGCAGACGGGCAACATGGCCGAGGCTCGAGTTCCCCACCGCCACGCCCACGTCCTGGCCACGGTTCATCAGGCGGGACAGAGGGAAGTGATCGCGGCGATCGACGCGGCCCGCAGCGCCAAGGCCGAATGGTCGCGCATGTCGATGCGCGATCGCGGGGCGATCTTCCTGCGCGCTGCGGATCTGCTGGCCGGTCCTTGGCGCGAGCGGCTCAATGCCGCGACCATGCTGAATCAATCCAAGACGTGTCACCAGGCGGAGATTGACGCTGCGTGCGAGTTGATCGACTTCTTCCGCTTTAACGTGAAGTACATGGAGCGGATCGTCGCGCAGATGCAGCCTGATGTCTCGCCGCGCGGCATGTGGAATCAGCTCGAGTGTCGGCCGCTCGAAGGCTTCGTCTACGCCGTCACGCCGTTCAACTTCACAAGCATTGCGGCCAATCTGCCGCACGCGCCGGCGCTGATGGGCAACACCGTGGTGTGGAAGCCGTCGCCGCATTCGCTTTACAGCAACTACCTGCTGATGGAGTTGTTTGCCGAGGCGGGTTTGCCGCCGGGTGTGATCAACTTCGTGCCGGGCGATGCAGAGATGGTCACAAAGACGGTGCTGGCGCAGCGCGACTTTGCGGGCTTGCACTACACCGGGTCCACGGCCGTGTTCCGTTCACTGTGGCACAAGGTCGGCGCGAACCTCGATCAGTATCGCGACTACCCGCGGCTGGTCGGCGAAACGGGTGGCAAGGACTTCCTCGTCGCCCACGAGTCGGCCGAGGCCGAGGCGGTGGTGACGGCGATGATTCGTGGAGCGTATGAGTTTCAGGGGCAGAAATGCTCGGCCCTGTCGCGCGCGTATGTACCTCGGTCGATGTGGAATGCGATTCGTGACCGCCTGGTCAGCGAGATCGGCACTATCCGAATGGGCGATGTGGCGGACTTTGGCAACTTCATGGGTGCGGTGATTCACAGGCAGGCGTTCGAGCGGTGCGAGCGATACATCGCACAGGCGCGCGATTCGAAAGGATCGGAGATTCTCGCGGGTGGCGGGTGCGACTCCCGTGAAGGCTACTTCGTGCAGCCGACGCTCATCGAAGCGGGCGACGCCGGCGCGCCGAGTATGTGTGAGGAAATCTTCGGTCCGATCCTGACGGTGCACGTGTATGAGGACGGCGGCTTTGCCGACGCCTTGCGCCTGTGCGACTCGACCTCGCCCTACGCGCTGACCGGGGCGATCTTTGCCAATGATCGACGCGCGATTGTGCAGGCGACTGAGGCGCTGCGCTACAGCGCCGGCAACTACTACATCAACGACAAGCCGACGGGCGCGGTGGTGGGTCAGCAACCCTTCGGCGGCGCGCGGGCCAGCGGCACCAACGACAAGGCCGGCTCACCGCTCAACCTGATGCGCTGGATGAGTGCGCGGACGATCAAAGAGACGTTTGATCCGCCGCGTGACTACCGCATGCCGTATATGGGGTGAGTGTCCAGACGCAAGACTCTGGCGCCAGCGGGCATTGGTAATCGTACCAGTCCCGTTTTTCTTCCCTTTCGGATTCACCCGGCGTGTTTGCGCGCCTGTCAGGGCTAAAAGGGTCAAGGAAACGTGTGCTCCACAATGTTGGCGACCGTACACGTCCCTTGTTCGACCGCGCCGAAGAGGACGGTTCGCCCGCTGGCGCCGCTTGGAACGAATCGTGAAATGGTCACCGCGCCTGACCCGTCGACAATGGCGGAACCCATGATTGCGGGCCGGCGGATACCAATCCCGACTCCCGGGCAACCCGGGATGTTCGTGTTCCCGAACTGGAAGCCATACACGAAGTACACGCGCTGCCCAGGAGTGACTCCAAGGAGGGTGAACTCGTTGCGCCGGCCCGCATCGAGATCGACATCGTGGAAGTGAATGCCGGGCACGAGAGTGGCCGCGACCCACTCCACGGCTTGGTCGTGAATCAATTCGTGTTCTTCCTGATTGAACACGATGTAGAACGGCTCTGATGCACGTAGCCCGGGGTCGTCACTCCAGAGTTGGAGTTGGAGCAAGTAGACACCAGTCGGGGCCCGATCATTGATGACGTAGTTGAGGTGGCGATGGAATTCACCATTGGAGTTCACCGGCAGGGCGAATCCCTCCACAAAGCCGGAACCTGTCTCGACTTCAAACCCGGAGTAGCTGATCGTGAACGTCACGGGCGACATCGTGTCAAAGTTCTGCCCATCCCAGACACGCACGGCATCCAGGACATTGAATCCGATGTTGGTGCCGGGCGTGAATTCTCCGATGTCGGAGTCAAACCCCGGCTCATCCGTGAAGTTCTCAAAGAACTCGCCGAACTCGGATGGGAACGCGCGATGATCGTGGATTGTCGTCGTCTCATCGCGCAAGCCGGTGGTGAGTTGACCATCGATGTTCTCAAGAAAGATGTCACCTGCATGCTGTCCAAACGCTGTCGAGGCGGCAACAGCCAGTGTGAAAGTCAAAGCGGCGATGTACAGTCGATTCTTCATGTCAATCTCGTTTCTTCCCTCGGAGGGAGTCGTTGAAGGTCGCAGGTCGCCGCGCGGGCCTATCGCGCGACTTGGGGATTGAACTGGTTGCGTTTGTCCGTGTCATAGACGGCGTTGAACGGCAGCGACTCAGCGTGGCCGTCCAGGAATCCGTAGTTGCTCTGCGCGGACCATGTTCCAGGTTCCCCACCAAATGCGTGGAGTTTGAGGTGGCGCGCTGCAAGGACTGGAACCGCGTCGCGGTTGCCGATCCACCAGTTCTCGACATGTGGGTGGTCCGCTCCGGCGAATTCACCCACTTCAGTCATAAGCAGGAAGTGCACTGTTCGAGTCGGAGAAGCGATCAGCGTGAATTGACGCCAGGGCTTGAGGGGCGCCTTGCTCGTCAGGTAGTTGTTGATGCCGTAACTGGTCTTTCGATATCGGCTGGAACCCGGGACATGTTGTCCCGATCCGCCCTCTTCGGGTGGCCAGTGCACGCTCTGATCGCCGGGTGAGCGGCGGGCGAGCCTGCTTCCGTAGTACCGTTCGAGCGTGAATATCCACGCTCCGGGGTCCTCATTCTCACCGCCGTGGCCCAGCCCAACATCTACGAGCCATCCTTTGTTGTCGTCGACGTACATTGTGTGAGCGATTTCCATGGTCCGGATGTTGCCAAGATCGACTGCCCGACGTCCGGCAACCCGGGCGCGGGACAACGCCGGCAGCAACAACCCGACCAGCAGAGCAATGATCGAGATCACGACGAGCAGCTCGACCAGTGTGAATGCGCGCTGAGGCATCGCACTCCTCCTTGTGTGTGGCGCAGCCAGAGCACAGCGGTGCCGTGACGGCTGCTCAAAGAACTAAGTTGTGAACAGGAGCCGCGAGATCAGGAACGATGCCGCGGCGGGGCCCGAGCCGGAGCGATGATGGCTCGTTCGCAGAGCCCCAGACCGGGTGGCTCTGGGAGGTGAAGTGCAATGACGTGCGAATCGAATTCAAGAGCTGACGGTGGCGCCACAACCGCGACACCGTGACCTGTTGCGTGAATCCAATGGCAGATGGGACAGTCCGGTTCGTCCGGATGTGGTGTGCCTGCCGGGTGCCTCGGCTGGTGATCGCAAGCCGTGGTCGCCGGATACTCCGCCGAATCCCGAAGTTGGGAGGCGATCGGTTCCGAGGCTTGGATGGCGGCTGTCGCGCTCTGATGCCGGTGAAAGGCCGGAAGCAATAGAGCGGAGAGTACGCTGACAATCGCAAATACGTTCAATAGCGCCGGTCCACGCCGATGTTGCCACCAGCGAGCACTGATCCTAGCTGAATACTCAACGCGATGAGTCACTCAAACTTCCTCGGGCCTACGTCTCGTCGAAAGACTCCCGGCGGATAATACGGGTGAATCGCGGCTTGGTTCGACCGCTCAGTTGCTTTCGCGTGAATTCCTCACGAGCTGTTCTCTGATGTTTGGCCGGATCTCCGCCATTTGATGGCCACGAATGGCACGTTAGACGTTGTGACGGAACGAGCTCAGTCTGTTCCGATCGCGGACAATCGCTTCCACCCGTGCGACGATCTCACACCCACCCCTCCTCATCTGCAATCTCTGACCCTGTCATCCGTCCGTATCTGATGGATGAACCGTGTACTTCAACTTCCCTTCGGCTGCAAGCGGCGAACGGCGGGATGACTCTGGTCGATCCGTGATCGAGTTCCGCTTTGTCTCGACACCTGACCTGGCTGATGAGGTGCAGGAGCGTTGCTAGCGCACGTGGCGACACGATCAGCATCAAGGCCTCGCCAAAGCGCAGGGCGTCTCGGGGAGCGGTGAGCAGCACAGCCTCGCCGAGCAGGTCGACGCGGGAGCTACTTCCAGTGCAACATGATCAGCCGGGGCAGGGGGCTCACGGTGAAGTTCGTGCAACTGGAGCCATGGTCTGCGGCGTGATGATGCTCAAGTGGACGGCTCGGTCTGGGCCGTCTTTTCCTGCTTGAACTGCGACGGAGCGGCGCCCTGTTCCTGGAGGCGGCGGAGTTCTTCTTCGCTGCCGCCGAGGCGCTTGTCGTAGGGTTTGAGGGGGGCGTCGTCGTCGGAGCGGTTGGACGCGGCTTCAACTTCGTCCTCGATGCCCTTGATGCCCTTTTTGAACTGAACGATGCTTTGGCCCAGCGCCTTGCCGACTTCCGGCAACCGTTTGCCGAAGAGCAGAAGGGCGATGAGCCCGATGACGATCCACTCCGAACCGCCGGGCAATCCAAACAATCCAAGATTGAGCATGACCTGCCGCCTTTCCTGGCAATCGGTCAATACTGTGCCGGCCGGTGCGAGGGCAACGGTCGCCGCACAGCATGAAATCTGCGAAGAAGTATACGCAATGAGGTTCTGTCATGTGCGGTGGGATTCGGAATCCCGCTCGTGCCACCCATTGAGGCTGAACCGGGCCGATCGCGGCTACGATCGTCGGAGGGTGGGGCGGAATCGCGTCCGCCGGGAAGGAAGCCTGAGAATGATCCCTGATCTGCTTGACAGCCTGCCGTGGAGTGTGCACGGCGTTGTGGCGTTGGCGCTTCTGGCTGGCATTGTCGTCTGGGTTTTCGGACGGCGGCTGTTCCGACCCATGCTGGTGATCGCGGCACTCATCCTTGGTGCTGCGGTGGGCTTCGTGGCCGGGGCGGCGATCCCGCACGACTGGTCGATCCTCTGGCCTGTCGTGATCGGCGCCGCAGTCGCGGGGCTCATTTCCATCATCGCCTATCGCTTTGTGATGGCGCTGCTGCTGGCGCTGAGCCTGGGATTGGCCGCGCCGCTCGGGTTCTTTACCTATGCCGAGTTGACAGGAATGTACGAGGGGCAGGCGGCTTCTCCGATATCCGACGAGGAACTCTTTCTTCCCGAACTGCAGAAACAGCGGGAAAACCTCGATCGAATCGATCGCGCCGCGGAGAAGCTGCTTGAGCGAGCCAAGAACCGGCAGGACGCTGGAGAAGAGGCGGAGGGCGAGGGCGAACAGCCCGCCTGGCGACAGCGCCTTGAGGACACGGTCGGCTTCGTTCTCGAGACCGCAGCGCAGAACTGGAACGATGCGCCAGGCAGTCAGAAGTGGATGACCATACTCTTCGCGGCCGGCGGCGTCATCGGCGGCATCGTCTTCGGCGTGCTCATACCCACGCTCTCAGCGTCGGTGGTGACCTCGCTGGCGGGCGCACTGATTATCCTGACCAGCGGGTACTGGCTGGCGACGCGCTCGGGCATGTCGCTCGACTCGATCGCGCCGCAGTCGGCCGCCATGACGCTGGCGCTGTGGCTTGGCGTGGCTGTTATCGGGCTATTCATTCAATTGAGCCTCGGTGTCAAGAAGGCCGATAAAGGGTAACCGGTGGACGGGGTTTGCGCCCCGTACTGGATAACCCAAGACCCGAGGCCAGACGCAATGAACTTCCTCATGACGCTTGCGACGGCGCCAGCCGGCTCAACGACCGGTTTGCGCGAATCACTGTCCGAAGTCGGGCTCAACCCGTTTCATCTCTTCCTCGACAACATGCACCGGCTCGACATTCTCAGTCGGCCTGATGAGCTGCTCGACGTGCTGCAGCAACTGCACATCGTCTGGGCGGGAATCTTTGTCACCGTGGGCCTGCTGAGCGTGATCAACGGCTACCGCTGGCACAAGTGGATCGTCATTACGGTGGCGTTCCTCACGGGCATGGGACTCGGGTTCCTGCTGAGCAAGTCGATGGAAAGCAATCTCATCGTCGCCGCGTGCGTGGGCGTGCTCACGGCTGTTGTCGCCTGGCCGCTCATGAAGTTTGCGATCGCTGCGTGCGGCGGTCTGGCGGGTGCGTTCGTCGGGGCGAACATCTGGTCGGTGTCGAACATGCCCCCGGACACTTACTACGCCGGCGCGCTGATCGGGCTGGTGACATTCGGCCTGCTGTCGTTCATCCTTTATCGCGTCGTCATCGTGGCGATGACCTGCGTGGCGGGCGCTGTGGTGCTCGTGCTCGGCGTGGTGACGCTGCTGATGCAGGTCGAGGCCTGGCAGCCCGCTTTGCGCCAGGACTTCAGCGGCAACCCGGTCATCCTGCCGCTTATCGTGCTCGTGACAGCCGTCATCGGATTCGTCATGCAACAGGATGCGTTCATGCGAAAGCCGAGCGCAGAGGGACAGAAGCACGGCAAGCCAGCGGTCGCATAGGACTCACGCGGAACTAGCCGATCCGCTCGGGCTTCGGCTCGCGCTCCATCAGGCGCGCGATCGCGTGCCGGGGCGCGAGGGCTTCAAAGAGCACGGCATGCACCGCAGCCGTGATCGGCATCTCGATTCGCTGCGCCCTGGCCAGCGCCATGACGGATCTGGTCGTCGCCACACCTTCAACGACAGACTGCGTTGAATGAAGGTACTCATCAAGGGTGCGGCCGCGCCCGAGCGCTTCGCCGCACGAACGGTTGCGCCCGACGGGGCTGAAGCAGGTGGTGGCAAGGTCGCCGACGCCCGCAATGCCGAAAAACGTCTCGGCTGAAGCGCCCATGGCGACACCCAGTCGCGTGATCTCGGCCAGGCCGCGCGAGAGCAGAGCCGACTTGGCGTTGTAGCCGAGTTCGAGGCCATCGACGATGCCTGCAGCAATGGCGATCACGTTCTTGGTCGCGCCGGCCAGCTCGACGCCGAGCAGATCGGTCAGTGTGTAGATCCGCATCCACGGTGCCGTGAACAGCGTCTGCACAAGCACGGCAAAGTCGTGCGACTCGGAGGCCGCGACCATGGTGGCCGGCAGGTGGTGCGTCAGTTCCTCGGCGATCGTTGGGCCGCACAGCGCGGCGTAGGCGCGCTCGGATGTACTGCCGACCACGTCGGCGATGACCTCGGTCGGCCGAAGCAATGTGTTGTTCTCGACGCCCTTGGAGGCGCTGACGATGCCGACGCCGGTGGGAATGTGCGATGCAACGCGCTTGAACACCGGACGAATGAATTGCGTTGGGACAGCGCAGACGATCAGTTCGGCACCAGAAAGCGCCTCTCTCTCATCCGATGTGATGTTGATCGACTCTGGAATGCGAATGCCGGGCAGGTGGCGCTGCGACATGCGGTCACGCTGGAGGGCCGCGATGTGTTCGGCGCTGCGACCCCAGATGGTGACCGGCACACCCCCCGCCTCGAGGACGAGCGCAAGGACGATGCCCATCTGGCCATCGCCAACGATCGTGGCTTTTCGGCAGGGAGGGTTTGACGGCATGGGAACGGTCCGTGCTGGGGTCCGGGGCTGGAATTCGGCGCCTTCAGAGGCATTCTACCGGTGCACCCGGCCCCTGGGAGCGATCTGCTGAGCCCAGCCGCACGCCGGATCGGGCGAATCCCTCAGGCGGGCCGCGAAAGGAGCCGGTCCGGATTCGGAACAATGGGTAAGAGAACCGCCCGGTCCCGCTCAGGGGCCGCATGAATGTGGAGAGTCCGATGAGACGCAATGAATACATCGCCCAACCCACGGCCGCTGCGATCGACACGGCCATGGCCCGCGCCCTTTCGTTTGAATCTGAACACACCGATGAACCCGCTCCTTCGAACTCGGTGACGAGCAAGGTGTCGAATCTCCTCGGTGAGAGTGGCTCGTTTGAGCGGGGGTTTGTCCAGACGGCTGCGATCATCGTCGCCGGCCTGCTGGTCGGGCGAATCGTAACGCCGAGTACCGCCATTCTCGGAGCGGTGGTTCCGCTGGCTCTGCTGGCGTCTTTCGTGACCCACAAGGTGATTCGGGGACTTCAGCCGAGTCGACAGTGGTTGGCCAGCAAGCCGCGGCAGATCGCTCTGGGGCTGGCGTGCAGCCCCGCTCTGACGTGGTTTTCGCGTGGGTCGTTCAACCGCAGCGAACGGGCGACCGTGTGGACGGCGTGGGCTGCGACGGCCATCGGCCTGCTCGCGCTGATGGCGACGTGAGTCTGCCGCGAGTGGACTGATTCAGCGAAACCGGCGCATGGAATGCACCCAGCGGCCATAGTCGAGAACGGCGCGGCGTCTGTCTTTTGCGGACACGGTGAACCGGCCAAACGCTGTTGACTGCCGCCACTGCCAGTAGCGGTTGCGCTTGCTCAGTGCGCCGAGCATGGCCAGGCGAACCAGAGCGAGCACGCCGCCGAACAGGTTGAATGTACTTCGAATCATCGACGGCGTCCATCTCAGGCTTGCGGCCTGACTGCGTTCAGGACCAACGCTGAATGATAGGAGGGCGGACGATGCGGCCGCGACGGTCATATCGTCAGGCATGTCCCTGTTGTCCCTGCCGCTTCTCGATCGGGTGCCCTCCACTGCGCGGTTTGGTCACGTACTGACGCGCACGGACGTCTCGACGCTGCAGATCAACATCGGCCGATTGTGCAACATCGCCTGCAACCACTGCCACATCGAATCTTCACCGGCGCGCACCGATCCTCATGACAATATGGACGAGTCGACGGCTCGCAAGGTCGTGGAATGGGCGCTCAGGCACGACACGATCTCCACGATCGACTTCACCGGCGGCTCTCCCGAGATGAACCCCAACTACCGCTGGATGGTTGAGATGTTCGCCCAGGCGGGTCGACACGTGATGACGCGCTGCAACCCCACGCTCATCGAATACGTCGGGCCGACCGACGACGAAGACTACGCATGGATTCCGAAGTTCTACGCGAGGCACGCGGTCGAGGTCATCGCATCGATGCCGTGCTATCTGGAGAAAAACGTCGATCGCCAGCGTGGCCGCGGCGCCTACCAGGCGTCGATTGACGGGTTGCTTGCGCTCAATGCGGTCGGGTACGGGCGCGACGCAAGGCTGCGATTGAATCTCGTCTACAACCCCGTCGGCCCGAGCCTGCCACCCGCGCAGAAATCCCTCGAAGGGGACTACAAGACCGAACTCAAGCGGCGATTCGGCATCGAGTTCGATGAACTGTGGACGATCACCAACATGCCGATCAGTCGCTGGCGGCACGAGTTGGAGCGGGACGGGCGACTGGAAGCGTACATGGAGCAGCTCATCGATGCATTCAACGTGGCGACGCTGCCGGGTTTGATGTGTCGCCATCAGATCAACGTCGGGCCGGACGGACGGGTCTACGACTGCGACTTCAATCTCGCGCTGGATCTTCGATCCCCCGGGATGGAGGGGTCCTTTCTCTGGGAGACGGATCTCGACAATTGGCTCGATCGGTCGATCGGCACCGGCGATCACTGCTACGGATGCACGGCGGGGGCCGGGTCGAGCTGTGGCGGGGCGTTGCTCTGATTCGGCCGGGCGCGGAATTCACCGCGCCTTCGGGATTGTCAGAATCTGAACCAAACGCTAACCTGATTGGCCCAACTCGTGGAGGGCAAGCCGGGGGTCCTCGGCATGGATGGACGGAACAACTGCTAGAAACTGGACGGGACCACAGCCGGCATGCTGACCGCGATCGGCCTGAGCGATGCGACCCCTCTGCTGACTTTGGCGGAGAGCGAGGTTAATGCGCTCTTCAGTCTGGCGCTGATGGTCGTTGGCGGGCTTGGGCTCTTCCTGCTGGGCATGAAGTACCTGTCCGATGGCATGCAGGCCATCGCCGGCAGCAGCCTGCGCAAGATGATCAGCGCGGTTACCGACAATCGGTTTCTTGCCGTTGGGACGGGCACCACGGTCACCTGCTTCCTTCAGTCCAGCTCCATCACCACCGTACTGGTCGTCGGGTTTGTGAACAGCGGACTCATGCTGCTTCACCAGGCGATCGGCGTCATCATGGGCGCCAACATCGGCACGACAATTACCGGCTGGATCCTCGTGCTCAAGATCGGCAAGTACGGCCTGCCGATGCTCGGGGCGGCGGCGCTCGTGTTCCTGTTCACCAAGGGCGAGCGGGTCCGCTATGCCGCGATGGCCGTCATGGGCCTGGGGATGGTTTTCTTTGGCCTGGAACTCATGAAGGATGGCTTCAAACCCATTCGCGAGATCCCGGCGTTCGTTGATGCGTTCGCATGGTTCGCCGCCGACTCGTATTTCGGCGTGCTCAAGTGCGCCGCGGTCGGGTGCCTGCTCACGCTTATTGTTCAGTCGTCGTCAGCGACGCTGGCGATCACCATCAGCCTTGCGTCCACAGGTGTCATTCCGTTTCCGACCGCCGCCGCACTCGTCCTGGGCGAGAACATCGGCACGACGATCACCGCCGTGCTCGCCTCGCTTGGTGCGACGACGAATGCGAAGCGGGCGGCGTACGCGCACGTTCTGTTCAACGTGATCGGCGTGGCGTGGATCACGACGGTCTTTGCCCTGTACATCCGGGGTGTGGATCGTTTCGTGGCCATGGACATCGGCTATCACCCGCTGACGGTGACGCTGGCGGATGTCAAGAGCGAAGCCGAGTTTTCGCAGGTCATGACACTGGCAATCGCCTCGACGCACTCGGGGTTCAACATTCTCAACACCCTTCTCTTTCTGCCGTTCGTCCGGGTCTTCGCGCGCTTCCTCGAATGGGCCGTGCCGGGCAAGGCGACCAAAGAGACGGCCCACCTTTCCTCGCTCGACGTGCGCATGCTCGAAACCCCGTTGATTGCGATCGAGCAGTCGCAGGCGGAGATCCTGAAGATGTCAGCCGGCGCGATGAAGATGATGACCTGGGCGGCGCGCATCATCTTCACGGACGAGAAGGACGAGCGGCGGATCGAAAAACTGTTCCACCGCGAAGAAGTGCTCGACAACATGGAGCACGAGATCGTGAATTTCCTCTCGGATCTGCTCTCCGGAAGTGTGCCGCACAGCGTGATCGAAGAGAGTCGCCGGCAATTGCGAGTCGCCGACGAGATGGAGTCGATCAGCGACACCATCGCGGTGATCGTCAAGTCTGAACTCAAGATTCGCAACGCGGGCTTCGAGTTGAGCGATACCCAGCGCAAGGATCTCGAGAGTCTGCACATGCTCGTGTCCGACTATCTGCAACTCGTGATTGACGCATTCGAGCACAACCGCACCGACGTGATCAGCCGGGCTCACTCGGCAGGCACCGCGGTCACCAAGCGAATCAAGGATCTCCGCGGGATCCATCTGACAAGCCTTTCCGCCACGCGGATTGAGCCGATCGTGAGCACGTCCTATCTGACCATGCTGCTGAATTACCGCCGTCTGAAGGACCACTGCCTCAATATCGCCGAGGCGGTGGCCGGCGACAAATGAGCCGCATTGGCCGGCGAGTCGATACGCAATCCTCATTCACCGCTAACCGAATCGTTGCGCGATCTCCCTAGAGTTGGATGCAAAAAAACCAAGGGAGAGCACCATGTCCAAGGGGCATATTCTGGTTGTGGACGATGAGGAAGACCTTCTCGAGCTCGTCGCCTACAACCTGCGTCGCGAAGGCTACGGAGTAGATTGCGTTACCACCGGCGAGACAGCGCTGCGGGCGGCCCGCTCCAAGCGCGTCGATCTGATCATCCTCGATCTCATGCTGCCTGGCGCGGACGGGCTGGAGGTTTGCCGGGCGCTTCGCGGCGATCCGCAGACCCGCGATATATCCATCGTCATGCTCACCGCCAAGGGAGATGAGGCCGACATTGTCGCAGGCATCGAGCTCGGCGCGGATGACTACATCACCAAGCCCTTCAGCCCGCGTGTCCTATTGGCGCGGATTCGCGCCGTGCTTCGGCGCCGCTCGCAATCCGCTCCGCTCGACGACAGCGCGCTCATCCGCATTCACCAACTGGAAATCGATCCGATCCGTCACGAGGTCAAGGCCGAAAACGACAAACTGGATCTCACGATTACCGAGTTTCGAGTCCTCTCCTGGCTGGCGCGACATCCCGGCCGCGTCTTCACTCGCCAGCAGATCATCGATGCGGTGCGCGGCGACGATTATCCCGTCACGGAGCGATCCGTGGATGTCCAGGTTGTCGCGCTCCGCCGCAAACTTGGTCCGTGCGGGGACTACATCGAGACCATTCGCGGGGTAGGCTATCGCTTCAAGGAGTGAGGTCGTGCCCCATCTACTGGGACTCATTGGAACAACCGGAAACCTTCTGCGTCGCCTGCCACTCGTCCAGGGCGCGGAATCTCAGGCCGAGCCGTGGCTGGCGTTGTCCATCGTCCTCGCACTGCTGCTGCTGGGGCTGAGCGGGATTCTGATCGCCCGGATTCGCCGCGAACGACTCGAACTTGAACGCTTGCGGTGGGGGGCCGAACGCTTCGCGCGTGGCAAACTGGATCGACGCATCAGCACGATGGGCTCGGAGAATGTGGCGCGCGTGGCGGAAGCGATGAATCACATGGCTTCTCAACTGGATGAGCGATTCCAGGCGGTTGTTCGGCAACGCAATGAACTCGAGGCCGTTCTGTCCAGCATGGTCGAAGGCGTCGTGGCCGTCGATACCGACGAACGAGTCATGACGATGAACCGCGCTGCTTCGCGCCTGCTCAACATTGATCCGGCGGTCGCCATCGGCCAGAGCATTCAGGCGACGGTGCGCAGCTCCGCGTTGCATCGGCTGGTGACGGAGGCCATTGGTGCCGCCGCGCCGGTCGAGGGTGAAGTGGTTGTGCGGCTCATCGATCCAGACGGTGATTCACGCGAGGCGGAGCGGATTCTGCTTGTGACCGGCACCGTGCTGCATGGTGCGGCCGAGGGGCGCATCGGCGCGCTGCTCGTGCTTAACGACGTCACCCAACTCCGCCGCCTGGAAACGGTCCGTCGCGATTTTGTGGCCAACGTCTCGCACGAGATGCGCACGCCCATCACGGCCGTCAAGGGCGCCGTCGAGACCCTGCTGGACAAGTCGGAACACGATGCCGACGACGTTCAGCGGATGCTCGAGATCATCCGTCGCCACGCGGACCGGATGTTCGCCATTCTGGAAGATCTGCTCACCCTCGCCAGGCTGGATCAGCAGGAGGGCCGCACGACGCTGGATCTCGAGCCGGGATCGGTCGCGGCGCTCATCGGCAGCGCCGTCGAGGCATGCCAGATGCCTGCTGACACCCGTGGCACGGTGATTCGAACGCAGTGCGACGCAGATCTGCGCGTAAACATGAATCGCCAGTTGCTCGAGCAGGCACTCGTCAATCTGATCGAAAACGCGATCAAGTACAGCCCGCCGGGAAGCGAAGTCCGCGTGCTTGGCGCGCCGGTGGACGGCGAGGTTGCGATATCGGTCGTGGATCAGGGCGAGGGGATTGAGCCGCAACATCTGTCGCGCATCTTCGAGCGCTTCTACCGCGTCGACAAGGGTCGCAGCCGGCAGGTGGGGAGCACCGGGCTGGGCCTGTCCATTGTTCGGCACATCTGCCAGGCCCACGGCGGGCGCGTCGAAGTCGAGAGCCAGCCGGGTAAAGGGAGCACGTTTCAGATGGTGCTGCCAAGCCTGCCAGCCGACGCGCAAGGCACTTGCAATCAAGGTGTTGCGCGGCCGTAGCCGCCCCCGATTGCGCCCCGCCTCGCCACTTTACGCGAATCTATCGACGTGCTCATCAAACGCTAACAGAGCGACTTTATGCTTTGGCAACATCAACGGATGAACCATGAAGACCGTCTGGCAAGGAGAAAACAAATGGCGATCAATCAGATGCGGCGGATGATCGGCGCGGCCCTGGCGACGACGCTCGTTTCCGTCCCGGCGCTAGCCCAGGTGCAGGTCGATCCGACTCTTCCCGACTACACGCCTGTCAAAGGCGTCTCGGGGACGATCAAGAGCGTTGGGTCCGACACGCTCAACAACCTCATGACACTCTGGGCCGAGGGCTTTCGCAAGATGTACCCCAACGTCCAGATCGAAATCGAAGGCAAGGGATCCTCAACCGCGCCGCCGGCGCTGATCGAGGGCACCAGCAACTTCGGCCCCATGAGCCGCGAAATGAAGAGCGCCGAGATCGACGAGTTCGTGAAGAAGTACGGCTACAAGCCGACCAGCGTGGCGACCAGCATCGACATGCTTGCCGTGTATGTTCACAAGGATAATCCGATCGAAGGACTGACGCTGCAGCAGGTCGATGCAATGTTCTCCAAGACCCGCAAGGGCGGTCTGCCCCAGGACATCACCCGGTGGGGTCAGGCCGGCTTGTCTGGCAGTTGGGGGAATCAGCCCATCAGCCTCTATGGACGCAACTCTGCTTCGGGCACCTACGGCTACTTCAAGGAACACGCACTCTTCAAGGGCGACTACAAGGACTCCGTCAAGGAGCAGCCCGGCTCGTCCTCGGTTGTGCAGGGCATCGCCTCTGACCGCTATGGCATCGGCTACAGCGGCATCGGCTACAAGACTGCAGACGTGCGAGCGATCCCCCTTGCTCATGACGCCAATAGCGGTTTCATCCCGGCGACTCCCGAGTACGCCTATACCGGCGAGTATCCGCTGGCTCGCTTCCTATACATCTACGTGAACTACAAGCCCGGTTCAGAAATCGACCCGCTTCGTGGCGAGTTCCTCAAGTACGTCTTCAGCAAGCAAGGTCAACAGGACGTGGTGAAAGACGGCTACTACCCGGTTCCCACGGCGATCGCCAGGGAATCGCTTGAGAAAGTTGGCCTTCGTTGGTAATCGATCGAAGGTCCGCACTCGCGGATGGCCTCAGGTGAATTCAACCTTGCGGGTGGCGGCAGAAACGCCGTCGCCCGCGATTGCATGAGAAAGGACCGATGAGCAAAGCGTCGACGTCACAATCGTTCACCGGTCGATCGCGCAATCGTCGCACCAGCCGCGCGGTGCGGAGCATGGACGTGATCTCACGGCTGCTCATCACCGTGGGCGGAATCGGGACGATCATTGCCGTATGCACTGTCGGGCTGTTCCTGGTCTGGGTTGCGTTCCCCCTGTTTCTTCCCGCTGAGACCAAACCCCAGGCGCCGGTCACGGTGCAGGATGGGTCGGTTCGACCGGTTCGCTTTGCACTGGACGACTATCAGGCCCTTGCGTGGGCGATGTACCCAAATGGTCGCATCGAGGTCATCGACCCCGCCAGCGGCAGAGCGATCGACGAGATCGCACCCTTCAGCGCGCCCGCTCTCACTGCCTGGTCGGTTTCGCAGATCGACGGTACCGCATCGCTGGGCTTTGAAGATGGCACGGTTCGACTCGGTCGCATTCGGTTCGTTTCGGAGTTCATTGACGCGCACACGCTTTCCGATGAACTGCGGCAGATCGGCGTCGGCGAAACACTGGTCTATCAGCACAACGGTCGACACGGAGTGCTCAATCGCATCTCCGATTCCCAGTATCGATTCGAGTCCGTTGAGCGCGAGCTGGATGATCCCATTGTCGTTGCCGAGGCGCCGATTCGCCTGATCGACCATGCGTTCGCCTCGAATTCCAAAGCCTTCTGTGCTCTGGTCGCGACGGGCGAGATGAAGTTTGAGCAGGTCAATGAGCGGCGCAACATTCTGACGGGGAAGGTCACGCGCACCGTTCAGTCGGGCGAGGTTCCCTTTGAGCCGCCAGCCGATCGCGGACCGCCTTCGCACCTGCTTATTTCGGGTCTGGGCGATGCGGTCTATGTCACGTGGCCGGATGGTCTGGCCCAGCGTTACGACACGCGCGTGGTCGGCCAGGCGTCACTCATCGAGCAGGTCGATCTGGTGCCCGCGCCGGACGCCACGCTGACGGCGGTCGAGTTCCTTCTCGGTCGAGCCACCCTGCTGGTCGGCGATTCGACGGGAACGGTCGGCGCCTGGTTTCGCATCAAACCAACCGACGCCGCGACCTCCGATGGCTCCGTGCTCGTTCGAGCGCACGTGCTTCACGGCCCCGATTCGCCGGTCGATGCGCTCGCGCCCTCCGCGCGATCACGCAGCGTGCTCATCGGCTATCGCAACGGAGATGTGCGGCTCTACCAGGTGACCAGCCACAAACTGCTGGCCGACCTCAGCACGGGCAACCAGCCCGTGGAACTCGTCAGCATCGCACCCAAAGACGACGGGGTGGCGGCTGTCGCCGGCGATTCACTGCGGCGCTGGTCGGTGGACATGGGCTATCCCGACGCGAGCCTCAGCGCCCTGTTTCTGCCGGTGTGGTACGAAGGCTACGAGAAACCCGCCGCCGTGTGGCAGTCTTCGAGCGGCACGGATGACTTCGAGCAGAAGCTCGGCCTGTATCCGCTGATCTTCGGGACGATCAAGGCCACAGTCTACTCGTTGCTCTTCGGCGTGCCGCTGGCGCTGCTCGCGGCGATTTACACGAGCGAGTTTCTTCATCCGCGCGCCAAGTCGGCCATCAAGCCTGCGATCGAGATGATGGCGAGTCTGCCCAGCGTCGTACTGGGATTTCTCGCCGCGCTGGTCATTGCGCCGTTCGTCGAGAACGTGGTGCCCGCGGTGTTGACGCTCTTCGCCTCGCTCCCGCTGACGTTTCTGCTGGGCGCGTACTGCTGGCAGTTGCTGCCTCAGCAGACGATGCTGCGATTGAGCCGTTGGCGCTTTGCGTTCATCTTCGCGATGGCGCCGCTCGGTGTGCTCGCCGCCTGGCTGCTCGGGCCCATCGTGGTGTATCTGCTGTTCGCTGGAGATATCAAACTCTGGCTCGACGGACAGAAGGGCAGCGGGATCGGCGGGTGGATGATCCTGTTCATTCCGCTCGGCGCGATTGTCGGCTCGCTGGCGCTCTCTCGCGTGGTGAATCCCTGGCTGCGGCCGCGCACTCGCGCGTGGTCCCGGCAGCGCATCGCCGCGGCGGACCTGCTCAAGTTCGTCGCCACGCTGGCGGCTGGGCTGCTCTTGGCCTGGCTGTTGTCCTTCATCCTCACCAAGTTCGGATTTGACCCTCGGGGGCTGTTCGTGGGCACCTACGTTCAGCGAAACGCACTGATCGTCGGCTTCATCATGGGCTTTGCGATTATTCCGATCATCTACACGATTGCCGAAGACGCGCTGTCGACGGTGCCCGAACACCTTCGCGCCGCATCGCTCGGCGCCGGCGCGACGCGATGGCAGACGGCGGTGCGCGTGATCCTGCCCACCGCCATGAGCGGCCTGTTCAGCGCGATCATGATCGGGCTCGGCCGCGCCGTGGGCGAGACCATGATTGTGCTGATGGCCGCCGGCAATACGCCGGTCATGGAATGGAACATGTTCAACGGTTTCCGCACCCTTTCGGCGAACATCGCCGTCGAACTTCCTGAGGCCGTGCGAAACAGCACGCACTATCGAACGCTCTTCCTCGCCGCACTCGTGCTCTTTGCCATGACCTTTGTGCTCAACACGATTGCCGAGATCGTCCGCCTCCGTTTCCGCAAGAGGGCGTATCAACTGTGACGCACGCGGTTCAGCCATCTTCGAACCTCGCACGCCCTTCCGGCCGCGGTACTCGTCGATCTCATCTCCCCGCCACGGGGATGGTCCGCCGACGGACCCGCGCGACGACTTCGCTTCTCGCGCACGGCGAGCCGATGGTCTGGCTGACCGGCGGAGCGCTGGCCGTGGCGCTGCTCATGATCACGGGTCTGCTGCTGCTGGTGTTGGTGCAGGGAAGCGGGACTTTCTGGCCCGGTTCCGTGGTTCGGGTGGCGTTGCACGATGGCCGCGTCTTTATGGGTGAAGTCACGCGAACGGAAACGTTCAGCCCATCCACCGAAGTGCTGGCGGCCCTGCCGGCAGACACTCAGAAGCAGGCCAGCGTGGCAGTCGCAGCAAACGACGGACTCGCCACGCGCCGTCTTGTTCGAACCGGCAACTTTGATCTCACCGGCGACCACTTCAACTGGGTGACGGACTATGAAGTCTCCGAAGAGACACTTCCCCGGTGGGCGCTGGTCATCGAGCGCCTCGAGTGGGGTCGTTTCTACGGCGTGCCCAAAGCGTTTCTTATTGACGGCCGGATCGTCGCGCAGACGCCCGAAACGGTGTGGGAACAGTTCAACACAGAGCACGCGGCTTCTCGTGAACGCTGGCACAAACGCAAGAATCTCGAGGATCATGAGATCGGCCACGTGAACGCCGTTCTCGAGGCCGCACGCCTTGACCTGCGACGGGTGATAGACCGCTACGGCGAGGGGTCGCCCCAGGCGCAAGCCGCACAGGCGCAGTTCGATGCGGCCGGCAGCAGGGCGGACGGCGAATTCGCCCGCATTCGCGCGGAGATCAAGACACTCAACGACGAGAACGCCAGGTATGTCATGCTCATGGAGACGGTTCAGGGGCAGGAAAAGCCGCTGCAGGTGTCTGATGTGGTCCGGGCTTATCCGGCGAACCAATTGAGCCTTCCGCAGAAGGCCGGCGTCTACGCCTCGCGCTGGGGCGAGTACCTGACGGATGAGCCGCGCGAAGCCAACAGCGAGGGCGGCGTGTTTCCGGCGATCTTCGGTACGGTGCTGATGACGCTCATCATGTCGCTGCTGGTCGTGCCCTTCGGCGTGCTGGCGGCGCTGTATCTTCGTGAGTACGCCAGGGGCGGGGTGGTCATATCAGCGGTGCGGATTGCGGTGAACAACCTTGCCGGCGTGCCGAGCATTGTGTTCGGCGTGTTTGGTCTGGGTTTCTTCTGCTATCTCATGGGCGGCACGATTGACGACCTGTTCTTCGCCGCAAAGAAGGCGTCCGGCGGCCCGACCTTTGGCACGGGCGGCTTGTTCTGGGCCTCGCTGACGCTGGCGCTGCTGACGCTGCCCGTCGTAATCGTGGCCACGGAGGAGGCGCTCTCAGCCGTGCCCAACTCCATGCGCGAGGGGTCGTACGCCTGCGGTGCGAGCAAATGGCAGACGATCAAGCGCATCGTGCTGCCGCGGGCGATGCCGGGCATCATGACGGGCATGATCCTGGCCATGGCGCGCGGAGCGGGGGAAGTGGCGCCGCTGATGCTGGTCGGGGCCGTGAAGTTGTCGATGGAGTTGCCCGGCGAGATCGATTCGATCGCGCCGTATGTTCACGTCGAGCGGAGTTTCATGCACCTGGGCTTTCACATCTATGATCTGGGATTCCAGAGTCAGAACAGCGAAGCCGCCAAGCCCATGGTGTTCACGACCACACTGCTGCTTATCGCGATCATCGCGATGCTCAACCTTGCCGCTGTATGGCTGCGAACGCGCTTGCGTCGCAAGTTCCTCGTCAGCCAGTTCTGATTTTGGGAGAAGACAGGAATGACCGCCTTGGACACAGCCAGACACACCCCGCTTGGAGCCAGGCCCGGAGGCGGCGCGGTCGATCAAGTATCCGCTCCGCCGCATCTCGACCGGCTCAAGGCGATCAGCGCCGGCCAGCAGGTCGACCCGGTCGTGCATGAGGAACTCGCTGCCGAACAGGCCGTGCTCGACATCGATCGATTCAACCTCTGGTACGGGGCCAAGCGAGCGCTCTTCGACATCACCATGCCGGTGGCGAGCGGCAAGGTCACCGCACTCATCGGGCCGTCCGGCTGCGGAAAGTCCACGCTGCTCCGATCGGTGAATCGACTCAATGACCTGCTCGACATCGTGCGCATCGAGGGCGACATGCGACTGCTGGGCGATTCGATCTATGGCCCGGGCGTGGATGTGATCGAATTGCGCAAACGCATGGGGATGGTCTTTCAGAAGTCCAATCCCTTCCCCATGAGCATCTACGAAAACGTCGTCTACTCGCTGCGCATTGACGGCGAGCGCGACCGCCGCGTGCTGGATGAAGTCTGCGAACGCAGCCTGCGCGGCTCAGCCCTGTGGGATGAAGTGAAAGATCGACTGCAGGAGACGGCGCTCGGGCTGTCCGGCGGGCAGCAGCAGCGGCTGTGCATTGCCCGCGCCATTGCCGCCGAGCCGGAAGTGCTGCTCATGGATGAGCCGTGTTCTGCGCTCGACCCCATTGCGACGGGCAAGGTCGAGGATCTCATCCACGAACTCAAGGGCGAGTACACCGTGCTCATCGTGACGCACAACATGCAGCAGGCCGCCCGCGTCAGCGACTACACCGCATTCATGTACCTCGGCCACGTCATTGAGTACGGCCCGACGGTGGACATCTTCACGAATCCACGCGTCCCCGAAACCTCGGACTATGTCACTGGCCGCTTCGGCTGAGCGGCGCTGTCCCCGGCGCCCCGAAAGGTGAGTTCCCATGTCACAGCATTTCATCCACGAAATCGAACGCCTCAAGAAACGCCTTCTCGCCTTGGGCGCCCTGGTGGAAGAGAGTGTGCACCGGGCGGTGCTCTCCGTCCAGGATCGCGATTCACGACTGGCCACGCAGGTGATCAAGTCGGATGCGGAAATCGACCGCGCCGAAGTCGAGCTGGAGGAGGAATGCCTCAAGGTGCTTGCGCTGCACCAGCCCGTGGCGGCGGACTTGCGCTTTGTGGTGGCGGTGCTGAAGATCAACAACGATCTGGAGCGCATCGGCGATCTCGCGACGAACATCGCCAGCCGCGCGTTCTACCTTTCCAGCCAGCCGCCGACGAAGATGCCCTTCGACTTTTTCGCGATGTCTGAAAAAGTCGAGTGGATGCTCAAGCACACGCTCGATGCGCTGGTCAAATCGGACTCCGCGCTGGCGTACCAGGTGCTCGCCGCCGACGATGACGTCGACGCGATCAACCGCGAGATGTACACCCGCGTGGAGAGCGGCATTCGCCAGTCGCCCGATGAACTCGAACGACTCATTCACATGCTTGGCGTGTCGCGCGCCCTCGAGCGCATCGCCGATCACACCACGAATGTCGCCGAAGACATCATCTACATGCAGGAAGGCCAGATCGTGCGACACCAGACGGTGCAGCCGGGGCCGCAATCGCTGCGGGTGCAGGGCGGCAGCAAGGCGGGGTAGGTTCGGTCGGCCGCCGACGCCTCGCCCATCTACCGGGCCACGTGCGAGGTCACCATCAGCTCGACCGTCCGGTCATAGAGCATCTTGCCGGGAAACGTCCAGGTCACGATGTTGTTCACCTTGGTGTCGCCGTTGTGTGACACGATGCTGCCGGGCATCTGCACCGACACTTCAAATCGATCGTCGCCGATGTCCTCGGTGACTTCGTAGGCCTTCTTGTGAAACACGAATCGGTTTCGAAAAGAGGCGGTGTCGCGCACATACGCACTTGCCTGCAATGTGGTGATGATCGTGTCCATGGTCACGGTGTCAAACTCCTCGGCCAGCGCTTCCATGAGTTGCGAATTGTCCTGCTGATCCGCGTTCTTGAGGAGTACGGCGAGCCGGTCGTAGTCCGCCCCTTTGCGCAACTCTTCGAGTGCATCGTGAACGGCCAGCCAGGCGTCCTGTGGCGTGTTCGGATTGGTTTCGAGAAACGCCTGACGGGCGAAGATCTCGATCTTGCCGATCGCCACCTTGACGAGCAATTCGGAGATGCCTTTGAATTCCACAAGGCCAATCTCCTGCCCGGAGTCCTGCTTGGCGGCAAAGGCGCTCGCCTGCTCGCTGACAGCATCCTGAAGGAACCCGACCTGCGCATAGGCGCGTGGTTCATACGTGCGGTGGAAGTGGTAGTACCAGCCATCGACGCGCTCTTCAATCGTGATCTCGCTGGGAAACTGGAGGTACGCCTTCTCCATCGGGTCGCTTCGTTCGCCGAATGAAGACGGCAGCTTGACGCCCGCCGGGATCTGGCGGATGGCCGCAAGGCGGTGCAGCAGTTTGCCTTCCGGCGTTTCCCGCGTGGATCTCTCAACGAGCCAATAGCCGCCGGGCTGCGGCAGCCGGTCGCCTTGTGTGATGTCGTTCTCGTCCTCGCCCTCGACGATCAATCGAATCTCAGCCGAGCCGTCGGCGTTGACGATGACACGTTCCTTGCGCTCAAGGCAGCCGCTCAGAATGGCAATCGCAAGTACTGCGAGAAGCCCGGCAGCCATTCTCCTGGATTCGTTCATGGGATGTCTCCGTGATTGAGAGTCTCGCGGTGCTGTGCGTTGGATCCGGTGAATGATACGGGGCGCGCTGCCGGTCAGGAATCAAGCAGACGGGGTCATGTGCTCGATCAAGGCACCTAGAATCGCCGCGCCATGACCGACGCTCCGCTCACTGAGTTGCAGCCGTTTCTCCTTCAGGCGCTCGCCGGAACTCCACTCACCGAGCGGCAGTCGTATGACGCGTTCTCGATTGTGATGGCGGGTCGTGCCGAGTCGACTCAGATCGCCTCGCTTCTCACGATTCTTGCGGCACGTGGCCCTTCGGTGGAAGAACTGGTGGGGGCGGCCCGGGTCATGCGCGAGCATGTCACCCCCGTGCCGGTCGCTGCGGAGTGGCGCGACCGACTGATCGACACCTGCGGCACCGGAGGCGCGCGCAAGACCTTCAATGTCTCGACCGCCGCGGCGCTGGTCGCGGCCGGGGCCGGGGCCGTCGTGGCCAAGCATGGCAATCGGTCACGCACGGGTCGCGGCTCGGCGGAAGTGCTCGAGCGACTCGGCGTGAACATCGCGGCAACGCCGCAGGTGCAGGCTCGATGCCTCGAGGAAGCCGGGGTGTGTTTCAGTTTCGCCGTGCACCACCATCCCGCGATCAGGCACGCCATGCCCGCGCGCCGGGCGCTGGGCTTTCCGACGATTTTCAATTTGCTCGGCCCACTGACAAATCCGGCGGGCGCCCGACGCCAACTCATCGGCGTCTATGCGCCGCACCTCGCCGAACTGCTCGCCCGCACGCTGCTTGAACTCGGCTCGGACCGGGCGATGGTGGTGCATGGGCATGGCGGGCTGGACGAACTCTCCATCGCCGGTTCGAATCACATCAGCCACTGCCGCGATGGCGGCGTGCGAATCGAACTGAGCGAGCCAAGGCAAGCCGGCATTGCCGCCGCCTCTGACGCGAGTTTGGTCGCTGCCGATGTTAACGATTCAGCTCGAATCATCGCCCGCGTGCTCGATGGTGTGGCCGGACCCCATCTGGAGATGGTCGTGCTCAATGCCGCCGCGGCGCTCGTGGTTGCAGCGCTGGCGGAAGATCTTGCCCAGGGCGTGGATCTGGCCCGCGAAGCCATCGCCTGTGGGCGAGCCAGGGCGGCGCTGGATTCGCTCATCCGGGCCTCGAACCAGTCGTAGCGTTATTCCCGCGGCGCTTCGTATCGCTTCACGCCCTCGACGTACACGGCAACGGGATGAATCGATTTCCAATCCACATCATGGTCGAACGGTGAGTGATTGAGAATGACGAAATCGGCGGCGAATCCCGGCGCGATGCGCCCGATCTGCTGGTCCATTCCCATGGCGTAGGCGGCGCGCGACGTGTAGCAGCGCAGCGCTTCGGAGACGGTGATACTCTCCTGCGGCTGCCAGATCTCACCGGCCAGCGTGCGACCCGTCACGGCCGCTTCGACACCAAGCATGGGGTTGATCGAGACCACGGACCAGTCAGAGCCGAACGAAACCACCGCGCCGGCATCAAGCAGTGACCTGTAGGCATAACTCGATTTCGATCTCTCGGCGCCGATGATGGCCTCGGCGTAGCGCCCGTCATCAGCCTTGTGGTAGGGCTGCATCGACGCGATCACGCCGAGATCGCCAAAGCGCTGAATGTCATCTGCAAGCAGATGCTGCGCATGTTCGCTGCGGCAGCGCGCCGCCCGCAGATTCGGGAATGCCGCAGTGAGCGAATTGAGGAGATAGTCGTTCGCCTCATCGCCAATGGCGTGGACGATCGCCTGAAGTCCGGCCGACTGTGCGGCTGCGAGGTTGCGGGCAAACGTGCCGTCTTCAACCCCGTCCTGGTACAGGCCGCGCCAGTTGGGACGATCAGGCGGGTTTCCGAGGAAGGGTTCGCGCATCATCGCAGTCCGCGAGCCGAGGCTGCCATCGAGATACGCCTTCAGACCGCGCACCTGGACCCAGCCCGGCCTCCCGCGGAACCGCTTTACGAGGTCAGTCGCCCCGGCCCAGTCGTCTGCCGTGGGATAGAGACAGAATCGCAGGGGCAGATCGAGATCGATGGCGAGCGCTTCATATGCCGGGAGATCGCCGATGCCTGGAATGTCCGAAACAGCAGTGATGCCGTTGGCAAGCGCGTGCTCGATGGCGGCGTGCAGGGCTTTGACCTTCTCCTCCCGAGTTGGCTCGGGAATGAATCGCGACACCAGAGACATGGCCGACTCGCGCAGAATGCCGGTGGGTTCGCCGGTCCGGGGGTCGCGATCGATGACGCCGCCCACGGGATCCTCCGGCCCGTCTCTGGTGATGCCCGCAAGGCGCAGCGCCACCGAGTTGACCAGCGCCGAGTGCCCATCCATGCGCTCGAGCATAAGGGGATGATTGCCGGTGACGGGATCGATCCACTCTTTTGTGGGGTTCTCGGGGCTGACCCAGCTTTCGACCGACCAGCGGCCGCCGAGGATCCACTTGCCCGGCGCGAGGTTGGCGGACCAGTGCGCGATGCTGCGGATGAACTCGTTCTTGTCCGCGACCTCGCGCAGTTGCAGCTCAGCCAACCCCATCCCACCGCCAAGCATGTGCACGTGAGAATCGATCAACCCGGGGATCACGACGCGCTGTTGCGCATCGATTCGAACCGTGTGCGGAGTGATCGAATCGGGCAGCGGCTCGCCGACGTACACAAACCGACCATCCTGAACGATGGCAAATGGCTCGAAGCCGGCAATGCCGTCGCTCCAGATGCGGGC
Organism: Planctomycetaceae bacterium; assembly: GCA_040255465.1. Lineage (GTDB taxonomy): Bacteria > Planctomycetota > Phycisphaerae > Phycisphaerales > UBA5793 > UBA5793. The sequence goes on from JBDZVA010000002.1 coordinate 136,674, forward strand.
ATTCTCAATGACCAGATCGGCGCGGTAGGGGGACTGCAGGAGAATCGCAGCGGCGGCAAGAGTGGTGATCATGCCGATACCATCGCCGCCAATGCCGTCAAGTCAACAGGGACTCAGGCGACGGGTTCGACGCCCGTGATCATCGGCAGACGCTGCTTGAGGTTGCGTTCGATGCCGGATTGGAGCGTGAGCGTGCTCGACGGGCAGCCGTAGCAGGCCCCGTGGAAGCGGATGCGCACGACTCCCGCGTCGGTCACTTCGACGAGCTCGACGTCGCCGCCGTCGGCCTGCATGGCCGGACGGATCAGGTTGATGACGCGGTCAACCTGTTCGAAAAGTGTCGGTTCGGCGGTCTGTGCCATGGCGTATCCGTCGGAGAAATGGAAGTCAGGCGGCCCACGTCGGCCGCACCCAATGGTAAACGAGCGACGGCACGCGTTCCAGAGACCCTCGCCGGGGGCCGCTTCCTACAATTTGCGATGATCGATCGAGCAGCATCTACGCAGGCAGGTGAGCCGTTCTGGTGTCTGTCCAGGCAACCGTTTCTCCCGCGTATTCGCGCGGGACTGGCGCCGCTCGGGTTCATGGCAGTGGTCGTCTGCATCACCGCGTGCGGCGGACCGCGCGAGTTTGACGATCCCATCGCCGCCATGACCGATCCGCGCTTCACGGCCAGCGAGAATCAGGCCGCGATGGACCAGGCGCGCGCAAAGTACCCGGATGATCCGAACCGCATTGAACAACTCAAGGAGATCGTCAGCGGGCCCTCATACTCGATCGAATTCCGCGCTGAGGCCTGGCGCCAGTTGGAGGAACACGATCCTCAGGAAGCCAAGGCGGTCATCGAATATCGGATGCCCACGCACCCGGCGTGGGGTTTTGTCGAGTGGGCCTGCCAGTTGATCGCAGATCGCGGCTGGATCGACATGACGCCCTCGCTCGTGCGCTCGCTCTATCGACCGTCCCCGGCCTTTGACGACGAGACGCGGCCGGAACGACTGGCGCTGCAGAGCCTCCATCCCGGTCAGGACGTTCGCGAGATTGTCTTCGATGTCGTCGTGACGCCGCCGGACAACGCCGTCCACGCGACGTGGCGCCTCGCGGCCTGGGAACTGCTCAATCGACTCGGTGAGCCGGACCTCTGGCAGGATCGCCTCGCGGCTCTCAACACCGACGATTCATTTCTGACGGACTTGCGGAGCGGCTACGTCGAACTCGGCGTGATTGCCCGCACGCGCGAAGAAGTGCTCTGGCTGCAGGATCTGCGCAAGCCGGAGCACGAACAGTGGTGGAGCCAATGCCGCGATATCGTCGCTTCGCTGCCCAAGGACAAGCGGCAGGATCTGCACTTGCGTCATCTCGCCGTACTGGTGCGCGTCGCTGAGTACCACCCCCAGTGGCTTGCGCTGTCGACCGAGTCGCTGCTGGCGGAGCTGGAGGCGCGATGGGTCGGGCGATCACATTTTCATCCGGATGCGATCATGTCCGCCCGCACGATGAACACCGGACCACAGAGTCTGCGCGAGTGGGGACCCCGATTGTCCTGGGCGGACCTGCTGTGCATCCGCCTCGCCGACGCGATGGTGTTCGACCCGGGAATGGTCTCAGACCTGTTTCCGCAGGCGCAGCGCGATCGTGAAGATACGAGTACGGAGTATGGCGGACTGGTTGACTATGTCGACAGCCGACCGCATCCGATTCTCTATCCGCCGCTGCAGCGATCGCACGACAAGAAGTTTTACGCCCCCGGTTCGATGGTGCAGGCAGGTCATCGCGCGCCGTTTCACTACCACTTCCACGTTCAGCAAGTGCAGAACGCTGAGTTCGCCGGACCCGGTGGTGGTGATCGCGAATACGCCAACTCGATGGCGATCAACGGGCTTGTGTTCACCAGCGTCCGCGAGGGCAAGTTGAACGCAGACTTCTACACCGAAGGCGGTGTCGTCATCGATCTTGGCACGCTTGAACGCGGCGGCGGGACTGTTTCGCGCTGAGTTCTGACGCGATCACCCGCCCTCAGGCGGCGGCGACCCGCCGCCCCCGTCTCCACCGCCACCGCGACGACGGCGCTTCCGCCCGCCGCGCCGACGTCGTTTGCGCTTCTGACCATCGCCCTGAGGGCCGCTACTGCCGCCCGATGCTTCAGGAGCCGAATCAGCCTCTGAGCCCGATGAAGCGCTCGCGTCGCGGGATGCCTGTGCATCGGCCGGCCGATCCGATCGGTTTCGCCGCCGGCCGCGTCGTTTGCGCCGCGGCGGCTGATCGCCAGCAGGTGGGTTGCCATCGGTTGGCTGGGCCTGCGCCGCCTCGCCGGGCGTCGGCTCGGGCCGCCGGTCGCGCGAGCGGTGCCGCTTCTGTCTCGGCAGGGGTTGGTCCGTCGAGCTCTCTGAGGGCTGAGCCTGGCCGCCGACGCGATCGGCCACCTCTTGTTCGCTCAGGCCGCGCAGCGGATCTTCACCCCTGCCCCGGCGCGGGCGATCTGATCCTCGTCGCCCATCCCGGCTGGGTTCCGCTCGCTCCGGCGCGGCCGGACGCGCCGGGATCGAATCAGGATCACAGAGTTGTTCAACGGGCACGGCGATGCGCGTGCCGTCTGCCTCGAGTTGGACGAGTACGAGTTGCGTGAGAATCTGCGAGTCCATCACGATGCCCGGGCCGTCAGGCGTCCCGACGCGCGTCTTGCGATGCGGCAGGTTCTTCTTCAGGTCGGCGTAGGTCTGGTCCTCGTAGCGCAGGCAGCACATGAGCCGTCCGCATCGCCCGGAGATCTTGAGCGGATCGAGCGTGCCCTTCTGAACCTTGGCCGATTTCATCGACACCGGCTTGAGCACCTTGAGGAACTGTTTGCAGCAGCAGTGTTGGCCGCATCGCTCGTAGTCGGCGGTCAATCTCGCTTCTTCGCGCGCGCCAACCTGGCGCAGCTCGACGCGCGAATGAAACTCCTCCGAGAGCACCTGCACGAGATCGCGAAAGTCGATCCGGTTCTCCGAAGTGAAATAGACTGTGAGGACCTCCTCGCCCAGGATCGGCTCGATGTCCACGATCTTCATGGATAGATGCTGCTCGGCGACGATTTCGCGGATGCGTTTGAGCATCGGTCGCTTGAGTTCCTTGAGCCGCTCCATGTGCTGGAGGTCTTCGATCGCCGCGATGCGCAGCACCCGGCCACTGGTGGTGAAGGGGTATTGCCTGCCGCCGGAGTTCTCGATGTAGTCGAGCATTTCGCGCCGGGTCAGGCTCTTTCCACATCCGCCATTGGAGCAGGTGGTGGTGAGCATCTCGCCGATCTCGGTGCCGCGAGGCGTCTTGAGAACGAACTTGGTGCCGCAGCCGGGGACGCGATCGAGCCGGGCGGGAAACTCCCCGATCATCCCGGTCTGGCCGTACTTGACGACGATCGTCTCCGGCGGCGAAAGTCGCTGGTAGGCGAGCAACTCCTGGTCGCTCAGGCCCCGCGCTTTGGGATCGGCTTCCGCCTCGAAGCGAGGCAGGGGAACGATGGGCATGGGTCATGGTCCTTCCGCGCGTCTCGGAAGTCGTAACGACACTGGCCCGTGGCGCGGCACACCACAGAGGCGGCCGACACAGGTCAAGAATCGACGATTTGGCGCCAAGGAAGGGTTTTTAGCACTCGCCGCACTCCCTGGCGGCCGCGGCGAGGTCCAGACGCGAACGGTGTCGACCTGAAGTCGACTCAGGACTCAGTATAGCGGGACGCCGACGGGATTACTTGCCATCGCCCTTGGCGGTCATGCGGGCGACCCACTCCCCGACGTCCTGGAAATCGAGCAGATCCATTCCGCCACCGGCGCGAGCCTCGTAGACGAAGATGCGGCCCGAGCGTTTTTCGAGCACGTAGAGCAACTCCTCATTGCCCCCCTTGGTGGTGACGAGGCCATACTCGCCGCCGTCGACGGCCATCTCGGCTCTGGCGGTGTTGCCCGCAAGCTGGCCGGCCTGAGTCAGGATGAAGGCAACGAGAATAAAGGCCGACGCCCAGAGTGAGGCGGCGGCGGTCAACGTGGCGGTTCGATTCGGTGTATTCGACATGGCTTGGTTCCAATCCGTTCTGGAGTTCAGCATTTAGTGCGGTGACACGTCCGGCCGCGATCAGCGCGAGGGCGCTGCTCGCTTGCTGTCGTTGACCACACTTCGGACCGCGATGCCATTGAGCCGCTTGGTTGAACGATCGTACAGGAAACTGAGCAGTGCACCGCTGCGCTGGTCGAGCACGTAGATTGCGTTCGTGGTGGCGCCGTTGATGCTGCCGCCAACGATCACGTAATCTCCAGCCGCGCTGCCGCCCTCGGCTCGCACGGTCGGAGCGAAATTCACCAGAGCAAGTACAGCCAGCAGCACGATGTTCAGTGCGATCAGGCCGCCGATGGGATTGCGTCGTCGTTTCATAATGAGCCTCCTCGTGACTCCGGATGCCGCGCTCTCGCGGTCTGGTCAGGTTTCCACACACTTGGATGCACGCGGCCGCAGATCCATGCGACCGCCGGTCATGGATACTAGATCGATCAGGGGGCGGCGACGTGGGGCTCGCGAATCAACCGATGCACTTCGAACGGGCGACTGATGCGGCCAAACGCCGCCGTTGGCACCGACCACGTCTGCCAGCGGGCGCTTCGACGCACCATGTGCGCCTGATAATCGTCCAAATCGACGCAGCGCAGGGCGTACCACCGATCGCGGTAACTGAAGATCTCCTGAAAGAGTGAATCGGGCGGCTGGGCCTCGCACCAGTAGAGAAACACGAACACCGCCCGAAACGCCTCGCCAAAAAGGTGCTGCCAGGCCGAGAGCGATTCGACATCATCATCCGTGACCCAGGACTCGAGCCGGCCCACCGCGTGACCCGATGCGGCGCTGCGGCGCGTGGCGCACTTGCGCCCCTTGACGTCAAGCAGCAGATTGCCCTGCGGGCTGTACACAACAAAATCAAATGACTTGAGGGCATCACCGCTCGGCTTGGCCGGGTGCATGTGCGGCTGGGTCAGCGCCTTGCGGGCTTCATCCACGGCGACATACGGCACGCGATTGGCGCGCAGGTAGTGCTCGAAGGCCTGCTCATAGTGGAATCGACGCTGAGCCATGCCAATCAAGCATAGGGCCGGCTCACGGCGCCGCCGAGTCGAACCGCGGCCGCTCCTTGAGCCGCCGGGCCGGGTGACCCACGCAGATGCTCCACGCAGGCAAGTCATCGAAGACGCTTGACCGCGCGCCGACCACGCACCCGGCGCCGATTGTCACATTCGGTCCGACGAACACATCCGCCGCGATCCACGCTTCGTCTTCCACGACGATCGGCGGTCGCAACAATGGCATGTCGCGGCGCGTGAAATCGTGCGTACCCGCGCAAAGGTGGGCATACTGGCTGATTGAGACGTTGCGGCCCACGCGGATGGAGCCCAGGCAGTAGAGGATGGCGAAGTCGCCTACGGACGAACCCTCGCCGATGGTCAGATGCCACGGCACCTCGATGCGCACCGTCGACCGGAGTCGCGCCGTTGGGTGGATGTCGGCTCCAAAGAGCCGCAGCAACCAGCCGCGCCATCGATACATTGGTCGCGGACTCAGGCGAAACAGAGTCGCTTCGACCCAGTACCACAGCATGCGGCCGATCTTCTCGCGCGTTGTCCACGTGCTGAGATGGCGATGCTCGGCAGGGGGGGTGGCGGATGATTCGTGTGAGGCGGTGCTCATCGGTGCGGACCAGCCTTGCTCTGCCGCAACTGCATCTCCTGATGCTTGGCGACGGAGAGGAACTCATAGAACGCCAGCAGGCGGCAGAAGACGAACCCCGGATAGCCGTCGAGAATCCCACCCTTGATCAGGTACGCGTACAGAAAACGAAGTGTGGGGCGCAGCGGCAGGTGACGCGATCTGGCTTTCAACCACCGCCGCCGCGCAATCGGGCCGCCAAAGAGCGACGGTTCGACCTCGCCCGCATCGCCCGCCTCCATCGCGTGCGCTTCCCATGTTGAGTAGCGGTTGTGCTTCTCGACCCAGGTCGCGATATCGGGATAGGCATAGTGCAGAAAGTCATGCTTGAGATACCCCGCCTCACCGGTGGAGAGGACGATGTGTTCATGCACCTCGTTGTCACCCGAACCCGTGTCGCCAAGCTCCCCGATGCGCTCATAGCGGCCGAGGGCGTGCTTGAAGAGGCGGATGTTCCAGGACGGGTAGTACCCGCAATGCTTGATCCACCGGTCCATGAAGATGAACCGGCGATTGAGCCAGTAGCCATCGCCGCAACCGTTTCCGGCCGGGTAGCTGCCCGTGACGACGCGGCGCACCTCCTCGGTCAGTTCAGGCGTCATGTGCTCGTCGGCATCCATGATCAGGACCCACTCCGTTTTCCACGGCACATGCTCGAGCGCCCAGTTCTTCTTCTTTGGCCAGCCTGACTTGGAATAGTGAAACTGATACACATCAGCGCCCATCGCCTGCGCCAGCGGAATCGTCTCATCGGTGGACTGCGAATCGATCACCGCCACATGCCGGGCCCAGCGAACGTGGCGGATGCACTCGACGATATTGACTTGCTCATTGCGGACCGGGATGAGCACGCTCACCGGCACGCTGCCGACCGCGGGCCAGCGCCCCGGCGGGAAGCGATCCGGGTGAACCTCGCTCTGCAGAGCGTCAGCGCGGGGGTCGCGCGGCTCAGCCTGCGGGGCGGGCGCCGTCGACTGTTCCGCGATGGTCGAGGCCGCTGCGCTCATGCGACTTCGCTCGATGCGCTGGAGGGAGAGGACGGATCGTCAGGTCTGATGCGCAGCGCCGGTCCCGTGTCGCCCGCACGCGAAGTCGATGATCCGTTTCGAACCGGTCGTTCACTACCTCGGCGGATCACCGAATCGATGACCGCGTCAAACTGCGGCAGGGTACAAGTGTCGCAGTAGGCGGCGTCAAACGCCGCACGAGCCCGCTGCTTCATCGCGGTATGCTCGGCTCGGTTGGCCTTGAGCTCACGGATAAACGACACAATCGACTCGGCATCGCCGTGGCGCACGCTCGCACCGCAGTCGAACTTCGCAATGGCATCGTCCACGTTGCTGCCCTCGGGGCCGACGTAAAGGATCGGCAGTCCGGCTGCGAGGTTCGCGTGCAGTTTGCTCGGGCTCATGACCCCCAGCACGATGTCCCGCAATGTGATCAGCGCGCAATCGGCGCCGGCCATGACGACCGGCGTCTGATCCTTGGGCACGTAGCCGTGCATGAGCACGTTGCTCAGGCCGCGCCGTTCAGCCTGCTGCTGGATCTCCTCCCAACGCGAGCCGCCTCCAACGAAGAAGAAGGTCACTTTCTCGTCGCGCAGTTTTTCCGCCGCGTCGAGCACGGTTTCGAACTGGTGGCCGTATCCCGTATTGCCCAGATAGAGCACCACGAAACGATCGGTGAGCCCAAGGCTCTCCGCCTGAGCCCACTTGCGCTTCTCGCGCATGAGTGGAAACATCGCGGCGGGCTCCCAGTTCGGGATGATCGTGGAGGGCAGGGGATGCGCCGGCCGCGCATACTGACCGAGCAGCAGGTCGCGCATCGCCGAATCGAGTACGACAAGATGGTCGATGCGCCCGAAGAGCATGCGATTCATCCAGCGCATGAACCGGCTGGGCCAACTGCCCTCGCGCAGCACTTCGGTGCGCTCGGCGGCCTCGGGATAGCAGTCCATGTTCCACAGGATGATGCGCGTCCACGGATGGAAGAATTTGTGCAGCAGGGCCGTCCAGACGATGAACGGCGGCGTGGTCAGCGCGATGATGACATCCTGGCGCGGCAGGGTGACGGCCGTGCAGGCGGCCAGGAAGTAGAACACGCCATAGTCGATGCAGCGCTTGAGCTTGCTCGACTTGCCCAGTTGCGGCGTCCAGACGCGGTGGATGCGCGGGTTGTCGAACATGGTCGGCGCGGGCGCCCCCGACTCGGGGACATAGCCGCCGGCGCTGGCGATGATGCGCACCTCGTCTTTCAGTTTTACGCGGTGCTCAGCCAGCGACGCGGCGAGATGAGCCGTGGGACTGATATCCGGCTTGTAGAATTGATTGATGATCGTGATGCGCATCAATCGACGCTCCGAAGGGGAACTGGTCTCGCCTGACCTTATGCGCGGTGCTGGTCGGAGATGACCTGAATCATCTCATCCACGATCTGATCAAGGCTGTAGGTGAGTCGCCAGCCCGGGAAGTGCGACTGGAGCTTGCGCAGGTCGCTGTAGTAGCAGATGTGGTCGCCGACCCGGTTGGTCTCACTGTAGGTCAGTTTGGGTTTCTTGCCTGTCGCCTTGCGGATCATCTCGACGCATTCAAGCAGGCTGGCGGCGTTGCCCTTGCCCCCACCCAGGTTGTACACCTCGCCGGGTCGGGGATTCTGCGCGAAGTGCCAGAACGCATTGATGACGTCGTGGCAGTGAATCTGGTCGCGCACCTGCTTGCCCTTGTAGCCGAAGATCGTGTACGGCCCTTCACGCAGGGCAACCAGCACGAGGTAGTTCAGGAAGCCGTGCAGTTCAACGCCGCTGTGTTGCGGTCCCGTCAGGCAGCCGCCGCGGAAGATGCCTGTCTTGAGGCCGAAGTACCTGCCGTATTCCTGGGCCAGCACGTCGCCGGCCACCTTCGAGGCGCCAAAGAGCGAATGCAGCGTGTGGTCGATCGAGAAGTCTTCCGCAATGCCATGCTCGTAGGCCGGGTCGGCGTAATCCCAGCGCGTTTCCAGTTCCTTGAGCGGCACGTGGTTCGGACCGTCGCCGTAGACCTTGTTCGTGCTCATGTGGATGAACACGGCTTCGGGTCGGTGTCGCCGACACGCTTCGAGCATGTTCAGCGTGCCGACCGCATTGACGTCGAAATCATCGAACGGCCGCGAGGCCGCCAGATCGTGGCTCGGTTGGGCGGCGGCGTGAATCACCAGATCAAAAGGACGGTCCTTGAACAGTCCATCCACTGCCGCGCGGTCGCGGATGTCCAGTTCCTGGTGGCGGAACCGTTTGCACGTCGATTCGAGCCGCTGCCGGTTCCAGGTCGTATCACCCTTGGGTCCGAAAAAATCTGCCCGCATGTTGTTGTCGACACCGGTGATGTCAAAACCCAGGCGATCGAAGAACGTCACCGCCTCCGATCCGATCAGACCGCTGCTACCCGTCACCAGAACCCGCATTTGAACCTGTGCTCCATGACCGCCGATCGAAGCGGCTGTCAGTCATAATCGGCAATCATCGCAATCCGATCCATCCGAATCCCGATCCTCAACCCCCCCAAAGGACGGTTTTTCGGACCCGCCGCCGGCTCCCGTCACCTACTTTTCAGCCAGCCGGGCAAGGATGATCGGCACCGCCGGCGGCACGCGATTGCTGTGGCTGCTCACGTTGCGGATCATGCTCAAATGGTTGGCCGACACCACGACATAGTCTGTCACCCCGTCGAGCCGTGTGGACTCAAGGGAGACGCATCCATCACCCAGCCCGTCGATGAGATCACTGGCGCTCTGTTCGAGGTCGCTCCCGGCGAACACCTGGCCGTACTTGGATTTGCCCATGGCGTCGAGCCGCCTCGCCATGGTCGCGATCCCGTCGGCCGTGATGGGGCTGGCCGATCCGGCGATGATGGTGGTCGGCAAACCGCCGGGCAGAGGACGCGCGTTGAGCTCGGTCAGGAACACGCTGCCCGGCATGAGATCATCCTGCGCCTCGCCCGCTCCGTCGAAAAAGCCGCCAATGAGCAGGCCGTCACCGCTCAGCGCCCGCACGGTCTGATCGCGCGCTTCCGTGGCGATGCGAAACAGGGCCATTTTCGACCCATGGTTGGGTGGGCCGAGCATGATCAGCCGGTCAACGCGCGGAAAACGCTCACCTCCGTCGAGCGAACCGGCGTAGTACGCGGGGTTCGTGAGGATGTCGCGGCTTATCAGGCAACCCATGCTGTGCGCCACGATCGAGACGTGCCCAACGCCCATCTCGCGCATCTCGTGAAACAGCGACGCGACGAACTCGGACGAATCCTTAATCGCCTGGTCGTCGGGGTAGGTGATCTCACAGACGCCATAACCGGCGTCGAGCAGATCGGGGATCAGTTGTCCCCAGAGGTGGCCCACATCGTCGAGCCCGTGAATGAGAACGACCGCGTCCTTCGGGGCGTTCTCCGCAGACAGCCGCGCGGTCGTCCCATCAGGCAGATGCACCATGACGCCGAACTGCGCTTTGGCGAGGGCCGCGGCTTCCGGGAAGAAGCTCTCGATGAGCCGCTGCACGGCGGCATTAAAATCGGTCTGGTGCTGGCGCAGCCGCACGCGATCGACCGTCACCGCGACTTCATCTGCATTGATGTCGAGCCTGACGATTCCATCCGTGATGGAACCGATCAGGCGAATCGTGCTGGAACCCAGAGGGGTGCGGACCGGCACGGAATAGTCGCTCAGTCTCTTGATGGCCTCGCCGTCCATCCCGATCTCGCTGGCGAGTTCACCCACCAGTTCACCGACCTGCAGTTCGCCGTCCTGCAAGGGAATGGTGATGCGCCACTCCGTCTCGGGCTTGGTGGGGGTTTCCAGAGCCTGCCGGGCGCCGGCGGGCGCGGTCCAGCACGCGAGCCCTGCGAGGATTGAAAGGGCGGTTGCGGATCGTCGCATCATGACTTGATACTCCCGCGGGGATCCGCCCGTTCGTCCGATTCACGGCTTGACGCCGGTGCCGAACAGAATTTCTCCCCAGCGTTTGTCTTCCTGCTTGTACTTCTCATAGCGCGTTTCAAACTCTGACAGAGCCCGCTGCACGAGTTCGCTCTCAGGATCGAGTTCCCCGCCATACCGGTCGTGCAATGCCTTGAGGCTCACCACCGACGCTTCCAGATCACTCACCGCAGCCGCGTACGTGCGAACCGCGTCGTGCAGCAGGGACTGCTTGGCCTCGTCCTTTGATGGAGTGTAGAGCAGTCGCCACGGCTCGGATCGAACTTCGATCGTGGCCAGCTTGAGGTTGTCCGAACTCAGCCTCAGATTGGCAAGAATGCGCGAAATCTGCGGCACTTCCGTCGTCAGGCTCTGGTTGAGGATCGTGAACGTATCGGTGGCGGCGGCGAGTCCCCGGTCGGCCCGGTCAAGTAATTGTTCAATCCGCGCGATGCCTTCTTCGCGCGTCCATCGCGTGACTTCCTTGACGTTCTCGGCCGTTTCCCTGACGTTGGGAGACACATCGCTGACGAGCGTCCGGACGTCGTTGACGCCGCCATCCACATTGGCCATGATGGCGTCAGCCTTTTCCGCCAGGGCCGGGCCTCGCTCGGTTGTGGCCCGGATGTCCTGGATGATCTGGGCGATGCGGTCACTCCACTGCGGCCATTTTTCCTGCAGCGAAGCGACAAAGGCTCGCACATCTTCAGTGGTTCCGCGCACATTCTGGACGATCACGGGTCCGTCTTCGTTGACGGTCTTGCTCGCGAAAGAAGTGACCTCCTTGACGTCCGCGGTGATCCCGTCGATGCGCTCAATGATGGCCTTGACGCGCTGGAGGTCCTCGGGGCCGATGCCGGCGGTCTTGAGCAGCACCGAGGGCGCGTACCCGCCGGTGATGGTGCCGCCGTCTTTGAAGAACTTGGAACTCAACGGCGGACCCTGCGTCCCCAGCGGCGCGATGTCGATCGCCGTCGCCCCGCCGATGAGTGGAACGACCATCCCCGCGAAGGCGTCTTCGTGAATCTGGTAGGCCTCGGGAATCGTCACGGTCACGATGAAACGCGGCTGATCAGTGCGGTTGAGATCCGCCGTCATCTCCGTTACTTTGCCGACGCTCATGCCGCCGACCATGACCTCGGAGCCGACTTTGACGCCGGGCACGCCGATGTCCAATGGGAAAGCGATGCGGATCGACTGCGTACTGGCGAAGTCGCCAAGATCCGAAAGCGTGATCACCGTCGCGACGAATCCGACGATCGCAGCGATCACAAAGAACCCGGCGACGGTGTTGTTGCGCTGGCGTGTGCGGCTGGTGCTCATGTTCGACTTGCCCATCCATCCGGTCGTGGTTGAGTGGAATCACTTCACGATGCGAGTCGATTCGATGCTGGGCCCGGGCGCCATTCGCGGGACGTCCGGTGTCCCCAGCAGATCTTCTTCATAGTTGGTCGCGGTTCGGCGCTGCGTAATGGGCCCCTCGGCGTCTCCGCGAATGAACTGGCGAACCAGCGCCCGTTCCTCGTCGACGTCGCCAACATCATGACCGCGCAGCTCCTCGAACCACACCCGATCGGCGACGACCATCATCTTGCCCTTGTCGAGCATGGCCATGCGATCGGCGATGGCAAATGCGGAGTCCATCTCGTGTGTGACGACGACGCTCGTCACCCCGAGTTTCTTGGTCAGGTCGATGATGAGCCGGTCGATCCCGGCAGACGTCACTGGGTCCAGCCCCGCCGAGGGTTCGTCATAGAACAGGATCTTCGGATCCAGCGCCAGCGCCCGGGCCAGGCCGGCCCGCTTCTTCATTCCGCCCGAAATCTGGGCCGGATACTTCTCGGCGTGCTCGCGCAGCCCCACAAGCTCGAGCTTGATCTTGACCTGGATATTGATGATGTTCTGGTCCAGGGTGGTGTGCTCCTGGAGGGGCAGAGCAACGTTCTCCGCAATGGTCATCGACTGGAACAGGGCGCCGGACTGGAACAGGATTCCGAACTTTTTGCGAACTTTATTCAGCCCGTCATCGTCCAGTCCCGCAAGATCCTGGCCGAAGAGGGCTACTTTTCCCCCGTCGGGGGTCAACGAGCCGATCATGTGCCGCAGCAGCGTGGACTTCCCGCTGCCCGAACCGCCCATAATGACGAGGATTTCGCCCGGGCGGACATCGAGATTGATGCCGTCCAGGACCGTCCGGCCGTCGAACCGCTTGACAAGGTTCTGGACGCTGATGATGGGTTGTGAGCCGTTGGGAGTCATGGTACCATATTGATGTCGGCCAAAGACTTTAGGGATTCAACCCAATCCGACGCGATGGCCATCAGTATACTCAGGTATGATACCAGTGTGCTGCCGCACACCATCCGATGAAGATCCACGTCCCAGAGCCCCGAACGAAGGAGATCACAATGAAGCGACTGATGACAGGAATTGCCGCGATGGCCATGATGGCGGCGGCGAGTGCGCCGAGTCTCGCCGAGGTCAAAGTCGGCGACAAGATGCCGGAACTCAAGGTGTCCGCGTTGCACAACAACGAGTACAACGTCGACCTGAAAGATCTTGAGGGTTATGTCGTGGTGGTCGAGTTCTGGGCGACCTGGTGCGGACCGTGCAAGGCGAGCATTCCACATCTCAATGAAATGCATGAGAAGTACAAGGATCGCGGCGTCGTGTTCATCGGCATCAGCGATGAGAACGATTCGCTTGTCGAGCCCTTCATCAAGCAGATGAAGATGAAGTATCTCGTCGCCGCCGGCGGCGGAGAAACCCAGCGCGCCTTCGGCGTCAATGGCATCCCCCACGCCGTGCTCTTCGATCCCTCCATGACCGCCAAGTGGATCGGCAACCCGCACCCGCAGGCCGGCGGTCCTGAACTGGACAAGCAGATTTCGAGTCTGCTCGCGTCCAGTCCGCCGTCACGCTCGCTCGGCAGCGGACCGGACTACAACGAAAAGGTCTTTGCCTCCATCGAGACGTCGCTGCTCAAGGGCGACAACCCCGGCGCCATCTCCATGCTTCGTCGCATTGATCGCAAGTCGCTCGATGCGCGTGAAGGCCATCGCGCCCGGTACGACGGCATTGTCAATCGCATCACGCCCATGGCGCAGTCCGACTTCGATCGCGCCATGAGTGCCGTCAAGAACAAGCAGTATGCCGACGCCCTGGCGACGCTCAACCGGGTGGCCACCGAGTACCGAGGCTTGCCCATCGCAGACAAGGCCGCGGCCGAACTCAAGCGGCTGGACGCCGATCCCGAAGTGCTCAAGTCCAAGCGGGACGACGCCATCGAAGGTCGCGCCGACAACATGCTCAAGCGAGCCAAAGCGCAGGCCGCGGACGGCGACAACGTCATGGCCTACCTTCGCCTCAAGAACATCGTTGAGAAATATCCCAACACGGCCGCGGCCACGGAGGCCAAGCAGCTTCTTGCCGCTTACGAAGCCGATGCCGAGTTCATGAAGACCATTAAGGATCGTTGATCCGATCCTGTCAGTGAAACGAAGGAGAGACCCGCCGATCCTCACGGATCGGCGGTCTTTTCGTTCACCGCGGACGCCCGTTTCAATGAAAATCGATGATGACCGGAAGGTGGTCCGACGCGCCTGAGTCTTCGCGAAGCAAGCCCAGACGGGTCAGTTCATCCGAGCCGAGACGCTCCGTGTCGAGCACGAAGCTCTGGCTCACCCGGAACACGGCGTCTGAGATGACCGCGTAGTCGAGGCGGGCCGGAAGGAACGGCTGCTCAGGATCGCGCCAGGTCGTGTTCGTTGCATCGCCGCGCACAAAGGGATCCACAACCAGAAGGTCCGTGGCGTTGAGATCGTTCTGGAACTTGACGATTTCCATCGGCTCGTACGACCCGACGAGATTGAAATCACCCATGATCAGCAGCCCGGATGGGCGCAGATCGAATTGTGCGGCGCGGAGCAGGCGCCGAATCGCTTCGGCCTCCTTCACGCGCTTCTGATCATTCGAATCGCCGGCGCGGCCGCAGCACTTCAGGTGCACGCTCGTCACCAGCACGCGCCGATTCGCCGCCGCAACAAGCAGTGACGCCGACCGCACGCGCGGAGCGTCCGGTCCGTCAAAACCGGAGATCGATGTCACGGGCACCGCGCTCAGTCGGCTCGCCACGGCCACATCCTGATCGGGCGAAACCATCACCTCCCAGCCACACGTCGTCGGCAGATGTTCGTTGAGCCACGCCCGCAGCACGCCGTCGGTCACGTTCTTGCCAATCTCCTGAAGGCAGATGATGTCCGGATCCACGGCACGCACCACGCGAACAAACGGGTCGGGCCGTTGAAACACGGCCCCGTTGAGTACGTTCCATGTCATGGCCCGCACATCGCGCCCGTCCAGTCGCGCGATGCGCCCCGTCGTTGGCGTCGCTTCACTCGAAGCAGCGGCCGCGACCGGCTCGACCTGGACCATCGTCGCCTCGCCATCCAGTTCGATGACGGCCACAGCAGACTCCGCCGCCGCGCCCTCCGACGGCTGGGCCTCGGCGGAATCCACCTCAGTCTGGCTCGCCGGGCTCGCCTCGAAGGTCATCTCCGCGCGGGGAAGCGCCCGCAAGGCAATCGAAAAAGGCTGCGTCCGATCAACGATCGACCCGACTTCATCCGTGAACGTCAGCCGGGCGGAAAAGACCGGGCTGGTGAAGGGCATGACCGTGGCGCCGGGGATCAGGCCGCCGCGCGCCAGCCGCAGTTCAATCTGATCGCTCGCGTAAGTGGGGGCAAAGGACGCGCCAAACCAGTAGGGGTTGGCCGGCGCGGTGGGGAGACCGGCTTCGACGACCTCGGCTCCGACGCCGCCAAATCCGCCATTGCTGCCTCGGGGTGAAAAGTTCAATTCGAAGTCAACCCCCGCGATGCCGACCTGCCCCGTTCCGCCTGTGCGGATGTCGCCGGTGAGCCGGTTGCCGTCCGCGTCAAGTTGGAGCGAGAGCGTCCCGGTCAGCCCCTGCACGTTGACCACGCGCCCGAGCTCGATTCGAAAGTACACCCATTGGTCGTCGTAGGTCGTCCACACGCGCCCGAGCCGGACGTACGGACTTCCTTCGTACGTCGATTGGCCGACCGCCACGGCGGGCAGATTCGACCAGTCGGTGAACTGGCCGTCGATGGCGATCGTTCGACGCTCGACAAACTGCGGCACCGCCTCGCCGATGATCAGCGGTTCGCCGGCTGCATCCGCCGTCTGCGCCACCTCGGCGTCATCAGCCAGAGGCGGGAGCGATGAATGACGGCAGGAGGCCATCAGCGCCAAGGCTGACAGGCACGCGATCTCAATTCCTGGCCAACGAGTCCGATGTTCCCTGTTCATGGGCAAAGTGTCGGCCATTCGCAGTCGATTGGCAAGTCCCACGCCATGCGATTCCTTGATTGCTTCCCGAGCCGACGGCCGCCGAGTCGGCCTACTTCTCGTATTTCGAGAAGATCTGCTGGCGCCACTGCTGTCCCCGGCGGATCCGGTTCGTCACATTTCGAGGCACGGGCAGATGAATCGTGATCGGGTGCAGCAGGTCGATTTCCCCGGAAAGTTCGTGCATGCCGGTCCGGAAGTTCTCACCCCAGTCGACGTTGAATGTGCCGCACGGCAGCCCCTTGTGCGAACGAAGCTGATCGCCCTGACTGTGGGGGTAGTTGACGGCCGCGGCGAGTTCCACATCGATCACCGATCCCTGGAGTCGGGGGTGAACCGCGACGGGCTGCTGGATCACACCCACTCCGCCACCAGGACAGGAGAACGAGAAGTGGATATCACAGGCGTCCGGCCGGTGCTGAATCGACTCGGGCGGGGGCCGAAGATGCAGGATCGCATTGCACTCGTTCTCGAATCGATTCTCAAAGTAGATGTGGATGTAGGCCTGTTCGCCTTCCTTGCGCATCACAGGAATGAAGCACAACCCCGCCTGCTCGTAGTAGAGCCCCCCGGCATATTGGCCCAGCGTGTCAGGCAGTTTGTCTTCGAAGACCAGGGCCCAGAACAGAAGCACGCCGGTCAGGCAGAACAGAATTGTTCCGGCGAGGCGCTGCTCAAAACGGAAGGCCCGGTCCGGCGACGCCATGAACCAGGCCCAGAAGGCCCATGCGAAAAAGCCGAACATCAGCAGGACAAGCAGAGCGTTCCGTTTCTCTCGCATGGAGGGAGGTCTCCTTCGAGGTGAGCGGATCGAACACGCGCGTGCGTGGGCAAGCGGAATCCCGCGAGCGGTCGGACCGGCCGAATTGTCATCCCCACGCGGCTGGACGGACCAGCCATCATCGCCAGTTTACCATGATTTCGGTCCCGCGGGCAGTTTCGTTGCAGAATCCATACCAGATGGAGGGGGAATGTTGAAGAAAACTTGAACAACAGCGGAACCGGCCGCGAGCCGGAATCGAATCTCATTTTGGCGATGCGGCGTCGTACCCCCTTCACCTGAGGGCAGCCACACGCGGTGCCGCCGCCAAGAAAGCCGTTCCCGCCGCACGGGACACTGTCTGGGGGGTGTCACCCACGAGCATCACCTGACAGCGCGGTGGGGATTAAAAGACGGTACGGTACGGGAACCCGATTTGCCACGGATCGGGTTCCTTCCGTTTTTGGGAACGGCTCCACTAGCGCAAGTTATTTAGCAGCAGTGATATACGGTCGATTCCGCGCCGGCCCCGCGCCTAGGCGACGGTCGCAACCGGGCCGGAGACTCTCCGCGCGACCCCCACGGTCTGAACACTCGGCCAGCCGCACCTCCCAGCCGCGCGTTCCAGCAGCGGAACGATCCCCTCCGCCCACGACTCCCAGTTGAGTCGCTCCCGGGCCCGCAGCTCAGCGGCGCGGCACATGTGGCGGTAGCGATCCGCGTCTTCAACCAGCCCCTCGATGGCCATCGCGTAGTCCTGTGCCGTCGCATCCACGCCCAGAACGAGACCGGTGCGCCCGTCGATGACCACCTCGGGCAGCCCGCCCGCTGCACTCACCACGCTCGGGCGGCCGAAGTGGGCGGCCTCGCACGGAGCAATCCCATAGGCCTCGCCGACGGAAGGCAGGATCATCGCGTGGCTCGTCGCAAGCGCTTCGCGCATCAGAGCGCGATCGGCGGCTCTGGAGAGTCGCAGCGGACCCAGCGAGTGGACGACGCGCGATCGACGAAGCGAGCGGCACGACGCGCCGATGTGAATCAGTGTCGCATTCCAGCCCATCCGAACGAGCAGTTCGGTGGCCCGCACCGCCAGCGAGACGCGCTTGCGCCTGGGGTCGGACGCGATGATGCACAATCTCAGATCGTCCCGGCACGGCAGTGATTCAAAGGGAACGTTCCGCAACGTCGTCCCGTCCACTCGGGTCAGGTGCGCGCCCATCGGCACCACCTGCGATCGAAGCCGATCGAGGCCATAGTCGATGACCGCCGATTCCCTCGCCCCCTCCGAAGCGAAGGCGGCGAAAGCGACACGGCTCATGGTCTCGCGCTCAAACGCATCACAAACTCGCTTGTAGCCGGGGCTGCGCGCCTGGTAGGCGGGGTACGTTTCGTTGATGATCCGTGCCGTGGCGTCGCTGAAATAGACAATTGGAACGTCGGTCTCCAGGCCGTACAGCATGGTGCTGATGCAGCAGCCAAAGAGCACGTCCGGCGCCGTGAGCCGAATCTGTTCAGAGAGCCGATCCGCACACAACCGGGCACGATCGAGACGCTCCCGCTCGTATCGGGCTGAATTCAGTCGCTCCATACCACCCGCAACCCGACTGCGGCTCGTTCGCCACATCTCGCGAAGCGTCCACGGAATGCGACGCCGAATCGACTCCGGCAGCAGCGGCAGTGAAGATCCGCCCGGCGGTCGATCAAGCGACACAATCTCAAACCCCCGGGCCTGAATCGCCAGTCGCATTCGAAATGGCATGCCCGAAAGTGCATCCGGGTCCAGCGAATCGACGGGTGAGATGAATCCGACGCGCAACGCCGATCCCGCGAGCATTGTCCCCGGGTCTGCCACGGTCCCTCCTCCGCATCCCTCAGCGCGCTCGGAACAAGTCCCGCTGCGACTGGGACCGCATCTTACCCCGCTGGTTCAAGGCGCGGGGCGGGACTCACGAACTCGCCGCGCAATCCTCGGATCGATCCACCGCCATGATCTCCAACAGGGGCTTGCGCTGGATGTCCGGGACCATGCAGTCGTCCGAGGGATAGCCCAGCGGGATCAGGAGATACGGCCGTTCGTGGGTGGGGCGGTTGAGAATCCTGCCGAGAAACTTCATCGGGCTGGGGGTGTGCGTCAGCGTACTCAGGCCCGACAGGTGTGCCGCCATGAGCAACATGCCAACCGCGATACCAATGGACTCGTCAACGTAGTAGACCTGACCGCCATCATCTGTGTGCATGAGTTTGAAGACCGCGATCAGCCAGGGGGCGGTCTCCAGAAATGCCTTGTGCTCATCCGTACCCAGCGAGTGGAGATCATCCAGCCAGCGTCGGCTGGCACGGTGTGTGTAGAACTCCCGCTCCTCCGCCTCGGCCGCAACGCGAATCTCTGCTTTAATCCTC
This sequence comes from Planctomycetaceae bacterium, assembly GCA_040255465.1. Lineage (GTDB taxonomy): Bacteria > Planctomycetota > Phycisphaerae > Phycisphaerales > UBA5793 > UBA5793. The sequence continues at coordinate 155,875 of JBDZVA010000002.1, forward strand.
GGATCCTGCACCGCGACAAAGCGCCAGGGCTGCTTGTTGGCGCCGCTCGGGGCCGTTCCCGCGATGGCGATCAGCGTCTCCACCAGTTCGCGCGGCACCGGCCGCTCACTGAACGTCCGGACGGATCGACGCCGGCTCGCCACGGCAAGCAGCTCGCGGGCGGCAGCGCCCGAGTCGCCGGACGGCTGGAATTGAGAGTAGGGAATCAGTCTGATAGGCGGCAATTGAGACATGGATCAGGGTTCCACGGGAAAAGAGGGAGGTTCACCGGCTCGGGTATTCGTACTTTTTTTCACGATTTCGGGGATGGCTTCTTTGGAGCCATTCAAAGCACTCAATATACTTGCCGCCGGGCTGCTGGTCCGCGCGTCCGGATCCTCTCGAATAATCAGGGTGGGGTTCCTAGCGTGGCTCTCGGGTTGATGAAATGAAGCGATGCGAAGAGGAGTCGCCTCGTGCCTGTCACTACAAAAACGTTCCGCGACCAGAACAGACTTCACGTCATTTTTGCCGTGTCCTCGCTTCTGCTTGCGGTGTGCTTCATCATCGCCGTCCTTCAGGACTGGCAGAACGAATACCGCGCGCCACAGGTGGAGGTTGTCCGCTGGGACACCGAGATGACGCGCTGGAGCAAGTCGGTGGCCGACCTGCACGCCCAGATGGCCAACGTCGGCGCGCTGGAAGAACAGCGCTCCGCTGCTCAGAAGGTCCTCGACAACGATTCGGAGTATCAGCGCCTCGGCGATGAGATCGAAGAGATCCGCTATGAGCGCGACAAGCGCATCAAGCAGCTTCAACTCTTCGTTGACGGCAACATTGCGCCAAAGCAGCAGCTCGTCGAGCGCCTTGAAACACTCATCCACACGAACCAGGGCACGCCAGAGCACGCCGAGCAACTGCGCAGTGAGCGGGCCGCCCTCGAAGTCCTGCTCGAGAAAAAACGCGAAGGCGACAACGAAGTCAAGGCCTACGACGCGCAGATGGAGGAACTGAAAGCCCGGCGTCGCAGCATGGAAAAAGAGGTCACTGACCTCGCGCTGAAGATCAAGAACCTCCGGGCCGATCTCGACAAGGCCACGGGCCATCTCGATGCGCTTGAACCCGGCCTGGCCGGCGCCATCGGCGATTGGCTGCGCGACCAGCCGCTCCTCGATGCGTTTAACCCCTCGATCAAGATCAAGCAGCAAAAGGTGCCTGACGTCCTCACCGACGTGAACCTCGCGCAGGTTCCCACGCTGGATCGCTGCATGTCCTGCCATGTGACGATAGACAATCCGCTCTTTGCGGAAGAAGCCGTGCTGCGATTCCTTGAGTTCCAGGCGCTGGGCGAGGAGTTCCCGAGGGGCAAGGACAAACGCACGCTGGATCTGGTGAGGGAAGAGATGGAACCGGCCGCCGTTCTCGGCTTCTGGGAACGCGCCGTTGAGAATCTGCCTTCGCAAAGTGGCGAACCGAAACAGCATCTCGCCGCGGCGCAGGAAGCGCTCGTTGGCATCTTCGCTTCACTGTACCAGTCGGCAGATCCGACGGACGCGATCAAGATTGCATGGTCCCCGTCGTCCAACTCCGGAGCCGGCGCCGTTTCGAACATGGCCGATGTTCGCAGCATCCGAAAGGTGCTGCTCGAGAAGTGGCCGGCCGACTGGAAAAAGTGGTATGAGCCCCTCGTTGAATACCGGCTGACACTCGGCGAGATCGTCAATCAGTTCCTGACCAAGGCCGAGCGGCGCGCGTTCTTTGATTCCTATCGTCACGCGCTGGTCGACCAGTACAACCAGGGCGCCGCCGCGCAGAACCGCCACCGCCTCAGCGCGAGCCGGCTCATTCTTGCGCACCCGCGCCTCGATCTTTTCGCCGATCCCGACTCCAAGCACCCAATCGCCACGATGGGCTGCACGAGTTGTCATGAAGGCTCCGGCGAGGAAACGCAATTCGCCCACACCGCGCACACCCCCGCGAACATCTGGGTCGATGCCCGCACCGGAATGCTCGTGCCCGATTTTCTCGTCAAGGCTGAGGGCACCGATGCGGAAATCATGAGCCAGATCCGTGGCGCCTCCTCGGACAGGCGATCAGTCCAGGCGATCTCGCCGCCGGCAGACGCGAAGGTCGTGCTCGCCGGCTTCAATGCCGAACCGGCTGAACATGGCGAGGCCAAACACTCCGCGGGCGCGAGCGAAGGTGAGCACGCGGAAATGTTCCACGATGATCACTGGTACGCAGACAGCGAGAAGTATGAAGACGCCTTCGGCTTCCCCAGCGAACCACACGACGTCACCTCCGCGGCCTACTTGAACCCGCGCACCGGCGAACTGGCCCGCGCCGTCAAGCAGCAGCACGCCTGGGAAGATCACTACGGATGGGAGCAGGTCGAGTTTCACTACTGGGAGCGACCCATGCACGAACTCCGCTATGTGGAGTCGTCGTGCAATCGATGCCATGCCCAGGAAATGGAAATCGACAAGTCGGCGCCCGTGCTCGCAAAAGGACGCCTGCTCTTCACCCAGCTCGGCTGTGTGAACTGTCACGCCGTCGACTCCCTCGGCAGCCCGTTGCGCGATCAGCCCGGCATGCCCGATGTGCGGCAGGTGGGGCCGAGTCTGCTGCACGTCAAGCACAAGCTCAGCGAAGACATGATCTCGTCGTGGACGTGGGCGCCCAAGGCGTTCCGGCCCAATACGCGCATGCCGCACTTCTTCATGACCGAGAACAACTCCTCGCCTCTGGATATTCGTCGCACGCGCGCCGAGGTCGCGGCGATGTCGTACTACCTTGTCACCACGCCCGAAGATCCCGCCGGGCCGGCCTACAAGCCCGAGGCGGTCCCGCCTGCGGATACGCCGGGGATCAATCTCGCCGGAAATGTCGAGGCCGGCCGCACGATCTTCAAGGAAGTCGGCTGCCTCGCCTGCCACAGCAATGTCAACGAAACCGGACTGGAGTGGGTCGCGATCGACCTGCAGGATCGATTCGGACTTGCCCGTGACGCCGCATTGAATCGCATCGCCGAAGACTCCCGCGCCAACGAAGGTCAGTCGGGTGTCGAGACCTCCGAAGACAACGTGGGCTTCTTCACGCTCGATGCGTCCGGCAACCCGACGCCGCGCATCAAGCCCGAGCAGTACACGCGACTGCACTGGTATCTCATGCACTACCAGCCTGACCGCTACTCAAAGGTCGCTCCGGAACTTTCCGGCGTGGCAACAAAGCTGCTGCACAACCGCAGCCGCGATGAAGCGCGGGCCTGGGTTTACGACTGGGTGCGCAACCCGTCCCACTACTCCGACTACACCCGCATGCCGCGCCTGCGCCTCACCGAGCAGGAAGCACTGGACTTGACCGCCTACCTGCTCGAGCAGAAGCATCCGACCTATCAGCCCCAGCATTTCGACGTCGATGAACCGATGATTGACGCACTGCTCATCAACCTTCAGAAAAACGCCATCTCAGAAGGCGCCGCGCGCGAGCGCGTCGCCGCGATGACGCTCAAAGAAAAGCAGTACGATCTCGGCACTCGAATGATTCAGCATTACGGCTGCTTCGGTTGCCACCAGATTTCAGGGTTCGATTCCTCGCTCGCCGTTTCGGCCAACCTGTCGGCCTACGGCGTCAAGGATCCGCACAAACTCGACTTTGGCTACTTCGAGCACATCTTCGACAAGCAGCGACCCAGTACAGTGGACATCTGGTTCGTCGAACGCGAAGGCCTCACGGAAGACGCGGTGAAGGTCAAGGGCGATCCGCATGATCCGCTGCTCACCGACCGACTTCTCGAATGGGAGCACGTCGAAAACAATCGTCGCGGCTACATCTACGCCAAACTGCATAACAGCCGCATCTTCGATCGCGACAAACTCACCATCGAGGGTGAGATGACCAAGGGCGGCGAGATCGTCTACACCAGCAAAAACGACCGCTCCCTGCGACTCAAGGAAGTCGAAGGCCGCTACCTCGACGTCGACACCGGCAAAGACTCGGGGCTCAGCGCCGACCAGATCGAGATTCGCTCTGTGGGCGAGCCCTATCTCAAGTTGCGCATGCCGCGATTCTTCCTGCGCGACTCCGATGTCGAATCGCTCGTGACCTACGTGACCAGTCTCAAGCCGCCGCTCGTGCGCGGCAACCTGCTCAAGACCACCGACGAGGCCGGCATGATGCGCGCCAAGGGTCGCCTGATGGCCGAATCGCTCAACTGCGTCGGCTGCCATGATGTGCACAACAACGTGCCCAACATCCGCCAGTACTTTGAAGTCCGCCGCAAGGACGGCTCGGTCGATTACCTCCAGACCCAGGAGAATCTGCCAAACGCCCCGCCGCGCATTGTCGGCAACGGCGCCAAGACCCAGCACGACTGGTTCTATTCCTTCCTCAACAACGTCGAGATGCTTCGGCCGTGGCTCAAGATCCGCATGCCGAGCTTCGATCTCCAGCCTCAGGAATCGCAGTGGCTCGTCGAATACCTCGCGGGCCAGACCACGATGGATGCGCGCATGATCGCCGCGCATCTCAAGCCCGTCGATGCCGTGTTCGCGGCGGAGTTTGAAAAGCAGTACAACGCGGCGTTCGACACCGCAACCAGGGCCGGCAACAACGGCGCCAAAGCGGATGAGATCGCCAAGGACGCCGCCTCCAAGGCCGTTGGTCGAATGCTCATGCCCGAGCAATTCGATAAGACTCGCAATGAACTCGTGCAGACGGCGCGCGAATTCGGCCTCTATGCGCCCAACGCCTATCCCACCCGCCACGACTCGCCTGATGAGTTTGCCGCCAAGAACGGCCGCATCTGGTACGACCTCCACTTCCTTCGCAACACCTACAACGGCGTGGACTACCCCTTCCAGGCGCCCCCCGTCGACAACATGACCCCCGAGGAGTTCGCACTCGGCGAGGGCATCGTCACCGACCTGGGCTGCTTCGCCTGCCACCGCCTCGGCGACTGGACCAAGCTCGAGAAAATCTTCGAGATTCAGCAGGCCGAGTTGATGGGGGACGGCGGTGGGGACGGAGCCGACGAAGGCGATCCTTACGGCGACGATCCCTATGGCGGCGGTGGCGCCGAGGAAGATCCCTACGGCGGAGGCGGCGAAGAGGACGCCTACGGCGGTGACGGCGGCGAGCAGGATCCCTACGGCTCGACCGAAGCGCCGGCCCAGGAAAAGCCCACGATCTACGACCAGATCAGTGCGCCCAATCTCGGCATCACCTATCGCCGACTCCAGGAAGATTACGTCAAGCAGTGGCTGCGCAAGCCCGGAGCCATCATGCCCGGCACAAAGATGCCCAGCCTCTTTGGCGCCGATGGCCGCGTGAGCGCCTTCGCCAACTTCCCCGACGCTCTGCGCAAGGAGAAGGAACTGCTCTACGGTTCCACGGCCGAGGAGCAGATGGACCTGATCACGCGCTGGATCTTCATCGCCGGCGATCGCCACTACACCGTGGGCGCCAGCGTGCTCAGTGGTGAAGAAAACACCACGTCTGGCGTCGACCTCAAGGAGATTCTCAAGCAGCGCGCTGAGCAGGCCAAGGCATCGGGTGAGAACGCGGCGCCCGAAACAACTGAGCCCGAAGTCGCCAAGCCGGCCGAGAGCGGCAATGCCGAAAAGCCTGCCGAAGTCAAAGCCGCACCCAAGCCTGAGGAAACCAAGGCGCTCAGCCCCGAGGAGAAAGCCGCCGATCGAGAGGCGGCCGTCGCTGAACTCATGAACAACGCGGACGCGGCAACGGGTTCGGTGACCGGAACCGTCGTCTTCGACGGCGCGCCGCCGCGCATGCAGCGCATCCGACCCGTTGGTGACAACTTCTGCGTTCAGGCCAATCGCGGCGTCGCACTGTACCGGGAAGATATCGTGATCAACAACAACGGCTCACTCAAGGATGTCGTTGTGTTCATCAGGAACGCTCCGAGCGGCTCCAACCCACTCGACGGTCCCAAGGAAATCGACCAGGTCGGCTGCGTGTATCACCCGCACGTCATCTCCGTGACGACGGGCCAGACGCTCAGCATGAAGAACACCGACAACACCGCGCACAACCTCAAGTTCACCAGCCAGGACAACGGCACGTTCAACGAGGGTCAGCCGGTTGCGGGCATGGTCAAGGATGTGAAGTTCGCCAAGCCGGAGATGGAGATGCACCTCGCCTGCAACGTACACGCGTGGATGCAGTCGCTCATCTACGCCTTCGATCATCCGTATCACGCCACGACTGGCGAGCGAGGCTCGTTCAAGATCGCCGGTCTCCCGCCGGGCCAGTACGAACTCGTCTTCCATCACCCCGAACTCGGCGAGCAGACGCAGAACATCTCCGTCGAAGCCGGCAAGGCCGTGCGAGCCGACTCGACGTTCAAACGCTGATCCGTCTGGCTTTCACGCCATCAATCAGCAAGGCGCACATTGTGGAACCAACCGTTCCTCAATGTGCGCCTTCTTCGTTTTTCAACACGACCTGTCGTCTGCTCAACCCCGGATGCGATTGACCAGCGTCTGCGTCTTGACCTCCACGCCCTTGAGCGAACTCTCGAGAGCATTGCGGTTGGGTGCGTACTCCATTGCGACGGACTTGCGGACCCATTCCTTCTCCACCAGTTCGGTGAGCGACCTGGTAAAACTGCGCATGCCGTCTTCCGTACTCTGCGCCACGATGGCGGGCAGATCCTCTTCTTCGCCGTCGCGGATCTTCTCTTTCATGATCGGCGAACTGAGCAGCACCTCCGTGGCCGGCACGGCGGAAACTTCAAAGCCCTCCATCGCCGGCAGCAGTCGCTGGGCGCACACCGCCTTGAGCGTGTTCGCCAGGGCGCTGCGGATGAAGCCGTGCTCTGTCTGCGGGAAGAATTCGAGGATGCGGCTCATCGATTGCATGGTGTCGGCCGTGTGCATCGAACCGAAAACGAGATGCCCCGTCTCCGCCGCCTGGATCGCCGCCAGCACCGTATCGTGGTCGCGCATCTCGCCGATGAATACGACGTCCGGATCCTGGCGCACAAGGTACCGCAGCGCACTCTTGTAGTCGGGCACGTCGATGCCCAGCTCGCGCTGTGAGATGATCGAGAGTTTCGGCTTGAACTGATACTCAACGGGATCTTCGATCGTGATGACGTGCTCGGCGCGAATGTGATTGATGTGCTCGATCATCGCGGCCAGCGTACTCGACTTGCCGCTGCCCGTGACGCCCACCACGAGAATGAGGCCCTCGTTGGTTTCAGTGATGAGCTTTTCGTAGATCGGCGGAAGGTGCAGCGAGGAGTAGGTCGGGATTTCGCCCTTCACGCGTCGAATGGCCGCATTGGCGTGGCCGCCGGCGCGGAACATGTTCACGCGGAATCGATCCCCGTTCTCGTTGAACGTCGCAAAGTCCAGGTCGCCGGACTCGTCGTACCGATGACGCAGTCGCTCGGGCACGATCGGATCGAGCAGGTGGTCCGCCTCCTCGGCTGAGAGCGGCGAACAGTCAATCGTTCGCAGCAACCCACCGACGCGATAGGTCGGGGGCAAGCCGACCTTGACATGCAGGTCAGAAGCATCATGTTGCTTCATACCCGCGAGCAGACGCTGAATCGACAGTGGACCGGTGAGCATGTCACCTCCCTGCGCGAAAGCGCTTCATCTGGCTGAAGCATCATACGGCGCGCAAAGGACCGCGAGCCACCACAATTCGGTGTCGCCGTCAATTGAAGGTCGTTTCCCGGCTTTTCCGCTCAGGCTGAATCGATCGCGTCGAGACCCGGCATGCTGCGCCCTTCGAGCAGCCGCAGGCTCGCGCCGCCCCCGGTCGACACGTGCGAGAAGCGGTCGTCCATACCGAACGACTCGACAGCCGCGGCCGAATCGCCCCCGCCGATCACCGTCGTGGCGCCCTTTCCCGTGGCGGCGGCCATGGCGTCGGCAATGGCCTTCGTGCCCACGCTGAATGGGCCGACCTCAAAGACGCCCATCGGGCCGTTCCAGATGATCGTCTTCGCCTTGGCGATGCGGCCGGCGTACCGGGCCTGCGTCTGGGGCCCAATGTCCAGACCGATCCAGCCCTCTCCAATGTGGTCTTCGAACACCTCGATCGGCGTCTCGTCCGAGATCTCCTTGCCGCAGACGTGGTCGTTCGGAAAGAACAACTCCGCCTTCTTCTCGGCGGCCAGCTCGATAATCTCCTTGGCGTCGTCGATGCAGTCATGCTCGACTCGGCTCTTGCCCATGCGGCGGCCGAGCACCTCCAGAAACGTGTACGCCATGGCGCCGCCGACGAGCACATCGTCGACAACGTCCAGCAGGCGGCGGATCGCGCCGAGTTTGTCGCTCACTTTGGCCCCGCCCAGCACCGCCACAAATGGACGCTGCGGGTTCTTGAGAATGTCGGAAAGGTACTTGACCTCGGCAAGCAGGAGCAGGCCCGCCGCTCGCCGCGCGCTGCCCATGGCGCGCGGCACGCCGACGATCGACGCATGCGCCCGGTGAGCCGTGCCAAAGGCGTCGTTGCAGTACACCTCGCCAAGTTTCGCGAGTTGTCCTGCAAATGCAGCGTCGTTGGCGGATTCGCCGGCATGGAAACGCAGATTCTCCAGCAGCAGTACCTGTCCCTCACCCAGAGCCGCCACGGCCGCGGCTGCGGCGGCATCGGTGCAGTCCTGGCTCGGAAAGGCGACCGGCTTGCCGAGCAGTTTGCTCAGCGCCTCAGCGGCCGGCTTGAGCGAGTACTTCGCCTCGTATCCCGCCTCCGCCGGACGACCAAGATGCGACATCAGAATGACCTTGCCGCGCCGTTTAATGATCGACTGAATCGTGGGCAGCGCCGCGCGAATGCGGCGGTCGTCGGTGATGCGCCCCTGCTCGTCGAGCGGGACGTTGAAATCCACTCGGGTCAGGACGCGGCGGCCGGCGACATCGACTTGTTCGATGCTCAACTTGCTCATGGCGGAAAATGGCTCCGTCAGGGTTCAGGATAGAACGTGATTGTGGGGTTCAGAAGGGCTGATGATAGCCGGCGGTTGCCCCCGTTTGGTTGTCCCGCAGCGCGATCGGGGGGTCAAGCAGTTCTTTCATGACAAACGCCTGCCGCAGAGAATCACGATTCAACATCAGCGCCCCGATTGGCGTCGTTCGCGAGGCGGGTACAACCACGGGTTGCGGCTCGGCTGGCGGTTCGTCGGACCCGCCGGCCAACGAAGCAACAACCTGCTGCACGATTTTTCGCGCCGGCGTCCCGGCGGGCGCCCCGCCGCCTCGCTGGGCGGCCTGGCGCCGACGCTCAGCTTCGAGGGCCTGGGCGCGCTGACGTCGGGTCGAGGGGGCCGCGCCGGCTGCCGGTTGAGGCTGGGCGCGATTCGCCGCTGTCCGCTGCGATCGCAATCGATCGACCTCAACCTGCCGGCGACGGAGTTCTTCCATCGCAGCGCGGCGTCGGCGGGCCAGTTCATCCTCGGCCGAAACACGGACCTGGGCCGGCAGCGTCTCTCGCTGGCCCCGCATCGCCGCCTCGCGAGCCTTCCACATTTCGATCTGGGCCTGGCGCTGGGAGGCGAGTTCGTCCTGAATCGTCGCCGGCTCGCGATTCTGCGCCGAAACTTCTGACCGCTGCGCGATGGTCTGCGGACCTGTTTGCGATGAAGTGGGCGAAGACGGGAGCGACTCGTTCCGCATCCGCCGTGCTTCGGCCTGGCGCTTCTTATCCGCGAGGACTTTGATCCCCTGCGACACAGCGGGAATCGCAATCACGAGGATGTAAATGATCGTCTGGAGGTTGTTCTGAAGCCACTGTGGCATGAAGATCCTTCTGATACTCGTCCGTCGAAGTATAGCGGCGATTCAACCGAATCATGTCTGGAATTCAGCCACCGGACGCCCGCAGCACGTGGTCGGCGAATTCGAACTTCACGCCGTAGACGCGCTCCAGCACCGTCGGCTCGCACACCTCGTTCGTTGGCCCGGAGGCGATGACCTTGCCCTCATGCATGATCCACGCATCGTCGCTCAGGCTGCGGGCAAGAGCCAGGTCGTGGAGAATCACGACGACGGCTCGGCCGGCATCGGCCGACGCTCGCAGGACGCGCGCGGTCTGCTGGACGTGCCGGGGATCGAGCGCCGACGTCGGTTCATCGAGCAGCATTACCGCGTCGGACCGCGCGTGGACCTGCGCCAGCGCTCGCGCCAGCGCCGCTCGCTGCTGCTGGCCCACGCTGAGCGTGTTGAACACGCGCGCGGCGTCGGCCGTGAGTTCGCACTGCGCCAGCGCCTCATCCACGGCTCGCGACGACGGCGGCAGGGCGTAACGTCCCAGCTCCACAACCTCGCGGATCGTGAAAGGAGCGTCGACGCGGGGCCGCTGCGGCACATACGCCAGCCGTGCTGCGCGCAAGCGAGCCGGGAGTTGATGCAGGTCGCTGTCATCGAGCAGGACCGTGCCCCGATGCGGTGCGAGCACGCCCGACATCAGACGCAGCAGCGTCGACTTGCCCACGGCGTTGGGACCGATGATCGCGGTGATGCGACCTCGATGCGCCTCAGCGCTGGCGTCGTCCACCACCCGATCGCCGGGATGGACGTACGCAAACGAAACGTGATCGAGTCGCAGGCTCATTCGATCCACCCCGACTGCCGATGCCGAAGCAGGTAGATGAACACCGGGCCGCCGATGGCGCTGGTCAGAATGCCGATGGGCAGCAGGCCGCGCGGCTGTGGAATCGATGGGATGTGCGGGATCAACTGCACGGCCGTGTCCGCGGCGAGCAGCAGGGCGGCCCCGATCAGCGCTGCGCCGACGAGCAGTGCGGCGTGTCTTGAGCCGACGATCATCCGAGCCAGGTGCGGCGCGATCAGTCCGACGAAGCCGATCGGCCCGGCCAGCAGCACCGAAACCGCCGTGAGAACCCCGGCCGTCAGAAACATCCCGATGCGCAATGAGGCGAGATTGACGCCGACGCTCGCTGCCTCATCGTCGCTCAATGCCGCGGCATCCAGCGCGCGTGACCAGCGCAGACTGATGGCCAGACCAGCCAGCGCGGTGACGCATCCTGCGATTACCAGTGCGGGCGGCGCCTCCGGTGCGATGCGCCCCATCATCCATCGCAGCAGCTGATCCGCATCGCGCCCCATCATGAACTGCACGAGCATCAGCAGCGCTGACGCGACGACGCTGATCATCACGCCCACGAGCAGCATCGACATCGGATCGATCAATCCGCGGCGGAGGCTGAGTCTGTAGACCAGCAGCAGCGCCAGACTTGACCCCGCCACCGCGCCGACGGGTTCCCCGATCCAGGACGCGACGCTTCGCGGAACAACGCCCAGTTGGACCAGCCCGACGCCCAGCGCCGCACCGGCCGCCAGACCCAGAATGTACGGGCTCGCCAGCGCATTGCGCAGCAGCGACTGGAGCATCACACCGCTCACCGACAGGCACACACCCACGCTGATCGCCCCGAACACGCTCACCAGTCGCAACTCCAGCACGAGGCGATCGGCCGGCCAACCGATGGAATACCCCACGACCAGTCGAACAATGGCCAGGGCCGCCATCAGGGCGGCCAGCAGGATGATTCGGGGAAGTGGGCGACCGCTCATGGTTCGGGCGGCCCTTGTTTTCGAGCCAGTTCTTCAAGGATGGTGCGAAGCTCCTGCGCCACGCCGATCACCGAGGCACCCGGCAATTGCGAGCGCGGGTGACTCAGCACCGCCAGACGACCTGCACGCACACAATCAAGATTGAGTCGAGCCAGCGAGCCCAGCGCCCCTTCCGGATGCGCCTTCAACTCTTCGCCGGCGTCCGGCTCGGCAATGATCAGCGCCCACGGCTTGCTGGCGGCCACTCGTTCGAGATCCAGTTCCTGCCACGCGCCGCCTGTCAGCACGTTGCGCCCGCCGAGCGATTCGAGAATGTCGCTGACATAACTTCCGGGCCCATACGCCGAGGGCGGATCGGTGAAGTACAACACCATGATCGAGCCAAGACGATCTGTCACTGCGGCCGGCAGCGGCGCGAGCGCCTGGCCGATCTCATTGACGAACTCTTGCGCCCGCTGCGCCGCGACTTCGCGCGACTGCGCCTCTTCAGCGAATGAGAGCTGCTCCACCAGCGTTCCGATCGCTCTCTGCACATCGGGCAGCCCGTCGATCTGCAGGTTGATCAGATTCCAGCCTCGCTGGCGAGCCACTTCTTCGAGGCGCGGCGGCGCGCCGATCTTTCCGGCCTGGAGCACGATATCGGTCGGGGCCAAAGCCACCACCGCTTCCAGGTTGATGCTCGTCAAGTCGCCCACGCGCGGGATCGAGTCGGGCAGTTGCTCTTCCCACGTATCGCGCCCGACGATTCGATCGCCCAGGTCGAGTGAAATCAGCAGGTCAGTGACGGCCGGGCTCAGGCAGACGATGCGCATGCCCGGCGAAGGCTTCGCCGGCGCGGCAGGGGCGGCCCGCTTGCAGGCCGGGACGATCAGAGCCGCAAGGCACATCGTGAAGGCCAGAACCGCCGCCAGCCGATGATTCCCGGAGACAGGTTGGATCGCATGCATCGTGATAATGGCTCAACATCGTACGCCTCATCCCGTTGGCGCACAGGTCCCGCCCGGGGTTTCACGGCCGAGAGCGGCCCGATCGCATCGAACGTGGTATCGTTCGAAGTCACCGCGATGACCGCGGGAGGAGAATCGGGAGGAATGAGACGCGCATGACTACACAGACGAACGCCGCCACCCTCGAGGCCAGGCAGTTTGCCATCGAGGCGGCGAGGCTGCTGGCGGACACCAAGTGCGAGGAAGTCGTGGCCTTGGACGTGCGCGGCTTGAGCCAGGTGACGAGTTTCGTGGTCATCGCCACCGGAACCTCCGATCGCCAGATGAGTTCCGTCAGCGACGACGTCGTCGAACTCGGCGAATCCACGGGCCACCCCCTGTTTCGCATGAATCGCGAACGATCATCGACCTGGACCGTCGTTGACTTTGTCGACGTGACCATTCACCTCTTCGAACCCAACGCACGCGCCTTCTACGACCTCGATCATCTCTGGATGGACGCAGAGGTCGTCCCGTGGAAACGCAACGGAGCCGCCCCGCGCGCCGGCGACTCAGGCTGAGCCAATGGCCACGTTCAGATCCTCCGGACTCTCGCTCGCAAACAAGTGCCAACTTTTGTTCGGCCTCGCAGTGGTTCTGATTCTGACCGCCGCCCTCAGCGTCCCCTGGATCCGCATGCAGGAAATGGTCGACGAGGGACAGTTCGAGGTCGCCAGCCAGTTGGCCGACGGCTGGCTGAACAATCTCTTCGACCTCACTGAACCCGTCACCTCAGCACCGCCCGATGCGAGCGCCCGGAATGGCAACGCCAATCTTCCCGCGCTGAGCATTCGCTTCGTGACCTTGCACGACATCGAGACCGGCGCGGTGCAAGGCGACGCGTTTCTGGCCAATGCCGCGGCCGCCGTCGCCACCGCCAACGAGTACAAACGTGTTGATCGGCAGCCCGGCGAGCCCGTGCGCTACCGCTATGCCCGCGTCCTGCACCTTGGAGAGGTGGAGGCGATCAAGTCCACGGGGCGCTTCGACGAGATCGTTCGTCGCGCGGCAGAGATGACCGACGCCGCACCGAATCCCCCCGTCGGACTGCTGGTTATCGATCGCGACGCCCACTCCGCGGTCCGTGAGGTCTTCATCAACCGCGCCTACATCCTCGGATCGGGAGTGCTCGCGGGAGTGCTCGCCTTCGGCGTGTTCTACGTCATCACGACGCGCATCATCCTCTCCCCGGTCCGAGTCCTGCGCGAGACGGCCGAGCGCGTCTCCACCGGCGAACTCAACATCCGCTCCGACATCCGCACCGGCGATGAGTTTGAGGAACTCTCCGAGACCTTCAACCTGATGCTCGCCAACCTCAAGAGCAGCCAGGACCAGCTGCGCCAGATCAACAAGAGCCTCGATCTCAAACTCAACGAACTCGCCGCATCCAACGTCTTCCTCGAACAGTCCAACCGACTCAAGTCCGAATTCCTGGCCAACGTCTCACACGAACTTCGCACACCGCTGAATTCGATCCTCGGCTTTGCCGAGGTGATCCAGGAACTCGACGAAGACGGCGGAGACGACAACGACGCGGCCCGGCTCGAAAAGCGCCTGCGCTACCTGCACAACATCATCACCTCCGGCCGGAGCCTGCTCGAACTCATCAACGACCTCCTCGATCTGGCCAAGATCGAAGCCGGTCGCCTCGAGATTGCCGTCGAGCAGACCAGCGTGGCCGATGTGTGCGAGGGGCTCATGACGCTCGTGCGCCCCCAGGCGGAAAAAAAGAACATCGAACTGGTCGTGCAGGTCAGTCCCACACTGCCGCCCATCGAAACCGATCCCGGCCGCTTTCAGCAGATCATCTTCAACTTCCTCTCCAATGCCGTGAAATTCACCCCGCAGGGTGGACGCATCACCCTCGCCGCCGAGCGCGTCCGGACGCCCGAGTCTGGCGATCAGGTTCGCGTTTCCGTCAGCGATACCGGTCCCGGGATCAGTGAGGAAGACCAGCAGATCATTTTCGAAAAGTTCCGGCAGGTCGATGCGAGCCACACCCGGCGCCACGCGGGTACGGGCCTGGGCCTGGCCATCTGCCGCGAACTCGCCGGCCTTCTCGGCGGCCTGGTCAAGGTGTCCAGCGAAATCGGGGTCGGCTCGACGTTCACCCTCACTTTGCCCCTGCAACTGGAAGTCGACAAACCCCAGTCGCTCATGCCCACCGCCTAGCCCGATCCGGAGAGATCATCCCTCACTCGGGGGGATATTGCTTTCTCATTCCGGCCCCTGTTGACAGACTGACGAGAACTCAGGATACTGTTGCAATTGAAATGTTGGTCCGCCGGGCTTCGCTCAGTGCGAGGCGCGGGTTGCATGGTCCGTTGTTCGGAACCAGCAGGCGGATCCGCAACCCCTTGGATGTGGAGAGAACAATGAAAACGAGAACAGCACTTCTTATGGCGGCGGCCGTCGGACTGGCGGCAGGCAGTGTTCAGGCTGGTGATCTGTACACCATCCGCACCGGTGATGACATGCTGCGCAAACTCAATACCCAGACGCTCACCATCACCGATGTCGGGCCCCTCGGAGTCGCGTTTGACTTTGGCGACATGGGCTACGACCCCGGCTCGGGCAAGATGTACCTCGTCCAGGGCTTCGCCGGCACCGGCCTCTACACCGTCAACCTCTCCACCGGTCAGGCAAGTTTCGTCGGCTCGCACGGCTCATCCGACATGTTCAGCCTCGTCTCGGATCCCAACACGGGCAAAATGTATTGCGGCGAGTCGACCCGGAACCATCGCTTCTATGAGATCAACCTGAGCAACGCTCAACTGACGCTTATCGCGACGACCGCCATCAACATGGACGCACTGACGTATGACCCGAATCAACAGATGATCGTCGCCGCCTACGCCGGCCCCGGCGATTTGTACTCAGTCGATCCCTCCAACGGAAGTACCGCCCTGCTCAACGACGGCGACTTCTTCAACAACTGCGGCATGGCTTACGACGAAGACACCGGCCTCTACTGGCTGATCGACTGGAGCGGCAATCTCTACAGCATCGATCCAAACAACGGCTACGCCCGCACCCTGCGCCTCTCCGGCCTCGGCGCGCATGACGGCCTGGCCGCCGTAACCACCGGTGGCGGTCGCTACACCCTCCGCCTTTCGGGCCGGTGCCCCGGCACCCTCACCATCTCCTGGAGCAACGCCACGCCCAGTCGCCAGCAGGGTATCGTGTTTGGCAACAACCAGGGCAACACCACCATTCCCACCGGCGCCTGCGCTGGAACCCAGCTCGGCGTGCAGGGCAGCGTTCGCCTCGTCAACACCGTCGGAACCGGCAATGGCTCGGGCTCCGTCAATGGCCAGGCCGGAACCGCCGCCTGCGGCCACTACCTCCAGCTCGTCGAATCCGGATCCTGCAACACCAGCAACGTCGCTCGGATCCCGTAATCAGCCGAACCCGTGCACGTACCGTGCATGTTCATTTGCGGCAAATCTCAACAGGCCCACGGACGCAAGTCCGTGGGCCTGTCTGTTTCGGATGATGAGCGTGTCTCTCGCATGACAAGGCGTTTGGCTCAGCGAGTGCCGGCCTGGAGTTCCGGAAACGGGCGCTCGCCCGTCCACACCCGAAGCACCCCCGCGTCGAAGTCCAGCCAGATCGGAGACCGGCTCAGCACGCCGATGCCGAGCACCGCATCCACACCCACAGCCGCCATCGCGTCGGGTGGTGTCCAGCCAGTCTCGACTTCAACGTTCTCGAAGGTGCGCGAACCGATCTTCAGAGCCGTCCTGAGTCGCGGCCGATCAGTTCGCCCTGACGCCACGGAGTCATCCGCTGCCGCCTCGTCGCCGAAGATTGCGTCGAGCGGCCCCTTGGCGCCGGCGCGAAGCAACACGTCGCCGGCGTAGCCCGTAGCGATCAGCGCGACGGATTCATGAGAATCGATCGTGACGGCAATGCGGGGCCACATCGAGCGCGTGATGACAAATACGTGGCGCAGTTCGTCAAGTGTTTCCGTTGTCGCGTCGATCTGCAGCCCGGCGACGGTCCAGTCCTCGCGAGCCGCCAGCGCATCAATCGCCGCGCGCGACGGAGGGGACTTTGCCGAGTAGAGCGTGCGACGCACGACGAGGTGCAACTCGCGACGATCCCAGTCGATGATGGCGCCTTCAAATGCAGTCAGCGCCTCCATGCCGATGGCGATCGGTTCCGCGATCGTCGCAGCCCGAACCGGGGCAGGCTCCATCGACAGGCCGCCGAAACGAACCCCGCCCAGCGCGCCCGAAAGGTAGTCATACGGCTCGAAGAGATTGCACGATGGCCTCAGCCCGACTTCGGCCGACAGCCACGCGCGATAGAGCGCCGCCCGTTCGTTCGAAACTACCAGTGAACCCTGGGCGCACGTGTCAAGAATGGGATTGACTTCGTGCGCGGTGTTCGGCACGCTGGGTTCGAGAACGACGACGCCACCGAGCACGATGCGCCCCTCATCCAGAGTGAAAGGCAGCGTAATGAGACCGTGCGGCGCAGAGCCGCGCATTCTCGCATTCACGTGCAGGCGGATGTCGGCGTCGTCGTCCGTGCGTTCGATGCTGACCTGCCCCTTGAGCGCCGATGGGACGTCCGAGCCAGGCGCCTGCGCCGCGACAGAGCCCTCGAGGCACAACACGACGAGCAACGCCGACGCTATCGAGGCATCAGCATTCCATTGCATCCGAGCGCGTACGCATTCATCCGGTCTCATGGGTGACGCTCCCAGCGGGGCGGGACAAACCACTTCAATCCCGGCGAAGGCCACTTCACAATGTCGTCGTTTTTGATGGCGAGGGTTTGCGGATTCGACGGCTTGGGAGGCGTTTGGAGCTAACTTGGCTCCACGTCAGACCTTGTGCCGTCATGCTCCGCGGCGAGCAATTGCGGCGACATCTTCGCGTAGCCGATCGAAGTGAGCACAAAAAGCAGCCCGACACCCATGAACGACGCCACGCGGTAGATGTACTGTACATCACTCATGTCGATGACCACGACCTTGAGCAGCGTGATCGCCAGCAGCGCCAGACCCGCATATCGGCTGGGGGCTAGCCGCCACACAAAGCCGATGCCCACCAGTGCAATCCCATAGAGACCCCAATAGATGCTCAGCCCCGTCTGACGCGCCATGGCCGCATTGGTCAGGGACGAGAAATCAGGATTGAACAGGCGATCGACCTCCAGCGATCCCAGCCACAAACCAATGCAGGCGACCAGCGTCAGCGCCACGCGGGCGAAATGCCCTTCCGGATCCAGCGCAAACAGGTACTTCGTGCCGGCGCGCCGATAGCCGATGAGCCGGACGCTCGCACCCAGTCCGACCGCCAGCATGAGGCCGACGAAAAACTGAAGGTTGAACACAACAGAGGCGCCGCCGACAGAGCTCGTTACGCGATACAAGAGCGTATCCCAGGTGAGCCAGGCTCCGGCGCAAAGAGCCGCGACCCACGTGCCGACGGCGAAAAGCAGTTGCTTGCGCTGCCACGCGCCAAACATGGCGGTAAACAAGCCAGTCATCCCCCACAGCAGCGTCAGCCACAGCGAGAGCAACTGCCCCGGAGCCCAGCGCTCGCGCAGCGTCTCGCCCTGCGACTGTTCGTAGATCGCCACCGCGCGGTCGATCTCAAAACTCAGCAGAATCATCAACATCAGCCCCATCCCGTACAGGACCGGAAGCGTGGACTCACGATCCCGGATGCCAAGGCGGCGCTTCGAATACCGGTCAGCCCACAAAAACAGCCAGCCCGAAGCGATGACGAGCAGGCCGACAAGCGCACTGGTATTGAGCAGCGGCATCACGGCGACCCAGTCCGCAAGCGATTGCGATCGCACGCCGAGCATGTCCACGCCCACCCAGCGCAGCGCTGTGCAGGCGATCAGTGCCGCGCCGACCTGCAGATAGGGCAGCCTCTGCACCACTGCGCCCAGTGCCACAAGCGTTGTCGCGCCGCCAAGCCAGGCAACCGTCACGAGCACGCCGTTGGTTCGAAGATCCACCTGCGTCGCCAGCAGCCACAGCACCGCCGACATGACGACCAGGACGGTCGCGGCTTGCGCCCTGGCGAACGAATCCGTTGCTCGCAGCAACCACGCCGCAATGTGGAGGCCCGCGATGCACGACAGGGCAAGCACGCCCCATTGCGAAATCGAAAGCGAGCCCACCGCAACCGCCGTGACGGGGGCGACATTGATCAGATCGACGGCCATCAGTCGCAGGGCGGTCAACGCAACCATGCCGGCGCCGACCTGCAGATACGGCAACCGCCTCACCACCGCGCCGGCGAGGACCAGCGCCGCGGCTCCTCCAAGCCACGCAGCGGAATCCAGCAGATCGTGTTCGTTGAATTCGATCAGTGTCGCAAGAAGCCAGAGCAGCACCGACAGGATGACAAGCACGCCTGGCGTCCAACGGCGCAGACTCGAATCGGTCTGGCGCAGCCGCCACGCCGCAAGATGAAGCACCGCCACCGCGCCCAGCGCCAGCACGCCCCATTGTGAGATGGAAACCGATCCCAGGCTGATGGCCGTGATGCCGACCCCTCGGAAGAGATCGATGGACAGCAGACGAAGCAGTCCCAGCGCGACAACCACAAGGCCGAACCGGTCTGTCGCGACCGATCGGATGTGGCGGCCGACTTCAATCGCCGCCATGCCCAGGATGAGCCACGCGATCGTCGTGCCGTAGTCGCTGAACTGCAACGCCGCCGCGATGACCAGCAGGCAGCCCGCCTGTACCCATAGCGACACGGCGAGTTTTTCGATCGCGTTCTGCGGAGCGCGGCGCAGCGTATCAAGCCCCGGGCCAAACTGCAGCGCAATCGCCCCGGCCAACACTCCAACGCCTGCGGCAAACCCGCCTGTCAGCCCCACGGGCAGCGCCGTTGTGGTGTTGAGCAGAACGCAGCCGAACAGCGCGAACCACGCCGTCGTCAGCAGACTGATGATCGCGTTCCCCAGCGAAGACTGTCGCCGAATCGCCGCGTAGAGCACCTCGCCGGTGATCATCATCCACCAGCCGGCCATAAATGTGAGTTCCAGAATTCCGCCCGCTGGGCCAACGTTGATCACCCAGAGAGTGGCGAGCAGTGCATGAGCCCCGAACGTGACCAGCCGCAGTGTACGGAACGGGCGCGGCTGCCACGCCGAAAGCGCCAGGCCGACGAGCAGCAACATCGTCAGATACGACGGCAGCGCGGCGCGAAACGCCCCGGCGTCGGGTACAAGTACCGGCGCTGCGTACCCGGCAATGATCGAGATCACCCCGATACTCAACAGCCCGGCACGCACCGCGACCGCAATGCCGATGACCGCCACGACTCCCAGCAGCAACAGCGTCAGCCCCGCGGATCCGAGCACTTCAAGTCGAAAACTCACCAGCGTTGTCACATACAACGTGCCCAGTCCGGCGCCGAAGAGCCCAACTGACGCCGCACGCCCGATCTTGCGCAGTGCGACCTCGCCGGCGCCGAGCATCGCCAATCCGAACACCGCAGAGATCGCGCACCGCATCGGAATGCTCACGACGCGGAACCAGCCCTCGTCGTAGGCGATCTTCATCAGCAGCGCAATGCTCACGACAACCGCGAGTGCTCCGACCCACGCCATCCCCCGGCCGCCGATGAGCAGTTCAAGAGAAATGGGGTTGCGTCGCACCGGCGACGGGCCGGCACCAGATCGAGCCGGAGCCATTCCAACCGGAGTGGAGTGAATGCGAGCGGACGACACCGGCGGCGCGCTGGACGAGACTGGCGGTTGCGTTCCACCCAGCGACGGAACTGAAGTGGCGGTCACCCGATGAAACGCGGCGGCTTTGCGATCCGAGACGTGAATCGGCTCGCGCTGGTCCGCGAGTGGAGGCGCGGTCGGCGGCGCCGTCGAAGGCGTCGCAACAGGCGCGGTGGGCTCCGCGGTGGTGGTGTCGGACTTTTTTGGATCGAGCGCCTCGAGGTTGAGCAGTTGCTCAAGCCGATCGAGACGTTCGGACAGTCGTGCGAGTTCCTGCCTCAGATCGGGATCGGTCAACGGCCTCGCCCTCTCGTTGGAATCGTCCGGAAGCGGACGCTACAGCGTATCCCACTGCCGAACCAATGCAATCTCAGCAGCGCGGGCCGGGTTGGACAGAAAAGCGCCGAAGCCCCGCGGATTCGTGCGGGGCTTCGAGCGGGGTCTCTCTGATTGAAGAAGCGATTCTCTTACTTCTTAGGATTGATCTGATCTGCGGCCGTGCCGCCGTCCTCGGTCGGGTCGGAGAAGTCGAGTCCGCCGTCATTGGTGAACTGGAACAGCGCCTCTTCCCAGTCGAGCAGTTCGATCTCATAGATGAAGCCGCGATCATCGGGAATCTGGCGGAAGTCCTGCCCCTTGTCGATATTCGCCGGGACGATCATCTTACGCTTGCCGCCCTTGCGCATGCCCACCAGTCCGCGCTGCCAGACGCTTGGATACAGCCCGGGCGAATACTGGATCGGACCGCCTCCCGGCTTAAGGCTGCTGTCATACAGCGTGTTGTCATCCGCATTCCACGACGCGAAGTTGATGCGCGGCGTGTATTCCGTCGCCTTCTCGCCGGGCGGTGTCGGCGGCGGATAGACGTCTCCCTCGCCGACCACCAGATCAACGATGCGAATGCCATCGCCGATGTTCACTTCCTTCGCCGGATCGTGTGGCGTTTGCTTGATCGGTGGAGTGACGATGAGGCAGTCAACCATCAGCCTCCAGCGGCGCTTGGTGTTGTCGACGGCGTTCAGGCCCGCCTGCTGGAGTCGCATCTTTCGATACGCTTCGGGCTCGTCGAACTCGATGATGCGCGTTCCACCCGCCCGCATGCCGAGGGCATACCTGACCCAGTACCGGTCCGCGTCGCCGGCTACTTCGAGCGGAACGCGGGTGATCGACGTCGATCCCATGAGTTCGCCCAGATCGTTGAAGACGTTGATGTGGCAGGTGGCAAAGCCGGAGCGGTCGAACAACTCGCCCTCACCGAGCTTCACATCCATCCACGTGCTGCCGTCCTCGCCGCGCTTGGCGATGAGCGGATCAACGGGAGGTGCGACGGCGAAGAGCCCGACTTCCAGCACGACATCGGTGTTCGCCGGCAGTGGTCCAAAGCCGTTGGCCGGCATGAGTTCCTTGGGAATCAGAATCTTGCGAAACTCGCTGCGATGCATGCCCATCATCGCCTTCTCGAGCGCGGGCCACATCTGGGTGCCCGGGATCTTCACGCCGGCCGGCTTGTTGCCGGGCTCGCGCGATGAGTAGAGCAGTTCACCCTTGGCGGTGAAGGCGTTGAGTTCGAACGCCAGGTCGCAGCCGTCGATGACGTCGATGCCCGTTCCCGGTCGAAGAACGACGTACTTGAGCCCGTCGCCGAGGTCCACTTCATCCTGCGTCCGATGCATGGACATGACGGGGGGAATGAACCCCTTCATGCCCAGAACCTTGTCGTCGTTCTTGTACGCGTCTCGGCCGGCAGGCTGAGCGAGTGCGGCAAGGGGAGCAAGGCCAAGAAGGGCAGCGGTGCACGCGAGGGACGCGGCAAAACGGTGATGTCCACGGTGTTTGGTGATCAACTCTGAATCCTCCGTCGTGAAAACTGTGACGCTGCTGGCCATGTGCTTCCGGCAGCAGTTTGGACCGAATTCAAGGATAGGTGCGGTTTCAGACGTAGTGTAGGCGTATCACCGCCTGACCCGATACGTCATCGACGCCTCGCTCGGCCGGGATGAGGAACGCTTTGGCCACTGGCCGTAGGATTGCCCTCGAACCGAACCCAAACGATTATGGGGCCTGTCCCCGGAGCCCACTTCAGCCGTGTACCAGGCCACGCTCACCCGTCGATACCTCCTGCGCAAGATCATCCCGCTGCTGGCGATGCTGTCCGTCGCCCTGTGCACCGCCATGGTCATCATCGTCCTCTCGGTGATGAACGGCTTTCTTGATATGGTCACCCAGGCCGGCCGCAAGCTCATCGGCGATGTCGCCATCGACGGTCCCGTGACCGGCTTCCCGTGGTACGAGGAGATCGTCTCCGAACTCCGCCGGCTGCCAAGTGTCGAATCCGCCTCGGGGATGATCCAGGCCTACGGCCTGCTCAAGATGCCCTACAACCAGATCTCGCAGGTCCAGGTCGTCGGCATCGACCCCACCTCCTACGACGCCGTCACGGGCTACGCCTCGACCCTCTACTGGCGGCCGCTGAGCAAGAAGGAACAAGCCCGGCTGCCCGAAACCGATATCCGGCGCGACGACTGGAAGGCCCCCGAGTTCACGATGGAGTGGAAGCGCATCCTGCATCTGGCCCTGCTCGATCCCCACTTCGAGAGCCTTGGCCCCGTCGGGCCCCCGGGCATTCTCAACCACACCCCCGAGTGGCAGAATCCCAACGGCGCCAACGCGGCACTGCTCGCGCGGCTGCAGAACGCGGGCAAGACTCTGACAACGCCAGAGGGGGCGCCGGGGCTGGTGCCGGGGGTGCGGGTCAGCATTGCCAACGAGCGCGTCGGACCGCGGTCGTACGAGTTCAGCCAGACGTGGTTCATGCCAACGCGCCAGGTGACGCTGACGGTGCTGCCGCTGACCGACGAAGGCGGCGTGCGCGATCCCGAGAGTCGGATCTTTCCCATCGTCAACGAATTTGGCGTCGAGCGCTATGACGTCGACTCGTCCTATGTGTTCGTTCCATTCGATGTGTTGCAGAAGATGCTCAAGATGCATCCGGTGCAGGAAGTGAGCGAGACGGAGACCGATGAGTTCGGCGACCCGCTGCCGACCGGTCGCATGACGCCGGGCCGGGCGACGCGAATCGTGATCAAGGCGGCCGCGGGTGTCACGCCGCTGCAGTTGCAGGCCGACGCGCACCGCGTGTATGAACAGGTGTACGACCGGCACGTCGGCGAGATGCCGCCGCCTTCGATCATCGACATCAAGACGTGGGAGGAACAGATCGCGCTGTACATCGGCGCCGTCAAGAACGAGACGGCGCTGGTGACCACGCTCTTTGCCATCATCAGCCTCGTGGCGGTTATTCTCGTGCTCTCGATTTTCTGGACGGTGGTGCAGCAGAAGACGCGCGACATCGGCATCCTGCGGGCGGTCGGCGCTTCGCGCCTGGGCATTACGTGGCTGTTTCTGCGATACGGCCTGATCCTGGGCATTCTCGGCTCGGTGATCGGCTGCGGCCTGGCGGTGCTCATTGTCTGGAACATCAATCCCATTCACCACTTTCTCGGCGAGGAATTCGGCATCGTCATCTGGGATCCGAAGGTGTACATCTTCGACCAGGTGCCCAACACCGTGAATCCATTGTTCGCGGCGATCATCATGGCCGGCGGCATTCTCTTTGCCGTCGTCGGTGCGCTGATCCCGGCGATTCGCGCCGCCGCCATCGACCCTGTCACCGCCCTGCGATACGAGTGAGGCGCCACCTGATGAACCACATTCTCGAAGTCCGCTCGCTTCGCAAGACCTACCGGCTCGGCCGGGTCGATGTCCCCGTGCTCAAGGGACTCGACTTCAACGTCAGCGCCGGCGAATGGGTCGCGGTGCTCGGCGCGTCGGGTTCGGGCAAATCGACGCTGCTGCACCTCTGCGGCGCGCTGGATCGACCCGATCGCGACGGGGGGAGCATCCGCTTCCACGATGAAGAGATCAACCAGTGGTCGACGGCCGCGAAGGATCGCTATCGCAACACCGCCGTGGGCTTTGTGTTCCAGTTCTATCACCTGCTGCCGGAGATGAACGTCCTCGAGAACACGGCGCTGGCGGCGATGGTGCGCTACGGCCGCTTCGGTTACATGATGCGGCGCAAACAACTCGAGCAGCGGGCCGGCGAAGTGCTCGACGCGTTCGGGCTTGGCGATCGTCTGCGCCACAAGCCGGCGGAACTTTCGGGCGGCGAGCGTCAACGCGTCGCCATCGCGCGGGCCCTGATGAACGAGCCCGAGCTGCTGCTGGCAGATGAACCGACGGGCAATCTTGATGCCGTGACGGGTTCGCAGATCCTCGATGTGATCGCGGCGACGCACAAGAAGGGCCAGGCGATCGTAATGGTCACGCACGACCGGGCGATTGCAGCGCGAGCCGATCGCATCGTCGAACTCAAGAGCGGCCGCATCGCGGCGGCGTGAAGCGTGGCGTGTCGGGTGATGGGGTGAGTGGGTGGGTGCTCGAGGGCATGATGGGGTGAACCAGACTGACGCGCGAGCGAAGAGTTTGAGTTCGGAGGGCAGGTCGTCCTCGCTGGCGCGTCGGTCTGGTTGGAGCGTCGATGGTGATGCCGGGTTGTGGGCGATTGAAAAGCATGTCTACCTATGGGGATTCGCGTGCGTCGGCGTGCGCGGCGGGGCCGGATCGCGATGCAGGAGATCGGTTGGCGATGATCGAGTCGCGCTGGCGCAGACAAGTTTTTTCGCGGGCGGCGCGGCGTGAGTCGCGAATTCAGAAAATGTGCAACGCAAAATGCGTGCCAACACGGAGATGCACCATGTCGGGAACTTTTCATGCGCGCCGGAGCGCTCCTGTGCGCGATTTTTGAGCGCTGGTGCGCGCTTGCGAGCGCTTCCGTGTAAACGAGCGCTTCTGTGCGGGCCGAATCAGGAATTTTCGTCGATTTTCATTTTTCTGAGGGGGGTGATTTGGAGTTTTGCTCGACTTTTTTGCGTTTTCGAGAAAGCCGCGCACGGGATGCAGTCTGGATGGTGCGCGGGTGTGCGGGCGGCGAAGTTTTTCACCACGAAGGTCACCAAGACACGAAGAGGGCACGAAGAAAAGCCGGGATTGGGTGGGAATGCAGGGGAAAGGCAATTTACCGCAGAGATCGCAGAGATCGCAGAGATCGCGGAGAAGAGCAGTTGGATTGGGGCGCAGGCCCGGCGGGTTGCGGGTGCCATGCTTCGAGCCGCTTCGGGCGAAGCATGCGATGGCGCGGTGGATCATCGAAAGAGCAGAGCGTTTGAGAGTCGCTGACCGCTCGGCATGCTTCACGCAGCCTTCGACGCGGCTCAGGCCAGGGAGCCGATGAAGCATGGCACCCCGCGACGTGAAGCGGCGGGATTCGAGTGGCGCTGAACGCTTGTCGCTTTGGGCACGGGTTCAGTGTCGACGGGCAGGGGTCGCCGGAACTCTTATCGCCCCCGACATCGAACTCCGCCGAGGGCCGCGGCGTTCGATGCCAGCCGCGCGAGACGACGCGACGGATTCCATTGTGAGATTCCCCGGAATTGGCTTGCAGTCTGGCGGGTTTTCTGGTATGTTGGTGCAAGGGAGAACGAGGAGCGAATCGGATGATCGGCGGGAAGAGACGGGGCAGGGTTCGAGGGGTTGCGGGCCAAGTGCACGGAGGAGAAGAACTGAAGGGAAGCGAAGTCGCCGCAGCGCGAGATCGGACGTCCAAGCCGGTGCGTTTCGCAGAGCCTCAACAGCACCCTACGTTGGGACGCACGCTACTTGCTGGCACGGAACGTCGACACCCACGCCGGACGCATTTGACCTCACAGTTGTCAGGGCAAACAAGGTCTATGGCAATGTGGCGTGGATCAGTGACTACACAAACCTGTGGACCAAGATTCGGGAGGATCTGCAGGACGCTGCATACGGCGTGCTAATTGATGATTTTGATCCCCATGCGACAACGCCATCGATCAACTGTAGCGTCATTGTGCCTCGACCCTGATCCCAGATACGCAGACACAAACGGCTCTGATTTGGAGGTAAGAATGTACCGAAATCACTACGATCTGCACTATGTGCTGGCCGCGAGCTTTTTGCGCGCGGCCAGCGTTGCGGCGCCGGCGCAAGATCCATTTCGCTATGCTGTCATCAACGTAGGCGACCCCGGCGGAACCGGGATCGCCACTGCGCACGCGATCAACAACCTCGGTGTGGTCGTTGGGATCACCAACGACGCGCAATCCGGCGACCTGGAAGCATTTGTGTGGGACAACGGTGAATACCGTTACCTCGAGGGACTTGGCTTCGGCGACCGCCGCATCGCGTATGACATCAATGATCGTGGCGACGTCGTCGGTCGCGACTACGACGAGAACATTGAGCATCGAGCTGTCCTGTGGCCTAATGGTGGCCCGCCGGTCGATCTGGGCACACTCGGTGGTACTTTTGCGAGAGCATATGGGGTCAACCGCGATGGCCACGTTGTTGGCGACTCGGGACTTGCTGGAGGTGGAGCGAATCCATTCCGATGGATTGACGGCCAGATGGAGGCACTCGGTGACTTTGGTCTGGCAGACGGCTTCGCGATGGCCATCAATGATCGCGATCAGGTCGTCGGAGCGGTCGCGGGGAGTGGGTTTTCAGGCGTTCGAGCCTTTCTTTGGGAGAACGGTGAACTCATTAATCTCGGAAGCCTGCTCAGCAACCGGCGAAGTTTCGCCTATGACGTCAATGAGACCGAGGTCATTGCCGGGTATGGTGAGGTTCTGGACTCCACCGCACGCGCCGTGATCTGGCGGAACCGGAGCATCATCAACATTCACAACGACAATATCGGCATCGAGTCGTTTGCTTACGGAATCAACGACTCGGATCAAGTTGTCGGGGGACTGGTTGTCGATGACTTGCCACTGGACGGTCGCGCGTTTCTTTATGAAGGTAGCGGACCGATGGTGCGACTTGACTCGCTCCTGCCGCCACGTTTGAACTGGTCCAAAATCGAGTTGGCTTTCGACATCAATAATGCCGGTGAAATAGTGGGGCGGGGCTACCGTACGAACGGCGGGTCCAGCGCGTTTCTCGTCACGCCCGTGCGTCCCACGCTCACGCTCCAAGGCCCACAACCCGGCCGTGCCGGGACTCTCAACGGGCTGCGCGTGACCGGCTGCACGCCGGGCGCGCGCATCATCTTCTACTACAGCACTCACGGCGGCGGCACACTCGTGCCCGGATGCAACCACACCGACGGCGTCACACTCCAACTCGACGACCCGATCCAGATCGGCTCCGCCGTCGCCAACCAGAACGGCATCGCGACGTTGACACGCTTCGTCCCGACGGGCGCCCGCAACCTTGGCGATGTGCTCATCCAGGCCGTCCAGCAGAACGGGTGCAGGATCAGTCAGTTGGTGGTGAAGCGGTTTGAGTGAAAGATTCGAGGCATTAGGCACTGGGCACTTGGGACTAGGGGGAGTGGCACCCCGGCGACTGGAGGCTGATCGTTTGTCGCGCGATCGCATGGCCTGCGCTCCCCACCTTCGACCCGGCTCAGGTCAGGCAGCGTCGCTTGGACCATGGCACCCGGCCAGACTGAGAAAAACGAAGAGAGGCACGTCGTCGGGTGACGTGCCTCTCGATTTTTCCGGTTGCGATCGTCTCAGCCGCCGAGGAAGGCGTTGACCTGGTCGATGGCGTCGGGGAGTTGCTGTTCGACGTTGTCGATGTCGGCCTCGGTCAGGCGGAGTTCGTCGAGAATCGATGCTTCGATCTGCTCGGTGGAGACGTCGGCGACGAAGCCGATCTGGCTCTTCTTGGCGAGCCAGTCTGCGATGTAGACGACGTTGGTCAGCGTGCGCGAGGAGGGGTCGAGTTCGAGCGGGCGATGGTGGTATCCCGTGACGTAACTGAAGCTCTTGGGGAACTTCCAGCGTTCGCACAGGGCCCGGCCGAAATCCTGGTGATTGGCGCCGAGGACTTCGTCTTCGACACCGATGAAGGGGGTCTTGGCCTGGGGCAGGCGCTCGAAGACTTCGATGAGCTTGTGGCGGCCGGCCTGCATCTCAACCATGATGCCCACGTCGTGGAGCAGTCCGGCGAGGAAGGCCTCGTCCGACAGGCCGATCGAGGCGGCGTCGGCGAGCAGTTTGGCGGCGGTGGCGACGGCGGTGGAGTGCACCCAGAGGTCGCGCGCGGAGAAGTTGGGGCACAGTTCGCCGCCTCGGAAGAGCTTGGCGAGGCTGGTGGCGATGGCGATGTTCTTCACGGCGTTGAGGCCGAGCAGGACGATTGCGCGGTTGATGGAGCCGATCTGTCCCGGCAGGCCGTAGAAGGCGGAATTGACCACCTTGAGGATGCGGCTGCACAGTGCGGGGTCGTTGGTGATCAGTTTGTTGAGATCCTGGGCCGTCGAAGAGGGATCTTCAACGAGATCGATAATGCGGAGCGTGACTTCGGGCAGAGTCGCGATGTGGCTGATCTCTTGAACGGCCTTGTTCACGACGGCTTCGCGACTCTCCTGGGTGATGGTCGACATCACGCCCTCCCTGGCTTGGGCCACATTCTTTGATTCGAGGACACGTACACCCAGCGATATCGGCACCACCACGGGTCGACTTGACCACGCAAGGTGGTTGTATCGGGCATTGCTGCCGGCGTGTGGTTATCGAACCACGGAAACGCACGGGATTGGCGTCAGACGCGCGGCTCGGAGGGGTTGTGCAGGCTGGCGGCGTAGCGCTTGCGGATGGGCTGCACGATGCGCTCGATGAAGCGGTCGGTCTGCTGCGGGGCGAGGCCGACGTATTGCATGGGATCCATGAGGTCGTCGAAGTCGAGGCCGGCAAAGACGGACTCGGCGCGGAGGCGTTCGATGAGATCGTTGGGCAGGCCCTCAGACTTGATGCGCTGGCCGGCGGCCTGGCTGTGGGTGCGGATGAGTTCGTGCACTTCCTGCCGGTCGGCGCCCTTGCGGACGGCGGCCATGAGGAGATTCTCGGTGGCGAGGAAGGGGAGTTCGGCCATGAGGTTGGCGTGGATGACGCGCTCGTGGACGACGAGACCGGACGTGACGTTGTGCATCAGATCGAGCGCGCCGTCGAGAGCGAGGAACGTCTCGGGCAGCGAAAGGCGGCGGTTGGCCGAGTCGTCGAGGGTGCGCTCCATCCATTGCGTCGCGGCGGTCTGGAGCGCGTTGGCGGGCATGGACATGACGAAGCGCGACAGAGCGCAGATGCGTTCGCAGCGCATCGGGTTGCGCTTGTAGGGCATCGCGCTGGAGCCGATCTGCGATGAGCCGAATGGTTCTTCGATCTCTTTGCGATTGGCGAGAAGGCGCAGATCGGTAGCGGTCTTGTGGAGGCTTGCGGCGACGACGGCAGCGCTGTTGAGGATCTGGGCGTCGATGAGGCGCGAGTAGGTCTGGCCGGTGACTTCGTAGCCGCCCTGGTCAGCGAAGCCGAGTTTGGCGATGACGAGTTTGTCGAGTTGGTCGACCTTGGTTGCGTCGCCATCGAAGAGGGCAAGGAAGGAAGCCTGGGTGCCGGTGGCGCCTTTTGTTCCGCGAAGGCGCAGGCGACTGATGCGGACTTCGATTTCATCCAGCGCGAGGGCGAGTTCGTAGGCCCAGAGGGTGGCGCGCTTGCCGACAGTGGTGGGTTGAGCGGGCTGGTAGTGGGTGAAGCCCAGCGTGGGTGTGGCGCGGTGCGCGGCGGCGAATGTGCCGAGCGCATCAATGACGCAGGCGGCCTTGCCGGCGATGAGTTGGAGTGAGTCGCGGAGGAGGATGAGTTCGCAATTGCAATTGACGAACTGGCTCGTGGCGCCGAGGTGGATGATGGGCCGCGCGGCAGGGGCGACATCGCCGAGCGCGTGGATGTGGGCCATGACATCGTGGCGGAGTTTGGCTTCGTACTGGGCGGCCTTGTCGAAGTCGATGTCGTCGAGGTGGGCGCGGAGTTCGGCGATCTGGGCGTCGGTAATGGGCAGGCCGAGTTCTTTTTCGGCTTCGGCGAGTGCGAGCCAGAGGCGGCGCCAGGTGGAATGCTTGCGCTGCGGGCTCCAGATCGCCTGCATTTCGGCGGACGCGTTACGCGACCCCAGCGGCGAGACGTAGGTCGTGTATGATTCGCTCGATGGTGACGTCATGGATCGTGCTGGGCACCTGCAGGGGGTTGGGGACCGCTCGGGTGGCCCTCGCGGCGGTCGATAGGGCATAGTAGGGCGGCGGCGGGAGACAGGTGAGTCGAGAGGATCAGACCAATTCCGGCTCCGAGCAGGATGAGTCCCGCCTGGTGGCACGCGCCAGGGCGGGTGATACCGGCGCGATGGGTCTGCTGCTGCGCGCGTATCAGCAGCGGGTATTCAGCCTGTGCAGCCGGATGGTGAACCATCGGGAGGACGCGGCGGACCTGACGCAGGATGTGCTCACGAAGATGATCACGGGATTGAGCGGGTTTGACGGCCGGGCCTCCCTGTCGACGTGGGTGTATCGAATGGCGGTGAATACGAGCATTTCGCACCTGCGCAAGCGTCGGACGGCGCGAGCCGGGGGCGGGGCTCAGCCCGAGAATCTGGGGGAGATGGCCGAATCGGGGGATTCGTGGCCCAATTCCGCGGTTGATGGGGAACCGAGAGCCGAGGAGAACGTCCAAACTACTGAGCAGCGGGACCTTCTGCTGCGAGCCCTCGGGGGGCTGAGCGATGAAGCCCGGGCTCTGCTGGTGCTGAGGGACGGTCGAGGATTGGACTACGAGACCATCGCGGAAGTGCTTGGCCTGCGAATCGGGACGGTGAAGAGCAGACTCTTCCGCGCTCGACTGGCCCTGCGAAAAGCCCTGCAGGAGATGGAGAAGGCAGCGGCGAAGTCCACCGTGAACTAGGACACTGGCGACAAACCCATGGAATCACAAACGCCCAACAAGTTCGACGAAGCCACGCTGCTCGCG
This sequence comes from Planctomycetaceae bacterium, assembly GCA_040255465.1. Lineage (GTDB taxonomy): Bacteria > Planctomycetota > Phycisphaerae > Phycisphaerales > UBA5793 > UBA5793. The sequence continues at coordinate 187,003 of JBDZVA010000002.1, forward strand.
TATGTCGAGCAGACGATGACGGGCGAAGAGCGCGCTGCGTTTGAGGCAGCCGTTGGTTCGGACCCGAAGTTGCTCGCGTCGTTGCGGCGGATGCAGGCGGATTGCGATGGGCTGCGGGCGATGCCGGCCGAGCAGCCGCCTGTTTCACTGGTGGCTGATGTGCTGGCCAGCGTCGAGCGATCGATGCTGCTGGAGACGGATCTTGTCGCTCCGCCGATCGACATGCGTCGGTACCGGGCCTCGCACTGGCAGCGGTATGCGGCGGCGGCGGGGTTCACGCTGCTGCTCACGGGTGGCGGGTTCATGCTCTTCCAGACGTTGCGATTTGATTCGCGCGATGATGTCTTTGCGCCCGACGCGGTTGTCAATAACGGTGCGGTGGAGACGAGTAAGACAAGCACCGAAACGCCCGCAGCCGAGCCGGGCCACGCGAGCGAGATGCTGGTGATCAGGACTCCGGAGCCCGGCGGCGCGACTGACCATGAGACTCAGTCCGCTGCCGAGTCGTTTGAGGCTGCGATGGTGGCCTCGGCGAATCCGGCGGTGATTGCGGCGATTGATCGGCAGTGGCCGACCGATCTCGATTTATACGCGAACGTTGTTACGGCTGATCCGGCTGCGGCGTTTGAAACGATCGCCAAGCGCTTGCGCTCGCGCGGCGGTGATCTGATCGTCAACGCAACGCTTAACGTCCCGGCCGGGCTGCCTGCGAAGGATCCCGGTCGAGAGCATCTTGCCGGCACGGATCAATCCCGGCCGCTGACTCCGAACCTGGTCGGTCCGATCCCGACACCGGTCCCGATGAGCACTGGCCCGGTGGTGGCCGATCCGGACGATCGGGTGCCGCTGGCTGAGCAGTCGCGGTATGCAGCACGGGGGTATCAGTTCACGCTGCTGGGCACTCCGACGGATATTCTGAGTACGTTGCGCGAACTGGGCGCCGACCGTTCGCTGCGGGTTTCGTGGTCGCGCCAGGGAGCGGGACGATTGCTGGTGGATCTCGTCGCGCCCAACCTGCCGCCCGAAACGCGCTGGGATCATGTGATGTTCTGGTGGGTGGATCCGGCGGCGCGTTTCGACGAGGCTCGCGCGGCCGTGGCGCAGGCTTCGACGGAGCCGTTCATCCGCATTCCGGTGCGCATCATTCAATCCGGGCGCCGCTGAATCAGGCATCGCCCCCGCGGGCGTCGCCGCAAGCGTCCACACCTTCGGGCCTAACATCACCGCTCAACCCAGTTCACCCCTTGCCGCGTCGGGAGAGTGGTTCGCCATGGAAATCGGTATCGTCGGACTGCCCAACGTGGGGAAGAGCGCCGTCTTCAAGGCGATGACGGGCATGCACGTGGAGGTGGCCAACTACCCGTTTACGACGGTCAAGGCGGTCCATGGGACGGCGCCGGTGCCGGATCCTCGTCTGGCGATCATCGGGCGCTACATCAAGACGCGCAAGTTTGTGCCGGCGACGATCGATCTCGTCGATATCCCGGCGATCGTGGCGGGGTCGGCGCAGGGTGAAGGGATGGGCAACTCGTTTCTCGAAAGCGTCCGGCAGGTGGATGCGCTGGCGCACGTTGTGCGCTGCTTCGACGATCCGGATGTCTCCCATGCCTTTGATTCGCTCGACCCGGTGCGCGATGTCCAGGCGGTGGAGACGGAACTGCTCCTGGCGGACCTGCAGGTGCTCGAAGGGGCGATGGACAAGGCGCACCGGCGGGCGAGGACCGGCGATGCCGCCGCGAAGAAGCGCGTCGAGATCGCCACCAAGGCGATTGCGGTGCTTGAAGACGAACGGCCGCTGCGGGCTGTCGAGTGGTCGAGGGAGGAACTCGCCGATCTGCGCTCGCTGGGCATGATTACGCTGCGGCCGGTTCTGTACGTCGCCAATGTGGGGGAGGATGACCTGCAAGGCGAGAGCGCGCAGGTTGCGGCTTTGCGAAAGTGGGTAGAGGAAAGTCAGGGCGGCCAGACGCGAATGGTGCTGATCTGCGCCAAACTCGAGTCGGAGATTGCTGAACTTGCGCCGGCTGAGCGGCAGGAGATGCTCGAGGGGCTCGGGCTCGCGGAACCGGCGCTGGCAGTGCTGGCGCGGGCTCTGTATGACCTGCTCGGGCTGCAGAGTTTCTACACAGCCGGGGAACCGGAGATTCGCGCGTGGACCATCCGAAAGGGTGAGACGGCACCCGAAGCGGCGGGGACGATCCACAGCGACATTCAGCGCGGATTCATCCGATCGGAGACGTACAGCGTTGCCGATCTCGTGAAGTACGAGACGGAGCAGGCGATCCGCGCCGGCGGGAAGATGCGCTCTGAAGGCAAGTCTTACGTGATGCAGGACGGCGATGTTTGCCACTTCCTGTTCAACGTTTAGCTAAACCGTCAAACTTGCCCAGATTGGAATCTCACACAAATGCGCAGAAATGACGGTGATTCCACCGTTTTGGATTGACACGCGACCACTTCTTGAGCGATAATGTCGCGCGGGGAGAGAGGTCAGCATGGGGCGCAGGAGTACAAAGCGGCACCGCGCGTCGATCGGCGCGGACGTGGTTCGATTCAAGAGGCTGACGGCCTCATTCGAGCCGCGGCGATTCTTCACTCAGGATCAGGCGCTTGCGGCGCTTGCGTTCCTTCGACCGGTCATCGAAGATCTGCAGGCCGCGTTTCGCGATGCCGTCGATTGTCATCGCCGCTTGAGTTTCGCTCTGCTGCGCGAGCACGTGGCGGCGCTTGAGGTGCAGCAGGCGCGTGCGATCGAGCGCTTTGATCGCGCCATTGATGAAGTCGAGTTTGCCGGCGTTGAGCTACTGGATTGCTGGACGGGTACAGTCGCGTTTCCGACCCGAGTCGATCCAGGCGGTGTCTACCTGATCTGGTCGCCACACGACGACACCCAGTGGCGCATGGCGACACTGGCTCAATTCGCGAGCGATCAGCGGCAGGCGATGATCAATAGGTGTTGAGGCAGCGGCCGAGGCGGCGCTTGGAGTTGATAATGCGGCGTCCAGCGCTGGTTTTCATTCTCGCGCGGAACCCCACCTTGCGGAGCTTCTTGATACGACTTGTCTTATGTGGGTAATGCATCGACTCGACCTGCCTTCGTGACCGACCGCTTGGGGGTCGGGAATCATCGTTGATCCAGCGACCGCAGCCCGGAGCGGTCAGGACTGGCAGTATAGATTCAATCGCCGGCCCGGACCAGCCGATTCAATTGGTGGTTCGGGGCGAACTGCGGGCTGACTGCCGCCGGGGACCCGGCTAGCGTTGGTAGTTCGATCGGGGCATCTGCTCATGCCAGCCCACGGTTCTTTTGGGGCTGGCACGATCACCTGCCCGGTCGTCCAGGCCGCTTCGGCGGTTCATGGGACAGGTGTCGCGGCGGCCGTTTCGCGGTCGCACGAGGGAATTCATATGGACGAGCAGGTGCGCCAGCAGGCGGAATCGCTACTTCAATACAAGTTTCGCGACCCATCGATTCTCGAATCGGCCCTCACCCATGCGTCGGTGGCGGACTGTCGATTGTCCAGCAATGAGCGTATGGAGTTTTTCGGCGACTCGGTGTTGGGCATGGTGGTGTGCGAGTATCTGTATCACCGCTACCCCGACTACCTCGAGGGTGAACTGACCAAGATCAAGTCGGCGGCCGTGTCGCGGCGGAGTTGCGCCAGCGTGGCGCGTTCGCTGGGGCTCGACGAACTGCTGATTACCGGCAAGGGCATGGGCGGTCCGTGTGATCTGCCCAAGTCGCTCTCGGCGGCGGTGCTGGAGACGCTGATCGCCGCGATCTACCTCGACGGCGGGATGGAGGCGGCGCGCGAGTTCATCCTGCGGCATCTGAGGGAGCCGATCGAGGCCGCGGCGTCCAGCGGGCACCATGAGAATTTCAAATCGGTCCTGCAGCAGCACGCGCAGCGCCAGTTCGGCCACTCGGCGTGTTACGTCCTGCTCGATGAGAAGGGACCGGACCACGCGAAGTGCTTTGAGATTTGCGTCGAGATCGACGGCCGGCGTTTTCCGTCGTGCTGGTGTCCGAGCAAGAAGCAGGCCGAGCAGCGGGCGGCGTTGATAGCCCTTCTCGAGCTCGGCGTGGCGCGAATAGACGAGGACTCGCAAGAGCCGTACCTCGTTCCCGAAGAGGAACTGGCCGAACGCGTTCAAGGCGAATCGGCGGGTTGAAGCGCAAGACAGAAACGAAGAAGGGCTCTCGGGATTCCGAGAGCCCTTTTCATTTGGTTGATGGGAAGGGGGTTTGGGGATCAGCCGCCACGTCCGCCTCGGCCGCCGCGGTCACCGCCCTGATCGCCACCGCGATCGCGCCATTGCCGCACGCGCTCTTCCATCTGCTGGCGTTGTTCGTCGGTCATCTGGCCGCGATTGCCGCCGCGAGCGCCGCGCTGATTGGCATCGGGCTTGGGCGCGGCTGCGAGTTGATCGGGCGAGAGCAGGCCGGCGACGGCATTGAGCGCATTCTGGACAAGGGCGGTTTTCTGGTCCATGAGAGCCCGGCGCGGGTCATCGGCGCCGTTTCCCTGGCCCCCGAACCCGCCACCGCCGAAGTTGCCCCGGCCGCGCTGGCCCGGTCCGCCCTGTCCGAAGCCGCCCTGCTGGGCCATCGCTTTGATGCTGTCGAACATGCGCTGCTGCAACTCGACTTCCTGCTTTTTCTGAAGGTCGGCGAGTTGACGGTTGATTCCATCGGTCTGGCCGTGGAAGTCCTGCTCGATGGCCTCAATGGCCTTGAGCTGAGCTTCATTAAGTGTGCCCGACTTGCGAACCGTTTCGAAGTAGTTGTCAGCCGGCGTCGGGGAGTAGATGCCCCGGAAGCATCGCTGGAGGTACTCCTGCTGGAGCTCCTGCCCCTTTTCCGGAGTCATGTGCGACGCGAGCAACTGCACGTACCGATCGTTCAGGTCGCGGACCTGCACGCGCATGCGCTGGAGGTTCTTGAACTTGGAGTCGAGTTCCTCCACGGTCGTCTTGCCGGCCAGCACTGAGGAGGTGATGCTGGTCATGTCCGTCATCGCGCGGTCGCGATTGGTCAGGGCCGGATCGAGTTCGAGGGAGTAGGCGTCGAGCACGGGTTCGACGTTGACCTGGGCTTCCCCGTCAAGCTCCATGTCCTCGACGATCTGGTAGAGGTCGACGTTCTCGCCTGAGAATGAACCCGGCTGGCCGCCGCTGCGGAAGGAACTGCGTCGCCGCCAGTCGCGCTCGTACTTGGGCCACTTCTTGGCCTGGTCTTCGGTCAGGACGGTCTTGACGTCGTTGAAGAAGGACTGCTCAAGGGATTCGCTCTGCTGCTTCCACTCGCGCCCGAAGGTGATGCCCGCAGTGGCCATGGACTGGAAGTCGCCCGAGTCGCGCAACTCCTGAAAGGTGTCGCGCATCTTCTGGCGTGAGTCTTCGGACGCCTGGTCGAAGGTATCCCGAAACCCGTCGTAGAGGGCATCGACGAGTGTGGCCTGATCTTCTTCAAGCCCGAGCGCGTCGATCATGCGATCGATCTCGTTGTCATTAATGGAGGTACGGTAATTGGCTCCGCCAAAGCCGCCGAACTGGGCGGTGGCCGTGGAGGCGCCGACGGCGATCGCCACGGCGGCGACGCCGACTCGTCCCCAACGACAAAGCATGGATCCAAGTGAGGAGTATCGCATTGCAGCATTCCTTTCGAATCGTCGACCGCGCCGAAGCGGCGCCGAGAACCCATCCATCCTGTCACCTGACAACAGGGGGATTCGCAGAGTTATACCGGCCCAACGAACGGTGGTTCGCGGTATTGCCGGATTCTGTCGGAGCCGAGCCGTTTGCTCCGATCCGGTGGGAACGGTGCCAAGGCGCCGCTGGCCTGGCCGTCTCGATCGAGGCGGCGGTCGTCATCGCGTCGGGCCTGGACCACTGATCAGGGTTTGCTGCCCTCGGGGGCCTGCTCGAAGGTGATGGTGATCTGCTGGCCATCATCGCCGGTCGATTCGATTACGGCGTTCTCGAGGGCTTTCTGAAGTTGGCGGCCGAGGCGTTCTTCGGGCGCAAGTCGTTGCATCTCGTCAGGTTTCGGGGCCAGAGCCAACTGCTCGGGGGTGAGCAGAGCGGCCACTGCCTCGATGGTGCGATTCACGAGTTCGCGCTTGGATTTGTTGAGCTTGCCGCGAGGCGAATCGTCTTCGGGCTCCGCCGAGGGGAATGAAACGGCGGTCTGGGCCGGCGCGGCCTGAATCACCTGACCACCGACGAAGGCGGGCCCATCCTGGCCGCCGTCCGTGCCCGCGGTGACGAAGAGCATGCCGACGGAAACGGGCTGATCGCCTGTCTGGTCTCCGGTCCGGGCCGGCGGGGGCGGCAGGGGAGGAAGCAGGTCGGCGCCACCTCCAAGGAACATGGGATGGTCCTTGTTCTGATTGTCCTGCTCCCGGATGACCTGGGCCAACTGGTTGTTGATCCCGCCGACCTGGCGCGTGAAATCGCCTTCGATCGAGTCCAGAGCCCGAAGCTGTTCCTCGTTGAGCGTGTCGAGTGATCGCACCGTCTTGATGTAGCGGTCGGCGGCGGTGGGGCGGTAGACGCGCGGGAAGCAGCGCATCTTGTACTCCGACATGAACAGCTGCGCGTCGTCGGCACTCAGTTGACCGCAGAAGAGGGCGGCGTAGCGCTCGTTGAGGTCGCGCACGGCAATCCGCTTGTCATGCAGGCGGCTGCGCAGATCTTTCACCGCTTCAAAGTCGATCGATGCAAAGTCGCCCTCCGTCGCCGGCGTTGACTTTTTCTCCAGCGCTTCAATCGCGCGGGTTCGGTCGGCGATGGCCGTGTCAATCTCGTCCCCGTACACATTCGCCACGGGCTGGATCTGGTCGAGTGTTTCGGGCGCGAGTTCGACGGACTCGGCCACGTCCACCAGATCGACGCCCTCGCCGGCAATCGCCGACTGGGTGGAGAGCAGCGTTCTTCGTCGTCGATCGCGTTCGAAGCGCGGCCAGTTTTGCAGTTGTTCGTCGGTGGCGACGCTCTTGGCGCTGTCGAGGAAGTTCTGCTCGAGCGCCTCGCTTGTGGCCTTCCACTGCTTGGAGACCTCGCGCGTCTTTCTGGCGACGCTGGTCCAGTCGTTCGACTCGCGATTGGCCTCGAAGATTGCGGTCACCTGGGCGCGATGCTCCGCTGAGGCGTCGCTCCATGCTGAGCGATGACCCTCGTAGAGCGCTCGGACGAGCGCTTCCTGGTCTGCATCCAGATGGAGGGTTTCGATCAGCGCGTCGATGTCGCGTTCGGAAATCCTCGCGCCTGAGTCTCGGACGGATGAACTCGTCGAGAACTCGAAGACCTGAGCCCGGGCTGACGAGGGGCTGAGGGCCGGCAGGGCGCCCAGGAGGACAGCGCCGCTGAGAATCGAACCTAACACATTGTGGGCGTTGAGTTTTCGAGCGACCATGTGGCTTCTCCGATTGGGGTGGCAAGGGTCTCGTGCAGGAGGCCGAGCGGACGACGCGGGCCGTCGCCGGCCTATTCTGACGCCTCAACTGACGATATCAGGCGGATTCCCGCGAGATTGAGACACGGCCCGCCAACAATTCCCAACAAGCATGACATCATACCGGCGCGATGGGGCGCGGTGCGCCCTGCCCAGCCGATTCTGCTGCAAGGAGACGACCCATGCATACTCGAAGTCACACCCGTTCGGCCCTCGCCGTTCTTCTGGCGGTCACGCTGCTGCTTTCCGGCTGTGTTACGCTGACGGGCTACAAAGCCAAGGGGCAGCAGAGTCTTTCAGCCGCCCACGTGCCGAACAGCATGATCGACGTCACAACCGAAAACGGCTCGGTTCAAATCACGGCGGATGAGACCAGCAGCGAAGTCCTGATCGTCGCGACGATCACGGCGGCGGGCGACACTCAGGAGCAGGCGGATGAGCGTCTCGCTGGAGTGCAGGTCAGTGTGCAGCGGTTGGCGGACGGAACTCTGAAGATCGCTCCCACGTTTCCCGGCGGGCGGCGGTCGAACGACTCGTGCTCGCTGGACATCACGCTTCCCCAGGCGAATGGCGCGGTTGTCAAGTCGTCAAACGGAGCCGTGACGCTCATCGGGCTTACGGGCGACGCCGACGTGCATACAAGCAATGGCAGCATTCTCGTCAAGGGTCAGTCGGGGGCGGTCCGAGCCCGGACCTCCAACGGCCGGGTTCACATTGCGGACGCAGGTGGATCAGTAGATGCCCAGACATCCAACGGTTCGGTCGAGATTGCCGGTTTGACCCATTCCGCGGTGGTGAAGACTTCGAATGGTCGAGTGATCTGCCGCGCGGCGGATGGTGCGACGGGCCCGATCCAGATCAAGACCTCGAACGGGTCGGTGACGCTCGTGGTTCCGCCGTCGATCGGTGGGACGATCGTGGCTTCGACGTCCAACGGCAGCGTCAACGTCTCGGGATCTGCGAGTCGAATTGAGGGGAGCAAGCAGCATCGCACGATTCGCCTTGCCGATCAGGGCTCTGAGTCTCAGATCGAGACCTCCAACGGCGGGATTACGGTGACGATCGCGGAGCCGGATTCGGCCTCTGCGGATCGCTGATCAGGTCTGTCTCAAAGCGGTGTTGGTGGTGTTGTCATCGCCCCGGATGCCGCTAGCATTGGCCCGATATGGGAAGACTCCTTTCATTTCTCGCGTGCGGTGTGACTGTCGGCTTCTTTGCCGGTGCGTTCCAGATCCCGAACATGATCCCGATCATGCTGGTGATCTTCTGGCTCGGCATGGGCGCGGGGCTGCGACTGGGGTACGCCCTGGTCGGGGCGGTGCTGATGCCGCTGGCCATCGTGCTGCCGATGTGGTTCCTGCCTGGTCCGACGGCTGTCGGTCGGATGTACCCGCCTGACGATTCGCAGCTGGCGGAGATGTTCATCGTCAAAGGCGCGGAGAAGGTCTACGACGCGAAGATTGAGGAGTATGAGACCAAGGTCGCGGCGCAGCGGGAAGCGGTCAAGGACGGCCTGGTGCCTCTGCCGGAGTCCAAGCCGCACGAACTCAAGCCTCCGACGCTTCATGAAGCGAATACCGAGGTGCTCGCCGCTGACGAGGGGCACGCTTCCGGGGCCAAGTTTGACATCTGGCCGCGCCGGACCGCGTGGGCGGCTGGGTTGCTCATCACGGTGATCGCTTTTGCGGTCAATACCATTACGACCCGTCCATTTCGGGACGCCAGGCCCCTTGGGCAAGACTAATTGATGGGTCCACAAACCTGCTCTGACGGCGACGGCGGGCGAGAACGTCCGCCGTTGTTCACTTTTCTACGCAAATCACGGGGACTTCGAGAGTTATCCCAGGGTTTTTACTGGCGGACGGGGCCGTTGTGCGGTATCTTCAATGGTGGCGCCCGGGCCTGCAGTCGATGGAGGAAGTACCGCCTGGCGGAGCGTTCGCCGGGCGCCATCGCAACCGGGTCCCCGGATCACGGAAGAAACCGGAAGGTGTGGGGGTTCTAATCACGCCATCGATGTACCGAATCAGTTGACCTGAAAGGGAGAGAGCATGTTTCGCAATCAGATCCGCCACGCACTGTCCACCGCAGTTGCGTGCATGGCCGTCAGCAGCGTTCCATTCATGAGCACCCCGGCCGAGGGGCAGACGCTTGCCGTCGAGCAGGTGGTCAACGGCCTTTCGGGCGCGCTGTACCTGACTTCACCTCCGGGGGACACGAACCGCCTCTTCGTTCTCCAGCAGAATGCGGGGCTGATCCGCATTATCAAAGACGGGCAGTTGCTGGGGACGCCGTTTCTCGATGTCCACACTCGGATCAGCAGCGGTGGTGAGCGCGGGCTGCTCGGCCTGGCGTTCCACCCTGAATACGCCAGCAACGGCTACTTCTTCATCAACTACACGAACACCTCCGGCAACACGGTCGTGGCTCGATACCAGGTGACGGCCGATCCCGATGTGGCGGATTTCAACTCTGAGCAGGTCGTGCTGACCGTGTCCCAGCCGTACTCGAACCACAACGGCGGGTGCATTCAGTTCTCGCCGATGGATGGCAACCTTTACATCGGCATGGGCGACGGCGGCAGCGCCAACGACCCGGGCAATCGAGCCCAGAACGGTTCGGAACTGCTCGGCAAGATCCTGCGCATCAACGTCGATCAACTTCCCTACACGATTCCTTCCGACAACCCGTTCATCAATGACCCCAGCGTTCGCGATGAAGTCTGGGCGATCGGAATGCGCAATCCGTGGCGGTTCAGTTTCGATCGCATTACCGGCGACCTGTACATCGGCGACGTCGGGCAGAATGTCATCGAGGAGGTTGATTTCGAACTCGCCGGCGACGGTGGCAAGAACTACGGCTGGCGCTGCATGGAGGGCGCTCGCTGCACCGGCCTGAGCGGCTGCACGTGCAATGCGCCTGAGCTTACGCTGCCGATCTACACCTACGACCACTCCGGCGGGCGCTGCTCGATCACGGGCGGGTACAACTATCGCGGCGAGTCGATTCCGCTGCTTGACAACACCTACTTCTTCGCCGACTACTGCGGCCGCGACATCTACTCGTTCAACTACGATGGTCAGCAGGTGACCAACTTCACGGATCGCTCACTGGAACTGGGCGGGGGCTCGATCGGCTCCATCTCCTCCTTCGGCGAAGATCAGAACGGGGAGATGTACATCATCAGCCTCGGAGGCACGATCTACCGCATCGCCACCAAGATGAAGCTCTCCGCGTCCGACCTGGTTTCGGGGCAGAGCGCCACGCTTCGGGTTGACAATGCAACGCCCAACGGTCAGGTGTACTTTGCCTACAGCCTGCTGGGAACGGGTCAGACGCCCATTCCGCCGCTGAATGTGACCGTCGCCCTTCGCAATCCGATTCTGCTTTCACAGGTTCGCGCCAATGGCTCGGGTGTGGCGATCCTGACGCGTCGGATTCCAAATGGCACGTCGGGTCGGCGCGTCTGGCTGCAGGCCGGCGAGCTCAATGAAACGACGAATGTCGTCAGTGACGTCATTCAGTAAACTGCCCACTCATCTAATCCCGGAGTAGACATGAAGAGACAGACATTCGGCTCGTCCACCAGCGCGGTTGGGACGATCGTTGTGTTGAGCCTGATGGCCGCGCCAGTGGCGGCGCTGGGCCAGTCCCAGCCGATCGCCAGCAAGTCAATCGACCTGACAGCTGATTCGGGTCTGCTGAGCAATGACGGGGACGAGCCGCGCGTCGTCTGGTCGGAGATCATCGAGGCGCGCGGCGCCGGCTGGCTGCGACTGTATCTCAAGTCGGCGGACCTCGATCCGGACTTCGAGACTGCCGAGAGCTCGGTTATTCGCATCATGTCGCTCGAGGATGGCGGCACGCAACATCTCAACGCGTGGACGCTTGAGCAATGGCGCAACAGCACGGCGTACTTCAACGGTGAGACCCTGTCGGTCGAACTCATCGCCCGCCCGCACAGCCGCAACAACCGGATTGTCCTCGACTCCATCGACGTCGGGATCGTCGAGAGGCAGGAGGGACCACAGACCATCTGTGGCACGACGGACGATCGATTGCCCTCGATGGTGCTGCGATCGGCCCGGGCGATGCCGATCGGTTGCACAGCGTGGCTGATCGACGACCCGAACCACCAGATGATCACGGCCGGACACTGTTCGAGTTCCAGTCTTCAGGTGATTCAGTTCAACGTGCCCCTTTCCAACAGCGAAGGCACGCCGCAGAACCCGCTGCCGGAAGATCAGTACGCCGTGGACGTCAGCTCCAAGCAGTCGCAGAGCGGATCGATCGGGCAGGACTGGGGCTACTTCGGCGTGTTCCGCAACACCGAAACCGGGCTGTCAGCCTACCAGGCGCAAGGCGAGTTCTACACGCTGGCGTCGACGCCGCCGCCGGTTAACGGCCAGACCATTCGCATCACCGGGTACGGCACGACGGGCAACGGCGTGCCGCGCGAGTGGAACCAGGCGCAGAAGACTCACACGGGCGAGTATCGCCAGTTCACCGGTTCGACCGTGCGGTACAACGTGGACACGTCCGGAGGCAATTCAGGTTCGTGTGTGCTCAATGAAGACACGGGTGAAGCGATCGGTGTCCACACACACGGTGGTTGCGGTACAGACCCAAACAGTGCCAACAACGGCACCGGCATCAACAACGCGGGATGGCAGACCGCACTGGCGAACCCGCGAGGCGTTTGCGCGCCGTTTCCCCTCACCGTGCCGAATCTCGTGGCCGGCGAGCCGGCGACCTTTGAGGCGACAGGCGTGTCGCCGGGCTCGCGCGTGTACTTCCTCTACAGTCTGCGCGGGACGGGCGAAACGCTTGTTCCGTCGCTCGGCGTGACGCTTGGCATTCGGAACCCGGCGCTCGGCGGGTCATCGGTGGCGAATGGCAATGGCCTGGCCAGCCTGACGCGCACGATTCCGCCCAATGCCCGCGGTGTGACGCTGACGTTGCAGGCGGCTGAAGCCGGTCGCGCTTCGACCATTTCCACGCGACGCGTGGACTGAGTCTGGGTTGACGCGAGTCAAGAAAAGCGAATCGGGAGCGAGGTCAAAACCTCGCTCCCTTTTCGATGACTCATTGCCGTACCGCTCCTACGGCAATTGAGCGACATTGCTGGTTCGACACGATCGGGACTCAACCAGTTGGAGGTATCCGCGGCAGGCGCCGCTGCTGGCATTCCCGTTGATCGAGCCGTTGCCGGTCTGCCCGGTATTGACGACCGTGATCAGTCGTACGCCGCTTCGGATGCCCAGTGTTGTCCCCGCGCAGGCCGAGCCCGGCGGAATGATCGTGGTGCCGAGACGCGCTCCGTAGACGATGCCCTGCTGTGATCGAGGCGCCGCATTCGCCCAGGCGATGGTGACGGTGCCGGGGCAGGTGCCGTTCACCGTGAGCGTGTACTGGGAGATATCACATCCGCCGCCGGAGATGATCTTGCCATCGAGTTCGAAGGGGAAGTCGACGGGAAGCCCGTTGTCAGAGTTCGCCGACCATGTGTTGGTCGTGACGTCGAGTGAGCGGGAGTTGTCGGTGAGTTCGTTGCGCGGCACCGTGGGAACCGCGAGCGGTCCCGGAAACGAGAGGTTGCCCGCGCTGGCCAACTCAAACCAGTAGGTGCCGGCCGTGAGATTCGGCAGCCAGGTCATGTCGATGCTGACCTGCTTCACCGCTCGCGGGCATTCGGTGCGGTTGGCCTGCGGCACTCGATAGGTGTCGGCGAACTGCGAGCCGATCAGACGATTGGTGGTCATGTCACCGGCGATGATCGAGCCTCCGGCTCCGGGCGGGCCGTCCCAGACGCGCACGAAGGCCGAGACCAGGGGCTCCTGCTCGCTGGCATTGGGCTGGAAGAGGTACCAGCGCATCTGCTGCACCTGCCAGACCTGTCCCGCGGGAACGGTCATGTCATCCGCCTGGTGGCGAAGCTGCGGTTGGGTCGGAAAGCCGTACTCGATTCCCGGCGTCTGTCTGACGCTGATGTCCCAGCCATTGCATCCGGTGCGGAATTCGGTGACGAATGTGCCGTTGTCCCACAGGTTGAGCGTGCCCTGGCTCGAGTCGCCCCAGAAGTCGACCGCGGCGGCAAGAACGCTCGGACACCCACCACCCTGCAACTGGAGACACTCGCCGGGAGGCGTGAACTGGCCGTTGTAATCCAGATCGGCGTATCCCACGTCGAGGGTGTGACCCTGCTCGCGTGAATCCTTCGTTCCCCAGAGCACCGCCTGGTTGTTGGCGGCGCGGGCGGTGCGATTGGCGTCGTACCAGAACGCGACTTCATAACCGAAGTTCGCCGTCGGGCCGGGAATCGTCATGCACACATCTTCGAACTCGCGGAGATTGATCGTCGAGTAGTAGTACGTATCGGCGCCGCACTTGCCGGCGAGGGGTCCGAAGTTGACGAGTACGCCGCCCACGAGATTGGGTTCGGCGGGTCCGCAACTCGGATCGAACCAGTTGTCGTAAATGAGCACTTCGATGACGGTGTCGCCGATGACGCGCGGCGGATTGAAGTCGTCGAGTTCGCCGGCGCCTCGCTTGTTTGACCAGGCCACGAAGACCTGGCCGACGTTGCCGCGCTCGCCTCGGCTATTGGCTGAGGAAGTTGCGGAAATGCGAATGCCGCCGTACGTGAATGCGCAGGACTGGAGCAGCCGGCGCGTGCGCGAGCAGGCCTGGTTGCAGGTGGGCTCGAATCCGCCGCACTCCGCGCCATCGGTCGGGACAAACTCGGGTCCCGGGCCGTGCAGTTGGGTGGTTTCAGCCGAGCCGAAGGTGAGCGACGATGCCGCGGGGTCTTCGCCGGTCTTGTTGACGACGTAGGGATGCCACTGCCCGACTGAGCCATCGCTGAAGACCTGAGCGATTTTGAGAGGTGTCACGGACTCGGCGTCATGGACGGAAACGGCGTTGAACGGGGACTGTCCCCGGGCGCCGGCAGCGGCGACTGCCAGGGCCGCAACGGTCAACCACTGGGCAGCAAAGGCGGAAAATCGAGGCATATCTTCTTCCCTTCAGTCGATCGAGTCAGGAGCGGAGTGCGCGCACAGTCCTCGTAAACCGTCTCCAGTATGCCCGCTTTCCTCCGAAAACGCAAGCAAATTCCGTCTTCTCCCCCAATAAAGCCCCAAATAAAGTGCGAACTGTGACCTCCACAGCCCTTGCTGGGAGATCGAAAGTCCGGTACGCTCATGCGAACGCGTCGTCCCAAGCGCCTCTGTGAGTCCGTTCCAATGCCCCCCAACGCCGCTCCGACACGTCTGGTTGTCCTGCTTTTCTCTGACATCGTCGGCTCGGTGCAGCTCAAGAGTCGGCTCGGTGACGCGGCGGCGGCTCGGATCATCGCCCGGCACGATGCGATCTTCCGACGCGTGTTCGAAGAGGCGGGCGATGGGGAGATTCTCAAGGACACCGGCGACGGATTCCTCGCGCGATTTAATACGGTCAGCAGCAGCGTGAATTTCGCGCTGCTGTTTCAGGATGCGATGCGGCGCGAGCCGTGGTCCGGCTCGCCGCTGCTCGTCCGCGTTGGACTGCACCTTGGCGAGGTCTCCGAGCTTGAGCCGGATCCCGAAGGCGGCGCGAAACTGTCCGGCTTGGCGATTGACCTGACGGCTCGCGTGATGGGCCTGGCCGAAGGGGGGCAGGTCCTGCTGACGCGAGCGCTCTTTGACAGCGCTCGTCAGTATGTCCGCCAGCATCCGGTCACGAGCGATGGACGCACGCTCACGATTCGGTGGATGGCGCACGGGCCGTACAAGTTCAAGGGAACGGATGAACCTCTCGAAGTGTTTGAGGTTGGCGCTGAGGGTGAAGCGCCGCTGCGGGCGCCGCGCGATTCTGAGAAAGCCCACCGGGCGCTGGCGCCGGGCGAAGACGAAACGCTCGGCTGGCGGCCGGCCATTGGACTGGACGTGCCCACGCGCGGCGGGTGGAAACTCGAACGGCGCATCGGCGAGGGCGGGTTCGGCGAAGTCTGGCTTGGCGTTCACGAAAAGACGCGCGTGCATCGCGCGTTCAAGTTCTGCTTCGATCAGGATCGCCTGCGATCGCTCAAGCGTGAATTGACGCTGTTCCGGGTCTTGCGCGAAGTGCTGGGCGATCGGGACGACATCGCCCGGCTTTACGAAGTGCAACTCGAGGAAGCGCCCTACTTTCTGGAGGTCGAGTTCACCGAAGCGGGCGATCTGAAAAACTGGGCCACGGCGCAGGGCGGCATTGACAAGGTGCCGATCGCGACGCGCCTGGATCTCGTGGCGCGCATTGCCCGTGCGGTGGCGGCTGCGCATTCGGTCGGGGTGCTGCACAAAGACATCAAGCCCGCCAACATCCTCATTCATCAGATCAAGGGCGGTGAACCGCGGCCGCGCCTGTCTGACTTTGGCATCGGCATGCTCGCCGACCGCACCGAACTCGATGCGCGGCAAATCACCATGTCGGGCTTCACCGGCCTGCTGACGGAGAACGAGTCGAGCCGTACTGGTACGCGACTGTACGCGCCGCCCGAGTCGCTCATCGGCAAGGCGTTCACCGTGCAGGGCGATATCTACGCTCTGGGCGTGCTGCTCTATCAGATGATCGTCGGCGATCTCGAGCGGCCGCTGGCCGTGGGTTGGGAGCGGGATGTCGACGACCCGCTGCTGCGCGAGGACATCTCGCTGTGTGTCGAGGGCGATCCGGATCGTCGCCTGCGGACCGCTGCCGAACTGGCCGACCGTCTCGAAACATTGCCTCAGCGGCGCAAGCAGCGGGCGGCGGAACTGCAACGGATCGAGCAGGTGGCGCGTCGCCAGCGGCTGGCGCGGCTGACCGTCGCGGCACTGGTGGTCGTCACCGTGCTGCTGGGGATGGCGGGTGTGGCGTACTTCCGCGAGCGCGACTTGCGGCGCACCGCCCAGATCGAAGCGGACAAGAGCCGCCGCATGACGGGCTATCTCCAGAACATGTTCAAGCAGGCGCGTGTGAACGAACTCGGCCGCCACGCGCGAATTGTGCAGGTGCTTGATCCCGCGGTGCTCGATATCGACCGCTCGCTCGGTCAGGACCCCGAGATTGCGGGGGCGATGAAGTACACGTTCGGCAGCCTGTACACGTACATCGGCGATTATGATAGCGCGCGGCCGCTGCTCGAACAGTCGCTCGAGACGCTTCGCAAAGTGGATGGCCCCGATGCTCGCACGACGCTGCTGGCGATGAACGGGTTGGGCCTGTGGCACCTCGCCAGAGAGGAAACCGACGCCGCCGACCCGCTGCTGACCAACGCGTATCAGAAGCAGAACGAGACCTACGGCCCCCGCGAGATTCAAACGCTTGAATTCGCCAATGACCTGGCGCGGCTGCGGGTTTTGCAGGAGCGATTCGAAGAGAGTTTCAAACTCTTCCGCGAGACGATCGCCGCCCACAAGGAGCGCGAAGGCGGCTTCGGTTCCGAGACGGTGATCGTGACCAACAACTACGCCGACGCCCTGACTATCTCGGGGGCGATCGCCGAGGCGGAGAAGGAACTCAAGACTTCGCTCGATGAAGCGCAGACGAGATGGGGCGACGATTCCGTGATCACGATCTCGGCGGCCAACAACTACGGCGCCTGGCTCATTCGCCAGCGCCAGTTCAAGCAGGCCGTCGCGCTGATGGAGCCGCTGCTCGGCAAGGCGCGCGACGTGCTCGGCCGGTACCACCCGGACGCGGCGTGGTTCGCAGCGAATCTCGCTGCGGCGTACGTCGAACTTGACGACGATCGGGCCGGGCCATTGCTCGATGATCTGGTCAATGACGTGGGGGACCGGATCGGGCGCGATTACCCGGCGATCCAGTTTGCCTGTTTTTCGCGCATCAACTGGCTGATGGCTCAGGGGCGCAGCGACGATCTGGTCGAGGCGTTTGGACAGCTCATTGCCGATCGATCGGCGCTGTACGGCCCCGACTCGGTTGAGACGTTGCGCGTGCAGCAGCAGTTTGCGCCGCTGCTTGACAAGCTCGGCAAAGCCGATGAAGCCGAGGCGATGTTTCTGAGAGTGGTTGCGACGCTCGAGAAGGGGGCGGGAGCGGACCATCCCGAAACGTTGTTCGCCAAGAACAACGCCGCCGGGTTTTACTGGGATCACCAGCGCTTTGATGAGGCTCTGCCGCTGTATCAGCAGGCCGCGACGGGCGCGGACCAGGTGCTGGAAGGGGATGACTGGCGGCGGTGGTTTCTGCATGCCCGCTACGGCCGGTGCCTGCGCGCGACGGGCAAGTTGACCCAGGCCGAGGAGGAACTCAAGACGGCATGTGCCGCACTTGAACGCCTCGTCGGAATCGAAGACGCCAAGGCGCGAGACGCATTCGGCGAACTCATCAAGTGCTACGAGCAGATGAGTCGGCCGGAGGATGCGGAGGCGTATCGCAAGAAGATCCAGCCGGATCAGTAGGCAGTCGCTCAGACTTCCACGGGTTCGAATCGAATGCAGTTGTCGACGAGCCTGGCGAAGTAGGCGTCGATCTGGTCGACCTTGGTCACGCTCTGCACCACGGCGGTGGCGCGGACGAGGTCGGCCTTCTGCACGAGTTCGAGTCGACGATCCATGAGTTGGAGTCGTGAGGAGTAGAAGGCGCAGGCCTGGTGGGCGATGAGGATGACGCGCTTGAGGCCGTGGACGTCGACGAGGAACTGGAGTTCATCGATGACGCTTTTTTCCTCAAAGGTGGCCTGCGGGTGGCCGGCGAGGCAGGCGGGGCCGCCGGGCAGGGCGACGCGGTCGTAGCGGGGCAGGTGCAGGCCGTTCTGGAGGAAGTCGTCGAAGTGCTCGCCGACGCGGCCGTCGGAGCAGTAGATTGCCGCCGCGTGGATGCGGTGCTGTTCGTAGGGGATACGGCTGTCGTAGTTGCGTTCAGACATGGGATTGGGCGAGTATAGAGCGGTGAAAGCGGCTGGGCCGGGCAAGGGGCGTCGAGAGCAGTTTAGGGTATTCACCGGATATGGGTTCGGCGCTATGATTGAGCTTGTGAGGCGTCAGCGCCGAGCCGCAGTTGCGCGGCATTGGCGGGGCGTCCGAATCCCCTCTTGGAGATGACGCGTATGCCGCAGGACGTAATGGATATTCTGATTGGTTCGTCGGGACAGGCGGTCAATCGCGACCCGCAGGCCAGTCGTGAGCACTTCGTGGCCGGCAGCAATGCCGAGAAGGCCGGCGACCGGTACGGGGCGATTGAGCAGTATCGCCGGGCGGGACAGTTTGACCCGGAGAATGCCGAGGCGCTGTTCAAACTGGCGTTCGCGCTGGACCTGGTGGGCGAGGAGGAGGAGGCGATGGCGACGTACGAGCGTTGCGTTGATCTCCAGCCGGCCCACATCAACGCGCTGATCAACCTGGCGATCTGCTATGAAGATCGCGGCAGCTACCGCCGGGCGGAGAAGTGTCTGCGGCAGGTGCTTGAGACGCAGCCGAACCACGCGCGGGCCCTGCGGTACATGAAGGACGTCGAAGCGTCGTTTGATATGGAAGTCGATGAGGACATCGAGCGCGACACGACGAAGCGTAACGCGATGCTCGACACGCCCGTGACTGATTTTGAACTCTCGGTGCGGGCGAGGAACTGCCTCAAGAAGATGAACATCCGCTCGCTGGGCGACCTGCTTCGGATCACCGAGGCGGAACTACTCGGTTACAAAAACTTCGGCGAGACGAGTCTGCAGGAAATCAAGGACATGCTGACGGCCAAGGGTCTGCGCCTCGGCCAGGGACTTGATGAACAGCACAACGTGCTGCGCAACGCGGTGTACGAGCAACTGCGCGGCACGCCTCAGGAGCACCTGCTCAACAAGCCGGTTTCCGATCTGGAACTGTCGGTGCGGGCCCGCAAGGCCCTGCAACTGCTCGACGTGCAGAGCATCGGCGATCTGTGCGCCCGGACCGAGGCGGAACTGCTGGGCGTCAAGAACTTCGGCACGACGAGTCTGCTGGAAGTGCGCGACAAGCTTTCCGAACTGGGACTTGGCCTGCGCGAGATCGGCAACGAGTGAGCCGGCGGCGGCGTTGTGCCGGGCCGGACCATGGACTGATACACTTGCATCACCACACGCGGCTCGCGTGTGGTGATGTTGTTTGCACGATGGGCGGCAGGGAGTGGGTCGCGACGTGAGCACGCTCTTTGAAGATGACGTCGATACGTCGATCGGCGCCGCGCAGGTCGTGCCGGAGCGGGGCATCGATCGCTATCCCGATGGGCTGACGTATCTCATTCCGCCCTCGCTGGAGGGGCTGCGCGTCGGGCAGCGCGTGGTGGTGCCGCTCGGGCGCGGCAACCGGCCGGCGCCTGGGTTTGTTGTCGACGTCATGCCGCGAGGGGCGCAGGCGGGCGGGCGAAAGCTCAAGACGATTCTCGAACTCGATCCGCATGGGGCAACACTGACCGAGCCGCTCGTCGAGCTGGCGAAGTGGATTGCGGGGTATTACTGCGCGCCGCTGGGTTCGGTGTTTGCAACGATGCTGCCAGCCGCCGTCAAGAAGGGGGTGGGGCGATCGACGCGGGTGCTGGTCGATCTGGCGGCCGAACCTCCGGCGGAGGCGCCCAGGCGACTCTCTGCGGGTCAGAAGCGGGCGCTGGCGGCGCTGGAGGCGGCGGTGGATCGCCCGGTGGAGATTCGCGCGCTGGCCGACATGGCGGAACTCAAGACGACGACGCCGATCAAGCGGCTCATCGAACTTGGCGTGCTGACGCAGGAGCGGCAGTCGACGGTGCGCGCGACGTGGGAAGCGATTGCGATTCGCCCGACGGAGTCGATCACGGTTACGCCGGCGCAGCATCGCGCGATTGAAGATATCGGTGCTTCAGTGGCCGATGCGTTTGGCGTTCACGTGTTGCACGGCGTGACGGGCAGCGGCAAGACGGAGGTGTATCTCAACGTCATTCAGCGATTGATTGAAGGCGGAAAGACGGCGATCGTGCTGGTTCCCGAGATCGCGCTGACGCCGCAGACGGTCGGGTGTTTTCTGGCGCGGTTCGATCGGGGCATCGCGATCCTGCACAGCGGGCTGACAGCGGCGCAGCGACACGAGCAGTGGGCGATGATCGCGCGGGGCGAAGCGCGGGTGGCGGTGGGGGCGCGATCGGCGATCTTCGCGCCGTTTCCACAGGGAACGCTGGGGCTGATCGTTGTCGACGAGGAGCATGATTCGTCGTACAAGCAGGACCAGTCGCCGCGCTACCACGCACGGGATGTGGCAATCCGCCGGGCGCAGATTGAGAATGCGGGGGTGATCCTCGGCTCGGCGACTCCTTCGCTGGAGACGTGGCACAACGCGTCGAGCAAGGGGGCGTTTCACTGGCATGAGTTGCCCGATCGCGTTCCCGGCGCGAGGTTGCCGCGCGTGGAGATCGTGGACATTCGCGAGCAGCAGAAGCAGGCGGCACAGCAGGGCGATCGCAGCGTGCGACTCATCGGGCCGCGGCTGGAGGGGATGCTTCGGCAGACTCTTGATGTGGGGGGGCAGGCGATGCTGCTGCTCAACCGGCGCGGCTATGCGAACTACATTGCGTGCCCGGATCAGAACTGCGGCTGGGTGATGCAGTGCCACCATTGCGACGTGGCGATGGTGTATCACCGTGATCGCGACCTGCCGCGAGGCGGGGTGGTGCGGTGCCACCACTGCCTGGCGGAGCAGACGCTGCCCGAACGCTGCCCGACGTGCGGCAAAAAGGTCGTGACGTTTGGCATGGGCACGCAGCGCATTGAAGAAGAAGTGCTGCGCCTGCTGCCGGGCGTGATCGATGAGCGCGAAATGCAGCGGATGGATTCGGACTCGATGCAGCGAGCGCGCGATTACTACGACGTGCTTGATCGATTCCGTGTGGGGCAGATTCGTCTGCTCATCGGCACGCAAATGATCGCCAAGGGACTCGATTTTCCGAACGTGCGGCTGGTTGGGGTGGTGAATGCGGATACGGCCATCAGCCTGCCGGACTTCCGCAGCGCCGAGCGAACGTTTCAACTGGTGTCGCAGGTGGCGGGTCGGTGCGGGCGCGGCGAGCATCCGGGCGTGGTGGTGGTGCAGACCTTTCAGCCGCGGCATCCGGCGGTGCAGTGCGCGGCGCAGCACGACTACGCGGGCTTCGTGCGGTCGGAGATGCCGCAGCGCGAGTACGCGGGCTTGCCGCCGGTGGGGCGGATGGCGCGGATCGTGGTGCGCGACACGGATCATGTGCAGGCGGCCAAGCGTGCCGAGCAGATTGCAGCCGAACTCAAGGCGATGGCGCAAGCGACGACGGGCGCACCGGGTGGGAAGGGCGCGTGGATCAAGGGGCCGGCTCCATGCGCCCTGTCGCGGATTTCGGATCACTACCGTTTCAGCGTGGAGATCATCGCCCCGACTGCCGCGGTGGTGCAGCGGCTGCTGACGGATCTGCGCAATACGGGGCTGGCGGTGTCGGATGTGAACACGGCGGTCGATGTCGATCCGGTGGCGCTGCTGTGAAAGAATGGTGCATCCAGATAGAGGTGGAATGGACATGACCGCCAGCGCCGGCAAGAGAGTCGAAGAACTGCGAACGATCATCCGCAAAGCGGACCGGGCCTACTACGTCGATGCGGCGCCGACGATGAGCGACCGCGAGTACGACGAGCTGCTCAAGGAGCTCGAGCAGCTTGAGGAAGAGCATCCGGAACTGGCCGATCCGAACAGCCCGACGCAGCGCGTGGCGGGCGAGCCGATCAAGGGCTTCAAGACCGTCAAGCACACGGTGCGGATGCAGTCGATTGACAATACCTATTCGATTGAGGATCTGCGGGCGTGGCATGGTCGCGTGCTGAAGGGCTTGGAGCTGGAGGAGCAGGCGGACTCGCTGTATGCGAAGGCGCCGGCGGTGGAGTACGTTTGCGATCCCAAGATTGACGGTGTGGCGATCAGTCTGCGCTATGAGGACGGCGATCTTGTTTCGGCGGTGACACGCGGAGACGGGGAGAAGGGTGATGATGTCACGGCCCAGGTTCGCGCGATCCGGGCGATTCCGCTGCAACTGGCGGCGCACGGCAAGACGAAGCTTCCGGCGGTGCTCGAGGTTCGCGGCGAGATTTTCATGCCCAACGCCGAGTTCGAACGGATCAACAAGGAAAAAGAGGCGGCCGGCGAAGCGCCCTTTGCCAACGCTCGCAACTCAACCGCGGGGACGCTGAAGAATCTCGATCCGAAGGTGACGGCCCAGCGCCGACTCAACTTTGTGGCGCACGGGCGCGGCGCCATCACGGGACTTGAGAATGTCGAGTCGTACAGTGCCTTCCTCGATCGCATCAAGTCCTTCGGCGTACCCGTGAGCCCGCATGTGAAGGTGTGCGACACGATCGAGGCAGTGGAGGGGGTGATTGAGACATTCCGCGACGGCCGTGGCAAACTCGGCTATGGCGTGGATGGGATGGTCATTCGCGTCAACCGTTTCGACCAGCAGGAGCAACTTGGGTCGACGAGCAAGGCGCCGCGGTGGTGCATCGCGTTCAAGTACCCGGCTGAGCAGGGCACGACGGTGCTGGAGAAAGTTGAATGGATGGTCGGCAAAGGTGGAACGCTCACGCCGCGCGCCACGATGAAGCCGATCTTCATCGCGGGCACGACGGTATCGCACGCGACGCTTCACAACATCGAAGAGATTCGCCGCAAGGACATTCGCGTCGGCGACACCGTGGTGGTCGAGAAGGCCGGCGAGATCATTCCGCAGGTGGTGAGCGTCGTCGAAAGCAAGCGGCCCAGGGGCTCCAAGCCGATCGAGCCGCCAAAGAAGTGTCCGGCATGCGGCGGCACGGTGGAGCAGGAGGGGCCGAAGGTCTTTTGCGTCAATCCCGAGTGTCCTGAGCAGTTCCGCGAAAAGCTGAAGTGGTTCGTCGGCCGCGACCAGATGGATATTGAGGGGATGGGCGAGAAGCTCGTCGATCAACTCGTCGATGCCGGGCTGGTGGAGCACTTTGCGGATGTATTTGCGCTGGTGAACAAGCGCGAAGAACTGCTTGCGCTGGAACGCATGGGTGAGAAGTCGGCGGACAATCTCATCGAGGGACTGAAGGAGGCCAAAGGGCGCGGGCTGGCGCGCGTGCTGGCGGGCCTGGGGATTCGACACATTGGAGTATCAACGGCCAAGACGCTGGCGAAGCACTTCGCGAATGCGGATGCGCTGCTCGAGGCGTCGACGGAGGATCTTGTCGCCCTGCCGGATTTCGGTGAGATCACCGCGACGACGCTGCACGATTACCTGCACTCCAGACAGGGACGCGATGCGTTTGCCCGACTCAAGAAGGTCGGCGTCGATCTTTCGAGTCCGATGTATCGGCAGGGCGCGGCGACGAGTGACTCCTTAGTGGCCGGCAAGACCGTGGTCCTGACGGGTACGCTTGAGTCGTTCACACGGCCGGAGCTGACGGAGAAGCTCGAAGCGCTTGGAGCGAAGGTCTCAGGTTCGGTGTCGAAGAAGACAGACCTGGTGATCGCCGGCGAGAGCGCAGGGAGCAAGCTCGACAAGGCCCGGGAGCTGGGCATCGAAGTGTGGGACGAGAAGAGGTTGATCGCCGCGCTGAAGTAGATTGCCCGCTTAGTTGATCGCGGTCCAGCCGACGAAGACCATCTGGCCGACGACGACGATGCTCACCAGCAGAACGAAGATGGCGGCGAGGCATTTTTCCAGTCGTTGGAGGAAGTCCCGCCGGGACTTTCTGACGCGTCGCGGGCTTGGTGCGATCGGGGCGATAGAGATGTACGGCTCGTCGTAGAGGCCTTCCATTTCGGCATAACTCTGCGGGGGGCGGCGGCGGAAGTCGCAGCCGCAGTTGGGGCACCAGGGATCGCCGTGGCGGAAGACGCCATCCTGCACCGCGCGGCCGTCAAACCCGCAGCGCACGCACAGGCGGCGGTGAATCGACGTGGTTCGGGTTGTCCCGACAACGGCCATGGTCTGAGTATAAACGATGAAGCCGTTTCGTGCATTCCCGTCGAGTCGAGTATGATCAGAAATGCCGAAAACCGACCCGAAACCTCGGCCGAAAAGCGACCTGACGCGGTGGGTCGAGCACCTGCGGCGGATGGCGGAACCGGCGGCGGCTGAATCGGACCTGCGCGGCGAGCTGCACGCGGCGCTGGCCCGGCCGCGATGGATCGGCGGGCCGCTGCTGGCGTGGCGGTCGGCTCGGCGGCAGGGCTCGCTGCTGCCTGAAGTATCGGCGGAGGAGCGGGCGGAATCGGTGCGGCTGGCGCGCGATGATGCAGCGCTGTGGTGGCTGCTGATGGATCCGCGGGCGGGGCCGGTTGATCGCTGGGTGGATCCCGCGGGCGCCGGGCCGCTGTTCAAGCAGGATTTGTACCAGACGATCGAGGTTTGGACGGAGACGGAGTTGTCGGCACTGCATGCGCTGTGGCATCACGCGCGGGCGGGGATGAACGAACTTGACCGGCGGCTGGCGAGTGCGGTGGCGTGGCATCTTGAGTGCACGCAACCCGATAACGCGACGAACCATCCATGGGCCGTTCATGTGTTTCTGCTGCACGGCACGCCGGAGTCGCAGCACTTTGCCGAGACGCTGGTGAGCAACTGCATGGTGCTCAACGGTAAGCCGGATCCCCTGAGTGCGTGGATTCTGCTGGATGCGGCGGAGGGGTTGGATTCGTAGGTCGGGACAAGGCCTTGCGCCGGCCCGGCGAAATCTTGATCTACCCGCGATGGGCGCCGTGTTTCTAGTCGCAAGCCGGATTGCCGGGTCTGCGCAGAGCCTTGACTCCGGCCTACGCGTCGCGGACGCCGGCCTACTCGTTGCGGAGTGACTGGGCGATGCTCAGTTCGTGGAGGCGCACCGAGGCCTGGTCGAGCGATTCCTTGGCGTGTTGGAATGCGTTCGCGTCCACCGACGCGGGGTCGCGCTGGCCGGCGTCGATGAAGCCCTGCAACGTTGCGATCTGACGCTCCAGTTCATCGCGGTAATCGTTAGGGATTGCTTCGCCCACCCGATTCATCGCATCGCGAATCCACTTGAGATCGAGTGCGGCGTTCACGCGCAGGTCGATGATGCGGTGCACGGCCATGTCGACGCGGGCGTTGGCGATCGAGTCGCGCTCGATGCGGTCCACTTCGTCAGGCGTCAGGCCGTGATTGGCGACGATCTGGACGGCGGCGCGCTTGCCGCTGCGTTTCTCGACTGCCGTGACATCGAGAATGCCGTTGACATCGACGTGGAAGGCGACCTCCAGTTGGGGGATGCCGGCCGGCATGGGCGGGATGCCGCGCAGGTGGAATTCGCCGAGCGAGCGGCAGTCGCTGACGAGTTCGCGCTCGCCCTGGAGGATGTGGATCTTGATCGAAGTCTGCCCGTCGGCGGAGGTGCTGAATCGCTCGGTGGCCTGGCAGGGCACGGTGCTGTTGCGCATGATGAGTTTGGCGACGGCGCCACCCATCGTTTCGATGCCGAGGCTCAGAGGAATGACGTCGAGCAGCAGCGCGGATTGATGCGAGCCGTTGAGGATGGCCGCCTGAACCGCGGCGCCGATTGCGACGACCTGGTCCGGATCGATGGCGGTGTAGGGTTTGGATTCGAAGAATGAACCGACGCGCTCGCGGACGAGGGGAACGCGCGTCGAGCCGCCGACCATGACGACGCGGTCGATGTCTTTAGGCTGGAGTTTCGCATCGCGCAGCGCTCGCTGGCAGGCGTCGATGGTGCGATCGACCCACGGCGTGATCATCTGTTCGAATTCATCCCGCGCGATGGTGCGCTGGTATTTGCGGCCATCGCCGAGGTCGATTTCGATCGTGGCCGTCTCTTCGCTGCTCAGGCGGATCTTGGTCGCCTCGGCAAAGCGGCGCAGGGCCTGGCGCGTGCCGGGAGGGAATTCGAGCGCGACGCCGAACTGTTCGCGGATTTCCTTCTGCACGAGTTCGACGATGAGGCGGTCGACGTCATCGCCGCCGAGGTGGGTATCGCCGGCGGTGGAACGGACCTGGAAGAAGGCGCTGTCAACGTTCTTGGCGCCGTCGTCAGTTTCGTTTGACGGGATGATCTGAAGAATGGAGATGTCAAAGGTGCCGCCGCCAAGGTCGTAGACGGCGATGGTTTCGGGTTCGCCTGAGCGACCGATGCCGTACGCCAGCGCGGCCGCGGTGGGTTCGTTGATGATGCGCACGACGTCGAGGCCGGCGAATCGCCCGGCATCGCGGGTGGCCTGGCGCTGAGCGTCGTCGAAGTAGGCGGGGACGGTGATGACCGCTTTCTCAATGGGTCGGGCAAGGGCGACCTGCGCGATCTCGCGCAGGCGGCCGAGAATGGCGGCACTGATCTCCTGCGGGCTGAAGAGTCGGTCGTGCACGCGCACGCGGGCGGCGGCGCCTTCTCCGGCGACGACGTCGTAGCTGAGATAGTCGAGGTCGCCACGCACCTGGTCGATCGTCTCGCCCATGAGCCGCTTGACGCTGTGGACGGTTTGTTTGGGAAACTCGACGGCGTGATCGCGAGCGCCCCGGCCGATGGTCATCGGGCCGTCGGGCATGATGCGCACGACTGAGGGGAGCAGGGCATTGCCGGACTCATCGAGAAGCACGCGCGGGCCGTGCTCGTCGCAATAGGCGACGAGGCTGTTGGTGGTGCCGAGATCGATGCCGACAATGGGAGCGGGGGGGTTCGATTGATTCATCGTGGAATCGTAGGGGATGGGCTCGCTCAGCGCATGAGCGCCAACTGCTGCAGTCGATGGCGCAGATTCTCGGCGACTGGCGGCAGCGTTCCATCGGTCGAGTCAAATCGGGCGGCGGACTCCTGGCCGGAATCGCGCACCCACAAGAGCATGGCGCCGCCGTGAGTGGCCGGCGGTTCATGGAGCCATTGGGTGGGCGCGGTGCTGCCCTTCTGGCTCGCGACGGCCATCGCCTGCCGGGTGATGGTGAGCAGTTCGGCCATCTGGACGGAGGAGAGTTTGCGCGCCTGTCCGGGATAGCGGTCCAGGGCGCCTTGCGGGCCGCGCCCGGCTCGAAGCGTGCCATCGGCGTGCAGGATGAAGTGCTGCGCTGCGTTTGCGTTGGGCGAACCCGCCTCGGGGAGGATCGCGACGTCGAGGCTGAAGTCGTCGGGCATGCCTTGATGTGTTGCGGGTGCAACGCAACCGACCATCATCAACATCAACATCAACGGCACGGTGGTGCACAGAACGCGGGCGATGTTGGTGGGGTTGACAGAGCGGATCTGGTTCATGGCTCAGTCTATTCCGCCTCGCGGCGACGGGTGCGCGACTCGAGTGACTCAATCAGAGCGGCCGGTAGAGGTCGATGGTTTTTTTGACTTCCATGGGGCGCGGGACGCTGTGGGCGACGATCTCGATGCCGTCCTGCCCGGAGCTGGAGATGCCGATGGTGCCCACGTTGAAGAGGCGGTTGAGAAACGTCTGATCGACCTGCACGTTGCGCACGTGATCGTGGAGGACTTCAGTCGTGCTCTTGGCGAAGAAGCCGGTGCGGAGGATCGAGCGCTTGTTGGTGATGTAGAGGCGGTTGCCGAGGTTTCGGAACCAGAGAAACAGGGTCGCCAGGCCGAGCGTGAAGATCGTCAGGAAGGGATGAGCCCGCCAGTTGGCGGGGGCAAGGACCATGACTTCCTTTTCGGGCCCGTGGTCGGGCGGGAGGCCATGTGCTTCGGCCCGGTCCTTGGCGGCAACGGGTGCGGCCTCGGGGAGGACGTTGATGTCGCCGCAATCGGGGCATTCGACACGCCGGCCTGCATGGGTGTCGGGGAATTCGAGCATCCGATTGCACTTGTCGCAGGGCTTGCTGATCATGATCCAACTCTGCTCCACGGGCCCGCATGGCCGTCTACTTGTTCGGCAATGGACGGCCGACGTTGCGGCCTGATGTCGCGGAAGCATACCCGCCGTGGGGGGCGGGCGGGGAATTGTCGAGCGCCCAGCGGGTCAATCCTGGCGCGTGCCTTTCTCGACGAAGGGCTTGAGGCCGTCGCGGAAGAGTGCGCCCCAGCCTTTTTCGAGGCTGGTGAGGTTTGAGTCGCTGACGTGGCCGAAGTGTGCATCGGAGACGACGACCACGCTGCCCTTGCCGCGCGACTGGACGGCGAACTTGAGGTGGCTGCAGGCCGGGCCGCCCCAGTCCGGCGCCACGTGGCCGACGAGATAGACCGTTGCCGCGGCGGGCTGGATCAGATGCACCGTGTACCACAGCAGGCTGCTGCCGTCGGGCTGTTCTTCGATGAGGCCGCCGCCGGCTCGCGCGTCGAAGCGCACGGTCGAGTCGGGCCCGACCATGTGAAAGTCCGGCAGCCACCACGCGTTGATCTCGTTGATGATGGCGCTCCAGACGCGATCAGGCGGGGCATCGATCTCGACTTCGAGTTCGTACTGGGCGACGCTGGCGTCTTTTCGCACGGCTCCGGGCATGGCTCATTCCTTTCCGGCGGGTGATTTGAAGGACTCGGTGTGCTGCTTGAGTCGCGACAGGGCGGACGCGACGCCACGCACGTGTCGGCTCACCCAGCGATCGCAGACGCGCTGGATGGGAACGGGGTTCAGGTGGTTCCAGCGCTGGCGGCCGCGGCGACGGATGATGACGAGATTTGCCTCGACGAGCACATCGAGATGTTTCATGACGTTGGTGCGGCACATCGGCGCGAAGGCTGCGACGAGGTCACCCGTGAGCATCGGGCCTCGTGCCAGTGCATCGAGCATTTGCCGGCGCGTTCCGTCGGCCAGCGCTTTCCAAACGCGATCTGATGCCCTGAGAGGCGTCTGCTGAATCATGTCACTAAATAGTGACATATAATTCCGCGAAGTCAAGGCCAGGGCTGGTTCTGACTTCTCCGGGAGTGGAAGGGCGATGAAACCGGGATGGGCGCGGGCTAGGAGCCACCGGCGTCCGGCGCGGCGGGTGGGTCGCCGGATTTTGCCGGGCCGAAGCAGCACTTCGCGATGGTGACGGTTGCGTTTCCCGGTTTGGAGTGGCCGTAGTCTTCGCCGTAGTAGGATTCCAGGGACCGCTCCACCTCCTCGAACCATTCCCTGGGGCGTTTGTTGCCGTGTTCGTCTGCGTAGAAGGTCAGGATCTGGTCAGCGTGCTCGCGGAGCTTCTTCTCGATCGGTCCGGCCGCGCCCCACTCGTACACGCAGGGATTGAGCGCTTCGTTGAGATGGTCGGACATGAAGACGCTGAAGAAGTTCGAGTCGGGGCGGACGTGGGTATTGAGACTCCAGTAGTCTCCCTGGCGCACGAGCATGGGTGGCTGCAACTCACCCTTAAGCATGACGGGCTCGGTAAGGTTGAGGTAGAATTTGAACCCGAGGTAGTTGGCGGCGAGATCCCCATTTGAGAACACGCCGGTGGCAAAGAATCCGATCGAGCCGGCCTCGGAGATCGGTCCGCGCGAGTAGTCGGCAACGACGCGACGCAGGGCTTCATCGCGATTGATGCCGAGATTGCACCAGCTCACAAAGTCCTTGTGGTAAATGTGGCCGAGGTCGTGGAAGTGGCCGAGTTTGTCCGTCCCGATGTAGTGATCGAATACGCGCATGGTCGAGGAGGGGAGCGAGAGCGGGATCTTGCGCGGATCAAATGGCAAGTGGACGGAGGAATAGATCCAGTTCGAAGTCTTGTACGCTGCGATTTGTTTCGGGAACAATGTTTTGGCGCCCTGGGTGCGCAGGACGTTTTCCAACTCAAGCGTTTCAAAGAACCCGGGTCCAAAGGCGGCCCGCACATGGTTCGCCACCGTCAGAGGTGATTGTGCCTGTTGCAGGATGGCTTCGCGCTTGAGGCGGTCCCGTTCGCGCTTGGCGTCACGAATCTGCCGGTTGGCGCGGGTGACGAAGTCGTCGAGCACCTGGAAGTGGACGCGGGAGAGATACGGCCCGACATCGGCCATCTGCCGGTCAATCGGCAGGAGGAACTGATCGGTTTCGTTGGCCAGCCCCTTGCTTGGCGCCGCCACCAGAGACGCAATCGAAACGACCAGGCCCAGCGCGAGGCAGGTTGGACGGTCCAATCTCAGGTTTCCGCTCATGGAATCAGACCCCCATGGCAAGACAAGGTCGGAATCGATGGCCCGGCACGTGCGTCCATGTAGGATACACCGGATCCTTGCCGGCGGCGGGGTTTCTTGCCGCGGCGGTTTGGATTGATACTGTGACACGTCCCGGCACGGTCCTTTCCATGCGCAGACTCCTTCCGATTCTCACAATTCCGGGTGCCCGCTGCGTCGCGTTGCTTGTCTGCGTTTGCGCACTGGTGGGCATCATGCTTAGCGGCTGCGCCAACTCGCCGTATCGAAAAGTCCTGCGCGAGATGAATCTACCCACGAGCGAGCGCCTGGACGCGCGGGTTCGCGAGGTGTCCCGACAGCACGAGGCGGCGATGGAGCATTTCAACACCACCGCCAGACTGCTGGCGGAGATCTCCGCTCAGACGTCGGCACCTACGGAATGGGATGTCTACCGTTGTCGCGATGCGGTCGAACTCTGCGACTGGTGGGTTTTCAATCTCGATCGAAGCGTGCGATCGATTGAGGATCTGGTTCCGCAATCGGCGCCGGAAGAGCCCGCCCACGCTCTCGCGCATGACGCCACGGCAGATTCGAGTGACGGTCACGTGGATGGCGAACTTGCAAATGCCGCCGAGTATCGCGCGCTGATCGCGGGCCTTGATCATGTCCGGGAGATCATGCAGGAGGTGTCTCGCGCTTTTGCGCAGGTTGCTGAATCGCTGGCCGCATCTTCGGCGACGGATCGCGTGGCGGTACCCGATCTCACGGCGCTGCGCGAAGTCGTTGCCGGAGCGGTTCAGCAGGCAGAGGTGGTGCTCGAGGGTTCGAGGCGGTCCGGCGAACCCGACGTGCCGGGTTGAAACGGAGCGGCTGAAGCGAAACTCTGACGGTTCGATTCGGTACGATCGAGATCGCTGCGGCGGTTTCCCGCCGGCGGTTGGGTCGGGTTTGACCGGCCATCGCGGTGGTGCAGCCTGCGGGTGGTCGTCTATACTGGAAACTTCACTGACAGGCGGGAGTACCCATGCGGCAACAATCTCTGTGTGTATTGGCTCTGACGGTTGGACAGGTTCTTGCATTCTCGGGTGGCTGCGCGGAGCAATCCACATCTGAGGCGACTGCTCCCGCGAAGGTGGCCACCGCGGCGCCCGAGCCCAAGCCTGCACCCCAGCCCGCAGAGCCGCCGGCCAGGGTCGCGCCGGCTCAGCCGGCCTCGCCGCCTGCGCAAGTTGTCATCGCCACGGAGCCGGCTCCAGCCCCGGCACCCGAGCCGGAGCAGCGCGGCAGCCGCGGCCGCGAACTGGGGACGCGCGACACGACCGACATCTTCAGTGAGTTGCCCTGGCCACCTGGCAACAGCGTTCGTCTGGCGTCCGGCGCGCCCGGCCCGGACTACTGGCAGCAGCAGGCGGACTATGTCATCGAGGCGTCGCTGAATGCGGATACGCATGAAGTCACCGGCCACGAAGTGATCACCTACACGAACAACTCGCCGGCCGCGCTCGACTACATCTGGATGCACATGGAGCAGAACATCTTCCGCTCTGACAGCATTGGGTCGTACATCTCGGGCAACACGGCCATTGGCATGTCCGAGCCGTTTCGAGATGGATACACGATCAAGTCCATGCGGGCCAACGGCAAAGATCTCGAATATCACGTGTATGACACGATGGCCCGGGTTGATCTGGACAAGCCCATTGCGCCCGGCGGATCGACATTCGTCTTTGAGGTTTCGTGGTCGTTCACGATCCCGGATCGCGCGTTTCGGCGCTTTGGCCTCGAGAAGGTTGAAGAGGGAACGATCTTTGAAGTGGCGCAGTGGTTTCCCTCGATGGCGGTGTACGATGATGTCCACGGCTGGAACACGCTGGGCTATCTCGGCACCGGCGAGTTCTACACGAACTTTGGCAACTACGACGTGAGTCTCACTGTGCCGCGCAGCCACCTGGTGGTTGCGACCGGCGTGCTGCAGAATCCCAAAGATGTCTACACGCCCATTCAACAGGAGCGACTTGAGAAGGCGCGGCACAGCGATGAAACCGTGATGATCCGAACGCCCGAGGAGGTGGCCGATCCCGCCAGTCGTCCGGCGGGTGAGGCGCCCTTGACGTGGCGTTACAAGGCGGAAAACGTGCGGACCTTTGCCTGGGCGTCTTCCGATGCGTTCATTTACGACGCCTGCGACCTCGACGGCGTGCTGATCCAGTCCGCCTACCCGAAGGAAGCGACTCCGACGTGGTTGCAGAGCACCCAGATGCTCAAGACGTCCATCAACGGGTACAACAAACGCTGGTTCAAGTATCCCTACCCCGTCGCGACCAACGTCAACGGACCTGAAGGCGGCATGGAATACCCCATGATCATCTTCTGCGGTTCGCGACGCAGCGATCGCGGGCTCTATGGCGTGACGACGCACGAGATCGGGCACAACTGGTTCCCGATGACGGTCAATACCGACGAGCGCCGCTACGCATGGATGGATGAAGGATTCAACACGTTCATCAATCACTACTCCACCGAGGAGTGGTTCAAGGATCAGGGGCCGGCTCGCAGCGACGCCGCCGGGTATGGGCGCTTCATGCGCCGCGGCAACGCCTCGCCGATCATGACCTACGCCGATCGATTGCCGGGCAACCAGTTGGGCGGGACGCAATACGGCAAGCCGGCCACGGGGCTGGTGCTGCTTCGCGAACAGGTCCTCGGGGCGGAGCGCTTCGACCGGGCGTTTCGCGAGTACATCAGGCGGTGGGCGTTCAAGTCGCCCCAGCCGGCCGACTTCTTCCGCACGATGGAAGATGTGTCGGGCGCGGATCTGGCGTGGTTCTGGCGCGGCTGGTTCTACGAAACGGCGTACCTCGACCAGTCGGTTTACAGCGTCAGTGTCAAGCCGCGCGACAGTGAGGGCTTTGACATCTCTCTGGAACTCGGCAATCTGGCTGAGATGGTCATGCCCGTCGTCCTTGAGTTGACCTACGAGGATGGCTCGACTGATCGCAAGCAGATTCCGGTGGAGGTGTGGTTCTCCAGCAACCGGTACACCCTCCGCTTTCAGTCGCCCGAGCGGCTGATGAAGGTCGAGATCGATCCGGATCGCCAGTTCCCCGACGTCGATCGCAATAACAACTCGTGGGAGGAGACTCCCACGGAGTAGCGGTGTGCGTTCCGGCTCCGGTCGCCGACGGCTCCGGTTCGGCGCGCGCTCTCGCGCCGATGGTCCCGGCGTGAGGGATTCTCTCGATTCACACTACTAAGGGATGGTGACGGATGTTTCGAGCACTTCAGGTCGTTCTCGCTTCGAGTCTCGTGCTGCTGACGGTTCATGTCGCCGCGGCCGACGTTGATCCCAGCGCCGGCATGCTGCGTTTCCCCGCGGTCAGCAAGGATCGGATTATCTTCGCGTACGCCAATGACCTGTGGACGGTGGGTCGGAACGGCGGCGAGGCGTCTCCGCTGGCCAGCCCTCCGGGGGCCGAGTCGAATCCATGTTTTTCACCGGATGGCAAGACGATTGCGTTTGTCGGCAACTATGAAGGACGACGCGATATTTACACGCTTCCGGTTGACGGTGGGGTTCCGTATCGGGTGACCTATCACCCAGGCTCGATGTCGCTCGCCGGATGGACGCCGGACGGTCGACTCCTCTATGCGAGCAATTATCTGTCGGGGCAGCGGCGGGCGGCGAGAATGTTCACGATCAATGCGCAAGGGGGTGAGCCGGAGGCGCTTCCCGTGCCGTACGGCGACGACGGAGCGATCAGCGCTGATGGCACGTGGCTCGCCTACACGCCGTACAACACGGACAATCGCACGTGGAAGCGCTACGCCGGCGGATGGCAGTCGGACATCTGGCTCTTCAACCTGAAGGACCACACCTCCAGGCAGGCCACTGACTGGGCCGGCACGGACACACTGCCGATGTGGCACGGGACGAAGCTCTACTTCCTCTCCGACGCCGGTCCGGAGCATCGTCTGAACATCTGGGTGTATGACACAAAGACGAGCAAGCGCGAGCAGATCACCAAGTATGCCGACTGGGATGTGAAGTGGCCCTCCATCGGCCCTGGCGATCGCGGTCAAGGTGAGATCGTCTTTCAGAACGGCGCAAACCTGTACCTGCTCGACCTACGCACGAACGCCGCGCGAGAAGTCAAGGTCACGATTCCCGGCGATCGACCGAAGCTGATGGACCAGGATGTCGATGCGTCAAGCTTCATTTCGTCGTGGTCGATTTCGCCCAGCGGCAAGCGCGTGGCAGTTGAAGCACGTGGCGATGTGTGGACGCTGCCGGCCAAGGACGGCTCGCCGCGCGACCTGACGCGCACCAGCGGCGTCGCGGAGCGCGAGGCCACATGGAGCCCGGACGGTCAGTGGATTGCTTATTTCGGCGATGCGACGGGTGAGTACGAGCTGTACATCACGCAGTCTGACGGTCGAGGTGAGACGAAGCAACTGACCTCTGACGACGGTCCATTCAAGAGCGGCGCGCAGTGGTCGCCGGATTCGAAGCACATCGTCTTTGGCGATAAGACCAGTACAACCTGGCTGCACACAATCGAGTCAGGCGAGACGAAAAAGATCGACAAGGATCCGTGGGGCAATGCCGGCGCTGTTTCGTGGTCGCACGACAGCCGCTGGATCGCCTACGCCAGGAGCCACGATGATCCGAACAACGGCAGCACCGCCATCTGGGTGTACAACGTCGAAGCCGGCGAGACGCGCCAACTCACCAGCGGGTACTTTGCTGATACGACTCCGACTTTTGATCGCAAGGGCGACTGGTTCTTCTTTGTGTCGAGTCGGTCGATCGGTGGGCCGCTGTACTCCGATCTTGATACGACCTGGATCTACACTGGCAGCCAGACGATCATTGCGGTCCCGCTTCGCGCGGATGTGAAGAGTCCGTGGCTGGCCAAGAGCGATGAAGAGCAGTGGAAGAAGGACGACAAGAAGAAGGACGAAGCGGACAAGACGGAAGGGAGGGAAGGCGACGACGGTGCGAAGAAGGACGAAGGCGACAAGCCTGTCGTGGCGGATGATGGACTCTCGGGCACCTGGGAAGGCGCCGTACATCTCGACGAAGTCGAAGGCGGGATGAAAGTCACCCTGACGCTGGCGCTGGCCGCCGATGGCTCCGTCACGGGGACGGCCTCATCACCAATGGCGACCTTTGCGGTCAGCGGTACGTACGACAAAGCCGGCAAGCGACTCACGCTGACCGGCTCGACGCCGGATCTCGGCAACGTGACCTTTGATCTCAAGGTTGAAGGCGACACCATCACCGGGCTCGTCTCCGCCAATGGCAGCGATACGGAGTTGACGCTGCAGCGCACGAAGAAGGGTGCGGAGGGCGAAGACAAAGACGACAAGGGTAAAGAGAAGAAGGAGGCCAAGCCGGTCGAGATCGAGTTCGACGGCTTTGAGCGTCGTGCGGTGCAGGTTCCCGTTCCATCGGGGCGGTTCGGGCAACTGGCGGTGAACGACAAGAACCAGTTGCTTTTTGTCCGCCGCTCGGTGCCGGGTTCGTCGGCGACGGACGGCATCAAACTCTTTGACCTCGAAGACGAGAAGAAACAGGAGCAGTCCGTCGCGGCCGGGGCAGGCGGCTTTGACATTAGTCCCGACGGCAAGAAGCTCCTCATCCCGCGCGGCCGTTCGGCATCGATCCAGAATGCGTCGGCGGGCGCCAGTGGTGAGACCGTCCCCACCGGCGGCATGCAGGTGTCGATCGCTCCGCGCACGGAATGGCGGCAGCTTGTGCTGGACGCCTGGCGCATCCAGCGCGATTACTTCTATGTCAAGAACATGCATGGCGTCGATTGGCCGAAGATCCGCGATCACTACCTCAGCATGGTCGATGATGCGACGAGTCGTGAAGATGTGAGTTTCATCATCAGCGAGATGATTTCGGAACTGAACGTCGGCCACGCTTACTACTTCGGCGGTGATACGGAGAGTGAGCCGAATTCGAGCGTGGGCGTGTTGGGGTGCGACTTTGAATTCGACAAGGAGGCCGGCGCCTATCGCATCTCGAAGATCATCGAAGCCGGGCCGTGGGATCTGGACGGCCGCGGTCCGCTCAGTCAACCCGGCGTGGATGTCAAAGAAGGCGATTATCTTCTCGAAGTCAACGGCGTGCCCGTCGATCCGACTCAGGATGTGTATAAATCGTTCCAGGGGCTGGCTGGGCGCACGATCACGATCACCGTCAGCGCCAAGGCGACGCGCGACGATGAGGCGCGAGACGTTGTGATTCAACCGATGGGCGATGACGGCGCGCTGCGCTATCGCGCGTGGATCGAGGCGAAGCGCAAGTACGTTGAGGACAAGACCGGCGGTCGCGTGGGCTACATTCACGTGCCCGATACCGGTGTGAACGGTCAGAACGAACTTGTCCGCCAGTTCTACCCGCAGATCGGCAAGGAAGCGCTGATCATCGATGAACGCTGGAACGGCGGCGGGCAGATTCCCACGCGCTTCATCGAACTGCTCAACCGTCCGGTGACGAACTACTGGGCGAGGCGGGACAACATCGACTGGAAGTGGCCGCCGGACGCGAACAACGGGCCCAAGTGCATGCTCATCAATGGGCCATCGGGCTCAGGCGGCGACATGTTCCCGTGGCTGTTCCGCTACAACAACCTCGGGCCGCTCATCGGCACGCGCACCTGGGGCGGGCTGGTTGGCATCTCCGGCAACCCGGCACTGATCGACGGCGGCTACACATCCGTACCAACCTTCGGGTTCTATACCAAGGAAGGGAAGTGGGACATCGAGGGCCACGGCGTCGATCCTGACTACAAGGTCGTCGATGATCCGGCGCTGATGGTCGACGGCGGCGATCCGCAACTGGACAAAGCAATCGAACTCATGCTCAAAGCCGCGGACACCGACGGCTTCAAACGACCCGAGCGTCCCATCGATCCGGATCGCTCCGGTATCGGGCCTGGTTCCGACGGGCGCTAAGTTTCGACACTCCGGCCATTTCAACCGCAGGGGCGATCGCGCCCCTGCGGTTCGTTTTCTGGACGTATGATCCAGCCACGGAAGGAGGAGCGATGGAACATCCCAGCGGGCGCCAGACGCGATTGCTGCGTTATGCCAACTGCGCGGGTTGAGCCGGCAAGTTGTCGGCCCAGGCCGTTGCACAGGTTGTGCAAGGATTGCCAAAGTTTCAGGATCCAAACCTGCTGATCGGCGCTGAACACTTCAGCGACGCGGGTGTCTATCGCCTTACGGATAACCTGGCGATGGTGCAGACCGTCGATTTCTTTCCTCCGGTTGTCGATGATCCATACGTGTACGGGCAGATTGCTGCGGCGAATTCGCTCAGCGACGTCTACGCCATGGGAGCGCAGCCTCGCACCGCGTTGAACATCGTCGGCTTTCCTGACAAGGATCTCGATCTGTCAATTCTCAACGACATTCTGCGCGGCGGGGCGGAGCGTGTGCTCGCCGCCGGGGCGGTGATCCTCGGTGGGCACTCCGTGCGCGATGCGGAGATCAAGTATGGGCTGGCTGTGACGGGCACCGTCGATCCGGCTCACATGCTGACCAATGAACGGGCCCGCGTGGGTGATCTGCTCATTCTCACCAAGGGGCTGGGTGTCGGCTTCATCACGACGGCCAATCGCGGTGATCGCTGTTCGTCCCAGACGCTTGAGGCCGCGTGTGCGAGCATGATTGCGCTCAATGCGACGGCGTCGATGGCGGCGGTGGACCTCGGCGCCAGCGCGGCCACGGACATCACTGGCTACGGATTGGCGGGCCATGCCTGTGAGATGGCGGAAGCAAGTGATGTGACGATTGAGATCAGCCTTGGCAAACTGCCGCTGCTGCCGGGGGCAAAGAAACTGGGTGTGGCCGAAAACTTCACGCGGGCAGTGGCGGGGAATCGCGAGTTTACGAGCGAGCGCACCGCGATTGCAGATGCCGCCGCCGGGTCAGATCTGCTGCCGTTTGTCTATGACCCGCAGACTTCGGGCGGCCTGCTGGTGGCCATCGCGCCCGGTGACGCCGGCGAATTCGTGCAGCGCTGCCGTGGCGGAGACGCGGGGATGGCGGCGGTAATCGGGCAGGTGCTGGCGGCGAGCGACAAGCGGCTGCGTATCACGCTTTGAGCCTCGTACAGTTCACCGCAATGACGCGGCAACTCATTCTCGGAACCGCAGGCCACATCGACCACGGCAAGACCGCACTGGTGCGGGCGCTGACGGGTGTCGATACGGATCGCCTGCCCGAAGAGAAGCAACGTGGCATTACGATTGACATCGGCTTTGCTCACCTCGAAGTCGGCGATGTTCAATTCGGCATCGTCGATGTGCCAGGCCACGAGCGGTTTATCAAGAACATGCTGGCCGGCGCGGCGGGGGTCGATCTGGCCATGCTGGTGGTTGCGGCAGACGACTCGATCATGCCGCAGACGCGCGAGCATCTGGCCATTCTTGAACTGCTGCAGATTCCCGCCGGGCTGGTTGTGCTGACCAAGTGCGATCTGGTTGATGACGACTGGCTCGATCTCGTGGAGGATGATTTGCGTTCGCTGGTGCGCGGGACGTTTCTTGAGATTGCGCCCATCGTCCGCACCTCGGCTTCGACGGGTCGGGGGATCGAGGAGTTGAAGCACGCGCTTGGACAGATTACCAGCGATCCGGATGGGTCAGGTTCGAAGCCGCACGCGGCCGGCCAGTTTCGACTTCCGGTCGATCGATCGTTCGTCCTTGGCGGACTCGGCACTGTCGTGACGGGGACGGTCTGGTCGGGCACGGTGTCGGCCAGCGACGAAATCGAGTGGCTTCCCGTTGGCAGGACCGTGCGCCTGCGCGGACTGCAATCACACGGCCGGGCGGTGGAGTCCGTCACCGCGGGGCAGCGGGCGGCGCTGAATCTCATCGGAGTTCATCACACGGAGATCATGCGCGGCCACGAGCTTACATCGCCTGGATTGCTCAGGGCATCGCGGCGAATCACTGCTCATGTTCGCGTGCTCAAAGAGAGCCCGCTTGCGTTGCGGCACCGGGCGCGATTGCGCGTCCACCTTGGTACGCAGGAGGTGCTCGCCGGCGTGCGACTTGTGAACGGCACGAGTCTTGAGCCGGGCGAATCGGGGATCGTGCAGCTGATCTCATCGCAGCCGTTCGTATCGCGCGGCCGGCAGCCGCTGATCATCCGCGCCGAGTCACCGCTGATCACGCTGGGGGGCGGCATCGTCGTGCAATGCGCCGCAGATCGACTCTCGCGGCGCGATGGTGCGGCAAGCGAGCGCGTGGGTGATCTGCTCTCTGACGATGAACTGAAACGAGCGGACGCAGCGGTGTATTTCCTCGGCGCGCGAGATTGGTCGGCCATTGATCTGGCTTGCGAGCTGGACGCGGATGTGCCGCATGCGGCGTCGCTGATCGACCGGCTTCGGGCCGATCGCAGGTTGATCGACCTGAGCGCCGGGGCGCGCCGCGCCACGTTACTGCATGTCGATCGATGCAAGGCGCTGGAGGAACGGATTCTCGCGACCTTGCGCCGCCTGCACGCGGAAGCGCCGATTGAGCCGAGCGTGCCGCGTCAGAAGATCGCCCAGGCGATGCGCTACCTCGATGCGGAACATCTGACTGGACTTCTCGCGCGATTGATCAAGTCAGGGAAGATCGTGGGAAGCGAGTCGAGCGTGGCGCTGCACGACCATGCCGGGCGACTGACGGCTGCGCAGGAGGCCGCTCGCGATCAGATCGTGCAGCGCTACGAGCGAGACGCCTTCATGCCGCCCGATCCCGGCGAACTGGCGACGCAGTATGGTCTGTCGGGGCCGGAAGTGCGACAACTGCTTTCGCTGTGCGTTCATCAGGGCGAACTGGTTCACGTGAGTGCGACGATCTACCTGCATCGGACGTGGCACAGTCAGTTGCACCAGCGGATCGGCACCGCACTGGCCGGAAGTGACGGGCTGACGATGGCCGAGATCCGCGACCTTCTCGAAACCTCGCGCAAGTACGCTTTGCCGATGTGCGAGTATCTTGACCGGGTCGGCGTGACGAAGCGCCAAGGCGATCTGCGCGTGGCCGGGCCGGCGATGCAACCGAGTGCAACAATTGAGGCGGATCAAACCTCGACCGCCCCGTCCGAATGACCGGGGCACGGAGATCACCGATGGCACAGCGAACGACGACGAACACGCCGCAATCGAGCAAGGTGGACGTCGAAGCGCTGCGGACGA
The DNA here is from genome assembly GCA_040255465.1 of Planctomycetaceae bacterium. Taxonomy (GTDB): domain Bacteria; phylum Planctomycetota; class Phycisphaerae; order Phycisphaerales; family UBA5793; genus UBA5793. The sequence goes on from JBDZVA010000002.1 coordinate 227,653, forward strand.
TTCCATCGATCCATGAACTGGTCGAGTCGCTTGCTGCGGATGGCTGGGCGCGGCGCGTGCCGCGCTCGGTGATTGTCGAGGTCGCTCGGGACGTCGTGGATCGGTTTCGTGCATCCATCGCCTCTTCCGTGACGGCGCTTGATGCGCGCCTCGTTGGCGAGCGACTGGTGCACGAAGTTGCGTGCGCGCTTGAGCGCGAGGAGCGTCTGCCGCTGCATCGCACCATCAACGCCACGGGGATTCTCCTGCACACGGGGCTGGGCCGCGCGCCGCTGGCAGAGGCGGCGGTCGATGCGCTGGCGGATGTGGCCGGCGGTTATGCCCCCGTTGAACTTGACATGGAAACCGGCGGCCGCGGCAAGAGGCGGCACATTGTTGAGCGGCTGCTGCAACGACTGACGGGCTGCGAGGCGGCGGTGGTCGTCAACAACAACGCCGGTGCGCTCTTGCTCACGCTCTCGACGATCGCGCGAGGCAAGCAGGTCATCGTCTCTCGTGGTGAACTCATCGAGATCGGCGGCTCCTTTCGTCTGCCGGAGGTCATCGAGGCTGGCGGCGCGATGCTCCGCGAGGTCGGCACCACTAACAAGACCCGGCCAAGCGATTATGAGAACGTCATCGATGACACGACAGCCGCGATTCTCAAAGCGCACGCGTCGAACTATCGCATCGAAGGATTCACCGCGGCCGTGGAGATCGGTGAACTCGTCGCGCTGGGACACAGTCGAGGGGTGCCGGTCATCCACGACATCGGCTCGGGCGTACTGTCGCGCGAGCACGCGGCGCTTCTGCCGGGTGATGAGCCGGATGCACGGACATCCATTGAAGCCGGAGCGGATGTCGTGCTCTTCAGCGGCGACAAGGTGCTGGGTGGGCCGCAGTGCGGCATCATCATCGGGCGCAATGCGATGATTGATCGCATCGACGCCAATCCGCTCATGCGCGCTCTGCGCGTGGACAAACTCACGCTTGCAGCGCTCGGGGCCACGCTGCAGATTCACCAGGACCTCGAGCACGCCCGGCGGGAGATCCCGGTGCTGCGCCTGCTGGGGGTGTCGCTGGATCACCTGCGTTCGCGGGCGGGCTATCTGGTCGAGCAACTCGGCGCGATTGATGGCATTGCCGACGTGCAGGTGGCGCCGTCGCAGGCGTTTCTTGGTGGAGGGTCCGTGCCGGCGCAGGCGATTGAGAGCATGACGCTGCAGATCAGGGCGGAGGAGTTGAGCGCGGCGGACCTGGCCGCACGCCTGCGAACGGGCGAGCCGAGCGTGGTTGCTCGCGTGCAGTCTGACGCACTGGTGTGTGATCTGCGGTCAATGTTCGATGACGAGGACGAACGATTCGTCGAGGCGATACGCAGCGCCCTGGGCGCGTGAGTGGTGTGGTCTGCGCGGGTGATTCAACCTAATCTCAACGAGCCGACCTCTCTGAGGATTTGGCGGCAACTCCCGGGGAGTGTCAGCACGCCTGGTGGCGGTCACGGGCTTCAAACCCGTAGTGGGGTCTGGAAATCAGGCTCCAGGTGGGTTCGATTCCCATCCACTCCCGTTTGTGTGAACATTGGATTGGGAGATGCGCTCATGCGTTGGATGGGTCCGGTGCTGCTGGTGTTGGTTCTGTGCAGCGCGGTCGGATGCACTCAATCCAACCTGAGCGCTCGCAATCTTGCGTCGTGCCTGAAAGGGCTGTGGTCTGAGTTCGACACGGGGTCGGTCGCCAGCCTGCGCGGCATCAGTGCGGTCAGCGAGCACGTTGCGTGGGCCAGCGGTTCCGGTGGCACGGTGTTGCGGACAGTTGACGGGGGCCAGACGTGGCAGGATGTTTCGATCGCCGCGGCAGCTGATCTTGACTTTCGCATGATTCACGCGTTCGACGAGCGGACAGCCGTGGCGCTCAGCGCCGGAGCGCCGGCGCGGCTCTACCGCACTGAAGATGCGGGAGCAACCTGGTCTCTTGTGTATGAAGACGCGCGTCCCGAGATCTTCTTTGATGGGATGCGTTTCGCGGATGGCCAATTCGGCATTGCGTTCGGTGATCCGATTTCGGGGCGCATCCAGATCATCACGACGACGGATGGCGGGCGTTCCTGGACGCGAGGCAAGCCGGACGCGTCGCCACAGGCTCTGGCGGGCGAAGCGGGGTTTGCCGCTTCGAACTCCGGCGTGGCGATTGTGGGCCATTCGATGTACATTGGGCTTGGGGGCCAGACGGAACTGGGCCGGGTGCGAATCGCTCGCAGCCGCATCGGCGGCCAGTCATGGTCCGTGAAGGACTCGCCGATGCGATCCGGTGAATCGAGCGGGATCTTTTCCATCGCATTCAGTGATGCATGGCACGGCGTCGCGGTCGGCGGGGATTATCTCAATCCGGATGCGAGCGATGACAATCTGATTGTGACCAGCAATGGTGGGGTCTCCTGGAGTCGACCGACTGGCGTGCCGCCGGGCGGCTATCGCTCGGCCGTGGTGCCGCTGACGCCATGGGGCAAGGGGGCTTTCCTGGCCGCAGGTCCGAATGGCAGTGATGTGTCGGTTGATTTCGGACGCACGTGGACTGGCGTTGATAGGATCGGGTGGCACGCACTGAGCGTGACTTCGGATGGGGCGTGGATGTGGTCGAGCGGGGGAGATGGCCGAGTCGGCCGCCTGGATGTGGCGGGCCCGAAGTCCAACATTTTTCTTTGCCCGTGAGGTGAGGCGCAATGGTTGCAGTGAAGCAGATCGGAATCCTGTTCGCGGTTCTTCTGACCCTCGCGCCCCAGGTTTGGGCCCAGCCGGCGCCGATTGAGTCGACTGCACTTGAGGTCGGCAAGCCCTTTCCGATTATCCTGCTGCCGCGCATGGATGACGGTCAGCCCGACACGATTGTGAACTATCGCGGGCAGAAGATCATCATGCACATTTTCGCGTCGTGGTGACAGGGCTGCCGACGCCAGGTGCCCGTGTGGTACGAGAGAAACAAGTCGCTGGAAGCAGAAGGCAAGGTCAAGACGCTGGGACTGATCCAGGAGCAGCATCCGGATCGTTGCCGGCTGTTCATGCAATGGAAGCAGATGGACTTTCCGATCCTGGTCGATTCGCTCAACTTGCTCGATGTGGCGGTCGTGCCGATGATGGTGCTCATCGACGAAGCGGGCGTCGTGCAGGCAATTCGGCCGGATGAGAAGGCGCTGGCTGAGTTTGTTGCGGCCCCGCCGGCTGCTGTTCCGCTGGTTCCGCCGCCATCGGGGGCGCGCAATGTGTTCGACATGGCGAATCGGCTGATCCTGTTTGGACAGCCCGATGGTCTTGATCGCGCGATCAACATGTACGAGCAGCAATGCAGCGATGTGCCTGAGGACAGCCGGGCTCAGTTCCGGCTTGGCGTTTCGTATCGCAGGCGTTTCGACAATCCTGAGACGCGTCGATCCGGTGATTTCGCAAAGTCGATCGAGCACTGGGAGCGCGCGCTGGCGCTGAACCCGAACCAGTATATCTGGCGGCGGCGGATTCAGCAGTACGGCCCGCGCCTCGACAAGCCATACCCCTTCTACGACTGGGTGAGTGAGGCGCAGCGCGACATCAAGGCGCGCGGCGAGGAGCCGGTGCCGTTGGCTGTTGCGCTGTCAGGCGCGGAAGTGGCCATGCCCGAGCGCGGCGGCGGGGACACTGGTGAAGCCTCGACGGCGGCGCAGGTCGAGCCTGATCCGGCTGATCAGATCGATCACGATGTAGATTCACTCTTCTTGATTGAATCGGTTGTGGTGCACGATACGGGCAAGGGCCAGCGGGCGGCACGCGTGCATGTTCTGCTGACGCCTTCTCGCGAGGCGGGTGCAAAGTGGAACGACGAGGCGGGGCCTTCGGTCGTCTGGATCGATCCGCCGCAGGGTTGGAGGGTGGACCGGCGACTCCTCACCCTGGAGGCACCCGCCGACGGTTCGCTCACCGAGCCACGTTCGGTTGAATTCGAGGTGCGGCCCATTGCGCCGTCGGAGGAGAGCGGGAGGGTTGAATTAAGCGATTCGCCGCTGCTTCGTGGCTACGTCCTCTTCAACGTGTGCTACGGCACAGAGGGCATCTGTACGTACCTGAGGCGGGGTTTTCAGATTCGCGTGCAATGGGCAGAGTGAGGCGGACAGGCGGCGTCGCCTGGCGCAGCAAAAAAGCCACCGGTGGGACTCGAACCCGCGACCTGCTCATTACGAATGAGCCGCTCTACCAACTGAGCTACGGTGGCAAACGACGGCCCAATTCATAGGTGGGTCGGGGCGTCGCGGCAATCTCGATCATCTCGGGCGGGCCGAAATCCGCGTCGGGCCCGAGGGGATCAGCGCGATTCGATCACCGCCATGCGTCGAAACTCTTCGCGACTTTCGGCGTCGATCTCGCCGGACCTGACGGTCGTGGCGTTCACGGTCGCCACAGTGAGGCCCTCGCGGAAGGCGGCGGCCCAATCGCCAGTGCGTCGCCATTCGTGGAGCAGGCCGGCAACGAAGCTCTCGCCGCAGCCGACGGTGTTGATGACCAGGCCGGGGTGGATGCCGACATGGCCAGTCCAGGCCTGTCCGGCGGCGCAGAAGGCCGCCCCCTCGGCACCGACGGTGACGGCGGACATGGCCCCGTGTCGGGCCAGAAAGCGAGCCATCTCCAGCGCCTCATCGCGTGAGACAACCGGATGGCCGGCGATCTCGCCGGCGGTGGTGCGGTTCATGCGGATCATCCAGACGGGCAGGTCGCGCGTGGCCTCGAGCGCCTCGCCGACGGTGTCGAGCAGCACGCGAGCGCCGGAGTCGATGGATCGCTTGACCATCTGCTGAAAAACATCGACGCTGAGTCCGGGAGGAATGGAGCCGCAGTAACAGAGGATCGCATCGTCGCGGGCCATGAGGCCGAGTTTGCCCTGGATGCGTTCGAGGTCTTTGGGGCTGATCTCAAAGCCCTCTTCGCGGACGTAGGTCGAGCGGTCGTTGACGGGATCGACGATCGTCACGTTTTCGCGGGTCGGCTGGTTGACGCGCAGCATCTGGGGGACGGCGCGGCCGGCGGCCGGGGCGCTGAGGAACGCGTCGAAGAGCTCCAGTTCGCGGTCGCCCACGAAGCCTGTCGCGATGCTGCGCGTTCCCAGGCGCGCCAGCACGCGTGAGACGCGAATGCCTTTGCCCGCCGGGTAGACGTCGATGCGGCGGCCCATCATGTGGCGGCCGACTTCGAAGTTGGGCACCTCAATGAGCCGGTCGATGGCCGGGTTGAGCGTGATGGTCACGATCTCTGTGGCGGAAGCGAACATGCCGGCTCAAGTGTACCTTGTCCATCGCGCCGGTCGCTCCGGTGGGCCGCTATCATCGCGGCGTGCCTGACCGCCGCGCCAGCATGTCACTCCGTCCGGACTCGGTGCCGTGAGTGCGATTGAACTTCTCATCGCATTGGTGCTTGGGCTGTTTGGCGGTTGCGTGGGAGGCATGCTGGGCCTGGGTGGTGGGATCGTCATCATCCCGGCGCTGACGCTGATTCGCGGGCCGGACCAGCACCTCTATCAGGCCTCACTCATGCTGATCTACGTGGTTGTGGCGATCGCCGCGCTGCGCCGGCACCTTCGGGCCAAAGTCGTTCGGGTCGACATCCTGACCGGGTTGGTTCCGGCCTCGATTCTCACGATGCTCGCGGGCGTGTGGCTGAGCAACCAGTTTGATGAGCTCTGGCTGCGGCGGATGTTCGCGATTTTTCTCGTCTACGTTGTTGCCCTGGATACGACGCGATTGCCGGCCGAATGGCGGGGGCGGGCGGATGCCTCCAACGGCACGCGGGTCATGCCTACGCCCGGGCGGGTGCCACTGATACGAAGCATGTCCGTGGGCGCCGCCATGGGACTGGTGGGCGGGTTGCTCGGCGTGGGCGGCGGCACCATTGCCGTGCCGATGCAGCAACAGGTATGCAAGGTCAGTATGCGCGAGGCCATCGGCACTTCAACGGCTGTGATCCTTGTGACGGGACTGATCGGAGCCATCGCCAAGAATCTCACGCTTGTTGAGGCAACACACGGGGAGCGGACGATTGTTGATTCGCTCCTGCTGGCTGCGTCGCTGGCGCCGGGAGCGATCGTGGGCGGCGTGATCGGCTCGCATCTCGCGCACCGCCTGCCGATCTTCTGGGTGCGGCTGGCGTTCGTCTGTCTGCTGACGCTGTCGGCGGTGAAGATGAGCGGACTGCTCGACGGCTAAACGTCGAGATTCTTGACTTCGAGCGCGTGCTCTTCGATGAACTCGCGGCGTGGCTCGACGGCCTCGCCCATGAGGATCGAAAAAAGTTCTTCGGCTTCGGACGCGACGTCCCACTTGACGCGCATCAGTCGTCGGCGCGAAGGATCCATCGTCGTTTCCCAAAGTTGCAGAGGTTCCATCTCACCCAGACCCTTGAAGCGCTTGATCTCGATGCCCTGACGCCCGACTTCCAGAAGGGTGGCGAGAATCGATGGAATGTTGGGTGCAGGGTGGGTGACTTCCTTGTCGCCCGCGTTGTTTTTCGCGACCCATGCGTAGCGCGTGCCGAGCAGGGCACCGGTGACATCTTCTTCCTGTCGCAGGGAGTAGTCGTTGATGTCGATCTGGTACTTGGCGAGACGCTCGAAGAGCACCCCCAACTCGCGATTCTCGTGCAATTCGCGGAACGTGGCGGGCTGGGCCTGGGGAGATTCGTCGACCATTTCGGCCGTTTTCTCCTCTGGAGACGCTTCGCCGGTGGAATCGGGAAGATCGTCGATGAAGAGGCTCTCGCGATCGAGAAGTTCGCGCGCTTGCGTTTCACTCCAGCAGAATGCTTCTCCGCCGATCCAGGTCAGCCGATGGGTTGGCAGACGGTTCTGGCTCAGCGGATCATCAGCGCGGGCGGCAAGGAGCGTGTCGAAAGTCACCCCGCGGCGTTCGACGACCTTGGCCAGCTCGCCCAGCCTCGAGAGGATGGTGGTCACGGCCCGGGCATCATCACCTTCGTGGCGCACGATCGTGTTGCCTTGGGCATCGCGAACGATCAGCGACGCATGGGCCAGTGCCATGTCGATCAACGTGGATTCGAGGCGGCGGTCGTCGAGCACGTAGGTCGTCTTCTTGCCCCGCGCCAGTTGGTAGAGCGGCGGCTGGGCGATGTAGATGTGCCCGCGCTTGATCAGATCGCCCATCTGGCGGAAGAAGAAGGTGAGCAGCAGCGTGCGGATGTGCGAGCCGTCGACGTCGGCGTCGGTCATGATGATGATCTTGCCGTAGCGCAGTTGTGAGACGTCGCAGTCATCGCCGATGCCGCAGCGCAGCGCCTGGATGATGGTGCGGATTTCCTCAAAGGCCAGGACCTTGTCGATGCGGGCCCGTTCAACGTTGAGGATCTTGCCGCGCAGCGGGAGAATGGCCTGGAATTCGGTTTCGCGGCCACCCTTAGCGGATCCACCTGCGGAATCGCCTTCGACGATGAACAGTTCAGACTTCTCGACGTCGGTGGTGGAACAGTCGGCGAGTTTGGCGGGCAGGCCGCTGGTTTCGAGGGCCGACTTGCGCCGGGTCAGTTCACGTGCTTTGCGGGCCGCCTCACGCGCCTGAGCGGCGATGACGCCCTTCTGGCAGATGCGCTTGGCGTCGGCGGGATGCTCTTCGAGCCATGAGCCGAATTGCTCACCGACGAGTTGACTGACAACCGCTTCGGCGTCGACTGAGAGCAGGCGCTCTTTGGGCTGGTTGTTGAACTGCGGATCAGGATGCTTGAGCGAGATCACGGCGACGATGCCCTCGCGCAGGTCTTCGCCGGCGGGCGTGATGTCCTTGAGCAGATTCGCCTTGCGGGCGTAGTTGTTCAGCGCGCGGGTGATGGCGTTCTTGAACCCGGTCAGGTGCGTGCCGCCGCCGGGATTGTGGATGTTGTTCGTGAACGCGAGCGTCGTCTCGTTGTACGAATCGGTGTATTGCAGCGCCACTTCGCAGGTCATTGGCTGGTCGGGGTCCGTTGACGCGAAGTAGACGGGCACGCAAATGGGCGCGCGGCTTTTGGCCATGTGCGTGACGTAGGCGAGGATGCCTTCGGAATAGTGGAACGTCTCGACGCGCGGCTTGCCTTCTGCGTCGACGCGCTCATCCGACAACTTGATGATGAGTCCGGAGTTGAGATACGCCAACTCGCGCAGGCGACGGCGCAGCGTTTCAAAGTCAAAATCGGTTTCGGGGAAGATGGTCGGGTCGGGCTTGAAAGTGACGCGCGTGCCCGATCGCCTTTCGCCGGCCGGGAGTTCCTGCACGACGTGGAGCGGCGTGGTGACCACGCCGCGCTCGAAGCCGATGAGGTGCACCTTGCCGTCGCGCGTGACTTCGACATCCATCCACTCGGACAGCGCGTTGACGCAGGAGATGCCCACGCCGTGCAGGCCGCCTGAAACTTTGTACGCCTTGTGATCGAACTTGCCGCCCGCGTGAAGGACGGTCATGACAATCTCGACGGCAGGTCGGCCGTTGAGGACGGGGTTCTCATGCTTCATCGGGCCGATCGGGATGCCGCTGCCGTCGTCGGTGACGGAAAGTGATCCGTCGGCTTGTACGCTGACCTGACAGGTCGTGGCGCGGCCCGCCATGACTTCATCGATGGCGTTGTCGACGGCTTCCCAGACGAGGTGATGGAGCGCGGCGATGTCCGTGCCGCCAACGTACATGCCGGGGCGACGGCGCACGGCATCGAGGCCCTCAAGGACCTGAATGTCCTCCTCGCCGTACTGGCCGTGGTTGCTTTTGAGAGGTTCTGGCGTGACTGGAATCTCAAGTTGATCGGGTTGCATCCCAGCCCCTTGTGAAAGTTCATCCATGAGTTTGAGGCGGAGGCGTCAATGCTCTGAGCCAACGGGATTTGCCGTTCTCTGAGAAGGGCGTCCGGGGCTCCTATATGATAGGAAAATAGCGGGTACAAATCGACTTTTTCGGGGTGTAGTTCGTCAGTAAAACACCCGGTTCGAGGAGGGATAAACCCCCTTCAAAAGCGAGCCGAAACAGGGCTTTTCGAAGGGGTGCGCCACGACCATTGCAGACATAGGCATGGATTTCGCCGAGACCCTATTGCGACTGGCCGTTCTCCTGCTCCTGGGGCTGGGCGTGCTGCTTGCGCTGCTGACTTTCATTCTCGGCTGGGCACTCACACATCCGCCGCGCATCGCGGCGGGAGCCGCGGCCGGTCGGGGCTGGTACCTCGATCCTGCGGATGCGGGCTTTGCGTTCAAGGAGTGGACGCTGGAGACGCGCGACGGCGTTCGGCTGCCGGTCTGGGATGTGATCAACCCTGACCAGCCCCGCGGGCCCGTCGTGATCCTCTCGCACTGCTGGGGCGGCTCCAGATGCGAATCCCTCCAGCGTCTCGCGTTTGTCTTTGGACGCGCTTCGCAGGTGATCATCTGGGATATGCGGGGTCACGGCGAGGCGAGTTCCGGCATTTGCCAGCTTGGAACTGCCGAGATCGACGACCTCATCATGCTCATGGATCGCGTCGGACCGGGAAAGTCGTTTGTGCTGTATGGATACTCGATGGGGGCGGGGGTTTCGATCTGCGCCGCTGCCCGCGATGCGCCGAACCATCGGGTAGCGGGGGTCATCGCCGATGGGCCGTACCGCTGGACGCGCGAGCCCGTGCATGCCCTTCTCAAGTCAAACGGCTTGCCGTCCTTTCCCGTATTGGACATTGTGCACCGGGTGCTCTGTGTGCTGATCCGTGGTTTGCGCGATTCGGAACGAGCCCAGTTCGCCGCAAGACTGAATTGTCCGTTGCTGGTGCTGCATGGGGCGGATGACCCCGTGTGCCCGCTGAACTCGGCACTGGAAGTGGCCGAGGCGGCTCCCGAGTCGGAGTTTGTCATTATCCCAGCCGGGGGTCACCTCAATCTGCACCAGGCGGATGCTCCTCGCTACCACTCGACGGTGGACGATTTCATCAGACGATGTGCCGTGCCAGCGGGCGCCGATGCACCATCCGCGCCCGAGGGGGGCCCGGCGGCCTGACGCCGCAGAGACAGGTGGCATACCCTCTGCCATGCTTGTTCTTTTCGATATTGACGGAACGCTCTACCACGGCGACGGGACGGGTCGAGCCGCGTTCATTGATGCCGGCCGCGAACTGTTCGGCGATCGTTTTGCGGATCACGACCTCGTGCTCTCGGGTCGACTCGACCCGTGGATCTTCGCGCGATTCATGGAGCTCAACGGCCTGACGATCACTCCCGAAATCGATGAGGCATTTCGTGCGGCGTGTCATCGGCACCTGCGCCAGCGCATCGAATCGGGGAACCATCGCGTGAATGCGCTGCCCGGCACGATTGAGCTGGTGGAGCGACTGGGGTCGATGCCGGAGGTCACCCTTGGTCTGCTCACCGGCAACTGGGAGGCCAACGGGCGGCTGAAAGTGGAGTCCATCGGATTTGATTCGCAACAGTTTCGTATCTGCGCCTGGGGCGACGACGGACCTACGCGCAACGACCTTCCCCCAGTCGCGCGCCGCCGCTACCTCGACACGTTCAATCGGTCGATCGAATTCGAGCGCGTTGTCATCGTGGGCGACACGATCCATGATGTCGCGTGTGCGACCGCCCACAACTGCCGCTGTCTGGCGGTCTGCACGGGAGGTTCAACGGAAGCGGAACTGCGGCAAGCCGGGGCGACGACCATCATGAAAGATCTCTCTGACAGCGCTGCGGTCGTCGATTGGCTTGTCGGGTCCGAGCCAAGTGTGGTTGGGGCGCGGCGCCAGAAGTGAATGAGCGTGCGGCAAGGAGCGCGGCATGAAAACGGTCGGCTGGATTGGAACGGGAGTCATGGGGGCGGCGATGGCGAGCCGTCTCTTGGATGCAGGGTACTCGCTTCGCGTCTTCAACCGCACCCGGACCAAGGCCGAGCCGCTGCTGGCGCGCGGCGCGCAATGGGCCGAATCGCCGGCAGTGGCGGCCGATGGCGCTGATGTGGCCGTGTCGATTGTCGGCTACCCGCATGATGTGCAGGAGACGTTTCTCGGCACTGCGGGCGTGCTCGCCGCCGCGCGACCGCCTCGCATCGTGATCGACATGACGACGAGCAGCCCTGATCTGGCCCGCACCATTGCGCAGCGTGCGGCGGAGCGAGGGATCAAATCGCTTGATGCCCCCGTCTCGGGAGGTGATGTCGGAGCCAGGAACGGTACGCTGTCGATCATGGTCGGCGGCGAGGAGAGCGCCCTGACGGCTCTGCGCCCGATGCTCGAACACCTGGGCAAGAAGATCACGCTTCTCGGCGGCCCCGGCGCAGGGCAGCACACGAAGATGGTCAATCAGATTCTCATTGCCACGATGATGATCGGCGTCTGTGAAGGACTGATCTATGCGCAGCGCGCCGGACTCGATCCGATGCAGGTCATCGAGGCGGTGGGAAGCGGGGCGGCAGGGTCGTGGTCGATCAACAACCTCGGGCCGCGCATCGCCCGGCGCGACTTTGCGCCGGGTTTCTACGTCGAGCATTTCATCAAAGACATGGGCATCGCGCTGGCCGAGGCGCGGCGGATGAGCCTCTCACTGCCAGGGTTGGCGATGGCCGAGCAGTTGTACCAGTCGGTGCGGGCGCACGGGCACGGCCGGAGCGGCACGCAGGCGCTGATGCTTGCACTGGAGAGCCTGTCCGCCATTGAACCGGTTCGGGGCCAGCCGCGATGAGCATCGACTCGGCGCTGTTGCGATGCCGTCATGCTTCGCAGCGGGGCGGACTGCGACGATGTCGATGCCCCGGGTTCATCGGACTCTGCCTGCTCTCGATATGCGGCCTCGCTCAAACGGCGGTCTCGCAGACGCTCAATCTCGGCGATCCAAAACCACCTCAGGCGTCGGAGATTGTCGGGTGCCGACAGCAGGCAGAGCGGCTGCGCCGCGAATCGGGTGCGATGCGAGCGCCGGCTTCGACCGGTGACGATGCTGCCCGGATTTGCATCGCCGCCCGCGTCAAATGGCGCGAGATCGCCTCGCTGCTCCTCGAGCAATCCGATCCACTTGAGAATGCGGAGATCGTGATGCTCGGCTGGATGCTGGCCGAGCAGGGTGAAGAACTCGATCGCCTGATCGAATCTCTCGCCAGCGGTGCGGAGTTGACTCAGGAGCAGCGAGCGGATGCGCTGTGGGAACTGAAGCGTTTTGTCGCGATGCCTCTTCGATTGCGGGAAGCAGACCCCGCTGCACGGGCCGCGCAGCCGACGGCGCCGGTCGATGTGACTGAGATTCGCATCGCAATCAGGCCGCTTGTGGAAGCACTCACCAGCGTGGCCGGCTCTCCGCCCCTGGCGAATGCGTCACTAACACAGCGGCTGGCTGCCGCTGGTTCTCTCATTGCCGATGATCCGGATCTTGTGCCCCTTCGGGCGACGTTGGATCGTTTTTCAGAACTTCGCACGCATCCGGGTTGGATGAACGAGGCGGAGATGGCGCTGAGCGAGTGTCTCGACTTGGTCGACGATGTGCGAGTGCTTGATGGCACGCCATGGCTGGGCGCGGTTTGGACGCCATTCCGATCGGACCAGGTTGCCCGTTCGATCGAACGTCTTGCGGCATCGAGGGACGAGGTTGGTCAGGGCGCAGCGGTGGACCTCTCCGAAATCGCCGCGTGCGTCGAAGCCGTCAACGAACTGCTCAGGTTGCCGCCCCGCAGCCGACCCCAGCTCGATCCGTTCCGCAAGGTCATCGTGCGATGGGTGGGCGAGGCTCTTTCGACGAATCAGCGGCGGTCGTGGCCACTACTCGCCCAGGCGCTCGCGAGCATGGGGCGGCGATGCGCGGATGCCTCAACGGTTTCGCAGCACGAGTTGCGCATTGCCTGCAACGCGCTGGATGAACAGAGCGATCGACTCGAGCGGCTGATGGCTGAATGCCTCAATCGACAGAGTCTCGCGAGCCAGAGCAGCGATCCGGAATGGGCCACCGTGGTCGGCCAGCATCGTGAGAACGTGCGAGCGAAGCAGATGCTCTCTGAGTTGCCGGATGCGATTGACTGGCTCGCGCCGTTTGATCGCCGAGCTGCATCCTCGATCTGGCCCCGTCTCTTGCCCGATGCGCGCGCGATTGATGATCAGCGATCCCGTGAGTCTCTGCTCAACCAGGCTGCCGAGATTGTGGCCTTCAAATCCCAGTTCTCGTCATTGCCGTCTGAGGCGGAATGGAGAAGAGGAGAGCGAACCGTCAGCGCGGTTGTCGGCAGCCAGCGCGAGCGGATCCTTGCACAACTCGACGCGCTGCGAAAAGCGCGGTCGGGGGAGATTGTCGCCAGCAATTCCACGGCGGCGACCCGCACCCAACTTGATGCCATGCGAGATCTGTTCCGCCTCGTCGAAGTCGAACGGTTGTTGCAGTCTGCCGGCGCGGCAGGAGCCTCTTCGGGAATGCTTGGCGGGATTGGCATTCCACCGGGTTTCATGGCGCGCGAAAGGAGCCGCTTCGAGGCATCTCTGCAGTCCCTGCTTAACGCAGCTCCGGCCGGGGGCGTCCAGTTCACACGTGCCGCCGACGCCGCTCGTCGCGACGCTGCCAGTGCCATCGTTCTCACCTATCTGGTTGAGCGCAACTTGACCGAGCCGGAGGGATCGACTCCGACGCTGCAGTCACTGGCGGCGATCGCGCGGTTCTCCCGGCGGGATGATTCAGCGGGCGCGGTCAGCCGCAACCGCCTGGCGCGATGGAGCGTGCTGCAGTTTGAGATCGCACGGCAATCGGACGATGGTGGCGACGTGTCTGCTGATCTGACGGCATACGCGAGGTTCCTGACAGCTCGAATCGCCGAGGCCATCTGGGCCGAGTCGCGGTAATCGGGGTTGCCGCTGGCGCGGCGCTGCTGAAAAGGACAACGACCCGCGGCGAGTGGCCGCGGGTCGTTGGAGATGTGCCAGGATGTGAGTCGTCCTGCGTTCGATTAACGCTTGGAGAACTGGAATCGACGGCGGGCGCCGGCCTGACCGTACTTCTTACGTTCGACCTCGCGGGGATCGCGCGTGAGGTAGTTGTTCTCGCGGAGGATCGGTTCAATGTTCGCGTCGTAAATGCGGAGCGCGCGGGCGAGCCCGAGGCGGATGGCGCCGGCCTGACCCATGTAGCCGCCGCCCTTGGTCGTGACCTGCACTTCAATCTTGCCGAGCATCTCAGTAGACTTGAGAGGCGCCACGACATCGCAACGGTCACGCTCTTCGGTGAAGTACTCATTCACGTCGCGGCCGTTAACTTTGAAGGTGCCATCGCCGGGGCGGATGCGCACGCGTGCGATGGCGGTCTTGCGTCGACCCGTTCCCCACCACCAGCCGAATTTCTGCGCTTCCGGGCCGTGCTTGAAGGCAATGACCTGCGGGGCAGGCGCTGCCGTTGCGGTGGGAATTCCGAGACCTGTCGTCGTTTCACTCATGTCGGTGTGCTCGATGGGGTGTCAGTTGCGTCAGCCCGGCTCAGATGGAGAGGGCCGTGGGCTGTTGTGCGTGGTGGGGGTGTTCGGGGCCGCGATAGACCTTCAACTTCTTGGCCATGGCTCGGCCGAGTCGGCCCTTGGGGAGCATGCGCTTGACTGCGCGCTCCACGACAGACTCAGGTTGGGTGCGAATGAGCTCGCCGTAGTTCCGCACTCGAAGCCCGCCGGGGTACCCGGAGTAGTCGGTGCGGAGGCGCTGCTCCTGCTTGCGTCCGGTGAGGACGATCTTCTCGGCGTTGGTGACGACGATGTAATCGCCGGAATCAACGTGAGCGGTGTAGGTGGGCTTATGCTTGCCCTGAAGCACCGTGGCGAGCGTGGCCGCGAGACGGCCGAGCACTTGCCCGTCGGCATCGACGTGGTGCCAGTTGGTCTTGATCTCGCCGGATTTGGCGATGTACGTTTGCCGTGGCATGAGACTGATCCTTCGGTCCTGAAATCGGTCCGATTCGGGTCCCACGACCCAATTCGGTAAGACGGAAAGCATAGCGCGCAGCCCCGCATCGTCAATCGACTGGAGTTTGTTCAGGGTGCGGCGCCAGGGGATCGAGGGCCGTTTCCCCTGCCGGTACCGGGTACCATTGCCCCCGTGCCCGAATCCACTGAATCACTCTCCAGCTCATCCCTGCCTCCTGCTAATCCATGGATGATCGCCGCAGAGGCTCTGCCATCATATCGCGGTCCTCGACCCTCTTCGCTGCTGGCCTGGCTGGCGATCCTGGTGGCCCTCAGCGGAATCCTGGCCCTGGCGGAGTTTGAGCGTTCGCACGCTCCGGCCGCTGCGCCGCTGGCGGGCGATGTGCTCTTCGAGATGCAGGCCAAGGTGCGCTACGGAGCCCATGAACTTGGGAGCGGCACGGCGGGGCTGCCTCCGCTGAGCGACTATCGCGCCCTGGCCACCACCCCGGGAATGGCGTGGCGGGTGGCAGCGCTCCTGGCCGCCCTGGAACGGCGCGATGCGGAGAGCCGTAGCGATATCCTCCCGCTGGTCGAGAAGTTTGATAATGAGGTTGAGACGCTCGGTGGGGATGCACAGGCGGTGCACGAATGCGTCAAGACGGCCTTGCACGATCCGGAGCAGCTGACCGACCAGCAGCGGCAATTGCTCACGAAGCAGATCGGGTGGTACGCCGACGTACTGATGTCGCATGCGGCGGGTTCGCAGAATGAGTACCGACTCGCGGCGCGCCATGAGGCGTACCGCATCATCTGGATCAGCACCGGCGCCTTTAGTTTGGCGATCCTGGTGCTAATAGCGGGTGGCGTGCTGTTTGTGTTCAAACTCATCACGCACGTGAATCGGTACGGCGAGTTGCGCATCGTCATGCACCACATGTACGCACCGCCGGCGATCTACCTCGAGGCGGTCGCCATCTACCTGCTGCTCGCGTTTCTGTTGCCACTGCTCGCCGGGTTTATTCCCGGCGCAGGGGGCTCGGTTGCGTTAGCCCTGGGGCTGCTGACGGTGGCGTCGGTGACGGGAGTCGCGTGGCCGTTTGTTCGCCATCGCGCCGCGGCCGAGGTTGCCTCTGATGTAGGCTTGACGCGCGGTCGAGGCGTGTGGCGTGAGATCGGAGCCGGGATCGTCGGGTATGTTGCGGCTGCACCGATCTTTCTTGTTGGCGTGGTGATGACGTACGCGCTGCTGGTCCTGTATCTGTCGCTGGCCAAGACGTTCGGCTGGGATGCGGGGATGTCTGAGGGGCCCGTCACGCCGCACCCCGTCGTGGAGTGGATTGCCCACGGACCGATCTACGCGAAGATCGGCGTGCTGCTTCTCGCGTCCGGGTTTGCCCCGTTCTTTGAAGAGACGATGTTCCGCGGCGCGCTGCTCAGCGGGGCTGCTCGGACGATTCGCCTGGCGCCGGGGATTCTCGTGATGGCGTTCATTTTTGCCGCGATCCACCCGCAAGGCTGGGTCGCCGTGCCGGCACTGATGTCCCTGGCCATTTCGTTTGCCTTGATTCGCATCTGGCGGCGCGGCTCGCTAATCGCTTCGATGACGGCCCATGCGATCCACAACGGTTTCCTGGTCCTGATGATGATCCTCCTGCTCGGTTAGGGCGGCCGCCGCCATATCCTCGCGGGCCGGAATCGCGTACACTCCGAATACGAGACTCGCGGCGGAGTTCTTGCGCCGCGGGGTTCTCGATGTGAAGAGAAAGCCGCCGCTGAATGTCGGGCCCCTATCTCGAAGTTGATCTGGAGAGCGATCCTCGACGCCTCTCCTTTGACGGGCGTCCGATCACCATCGGGCGGCATCCGGACAACGTCGTTCCCATCGACGATGATCGGGCCAGTCGGTTCCACTGTGTGATTGAATCGACTGGTGAGGGCATCGTGCTGCGCGATCTCGATTCGCGCAACGGAACCAAGGTCAACGAGCGGCCGGTTCAATCAACCCGGCTTGTGCACGGGGACGTCGTGCGCATCGGCAAGACGCGCTTTCGTCTGGTCGATCCTGCCAGCGAGGCGCTCGATGTCCCTGATGCGGCGGAGGAGTTGGAGAGCGTTCGCCGCACTCCCAAACTGCATCGGCCGCACGCCCGCGGCGAGTCTGAGCCTCGCGTGGCGCTCCTGGGCAGTTCGGATGAAGTCGATTACAACGCGCTGCTCGATGGTCTGGCGGCGCCGCAAGGCGACTCGGCTGCTGAGGCGTATGAAGGCGTGCTGCGCGATCTGGCGCGATCCGCCGCCCGGCCGCAAGGAGATCTGCGCGACATCGAGTTGATCGGCGCTTCCGGTCGCGCGCTGATGGCTTCCGAGGATGGCAAGGACAGGAAAACACAGAACAAGGGCGAAACGGAGGCGGACAGCCGCGGCGGCGTGAAGGTGCTGCGGCTGCTGCTGCTCGGGGCCGAGCAGGTGGCGGCGACGGATCTGCACGTCGAACCGCGCACCGATGACTTCCTGTGCCGACTGCGCGTGGATGGGACGATGGTTGATGCCGTAACGCTGCCCAAGGCGATCGCGGCCAAACTCATCGGGGTGGTCAAGGTGCTCAGCGACATCGACATCGCCCAGCGCCTGATCGTGCAGGAGGGGCATTTCTCGACGAAACTTGACGGCCGGCGCATTGACTATCGCGTGAGTTTCACGCCATCGATGTTCGGCCAGAAGCTGGTGCTCCGCATTCTCGATCTCGCCAATGCGCCGCAGTTCATTACCGACCTCAATCTGCCGGGATGGATGGGCGACAAAGTCAAGCGCATCGGTCGGCAGGATTCCGGGATGCTTCTCGCCTGCGGGCCGACCGGCTCGGGAAAAACGACCACGCTCTACGCGGTCTTGCGCGAGATCGACGCGCGGCAGCGCAACGTCATCACCATCGAAGACCCGGTCGAGTATCACCTCGAGGGCGTTACGCAGATTCCCATCGACCAGCACAAGGGCAATACCTTCGGCACGCTGCTGCGCTCCGTCCTGCGACAGGATCCCGATGTGATTCTGCTCGGCGAGATTCGCGATCAGGAGACGGCGGCCATCGCGATGCAGGCCGCGATGACCGGGCACCTGCTGCTGTCAACGCTCCACGCCAAAGACTCGATCGGCACGATCTTTCGACTGCTCGATCTTGGCGTTGAGCCTTATCTCGTTGCCTCAAGTCTGAATCTCATCCTCGCCCAGCGACTGATTCGGCAGCTGTGTCCGTTCTGCCGTTCGGAGCGCCGGCCGACTCCACAGCAGACGCTGCGGATGGGGCGGTTTGTTGAAGGGGTCAGCCAGATCTACTACCCGGTTGGATGCTCGCGTTGCTTCGAGACGGGCTATGCCGGCCGGCGGGCGTTGTTCGAGCTGCTCGTCATGACCGACGATCTGCGGGACATCATCCTCAAGAAGGCCACGATCGCGGACATCAGAAGCGCCCTCCAGTTGACGATGTTTACCACGCTCCAGCAGGCCGGCTACCAGCTGGTCGCCGACGGCATCACGTCGGTCGATGAAGTCGAGCGCGTCGCCGGGGTGGAGTGACCTCACATTTCGGCGAGCGGCCAGGCCCCTTGGTCGAGTTTTCGTGAAACGGGGCACGCCAGAAAAAACCGCCTCGCCGATGTTTTACCACCAGCGAGACGGGCACAGGGAAACTCCGCAGCACTTCGTGTTCGAGCGGGTAAGCATTGCACCGACCCGCCGAACGGCTGCGGAAATTCGAACGAATTATGGGCGGCTCCAACTGGTTCCCGTCCCCGGGTGGGGAAGATCGACAAGCTGGTCCGCCTGAACACCGGACGCCTGACATCCCAAGCATAACTCAAAAAACACCTGATTGTCAACTGAAACCCCCAAGATTGATGCAGACCGCCAATATTCTCACCCCGCCGGGGGTGTGGGGGGCCGGGGGGCACTGGAAACCGGGGTTTGCCGGGCTAAACTCCGCGTCCACCAGATTTCACCGCCTTCTCACCCCTCGGGGTGACCCAGGAAGACCCACCATGGCCAATGCACTCAAGCCCGGCTCGCAGATCACCCTGAGCATCACCAAGTCCCCGACGCGTCCGGACGATGTGGACACGCTCCGCCGGCTGATGCGGATGGACCGTACTGTGCAGGCCGTTCTCGACCGCGCCAAGACGGCCCGGAAGCACACGACCAAGATTCACCAGCGCGGCGGACGCGACTGGGCCGTTCGCCAGAGCCCGCCCAAGTTTGTGCACCCGACGCCGGGGGCGACGTGGCAACTCCAGTACCGCCCGCAGATCGCTCCTGACCTGCAGGCCGTCGCCAAGTTCATCAGCATCAAGTCCTGACGGGCACGCCGGCTCTCAGGCCTTCGGCTTCTCGAGCACGAGGCGCACCGTGTTGCCAGGCTCGGGGATTTCAACGCGCGTCATGTAGGCTCGCATCAACAGCAGGCCACGGCCGCTCGGGCATTCGAGATTCTCATCCAGCGTCGGGTCGATGATGGCGGCGGGGTCGAACCCGCTCCCCTCGTCGGTGATCCGCACAAAGACCCTCGATGCATCCACGTGCCAGGCGACCTCGATGTGAGCGTCCGCGCGATCCTTGTTCCCGTGGTGGATGGCGTTGCTGATCGCCTCCTCCCAGGCGAGGCGGGTCGCAAACTGCGCGGCGTCGCCGTGTCCGTGCCGGGCCATGGCGGCGACGATGGATTGACAGACCTGTTCGATCGCGGCGCGTTCGTGACTGACGGAGACGACGACGGCGTTCACGGGATCACGTGCGTCAGCCGGTTCGTGCTGCGGGTTTCCCATGGACTCCGCGATCCTCTCTGCCCTCGGACCGGGAGGTTCGTCCGACGCTTGACGGAGCCCCTCAGGCGAAACTTGCCAGCGCTTCGCGCGCGGTGGGCTGAATCTGGAACAGGCGGTCGAGTCGCGTGATGCGGAAGACCTCGATGATCTGATCGTTGATGTCCGCGAGGCGCAGCTGTCCGTCCTTGCCCTTGATTTTGCTGTTGATGGTGATGAGCGCCCCCAGCGCCGCGGATGAGAGGTGATCCACGTTGGCGAAACTGATGAGCAGCTTGGGGCTCGGGTCTTCGTTGACAATCGCGCCGATCTCCTCGCCGATCTGCGCAATGTTCCCCTCGTCGAGAATGTTGCGGTCAACAAACTCGACGATCGTGACCTGATCCTGTTTCCTGATGCGTAGACGCGATTCCGGTGCAGTCATCGACGGATGCTCCTGTCGTTCACTCGGCTCCAGCGTAGGGGTTGGTGGAAGCCGTAGTCAAGACGCGCGAAGAAAGTGTCGGGCGGAATGAAGCGGGCGGCGGGGCAAGCCCCGCCGCCCGGCGTTGAATACTCGATCGACCCGAGGGTTCAGAAGGAGTTCGGGAACCCGTTCTTCAGGGAGTCCTGCAGGCCCGGGTAGAGCAGTTGCTCGTTCTCCTGCTGGATGATGATCGTGGGTTTGAGGAGGATCAGCAGCGTCTTCTCCTCGACCGAATCGATCCGGTTGGTGAAGAAGCGGTTGATGATCGGAATCTTGGACAGGACCGGCACGCCGGTCTCGACCTGGATGTCGTTGCGGATCGACTGGCCGCCGAGCAGGATCGTGCCGCGGTCGGGGACGCTGACGGTCGTGTTGACCGACGAGACCTGCGTGATGGGGCGCTGGAGCTGTGCAGCCTGGGCGAGCACGTCGTTTGGATCGCCGGAGTTGAGCACCTGTCCGCCGACGACAATCGGAATCGAGGTCGACTGGATGTCGATGATGTCCGCCAGGCTCGTGAGGACGGTCAAGGTGACGTAGCGGCGGTCGGCCGACACGGTGCCTTCCACGTCGAGCACGATACCTTCGGTGGCCGCCTGGAGCGTCGGGTCAAGGCCGGCGGACGAGTCGCCGACGACCGGCTGAAGGTCTGATACAAAGAAGCGGCTGGTGGTGACCTGGACAAACGCCCGCTGGCCGTTGAAGAACGTCAGCTTGGGTGAGGTCAGCTGGATGTTTCGCCGATCCGCCTGGGTGGCCTGGATGAGCAGGTCAACCTGGAGGTCGTTGAGGAAGGAAATGCCGTAGGTGAACGCGGGGCTGCCGTTGAGCAGGTTGCTGGCCACGCTGTCGCCGGGGGCGCCGAAGATGTTGCGTGCGATGTCCAGCGTGTTGTTCTGAGCCGCCGAGGGCGACCACGTCTGACGCGAGCGATCCTGAATGGGGCCGTAGCTCAGCTGGAAGTCCTGACGATTGTTCGTGTAGGTGCCCAGCGGTTCAAACTGGAAACCGGACGAGTATTGACGCTGCGAGTTCGGCGAGAGTTCGCCGGTCTGCAGGTTGCGGAACAGGTCGATGGGCAGGAGGTTCGGATCGACCTGCGAAGCCCGGTTGTACTCGCTGCCGCCAAAGTAGATGTCGAGGTCGATGCCGACCTGCTCGAAGTAGTCCTCGTTGACGATGAGGAATCGCGAGTCGACGTTGATTTGGATCGATCGGATTTCGCGCAACTTCGAGAGGAGATTGGAAATGTCGCGGTGATTCTTGGCCGTGGTGGTGACGATCAGGTTGGAGTTCAGCGACTGAATCGAGCCGAGATCGCCGCCGTTGAGTTGCCACGAACTGCTGTCGACGGTTGACGTGATGACGTCGCGAATCTTCTCAAGGAGTTGCTCGCGCTGGTTGCGGCCGCGATCGTACTTCTCAACTTCGTCTGAGCCGAACAGTGACGCCTTGAGGCCGTTGCGCTGCTGTTCGCGCCTCTCGATTTTCGATTCGAGATCGAAACTGGTGGCGTTGTCGAAGTGAGGCACGTCGACGAGCAGGTCGCCGATGTCGTAGACGTGGACGATCGGGCTCGCGGCGAGCTGCTCCCGGGTGGAGATGGTCAGGATGCCGTCCTGCACCGCGTACTGCGGGCGGGTGGAGGCGTCGGTGCCGAGCTGGGCCAGGGTTCGCTCGAGGACGACGCGCAGATCGACCTGGTCGTTGAGCCGCAGGTTGATGGGCATGTTGCGGTCGATGAAGTTCTGTTCGAGGGCTTTCCAGTCAACATCGACGTTGACGTTGGCGACCTGTCCGATCCAGTTGATGACGTCGCCCAGCGGCGTGCCGTGGAAGTCGACATTGGCCCGCTGACGGGCCAGCGCGGTGTAAACCTTGCGATCGGCTTCGGTGTCGTTGAAGGCAAACTCGCTGCGGCGGAGGCTGAGCTCGGGCCAGTCCTGCGGATACTCGACAATGTCGTTTGAGATCAGCGTGGACCGGAAGAGGTTGATGGAATTCGTCGATGCGCGAAGGGACTCGTCGCGGTTGAGCTGATCCCACTGGCGAAGATTGCGAAGATCTTCAAGGGTGTCCTTGAGGATGAGGCCGGCCGGATTACCCGGATCTTCGAAGAGCAGGGTCTTGACTTCCAGCAGAGCCTCTTCGTAGCGCTGCTGCGCCTGGAGCTTGCGAATGGAGACGAGCCGCTCGGCAATCTGCTGCTGACGCTTGGCTTCGAGACGAGCCTGGTCGGCGGCCTGCGCTGCGGCGGCTTCCCGCGCGGTGGCGTGAATCTCCGCGAGGTCGGCTTCGCGTCGGGCGGTCTGAATTGTCTGGGCGAGGTCCAGCGCCTTGTTGCGCAGGTCTTCCCGCTCCTTGCTGGCGAGCACCGATCGGCCCTGATCGGCTCGGATCTTGGCCTGCGTGACATAACTCTCAGCGTTGGCAAAATCGCCCTGCGCCAGCTTCAGGCGAGCCTGCTCCATGAGGTTGTTGTACTCAGCGATCAGTTGATCGTGCTGAATCTTGGTGGTCTGAGTCACTTCCTGGAGCACGTTGCCCTGATTGAGCATCGTCCGCGAATCCTGCAGGCCCTTCTGAGCGACTGCGTTGTCGGGCTGGACCGCGAGGACCTGCTCGAACAGTTTCACGGCGGCGCTGTAGTTCCCTGTGGCGTAGGCCTGCTGGGCCTGATCGAGATTGATCTTCGCCTGCGCCTGCTGCGCCTGGTAGATGAGGTCGTTGTTCTTGTTGTCGTCCTTGGGCGGCTCGGCGGGCTTGGGTTCTTCGGGTTGCGTCGCGGGCTCTTCCGGCGGCTGGTCCTGCATGACGGCGACGTTGACCACCGGCGTGGTGAAGCGGCCCCGCTGTGCCTCGAGCGTCGTCAGGTCGGCGATGTAGCGACTCAGATCGGTCTGCTGGTCGAGATCAAGTTGCACGCCGGAGTTGTAGACGAAGTTGAGCCCTGCCTTGGCCTCGCCGTAGTTGCCGGCGTCGAACGCGGACATCGCCTTCTGCAGGACCATGGTGATCTGCGGCGCCAGTTTCGTCTGGGCGGCGTGCACATCATCGAGCATGGCGCCGGCCTGAGACTTCTGCTCGGCGGTTGCCGACTCAGACTTGCGAATGGCCTCGAGGTGAGACGTGGCGGTGCGGTAGTCCTGATTCGTTGCGGCGAGCTGCGCCTTCATCAGACGCAGTTCAGGTTCGGGCATCTTGCGCAGGCGCGTGTCGATCTGATCGATCGTCGTCAGCAATTGCTGGCGCTTGGCGCGTTCGAGTTGGGTGAGATCAACGCGAAGCAGCAGTTCCCTTGCTTCGAGCACGCGATCCTGCAGGTACAGGTTGCTGCCTTCGGTGAACAAGTCGTCAGCCGTAGGCTGCGGCGGGGTCGCCAAGGTCGTGGACCCGATGAACATCGAGAGGCCCAGCGTGCACAGACGAAGCCAGTGGGGGGTGGTCTGCTGATTCATAGTGGCTGATGTCCCTTCAGTGGTAGGTTGCGCTTCTGTGGCCCGTCGAAAGCACCAGGACGCAAACCGATCTCTTTTGCTGCGAGGCAACGGCAAAACTCAACCGCGTCCCCGATCGAGGGCGCGACACTCAACTCTTCTCCAAATCGGGGCTCCGCTCCAACCAGCTGCATCCACCCCGATTGCGGACGGAAGGCTACCACCTTCGACGTTCCGATGCAAGTCCTTAGGTGTACAGGATTCCGGATGCCGGCCCGGCGGACTCTGGGATCAAAGCGCGCAGTTTTTCCAGATTTTGCGCCGCCGAGCGTCGGCGGCAGGATTCTTGGCCAGCCGAGCGTCGGCGTCGGCTCCACTCGTGCGGCGGGTGGCTGCATGATCCGTCCGCGGAAGGGGCCGCAAAAAAACCCCGGTGAACGGGGTTCGATGAAGTCGGAGGTTCAGAGTTCGGGGATATCCGCCTCGGTGGTGGCGATTTCGCCGCGTTCGAGGCGCTCCTTTTCGCTGGCCACCCATGGAATGGTCGGAGCGTTGCGCTCCATCCATAGCGGCATGGGCGTGCGCAGGCCCTTTTTGTCGAGCTCGGCGAATTCCACGATCATCTCGTCGCGCGAGTAGGCGGACAGGTCGTGGTTCTTTCCCATGTGAATGCAGTCTGTTGGACAGGGCTCCGTGCACAGGCCGCAAAACATGCACTTCTGGTAGTCGATGGCGTATCGGAGCAGGTCGCCGCCCGTGGCCGTGCCGGACTTCTTGTCGATCTTGCGCGGCGCGGACTTGTCGATGTAGATGCAATCGACGGGGCAGGCCTTGGCGCACATGTCGCAGGCGATGCACTTCTCGGCTTCGAACTCGTGAATGCCGCGGTAGCGCGGGGCAAAGCTGATGCGTTCAAAGGGGTACCTGATCGTCACGACCGGACTGAAGCAATACTTGATCGTGATCCTCATGCCGATGAGGATGCTCTTCATCATCTGGTACATGCCGGCGAAGTAGCCTTCGGTGGCGACGGTTGACATGAGCAAGAATCTCCGCGTCCGGAAGTGTCGGCTGCGCCTCCGCGCTGTGGCAGCCGGGTCAATGCGAATCCAGATCCATGATAGCGTCTATGGTGCGACCGGTGTGGAAAGGGAATCACCCGAGTCCGTGGGGGTCCTGAGTCAGGATCGGCCCGCGAGACGACGATCGAAACCGTCGCGCAACTCATCGGAAAGGTAGAGAATCCGGCGGCAGGAGGGGCAGTTGGCCATCGTGGCGCGGCTGAGCAGTACGCTCACCAGTTCGACGGGCACTGTCATGTTGCACGCTCCGCAGCAGTACTCCTGTCGACGGCGGTCTTCTTCGAGGATTTCCGCCATCGCTTCGCCGTCGTTGCGGCGGGCGAGCAGCTCAAACTCCGCGATCGCCTCGGCGGGAACGGCCCGAGCCGCCTCGACGCGCCGGGCTTTGAGCTCCTCGAGTCGGCTGGCGATCTCAGCCTGCTCTTTTTCGAGTTGCTGCGCTGCGACGTCGTGCACCTTGCGGCGCTGCTCGATGTCGGCTTCGATCTCGACGACCTGGGCGTTCATCGAATCGACTTTGCCCAACGACTCGATCGCCTCGGTCTCGATGCGTTCGCGATCGGCTTTGACCGTGTTGAGTTCGGTGAGGACCGCTTTGTATTCCTTGGCCGACTGCGCCTCGTTCATGCGCTTGCGAAGCTCCTCGATTCTGGCATCGAGGCCTTTGACGTCGGTTTCAAGATTGGCGGCGGAGGCGGCGATCTGCCTGGCCTGAGTCTGGGCCGCGTTTCGCCGCGATTCGAGGTCCGTGAGCTGCCGCTGCTGAGTCTCGTAGTACCGTCGGGCGGCGTTTACTCGGCTCGTCAAACCCTGAATCTGCTGATCAATGCGATAGAGGCTCAGGAGTTTGTCCGTGATCGACATCGTTTGCGGCTCCGCGACTTCCATATTGAACAATCATAGCCGCGTTGTCTTGGGGGAGCGATGGATCACCAGCGAACGACTCGCTTGTCCGTGTCCCGTCACCGGCTCATCACCGTGAGCAGCCAGTAGGCTACGGGTCCGGCCAGCAGGGGCGAATCGATGACATCGAGCACCCCGCCGAAGCCGGGCAGCAGGCTCGAAGAGTCCTTTATTCCCGCGTCGCGCTTGAGCAGGCTGGCAATGAGATCGCCTCCCTGACCCACGAGTCCAAGAGCCGCGCCGCCGATCGCGGCTCCAAGCGGGCTGAAGCTGAAGTCGTACATCCGGCCGCCGCTGATTGCCAGCGGTTCGATGGATCGGCCCCACCACGCCAGAAGAGACGCGACGGTCACGGAGAACACCACTCCGCCGACCAGCCCTTCCCACGTTTTGCCGGGGCTGAGCCAGGGAATGAGCTTGTGACGGCCGATCGTGCGGCCGGTGAAGTAGGCGCCGATGTCGCAACTCTTGGTGATGAGGATGATGGCCAGCACGACCCACGCCGACTCCCAGCGTCGAATGGCCAGCAGGAAGCCGAACATGAAGCCGAGGTAGATCATGCCGAACATCGTCCCGCCGGCCGCGGCGACAACGCCCTCGACACGATGCTCGCGGCTGTGGTAGACCAGCGACACGAGAAACATCAGAACCAGAGCGGTCCCCACGATGGCCACGGCATGAGCGGCGTTGATCGTGTGCGGCATGGCGAAGTGGACAATCAGACCCAGTTCGGCGGCGAAGCAGATCAACCATGTCTGGGCCCGGATTTCGTTGGCGCGCAGGATCTGCGTGAGTTCCCATGCCGCCACGGGGATGATCAGAATGCACAGCAGGAAGAGCGCCAGACCCGCCGGCAAATAGGACCGACCACCGAACAGGCTGCTCCACGTTCCGGTCAGCACAATGCGATCGAGTCGGCTGTCCACCCAGAAGATCACGAGGAGCAGCGCGATGAACAGGGTTCCGAAGATGAGGCGGTATCGAAGCAAGGGCAAAGGATAGCGGTGGGGGGCGATTCGTCCCTGGCGCTGCGAGAACCTCCTTCGTCGAGGGTCCAAGGGAAAAACTTCTGGTCAAATGGAGCAGATTTGGACTGGCCGACAATTATCCTACATCGTGTAGTAGAAGAACACCTGTTTTTTTGTGGGCCGGCTCATTCGCCTTGCCTGATCCACCACAACGAGGAGAGAAAGCATGATTGTTCACCCCCTGAAGGCCCTGCTCGGACTCGGCATCGTTCTGCTGAGCGCCAATCGTGTCGGCGCCCAGTTCGTCGAGTCGACCCGCGTGCTGCACGAGTTCAGCGGCGCGGCCGCCAACGACCAGTTCGGCTGGGTCTCGGCGCCGATGGCGGACGTGAACGGCGACGGCGCCGATGAAGTCATCGTCACCGCACCGTTCCATGACGCCGGCGGCGTGAACGCGGGTCGCGTCTATCTCTACTCCGGGCGAACCGGGGCGGAACTGTTCCACTGGGACGGAGCGGCTGGCGAGCAGAACGGCATCTCAGTGCGCGACGCCGGCGATGTGGATAACGACACTATCAACGACATCATCTCCGGCGCGCCGTCGGCAGGTGGCATCGGCAGGGTGTACGTCTACTCCGGCGCCGATGGCCACCTCATCCACTCCATCCAGATTGGTGTGGCCGGAGACCAGTTCGGCTCGGCCGTCTGCGGCGTGGGCGACATCAACGGCGACGGCCACGATGATCTTGCGATCGGCGCTGAACGCCACGACGCAACCGGGACCGACTCGGGGCGCGTGTACGTCATCTCAGGGCGGGATGGCTCGACGGTGCTCTGGACGATCGACGGCGTGGATGCAGGCGATCATTTCGGCAATGCGGTGGCCAACGCTTCTGATGTGACGGGAGACGGGTACGACGACCTGATTGTCGGCGCGCCTATGGCGGGGCCAACCGCCCGCGGTCGGGCCTATCTCTATTCGATCAAGGATCGGGTCCGTCGATTTGAGATGACGCCGGATTCTACCGCCGTGAATTTCGCGCAGTACTTTGTGGCGGGCGTGGGGGACACCAATGGCGACCACATCGGCGACTTGTACGTTGCAGACTTCAATGACTCCCAGAATGGGGGTTCGGCTGGCAAGGCGTACGTCTTCAGCGGCGTGGACGGGGCAAGATTGCTCACGCTGCGTGGATCGCGCGCCGGTGAGGGATTTGGCATCGGGCGCGGTTGCGGCGATGTCAACTTTGACGGACGTGCGGATCTGATCATGTGCGGCTGGATCAACGACGAGGGTGCGGTCAACGCCGGGAAGGCCGACATCATCTCCGGCGCCGACGGGACGGTCATCCGCTCGTTCACCAGCACCACGGCGGGCGAGAGTTTTGGCTTTGACGCACACGGCGTGGGGGATGTCGATGGCGACGGCCGCCTCGATTTCTTCGTGACCGCAGCGTACAACGGGATCAACGGGTTCCACGCGGGCAAGTGCTACCTCATCTCCGGGGGCTTGACGCTTCAGCCACCCGACCCCGGTCTGGTCGGCCAGCCCAACGCGCTGGTGGCCAATGGTGCGGCCCCTGGGAATCGCGTCTACTTCGGTTACGGATTCAGCCGCGGAACGATTCCCGTACCCGGGTGTCCCGGCGCGGTCATCAGCATTCGCAACGTGCAGGTTGCGGGCAGCGCGCCGGTCAACGCGCTGGGAAACGCTCGCTTTGCCGCCACGGTGCCGGGCGGTATCTCCGGCCGCACGGTGCTGCTGCAGGCGCTGGAGCGGAGCGACTGCGCGGTGTCCAACGTCGTCGAGCACTTGTTTCCATGAGTTCAGTGCAAAAGGCTTGTGGTCGAAGCGGGCAGGAACCGCGGACCTGAGGTCGTGCGCACGAACAGCCCGTTGAGAGGATCGATACGTTCGACGACGCCCGTGATGCGCTCGGCGCCGAGGGTGAACGATTGGGTCGTGCCCAGGAGGATGTCGCGCGTGGCGAATGACGCCGCGAGGTCTGCATTGAAACGCTCAAGGTTGGCGCTCAGTCGTGCGAGGAGGGCGGCAACGACTCGCGTCCGATCGACGGAGAGGAGCGTCAGTTCGCGCAGGCTCACGGCGAGCCTGGCCAGTTCACTGGGCCACCTGGTCTGATTCACGTTGACGCCAACGCCGACGAGCGCCGTATTGCCCTGCCGTTCGATGAGAATTCCCGCGAGCTTACGGCCATCGGCCATGATGTCGTTGGGCCAGCGGATGCCAAGTTGACGCCCGGCGAACTGCTCCGCTGCCTCGCAGACGGCGATGGCTGAGGCGATTGACAGTCGTTCGGGCGGCTGTGCGGGGATGGAGATGGTCAGCGCGACGCCCTCGCCTTGATCGTCGGCCCACTGGCGACCGAGCCGACCGCGGCCGGATGTTTGACGGAGCGTAGTCACCAGCAGGCCGGGCCGACCCTCCGCGCGGCGCCGGCACTCATCCTGCGTCGAAGTTGTCTCTTCGAGCACCGCGATTTGCTCGACGATCGATTGCGGCAGATCAGTGAGCGGCGCCAGAGTGTTGCGCCAGGCAGCTGCTTCCAACGCGGGTAGGGGCCCGTTCATGACTGCATGTCCAGACCGAGATCGAGGTGGGCGGCCGAGTGGGTGAGGGCGCCGACGGCGATGCGATCGACCCCGGTGGCGGCGATGCTCGCGATGGTGTCGAGTCGGACGCCGCCCGAGGCTTCGAGTTCGACTTGAGGATTGAGATCATCGCGCGCCTTGACCGCTTCGCGCATTTGTGGTGCTGTCATGTTGTCGAGCAGAATGACGTCGACGATGCCACGCGGGCAATCGAGAACCGCTCGCAACTGTTCAGGCGAATCCACTTCGACCTCGACAAACCGCAACGCGAACCGGTCTCGCGCCTGGGCCAGGCGTTCGCTGAGCCAGCGCGTCAATTCCCTCGGATTAACCGCGGCGAGATGATTGTCCTTGACGAGGATGGCGTCGTAGAGGCCGAGACGGTGGCAATGGCCGCCGCCGCAGCGAACCGCGTATTTCTCAAGGCCGCGCCAGCCGGGGGTGGTCTTGCGCGTATCGAAGACGCGCGCGTTGGTTCCGCTTACGGCGCGGACGAATTGCTGCGTCAGCGTTGCGATTCCGCTGAGATGACTGAGAAGGTTGAGCAGGGGTCGCTCAAGAGAGAGCAGGTCCGCCTCGGGGCCGCGCACGGTTCCGGCGGTGGCAGCCGCATCGATCTCGCCGCCGTCCGCGACGAGAGGCTCGATGGTGCAGACACTGGCGTACGCCTCGACGAGATGGGGGACGGCTCGCCAGCCGCAGATTGTCCCGGTTGTCCGGGCAACCACACTGGCCTGCACACGCTCGTCGTGCAGCATGAGCGATTGCGTCGTGATGTCGCCGGCTTTGCCCAGATCCTCATCGCGAGCCAGTTCGAATAGAGCCTGCAGCGCCGGGGCCGGGTTGAGTGCCTGAAACACCTGGTCGAGGGATAGCGCGTTGATATCGGGTAAGGCGAAGTTCATCGACCAAGTGTAGTGAGGCGGGCGAGCGAATTGGTCAGCGCCGCGCGCGCTGTCGCACGAGGCTGACGTTGAAGCCGCGAGCCCCGCGCGGAGTGAGTCGCACCTGGTCGCCTGCCCGTGCGTCCTGCTCAACAAACCACGAACGCCACGCTCGGGTGCGGAAGATGTTTCGCTTGCGGACAATGTCGGTCTCGATCGCGGCGCCGCGGACAAAGTGCAGGGTGAGTGGCCGGCCCGTCTCGGCTCTGGTTGGCCCGCCAAAGGCATCAGCTGGAAATCGATTGGTCAGACCCGTCAGGTAGATGTGGCCGTACCGGATGTTCGCCTCGGTGAGTGTGATGAGCAACGGCTGACGCGATGCGCGATTTCCATCCTTCGCCCAAGCCACGCCACCGCTGGCTTTCGAAGGCAGACAGCCCGGGTACACATCCTCCCGGTCAGGCAGGCACTGCCACGCGACGCCGTGGTGCGGTCGCATGCGCGGCCCAAAGCGGATCGGTTCGACGCTGCTCATCCAGATGAGGGTTGCGAATCGCGCTTGTCGCCGCGACCGCCAGAACTCCGCGGTTCCTCCGATCCAGTCGTTGTAGTCGCGGCGGATGCGATCGACATCTCGCGGGGTGAGATCGCGCATGAACAGAACGTGGTCGACGAGGGCCGTCCCAAGAAACGGGCCGCCCGATTGCTTGAGGTACAACCGCTCACCGGCCTCAACTGCTTCAAATGGAACCCGGTTGGTCATGGTCAGGCGCATCTCGATCGACTTGCGGCCGTCGAGAATGGCCTGAAGGTAGGGGGCTTGCAGGATCGCAACGTGGATCATCTGAGGCTCCGGTGTCGCCGGGACGCGGCCCATTCTAACGCCCCAGCGTCGGCCAACGGCCACTCTCAGGGGCTTATGCGCTTGCCATTGGGCCGCGCGGTCGCTACGGCTTAGTTCTATGGACATTACTTTTTACGGCGCGGCACGCGAAGTCACCGGTTCCTGTTTTCTCATTCGATACCGGGATCGACGCATTCTCTTTGACTGCGGCATGAGGCAGGGCTCACGCGAGGCAGACAAGAAAAACCGTCGCAAGTTCTCTTTCAAGGTTGGCGATCTCGATGCGGTGGTCCTCTCGCATGCCCACCTCGACCACTGCGGCTTGCTACCCAAACTCGCCGCAGCGGGCTACGCCGGGCCGATCTACGCCACGCCGGCCACGATCGCGCTCGCCGAAATCATCCTGCGCGACTCGGCCCACATTCAGGAGTCGGACGCCAAACGCGAGACGCGCTGGCGCGAGCGCAAGGGCAAGTCCGCGGTGGAACCGAACTACACCACAGAAGACGCTGAAAAGGTTTTTCCGCTTTTCAAGCCCGTGAAGTACTGGCAGGACTTGCAGCCCTTCGAGGAGGTCACGTTCCGATTCCATGACGCTGGCCATATTCTCGGCTCAGCCATCACCGAGTTTGAACTCGGGACAGGCGGCAACATGCGGCGTCTGGTCATGTCCGGTGACCTTGGCCCCGATCACCAGGCGCTTATTCGCGACCCCGAAACGCTTGAGCACGCGCACGCGCTGGTGATGGAGTCGACCTACGGCGATCGCGATCATCGCCCGAAGGAGGAGACGCTTGCGGAGCTTGAAACGGTGCTGCAGGAGGCTCGCAAGACTGGCGGGCACGTCATTATCCCGGCTTTCGCCGTGGGTCGCACGCAGTCTCTGATCTACCGCCTGGCGGAGCTCGATCGCGAAGGCCGTCTGCCCTTTCGCGAGGTCTACATTGACAGCCCCATGGCGCTGACGACGACCGGCCTGTACTGCCGCAACACGGGGCTGTTTGATGATGAGACGGTCAAGCTCATTGAGAAGGGGTTTGAGCTCTGCGATCTGGACTTTGTCCACTTCACGCACACGGTTGAGGAATCCAAGGCGCTGAATGAACTGAAGCGGCCGGCGATCATCATCGCCGCCAGCGGCATGTGCACCGGCGGGCGCGTGCTGCACCATCTCAAGCACAATCTTTGGCGGCGCGAAGCGCATGTCGTCTTTGTCGGATACCAGGGTCGCGGTACGACCGGGCGTCAGCTCGTGGACGGCGCCAAGTCGGTCCGCATCTATGGCGAGCAGATCGCCGTCAAGGCCCACATCCACACCATCAACGGCTTCTCCGCCCACGCGGGCCGAAGCGATCTGCTCCGCTGGCATGACCATTTCACCAAGGGCAATCCTCAGACCATGCTGGTGCACGGCGAAGAGGACTCCATGGCCGCACTGGCCGAGGCCCTGGAACATCGGCGTCATACCAGGCCAGCCATGCCCAAGGAAGGCGAGACGATCAGTTTCGGTCGGGATTGAGCGATTCAACCCGGGTCGTCATCAGCGTTCAGTTGCGCGATGACTTCCGCCAGCGCCTCGCGCCAGTGTCGCGGCCGACAGCCGAGCGTGCGTTCGAGTCGATCAAGGCCGAGCGTTGAGTAGCGCGGTCGAGTGGCTGGCGTGGGATAGTCAGCCGTCGTGCAGGGGTTGACGGTCGCGCCCGGCGCGCCCAGGTCGCGAATCGCGCAGGCGAATTCGTACCAGGTGGTTTCGCCGTCGTTTGCTGCGTGAACGGTGCCGCGGAAGGGTGTCTCCATGAGATCAGCGGTGATTCTTGCAAGGTCATCGCAACACGTTGGCCGGCCCTGCTGGTCGTTGATCACGCGAACCTGTCCCGCCACCTGCAGACGGTCGAGTATGGTGCGTACGAAGTTGCGGCCGTGTGCGGCGTAGAGCCACGAACTGCGGATGATCAGGTGCTCGACGCCGCTGTCGCGCACGGCCTGCTCACCGGCGAGCTTCGATCGGCCGTATTCATTGATGGGCCCGGTGGGGTCATCTTCGCGCCAGGGACGATTGGATGAGCCGTTGAAGACGTAGTCGGTCGAATAGTGAATGAGTTTTGCGCCACGGGCGACGCAGGCGCGGGCCACCTCGCCGACGGCTGTGGCATTGAGCAGGTGGGCCGCATGAGAATCGCTTTCGGCACCGTCAACGTTCGTGTATCCCGATGCGTTGATCACCCAGTCTGGTGCGTGCTCCCGAACGGTGGCTTCGACCTGATCCGGCTGTGTGATGTCAAGATCATCGATGGTCAGAAAGGTCCAGTTGCCATTCTCGCCACGACTGAGCGCGAGACGCTGCAGCGACGTCGCGAGCATTCCTCCGGCACCGAGAACGATGATCCGATCGCTCATGGGGTCGGCCGCTCACGGAGTTGCCGATGGGTGTCCAGTCCGGCGCGCCAACTTGGAGCAAAAGGGTGCTTCGAGCCGCGCATCGCGAGTGTCGATCTGAGCAGAAGACTCATCACAAGCACTTCCCAGCGCGGTCGGTGCTTGGCAAGGTAGCGAACAAGGCTGCTTCGCGTGTGCACCTGGCGAGCGGGATCGGCCGGCCGCTGGGCGTTGGGTGAGCTGTGCACGACGCTCCACGTCGGATCGAAGCGGACCCGCCATCCGGCATCGAACAGACGTTTGCAGAGGTCGGTTTCCTCGTAGTCCAGAAACATGGCGTCGTCGAAGCCGCCGAGTTCCTCAAACGCCTCCGCGCGCAGAGCCAGGCAGGCGCCGGTCGCCCAATCGACATCGCAAGCGGTGCGAGGTGTCGCTCGATACTTGCGGGTCTTTCGCGGACGCATCCGGCCCGCGACGAGGCTGGCGAGCGTGGGAAAGTGGCCCACGCTTGGCTGGATGCCGCCGCCCAGTTCGGGTGGATCGAGCAGCAGGGGCGCGACGCACGCGGCATCCGGATCCACTCGCGCAATCGTCGCGAGCAAGGCCGCGATGGAGCCGTCCGGGAAGATCAGATCGGAATTGCATGCGACAACCCAGGTCGGCCGGGTTTTCATCGAGAAGTAGGCTCGATTGATCGCCCCGCCATAGCCGTAGTTGTCGTGGAAGTCAGTGCATTCGATCCAGGGGAATGCTTCGAGCGACTGGACGGTTGATGCAGAGCACTGGTTGGTCACGACCCTGACGGAGACTGGGCCGCCTGGCTCAAGTTGGGGGCGCAGCGATGTGAGAAGGGCGGCCAGGTCGTTGCCGGCTTCGCCGCTCGCGATGATGATGAGTTCGATTCGAGGTGGCATGGCGAACGAAAGCGGGTGCGGTAGTATCCAGAACCGCTCATTGGTCTTGCAGTGTGTGGATCCGGGGGTCTGTGGGTTGTCCGATGCCGCGGATCAGGACTATAACCGAGGGATTGTATGAGGCGACCAGGCGGAGCCGAGCCGGTGAGCCATGGAGAACCGCATGAGCCGCATGATCGACCAACCGGTGCCCGAGGCGATGGCTGACGGGCGGCTCGCGCGCTTCGAGCCCCAGCGGCTCGGCAAGTTCTGGGATGAGATCGAGGTCGGGGATCGACTGACCGATTTTCCGCATCACGTGGTCACGATCACGGAGGACATGGTCGTTCGGTTCGCGGAGTTGACGGGCGACCTGAATCCGCTTCATGTCGATCATGAGTTCGCCATGCGCAGCGTCTATCGCCGGACCATTACGCACGGCGCTTTTCTGACCTCGCTGGCAATCGGCCAGTACCACCGCTGCGATTACACCTACGGCACGATCCTGGCTCTCTCGACGCTGTCCACGCGATTCCTCCAGCCTTCGTACGTTGGCGATCAGTTGTACCTTGAAATGCGCGTGGTCGGCAAAGCGGAGTCGGGCCACCCGAAGCGCGGCATGGTGAAGTATCACGCCTGGATGCGCCGGGCCAATGACCATGTCGCGATCATTCGACTCGATTTCGAACTGCTCGTGCTGCGTCTGGCCGGGCGTCGCGGACTCGAACGACTCGGCGTAACCGAGGACGTGCTGGCGAATCGCCAGTTTCGCTCTGAGACGGACCCGCCCGCACCTCCCGGTATCGATTATCCGTGAGCCTCGCCCGGTCCCGGGTAGAATGAGCGTCTACGAAGTGGCCAGTCGTGAAGAGGTCGTCGCACCCGATTCCATCGAGTCCGACGTCGTCCCCAGCAGTGCGAGTCCCGAACCATGAGTGATCTGTTGCGGTCAGAACAGGGCGAGTCCCTCGCGGAGTTCAAAGCCCGATGCGAGAAAGCCTCTACGCCCGGGTTTTTCCCGTTGAGCGTCTGGGTGGACGATCGCGGCTGGTCGTTTATGGGACTCATGGCCGGCATCCTCAGTGGCGGCCAGATCAACTACTCGGTGCAGCAACCCGGCGTCATCAAGGCCTGGCACCTCCACGAGCGGCAGACCGACGTCTGGTGCCTGCTGCACGGCTGCATCAAAGCGGCCGTCATGACGCGCGACGGCAAGAACCGCTGGACGGTTCCCATGGGTGAACGCAATCCCGGCGTGCTCGTCATCCCGACGAACCTCTGGCACGGCGCCATGACGATCGGTCCGGCTCAGGCCGGCTTGCTGTACTACGTCAATCAGGAGTACGACCCGAAGCGGCCTGACGAGCATCGCCAGGCGCACGATTGGCAGTGGAATCCATGGTTTGTCCAGCCGCGATGACCGGCTGTCCGACGAAATGCGAGTGATCGATGCAAAGTTTGGCTCGTGCCGTTCCCGCCGTCGAAGACGGGCCGGATGTGCGTGAGTGTGAGTCAGGTCGAGTATTCTGGAGAGCGAATCTATGTTCAAGCCGTTCCACGCTCGGTGTCTTCGGTCCAGAAGATCCTCAAGGGAGGATTCTCTGACGGGTGTTTCGAGGATGGCATTCCAGTCTCTTGAACCGCGCAAATTGCTCTTCGGCAATCCGGTATTCGACATTGCTTCGCTCGACGGGCAGAACGGTTTTTTCATCCCTGGTGTTGAGGCATCCGGTCAACTGGGGTTTGCCGTCACGGCCCTGGGAGATCTCAACGCTGATGGCATCGACGACCTGGCTGTGAGCGCGCCCTCTGCCGGGTCGCCCTATCCGGACGGCCGAATCTATGTGATCTTCGGCGCGGCCGGCCTGGGCTCGAGCGGACAGATCGACCTGACCGCACTCAACGGCGCCAACGGATTTGTACTGCATGGGCCCCTCGATAATGCAAGCCTGGCCGGCTGGAGCATCTCGTCCGCCGGTGATCTGAACAACGACACGATTGACGATCTGGTGATCGGCGCGCCGGCCGCGAACACCGCTTTCGTCGTCTTTGGCAGCGCCGGGGTCGGGGGCTCGGGCGTTGTTGATCTCGATGCCCTTGACGGCAGCAATGGGTTCAAGATCCTGGGTCGCCCAAGCGAGGATACTCTCGGCTTTACCGTGGCGAGCATCGGCGATGTGAATGATGACGGGGTGAACGACATTCTCTTTGGTTCGCCGACAAGCAACAACGATCAGGGCATTGCCTACGTCGTCTTTGGGGCCAGCGGGATCGGCGCTTCCGGCGTACTGAACGTGACGACGCTCGACGGCACAAACGGCCTGATCATCGAATCCGGAAGTCCGAGTGCCGATCAGTTCGCCTGGCGCGTCGGGCGCGTGGGGGATCTCAACTTCGACGGCGTCGATGACATTGCAATCGGCTCACTTGAATCGGCGTCGAATTCCTCCGGCGCCGCGTACATTATCTTCGGAGCGGCCGGAATCGGCTCACAGACCGGCGGGTACATCTACGCAAACACGCTCGATGGCACAAACGGCTTCAAGACAAAAGGGTTGAGCGACAACAGCCTGCTCGCCACCAGCATCTCTGGCGGGGATGTCAACGGCGATGGAATTGACGACCTCCTCCTCGGCAGCATCACCCAGAGCGCCTTTGTCATCTTCGGGGCCGCTGGAATCGGTGCGAGCGGCCAGTTCAATCTCGCATTGCTCGATGGCAGCAATGGCTTCGTGGCATCGCTGCCCGCCGGAGTCGCCGCGTATATTGCGGAGGTTGGAGATCTCAATGATGACGGCTTCAGCGATGTGGCCGTCGGATCGGACGGCACCAGCGAGGTGTTCGTCTTCATTGGAGGTCCGACCGTCGGGAGCGGCGGCCTGCTGGACCTGGATATGCTCGACGGCGAAAACGGTTTTGTCATCCAGGGAGTTGAGCTCAACACCGGATTCATCGGTGACGCCATCTCCTTTGGCAGAGATGTCAACGATGATGGTCGATTCGACCTGCTCATTGGCGCCTCGAACACCAACTCAAATACCGGTGCGGCCTACGTGCTGTTTGGCATCAGCGTCAGAAGCCTCAGCGCCCCGGTCAACCTGACGGCAACCGCCCTGGACGGGATGTCCGTCGAACTTCAGTGGGATGACACGACCTTCTTCGAAGATGGATTTGAGATTGAAAGATCTCCCGATGGAACGACGGGCTGGACGTTTGTGGCGCCGGCGCCGCCGAGTGATGGCAACTCGGGGTCGCTCACTTACCAGGACGGAAGCCTCCAGCCCAACACCGAGTATTTCTATCGCATTCGGGCGTACAACCAGTTCGCCTACTCCTCCTATTCAAACGTCGCGAGCGCCACGACGGGTGACCTTGTGCCCGATGCGCCGACGAATCTTCAGGCTGCGGCGCTCTCCGATACCGCTATTCGACTCACCTGGGACGACAATTCGAACAATGAAACGGGATTCAACGTCTACCGCCTCGAGGGCGAGTTCATGACCCTGGTCGGGACGGTCGGCACGAATATCACGACAATTGACGACACCGATCTCTTGCCCAATTCGCCGTACTACTACATCGTCCGCGCGTTCAACGATGTGGGGGAGTCTGACGACTCCAACATCGCCTTCGCCATCACGGATGGCGGAATGCTCACCGTTCCCGTCGCCCCTTCGGGGTTGAGTGCGGCGGCGATCTCACAGAGCGAGATTCAGTTGAACTGGAGCGACAACTCGAACAACGAAGAGGGGTTCATTATTGAGCGTGCCGTCGACCCGAACTTGATCTGGTTCCAGATCGATACGGTGCAGCCGAATCAGACACAGTACGTGAACATGAGCCTGCCTGCGGATTCGACCTACTTCTACAGAGTTCGCGCTTTCAACGCCGCAGGAACATCGGCCCCCAGCAACGTAGCGGGCGCCACGACGTCCGGATCTCAAGGCGGGCAGCGACGCGTGGAGTTTACCGATGGCGACGGCGATGTGGCGATCTTCAGCCTCGTCGGTGTCTCAGGGACGATTTCGTTTACGAGCTTTGGCGATGGCGGCGGAATCGAGACCCTGTACGTCGCCCCGAGTCAGCCTGGCGTGGGCAGCTTGAACGTCTCCATCGTGCAGGCCATCGGTGGCGATGGTCGGGTACAGATCGGCAAACTCCAGGGTGACATCTCGCTTGGTGACCTCTTCGTCCGCGTTTCGACGATCAACTTCGCCTCGGTCGATATCGTCGGTGAGGGCGTGTGGTTGTGCAATGTGAATCGCGCGTCCTTTGGCGATCTCACCGGCGCCGCGTCGATCGAGGGACAAGTCGCCGATCTCACGTTGCGCGACGTGGATACGACCGGCAGCATTTCCCTGTGTGATGTTTTCAACTTCAAGGCGCGTTCGCTCGTGCTCGGCGGCGGGTTTGACTCGCGCTCCGTGGCCAATTTTGTCGTGGACGGGCATGCCGACTTCGGTCTGACCACCACCTCCGACATCGGGCTTGGCTCGATGCGCATCGGCGGGAACGCGATGTTGAGTCTCAACGTCAATCGCGCCAATCAGATCAACATTGTCGGCGATGCGCGGTTCACCGGATCATCCCAGATCATCGATCGCCTGTCACGCCTCAAGATCGGGGGGTCGTGGGTCAGCGGATCGCTCACGGTTGGCCATCTCGCCAACAAGATCGAGGTGGTTGGCGACGCACAAGCCAGCGCGACGCTCAACGCCTCCGGCGGGTGCGTTGTCGTCTGCGGCGATTCGTCGGCAACATTCAATCTTGATCACTTCGTACGCTTCATCGTCAAGGGTGATGTGATCGGCGGCAACGTCAACATCACGGACTCGAGCGCCGGCGTCGTGTGCATCAACGGCGATTTCACCACTGGCCAGGTGTCGACCGATGCGGCGGGATTGTGGTGCCTCAAGGTCATGGGCTCATTTGGTTCATCCGCGTCGTTCGAATCCGAGGGCCTGCTCCACCGGGCGATGATCCGCGGGTCGCTCGACGGCTCCATTGACGTCGACTCGACCGATTGCATCGTCGTGTGTGCCGATTTCTCGGGCGCGGTAGCGGCGAATGAAACCGAGGGGCAAGCCATCGGCAAGTTCCTCGTCAAAGGCGCCGCCAACGGCGGGCGCGTGGCCGCTGTTGGCGATGTGAATTGCATCATCTTCGGCACGATGAACCAGACCGAGGTGTATGTCGGACTGGAGACCAACTGGAGCGGCGGTCTGCCCTCGAGTCTTGGCGATTTTGTCCAGCAGTCCATTCTGAACAAACTCCAGGTGCGGGGCCTCACCGACGGCGCCACCATCGCTTCGGCGTCGATCGCGAACCTCTGCCTGAGGGAGATTTCCGATCAGCACACGCTTCATCTGGCTGCGGGACAGATTGATCGCTCCAAGATGGTCGTGGAGAACCAGTCCTACAACCTCGGCCCCAATCGGATCTTTACCGACCTGCCCATGCTCGCGTACCTCGACATCGTCGAGCTTCTTGAGTCCGGTGGCATCTGACGACCCTCTTCACGCGCGTATGATGCCACCGACGAAAGGTGGTTGCGAGCGTGAACAAGTATGAAGTCATTGAGAGGGTGCGGCAGGTCGTCATTCGCGAGCGCCGATGGAACGTCGAGGCCATCTCCGAGCAGGACGCGATTCGCGAAGTCAAGCAGGGCACCGCGTCGCGCGGGTATCGCGGCGAGCGGCAAACCGTCGTCTCCAGTGAGCCCGAAGACTGGTCTGTGAACAATCAACCTACTGAATACCACGCCGCAGAGGCGGTTCCGGTGGATGACGGCATCGCCGACATCGGCGGTGGCGATTGACGAGAATGGCTGGATGACAGGTGGACTGGGCGGCGATCGCGCGGCTCGCTCGACGCGGCGCTAGGTCGTCGCCTCGACAGTCGGCTTGTTCATGAGCACAGCGGGATCGGCATCATCCGATTCGCGATGCTCGATGAGAATGTCATCATTCACTCGATCCTGGATCACGCGGATCTTGTGCTGCCGGACCAGTTCCAGCGTTGCGAGAAACAACCCGATCATCTCACCCCGTTTGCGGCCCGCGCACGCAGCGCGGAGCGACAGACGCCCGCCGTCGGCTCGCGACAGTTGATCGAGCAGGTCTGCTTCGTGGAGCACGATGGGTGTGTCGTCGTACTCGACGCGATGGTCGCCCAGCCGTCCGAAGTCAACGGCCTCGGTGATGCGCTGAAACACTTCGAACAGGTCCCACACGCCGACGTCTTCAAGATCCGTATCCGGTGCGATGTGCTCCGCCTCCGTCGTCTTGGCGACCGGAGCAGAGCCAAAGGCCACGCGAGCCAGCGGCGATCGGTTCAGCCACTTATTGCGCAAGGCGTCGAGCGTCTCGGCTGCGTCGCGGAACCGCTTGTACGCCAGCAACTGCATGACCAGCTCGTAGCGCGGGTCCGAGGCGTCCAGTCCGCTCAGGGCGTCGGCGTCTGCCGCCGCGTTGGCGCTGGCTGCCCGCTGCTCTGGAGGCATGAGCATGCGGCTCTTGATTTCCATGAGCATGGCCGCCATGACCAGAAACTCACCGGCCGTCTCGATATCAATGCGATCCAGTCCCTTGAGGTACGACACGTACTGGTCGGTAATGGCGGCGATGGGGATATCGACGATGTCCACTTCCGCCCGCTTGATGAGGTACAGCAGCAGGTCCAGCGGCCCCTGGAACGCGTCGATTTGCACGGTGTAATCAGGCTGCGACATGGATGCCAGAGCATAGGCGGGCCGCCGCGAAGGGTGGCTTGGGGCGGCTCCGTCAGGCGGGAAACTCCTCCTGACGGACTCCGTACAGATTTCACGGCCACTCACTCTACAATTGTGCGGCAACCCAGCGATCGCTTGGCGCTTCCATGCGGAAGTTGCTCACCTCGGCGAACGCGTTGCCTGTGCGAGCATCGGCCACCCTTTGGAATAAGGCAGCGGTCAATCAGCCCCGAAGGCTGAGCAGGGGTGTTGCATTTCTGCATTGCACGCTGCACGATGCTCGGTTTCATGGAGTCAGCAATGAAGTTCCGTCCTGTGTTCTGGTCTGGAGTCGTGCTCACGCCTGTTCTCGCCGGTCTGGCGCTGACCTACGGCCGTCAGTTCGATGACTATCTCGCTGGTCGACTGCTGCAGGTCGCCGGCGGGTTCATTGGCCTGGGTTGGAGCACCTGGATGTTTCTTGAAGTCGGCCAGGGCGTCACGCGGTTGTTTCGGCTCGGCCAGACCGACGAGCAGCCTGTCGCCGACGAGACCAGGATTCCGCCCTCGCCAAAGCCGGCTCGTCCGCCGCTGCGCCGTGCCGCCTGAACTGCGAGCAGTGTGTCGTCAATCCAGATCAAAGGGCGTTTCAGGGGACGTCGGCTCGTCGCTCGGTTTCGATTCAGCGTCCGTGGAAGTGGATCCCGCGCGCTGATGGGTCTCTGCCGGTGGCGGCGTCGGCGCGCCCGAGGAGGTCGCCAGCGTCTCCGATGGATCGAGCACGCCCGCCGCATCCGTCGAGAGACGAACGGTGAAGGTCGTGCCCCGGCCCTCGGTCGACTCGAATGAGATCTGTCCGCCGTGCTCCTCGACGATCTTGC
Source organism: Planctomycetaceae bacterium (assembly GCA_040255465.1). Taxonomy (GTDB): domain Bacteria; phylum Planctomycetota; class Phycisphaerae; order Phycisphaerales; family UBA5793; genus UBA5793. The sequence goes on from JBDZVA010000002.1 coordinate 269,365, forward strand.
GAGTCACCGCCAATCCGAGCCCCGTGCCGCGTAGTCCCTTGGTCGAATGGAACGGCAGCCAGATGCGCGTGTGTTCGCTCTCGGGAATGCCCGGTCCGTTGTCGCTCACATGAATGAGCACGGCATCGTCCACCATGTCGTAGTCGCAGCGCAGCGTGATGATGCCCGTGGTTGGCTCGACCGCCTCGATTGAGTTGATAAGCAGGTTCATCAGCGCCTGGTGCAGCATGCCCGGGTCCAGCGGGATCGGCGGCATGTCCGGGTCGTAGTCGGTGATCAATGCGATGCCGCGGCGGTCGCACTGCGGCTGCACGAGCGCCACGACGTCCTGGAGGAGCATCGAGAGTTTGGTCAGCTCGATTTCAACTTGCCGCTGCTTGGAATAGGTGAGCATGTTCATCGTCAGTGCGTAGATGCGATCGAGGTTGCGCGAGAGGATGTCCCAGCCGCCCTGGGCGAGCGCAAGATCCTGCTTCTTGAGGGCCCGGCCGACGACGTCCGCACCGCCGCGCAGGCCCTGAAGGATGTTCTTGATCGAGTGGGAGAGTGAGGCGACCGTTTCGCCGACGGCCGCCAGCCGCGCGCCCTGCAACTGCTGCTCGTAGAGCGCCAGGTTGGAGAGCGCCAGGCCGACGTGCTGGCCGATCGCCGTGAGCAGGCGCAACTGGCTGTCGCTGAACGTGTAGTTCTTGAGCGACGTGTCGATGTGAATCACGCCGTAGGTAAGGTCGTGATAGCGGATCGGCACACAGATTGCCGAGCGGATGGCATAGTTGCGCACGGAGTCGCCCGATGAGAAGCGCCGGTCCTTCATCGCATTGGACGACAGGACGCCTTCGCCGCGATTCATCACGTGCGAGACGATCGTGCGGCTGACGTGGATGTGTCCCTCATCCTGGCTGCGGGGCGGGGTGCGGTACTTCACGACCGTTGGCTCGGGTTTCTCATCCGGCCGCTCCTGGATCAGGATAAAGCCGCGTTCCGGTTCGAATTCGTCAAAGATGAGTTCCATGACAAACTCGAGGAGACTCTCGCGATCGAGATTCTGTGTCGTGATGCGAGTGAGTTCGTAGATGATGCGCAAGTGCTCCTGCGCTGCGGCGGCCGGATCGGGAACGGCCATAATCATCGAGTCTTCGTTTGATTCGAATCGCTGCTCGACGATGGCGTCCATGACGTCATCCTGCAGCGCCCGCACCGGGTTGTTCACGCCGCCGTAGCGGCGTGCTCCAAAGGCGAAGACCGTTGAGCCGGCCCGGATGAGATCGCCGAGCCGGAGCTTGACGCGGTTGGATCCGATGCGCCGGCCATTGACGTATGTGCCGTTGGCCGAGCCAAGGTCGCGCACGTACCACTCGCCGTCGTCGGGCGTCAGTTCGGCGTGGCGGCGCGAGCAGGTCTGGTCACTGATCTTCAGAGCCTCGCTGGAGCGGCCGATGAGCTGCGGCTCCCAGTCCGGCACATCGAACCGCTTGCCCTTGTCCGGCCCGTCGATGATCTTGATTACGAGCATGCGGTGGATTGTAGAGGATTCACAGGAAGCGACGTGGCGATCGAGTCGTTCGCTACGCTCCGGCCAGTCGCCGCGCGATCAGGAACGACATCTCCAGCGACTGTTCGTAGTTGAGTCTCGGATCGCACGTGGTGCGGTAGTTGGCGTCGAGGTCGGCTTCGCTCAGGCCGCGGGCGCCGCCCGTGCATTCCGTGACGTGGTCGCCGGTCAATTCGAAGTGAACGCCCCCAAGATACGTGCCAGCCCTGGCGTGCAGATCGAAAGCGGCGTCCAGTTCGCCGAGGATGTCGGCGAAGTCGCGCGTTTTTCGCCCGGGGTTGGCACCATTCCCGTTCGCGCTCTTTGTGTTGCCGTGCATCGGATCGCACACCCATAGCACGCGCCGGTCCGACGCGCTCACGGCAGCGAGCAGCGGCGGCAGGCAGCGCTGCACGTGACCCAGCCCCATCCGGTGAATCAGCACCACGCGCCCCGGCTCGTTGTTCGGGTTGAGCCGATCGATGAGCGGGAGCAGACTGTCGGCCGTCGCACTCGGCCCAATCTTGACGCCGACCGGGTTTCGGATGCCGCGGAAGTACTCGACGTGCGCGCCGTCCAGGGACCGGCAGCGGTCGCCGATCCACGGCAGGTGGGTCGTGAGGTTGTAGTACCCGTCGCGGCGCGGTACGGTGCGCGTCCCTGCGGACTCATAGAGAAGATGCAGTCCCTCGTGGCTCGTGAAAAACTCGACGCGCGTCAAATCATCGATCGACTGTCCGGCAATCGTCTCCATGAAGCGGATCGAATCGGAGAGCCGCCGCACCATCGCGTGGTACTCGTCGTGCAGACCGGCGTTGTCGCAGAAGGCCAGTTCCCAGTACTCGGGGTGGTGCAGGTCGGCAAAGCCGGCGTCAATCAGCGAGCGGATGAAATTGAGCGTCATGGCGGCATGCTGGTAGCAGCGGACCATGAGGTGGGGGTCGGGTTGTCTCGCCTGGGCGGTGAACTCGACGGAGTTGATCAGGTCGCCGCAGTAACTCGGCAGCGAGACGCCATCCCGCGACTCCGTAGCGCTTGATCGCGGCTTGGCGTACTGCCCGGCGAAGCGGCCGACGCGGGTGATCGGCCTGCGGGCGCCCTGTACGAGCACGAGACTCATCTGAAGCAGAATCTTGAGCTTGTTGGCAATGACGTCGCTGGTGCAGTCGCTCAGCGACTCGGAGCAGTCGCCGCCCTGAAGCAGAAACCGATCGCCCGCCTGTGCTTCGGCGAGTTCGCTCTTGAGCCGCTCGATCTCCCAACTGGTGACCAGCGGGGGCAGCGACCGCAGCTTGTTGACCGCCGTCTTGACCGCATCGCCATCGGCGTAAGCCGGCTGATGCAGCGCGGAGCGGGTCTTCCAGGATTCAACGGTCCAGTCCGTCACGATAACTCCATCGGCAACTCATGGCAGCGGGCCTTGGTGAGGGCCAATCGTACGCGCCGCGTCCCGCCGTCGGCGGAATGCCGGAAGGCTTCGCGCGTCTTGGATGAGCCAGGAACCCGCCACGTCCATACCTATCGGCCGTTGGTACAATCGACTGGCCGAGGGTGGAACTTCGGCCGATGCTTTCAGGAGAAGGAGCCCCGCCGTTGAAAAAAACGTCCGGTGTAGCCGCCCACAGCGCGATCTCGTCGTCCGAATCCCAGCGGAGCAAGACGAAACACTTCGTGATCGACACGAATGTCGTGCTGCACAATCCCAAGAGTCTCTTCATGTTCGACGACAACGAAGTGGTCATTCCCTTCGCGGTCCTTGAAGAACTCGACCAATTGAAGCGAGGCAACGACGACATCGGCCGCAACGCGCGCGAGGTCATCCGGCAACTGGATGCTTTGCGCAATCGCGGCCCGCTCATGGAAGGCGTGAAGTGGAACGACAAAGGCGGCGTGATTCGCGTGGCGCTTGATGCTCCGAATCTCTGCCCGCACCTGCGCAGTGACACCGCTGACAATCGCATCATTTCCATTGCATGGGATCTCTCACAGGCTGGCCGGCGGACCGTCTTCGTGTCCAAGGACATCAACGCCCGCCTGAAAGCCGATGCCATCGGACTGACCGCGGAGGACTTCGAGAGCGAAAAGGTCGATTCCGACAGCCTCTACACGGGCTTTACCACTGTTGATGTGCCGAGCGAGATCATTGACGAGTTGTACACCGAGCGGCAGGTGGTGCTCGATCGCATTGAGCCGTACCTGACCGTCACCGCCGACGGCCAGTCGAACACGATTCATGTGCACGGCAATCAGTTTGTGCTGCTCCGTGACGCGCAGGATCAGTCGCACACGGGCCTGGCACGGCGCCTGGCTGACACGAACCACCTCATCCCCGTCACCGGGCCGCGCCGACCGACATTTGGAGTCATGGCGCGCAATCTTCAGCAGACGATGGCGCTGGATCTCTTGCTCGACGATGATGTGCAACTGGTCACGCTGCTGGGCACAGCCGGCACGGGTAAGACGCTGCTGGCGCTCGCCGCCGGCATGACCAAGGTTTTCAACGAGGAGCGCTATGACAAACTGCTGGTCGCGCGCCCCATCATGCCCATGGGACGCGACATCGGCTACCTGCCCGGCGACAAGGATGAGAAGTTGACGGCATGGATGCAGCCGATCTTCGACAACCTCGCCTTCCTGCTGAGCAATCGCGGCACGCGATTCGACGCGGCCGAGAGCCACTCGACCGAGCAGCGGGTGCAGAAGCTGATGGCCGAGGGCAAACTGGTCATGGAACCGCTCACGTACATCCGCGGCCGGTCGATTCCGCACCAGTTCATGATCGTCGATGAGGCGCAGAACCTCACGCCGCACGAGGTGAAAACGATTACTTCGCGGGTCGGCGAGGGGACGAAAATCGTGCTGACGGGCGACGTGGCGCAGATCGACAACCCGTACCTCGACGCTGAAAGCAACGGACTGAGTTACCTCGTCGAGCGCCTCAAGTACGAAGGCATCGTCGGGCACGTGACGCTCGCCAAGAGCGAGCGCAGCGAACTGGCGCGGCTCGTGGCGGAGACGCTGTAGGATCGCAGGCGCTCGGCGTGGCGAGGCCATGCTGAATCCGCGACGGTGTTACTGCGCCGGCTCCCAGAAGAGCACCCACAGCGCGCGGCCGTCCACCGGCTCGCTGGGGGTGTGGCCGCGCACATCGTAGATGGCGTGGACCCACAGGAGGTCGCCCGCCGTGAACTTCGGTCCACTGCTGCCGGGCAGGGCGACCCAACTCTGCACGGCGCCCAGTCCCCCGGGGAATAGCCCGGTTCATCCGGGCGTTCATGCCAATGCCGACCGCTGCTGGAGATTGAGACGGTTCAGGTTATGGGCGTTCTAATCAACAACCGCACATGCTGCCTCTTGGCCGTGATCGGATCCTCCGCATGGGTCTCGCCCCTGCTTGCCCAGCGCTACCGCCTTATCGAAGTTGGCACGCTTCCGGAGCACGGCAACTCCTTTCCCTTCGCGATTAACGACCGAGGACAGGTGCTCGCGTATTCGATTGGTCCCGCAAGGACGACGGCCTTTATCTGGACGGATGGCGAAGTACGCGTACTGCCATTCCTGAGTCCGCAGGAGCCCGGCGCGATCCCCAGTGATCTGAACAGCAACGGCGATGCCGTCGGCTGGTCGGCCACTTCTTTCAACGGGCATGCCGTCCTCTGGCCGGCCGAGGGCGGGGTCATTGACCTCGATCCGCCCGGCGCCAACGACAGTTTCGCCAACGCCCTCAATGACGATCGCCTCGTCGTCGGCTTCGCCCGCAACTGGCGCACGTTCCTCTGGCAAGACGGAAAGTGGACCACCTTCGTGGACATCGGCTGGCGCTCGATGAACAACGCCGGCCAGATAGTCGGCGACGCCGGACTCGACGCATTTTTCTGGGACGGCGTTGAGGCGCACCAGTTGCCCGGATTGCGCCCCGGTCAGTCAGTCTCGGCCAACGACATCAGCGAGTCGGGCCTGATCGCGGGCGCCGCCAGTCTCACTCCTGACCTGGCAATGCCGGTCATCTGGGTGGACCGTCAACTCGTAGTACTCGGTCTGCTCGCCTCGAGTCTGGGCGGGGTAGCGCACGGCATCAATGACACGGGAGAGATCATTGGGTTTGCATCCGTTCCCGATGGGTTTTCCCGCCAGAGAGTGGGATTCGTGTGGCGCAACCACGTGATGCACAATCTGAATGACCTGCTGCTTGACGGGGCGAGCGATGAGTGGCTCGTCACATGGGGCATCGACATCAATAGTTCCGGGCAACTGACAAGTGAGGCGTATGCCCGCTCGCGAGATCTCCGGCTCGCCGTCCGCCTTGACCCCGTTGATGAGGGTCTGACGGTGTGGTCGTTCGCGCCGAACCAGCCGGGGGCGATCAACACACTGGAAGTAATTCACGCCACGCCCGGCGCCCGCGTCGTCTTCGTCGCCGGCACAGCGCGCGGCGAGGCGCGGGCTGTGCCGCAGTGCCCCGGCGCGAGGATCGAACTCGTCAACCCGCAGGTCATCGGCGCGGCCCTCGCCGACGCCGACGGCCGCGCGACGCTCGACCGCTTCATCCCCGTCGGCCTCGCCGGCAAGCGCTTCGTCGTCCAGGCGATCGACTGGAGCACGTGCCAAAGCAGCCCGCCGGGATTCATCCAGATTCAGCCGTAGGGCCCCTTTGCCCGTGGATATCTCGGGCGAAACGACAGATTTTTCACAATTCCCTGTTTTTCTAGGGGGAAACGGGTGGGGGGGACTTGTTTCGACCCCGCGGAGCCTATAAAAACCGCCATGAAAGCCACGGGTGGCTGGTTCGCTGTGAACCACCAGACTGGCTCCGACACTCTCGTTTATGGAGAAACAAGAAGTGGCCAAGACTACCAGGAAGACCGCGAAAACCGCGAAGGCACCGTCGTTCAAGTTCACCAAGGCTGAGAAGCCCCGCACGAAGGGTGACATCTACACCAACCTCGCGACCAATACCGGCCTGAGCCGCAAGCAGGTTGCCGGCGTGTTCGATGCGCTCAACGCGATGGTCGGCAACGACCTCAAGAAGAACGGCCCGCAGATCTTCACCCTGCCCGGAATGGCGAAGATCACCGTTCAGCGCAAGCCCGCCACCAAGGCGCGCAAGGGCATCAACCCCTTCACCGGCGAAGAGACCGTCTTCAAGGCCAAGCCGGCGCGCAACGTCGTCAAGGTTCGCCCCCTCAAGGCGCTCAAGGACAAGGTCTGATCGATTCAGATCGATTCAGATCGAATCACCTGATTGAACACAGAGGCCCACGTTCGTTGAACGTGGGCCTCTTCCTTTTGTCACGTGAGCCCGGGTCAAACACCCAGCGCCGGTAGCACGGTGCCGCGCACTTGGCCAAAACCGATCCGAGGTACACCCTCGCGATGGCAGGCGCCCGTCATGATGACTGTGTCGCCGTCGGCGATGAACTTCCGTTGCTCTCCGGTCGGCAGCGTGAGCGGCTGCGTGCCCTTCCAGCAGATTTCGAGCATCGAACCTCGTGAGTCCGGCGTCGTCCCGCTGACTGTGCCCGACGCGTAGAGATCGCCAGGACGGACGTTGCAGCCCGTGATGGTCTGGTGCGCCAGTTGCTGGCACATGTTCCAGTACATCAGGCTGAAGTTGTTGCGCGTGATGGTCATTGGCGCAGCGCCCTGCTCGCGCATTTGCGCTGATTGCACTTGCACTTCGAGATTGAGATCGAAGTTCCAGTCCCAGGCGCCGTCGAGATACTTCTGAACCGGTGGATCGCCCTCGACGCGCGGCGTCCTGACCCGATACGGATCCAGTGCGTCAATCGGAACCACCCAGGGACTGATCGACGTGGCGAAGTTCTTGGCTGTGAAGGGTCCGAGCGGCACGTACTCCCAGCGCTGGATATCGCGCGCCGACCAGTCATTGACAAGCACCATGCCGAAGATGTGCTCGTGCGCGGTGTTGACGTTGATCGGCTGGCCGAGTGGATTGCCGGGCCCGGTGATGAAGCCGACTTCCAGTTCAAAATCGAGCAGGCGACAAGGGCCGAAGGTGGGCATCGGGCCGTCTTCGGGGTTGGTCTGGCCGCAGGGTCGATGAACGTCGGTGCCGGAGACGACGACGGAACTCGCCCGGCCGTGATAGCCAACTGGAATGTGCTTCCAGTTGGGGAGCAAGGCGTTGTTGGGATCGCGAAACATCGTGCCAACGTTGGTGGCGTGTTCCTTGGAGGAATAGAAGTCGGTGTAGTCGCCGATCTCGACAGGCAGATGCATGACGGCCTCGTCCATGGGAACGAGGCAGCGCTGCCGCAGATCGGCATGATCGCGCAGTTCGCCACTGGTCTCGCGCAGCCATCGGCTGATGCGGTTGCGCGTCAGCGTCCACGACTTGCGGCCGCGGGCGAGGAACGCATTGAGCGTGGGCTGGGCAAACAGCGCCGGGCCGAGGTCTGCCAGATCAGGGCAGAGTTCAGGCCAGGCAACTGCAAGGTCGAGCACGTGCCGACCAATCGCAACCCCGACGCGCCGATGCCCGTGGGATTCGCCCCGGTGGGTGAAGATGCCCAGCGGCAGGTTCTGGATGGGAAAATCGCAAGTTGGGTCGTTGGCGTCTTCAAGCCAGCAACGCAGGTTTGGATCGTTGGTCTCAATCATTCGGTTCTTTCAGTTTGTGGGTGCCTGCCGAGGCGCCATGTGGCGATCATGCCGGCGCCGCAAGCGGAAGCAAGCCGATCGCACTCAGATCGGCGACAGGCTCGGCAATGGAGCATGAGCCAAACGAGATCGCGAACCGTCTGCCGCGGTCCAGCGCCTGGGTGGTTAGTGTGTAGTCGAGAGCGCGGCACTGATCGCCGACGAAGGAGAAGGCATCAGCGCGCTCCGTGCGGATGATCGAAGCAATCGCCTCGGCGGAAAGGTTCCGCGCCACAGCCAGTGCTGCGGCCGTGAAGACATTGAAGAAGCCGTGCATGCGACACCCCACCGTTGCGTTCAGGTGGCGCACCGGATGATGGAGCCCGGCCGTGGCCTTGAACGGAACCTGGGCGTCGCGGCACATCGCAATAAACCTGGCGACTTGATCGGGAGAAGGGAACAATTCGGGAGTAACCCCACCCGTCCGGATTTTGGCGCCATGCCCCGTTCCCGACAGGGCAGCGATCAGGCCCCGCAGATCTTCGTCGGCCGGCAGTTCGAAGTAGGCCGTGACACCTTCCTCAACCGTTTCAAGCACATCGAGGCACACTTCAAGGTTGGTTACAGAGCCGACTCTGATCTCCAGCGACGGTACGTCGAAGCGACTGCCGGTTTCGTCGAGAAAAGCCGTGATGGAATCAAGATCGCGCTCCAGTGGGTCGCCCGCGAGCACCGAGAGTCGCCAGGTGTCGCTCGCAATCGATTCGGATTCACGGGCAAGTTCGCCCAGGCGGCCGACGGGGCACACGAAACGGCCGACCATCCACGCGTTTTCAGAGGTCCTGGAGTGCTGGTACTCGACGCAGGCGCCGCGCATCGACAGCGCCGCGGGTGGAAAGAGCCCTGCATAATCGATCAGTTCCGTCATGAATGTCTGAAACGCGGACATGCCCCCAACGGTACACTCTCATGTTCGAGTCGTCGAACGGCTACCATCAAATTCGCGGTTGTCCAGAGGCGGGCCGGCGTCGCAATGCGGCCACTGCGAATCCCAATCAGTCTTCGGGGTTCCGGTTCGGCTGGTTGACGTGAGACGCAAGCGGCCGAATCAGTGTCTTGACGGAGAGTCCACTCGTGCGCATTTTCATCATCGTCGTGGTGACGGTTGCGGTTCTCGCAGGCTTGGGGGCGTTGCTCGGCCCGGCGGCGGTCCAGCAGATTCGTCAACGCATGCCTCAGCCCGAAGGTACCGTGGTTCGGCTGATGAACCCCGTGCGAGGCACCCTCGTCGAGACGATCAAGGCCCCCGGAGAAATCGAGCCCAAAACCAAGGTTGAGATCAGCGCCCGTCTTTCGGCCCGCATCACCGCCCTGCCTTTCGAAGAGGGCGACGTTGTGACCAAAGGCGACCCCAACGCCAATCCGCCGATCCCAGCCTCCATCCTCGTCAAGTTGGATTCGACCGATCGCGAGGCCAACCTCCGGGCCGCGGAGGCTCGACGGGCCGCCGACGCCGCGAGCCTCGAGGTTCAGAAAGCGCGCCTGGCAGGCACCCGGGCTGCGATCGAGGGCACGCGAGCGTCGCTCGCTCAGGCGCAACTCGAGCTGCAGCGCAACTCCGACCTGCTGGCCACGCATGATGTTGCCCAATCCGTCGTCGATCTGGCCAAGTCCACGGTCGATCAGCTCAAGGCCAACATCGCGGCCCAGGAGCAGTCGGTCATCGCCGATGAACTCAATCTCAAAGTCATGGAGTTCAACCTCCTTGCCTCCGACGCCATGATCGAACAGGCACGCGACGAACTCAGCTACACCACCATCGCCTCGCCCATCAGCGGCACCGTCACGCGGCTGAATGCGGAAGTCGGCGAACTCGTCGTTACCGGTACGATGAATAACGCGGGCACCGTCATCATCGAAGTTGCCGATCTCTCCGTGATGCTGCTCAACGCCCAGGTCGATGAAGCCTCGGTCGGTGGCGTGAAAGTTGGACAACGCGCCAAGGTGCGCATCAACGCTTATCCGGGACAGGAGTTTTCCGGGACCGTCCAGGCTGTCGCGCTGACGAATGATCGTGCGACGGACGGCTCCAAGTACTACAAGACCGAGATTCTCCTCGACACGCACGGCGCCCAGATCTACTCAGGTCTGACCGCCGATGTCGAGATTGAAACGCACCGCCACGAGGATGTCATCAGGATTCCCAGCCAGGCCGTGCTCGCCCGACCCATTGACGATCTGCCGCTGAGCATCCGGGAGGGTAATCCTGATGTTGACATGACCAAGAGCATTGCCACTGTCGTCTACCGGTTCGTCGACGGCAAGACGGTGGTCACGCCCGTGACGATTGGCGCGAGCGACGCCTCGGATACCGTGATCCTCTCCGGTTTGAGTGAAGAGGATCAGGTCATTGTCGGGCCGTATCGCGTTTTCGAGAGCCTCAAGCACGATCAGGCGGTCAAGGATGAGCGCGTGGTCGAGGCGGAAAAGCTCGCCAAAAAGCGAAAAGAAGAGAAGGCCAAGGAAGACGCCAAGGAGAAGTCAGACCAGCCGTCCGGCGACGCGCCAGCTGAGTCGTCATCGGAGGGCGGGGTCTGATCCCGGTAGTCCATGATCATCCGCCTGCGAAACGTGACGAAGATCTACAAGATGGGCACCGAGCGCATCAACGCGATGGCCGGCGTCGATCTCGAAGTGAACGCCAATGAATGGGTCGCCATCATGGGGCCGTCGGGCTCGGGCAAGAGCACCATGATGAACATTCTGGGTTGTCTCGATCGTCCAACCAGTGGCACGTACGAACTGGACGGCAAGATGGTCAGCCGCATGGGCGCCTCGGCCCTCGCCCGGGTGCGCAACGATCGCATCGGATTCGTCTTTCAGTCTTTCGAACTGATGCCGCGACTTACGGCTCTCAAGAACGTCGAACTGCCTCTCGTGTACGCGCAGACGGGCTGGTTCCAGCGGCGCAAACTCGCCAAGGCGGCGCTGGAGCGCGTGGGGCTGGGCGATCGAATCACGCATCGCCCCAATCAGCTTTCCGGTGGGCAGAAGCAGCGCGTCGCGATTGCACGCGCTCTGGTGGGAGAACCCTCCATCCTGCTCGCCGATGAACCCACGGGAAACCTGGATAGTCGGACAACCACCGAGATCATCGAACTGTTCCGACAGCTGCATCGCGAGGGACAAACCATTATCATGGTCACCCATGAAGAGGACGTGGCGCAGCACGCTAAACGTATCGTGCGCATGCGCGATGGTCGCATCCACTCCGATCTTGCTGCTGACGAGGATGAAACGAACCGTGCGGCGGTACTCCTGCATCGATCGATGTCACGGACGAAGGATCCGGAAGACCTCGAACAGGACACCGAAGCTCAGGACGAGCCCAGCGCCGTCGTGACCCGATCCCCTCAACAGGACTCCGTGGAGGCGCGATCATGACATTCCTGCTCTGGCCATTTGCGCTGGTTCGGCTGGTGTTCCAGAGCATTGCCCTGGCAACCGGGCAGATCTGGGCCAACAAACTGCGATCGATTCTTACGACGCTGGGCATCATCATCGGTGTCGGCGCCGTCACGGCCGTGATTGCCGCCCTCACCGGCCTCAAGACCTTTGTCCTTGACGAGTTTCAGACGTTCGGCACCAACAAAGTGTTCATGGGGCCGCACTGGCCCGACTCCGGACGCTTCGCCAACGCATCCTGGCGCGTCATTCGCTTCCAGCCCGAGCACTTTGACGGCTGGGAGACGGAGTGCGCCAGCGTCGCCGCGTTGACGCGCATTCGGGAGATGGCCGGAACCGTGAGGTACGGCGAAAAGATGATCGACGGGGCCCAAATCACCGGGATCGAACCCGACTGGCACAAAATCGAGAATCGATTCGTGACGCTCGGGCGGCCATTTTCAGCAAGCGACCAGCGGAAGTGCGAACAGGTATGCATTATTTCCACCCAGCTCCGCGATGACCTGAAGCTCGATCGCGACTGCACCGGTCAGTCCATTCTCATCAACGACCGGCGGTTCACCGTCGTCGGGCTAATCGAGCCCAATCCGGAGTCGGCGATGGGCATGCGGGATTCGGCCGCAGAGGCGGAGATCTTTATCCCTTTCGCGACCGCCTGGCGCATGAACGAAGGGTGGATGCAGGCGATGGCGGCCAGCAAATCGCCCGAAGTGTCGGAAGACGCGATCGCTGAATTGCGCGCCTTGCTGCGCCGCAACCGCCACCTGCTTCCGGACGATCCCGATACGTTTCGCATCATGGCGATGCAGCAGGTCATTGACTCGTTTAAGAAAATGTCGTTTGTGATCTCACTCATCGCTTTTGGCATCGTGGCCATCTCGCTGGTCGTCGGCGGGGTGGGCATCATGAACATCATGCTGGTGTCCGTATCAGAGCGCACACGCGAGATCGGATTGCGCAAGGCGGTCGGCGCCAGGCCGTCGGCGATCCTGCTGCAGTTCCTCGTCGAGGCGGTGATGCTTTGCTTCCTCGGCGGCGTCGTGGGGCTGGGGGCCGGAGAGGCGATCACGATCATCCTCGCCAAACTCGCGAATCTCGACAAAGCGTTCATCCCTCTCTGGGCCATGCTGCTTGCCTTCGGGTTTGCCGCGGCCGTCGGCGTTATCTTCGGAATGTTCCCGGCCATCAAGGCCGCCCGGCTCGACCCCATCGAGGCTCTTCGCCATGAATGATTCGGTTGTGCGACGCGTACGATCTGCCGCCATCGCAGCAGTCGTGCTCGGCCTGTCTCTCGCTTTGCTCACCGGCTGCGACACCCTGTTCGGCGACGGTCAGCCACGCCTCCAGGTCGACTCAAACCGCTTGCGAGCCATCGAGCCGCTCAAGTTGGCGGACCTGTCGCCCACAACCCAGACGCTCGAGGAGGCGCGCGAGGAGTTCATCAAGCAGTCTCCCGCGCTGCGCCAGCCCACCGACGCCGCAGATCGAGTTTCGCTCTCAATTGAAGAGTGCCGGGCGCTGGCGCTGGAGTACAACCTCGATCTCGCCGTCTCGCTGCTGGGTCCGACGATCACGCGTGAGAACGTCACGCAGGAGGAGGCTCGATTCGAGGCCCTGTTCTTTGCCAACGTGCGCAATTCGAACTTCGATCAACCGACTGACACCAGCCTGAATGGCTCGAGCGTGAAGTCGCTCACCGGCGACGTCGGCTTTCGTATTCCGCTGTACACGGGCGGCATGATCACGCTCGATCTGCCGATGAGCCGCACCGAGACCGACAACCAGTTCGCGACGCTCAATCCCTCCTTTACGTCGGACTTTTCCGTTTCGTTGAGTCAGCCCCTGCTGCGCAACGCGGGGGTGCGTTCAAACACGCACGCCATTCGCGTGGCGCAGTACCAGTCGCAGATCAGCGAGGCCGCCACCAAACTGGAGGTGATCCGCGTGATCGCGGATGTCGATCGGGTGTACTGGCGGCTCTACGCCTTCCAGAAGGAACTTGAAGTGCGGCAGCAGGAGTACGACCTGGCCGTGGCGCAGCTGCAGCGGGCGCAGCGCCGCGTCAACGCCGGCGACGCGGCGGAAGTGGAGATCGTCCGGGCCGAGGCTGGCGTGGCGCAGCGCGTCGAGGCGATCATCAACGCTGAAAACGCGGTCCGAGACTCCGAGCGACTGCTCAAGCGCGTGCTCAACAAGCCCGGCCTGGGGATGGAAACGCCGACGGTAATCGAACTGTCCACGCAGCCCAACCCGATTCGCTACCAACTCGATCCGATCGAACTGGCCAACGGCGCTCTCGATTCGCGCATGGAGATGCTCGAACTCGAATTGCAGGTCGCTCAGGATGCGAGCAGCATCGACTTTGCCCGCAATCAGAAGCTGCCCCTGGTGACGCTCGACTATCGCTACAACGTCAACGGCCTTGGGGATTCGCTCAGCAACTCGTTCAGCGTGCTCGCCGACCGCAATTTCGAAGACCACATCATCGGCCTGAGCGTCGAAGTGCCCCTTGGCAATGCCGTGGCTCAGAGTCGATACAACCAGGCGATCTACTCGCGCGTGCAGCGACTGGCCACCAAGGAGCAGCGTCGCGCTCAGATCATCAATGAGGTCTACAACGCCTTCGACCAGCTCGACGCGAACTGGCAGCGCGTGCTCGCCGCCGGTCGCAGCGCGTTGCTCGAAGCTCGACTGCTTGACGCCGAGCAGCGCCAGTTCGATCTTGGCCTGCGGACGTCCACCGATGTACTCAACGCGCAGGCCAGCTACGCCAACGCCCGAAGTTCCGAGATTCGGGCTCTGACCGAATATCAGATTGCTCAGGTGGATATCGCGTTCGCAACCGGCACGCTGCTCGGGTCGGCCCAGGTGCGCTGGGAGCCGGTTGTTCCTGATATCTCTGGCGTCCGGTGACGATCGCCCGCGAGAATCGGGAATCCACACCCGGTGGCAGGTCGCTCGCGCCTCTGATAAAGTGTCGCCCTTAGGACTTGCGATCAGTTTTGAGCACCACCAGCAGCGGGGGCAACAATGGGCGAAGTCAATTCAATCGTGGTCATCGGCGCGGGGACAATGGGTTCAGGAATCGCGCTGACCGCGGCCATGAGCGGAATCCGCGCCTTCCAGGTGGACGTGGTTGAGCCGGCTCTGGAGCGAGCCAAGGCGGGTCACAAAAAGATCCTCGGCCGCAATGTCGAAAAGCAGCGCATGACCCAGGCCGATGCCGACGCCGCGCTGAATCGCATCGTCTATTCGACCAATCTCAGCGATGCTCGCGATGCGGACTGGGCCGTGGAAGCCGTGCTTGAGAAGATCGATCTCAAGAGGACTGTCTTTCACCAGATGGTCGAGACGCTGCGCAAAGATGTCGTGTTGGCGACGAATACGTCGTCCATATCGATCACGCAGATCGCCGCCTCGGTCGGCGAGCACGCATCGCGCGTCGTCGGGATGCACTTCTTCAATCCAGTTCCAGTCATGAAGCTCGTCGAGGTCATTAGGGGCCTCGCGACGAGCGAAGAGACGATCAGTCGGACGATCGCATTGGCGCAGCGCTTGGGCAAGACGCCGGTGCCGGCCAACGACCGCGCCGGTTTCGTGAGCAATCGCGTTCTCATGCCACTGATTAACGAGGCCTTCTACGTCTGGATGGAGGGCGTCGCGGAAGCCGAGCATGTGGATGAGATCATGAAACTTGGGTGCAACTTCCCAATGGGTCCGCTGCGGCTTGCGGACTTCATCGGTCTGGACGTGTGCCACGACATCCTGATGGTGCTCTATCACGAATTGGGCGATCAGAAGTACTTCCCATGCCCCAAGCTCCGCCAGCTCGTAGTCGCTGGGCGCCTCGGCGACAAATCGGGTCGCGGCGTGTTTGAGTACGGCAAGTAGGTTTGGACCCGGCTTCCTCCCAACTCGTTGTGGCTTCGAGAAGTGGCGGCGTGATCACCGTCACGCTCAATCGTCCCGAACAGCACAACGCGCTCTCCGAATCAATGATGAGTGCACTGCTCGACGCGATCGAGTCCGCGGAACGCATCGACGTTGCCGTCGTACTCCTGCGTGGCGGCGGCCCGTCGTTTTGCTCTGGGTTTGATCTCGCCGACGCGGTCGCCCGGCCCGGCCTGATGTCGCAGTACATCGCACAGCTCGGCGCCATAACCCGCCGACTCCGCCGGCTGCCGCAGGCCGTCGTGGTCGCCGTTCAGGGCGCGGCTCTGGCCGGCGGGTGCGCGATTGTCTCCGCGTGCGATTTTGTCGTGGCGGCTCCCGAGGCGCAATTTGGATACCCCGTGCACCGCATCGGCGTCTCGCCGGCCGTCACCATTCCGACCCTGCGAAAGACCATTGGTGACGGGCGCTGTCGCGAGACGCTCATGGGCGGGCGCATCTTCGATGGGCGCGAGGGCTATCGCATCGGTCTGGTCTCCCATCTTGCGGATTCGGCCGAAACGGTTGAGAGTGAAGCCCTGGCGCTGTGCCGCTGCCTCGCCGACAAAGGGCCGGTCGCCCTGCGCGCAACGAAGCGATGGATCAACGAACTCGACGGCTCGCTGAACGACGCAGCCTTCGACGCCGCGGTTGCGGGCACGGCTTCACTGGCCGATGACCCGGCGTCCGAGCAACTGCTGCGCGACTTCTGGAGTCGTCGCGAGAAGCGGTAAGCCCCCGCCGCAGCGAGGCTTTCGAGCCGCGGACGGCCGGCGTCTACAATGTCAGGCATGCCAGAGCTTGTTCGAGTCATCACGCACGGCGAGGGCGCCATTGCTGAACTCCGCCTCTACCGGCCTGACGCCCGCAATGCGCTGAACAAGGACTTGCTGACGCAGGCGCGTCAAGCCCTCGCGCCACTCGCCGCGTCTGATGCGGTGCGAGTCATTGTCCTCAGCGGCGAAGGCAGAGCTTTTTGTGCGGGCATGGATCTGCGGGCGCTGCTCAACCAACCGGCCGCGATGGGCGAGCTGCTCATGCTCATCAGCCTGCTGCTTCGCGAAATCCGTCGCGCGCCCAAGCCGACGATTGCCAGCGTGCAGGGAGCGGCAGTGGGTGGTGGATGCGGGCTGATGTCAGTGTGCGATTTTGCGTTCAGTCATCCTGAGGCCCGCATCGGGTATCCCGAAGTTGACCTGGGCGTATGCCCGGCCGTCGTCGCCCCCTGGCTGGTGCGAAAGCTCGGCTCCGGCCGCGCGCGGCAGATTCTCCTTGCAGGCGGCACCATGACCGGCACGCGGGCGCACGAAGTCGGGCTGCTGACGCATCTCGTGCCCGTCGAGGCGCTCGAGTCAGAGGCGCTCTCTTTCGCCGCCGGACTCGCCAAAGGCGGACCGCATGCCATGGCGGCAACCAAGAACTGGCTCAACGAACTCGATGGCTCAATGCACGATGATGTGCTTGACAAGGCCGCACGCATCTCCGCCGAGATCGTGCAGGGAGAAGAAGCACTGACGCGACTGGGCAAGTTGTTCGCACCGAAAGACTGAGGCGAGAATCCATCGGAGGGGACGTGAACGAGCACCGGAGCACAAGCCAGACAGGGGGCGATCGATCGGGGTCAGACCCGAATTGCATCCTGCTCGCCGGCTGTGGTCCTCGAGCGGCGCTGTTCCGCGAAGCGTTGCGCTCCGCATGGAATGTTCGGCCGTTCGAGGAATCAGCCTGCGACGTCGGCGGAGCAGTGTACGTCGAGGCGGCGGGTGATCAGCGCCACGAACAGCTCGCTGCACTTCGACAGATCAGCGCCGCAGCTCCTGACGACGCCGTCATCATCTCAACTTCGCCGATTCTTGCCTCGGGTGAAATTGCCGCCAGCGTGACGAATCCCTCGCGACTGATCGCGGTTGTGCCGCCTTGGTCCAGTCGCGCGATGGTCTGCGAGTTGATCGTCGGGCCGGAAACGGGGCTCGGGGCCCTGAATCAGGCATTTGAGATCGTCCGGGCGGCAGGGTGGACACCGCTGATTGAGCAGCAGGGCGGCCCGAGCGCCCTGACTCGGCTGTGCGGCGCCGTCGTCATCGAATCATGGAATCTCGCTTGCCGAACCGGTCGGCCGAGCGATGTGGACCGCGCTGCTCTGCAGAGCGGCTTGCCATGGTCTCCTTTGCGCGAGGTCGATCGCCTCGGCCTGGCTCGCCTGAGCGCCGCATTCGACCGCGCGGGCCAGGTCGCCGATGTCGATTCGGTCTACTCCGCTGACGCCAGTGAGGCGCCCTCAGCGTCATTTCGGGCGAATTGCGGAAACGACCTTATTGAAGAGCCCGCGGCGATCGGGTATTTCTTAGAGACGGCCATGAGTGCTGCCTTGTCGCTGCTGACCGACGGTTTGCTGGAGGATCCCCGCAGCCTTCGTCGGGCACTGGTCGCCGCATATGGGCGTCCGGTAGCCCGTCGGCTTTCGCGAGCGCTGTTGGCGCGATATCCTGAGATGACTTCCGGGCCGTATCTGACGGCATCAGTTTGAGTGTGGATCGAGAAAACGCAACGGTTCAACCTTGGGTCGCGCCCACTTCCGGTTCGTAGACCCCAAGTGAGCGGATCGAGAAGGAGCAGTCGATGGCCAGCAGTTCACTGAGCAGTATGAAGGGCATCTCCGAGAAGGACCGCAAGCAGATCCGTCAGGCAGAAGAAATGCTCGGCCCTGATCCCGACACCATGGGACTGGTCAAGAACTTCTTCTGGGGCCACATCCGCGAAGAACTGATCTTCCCCTATCCCACGGTCAGTGCGGAGGAAACGGCCCGCTGTGATCAACTGTTGGCTGAGCTCGATGACTACCTGAAGAACGAGCACCCGTCGATCCAGATCGACCAGGAGCAGGAAATCCCGCAGTGGTGCGTCGATCGCCTCTTCAAAATCGGTGTGCTGGGCATGATCATTCCCAAGGAATACGGCGGTGGCGGGTTCGGGGTCACCAGCTACAACCGCGCCCTGGAGCGCATCGGGCAGTCGTGCGGTTCGACCGCAGTGCTCGTTTCCGCCCATCAGTCCATCGGCTGCAAGGCGCTGGTTCTCTATGGAACCGAGGAACAGAAAAAGCGCTGGCTGAACCACCTGGCCAATGACATGCTCTCAGCGTTCTGTCTTTCCGAGCCGAACGTGGGATGCGATGCCGGCGGTCAGGAGTCGACCTGTCGGCTGAGCGAAGACGGCACGCATTACATCCTCAACGGCGAAAAGAAGTGGGCCACCTCCGGCGCCTTGTCGGGCATGTTCACGGTGATGGCCAAGCAGCAACTCGCCGATCCCAAGACCGGAAAAGTCAAAGAGAAAGTGACCGCGCTAATGGTAACGCCGGATATGCCCGGCGTGGACATCTTCAGCCGCAACCGCAGCAAGTGCAGCATCCGGGGCACCTGGCAGGCTCGCATCCGGTTCACCGACGTCAAAGTCCCCGTTGGAAACCTGCTGCACAAGGAGGGGCGCGGCCTCAACGTCGCGCTGACCTGCCTCAACTACGGCCGCTGCACGCTCTCAGCCGGCATGCTCGGTGGCGCTCGCGCTGCCTATCTTCAGGCCGGCAAGTGGGCCCAGACGCGCTATCAGTTTGACCGACCGATCGGTGACTTCGAACTCGTGCAGGAATACCTGATGGAGATGGCGGCATTCGTGTACGCGTCAGATGCCGTTCTCTACCTGACGACTGGTGTGCTCGATCGCGACGACGACGACGTCATGCTCGAAACGGCCATCTGCAAGATCTTCTGCTCCGAGTGGGGCTTCCGCACCGTGGATCGCGCCGTGCAGATCATGGGTGGCGAGTCGCAAATGACCGAAAACCACGTCGAAAAGATCTGGCGCGACAGCCGCATCAACAGCATCGTCGAAGGCGCCAACGAAGTCATGCACTCGTTCGTGTTCGCCTATGGCAGCAAGCAGCTCGGCGAGTATCTCATGAACGTCAAGGACAACGCGATGAAGCCCGGCTTCTGGGGACCGGCGGCCAAAATTGGCGCCGAGATGTTCCTCGGGATGCGCCCCGCCGCACCGTCTATCACCCGGCTGAGCCCTCAGCTCGTCGAGTACCAGACGATGTTCGAGAACAACGTCCGTGAGTTCTCCCATCAGGTCAAGATGATGATGAAAGAGCACGAGGAGAAGATCATCTCCCGCCAGACGATCCAGAAGCGCCTGAGTATGTGCGCTGTCTACCTCTACGCGTGTGCAGCCGTGCTCAGTCGCCTTGATCGCACACTGCGATCAAACCAGGATGGCGCCGAAGTCGAATACGAAATGGCCGCGGGCGGTTACTTCCTGAAACACGCCGATCTCGAAATCCGCAACGAGATCCGTCACCTGCGTGACAACATCGATGACACTCTGCGGTCCTCCGTGCCGGTCATCCGCAAATTCATCGACAGCCTGCCCAACGATCAGTACGCCATTCCCGAGAAGTCGCCGAGTGCCAAGGGAACAGGGCGCGAGATGAAGCAGGACGGCATCAAACAGTTTGGAAGTGGTTCGCTCGCTGGTGAGCAGATCCGAAACGCCTAGAGTTCTGTGCACCCGCCTTGCGGATTCGCCGCGGACGACTGAAGAAGAGAACAGGAGTGTGGAATGGTCTTTGAACGCATCGCCAATCGCGGACACGAGCGGGTTCTGTTCGTCCAGAACCTCCCGGCCGGCCTTCGCGCGATCATCGCGATCCACAGCACCACGCTGGGTCCGGCTCTCGGGGGTGTGCGGCGATGGCACTATGCGTCCGAAGACGATGCGCTCGAAGACGTGCTGCGACTGAGCCAGGCAATGACCTACAAGGCTGCGGCGTCTCACCTGCCCATGGGCGGCGCCAAGAGCGTGATCATGCTGGATGCCGCACGGGCTGAGCCTCGCGAGATTGCCGCCCGCGCCATGGGCCGCGCCGTCGAAACCCTTCGAGGCGACTATATCGCCGCCGAAGACGTCGGCGTAGATGAGCAGTACATCGACTGGATGGCCGAGGAGACCCGCTTTGTCATGGGCGGTGAGAAGAAATCGCGCGGCGGCGATCCCTCGCCCCACACCGCACGCGGCGTTGTCAACGGCATGCGCGCCGCCATGCGGTTCCTCGGGCAGGATCCCACATTCAAGGACAAGGCCATCGCCATCCAGGGCATGGGCCACGTCGGCTGGAATGTCGCGCGGATCGTCACCGGCGAAGGCGCCCGCGTCATGGCCGCAGACATCTCCCCCGAACGCCTCGACCAGGCCAAGCAGCAACTCGGCGTGGAAGTCGTCAATGTGGATCACATCCTGGCTGCAGCATGCGACATCCTCTGCCCCTGCGCCCTGGGCGGGGTGATTAACGGCAACAACATCGCCGACATTCAGGCGCCCATCATCTGCGGCGCCGCCAACAATGTCCTTGACGATCCCTTTGAGGATTCCTCCGCTCTGCACGCGCGCGGCGTGCTCTACTGCCCCGACTTCGTGGTCAACGCCGGCGGTCTCATTCAACTCGCAGGGCTCTGGCTCGAATACACCACCGAGCAGCTGGCGCAGAAGATCACCGATATTGAGACGACCACATTGACCATTCTCGATCGCGGCCGCTCGCTCCAGTCCAATCACGCCGCCGCAGTCGACTATGCCCGCAGCGTGATCGACAACGGCATTCCGAACCAGCCCGTGCGGGGAGCGATACATGCCGGTTGAGAAGGTCTTCAGCGCGACGATCGATCGCGTGTCCATCCTCGACGAGAACGGCAAGTTTGACGCCAAACTTGGCAAGGATGTCATCCCGCTTGTGGACGCCGTGGCGCTCTATGAGCACATGTCCATCTGCCGTGCCTACGACATGGTCGCCTTCAAACTCCAGCGCTCCGGCCGCATGGGCACCTATCCGCAGAACTGGGGTCAGGAAGCCACCAGCACTGGCGCGGCCTACGCCATGGAAGATCGTGACTGGTTCGTCCCGGCCTACCGCGAGAATGCCGGCATGTTCTGGCGCGGCCTGCCCATGGAGTATGTCTTCTGGCACTGGATGGGTGATGAACGCGGCAACAAGATTCCAGACGGCATGCGCACGCTGCCGCTCTCTGTTCCCATCGGCACCCAGATGCTTCACGCCGCCGGCCTGGCCTGGGCCGGCAAGTACCGTGGCGACGGCTCCGCGGCTGTGACCTTCTTCGGCGACGGCGCCAGCAGCGAGGGCGACTTCCACGAAGCGATCAACTTCGCCACCGCGCTCCAACTCCCTGTGGTCTTCTTCTGCCAGAACAACGGCTGGGCCATCTCCACCCCGCGCAAGAAAAACGTCGGCGGCGAAACGGTTGCCCAGCGCGGCCTCGCGTACGGCGCCCATTGCGTCCAGGTCGACGGCAACGACATCTATGCCGTGGTCAAGGTCGTCCGCGAAGCGCTCGACCGCGCCCGCAACAAATTCGAAGTCACGTTCATCGAGGGCGTGACGTATCGCATGGGCGATCACACGACCGCCGACGACGCCCGCCGCTATCGCGATCCGGCGGAACTCAAGAAGTGGGAGAAACGTGATCCGCTTCTGCGTCTTCGAAAGCACCTCGAAAACCAGAAGGCGTGGGACGACTCGAAACAGGAGTCGCTCGAGGCCCGCGCCAAGGAGCATGTCACTGGCGTCGTCGCCCGCGCTGAGGGCATCGCCAAACCAGACGTCGCCGACATCTTCAACTACACCTACGCGAAGACGCCCGAATCGCTGGCGGAGCAGCGGCAGACGCAGCGCACCAACTCGCTGTCGCTCAAGGACAACCTCCAGTCGGTGTAGTGGCATACCGCGTGGGGTCCGCCACTCCCGCCTGCTCAAAGCCCTGCCGGCGCAGCAGGCACGAATCGCAGTGCCCGCACGCGAGCAGGTCGCCGGCCGGGTTGTAGCAACTCGTTGTCATTCCATAGTCCACGCCCAGCGAACTTCCGGTGCGGATGATCTCGGCCTTGCTCATCGCAATGATCGGCGTGCCGATCCGCACCCGCTGGCCCTCGACTCCCGCCTTGGTCGCGACATTAGCCACCGCCTCAAACGCCTGCACAAACGCCGGCCGACAGTCGGGGTAACCTGAGTAATCGACCGCGTTCACGCCGATGAAAATGTCCATCGCTCGCAGCGTCTCGGCATACGCCACGGCCAGCGAGAGAAACACGAGATTGCGGGCCGGCACGTAGGTGATCGGGATCGCGCCGCCGATCTCATCCACCCGCTCGTGCATCGGCACATCGATGTCCGCCGTCAGCGCTGAGCCGCCAAACGCACGCAGATCGACGCGCACGATCTTGTGATCGACGGCTCCGACCGCTTCCGCCACGCGCGCCGCGCAGTCGAGTTCAAACCGATGGCGCTGGCCATAGTCGATGCTCAGCGCGTGGCATGCGTAGCCGTCGCGCCTGGCGATCGCCAGAACCGTCGCGCTGTCGAGTCCTCCCGAAAGCAGCACCACCGCCTCGGCCCTCGATTTGTCGTGTTCGTTCACGTTCGGCAATGCAGACATCAGGCGGTAGGATATGGCCGATGGCATCACCACGACCGACCAATCCGCCACTTCCCGACTACCCCGCCGCGCTCAAACTCGCATTGACGTCGCTCGCGCCGCCTGATCGAGTCGAGCAGGTTCCGCTCGTGCAATCCGCTGGCCGCATCCTCGCCGAGGCGATCGTTGCCGATCGCGATTACCCGCCCTTCCATCGTGCGACGATGGACGGCTACGCGCTGCGATCCGCCGACTTCGGTCGCGTCGAAGCGTTTCGCGTTGTCGGCATGGTTGCCGCCGGGTCGGCGGATCAGCCGCGGCTCGCGCCCGGCGAAGCCGTGCGCATCGCCACCGGCGCGCCTCTTCCGCCCGATGCCGACGCCGTGATCCCGCACGAACTTTCCGATCGTTCCGAGCCGGTTCGGTTCGCCGTCTCTTCCGTCAGCCCGTGGGACAACATCCACCGCGGGTCAGCCGATGCAAAAGCGGGGGACTCACTGCTCGAGCCCGGCATGTGCCTTGGTGCACAACACCTGGGCATCCTCGCCACCGTCGGCTGCACCTCCGTTCCCGTGCATCCTCGCCCGCGAGTGGCCGTTCTCACCAGCGGCGACGAGGTCCTGCCGCCCGAAGCCGCGCGAGTCCTCGACCACCAGATTCGCAATTCGGGTCAGTCGATGCTTGCCATGCTCGTGCACGCCATGGGCGGCGAACTCGGCATCACAGCCCACCTTCCTGACCAGCAGCAAGCCACGAACCTCGCCGTCAGCGAGGCCCTGAGCAGTTGCGATGTACTCGTCACCATCGGCGGCATCAGCGCCGGCGAGCGCGACTGCTTCCACGCCGCATTCCAGAAGGCAGGCGTCGAACCGCTGTTGCGCGGCGCTGCCATTCAGCCGGGCAAACCCATCTTTGTCGGCCGGGCCGGGCGCGACGCGCGCGCCTTGCGCATCGTCGGCCTGCCGGGCAACCCCGTCTCGGTGCTGGCCACCGCGCACCTCTTCCTCTGGCCGATCATCCGCACGCTCTCGGGCGTGTCAGCCCGGCTGCCGTGGACGACCGTCCGCCTCGCTCGCGAGACCAGGCCCAATCCCCGCCGCCAGGCCTTTCGCCCCGGCACGTGGAACCGTCAGACGGGAGAGGCTCAGGTGCTCGATTGGGCCGGAAGCGGCGATCTCATCCACACCGCCGCCGCCCACGGCCTGCTCGCCCTGCCGGTGCAGGATGACCCCCTTCCCGCCGGCGCGTCGCTGGACTACCTGCCCTGGTGCTGGGCCGTGTAGATCGCAGCGTTTTCTTTGCTTTCTTTGCGTTTCTTATCCACATCTGTCCATTTGCCCTTGCACATTTTCCGTAAGCGGGTATCTTGAAGGAGTCGGCGACCGGTTCGTTCGGGTCGCCGCTGTTTGGGGAGAATCCGGGGGACCGGCGGGCGCGGCGCCTGCCGTGGAAGGACAACTTCCGGCACGGTTCGGCTTGTCGCGTTGACAGTCGGGCCGGCCGCTTGACCCTTGGATGGAGGTTCCGTCATGACGTTCCGACCCCCCCGTTAGGTTTTCGTTCAGTCTGGCGCTGTTTGGAGTTGGGGCCATGGTGCTCGCAGCAGGCGGCGAAACACTCTGGCACGTGAACTCCGCCGCGGCGGCTCAAGGGAGCAGCCGCCTCCGCACCCCGACGGCCGCGCTGGTGGCCACGCACGAAGCGAGCAGCGCTGCCGAATCGGTCTCAAACGCAACTGAATCGAAATCGAACGCCGCCGAGTCGAATGCGGCGATGCTGACCACCCCAACCTTCAAGCCGTTTGTGCTCGTGCGTATCCCGCTGCCGGAGGATCACACTTCCGGCGAAGTGATGGGCCTGAACGAATCCGGCCAGGCGGTGGGCTGGATGTACGATGATTCCGCAGAGGCCGATGTTCCCTTCTTCTTCGATCCGGCCGCAGGGGTCACGCTGCTGGAACTGCCAACCGGAACCGATTCAGGTCATGCGCTGGCGATCAATGACGAAGACCCGCCGATCATCGTCGGTTGGTTGCACGATTCGACGGCGGGTCTCGACCGAGCCGCCTCGTGGGAGTCCGATGGTGACTTCATCGAGTTCTTCTTTGACGACGAAACGCCCTCCGCAGCCGAGGGCATCAATGACGACCAGCGCATCGTCGGCGTGTACAAGGATCCGACTGATCCCCACTCCTTTGTCATCGAGGACACGAGTGACTGGACTCCGGCGTATACAACCACGAGTGGCGCAAAGGCCGTGAACACCAGCGGCAAGGTTGTCGGCTGGGAACTGGTCAGCAGCGTGTCGCACGCCTACGCCTGGGTGCCGGACACGACCACCGACATTCATCCCAATCCCTACGACTCGAGCGGCGCCAACGCGATCAACGATGGTGGCTACATCGGCGGCTGGGTCGAGGACGACGGGGACTATCTCGCCGCGCTCTGGACGCCGATGGCGCCCGGGGTGTTCACCTTCGATTCACTCTGGTCAGGCGCTGACGCCGAGGTGACCGACCTCAACGACGAAGGCGAATTGGTGATCATGCGCTCCGACGCCACGCCGGGGGTGGCGATCTGGACCAAGCGCGGCACGGTGAACAGCGCCGAAGTGCTCGATGACCTGACGCTGATGCACACGTCCAGCGACGTAATCACGAGCGGTCGAACGATCAACGACGCCGGTTGGATCGGCGGCAGCTACAAAGCGGAGGGTACGGGCGACCCGCTGCCATGCCTGGTGATTCCCTACGACGTCGATAACAACGGCGAGCCGGACTACCGCGAGATCCTCGACGATGGGGAGCTCGACGTGAACGGCAACGGGTTGCTCGACTGGGCGGAGAGTATGCGAGTCGGGTTGCATGCTCCGGGGTACTCAGGCGACAATTGGCACTTGATTGACGCACAAATTGTGCGACTGAGCATGCATCTTCGTTACCTCCCGACAGAGAGCATCCCAGATCTGGACTCATACCCACTCAACGAAGTGCTAGAGGGCGGAACGATGTGCTCCGATTTCGAGACAGCCATCAACCGGTGGGGACGAGGCAATGGCACATACGAACGGCAACGTGAACTCATAATCTGGCTTCGGTCCAGCCTGGTCGACAATGACCTCGACTACGACTACTTGCCCGAAGACCCTCTCGAAGTCGATGCTGAGGACATTCTCGAAGACATCCATGAGTTTGCCTATC
This sequence comes from Planctomycetaceae bacterium, assembly GCA_040255465.1. Lineage (GTDB taxonomy): Bacteria > Planctomycetota > Phycisphaerae > Phycisphaerales > UBA5793 > UBA5793. The sequence continues at coordinate 295,574 of JBDZVA010000002.1, forward strand.
GCTTCGCGCACTGCGTGGACTACATTCAGACAGGAAACGAAGTGTTTGGCGGCGCAGGAGGCTACAAGTTCTATCCGGAGAATGTACCTGTTTGCGCTTCGAACAACCAGAGTTGGACTTCTGGCGCCAAGACATTTCAGGAACTCGGTTACCTCGACAACGCTTGCCAACAATGCACTTGTCAATCCGAGGCAGTGGAAAAGGTGCTGTCTTGGCTCGACGATCAAATGTGGGCTGCGTTGGAGGGTTCGGCGTTGGCCGGTCGCCCACTCAGGATGATTGGTCCAGGGATTCCGTCTGGAATCGTCGAAGAAGGCTACAACTCGGCCAGCCGGTATCGCACGCTCATGACCACTCTGACGCCGTGGCTCAACGAGAGGCAAATGTACTTCGACATGCACGTACACTACTTCGAAGTCGAGTCCAACCCTGGTTCGGCGACAGTAGTTGTTCAGAAGCTCACCGACACGTACTCGGGAAGCAGTGCTCCGTGGGAAGTACCCGATCGTCTTGTGTCGCTCGAGATGGGACCGAGGGCCAACAGTACTTGGACGAGCGCAGAAGATGGTCAGTTTGACACGTTCCACAGCGACCGCGGATGCAGCGGAAGTCCGCCAGATTGCTGCAATGTGGATCCTGGAGAAACTTGGGAGGAATTTGTCGAACGATGGAGGCAGGCTCAGTTCTCGGCGTACGCCGAGTTCGGAGTCTCCGATGTGATAGACGAGATGGCGGCACCTGGAGGCGACCCGTCCGTCGCGTTCACCGCAGTGTGTTACGGGCCCACCATCATGACGCCTGCAGAAGCGATGAGCTATGACATGGCCTGTTTGCGAGCCAACCGCGTTTGTGATAATACCGAGACGATCACGTTTACAGATGATGAAGACAAGTTCTCTGACATCAAGGGCTACTACGAGACGGCATTGCTTTCATACTGGATTGAAGGCTTTAGCATCCACGACACAGATTGCGATGGCTGTCCGTAGGCTCCAATTGTACTGGCGGGCAGAGGCGAAAGGCCTCTGCCCGCTAATTCGTTCTCTTTGAGGAGACAGAATCGTGAAGAGAATCCGCGGCCCAATGACAGGAATCAGCGCGGCAATTGCCACCACGCTCAGCTCGCAATTCGGAGCCTCAGCGCTCGGCCAAGTCTATCGCTATGCCGTCTTCGAACTGACTCCGATCAACGGGGCGGGCAGCTATCCGCGTGCGATCAACGAGCGCGGAGATGTGGTTGGCGATTCGCTGCTGGTCACGAACCGTCTTCGCGCGACGATGTGGACGGCAGAAGGTGATGTTGTGGATCTCGGTACGCTCGGTGGCAATGAGAGCCTGGCGCGCGACATCAACGATTCACGGGCGGTCATAGGATACTCGTATCGTCCCGGTGGAGGCGCGTTCCGCTACAACGCCTTCTTGTGGCGAGATGGACAGATGACGGACCTCGGCACGCTCAGTGGAGACACGGCTGAAGCGTACGGGATCAACAACTCAGAGCAGGTCGTCGGATTCGCAACGATCATTCCCGGCCAAGGCACTCCGTACAGCGCGTTTATTTGGGACGCGGGGATGATGACGGAACTGGCTCCGATCGAAGGCGCCGAGTTCTCGCGCGCATCCGCGATCGGAGAACAGGGCCAAGCCGTTGGCTGGTCGCTGGTTCCCAACTACCCCAGCCTGCAACATGCCGTGCAGTGGGCGAATGGCGAGATTCTCGATCTCGGCACCCTCGGCCCACCGCTTCAATCAGACTCACTGGCGTACAACATCAACAGCCTTGGTCACATCGTCGGGTACAGCACGAGTTCAAGTGGCAAGGAACATGCCTTCATCTGGGTCAGCGGTCGGATGTACGACCTGGGCACCTTCAACGGTGTCAACCAGACCTACGCCTACGCGATCAACAGCCAAACCGACGTGGTCGGCTTCGGCGCGCGTGATGCGGATCCGGAGACCTTCCGCGGGTTCATCTGGCAACTCGGCAAGGGCATGCAGCCGCTGAGTGATCTGCTCCCGCCCGACAGGCCGGCTTGGCGCATCACAACCGGATGGGACATCAACGATGCCGGACAGATCGCCTGCAAGGGATACCGGCAGAACGACGGCAGCACGGCGCGCGGCCTGCTCCTTTCACCCGTTCACCCGACGATGGACATGTCGCCGCTTTTGCCCGGCAATGCAGGAACCAGCAACACAATCACTGTCGCCGGCGTCACCCCCGGCGCGCGCGTGACATTCCTCTACTCCCGCCACGGCGGCGGGACGCGCATACCCGGCTGTGACCTCCAGCAGAACGCGCTGCAACTCGACAACCCCACCGTCATCGGCACGGCCATCGCCAACCAGAACGGCGTGGCCACGATCACCCGCCCCGTCCCCCTCATCGCACGCGGCCAGACCATCTTCTTCCAGGCCGTTGTCCAGAACGAATGCGCCGTCAGCCAACTCGTCGTGCATCGGTTTGAGTAGAATCGCGCCGGCTCATGGTTGGCCGGTCAGTATTCAGATCGCACGAGTTCCCGGTGGAGTCGCGAATTGCAACGCCGGCACCCCGACTCCAGCCGCTGGTTCCTGCGCCGTCCGTGCAGACCCGCTAACCGACACGGCACGAACAGAACCGGGACGGAGCTGCCGACGCTACGTCGCAGCCTTGCTGGCGGCACGCCGTGCCGCGGCGACCGGCGTGAGCGTGTCCACCGAGGGTTGCTGATCATCCGCAAGGCCGAAGGCGCTGTGGACGGCCTTGATCGCCCGTTCGCCCTCGCTGCGGTTGATGATGCAGGAGATCTTGATCTCGCTGGTGGTGATGTTGAAGATGTTGATTCCCGCGTCGGCCAGCGCGACGAACATCTTCGCCGCGACGCCGGTGTGGCTCCGCATGCCCAGTCCGACCACCGAGACGCGCGACAAGCCGACGTCGATCGACAGTTCGCCCCGACCCAACTCGGCCAGCACGCGCTCCATCGCGGGCTTGATATCCGCCAGGTCGCGATGCTCGACGGTAAACGACATGTTCATGCCGTTGTTCGACGCTTCGTTCTGAATGATGTCATCGACGTTGATGTCGGCCTGGCTCAGCGCAACAAACACCGCCGCATCCACGCCGGGCTTATTGGGCAGGTCGCGCAGACTCACGCGGCCAAGATTCTCCTTGAGAGCGCAGCCGACGACTGACGCGTTTTCCATGTCCGGATTCTCCTCTGTGATCAGTGTTCCCGCATCGCTCTTGCGGCTGTGGCGCACGTGAATGGGAACGCGATAGCGCTGGCCGAACTGGACGGCGCGGCTGTGCATGACGCCGGCGCCGAGCACCGCGAGTTCGAGCATTTCGTCGTAGGTGATGCGATCGAGTTTGCGCGCCTCGGGCACGAGGCGCGGATCGGCGGTGTACACGCCGTCGACATCGGTGAAGATCTCGCATGAGTCCGCCGCCAGCGCCGCAGCCAGGGCTACGGCGGTGGTGTCTGATCCGCCACGACCCAGAGTCGTGATCTGGCCGTCATCGGTAACGCCCTGGAAGCCGGCGACGACGACGACCTGTCCTGCATCGAGTTCGCGCAGCAACCTGGCCGTGTCGATGGAACGTATGCGGGCCCGTGTGTGCGACTCGGTCGTCTGAATGCCGATCTGCGGCCCGGTATGGCTGACGGCTGGAACGCCAAGGCGGTGCAGTGCCATCGCCAGCAGCGCGATCGAGACCTGCTCGCCCGATGAGAGCAGCATGTCGACCTCGCGGCGGGGGGGGGTCGGGTTGACGGCGTCGCCGAGGCGCACCAGTTCGTCCGTGGTGTGACCCATGGCCGAGACCACCACCACGACGCGCTGCCCCGATCGCCGCACCTCCGCGACCCGGGCGGCGACGGCGGTGATCAGTTCGGGGGTCGCGACGGAGGTCCCGCCAAACTTCAAGACGCTCAGTCCCATAATCCGACCCTTCCAACCATTGCAAGGTCCGCAAAAAAGAGAGAATATGCGGCCAATCGACACAAATATTGCCCACAAAGCACTTTTCCACTTCCGTATGGGCGGAACTGCGGTTATATTTCAGCGTCTAGATTCAGGGGGAATACTGTGCGAAAAGGGTTCACACTTCTTGAGATGCTGATTCTTATGGCGCTGACGGCGCTTCTGGTCAGCATTCTGGCTCCCAGCCTGTCTTCCAGCCGTTCAGCCGCCCGCAACATCGAGTGCATGAGCAACTTGCGGCAGATCGGCACCATGCACTTCGATCCTCTGAGCCGCCTCGATTCCTGGGGCCTCTCGGCTTACGACGTGCCCTCCAGCGGCTCCCAAGGACCGGAGGTCACCGGCGGGCTCACCGATGGTCCCCCGCCCGCTCGCCGGGTTGAGGGCGACTCTCGCATCCACAACGACATTTTCAATATTGAGCGACTTGAAAACCAGGCGCCGGATCAGCCGGCGTACTGGAAACTCACCTGCCCCGATGCGGTTCGCGCCGACGTGAACAGCTACGGCATGTACTTCCGCGTTGTCGGGGAGCGGTTCTCAGTCTACTCGACCTCCCGCGACATTATCTTCGGCTGCAGCAACTACAAGATCGTCGACGTCGCCCAGAATTTCGCCTTCCGTCACATGACCAAAGCGAATTTCTACTTCGGCGATCACCACCTCGATTCCCGTACCCCCGAGATGTTCACGCCCACACAGTGGCTTGAGCACTCAATGCGCGGCGGGAGCGGCCAGGGCGGAAACTGAGCACGCGGGACCGCCATCACCACTAGCAGCAGAATGGAACCCCGGATCTGGGTGCGCGCGTTTGGGCCGAATCGAGGTCAACCGGCCTGGTTCGCTGGTCGATAACTGATGAAGCAGGCGGCCGCACGTCGGTCGTTCGGGACGTCAATCGATTCGAATCCGGGCCACACCATGCTCTGTCGGGCAATCACGATCGTCGCGACGTGTGCCACGGCCGGCCTTTCCGGGCTGGCGGCGCGTCCGCTACCGACATTGCCGCTGCGCTGGACGACCCTGCATCCGATGCCGCTTCCGATTTTCGACGCCGGGGCCGGACTTTCCGACGACTGGATTGTGGTGAGCGGGGGGTTCGGCGAAGACCTGAGCACCACACCAGCCATCCAGGTGCGCAGCGAGTCACGCGGCTGGCGTCCCATCGGCACGCAACTCCGCGAGTCCCGCGCGCGCCACACCCAGACGACGCTGGACGATGGGCGCGTCCTGGTCGTCGGTGGCGTGCAGGGCTCCTTGCGACCCGACGCGGCCGAGGCGCCGATCGCCCTCGCCTCGGCTGAAGTGTTTCATCCGCTGATGGCCGGCAGCGACTTCATCGCACTGGGCGAGCCCCTTGTTGGACATTCGGCCCACCTTCTCCCGGATGGTCGCGTCGCGGTGATCGGCGGGTCGTGGGTGCGCTTCTTCGACCCGGAATTCAATGGGTTCACCGAGGCGATCCGTCTCAAGCACGAACGGCATGGTCACGCCAGCGTGCTCTGGAATCGCAAGGTGTATCCCGAGCCAGAGTCGCCCGCAGTGGCTGACGCGAATCGACAACCCGACTACGACACTGTCGAGCAGGAGCTGGCCATCGGCAGCGTTCCGACGGCGCGCGGCGCCAGCATCGGCGCGACGATGGAGCCGCAGAAGGTGGCGATTCCAAAGGTCCATTCTCCGGAGAAGTACTCCACTCGACTCGTCCTCCTGGTCATCGGCGGCGATGATGACGCGACCATCGAGGAAGTCGATCTGCAGGCGGGCACGAGCCGACTGTGGGAGACTCGACTCACCGCCCCCATAGCCGAAGCGTGCGCGACGGTGACGATGGAAGGCCGCGTCCTGCTCATCGGCGGCGTCAACACCAATACGGGTGAATCGCTCGCCACCTTGTCGTGGCTCGACGCTCATGAGACCGTGTCAGACGGACCCGATCTCGATCTCGTAGCCGGGGCCGCGGCGGCAACCTGTTTCGTCGATTCGACGGACGGGAGCGTCATCATGTTCGGTGGTGAGCAGCGCGATGCGCACTCCATCAAGCCCGTCGTCGCCGGGCGGATGATGCGTCGGGGTGGGAAGCGAGTCTTCACCCTTCCAATACCGGCCGAAACCGCAATTTACGCGCGGCGCAACTGGATTCGTCTCAACGATCGCCAGGTGGCGGCGGTGGGGGGGTACCGATACGTGGATGCGGCCACCGCGACGGCGGAGAACATCGCGCCCGGCGTCTATGTGCGCGGACTCATCGACGTGGTGCGCCTGCCTTCACCCATCGGCGGCGACTGAACCAGAGAAGCAGTTCGACGACTCGGTTCACGTCCAGGTCGTGACCGGTTCCGTGCCGTCGGAGGCATTTCCCTTGGCATGCCCATTGCGACTGCCCGGCGTGAAGTGCTCGCCCTGCCAACTGTCAGGGTATTTGGAGTCATCGAGATCCAGAGCGGCCCTGGTGGGGTAAAGCGGTCGGAACGTGTCGCACATCACCGCCAGTTCGTTGGTGAACTTGGCGCCGAGGCTCTTTTCGATCGTGCCGGGATGCGGCCCGTGGGGAATCCCCTGCGGATGCGCGGTGATCGATCCGACTTCGATGCCCTTGCGCGCTTTGTAGTTGCCTTCGACGTAGTAGAGCACTTCATCGGAGTCGAGGTTGCTGTGGTTGTACGGCACGGGGATCGCCTCGGGATGCCAGTCGAGCATGCGCGGACAGAAAGAGCAGATCACGAAGTTGTGCGCTTCGAAAGTCTGATGAATGGGCGGCGGCATGTGCAGCTTGCCGGTAATCGGTGCAAAGTCTTCGATGTTGAAGATGTAAGGATAGTAGCAGCCATCCCAGCCGATCAGGTCGAGCGGGTGGTAGGAGTAGATGTATGAGTGCACGCAGTTGCGCGCCTTGATGCGCACCTCGAATTCGCCGCGCTCGTCGTAGGTCAGCGGAAGTTGCGGCAGCCTCAGATCTCGTTCGCAGTAAGGCGCGTGCTCGAGGAATTGCGACGTCTTTTTTGAAAGATAGTGGGGCGGCGGCAGGATGTGTGAGCCGTTCGCGGTTTCGATGCACAGGAATCGCGGCTCGGGTTCGTCCTTGCTCTTGCGCGGATCGAACGCCATGCGATACACAATGCCCTTGGGAATGATGATGTAGTCCTTGGGGCCGAACTTGAGGGTGCCGAAACTGGTGTACACCGTGCCCGATCCGTGGTGGATGAACAGGCACTCGTCGCCCTGCCCGTTCTTGAAGTGATACTCCATCGGATCCTTCGGCACGCAGATGGACATTTCGCAGTCTTCGTTGCCGAAGAGCACGACGCGTCCCGTGATGGGATCACCCTTGGGCTTCATCGGCGTCGTCTTGAGATGCCGCATCCGCATCGTGTCCATCTCGACGTACTCGGGCTTGGTCGAGTACAGCGTCTTCCAGCCGCTCACCTGCGTCGGCGGATGGATGTGGTACATTGTCGAAGTCGGGCCGGAAAAGCCCTCGGTTCCGAAGAGTTCTTCGGAATACAGAGCCCCGTCAGGGCGGCGGAACTGGGTGTGGCGGGCTTTGGGCAGTTCGCCCAGTTTCGTGTAGTAAGGCATCGAGTCACTCCGGATCATTCGCAGATTCAGTTCGTCGAATTATACCGACTGCCCTCTGCGGACACCGGGACCCATGGATCGGTGATCGAATCCGCACGGCCCTGCGACCGGCCCATCAGCAAGCGGCGGAACTTTGTCCAGGACTCCATTGTCCCTGATCTGGATGCATCGCGAGGTGTTGGATAGAGGCAGTCGACCGCCGGCTGCCCCACGTGCAATCTGCCACCAAAAAGGGAAAATTACCATGTATCAGAGAGTTCTGAACAAACTGACCTGTCTCGTCGCCGGCGCTGTGCTGGCAATCACCGGTGCCGCGCTCGCTCAGGGCGAACTCCAATTGACCAGCTCGGGCGAGTGTCCCGGGACCATCACTCTTACCGTGACCAACGCCACGCCCGGCGGCCGCGTCGGCATTGCGTATGGTCGCGATCCGGGTCAGACCCCGGTGCCCACTTGTCCGGGCGTGTTTGTGGACATCAACGCCGCTCGCGTTGCGGCCGTCCTGACCGCCGACAGCGACGGCACTGCGGTGCTGAGCGGATCCGTCTCTGAAGCCCTGTGCGGAAACCTGTTCACGCAAGCCGTCGATGTGCGCACGTGCAGGAAGAGCAATGTCGAGATCGTCGGCATTGAGACCTTCGTCGTCGCCAACGAGATGTTTGGTCCCGGCGGTGGAGGAAACGATGGACCGCAATACTGCGCGTATCAGCTCGTCTCGGATTGCCCCGAACTGGGTCTTCGCGCTCTCGACACCATTTGCGTCCGCTGCGACAACCAGAACCACCAGGTGCGCTGCCGGCGAAGTCGGTCCAAGCGCGTGCACATTGTCTTCTCGCGCAACTGCAACGAGCGCGTGTGTAATGTGCTGGCGATTGGTCTGGGCGGATGCGCCGACTGCCCGAGAAATGTGCCGCCCGAGCGACACTTCATCTACTGCGAATAAGCGCGTGGAGCCCCCTCCGCGCCGACTTGGGCCGGGATGACGCGAGTCATCCCGGCCTTTGACATGCGCGGGCGCCGGACTCGGCCCCCGACTCCTCAGTTCCCGCATGCGAAGGCCCCCTGCACGGGCATACTCAACGCGCGTCACTCGCCCAGCCCTGGCTTGAGAGAGCGGAGGGCCGATCGCTTGTGAAAAATCCCACGACCCGGACTGGACTTTTTGAAGTTGTGTCTATGCTTTCATGTCGTGAGCGGCCCGACCGAGTTCGCAAGTCATTGTAAATAATGATCTTATGGATTCTTCTGCCAGGTCAGGCAATCAAGATCACCCAAACATAAATCGAACACGCTCCGAATCCGGGGAAAACTATGGCAACTGTAACGCACGATGGGCAATCTCTCCTCATCGATGGAAGAAGGTTCTGGATCGTCAGCGGGACGATCGACTACTTTCGTATCCCTCGCGCCTTGTGGGTCGAGCGCATTCGCGCCGCCGTCGCCGCGGGCCTGAACTCGGTCCTCGTCCGCTGCCCGTGGGCGCTTCATGAGCCGCGAAAGGGCGAATACAACTTTGATGACCAGGCCGATGTGGCCGCGTTCGTCAAGTTGCTCAGCGAACACGGCCTCAAGTGCATCCTCCGCCCGGGCCCTTTCATCGGCGGTGATGTCGATCTCGGCGGCCTGCCTTCGTGGCTGCTGGCCGAGCCCGATCTCAAAGTGCGCCAGGGCACGGCTCCGTTCCTCGAGGCGTCAAGTCGATACTTCGGCAAACTCCTCAAAGTGCTCTCGCCCTTCTCCGGCCGCAGCGGTGGCCCGATCGTTCTCGTTCAAGTCGAGCATGAGTGGCACTGCGGCAATCAGGAGGCGGCTGATGCCTACCTGCATGAGATGGCGCGGTTCATTCGCGAGCACGACTTCGACCTGCCGCTGATCAACACCAACAACCTCTGGCAGCGCCGTGAAGAGACGATCGACACATGGAGCGGCCGCGAGAACATGCTCATGAATCTGCGCCAACTCCGCGCGATTCAACCCAACCGCCCGCTCATCGTCGGCGACTACTGGACCGGACACTCCGACTGTTGGAGTCAGCCGCAGACGGCCCCGATGGCGCCCGCCACGTTGATTCACGAACTGACTCAGGTCCTCGCGGCCGGCGCGCAGTTCAATCTGGCGCCTTTCCACGGCGGAACCAATTTCGCCTTTGACGGCGGACGACAGCCTGGTGCGGTCGATCGGTACGTGACGACTTCCAGCGACGGTGGCGCCCCGCTGGGCGAGTCGGGCGCCATTCGACCGACCTATCACGCCGTGCGCAAGGTCTGCTCGTTTGCTTCGCAGTTCGCTCGCGTTTTTTCGAACCTTCAGGCGGCGCCAACCGGAGCAGTGCTCGGCGTCATGCCGGAGAAAACCGGGCGCAAACTCAGTCGCCCCGGCTACTCCGTCATTCACCTTACCGGAGCGCAGGGTGAAGTTGTCTTCGTCTTCGCCGACGACCACACCAAATCGGATTCCACAACAATTCTGCTCCCCAATGGCCGCGCCGTCCCTGTCCACTTCGGCACCCAGCCGGTGGCATGGTGTCTGCTCAACACCCATATTGGCGGCCGCGCCAAGCTTGACTGGACCAACCTCAACGCGTTCGCCGGCAACGGCAAGAACCTCATCGTGCTCTTTGGCCCAGCCGGATCGCGCGGCCTGCTCAGCATCAACTACAGCGTCATCGAGATCGAAGTTCCGACCGGCGAAGTACCGGCGATCGAGTTCCACGAGGACATGACCATTGTCGTCTGCAGCGAGGAAGCGATCGATCTCACCTACGTCAAGGGTGACACGGCTTACGTCGGCATCGAAGGCTTCGATGCCCAGGGTCAGCACATTCCCTCTGGTTTGTGGAAGAACCACTACATCATCCAGGGAACTGGCGAGCACGAAGAAGTGCCCACCGCTCCTCCGCCGCGCCGATCGCCTCGCGCGACCATGTCGGAGTGGACCTCTGCCGGGACGGACGATCACATCACCGGCAAGGCGCCTCGCTTTGCCACGATCGACGGACCCAGCACGCAGGAACAGTGTGCGGCCGGTTCGGGCTACGGATTGATTCGCATTGTGAATCACAAGTGGCCGCGCCGCAAGATGAAAATCCTCGCCCCAGGCGTCGGCGACCGCGTACACCTCTACATCAAGGGGCAATTGAAGTCAATCCTCGGCTACGGGCCCGGCTCGTCCGGCGCGATCACCGATATCGCGCTTCCTGCCGGCCGCAACGGCACGCTCGTGGCGCTCATTGACAACCTGGGCCGCTACGCCGGCGGCAACGACATGCACGAAGGCAAGGGGCTGGTTCAACACCTCCATGAGGTCAAGCCCAAGCGAGTCGGGAAGCCCAAGGTCGTCCCGACCCCGCCGCGCCGCCCCTTTGAGAATCGACCCTACCTCGAGGGCCTTCACAACGGCGACGTGACGACGGGTCACGATGTCCAGTGGTCCTTCGAGCACCGCACCAAGTCCGCGTTGATTGTCGAGATCTCGGGAGCCGCCACGCCCGCCCTGATTCTGCTCAACGACCAGTGCATCGGCTTCTACTCCGGGCAGACGGGCCGCCCGCTGATCCACCTCGTCCTCGACGAGGCAGGCGGACTGCGCAAGGGTCGCAATACGTTCCAGCTCGCGCCGCTCTTTTCCGGCGGCGAGGAAGAACTCGAAAAAGCCGTTCGCTTCTACGACTCAAAGGCCGTGCTCACCGACAAGGCCACGTGGTCATTTGCCAAGTGGGAGCAGCCCAAACCCAACCTGTTCAAGGCGCACGACAAGGTTCGCGCCAAGGCGCTGGCCGGCCGCCCGGCGTGGTATCGCACGACCTTTTCCTGCTCCGAGGCGCCCCGGGCGCTGTGGGTCGAACCCAACGGACTGAGCAAGGGCCAGATTTATCTCAATGGCCGCAACGTCGGTCGCTATTTCGTCGGCACGCACAGCGGCCAGAAGGTCGGTCCGCAGCAACGCTACTATTTGCCTGAATCGTGGGTGTCCTACAACGAGGCAAACGAACTCGTGATCTTCGAGGAGCACGGCCGCGACCCATCCAATGTCAAACTCGTCTACGCCGACTCCGCATTCTGACGTGGCGGTGTCGGATGTCCTGCTCAACGCACCCGCGAACCGCCCGCTCGCGGTGCTGCATTCGGGGCGTCTGCATCCGCGCTGGTCGCGGTGGTCGATGGTCGCCCAGCCATCGGGTGTGTTGCGCCACCAGGGACGTCGCACCTGCTTTGCGTCGCTCGGCGGCTCGTGTGAAACCAGCCCGCGATTCACTCACGATCCAATGGCCGATCTGGGCTGGCTCGATGAGCGGCTGGCGGCGGCGGGAGCGTCACCGGCCCTGTCGACTGATTGCTCGGACCCACCCTGGCGCGGCGGCTGGCTCGGCTACCTCTCATACGAACTGGGCCGATCCATCGAGCCGCGCGCCTGCTCATCGCGCTCAAACAAGCGCCCGCGCTGGCCGCTCTACGAATGGCTGTGGTGTCCGCAGGTCTTCGTGCTCGACGCCGGGAAGCGGCAATGGTATCGCGCGGACCTTCAGAGCGCGGAACCCATTGGTGATGAGGAACTGCTCGCGTCGCTGGGGGTTGCACACGTCGCTCGACCCAGTGTTCCCGGCAAATCAGCGCTCGAACCGTGGCAGAACCGACAGCCTCGCCACGCGATCGAGGCGGCCGTCCGGCGGACAATCGAGTACATCCGCGCCGGGGATGTCTTCCAGGCCAACATTGCACAGCAGTTTGGTTCGCGCCTGAACGGGTCCCCACGGCAGCTTGCGGCGGCCGCCTGGGACCGTACGCCAAACTGGTACTCGGCGTACCTCGAACTCGCCGCCGACCGGCAGGTACTCTCGTTGTCACCTGAACTCTTCCTCGAAGTCGATCGTGCGAATCGGCAGATTACCACTCGGCCGCTCAAAGGGACGCTCGACTCATCGCAGCAGCGATCCGCGCTGGCGGCCAGTGGCAAGGACGAGGCTGAGTTGAACATGATCGTCGATCTCATGCGCAATGACCTGGGTCGCGTCTGCGAGTTTGGCACGGTTCACGTGACGCAGCCGCGGACGATTGAATCCCACCCGACAGTGCATCACGGCGTTGCCACCATCGAGGGACGCCTGCGGGAGCGAACGGAGTTCAAGGACATCATCGCCGCGACTTTTCCGGCCGGTTCAATCACCGGCGCGCCCAAGATCCGCGCCATGCAGATCATCGACGAACTCGAGCCCTTTGAACGCGGCCCGTACTGCGGCTCGATCGGCTATGTCGGGGCGAGTCAGGTGGCGCTGAACGTGGCGATCCGGACCATGACCATCGAAGGTGACACGCTGACGTATGCCGCCGGCGCCGGAATTGTCGCCGAATCCGATCCCGCAACGGAGTGCGATGAGATGTTTGCCAAAAGCGCCGTGGTGCAAGCCCTGGCGCACCCCGACTTGAGCGGTCTGTCGCCCCAAACCCCGCGGTCCGGCAGGATGCTCGTGAATGGATAGCGAATCGCGCGAGTTCACTCGTCCTGGCGTACCCGTCCGCACCGATGTGGTGGAGGTGCTGATCTTCCGCCGTCTGGACGGTGGTGGGATCGAGTTGCTGCAGATGCGCCGCGTCGCTTCAGCGGTGGTCTCGCCGAGCACCTGGCAACCCGTCCAGGGCCACATCGAAACCGGTGAAACGGCCCTCGAGACGGCGCGGCGAGAAATGCTCGAAGAAACCGGCCTGTCGCGCGACGGGCGACTCGGCATGTGGCAGCTTGAGCAGGTGCACCCGTTCTTCATTGCCGCCTCCAACACGATCTACTTCAGCCCGAGATTTGCCGTGGAGGTGGAGCAAGACTGGGAGCCGACACTGAACGCCGAGCACGAGGCATGCCGGTGGGTCGCGCAAGCCGAAATCGAGCGGGCATTCGTCTGGCCGGGCCAGCGGGCGGCCATCGCGGAACTGGTTCGGGAGATTCTCAATCCGAAATCGCCATGCGAGTCCCTGCTTCGACTGGAGTGATCCAATTCGCCCTCATCCGCCTATCGTCCAGAGTTCGCGGGCCAATACGCCCTGTGGGAGCGTCGAATGAAGTCAAGCGTTCCAGCTCCGTGTGTCCTGGTCATCTTCGGCGCTTCCGGGGATCTGACGCGCCGCAAGATCATCCCGGCGCTTTATGACCTCTTTCAGCGCGACCAGACGCCGCCCAATCTTGCGATCCTCGGCGTCAGCCGCTCGGAAATGAGCGATGATGGATTCCGCGAGCACCTCCGCGAATGGGCGGCGAAGTTCGCCACCCGCCACACCGACGAAGGATGGGTGAGATTCGCGAAGATGATCCACTATTGCACCGCGGACGCCGCCGATCCCAGTGCGTTTGAGGTCATCTCCGCAGACATCGCACGAGTTTCCACGGCCCACAACTGCGGTCAGAACATCCTGTTCTACCTCTCCGTGGCGCCGCAACTCTACGAACCGATGATCGAATGCATCAACCAGTCCGGCCTCGTGACGGAAGGCAAGCGCTGGTGCAGCATCAATCGGGATGCGGCGCCGTGGCAGCGCATCATCGTCGAGAAGCCTTTTGGCGTGGATCTCGCGTCGGCGCAGTCCCTCAATCGCACGCTGGGCCGGACATTCGAAGAAGAGTCGATCTATCGAATTGACCACTACCTCGGCAAAGAGCTGGTGCAGAACCTGCTGGTGTTGCGCTTTGCCAACACAATCTTCGAGCCGCTGTGGAATCGACGATACATCCACCACGTGCAGATCACCGCCGCCGAGAAGGTGGGAGTTGAGTCGAGGGGTGCGTTTTACGACGGAGCCGGCGCGCTGCGTGACATGATTCAGAGCCATCTGCTGCAGGTGCTCGCGCTCGTCGCGATGGAACCGCCCGGCCGCTACGCCGATGTCCAGATTCGCCGCGAAAAGATCAAAGTGACCGAAGCGATTCGGACCGTGTCGGTCGAAGAAGCCAGATCACGCTGCGCCCTGGGGCAGTACGGTCCCGGGGCGAACGGCCAGCCCGGTTATCGCGCCGGCAAGGGCGTCGCGTCAGACTCACTCACAGAGACTTTCGCTGCTATTCGATTCGACATCGACAATTGGCGCTGGTCCGGCGTGCCCTTCTTTGTCCGAACCGGCAAGGCGATGGCTCGCAAACTCACGGAAGTGGTCCTGACGTTTCGCGAACCGCCCATCGATCTGTTCTCCTCGATTTGCGAAGCCGAGTCTCCATGCGTCCAGCGGCCGCCGAACCGGCTGGTCATCAACATACAGCCGGACGAGGGCATCAGCCTGCGCTTCGAAGGCAAAGTGCCCGGCGCCATGCGCATCGATTCGATCAAACTTGACTTTGACTACGTCGCGCGGTTCGGCGGGGAACCGATCGAGGCCTACGGCCCGCTCATTGTTGATGCGATGCGCGGCGACCAGACGCTCTTCAAGCACCGCGATGAGGTGGAAGGCGCATGGAGCGCCGTAATGCCCTTTCTTGATCCCCGCCTCCGCGGAGAAATCGCTGGAAACTACCCACCCGGGTCATGGGGACCGAGAGAATCGGAAGATTTGCTGGCAAGATCGGGTTGTACATGGCATAATCCAAGCAACGAGGAAACGCGCTGAGCCCACGAATGACGGACCTACGCCCGACATCCTACGAACTCTCCGAGCCGGTCGTCGCACCCAATCTGCCGGGCGAGGTCGTCGTGTGTGACTGCATTGAGGAACTCGTCGAGCGCATGTCCAGCGATCTGCTTGCCCACAGCCTCAATTGCTGGAGGGCGTTTGGCGATTTTCACATGGCCGTATCCGGCGGTTCGACGCCGGCGCCGTTCTACCGCCATCTGATGATCGATCCGATATGCCGCGGAATTCCCTGGAAAAAGACGCATCTCTGGTGCGTCGATGAACGCCGCGTATCCGTCACCGATGAGAAGAGCAACTGGCGGATGATCTCTGAGCATTTCGCCGATCATTCCGGCATCCCGCGCTCACAGCAGCATCCCATGGATGCGATTTCGGATCACGTCGAGCACGACTATGCCAAGGCACTGTGTTCGGCTCTGGAGTGGCGCGAGCGGGGGCAGGATCGACTGGACTACGTCCTGCTCGGCCTTGGCGCCGATGGACACACGGCCAGCCTCTTTCCCCACAGTCCGGCGCTCGTGGAAGAAAACCGGCTGATCCGCATCAACTCGGGTCCAACCGTCGTCCCGCCCGATCGTGTCACCATGACGCTGCCGCTCATCAATAGCGCCCGGTTCGTTGCCGTGATGGTGACGGGAGAAGGCAAACAGGACATTGTTCAGCGTCTTGCCGCGAATGGCCATGCGCCCGTCGAGGCGCTTCCCATCCGCGGGGTGCGCCCGGTAGGCGGAACGCTGTGCTGGTATCTTGATCGAGCCGCATGCACACCCCGCACCTGACTTGAACCCCCTCGCGCTGAGGGGTATTCTTGGGGAGTCAGCCGCGGTCAATCCCCGCTGACGGCTGCAGATGTAGCTCAATTGGATAGAGCTCCTGACTACGGATCAGGGGGTTGGGGGTTCGAATCCTCCCATCTGCATTCACCTCTCGCTCGACCGGGTGGCCACCGGATCAACCGATGCCGACTCTCACGGTTTCGCGACCGATCGGCGCCTTCTGGTGCTCACGGAATGGTGGATACCGAAAGGGCTGGGATCTGGCAGCACGGGGAGAGCCCCGATTCTGACCGGAAGTCTCGTTGCACCATTCCCTGCGACGGAATGATCCTCACCACTCACCCAATAGATGGGTGTGTCCGGGTAGATGGGTGTGTCCGGGTCCGCCAAATGAGACAATCCCGTGGCCGCGGTTATACTCGTAACGCGTTTGATGGTCCCGCGTCTCTCAGCCGATGGTGTTTACATGACCGAGAAGCAGCCCTGTGCCACTCCGACCGCCGCTCCGGACCACCCGGCTGACTCGGTCTGCGGCATCGCGCCCCTTCGCGAATTGCTCGACCAGGTCCGCTGTCTGCTTGAGACGTTGACCGACGCCCAATACGTCCAGTCGCCCGTTGGCTCATTCAAGAGCAGCGTCGGCGGACACATCCGTCACAGCCTCGATCACATCGGCGCGCTTCTCACCGGGTTCGATTCCGGCGAGATCGACTACGAAGCCCGAGAACGCGGGACCAGCATCGAGACCGACCGGGCAGCAGCCCTCGACCTCATCCGCTCGCTCGACGCCCGTTTAGCCCAGCGGATCGAGGAATCTTCCACCCGACCGGTGCGGACGCTGCTCATGTTGCGCAGCGATTGCTCTCCAGTGGAGCTGAATTCCACATGCGGCCGCGAGACGGCGTTTGTGCTCAGCCACACGATCCACCACAATGCCATGGTTGCCGCCATGCTGAGCATCATGAACGTCGAGATGCCGAATCGATTCGGCTATGCACCCGGCACAATCGCGCATCTTCAGCGCCAATCATGTGCACGGTGACGATCATTCCGCTTGTCGGTCCAGACGGCAAGCGATTCGGCCTGCGACTGGCGACCAACAGAGACGAATCCCGCCGTCGGCCGCCTGCTGAGCCTCCCCGCATTCGCGAACAGGGCGGCGTACGTTCAATCTGGCCGGTCGATCCTGCCGGGGGCGGCACGTGGGTCGGCGCCAACGAGGTTGGCCTGATCGCGACCCTGCTCAATCGCAATGACGGGTCGCCCAAACCGGCCCATCCAGCCGCGCGCAGTCGGGGGGAGATTATTCCGATGCTTCTTGAGCAGACCGATGCGGCTCAGGCAGCAAGGCTTATTGCCGAACTCAACCCCACCGAATTTCTTCCCTTCACGATTGTCCTCACCGATGGCGACACACTGATCCACGGTGCCGCCCAGGGCGAAAACATCCGGATCGTCAATCAGTCTCTCAGCAACAGACCCGTGATGTTCACCTCCTCAGGACTCGGCGATGCGCTGGTCGATCCGCCGCGCCGACAACTCTTCAACGACTGGTTCGGAGACGACTCGAAAGCCTGGCCACAGTTGCAGGATGGCTATCACGCCCATCGCTGGCCGCACGCGATGCACCTGAGTGTGTGCATGAGTCGCGAGGACGCCCGCACCGTGAGTTGCACGGTCATCGAGACGAGCGAGTCGGTCGCGCGACTGAGCTACTGGGGACAAGCGCCTGGCGAACCGGGAGATCCAGTGAGATGCGAACTCCCGTTACGAGGAGCCGTGCGCTGATGGCCGCCGCAGACCCGGGTACCGCCAGGCGAAAGTGGCGCTGGTGGCACTGGTGGCTGGTGCTGCTGGTGGCGTCGCAGTTCGTGCAGCTCTTCTGGCCCAGGCCGCCGCATCTGGCGTCGGATCAGAACAGTGTCGAAGTGGCCGAAGTTGACGGTGACCAGATCCACGCCAACAAGATGGTTCGATTCGCCTATCGCGATCAGGGGCAGGGTGAAGTCGTCGTACTCATCCACGGCAGTCCCGGTTCAGGCGACAATTTCCATCATTTGGCCCCGATGCTCAGCCAGCACTTCCGCGTGATCTCTGTCGATCTGCCCGGATTCGGCGCTTCGACGACGCTCATTCCCGATTACAGCCACGCAGCTCATGCCCGGTACGTGCTTGAACTGCTCGACCGGCTCGAGATCGATCGGGCGCACTTCCTGGGCTACTCCATGGGCAGTGGGGTTGCCCTGCAGATTGCTCATCTGGCGCCGCAACGTGTCGACAGCCTCCTCTTCTATGGCGGCGTGGGTGTTGCGGAAGGCGAAGGCACCGGTGATCCGAGTTTTGAAAAGCTCAAGAACGTCATCGGCTACGGTCTGCTCGTGGTGGCGCCTGAGTTCATTCCCCACTTTGGCCTGCTCGGACCCCGCGCCTCGCGACACGCCTTCGTGCGCAACTTTCTCGACTCCGACTTCAGACCGCTGCGCGGCATTCTCGAGAACTGGAACGGGTCGCTGCTCATCCTGCAGGGGCGGCACGATCCGCTCGTCGCCGCCTGGGTGGCTGAATTACACCACGAGATCGTCGAGAAGAGCGAATTGGTCATGTTCGACGACTCGCACTTCATGGTCTTCAGCGACGCCAAGTCGCGCCAACTCGCCGACGAGATCATTCCCTTCGTCGAGAAGTGCTCCGAGCCCGGCTACATCCCGACACGACGCACGCTTGACTACACCGAGGATGAGCCCGAGAAGAAGCCGATGCTGCCCATCGATCTCAATCGCGACATGAGTCCGTGGACCACCATGGGTGCGATCATCATCGGCACGTTCATCCTCGAAGACCCCACGTCGATTGGCGTCGGTCTGCTCATTCGTGATGGCCTGCTTGATCCATTCGTCGGTGTGCTCGCCACGTTTCTGGGTATCTTCATCGGTGACATCGGGCTCTACATGCTCGGCGCGGTGGCCGGCAAGCGAGCCCTGCGCTGGCGGCCCATCGCTCGCCGCCTGCCCGCCCATCACCTCGAAGCGCTGGGGCGATGGTTCGATCGCAACGGATGGTCAGCGGTGCTGGCCAGTCGCTTTCTGCCCGGTACGCGCTTCCCCCTCTACGTCGCTGCGGGGATCGTCGGCACGAAGCGGAGCCGCTTCGCTCTGTGGACCTTTCTGGCCGTTCTCATCTGGACACCCGTCATCATTCTCATTGTGATCTTCTTCGGCGAAGGGGCCCGAAAGCCCTTTCAGATGTTGTTCGGCGACGGTTGGCTCTCCGTCATCGCCGCGATCATTCTGCTGCTGGTCGTGCTGCGGACCGTGGCGATGCTGACCAATCGCATCGGCCGCCAGCGGCTCATCGTGATGATCTCTCGAATCTGGCGATGGGAGTTCTGGCCCGTCAAGATCTTCTACCTGCCGCTTGTGCCGTGGGTGGGCTGGCAGGCGCTCAAGCATCGCAGCCTGATGGCGCCGACGGCTGCGAATCCCGGTATTCCGCACGGCGGCGTCGTCGGCGAATCCAAGTACGCCATTCTCAGCGCCCTTCCGGCGAGCCGCATTGTTCCCAGCGCGTTTCTGGCTGCCCGTGAGTCCGATCGCGTGGCCGCATTGCGCCGCGTCATGGAAGAGCGCGCCTGGGAGTTCCCTCTCGTGCTGAAGCCCGATGTCGGCGAGCGCGGACAGGGGCTCAAGCTCGTGCGCGACTGGGCGCAGGCCCAGAGTTACTTTGAGAAGTTCACCGGCGATGTCCTCGTGCAGATGTATGACCCCGGCCCGTTCGAAGCGGGTGTGTTCTACTACAAGCTGCCCGGCGAGCCGCGCGGCCACATCTTCTCCATCACCGACAAGCAATTCCCCGTGCTCGTGGGCAACGGACGATCGACCTTTGAAGAACTGATTTGGGCCCATCCGCGATTCCGCATGCAGGCCTGGGTCTTTCTGCACCGCTATGACCAGCAGATCGATCGAGTGCTCGACGAGGGCGAGCAAATGCGCCTCGCCGTTTCGGGAAATCACTGCCAGGGCACGATGTTCCGCGAAGGCGGGCACCTGATGTCTCCACAACTTGAAGCAGCGGTCGACGAAGCAGCCCAAGCGTTCGACGGCTACTACTTCGGCCGTTTCGATCTTCGCTACACCGATGTCGAGTCGTTCAAAGCGGGTCGCGACTTTCGTATTGTGGAACTCAACGGTGTGCTCTCCGAAGCCTCGAATATCTATGACCCGAAGCACTCGATTCTCTACGCCTATCGCACCCTCGCGCGGCAGTGGGCCCTGGCGTTTGAGATCGGCGCTCGCAACGCAGCCGCAGGCGCGCCCGTTACATCACTGACCACACTGATTCGCGTCCTGCGTTCGCACCGCGTAGACCGGCGCGTCGAGGCGCTGGCCGATTGACATCGACTCAGACCAGACTCTCCTGCGCCGCGAGATAGCGAGCCATCCCGTCGGTGCCCATGAACCGGCGCAACACCCGCCGATCGATCTTCAAAACGTCCACGAACATCAATCCGTCGATGACGTTGCCAAACTGTGGATCGACATTGAATCCCAACAGTCGCGCGTTGAGGCCGAGATACTGTCGCAGCAGCACCGGCATCGGTTTGCCGTCCGATTCCAATTCGCGCACCAGTGAATCGACCTCGTCGAGATCATTCACAACGGTGCTCATGCGCTGCGTCTCCCATTCGCGCGGCGGCATCTGGCGGGGGGGGTTGCGCGGCTTGATGAAATCGCCCAGTTGCGGCAAGTACTTGTGCATGCGCAAAAACGCCATGAGCAGCAACCGCGACATCGTTGAATACTCCGCACTGATACTCACCGGACCGATCAGCCCCGAGTAGCGCGGGTTGCGAATCAGAAACTGTCCGATGCCCTTCCACAGCAGCATGAGTGGGGCCGTCGCCCGCTGCGCCTCGGGATGAATAAACGACCGACCCAGTTCGATGCACGGGTCGATCTGGTCAAGCAACTTGCGGCCGAATCGAAAGAGCGTATGGGTGTACAGGCCTTCGATGCCGCGCTCGGGGATGATCTTGTCGGTGAGTCCCATGCGGTACGAGCCCAGGATCCGTGAGCTTGCTCGATCCCAGACGAACAGGTGCAGGTAGTGCTGATCAAACTGGTCGAGATCGCTGCTCAGCCCCGTTCCTTCTCCGACGGCTCGAAACGCCAACTCGCGGAGGCGGCCGATCTCTTCCATGCATCTGGGGATCGCCGAATATGGGGCGCAGTACACCCGCAATTGTTCCTGTGCAACCAGCTCGCATTCGGGGGCCAGGGTCGCGATCTCATCGACCATGGCCGCAGGCGGCACGGCTGCGACGATTGGAACCTGCTCCCTCGCAGTCGTCAAACTCGACGCCCGGATTGATGTCGGCCTTTCAGGCGCGTCCTTACGCAAAAGTTGCGTGCGCAGGCGCAGGTAGTCGGTGAGCGACACCGGGTCGCTGTGTCGCTTCATCTGCTCAAAGGGGATCACCTTTCCGATGCGCACGTTGATCGGGCGGTGCCGATGGCGGAGCATTTCAGTTGGCAGCATGAGCGTGCGCAGGCGAGGATGCACCACGCCGGCGGCGTGAAACAGGTTGCTGTTGCGGCCTTCAAAGTAGATGGGCACGACCGGGGCGCCGGTCTTGAGAATGATCCGCGCGGTCGACTCGTTCCACTCCGGCTCGACGATCCGCCGCTGCCTGAGTTGGAACGCCGCGACTTCGCCAGCGGGAAACGTGGCGAGCATGTGCCCGGCTTGCAGCCACCGCATCGCATCACGCATTGTGGCAAGGTTCCGCCGCACCGCCTCGCCGCCGCCGAACGGATCGACGAAGAAGTAGATCTCCCGCAGGTCGGGAATGATCGACATCATGTAGTTGCCGATCATCCGCGAATCAGGACGGATGCGCCGCATGATCGCCAGCATCGCCAGCCCGTCGATCCCGCCGATCGGATGGTTGCCGATGAGCACGACCGGCCCCGTCGCGGGGATGCGGCTCAGATCTCCGAGCGTGAAGTTGAGGCGGACTCCAAGCGCATCCAGCGTTCGATCACTGAAGTGTCGCTCGTCCGGCCGCGAGTGGATCTCTCGGTAGATCCGGTTCATCGCCCGAAAGCGAAGGGCTCGCTCGAGCGCCGGGCGGACGACGCGGACCAGCGGGCCGGCGTCATCGACCTTGAGGCGAAACGGGTTGAGGTCGGCGGGCGCGTGAGACACAATGATCCTTGCACCGGGCTGGGGGCGAGGCGTTGAATCTGCTCCCACCCGGGCAGCCTCGCTTGACTGAGGTAGTATAACCGGCAACTGTGCCGTTCATCCTTCCGCAACGTGCCCACTCTACCGTTTCGGAATTCTGACCCGCTGCTTTCCTGATTGAAACGAACCCAAGGAGAAACGCATGTTCCGCCCCATGCTGTCAGCGCTCACGCTCACCTCGGGACTCTGGTTGGTGGGATGTGCCTCGGGTGAAACCGGATCGATAAGCGGGGAGACCGAAGCCCGGCCGACGACCCAGCCCCTCGATGCCGGGCGAGGGGGGAATGTCGATCTGCCTCGCTTCCCTTCGATCAGTCCCGATGGATCCTCCATCGCCTTTTCATGGCGCGGCGATCTGTGGAGTGTGCCCAGCAAGGGCGGTCATGCCACGCGCCTGACCAGTCACCCAGCCGACGAGACGCGCAGCGCGTGGAGCCGCGATGGCAAGCACATCGCGTTCAATTCGAATCGCACCGGCTACACCAACATCCACACGATGCAGGCCGACGGTACTGATGTTCAGCAGGTAACCAACATCGACCAGACGTGCGTACTCGCGGCCTACGGCGTGGATGGCCATGGCAACGACGTGCTCACGTTCTACTCCCGACTCGAAGGCGATGTGTACCGCGCGTCCCGCCCGTTCATGATCTCGGTCAACGGCGGTGATCTTGTTCGAATTTGCGGCGCCTTTGGCGAGGAACCCGTCGTCAGCCCGGACGGCTCCAAGGTGCTCTTCACCCGCGGCGGCTCTTCGTGGACACGTCGACACTACCGCGGCCCCGATGATCGCGACGTGTGGGTGTACGACCGGAGCAATGATACGTTCAAGCAATTGACGCAATGGGAGGGCAATGATGGCCAGGCCCGCTGGCTCGACAACTCCACCGTCCTCTACATGTCCGATCGCCAGGACAACACCGTCAACCTCTATCGCATGGATCTGGCTCGCGGCGATAGCGCTGCGACACGCCTGACGAACTTCAAAGTCGACGATGTGCAGGACTTTGACGTTGCGACCAATGGCACGTCCGTAGTCCTTGCGGTGTGGGACACGCTCTACACCCTCGACCTTGGCGATCGCAACGCCCAGCCCGTTGCACTGGCCATCACCGCCAATGAGGATGAAAAAGACAACTACGAGATTCATGCCATCAACCGTGACGTTACCGAAGCGGCCCTGAGCCCCGATGGCCAGGTCATGGCCTTCGTCGCCTACGGCGAGGTCTACGTCCGCAACATCGAGGAAAAAAGTCCAACCAGGCGCGTCACAAAGTCACACGCAAGAGAGAAGAACATCGCGTGGTCGCCAGACGGCGTGCGACTGTACTTCACAAGCGACGAAGACGGCACCGACTCCATCTACATGGCCACCGTTGAACTCACTCGCAGCGAAGTCGTAGACTCATTCAAGAAGGCCACGCAGCCGCCCAAGGCCGAGGAACCCAAGGAGGAACCAGAACAAGAAGCCGCCGCGGGCGAGGACAGCGATGCCGACAAGCCTGCAGAGGAGGAGGCAGAGGCTGCTCCGCCCGAAAAGACCGAGAAGGACGACGGGGACAAACCCAAGGAAGGCGAGGACAAGGACAAGAAGAAGGACGAGGAACTTCCACCCGCCTTCAAGCCCGATCGCTGGCACGATGCCATCAAATTCACCATCGCACCCGTTGTCGCCACGCTCGAACACAACGATCGCCAGCCCGTCCCCTCGCCCGATGGCCGCTCACTTCTCTTCCGTCGCGGCCGGGGGGACCTGATCGTCCTTGATCTCTTCACCAACGACCAGCGCGAACTCGCGACCGGCTGGGACACGGGCATCGAAGCCCGGTGGAGTTACGACAGCCGCTACATCGCCTACCACCAGGACGATATGGATTTCAACGGCGACATCTGGATCGTTCCTGCGGACGGCTCGGCGCCGGCCGCCAACGTCACGCGCCACCCCGACAACGACTACAGCCCGCGCTGGTCGGCCGATGGCAAGATCCTCTCTTTTGTCTCCGAGCGTGTCAACGAGGAGATGGACCTCTGGATGGTGTACCTTGACAAGGATCTTGAGTCGTACACGGCCAAGGAACTGCAGAAGTACTACGACGACGCCGCCAAGGAGGCCAAGAAGCGCAAACCGATCAAGCCCGTGCGCTTCGACCAGCCCGCGCCCGAGACCAAAGCCCCGAAGGACGCCAAGCCGCTCGACTTGGACGATGCCTACCTTCGCCTGCGTCGCGTCACAACCCTGGCTGGCAACGAAGGCAACAACGAGATGACGCCGGCTGGCGACTACTACATCTTTACAGGCAGAACGGATGAATCCGGGCTCTACTCCGTCAAGTGGGATGGCAGCGACCAGAAACGCCTGACTGGCTCATCCTCCGTACAGCATCTCAATACGGCGGGTGACAAAGCCGTCTTTGTCTCCGGTGGTCGAGGCGGCACCGTGCCCGTCGCGGGTGGCAAGGTCGAGAATGTCGACATTGCCGACCAGATGCGGATCGATCTCCAGGCTCAGGCAAGCCAGAAGTTCCTTGAAGCCGCCCGCATCCTCGGCGAGATGTTCTATCACCCGACGATGAAGGACCTCGACTGGGACGCGCTGTCACAGAAGTACCACGCACTGGCAAAGAACACCCGAACCGCCGGTGAGTTCAATCACGTCGCCGCCCGCTTCATCGGCGAACTCAACGGCTCACACCTGGGGATCTCCGCCCGCGGCGAAGGTTCACCCAACGCACAGCCAATGGGTCGTCTGGGCATCGACGCCGTGCGCGAGGGCGACGCCTATCGAGTCACTGATATCGTCGCGCTTGGACCCGCCGCGACTGGCCCGATGGCGTTGCAGATCGGCGATGTCATCACCGCCATTGACCGCGAGCCCTTTGTCACCAGCGACACGATCGAATCACGTCTTCAGGGACGAGTGAACGAAGAGACGATCATCTCAATCCAGCGTACGAGCGACGACGGCAATACCACGCCGCTTGAAGTTCTTCTCACCCCCATCAGCTCCGGGGCCGAGCGCGGCCTGCGCTACGACGACTGGCGCAATCGCAACGCCAAGAAAGTCGAACAATGGTCAGATGGCCAGATCGGCTACATCCACATCGAGGGCATGGACCAGCCCTCGCTGGACGTCTTCGAACGTGACCTCTACGCCGCCGCCCACGGGAAGAAGGCCCTCATCATCGACGTGCGCAACAACGGTGGCGGCTGGACGACCGACCGCCTGCTCGCGTCGATCACCTACCCACAGCATGCCTACACGATCCCGCGCGGCGCGGACCCTGGCGACACCGGCCACTACCCGCAGGATCGCCTCTTCATCCAGCGCTACAACCTGCCCATCGACATGCTCTGCAACGAGAAGAGCTTCTCCAACGCCGAGATCATCTCCCATGCCTTCAAGACCATCGGCCGCGGCAAACTCGTCGGTCAGCAGACCTACGGCGGCGTCATCAGCACCGGTGGGACATCGCTTATCGATGGCACCTTCGTGCGTCTCCCGTTCCGCGGCTGGTACCTGATGGACGGCACCGACATGGAGAACCACGGCGCCGTTCCCGATATCCTCGTGCCCCAGACGCCCGAAGCCGAATCGGCCAACAACGATGAACAACTTCGTGCGGCCGTGGACGATCTGTTGTCCCGCATCAACTGACGAACGGAATCCGAGTAGGCGTCACGAGCACGCCGTCTTGCAACCTATTGGCGGGACGAGCCTGCGGACGCCCGGAATTGTGGCAGACCCGACCCGGTCACAGCACATGCGATTCTCTGCCGGTCACCACGCATCCCGGGGTATCATTCCCCAACCCATCGGAGGTGAACCATGAACTGGCAGACTCGTGGCCTGACTCGCGTTGTGCTTATTGCGGCGTTTGCAGTGCTGTCCGCTTCCGCCCGCACCCACATCGACGATGAAGGGTGGACGCGCACGTTCAACATCGAACCCGGCGAACTCGTTCCAACCGGCCGCAATCCTTACTTCATTCTCGAGCCCGGCTACCAACTCATCTTCGAGGGCGGCAACGAGCGCCTCGTCATCACGGTTCTCGATGAGACTCGCGTCATCGACGGCGTCGAAACGCGCATCGTCGAAGAGCGCGAAACCAAGAGCGGCCAACTCATCGAGATTTCACGGAACTTCTTCGCCATCAGCCGGCGCACCAACAGCGTCTTCTACTTCGGTGAAGAAGTGGACATCTACCGCGATGGCAAAGTCGTGAACCACGAAGGCGCGTGGATCTCCGGCCGCGATGGAGCCAGGTTCGGCCTCATGATGCCCGGCCAGATTCTCCTCGGCGGCAAGTTCTACCAGGAGGTCGCGCCTGATGTCGCCATGGACCGTGCCCAGATCGTTGGTAACACATCGATCATCAAATGCACTGCGGGCCAGTTTGCCGACTGTCTGAAGATCGAGGAAACCACGCCGCTCGAACCCGACGAGAAGGCATACAAGTACTACGCCGCGGGTGTCGGTCTCGTGCAGGATGGTTCAGTCAAATTGGTCCGATTCGGCCAGGCGGATGTGCCCGAGCCTTGAGTGGCAACTGACGTCAATCCCGAGATCGGCTGCAAGGTCCCGGTTGTGGATGGACATTCGACTCTGACCGCCGCGTCGTGGCCGGTGGTCCGAGTGAAGTCCACTTCCCTGCCCGAGTGAAGGAGAGCAATCGTGAGCAACTCCGCCAGAATGGCCTGCGCCCTGACCTTGCCCGCAACGCTAAGCGCCACCCTCGCCCTCGCAGGCGGCTTTGCGGGGTTCACCGATCCCGTTCGCTGGCCCGTGGGCCTGGATCCGACCGACGTGCAGACCGCCGATCTGGATGGAGATTCTCACGCTGACTTGCTGGTCACGAACAGTGCAGGTCGATTGAGCACGCTGCGCGGAGCGGGGGACGGCACCTTCGTGACCCTTGGCGTTCAGCAGACCCTGGCCTCCCCCAAGGCGCTGGCGCTCGGCGATTTCAATGGAGATGATCGCCCCGACGCGGCGGTGGTCAGCGCCAGCGGTTCTCGACTGGCCATTCATCTCAATCAGGGAGATGGTACCTTCGGCTCAGCGTCGCTCATCGCCCTCAGCGCGCTTGCCGATGCCGTCGTTTCGGGTGACTTCAACGGCGATGGTCATCTCGATCTCTACGTCTCGCACATCAATGCCTATCGCCTGACACTACTGCTCGGCGATGGAACCGGTTCATTCCAGATCGACCGCACGATTGACACGCCGTATTACCCGTACTGCATTGAAGCGGTGAACCTCAACGGTGACAACGCCACGGACCTCGGCGTTGGCCTCCTCTCCGGGGGCCAGTACAACGCGATTCGCATGATCCTCAGTGATGGCAAGGGCGGCTACCTCCCCCCGGTGGACTCCAGTTTCAATCGCCAACCCGTCGACCTCGCATTCGGCGACTTCAATCGGGATCAGATCCTCGACTGTGTCTCGATAGACAAGCATGCCGGCGCCGCCACGGTGATGCGCGGCAACGGCGATGGCTCCTTTTCCGCTCCTCGGTCCTATCCCTTTGACGGCCAACCCGAAGAAGTCGAAGCGTTTGATGTCAATAACGATGGCATCGACGATGTCGTCGCCGCGCACAGCTACTTCCACAGAGTCACCACGATGGTGGGGCTCGGAGATGGTCAGTTTCTGTTCCCGGTCTGGCAGGATGTGAACGCTCGTGCAAATGACCTGGCTCATGCCGACTTCGACGGCAACGGCTTTGAAGACATCGTCGTCGCGCACGGCGTTCCGGGGATCGACATCGTTTCCGTACTCCGCAACCGTTCGACGCCAGGCGCCGCAGCTCATCTGATCGACATCAGCGCCGCCGCCGGGAAGATCGATCTTGGTTTCATCTCAGACATCGAACACACGGACAACGCCTACCTCATGGCCAGCGCTCATCCGCTCGGCAGCGCCCGAACACCCGGGCTCATCGACCTGCGCGTCGCCGCCCGCACCGATGAACCGGCGCCGACCCTGCTGAACATCAGCGTCGAAGCCCAGATCAGCTGGGACGGCGTCGAGCAGGTGCGATTGCTCAACCGGCTGACCGGACACTACGACACTGTGATGCAGAATCCCAGTGGGCTCGGCGATCGCATCAATCGCGTGCTCGGCGTCGATGCCCGGCCATACGTCGGAAAGAACGGAGAGATCGAACTGTCGCTGCGTCACATGACGATGACCCGGCGGCCCTTCTCACGCTTCAGTTCGTTTGTCGACTGGGTGGAGATCGCCGTCGAATAGCGGTGCTACTTCGCCCACGCGGATGACTTCGCATCGAGCTGCCACGTCTGGTCGAAGAACCCGGCGCCGACCATGCCGTCGAGTCCTTTCATCAGCACCTCAGGCCGCGCGATGTACCAGTCCGGGTAGTGCACGCCCGAAACGAAGTAGGTGAACCGGTCGGTCAGGCGACTCCCGGCCATGCCGGTGCCGCAGACGACAGCCACGAGTGAGTTCTCATCGATTGCGCTTGGGTACGTGAACACGCACGCAAGATCATCGCCTTTCACCACCCGGTCTCCGCAGGTGACCTGGCCGCGGCGCACCTGAACGGGCGAGTTGGCGAGCACCTTGGACCAGGTGAGATTCGTGTCCGCGTTGCCATACAGAATCACGTTGCGCCCCTCGTAGCCACCCAGGTTGTACTGGACATCGGAGATCACGTCGACAGACCCGTTGCCGCGGTAGAAGAACGTCTCAGCGTCGGCCCGAGCCTTGGCGAGATTCCACAGCGCTTCTTCGCCGCTCCCTCGCGTGCCGTAGACAAAGACCATTCGATTTCGGAACGCATCCTTGAATGGCCCGCTGCGGCCGATCCGCTTTTCGCCTGCGGGAACCGGATCCGGCGTCAGCGCCCAGCCTTCACCCGTGTGCGCGAGACGGATGGACTCCTCTTTGCTGTCGCCGAGGTTGTACTTGATGTCATCCCCGTCGATGGAAATGACAATCTCCGAAGATGTGGCTGCACCACTCAGCGCCTGCTTGAGCAGATCGACGTCAAAGCTCAGCCGCCGCACGTTGTCCGTCTTGCCGACGATGTGCCGTGACCCGATCACCAGATCGATATCCACTCCGCTGCGCACGAGAGACTGCTGCTGTTGCTCGATCGTGACCCATTGCGACCGCGACGATATCGACGGATTGGCCGCGACGAACTCGATATGCCGCACGTTTTCCGGCGCTGTGCGAACATGATCGCGGAAGAAATCAAACATCGGCGGCCAGTCCACGCACGGGCTGCCCCACCAGTGCCCCGCGCCGGGCCGCTCGTAGTAGGCAAAGTCAGCGTGGTACGTCGCCAGATGGGCCCGCATCTGCCTCGCCTGCTCGACAGGGACGTTGTCATCTGCATCGCCGTGCAGGACGTAAACGCCAAACTGGAGGTAGTTGCGCGACAGCGCCAGCGTATCGCTGGGTAGAGTGGCGCGAGCCATGATATTGCTGATCGGCGTCGAGCCGTCAAACTCGCTTGCGCCCGTGTATGACCAGAAACTGACCCATCCCGCGCTGGGTCCGATCGCGGCGAATCGATCGGGAAACTGTGCGCCGACCTGCCAGGTGCCGTGCCCGCCCATCGAATGACCGGTCAGGTAAATGCGATTGGGATCGGGGCCGAACAAATCGATGGCCCTGTCGAGCACTTCCATTGCGTCGATGCGGCCCCAGTCTTCCCAGTCAAAGCCGAACTGCCTGCGGTTGGTCGCCGCGACCACGTCGCCCCAGTCCTTGGGTGCATACGAACCGGACTGACTGGGTGCATGTACACCAGCGCCGTGGAGCGACAGGAACATCGCCTGCTTGTCACCCGGCGTCGTGCTCGGCCGCACCGAGAACATCTGCACGCTGCCGTCGATGTCGCTGATGAACGTGCGGATGTGGTGGTCGCTCGCGTCGCGCACGTTGAGCGTGACCGTCACGGGCTCAGCGGCGGCGGCCGAGGCTCCACGATCGCGCTCGTTGATGGCCGTCAATGTGTAGTCGACTTTTTCCGCGCCGGCCAGTGAATCGGGGACGCTGAGCGATACGGCGACCTTTCGAAGGCTCAGTGGCGCAATCGTCCCGATCGTGGCGTAGGAAACCACTTCCCCTTGCCCGGATGAAACTTCGATGTCACCCTCCCACGACCGATTCGTCGCATTGACGAGCACCACGCCGCCAACGACGTGCGGGCCAAGTAGCGCCTCATCGCCGCTCAGCAGATCAGGCAGCGTCGCATCACGAAGATCAAAGAACACGTCCGCCTTCGGCTTGCTCAGGCTCGCCCGCATCCGTCCGCGCGAGCAGTAGAACAGCAGTTCGTTGTCCCCAGCGCGCAACGACACCGGCAGCGAGAAGTTGCCGTACTGGTACGGGTCGCCCGTCCGCATCTCGCCGTTCACGTACAGCAGGCTGTGCCCGCTGGCGTCGAGCATCATGATCGCATTCTCAGGCAGATGCACAGTCCACGCCACGTACCCCTGGTGGATCATCCACCCAGCGCCATCGACGCTCTGCGTCTTCCAGCTGGCGGTCGACCCATCAGGCTTTGTCACCCTGCCGCCGGCAGTGGGGGTGCTCCACGTGCCTTCCACAATCATCCGCTCGATGGCGTCCGTGTGGATGGCGCTGCGCTGGGCCACGCCGACCGGCTCGATGACCAGGGCCTCCTGCATCGCAATCGTGTCGTCGGCAGCCTCCTGCGCCCCGCGGGCCGAGCCGATACCCAGCGTCGAAACGACGACCACTGTCGTCGCCATCCAGTGAACCAGGGTTCGTCGTGAAGTGTGCCTTTCCATGCCCAAAGCGCTCCTTGCGTGCGTCGAATCCACCCGATGATGCGTGACCGTAGCACGCACGGGCGAGTCAGGCAGGGCCTATCATTGCGGCGACCTCACGGGGCGTAGCTCAGCTTGGTAGAGCGCCTGCTTTGGGAGCAGGAGGCCGCAGGTTCAAATCCTGTCGCCCCGATTGGCCGGCTCTCGTTCGTTTCTGCCCTGGCGTTGTTTCGACCCGGAGCCCCATCATGCCGATCGCCGCCGTGCTGCACAGCTTTGCCTACAGCCTCGACTATCTGCGTGAACAGGTCGCGACGCTCAGCCCGGCGCAGATGGTCACGCCCACCCAAGCCGTTCGCAATCATCCTGCATGGACCATCGGCCACCTCACACTCACCTGCCAGATGATCGGCGCGACAATCGGCGTCGAGCCGTGGCTGCCGGAAGACTGGATGGCGCGATTCGGAACCGGAAGTGTTCCCGGGTCCGATCTGGCGCAGTATCCATCCAAACCGCACGCGCTGGCCATGCTCAAAGAAGCACAGGATCGCATCACAACCGCGGTCCGGCGCCTCGATGCCGCAGCCCTCGACGCGGCGTTTCCTGATCCGTCGTACCACGAAGTCTTTCCGACGATCCTCCACGCGCTGACGCAGGTGCTCGTCGCCCACACCGCCTATCACGTCGCCCAGCTCGCGCTGTGGCGCAAGGCCATGGCCCTGCCGCCGATGAAGCGGTCCTTCGAGTAACCGCTCGCCTCGCGCCCGGCTGGATCGCCATCCCGTCCGCCGCATCGCGCTTCCATCCCAATCGAGCCCGGCTCACTTCGTCCGGCGATAGGTCGCACCCCCGAATCGCACCCACTCGCCATCCACGAGGGCCGACGAGGTGAGTGTGCGAAGGTCTTCGCTCTTGATCTCGATCACATCGCGATAGCGCGTCTTTCCAGCCGCGGGGTCCACCATGTTTGGCCCTTCCGCTTCGAGCGTGAGGATCTTCTGCGTCGGATCGAGCGTGCCCTCGTAGATCCACAGCACATCGGTGATCGAGTCGACCCAGGTACCCTGGTACTTCCCCGTTTCGGAGTTGTAGCCAAGGGTGAGCACCGCGTGCATCTTGCCCATGCCGGGCATCTCGCTGTGGAGTTCGCCGATGATCCATCTGCCGCCGAGCGAGCGCACCGTGTCCGTCCCGCTCGCCTTCATCGGCTCCATTCCCTCTCCTCCACCCATCTCCGACTCGAAGGACCACGTACCGACGAGTTGTTCGAGCCACTTGTGGTGCTCATTGGGCTCGGGGAACATCGGCGGCTCGGGCTGAATCTCCTGGGCGGGATCCTGCCGCGCACCGGGCAGCGCCGCCACACCTGCACCAACAGCTGCCACGAGCGCCAGCAAAGCCGCTGCAAGGAATCCACGGGGATGCATCATGATCTCTTCCTTTCCAGTTGGAATGCACTGTCTGACTTCGCGAAAAAGCAAGGCCGCGCAACGGGACGGAAAAGGGTAGCCCAAGGGGGTTTGAAACGCCAGACCAGCGATCACAGTCGCGAGCGATGAGGTGGGGTGACCGTTTCGCCCTTGGCGAGTCGCAGGGCACTGTAGCGAGCTCACCCAGTCGCGTCGCGCCGCCGGTGACGGAGGTGAGGCCATGCGCGCCTCCGCGCCGTCAGCCGTTCTTCAGCCTCTCCAGCCGATCGATTGCCGCTCTTGCGGCGCGCCGGATGTGGGCATGAGAGTGATTCAGATAGGGTTGCAGCACAGGAATAGCGGCCGGGTTCTTGAGACGTCTAAGCGCAGAGATGCCTTCGAACGGCAGCTCCGGAATCACGCCCCTAATCACTTCCAAGGCCTCAGGCGTGTTCGTACGAACGAGCGCGATGAGCAGCATGCCTCTCGCATAGTCATACCTTGCGTCCGCAATGAGTTGCGCAATCGGCTTGGCGTGTTTTTGGGTCGCACAAAGTGATAACGCATTGCCCATCGACCACTTGGCTGTCAGCCATTGTGGAGTGTCAGGGGCTGAGGCAAAGCGCTCGCACAATGCATCTGCAACGGCATCGCATCGAGCCCACGGCATCATGAATACGCGGGCGATAACATCCGCGATGTTCCAGTGCATGGTGACCTTCAGCCAGTGAATCAAAACAGGGATCGCCGCCGGCGCATCAGAGCCCTTTGTGCACAGGCCTTGCAAGTAATCCACATGGACGCCCACCGCGGCCAGCTCCTGCAAGATGCGCGCTTCAATGTCAGCCGGCCAGTCACTGGGAGGTTCTGCGATCATCAATACCGCTCTATGACTAATGGGTTTTCCTTGATCATCTTCTTGATGGCGCGTGAAAGCCCGGCATGTTCAGGGACCCAAATGAAATACTTGAACTGGCTACTTGTGGTCAACTCACCGACCGTGAACGACACGAGATCTCACGCGCCCAACTGAAAAAACTCGCCAGCATGTTCGGCGGCGCCACAAATGGCCTCGAAAAGCGACGCGACTGAATACCTGTTCGGTCGGCCCACACTCAACGCAAATCTGAACCTATCTCGCGATAGGTTCGACGCCATGCTCGGCCAGGAATTCCAACGCCCGGCGCTGAGCCGCCTTCGACTCGAACGCCCTCCACGCGCGAATGATCTCCGGATTGTGGTCGATGTCCTTTTTCCACTTGCCGATTGAGCCGTGGTACGCCTCGCGGGCGCGTCGTGCAAGCATCTCATCGCTGGTCCATTCTGTGGCCAGAAACGCGCGCAGCATCTCGTTGTCGTCGATGGTGTCGCATTCAGGAATCTCAATGAACCGGTCCGGCTGCGCTTCGACGCGCTCACGATTCTCGGCATTCACTTCCGGCTCATGGTTCATGACCGCGGCATAGTCATCGTCCGACTCGTACACCCAGAGGATTTCGCCCGTTTGCAGATCGAGATAGGCCTGCTGCGGCTCGCTGAACTCGCTCTGGCGAAACTCGAAGATCGATTCGAGTTGGTCCAAGTCAACACGAAGGTTTCGCATCAATCCTCCCGTCAGGCGCAAGAACCACGATTCAGTTTCGAACCTCACCCGCCTGCAATCGCGCCGATGATCATCAGCGGTTCGTTGCCTGCGACGACTTCGCCGGGCAGCGCCACATCCGGCCCTTCGTTCGACAGATCCTGCCCGCACGCAAAGAAGCGCACGAACGCCCGGCGCTGCCCGGTGACGTGATCGCGAATCGTCCCCTTGAGCATCGGGTATCGGGCTTCCAGCGCTTCGAGCACGTTGCGCAGTGTCGGCGTCGCGCCGTCAACATCAAGCGCTATCTCCCCCTCAACGCCCGAGAGCGTGCGAAGGTGGAACGGGATCGTGATGCGAATCACGGCGACGGGCTCCGATCATTCAATCGTCTGCACTTCCACGCTCAACACCGCCGGCAGATTCTCAGCGATGGCGATCCATGAGTCGCCGTTGTCCGCTGAGGCGTACACCTGTCCGCCCGTCGTGCCGAAGTAGACGCCGCATGGGTTCATCTTGTCCACGCACATCGCGTCGCGCAGCACGTTGACGTAGCAGTTCTCCTGCGGCAGGCCGTTGGTCAGCGCCTCCCACTTGTTGCCGCCGTTGCGGCTGCGATAGACGCGCAACTTGCCGTCCGGCGGGTAGTGCAGCGAATCGCTCAGGATCGGCATAACGTAAATCGTCTCGGGCTCATTCGAATTGACCGCGATCGGAAAGCCGAAGTCGCTGGGCAGGTTGCCGCTGACTTCGTGCCAGTTGTCGCCTGCGTCGTCGCTTCGCATGACATCCCAGTGCTTTTGCATGAACAGCACATCGGGGCGCGATGGATGCAGCGCCATGTTGTGAACGCAGTGGCCAATCTCGGCCTTCGGATCAGGAATGTACTCGGAGCGAAGGCCCTGGTTGATCGCCTTCCACGTCGCGCCGCCATCATCCGTTCGGAATGCTCCGGCCGCGGAGATCGCGATGTAGATGCGGTCCTTATTGGTCGGGTCCAGCAGGATGGTGTGCAGTCCGAGGCCGCCCGCGCCGGGTTGCCAGCGCTCGCCCGACGGGTGGCCGCGCAGACCGGCGAGTTCGTGCCACGTCTTGCCGCCGTCGGTGGTGCGAAACATTGCCGCGTCTTCAACGCCGGCGTATACGGTGTCCACATCGTGCAGCGATGGTTCGAGGTGCCAGACGCGCTTGAATTCCCACGGGTGTTGCGTGCCGTCGTACCACATGTGTGTGGTCAGCGGCTTGCCCGTCTCGGGTGACTGGTCGTAGACAAATTTGTTGCTCTCACCTTTGGGCATGCCGTCGGGCGTCGTCTTTGGTTCGCCTGCGGGCGTGCCGGGTTGGTGCCAGGTTTTGCCGCCGTCATCGCTGCGCTGGATAATCTGCCCGAACCACCCGCTGCTCTGCGAGGCGTACAGACGGCGGGGATCAACGGGCGAGCCCTTCATGTGATAGATTTCCCAGCCCGCGAACAGTGGGGGAGAAATCGTCCACTTCTTCCGCGTCGCATCAGAGGTGATGATGAACGCGCCCTTCTTGGTTCCGACGAGAACTCGAATCGCCGTCATGGAATACTCCTTCTCTTTAACGCGTCCCGTTCTGCCGCGACGTCACAGCTGCGCCACACTTCGAAAGGCGATTATTACGCCCTGCCACCCCGTTCACCAACCCAGCGGCGAGATGAGTTTGCCAGAGCACCTCGACGAGCCTGCCGGGGCATGTGTAGAATACGCCTCTGGGCGGCATGCGCTGGAATCACGCCTCAACTCGGGTCGGGTCCAGCGGTTAAACCCATACTGGCGTCGCATCTCGCAGATGAAGCGGGTGGGGCCGGCTACTCACCTGCTGGTGGGGCTGTGTCGACGCTCCGGCGCTATTGACCAGGATTGTCTAGGGAGGAATCACATGACCCCACGTCGTAACTCTACCACCCGCGGATCTTCCGCCGTTCTGCTGACCGTCGCATTCGGCATGGCGGCCCTTTCCGGAGTGGCGCTTGCGAGTGGTCTTTCGGATCGCGATCGAGAATCTGACCCCAAGGTCCTGCATCTTCCGATGACCACAGACGGCCCCAAGTCCCTCGATCCGGTGGAGGGCTCGACGACCTACGAGAATCGCTGCTGCTCGCAGATTTACGACACGCTGGTCCAGTACAAATACCTCAAGCGCCCCTTCGAGATCGAGCCGGCATTGCTCGCGGAGATGCCGACCATCTCTGATGACGGCAAGGTCTGGCACTTCAAACTCAAGAAGGGCGTTCACTTTCAGGATGATCCGTGCTTCCCCGGCGGCAAGGGACGTGAGCTCGTCGCCTCCGACGTCTTCTATTCGTGGAAGCGCGCTGCCGATCCCAAGTACCAGTACAAGTCCTACTGGCTTTTCGAAGACACCATCGTCGGCTTCGATGAGTTCAAGGACGCCCAGGAGCATGCCGCCACCTTTGACTACAACGCGCCCGTCGAGGGCATGCGGCTGATCAACGACTACGAGTTTGAATTGACACTCAAGCGGCCCGTGCAGCAGTTCATGTGGAAACTGGCGATGTTTCAGTTGTCCGTTGTGCCGCGCGAAGCCATCGAGACCTACGGCAACCGCTTCAGCCGCCATCCCGTCGGCACCGGGCCGTTCATGCTCAAGAAGGAAGACGACTGGAAATTCGGCACGAGCCTGGTGCTGCACCGCAATCCCACCTATCGCGAAGAGTACTACCCGACCGAACACATGCCAGAGGACGTGGAAGCCGGTTTCACCAAAGCCGCGGGCCAGCGCCTGCCCATCGTCGATCGCATCGACATTTCCTTCTACGTCGAGAGCCAGCCGATGTGGCTCAAGTTCTCAGCCGGCGAACTCGACTACACCACCGTGCCTGAAACCGCCTACAACGACGCCTTCGCGCGACGATCGGGCAATCTCAAGAAGTCCTATTCCGATCGCGGCATCGTCGCCCACAAAGTTCCACTGCTCGACTTCATCTTCCGCGGCTTCAACATGGAAGACCCGCTCCTCGGCGGCTACACCGACGAGAAACGCGCCTTGCGCCAGGCGATCTGCCTCGCCCTGGACTGGGATGAACTCAACGAGGCGTATTACAACGGCACCGCCATCGTCTACGACGGCATGATCTCGCCGGGCATGGATGGCTATCCCGAAAATGGCCGACTGCCCAACGCCTTCCGTGGCCCCGATCTCGATCGCGCGCGGGGGCTGCTCGCCAAGGCCGGATACCCCGGTGGCCAGGGCCTGCCCACCATCGACTACTACACCAGCAATGGCGCCACCTCCGAGCGCATGGCCGCCTTGCTCGTCCGCCAGCTCGAAAAGATCAACGTGAAGGTCAACCCACGACTCGTTGACTTTTCCACCCTCATCGAGAGTGTCGACAACAAGAAGGCGCCCTTCTTCTCCTTCGCCTGGGGCAGCGACTACCCCGATGCCGAGAACAACCTGGCTCTCTTCTACGGCCCCAACGAAGCGCCGAAGCCCAACAACTTCAATTACAAGAACGCCGAGTACGACAAACTCTACGAGAAGATCCGGATGATGCCGCCCGGCCCCGAACGCACCGCGATCTACGAACAGATGCGCGACATGGTCATCGCGGACTGTCCCTACGCCGGCTCGATGGCCCGCATCCGCCACTACCTCGTCAACCCCTGGCTGCTCAACTACAAGCCGACCGAGACCTTCTTCACCTGGATGAAGTATCTCGACGTCGACGATTCCAAACGGCAGGGCGCGTACTCCCGCTGATTCATCTCGACTGTTCAGCGGAGATCGCCGGTTATGTGGTCGTTCATCCTCCGACGTCTGCTTTACAACATCCCCGTCTACCTCGGCATCATCCTGCTCGTCATGGCGCTGCTGCGCGTGCGCAATCCCGTCTACGCCTACCTCGGTAAGAACGCGGATGAGAAGCAGGTGGAGCAGTTCGAGAAATCCTTCGGCCTGCAGGATCCCTTCATCGTGCAGTACGGCCGCTTCCTCTGGAACGGCGCTCAACTCGACTTTGGCGAGAGTTGGAAGTACAAAGGCACAACAGTTCGTGAGAAACTCCTGGCGTCCATCCCGCCTTCGCTCTCCATCACCGTGCCCGCGCTGATCCTGACCACGATGATCTCCATCACGGTCGGATTGCTCTCTGCGTTCTATCGCGGGCGTTGGATCGACCGCCTGCTGGTCATCGCCGCCGTGCTGGGCATGAGCATCAGTTTCCTCGTCTACATCATCTTCGGCCAGTTTGTCGGCGCCTTCCTGCCCAAGCAGGCGGGCTGGGGGCTGCAACCCTTTGAGATCAGCGGATACAAGCCGTGGTACACCATGGCGAGCACCGACATCTTCGGCGTCACGGTGCCCTACCCGTCGCACATCTCACCAACCACCTGGGTCGCATTCTGCCTGCTGCCCGTTCTCATCAGCGTGATCGTCTCCATGGGCTACGACACGCGCTTTTACCGCGCCGTCATGGTCGAAGAGTGCAACCGCGACTACATCATCACCGCCAAGGCCAAGGGCGCGACCAAGAACAAGATCATGTTCGTGCACATGCTCAAGAACGCGATGATCCCCATCATCACGCGCATCATGACCACGCTGCCGTTTCTGATTACCGGCTCGATCCTCCTCGAAATCTTCTTTGGCATTCCCGGCATGGGCCGCACGCTGATTACCGCCATCACCGACATGGACTACCCGATGATCCAGGGCTTCACCGCGGTGATCGCGCTGCTCTACATCCTCTCGATCATTCTCACCGATGTGCTCTACGCCCTCGTTGATCCGAGAGTGAGGCTGTCGTGATGGGGCGCTTCCTCAAGTCGCGCGGCGCTCGCAAGTTCATGCGCAATCGCCTGGCGATGGCGTCGCTGGGCATCATCGGGATCTACTTCCTCACCGCCATGTTCGTCTTCATGGGCGGCATCAGCATGGATGCGACCAAGCAGCGCGTCCTGCCCAAGCACGTACCCGGCTTCTTTGAATCTTCAAGTCTCGATCAGCGCGTCGAGGCTGCGACCCACTACATCAACGACGTCGATCTCGCCTGTCGGCTCGCGGAGCGCCGTGATGAAGACCCCTACGGCATTATCTCGGAAAAGCATCTCGCCGAGCGCGTACCCGCCAAACTCACGACCGACGAGTACAACGACCTGCTCGACGAGGCGTATGCGATTCTCGAAGAAGAACTCGACGGCGTCGACGACCTGAACCATCGCCCGGAGTTCGAGCCGCGCGTGCAGCGCCTCGAACAGATCGCCGAGACGCTCTATCCGGTTCCAGCCGGTTGGGATGGCTTCAAATACAAACTGCGCACCTTCCTCGGCAGCGACGCGGCCGGCCAGTCGATCTCAGTTCGTGCGATCTACTCCATCAAGGTCGCCTTCCAGATCGGCCTGGTGACCAGCATCATCTCGGTGCTCATCGGCAGCCTGCTCGGTGCCGCCGCGGCGTTTTTTGGCGGCTGGATCGATCACGTGATCACGTGGATCTTCTCCACCCTTTCCTCCATTCCCTATCTCGTCCTGCTCTCGGTGCTGATTGTCGTCTTCTTCGGAACGATCTTCGACAATCCCGATCGTCCCTTCCTCTCACTTGTGCCGGTCTACGTCGCGTTCTGCTCGACCTTCTGGATCGGCCCGTGCCGCGTTATTCGCGGCGAGACGATGAAGATCAAGGAACTCGAGTACGTACAGGCGGCGACGGCGATCGGTTTCGGCCGCATGTACATTCTCATCAAGCACATCATTCCCAACACCGCGCACCTGATGTTTATCAACTTCTCGCTGCTGTTCATCGGCGCCATCAAGTCGGAAGTGATCCTCAGCTTCCTCGGGCTCGGCGTCAAAGGGCAGCCGAGCTGGGGCATCATGATCCGAGACGCCAAGGACGAAGTCGCATCCTACTTCTTCTGGCAAATCGGCGCCGCCACGTTTCTCATGTTCGTGCTCGTCCTTGCCTTCAACATCTTTACCGACGCTCTGCAGGATGCGTTTGACCCCAAGCATGTCGATTGACTTGAAACCATGATCCAGGACGCAGAACCCCAAGCCGAGCCGATCCTCACCGTCAGGAACCTGACGACGCGCTTCCGCACCGATCGCGGCCTGGTCACCGCCGTAGATGATGTGTCGTTCGATATCGTCGC
Source organism: Planctomycetaceae bacterium (assembly GCA_040255465.1). GTDB lineage: Bacteria > Planctomycetota > Phycisphaerae > Phycisphaerales > UBA5793 > UBA5793. The sequence continues at coordinate 335,644 of JBDZVA010000002.1, forward strand.
GGGGGAAACGGTCGGTATCGTTGGCGAATCCGGCTGCGGCAAGACCGTGACCAGCAAGTCGATCATGCGATTGCTCCCCGAGCACGTCACGCGCATTGACCCGAAGAGCCGCATCATGTTCCGCGGCATCAATCTCGCCACGGCCAGCGAAAAGACCATGCGCGAAGTGCGCGGCGACCAGATCGCCATGATCTTCCAGGAGCCGATGACCAGCCTCAACCCCGTCTTCCAGATCGGCTGGCAGATCGAAGAGGCGCTCAAGTACCACACGAATCTGAACCGCGCGCAGCGGCGGCAGCGCGCCATCGAGATGCTCCGCCTCGTCGAGATTCCCAATCCCGAGCGGCGTGTGAGGGAATACCCGCACCAACTCTCAGGCGGTATGCGTCAGCGCGTCATGATTGCGATCGCCCTGTGCTGCGAGCCTGACATTCTCATCGCCGATGAACCCACGACCGCGCTCGACGTGACCATCCAGGCCCAGATCCTCAATCTCATGGAGGGCCTGAAGCGCAAGCTCAATACCGCGATCGTGCTCATCACCCACAACCTCGGCGTCGTGGCCCAGGTCTGCGATCGCGTGCTCGTCATGTACGCCGGGCGCGTCATCGAATCGGGCACGGTTCACGACATCTTCCACCGGCCACAACACCCGTATACACAGGCCCTGCTCGAGTCGATTCCCAAGCGCGGCAGGCGCGAGCACGGCAAACGCCTGCCGACCATTCCCGGCATCGTGCCCAGCCTGCACGAACTCCCGCCGGGATGCCGCTTCGCCGAACGGTGTCGATACAAGCAGGACAAGTGCGTGAACGAGGAGCCGGAGTTGCTTGAGTCGGGCGACGGTCGCTCGTATCGCTGCTTCTTTCCGCTGACGCAGACGCCCGTGGCGCCGACTGTGGAGGGCCGCTGATGTCCCTCCTCCAGGTCCGCAATCTCGTCAAGCACTTCCCCGTGCGCGGCGGCGTGCTCAATCGCATCGTCGGCCACGTGCACGCCGTCAACGATGTGTCCTTCGATGTCAGGAAGGGCGAAACACTCGGCGTCGTCGGCGAATCGGGCTGCGGCAAGTCGACGCTGGGCAAGATGCTCATCCGCCTCATCGAACCGACTTCGGGTTCGATTCACTACGAAGGAAAGGACATCACGTCGCTCTCGCACAGCGATCTCATGCCCTTCCGCCGGACGATGCAGATCATCTTCCAGGATCCGTACTCGTCGCTCAACCCGCGCCTCACCGTTCGCTCGCTGCTCAAGGAGGCGATTGCCTTCCACCGCATCGTGCCCCGCAACGAGATGGACGATTACATCACCGAACTCATCCGCCGCGTCGGTCTTCGCGGCGACGCAGCCGACAAGTTTCCCCACGAGTTTTCAGGCGGCCAGCGCCAGCGCATCGGCATCGCCCGTGCGCTCGCCACCAAGCCAGAGTTCATTGTCGCCGACGAGCCGGTCTCGGCCCTCGACGTCTCCATCCAGGCCCAGGTCCTGAACCTGCTCATGGATCTCAAGGACGAGTTCGGCCTCACGCTCGTCTTCATCTCGCACGATCTCAAGGTCATCCAGCACTTCTGCGATCGCGTGATGGTCATGTACCTCGGCCACGCCGTCGAGACGCTGCCGTGTCTCGATCTCGATGAACAGGTGCAGCATCCATATTCCAGGGCCCTGCTCGGCGCGAATCCGATCGACGACCCGGACCACCGCCGTCCGCTAACCATTCTCCAGGGCGACGTCCCCAGCCCGTTCCATATGCCCACCGGCTGCCCATTCACCGGCCGCTGCCCCGATGTCATCGACCGCTGCCGCACCGAGATGCCGCCGATTGTTGAGCGCGAGCCCGGTCATCGCGTCGCGTGCTGGGTGGCGAATGAAGATGCAGCCCAGGCCGCTGCGCCGACGAAGTCGATCGGATAGACGTGGAGCGAATGCGGCTCCGTTGCCAGACCGACGCGCCGACGGGGAAGTTGGCTAGATGAACCACGTTCCTCGCTTGCAATTCCAACTCGCTCCAGACGGTGTCACACCGTCGCACCGCGCTCCGCTCGCTCCACCGGCTGTCCCGCCTTCTCCCACGCAAGAAAACCGCCCGCCAGATTCGTCGGCTTGAACCCCTGTCGCTTGAGATAGGCGCACGCATACGACGATCGCACACCGCTGCGGCAGTGCACGAGCAGTTCGCTGCCGGGCGTAAGTTCCTTGAGACGAGCCATGAGTCGCGTGTGCGCGATGTTGATGCTCCCGTCGATGTGTCCTTCCTCGTGTTCGACCATGCGTCGGACATCAAGCACCGTCGCGCCCGCTGAGTTCACACTTTCGGCGACCTGTGCCACACCAAGTTCGTCAATGGATCCGACTCTCCCGGCGGCTCTTCGGTATTCCTCAAACACCTCCGGTGTGATGAACCCGATCACATCGTCAATGCCGATGCGCACCAGCAGTCGAACCGCCTCTCCGAGATTCCGCTCATCGATCAAGAGCACGACCTCTTGTCCGGGCTCCACATAACAGCCGGGCACCGTCGGAAACGACGAGTCGAACGGCGTGAACAGCGCCCCGGGCACGTGCGCCTCGCGGAACGCACGCCACGGCCGCGTGTCGAGCACGACTGCGTCGCCGCGTCCATCTTCCACATCGCGCGGCGTCAACACCTGCGGCCGAGGCAGCTCCTTGAGCACCGGTACGCCATCTCGATTGAGTGTCTTCATTCGCGCAAAGTACATTGGCGGCTCCGGCTGGCCGCTCAACACATAGTCCAGAAACGCCGCGTCATCACCAGCCAATCGAATGGCGGGGTTGAATCGCTTCTCGTAGCCCACGGTTGTCTGTGGCACTGCGCCAAGCGCCTTGCCGCATGCGCTGCCCGCGCCGTGCGCCGGCCACACCTGTAGATACTCGGGCAAGTTCAAGAACTGTCTGGCCGAGATCAGCAGCCTCTTGGCCGACGCCTCCTGCGAACCGGCCACACCCACGGCACTCTCGAGCAGATCCGGTCGTCCCGTGTCGCCGACGAATACAAAATCCCCCGAGAGCAAACCCATCGGCTCATCCGCCTGGCCGCCGCGATCAGTTACAAGTAACGAAATGTGTTCGGGTGTGTGACCGGGCGTATGCACGACGCGAAACTCGATTCCGCCGATCCGGAACGTATCGCCATCCCTGAGTCGGACCGCATCGTACTTGTCGCCATCGCTGCGCGACTCGAGCCACCTGTACTTCCAATCCGCGTCGCCGCAGTCGGAGACGTAGATCCTGGCGCCGGTCATTTCCGCCAGTTGTCGACTGCCCGAGAGAAAGTCGGCGTGAATGTGCGTCTCTGCGCACGCGACGAGTCGCATGCCGTGCTTCTTGGCTTCATCCATGTAGCGATCGACATCGCGCTCGGGGTCGATGACAATCGCCTCGCCGGTGCGCTGGCATCCGATCAGGTAGGCGGCCTGGGCAAGTCGATCGTCGTAGATCTGGCGAAAGAGCATGGGTCATCCCTCTCAACTGCGGGGCACGGTCTCAATGATTATAGAGTCCGTGCTGACATGTCCGGCGGAGCGGGGCGTCGGGACATGGCAGATTCAACCCAGATCGGCTACGCTGTTGACATGAACGACCTCAACCGACGCGCGTTTCTCGCGGCCGGTGCTGCCGCCGCAGTTCCTCTCATTGTTCCACTCCCCGCTTCAGGGGCGTCGCGTGCGCAGCGAGGCGGGCAGGGTCGCGGCGGACCGGTCGTCATCAGCAGCGGCAACGGACTGCGCGCGGTGGTCAAAGCAATGGACGACATCAAAGGCGGCGCGGATCCCGTGGATGCCGTCGTCGCCGGCGTGGCGATCGTCGAGAACGATCCCAATGACATGAGCGTCGGCTACGGCGGCCTGCCAAACGAAAACGGCGTTGTGCAACTCGACGCCTCCGTCATGCACGGCCCATCGCACAAGGCCGGCTCCGTGGGAGCGCTCGAGAACATTCCCAACGCCGCCGCAGTCGCGCTCAAGGTGCTTCGCCGCACCGATCACGTCATGCTCGTCGGAGCCGGCGCACTCGCGTTTGCTAAGGCGCACGGCTTCAAGGAGCAGGACATGCTCACCGACCAAGCCCGCGAGGCCTGGCTCAGGTGGAAAGAGAATCTCAACAAAGATGACGACTGGCTCAACGAAGAGCAGCACGTTGATCGAGACGCCCGCGCGGAACGTGCCGAGCAACTCGGCATCCCATACCACTACGGCACGATCCACTGTGCCGCGCTCAACGAAGCCGGCGACGTTTCGGCCTGCACGACGACCAGCGGCCTGAGTTACAAGATTCCCGGCCGCGTCGGTGATTCGCCCATCATCGGCGCGGGGATGTTCGTCGACAACGAAGTGGGGGCAGCCGGCGCCACCGGTCGCGGCGAGGCGGTGATGCAGTCCTGCGGCGCCTTCCAGACCGTCCAGCACATGGCCAATGGACTTGAACCTGAGGAGGCTTGCCTCAAGACCCTGAAGTGGATTGCGGACCATACGAAGCGGCGTTCGCTGCTGACCGCCGCCGGCCGCCCAAACTACAACGTCACCATGTACGCGCTGCGCAAAGATGGCAAGTGGGGCAGCGCCTGCATGCTCAAAGGCGGCTCGTTCGCCGTTCACGATGGAACACAAGCGCAACACCTCCCCAGTACGCCACTCTTTGAGTGAGGAACATCGTGGCCGAACCGACGCCCCGCGCGCCGCACATCATCCGTGTCCATCAACTGACCAAGTCATTCGGCTCCCTCAGGGCCGTCAATGATGTGACGTTCGATGTGCATCGCGGCGAGACGTTCGGCCTGCTCGGCCCCAACGGCGCCGGCAAGTCCACCACCATCAGCATCATCGTCGGCGCGATCGAAGGTGACGGCGGCCAGGTCGAGATCGACGGCCGCGATATCCGCAACGGCGCCTCCGTCCGCCGCCTCATCGGCATCGCCCCACAGTCACTCGCCCTGTACGACGTGCTGTCCGCCGAGCGCAACCTCGTGTTCTTCGGCTCGCTCTATGGCTTGTCTGGTGCTCAATTCAACGAGCGCGTCGACTGGGCGCTGAAGTTCGCCCAGCTCGAAGATCGCCGCCGCGATCTGGTCAAGACATTCTCGGGAGGCATGAAACGCCGCCTCAATATGGCGTGCGCTCTCGTTCACGATCCGCAGATCATCCTGCTCGACGAACCGACCGTCGGCGTCGATCCCCAGTCGCGCAATCACATCTTTGAGTGCATTGAGCGACTCAAGGATGACGGCCGAACGATCATCTACACGACGCACTACATGGAAGAAGCGCAACGCCTCTGCGATCGCATCGCGATCATGGATCACGGCAAACTCCTCGCACTCGACACGCTCGACGGCCTGCTCGGCGAATTCGGCGGCGCGGCCGTCGTCACGGCAGATCTCGTCAGGCCGCCTACTGACGCGTCGATGCTGCCGGCCGCACTCGATGGCCTGCATCTTCGCTTCGAATCGAAACAACCCCTCGAGGAAGTCAGCCGTCTCGCCACGGGTGGAATCGCCTTTGCGACGCTCAACGTGGCCAAACCTGATCTCGAATCTGTCTTCCTGTCACTCACCGGAAGGAGTCTGCGAGACTGATGCGCACGATCTGGCTCATGGCTCTGAAAGACCTCAAGATTGTCCGGCACGACAAGGTGGGGCTGTTCTTCATCATCGGGTTTCCCGTCCTGATGGGCGTGCTTTTCGGCGCCATCAGCAGTTCGTTTTCGAGTGGTGGCGACAATGTCCAGCTCGAGATCGCCGTGGTCGATGCAGACCGCAGCGACATGTCGCGGCGCTTCATCGAATCGCTCAAAAACTCCGGCAGCGTGACGCTTCGCCCACCGACCGATCCCGCGGCGTCGATCGAGTCCCAGCGCGATCAGGTCATCAACGACATTCGAAGAGGCAAGCTGCTCGCCTTCGTCGGCCTGCCCCAGGGATTCGGCGAGACCGCCGGCATCATGTGGATGGAAGGTCCAGCTATCGAACTTGGCGTCGATCCCTCGCGATCTGCTGAGTCCGGCATGCTTCAGGGAATCATCATGCAGGCGATGGGAGAGCTGATCGCCGACCGCTTCGCTGATCCCAAATCGATGCAGCCGATGATCGCCCAGTCGCGCAAGGACATTCTGGAGAACGATGACATCAATCCCGCCACCAAAGCCATCCTCAGCGGCTTCATGGGGACGCTCGACACATTCATGGGTTCGCTCGACGAACTCAACGCCGATCTCGACGAATCGGGTGCAGATTCCAATCGGCCGAAGATGCAACTGGCCAACATTCAGACCGTTGATGTCACCGCGCCCACGAAGGAAAACGAACTCACGTCGCGCATCCGTTCCACGTGGGATATCAGTTTCCCATCCGCGATCCTCTGGGGCGTGCTCGGCTGTGCTGCGACGTTTGCCGTCACCATGGTGCGCGAGCGCTCACAGGGTACCTTTTACCGCCTGCGCGTCGCGCCCATCTCGCGAGCGCAGATTGTTGCGGGCAAGGGCCTGGCGTGCTTCATCGCGGTCATCTGCGTGAATGTCATGATGGTCGCGCTTGGCTACGCCCTGGGCATGCGGCCAAACAGCTTCATCTTCCTCGCGCTGGCCATCGCAAGCCTCGCATTCTGCGTGGTGGGCATCATGATGCTCATGAGCGTCATCGGCCGCAGCGAAGAGGCCGTCTCGGGCGCATCGTGGGGGGCCAATGTGGTCATGGCGATGTTCGGCGGCGGGATGATCCCGCTCGCGTTCATGCCCCCCTTCATGAAATCCATCAGCCACTTCAGCCCGATGAGTTGGGGCGTACTGGCGCTCGAAGGCGCCATCTGGCGCGGCTTCTCGCTGACCGAAATGCTCTTGCCCTGCGCGGTCCTGATCGCCATCGGCGCCGCCGGAATCGGCGCCGGCGTCATGATCCTCAACCGCGCCACCGACTGATCTGGCGCTGCCGCATACACTCCCGCCCCATGGAACACCTCGGCACTTTCGAGATCATCGCCATCCTCATCACCCTCGCGGCGGTGTTCAGCTACATCAATCACCGCGTGCTCGGCCTGCCCACGACCATCGGCCTGATGATCCTCGCCATGATCCTCTCCATCGGCCTGATCGGCGCGGGTCACGTGTTCCCCTCGGTGCGCGAGACGGCCGACCGCACCATGCAGTCCATCAACTTTGACAAGACCCTGCTACACGGCATGCTTGGCTATCTCCTCTTCGCGGGTGCGTTGCACATCGATCTGAGCGATCTGCGCAAGCACACCACCGTCATCGCCACACTCGCCACAGTCGGCGTGGTCGTTTCCACCGCCATCGTCGGCAGCGTGGTGTGGCTCATCGCCGGCGCTCTGGGCCTTCCCCTTGAGTTCATTCACTGCCTGCTCTTTGGGGCGCTCATCTCGCCAACCGACCCGATCGCGGTGCTTTCCATCCTCAAGAGTCTTCACGCTCCGCAGGATCTCGAGACCCAGATCGCCGGCGAATCGCTCTTCAATGATGGCGTGGGCGTCGTCATCTTCCTGGCGCTGCTCGGCTTTGCCGGCGCGGGCCACGGCGGCGAACCCACCGGCGTCGGCACTGTCACCGTCCTCTTTATCAAGGAGGCGATCGGCGGGGCAGTCTTCGGCCTCGGCATTGGCCTGCTCGCCTACAAAATGCTCATGGACATCGACAATTATCAGGTCGAAGTCCTCATCTCGCTCGCACTTGTCACCGGCGGCTATGCGCTGGCTGATGCGTTTCACATCTCCGGACCCATCGCCATGGTTGTGGCGGGGCTGCTCATTGGCAACCACGGCCGCGCGTTCGCCATGTCCGAAACCACCCGCGAGCACCTCGACACCTTTTGGGAACTCGTCGACGAGATTCTCAACGCCGTGCTTTTCGTGCTCATCGGTCTCGAGGTGCTGCTGCTCGCCATCGATCGTCACTACGTACTCGCCGGCGTGCTCGCCATTCCCACCGTCCTCGCGGCCCGCTTCATTTCCGTCGGTCTGCCCTTTGCGGTGCTGCCCATCAAGGGCAAGCGCGTGCCGCATGCTGTGAAGCTCATGACCTGGGGCGGCCTGCGCGGCGGAATCTCCGTGGCGCTCGCCCTCTCACTGCGCGATGAACTCGGTCACGGCATGGATCGACAGGTCAGCGACGCGATCCTCGTCATGACCTACGTCGTCGTGGTCTTTTCGATCATCGTGCAGGGATTGACAATCGCTCCACTCCTGCGCCGCTGGATCAAGCCGGCCGGCACGCCCGGGCCCAGCCCTCACGCCTGACCGGCTGGCGTTGCTTCGCGTGCCGGGCGGACCGCGGAAAACGCCGCCACCCTCCGCCAGATGGCGCAGATCCCGCCGCCAAGAACACGGCGGAATGCCTGATACCGGCCCCCCTCGGCCCGGTATAGTGATGCACCATGAACAACAAACCTCTTCCGCCAATCACCCGTCGTCAGTTCCTGCAGACCTCTGCCGCCGCCACCGCCTGGGCGATGACGGCCAAGTCCTACAGCCGCGTGCTCGGTTCAAACGCGCGCCTCAACGTCGCGTTCATCGGCGTTGGCGGCATCGCCAGCAACCAGCACATTCCGCCGCTGGCCGACCTTGGCGCGCTCTGCCCGTGCTTTACCGACGTGGACAAGACGCGGTGGGAACCGGCGACGAAGCGATGGTCGGACGCGACCGGTTACACCGACTACCGCAGGATGTTCGACAAGCAGCACAAAGACATCGACGCCGTCATGGTCGGCACGCCCGATCATCATCACTTCCCGGCGACGATGATCGCGATGAGTCTTGGCAAGCACGCCTACACGCAAAAGCCGCTCACGCATACGCCGTGGGAAGCGCGGCAACTCATGCTTGCCCAGAAGAAGTACAAACTCGCCACGCAGATGGGCAACCAGGGGCACGCCTCCGAAGAACTGCGCCTTTCCATCGACTACCTGCGCGCCGGCGCCATTGGCGATCTGCACGAAGCGCACATCTGGACTGATCGCCCCTGGTGGCGTCAGGGTCTCAAGCGCCCCGAAGGCGCCGAAGAGATTCCATCGACAATGGACTGGGATTCCTGGCTCGGGCCCGCGCCCGAGCGACCCTACCGCCACAACCCCGCTGACAACTGGGGCGGCCTCTATCACCCCTTCAACTGGCGCGGCTGGTGGGACTTCGGCTGCGGCGCGCTCGGCGACATGGCCTGCCACGAGGTCGATCCCGTCTACTGGGCGATGAACCCCGGCTACCCGACCACGATCGAGCTGACCGCCGGCGATGCGTTTGGCGACGCCGAGATGTTCGGCAAGTCGAGTACCGTCCGCTTCGACTTCCCCGCGACGATCAGCCGGCCCGCATTCTCAATCTACTGGCACGATGGCGGCAACAAGCCCGCACGACCAGCGGAACTCGCCGAGGATATCAAGATGACCAACGAGGGCGCGCTCTACATCGGCAGCAAGGGCAAGATGATCTGCCTGCCCAATGCCAAGGCACCGCCGCGCCTCCTGCCCGCTTCGCGTCACGACGAATACGGCACGCCTCCACAGATGATCGAACGATCCGCCGAGGGCCATCACAAAGAGTGGTACCTCGCGTGCATCGGCGAGAAGCCCTACGACTATCCCAAGAGCAACTTCGCCTACGCCGGCCCCTTCAGCGAGTTCATCCTCCTCGGCTGCATCGCGCAGCGAGTCGGCGGCCGCCTCGAGTACGACCCGAAGGCCATGAAGTTCACCAACAACGACGCCGCCAACGCCTTCATCAGCAAGACCTACCGCAAGGGCTGGGAGTACAAGCTCGACTGAATTGAATGAAGTCTCATCTGACACTCACTTCATGCCCCGCCGCAGGGTGGGGCATGAACCGTTTTCGGGCCATGTGAGAGGGAGGCTCGCAGCGTCCTGCCGCAAGCGGATGGGCCGAACCGGTGGGGTGACGAGAAAAAAGAACAATGGAGCCGAGGGGGCTCGAACCCCTAACCCCTGCCTTGCAAAGGCAGTGCTCTCCCAATTGAGCTACGGCCCCATCTGTGAGCCTCGGGAAGCCTCCCCGAAACTCGATCACATCATAGCCATTCAGCCCCAGAATCACCATTTCAGCCCCCATCTGGGGATTTGGGCTAACACGCCGCCCCCTCACGCGTCAGTACTCAGGTAGGAATCCCCACGCCCGGACCTCAGGGAGGTTGTCATGAACCGCCGCGCCCGTCTCTCCATCGCTCTGGCCCTGTGCAGCATGCTCTTCATCCTCTTCCAAACTGCGGCCGTCCGCGCCTCGGGCGTGCTTGTCGTCGAAGGGATGCGCAACAACCCCCTGCGCATCGAAGATCACCTTGTGCGAATCAACATCACCGATCGCGTGGCGCTGACAACGGTCAACCAGACGTTCCGCAACACCAGCAATCAGCGCCTCGAAGCGACCTACATCTTCCCGATCCCCGAGGGCGCCGATCTGACCGACTTCCAGATGACCTTCAACGGCAAGATGGTGCAGGGCGAAGTGCTCCCCGCCGACAAGGCGCGCGAAATCTACGAACGCATCGTGCGCGGCAATCGCGATCCCGGCCTGATCGAGTTCATTGGCCGCCGACTGATGCGCGCCCGCATCTTCCCCATCGAACCCGATTCAACCACCGAGATTCAGCTCTCGTATCAGCAGGTGACCGACAGCGTCGCCGAGATGTGGCGCTACCAGTATCCGCTCCGCACGCCCGGCGAGAACAGCATCGCCAACGGCACCGTCCGCTTCGACGTTACGCTCAACTCCAAGAGCCCGCTGCGCGGCATCTGGTCGCCGACGCACGAAGTCGAAGTCGTCCGCGATGGCGATCACAAAGCCCGCGCCGTCTTCGAACGCACCAACTTCAGCCTTGCCGACGATTTCGTGCTCCTCTACGACGCCCAGCAGCGCGACGTCGGCTTGTCCGTCGTCTCCTACCGCGAAGATGAGGCGCTGCCCGGCCATTTCCTCCTGCTGCTGGCCCCCAAGCCGCTGTGGGATGACCAGGTGCAGGTGCCCCAGGACTACGTCTTTGTCGTCGACACCTCCGGCTCGATGGCCAGCGACGGCAAGATCGACCAGGCCAAGCAGGCCCTCATCTACTGCATCGACCGCCTCGAATCCGAAGACCGCTTCTCCGTGGTTCGCTTTTCGACTGGCTTTGACACGATCTTCGACAAGTTGCAGAAAGCCGACAAGGCGAGCAAAGCCGAGGCAACTCATCGCGTCGAGAAGTTCAAGCCCTCCGGCGGCACCAACATCAACGACGCGCTCAAAGCCGCCCTCGACATGCGCGATGCCGACGCCAAGGACCGACCCTTTGTCGTCGTCTTCATCACCGACGGCAAGGGTGATCAGAAACGCGAGATCGTCGAAGACATGTTTGCTCGCATGACCAAGGACTTCCGCGCCAACATCCGTCTCTTCCCCTTCGGCGTGGGTCACGATGTCAACACTCAGCTGCTCGACGCACTCGCCACCGGCTACGGCGGCATTCCGACCTATGTGCAACCCGGCGAGAATCTTGAGCACAGCCTCGGCGACTTCTTTGCCGTCTTCAGCGAACCCGTTCTCACTGACCTGCATCTGACACTGCCCGATGCCGTGGTCACCGAGCAGTATCCGCCGACGATCGGCGATCTCTACAACGGCCGCCAGATTCTCCTCGCAGGCCAGTTCGAAAAACCTGTCAAGGGTCCCGTCACGCTCAAAGCCAAGCGCGGCGACAAGGAACTCACCTATACCTGGAATGAGATCTCATTCGAGCCGACCAATGATGCGACCTACGTGCCGCGCATCTGGGCCGGCCGCAAGATCGCGTACCTCATCGACCGCATCCGCCTCGATGGCGAATCGAGCGAGATGGTGCGCGAGATCATGGACCTGTCCACGAAGTACAGCCTGCAGACGCCGTATTCGAGCTACCTCGTCGCGCCGGAACTGGAGCGCAGCATCTTCGGCGCGCCCGGCGATCGGCCAAACCGCCTGAGTTTCGGGCGCGGTCGAGGCAGTGGCTTCGAGGGCGGTGGTGGCGGGTTTGAAGGAGGAGCAGCGCCGGCCAGCGAGTCTCTGCGCCGGTCGCTCGACACCGAAGAGGCCCTCAAGGAAGCACGTGAGAACGCCCCCGCGAGTCGCCCTGCGGGTGCCGGTAAGGCAGGGGGTGACGACAGGCTGTATCAGATGAATCCCACCGATGCCGCTGGGGAAGGCGCCTTCTACCTTGCCGCCCGCCAGGCCCGCGCACGCGAAGCCACAGCCCTCGAAGATCAGAACGCCGATACGCGCGCGATGGCTATCCGCCGCATCGGCGATCGCAACTACGTCTTCGTCTCCGGCTACCTCGTCGACTCAACGTTGACGGAAGAAACCAAACTCACCGAACTCAAGTTCGGCTCCGACGGCTACTTCGATCTCATCATGATGCGACCCGACCTGCGCAAGGCCCTCGCCGCCAGTAAATTCATGGTCGTCATGGTTGATCCGAAGAACGCCATCGTCATCCGCCAGGAAGAAGGCGTGGGCTCACTCACCGATGAAATGAAGGCCATCATCAAGGCAGGAGCGCCCAAACCCAAGAAGTGAGGCGGCGCGTAGGTCGGGACAAGGCTCTGTCGAAGATCCTGAGCGAAGTCGAAGGGCGCAGGCCCGGCGCTTGGGCTCGGAGACGCCGATACGATCTGCCTTGCTACCCCATCCCCAGCGGCAGCGCGTGCAGATCCGGCCGTCGCGCGATGTTCGGCGGCGCATCGAGCCATTGCACATTGAGCATCCCGCGGCGAAAGCCGTAGCCGGTCTGCTGCAGCGACAGTTCGCCCAGGCACAGGCTCCAGCCTTCGAGCCACAGACTGAGCTGGTGTCGCTGCGCGTCCGTTCCGTGGGTGACGATGAAGAGGTCAATGTCACTCCCGGGCCCGGCTTCTCCGTTGCCGGTGCTCCCTCCGAGATAGACGGCCGTCACGCCAAAGCGATCCGCATCCAGCGCGTTTGCCAGCGACCGGGCGTACGACTCGCGCCAGCGCCAGTGCAGCCCCGGCTCCGTCGCCCGCCCGCCGAGCAGCTCGGTATGCTTCCATTCGAGATACTCGCTGATCCGATGCGCGATGTTGCGCAGCAGGACGGATTCTTCGGGAAGAAACGCCTCGGGCGCCAACTGGGGATCGATCGTGTCGGAAACCTGGATCCATCCGACTTCGATGCCGCACAGCAGAATCGGCTCTGTGATCGACCGACCCGATGATGAAAAGCCCGGGCCGACAAAACTCCGCCCCATGTATTCAATCCGCGCCCCCGTCGAGTCCGGCCGCTGCCAACCGTCCGGAATCACTTCAAGCACGCGCAGAAACACATGGGCGGGGGGCTGGCCGCGCTGCGACACCGCCTCGTGCACCCGATACAGGCACCGCAACTCCTTGGCCCGCTCCCGCAGTTGAAAAACTTCGTCGGCAGACACGGCGAACTCCTTTGATCCAAATCTCGATCGCCAGATGCATCAAAGAATACGCCGTCCACCAGGGGTCATGGGTCAAGCAAAGCCCCCCGGACTTGGATGCTCGCGAGGGCAGATGCCGAAACGTAGGCCGGTGTCAAGGCTCGGCGCAGACCCGGCGATTGGGTTGCCGAGTTGCAGTGGTAGCAACCGATCCGACCTGCTCCATCAAGTCCCAGGCACTTTCGGCACCGCCTTCGCTTCACGTGACACCGAAGCCGAAAGCGCCGACTTCAACCCCGAAGGGGTGCCAGAATGTAGCCACGGGTGCAGCGCAGCCGCGCCGCGGCGCAGCGCAACCCGTGGACGTCGTCAGAAAACGATTCAAGCCCTGAAGGGGCGAAGGAAGCGATCGCCGCGCGTCGAACGCACAAAGGACTCGAACACCTCAGTCGCCCCTGCCGGGGCTAACCTCGATCAATCGATCCTAACCACGGGTTCCGCTCGCTGCGCATCGCTCCACCCTAGGCTACACCCTTGCGCCCCTCCGGGGCACCAGAACCGCTCCGGCGTGTTGTGGGCCGGGGTCAAGGCTCGGCGCAGACCCGGCACTTGGGCTACGATGGCGCTTTGAACACCAGCGCAGAGCCGGGAGCCACTCATGTCTCGCCAGGTTCCAGAGTTATCCTGCCCGATCTGTGGATACGACTGTCACGCAGTTGACAGCGCCTCGTGCTCAGAATGCGGTGCGATGCTGAGCCGCTCCATTACATCGCCAAACATGCTCAACCTAGGCCCATGGCAGTTGCGACTTCTGATTTGTGCCTCCGCCCTTCTCCTCGTCGCGATTGTGTTGGGAACGATGTCGGCGGACGTATCTAGACAGCGTATGAAACGTCAGTTTGATCTCGTCCAACAGAACATGTCAGATCTGCAGGACTACCGATGGCAGAACATCCAGTGGTGGAATGATCTGCAGAGTGGAAAGCACCCCGGCCTGGCTCCCGCCGCACCGACGCTAGTCACCGCTGCAGACGAGTACCCTCGGAGTGAACTCTGGTTGGCGGCAACGGTCCATGCAGGGCCGCAGCTGTTTCTACTGGCGATGGCGAGCCTCATAGCTCTGCTCATTCTCTGGATGTCCGTGATACAGCAACGCCGCCCGAGCCCGGTGAGCACCGTGCGGCTGGTTAGCGGAATGGTCTATCTCTACGCCGCGATAGCACTGCTCATTGCCAGTATTGCAGTAGGTGAGTTCTTGGTGTGATGTCACCGTCACCACGAGGAACTGGAACCTACACCCAGAGTACTTGCCGCGCCACCGAACTTCTTGCGAAGTAGTAGTTGAAAGTGCCAACTTCAACCCCGAAGGGGTGCCAGAATGTAGCCACGGGTGGAGCGCAGCCGCGCCGCGGCGCAGCGGAGCCCGTGGATGTCGTCAGAACACAATTCAAGCCTCAAAGAGGCGGAAGAAGCGACCGCCGCGCGTCGAACGCACAAAGGACTCGAACACCTCTGTCGCCCCTGCCGGGGCTAACCTCGATCAATCGATCCTAACCACGGGTTCCGCTCGCTGCGCATCGCTCCACCCGAGGCTACACCCTCGCGCCCCTCCGGGGCTGACCGAAACCGACGGCTTCCGATCGATCAAACCCCGAGCACCTTCCGCACCGCCGCCACCACTCGATCGTGCAGCACGCCGTTCGTCACGACCACCCCGAGGTTGTCGCGCAACGTCCGACCAATGGAAAAGTCCAACTCATTCCCGCGCACATCCGTCGCTCGCCCACCGGCCTCTTGAATCACAATGCAACCCGCCGCGTGATCCCAGATCTTCTCCTCGTACCCCTTCTTGGTCGGCAGGCGGAGGTAGATCGACGCGTCGCCGCGCGACACGGCCGCGTACTTGCACTGGCTGTCGATGCGGTAGGGGGGCACGCTGATGCCCAGCAGTTCCGCGACCTTGGCCGAGTCATCCTGGGCCGAGTGAGCCGACTCGACCGACTCGCAGAAACTCGCTCGGCTCGGATCGCTGATGTTCGTCACATGGATCTTGTGCTCCGTCGGATCATCGAGCGTCCGCATCGTCGCGCCCTGACCCTGCACGGCGATGAAGACGCACCCCGCCGGTCCATTCGGCTTCTTGCCATCATGCGGCAGGCTCGGGCAGCCGAGCACGCCGAGCACGACCTGGCCATCTTCGATCAAGGCCAGCGCCACGGCATACTGATCGTTGCGCAGGAATCCCTTGGTGCCGTCAATGGGATCGAGCGTCCAGTGCCGCCCTTTCGGCCCGCCTTCGTACATGCCGCGATCGATCGCATCGAGGATGGCGCTCTCGGTCATCGAGCGGGCGACCTTCTGCACGCTGGAGACGACCTTGCCGCGCAGGTCGGCGCCAGCATCGCCACGCAACGCCGCCGCATCTTCCTCGCCGACGAGCGGATCATTCGGGAATGCCTTTCGCAGCTGGCTGGCGACCACCGCCTGGGCCCCGAAGTCCGCCACCGTCACCGGCGACTTGTCCTTCTTGGCCATCGTCTCTTCGGAGATCAGCGTCGCCTGCACCGTCTTGCACAGTTGGCAGGCGTCGAGCACGGCGTTCACGGCGGCCTGGCGTTCAGCAGCGTATTTCATGTCAGTTCTTTCGGGAGTTCTCTTGGGTCAACGGACCTGGAAGTGGAACTTGATCCTTGCCGGCCCGTCCGAGGGCTTCAAGGCTGGAATCCACCTGAAACGCAAGTTTGCGGCGAGCCCAAGCCGATAACTTCCAGACATGCTCACGCCACGCCGCCTGATCATCACCGATGGTTCGCTGCCCGCACTCGCCGCGCTGTCGCTGCAGAATCGCCCGGATCAGGCGGTGCTCTGGGTGCCGGAACTGGCCGATCATTCGACCCCCCAGCGCCTCGCCGCGATCGCTCGTCAGGCGACGCACTTTCGCATCGATCGCACGGTCGGCCCCGGCGCTGCGCGATCCGCAGTCGCCAAACCATCGGCTCGAGGCATCCATCATTCGGCGCTGGATGGCGCGGGCCTGCTGATCGCCGCGGTCATTGCGGCCCGCGAATTGCGCTGCAGCCGCGTCGTGTGGCCCTGTCAGGCCGGCGTCGATCTGGATCGCATGGCGACGCTGCACGAGGTGTCGATGTGCGCCGCGCATCTTGCAGATCTGGATGCGACCACCACAAACCCCGCCCCGGAGATTCGCACGCCCGTGCTCGACTGCACCGACGAGCAGATCATCGATCTCATCTCCAGCAGTGGAGTACCGACGAGTCTCGCGTGGTGGTGTGATCATGACTTGCCGCGCCCCTGCGGCGGGTGCGACTCCTGCCGCCGATGGGACAGCGTCCTGCGCGCCACAGCCGCCGCCTGACACAAATCGGCGCGGACGAGGCTCCGTGTTGGCGGGGGAGTTCGATGCTTCAGATCGGACGCCGCGACGGTGGCTCGTTCGTCACCATCTCAGCGCGCGGCCGCGAGGGGATGAACGGGTCGGGCGGATTCTTCACCGGCTCGACGGCGGCCGACTTCTTCAGCGTGTTCTCCAGCGCGCCGCCGATTCGGCCCGCGCCTACGAGGCTGCCCGCCTTGCGATTGCTCGCCTCGGCCTCGATCGCCAGTTCTTCCGCCGTCGGACCATTCGAGACGATGCCCGTCTCAATGCCCGCCGCAAACCGCAGGCCGATGATCGTCGTCGCCGCCAGCGCCGCAACGGGAAGCAGGAAGAACTTACCGTAGAACAGCAGGCTCGGCAGCGCCTCAGGACCTCCCGCCGTAAAGGCGTCACTGGCGCCCGTCATCACGTCATACGTCGTAAACACGCCGCCGAAGGGGAACTCAGCCGCCAGCCGCTGCCACGGCAGGCACAGAGCCAGCAGCGCCATCGACCACGCCTGGGCGGAGACGATGCCACGAATGCCATACACGCTCGCCCCCGACGCGACCACGGTCCCGACGGCCAGTTGCACGCACAGCGCCAGACAACCGGCGATCCCCACCACCAGCGCCAACTGGTGCTGCACGCGAAACCACACGTTGAAGCGACTGGCCGACTCATTGACCTCAGGCGGCGGAGCGTTCTTGACGACCTCAGGCTCGACCGCCGGCCTGGGCTCCACGCCCGTCAGCGAATGGACCTCACCGCGCTGCGGCTTGGTCTTCTTGACCACCGTGGGGTGATACTCTGCGGCGGTCGGCTGGATCTTGGTGACCCTCAGATCCGTGTAGTTCACCAGCGCCCAAGTGAAGATCTGCACAAAAAGCGACAGCCCGACAATCCACGCGCACACCGTCACGCTCAGCCGGACATGGCGCAGCGCGGGCGAAGCATGCGGAGTATGAATGTGGGGAGGGCCTTCCATCAGGTGCTTCCCGAGCCATCGGTTACTGAGATTCCTTGGTTCCTATCGGTCATTCGGCGGGCGGAGTGAGGTCGGCACGCCCGATTCCAGCAAGGCATTCGTCACGACGGGCACAATCGATCGGGCACGTGACGATCCCTCGGGGGCAGGCCGCGTTTTCGGACCTGAAACCCACTTCGACGGGGCCCCACGGCGACTCGGGCATATGCTCTGGAGCCGGCAGAACCGCCGGGAATCGGCAGGCCAATGACAGCATTCACACCCGACCTTGATCCCGGCGACGACCTCGGCGCGGCCGCGTGCGGCTTCGACCCCGGCTGGCTGCGGGGCCTGATCTTCGGCGAAGTACGCCTCGACGTCGAGACGGCCATGCGGATCTACCGCACCGTGCCGCTCTTCGCCCTCGGCCGCTGGGCCGACGCTCGCTGCCGCGTCCTGCACGGCAACGCCATCCGCACCTACGTCATCGATCGCAACATCAACTACACCAACGTCTGCACGGCCCATTGCACCTTCTGCGCCTTTCGCCGCGATGGCGACGAAGACGACGCGTACACCCTTTCCGCCGAGCAGATCACCGCCAAGATCAGCGAGCTCAGCGCCATCGGCGGCACGCAGATTCTCATGCAGGGCGGCATGAATCCGCAGTTGCCGCTGTCGTGGTACGAAGATCTTCTCGCCGGCATCAAGGCCGAGCATCCGCACATCCACATCCACGCCTTCAGCCCGCCCGAATTCATCGAGTTCGTCCGCTTCTTCGATCCGCCCGGCGCTGATCTCGAAGCCAAACTCACGTACGTCTTCGAACGTCTCAGGAAGGCCGGCCTCGACTCTCTGCCCGGCGGCGGCGGGGAAATCTTCGCCCTCCCCGTGCGCAAAAAGATCGGCCTTGGAAAGTGCACCGCCGAGGAGTGGCTCACCGTCATGCGCGTCGCGCATCGCCTCGGCATGTACACCTCCGCGACCATGATGTTCGGCCACATCGAAGGCATCGCCGACCGCATCCACCACATGGACCTCGTGCGAACATGGCAGGATCGCTCCATCAATGACTTCGCCCGGCACGGCGGCGGCCGCTACAAGGCCTTCATTTCCTGGCCCTTTCAACGCGAGAACACGCCGCTTGGCCGACTGCCCGAGTGGGAGCCGCAGGCCGGCCAGGAGTTCCCCGGCGACATCGTCGCGGCAGGGGGTCACAGTGACCGCTTCGGCAAGGTCGTCCGCATGGCCGGGGCCACGGAATACCTCCGCACACAGGCGATCAGTCGCCTGTATCTCGACAATGTTCACTCGATCGGCGCCAGTTGGGTGACCATGGGGCCGCACATCGGCCAGGTCGCCCTGAGCTTCGGCGCCAACGACATGGGCAGTGTGATGATGGAGGAGAACGTCGTCTCAGCCGCGGGCACGACCTACTGCCTCACCGAACAACTCATCTGTCATCTCATTCGCAACGCCGGCTTCCTCCCCGCGCAGCGCAACAACGTTTACAACCTCCTGCGCGTGCACGACGGCCCCGAGTCTCCCGATCTGCTCGTGACCGACTGGTCCCAGCAGCGCGCCAGGAAACTGGCGATCGAAGGGCGCACGGAAACCAGCCCGGTTGAAGTAACCGTCTCCGCCGGCGGCGATCGCGTTGCGATTCAGTGACTGCGTGATTCAAGCGGCTGGACCGACACCGCCCACACACCCGTCGCATTCGAACCGTGTTCGAGGTCGTTCAGTTCGCGCGGGCGATCGTCAAAAGCCACGCGATCCTGACTGACCATCGTGTCGATGTCCCACTCCTTGAGTTGGTCAAAGACATCCGCCACGAGTTCCTCAACCTGACCCAGCGATGCCGCAGAGAGCCAGATCTCAATCCGCGCGCTGTCGGCAGGGGGTTGCTGTTCGCGTCGGACGGCCAGCACGACAATGTGCCAGAGCGTCACGCCCAGATCGCGTCCGCTCTCATCAGGATTGCCGTCCGGATCGACGTTCAGTTCAAGTTGCCAGAGACGCTGGAGGTGGACAATGACCTCATCGAGCGTCATCAGTCCATCTTTCTCCATCACGACGCTTCGAAACTCGTCCATGCAGTCTTCATCATCGATCCAGTGGCTGGGAACCTCGTGCAGCCCCTCTGCCTGCAACTGTTCCTGGAGTACTTCGCTCTGCTCGCTGGCGATATTGATGATGATGAACTTGTTCGCCTCGACAAAAACCTCGACGTACGGCTCTTCGCTCATCGCGCCGGCCGCCAGCGCGCAGTCGTCCAGCAGCAGCGGTTCGAACTCGATCCACGTGACCAGGAAATCCTGGCGCGGCATCGGCTCGGGGCTCATCAGCGTGTCGACCTGCCGGTACGCATCCGTCGAGATGATCTCGAGAATCGGATACACCGGGTCGGGCAGCATCTCAAACAGCTTGGCCAGCAGTGGCTTGAGGCGCTCGTGCGAGACGGCAATCTGAAACTGGTGCGTGTCCGGCAACTCGAGGTCCGATTCGAGCCTCGAAATCGTGTAGCCTTCAAAAGGACGCTGCCCGTCGCTTGGATTCCACCCAAGGGGAAACGCAAAGCCATTGATCGTGAGTCGCTTCAGTGTTGGATCGATGAGATAGTTCAAGAACGCTCGATCAACCGTTAGTCCGCGACATGATCGCGGAGAGATGTCGGGCCAGACCCTCGGACAACGCGCCGGTATCGTATCCGCCCTCCAGCACCGTTACGATCTTTCCGTCGCAGTGGATGTCCGCAATTTCGACGAGAAGGCGGGTGATGGTTTCGTAGGTCTCGGGCCGCCATCGCAGCGACGCGAGCGGATCGCGCTCATCCGCGTCGA
This sequence comes from Planctomycetaceae bacterium, assembly GCA_040255465.1. Classification (GTDB taxonomy): domain Bacteria; phylum Planctomycetota; class Phycisphaerae; order Phycisphaerales; family UBA5793; genus UBA5793. Next base: position 356,240 of record JBDZVA010000002.1, read on the forward strand.
ATCCAGCGGAAATCAGCAGCGCCTGGGGCTGGTACCGATCCAGCGCCGGCCTCGCGATCTGCTCGTACGCCTCGATCGCCTCAGCGTGTCCGCTCCCGGGCCGCAGGGGGATATTGATCGTAAACCCTTCCCCCGGCGTGCCCCGCGCGCCGCACTCCCACTCGTAACCCGTGCCTGGATACAGCGTTGCCGGATGCTGGTGGCTCGAAACGTAAAGCAAGTCGCTGCGCGCTTCGAAGAGATGCTGCGTGCCGTTGCCATGATGCACGTCGAAATCCACGATGGCGATGCGCGACAGGCCGTGGAATCGAATCAGTCGCTCTGCGGCCAGTGCGATGTTGTTGAAAAAACAGAACCCCATTGCTCGATCCGCCTCGGCGTGATGGCCCGGTGGCCGCATGGCTGAGAATGCAACGCCATCCGGTCCGCGCATCACCGCATCTGCCGCCGCCAGAGCGCACCCCGCAGAGGCCGCGGCTGCGGCAAATGAATCGCGACAGATCGCGCAGTCCACGACGTCGACGTACGCGCGGCCCGTAGCGCACGCCTGCCGAAACCGCTCGATGTAGCGTCGATCGTGAAGATGCTGCGCAAAGGCAATAATCTCCTCGCGCTCCGCCCACGCGGTGCCGGCAAGCGTCCGCGGCGTCAATTCGAGTTCGACCATCGCCCGCGCGACAGCATCAAGGCGCGATGCTCTCTCGGGGTGCTGGAGTCCCGTGTCATGACGCGCCGCGATCGCTTCCTGGAAAACCTGCATCAGACGCTCACAATGCGGCCCCGCGGCCGGGCGGTGGATCTGCGGTATCGTTGTCACCATGGATGAAGAAGTCGTGCCGATAGACTGGTCGCTGGCGGAGATTGCCGATGCGCTCGCGATGGGCCTGGCGCAACAGTCGGAGGCCGACCGCCGGGCCCAGGCCGTTCGGGGCCTCGACAGCCTGAGCGAACTCCGGATGCACGCGGTTATGGAGTCCATCCTCCAATCCGCCGGCTTTGGGGTCCACCGCGAGCAACGCTACCCCGTCGCCCGGGGCCGACGCCGCCGATCCGAAGGCGAGCGCTGCGACTTCGTGCTGACCCCGCCCGGCCGCCCGCTGGCCGAGGAGGAAGCGGCGACCACGCTGTTTGCGCCGCCTCAATCCATCGAACCGGCTCAAGCGATGTGGCTGGAAGTCAAGGTCGTCGCCCAATTCACCGAGGAAGGGGCGAATGTCGCCTACGCCTCCGCCCTCCAGCACCCCGTTCGTCGAGACGTCGCCAAACTGGCCCGCGAAGAACAGATCCGCCATGCAGCCGTCCTGCTGGTGCTCTTCACGGCCGACCAGCGCACGGCTATCCATGATCTGGGCGTCTGGCAGACGCGATGCGCCGAACGCAGCCTGCCGGTTCAAGCCCCGTACTTGCGACACGTCGACATCGTGGACCGGCTGGGAAACGGGTGTTGCACCATCGCATTGTTTCGCATCAAGGGCTGGTAGTGATCGCCGGCAAGTCGCGCCCGCCCCATTCCCGATATGATCTGATTCAGGCCGCCATCGCGTCGGCGTACGACCGGGATGGCCATCGAGGTTTATTGGCATGAAAGCGGAGTCGATCGTGAAGACATGGAAGAATCGAGTGTGCCCGGTGGTGGTCCTGCTCTGCCTGGCCTTGTGCGCCCCCGTCGCGCGTGCCCAGGAGCGATCCGCTGATGAGATCCTCGCCGAACTCAACAGCCTGAGCATGCCGCCCTACGACGTCAACCGGGACACGCCCAACACCGACTACCGCGAGCAGTTCCTCAAGAAACGCCACGAGATCACGAACCACCGCGCCGATCTCATTGGCGAACTGTACCGCACTCATCCCGATCACCCGAGCGTTGCCGACTTCCTGCCCGAGCGCTGGGAGACGATGTTCAACCTCCGAGAAGATTACGAAGGCGTCCTCAACGAAACGCAGGATCTCCTCAAGGCCCGGCCGGACCATCCCATCGCCCGCTACATCTGGCAGTGGCGCGCCATGAGCGCGATGATGTATTACACACGCGGCGACTCCTATGACCCGCAGAAGATGCTCGCCGCGATCGAGGATTTCATCAAGCGCTACCACGACGATCCGCAGGGATCGATGATGCTCTACGAAGCGGCCTCCTTCCATCTGCGCGACGCGGAGAAATCCGTCGCCATCCTGCGCCGCATCGTCGCCGACTGGCCCAAGTCCGGAGCCGCACGCGAGGCGCGCTGGAAACTCCGCCAGGCGGATGGCATCGGCAAACCATTCGAACTCGATTTCACCGATGCCATCAACGGCAGCGAGGTTTCAATCAAGACGCTGCGCGGCAAGATTGTGGTCATCGATTTCTGGGCCACCTGGTGCCCGCCGTGCGTTGAAGAGATGCCCCGACTCAAAGACCTCTACGCCAAATGGAAATCGCAGGGCGTCGAGTTCATCGGCGTCAGCCTCGATGCACCCGAGGCTGATCGCGGTCTTGAGCAACTCAAGGCTTTTGTCCGTGAGCACGACATCACCTGGCCCCAGTACTACCAGGGCCAGGGATGGCAGAGCGAATTCTCATCCGGCTGGGGTGTCGACAGCCTTCCCTGTGTCTTCGTGGTCGACCACGAGGGCAATCTGGCCGCCTGCAAAGTCGGCGACAAACTTGAAGAAACCGTCGAGGCTCTCATCGCCAAGCGGGATGCAAAGGCCGCAGCAGTCGACGCCGGAGGTTGAGCCGCCCGTAGGCCGGGTCAAGGCTTGGCACAGACCCGGCGTTTGAGCGATCGAGATTTCCACGTCGCGGCCCGTACGCAACAATCTCCCTACGCACCAGCCATCACGCGCTCGATAACATCCACCGCTTCCCGATCGGGATGATGTCCCTCGAACATCGAACGGATCTCCACAAACGCATCGCGCTGCGCGTCCTGCGCTGCCGCATCCGTCAGCACCTGCGTCAGCGCCTCGGCGATCGGCTCATCCGATCCAAAGTGGGGGATGAACTCCGGCACGACCCGTCGCCCCGCGACGATGTTGGGCAGCGCCCGCAGCGGTGATTGCACCAGCCAACGGCCAATGAGCAGCCACGGCAGCAGTGCGGTGCGGAACATCGCCACGAGCGGAACGCCGTGCCGCACCACGTTGAGCGTTGCCGTGCCCGAGCACACCAGCGCCGCATCCGCCCACTCCAGCGTCTCATGCAGTCGATCGACTTCAATCGTGATGAAGCGCGGCAGCGCGGCGATCACCTCGCGCGCCAGCCCCGCCGCCTTGGCATCGGCGCTGATGATCCGCACCGCCATGTCGGGATACTGCGACCGGCGGATCCCATCCACGATCGCGATCATCGACGGCAGGTTCCGCCGAATCTCCGACGGCCGCGAACCGGGAAGCAGCGCGATCCGCGGCAGTCCTTGGTCATCTTCTTCCTCCTGTTCTTCTTCGCCCTCAGCCGGTTCCACAGGCGCCGGCAGCGGTTCATTCATCACCGGGTGCCCGATGAACGTCGCCGGCACGCCGCGCGATGAAAAGTATTCCTCTTCAAAGGGCAGCAGGCCCAGCACATGGTCCGTCAGTCGTTTCAGTTTGTTGATCCGCCATGGACCCCACGCCCAGATCTGCGGCCCCACGAGATGCACAATTCGGCACCCCGCCCGGCGCGTGATCTTGCAGATCGGAAAATTCGCCGCCGGCGAATCCACGGGAATGTGCAGGCTCACCGGATGACTGTCCAGCCATCGGCTCATCCGTCCATTCAGCCGCCAGTGCTCGACGATCTTCCCCAGCGAGCCAGCTCCCATCACCGCATCGGCTCCGGTGGACTCAACAATCGTCGCGCCGGCCGCCCGCATCTTCGGCCCGCCCCAGGCATACACCTCAACCTCCGGCCGCCGCCGACGCAACTCCGCGATCACCGGCGCCGCATGCGCATCGCCGCTGGGCTCGAAGGCCGTAAACAAAACGCGCATAGGGTGAGCAGGGGAGGCAGGCACGGCCATATCGCAGCCGGTCCAATGCTCGAAGTCAACTCCAAGCGCCAATTGGCGTGCTCAATGGTGTAGCATTCAGGTGCATGCGACCTTCACTTCTCATCGCCAATGGCATCATTTTGGCCGCGGCTCTGCTCTGGCTGCTCATCCTCGCCATCTCGGTCATGCAACCCTACCGGGCCGCGCCAGTCGTCGCCGCCGAAGCACGCGTCGATACGCCCGCCACGACCTCCGAACTTCGTCGAGGCTGGTACGGCTGTGTGCTGCGTCTCGATGGCTCTCACGAAGTGAGCCAGTTCGATCAGGCCATTGACGAGATCGCCGCCATGCACGCCAACAGCGTGCTTCTCGAAGTGCCGCTGCTCCAGGACAACCCCGAATCCACCGAACTTTCCCTCGAAGGTCTCGAATGCCCGCTGCTGACCGATCTTGTCTCCGTCATCCATCATGCGCAAGAACGCGGCCTGGGCGTCGTGCTCGTGCCCACGATCGTCTTCCACGAGGTCAAAGCGAGCCAGTCACGCTCGCGATTCGCCCCTGCCGATTGGGACCGATGGTGGGTCAGTTACGAGAGCGCGATACTCAAACTCGCCGAACTCGCGCAATCGAGCGGCGTCGAAGTCTTCGCCGTCGGCAGTGAGCTGAGCGAATCCGAGATCATGACCACCCAGTGGATGAGACTCGTCTCGCAGGTGCGCAGCCGTTTCGGCGGACTCGTGATGTACAACGCCCAGTGGGAGCGCGCCACCCGCGTTGGCTTCTGGGAACACGTCGACATCATCGGCGTCAGCGCCTGGTTCCCGCTGATCAGAGGCGAAGACCAGTCGCTCGAATCGCTCGAAGGCATCTGGAAACAGGCGCTCGAAGAAGTCGACCTGCTCGCCACCAGGTCCGATCGCCCGGTTCTTTTCACCGCCGTCGGCTATCCAAGTCGCGCCAAGGGTCTCGCCGAACCCTGGGACGCCGGCCAACCCATTTCAGAAACCGCGGATGAAAGGGTGCAGGCCGACGCCCTCAGCGCCTTCCTGCGCCGCTTCGAAGCCGTCGATCCCCGCTACCCACGTCACGCCGGCTTCTTCGTCTACCGCTGGGGCGCCGGCAACGACGACTCCGATCCCACCTCGCACATCATTGAAGGCAAGCAGGCCGAAGCAATCGTGCGCGATGCGCTGGGCCGCCTGACACAACGAAAATGATCTCAATCAATTCTCGACCGGCACACCCGCACGCGACACCGTCTCCACGATCGGCGCCTCCGCCTCGTCGCCCTCCGAGCCGCCGCCAACCGACACCGTCTCCTCCGCTTCCTTGAGCGCGTCCTTGGAGATGTGCCCGTCGCTGCCGACCTGGTCGAACCGCACCGCCACCCGCCGCGACACGCCGCGCTCCTGCATCGTCACGCCGTACAACTGGTCGCCCGCCTGCATCGTGCGTTTGTTGTGCGTGATGATGACAAAGTGACTGCGATCGAGGAACGTCTGCAGCACGCCGCAGAACCGCTCGACATTGGCGTCGTCCAGTGCCGCATCCACTTCGTCCAGCAGGCAGAAGGGGCTCGGCTTGCTCTGGAAGATCGCCATCACCAGCGACACGCTCGTCATCGTCTTCTCACCGCCGCTGAGCAGCTTGATCGAGCGCGGCTCCTTGCCCGGCGGCTTGGCGACGATCTCCACCCCCGATTCGAGCCAGTCCACCTCGCCCGTCTCTTCGTCAGGGATGAGGTGCATGTCCGCCTTGCCACCGCCGAACACGCGCCGGAACATGCCGTTGGTCCCGGCGAAGTTCTCGCGGATCGTCTCGAACGTTTCCTTGAACCGCTCGCGACTGAGATTGCTCAGTTCCTCGATGAGTTCGATGAGTTGCTCGCGGGCCGAGTCAAGATCGCCGACCTGCCGGACCAGATCCTCATTGCGATCGACGAGTTCCTTCTCCTCTTCGATCGCATCCAGATTCACATTGCCCAGCCGCTTGATCGCTCCGCGCAGTTCGTCGATACGAGTCGCTGCCGCCTCGCGGTCGACCGCCTCCACATCGCCGCCGCTCATCAGTTCACGATACTGCGGATACTCCACGTCCATGTCGAGCATCAGATCATCCGTCGCCGACTGCTCCAGATGCTCGCGCTTCACCTCGTTCTCGCGCTTGCTGAGCTCCACGGCGTGGTAGTTCCGCTCGACAATCGACAGCCGCTGCCGCGCCGCATTGAGTCCATCGCCCAGTTCGACGACATTCGCCTGGCACTGCTCGCGCTGGGCTGAAAGTTCCTCCAGCACGCCTTCCGACTCATCGAGCGTCTTGACGCACTCTTCGGCTTCGAACACCGCTTCATCAATGACGCGTTCAAACTCGATGATCTTGCTCGTCCGCTGCTTGAGCGCTGCTTCGAGCATCGTCCGCTGCCGCTGCTGTTCCTCGACGGCAGACTCCAGTTGCCTTCGCTCGCGGTCCGACGCCGCCAGCCGTTCGCTCGCCTGGCTCGCCTCGACGCGCCGGTTTGTCAGCGATTCTGCCGCTTCCGCCGCGCCCTGTTCCGCCGCCTCCAGTTGCTCGCGCAGCGCCGCCTGTGCCTTTGCTTCCTCTTCCCGCAATCGCTGGAGCGAATCGAGATGCTCCTGCTTTTGTGCCCGGCTGGCTGTCAGTTCATCGCGCCGCGCCTGTGCCGCCTTCATCTCCTCATCAAGCCGCTGCCCATCGCGCTGCGCCCGCTGACTCTCCGCCTCGAGTCGCTCGACCTCGTGCGACGCCTTGTCGCGCGCGTTGCGCATCTCAAAGAGCCGCTGGCCCAGTTCCGCGCGCCGCTGATCCAGCGTCGCCGCCTCATCATCAATGGCCGACAGTTCCGCCCGCAGCGAGTCGATCTGCTCCGTCAGCGTTTCAACCTGCTCGGCCAGGCTGTTCATTTCCACGCGATGCACGATCAATCCCGCGCCCGTGCCCTCCGCCGAATTCGGCCCCGCGATGATCCGACCATCGGTCTCCAGCACCGTGCCGCTCGCCGTGACAAACCGACACTCCCGCATCGGCCCGGCCGCCAGCAGCAGCGCACTGTCCAGCGCGTCCACCACGATCGTCCGCGCAAACAATCGACTCGCCAGCCCGGACCACTCCTCCGACACCCGCACCACCGACAACAGCGGCCGCGCCCCTTCGATCAGTGGCAGTGGCACTGCGAGCGCCTCCGCCTCCCCGCCTGGAACGCGCAGCGGCAAAAACGTGATCCGCCCCGCCAGCGTTTCGAGATCCGCCTGCCCGTCGATGACTTCCGTCAGACTGTCAACCACCATCGCCTGCAGCAGCGACCCCAGCGCCGCTTCGACTGCGGCCGCATGTTCGATATCCGTCTCGATCCCGTCGGCCAGCAATCCGCGCACGAACTGGAATCGCGAACCTTCATGCCGCTCGCGCAGCACGCCGCGCACTGCTTCGCCGAGTTCGGTCCCGCTTTCGAGCATCTCCTTGAGCGTCCGTCGCCGCGCATCGAGGCCCGCTCGCTCCTGCTCCAGCGTGCCCAGCGTCTCGCTGAGAGACCGCTGCCGCCCGCTGAGCGTCTGAGCCTGTTGTTCGTGCTGGCTCTGCTGTGCTTCAAGTCCCTCGACGCTCAGCGCCGCCGCCTCGACGCGCTGCACCGCTTCGCCCGCCTGTTCGCTCAGCGAAAGGAGCCGCGACTCGATCTCGCCGCGCCGTGCTTCGATCTGCGCCGCCTGCTGCTCGAGTTCCAAGAGACGATGATCGATCGCCTCAATCGACGCCGACTGCGACACGACCTCGCGCTCGATCCCCGACAGCGTCCGCTGCATCTCGTTGAGACGCCGGTTCAGTTCGTTCAGTGCCGCATCGCACTCCGCCCGCTTCGCCAGCGCCGCCTCCACAGCCCGCTCGGCGTCGCTTCGCGCCTTGGCCAGATCCTCGTGCGATCGCTCGTGATCCACCACGCCGCGCCGCAACTGGTCGATCTTCGCATCCAGTTCGCCCAGCCGGCGCTGCTCGGCTCCGATCTCCGCCTGCGCCTCATCACGGTTGCGGATCGTCATCGCCCGCCGCTGCTCGGCCTGGTCGCGCCTCGCCTGCAACTGCAATCGATCCTGCTCCACCTCCGTGCACCGCGTTTGCAGCCGGTCCCGCTCAATGTTCGCATCCTGCCGCGCTTCTTCGAGTTCGTGGACGCGGTCCATCACCTTCGTGCGGTCCGCCTCGAGATGGCTCAGCTCCGACGTCAGCCCATCAATCGTCTCGTGCAGCTCGTGGTACAAGTCGAGCATGTGTGCCGCGCGCAGTGCCCGGAACTCATCGTCGAGTCCCTTGAACGTCCGCGCCTTGGCCGCCTGACCCTTGACGATCCGCAGCCGCCGTTCGGCGTTATCCAGTTGCTCGCGACACCGCGTCAGGTTGATTTCCGTTCGTTCCAGTCGGCGCATCGCCTCGATGCGCCGCACCTTGAACTTCGCCACCCCCGCAGCTTCCTCGAAGATCGCCCGCCGCTCGATGGGGTTGCTCGTGAGCATGGCATCGACCTTGCCCTGCTCGATGATCGAATACGCATCCGCCCCGATCCCCGTATCCAGGAACAGGTCGCGCACATCCTTGAGCCGCGCCTTGGCGTTGTTGATCAGATACTCGCTCGTCCCGTCGCGATACAGCCGCCGGCCGACATCGACCAGCTCGCTGTCCACCGGCAGCTCGCGCTTGCCCGTCGCCGCCTCGATCAGCGGGTTCTCAAACGTCAGCACGACCTCGGCCATGTTCATCGAAGGCCGGCTCGTCGTCCCTGCGAATATGACATCCATCATCTGCTCGCCGCGCAGACTCTTGGCCGACCGCTCGCCCAGAACCCACTTGATGGCGTCCACCACATTGCTCTTGCCGCACCCGTTGGGCCCGACAATACAGGTGATGGGATCGTCGAAGCGAAATTCGGTCGCGTCGGCGAAAGACTTGAAACCGTGCAGTTTGAGTCGGGCCAGTCGCATGATTCGGGCAAGACCTCCATGTCCAACCGTCGGCCGTTCAAGGACTTACGGAATGGGACGCCTGCGGCAACTCCACCGCCAGCCCACCCCGCGGCGGGATGTTGAGCCACACAGCATATGGTATCGGCCCATGGGCGTTCCACAACGCAAAAAGCGTCTTTCCTCCCTGCTCCGGCTCTGCCTTCCATAGATCGAGCTCGAATGGCGCTGGGCCCCAGGGGGTCAGGGCAATCGCAAACCCGACGCCCGACCGTAGGGTCCGCCGTGCGGACCACGCGCGTGCAAACGCTCAAGCCGTGCCATGAAGCGTCCGTGACCAAGGCCGCTTCGATGCCCCGCGACAACTCGATACAATGTTGCAATCTTGGAGGAACCATGATTCCGCCTGAGATCCAAGGTGGCCCGCTTGACTTTCTAGATCCCATCGTTGTGGGAATGGGGCTGGGCTGGTACGCACCTCTGTTGTGGGGGCTCCTAGCCAACTTGATCGCGTTGGCTGGTCATTACCTTGTCGAACGAGAAATCGTTCCAAAGCTCTGCTTTTGGACGACTGCCGCAGTGCTAGGTCTGCTGACGATCCACTTCATCGAATTGTGGTTCCTCGTTCGTCATGCCATCTACGCAGACATTGATTTCGGCCCGCACTTTCTATTCGTCTATGCGGAGGGAGTGCTGTGTGCGCTTGCATGGAGCATTCTGTTGATGGACAGCCCGAAGCTAGTCTCATGGGGTTCATAGCAAGCCGGTAGTTCGTAGGGTCCGCCGTGCGGACCACGAACGTGCAACCACGCCCATCGGTGCTAATGCCCTGTAACATGAAATCCACCACGCGGGTCATTCGACCGCGTCCCTACTCCGGTGCGGTATCGAGTGCTCGCACGTGCTCTGGAACTCCAACCCTCTTGTTACCGCATCGACAGCACCAGTCCTGTTGGTACGAACCGCGCGCCGCAAAGCGATGGAACGTCGAATGCGGCCACAAATGCGGACACTGCACGAGCCCATGTTTGACAGGGTTGAAATGGATGTAGTCGAGATGAGCGGTGAGGTCATCCTCGTCTCGGATGGAGTGCTCCCAGAAACGACGTTGCCAGACGCCGAGGCGGCGATGTCGCAATTGCGAAACGCTTGGTCGCGTTTGTCGCTCACCGATGGCGACCCACGATTGCGAGAACGTTCGCTTGATGTAGCTCCATCGCTTCGAGTAATCAGCGTCTCCGGCCGGTAGCGTCCAGATCGTGTGAAGGTGATCGGGCAGAAGAACCATGGCCACGATTGTGAATGGCCAACGCTGCCTGCACTCAGAGATCGATTGTCGAAGCAGCCGACGCGCAGAGTGTCCAACCAGAACTGCTCGCCGGCGCGCGGTTACGACAGTAAAGAAATACATACCGCCCGCGAAACGTGCTCGTCGATAGTTCGGCATGCCTTCGCATGGTAGTCCGGCAATTTCGCAGGCCGGCCGTCTGCTGACACCGCGCCCGTTTTGCCCACCCGTGGTCCGCACGGCGGACCCTACGCTGACCGCACTTTCCCCGTGAACAACGGTCTCAAACCCGGCTCCGCGGTCAAGCGACGCTCCCGGAGCACGGTGCCCGGCGTTGTGACTCGAATCTAATCTAACAAATGGTACGATCAACCACGGCCGCTCCCCGGCGCGGCGGCCACCCAACCGCCAGCCAGCAAGGAGATCCGACCCATGAACACATTCGGCCTCGTCTTCATCGTCGTCGGCATCTTCTCAATCTGCGGCGCTGCATTCAACTGGGACTGGTTCATCAACCACTACAAGGCCCGGATGTTTGTCGCACTGCTCGGCCGAACCGGCGCGCGAATCTTCTATGGCATCCTCGGCGCGGCGCTCAGCATCCTCGGCGCCCTCGTCTCAATGGGCCTCGTGTTTGAACAGGTGTGACTCGCCTTGATTGGAATGCTGGTCGCGATTCCCGCTTCCGCTTCGATCCCGCAAATCTCATACACAGGCATCGCGCGCCTCATTCGCAGAGTCGCCTAGCGACATGACGTTGAGCGCCCTGCCCAGAGTCTGGGCGCTCTGCCCGATCGGCCTCCGGGCGATCACAGCCGCCGCCCGCCGTCTCCACCCACCTCGCTGCCAATCACCATCTCAGGGAAGCCACCCTGTTTGTGCCAGCAATCCTCGCGGCATTTTGGCGCGATTCCTCTCCAGTGTACAATTCACAGATCCCCGCGCCTCCTTATCCCGACCAGCCCGGACGCTGGTGCACCGGCCATCGAATCGACATGGCAATTCCGCGACGGGGGACCATCCTTTCGCATCCGATCCCTCGGCGGCCACCTCAGGGAGCATCAAGTGTTGACTCCAATGACTACGGTGCGTGACCGGTTTATCGGTACGTCGACCAAGCCCATGTTTCTCGCGGCTCTGCTGCTCACTGGTGCAACCCAGGCGGCCCCGCCGTGCGGTGACTGGGAACTGACTGCCACTCCCAACGTTGGCGACAGCGTCACCCGGCTGACCGCCGTCACCGCGCTCTCCCCCAGCGATGCCTGGGCGGTCGGACTCTGGCGCAACACATCCGGTGTCTTCGGCCCGCTGGCCATGCGCTGGAACGGGACGACGTGGAGCCTGAAGGACCTGCCCGATACCTCCCAACTGGGAGCGCAGCCCGAGACGAACGGTGTTGAGGCAGCTTCCAACGGCGATGTCTGGGTCGTCGGCAAAGTCTTCACCGGGTATCCAACCGACCAACTCCCCCTCCTCCTTCGCTGGCGAGGCAACAGCTGGGACTACGTCAACACCATGACGCTGCGCCCTCAGACGGTGTACCCCTTCGGCCCCCGCGGCGGCATCCTCTACGAAGTCGATGCACTCGCCCCCAATGACATCTGGGCCGTGGGACTGGCCTCCGGCTACGGCGACGGGGGAGCAACAACCGTGCCCCTCGCCGCACATTGGAACGGCTCCACGTGGACCGATGTGGAAGTGCCGCGCATCGCGAACCGACATCACGAGTTGAGCGATCTCGTCGCGATCTCGCCCGATGACGTCTGGGCGGTGGGGGATTATCGAAATGTCGCCGGGGCCTTTCATGGAGTCACGTATCACTGGGACGGTAGTTCGTGGTCCCATGTCGACAGTCCGATCGAGCAGATGATCGGAGACACCGGCCTGGACGATGTCGCGGCCGCCGGACCCGATGATGTGTGGGCCCTGGGCGGAGGAAGCCAGGAGGGCGTTGTCCTGATGCACTGGAACGGCTCGCGGTGGAGCCTCATGCCGCCACCACCCAACTCCGGCGGCTCGATTGCCGCCGTCGGTCCCAATGACCTCTGGGTGTCAGGCTGGAATGGCTACTGGCACTGGGATGGCAACAGTTGGACCGAAGTACCGGCCGAGGTCCCGGGCGCGACTTACGTTATCCGCAGCGGCGGCATGGAGATCCTCGGAGAGTGCAGCCTCTGGTGCGTGGGTTTCTGGACCCTGCCAGACGGCACCACCAGCTTCAGCCTGGCGGAAAAACTGGCGCCTGCCAATTCGCTGCGCCTGCAGGCTTCGCGCTGGGTCGAAGGATCGCTTGGCGATGCCGAGGTGTTCGGAGCAACGCCGGGTCAGTCCGTCGCGTTCATCTACAGCAAACGTGGATTGGGCAGGACGTACCTCCGGCAGTTGGATGTGACGATCGATCTGTCCAATCCGCTGCTGGCGGGCACCAGAAGAGCAGACCCGACTGGCCATGCACTCTTCCGCACGCGGGTTCCCTTGGGTACGCGGGGAAGACACGTCTGGATGCAGGCCGCGGAGTTCCGCCGCACGAGCAATGTCGTCGAGCAGGTCATCGAGTAATCTCCAACTCATCAATGCGCCGGCGCGAGACGCACGATGCGGCGGGAATCCGCACGATACCTGCTGTAGATCAAGCACGCAACGCCTGTCGCCATCGACGCGGTGTCGAGACGGGTGGGCTGCGCCGATTAATTGTCTATCTCCCGCATTTCCATCCAATCCCATGCGTTTCCTCGTGCTTTCTCCGTGTTCTCTGCGACTCTGTGGTGAATCTCTTCTTCGATTCGCACAACCGCGCACCCTCTCAATCGCATCCCGTGCGCCGACTTTTTGAAAACGCAAAAAAGTTGAGCAAAACTCAGAATCACCCCCCTCAGAAAAATGAAAATCGACGAAAATTCCTGATTCGTCCCGCACAGAGGCGCTCATTCACACAAACGCGCGCCGCAGCGCACCACGGCGCTCGAAAATCGCGCACAGAAGCGCTCCGGCGCGCATGAAAAGTTCCCGACCTGGTGCGCCTTCGTGTTGGCACGCAAATTGCGTTGCACATTTTTCATCGAACCGCGTTCCCGCCGCGCCACGCGGCACAAATCTTGCACAGCTGCCCTCAACTCACTCCGGCGTCGCGCGAGCACAACGCGGTTTTGCGTCATTGCCGGCGGTCGCCGCGCACAGCCATGCACGAATCAGGTTAATGGTGGACCCCTGTTTTTGCCGTGCCCGGCATAGGATTGAACACCCGGTGGCCGCTGGCGCCATCGCCTCTGCGAGGACCGCATCATGCTCTGGCAACCCGCTCTGCCCCTCAAGTACCTCGAATTGTCCGACGACCAGCTCGCCGAGGCGATTCGCGCCCGCCGGGCTGAACTGGGTGACAAAGTCGTCATCCTCGGCCACCACTACCAGCAGGACGAGGTCGTCCAGCACGCCGACTTCCTCGGCGACTCGTTCAAACTCTCCCAACTCGCCGCCGAAAAGGTCAAAGAAGTCGGGGCGAAGTACGTTGTCTTCTGCGGCGTCCACTTCATGGCCGAGAGCGCCGACATCCTCACCCCCGATGATGTCGTCGTCATCCTCCCCGATCTCTCGGCCGGTTGCTCGATGGCGGACATGGCCGACTACGACCAGACCGTCCAGGCGTGGGCCGAGATTCACGAAGCACTCGACGAGACCAAGGGATCGGCGACGCGCGTTATCCCCATCACCTACATGAACAGCACCGCCGCCATCAAGGCCTTCGTCGGCGAGCACGGCGGGGCGGTCTGCACGAGCAGCAACGCCGGCCGCGTCTTCGAGTGGGCCCTCAGAGGTGGCGACAAGCCGCTCAAGAAGGGCGAGGTGGTGAAGATCCTCTTCCTGCCCGACCAGCACCTCGGCCGCAACACCGCCAAGGCCGCGGGCTTCGTGACCGAAGTGGATGCCGCGGCGACCGGCAGGAAGCCGCAGACCGCGCTGTGGGATTCCAAGCAGGAGTCGGGCGGCCTGTCGGCCCAGGCGATTCGCGATGCGACCATCCTGCTGTGGAAGGGGCATTGCAGCGTTCACAAACTCTACCGCCCCGAGCACGTGCCCGAGATGCGAAAGAAGCACAAGGGCGTGACGGTGCTCGTCCACCCCGAAGTGTGCCAGGAGGTGGTCGATCTCGCGGACCTGTCAGGTTCGACGGAGTTCATCATCAAGACCATCGACGCAGCCGAGAAGGGCAGCAAGTGGGCCGTGGCGACGGAGACGCATCTCGTCAACCGCATCGCCCAGACCGCGAAGAAGCGGGGCGTTCACGTCGAAATGCTCAGCGGCTGTCAGTGCCTGTGCACGACGATGTATCGCATCGATCAGCAGCACCTGCTCTGGGTGCTCGACAATCTCGCCGAGGGCAAGGTCGTGAATCAGATCAAGGTTCATGCCGACGCGAAGAAGTGGGCGATGGTCGCGCTGAATCGCATGCTGGATCTCCTCGGGCAGGGATCAGTGAAAGCCGCGAAGAGCGAGTCTTCGAAACCGCGCCGCGGATCGAAGCGCAGCGCGAAAGCAGAGATGACACTGACGGATTGATGGTCTGGTTGATTGGGGTGCCACACAGCACTTCGCTTCGAATGCGGTGTGCAGACGAGCAAGTGCTGTCATCTTGTCTTGCACATCCGGCACACAGCACCCGAGGCGGGATGCGGTGTGGCACCCAGACCTTGACATGTTCACTGCGATCAAATGCCCGAACTGCCTGACATCCTCGTCTACCTCGATGCGCTGCGGCATCACGTCGTTGGCAAGCGACTGAACGATGTGGTTGTTCGTGGGCCCGCTCTGCTTCGGTCGGTCGATCCGCCACTTGATGCCTTTGATGCCCATGTTCTGACCGTTGTCTCGCGCATCGGCAAACGCATCGTGCTCCATTTCGATTCCGGCGCAGCGCTTGTCATTCACCTGATGATTGCCGGTCGCCTGCTCTGGAGAGATGAACGTGTGAGGCCGACCGGGCGCAATGACCTTGCGGCGTTCCGATTCGAGAATGGCACACTGATGCTCACTGAAGCCGGAACCAAGCACCGCGCGACGCTCACTGCGGTTGGCAGCACAGCAGAACTTGCCCGGATCAATCGCGGTGGCCTCGACCTTCTCACCTGCACGCGCGACGAGTTGACCACACGATTGCACGGTGAGAATCGCACACTGAAGCGAGCCTTGACTGACCCGCGCATCATCGATGGCGTTGGCAATTCGTACTCAGACGAGATCCTTCATGCAGCTCAGCTCTCGCCATTCGTTCGCACCGCCGATATGAGTGAAGCACAGATCGCCGCACTGCACGAGGCGGCGCTGAGCACACTCAATCACTGGTCGAAAGCGTTGCACGATCAGTTCGACGGCGGCCGAAAGTTCCCCGGTCGCGGCCAGATCACTGCGTTCCGCAACGGCTTTGCCGTACACGGCCGCTTCAACAAACCGTGTCCGCGCTGCGGCTGCCCGGTTCAGCGTGTCGTCTATGCCGAGAATGAGATGAACTACTGCGCCAAGTGTCAGACGAACGGCAAGGTCCTGGCCGACCGCTCGCTCTCGCGACTGCTCCGCGACGACTGGCCCAGGTCGATTGAAGAACTCGAAGAGCAGAGTGAGTAAGCAGCCACGCTGAACGATACGATGTCGCGTGATGAACCTCGCAACCAGTTTCGATCTCGACGGCTTCGAGTCCGGCTCGACAGTTCATCTCATGGCTGCGGGGGTCTGTCTGCTTGCGACGCTGGCGTCGAGTTGGCTCGGTCTGCGGTGGCGGCAGCGGCGGCCGAGGTTCGAACGTCAACTCCGCCTCAGTTGGACGGTGTTTATCATCGTCACGCAACTGTTCACGACGATTTGGTGGCTGCTGCCGCAGAACTTCAGTTGGCGTGTCAGCCTGCCGCTGCACATCTGCGATATCGTGGCGGTGCTCGCGGCCGTCGCGTTGCTGGCGACGACGCGATGGGTGTGGTCGGTGCTTTACTTCTGGGGCATCGGGCTGAGCATCTTCGCCTTCATCATGCCCTCACTGACGCATGGTCCAGGTCACGTCGAGTTCTACCTCTTCTGGCTGACGCATCTCCAGATCATCGGCACCACGGCCTACCTTGTCACCGTGATGCGCTACCGGCCCACCACACACGACTGGATGATCGCCGAGTTGCTCATCACGCTCTACACGATTGCGATCTTTCCGCTCGATGCGGCGTTCGATCTGAACTACGGCTACATTGGGCCGATTGACTCGCCGGCGCGGATCGTCGGCGCCTGGCCGGGACGCGTGCTGAATATGTATCTCATGCAGTTCGTGCTGTTTGGGGTACTGCTATTGCCGTGGCTGCTGACGCGACGCCGGAGTGCTGTCCAAGTCGCGGGCCGATCGAATTGAAAGAGAAGATGGACCGCCGCGGGTGCGACGGTCCATCGTGATGAGGCACATGAGTGACGTCCTGCGAGCTTACTCGTCGCAGCCGGCGCCGCTGAAGGCAGCCTCGGCGGCCTTAGCCATCTCTTCGGGCGTCATGTCCTTGAGGTGGGTGCAGAAGGCCCAGGCGTGGCCGAAGGGATCGTTGAGCGTGCCGTAGCGATCGCCCCAGAACATGTCGGCCGCGGGCATGGTCACGGTCGCACCCGCCTTGGCGGCGCGATCGATCGCGGCATCGCAGTTGCGAACGTACTGGGTGAGTGTGACGGGCGAGGCGCCGAGTGCATTGGGATTGCGCGCCTTGCCGCCGCAGTATTCGGGGAAGTCGTCAGCGAGGAAGACCGTCGTCGAGCCGATCTTAATTTCCGCGTGCATGAGTCGGCCGTCGGGAGCCGGCATGCGGCAAACTTCCTCGGCGCCGAATGCCTTCTTGTAGAATTCGATGGCCTTGGCGCAGTCATCGACGACGAGATGGGCGATGACGCCCTCGAGCCCTTCGGGGATGGGATTGACGTTGCTCATTCTCAAACTCCTTGCTGTCTTGAATGGATGCCGATCATGCATGACGTGATCTATCCCACCACGGTCAGATCACACGCCACCACCGGCGCGATGATACCGACAGTGCGACCGCGCGGTGCGGGAAAAGTTCGGTTTTTGCAGCAGATTACGAACCTGTAAACTTTACAAGCCTGTATACAAACCCTCGGGCCGCTGCGAGCGGCTTACCACTCGGGTCCGCCGCTGTATCGCCCGTAGACGTCGGCCATGGCCTGGACCATTTCGCCGAGGGTGCAGTTGGACTCGGCGCCGTCAACGAGGCTGGGCATGACGTTTTCGTCGTTGCGAGCCGCTTCGCGGATGGCGTTGAGTGCGGTCTCAACCTTGTGATAGTCGCGGCGCGTCTTGAACTCGGCGAGTTGTTTGACCTGATCCGTTTCCACTTTGTGGCCGATCTGAAGGATCTCAACATCGCGCTCTTCGTTCTCATCGACGTAGGCATTGACGCCGACAATGAGGCGCTCGCCGCGCTCCATTTCCTGGCCGAAGCGATAAGAGGCTTCCGCGATGGAGCGGCGGAAGTAGCCGCGCGTGATGCCGCCGATGACGCCTCCCATGTCATCTATTTCGTGAATGATCTCGAGTGCGTCTTTCTCCATCTGGTCAGTCAGCGCTTCGACGTAGTACGACCCGCCGAGCGGGTCGGCCGTTCGCGTGACGCCGGTTTCATGGGCGAGAATCTGCTGGGTCCGAAGCGCGATTGTCACCGCCTGCTCGGTGGGAAGGCCGAGCGTTTCATCCATCGAGTCGGTGTGCAGGCTCTGGCAACCGCCCAGCACGCCGGCCATCGCCTGATAGGCGACGCGGATGATGTTGTTGTAGGGCTGCTGCTCGGTGAGCGAGCAACCGGCCGTCTGAACGTGAGTGCGCAGAAGCCACGACCGCGGGTTCCTGGCCTTGTAGCGATCGCGCATCATCTTCGCCCAGATGCGGCGGGCGGCGCGGAGTTTGCAGATCTCTTCGAAGAACTCGTTGTGACTGTTGAAGAAGAAGGAGAGGCGTGGTGCGAACTCATCGACATCGAGGCCGCGACGGATGCACCACTCAACGTACTCCATGCCATCGCGCAAAGTGAAAGCGAGTTCCTGCGTGGCGGTGGAGCCGGCTTCACGGATGTGGTAGCCGGAGATGGAGACGCTGTTCCAGCGCGGCACGTGCTGAGTCTGGAACTCGATGGTGTCGATGACGAGCTTGGTCGAGGCTTCGGGCGGGTAGATGAATTCGTTCTGGGCGTGGAACTCTTTGAGGATGTCGTTCTGGAGCGTGCCGCCGAGTTTGTTCCAGTCGAAGCCGCGCTGGCGGGCCATGGCGAGGTACATCGCCCAGATGATCGCGGCGGGTCCGTTGATGGTCTGGCTGACGGTGACATGATCGATCGGAATGTCGGCGTAGAGCCGATGCATGTCTTCGATGGTGTCGATCGCCACGCCGCAGCGGCCGACTTCGCCGGCCGAGAGCGGATCATCGCTGTCGCGTCCCATCAGCGTCGGCAGGTCAAAGGCGGTGGAGAGGCCGGTGTTGGCGCTCGTGCCGTGGGCCGCCTGGAGCAGGTACTTGAATCGCTTGTTCGTGTCATCGGCGTTGCCGAAGCCGGCGAACTGCCGCATCGTCCAGAGACGATCGCGATACATGCCGGGATGGATGCCGCGCGTGTAGGGAAACTGCCCCGGTTCGCCGACGTTGGTGACGTGGTCGCGAGCCTCGGCGGAGTCCGGCCCGTAGACGCGATCAATCACATAGCCGGAGAGACTCAGCGCATGTGGATCGACGGATGGCTTGACGGCTTCGGAAATCGAGGTGCTTTGCTTTCCAACGGTGCTCATGTTCGACAAGCCCTTGCCCGACGTGGGGGTGGTTTCAGTGAGATCGATAAGACGAGGTATTCTAGACGCTTGGGGACGCCGAACGCTTGCCGGGAACCCGCTTTCCCGTGCAACAGCGGAGGATTCGGCTACAATCGGGTGAAGTCATGAAACTCATCGTCTTCCATCAACTGCTCATCGCCTCGGCCATCATCTTCATGGTCGGTTACGGGGGATGGGAACTCTACGACTACTGGTTCGGCGGGACGGCGGGCCCGGTCAGCGCTGAGGCTGACATCATGGGAGCGACGACGCCGGCCGGCCCGGCCGCGATGTTTACGGGGCTGGCGATGCTGGTCGGAGCCGGGATTCTCTCGGTCTACCTGTACCGGCTCTATCGCCGGTATGCGGGGCAGATGTCGGGGTTCTGAGTCGATGTCACGCCACGATTGAGAACCAGCGCAAGTCTGCACCGCAGGCGTCCTTCCGACCTATGATGCGGCTGCACCGTCCATAGGGAAGTTGAAGCGACCATGCCCTACACGATCAAGCCGATCGACGCCATCGAACTCGACGACGAGCGGGTGGACTACCTCAAGGACCATGTGGACACCGGCGACCGCTGGGTGCTCAACTTCGGTCCGCAGCACCCCGCCACGCACACGACGCTGCGCCTGGTGATGGAACTGGACGGCGAGCGGGTCGTCCGCGTCACGCCGCACATCGGCTACCTGCACTCGGGCTTCGAAAAGCTCGGCGAGCATCACGACTACAACCAGTATGTCTGTACGGTCAGCCGGATGAACTACATCTCGCCGATCTGCAATGACATCGCGTGGCACGGCGCGGTGGAGAAGTTATTCGGCATCGAGATCACGCCGCGCTGCAAGGTGCTGCGGACGATTATGCACGAGATCGGGCGCATCCAGGACCACCTGCTGTGCGTCGGTGCTGCGGCGCTGGACCTCGGAGCGTTTACCGGTTTCCTCTACGGCTTCAACCAGCGCGAACGCATCAACGACATCTGCGATTACATCTGCGGCCAGCGGTTTCATCCGGACTGGACGCGAGTCGGCGGCCTCATGCATGATCTGCCCGACGAAAGTACATTCAAGACGCTTATCAAGCGGTTCATCAATGACGAACTGCCGCCGGCGCTGGATGACATCGAGACGCTGCTCAATCGCAACCGCATCTTCCTTGATCGCACGCAGGGCATCGGGGCCATCTCGAAGGAGGACGCGATTGCGTGGAGCCTGTCAGGACCTGTGGCGCGCTCGGCCGGGGTGCGGCGCGACATTCGCAAAGATGAGCCGTACCTGTGCTTTGCGGACAACTGGGATGGCCAAGGGGCCGAGGCGGTCAAATTCAAGGTCGCGGTGATGAGCGAAGGTGACGTGTTCAGCCGCTACTACGTGCGTCTGTTCGAGATGCGGCAGTCGGTCGAGATCATCCGGCAACTCATCGACCACATGCCCGGCGGGTCGGTGGATACATACGCCGATGGCAAGTTTGTCAAGCCTGACAAGAGCCAGGTGTACGGGTCAATCGAAGGGTTGATTCAGCACTTTGAACTCGTCATGACCAATCGCGGCTGGAAGGCGCCGGTCGCGGAGTGCTACGCGTGCCAGGAATCGCCGAACGGGGAACTGGGGTACTACATCGTGGCCGATGGAGGGCCGCGTGCGTGGCGGGCGCGGACGCGGCCGCCGTCGTTCATCAACTACCAGTCGTTTTCGAAGATGCTCGAGGGCCATCTGCTGAGCGACTCGGTGGCGATTCTCGGCAGCCTGAACATCATTGCGGCGGAACTCGATCGTTGAGATAGGAACAGTCGATGGCGTGGATCACGAAGAATTCGGCAACGATGACGATCGAGCGGCGGGAGCAGCCTTGTCTCACGGATGAGATGAAGGCTGATATGAGCAAGCGGCTGCTGCCCCGGTACGAAACGAAGATGGGTGCGCTGCTGCCGGTGCTGCACGAGGTGCAGGAGCACGTGGGGTACCTGCCGCACCAGGCGCTTCAGGAGGTGGCGGAGTTTCTCGAGCTCACCCCGGCTGAGGTGCTGGACACCGCATCTTTCTACGAGGAGTATCACTTCTCGCCGGTGGGCAAGTATGTCATCGGCGTGTGCCAGTCGATCGCCTGCGAGGCGTGCGGGCACCAGCCGATCGTCGATCACCTGCGCAAGAAACTCGGCATCGAGCCGCACGAGACGACCAGTGATGGGCTCTTCACGCTGCTGTGCATGGAATGCCTCGGTTCGTGCGACACGGCTCCTTGTGCACTGGTGAACGAGGACCGGCATGACCTGATCAGCATCGAGCAGATGGATCAGATGATCGATGAAATCCGCGCCCGCGAGGGTGGACAGGGTTGAGATGCCCCAGCGCGAGCCGAACAAGCCGCTGATGCGCTCGATCGGCGAGTTCTTCGGGCACATTCTCAAGGCTATTGGCCAGGACGTGAGCAAGGACCGGCGGATCATCGAGTCGGAGCATCGTGAGGAGAAACGCGGCACGACGGTGATCCGCGAGACCCGCATTCGCGAGATCGAGGTGCGGGATGAGTAGCCATGCGAGGCTTAATACGCGGCAGGTGCTGGCGAGGCTGGGGATCGCCGCAGTGCTGTGGTTCGGCGGGGGCGTGGTGACGTCGCGGTTGCTGGGAATGGCGGCGGTGGATTCGGTCGCGTTCCTGCTGTGTCTTGGTGTGGTGTTCCTGCTGGGGTCGGTTTTCTTTGCCGCGGTGTATGGGCCCAGGGGCGAATCCGAATAAGGGAGACGTGATGATCCCGGTGTTTATCGTTGGCTTCGTCGTGGTGCTCATTCCCGTGGTGTATTTCTTCGCGATCTACAATCGCCTGGTGAGCCTGCGTCAAATCGTGCGGGAGAGTTGGTCGGACGTCGACGTGGAACTAAAGCGGCGCTATGACTTGATTCCAAACCTCGTCAACACGGTGAGGGGTTACGCCGCACATGAAAGGGAGACGCTTGAGAAGGTAATCGCGTTGCGCAACGCCGCGGAAGCCAACCATGGAGACGTAGCGTCGCAGGCAAGCGACGAAAACAGACTAATGATGGGGGTAAAGCAACTCTTCGCGGTCGTTGAGAACTACCCAGAACTCAAGGCCGATGCTCACTTTCTCCAATTGCAGTACGAACTTGCCCTTACAGAGGACCGCATCGCAGCCTCTCGGCGATTCTTTAACGCGAATACACGCGAGATGCGGCAGCTATGCGAGACCGTGCCGTCCAGCCTAGTGGCGTCGATTGCCAACATCCGACCTGGAACTTACTTCGAACTGAGCAGCGAAGCGGAGCGGGTGACGCCGCGGGTGGAGATGGGGACGGCTCAATAGGTGTTGTGCTTGCGAATTGCGGGCCGAGTATCTCGCAGCCGCGTGAACATGCTTGCGATGCGATCGCCGGTCCGGCCATCCCCGTATGGGTGGTTGCCGGACACGTCGTGATCCAGTACCTGCTGGATTGCAGTTTCGACGTCGTTTTGAGAGGCGCTCGCCGCGTCGATAGCGTTTGATGCTCGTTCGCGCCCTGCTTGACGAGGCCCGACGTTGACGACGCGTAGTCCAAGTGCCGCGGCTTCAATGAGGCCGGCGGATGAGTTGCCGATGAGAAGACTCGCTCGTTTAAGCAGGCCGATGAACTGCTCGCGAGGCAGGTGGGGGAGCATTCGGCGATCGCCGATGGCGCGGAGGATGGCCGGGCGGCCGGGGTCGTGGTTGGGGGCGCCGATGGCGAAGTTGCCTTCGAAGGCCGCATCCGTGGCAACAAGGATCGCCGACATCGTGTTGAACTCGATCGCGTCTTCGAGGCCGGTCGGGTGGTGGAGGACGATCGCAAAGTCGCGCGATGGGTCGAGATGCAGGGCGCGGAGTTGATCGTCGGTGAGCGGTTCGAACGATGCGAGGTCGTCGACGGCGGGGGAGCCGACGAGATGAATGGAATCTTCGCGTTCGCCCATTCTCCGGATGCGTTCAGCACTTTGCTCGGTGGCCGGGAAGTGGATGTGGGCGAGCTTGGTGATGGCGTGACGCATCGCTTCGTCGGCGACGCCTTCGGCCCGGTCGCCGCCGTGGACGTGGGCGACGAGGAAGCCGGCGACGCTGGCGGCGGAGGCGGCGGCGAAGGCTTCGATGCGGTCGCCGAGGACAAGCACGACATCGGGTTTGAGTTCATCGAAGGCTTGCGCGAGACCAGTGATGCCTCGACCGAGTGCGATGGCGTCGGCGGTGCGGCCGGTCTCGCCGGGCTGCTGCATGGAGATCTCTGCGGCGATGTCGAACTCGGCGGCGACTTCATTGCGCGTATTAACTTCGGGTAGCAGGTGGGCGCCTGTGACGATTACTTGCAGTTGAAGCGATGAGGTCGCGGCGATGGCGCGCATAATTGGGCGGAGCAGGCCATAGTCGGCGCGGCAGCCGGTGACGACGGCGATGGTGCACGAAGTAGTCGACTCGGTCATCACGCACCACCTTCGAGGTCATCAGTGGTGAGCGGTGTGTCGGCGGCGACGCTTCGTGCGAGTTTGCGGCCGGGCAGCTGAGTGAGCATTGCCGGGGGCAGGCCGGTGCCGGGGCGTTTGATGGTGAGGTCGTCGCGCGTGAGCGTCGCGCCGGCTTTCAATTCGCGCGTGATTGTGACACTCTGACGGCTGACGGTTCGCACATCCTGCTCGATCGCCTGCACCATGACGCGCGGCTCACCAAGCATCGATCGGGCGCGGCGGGCCTGCCCGACATACCGCGCAAACTGGCCGGGGTCGAGGGAAGCGGCGTGATCGGGGCCGCGCGCGGTGCGATCCCACGTGAGATGTTTCTCGAGCACGGTGGCGCCGCATGCGACGGCGAGAGCGCCGGTGTCGATCGAGGTGGTGTGGTCGGAGTAGCCGATGGGGATATCGCGGCCGTCGGCGGCAGTTGCCGCGAGTCGCGCGAGAGGGCCGATGCCGGCCAGTTGTGCGTTTTCATCGGGTGTGGGATAGGCGCTCACGCAGTGCAGCACGATGTGGCCGAATCGGGCGAGGGCGGCGGCGATTTCATCTGCGTTGGCGGCGCCGGTGCTGAGAATGAGCGGCTTGCTTGCGGCGGCGAGCGCTTCGAGCAGCGGGGTGTTGATGATGTCAGGCGAGGCGGTCTTGAGGGCATCCCACTGCAGTTCGGTGGCGAGGTTGGTGTGTTCGAGACTGAAGATCGAGACGATCGCGTGGAGATCGAGGGAGTGGGCGTAGCGGACGATCTCGGCCATGGCGTCGCGATTGAGCTGCAGGCCGCGAAGCATTTCGATGGGGTCGGTTTCACCAGCCTGCTGCTGGTAGGTCGCAAGGCGGCGGGCGCTGCTCATGAGCGATTCGGCTTCGAAGTACTGCACCTTTATGGCGTCGGCGCCGGCTTTGTGTGCCGCCTCGATGAGTTGCAGGGCGCGCTGGGTGGAGCCGTCGTGGTTGACACCGATCTCGGCGATGATGTAGGGCGGCTGGTCGCGGCCGATGGGGCGATCACCGATGCGCATAGCGTGTGGTCTCGGAAGCGCCGTCGCCGGCTGTCTCGGTGAGCATCAGTTGGGCGAGGAGGAAGTCCATGCGATTGTCGACATCGACGACTTCGCCGGCCTGGTTGTGTATGCCGCGCCGATCGGCGCCGAGAAAGGCGTGCGGCTGACCTTCGATCACGTGGTACAGATTCTCGCGGCGCACGGCGATCACGCCGCCATCGGGGATGAAGAGCGGTGGGAGATCCTGCCGTCGGTAGACGGTGTTGGCGACGTAGGGTTCAACGCGACCGGCCTCGTCGATCTTCACTTCCCAGTAGGGATGGTACTTGCCGACGGGCGCGTAGCTCTGCACGGAATCAGCGCCGGACTCGATGAGCAGCCGGACGGCGCGATCGATCAGGCCGAATGGTCGAATGGGCACATTGGCATAGAGGATGACGGCGAGGGGGGCTGCGTCGTCGAGCAAGGCGTGGCGGGCGGCGGCGTCGACGGTCGCGTGATCGCTGGCCAGTTCTGCGGGGCGGTCGATGACTTCCACGCCTTCGTTTCGCGCCGCTTGAGCGACGTGCGGGCAATCCGTGGAAACCAGAACTCGGGTGACTGTGGAGGCGGCGCGGGTGTGGGCGATGGAGTGAACGACCATGGGGCGACCGGCGAGGAGCATGGCATTCTTGCCGGGCAGACCCTTGCTGCCGGCGCGGCCGAGGATGACGGCGGTGGCTTGCGGTTTGGTGTTGGACCGATGGTTGGTCATGCGTGTCCCAATGCTCTCAGACGGCGCCGAGTTCGAGGATCAACGTGGGCGTGTCCCGGTCATCGATCTCAGAAACTCGCGTTACGCCTGCCTGCAGTGATGCCCACACTTCGGCGAGAGATTGGGAGTCGAGATCGACGATTGCCTGATCGTCGGGCTGGAGCCAGGCATGGTGGCCGACGAACGCCGCACCATTTGCCCGCACCTGCAGAATGCGACGGTTCATTTCATCGAGGGCGGCGGGCGGCGGGTCGAGCTGGATCGAGTTGTCGATGGCGGAACTGGGAACGGGATCGACCATCGCAGCGCCGGCGTAGTGCATCCAT
Source organism: Planctomycetaceae bacterium (assembly GCA_040255465.1). Classification (GTDB taxonomy): domain Bacteria; phylum Planctomycetota; class Phycisphaerae; order Phycisphaerales; family UBA5793; genus UBA5793. The sequence goes on from JBDZVA010000002.1 coordinate 381,822, forward strand.
CGATCGATGAAGTTGCGCTGTTCATCCAGCGTGGCCTCGCAGCGCATCAGTCGCGGCACGATCCATGGGGTGACGAGCGCATTGGGGTTGCCTGCCCGCGCGCTGCGGCCGTTGATGAGGGAATCGACGCGCTGCCGCAGTTCGTCAAATCGATCGATCCCCATGACGGTCTGGTACGTCGGCGCCGTCTCGCCATGAACTTCAACGCTGATGACGTCGATGGGCAGGAGGAGCACACGGGTCGGATCACCAAACGCATCGGGCAGATCAGTGCGGACATGAATCGCAGCGCAGCCAACCTCTCGAGCGAATCGGAGGATTTCTTCGAATTGCGGATGGAGCAGGGGGTCGCCCCGGCCGCCGAAAGTGATCGCGAGATCCGAACGGGAGACGGCTTCGCGCAGGAATCGCCTTGCTACGTCGATGTCGATGTCCACTTGCGGATTGATCGCCGGAGACCAGAACGGCTCAGTCGAGCGGCGCGTGGTGAGTTCGATCTCGATCTGTTGAGGGAGGCCGTCGGCGGCCGTGGGGATGGCGTTCAGTGCGGCGAGAAGTTCCAGACCGCAAGGGTCCTTGCCAATCGACTCAAACGCGCGGGCGATGGTAGATGTGTCGGCAATGTACCTGCCGATGTGATTGCGGATTTCTGCGGGCAGTTTGACGCAGGCATCCTTGCTGGTTGGATCGAGTTGCGGCAGGCTGGGGATGTAGGAGAGCATCGAGCCGACGGTGAACTGGCGCACGCGCTGGGACATTTCGCGCATGAGCGACGCTTCGATCAGCACGCCGCAGAGGCCCGGCGGCGCCTGGGTGAAGACGAGCCGGTGGATTTCGGGATGTTCGAGGTAGCGGGCGATGAGCGCCCCGCAGCCGGTGGCGTCTGACCAGTCTACAAGCGGCCAGTCGGGGCCGACAACAACGACCGCGTCGAGATGCAGTTCGTCCATCGCCGCCGCCATGTGGGAGGGGGCGATGATCTCATCAAAGACGGTCATGCCGCCGATGCCGCCGCGCCACGACCAGTCACTCCAGCGACGGGCGGCGGCGACGGCGCGGTGGGCGTCGTCGAAGATGGGACCGACAACTTCGCGAACCACAAGCGGACGGTCGATGCGGGACTGATCAAGGAACGACTGAATGTCACTGCCGCGCGGGACGAGGAGCACGATCGACTCGATGCGCCGGCAGCGGCCGAGGCGTTCGAGCGTGGCCTGCAGAGGCCAGCTGCTCGATCGGTTGTTCATCGGGCGATCGATGAGCAGTCCGCTTCGTTGCGGGTCGATGGCGATCATTGCGGCGATGCGGCGCGGCCCGGTGGCGGTCGATCCGGTGTCAGCCGACTGCGAGTGTTCCGTCTTTGCCGCCGCGCGCTCGCTGATGCGGGTATTGACTGACTCGCCGCTAAGAACGCGCAGGGCTTCGTTGAGGATTTGTTGTGTTTCGAGGCAGGCCTCGGCGAGCCAGCGAACGTTGGTCTGGTCGCGCTCCAGTTGCGCCTTCTGGCGAGCGAGTGGTTCGAGCGTCTCGGAGAGATCGAGTTTTCGATCGGCTTTCAGTCGCTTGAAGACGCCGAGTTGATTGACGAGGTTGACCAGATCGTGCAGGACGGCGAGGCGATCGACTTCTTTTTGGTTGGCCCGTATCTTCTGGAACAGGCGATTCATCGCCGCTCCATCGTGCTGATGCTCGAGCATCTCGCCGAGAATGCGATCCGTGTCACGGCTGACCTTTTCGAGACGCTGCACGTCGCTTCGCACGGACTCGAGTCGGCGGCTGGTCTGGCGCAGGCGATCGGCGTCGAGTCGCCGACGCTCGGTTGCGAACTCCGGCAGGGGAGTTGACGCGGCCTCGGCGAGCACTTCGTCGAGCGGTCGGACGATGGTGTGTTGCTTGGCGACGCCTCCGCCGGCCGCGTCGATGATGGTCTGCGGTGCGTTGCAGAAGTCGCGTTCGAACTGCGTGAGGTAGGTGCTCATCTGCTCATCGACGAGCATCGGTCGGCCACTCTGGCTGCGGGCGGGGCGCAGGTTCCGCTTCATGCGAGCCACGCGCGACCATTCCATCATGTCGATCGTGTTGAAGGCATTGATCTCCGGCGCCCACTGGTCGTGAATCGCAGCGCCGGGGCCGTAGTAGAGGTTGTCCGTGAAGCCGAGATCCTGGCCGACCAGGACGATCGGATCGCAGCCGAGGTATTGTGCGAGATAGAAGCTCAAGTGGGCCACGGTCGAGCCGGCGGGGACGGAACCCATTTCGCGCGCGAGTGGGCCGAGGAGTTTGTCGAGGAAGTTGTTGGCGACGCAGCGAATCGGGCCGGGATAGGACTCGACGACGATGCGGTTTACCTTGGCCTCGCAGACGAGAGTGATGTCGCGCAACTCTTCGGGATCGAGGCCGTCGTAGAACTGGCGACTGATTTCGTGGTAATCCAACGCCGTGACGAAGTGCGGCCGGATGCCGCGCCGCAGCAGCGGGCGCAGGCAGGTCTGCACGGCGATGATCACGACGCGCTCGCGCAGCGTTGGATCGGCCAGGAGTTCGTAGTGGCGCGACAGGCTAGGGCCGGCGGAGAGGAGCAGGGCGGTTCGACCGCTGGCGATGTTCTTGAGCAGCGCGATGCCTTCGCCGGCGGCGTAGTGATCCAGGTTCAGGCTCAGGTTGCGGCAGGTCGTGGATGAATGCACGAGCGTCGTGAGCATCGTGGTGCGGATGTTTGAGACCAGGTCGGCGAACATCTTGCTGAATCTGGCTGCCGCTTCACCCAGTCGGGCGCGGCTGGGGAGATGAGCTTCGATCGTGGTGCCTTGCGCCACGATGCCTTCGGCTCCCGCGAGCTGGACGGAGATGCCGGCGCGATCTTCGGGCTCGTCGGCGATGACGAGATTCGTCGCGTTGATCCACTCGGAGTGGTCAACTTGTTCAAGCACAGAGCGAAGCAATGCGACATCGGGTTCGAAGACAATGATCAGCCCTGTCTTGCGCATGGCCTGGGCGATTCGCTGGATGTGATAGCCCATGGCAAAGCCGAGCACGACGACGGTCGCATGCTGGACGATGTCGATCCCTTTTGCGAACCGATCCGCCTCATCGAGCGGTCGGTGTCGGCTGCACAATTGTGATCCGTGAAGCGAGAGAGCCGGAACCCCCTGCGGGGTCGGTGCGAACGCGCATAGCGTGGATGGGGCGATGGTTCGGATTCGCTCCACAAGCCGGGCGTTGTGCGGAGCGAGAGCCTTGAGATTGGCTTCGAGGATTGCTGTACTCACTCCACCCGCCACTTCGCTTGAGGGTCGTTTCCGGTTTCGGCATCGGTCTTGCTGTGGTATTATCGGAATCAAATCGCCGGAGACTTGAGCCATGGATCTGCCAAGCGGCTCGCCGCTGATCGTGAACACGCTGGAAAGCCCCTGGTTTCTGGCGGCGCTGCTGCTGATTGCGGGGGGAATCGCGTGGTTCGGGTTCCGCTATCGGTATCCGCGCCGGGCCCCGATGGTGGCCGGAGTGTTGATCGCTGCGGCCCTGGGGCTGGTAGCGCTGGCGGCACTGGTGGAGACCACGGGTGAACGACTCGCACGAGAAACCCGCTCGCTGGTGGAAGCGGCGGTGGCCGGGGATGCGGTGGCGTTTGGCGGCCTGCTTGAGGATGGTCTCGTGCTGCGCGTGGGCCGGGACAAGTCATCGCTGGACAAGGCCGATCTGCTCGATCGTGTCAAGGGGATCAAAGCGCTCGTGCAGTCCAACAACATTCGCGACACGCGCGGAGTGCGCACCGGAGCCGACACAGGCGAATCGGTGCTGGCGCAGACGACCACCACGGCCATGGGCCAGCCGACACCCAATGAGTGGCGATTTCGCTGGCGCAAGGATGCGGCCGGCCGGTGGAGGGTGACGGAAATGATCTGGGAGAAGTGGGGATTCAACGACGTTCCCAGCGCGGACATGCTGCGCAACTGAGGGCGGCTGGCGCTACTTCTCGGGGGTTTCTTCCTGAAGAGGATCCGGAGCGAGGGGATCCGGCGTGTTGAAGTAGGCGCGGGCGTCCTGGGCGATGGCGCGGAGTTGCGGATTGTCGCTTCGAAGCGAGGCTTCGAGCACCACGTCCGCGTCGCTGGCAGAGCGGGCTGCGATCCAGGCCATCTGAACGAGTGGATCGGTCGAGCGTCGAGCCACGGCCTCGAACTGGTCCAGCACAGCGATGCGACTGGTGCTCGTGTCCTTTTGGAAGGGCAGCGACAGGATGGCCCATGCGGCCGTCTTCGCATCGAGTTCGGGCCAGAGTTCGATCAGGCGGTTCATGCCGGCGTCCATCGCGGCCATTAGTTCGGGGTTGGCGGCGGGATCGATCATGCGAGTGAGACGGGCGTGCAGCAGGGCGCCGATCTTTGAGATTGTCTGAACAGTCGTTGCGGAGTCCTGAGCGGAGAGCTGACCGGCGAGATCCGGGGTGGCGCCGTCGAGCAGCCCGGGCCACGCAGAAACCTGCATTGGTTTGGATTGGCGGACGATGCTCCACGATTGGGGTCGGAATCTGCCGTCCGACCCGACGTCGTAATCGAGCATGGCCTGGAACTGCACACTCAGTGGGCGCAGGGCGAAATTCGGAATCAGCAGACCGAAGAGCGTGTGATCGATGGAGATCGGCACGGTCATCTCTTCGGCGGGCATGAGCATGAGGCGGCGCTCAAGATCGAGCGTGAGCGGGCGGGTGCCGGTGGGCAGTCGCTTGCCGCCAATCTGGAAGATCGGAAACACGGCGAGCCGGCTGGGAAGGATCTTTTCGGCGTCGATCGCGACGGGCCAGGGACCGTCGTTACGCACCGTCACATCGAACGTGATCGCGTCGAGCGGTTCGGTCCGTTCGGTGCGGGGGGCGATCGAGAGGCTGAAGTACCGCTCTGGTCGCATGAGCAGGTCGCTGAGCGTTTGCGGGAAGCGATCGAGTTCCTTTTCGACGGCGCGAGCCTGGCGCGGGGCAGGCATCGGCTTTCCCGTCAGTTTCTCGTACTTCCACTTGCACAGGATCCCCACGAGTTTGCCCGGCTGACCCTGGTAGATTTCTCCAAGCAATCGCGTGGCGTCGGCTGTGCGACCGAGTTCGAGTTGAGCGGTTGCGACACCCAGATCGCTCAGCGGATCGACGGCCTGGAGGGACTGAAGGCCGGCGATGGCGGCTTGCGCATCGCCCTGACGCAGGCTGAGCCAGGAACGAAGGCGCTGCAGTTCGGCGGGATCGTGGTTGCCGCTCCTGTCGAGTTCGAGGACGTCGGCCGCGGCCTGCTCGACATGCCGATTGACCCACAACCGCGTCCACGCCCGATCCGCAATGATGCGGCGCTGGTCAGCGTTCATCGCATTGATGGCTGAGACGGGCAGCGAAGTGCGATCGGTGCTCTTCAACTCCTGGAGTTGCGAATCCCAGATGCGTTCGAGGGACGCCAGAGAGCTTTCGACATCGTTTTCCGATTCAGCCGCCATGGCGAGCAGCAGGCGGGTGATCTGCAGATGAATTGAGAGGTCCACGGAGACGTCTTCAAACGTCGGCATCTCGCCGATCTGCGGGGTCGGGAGACCCTCATCGGCAGCCTTCTTCAGGGCTGCCTGTTGCTGGGCAATCCACTCCTGCTGTCGCCGCCGCCTCTCGAAACGGTCAAATGAGTCCTGCCGTTTTTTGATGAGATCGAGGCCGTCTCGCGGGCCCGACTCGGCGCAACGAAGGTAGGCGTAGTCGGCGAAGAGATCGTCGGGGATGCTGGATTGATGTCGAGCGGCTTGAGCGCTCAGCCCTTCGATCAGGTCGGCGGCCCCGCGCTGGAAGCCGGATTCCTGAACCACCGCGATCAGATCGTTCAGCGCGGCTTCGTTGACGGGATCGGCCTTGACCAGCTGCATCATGGCGCGAACGAGCAGTTCGACCTTGGCGGTTTGACGATCGGTTTCCAGGGCGTTGAGGGCTGCGGCGTCGAGGTTCACCGGGTTGCGTTTGAGTGCTTCCTCGAGGTAGGAGGAGGCCACGCTGGCGCGCCCCTGCTCCTCAGCCAGGATCGCGGCGCGGTAGGCGACGTGGCTGAGAACTTCAGGCATGAGACGAGCGCCGGCGGCTGAGCGCAGAAGCCGCTCACAGAGATCGAGGCGCTCAGTGACGCTCTGACGCTCGTCGATGGCGCGGCTGATGACGTTTAACTGGGCCGTGGCGTTGTCGGGTTCGAGGCGGAGCAGATTCCGTTCCGCCTGGATGATCATGGGCAGGCTGGAATCGAGAACCGCGCCGGCGGCGGCCAGTCTGCGGTGGATTTCGACGTCATCCGGAGCGAGTTCGGCGGCCCACTCCAGAATGCCTACGGCCGCCCGGTATCCCGCCTGCGGATCCGCCTCGGGCCCGGGGCGGGCGAACCGAAGGGTGTGCTGGACCAGTCTCCGGGCGATGAGTTGATCAAGGGAATAGGTCTCCGCCGTGGCGACGGCCGCCGCGTCTGATGAGACGGAGCCCGGGCTGGCGGTGGCGACGAGGGTGCCGAGGGAGAGCAGGGCGACGAGCAGTCGAATCATGGTGTCTTTCACATCGGACGCCGGGGGGCGGTCACGTCAGCGGGCGGATCTGAAAGGGGTTACAAAATGGCGCTGGACCGGGTCGGCGATGCTAGGAACGCGGCTGGGCGATTCCATGAACAGAAGAGATTGAGGATTGACCATCTCAAGGAGCAATCGTAGCGTAAGGTTCGATGTTGCCAGCGATTGAGCCTGGCCGAGCCGGGCGGCCACACGCCCAGAATTCGCGGAGATTCCAGCATGCACGCTTCCCGGCGACGAACGTCGACCCTCCTCGCCTTCCTGCTGATGGTTCTGGGTGCAGGTCCGCTGGCCCTGGCCCAATTGCCCCCGGACGTCTTCAACACGCCCCGACCGCTGACATCGCAGCAGGTGGCGGCGCTCAAGGACTTCGTGCAGAAGAATCTCGCCGGCCTCAAGTCAAAGGACAGTCGCGCGCTGGCTGACGCCCGGCGGTCGCTGCTCGATCCGGTGCGTCGGGACACCTCCCGGACCTTCCGCATGGCGTACAACGATGCGCTGACGCCGGGATTGACGGTGCTGGCCAATGACGAGCAGGCGGAGATGGCCAATCGCCAGGCGGCGATCTGGATTCTCGGGGCGGTGGCGAGCGATGATTCTGATGCGGCGCTGCGAAATGTTCTGGGATCCAAGGTGCCGGCGCTGCGCTATGCGGCGGCGACTGGACTTGAACGGTCGATGCAGGCCAACCGTCTGGACCGCAACGCTTACTCGAACGCGATGCAGAGCGAAAAGAACGTCGCTCGATTCCTGCGTGATGCGCTGGAAACGGAAACGGACGCCGAAGTCTTGCGCGCCCTGCTTTCCGCCGCCGCGGCGCTTCCGACAGCCGCCAACGCGCTGGACACGATCAGTGACGGGCTTGTGGCCCAGGCGCGTCGACTCAAGGATGCGGACTCCGTCGCGTGCCTCAATTCCATGCGGATCGGTCTTGAGCGGATGCAGAAGCGCTACGTCGTGGACACCGTGGGCGGGCCGGCCATCGCGCCGCACGAGCACAAGATGATCGAGGCGGCGGCCAGCGCGCTGCTGCTGGTTGTGCGCCACGGCAAGGCGGACAAGATCACCGACGCCAGCCGGGACACCTATTCGAATCTCACACGCACGAGCGAAAACCTGCTGAGCCTGCTGTGCAAGCGAGACAGCGCTCAAACGCGTGTTTCCAACGCCGTGGCCGCCGGTCGCTACGACGACGCCGACGCGGCGCTCAAATCGACATGGCTCGCGGGTGATGGCCCCATCTATTCGAACCGGGTGTGGGAGTTTGAGGCCGGGTCGATCGAGGCAGCGTTCAACCGCTGATCGTCGGGAGGCTTCGCTCGGGGTCGATCGCGGCTCTACGCTATGGGCATGAGGACGATCCTGCCCATACTCCTGCTCGTGGGTCTGCTCATCGGAGCGGTGATGCTCGACCGGCCTCAACCGCCGGCTGATCTCACGTTTATCAATCGCGGTGAAGTTCATTCACTGGACCCGCAGCGCATGAGCTGGCTGCAGGATTTTCGTATTGCCGACGCGCTCTACGAGGGGCTTGTCAACTACGACAACGACACGTTTGAGATCGTACCCGGCGTGGCCGAGACTTGGACCGTGTCGCCGGACGGGCTGACGTATACGTTTCACCTGCGCGACAACGCCAAGTGGTCCAACGGCGATCCGGTGACCGCACAGGACTTTGCGTATTCGTGGCGTCGGGCGCTGTTTCCCGACACCGTGGCCGGATATGCCGATCTGTTCTTCAAGATCAAAGGTGGCCGGGCCTTCTTCGATTGGCGCGTCAAGCAACTGCAGGACTTTGCAGGACGAGCAGCGGGAGTGGACGACGCGGCGCGGCTGAAACTGGCTCAGCAGATGCTTGAGGAAGCGCTGCAGCGGTATGAGCAGACCGTGGGCGTGGACGCGGTCGACCCGCACACGCTCGTGGTCACGCTGGATGTGCCCACGCCCTACATGCTCGACCTGCTGGCGTTTGGACCGTTCAAGCCAGTGCACCGACCGACGGTCGAGCCGTATCTTCATCTGGACGCCGCGTCGGGTGCGTTTCGCCAACACTACGGGTGGACCAAGCCGCCGCTGCTCGTCAGCAACGGACCCTACGTGCTGACGGTCTGGCGTTACATGCGCGATTTGCGGATGGAGCGCAACCCGTACTACTGGAACAGTGCTGCCGTGCAGTCCGATTCGGTTGTGTGCATCGCGGTCGAAGACGCCAACACAGCCGTGCTCGCATACGAGACGGGAACCATTGACTGGCTGAGCGATGTCGGCGTGGACTACCGGGCCGACATGCTCGCACAAAAGCAGAGATACATGGATCGCAATGCGGCGCGGTACCAGGAACTGTGCGATCAGGGAAAGAGCTACAACGAGGCGATGGAAATCCTCGCGCACGAATCGCCGCCTCAGCCCGGCGAACGGAACGACATTCACGCCTTTGCGGCATACGGCACCTATTTCTACAACTTCAATTGTCAGCCAACGCTGAATGGCGGCGAATTCAATCCATTCAAGGACGCGCGGATTCGCCGGGCGTTCGCCCGGGCGGTGGACAAGCAGGCGATCGTGGAGCGGGTCACGCGAATGAACCAGCCTGTGGCCAATGTGCTCATTCCGCCGGGATCGATTGCGGGGTTCGAGGGGGCCAAGGGCATTGGCTATGACCCCGCCAAGGCTCGATCGGAACTGGCGGAAGCCGGCTGGGAGGACCGGGACGGCGACGGATACGTGGAGGATGCCGCGGGTCAGCGGTTCCCGACGGTGGAGATCCTGTTTCCATCCGTCGCGGAGCACAAGTCCATCGCGCAGGCGATTGCTCACATGTGGGAGCGCACGCTCGGCGTGAAATGCCGCCTCCGCGAGGAAGAGACCAAAGTGCAGGCGGCCCATCTGCAGGAGCACGATTTCATGGTTTCTCGGGGGAACTGGTACGGCGACTACGGCGACCCCACGACGTTTCTTGATCTCGATCGCACCGGCAACAGCAACAACGACCGCAACTATTCGAATCCCGTATTCGATGAACTCATGAACCAGGCTGACATGGAACTGGATCCAGTCAAGCGCATGAAGATCCTCGAAGAGGCGGACGCGATGATGGTGAATGAAGAAGTGCCGATCCTGCCGCTGTTTCACCAGGTGACGCTCTATATGTACGATCCGGCGAAACTTCGCAATATCTCAACGCACCCGCGATTGACGCAGTACCTGTGGGAACTGAAGGTCGTGAAATGAGCCGAGGAGTGGCCCGATGATCGCGATGCTCATTCGCCGACTCCTGCAGGTGCCGGTCATCCTGTTGGTGATCTACACCGTGACATTCACGCTGGCGTGGTTGCTGCCGGGCAATCCGCTCGAACGGGAAGGACGACGTCCCGACGTTGCGGTGCAGGATGCGATGAAGGCGCAATACAACCTCGACAAACCCTTGACGTTCTACGTGTCCTACCTGGATCAGGCGTCGGGGCTGGCGTGGTTGCGCGGTGATTCGGAGAAGGTTTTCAATCTGGGCCCTTGCCTGCAGTACCAGGACTGGAGCACCAACGAACTCATCGGCGGCGCCCTGCCGGTGAGCATCGTGCTGGGGATCGTGGCGCTGGTCTTCGCGGTGACGATCGGATTGGCGTCGGGGATTGTCGGCGCGGTGCGGCCGGGCAGTTGGATGGATGTGGCGACGTTGCTCATCGCGCTGCTGGGGATCAGCCTGCCGAGTTTTGTGATCGGCACGGCGCTGCTCATCGTGTTCGCGGTGTGGTTTGAGTTTGTGCACGTGGCGCACTGGGGCTCGCCGCGCGACCTGCTGCTGCCGGCGCTGACGCTGAGTCTGCCTTTTGCCGCGTACATTGCGCGCCTCACGCGGCTGGGCATGATTGATGTGCTGCAGTCTGATTTCATCCGCACGGCGCGGGCCAAGGGCGTGTCGGAGACGCGCATCGTGCTGCGGCACGCGCTCAAGGTGGCGTTCCTGCCGGTGCTGAGTTATCTCGGGCCGGCGGCGGCGTATGTCATGACGGGCTCGTTTGTGGTTGAGAAGGTGTTCAACGTGCCGGGTTTGGGTCAGCACTTCGTCAATTCGGTGCTCAACAAGGACCTGTTCGTCATCATGGGCATTGTGCTGACGTATTCGACGATGCTCGTGCTCTTCAACCTGGCGGTGGACGTGATGTACCGTTGGGTCGATCCGCGCATCGAGTTTGCCTGAGCATCGGAGCCGCCATGTCTGGACCGTCTGACTCCAATCCTGTTGATCCGCTCGAAACGCGCTGGGATCTCGAACACTCGACTCCGTCGCTGCGCATCATCACGATGCCCAAGGATACGAATAACCTCGGATCGATTTTCGGCGGCGTGATTCTGAGCTACATCGACCAGGCGGGGTACGTCGAGGCTCGCAAGCAGGGGCCGTACCGCTGGGTGACCGTGGCGATGGAAAAGGTCATCTTCCACGCGCCGGTCCACGTGGGCGACATCGTCAACCTGCACACGCAAACGATCCGCGTGGGAACGACGAGCATCACCGTGCGGGTGCTCGTGCAGGTGGAGCGGTTTGTCAGCCGTGAGATTGTCGATGTGACCGAAGCGCAGATGACGTTCGTGGCGGTGGATGAATCAGGTCGTCCGACGCCGGTCGTGGAGACCGCTTAGGCCCTGTTGCAGAGTCGATCGACGACGTGGCGCGGCCAGTGTTCGAGGTAGGTTCGGGCCCACTGGAGCTGGCTCTCAAACTGCTGCGGTTTCCAGCGGCGGTGGCCATCCGTCAGCAGGATCGTTGACTGCTCCATGTCGATGCCCGGTGGACGGGTGGCCAGCAGGAACTCCATCATGCGCGGGTCGATCAGGTCGTACGCAAATCGCTTGTCGGGCGACTTGACGAAGAACGCCTTGCTGAACTCGGACGACTCGAAGTCGATGTCATCAAAGCCGATGGCGGACTTGATCTTGTCGAAGAACCCTTCGGGCCGAATGAGCACATCGGGTACGCCGACATAGGGCAGATGCAGGATCGCAAAGCTGAATCGATACGTCGTGGTCTGCGTCGTCTTTCCGTTCGACGTGGTGATCTTGTATTCGTAGTCGCCGAGCAACACGCGCAGTGCCTGCTCGGCGCATGTGAGTGTGCCGGCCATGGTGTTGAAGGCGCAGCGGCTGTGCCCCTGTCGAAAGATCTCGAAGTGGGGGTAGCGGGCATCGTGCGATGTGTCGCGCCTCGGGCTGAACTCAAAGCCGAGCCGCTGCGCAAGCGCGGCCAGCTCCTGGGTGCGCTGCCGTTCCGCCTTCCAGGCGAAGTACGCGATGACGGCGACGATTACGATGACCGGGATAATGAGCAGGATGCCCAGCCCTTCCACGTCACACCTCCTTCCCGGCGCGGTCTGAGGGTCGATCCGATTCGACCGGCGCGGAGATGAGTGCGGTGAGGCGCGCGATGCGATCCTGCAGCGGAGGATGCGTGCGAAAGACGCTGTCGAGCTGGTGGCCGTCGTTCTTCAGGGCGTTTCGCAGTGGATTGACGATGTAGAGGTGTGAGGTGGCGCGGTTCGCGACTTCGAGCGGTTCGCGGCAGGCGCCGAGCTTCTGCAACGCGGAAATCAATCCCTGTGGGTAGCGCGTCAACTCGACGGCCCCTGCGTCTGCCAGGTACTCGCGCTCGCGACTGACCGCCATGCGGATCAGCATGGCCAGCGTCGGGGCGATGATCATCAGGATGATCGAGACGACGAAAACGATGAGCATGAGGACGGCTGCGCCCTTGTTGTCGCTGTCACTGCGCCGCGACGAGCGACGACCGCCGCCGTACCAGAAGTGCAGGCGCATCATCTGGAGGACGGCGTCAGAAGCGAAGACGATCAGGCCGACCATCGTCGCCATGAGCATGGCGAAGCGGATGTCGTAGAAGCGAATGTGGGAAAACTCGTGAGCCATGACGCCGGCGAGTTCATCGCGGCTGAGTTGAGCGCGCAGACCCTTGGTGATGGCGACCGCGGCGTGCTCGGGGTCGCGGCCGGTGGCGAAGGCGTTGAGCGCGGTGTCATCGATGACATAGACCTTCGGCGGGGGGATGCCCGCGGCGATGGCGAGTTCTTCGACGACGTTGTACAACTGCGGGTCGTCCTTTTTCTCGATCTCTTTGGCGCCCGACAGGGCCAGGATGGCGTTTGAGCCGCCGTAGAAGCTCCACACGCCCGCGAGCGAGGCGACGATGGCCGAGGCGATGCCTCCGAGGATCAGCGACTGGACGAGATTGACCTGGTCCCGCGCCGCCCCGGTGTAGACGCCGAGGATCACGGTCACGGCCATGCCGACGAGGATGACAAGCAGGCCCATGCCGAGCATGAGCAGCGCGCTGCGGCGCTTGTTGCGACGAATCAGATCAGGAAACGTCACATTGGCGGGCAAGCCGTGGATCGCCGGATTGTCGGTGTGAATGACGTCGGACATGGGAAAGGCGAGGCAACAGGCACTGGGGGCCAGGCGCTAGTTGAGTCTGGCTGGACTGGTGAAAAAAGTCGGTCGCACCACGCGATCAGAACTGCACCTTGGGCGCTTCGCGCTCGGCCTGGTTCTCGAGTTCGAAGTATTCCTTTTCTTTGAAGCCCATGAGGCCGGCGATGAGCACGCCGGGGAAGACGCCGATGGCCTCGTTGTACTGCTGGGAGCTGCGGTTGTAGTGCTGGCGCGAGAAGCCGATCTTGTTCTCGGTGCTGGTGAGTTCTTCCTGCAGGGCGAGGAAGTTCTGGTTGGCCTTGAGCTCGGGGTAGGCCTCGCTGAGGACCATGAGCCGGCCGAGCACCTGGCTCAGTTCACCCTCGGCCTGGGCCTTGGCGGCCACGCCTGAGGTATTCACGGCCTTGGCGCGAGCGGAGATGACCGCGTCGAGGGTTTGCTTTTCGTGGCCGGCGTAGCCCTTGACGGTTTCGACGAGGTTGGGTATCAGGTCGTGGCGACGCTTGAGCTGGACGTCGATATCCGACCAGGCGGCCTCTGCGGCAATCTCCTTGCGTTTGATGCCGTTGAAGATCCCGATGGCCCACAGGAAGAAGAGAACGAAGGCGCCGAAGAAGACAAGCAGAACGATCACGGCTGGTGCCACGGTGTGCTCCTTTCAGAGGCAAGAGGGGCGTGCGAACAAAGTAGCATCATGGCTTTGTATGGAAAAAGCAAGCCCGGATGCGCGGGGCGTCTCGTGGGGCGGGTGTCGGGACACGTCAGGGCACTTGCCCGTTTCCGCGGGCAAGGTAGCATGAGCCATGAACGAACCGCACCGGAGCGTCGTGGTTGACCAGGTGAACTGGAGCGGCATCCTGCTCATCAGCCGCATCCCCAGGGCTCTGGCGCTGTCGTTTCAGCCCAGTCGGGTCATCATGGGATTTGTCATTGTCGTGATGCTCATGGCGTCAGGGACGATCTGGGACGGGTTGGCTGGAAAACAGGTAGGGCCGGGCGGTCTTGGTTCGCCGCCGATGGCCGATCCGGCGCTGCGTGACGATCTTCGACTGCTCCTCGCCGACCCGGCACTGATCCGGACCGATCGCGCCGAGGCGATCAGAAGCGCCGAGGTATTGAGCGCAGCCAATGTGCGGGCCGCAGTGCTCGAAACCTACCGTGAGAAGTCGCTGGAGGATCAACAGCGTGATCGCGTGGTCGTTGCCGAGGCCCTGGCTCGCTTGAAGCTGGTCGCCCCCAAGGGTGTGTTTGAGGCGACGGCGGAGGCGGTTGTGGCGCGGTGTCACGGCGTGCTCAACGCGGCTCTGCACCTGAACCTCGGCGGCATCGCGGACGAGCTGGCGGCCGCTGCACGGATGATCGGGATCCTTCTCCATGAATATCTGCTCTTCACGATCGTGTTCGGGCTGTGGACTCTGGTCATCGGCATGATTGGCGTCGCGACGATCTCGCGCACCGCCGCGTGCCAGTTTGCGATCGAGCAATACATTACCTGGACGACGGCGCTGGCGTATGCCCTGAAGCGGTGGATTCCCGTTCTGGGCACGATCGGACTGCCGCTTGTGGCGCTGGCGCTGGGCGCGATCGCATTGGCGGTGGGCGGGTTACTGCTCGCCGTACCGGGGCTCAATGTCATCGGCGGTGTGCTCTATGGGCTCGCTCTCTTTGGCGGAACGATTGCGGCGTGTCTGATCCTGCTCACGCTGCTCGCCTCGGCGCTGTTCATACCGGCGGTGGCGGTGGAGTCGGCGGATGCGCCCGACGCGCTGGCTCGCGGGTTCTCATTTGTGCGCAACCGACCACTGCACTGGATCGTGTACGTGATTGCGGCGTTTATTCAAGGTGTGTTCGGTCTTCTTATCGTCACGCTTGTGGCGTCGCTGGCGCTGAATTTCACGGCGTGGGGTGCGAGTTTGTTTGTGACCTCTCCCGCCGTCGAGGCCGTGGGCGGAGGGGCCAGCATCGATCACCTGCTGCCGCTCAGCGAGGGGTGGTCGCTCTCGGGTACGCAGCGCATCACGGGCGGTCTTCTCGTGTTGTGGCGAACGGTGGTCGGCGGTATGGTGGCGGGTTGGGTGGGGTCGTATTTCGCTTGCGCGACCACGGTGCTCTATTTCCTGATGCGCAAAGCGACGGACGACCAGGATCTCGAGGAAATCTGGCAGCCGGGCTTGATCGAGGGGACGATGGCGCCGGGCCGGGCTTCGGTCGTGGACGCCGGCGAAGCGTCCTGAGACGGCGGACATGGTTCTGCGGATGACTGGTGGAATCGGCCGATACCATCAGTCCATGCCAGACTCTTCTGTTCACGCCGCCGGTCCGTTTACGCTCGCTCATGTCACGCACGAAGCCGTCGAAAAGATGGGCGGCATCGGCACCGTGCTCGAAGGCATGATGACCAGCGCGGTGTACCAGTCGGCGGTTCGGCGGTCGATCCTCATCGGCCCCATGGGTGGGCATCACTTTGAGAGCCCGCTGCGGCGGCTTGGGCCGCATGTGAATGTCCGGTACAGCAGCGCGGACAACATCGACTTTGACGGGCTGGGTCGCAAGTTCCACCCGATCCAGTGGGCCTTTGGGGTGCACATCGCCTACGGCATCCGCTCGTACGAGAAGAATGGCTACGACCGCGACGGCAGCGCCGAGGTGTTGCTCATTGATGTGTCGAATCCGAATCGCGAGCAACTGGCGATCTTCAAGATGCGGCTGTGGGATGAGTTCGGCATCGATGCGCGGCGCTACGAGCACGACTGGGGTTTTGAGGAATACTGCCGCCTGGCTGAGCCCGCGTTCTATGCGCTTTCCGCCATTGTTCCTTCTGATGAACTGCCATGCATTATCCTGAGTCATGAGTTCATGGGAATTTGCACGGCGCTCAAGTCAGTGATGGACGGCGGCGACGCCTTTCGCACCATCTTCCACGCCCACGAGTGCGCTACGGCGCGGCGCCTGACCGAGCATCACCCGGGCCACGACACCGCGTTTTACAACATGATGCGCCAAGGGGCGGCTAAGGGTCTGTACGTCGAGGATGTGTTCGGCGATCAGTCGAACTTCATGCGGCACGCGCTCATTTCCAGAGCGCATGAACTGGACGCGATCATCGCCGTGGGCGACCCGACGGCCGAGGAGATGCGATTTCTCAATCCCGAAACCAGGCACGGGCGCGTGAACCTTGTCTACAACGGACTGCCCGCCTTCAACAGCGACTACGAGCAGGAGACGCAAAGCCGCCGACTCATGGACGAGTGGGCCGAGCGTGTCATCGGGTATCGGCCTGATGTTCTGATGACGCACGTGGCGCGTCCTGTGATCAGCAAGGGGTTCTGGCGCGACCTCAAAGTCTGTTCGTATCTTGATGGAATGCTCGGAACCGAAGGAAGAACGGGGTTGCTGGTGATTCTCACCTGCGGCGCGCCGCCGCGCGGGCTCAATGAGGTGAACCGGATGGCCCGGGAATACGGATGGCCCTGGCAGCACCGCGAGGGGTATCCCGACCTCGCCGGCCCGGAGCTCGAACTCTTCCAACTCATCAAGCAGTTCAATGTCGGGCACACGAGTCTCAAGGTGATGCTGGTCAACCAGTTTGGCTGGAGTCGCGAAACGCTGGGCGACGCCGCAGCTGAGGAGATGAGCTTTGCCACCCTTCGGCAGGCGGCGGATGTGGAGTTTGGCCAGTCGGTGTATGAGCCGTTTGGGATTGCGCAGTTTGAGCCGCTGGGCAGCGGAGCGATCTGCGTCGCCAGCTCGGTGTGCGGCTGCGTCACCTCGTACCAGCACGTACTCACGCGGCTCGGCGAGGCGGCGATCGCCTTCGAGAACGTCATCGTCGCGGACTACACCAAGCTCGACCGCCCCATGACAATGGATGAACTGCGCGCGATGACCCAGCAGCAGCGCGACAAACTGGAGGATCGCGTGGCCCGGGAGGTCGCAACGGAACTGCACCGCCGACTCCCGCGCAGCGAGGCCGACGCGAAACGGCTGCTCGAAACGGGACGTGAACTGGCGGACGGCATGAGCTGGGACACGGTGATGGCCGAGGGCATGATCCCGCTGCTGACGCAGGTGGCGGCCCGGATTCGGGAGCAAGCCGCCAGTCCCGCTGCCGCTCAGCCGGCGCTATGATTTGCGACACGGCTGGATGGCAGCGCCTGCTGCGTTTGGAGTTTGATTATGCCCATGAGCGGCCCGGTTCTCACCCGGCGCATTCCCACGTTTCCCTACGGCGATCCCAAGAAGCGTCAGACCATCTGGTATGACGCCTACGTGAAGTCCGGCGGGTATGAATCGCTGCGCAAGGCGATTGACCAGGAGCCGGCGCAGATCGTCGACATGGTCAAGGATTCGAACCTGCGAGGTCGCGGCGGGGCCGGGTTCCCGTGCGGGTTGAAATGGACGTTTCTTCCCCGGGACTACGAGGGGCGGCGCTACCTGGCCGTCAACGCCGACGAGTCTGAGCCCGGCACGTTCAAGGATCGACTGATTCTGGACTTTGACCCGCACATGCTTCTTGAGGGCATTGCGATCTCGTGCTATGCGTGTAAGTTGCAGACCGCCTACATCTACATTCGCGGCGAGTACCACCACCAGGCGCACGTTCTTGAGAAGGCGATCGCCGAGGCGTACGACAAGGGCGTCTTCGGGGGCAAGGGGCTGCTGAGCGGGGCCAGTCCGTTCAAGGTGGACTGCTACCTGCACCGCGGGGCCGGAGCGTACATTTGCGGCGAGGAGACCGGCCTGCTCGAATCGCTCGAAGGCAAGCGCGGCTGGCCGCGCATCAAGCCGCCCTTCCCGGCGGTCAAGGGTCTGTTTGGCAAGCCGACGATCATCAACAATGTTGAGACACTCTGCTGTGTGCCGTTCATCGTCGAGCATGGGGTGGACTGGTTCAAGTCGCTCGGGTGTGAATCATCGATCAAGGGTCCGCCGAGTTACGGCACCAAACTGATGGGCGTGTCCGGCCACGTGAACCGGCCCGGCGTCTACGAGTGCGACCTCGGCATTCCACTGCGCCAACTCGTCGAGGAGTACTGCGGCGGAATGCGCCACGGCAAGAAGTTCAAGTCCGCAATAGCGGGCGGCATCTCCATGGGTGTGCTTGCCACGGATCAGTACGACGCCGAGATGGATTTTGACATCGGCCGCAAGTATGAAGTGCTCGGGCTGGGTACGGCGTGTCCGACGATCTTTGACGAAGATACGGACATGGTCATGGTTGCGCGGAATATCACACGGTTCTTCAAGAACGAGTCGTGCGGTCAATGCACGCCGTGCCGCGAGGGGTCGGGCTGGATGTACAAACTCATGTGCCGCATCGAAGCGGGTGAAGCGAAGATGAAGGACCTTGACCTGCTGCTCGAATTGGCCGGCTCGATGGGCGCCATGCCGGGCACGACGATCTGCGGCCTGGCCGACGGGAACAACTGGGCAGTGCGCACCATTGTCAACAAGTTCCGCAGCGAGTTCGAAGCCCGCGTCAGGCCCTCGTTTGTGCCGGTTACCGTTGGCGTGGGTTGAAGAGGCAGCTGGAGTTCGACAAGCGGTCCTCGCACGGAAGGAGAACGTCACCATGGCAGGGATGCACAGTCGCCTCCGTTCGCGTCGATTGCTGAGCACGGCCATCATTATTCTGGCGCTTGTCAGCATGGACGCCCTGGCGGGAACGCGCAGCGGGGAGGCTCCGATCGAAACGCCCGGGCGCCTCTTCGCCGTCACGGTCCACAACGACTGGGCGAGCATCACGCGTGTGGCGACCTTCGAACTGGGCGCCGGCCAGCACGAGATCCGATTCATCCAACTGCCCTCGACGATTGAGCCCGCGTCGATCCGCGCTGATGCGGGCGGTCGCGCCGTCGTGACGCGGGTGACATACGAAGTGAACGAGGATGTTGCCGCCTACCAGGCCGGCCTGGCGGCACTGACGACTCGGCTTGGGGAAGCGCAGAAAACACTGGCCATTCTCGATGAGAAGTTGCTCGTCATCGGCAAAGAAGAAGGTTTGCTGGACGCAATCGCCGAGCGCACCGCTCAGCGCTCCGGCGAACTGGTTGGTTCGGGCAAGATCGATCTTGAGGAGATCACGCGCGTTTCCAAGTATCTCGCGGAACAGAACGCGGCTTTGCTGGAGCGCCGTCGCGGCGTCATGGCTGACAAGCAGGCGGCGCAGGCGGCGGTTGACGCGCTGACGGCTCAGCGGATCGAGTATGAGGCGGCGGGCCCACCGCTCATTCGCTCCGCGGTGCTGGGTGTCTCGATGCCCGAATCGGCAGATGCGGCCGTCCAGGTGCAGTTGACGTACCTCGCCTCGGGTGTGCGCAGCCACGTCCAGTACAACGTGCGCACCGACTCCAACCTCACGCAATCGGTCGTCGAATTCGAACTCGTGCTCGAGCAGCAGACCGGTGAAGACTGGAACGATGTGAACTTTGCCTACTCGACGCACCCGATCGTCGATCCCACGGCTCCGCCGTCGCTGCAGCCGGGGTTTGTCGATTCCGGCGGCACCAGCGCACCGTCGATGGCCGTCCGTCAGCCGGGCGAGCGTGGTCCGCTGCTGTCGGGTCGAGCGAGCCTGGCGCGGATCGTTGGTCAGGGCGGGACGGTGACATCGTCGGGTTCTCTGGGTTCGCCTCCGTTTGCGATGTTCCGTCTGCCTCAGCTGATCACGATTCCATCGGGTGATTCGAAGACCCAGCGGCTGCGGCTTGGGACGTTCATTACCCGCCCGGCGTTTCGGTATGTGGCGATCCCGGTGATTTCTGACAATGCTTTTCTCCGCGGTACGGTCGAGAACACGAGCCGGGTCCATTGGCTGCCCGGACCGGTGTCCATCTTCCTCGGCAGCGAGTACGTTGGCGAGACGACGCTGCCTTACGTGGCGCCCGGGTCGAGCGTTGAACTCTTCTTTGGCACCGACCACCGGGTGAGTTCGCAGCGCATCAGGGTGACGAATCGGACCCGTTCGACAGGGTTGCTCGGCGACGGGCGAGAGACACTGGTCGAGTACCAGATCAAAGTCGGCAATACCACCGGGCAGACGGTGGCCGTCGAAGTCTGGGATCGAGCGCCGATGACGCGTGACGATCAGATCAGTGTGTCGACGACGTCCATCTCGCCGTCTCTGAGCCGCGATGAGTATTTCCGGCTGCGGCAACGCGGCTCGGGGCTGCTGCGCTGGGATGTCGAATTGCCCGCATCCGGCCGGGAAGCGACGATCGAGTACACGCTGGTGGTCAGCCACAAGTCCGATGTCGAGGTTCCCGATGTCCCGGATTGAGCCGGTGGGGGCAAGACGAAGGGCTGCGGACTGGTTGACTTCCAGCGAATGGCTCCACAACATACGCAAGACCCGAATCTGCCCCTACCAGATCTTGCATCGGAGCCGCAGGCGTGATCTGCCCAGCTTGTGCCGCCAATGACGACCGCGTAATCGACAGTCGCGCCAGCGATGGCGGCAAGGCGATTCGCCGCCGGCGGGTGTGCAATCATTGCGGCAAGCGGTTCACGACGTATGAACGCGTCGAGACGGCGGGTCGGCTGATGGTTGTCAAGCGCGACGGCACGCGCCAGGCGTTTGACCCGCAGAAGATTCTGGCCGGGATCGAAGCCGCATGCGGCAAGCTGCCCATTGCCTCCGAAGCCAAGAGCCGGATCGTGGAAGAACTCGACGAGGAACTTCATCGCGAATACGAGCGCGAAGTGCCGGGATCGATCATCGGCGAGCGGGTCGCTCAGCGGCTGCGCAAGCTCAACCAGGTGGCGTACGTGCGCTTTGTGAGTGTGTACAAGGAATTTCACGGCCTCGATCAACTCATTGATGAAGCACAGGATGTTCGCGAACAGGCGAGCAGCGAAGTGCCGGGCCAGGGCAACCTCTTCCCGACCGGCGAGTGATGCGGAACGCCACGCCATGACGGAACCGAAGCCATCAGCTGCCGAGTGGTACGCCGACGGGCTGCGCTTCGAGTGCACGCAGTGCGGCAACTGTTGCACGGGGCCCACGGGGTTCGTGTGGGTGAGCGATGACGAGCTGAAGGTCATCGCCGCGACGCTTGGGATGAGCGTTTCGGAGACCGAGGCGAAGTACACTCGCCGGCTGCACGGACGACGATCGTTGACCGAGACGCCAGGCGAGCACGGCTACGACTGCGTGTTTCTCGATCGGCAGTCGGCGCCGGGCAAGGCGGCGTGCGGGATCTATCGGGCGCGGCCGTCGCAGTGCCGCACCTGGCCGTTCTGGCCGGAGAATCTGCGGCATCCGCGCGACTGGCAGCGCGCCGGGCGGACATGCCCGGGGTTGAATCAGGGGCCGCTGATTCCCATCGAGTCGATCCGGATCCAGCGCGATGCGACGCCGGAGTAGCACGCTCTGTGCCGACTTCGTAGCGTTCCCATCGCACCTCACGTGCAAAGCCAGGCAGCGCTTATTATTCAGTCGAATAAGTGATCGAGTATCACATCGCGGACTGCGGTGCAGGGGAGTTCATCCTCGCTGGTTCCGCTGTGCTGCGTTATTACCACGGGTTTGTGCTCCGGTGACTGATCGATTCGGCCATGTGAGCCGCGGACAAGGCGTGTGTCGAGGGGGATGACGTCAAAAAGGGTGCGGTGGCCGAGTTTCTTTTTGAGCAGCGTCCAACCGAGGCGGAGTTTGGGCCAGGCGATGGCGGGATCGATGAAGAGTTCGAGCGGGTCGTAGCCGGGCTTGCGGTGAATGTCGACGGTGCGGGCGAAGTCCGGTGCACAGCGATCATCGAGCCAGTAGTCGTAACTGAACCAGCGGCGCGAGGCGGCGACGAGGGTTAGTTCGCCGGCTCGCGGATGATCGATGCCGAGTTGCTGTTGGCCGGAGCGGTCGAGGACTTGATCGACGCCCGGCGTCTGCTCGCATGTCCGGCGCACCTGCTCCGCAATTGACGCATCATTGATGTACACGTGCGCGATCTGGTGATCGGCCACGGCGAAGGCGCGACTCGCGCCGGCGTCGAGCAGTTCGCGGCCGTTCTCCTCGCGGACCTTCAGCCAGCCTGCTTGGCGCAATACGCGGTTGATGTGGACGGCATCATCGACGGGCTCGATGCCGTATTCGCTCAGCAGCATAACGCGAACTTCGCGCTGTGCGAAGAAGTCGATCAGTTCGCCCACCAACGCGTCGATGTCGCGCAACTCTGCCGGGATCGAGGCGTGGTCGGGTCCCACTTTTTGCAGTGCATAGTCAAGATGCGGGAGGTAGACGAGTGTGAGTGTGGGATTGTGTTTCTCCCAGACGCGTTGCGTCGCCTTTGCGATCCACCGGCTCGATTCGATTGAGGCCCCGGGCCCCCAGAAGGAGAAGAGCGGGAACGGTCCCAGTTCGTGCTGGAGCATGTCGCGAAGATCGGCGGGCTGGCTGTAGCAGTCGGGGATCTTCTGCCCATCGGCGCGATACTGCGGGCGCGGCGTGACGGAGTAATCGGCGCTCGAGTACATGTTGAACCACCAGAACATGTTGGCGCAGGTGACGGAGGGGTCGCGCTGCCGGGCCGTTTCCCACACCTTTTCTCCCGCGACGAGTCGGTTCGACTGCTTCCAGAACTGCACTTCACATTGCGTGCGGTCGTACCAGCCGTTGCCGACGATCCCGTGCTCGCGTGGAGGCAGGCCGGTGAGCATGCTCGACTGCACGCTGCACGTCACGGCGGGGAGTACGGGGTTGAGACGCTGGATCCGTCCGGCCCTGGCAAAGGCGGCGATGCGCGGCGTGTGCGGCCCGATGAGCGACGACGAGAGGCCGACGATGTTGATGACTGCCGTGGCGTGGGCCATCTCAGGTTCCTGCGATCCACTTCTGACCAATCAGCGTGACGGCGAAACAGGCTCCGGCTGCGAGCGCCGCCTCGGGCTGGTCGAGCCGCGTGAGATGGTACAGATCCAGCAAGGCAATTCCCGCGATCCAACCTGCGACGGCGCGGCCAAGGTGGCGCTGGGGCTGCTGCACATACATCGCCACGCCGAGCGTCCAGATGAGAAACATGCCGCGCCCGATGATGGTCAGCCACGCCGGTGCGTTACTGGGTACGAACTCGCCGAAGACGACTGCGAACATCGGCAGCAGGACGATGATCGACTCGAATCGCATGCGCTCACTGCTCGCTTCGCCCCGAGCCACAAGTGAGAAGAGCAGCACGTACGCCGTGAGCGCCGTCGCCAGGAGCGGCAGGGCACCCCATTGCGGCGACCAGCCCGCGGCCAGCGCTGCCGTGACGTAGACCAGCGCGCGGCAAAGACCCATGAGGAGGACCGAGGCGGCGGTGCGCGCGTGAATGATGTTGTAGAGGATGATGGCGATCATGAGGACGAAGCCGTAGCCCACCGTCATCCAGCCGCGCATCGCAAGCAATCCGAGTGCAGCCGCGAAGCACGCAATCACGAGGATTGCAGCAGCAGATCGCGAGATGTCTCCCGAGGGGATCGGCCGAGCCGGCCGCTCGCGACGATCGACCTCCACATCCATCACATCATTGAGGGCCATGCCGCCGACGTAGAGCAGAAGCATGGCGAACGTGGTCGGCACGATGCCGGTCCATGATCCGTCGGCATGAGCGTTCAGTCCGATCGCCCAGCCGACAAGGACGTTGCTCAGGATCGTCGGGGCGTTGGAGAGGCGCATCAGTTCCAGCCAGGGGCGGACGGTCATGTTGGCCCCTCGCATGCGATGTCCAGGCGCGCGAGTTCGGCACGCAGCCACTCGATTTCCCCCGCGATGCCGCTGGCGATGGACGGCGGACGTTGCGGCTCAGGCAGGACCCCCCACGTGTAGGTTTCGATTTCCAAATCGCGAGCGCCGTGGGTGGGGAGGTGCTGCAGGCACTCGGTGATGGCGGACTGGGTCGTGCCGAGTGATCCGATGTGGGCGCGGCTGATGGGAACGTGGTAGTGGATACGCCAGTGTTCTTCATGCGCAGTCGGTGTCTGGGACAGGGCTGCTGGTAGATCTTCGAGAAACAACTGCTCGCCATTTCGCATGATACCCGTCTGGTGCAGATAGCGATCTTCGGCGAAGGGGTGAAGCGCATCGAGAACCCGTCGGCGCTGACGTTCATCCGCTGGCACTCGAATATCAATGGCGCTGGAGACCTGCACCTTTCCAATTGTGACTCCCGCTGCGGCATAGCGATCGAGCGCTTCGTACTGCGACTCGAACATCACAGCGGCGTGGCAGACGTCGTGGCACACGCGAATGTGTCGGCGGATGATGCGCTCCTCAGCTTCGCTGACGTCGCGCAGCAGGTGATTCAGGTAGAAGTTGCAGAGCTGGCCGCTTGTCGAGAGAATGCAGCCGGGCTCGGGTTCGATGTCGAGGTGAATCAGACGCCCGGTCTCGGCGGCCAGATGATTCAATTCGCGCGCCGTCGTGCGGAGTTGCATGATCGCAGTCGCATGGTCCACGGCATCACAGGGCGGACCTGGCCAACCTAGCGGCAGTGTGGAGATGCCGGCGTGCTCGCCTTCATCCACAAGGGCGACGAGAATGCGGGCCAGGCTGAGTGTGAAATCCAATCGGCGCTCGTCCGCCCATGAAGGCTTGTAGACGCGATGCTTGACGACCGGGCCGTGGAAGTCACCGTACGGAAAGCCGTTGATGGTGAAGATGCGCAGGTAGTGCGCATCGAGCCAATCCCTGAAGGAAGTGATGGCAGCGGGGGAGTCGAGTTCTGCCGCGGCATCGGCCGAGAGCCAGAGGCCGATGTTCAGGCGATCTTGCGGAGCCACGAGGTTGCGAATGGCCGTGGCGTGCTTCTGAAGTTGCGCCTTGGTTTCAGCCAGTGTTCGCCCGGCGTGCACGTTTGTGCAGTAGCCGATCCGGCAGTGGTGGGACACTTCAGCGCTCATTGACCCTGAACTTCGGCGATTGGCTCAGGAACGTCTGAGGATTCTCGAGTGAAACGCGTCGCACCAGATCCTCGGTGTGGCCGCGGCGACGGAGTTCCACCTGGCACTTGGGCACGGCGAGCGGGTCGCTGACGCCCCAGTCGCCCGCGGAATTGATCCAGATGCGCTCGGTGCCGTACATCTCGAAGATGTCCGCGGCTCGCTGCGGCGTGCATTTGGTGTCGGGATAGAGCGTCATCCCCGCCCAGAAGCCGGCGTCGAGCACCATCTTGACGGTATGTTCTTCGACGTGGTCGATCAGCACGCGACCGGGATCGATGCGACCGTTGCGCCTGATCGCATCCATGATGAGTCGCGTGCCTTTGCGCTTGTCTTCGAGGTGCGGGGTGTGGACGAGGATGAGTTGGTCGCGCTGGGCCGCAAACTCGACGTGGGCTTCGAAGATCTCCAGTTCATTGCGGCTGTTTTTGTTCAGGCCGATTTCGCCGATGCCCAGCACGTTTGGGCGATCGAGAAAGTCGGGGATGAGCGACATCACTTCGCGGGCGAAGCCGGGGTCTTCGGCCTCCTTGGGATTGATGCACAGCCAGGTGAAGTGGCGGATGCCAAATTGAGCGGCGCGATTCGGTTCGGACTCGGTCAGCTGCCGGAAGTAGTCGTAGAAGCCCTTGGGGCTGGAGCGATCAAAGCCCGCCCAGAAAGCAGGTTCGGTAATGGCGAGGCAGCCGGCCTGCGCCATGCGCTGGTAGTCGTCGGTCGTGCGCGAGACCATGTGGATATGCGGGTCGATGTAGGTCATTTCGCAGCCGCCTTGTCACCGGGGTAGACGCCGAAGGCGCCCTTCATGCCTGCCGCCGATTCGATGGGGACTTCGCTGGGATCGCTGAAGTGATCCAGGACGCGCCTGGCCCGCTGGCCCTGCCCGTCGAGCAGCAGCGCAATCGACTGCTTGAGCGCGGCGACGCGGAAGTCTTCGTGGCCGATGTCATCGGCCGCGCGGTCGAGTCGATCGAGAAACGCGGCCAGATCGAGCACCTTGGCGCGATGCTCCATGAAGTAAAGTTCGATCACTTTCGAACGTGATGCCGGGCAGGATGGCGTTGCCGTGGCCATACGCTCCTCCTCTCTGAATCGAGCACAAAGGCTGCAGATGTACTCTACGACTGTCGCGCGGCGGCCGCCTCGTCACGGAGTCGATTGATGGCCCGAGTGATCACCTCTTGGTCCATTGTGTGGACGTCGAAGGCGTTGCCGATTCCGCGGAGCATAGCGAGGGTCAGTTGCCCGCCCAGGTGTTCGCGGAATTCTTCGAGGCCGCCAAGCAGTTCGCTGGTGCGGCTGAGATCATCGTGCCAGGTTGGCAGGCCCAATCCGCGGAGGCCAGTCAGTATGCGCTCTCGATCGGATTCGCTCAGCCAGCCTTGCAGCGTGGAGTACGTTGTGTCGAGCGCGATTCCGATGCTGACGGCCTCGCCGTGACGCAGATCGAAGTCGGTCATCTGTTCGAGCTTGTGCGCGGCCCAGTGACCAAAGTCTAGTGGGCGAGCCGCGGTGAGTTCGAATGGATCGCCGCCCTGGACGATGTGCTTCAGATGCCATTCTGCGGAGCGGCGGATGATGGCGGTCGTGGTGTCGAGATCGCGAGCGACGAGTCGTGCGCTCGCATTGCAGATGTCGTCAAACAGTGTGGCGTCCTTGACGAGCGCCACCTTGACACACTCGCTCAAGCCGCTGCGCCAGTCGCGATCGGCAAGCGTGGTGAGCAGGCTGGAGTCGTTGATAACGGCCCAGGGAGGCGTGAAGGTGCCAAGGAAGTTCTTCTTGCCGAACGCGTTGATGCCGTTCTTGACGCCGACGCCGGAGTCGTCCTGAGCGAGGACGGTACTGGGCATTCGGACGAGTCGAACGCCGCGATGGGCGACGGCCGCGGCAAAGCCGACGACGTCGAGCACCGCGCCGCCTCCAATGACGAGTACATACGAGCGCCGACAGAGTCCGGCTCTGTTGATCTCGCTGGTGATTTGCTCAAAAACTGCGCGGTCGTTCTTGGCGCGCTCGCCGCCGGGAATGGCGATGAGTTCGCCTGTCAGTTCGAGTCGATCGCTGGTCGACTTGGCGTAGTGGCGGATGCTGTCGCTGATGCGCGGAGCTGCGTTCAGGATGCCGTCATCGATGACGACGAGAACGCGGGCGGGCGCCCCATCGGTCTCGATGACATCGCGCAGGACGCGGTTTTGCGGCTCAAACGCATGGCTGGTGAACCGGAGACGAAAACGCCAGCCGACAGAGAACCGGGCATCAATGCCGTCTGGTCGGCGGTCGTATTCGGCATGGGCGACGTGGCCCGAAGGATCGGACAAGGGCGAGGCTTCCTCATTGGGGCGGGCGCGGGAGGTGTTTGGTACGATCATCGAACGATAGGCCTCGGCCTTCTGTGCCCCGCTGCCGCCCCGTCTTTTCAGGCGCCCCCCGAGGTGAATGTCGTCCTGGCGGCAGACCATTGCACGGGAGCCCGGAGCCGCTGCCCGGCCCGGTGCTGGCTGCGCCGGCGCAGGGCAATGCCCCCCGAAGGACTCGAACCTTCGACCCGCTGATTAAGAGTCAGCTGCTCTACCAACTGAGCTAGGGAGGCAATCAACCGGGCCGTGCCGGTTGACCGAGCCCAAGCGTACCGATCCGCCGCGTCGGGTCAAGTGGGGTGGGCTACCATCCGCTTGACTGATTCTGGTGTCTGAACTACCTTTGGGGACGTGTTTTTGCCGCTCGGACACAGCGGCGGGCCGGTCGGCCACGTGCGTCTGCGGGCCTGGATCGGCCTGTACCCCAGCCATACCCACTTTCTCTGATCTTTGCGAGGCCTTCGGTCATGCATCCCACTCATCGAACTTCACCCGGTCGCAAGCGCCGGCGTCGATCGCACCACGCTCTGCGTGGCGCTCACACCACCCTCTGCCCGAACTGCGGCGAGAACAAACTGCCCCATAGCGCCTGCGCGAACTGTGGCTATGTTCGGCCCGGACTTCAGATGAAGACCGAGACTTCCGAGGAAGACTAACCCATGCGGATCGCCATCGATGTGATGGGCGGCGATCACGCGCCAGGCGCCATCCTCGACGGCGCGTTTGCGGCCCTCGGGTCGCTCGATCCCGGTGATGAACTCCTGCTCGTGGGCAAGGGCGACGTCATCCGCAACGCGATGGCTGCGCATGGCGTGCGTGATGCGCGCGTCTCGGTGGTTGACGCGCCTGATGAGATTGGCATGGACGAATCGCCCGTCGAGGCGGTCCGGACCAAGCCGAAGAGTTCCATCGTCGTCATGTCTGAGCTGGCGCACCGTCGGGCTGAAGACAGTGCCGACATCGTCATGTCCGCGGGAAACACCGGGGCATGTGTCTGTGCGGCCCAGATGTCCTTGCGTCGCCTGCCGGGCGTGCACCGCCCGGGCATCGCGGTCATCCTGCCGACGTTTGGCGGGCCGGTCGTTTTGTGCGACGTCGGCGCCAATCCGGATCCACGGCCGTCTCACCTGGCCCAATACGGGCTGATGGGTGAGGTGTATGCCCGGGAGATGCTCGGCATCGCCAACCCTCGGGTCGCGATGATGAACATCGGAGGAGAAGAGGGCAAGGGCACGGGATTGATCAAGGCCACTCGTGATCAACTCAGAGCCACGCCGAATCTGAACTTTGTCGGTTTTGTCGAGGGTCGTTCGCTCTTTGATCATGCCGCCGACGTCGTGGTCACTGACGGTTTCGTCGGCAACGTGGTCATCAAGCTGGCTGAGGGTCTCGCGTCGGGCCTGTTCCGAACGATTGCCCGGGAGATCGCCGCGATTGATCCGGATCTTGCGGCTCGATTCAAGCCGGTGCAGAAGCGCATCTACGCGCTGCACGACTACCACGAACATGGCGGCGCACCGCTTCTGGGCGTCAACGGCATCTGCATCATCTGCCACGGTTCATCGGAAGCCAAAACGATCACCAATGCCATTCTCAAGAGCCGCGGTATGGTCACCAAGGGCCTGAACCAGGCGCTGGTCAATCGCATCGCTGAAGTCAATACGAAGGCGGGTGGTGCGTGAGCACGGGTTCATACGGCGTCGAGATTCTCAGCAGCGGGATGGCCGTACCGAGTACGGCTCTGACCAATACTGACCTCGAAAAGATGATGGACACGAGCGACGAGTGGATCGTCCAGCGCACCGGCGTCCGCACTCGCTATCGCAGTGATCCGAAGCTCGGCGAAGACGTGACGTCGCTGTGTCAAGATGCGGTGCAGTCGGCTCTGGAGCGTGCAAACGTCGCAGCGGGCGAGCTTGATCTGCTGATCGTCGCCACGTGCACTCCGGACATGTCCTGCCCCAGCACGGCCAGCCGCGTCGCGGGGCGCATTGGCGCCGTTCCGGCCGGCTCGTTTGACATTACCGCCGCCTGCAGTGGCTTTGTTTATGGCCTGAACATCTGCGACTCACTGATCCGCCAGGGCAGCTATCGCACGATTGCGCTGATCGGAGCCGATTCGCTGACGCGTGTGGCGGACTACACCAATCGCAAAGTGAGCATTCTCTCAGGCGACGGGGCGGGGGCGGCGATCCTCCGCCGCTGTGACGATTCGTCGCGCGGCTGCCTGTTCCAGTCGATGTATTCCGATGGCACGCTGTGGGACTACCTCTACATCCCGACGCGCGAGGAGCATGTGCCGGCCGATGTGGACTGGAACGAAACCAAGCTCAACTACCTTCAAATGAAGGGCCGCGAAGTCTTCAAGTTTGCCGTCACCAAGTTTCCCGAAGCGCTCGAAGAAGCCCTGACGAAATCCGGCGTCAAGATGAGTGAATTGGCGATGGTCATCGCGCACCAGTCCAATGCCCGCATCATCGACGCGACGCGCAAGCGACTCGACTTGCCTGCGGATCGCTTCTATGTCAACATCGATCGCTACGGGAACACCAGTGCGGGAAGCGTGCCCATCTGCCTGCACGAACTGCGCGAGGCGGGGCGGATTCATCCGGGCGACGTGGTCGCCTTTGTCGCGATGGGCGGCGGGATGACCTGGGGCACGAGCATCTGGCGTCTCTAGCTGTTGCGAGGGTGCTCGCCATCTCAATCGTCGCGCGTGCATGATTTCTGAGAGTTGAACATGTCAGAATCCACGATCATTCTCTGTCCGGGGCAAGGCGCGCAAGTTGTCGGCATGGGCCAGACCTGGAGTACCAGCCAGACCGCGGCTCGGGACACGTTCGCGCAGGCGGATGCGTTTCTCGGCGACTCGCTTGGGGCGCCGCTCTCGCAACTTT
This sequence comes from Planctomycetaceae bacterium, assembly GCA_040255465.1. Taxonomy (GTDB): domain Bacteria; phylum Planctomycetota; class Phycisphaerae; order Phycisphaerales; family UBA5793; genus UBA5793. The sequence continues at coordinate 412,003 of JBDZVA010000002.1, forward strand.
GTTTCGAGGGCCCCGTCGAGAGGCTCAATCAGACCGATGTGAGCCAGCCCGCCATCTATGTGACTGCGGTGGCCTGTCATCGCGCGCTGAGTGAGGTCTTTGATCCGAAGCAAGTTGCAGCATCCGCGGGGCTGAGTCTTGGCGAATACACCGCGCTCCATCTGGCGGGAGCCTTCTCCTTCGAGGAGGGTCTCGAACTGGTGGCCCAGCGAGGACGGTTCATGCAGGAGGCCGCGGAGGCCAGCAAGGGCTCGATGGTGGCGCTGATCGGCGCAGATGACGCCCAGGCGCACGAACTGTGCGAGCGAGTGGCCCGCGGTCGCGTGCTGGTGCCGGCCAATTTCAACGCGCCGGGGCAGATCGTGCTCTCGGGCGAAGCGGATGCCTGTGCCGACGCCGTTGCCGCCGCCGGGACGATGGGTCTTCGCGCCACGGCCTTGGCGGTTGCCGGGGCGTTTCACTCCGCCCTGATGCAGCCGGCCGCGGAGCGGATGGGGCAGGCTCTGTCGGCTGTCGGGTTCAAGCCTCTGGCATTTCCGGTCGTGTCCAACGTGACCGCGAGGCCGCACGAATCGGATCCCAATTCGATTCGCAGACTGCTGGTCGAGCAGATCACCTCGCCGGTTCGCTGGAGTCAGTCCTGCGAATGGCTGGGGAAGCACGTTTCAGGTCGCTATCATGAGTTGGCTCCCGGCAAAGTGCTGATGGGGCTGATGCGCCGAATCAACCGCGAGATAAAGGTGGTAAACCATGACCAGCCTGACTCGTAAATCACTGTCGTTGTTCACGCTCTGCGCGATCGGGCTGCCGATGGCGGCATTCATTGTCGGCTGCAAGAAGGAAGAGCCGCCGCCGCCGCCGCCGCCGCCGCCGCCGCAGGGACCGACCACGGTCGATCCGACTTCTGTCGCGGAATACCTGACGCTTGATTCAAGGGTCAAGCTGCAGAACGCCAAACCGATGGAATGCAGCGAGGACGAGGTCAAGGCCATCCTCGAATTCATGAGCGACTTCGCGTCGGGCAATGCCGAAGCACTGCGGCCGAAGATGGATACGACGGGCAAGAAGGTGCTCGACGATCTGGTGGAGAGCGGCCAATGGAAAGAGGAGACGTCGAAGATCGTCGAAGTCGATCTTATCGATCGCGTCAGCATGCCGATGGGCGCCGGGAATGTCGTGTCGTTCAGCGTGGTGTTGCCCCAGGCCGGTCGCGTTCAGCAGGACTGGCTGGTGACGCAGCGCGGCGATCTGTACCAGTTCTCTCCCTTCGCCGTCGTGCCCGTGAGCAAGCAATCGATCGAGGCGGCCAAGAAGGCCATCGCCGACGCGACGGGCGGAGATGGGCAGACTCCGAATGCACAGCCCGATGATCGACCGACCACTGATCCGCGCCGGCGCATACCGCAGCCAACGGATCCAGGCAGTCCGCCGCCGGGTAAGAGCCCCGGCTCGCCCTGAGTTCAGCTTTCTTTGCACACATCGGGAATGGGATGGGAATGAGCGACGAAAAGCGCGTGGCTTTCATTACCGGCGCAAGCCGGGGAATCGGACGTGCCGTGGCTGAGCGTCTCGCAAGAGACGGTCGGCACGTGGTGCTCGTCAGTCGTACGCCCGGCCCGCTGGGTGATCTGAAGTCTTCGATCGAGCAGGCGGGTGGTTCCGCCTCGACGGTGGTCTGCGATGTCGGCGACTCCAAGGCGCTCGCCGAGGCCGTGACTGATACCGCCAAGTCGCTGGGGCGTCTTGACATTCTGGTGAACAACGCAGGGATCACACGCGATGGCCTGCTGCTGCGAATGAGCGATGACGATTTTGACGAGGTGATCCGGGTCAATCTCAAGTCGGCGTTCGTCTCCTGCCGAGCGGCGGCCCGGCCGATGATGAGCAACCGCTGGGGGCGCATGGTGAACATCAGTTCGATCTCCGGCCGCGTGGGCCGGGCGAGCCAGGTGAACTACTGTGCGGCCAAGTCGGGGCTGATCGGGATGACCAAGGCGATTGCCAAAGAGTTTGCGACCAAGGGCATCACCGCAAATGTGGTGGCGCCGGGCTTTATCGAAACAGACATGACGTCGGATCTTCCCGACGCTGTGAAGGACGAAGCGAGAAACATCACACCCATGCGGCGATTCGGCCAGGTGGGCGAGATTGCAGCAGCGGTGGCGTATTTCACCGCTGAAGACGCTGGATTTGTGACGGGAGAGGTCCTGGCCGTGGCGGGCGGAATGGGCATGTGACGGTCAGATCGACGGGGCCTTGTCGGTGCTTCGAGCGTGCATTCGTGGCACATCGGGGCTTGTAGGCTGCGGTCCTGAAGGCTATATTTCTGCCCCTCGCTGCGGGCTCGACGCTTCGTCAGATGAGTGGAAACGAACGTACCAACCCCTGAGGAGATTCGAACGTGCAAGAATCCGAAATCGAAGCCAAGGTGATCAGCATCGTCGCCGAGCAGATGGGCGTCGACAAGTCGCAGATCACGCGTAATACCAGTTTCGTCAACGATCTCAACGCGGACAGCCTGGATACCGTCGAACTGGTCATGGAACTCGAAGACGAATTCGAGACTTCGATCCCCGACGAGGAAGCGGAGAAGATCCAGACCGTCGGCCAGGCGGTCGAATTCATCATGAAGGCCACCTCAGGAGGAGAGTGATCCTCCATATGGACCCGCGGCGCCACTGGAGGCGGCGGGCCCGTCGTGTCGTTCGGCAGCCTTCGGCCCGCCGCGCGATCGCTCTTTCGCCCATGCAGCCCACGCGCACACCGATCTCCGTTCCATGAGCAATCATCCCTCACGTCGTGTCGTCGTCACCGGCCTTGGGGCGATCTGTAACGTCGGACACAACAGTCTCGACATCTGGCACGCCATGCGCGAGGGTCGGCCCGGCATGCGGCCCATCGAACGCTTTCAGGGCGATCGCTGGTCCGTCAAGTTCGGCGGCGAGGTCATCGACTGGGACGGCAGTGACCGACTCGAGCGAGGTGAACTCAAGCGCCTTGACCGCTTCACCATGCTGGGCATGTACGCCGCCATCGAAGCCGCGCAGGACTGCGGCATCGATTTCACCAAGGAAGACCCGTTCCGCTGCGGCGTCGTCATCGGTTCGGGCGTCGGGGGCGTGAACACGATCGAAGAGTACATTGACAAGATGCACGTCAAAGGGCCGGACCGCGTCACGCCCTTCCTCGTGCCGCGATTGATGGTCAACGCCTGTTCAGGCAACGTGTCGATCCGCTTCGGCCTCAAGGGGCCCAACAGCGCGCCGGCTACGGCATGCGCCTCGGCGGCCAACGCGATCGGCGATGCCTTCCAGTTGATTCAGGATGGCGACGCCGATGTCATGGTGACCGGCGGCGCCGAAGCCGCGATGACGCCGCTGTGCATGGCCGGGTTCATGGTCATGCGAGCCCTTTCGACGCGCAACGACGATCCGATGCACGCCTCGCGGCCGTTCGATCACGATCGCGATGGCTTCGTACTTGCCGAGGGCGCCGGCATTCTGGTCATCGAAGAACTCGAGCACGCCAAGAAGCGCGGCGCCCGCATTTACTGCGAACTGCTTGGCTTTGGCTCGTCGGGCGACGCCGGCCACATCACCGCCCCCGATCCTGAAGGAACGGGCGCGGCGAGGTGCATGGCTCTGGCGCTCAAGGACGCCAGGCTCAAGCCTGAGCAGATCGACTACATCAACGCACATGGCACCTCCACGCCGCTGGGCGACGCGGCCGAGGTCATGGCCATCAAGAGCGTCTTTGGCGAGCACGCCAGCAAGCTCGCCATCAGTTCGACCAAGGGCGTCACCGGTCACACGCTGGGCGCCTCAGGCGGCATCGAGAGCATGGCGGTGGTCCGCACGCTCGCCGAGCAGGTGATCCCGCCCACGATCAACCTGGACAATCCGGATTTCGATCTCGACTTCGTGCCCAATGTTGAGCGGAAGGCAAACGTCCGTTACGCGCTCAACAACAGCTTCGGCTTTGGCGGGCACAACGTGACGCTGGTGTTCGGTCGGTATCCCGACTGATTCCAAATCCCAAATACCCAATGGAACGACTGTGATCAGGCGGAGGCGCCGGGTTCGATGAGGTCGCGTGTGGCGCGGCTCTCGCGGATGGGGCGCAGGATCACTTTGACATCGCGATAGACCCTGCCGCGTCGAAGTCGCAGGGTGACTTCCTCGCCATCGGTTCGGCGGAGGATATCCACAACCACTTCTTCAACGGCGTACATCGGGCGGCCGTCGATGGCGGTAATGACGTCTCCGCTGCGAATGCCGGCGGCCCGGGCCGCGCCGCCCGGATTGACGTCGAGCACCTGCACGCCGTCGTTGGCGGCCTGGTCGGCGATCCAGATGCCGATGGAGGGCTGGCTCCAGCGCACAACCTCGGGAATCTTTTCTTTTCCCCCCAGCCACATGCGGTAGTCGCGCTCCACATCTTCGAGCGGCTTGTCGAACAGCCGCTCGAATGCGAGGGCTCCGGTGCGATCTTCCGCGTAGGTGGTGAGGTAGAGGCGGTACCACTTCTCGAAGAGGCCCTTCTCTGCGAGGAACTGAAAGATCGCCCGCGCCTCGGCGTACTTGGCCCGGGCGCGAACCTTGTTGAACTTGTCATCTTCCTGCTTGAAGAAGTCGCTCCATCGCGACAGAGCGGCGCTGCGCTTGAGGTTGAGCACGATGTTGAGGCGGGTGTTGTCGAGCACGCGATAGTGGCCCGAGTCGTCGATGTCGTACATCTCGAACATGGACGCCAGCCCCTCCTGGATCCACATCGGGTGTTCCTGGTCGAGGCGGTCCATCTGGGCGTGGTGCAGGGCGTGGGTGAGTTCGTGGCGCAGCGAGGGGCCGATGTCGCGAAGAACGAGTTTGCGGGTGTCGTGGTCGTAGTAGCCGGCGACGCGCACCGAGCCGATCATCTCATCCGCCTTTTCCGGCGTGGGAACGAGCACGAGCACGTACGAATTCGGCGGCCCATCAAAGATGGTGTCAATCTGCATGCGCATCTGCTTGCGGATTGTGCTGCGCATGTGGTCGAAGGTTTCGCGGTCGAGATTGGTGGCGAGCACGAGGCGGAGATCATCATCGCGCTCGATGATGGCGCTGCTGCCGAGCACCTCGCGGGACCAGGTCTCCATGTACTGGGCGGCGTCAGCGTAGCGTTTTTCAATCGAGCCAAGGAGTTTCGCGTAACGCTCATCCTCGCGCAGCGGCTCAAGGTCGGCATCGTGCTTGAGATGCTCGAAGTTGACAAAGCCGAACTGCACCGCGAGGTCGAGCAGTTTGAAGGCTTCGTCCTTGTAGCCCAACTTCGTGACGGCGCAAGCGCTGTTGTAGAGAGCCGTGGTGTCGCGAGGCTCGCTCTGAAGGATCTGCACCCAGATCGAGAGCGCCTGTTCCGTCTCTCCCTTGTTGTATGCTTCGACCGCTTCATTCTGCAGGCGGTCGATGGTCTCTTCATCGAGTTTGGGCGCGGCGGGCGGGGCCGTCTTCTCGGCCTGCCGGGCCGTTGTCGGCGCACCCAGCCAGAGCAGCGCCGCCACCACACAGAGCCACAGCGGAAGTCGACAGAACTGATCGTGGCGTTGGCTCATGCTCAATCCTTGTGATCCGACGCGCCCCTCCAGCGGGCGGGGAGGCGCACAACGATTCTATTCGCCGGGTTTTCGCTGCCCGGACTGGTTCAGGACCATCGCGACGGCTTCCGGCAGCGCTTCAAGTTCGAGGGCAAAGACGCGGTCGGCCAGTGTGGCCGGCGTGTCGCCCGCCTGCACGGAACAGGCTCTCTGGAGGATGATCGGGCCGTGGTCGTACTCGTTATCCGCGTAGTGCACGGTGCAGCCCGATTCGCGCTCGTGATTCTGCAGGACTGCTTCGTGGACCCGATTGCCGTACATCCCCTTGCCGCCGTATCGGGGCAGCAGGGCTGGATGGATGTTGATGACGCGTCCGGCGAAATCATCCGGGATCAGCAGGAGTTTCAGGAAGCCGGCCATGACGACGAGATCGACGCCGACGCGCCGGATGGCGTCAAAGACAGCCCGGCTGAAAGCGGCGTCATCGGCGTGGGCGGCCCGATCAATCACGACGCAGGGCAGATTGAAGCGGCGGGCGCGACTGATCCCGCCGGCCTTGGGGTTTGAGGAGATCACCACGGCGATTTCGCACTTGAGCCGCCCATCGCGCACCTGCTGGGCGAGGTTCTCGAGCGATCGACCGCCGCCGCTGATCAGCACAGCGATGGAGGGCCGATATTGTGCAACAGACTGAGGCGATTGGGCTTGAGGCATGAGCGATCCGATGGGGCGGGAATAATCGGGCTGGCTTGTGAGGTCGATGATAGCGGCGATGCAACGCCCGCCCCGCCGCGAGTTGGCCGGATTGAATCGTTCGTCGCCGCCTATGATCTTCAAGTGAACAGCACGCCCGGGGGCCCATGGGCTGATGCCGCACTCGGCTTCACCCAAGGAGAGAAGGGCATGACCGCTGCAGGACGCCGGCGACGCGGTTTTACATTGATCGAGCTGCTCGTCGTCATCTCCATCATCACGTTTCTGATCGGACTGCTTCTGCCCGCGCTGTCGCGCGCCCGCGAGGCAGCGCGAACTGCGGCGTGCCTGAGCAACCTGCGTCAGCTCGCCGTGGGGGTGGGGTTGTATCTTGATGATCAGAACGATGGCCTGCCGGCGGGTGTGATGCTCGGCCCGACGTACCGGGGATTCACGTTTGGCGGCAAGTGGGTCAAGCCCGAGAGCCTGCTGCGAAACGGGCTCTTTGCCGCGCCCAAGCCCTACGAGCGCCCGCTGAACCGCTACGTGCAGTCGGGCGCCAACCTCGGGCGCCCGGGCGACCCTGACGCGGTCATTGACGCGATCGACCTGCCGGTCTTTGCGTGCCCGTCGGACAAGTCGTTCAATTACCAGGAGGCGTTCTATGCCCCCGAGGCGAAGTTCGGCCTGAGCGACTATGACGCCGCGGGAACGAGCTACTCCTTCAACGTGTTCTGGAGCCTGGACTCAAACCCCAGCGAGGCGCGGCGGCGGGTCCGTTCGCTTATTCTCACCGACGCGAGTCGCTACGTCTCGGTGCTCGACGACTCGGCGGAGTGGGCGCTGTGGTTCCACCGGACGAATTCGATCCCGCACCACGGCGTGGTTGATCGACACTCCATGCTCTTTTACGACGGCCATGCGGGACAGATCGATATCAATCCGGCCAAGCTCGTAACGAGCCAGTACCTGGTCGTGTTCGAAGATGATCCGCGATGAGTCGTCCGACGTCGAGGCGCTCCTACGCCAGTTCCGGGAACATGTCGCGGACGACTTTGACGAGATCCTTCACGTGGGTGATGGACTCGTTCATCAGCTTCTTTTCGCCCTCATTGAGATCAATCTCGATCACGCGCTCCACGCCGCCGGCGCCGAGCACGCAGGGGACGCCGACGAAGTAGCCGCCCACGCCGTATTCCTTGTCGCAGTAGCCGGCGCAGGGCAGGATGCGCTTCTTGTCCTTGATGATCGCTTCGGTCATCTGGATGACGCCGCTGGCCGGGGCGTAGTAGGCGCTGGTGCCCATGAGTTTGACGATCTCACCGCCGCCGACCTTGGCCCGGTCAGTGATCTCCTGGAGCTTTGCTTCGCTGATGAACTGCGTGATGGGAATGCCGGCAATGTTGGTGAAGCGCGGCAGGGGGACCATGTCGTCGCCGTGGCCGCCGAGCAGCAGGGCGTTGATGTCTTCGACGCTGAAACCTGTTTCCATCGCGAGGAAGGTGCGGAAGCGCGCCACATCGAGGCAGCCCGCCTGGCCGACGATGCGGTTGGTCGGGAAGCCGGTCGTCTTCCACGCGGTGTAGACCATCGCATCGAGCGGGTTGGAGACGACGATGACGATCGAGTCGGGTGCGTACTCGCGGATGTTCTCGCTGACGCTCTTGACGATCTTGACGTTGGTCTGGATGAGGTCATCGCGGCTCATGCCGGGCTTGCGCGGCAGGCCGGCGGTGACGACGACGACGTCGGAGTTGGCGATGTCCTTGTAGTCGGCGGTGCCGATGATATTGGCGTCGAAGCGCTCGATGGGCGAGCACTGGGCGAGGTCGAGCATCTTGCCCTTGACGAGGTTTTCGGCCTGTGGGATGTCGAGGACGACGATGTCGCCCAGTTCCTTGGACGCGGCCCAGAGGGCACAGGAAGCGCCGACGTTTCCACCACCGATGATTGAGATTTTCGCTCGTGCGGGCATGGTTGTGATCCTTCTCAGAGACGGACAATTGGGTGTCAAAGGCATGATAGGCGATCGCCGGATTCGGGCGGTCGATCGCGCCGACCCACATCCTAATTCGGGTAATCCACCGGCAGGGAGAATCCTGGCCAGATGTCCGAGCACCGAACGGAGAATGCCTACCGCTGCTCCAGGATCTTCTCCATCACCGCCTGATCATCCGTGAGCAGGCCGGCATCGACGAGGCGCGGCACGAGATCGGCCCAGTTCTTCTCCTGCGCGAACACTCTCTTGAAAATCGGCAGCGACTCGTCGACTTTGCCGCTTGCGACCAGCGTTGTGGCGCGCCAGAACGAGATCTCCACGATCTGCGGCTGCAACTGCTCGGCCTGTGAGTACTCTCGGTTGGCAAGGTCGAAATCGCCGTGCTCCATCGCGAGGTCACCGGCGTTCATGTGGTTGTAGGCCCGCTGCACGCCGACGAGTCTTCGCAGTTCCTTGAGCGGGTCAGGACTGTCTTCGACGCGCAGATCGAAGAGCCGATCGACCCACGGCTTGCCGGTTGACTTGGGAGCGACGATCAGAATTGCAGCGGACTGGCGGCCGCGAATGTCGCCGCCTTCTGCCTGCGCGGCATCGAGCGCGGCGAGCAGACGATCCGCCAGATCACCCCTGGTGGTCAGGTACGCATCCGACATGGCGCGCCAGACGGTGTCCTTCTCCATGAGGTTTGCCTGGCAGGAGAACTGGTTGTCGGTATCGACGATGCAGCCGGCTGCGGCAATGCATTTGGCGCCGGTGTGGGCGGCGATGCCACCGGTGGCGTCCACCATCGCCACCTGCCGCACTTCGCGATTCTCATCGCTGGTCAGCAGGCCTGCGAGCGAGTCCGGTGCGCTCTTGCCGAGTCGCATCATCTCGAGGCCGAGCGAGCCGTAGGAGGGGTCGACGAACGACTGCGTGGCCACGGCTCCCACCCCCGCCTCCGCCCACGGGACGATGGGTCCAACGGAGAACCAGTGCGACTGGACCGCCACTCCCATCTGCCCCGTCTGCGGATCGCGAGCGACGATGGAGTAGGTCGCGACGGGGCGACGGAGTTCCTCCGTGACGCGTGCTTCAGACTTTGGCGCTGTCGTAGCGCACCCGGCGATCCACGAAAGCGGAACGGCAAGCAGCAGCAGGGAGAACAACTGCATGGCTGATTTCCTTTCGATTGATTGTCTTCAGGATAGCGTCGAGGCGGTCGCCTGGGATCAGCGGCGCAGCGTGTCGGCGACGGCGGCGAGGATCTCATCCGGCTCGCTCATGCGGCCCACACCGTCGGTGCGGCAGGCCTGCCAGCCCGAGTCGGGGCCGATCAACTGGAAGCCGTCGTCCTTGAGTTGGGCCAGGGCGCGTTGCGTCGCGGGCTGGTTCCACATCACCGCATTCATGGATGGCGCCAGCAGGCAGGGCTGTTTGCTGCGATCGACAGCGGAAGCGACCAATGACACGACATCATCGGTGCGGCCGGTGGCGAGTTTGGCCATCATGTCCATCGTGCACGGCGCAATGAGCATAAGAGCCGCGCCGCGGGCGAGGCTGATGTGTTGAGGATCCTGAGATTCCACGTGTTCCCACTGGCTCGTGTAGACCGGCCGGCCTGAGAGCGCCTGGAAGGTCAGGGGGGTGACGAAGCGCGTGGCGGCGTCGGTCATGAGCACCGAGACGCTGGCTCCAGCCTGAGCGAGGCGGCTGACGACGTGGGCGGTCTTGTAGCAGGCGATGCCGCCCGTGATGCCGACAACGATACTCTTCCCTGCGGCGAGGCGCGGCAGGTCGTCGAGGCCTGGTCTGGTCGGGCCGTCACTCATGGGTCACCAGCGACGGAGTACGGGAATCGTGAGAAGCGCCTAGAGCACCTCTGCGGGAGCGGCGCCAGTGGCGGCGAGGTCGATGTGCTCGTAGGTCAGCAAGCCGAGGCGGATTTCCTCGACCACGATCTCGAGGTCGGTGCGGCCGGCTCGCTCAACCATGGGGCGGGCGCCGTCCATGAGTTGGCACCAGCGGCGCTGGATCATCGCGGCGAGGCGAAACTTGCCGCCAACCTTGCGCATGAGTTCATCGTCTTTGAGCGCTTCGATCATGGGATCGGTTGACCTCCGGTAGCATCCAGGGTGGGGGAGACTGGGGTGAACGCCACAGCACCTGCGAACTGGATAATAGGTGCCAAAGCGGCTGGCTTCCAATCGGGCTTGCACAGCCGCGCCAGGGCGTTCGGCAAAACTCCATCGCCTGGCGCGGCCGTTACCTGCACCGTTCGACCGCGACGGAGCGTGCTTGCGGACTTGTTATGGGGCTTTGGGGGGAGGGCAGAGCGGACGCGTGCGTCTCGAAGCAGGGGTGGTATTCTCGCATTCGTTCAACGGGGGGCATTTTTGACGCAAGTTTGTGTTTTCTGGCGAGCGGTCGCCGAAAATCGGGTTGATTAACCGCCTGAGCTGCGGCGCGGCCGTGGCGGCCCCATGCGACAGTGGATGAATACAAGGAGAGAGGCGATGAGAAGAACGGCACTTCTGGCGTTGGCGATTTGCGGCGCTGCAGCGATTGCGAGCACTGGCCTGGCCCAGACCTACAACGAGAATTTTGACGATCCATTCGCCGACTGGACCACGCGTTGGTTCTATCAGAACACCAACGCCGGCAACTACTACGTTGCGGCCGGGAACTGCGACGAGGGCAATCGCGGAAACAATCCCTGCGGACTTTGGATTACCGACACGCAGACTTGCGGCGCCGGCAACGGCGGTCCGACCAGCACGATTACGTTCGATCCGGCGTTCGGGGCGACGATCTCATCGTTTGCCTTTGACCTTTCGGCGTACATTGATCAGCGGCTGACGTTCTATGACATGAGCGGCAACATCGTGTTCGATGTGCCTTCCGTGACCCGCACGAGCAATATGTGCGCCGGCTTCCGGTACACGGCGACGAGCAACAACGGTATCTCGCGCATCGTGATGGATTCGACGAACAACGGTGGCGGTCAGATCGAGGGCAACACGGCGTGGGACAACATCGAAGTGATTGCCGGCCCGCCGGGTCTCTCGCTCGATGTGAGCGGCGACTGCCCGGGGCGCATCATCGTGGCCTGGAACAATGCCACTCCGAGCCGACCGATGGCCATCGTTCACGCCAATAACTCCGGAAGTTTTGTTGTGCCAGGGGGCCCGTGCGCGGGAACGCAGCTCGGACTCGGCACGTCGGGAATCCAGATTGCCTACCGGGGCAACACCGGCTCTGGCTCCGGTCAGGTCGGAAGCTCGATCGGAACGGGCGTCTGCAGACACTTCCTGCAGATGGTCGTAGTCGACAGTCCTTGCGAAGCCAGCAACGTCGAGCAGATTCCGTAATCCAGTCGTTTGCGACTGAATTACGCGTGTCGATCTTGGGCAGCCCGGTCCTCAGCGGATGGGGCTGCCCTTTTCCTGCGCGATCGTGGCTGGCTCCGGTCTGGTGGACGATGTGGGAGCGGTCAAGGATGCCTCCGCCCCCCGAACGGGGGTCGGCAGAGGAGCTGCACGTTATCAAAAACACCCGGAAGTGACCTTTTAGTGCGGGAGTCAGGCTTCTCCCTTGCAACGCGAGTGAGAATCTGGTATAAACAGACCAGTCACTTTGCCGGCGGGTTCGCGACGGGGGCTCAGGCGAGTCCAACTGTTCCCGGCAGGAGCAAAACGATGTGAAGTACGAACAAGGAGAAGGATGATGAAGTCAAGCAAGATGTTTCTGGCTCTCGCCGGTGGTGCGTTGCTGGCCGCGGGCACCCTGGCCAACGGTCAGGTTACGTTTTATTCTGGCGCGACGCAGATCGTGAACTCTGATGGGCAGTTGCCCTTCAGCGACATCACGACCAATGGCCAGACGCTCGTGAACTACATGGACGCCGGGCTGATCGTGAACGTCAACGATTTCGCGTTCGTCACCACTTTCTGCGGATTCGCCAACCCCAATTGCTACTACCCCAATGGCGGAGTGAACGAGCGGATCGTCATCACCAAGCAGAGCGGCGCTGACTTCTCGATCCTTGAGACGCACGTTTCCCATGGCTTTGGTGGCTGCACGATCTACGTATGGGCAACGGCCTACCTCAATGGCAATCCTGTGGCCGATTTCGATATCGATGTGACCGGCGGCACGCTCATCGGATGCAGCGGCAACTTCGATGAGCTTCGAATCGGTTCCTACCAGGACGGCGCGACGCGCGACCAGCACAATCCCGCGCTTCTCAACGCCATCGCCCTGGATGACATGGAGCACGGCAACGACGGCAGCGGCGGCGGCTACACCTGCACGGTGACTGGCAACTGCCCCGGCAGTGTCAACGTGGCCTGGAGCGGCGCTCAGGCCAACAAGCAGCAGGCCATCGTGTTTGCGGGCAACACCGGCAGCTACGTCGTCCCCGGCGGCCCCTGCGCGGGAACCCAGCTCGGTCTGGGCACGCGGAACCTCCGCGTCGTCAACACCATCGGCACCGGCAGTGGCTCGGGTAACGTGAACGGCCAGGCCGGCAGCGGCGCGTGCGGCGGCTATCTGCAGCTCGTCACCGTGTCGAGCCCGTGCGAAACCAGCAACGTGGATCAGCTCCCGTAACCGCTACGCACGTTCAGCCGTTTCTCAGAATTCGCGCAGCCCCGTCCCGTCCGGACGGGGCTGCATTTTTTGCAGGCGCGCAGCGGCCCAGATCCTCAAAAGCACGGTGTCAATGGCAGAGCCCGGTACTTTCTTGTGGCCTCTCGGCAGATTCTCTGGTCTGCGCCGCCGCAGTACGGTATAACGATAGCAGCGGTCTTGATTGGCAATCGAAGCGGTGAAGGCGCCAGCTCGGTCGCCAATGGCTGGAAAATCCTGTCGTCAACCGAAGGAGAGAACGAATGAAATCGACTCACCTATTTGCAACGCTCGCGGGTTGTTCACTTCTGGTCCTCGGAATCGCAGCGCAAGGTCAGGTCAGTTTTTACAATGGAGCAAGCCGGATCGGTATCTCCGACGGATTGCTGACGTTTTCCGATATCACCGAGAATGGTCGATCGCTGCGGAATTACGTTGGCGAAGATCTGATCGTCGACGTCCAAGGTTCGTCGTACGTCTTCACGCCTTGTGGTTTCAACAATGAAAACATCTACTACGCTTCAGGTGGTGGCGCCGGTCGCATTACGATCACACGAATCGACGGTCGTACCTTTGATACGCTCGAAATGCTGGTTTCCACAGGCCGGAACGAGTGCACGGTCTACCTCTGGGTCGCGGCGTTTCTTGGCGGCAACCTCGTGGACGAATTCGACGCAGACTTGCCTGGCGGGATTCTTGTGGGACTCCAAGGGACCTTCGATAAAGTAGAGATTGGCGCATACGCGAACGCCGTCATCAGAGACGAGCACAATCGCGGGTACCTGAACTACCTCGCAATCGACGACATGGAGTACGGTCGCGGTGGGGGCGGCGGGTATCAACTCTCCGTGACCGGCCAGTGCCCCGGAACGGTCACCGTTGGTTGGTCGGGCGCCAATCCCAACTCTCAACAAGCCCTGGTCATCGGACAGAATCAGGGCCAAACCACGATTCCAAACAACCAGCCCTGCTCTGGGACCGTTCTGGGAATCCAGGGCCAGGTTCAACTTGTCAATCCGCCGGGTTTTTTCGGGACGGGGAACGGCAGCGGGTCCCTCAACGGAAATGCCGGCGCGGGGGCATGCGGGCGGTACCTCCAACTGATCCAAGGCGGATCCTGCATTGTCAGCAACGTCGAGCAGATTCCGTAATCTGGACTCGTACGCGTGTCAAACTGGTCTCACATGAGATCTCTGCCTCGCCCCCACGTGGGGCGAGGCTTTTTTTTTCTGCGTCATCCGGACTCGCGGGAGGCGGACGGCGGTCAGCCTGAAAGCCAGTGGGACTTCCCGTCTGGAGGGCTTTGGCTTCTGGCGGCGCTGGTTGAGGTGTGTTCGTGACCCTTCGCCGTCGAAAAACGGCCGATCGCGCCGAGAATCGGCGATTTTGCTTGCACCGCAAGTCGCGATCCGGTATAAGTAGAGGATCATCCTGCCCGGGGCGATCGGCGAGTCGTTTGGGCTGCCGCACCGCAAGACCGGGCAAACCACCAACTGGAACACTTCGAAGGAGCCGAAAGATGAAACCAAGTCAGATGTACGGATTGGTCGCCGGTTGTGCTTTGCTCGCCGCAGGCGCCGCGACCAACGGTCAGGTCACGTTCTACACCGGCGCAACCCAGATTGTGAATTCGGACGGGCAACTGCCGTTCAGCGACATCACTCAGAATGGCCAGTCGCTTGTGAATTACCAAAGCGCCGGTTTGACGGTCAATATCAACAACATCGCGTTCATCTTCACGCCCTGCGGATTCAATAACCCCAACATCTACTACCCCAACACCGGTACGCTTGATCGCATCGAGATCACGCGCAACGACGGCCGCAACTTTGACATCCTCGAGATGCAGATCTCGCACGGCTTTGGTGGCTGCACGATGCCGGTGTGGGCTACGGCGTACCTTGGCAACCAGGTCGTCGCGCACTTCGACGTGGATGTGTCGGGCGGCACGCTGCTCGGATGCCGCGGGACTTTTGACCGAATGCGCATCGGGTCATATGCCGACGGCGCCACGCGCGACACGCACAATGAGTCCGCTCACAACGCAATCGCGCTGGACAACATGGAGTACGGGCGCGGCGGCGGCGGCGGATACACGCTGAATCTCTCCGGTCCCTGCCCCGGCTCCAAGCGACTTGCCTGGAGCGGCGCCACCCCCAGCGTTCAGCAGGGCATCGTGTTTGGCAATAACCTCGGCAACACGACGATCCCCACCGGTCCGTGCTCGGGAACGGTCCTTGGCGTGTCGGGGAACGTCCACCTCGTCAACGTCATCGGGACGGGCAGCGGCAGCGGTTCCGTGAACGGCAATGCCGGCACCGGCGCCTGTGGACACTTCCTGCAACTCATCGAAGCCGGCTCGTGCAACACGAGCAACACGGCTCCGATCTGATCGCTTAGCGGACTGAAGCGTCATCGCCGAAACGGGTGGGCCGGTCCCACCCGTTTCGTTTTTCTCAGACCATGCGGCTCAACGCGTTGTTATCGGTGTGAGCAAAAGGCTGAATCGTCGTCATTCAAGAGTTGATCGCTTGCACATCAGCGTGATTGCATTGTACATTTGATCGACTCGGCAGCGGATGAATCCATGCACGGGATCCGCGCCGCGTCACCGCCACGCACTGCGTCCAATCGCTGGTCACCAGACCACGACGACACCGGGCAGCGGTTGTTGCATCAGCAATTGATTTTCAATAGGAGAACAGCCCATGCATCGCTCGATTCACGCCGCCATCGCCATTGGTGTTGCTGGTTTGCTCGGATCGCTCGCCAGCGCTGACGTCATCCGCGTTCAGGGAGATCCCGATTTCAGCACCGAGAGGTTGGGGAACTTCTCGGGATCGATTCAGTACGACTATCAGTCCGGAAACGTGGGGCGTCTGGCCATCAGCCTCACCAACACGACCGATCCCGTCATCGGGGGGTACATCACCGGATTCGTGTTCAACATCGGGACCCCGGAGCCCAGCGGGGCAGATACGGCCGCGCTGCTCTACTCCAGCTATCCGACACTCGTGAACATCCCGGGACCCGCGATCAACGGAGCGCCGTTCGGTCGCTTTGAGGCCGGCGCCGGCATCGGCGGGCAGTTTGAGGGTGGGGGCAATCCGACAACTGGCATCGGGATTGGCGCGACCGGGTTGTTTGAGTTCCAGGTGAACTCGGCGTTCGCGAGCGTCCTGAGCGCTTCGAGTTTCATCGAAGGTCCCAACGACTTCAACTTTGTCGTGCGATTCCGTGGTCTGAGCAACGGCGGCTCGGACAAGGTTCCGATTCCGGTGCCCGGTTCAGTGGCGCTCATGGGGATGGGCGCGATCGCGATCGGATCGCGTCGCCATCGCGGGCGCTGATTCGCCGCCTGAGGTGTCTGTCTGCTTCATGCAGCGCGCTCCCGGCCCGGCCGGGGGCGCGTTGTTGTTTGGGGGTGGGGAACACCCGCTATTGCACCCGAACGGCACCCTGATTCATGGTCCATTCCCCGCTGCAGCCCTAGCATCGCCCACACGATTCGAGGGATCCGGCAGCACCATGAGCACGACTGAACGCGAGATCGACTTCAAAGTACCCGCCGCGACCAGTTTCGAGGGCGAAACGCAGGGCCCGGGGCCCAACGGCTTCACGCCCAGCCACCAGGTGGCGGCGTCGGGCATCGAACTCGAAGACGTCCAGACGGAGGAAATGCTCGTCAACATGGGCCCCCAGCACCCGGCGACGCACGGCGTGCTGCGGGTGGTCCTGCGGACCGACGGCGAACTGGTCCTCGAGGCCGTGCCGCACCTGGGTTACCTCCATCGCTGTGCCGAGAAGATCGGCGAGAGTATTCCGTACTACAAGTACATCCCCTACACCGACCGCATGGATTACGTGGCGGGGATGAACGAAAACTGGGCGTTCTGCATCGCGGTGGAGAAGCTGGCGGAGATCGAGGTGCCGCGCCGGGCGGAGTTCATCCGCGTGATCATCGGCGAACTCCAGCGCATCGCAAGCCACCTGGTGTCGTTCGGCACATACGGGCTGGACATGGGCGCGTTCACGCCGTTTCTGTATGCGTTCCGCGAGCGAGAGTACATCCTTGATCTGTTTGAGATGGTCTGCGGCGCGCGGCTGACGTATTCGTACTACACGATCGGCGGGCTGACGCAGGACGCGCCAGACGGCTGGCTTGACAAACTCACCGAGTTCCTCAACTACTTCGAGCCCAAGATCGAAGAGTACAACGCGCTGCTCAGCTACAACCGCATCTTTACGAACCGCACGGGCAACGTCGGCGTGCTGAGCAAGGAACTCGCGATCGCCTACGCCTGCACCGGGCCCGTCATCCGCGGCAGCGGCATTCCCTATGACCTGCGGCGCGACAAGCCGTTCTCGGTCTATCCCGAACTCGATTTCAACGTGTGCGTCGGCAGCGGCGAGTATGGAACGGTCGGCGACTGCTGGGACCGCTACTGGGTGCGCATGCTGGAGATGAAGGAGTCGGTCAAGATCATCCGCCAGTGCCTGAAGATGATCCCTGATCCATCGGATGACAGCGCCACCGGCGGGCGGCACCGCGTCAAACTTCCCAAGAACTTCAAGCCCGACGCGGGCGAAGTCTACGTCGAGATGGACAACCCGCGCGGCGTGCTCGGCTTCTTCATCGAGAGCCAGGGGCAGACTCAGCCCTACCGCGTGAAAGCGCGCAGCGGCGCGTTCTGCAACCTGAGCGTGCTGCCGGAACTGTGCCACAATGTGCTGTTGGCGGACGTGCCGGCGATCATCGGCTCGATCGACATCGTGATGGGGCAGGTGGATCGGTAAGCCTCGGCTTACGGTCCGCGCTGGAGAGCGCTCCACCCGGCGTCGCGACGGAACATCTTGCCCTTTGTCTCGAACACATCGAGATAGGTCATCTTGAGGGCATGCCCGTCGCCGAACACCCATTGATTGGTCGCCGCCTCTTCCGGATACAACTCCCGGCCCGGCGGCGTGTCGCCGTGCGCCGTGTTCTGACACTGCGAGAAATAGCAGCCGTGGAACCCGATGCGGCGCACATCTGCTTCACGCCGGGTGTTGATGCCGACATTGTTCATGTCGCCGGCCATGGCAAACGTGTCGGGTCGTTTGACGTAGTCGGTGCGGCAGGGTGACATGTTCCGGCCTTCTGAGTTCTGGCCGTAGTTCAACCCCGGTTCGTGACTCAGCCCCATCGCGCCGGCGGGGGTGTCCCGGCCGTAATAGTTGAAGCCGAACGCGTAGACCGGCAGGCCGTAGTTCGCTTCTTTCCACTTCAGCTTTTCGAATCCGGGGATGACGTCGTTGAAGCCGGAGTAATTCGGATAGCGCTCGGGCGCGATGTCGCAATCCCACATGTACTCGTTGCCCGAGGTGAACTCCTTGAGCCCTCGGTACCACGAGTGGTCGAGAAGTTTGCTGCGGTCGTCGGTGAGATAGCCCGGCGCGAAGTATTCTTTGTAGAACGTCGAGTAGGCGTACTGCGCCTGGCCGATCTGACGGAGTTGCGAGAGGCACTTGGTTTCCTTGGCGGCGTACCGGGCGCGCTGAAGCGAGGGGAGCAGCAGGCCGATGAGCAGCGCGATGATGGAAATGACGACGAGCAGCTCGATCAACGTGAATGCGCGGCCGCTGAGTTGTGTCGTGGTGCGGCGGTGGAGCATTTCGAGTCTCCCTGTGCAGGCGGCCGAGCGGCCGGTGGATGGCGGGCGGCCAACGGGACGCAGCCTCAAACCCGCCCAGCGATCCTGGATCGATCGCAGCATGTTGGACCACTAATCCTATCGAACGGGTCAAGGGTTTTCCCCTAGTAAATCGATGTTTGCTGTGGGGATATCGGCATCGATCGAGTCTGCTTGGTGGAATTGGGTGCAGGCCTAGACTGGCGTATGGAATCTCCCGTCGAACCGCTGGCCGTGGATGACCTGACGTGGGCGGCGCTGCTGGGGCGCTGGCTGGACTTTGCGCGGGCGTCGGTTGCCTTGCCCGGCGATGCCGAGGGGCGGCGGTGGAACGCATCCGTTGCGCCGATCATCACGCTGCAGGCGGTGGCCTTTGCGCTGGGCCAGCTCAATGGACTGCCGGAGGATGAGCGGGCGCTGGGGCTGGATCGGGCCGAGATTCTCCTGCGACAGGAATCGGGCCGACTGAACGCCACCTGGCGCGGAGAGCCGATGCCCGCGCTGCTGATTGAGCTCATGCAGGATGCTTCGCACGCGTTGCGCTCGGCTACGCTGGGGTGCTGCATCGAATTGCTCGTTGTCGATTCTCGCGAGTCGCTACGGCAGACGCCCGACTACCTCAGCGCCCTGCGTTCCATCGATCCGACACTGTTTGACGGTTCGATCCACCTTGTATGGCCGGGCACGCTGGCCGTTGAAGGTGAGTTGATCGGGTTCTTAGTCGGCCCCTCGCCGCGCGACTGGTGGCGTGAGCAGGTCAATGCGGCCGAGGCGGTTCAGCGGGCACTCCCCGAGTTGATTGAGTTGCTGAGCCCCGTGAGGGTGCGCTACGCGATGTCGCCGCGCCAGGTGTACCGGATCGTCGATGAGCAGGGGCGCATTGGGGAAGACGTGGCCGCGCCGCTCACTGATGATCCGCTGCCGGGCCAGCCACTGCTGCACTGCGTCTGGGATGCTGGTGCAGCGCTGCCGCCGACGATCGAGATCGATCGCTGGGTCAGGCAGCAACGGGCGGCATGGCCGACTCATCGCCTCAGGTTTGTGGGAGCACCGGACGCATCCGCCTGAAGCGACGACTCCTTGAGGAACAGGTAGTAGAGCCGGCCCTCCTGATACTGGCGACCGGCGATGAGGCCGGCGGCAGCGCCTTCGCCCATGTACAGATCACCCCGCCCCGGAGCTTTGATCGCCCCGCCGGTGTCCTGATCGAACATGAGTTGCGTGAAGGGCTGGAAGGTGCGGCCGAAGGTCGGAATGCGCGTATCGACAATCACCGCGCCGCCACGGGGAAACACGTCTTTGTCGGTGGCGATGGTGCGTTTCTCGGTGACGCGATAGCCCAACGATCCGGCGGGCCATTTGCTCGACTCATACGCGGTGAAGAAGACGTAGCGATCGTTCTCGCGGATCATGTCGAGCACTTCCTGCGGGTGGGCCTTGTAGTAGTCCTTGATGAAGGGCAACCCGACGCGACTGGGATCGACGATGCCGCGCTTGATCATCGTGGCGCCAAGCCCGGTGTACGGGCGGCCGTTCGTCCCGCTGTAGCCGAGGTACATGATGGTGTTGTCGTCAAGCCAGAGTTTGGCCGAGCCGTTGACCTGGATGAAATAGGCATCGAGGGGGCTGCGAACCCAGACGAGTTCGGTCCCCGCGAGCATGCCGCTTTCTTCGATCTCGCGGCGGGTGGGGTAGGGGCGGGTGGTGTTGCCGACGCGCTGGCCGATGACTTTTCCGGTCTTCTCATCGACGACCAGGTCCGCCGGTCGGGTGTAGAGCGGGAAGTTGAATTCGCCGCTGCGTGTGCGGCTGGCGTCAAAGTCCATGGCGCAGTAGCCCGTGAAGAGCACCTCGCCGCTGCCGTCCCAGCCGACGGATTCGTACAGGTCGAAGCGGTCCATGACGCTGGCGATGTACTGCGATTGCGACGGGCTGGTCTTGAGGATCTCGACGAGCGCATCGACGCTCGCCTGGGCTCGTTCAAAACTCACACCGGCCACCGGGAAGAACCCTTTGGCGGAAGGCTTGCGGAACCACTCGGCTGCCCGCTTGGCGGCTTCGACGAGCAGGGGATCATTGGGGGAGTAGGTCTGCTCGAGCAGCCGGCGGTACACCGCCGGGTTGTCCACCTTGCGCAGCGGGTTGACGCCGGGCGGCAGTGGCCGGGTGTAGTCCTTGGTCGCGACCGGCGGAGCGATTTCGACCTTCTTCGTGGTCTTGCACCCCGCCAGAGCGAGCGAGGCGGCGCAGAGGATGGTGATGGCGAGTGTGCGCATGGGCAACTTCATTCCGTCAGCAGCGTTCAACATGCCGTTTCCTTTTTTGAGTCACGCCTTCGAGCACCGCTGGGGCGCATAACGTGGTATTGTTCATTCGAGATCGACCGTCCGCCTGTTTGTACAACAGTATTGTTGACCGCCGAAATGACTTCGCCAGCTTCCGCATCTTCTTCCTCCGACCCGGCCGGAAAGCCACTGCGCGACCGCCACGACGAGCCGTTGATCCGGGTGCTGGAAGTCGCTCGGCGATTGGGGGGTACGTCTGACGTCCGGGAGATCCTTTCGCTGATCATTGATGCCCTGCGCGACCTGCTCGGGGCCGACCGGGCGACGGTTTTTCAATATGACCCGGCCACCAACGAACTGTATTCGCGGGTGGCACATGGGATTGATGAGACGATGGCACGGGAGTTTCGCTTCCCGGTTGATAAGGGACTGGCGGGCGAGTGCTGTACGACGCGCAAGATCATCAACGTACCGGACTGCTACAGCGACCCGCGGTTCAGTGCCGAGGTCGATCGCCGCACCGGCTATCACACCCGCAACCTGCTTTGCATTCCGCTGGTCGCCACGGACGGCTCAACCGTCGGCGTGGCCCAGGTGCTCAACAAGCACCATGGGGTGTTTACGGATGACGATGAGTTCTTTTCCGAAGCGCTGGGCATGCAGGCCGCGGTGGCGCTCCAGAGGGCGACGCTCTTTGAGGCCAAACTGCGGCAGGAAAAACTCGACCAGGACCTCGCACTGGCCCAGCGCATGCAGAAAGCCACCTGGCCAACCCACGTGCCCCAGCCCGATGGCTACGAAATCGCCGTCTACCTCCAGCCCGCCGAGGAAACCGGCGGCGACGCCTGTGATGTGTTTGCCGTGCCCGGTGCGGGAACGGTGCTGTTCATTGCCGATGCGACCGGCCACGGCATCGGCCCGGCCCTGAGCGTCACGCAGGCCCGCTCCATGGCTCGCGTGGCCATGCGCTGCGGCGTGGGGCTCGACCAGGCTATGCGGCACATCAACGCTCAACTCTGCGAGGACCTTCCCGCAGGTCGCTTCATCACCGCGTTCCTTGGGCGGCTCGACGCGGACGCTCACGTCATCGAGTTCCACTCCGCCGGGCAGGGGCCGCTGCTGCACTTCCATGCCGCCTCCGCAACGGGCGACTTCGCCGAGGCCAATGGCCTGCCGCTGGGGATCATGGAGTATGCCCCGGTGGAGGCGGTGGAGCTGGGCCTGGCTCACCTGGCGCCTGGGGATGTCTACGCCGTACTCTCGGACGGATTCTTCGAAGCCCAGAATCATGACGGAGAGCAGTTTGGCAATGAGGCGGTTCTTGAAGTGATCCGAGAGAGCACGGACAAGAGTGCAGAGCAGATCATCCGCCGCCTGCTCCAGGTGCTCGCCGGTCATTGCGGCAGCCGCCTGCCCGATGATGATCGCACCGCGCTGGTTGTGCGCCGCAAGCCGGTGGAGCCGGTGGCCGAGTGAACGCCGACGGGAGGCACATGAGTCAGAGTCGACCGATTGTGATTCAGACCGAGCACCTCGATGCGACCGCCGCAGCGTGGCTGGGTGAGCGGGCGAGCCTCGTGGTGTGCCGGTATGACGATCCTCAACTGGATTCGATGCTGGATCAGGCGGATGGCTTGATCGTCCGCACCTACACGCAAGTCGATGCGGCCCTGCTCGATCGGGCTCCGCGGCTCAAGGTCGTAGCCCGGGCGGGCGTGGGCGTGGACAACATCGATATCGAGGCGTGCGCCGGACGGGGCATCGTCGTCGTCAATGCACCCGACGCGAACACCGAAGCCGTCGTGGAGTACGTATTTGCGGCGATGCTTGATGCCCTTCGGCCGCGCGAGTGGCTGAGGCGGGCCGTGGATGGAACGCGGTGGCGAGAGCTTCGCGATGGGCTCGAAGCCGCCAAACAACTGGACGAACTGACACTGGGGATCCTTGGTCTGGGGCGCATTGGCAAGCGCATTGCCGCGGTGGCCGTCGCCTTCGGCATGCCTGTCATCTACAACGACCTGCTCAATATTCCTGAGTCGATGCGGCATGGCGCCCGCCCGGTTGATCGCACGACATTGCTGCGCGAGTCAGATGTGCTGACCATCCACGTCGATGGGCGTCCGAGCAATCGTGGGCTGATTTCAACAAGCGAGTTGGCGCTCATGAGGGACGCGGCGACGATTATCAACTCGTCGCGCGGCTTTGTCATCGACCCGGCAGCGCTTGGGTTGTTTCTCAAGGCGAATGCGAAGGCGCAAGCGAGACTGGATGTCCATGAGCCTGAGCCGTTTGGTGCGGACTATCCGCTGCTGGGATTGCCCAATGCACACCTTTCGCCGCATATTGCCGGTCGCACGCACTCGGCTATGGCGCGGATGAGCGATGTGGTGCATGATGTGTGGGCGGTGTTGCAGGGGCATGAAGCAAAGTACCCCGTCCTGCCACTCAATGAGTGAACACGCCCACCAGTCTGGCGCCGTGACGATCGCGAGTCGATTGGTCAACAATTCGACCTGCGTCAAGTGTGGCTATCCACTGCGCGGTCTGTCGGAAGACGGCAATTGCCCCGAGTGTGGGCTCGCCGCGCATGCGTCCCTCGATCCAAACCGGTTGCTCCATGCCGATCCCCGACGGTTGCGGCTGATGCAAATTGGTTTTCTGGCGCTCGCGGTCAGTCCGCTGCCGGTTATCTTGTCAGCGGTAGTTGTCTCACGGTTCTACTCTGACCTTCTGTTCTACTCGCTTGTCGTCGGCGTGCCGGCGTGGGTCCTTGGAGCCCTGGTCCTGTTGAGTGTTCCGCCCCGGGCGCCTCGTGCGGACACTTCCCTGGATGGCATCCGGAGGATCATCCGGCCGTCGGCGTTTACCGTGGCGGTGCTGCTCTCTGCTGCCGGGGGTGCGATACTCCTCGACTGGCTGGTCGTGTTCGTTGTGGTGGGGGGAGCGGCGGGTTGTACGGGTCTGTGGCTCGGACACGGTGTGATTCTGTATGCATCTCAACTGTCGTCGCTCGCCGACAACGACCGCTTGAGTAATCAATTGAGAGAGATCACGCCGTATTACGTCGTGTTTGCGATTGCATCCGTCGTTGCGCTGCTTCTGGGTCTGTTGACCGCGCTTGTCTCAGGGGCCGGCGATGGCCCTCAGCAACTGGTGCTACTTTTGGTTGTGTGTTCGTCGCCACTGTTGCTGCTTGGCGGCCTTACGGGCGTGGTTGTCGCGTTGGTCCTTCCGATTCGCTTGTTTGGGATGGCCGCTGCCTTGAACCGGCCGCTTCGAGAATCTCGGGACCGCATCGACCGCGAAAATCTGCACGTGAGCCCGAGTTGACTGGCTGCGGGCCGACGCAGTCGCGGCGTTTCCAGGCATACCATGCCGTTCCTGAAACGAGGGTGCATCACATGTCATTTGAAATCGAATTCATCGAAGCCCGGCAGATTCTTGATTCGCGCGGCAATCCGACTGTTGAAGTTGACGTCCAGTTGATGGGCGGGGCGCTCGGACGGGCCGCCGTGCCCAGCGGGGCGTCCACCGGCGAGAACGAGGCGTGCGAATTGCGCGATGAGGACAAGAGCCTCTACGGCGGCAAGTCCGTCCTCAATGCGGTGGCCAATGTGAACGAGAGGATCGGGCCGGAACTCATCGGCTACGACGGCCGCGAGCAGCAGTTCATCGATCAGATGCTCATCGCGATGGATGGCACGGAGAACAAGTCCAGCCTGGGGGCCAACGCGATCCTGGGCGTGTCGATGGCCGTCGCCAAGGCGGCCGCGACGCAGTGTCGCCTGCCGCTCTATCGCTACCTTGGCGGGAGCGGCGCGTGCACGTTGCCGGTGCCGATGTTCAACATCCTCAACGGCGGGAAGCATGCGGACAATACTGTGGACTTCCAGGAGTTCATGATTCAGCCGTGGGGCTTTGATGACTTCGACAGCGCGTTGCGAGCGGGCGTCGAGATCTACCACCAACTCAAGAAGGTGCTCTCGAAGCGCGGCCTATCCACAGCCGTCGGCGATGAAGGCGGCTTCGCGCCAAACCTCAAGACCAACGAAGAGGCCCTGGGCATCATCGAAGAGGCGACGGAGAAGGCCGGATACAAGTGGGGTGAGCAGATCTTCGTGGCCCTCGATCCTGCCACGAGCGAATTGTGGAACGAAGCCGCCCAGCGCGGCAAGAAGGGATACTGCTTCTTCAAAAGCAACCCCAATGAAATCCTCAGCAGCGATGACATGATCGGCATCTGGGCCGAGTGGTGCGGCAAGTACCCCATTCGCTCACTCGAAGACGGCCTTGCTGAAAACGACTGGGAAGGCTGGGCGAATCTCACTGCGAAACTCGGCGCGGCGGTGCAGCTCGTTGGGGATGATCTGTTTGTCACCAATCGCAAGTTCCTCCAGCGCGGTCTCGATGACCGGTGCGCCAACGCCGTGCTGGTCAAGGTCAACCAGATCGGCACCGTCAGCGAGACGTTTGACACCGTCGGGCTGGCGATGCGCAATGGTTACGCAGCCGTGATGAGTCATCGCAGCGGCGAGACGGAAGATGCGACAATCGCGGACCTTGCCGTGGCGACGAACTGCGGGCAGATCAAGACCGGTGCGCCGTGTCGATCAGACCGGACGGCGAAGTACAACCAGCTGATCCGCATCGCCGGTGAACTGGGCAGCACCGGTGTTTACGGCAAGGGCACATGGCGGCGCTGAATTGAGCGCCTTCGGGTGCGCGGTTCAGGGCTTGATGCCGGCTGGTTCAATGGCGGGTGGCTCGCCAACCAGTCGGGCGATCATCGCTTCCAGGCTGGCGATGCGCTCGGTCAATGCCTTGATCTGCACCTCGAGTTGCTGAATGTCGCCGGTCGCGTTCGGTATGCGACCAATCGCGAAGGTGGATGGGCCGCGCTGACCGGAATCAAGATTCGAAAAGCCTGGACGGGAGAAGACGATGGCGTCGCCCTCCGGTCTGAATTGAATGACGGGTCGATCCGTGCCGCCGAATTGCCAACCGGACAAATCACCGCTGACGAACGAGTCGGGATCGATCTTGAGATCTTCCATTCCAACGGGTCCGCCAAAGAAAGGATCCAGGGCGGAAGGATCCAGCGGCTGAACTTCTTCAACCTCGACGGAGAGTTCGACGGGCTGTGAGCGGCGGATCAGGCGCAGCTGGATGGTCTGTCCCGGCTGCTTTCCAGAGACGACGCTTTTGAGCGTGTCCTGATTCACACGATCCTGATCATCTACGGCCGTGATGACGTCGAACTGGTGGACGCCAGACTTGAAGGCCGGCATGTTCTCCACCACACTCGTGACCAGCAGCCCCGAGTCAGGATCGAGTCCGAGTTGCGAGGCCAGCGGAGGTGAAATCGGATCGGTGTAGATGCCGATGGCGACGCGCGGGGCGTTGGCGCCGCGGTACTCCAGCCATGAGTTTGGACGGACGTATTCGATGCGTCCCTTTTCACCCAGCGCCACCTCGAACTGGCGTTGACGCGACTCATCGATCAGCATGACGAGGTTGTTCGGTTGCCAGATGACTCGGTCAGAAGGGAGCAGCTTGTTGTTCAGCAGGACGCGCTTGCCATGGTCGTCAACGACGATGCTGAGTTTGCCGACCGGCGGAAGGTTTGCTTCCCACCGCCCCTTGGAGGGTTCGGCGGTGCTCAACTGCCGAGTGATAAAGAACTGACGCGTGACCGTCTGTTCCTGTTGATTTTCAGTTGCGGCAGGCGGGACCGACAGTGCCGCGACCGCAGCCATGGTCATCGCTCCCAGAGTGCCGCACATCATGATGCCGTTCATCGCAAACCTCCAATCCGGTTCATCCAGCGGGGCGGGACGCGCTCGCTGGTGCCGGAATCAATACAGGACCGACTGGGTACCGATGGGGCTGTTGACCCGCACCGCGCCGGGGCGGCCGTGCTCATCGGTGCTCAATTCGTACAGGTCGTTGACCGTGGCCTTCTCGACGAACTGGCGCAGGTAGGTCACTTCTGTGCTGCGCCCATCTGCCGCGAGATGCGACTCGACCATCACCTTGGGCAACTCCTTGATAAACCGATCCTCGGCCTTGCTCGCTTTGATGTACTGCGCCAGCGCGTCGTCAGCGGTGAGTGAGACGTTCTGGATGCCCGCTCCGGGTAATGCGGTTCCGTTGCTGACCGGTCCACGACTCGAGACCGTCCATGCAAACACGACGGCCGCCGCGGCGGCCCAGCCCATCCAGCCCGTCCATCCCACAAAGCGATATGGGCCGGCTGGCGCTTCCGTGTCGCGCATCGGTGCGGCGACGCCTTGGGCGACTGCGATTTCGCTTTCCACCGCCAGGCAGAGCGCCTCGCGATCGGCATCAGCCTCCGCGAGACGGTCCCAGACGGAACTGTCCGCGAGAGCGAGCGTCGAAAGTTGTCGCAGATCATCCGCACGGGCGTGCCCATCGATGATTCGACTGATCAGAATGTCCTCGTTGCTTTCCATTGGCTCCGTCATTTCTGTCTTTTCCCCTTTGAGTTCGCTAGGCTGGTCCGGCCTGGGAGATCGGTCCGGCCCGGCGCGTCTCCGGTATCGCATCTTCGCGCTGAATCTGTTCGCGAATCATGCGCCTCGCCCTTACCAGACGCGTTTCGACGGTGGTTTCCGGCAGATCCAGCACTTCTGCGACCTGCTTCTGCGACATTCCCCTTACAGCCCGCAGAATCAGGGGCTCCCGATAAGCGGGCGGAAGGGTCTGGGCCGCCTCCATGAGCCGCCTGCCTCGCGCCAAACGGGCCGCACGGTCCCTTTCGGCGGCGATCGACCCACCCTCGGCTCCGGACATCGTGTCCATGTCCTCTACCTCGCGCATGAGGCGCATTCGGACCTTGCGCTTGCGGCCGGCTGATCGAGAGGTGTTGATCGCAATCGTCCGCAGCCAGGGCCTGATGGCGTTGATGTCGTTGAGCGTATGGAGCGAACGGACCATGAGCAGGGCCACATCCTGC
The DNA here is from genome assembly GCA_040255465.1 of Planctomycetaceae bacterium. GTDB lineage: Bacteria > Planctomycetota > Phycisphaerae > Phycisphaerales > UBA5793 > UBA5793. The sequence continues at coordinate 439,808 of JBDZVA010000002.1, forward strand.
AAGAGATCTTCAAGATCCGCGTCGCGAGGCATGTGGGCCAGAATGACCGCTGCCACCCACCGTCGGTGTTCGCGCCAGAGCGCATCGATTTCCGTCTGACTCAGTCCGGATGACGAGCCATCCGTCCCTGACCCATCGGGAGGCGTCGGATTCGAATCCATTCGCTCCATGCTGACGCTCCGTGGCCATGTTCCCGTCGCAAAACACCAGCAGACAGCCGCCTGCCCTTCCCGGACTACCGGGAGTGTAGGTGGACATGGGCCGCGGGCAGGAACGGGCCTAGTACGGGTGCGGGTGGTTCACCCAGCCGAACTGGTTGGCAGCGGAGCGGTAGAGATCGTCGTAGCTCTTGCCTCGCGTCAGCCAGAGTTTGAGGTGAATGGCTTTGAGGTCGGTGGCTTCTTCGGACTCAGGCAGCTTCCCCTTGGGGCTCTGGAAGGGACCGGCTGAACCGTCGAGGTACGAGAGATTGCACTTGCCGCCGTGGCGATCGCTGAACTGGTCGTACCACGCCCACGTGCCGTCCGGCACCCTCTGGTTGTACCAATACTCGTCTTCTTCAACGAGCAGCGGCATCGCCTGGAACCACTCGTAGCCTGCGGAGGGGTTGGAGGGATCCTTGGGGTAGCGCACCCTCCACTGGAGATCGGGGCGTGCGCCAGCCATGCCTGCAACAAGGGTGTAGTCGAAGAACTGGTTGGCCAGGCGCTTGGCTTTGGGACACTCGACCGATTTTTCAGTTCCGCTGACATACGGAAAGATGCGGCCGGCGCGAAACGGGTGCGTGCCAAAGGGATGCGGGTTGCTGTAGCCGCACCAGTCGAGCTTGGTGAAGTACCCGCCGTGATTCGCTCCGCCGGGGATCACGTCGTAGTCGCCGGCATAGAGGTTGAATGCGGCGGCAAGTTGCTTCTGATTCGACAGACATCCACCCGCCTGTGCTGCTTCGCGGGCCCGACTCAGGGCGGGGAGCAGCAGCCCAATCAGCAGCGCGATGATTGAGATCACCACCAGCAGTTCGATGAGCGTGAATGCGCGTCGGCGATCAGTCATGGCTGTGTCCTTTGCCAATCCGGGTCGGAGGGACTCCCGCACCGCGCTCAGAATAACAGATTAGCCGGCCACACGCAAGCCCAATTCCCGGGTTTTGCCGTCAATCAGTTGCTGATTGCGACGGCGCCCGGCTTTGGTGACGCTGGCCGACGGGTCGCGCGGCCATCGCGGTCGAGCACGATTTGCCCTCCGACGAGTGCCATCACGGCCCGGCCGCGCACTTCCCAGCCTTCAAATGGCGTATTGCGCGACTTGCCGGGGAAGTCCGCGGATCGAATCGTCCACCTTACATCGGGATCGATGATGGTCACATCGGCTGGTGAACCGATGGTCAGCGAGCCGAGCCCGTGCGAAGGACCGTCCAGATTGCACAGTTGCGCCGGGTTGATGGTCATCAACTTGATGAGTCGCGGCCAGTCGATTGTGTGTGTGTCGATGAGCGCCTTGATATAGAGCGCCAGGGCTGATTCGAGACCCACGATGCCAAACGGAGCGCGATCGAAGGGAAGGGCTTTGCGCTCGGCGGTATGCGGCGCATGATCGGTGGCGAGAATTGTGATCGTCCCATCCGCCACTCCGGCGCGAACCGCTTCGATGTCTGCCTCGCGGCGCAGCGGTGGATTCATCTTCGCCATCGTGTCATAGCCATCACATGCTTCATCAGTGAGCAGCAAATGGTGGGGCGATGCTTCGGCTGACACGGGCTGCCCCTCGGCGCGGGCCCGGCGAACGATCTCGACCGCACCGGCGCACGACAGGTGCTGAACGTGATAGCGACAACCAATGCTCCGATTGAGCCGAATGTCGCGCTCGATGATGAGTTCTTCGGCCACGCTGGGCCAGCCGATCAGGCCGAGCCGCGTCGCGGTGGGCCCGGCGTTCATCACAGCGCCGCGCGTCAATGTGGGTTCCTGGCAGTGCTGCATGAGCGCCAGACCCGTGAGGCGAATCTGCGAGAGGGCCCGGCGCATCATCGCGGGCGATTCCACGACGTCACCATCATCACTGAACCCAACGGCGCCGGCGCGCGACATCAATCGAATCTCGGCCAACTCCTCGCCCTGTCGGCCAACGGTAACCGCTCCAACGGCAAACACCCTGCAACGGCCATGCAACTGCGCCTGGCGGTTGATGAATTCGATCATGACCCGGCTGTCCAGCGCGGGATTCGTATTGGGCATGCAGCAAAGCGTCGTGAAGCCGCCTTCGACCCCGGCGGCTGATCCCGTCGCAATCGTTTCCGCGTCCTCGGAACCAGGTTCGCGGAGGTGCACATGCGGATCAATGAGGCCGGGCGACACGATGCAGCCGGAGGCGTCGAGGCGCTCATCATCGGCCGTTGGCGAAAGCGGGGGGCCCACGTGGGTGACACGGCCGGACTCAATCACGACATCAGCTACACCATCCACGCCGTTGGCGGGATCGATCACGCGGCCGGCAGAGATGACAGTGCGACTCACGGGTGGTGCGGCTCCTCTGGATTGACGGGATCATAGGACGGTGGCGGCAGGGATCAGTTGGGTTGTTCGAGCAACTCCCTGCACGCGACGAGAACGGTCTCCAGGCCGATTTCACTCATCGGTTTGCCACCGGTGCTGATTTGCTTCTCGCGATCATACTCAATCTGGGCCCAACGTGGGTCTGTGGGGCCAAAGAGCGAGACGATGCCGAGCGTCGACCTCGCATTGCCCGCCCATGGGGCTGATGCTGCTGCAATGTGGCGCGTGCCGGTGTCGTTGGTCACCAGCAGGCGCGCCTGCGAGGTGATGTGCTTGAGCGTGCCGAGCGTCACGCCAAGTTCGACCAGGTTGGCCGGGGTGGTTGCCGCGCTTTGGCACACTTCGTCGATGACCAGTCGCTCTGCCGGCGAGCCATTGATGAGCACCCTCAAACCGCTGCGGGTAGCGAGATCATCGGCCAGTGCGGCGAAGCGCTCAGTCGGCCAGCGCTTCTCCGGTTTGCTCGCGCCCGGATTGAGGATCGCAAACGCGCTGCCCTCTTCTATGCCGGCTTGTCGGAGGATGGTCGTTGCCGCCTCTCGCTGCGTCGGTGATGCACAGACTTGCATGCGCCGGCCAACAGCGGGGATGCCGGTCGCGGTTGCGATCGCGAGGTAGTAATCGATGGCCGAAATCGGTTGCTTCCAGCCTCCGGTCGCGGGGCAGGGCAGGCGGTGCGTGAGCATCCAGCCGCGTCCGTTGCGGTGATAGCCGATACGGCTGGGGATGCGAGCGAATCGGATGGTGGCGGCTAATCGCCAACTGTTGGGCAACAGAATGGCCGCGTCAAATCGGCCGGAGGCCAGTCTGTTTCCTTCCTTCCATGGACCAAGCGGGCCGGCCGGTCTGCCGACGATCATGTCATCGAGCAGATCGCAGCCATCGAGCAGTTGATCAAGGCCCGGTCGCATGTAGCCGGTGAAGTGCACACCGCGCAGGCGTTCGTCGCCGCGCAGCGAACTCAGAAACGGCGTGGCCATCGTTGCATCGCCCACCCACGACGGCAGCACGATGAGCAGGCGCCTGATCGAATCCCAGTCGACTGAGTGCACGCTGCGACTCATGTGTGCGGTTCACCCCAGAGCGTTTCCACGCCAAACTTGTGGCGGTACCAGCTGGTTGTAAGGCGGCGAAGTTCAGCGGCAAACCCGATGGCGACGATACGATCAGCAGCGATGGTGGCGGTAATGCTCGATTCATCAGCTTCCACCTCGATGAGGCGCACTCCCTGGCGCTCGGCGAGCGCTTCGGCGGTGGCGACCACCATCGTACGAATGTTCTCGTGCTGGAGTGGTGTGCCCTCCAGCGCTCGCAAGGTCACGCGGGTTGTGGGAGTGGCGGTCATGAGCATGGGCGGCCGCAGCGGCCGATTCGGGGCGGCATTCACCGTCGAAGGTTGAGCAGGACAAACGCGATGACACTCAACTGCGCCACGATCGTCGCGCCAATCCAGGGCGTGGCGATCGTGGGCTCGAGGTAGACGCCCAGCAGCACTGCGAGAATCACAAGCGCGATCGACGCCAGCGAGCCGAGCATCATTGGCGGAGTGAATTCGCGTTGGCTGTGTCGCCAGGATCGAAGTTCGCCGAGCACCTCGGTCAGCAGGCGGTCGGAAGTGGATTGACCCGAGTCTCGATCGGCGGACGGCCGCTCGACGCCCTGCACGCGGACGGGAATGTGGCGGAATGGGTCGCGGCGCGGGACCGAGGGGGCGGGGACGCCGGGTTGGGTGGACTCGATGTCCACCTCCTCGACATCCGCGTCCCTCGGGGCACTCGGCTCCTCGAATGCGTCGTCCTCTACCGCCACTTCGACTTCTTCCTCCCTCACTTGGGTGACGGGTTCCTCTCGAAGCGTTGGTTGTGGCTCAACGGCGCGCCTCATCGGCGCGGCTTCCGCGATTACTCGCTCGACGGGCTCCTCGGCGGTCACGACCGTGACTTGCGATTCTGCAACCAGCGCGGGCGGGGACTTGACCTCCGGCGCTACTTTCGGTGAAACAACAACGGTCGGCGCCGGAGGGATGACCTGGCGCGGCCGAACTCGATTCTGGGCGATGATGGCCGCCGCCTCCGCCAGTGACCCGGCCTGGAAGTCGGCTTTCGTGTTCATGCTCGTCTTGCGGGTAATCAGAATCGTCTGGCAACCGGCGGTCTGTCCCGCTTCGATATCACGCTCGTGATCGCCGACCATCCAGCACTCGCTGAGTTCCAGGTCGAGGCTTCGGGCGGCTTCGAGCAGCATCCCGGGCTGGGGCTTGCGCCAAGGGTGTTCTTTGGTGTATTCCTCGACGGTGCCGTCCGGATGGAATGGGCAATAGTAGAAACGGTCGATGATCGCTCCGGCTGAGTCGTGCACCATCTGGGCGATGCGTTCATGCACGGCATCGACATCGCGTTCGGTGTATCGGCCGCGCGCCACTCCGCCCTGGTTGCTCACGACGATGATGCGGTAGCCCAGTTGCCGAAGCGAACCGATGGCGTGGGCGGCCCCGCGAATGAGCCGCACGTCCTCAGGGTTGCCGAGGTCCCCGTCGTTCTGGATGATCGTGTTATCACGATCGAGGAAGATCGCCCGTTTCACGCGGTAAGTGTAGGAGCCGCAATGACGTTGTGGGACTGAAGCGGGGCGGGGCGATCAGCGCTGTTCCGGTTGATTGATGGAGTTGGGGGGGCGCTCACCCCGGAGCACGGAAAGGATGTTGCGCTGGGCCATGCGAGCCATTTCGGGACGGGCGCTTCGGGACGCGCTGCCCACGTGCGGCATCAGGCAGGTGTTGGGCAGTTCGGTGAGATCTGCCGCCTGCCTCGGCTCGTCTTCGTACACGTCCAGACCCGCGCCGGCAATCTCACCCGAGCGCAATGCTTCGACCAGCGCGTTTTCATCGACGACCGGGCCTCGCGCCGTGTTGATCAAATAGGCTGTCGGCTTCATCAGCGCCAGTTCGCGTCGGCCGATGAGGTGGCGCGTCTCGGGCGTGAGCGGGGTGTGCAGCGACACGTGGTCTGCCTCGCGCAATCCGGTCTCAAGATCGACGCGCTGTGCTTTGAACGGGGCCGATTCGAAATCCGGATGCACTTTGCGGGCCACGTAAAGCACCCTCATGCCCCAGCCGAGCGAGCGCATGGCTGTGGCGTATCCGATGCGACCTGCGCCGACGATCAGCAGCGTTCGGCCCTCAAAGTCGCCGCCGATGAGATGCCGTGGGTCGTAGCCCTTGCGCTGGCTGAACTCACCGCTTCGCACTTCGTGCTCACCTTCGTGCACGCGGCGGGCGACGGCCAGCATGAGCGCCCAGGCCATGTCAGCGGTGGGGGCGGTTACGGCATCGGGCGTGTTGGTGAGCCAGATTCCCCGCCGAGTTGCCTCAGCTACATCCATGTTGTCAAAACCGACGGCGTAGTTTGCCACCACCTTGAGGTTTGTCCCGGCGGCATCGAGCAACTCAGCATTCACGGCCTCGTTGAACTGCGCGAGGATTGCGCTGGCACCGTCCACGCGCTCAAGCAACTCAGCGCGGCTCGGACCGATGCCCGGCGGCGCCACCCAGAGATCAGTGATCGACTTCTCCGCTTCGAGCAATCCCAGCCCACCGGCCAGCGTTCGCGTGACGACAACTTTCACGAAAGGTCTCCCAGCGCCTGTCGGCGCATCTGTTCGAGGACGGCTCTGGCCTGCTCTTGGTCTTCAATTCGCTCGGGTGCATCGATGCGGATGATTCCCGCCTTGGCCCGAATGTCAAAGCCGGTGGGATCGACGCCCACGAGCAAGGCCTCATCGATCTCCACGCTATTGAACCGGAGGCTCATCGCCATGAGGTCCGGACGGTGGTCAGTGTTCATCCACTTGCACAGCGCCGGCTCGACTGGCGCCAGCGGGTTGGACTGCATGAGATCTTCGCCCTCGAAGACATGGGTCCGCCATTTGCCGGCATCTACCAGCAGGCGATAGAAAGCCGGATCGTTTGATTTGCCGTGGTAGATGCGCCAGCGGTCAGCATCGGCGGATTCGCCGCTTTCGGCTTCGACGGTGACCAGCAGTTCGAGCACGTCGGGGACATCTGCGGGGACGAAGAGAACGGTCTGCTCGGCCGTGAGGAACCCGGCCGGGCCGGAGGTGACGGGCGCTCCGTCGGCTCCGAGCACGTAGCGGATGTTCGTGTAGACCCCGTCACACTCCAGCACGCCAGCGGTGTGCCGCCTGAGAAAGTCGCGTGCGGCGGTTGCCGTATGGTCCTGCTGGGTGTCACCGCTGTGCATGGTCGATTGTGGCCCGAAGTGTGGTGAATTCAAGGCGGATCGCGGCGAAGGTGTGCAGAACGGCTATCGTTGTGTCGATCATCGGTTCGTTTTTGCAGCGTAGGAAAACTCTGTGCCAACCCTCCGAGTCATCCTCTTTGCCGCGGCTGCGGATGCCGTGGGAGCTTCAAACATCGAAATTGAGGCGGATGAGGGTGTTCAGGTCGGCGAATTGCTTGACCGGTTGACAGCCGCGCATCCGTCCGCCGAGGCTGTTCTGAAGCGGGCCGCTGTTGCGGTGAACGAGCGCTACGCGCACCCGTCGATGGTCCTCTGCCAGAGCGACACCATCGCAATCATCCCACCGGTCAGCGGCGGCTAATGCCACGTGATCAGAGCGGGGGACTGATCGCCTTCTTCAGCAGCTCGCGTGGCTCATCGGGATACATCTGCGCAACGAATTCGCCATAACCGTTGAAGATCGCGGTGTCGATGCGCGTGTCGGGATCATCGAGCAGCGTTTCCGTCGCCTGGCTCCAGCGCGGGTGCGGCGAATTGGGATTGACATTTGAGAAGAAGCCGTACTCGTTGGGCTCAGACTGATGCCAGAATGTCTCGGGTTGTTCGCGAAGCAACTCGATCTTGACGATGCTCTTGGGGTTCTTGTAGCCGTACTTCCACGGACAGATGATGCGCACGGGCGAGCCGTGCTGCTTGAGCAGGGGCTCGCCGTACACGCCGGTGACGACCATCGCCAGTTCGTTCATGGCTTCATCCATCCGAAGTCCCTCAAAGTAAGGCCACGGATACCAGCCGGATTGACGCATGCCCGGCATTTCTTTTGGACGATTGGCCGAGGTGAAGCGAACATACTTCGCGTGCGAAGTTGGCTCGACCAGAGCCAGCAGTTTGCTCAGTTGGAATCCGGTCCACGGCACCACCATGGCCCATGTTTCAACACAGCGAAACCTGTAGACGCGCTCCTCGTGCTCAAGCCTGAACAAATCATCGAGATCGAATGTGCGCGGCTTGGCGCACTCGCCGGTCACCTCAACCGCCCAGGGGGTCACCTTGAAATCATCAACATACTTGAAGACCGGTCCCGCCTGACCTCCGATGAACTCGTAGAAGTTGTTCTGCCTCGCAGCCTTGAGACGCGTGGTGATGGCCCGGCCGGGCTCGAAACCCGGATTGCGAACCGCCGGGAAAACGTCCGGCCGCTGGAACGGAACCTTGATCGGATTCTCGAGCAGGCTCGCGGCGCCGTCGACGGCCTTCATGGTGTCGAGTTTGCCGCGACGCTGGGCTTCGACAAGCGCGATGCCGCCGGCTCCCGCTGCGATCGTTCCCAGACCGAGTTTGGCCAGGAACGACCGCCGACACATGAAGATCTTCGGATCGGTTGGTTTCTCGTGCGGCAGTTCGTCGCGGATTGACATGACCACACCCCCAGAACGCTCTCTCCGTTGCCCACGACCGACGCGCAATCACTCATTCTGCCCTTGACGCATTGTAACAAATCGGGAGAAGACGGGCGGGCAAAACCGAACCAATGCCGAAACTTCTCCACTACAATCTGCCTCGACGGGGCTCCATGACGCAGGAATCGACATCCATCAAGTTGTACTACGACGGGCAATGCGGCGTCTGTCGAGCCGGAGTACGGCGATTGCGCCGACTCGACTGGCTCGGGCGCCTCGACGCGGTCGACTACAATGCGCTGCCGCCCGATGATCGCCCCGTTGAAGAATCGATCTTCGCGCGTGGAATGCCGCTGCACACGCGTGATGGGCGACTGCTCGTCGGGTTTCCGGCGGTTCGCCACGCGCTTATTCACACGCCGGTTGGGCTGCTGGTGGGCTGGGTTCTGTATGTACCGGGCTTCAGTCAAGTTGGACGATGGGCGTACGATGCATTCGCCCGACGTCGCAGGCGTGATGGCAGTTCGCCGGCGTGTCGCATCTGATCGTTGTGCTCGTGGCGGACCGGCCGGGCTACTCTCGGGAATCGCGCTTCCAGGAAATGGAGATGCCCGTCTCGGTGCGTTCCGGCGTGCGTTGAGTGACGCGCCAGCGGATATCGGATACGGCCGAGAGTAGTTCACCCAGAGCGGCCAGCTCCGCAAGGCCCTTGCTTTCTGCCGCCGCGTTTACCGCCGGCCACTGCTTGAGCAGTTCCGCCAATCGACTTCCGACGATCATGCCACGCGCCTGCGTCGACGAACTCTTTCGGCACTGGGGTGCAACGGACTGGAGCTTGCCAGCGATGCGGCGTTGACAATCTTCATCGGTCGAAGCCACCCACCAGGTGCGGTCGTCACTGTGCACACTTGACCACACCACGCGCTCGGGCCATGTGCCGGATAAGCCGAGCTGCTCCAATTGCAATCCGGCACCGCGCCACTCTGCCACGCGCACGGCATTCGGCGACTCTCCCGTGAAGGAAACCGCGGGAGGCTGCGTCAGCGCGGCACGCTGCCGACGCGACTCGGACAGTCGCATTGTGGCACGCCCCATGAATTCATCGAGTTCCCCGACGGCGTCCGCCGGCTCGCGAAGCTCGATTCCGACGGTCATCGCAGGAATGCCCGCGCCCGAAGATCCGGACGATTCGGGCATTTCGATCACGGTGAACATGGTGGGACCGAGGTGGTTGAGCAGGGATGGCTTGGCTCGCGCGATCGGGACCAGCACCAGCGGGCCGGGGCCAAAGCGGTTTTCGCAAGCCGGATCATCGGCCTCGGGCGTTCGCTCAATGCCGACATAAATGGCGTCTTCCGCGAGCGTGCTGAGCAATCCGAGATTGATGGCATCGCCTCGGTCGCGATCGCCGCCTCGCGCTGTGTGTTTCGAGGCGAAGTTGAGGGACAAGCGATCAGAGTGAACTCTTGCGGAGCCGGCCTGCCAATGACCGTTGGCCGATCCCCGCTTGAACATTCCGAAGTCGCCCGGACCGACGCCGCGAGCTTCTCGAAACCCGACATCGTCTGCGAGCGCCGCGCCCATCGACCTGGCCAGCATTGATCGCAACAGCGCTTCGCCTTTGGACGCCGTCAGATAGAACCGCCCGTCCAGATAGGCAAAGCGAAGCTCGCCGCTTCCCGCGACATAGAGCGGCGTGTCATCGACGAATTCGCGCACGCGCCCGTCAAGGATTCTGAGAAGGTCTTTGGCAAAAGGTTCATCCACTTTCGCCATGAGCACCCAACGGCTGAAATCCAGTGCTTCGTCGCGCCTGTCGCGCCGCTCCTGGTCCTGGTCCGTCACCAGCGTCACGCGCCGGCTCACCAGCATGTCGAAGAGTTTGGAAGACTCGACTCCGGTTGCAGCCGCCAGATCGCGCCAGGACTCTCCGCTCTGGCACTTCTCGTAGAAGGCTTTGAGCCCGGGCGCGAGCGAGGAACCCATCAATTCCCTCAGGCTCTCGCCCGCTTCGACGAAGCAGAAATACTGCGTCACTGTCGACGGCACATATCTCGCGTCCTCAAACGGATCCGGGTATGCCTCGCCCCCCCGGGCCAATGGCGCGACGCAAACAACGGCCAGCAACATGATCGCTGCAAGCGACGCCGCGCATAGACGAAATGGGCGAAGTCGGCTCACGGTTTAGACAATCCCCAGATCCTTGTAGATCGCTTTGAGGCTCTCGACATCAATCTCATCATCAAACACGCCTTCCAGATCGATGGCGGGCGGGTTGCCCTGCTTGAGCAACGCCCGTTTCGGCGCCGGGAGGGTCGTGGTGGGGGCGGGTAAAGGCGCCGGGACGAAAGCGGGGGCGGTCGAAGGTGGGAGCGAATCGGGATCTGCGAGCGTGGTTCCAACTTCGAGCATGAGGCCGCGCATGCGATCAAACGGGTCCATCTGGATGGGCAACGACTCGATCACGCGTTCGAATCGATGGGCCGTCTCGACGGGCTGACTGCCGCCCACGCCGACGAGCGATGATCGCGCCCACATTCCGACAACAAACGCGAAGGCCAGCACGGCGGCGGTCGAGAGACGTCGAGTCAGCAGCGTGAACCGATGCTGGCGCCGGTTGAAGCGAGTGGGATCAAGTCCGAGTCGGTTGAGAATGCAGATCGTCTGGTCCGGCGTGGGCGTGGAGTGGCGCACCTCATCGATCCATTCTTGATCGCGCGCCAGTTCATCGAGCACCGAAGCATCGCGCAGCACTTCGTTGAGCATGTCCTTCGCCGGCCGTCCTTTGCCGCGCGCATCGAAATAGGCGTCGACCGCCGGCGGCGACGAGGCGTCACGCCGAGGTTGGTCATCGCGATGTCGTCTGGTCGACTTGCTCATGCGAATTGTCCCGCCACACTGCCGGCCGCCTCGTGCTTCGACCCGCCCGCGTCGGTTGCATCAAGCAATTCCGCCTGTTCGATCACTTCGCGCATCTTTCGGCGAGCTCGATGCAGGTGACTCTTGATTGTTCCTTCGGGCATGCTCAGGTAGAGGGAGATCTCGGAGATGGACCATTCCTGCTGGTGGAACAAAAGGACGATTTCGCGCTGCGCATCGCCGAGGCTGGCGAGTCCCACCGCCACCGCCTGCCGGGCGCTGACGCGAGTCTCCAGGCCGACGGCGTCATGCTCGGGCGAGTTGCCGTCGCTGCGCCACGCGCTCACAATGTCCGTTTCGGCAATCGGGTGAAACTTCTGAACCCAGTTGACATAAAGCCGCTTGGCGATCGTGAACAGCCAGGTCGAGAAGCGATACCTGGGATCGAATCGATCGAGATTCTTGAGCACGCGCACAAACGCTTCCTGCACCACGTCTTCGGCGACCTCCGGCCGTCCCGACATGCGCAGCATGAATGCGTACAGCGAGTCCTGATGCGCCCGGATCAGTCCCGTGATGGCGTCGGCATCACCGGACTTGGCTCGTTTGATGAGTTGCTGCTCTTGGGCGCGTAGCATGCGGTGCCTCTATGAGAAGAAGTCAACGTTCTTGATACCGCAGCCGACACCGGTCGTTGCGGCCTCAGGAGGATACCCGATGACCCCGCCTCAATGCAACCCCCATCTCCGGGGATAGAGTCACTTCCCTGAGAAATCCCATCCCCTTTGCCGCCGATGCTTCCCCACTTTGACCACCCCCCTGGCGCTCCGACGAGGCGACTCGTGATCGGTTTGTCGGCGTCACGGCGGTTTCGTGGCCTTCAACAGCGCTGGCTTGCCTCGAGAACTCGTCGGGCCTGCGTGACCCTTGGTGTGCGCAGCGGAGACCTCTCGATTCGCCTGGCTGATGACCATGAAATGAGTCGGTTGCACAAGCGGCACAAGGGGAGATCCGGTCCCACGGACGTCCTCACCTTCGACTTCACCGATCCGGGTGATTCGCAACGGGGCCATCTCGAGGTGGAAATCATCATCGGGGCGGAAGTGGCGCAGCGCGAAGCGGTGAAGCGCGGCCACGCGCCTCGGATCGAGGCACTGCTTTACATCATTCACGGCCTGCTCCATTGCCTGGGGCACGATGACCATGACCCGAGCCAGGCGGCTGCGATGCACCGCAGGGAAGATCAGGTACTCAAGGCGGTCGGGGTCGGCGCGGCGTATCGCACCGGAGGTCAACGCCGGTCCCGCCGACGACTATGATGCACTGTCGGCATGGCCCGTCGCAGAGGGCGATCGGGAACAAGCCGGAGGCTCCGCTCTGGTCGATCACGCGACCGGGCAGGAGTTGGATCGCTTGAGCCGTGAACGAGGTCCGCACTTCGGTGTCAGATCCCTGGATATGGTTGGCGCTCGTCTCGGCCCTGGGAGGCGGGTACTTGTCGGCTCTGCAACTTTGCCTCGAGGACTTCACGCGCGGGGAACTCGAAAGCCACCTCGGAAGCGGCAGGAGCGCCGCCCGGCTGGCGTGGCTGATGGAGCATCTTGACGACCTGATTCTCGCCGTCGCCATCTGGCGTCGGGCGTCCGCGGTCGTTCTCCTTGCAAGCGTGCTGGCGGCTTTTGCGCTGGATAGCACGCATCCAACGTGGGCGATCGTCGGTTGGTCCTTTGGCGTGTTCATCTGGATCTGGATTGCACACATCGGTCTGGCATGGGCCATTTCCGATCACATCGCGGCACCCGTCGTAGCCGGATCACTGCGCATTCTGCCGCTGCTGCACGTGTCCATGATTCCCCTCATCGCGCCGCTCAACTGGCTCAACGAGGTCGTCCGCCGCCTCGTCGGGGCGGAGCTGCGCGACGACCTTGAAGATGAACTGCGCCAGGTCATGGAAGAAGGAGAGCGCGAGGGGCACATCACCGGCACCGAGAAGGAGATGATCGAGGCGATTGTCGACTTTCGCACCTGCACTGTCGGAGAGATCATGACTCCGCGCATCGATGTGGACGGGCTCGAACTCACCGACGACCTGCAGGCGGTCAAGCAAAAGGTGATCGAAGACGGACACTCGCGCTTTCCGGTGTACATCGACAGCCTCGATCACATCGTGGGGATCCTGTACGCCAAGGATCTGCTGCCGTTCGTCGGCGAGGACTCTTCGGACTTTCGCCTCAAGCCGCTGCTGCGACAGGCGATCCTTGTCCCCGAGTCGCGCCGCATCAGCGATCTGCTCGTTGAGTTCCGCAATGAGCAGGTTCACATGGCCATCGTCCTCGACGAGTACGGTGGGACGGCGGGTCTGGTCACGATCGAAGACATTGTTGAGGAGATCGTGGGAGAAATCCGAGATGAGCACGATATTGACGATCTCCCTGAACCTGAAGTCACGCGCAACGACGACGGAACTTCGGACGTTGACGGGCGCGTACGGGTCAGCGACCTGAACGACGAACTGTCGCTCAATCTCCCCGAAGATGAAGACTACGACACGGTGGCGGGGTGGGTGTTTGCCAGCCTTGGGCGCATTCCGGCTGCAGAAGAGGTTTTTCGCATCGGCTTGATCGAAGTAAAGGTTTTGGACGTCGAGCGCACCCGGCTGCGACGCATCCGAGTTCGGCTCCTCAGCGATGAAGAATCGCCGGTCGCCGCCGATTCGAGTGGGCCCAAGTAGCGGGATTCGCCTCCATTTGTTGCCGAATCACAGGTTCGACCTCCCAGCCGAGTCGGAGATCGGTTATGATCTGCATTGGCTCTTGAGAGTTCGCCGGGACATGGGCCGTTGTCCGGCCAATGGGCGAGCTGCGAATCACTTTCCCAAGGAGGGAATCACATGAACCGATTCAGTTTGTTGGCTGCGGGTGCACTGATGGGCTTTGGCGGTTCGATGGCGTTGGCTCAGCCGATCAACATCGGCGATTTTTCCGGAAGTGAGCAGGTCATTACCTTCACTCCCGGGTTCGGGGGCCAGAGCGCACCATTCACATACGAAGGGGTGACCTTCTCCGAGAATGGGGGAGGAACGGGCGGGCCGGGATTCAACGCGAGTATCAACTGGGGTTCGTACTTTGCCAACATTCCAGGCTCCTCGCAAAGCAATGGGTTCAACGACCAGTGGGGTGACAGCCTCATCATCATGCAACTCCCCAGCGGGATTCGTCGCTTTGGGTGTCTGCTGTCGACGACGCCGATTACAACCTGGACGATGAACCTTTACGACTCGGGTAACAATCTCATTGGCAGTGACACTCGGACGATGCCGGGCACCAGCCAGGCCGTGTTCATCGGCTACCAGACCAGCGTTGACATCGCGCGCGTCGAGATCGACGAGACCAATGGCGAGAATGGCAACATTTCGCTGATGGATGATGTGCGACTCGAAGGTGTTGGCGGCGGCGGCTACACCTGTAACATCACGGGCGCCTGCCCCGGCAACATCAACGTCAACTGGGCCGGCGCTCAGCCCAACAAGACCCAGGGCATCGTCTTCGCCAGTAACACCGGCAGCTTCACGATCAGCAGCGGATCGTGCGCGGGAACGCAGCTCGGCCTCGGCACCCGTAACCTCCAGCTGGTCCGCACCATCGGCACCGGCAGCGGTTCGGGCAGCATTGGCCGCGCCGTCGGCTCAGGCGCCTGTGGCGGTTTCGTTCAGCTCGTCACCGTGGGCAGCCCCTGCGAGACGAGCTCCGTTGGTCAGATTCCGTAACCGCTTCCATGATGGAGCAGCAACGCGGGGCCGGCGCCTCGCGTTCGACAGATCGTGATCAATGACCGGGGCCCACGAAGATGACTTCGTGGGCCCCGTGACATGACACGCTCCGCTTGGAGGTGGATCAAACCACGCCCTGTTCAAGCATCGCCTGGGCGACGCGCAGGAAGCCGGCGACATTGGCTCCCAGAACATAGTCGCCCGGCGCATCGTACTCTGCCGCCGTCCTGGCGCAGGCGCTGTGAATGTTGTGCATGATCTTTCTGAGTTCCTTGTCGACCGTGTCCCGCGACCAGACCTGGCGCTGGCTGTTTTGCGCCATCTCCAGGCCCGAGGTGGCGACGCCGCCCGCGTTCGCGGCTTTGCCAGGCGCATACAGCACCTTGGCCATGCGGAAGACCTCGATGGCATCGGGGTGAGTGGGCATGTTGGCGCCTTCAGCGATCAGCCGGATGCCATTCTTCACGAGCTGTTTGGCGTCTTCACCCAGCAACTCGTTCTGAGTTGCGCAGGGGAACGCGGCGTCCGCCTTGATGCCCCACAGCGGATTGGCGCTGCCGCTCACGGGTGTAAACGTCGCGCTGCGGTATCGCTCGGCGTACTCGGAAATGCGTCCGCGGTGCTTGTTCTTCAGCGCCATGATCCAATCGAGCTTCTCAAGCGTGATGCCTTCCGGATCGTGAATGAAGCCACTCGAGTCGGACATGGCCACAACCTTGGCTCGCTCTTCGATGAGTTTCTGCACCGCGTACTGCGCCACGTTGCCCGAGCCGGACACGATGCAGGTCTTGCCGGCGAGGGAATCGCCGCGCGAGGTCAGCATCTCCGACGCAAAGTAGACCAGGCCGTAGCCGGTGGCTTCCGCGCGAATGTTGCTGCCTCCCCACAGCAGTCCCTTGCCGGTCAGCGTGCCCGTGAACTCATTTCGGATTCGCTTGTACTGGCCGAAGAGATAGCCGATTTCGCGACCACCCACGCCGATGTCCCCGGCCGGAACGTCGGTGGATGCACCGATGTGTCGGTGCAACTCGGTCATGAAACTCTGGCAGAATCGCATGACTTCGTTGTCGCTCTTGCCTTTCGGGTCGAAGTTGGCGCCTCCCTTGCCGCCGCCCAGGCTGAGCCCCGTCAGCGCGTTCTTGAAGACCTGTTCAAATCCAAGGAACTTGAGGATGCTGCGGCTCACGCTCGGGTGAAAGCGCAGCCCGCCCTTGTAGGGACCCAGCGCGCTGTTGAACTCGATTCGGTACCCGCGATTCACCCGCACCTGTCCTTTGTCGTCGTGCCACGCGACGCGAAACGAGATGGTCCGCTCGGGTTCGATCAGTCGCTCGAGGATCCGCTCCTGCTCGTACTCGGGATGCCGGGCAATGACCGGACCCATGGACTCCAGGACTTCATCAACCGCCTGGAGAAACTCTGGCTGGGTTGGATTGCGCCGATGCGCGAACTCCAACACACTCTTCACGTACGCTGCGTTCGACATGAACATGCTCCTTCTCGCCGGGCATCGCGCGCTGCACATACCACCGTGCGTTGACGTCGAGCCTACGGGATACGCCTGACAGTGCGAGCGTTCTCGCACACCCGGACTGGGGGATACTAACTGTCTGATGATGACCGTTCCCAATCAAAAAAAACCTCACCCCCATTTGGGGGTGAGGTTTGTGGTCTCATATGAGATCTGAATTCGAATTCAGGCGAACCGAATTACGGAATCTGACCAACGGTGCTCGTCTCGCAGGGGCTGCCGACGGTGACGAGCTGGACGAAGCCGCCGCAGGCGCCGGAGTTGACCGAGCGACCGATGCTGCCCGAACCGCTGCCGGTGCCGATGGTGCGGACCAGCTGGAGGTTACGGGTGCCGAGGCCGAGTTGCGTACCCGCGCAGGCGCCACTGTTGATGGTGAAGCTGCCGGTGTTGCTGGCGAAGACGATGCCCTGCTGCTTGTTGGGCTGAGCACCGGCCCAGTTGACGTCGATGTTGCCGGGGCAGGTACCCGTGATGTCACAGGTGTAGCCGCCGCCGCCGCTGCCGAGGCCAGTCACGGCGATGTCGTCGTAGTAGGTCGCGGTGCCAAGCGTGAAGAGGTCGATGTTGGCGATCTCGGGGACGCCCGCGTCAACAAAGAGGATGCCGGTGGAGACTTCGACGTTGTTGTAGTAGGTGGTGATGGTGTCGTTGTCGATATCGACTTCGCAACGAATCTCGACCCACTGGTCAAACGCGATGGGGGGGAAGTTGGTTTCGGTGCGGAGATCGTCCGCAACGGTTCCCGGACCGCCGCCCGCGTCACCCTCGAAGTCGAACTGCAGCTCGATGCACCAGTCGTACGGGCCGCCGTGGTTGTAGACGTTCTGGAAGATGAAGTAGGTATCGGAGATGAATGATCCGACGGGGATGTACACCCAGGCGGAGATCGTGCCCGAACCGCTCGTCAACCCGGTGAATGGGTGGATCGCGTCGTCGGCGCCTTCGGCGAGAATCGACCGGCTGCCCGTGTGGGCGAAAGCCGGCGACGCGCTGCCGCAGACCGCTTCGAGATCATCCCAGCCGGTCCAGCCGCCGACGTGGAAGAGAACCTGACCGTTGGAATAGCCTTCGAAACCATCACTCCAGTCCTGGCCGAGTGCGGTGTTGCAAAGTCCAGTCACTCCGAACGCCAGAGCCAGTCCAAGTCCTGTCAGTTTGCCTTTCATAGATTCCGCTCCTTCTGAAAATGGTAAAAAACTCCCATCGGAGGTCGACGTCCGCCTCCGAACACCATGGCGCATCCTTGCGACGCATTTCAGCGCCCAACGGCCATGCACCGCGGCTCGCTCCGGGTACTCCCGGAGCGAGTTGTGGATCGTTTTAGAATCGGTCCCGAAACCTGTGCGGGAATGACTCTCCGTCCTACTTATCAAGATAACCGATTCTGAGCGGAAAGCGAAGCGCAATTCCGAAAAAGAACAGAAGTTACGGGTAGTTTTCCCCTGGCAAGGTTCGGCAGGGCCCCGCCAGCGGCCTGCGGAGGACGCGCGATGCGCCCGTCATCGCGGAACTGGGGGTCCGAAAACGCCGCCCCAGTCCGAGAACCCTGTCGGTTTGGATGATTTGCCTGTCTGCTGCAAATGCTGTTCTGGAAAAAGTCGGTATCACTGTCGCCTTGTTATGGTGTTTTTGCAGAAAAAACTGATTCTGATCCAGAGTTCCGTTGCATTTGGCTCAATCTCCTGTACACTGTGGATGGTAAATGATCGGTTGCTTGGCGCATCATGCGTTTGCGGTACGGAGAGATTCTCTCGCAGGGCAGCACCGATCAATCCACGATGTCTTTGCCGCGTTTGGTTGCGGATTGCATTGATCGGGAGAATGGCTGAGAGGGGAAAACGGGTGGTGAGACGGTCCTGCGGCTTCGGTCGCATGCGTTTCGCGATCCGAACGAGTCATGGCGGCAGATGCGGTTTCCACATCTGCCTGGTCTTGAGCCGGGAGTGACTCGCTCTGAGGCCACTGCGAAGGCTGGGCTCGTCTGGAGGGTTGAGTCTTGAGAGAGGGAGATCGGGGGGAGCAGATGAACAGCGCGTGTATTTCAGCCACCCGCGTGACCCAGCCGTTCGGTGAGCGGTCACACAGCGAATGTCATCGGTTTCATGTTCCTTCGAGGCGCTTTGGCGCACGGCGAAGCGGATTCTAGTAGTTTTCCAGTTCTTGCTCGGAGCGGCGCGTTGTCGCTCATGAGTATCACGTGTTCTTTCCTAACGGAGAAAAGAAGAAATGACAAAGTCAACGACGAAGTTTTTCCTTGGTGCAGCAGCGGCAACTCTCGCCGTGACCGGTGCGGTCAACGCTCAGATCGCCTCAGTTGCTCCGTCCGCCAACGGAAACAACGGCATCATCGCTCAGGATGAGTACATGTGGGACGACGCCACCACCGAGAACCTCCTCGGCTGGACCGCCGGCGGCACCATGGCGTGGATTCAGTGGTTCGACGCCGCGGGCGGCAGCGACACCATCAGCGAAATCCGCATCATCAACGGTTCCGCGCTGTATCCGGGTTACGGTAACGGCAACGGTTCCCCCGTTTCGGTCGGCATCTGGTCCGATCCCAACGGCGACGGCGAGCCCAGCGATTCGGTCCTTCTGGCCCGCGTCGACACCACCGTGCAGAACATCGACACCGACACCTACCAGACCGTCGCGATCACTCCGACGGCCGTCACGGGTCGCTTCTTCATCGGGGCGTGGATTGAGCACGGCCCCGGCCAGTTCGTGGCTCCCATGGACCAGAGCTCGGGCAACATCATCGCCGGTCGCGCCTATGTCTTCGGCAACTACGTCGGCTACGGCGGATCGTTCAATCCGGACAACCCCGGCGATACGCTCAACAACATCATCTATGAAATGACCAGCATCGGTTTCCCGACGAACTTCTGCGTTCGCGCCAGCAGCGGCGGCGGCGGCGGCTACAGCCTCACCGTCGGCGGCAACTGCCCCGGTACGGTCAACGTCCGTTGGGCCGGCGCTCAGCCCAACAAGCAGCAGGCGATCGTCTTCGCGGCTAACACGGGCAGCTACGTTGTCCCCAGCGGCCCCTGCCAGGGCACGCAGCTCGGTCTCGGTACCCGTAACCTCCGCGTCGTCAACACCGTCGGCACGGGCAACGGCGCCGGTCAGGTCAACGGCAACGCCAGCAGCGGCGCTTGCGGCGGCTACCTCCAGCTCGTCACCATCGCCAGCCCCTGCGAGACCAGCAACGTGGACCAGCTCCCGTAATCTGGTTCTCTCAGAGAATCTGACGGATCTCACCTGAGATCACCTGCCTCACCCCCGAAAGGGGGTGAGGTTCTTTTTTCGCTCCCCGCGGCTCTGATCCAGGGAACGTTTTGCGAAAACGACTACTTCTCATTGTCCAATGTGCTGGCGCATCGCGAGGATAGTGGTGAAGCCGGAACTCGCAAGGCGGACTCACACGCTCTTCTTCGCCAACTCAGTCAGGAGTGATCCTCCTGTCCCGATTGTCCTGACGGTGTTCGCAGGATCGGATGGCGCTTCGTGGTCTCGCCGGCTCGCAGCAACCTCGGATCGAGGAAAAGGAGTTTGGAATGAAGTACTCATGGATTATCGCCGCACTGATCGCCCTTCTGGGAAGCACCTCCGCCTTCGGACAGTGCAGCGACTACCAATTGTCCATTACCGGAACCTGTCCCGGAAGCGTCACGGTGTTCTGGGGCGGCGCGCCGCCGAGCAGCACGCAGGGGTTGATCATCGGCAACACCATCGGCTCGTTCACGATCCCGCCCGGCCCCTGTGCCGGCACCGTGATCTGCGTGCAGGGCGCCGTTTCGCTGATCACACCGACCTTTGGCACCGGCCCGGCCGGCGTCGGCTCGGTGAGTGGCTCCGTCTCGTCTGGCGCCTGCGGACGATACCTCGTGGCGGTGACCAACTTTGGCTCGCCGTGCAAGGTCAGCAATCCCGTTCAGATCCCATAGCCACCCATCCACCCGCCTGTGCATTCGGGCGCTATCCAACGCTGGCCTCACTCTTGCACTCCAAGAGTGGGGCCAGTTTCCATTGGCGGAGCGCCATGACCGGGCCATCTTAGTTGGATTGAAGCGTGGTCAGGAATTCGACAAGATCGCGGATCTGACGATGCGTGAGATGCGGCCCGACCGGGATCATTGCCGAGGGCGGCGTGAACCCATCAGCCAACACGGCGTTGGGGTCAAGCAGGGACTGAACGATCTGTTCGCGCGACAGCCGCGAGCCGACCGTCGCGAGATCGGGGCCCGCCTCCCCGCCTGCTCCGTCGATGGCATGACACCGCATGCACGAAACCGCGGAACTGCCGGTGAATACGGCGCGGCCAGCTTCGGCGTCGCCTCCCACAAGCAGGGACTGTGCGGCGAGCGACGAGAGATCGACGTTTGGCGCTGCGCCGAGATCGGGGACGCGGTACTTTCGAAGCTCGATCGCGGGCGACGACTCCACCGCCTGGATCGTCTCGAGATACAGCTCGTGTGGAAGCTGTCCCGCCTGCAGGCGCCTCGCGAGGCCGGCGATTGCGTCGACCGCCTCGGGGGCGTCCATACCCGCCAGACCGCGGATCGCCGCCTGCTGTTCGATGATGGTGGAGCCGTCGAGCGCCGCAATGAACTCGCGTCGGGCGCGATCCGGATCAATGCGTGCAATGACATCGCGGGCCAGGGCGCGGAGCGCGGGTCGATCGGAGCTCAGAGCAGCGGCGAGCGCGGTGTCAAAAGTTCCATCGCGATCGCGACTCAATTGGAGCAGGGCCTGGCCGCGGTCCTGATCGGGCAGTGTCGGGTCGAGCACGGCCTTGAGATTGGCTCCGTTGTCCAACTGGATGGTGTACTGCGCCGCAAGTTTGCGGCCGGCGCTGGCGACCGGGGCGGTCGCGTGCGCAATGAGCCCCGGCAGTTTGCGCTCCAGCACGGGCACGATAGATGCCGGATCGCGCTTCGATTGATCGACCGGTCGGAAGAATCCATTCACTCGATCGCGCGGCGAGGGATCGGTCCAGTCCGCCAGCGCGCCCATGGCTTCGAGGCGCATTGAAAGAGGAACGCTCGGATCACGCGCCAGGTCGGCGAGAACGGCGGCATTGCGCGCCCGCCCGAGCCGCAGGTTGGCGTTGATGGCTCGGCGCAGGAGTGGTTCATTCCCTTTCACCTGTACGCCGGCGCCGATCGGCCGTTCGATCTTCCCATCCGGCAAGATCCAGCCGACGGCGACATGGTCGCCACCCGAGCCCTCATAGTGGCGGATTTCGATCCGGTAGCTTCGACCCGCTTCAAGGTGAATCGGTTCAGAAGTCTGGGAGGGCTGTGCGTCCCATTGATTTTCACTCACCCAGCCGTCGATGAACGCAATTCGGCGCAAGTGAGCAGGGCTCTCATCGGTGCTCAGAGCCAGGACCGAGTCATCGTCACTGGCGATCTGGAAGCAGTAGTCGCCCGTCTGCGGCGCGACGATGGTTCCGGTGATGCGAGTGATGAAGTCTTCGGCAAAGTTCACCTTGCCGGCGAGTACGTCGGTTTCGTCTGTTTCATCGGCAGGGATGACGCCGACTAAGTCTAGCCTTTCCAGTGCATCCCTCACGCGGCCTGCGCCGGGAGTCAGCAGGCGCTTTGATGCGTTCCGGTACCATGTGCGGGTGAAGTGGTGCGGCGAGTGCGCCGCTTCATCCAGATCGAGCATCTCGGCCGACGCGGGCTTGAGCATCGCCGCGAGGGCCGGAGTTGCGGCGTCAATTTGCAGATCGTTGATGGCGCGGGCGGCCTCGGTGACGAGGCGTTCATCCTTGTCAGCGAGGAAGTCGGCGATTCGCGGGTCTTCCGCGCGGCGCAGCACGAGCAGGGCGGCAAGCCGAATCGCCGGTGAGTCATCTGCCACATACTTGAGCACGGCATCGAGATCGTTCATCCAGTACAGCGCCATCACGCCCGCGTGTCGGAGGTACACATCGCGATTGTCGTTCGTCCAGATGAGCGTGATCAGATCATCGATCGCGTTTCTGTACTGCAGGTGCCCCAACGCCATGGCGGCAAAATACTTGACGCGCGGCGAGTCATCGAGCAGCGCCTGTTGAAGCGATTCAGCGGCGGGGGCGAACTTCACATCGCCTATGGTCCTGGCCAATTGCGCCCGAACCTCTGGGTCGGCGTCGTCGAGCAGGTCGGCGATGCGGGCGATGGGGAAGTCTGGATCAGTTCGTGGCAGGTCGCATTGCCGCGCGATGATTCCCAGGCCCCAGATGGCGTGCAGTCGCGCCAGTTGGTTGGCGCTCTGATGCGCCAGGTCGCACAGCAGATCGGCTGCAGGCAGACCGCGATCAGCCAGCGCGAACTCGGCTCGGAGTCGAACGCGCATGTCGGCATGTTCGAGCAGACGGCCCAGTTCGGCGTCACTCCGGTGTTTGAAGCCTTCGCGAAAGATCTTCTCGACTTCGCTGACCCGAGAGTCGGCCCGCGTCTGCGGATTCCAAACGGTGTAGATGCGACCTTCGCCATTGCCGGTCCAGCCGGCCCCCCAGTCGCTGATGTACATCTTGCCGTCGAAGCCGAAGTCAACATCCGTCGCGAGTACGTGCGAGACAAAGGTGTGCTGATCGACCATCCTGAACCCCGCGCCATCGGGTTGCACGCCAAAAGAGACGATCTGGCTGCTGTCATTGCCGCCGCGGAAGTCGCAGAGAAAGAAGTGGCCTTCATAGCGATTGGGCAAGCCGACGCCGGGGTAGTAGACGAACCCGGATGGCCCGCTGGTCACGTGCGCGACGGGAGGCAGTGTCCACGCCGGTTGTCCTTCGTGTGGCATCTCCCAGATGCCTTCCTGGCTCCATGGGCCGCGCAGGTTGGCGCCCTCAAGCGTCTGGTAGCTCATGTTCCAGCCGGTTTCGCCACCCTCGACGATGTAGACGAGCCGAGCCCGGTCGCCGGCGTCGGAGTTATTGTCGCCGGTGAAGAGATTGCCGTATTTGTCGAATGCGAGTTCCTGCGGATTGCGCAGCCCGTGGTGCACGACTTCAAGGTCGGTGCCGTCGGGATTGCAACGGAACACGGCTCCGGCGCCGGGACTGTGCAGCACTTCACCATCGGGCAGCGTGAGGTGATACCCCCGATCGCCAATGGACCAGTAGAGCTTGCCATCGGGACCCCAGATCAGGCCGTGCATGTCGTGGCCGCGCAGAGTGACGCGCACGCCGAACCCAGTCTGCAGGACGGTCTTGAAATCAGCCTTGAAATCACCATCGCGGTCTCGCAGCAGCCAGAGGTTGGGAATGTTGGTGAGATAGACATCTCCGTCGCGTGCGATCAGGCCGGCAGCAGTTCCATCGAGCGGTTTGTTGAATCCGTCGGCAAAGATGTAAGACGCATCGGCATGGCCGTCGCCGGTCTGGTCAACCAGCATGCGCACGCGGTCTTCATGCTCGGTGTAGTAGGCCATGCCATTGGGCCGCTTGAACGCCCATTTCTTGTACATGGCCAGCCGATCCTGCACCGTCTGGGAGGCGATGTCATCCATCAGCCAGTAGGGCTGGCTGCGATTGTCTTCGATGCCCAGTTCCTGCCGGAACGACTCGGCGACGAAGATCCGACCCTGCTCGTCGATGCAGAACGCCACCGGATCCATGACCAGCGGTTCGGCGGCCCAGAGAGCGGACTCGAAACCGTCGGGAATCGCCATGGCATGCAGCGCGCGAAGCGGAGCCGGGAGTTCTGAATCTGTCGTGGACGGTGAAGAGTCGATCGCCTGCCGCCAGCCCAATGAGGTTGATGTGGTCGCGCCGAGCGCGACAAGCGCGTACAGAATCAGGTGTTGAGAGTGGTTCATAGCCCGGATTGTACCTGTTCGCGCGGCGGTGGTGCGCTAGTTTTATCACTGTTTGAGATCACGTTGTCCACATTGCCCGGAATCGTGCGGACTAGACTCGTCGTCAATCCTGAGAACAGGCACGCGGCGGGATCGGAGGAAATCGCGCAACTCCAACAGACACCAGAGCAGGAGACGCATTATGGTCGGTCGTGTGGCGGCGATGAGTTACGGCATCGTGGCGTATTTGGTTTTCTTCTTCACGTTTCTCTATGCGATTGGATTTGTCGGCAACTGGGTCGTGCCGAAGTCGATCGACTCTGGTGAGTCCGGACCACTGGCGATGTCGCTGATCATTAACGCGCTTCTGCTGAGCGTGTTTGTCGTTCAGCACACGATCATGGCTCGGCCGGCATTCAAGAGATGGATCACGCAGTTCATCCCATCTGCGATCGAGCGCAGTACGTTTGTGCTGCTCGCGAGCCTCGCGCTGGCGCTTGTCTTCGCATTCTGGCGACCGGCCCCTTCGGTGCTGTATGACGTGAGCGCGACGTGGGCCAACTGGCCGCTCATCGCGCTGTCCCTGGCTGGCTGGGCCACCGTGCTTCTGTCGTCCTTCGTGATCAGCCACTTTGATCTCTTCGGCCTGAGGCAGGTGTACCTGTACTGGCGAGGACGAGCGTACCACTACCCGCCTTTTCGAATCGCCGGCGTTTACAAACTGGTGCGCCATCCGCTGATGGTCGGCTTTATCATCGCGTTCTGGGCCACGCCGACGATGACCGTCGGCCATCTCTTTTTCGCGGTGATGACCACGGGCTACATCTTCATGGGCGTGTGGTTTGAAGAACGCGACCTGGTGAGCCACTTCGGCGAGAAGTACATCGCCTACCGGCGGCAGGTGCACGGCATTCTCCCCATTCCGAAGAAGGGCTCGCGATCGGAGTAACGCCGGGCCGGCGCGTGAAGGGAAATCACCGCGAAGTGTGAAACCGAGGCCGTCGGAACAAGAACAACCCTCTGGCGGATGCATCGAGTTGGTACAATCGATCAGCCGACGCGAGCCGGCACATTTGAGGGTTCATGCACGACAGCAACTTGATCTTCGCCTGGTTCTGGATTCTCACCGGTCTGGTTGCCGGCGCGATGCAGGGCATCGGCTTCCATCGCGACGACTGGATGGGGGGATACGACTCCTGGCGGCGACGGCTGACGCGTCTGGGCCACATTGCGTTTCTCGGCACTGCGATGATCAACCTCGCTTTCGCATTCACCCTCCGCATCTTCAATCTGGAAGGCCCGATGCTGCCGTGGGTAGGTTGGCTTCTAATACTCGGCGCCGCCTCCATGCCCGTCGTGTGTTATCTTGCGGCGTGGCGCAAGTCCTTGCGCAATCTGTTCGTCGTTCCGGTTCTTTCGCTGATTGGCGGAGTCAGTCTGTTTGTGTTTGCGATCCTGAGCACTGATCTTCCCGGAGCGACGCCATGAAGATCGGTCTGATCGCCATGAGCGGTGTGCGGGCGTGTGACGAGGAACTGCTGCGGCTCGGATTGACGCTGCCCGGGTTCGTCGAGCGGAGTAAGACCATTGCGTCGCTGCCCAGCCTCGGTCTGCTGACGCTCGCGGCCCTGACGCCGCGCGGACATGAAATCGCCTACCGCGAGGTCGATGATGTCAACGCGCTCGGCCCTGATCTGGAGGCGTTTGATCTCGTGGCGATCTCGACCTTCACCGCACAAGTTGACGAAGCGTACGGGTTAGCTGATCGATATCGCGCAATGGGAATTCCGGTCGTCATGGGTGGCCTGCACGTGACGACGCTTCCTGACGAAGCCGCCGCACACTGCGATGCCGTCATCGTCGGCGAAGGCGAGGTCTGCTGGCCGCAGGTGGTGCTCGACGCGGCGAGGGGACGCCTTCGACCCATCTACCACAGTCGGCCGCGCGAGTTCGATCTGGCCGAAGCGCCCATGCCCGCGTTTGAGTTGCTTGACCTGGAAAAGTACAACCGCCTGACGGTGCAGACGTCGCGCGGCTGTCCGCTGCGCTGTTCGTTTTGCGCCAGTTCGATTCTGTTGACGCCGAAGTACAAGCAGAAGCCTGTGGAGAAGGTGTTGGCGGAGATCGATCGCGTCCGTGAACTCTGGTCGCGACCGTTCATCGAGTTCGCCGATGACAACAGTTTCATCAACCGCGCCTACTGGAAGCGACTGCTGCCCGAGCTGGCAACACGGCAGGTGAAGTGGTTCACCGAATCCGACATCCGCATCGGCGAGGACGATGAACTGCTCGGCCTCATGCGCCGGGCCGGGTGCGCCGAGGTGCTCATCGGTCTGGAAAGCCCGATGGAGGATGGGTTGACGGGCCTGGAACTGCAAACCGATTGGAAGCACAAGCGATGGCCGCGCTACGAGCAAGCGGTGCGGAACATCCAGTCGCACGGCATCCGCGTCAACGGCTGCTTTATCGTCGGCCTCGACGGGCACACGCCGGAAATCTTTGACTCCATCTACCTGTTCGCGCAGCGGCTCAGTCTGTTCGACGTGCAGATCACGCTGCCTACGCCGTTTCCGGGTACAGCCCTCTACGAGCAACTGCGGCAGCAGGGACGCCTTTTTGAGGAGCGGCCGTGGCGCCAGTGCACTCTTTTTGATCTGACATTCGAGCCAACGCCGATGAGCGCTGCGGAACTCAGGGCGGGGTTTCACGAACTTGCCACCCGGCTCTACGGTGACGAGTTCACCCAACAGCGTCGAGCTGGGTTCCGGCGCCAGTACCGCGAATCAGCCCGACTTCGATCAAGGAGAGCGTCATGAAGAACATCATGGTGGTTCGTGGCCTTCTCGGTCTTATGGCCCTGTACGACGGGCTGCTTGGGATCGCTTTCCTGTTCGCCGGTCCGAAGCTGTTTGATGCGATGGAGGTCACGCCGCCCAACCACTGGGGCTATGTCCAGTTCAGCGCGGCTGTGTTGCTCATCTTCGCGCTGATGCTCCTCGCTGCGGCCAAACGGCCCGTTGTGAATCGCGGCCTGCTGCCGTACTGCTTCCTGCTCAAGATCGCCTACAGCGGCGTGGTGTTCTACCACTGGTTTCTGGGCGACGGTTTGCCGGGGATCTGGAAGCCCTTCGCCATCGCCGACCTCGCCATGGCGGGGGTCCTCGCGTGGATGTACCTCGCCATCCGCCGCCTCGCCGCCCAGGCCCGTCTCGGACAGAGCTCATGAGAGCGCCGGTCCTGCTTCGGTACCTCGTTGGTGATCGCAAGGCCATCGAGGCCATCGCGCGCAGTCCGTGGTCGATCGCCTACGGCGCGGTCTTTGTTCTTTCCGCCGCGCTCGCGCGTGAGTACGACGGCCATGATCTCGTGCACGAGCCTTGGCGGCTGCTCGAGCCGTTCGGCGCGTCGCTCATCTCCGCAACGGTGCTTTTCATGCTGATCCACTTCATTGCTTGCTTTCGCGTTGACGCCGACCAGCGCAATTGGCCCAACCCATTACAGGCGTGGCGCGTATTCATGTCGCTGTTCTGGATGACAGCACCCCTGGCGTGGTTCTACGCCATCCCGTACGAACGATTCCTGTCCGCTCCCGGCGCGGTGGAGGCCAATCTCTGGACGCTGGCTGTCGTGGCGACGTGGCGCGTGCTGCTGATCACCCGTGCGATCAGCGTGCTCTACGGCGTCAACGTGATCGCCACCTTCTTCATCGTCATGGTCTTTGCCGATGCCGTCGTCTTCACCGTGACGCAGATCGCTGCGGTCCCGGTGATCGACCTCATGGGCGGAATCAGATACACCACGCAGGAGCGATTGCTCGCCAGTGCCGCATTCCTCGTCACGACGCTCTCGGTGTTCTCGGCCCCCGTGTGGATCATTGGAGGATTGGCAAGCATCTCGTTTTTCAAGCCGCGATGGCTCGCGGATGCACAGGAGTCGCCCGTCCCGCATCACGGCGGTCTCGGCACGGTTGCCGCGCTGGCGATCATCGTGCCGCTTTTCGCCACCGCGTTCACACAGTCTGAGCAAATTCACAAGCGCGAGGCGGAGAGATTACTGCGCACTGGTCAGGTCGCGGAAGCGTTCGCCATGATGTCACGATTCGCGGAAGGTGAATTCCCGCCGCATTGGGATCCGCCGCCTCGTCTCGGACGCAACGATCGAATCCCTGACCTCGAGTCCGTACATCATGTGATGCTACAGCAGTGGCCCGCCGACTGGGTTGCGCGCATTTACCTCGACAAGATGCACCAGGCCGTGCTTCAGAACGTATTCCCCTATTCGCATCAATGGGGCTGGCCCGATATCGTAAAAGAAGAACTGGGAGAATCGCTGAGAGTCTACCAGGTAAAGCAGGTCGCCGCCCACAGTGAGATGATCGAGTTTCTGCGCGATCGTGATCCTGATTTGACCGCCGAGGATCGCCGCGCCATCGACTTGCTCCTGGCGCGAGTGCTACAGGATGCGGACGGCTCAGCCGATCATTGACGAACAGCATTCACATCCCCCATCCGAGATCCGCAGTCAGGAAATGCTCAACGTCGGCTGCGCCACCACGTTGCGCATCGTCGCCATCGAGACCTGCGCTGCAAGATTCTGGACCACCCTGGTGAGCGAATCGGCAAGCGGTCCGGGCGTCTCGAAGTTGGCCGTGGGGTTGCCGGTATCTCCGTTGACTCGAAGTTCGGGTGTAATTGGAATGCCGCCGAGGTAAGGCAGATTCATCTCCTGGGCCATGACCTCCGCGCCGCCGCGGCCGAAGATGTCGTATTCGGCGCCATGTTCGCAGATAAAGTAGCTCATGTTCTCAACCACTCCGAGGATGTGCACGCCCAGCTGCTGGAACATCCGCACGGCTCGCCGCGCATCATCCTGTGCCACGCGTTGCGGCGTGCAGACGATCACGGCGCCAGTAAGTGCGAGCATCTGCGCCAAGGTGAGCGGCACATCGCCGGTGCCCGGCGGCAGGTCGATGATGAGGTAGTCCAGTTCGCCCCAGTTGGTTTGGGTGGCGAGTTGCTTGAACGCACCGTGCGCCATGGGGCCGCGCCAGATGAGTGGTTTCTCAGGTTCGACGAGCACACCGATGGTCATTGAGACAATGCCGTGCGCTTGGAAGGGCTGGATGAGGTTGTTGTGGGCTTTGACCTCGGACGCTTTCAGGCCGAGCATCGTGGGCATCGATGGGCCGTAGATATCGCCATCGAGCAAACCGACGCGGGCGCCGAATCGAGCCAGGCCGACAGCGAGGTTGACCGCGACGGTGGACTTGCCCACGCCGCCTTTGCCGGCGCCGACCGCGATGATGTTGCGCACGTTGGGCAGCGGATTGTCCTTGCCGGCCACTCTCTCCTGTGGGCTGCGAACGTCGGCGGTAAAGTCAACATCGATGCGGCTGAGACGCTCGCCCTTGCTCGCCGCCTTGGCATGCACGGCCTTCTCGATGTCGCTGCGAATCTTGTCCTTGAGCGGGCAGGCCGGCGTGGTCAGTTCGACCGTGATGTCAACGGCACTGCCGTCTACCGCCACGTTCTTGACCATGTTCAGCGTGACCAGGTCTTTGTGGAGGTCAGGATCGTTGACGGTGCGCAGGGCGTCGATGACATCGTCTTTATTCAGAGGCATGAATACGGCTCCATGAAGGGGCGAAGAGCAAGGTATGGATAATAGGGGAGAGGTGATCGTCTCGCCGCGACGGAGCCCAAAAGGAGGGTGATGCTGGAGGGGAGCGCGCTCCGGGTGTTCTGCGACTACCCTTTCCACATGACAGACCAACTGCACATCGACATCGCCAACTGCCTCACCGATCGCGTCGGCGCCAAGCATGGGATCGCGGCTGCCGACTTGAACGCTGCTCAATCGCGCATGGGCGACCTGACCGACCGCCTCGCGGCCATGGATAGGGATGGTGACACGCGCTGGCGCGGCCTTTGCCACGACCCGATGCGCAAGGAACATGTCAGCGCCGTGAATCAGGTCGTGGCCGACACCAATGCCTACTTCGAGTCCAACTCCAAAGGCAAGCGGTGCAAGCATCTCATCGTGCTTGGGATTGGCGGCTCCGCGCTGGGCAACATCGCGCTGCAAGGCGCGCTCAAGGAGCACGTCCATAACCTCACGCCGTGTACGCATCGCGTTGGGCCCCGTCTGTACGTGCTCGACAACGTCGATCCCCATTTCGTCGGCGACACGATTCGGCATCTTGAGACCAAGGATCCGGGCCTCAAGCACACCGCCGTCAATGTCATCTCCAAGTCGGGCGAGACGGCTGAGACGGCAGCGCAATTCATGATCTTCCGAGACTGGCTCAAATCGCACCTCGGCGATTCCTACCGCCAGCACATTGTCGCCATCACCGATCCGAGCCGGGGCACGATGCGATCCATCGTCGACGACGAGGGCTATGCCACGTTGCCGGTACCTGATGGTGTCGGCGGGCGCTTCAGTGTCCTTTCGCCGGTTGGACTTTTCAGCGCCGCGATGTGTGGCATCGACATCAGCGCCCTGCTCGCCGGCGCCGCGGCCATGGACCTGCGCTGCCGTCTGCGCGAACTCAGAAGCAATCCCGCGGCGATGATCGCCTGGCTGCTGATGGAGTTCAATCTTCGCGGCAAGGGCAACCACGTGATGATGCCCTACTGCAACGCGCTCTACAGCCTGGCGGACTGGTACCGGCAGTTGTGGGCCGAGAGCCTGGGCAAGCGAGTCGACCTGCAGGGTCGCGAGGTCTTTGCCGGCGCGACGCCCATCAAAGCGCTGGGTACGACAGATCAGCACTCGCAGGTGCAACTCTATCGCGAAGGACCAAATGACAAAGTCTTCGGGTTCGTCGACGTGGCGAAGTGGGATCGCGATGTTACGATCCCCAGCAACCTCAAGGTTGATGCGATCTCCTACCTCCAGGGCCACACGCTCGGTGAGCTCATCGCAGCCGAGAAACGCGCCACGGAATACGCCCTTGTGGAGAGCGAGCGGCCGAACTTCACCATCACCCTGCCGCGATTGGGCGCCCATCACGTCGGTGAGTTCATCCAGTTGTGGGAAGTCATTACCGCATACGCCGGGCTGCTGCTCAACATCAACGCCTATGACCAACCGGCCGTGGAGACAGGCAAAGTCGCGACGTTCGGCTTGATGGGCCGCAACGGCTATGCCGAGTGGAAAACGAAGGTGGAGACTCGGTTGGGGTAGTGACGACGATCTTGAGATGGGTAATTCTCACAGGAGAGTCTGCGTGGACCGTACCTGCTTCCTCATTCTGCTCGCCGGGTTTCTATTCACGGCATCGCTCACGATGACTGGCTGTGCGACGGCGCCCACCACCGATACTGCCAGAACGAGTCTCCGAAATGAGGCGCGTGCGACGGTCAGCGCCGCGCGTCGAAGTGATCCCTCGCTGTCGAGCGTCCTGAACAGATCGCGCGGCTACGCCGTGTTCCCGACGGTGGGCAAGGGAGCGATTGGCGTCGGTGGCGCCTACGGACGGGGCGTACTCTTCCAGAGTGGCTCTCCTGTCGGCTACTGCGACCTCAGCCAGGCCTCCATCGGATTCCAGATCGGCGGACAGTCGTATTCCGAGATTATCGTGTTCGAGACCAGGGCCGCCGTCGAAACCTTCAAACAAGGCAACTTTCACTTCGACGCCCAGGCAACCGCGGTCGCCCTGACCGCCGGCGCCGGCGCCAACGCCAGGTTCGCCGACGGCGTGATGGTCTTCACTTTTGGCGAGGCGGGGCTGATGTACGAAGCCTCGATCGGTGGGCAGAAATTCAGTTACAGCCCGAGGTAGCGTCGGGATGACAGATAGCCGTGACTCCGTAGTTTTCACCGATCGAGAGCGACCGCGTTTCCGCTCACCGTGATGCCGCCGGCCGTGGGTACTTCAACGCGCAGTTGACTTGGACGGCCCATGGTTTCTCCCTGTCGAATCAGGAACGAGGCCGGAGCCGGCAGCAGCCCCGCATCGCGCAGGTATCCGCCCAGCGCCGCGGCCGAGGCGCCGGTTGCCGGATCCTCAACCACGCCTCCAACCGGGAAGGGATTGCGCGAATGGAACACGGTGCTATTCTCGCGCCAGATGAGTTGGATCGTGGTCAGACCTGCGTCGAGCATGATCGACTTGAGTTGATCAAAGTCATATTCCAACGTAACCAGGCGCTCCGATTCCCGGGCGGCGAGTATGAGGTGCGAAGCGCCTGCGTATGCGACTGCGGGCGGGATCGAGTCATCAAGATCACCGAGCCGCCAACCCAGCACATCGAGCACCGCATTCAGCAATGCCGGCTGCGCCGGCTCGTGACGGGGAGGAACAGAGGTCAGCGATGCTTCCAGCATGCCACCGCGCCGGCGCACGGCGACGGTCACATCGCCTTGCGTCGTCGCGAGCCGGTAGGTTCCTTCGCCCTCCAGTTCGCCCAGCAGCACTCCCGTGGCGATCGTGGCGTGACCGCAGAAGGAGACCTCCGCCTGCGGGCTGTAGTAGCGGATGGTGCGATATGCTCCGGAAGTCGGCGCGACGAACGCAGTCTCCGAAAAGGCGACTTCTGCGGCGATGCGCTGCATCTCTGGCGCAGATGGCAGTTCCGTTCCGATCCACACGCCTGCGGGATTCCCGCCCGCCGGATCCGTGGTGAACGCGCTCAGACGCCGGAGCATCGGGAAAGATGGGGTTTGATCGGCCGGATGCTGCATGAAGATTCGAGACTCCGATAGACTCCGGTGCTCCCACACGCAATACGCTGCGGCGGTTGGCGCGGTTCGTATCGAGCGGAGCCCATTGCGGCCTCGCTTGTCGATGGTGCGCCAATTTACTAGACTCGCCCCGGCGTGGAGTCCGCTTGGCACGGGCCGTGCGACTGCCTCTCAGCGTGAACACGCGAGGCGCCGGAGACTCCCTGGGCGCAAGACAGCATGCTGTGACAGGAGTCGCATGGCGTACAACGCTCTACTCGTCTTTCTGGCGTCGGGCATCGGTGGACTGCTTCGCTATGCCGTCACGGGGGTCATGCAGGCGTGGTGGGGGCCGACCTTTCCGATCGGCACAATGACGGTCAACGTCGTCGGCTGCTTCATCATGGGATTCCTTGCCACCACGCTGACCGGACCGGTGATGATGCGCGAGGAGTACCGCATTGCAATCCTCGTCGGCCTGCTCGGCGGCTTTACGACTTTTTCGAGTTTTGGGCGCGAGACGATGACGCTGGTCGGCGACGGCAAATGGACACTGGCCGCAATCAACGTGGTGCTCAGCAACGTGCTCGGGCTCGCGGCCGTGTGGGCCGGTGCGGCGCTCTCCGTGAAGACCTATGGGACAGGCGCATGATGACCAACTCACTCAAGCACGGCGTGTTCGCAATCCCCGAGCCGGCCCAGCGGCTGACGATCTACATCGGTGAGAACGACCGATGGCATGGTCAGCCGCTCTATGAGGCGATCGTCCTCAAGGCGCGCGAATTGCATCTTGCCGGAGCGACCGTGTTGCGCGGCCCGATGGGCTTTGGTGCGCAGAGCTGCATTCACACCGCCAAGATCCTGCGACTGTCCGAAGACCTTCCGATCGTCATCGAGATCGTGGACTGTGCCGAGAAGATCGCTGAACTGCGGCCTCACCTCGAGGCGATGGTCGGAGGGGGATTGGTTACGCTTGAAGATGTGCAGATTCTCATCTACAACCCTGCCAACAAGGACTTATGAGGGATGAGTCGTCGGCGCGAGTTGGGGCCGCGGCTGCTAGAATACCGCTCCCAATCCATGTGGAGATCCGTTCTTGAGCACCACGGCCCGCAAACCGGCCCCTGAAAGGGATACGCCTGCCGCCTCCGAGCGAGAGTTCGTCCTGACGGCCCTGCGCGCGGAGTGCGCCGCCATCGAGCGGACGGCCGAATCGATCGGCGGCGAGCTGGCGGCGGCCATTGACCTGCTCGACGGCTGCACGGGACATGTCGCGGTCACTGGCATGGGCAAGAGCGGGTTAATCGCTCAGAAGATCAGCGCCACACTTTCCAGCGTCGGCGTTCCGAGCCACTTCATCCATCCGGCGGAAGCCCTCCATGGCGACTTGGGACGAGTTCGTCAGGGTGATGTGGTCTGGGCATTGAGTTACTCTGGTAACACAGATGAAGTTGTCCAACTTGGGCACGTGCTGCGCTCCGAGGGGCTGCCGATTCTTGCTGTGAGTTCGAATCCCGCCAGCCGCCTCGCGAAACTGGCAACGGTGCATCTCAACCTCGGCGACATCTCCGAAGCCTGCCCCCTCAACCTCGCGCCGACCGCCTCGACAACCGCAATGCTCGCGCTCGGCGATGCCCTCGCTCTGGCGGTCAGTCGACGAAGGCAATTCTCCGAGGCTGACTTCAGGCGGCGACACCCCGGCGGAATGCTCGGGGTGTTGCTCCAGCCTGTTACGGAAGTGCTGCGATTCAAGGCGGGAGAGAATCTGCCCCTGATCCCCGTAGGTTCGACGGTGCGGACCGCGCTGCAGCAGGCTGACGTGGGCCGGCGGCCGGGCGCGCTGCTGATCGTGAACGAAGCCGGCGAGTTGGCCGGACTTTTCACGGATGGTGATCTCAGGCGACTGGTGCTCCGTGACCCCGCAGCGCTCGATCAGCCCATCGCCTCGGTCATGACCAAAAAACCCCGTGTCCTCCGGCAGGATCAGATCGTGCGCGAAGCCGTGGAGATGGTGCAGGAGTTTCGCCCAGACGAGATTCCTGTCGTCGACAGAGCCGGTCGCCCGATTGGTCTGGTAGACGTGCAGGATCTCATTGCCCTGCGAATTATCCAGGAATGAAGCGGACGTGAGCCAGCCGCCCGAATTGCAAGCCATCCGCCTGCTCGTCCTCGACGTGGACGGCGTCATGACGGATGGGTCCATCATCATCGATGATCTCGGCAACGAATCCAAACGGTTTCACGTCCGCGACGGTGCGGGTATTCGGATCTGGCAGAAGATGGGTGGCGAAGTGGCCATCATCACCGGCCGGGCAAGCCAGGTCGTGGCGCATCGGGCTGCGGAATTGAAGATCGAGCGCGTCATGCAGGCTGTGGTCGATAAGGGAACCGCACTTCGAACGATTCTGGACCAGACCGGCTTCAGATCGGATCAGGCGGCGGCCATCGGAGACGACGTGGTGGATTTGCCGCTGTTGAGGGGCGTCGGCTATCCTATGGCAGTGGCGGACGCCGTAGCTGAGGTCCGCGAAGTGGCCCGATTCGTGACCAGACAACCGGGCGGACGCGGCGCGGTTCGAGAGGCGATCGAGCATCTGCTCGCCGCACAGGGACGGTGGGACGAGGCCGTATCGCGGTATGTCCCGTCCGGACACAAGGAGGTCTGAACCCATGCGACCACGACACGCCGCTATGGCGGATCGGCATCTTCTGTTTGTTGGCGTGGCCGGCGTCTGCGGTGCGTTGGTGCTGCTCGTTCTCATCTTTGCCGGGGCGCGAAACCGGGTGAAACAGGCCAACGGCGCCCCGGAGATTTCGGCCGACCTGCTCAAGAACGGGACGGCGAATCGTGATCCCGCATCACGTGTCGTCATCGGGCAGAACCGCAAGGCCAGCGGCGATCCGCTCCAGTCTCTCCAGACCGGTCGCGGCGAACTGGAGTTCACCAACGATGAAGGGCTGCTCGCTTTTCGCTATCGATGGGACAAATCCGATCCGCTCGAGACGGGGTGGAATCGCTTTACGAATCCGCAGGCTTGGATCTATCGATCCGAGACGCAGTTGATCCGCTTGAGTGCTGATGAAGGAATGTTTCGGCTGGCCGAGAATCGTCAGCCCCAGGCCGGCGTGCTTCAGGGGCACGTCGTCGTATCACTGTACGAATCCAAAGAGCGGCGAGGCGCCTATTCGATCGACCCGGACAAGACACTGCCCGTTGCACAATTTGAGACTGACTCACTCAATTTCGACGCGGTGCGGTTGAGCGGACGCACCGACGAGCGCGTGGTGGCGCGGACGCCGGAACTCATCATGATTGGCAAAGGCATGAGTTTGCTCTTCAACGAGCGGCTGGGTCGAATCGAAGAATTGGAGATCAACGAGCGCGAGCTGATCGCCTATCGACAGCCGCTGGTCGCAGCGCCGACGGCGGAATCCAGCGAGGTGACTCCGCCGCCAACTACCGCGGCGAATTCCGCGCCTGCGACGCCCACCCCGCGCGGACAAGCTCCAGCGCCCCAGCCGACGCCAACCGGATCGGTGTGGCAGGAGGTGACCGCCTACCACCTCACGCTGACGAAGGAAGTGGTGATCACCAAGGGCGAGGGCGATGATTCGCTCATGATTGTCGGTCACGACCTGGCCGCCGACTTCGCGCTTAGGCGCAGCTCTTTCAGCGGTCGATTGACAGGCGCGCCTTCGTCAAGTCTCCCCGAAATGCGGCGAAGTCCGGTCGCGGCGGTGCGACTGCCGCACGGCTCTGACTCTTCGAACCGCTGGGCTCAACTGGCTTTCATGCCCTTTGGATTCACTGGACCAGCGGTGACGTTCCTCGGAACGGATGCCGCGCCGGGCGCCGATGACATTCTGATCACGGGTGAAGGTGGCTTGGTGCTGGTCCCGATCGACGGCACTCCGGCCACGCTGGCGAGCCCGGACGACCTCTTCGCCACGCTGCAGGGAGATCCGCTCCGGATCGACTATGGAGACTTCTACGCCATCGGATCTGAACTGGAGTACTCCAGATCTGAGGCCCTGGCAAAGCTGAAGTGTGAGCGGGATCAGCCCATCGAAGCGGGTCTTCCAGGCGGCGCCAGGCTGACGTCTGTTGTCCCATTCGAGTATGACTTCAGGACGGGCGAGGGCACGCTGATGGGCGCTGGCACGATCGTCGGCCTGATTCCTAAGGAAGCTCAGTCGCAGCCTCCCGGTGTGGCACCGGAGGCAAGCACCTCGGCCATGAAGGGCCTGCCAGAGGGGTTCTCGATCAACTGGCTCAACGATTTCGTCGTGGAGTTCAAAGGCGCCAATCAGGGCGGCGGACTCGGGAAGATCGCTGCGGCTGTCTTCAACGGAACCGTCCACGTGGACGATCCAAACGGGTACGCGCTGGATTCACAGCAACTGCGCATCGATTTCAAGGACAATGCAAACTCGAAGGAACAGGGCATCGACACCATCACCGCGACGGGCGACGCCAGATTGCAATCAGCCGACGGCAATGTCAGCGGCGACGAGCTGTTTGTGCAGTTCCACGAGAACGCCAAGGGCTCGTCGTACCCGGGTCAGATGACGGTGACGGGCCACGGCCACGTCGTGAATGAGGGCAGTTCAATTGCCGCCCAGTACATCCAGGCGAATCTGGTTGAACAGTCCATGGCGTCGGAGGAAGCGCTGCCGGCCAAGTTTGGCGGCTCATCGTCCTTTGCGGTCAGCGACATGCTCGCGCAGGGCGCCGTCGTCCTGACATTCGAAGACGGCGTCATGGCGATGGCGGATCGCCTGCAGGCAGACGCGCGGACGGATACCGCAATCCTCACAGGCGAGAACGTGATTGTCGGCGATCCATCGCTGAAAGTGATGGGTAAGCATGCCGAGATCACGAACATCTCGAGCAAGAATCAGGATCGCGTGGCCAAGTTCATCGGTGCCGGCACCCTGACGTACTTCCAGCCAAGACCCGCCACACCCGCCGCGGATGGGGCGACTGAAGAGTGTCCAGTGACCACACCCGAGGAAATGCGAGAAGAACTGCGCCGCCGGCTCGAAGGTCAGCCAGACAGCAAACCAGCCAATGACGGCGCCGGGTCGTCTGATGCTCCGGCCCAGGCCGCCGGCTCCGTGCGCGTTGAGTGGGCGGATCTGCTGACATTTGAAGAGCAGCAGGGACGCATCACGTTTGAAGGTCAGGTCAGCGCCGAATCAGAACCGACCGATCGCGAAGTGGACCGGCTCACGGGCAATTGGATGCAGATCGAACTGACCGAGCCCATTCCCACCCTCACCGCAACCGGCGAAGCAGGAAAGGCAACGAGGCGACTGCGCAAGATGACCATGCTCGGCAGTCACGATGAATCCGCCCAGGTTGAGGCCCAGCGCTTTACCGATGGGCTAAAGACCACGCGAGAATTGCTGCTCGCGGTTGCCGGCGAGATCATCGAGTACACCGAAGCCACTGAACTCTTTGAAGCCATAGGCGACGGGTGGATGCTTGTGGTTGATTCAAGCACGCCCAAACCCGAAGCGGAGCCGACTGATCGCGCACCGAGTTCCGCGGCCGTGCAGTTCTCAGGACCAGGAGAAACGGAGTTCACCTGGACGGGCCGGCTCTCACTCCGCGGCGGACCGGGCTTGCTCACGATCTCCGATGATGTGATCATGCGACACCGCCCGACAAACGAACCGGTCATTCGAGTGGATTGCGACACGATGACCGCTTCGCTCAAGTCATCTCGATCGGTCGGCGCGTTGGATCTTTCGCAAAGCGAGGGTATGGATCTCACCAGCGCCGTCGCAGACGGTTCCGTCTTTGTGCGGAGTGAAGACCGCAGCATCTGGGCGGATCGCCTGACGTATGACCGCAAGACGCTGCTGGCAACCATTGAAGCGCTCGGCGACGACTATGTGGTCATGGAGGGCGAGGCGACGGGTGGAGCCGTGCAGGCCCGCCGCATTCTCTGGGATTTCTACACCAACGGCATCACCGTGGAAGGCGCCCGGATCGACGGGCCGATGCCCACGAACAATCCCGGCCGCTGATCACGCGTCGTCGCGCTCCACAATGTTGTACATCTCGCGCTCGCCGCGACCGCGGAGCGGATAATCCTTGCGCAGCGGGAAAGCAGGATAATCGCGCCACAGCAGGATGCGCCGCAGGTCGGGGTGGTTGCTGAAGCGGATGCCGAACATGTCGTAGACCTCTCGCTCGGGCCACTCGGCTCCCGGCCAGATGTCGGTGACCGAATCCACGATTAGCGCGTGATCGTCTTCGTTGCCCGAAGTGTCGCCACTCGGATCAAGATAGGTCTTGACGATCAGGCGGCGATTGTAAATGGTGCTCGAGAGCACATAGACAACCGCAAAGCGGCCAGACATCTCGGCAGGGTAGTTCAGGTAATCGACGGCCGTGATATCGGAGAGGAAGTCGTAACGGCTCTCTTCGTCATCACGCAGAAACTGCATCATCGTGTGCAGCAGTTGCGTCGGAACCACGACTGCCGTCTGCCCGCGAAACTCGGTGGCCTTGAGTCCCGCCCCGGCGAACTGGGCTCTGAGTCGGGGCAGCGTGGGATGATCGAGATTGGGTCTGGTCATGTCGGTGGCTCGAAGCGATCGTAAGACTACCGCGCGACGGATTCAACGCGACGATCCGGAGACGATGGCCCGCGCCAGCGAGTCCAGCAGCGACGCTGGTCCGGTGACCGGGCTCAACTGTCGCACGATGACCGGTGTTTCCAGCGGGAGACAAGGCAAGCAGGCCGTGAGCACGGCCGAGAGATCGAACACGCCTTCGCCCGGTTCGCTCGGTATCAGCCGCTCGGGCTGCTCATCGAGGCGGACATTGCCCAGAATCAGCGCCTGGGCTCGAGGCGCCAGCGCCTCGGCGATCCGCTGCAGATGATCTTCGCGAACGGAGAGCATGCTCGGCTCGAACAATGCAGTGGGATTCAGCGCCAATCCGAAGGGCCCACCCGCAAACTGGTTGAGGTAGATGCCAGTAACTTGTGCGTCGTGGAGAATGTGCCGACTACAAGGTTCGAGCAGTAACTGCACCCCCGTAGCTCGGGCAGCGGCGTCGAGGGAATCCAGATGCTGAGCGAGGGCGGCCAGTCCAGGAGCCATCCAGTTTCGCGGATCGAGCGCTTCGAGGTCGTCGCTGAGCGAGCCGGAGTTGACGATCACTCGGCCGCCTTCAAAAGCGCCAATCTCCTCGGCAGTAAGTTTCAGGAGATTCCCCGACCAACGACGCGCAAGGGGTGGTTCCGAAGCCGACGGCTCAGCGCCGAGTCGTGCGGCCGTCGCGACCAGGCCAGTATCGGCACGTGTCGCGTCTGAAGCAAGATCAGGCTTGGACGGAGTCTCGATGAACAGGTGCATGAGGGCAAAGGTTAGGATGGATTCTGGCCGCGCGTCGAGGTGGTTGATGCCGGGGCCCGGCTAGACTCATTCAACGTCCCCGACTCGATGTTTCCTACTCCAGTCAACTTCACATTCATCGCTGCGATCGGAGTGCCTCGTCTCGATGTGATTTGCTTCGCCGCATATCTTGTGATCGTCCTGATGCTGGTCGTTTACGGACTGCATCGCTACTGGCTGGTTTACCTGTACTCGCGTCATGCGCGGGGAACGGTTACACCCAACAGGCCAACGACGAAGGACATCGCCAGACTCTGGCCGCGCGTGACGGTTCAGCTTCCGATGTACAACGAGCGTGCCGTGGCGCAACGAGTTATCGACGCGGCGTGTGGGCTGGACTATCCGCAAGATCGCTTCGAGGTCCAGATCCTCGATGATTCGACGGATGCCACGCGAGCGATTACGGATCAAGCGTGTGCTCGTTGGCGAGATCGAGGCATCGACATTCACGTCGTTTGCCGAGGAGATCGCCAGGGCTACAAAGCCGGCGCGCTGCAGAACGGCCTGGCGACCGCAACCGGAGAGTTCATCGCTGTATTTGACGCCGATTTTGTACCGCCGGCCTCGCTGCTCAAGCGGGCGATGGCGCACTTTCGCAGTGATCGGATTGGTATGGTGCAGACGCGCTGGACTCATCTCAATCGCCGACGCAGTCCACTCACGCGAAGTCAGGCTGTTTTTCTGGATGGTCACTTCGTGGTGGAGCACACCGCCAGAAACCGATCAGGTCGATGGATCAATTTCAATGGTACGGCTGGCATCTGGCGACGAACGTGTATCGAAGACGCCGGCGGCTGGCAAGACGACACGCTGACCGAAGATGTCGATCTGTCGTATCGTGCCCAGACGCGCGGTTGGCAGTTCGTTTATGACCCAACCATCGAGTGCCCGGGTGAGTTACCACCCTCCATTTGCGCGTTCATGACTCAACAGCATCGGTGGACGAAGGGATCGATTCAGACGGCAGTGAAGCTCCTGCCTTCAATCGCACAAAGTCGCGCGCCAATTGCCAACAAGATCGAGGCCTGGTTCCATCTCACCTGTCCAGCAGTGTCAGTTCTTATCGTACTGCTGACCATTCTGTTGCTTCCCGCCATGAGTTTCCGCGGCATCGCCGGATCATCATTGATGCTCGGCGCATTGACCTCGGGCTTGACGCTCTTTGCGCTGGCCACAGTTTCGGCGGGGGCGTTTTATGTGCTATCACAGCGCGAGCAAGGGCGCGGGTGGCTGGCCTCGCTGGCTGAGCTGCCTGGCGTCATGGCGCTGGGAATCGGAGTGAGCGCGAACAACGCCCGTGGTGTGGTCGAAGCGATCGCCGGCCTCGACAGCGAGTTTGTCCGCACACCAAAGTTTGGTGCGTTGTCAGTTGATGCAGTCGGTGCATTGCCAAGGCGCCGAGTCGGCCTCGGATCCAGTGGCGCGATCGAACTGACACTCGGCATGTTCTCACTGGCCTGTATCGTCTTCGCGTTGCCGACCGCGACCGGATGGCTCAGCGTGCCCTTCCTGCTGCTGTTTGCGTGCGGGTACTTGAGCGTGGGCATTGGGTCGCTGGCTGAATCACTTCGAGCCGAACCGGTATCGGGCATGGATACTGACGGTGCGCACCCAACCAGCCGATAGAATCTCTCGGCTCCAACGCACCGCAAGCAACGACTGTGACATCAACACCACCCGACAATTCGAAGCCGAACTCCGGGCGTTGCGGCGGGCAGGTCGTGCACCTCACCGTGGCGTCGTCGCCCGGGCCCGCGCCGGCAAATACGATCCGCGCCTCGAAGATGGGGCGGCGTCGGGCGGCTGTACTCGCCATCGTTCAATTGCTCATGGTGGCGCACGTTGTGCAGTGGTGGCTTAGTGGACACACTACGACACCGATCGAACCTTCCGAGTCGATGGAGTTCGTCAAGCGCGGCGTCATTAACGCAGGCCTGATCTTCTTTGCGATCGCAATGCTCTCGACGCTCGTGCTCGGGCGCTGGTTCTGTGGCTGGGGATGCCACCTGGTGATGCTTCAGGATCTTTGTGGCTGGATGATGAAGAAGATCGGCATTCGCCCCCGGCCGTTTCGCTCCCGCCTGTTGGCGTACGTCCCGCTAATTGTCGCGCTGTACATGTTTGTTTGGCCGCTGGTCTACCGCGTTGGACTGGCGCCAATCTTTGGCACAACCAGGCAACTGCCTGTGTGGCAGGTGCAGGCTCACCTGACCACGCCCGACTTCTGGAGCACCTTCGCGGGAGTCGGCGTCGCCATTCCGTTCCTGCTGGTCTGCGGGTTTGCCACGGTCTACTTCCTCGGCGCCAAGGGTTTCTGCACGTATGGCTGCCCCTACGGCGGCCTTTTCGCGCCGATCGATCGCCTCTCGCCCGCTCGCATCCGTGTGACTGATGCCTGTGAGCACTGCGGCCACTGCACCGCCGTGTGCACGAGCAGCGTGCGCGTGCATGAAGAAGTGCGCGACTATGGGATGGTCGTTGATTCCGGATGCATGAAATGCATGGACTGCGTCAGCGTGTGTCCCAACGATGCGCTCTATTTCGGGTTTGGTGTTCCGTCTCTCGCCGCCTCGCCCCGCGTCGACAAGCCGACGGTGCGCCAACATGACTTGTCGTGGGGTGAAGAATTGCTCTGCGCTGCGGTTTTCGCGGCGATGTTCTTCATCTTCCGCGGTTTGTATTCGCTAGTGCCCATGCTTTTTGCGGTTGGAATTGCCGGGTGCGGCACATTCATTATGTGGAAGGCG
Source organism: Planctomycetaceae bacterium (assembly GCA_040255465.1). Lineage (GTDB taxonomy): Bacteria > Planctomycetota > Phycisphaerae > Phycisphaerales > UBA5793 > UBA5793. The sequence goes on from JBDZVA010000002.1 coordinate 482,796, forward strand.
TGGCGACTGCTCGGTGATCGCGATTCACGCTTTCATCGATTCCAGCTGCGCCGCAGCGGACGGCTGACACGGACGGGCGGAGTGTGGCTGGCCATGACCGCTATTCTGCTTGCTCTCTCGCTGCACAGCGCGCTGGTTCAGTATCATGCGTGGACGGGCCTTCGGCTGGCAGGGGAGATTCAGACGTCCACTGATGAGGCGCTGCGCGGTCCGGTGAAGTTCGATCCCACCACGCAATTGAAACTGCAGACTGCAGCCGCCCACCTGCAGAAGGCCGACTCCTGGCAAGCCGGCGGCATCGGGTTGCTCGGCGATGTGGATGTTCCGATCACGCGCGCCCGGCTCAGCCTGCTCACGGGCCACTGGGCGGAATGCGAGCAGCAACTGCGGCGCGGCATCAAGCTTGGCGGGGCGACGGATGTCCTTTGCCGTGACTTGGCTCGCGTCATGCTCAGCTACCGGCCGGCAGATGACGCAATCGCCCAGATGACCGAGTCGCTGAAACAGCATCCAGAGTTTGATCAGACGCGCGCGGCTCTGATTGTCGTACTCCAGTCGCTGGGGCGCACTGACGAAGCGCAACGTGTTCGCGATGCTCGCCCAACGCCCTGACCGATCGAGTCTGTGCCCTATGCCTTGCCGGATGGTGGGGCGGATGGCCCGCCGCCGATGGCTGAGCGCATCTGCGTGTCAGCCTTGATGTTGTTCATCCGGTAGTAGTCCATAATACCGAGGTGGCCACTGCGGAATGCATCGGCCATGGCACGAGGCACTTCCGCTTCCGCCTCGACCACCTTGGCGCGATTGAGTTCAATCAGGGCGCGGTTCTCGGCTTCCTGAGCGCGAGCCATGGCCGCACGCTTCTCGGCTTCGGCCTGGAATCGCTTTTTGTCCGCCTCGGCCTGGTCGGCCTGGAGTTTGGCGCCGATGTTGTCGCCGACATCGACGTCGGCGATGTCGATCGAGAGAATCTCAAACGCCGTCCCCGAATCCAGGCCCTTCTTGAGCACGGTCTTGCTGATGTTGTCGGGGTTGGCGAGCACTTCCTTGTGCGTGTTGGCCGAGCCGATCGTCGTGACGATGCCCTCGCCGACGCGGGCGATGATCGTCTCCTCGAGCGCGCCACCGACGAGTCGGGCGAGGTTGGCCCGCACCGTGATACGGGCTTTGACTCGCAACTGGATTCCGTCCTGAGCGACGGCGTCGATCGTATTGCGGCCGCGCGCGGGGTCGGGGCAATCGATGACCTTGGGCTTCACGGAGGTCTGCACCGCGTCGAAGATATCGCGGCCGGCCAGGTCGATGGCGCAGGCCGTGTTGTAGCCCAGTTCGATCTTCGCACGGTCCGCCGCAATCAGCGCACGGATCACCAGTGGCACGCGACCGCCCGAGAGATAGTGGGTTTCCAGTTCCTTGGTGCTGACGTTGAGACCCGCCTTGACAGCCTGAATGCGGTTGAGCACGATGATCCGCGGGTCGACCTTTCGGAACTTCATACCGACCAGATCAATGAAAGAGACCGGAGCGCCGGACAGGAACGCCTGGAACCACAAGTTGAAAAACTGGCCAATGATCACGAGCGCTACGAGCGCCACGATCACAACGATGGCCACCCCAATCCAGGTGATTACTTCTGTCGGAGTCATTGAGTCACACGTTCCTTTCGTCAGCCGCCAGTACCAGTCCTCGATTGAAGACCGAATGATTCACGGTAGCACAGCAGATCACGTCGGTCGGCCAAAATCGCCCACTTCGTCAGCCGGCATCACGCGAATCTGCCGGCCGTTGACCGAGGTGATCACCACCTTTGTTCCCGCGGGGATGATCCCCGTTTCCGCAAAGGCCTCGATATCTTCGCCATCCAGACGGATCGTACCGCCCGGACGCAACCCCGTCAGCGCCCTCCCCTGTGCGCCGATGAGCGATGAGATGGCCTCCGCCTCCGCGTGTCGCTCGTGCAGGCGGCGCTGCATGTCTTCTTCTGTCGTGCCCTCGGTCAGGATGATGTTCCGCCCCACCGGGGTGCTCGGGAACACTTTGATCGCCATCCACAAAATCGTCGGTGTGAGCACAACGACCAGGCCGAGTGCAATCAAACCGGTCACGATACTGATCTGAAAGGCGACCACCACACCGGCGATAGCGCTGAGGCCGGCAACGATGCTGATCAACCCACCGGATGGGACAAACAGTTCCAGCGCGACCATCAGCGCCGCGAGGGTGAGCAGGCCCACGACCCACCAGCCCAGAGCACCGTTGGTGTCAGCCGGGGCCGGAGTAGTCTGGGCCAGTGTGATGATCACATCAGACAGGCTCATCCGCATCCTCCACAACCGTCTTGAAAGCCGAGGTTGAGATGACCCGCACGGGCCGCCCCTCCTCGATGATGCCTCGCTCAGAGACCACATCGTAGATCGTTGTGCCAAAACGGGCGCGGCCCACCGGTCGCAGCGTCGAGACGACCACGCCGCGACTGCCCTTGGCCGGACCGGTGTGCGGCGGGCTCATCGCGCCAAGCAGCGAATCCACGTCGTCCGTGCGCGGCAGGTGGGCGCTGAGCACGAGCCGATTCAGTCCCGGCACGCGTGCAAAGTTCTTCACTCCCAGCCAAATCGCTACGCCGCCGGCGAAGAAGCCCAGCAGCAGCGTCGACACGCCGCGCACCATGGCCTGCCTCGCCAATTCAGAACTCGGGAAGATCGAGCCGGAAGGGTCGGGGGCGATGAATGTGCCCACGAAGCCAAGCGCGATGCAGACGATCCCCGCAATACCGGCAATCCCAAAACCGGGGATGACGAACAACTCAGCCGCCAGAAGCGCAAACCCGACCAACACCAGCAGGATATCCCACCACTGCGCCAGGCCCGTCAGCGCCGGCGCTCCAAAGAGCAGCACGGCGGCGGCTAGTGCGATCGTGATGGGAACGCCGACGCCCGGCGTAGCCATCTCCCACACCAACCCGATCAGAAAGACGACCAGAAGGAGCGCGCGGACCGGCATGCTCGTCAGGAACTGCACGAGATTCTCCGACCAGGTCTGGTCGAGTTGAGTGATCGTCGTGGCGCCAACGAATGCCTTGAGTTCCGCCTCGCTGGCGATAGTCGCCTGCGACAGGCCCCACCGGCGCGCCTGTTCCGCCGTCACGTCGAGAAGTGTCTTGCGATCGACGACGGGTTCGATGAGCACGTACTTTCCCCGATCCTGCGCGGACAGCACGGGACGCTGGGAGACGAACTCCTGGTTCTTCTCGATCTGATCGGGAGGAAGTCCACCCCTTTCGCCAACCGCCTGATAGATTTCATCGATGAAGGGAACGGGGCTCTTGACATACTCGGAACTTGGCGACGGAAGCCCGCCGGACGCTCTCTGTCGCGGCGTGTCGGGAGGGGCTTCTCCAAACAGCAACTCGTACTCCTGCCGATCGACAAAGAGCCGTTCACCCGAATCCTTGTTCTCCACGAGCCACAGTTCGATGTCCACGGCCACGAAAGACATGAGCAGCCGCTCGTCGTAGCCTCGACGCCGCGCCGAGTCGACCACATTGATCAACAGGGGTGACTCCGCCTTCGCCCGCTCGGCCGCCGGCATAGGTATCAACCCCGGCAGGATTGGCGCGCAGTCACCCATCTCACCGCCGGGCGTGATGACGATCTCCTTGCAGGACAGGGCGATGAAGGCGCCCGCCGAGATCGCCTTGGGATGCACCCAGGCGATCGTATTGGTGATCGGACACTGCTTGATCTCGTAACTGATGTCCTTGGCCGCCGTCGCCAGCCCGCCCCAGGTGTCGATGTCGAACACGATTGCGTCCGCGCCCATCTGCTCGGCGATCGCGATTCGTCGCCTGATCGACCGGGTTGTGACGTCGTCAATCGGTCCGTGGATCGTGATGATGACGACGTTGCTGGCCTGTCGACTGGCGGGTACTCCGGCGGCCGGACTCGGGGGGGCGTCCTGGGCCAGCGCCATGAGCTGAATTGCCAGCAGCAGCAGGCATGAAACGAGGGAAATCCAGCGCCCTCGCCATCTCAACGGGTTGGTTGTGAGCGTGTTCATCTGAGCACCATGAGTATATGTCGTATGGTTTTGGTTGCTCTCTTGCCGAGGTGGCTGAGGGCTCGTACATTCACCTGCCCGATCGCGCCGGATGGACCCTGACCTCGGGATGGATCCCGCTCATGCTTCGTGAACTGCACATCTCCAATCTGGCCATCATCGAGGATCTTCGCCTCGATCTCACGCCGGGCCTGAATGTCTTCACCGGCCAGACTGGCGCGGGCAAATCGCTCATTCTCGGCGCCTTTGAGATGCTCCTCGGCCGGCGGACACTCGCCGACATGCTCCGACCCGGCGCCGCGGAGGGACGCGTCAGTGGAGTATTCGAAATTGGCGATCCGAGCGTTGCAGCCGAGATCCATCGTGTCGCCGATTTGCCCCAGACGGACACGCTGGAATCGGGCGAATCGCTGCTGATTACCCGCAAGATGTTTGCCTCCGGCCGCTCCAGCGCGTCGATCAACGGTCACCCCGTCACCATCGCCATGCTGCGCGAGGTGGGAGATCGCCTCATCGACCTGCACATCGGCGATGAAGGGGGATCGAGTGCCGCCGGCGATGCGCCGTTCCTGCTGCGCCCGTCCAATCAACTCGCCGTCATCGACGCTTTTGCTGGCAATGACTCCCTCCTTGAACAATACGCCGCGCTGCACCATCAGTTGGTCGAGACGAATCGCCTGCTTGATGAATCGCAACGCGGCAGCACGCTGCGCAGCGAACAACTCGACCTGCTCGAGTTCCAGGCCGCGGAGATCGACGCCGTCGAGCCAGCGCCGGGAGAGTACGAGGAACTCTCTGCCCGGCATCGGGTCCTGGGAGAGGTCGATCGTCTCACACGGCAAGTCGGCCTCGCGCACACCCTGCTCTACGACTCGGATGAGTCCGTCGCTTCGCGTCTTCAGGCACTTGTCGGCATCATGCGCGAGCTGTTGGAAATCGACCCGTCGCTTGCTGACGCCGCAGGGCAGATCGAAGCGGCAGCCGCTTCGGCGCAGGACGCAGGCTTCATGCTCGGCCGCTACCTCGGTCGGCTCGATCTCGATCCCGTGGAACTCGGCGAGATCACCGACCGTCTCAACGCGCTCAACCGCCTCATTGCCAAATACGGCCACGGCTCGCTCGATGATGTACTTGCGTTCCGGGAGGAGATCAGTCGAGAGATTGCGGAGTTGAGCGGCGTGGGCCTCGACACGGCTGCGATCAAACGCCGACAGGCTGAACTCGATAAGCAAGTCGGGGAGATCGCCGCGCGGCTGCACGCAACGCGAGTCAAGGCGGCCAAGGCGCTCAAGCCGCGCATCGAGGCCGAACTCGCTCAGCTCGCCATGGCCGAGGCGGAGTTTGATGTCGCGTTCGAATCGCTCGATGAGCCGGGGCCGACCGGATCGGACCAGATCGAGATGATGATCCGCACGAACCCCGGCCAACCCTCGCGCCCGCTGCGTCGCATTGCGTCCGGTGGCGAACTCTCGCGCATCATGCTGGCACTCAAGACCGTGCTGGCCGGGGCCGAACGCATGAGCGTACTCGTCTTTGATGAGATCGACGCGAAGATCGGCGGTCGCCTGGGCTCAATCATCGGCGCCAAACTTCGTGCCCTGGCCGGCCGCCACCAGGTGCTGTGCATTACCCACTTGCCGCAGATCGCCGCCTACGGCGACACACACCTGCGCATCGCCAAGCACACGCGCAAGAACGAGACGCATATCGAGGTGGCTACGCTGAGCAGCGATGAATCTCGACGCGTCGAACTGGCCGAGATGCTCGCCGGCAAGTCCGCCACCGACATCACGCTGCGCCAGGCGGATGAACTGCTGGCCACGGCGCGAAACGGCGAGACCCCATCTTCGTCCAAACCGCCTTCAAAGCGGAAGACGCGCGCGACGAAAGCCTGATTCAAAACTGCTTGTGTGTCGGCCGATCCTGCGGCGGACGCACGCCGAGCACGGCGCGAACGAGATGCAGATCAGCCGGCGTGGTGATCTTGATGTTGCGCGGATCGCCGTTGACGACGTAGACCGCCTCGCCGAGTCGCTCGACGAGTGACGCGTCATCGGTGGCACCGGTCAGGTCTTTCTGTTCATAAGCACGAATGAGCAGGCCGCGCTCGAAGATTTGTGGTGTCTGCACCTCCACGAGCCTTTGACGATCAATCGTCGCTTCGACCTGACGGGCCAGATTCTTGGGTCGGGCCGCATCGCCGAGAATGGCCGCCGCGATCGGGTCCGCCTCCGCCGCCTGCTTGGCTTCCTTCGACACGCGCTTGATCGTCGCCGTGACTGGCACGGCCGGGATCACCGCATCAAACATCCTGGCTGCCTCAAAAACCCGCTCGATCACATCAACAGGCGTCGCGGGTCGGGCGGCATCGTGTACAGCCACGTGCGTGCAGTCGCCGGGCACCTCCAGCAGGGCATTCCTGACTGTCTCCCATCGCTCCACGCGACCGCCGGGAACGATCCTGGCGCCATGGAAGCCGAGCTGATCGCCGAAGCGGAAGCGGAAGTCGTCGAGGTGGTCCGGCGGGCCGGCGACGATGACGCAGCCCACCTCGGGGCGCTTGTTGAAGAGTTCGACCGTCCGCATGAGCAGCGCCCGGCCGCCCAGGTCCTCGTTGAGCTTGTCCCGCCCGCCGAAGCGTTCGCTCCTGCCCGCGGCGGTGATGATTACGGCGATGTTCATGGTGAAAGGTTATCCCGACACCCACGATGAGGCTCCGCGAATCGTGCGGCGTCTCCGGCGCTCGAGTGCGAATCGCGCTATCATCAGGTGTTCTTTGACATCTGGGGCCGACTGGTTTCGACCGGACAAGTTAGGGCTGTCGTGGCGTGTCGCGGCGCACGTGGACCGCGTTATCAAATGTGCAAAACCATAACTGCCAACACGCAGTTCGCTCTTGCTGCTTAACATAAGCGGCACGATCCGTCTCTCTTGCCTGCGGGCGGGGCGGATCGAAAACACAGCAGGCTGGCCCGGAGAGTCCATCGCGAACTCACAAGGGCGAGAAACGATCGCGAAGTGATCCAAAGGTAGGCCGTCGATGGTCGACCGAGGATCGAGATCAAAACATCGACTACACACGTAGAGGCGGCAGTTCGGCTGTACGGGACGGGGGTTCGATTCCCCCCGGCTCCATTCGACTCCGCGCGAGGGGCAAGCCCTCGCGCGTCGCTCATGGCAAGCCATCACGACTCGCGCCCGTTTGCGCGGCGTAGGTCGGGACAAGGCTCCGCGCAGGCCCGGCGAATCCGTGACCAACGCGCGACGTGCGTTCAATTTGCACAGCGCCCCCAACCCGCCGGACCGCGCTCCGTTCGGCATTGCTCACGCCAGGCAAAGCAGCGGTTCCGACCCACGCCCGATTCGGCGTTTCGCGCCCGCACTCCGGGCAAACGTCATGATCCGTCCCGCGAAGGTCGTAGCCGCACTTGCTGCACAACCCCGGTGGGCGGCGGCGGTCGCGGTACCAGAGGTAACAAGTCGGGACGCTGAGCACGAGCAGGACGGTCCAAATGGGCACATATGCATCCATTCGCAGTAACGCCCCGCTGAGGGAACTCCTGTATTGGCGCCAGTACACCCACCAATGGACGCCGGCGCGATGCCTCCAAACCGGGGTTGGCCATTCACCATTCGCGACCATCTGGGCGAGCATGTTCGAGCTCTCGTAGCGAACGAAGAGCCCGCCACTGTCGATGCCAGCAATGGTTGTGCGTCCAACAAGACCACCGAAACCCCACCACGCACTCCCCACCCACACGACCAGCAGCAGCACGGTCAGCACCGTGCCGCTCCACTTGATCGTGCTGCGCAGGCGCGTTCGCATCAGTCGATTGTATCGCGCGCCATTTGCCCGAATCGGCCGGCGCCGGGCATGCGTTGAGAATGGACCGGAGGTTTTGATGCATTTCGTGTGTTCTGCGCCTCCTACGGATCGCGGAGTGCGCCCGCGAGTCTGGGAGTGCGCCCGCGAGACTGGGAGTGCCTCCGGAGGTCTGGGAGTGCGCCCGGGAGGCTCGGAGGGTCTCCGAGGTTCTCGGAGAGCGACCGAAAATCTCTCCGAGCGCCAGAATTGGCGGGAGGATGCGCTGCGGATGATGCGGGCCGAATCCGGATGATGCGACATTCCCGCAACCGACGCCGATAATCCTGCGAACGGGTTGGTGGTTCGTTTGAAACTCGAACCAACTCCGCCAAGGAGGATGCGATGCGCTTCCCGATTCAACCGACTCGACGCGGGTTGACACTGATCGAAGTGATCATCGTGATCGTTCTGACGATCGTTGCCCTGGCGCTCGTGGTTCTGATGCTGCCCGTGGCGAGGCCGCACCACCATCACGATCACGAACTCACCTGCGCCACGCGCGTGAACCAGATCCACAAAGGGCTCATCCTCTTCGCCGTCGACCACAACGGCCGCTTCCCCGTCCCCACGAGCCTCTCCGCCGAGACCGCTGCACTCACCGTGCAGCCCGGCAACTCCTCCGCGAGCCTGTTCTCATACATGATCTTCGAAACGTACTACTCGCCGGAGGTCGTCCTGTGTCCGTCCGAGCCGAGCCCGAACGTGAACGTGAAGACGGACTACCGATACGGCACACCCGATGACACGGACTGGAATTCTGCGTGGAAATGGGACCCGAGTTTCAGTGGGGATATCACCACGCCTGGCGCCAACGTCAGCTATGTCACGCAGGCAATACTCGGTGAGCGTGTCAAAACACAGTGGCGCGATTCGCTCGATCCAGACTTCGCTGTTGCCGGCGATCGCGGCCCCAAGGACGGCATCTGGGATGCGAAGTCGCTCACCCTGCTCAGCCACGGCCGGCGCGATGACTGGACCGGGAACGTCGGCTTCAATGACGGCAGTGTGCGAAGCATGACCTTCACGAAGAAAGACAAGGCGCCCTTCACCGTCAACGGCGACAATCTCTTCTTTGCCGACGACGGCGAGATGGGTGGGGACATGTGGCTCGGCCTTTTCGGTGCGACCGATGAAACGACGACCACGCCGTACTGGGATTGAGAGAGGAGAATCCATCATGCGAGCCGGCCGTTGTTCCGCTCGTCGCGGCTTTTCGATCGTCGATGCATTCGTTGTCATCATGGTGCTGGCGGTTGTTCTGGGGATGGGGATCGTTTTGCGCGCGTGCAATCGTCCGCGCGGCGGGCGCGGCAAAACTCTTACGTGCTCTACGAGAGCGCGGCAGATTCACAGGGGCCTCGTCCTCTTCGCCAACGACTTCGGCGGAACCTATCCGATCCCCATGGACATCTCGCCCGAGACCGCGGCAATTTCCACGCAGACCGGCAACTCATCCGCGAGCTTTTACTCCTACATGATCTTTGAGACGTATTACTCGCCGGAAGTCATCAGGTGTCCGGAAGACGCGAATCCGAATCTGTTGTACAAAGACGACTTCCGCTACGGCACGATGGACGATCCGAACTGGAACCCGGCCTGGAAGTGGGACCCCAACTTCAGTGCCGACATCAGCAGGCCCGGATGCAACGCGAGTTACGCGACACTGGCCATGATCGGCGATCGCCGCAATACGCAGTGGCGCGACTCGCTCGATCCCAACTTCGCCGTGGTCAGCGATCGCGGGCCAAAGGACGGCGCGTGGGATGCCAAGTCGGTCACCATGAAGAGCCACGGCAACACGAAGGACTGGGTCGGCAACGTCGCCTTCAACGATGGCCACGTGCAGAAGTTCACCTTTTCCGCCAAAGACCCCAATGCGTTCACAGTGAACGGCGACAATCTGTTCCGCGTCGATGACCTCGAAAAGGGTGGCGACATGTGGCTCGGCCTCTTCGGCGCGACGGATGAGAAGACAACGACACCGTACTGGGACTGATCAGGCGCTGCTGCACGCGGCCGGGGTCCCGGCGAGCAGGTCGTCAATGACCTCGTCTGCCGTATAGCACTGCCCGTCGGGTCGGATGTAGCGGGCGATGTCGCGCAGGCCCTGGCCCGCGGTGATCAGCATCGGTTCCTCATCGCCTCCATTACGAATCTGTGGCAGGCCGATGGCGGCAATCAGCCCGTTGCACAGACACTTGCGGCCGACGGCGTCCTCGGCCTTTCCGCCGCGGCTGACGTAGTCGTCAGCCGGTTCCGCCGGGCAGCGCCAGCCGATGCTTCCATCCTCGCGCCGATACGCATGTCGGAAGTAGCCAAGATCGCAATAGCGCGGCCGGGCGTCGTACAGGCACGGATCCGAGAGCGTCTCATCGAGTTGAACGATCTTGAAGGGCAGGCCCGCCGGTGATGCAAGTGGATCGGTCAGCACATCGGCGCGGTCGGCCAGTACCGCTTCGTGCACGCGCCGCTTGACGTCCTGCGTCATGGCGGACTCGGCGCAGAAGGCGAACGGAGTGCCTATCTGCACTCCCTGCGCGCCGGCCTCGATCGCTGCGCGCACGCGATCAGGATGGCCCCGAGTGCCCGCGAGCCAGAAGGGCACGCCGAGTTCCCGGAACACGGCCAGGTCGGCGACATCGCGCGGACCGAAGATCGGCTCGCCACGTTCGTTGAGTTGCATGCGGCCGCGAGGCCGGGCGTTGTGGCCGCCCGCAGTGAAATCTTCGATGACAAACCCGTTGATGCGCCCCGTTGCTTTTCGCGAGAGCATCGTGGCGAGCGAGTCGTAGGAGACGATGGCATAGAAATCGGGCCGTCCAAGTGACGGCATGGCGCCGCCGCGCAACTCGCAGAAGGCGCGCGGGTCGAAGTGCATCAGCGCGCTTTCGCCCTCCTGCACTTCGAGGGGCAGCTCAACACTGCGGCCCTGGGCGAGTCGGTCGAGAATGCCGGGGATGGTCGTGGGGATCCCGGCGCCCATCAGGACGACATCGACGCCAGCAAGCATGGCGCCGAACAGGGACGGCAGTGTGGGTGGCTCGATCTTGCGCAAGTAGTTGATGCCGACAAGACCGTCGTGACCCTCCTTGGCGAGGAACACTTCGACAAAGTTGGCGGCAACGAGCAGTTCGAGGTGGAAGGACGTTGGCTGGACACAGGGCATCGGCACGGCGCGGTAGGGGGTCGTCGGTGACTTGCCGCCTTCGATGAAGTAGCGATCGAGGATGCGCTCCGCCACACCGGGCAGCGGCAGGTGATCCAGAGCGCGACGGAGATGTCCCTGGGGATCGCCGTGCTGGAGTCGTCGCGCGAACACGGCATCAAGAGCCGTGCCGGAAACAACGCCGAGCTGGCCGCGCAGAGAAACCGCTCGGGCGAGCGGCCAGTGCGACACTCCAATGCCCATCCCGCCCTGGATGATGGTCGGCTGGGTGCGGATGCCCATGCGCATGATGCTAGTGCATCGGCCCGTCGCCGCCAAAGGCTGAAGTGCGGATTAGATCAACTCGACAAGATCGAGATACGGCAGATCGGGGGCGTTCTCAAACAGGCCGCCGTCGCGAAGGAAGAAACGCAACCCATCTGCCGCAGCGAATTTGGCTTCCCGGACAGACCCGGCGCCCAGGCTCGTCATGGCGGCATCCGATACGCGACCCAGATCGAGGTGGTCGATGTGCGGCGCCGCGATGGTCGAACCGCTTGTGGTTCCCTTGACCGTCAGCTTCGCCAGGGTGCTTTCAGGTGCATCAAACTGGGCGAGTGAACCGGGCAGGCCGCCACCCCAATTGCGCAGACCCATATAGATGGCTGAATCGAGCAGCGAGCCGAGCATGATCTCGTTCATAGAGGCTTCGACGGAGATCGTGGCGCCGTCACGGGCATCCCCCCGAATGTTCAATCGCGTGGTGTCGGCGCTGCTGAAGTTGAGGGTCCCGCCGGTCAGCGAACCACGAACATCCGCCTTGCGGGCGCGGCTGATGTTGATGGTGCCGCGTACGTCGCCGCGCACATTGAGGGTGCCGCCATCGACGTTGAGGATGGTGCCGGTCTCGACATCGCCGTCGACGCGCACCTTTACGTTGTCTTCGCCGAACAGGCTAAGTGAGCCCGAGTCAAACGACCCACGAATGCGCATGTTGAGCAGGCCGCGGATGTCGCTGTCGTCGGTCAGGCGCAGACCTCCGTGAATGTCAAGGCGCTGAAGGTGCTCCATCTCGATGTGCATGTTGGAGAAGTCGTCGTCGCCGCGCACGGTGATCTTGCGCACTGATGAGCGGCCGGTGCGGTCGTCATTGAGTTCGAGTTCGCCGTGGCCGTCGATGATGACGTTGCGAACTTCGGTCTCGCCGCGGAAGGTCCATTGACCGGAGGCATCGCCGCGCACGCGGATGCGGTTGATGGTAGTGGGGGAGTTGTCATCCCCCGCGTCAATGTCGAAATGGCCATCGCCCTTGATGTTGATGTTCTGGACGGACTTGATGCGCAAGCCGCCGCGGATGTTGAGTGAGTCGGCGGTGATCGAACTCACATCGCCAAGGTCGAATGAGCCATCGGTATCCACGCGTCCAAGCGTCAGACGACCGACTCTTCCGCTGATGGAGGCGGTTCCGGTCAGGCTGCCGAGTTTGACGGTATCGGCTCCATCGATCACGAGCCCCTGACCGGTGAAATCGACGTTGCGCAGGTCGATGGAGCGGAGGTGCAGCGATTCGATGGGCAGGCCGTTCGCGCCCACAAGCTCGCCGACGGAGAGGCGGCCGTCACTATTGCCGCCGCGTCGTACGCGGGATGAGAGTTTGCCGCTGGAGAAGTCTTCGCCGTCGAGGATGATGCGGGCGATGCCGCCGTGATCGTCGGTCTCGTAACGGATGGTGCCGTTGGAGCCGTTGAGGCTCAGGGTGATTTCGTCGCCGTCGTCTTCGTAGATGTAGACCTGGTTGGCCGCGGCGCTGTTGTCGATCGTAATGGTGGCAGAGAGTGTGCGTGTCGAAGAGTTCTCGTCTTCGATGACCGCGAAGAAGTCCTGGTCGCCGGTGCCCCAGGTGTGGCTCACGCCACCGACCCAGCGAAAGCCGAAGTCGTCGTTGAAGTCCGAGCCGAGCAGGGCATCGTCTCCGTCGAGCGATCCGTTGTGATTGGAGTCGCGGTAGAACCAGGCCCGGCGAACTTCAAACTCACTTTGATTGCCGCCGCCGCGTCGTCCACCACCGTGCCCGTCGTTTTCGATCTTCAGGGTGAGAGTATCGCCGTGACGGACGATACCGGGCGTGGCTGACAGGCTTGGCGGGAGGTTGTTTCCGTTGTTGCCGCCACCACCACCTCCGCCGCTGCCCTCAGGACCTTCAAGTTTGAAAGTGAAGGTCCCGACATCAAAGCCAGAGATGTCCTGGCGCACAAGGAAGTAGTACGTGGCGCCTCCGACGACCGAAGCGTTCCATTTGCCCTCGTTGCGGGGATTGACATCGCGATCGACTTCAGTTCCCGAGGCATCGAAGATGAAGAGGTCGGTGTCAAAGTCCTCGCCGTTCTGGCGGAGGTCGTCGCTCTCGGCTTCGACTTCGATGAGCCCGCTCGACGGGGCGACGTACTCAAAGTACCAGGATTGGGTCGCGGTGTCGAATCGCAGCAGGCCGCTGGTGTAGTCGCCGCTGCTGTCGAGCGAGAGTGTGGTGATCTGCGGTGTGGGGAGACTGATCGATGCGGCGTAGTCGGTGGACTGGCCGATGTTGGAGCGGACGACCAGCCGATACTCAACTCCGCCCTCGACGCTGGCCTGCATGGCGCTGCTGCCGTCAGCATCGTTCTCGGCCGCGACGAGGTTGTTGCCGCGATACAACTCCATGGTTAGCGCCGAGTCTGGACCGGAGCCGCCATGGTCGAACTGAGCCGTGCCGGAAGCGCCGGCCGTGAAGAGAAACTCGGCGCTCTGACCCTGGGTGTTGAGCGAGCCTGCGTGAGCCGGCGCAAGACCAGCGGGATCGAAAATCAGATGCGGCGTAATGACAGTCAAGAGCCGCCGGGGCTCGAGCGGGTTGAAAACCGGTCGAGCGTCGGCGGAAGAGGTCTTGCGGGTGTAGCGGTTGGCGCGACTGTGGTTTTGCGGTGCCATGTGTGAGTCCCCTTGAGCGATCTTGCTTCATGGGTCGGATCGCTTTCCGGGCTCAATGCAACGGCTGTGCCAGCGTGTTCATGGCGTTTGATGGGGCTTCAAGAGAAAAACTGGCCGCCACTGGCCAATTTCCGCTCCTGGATGGTCACAATTCCCGCCGGGGAAGAGGAGACGGAAATCCAGTACATCTCACTCGCCCGGAATGTACGAAATCACCCCTTCCCATGGGCTGCTGGCCGTGGCGTAGAGGCGCTTGGGAATCCGGCCGGCGAGATAGGCCGCGCGGCCCGCGATACAGGCGTGGTTCATCGCCGACGCCATCGTGATCGGATCCCGGGCGTGGGCGATGCCGGTGTTGAGCAGCACGCCGTCGGCGCCGAGTTCCATGGCGATCGTCACGTCGCTGGCGGTGCCGACCCCGGCGTCGACAATAACCGGATACGACGGGTCGCCCTCCTTGAGCCGCTCGAGAATAATGCGGATCGCGGCAGGGTTGGCGATACCGCGCCCCGACCCGATCGGCGAACCGGCGGGCATGACGCTCGTCGCACCGGCCGCCTTCAGACGCACGGCCGCAATCGGATCATCCGAGGTGTAGCAGAGTACCTTGAACCCGTCTTTCACGAGCTCGCGGCATGCTTCGAGCGTGCCCGCGGGATCGGGCAGAAGTGTCTGCTTGTCGCCGAGCACCTCGAGTTTGACCCACCCCCTGCCGGGGTTGTTCATCTGGCTGAGGATCTCGCGACCGAGCCGGGCCACGCGAACGGCATCACTCGCGTCAAAGCACCCAGCGGTGTTGGGCAGGATCGTGTATCGATCGAGGTCGATGAAATCGAGCAGCGAGCGGCCCTTGTCATCCACCAGTCGCTCGCGCCGCACCGCCACCGTGATGACCTGCGCTCCCGAAGCGTCGAGCGACGACTGCATCAGGTCATAGTTGGCGTACTTCCCGGTGCCGACGATGAGCCGTGAAGTGACTTCCAGTGATCCGACTTTGAGAGTATCCGACATCATTCCCGATCCGTTAGAGTGCCCGGTATGTGGAGTGGTGAGGGGCGCCTTTAGCCGCCGCCGACGAGCGTGACCAGTTCGATTCGATCGCCCTTGCGGATGCGCGTTTCCGCATGTCGTTCGCGCGGAATCAACTCGCGATTGACCTCGACGGCCACGGCGCGATCGCCCAGGCCGAAATGCTCAACGAGGTCTGCCAGCGTCGGGCAGCCGGCGATGTCAATCTCTTCACCGTTCACGACAATCTTCATGCTGGCCAATCATAGGTCCGGTCGCAGATAATTCCGGCAACGCGGTCGTCGTGAAAGACCGGATTCCGCCACGAGGAAGAATCGGTCGGGGTGGTCGGTGAGAGTGTCGAAAACCGCGCGATCATGTAGATGTACCAGAGGGTAACGGAGATCAGGCCGAGCGTGACACCGACGCGGGCCTGCAGCCGTTGCATCTGCACTTCTTCGGGCATGCGGTCGATCGGCGTATGGCGGTACGTCCACAGGGCTAACAATCCGGTGGACAAAGCAGCGGCCCAGACCAGCACCGTCGTGATCGCCCAGAACTCCGGTTGCGTCGTCCACCAGAGCCAGGCCGCGATGAAAACCGACGCCACTCCCAGCCATACCGAAGAAAAGGACAGCGTGGTCGCCGCCAGTGAGGCCGTCACCGGTTCGCCGGGGATGCGCCACATCCACCACAGCACGCCAAAGATGATGATCAGCGAGACAATGACCTGGATGGTGAGTCGAATTTCGTCGGTCATGGCTGATCCGGTCGAAGGGAGACTGGCATCGTATCCTCCAATCAACGGGTTGAACGCGGCGCCGGGCTCGGGAGCGGCCCTGCATCTCGACCACCGCGGGCCGGTAGAGAAAACGGGTGGTTCCGATCCCACTGCGAGGTTCTGCAAATGCGGACGGCAATGCGAGTTTGCGTGCTGATAGCCATGGCGATGGTGCTGACGGGTCTGCCCGGGTGTCGGCGCACCCGTGCGTACAACCAGTCCTCCGCGGACGCCACCGTTCGCTCGCTGGCGGACATGCTCAAAGATGGCAACGTTCAGCAGATTCCCTCGCTCATTCACGCCGAAGACCCCAAAATGCAGGAGTTGCTCGACAAACTCGGCCCGCTTTTTGCCCGCCTGCACAATCTCTCCGAGACGCTGCAGGAGAAGTACCCGGAGGAGTTCAATGCCCTGCTCGAGCGGGCTGCCGACGCGGGGAGCACGAAGCTGGCCGACTCGGGCCGCACTTCGCAGAATCGAGACCAGTGGCGAGAACGGATGACGCTCATGATCGCGAACCCGTTCGGCACGCTGGACGGTGAGATGGAGCGATTGAGCACGGTCTATGTTGATGACGAGACCTTCGCCCTGACGATCGATGGAAAGCCTGCGTTCGGAGTGGGCGTGTTGATTCGCCAGGCCGAGGACGGCAAGTGGTACTTCCACATGCCCGACAACATTCCTGGCCTGAACTCGCAACTGCCCAAGACCGACGCCGAGTGGCGCATCATGAACGCGATGCTCAAGAGCGTCACCAACGGCATCGAATGGACCGAGCGGCGCATCGCCGAAGAAAAGAACGCCGGTCAACTCGAGGAGATCTGGGGTCAACTCGCCATTGATGTCGGACCGCAGCTCGTGCTCCAATGGGGACTCTACGAGCAGGCCACCAAGGCGCGCGAAGCACGGCTCAAGAAGGAGCGTGAGGCGCAGGCGCCAACACCGTCCGATCCGCCGCAGGATGGCGGATAAGACGGCGAATGCCTGCAGCGCGGCGCTGCCTACTTGCGTCGGGAGGGCCTGCCATTGCGGCCCTTGCCGGCCGAAGCGGTCTGCCTCTTCTTCTTCCTGGCGCCGGGGGCGGGTGTGCGGGCGATCTTGCCGTTCCCGGATGTCGCGGCGGTCTCTCTGACCATGGCTTGGGCGGCCGCGAGCCGGGCGATTGGCACACGGAAAGGCGAGCAACTCACGTAGTCCAGGCCGACCTTGTGGCAGAAGTGTACGGATTGCGGATCGCCACCGTGTTCGCCGCAAATGCCCAGCTTGAGATCGGCCCGGACGGCGCGCCCCTTGGCGCACGCCATTTCAACCAGTGCGCCGACCCCCTTCATGTCGATCGTCTGGAACGGATCGAAGGGGAGGATGTCCTTGTTGAGATAGTCGGGCAGGAAGGTATTGATGTCGTCGCGGCTGAAGCCAAAGGTCATCTGCGTCAGATCGTTGGTGCCGAAACTGAAGAAGTCGGCTTGCGTCGCGATTTCGTCCGCGGTGATCGCGGCGCGAGGCACTTCAATCATCGTGCCAACGGGGATGTGCAGCTTCTTCTTGTGCTGCTGCTCGGTGATGACCGTTTCGATGGTCTCAATCGTCAGTTTGCGAAGCAGTTCGAGTTCCTTCTGCGTGCCGGCCAGCGGGATCATGATCTCCGGTCGGGCATCGACGCCACGACGCACGCAGTCGATCGCTGCTTCCGTAATCGCCCGCACCTGCATGACGAGAATCTCGGGGTAGGTGACGGCCAGACGGCATCCACGATGTCCGAGCATCGGGTTGGCCTCGTGGAGCAGCTCCACGCGCCGCTGAATGTGATCCAGTGTGACGTGCGCCTCCCTGGCCAGTTCGCGCTGCTGTGCTTCCTCGTGAGGGAGGAACTCGTGCAGCGGCGGATCCAGCAGTCGCACCGTGACGGGCAGGCCAGCCATTGCGGTGAAGATGCCGATGAAGTCATCGCGCTGGTAGGGGAGCAGTTTGGCAAGGGCCGCTTCGCGATCGGCCAGATTGTCAGCGAGAATCATCTGCCGCATGGACTTGATGCGCTCGTCCTGGAAGAACATGTGCTCGGTGCGGCACAGCCCGATGCCCTGCGCGCCGAACTCTCGTGCTTTGCGGGCGTCTTCCGGCGTGTCAGCGTTCGTGCGCACACCCATCCGGCGAAGCTTGTCCGCCCAGGCGAGCAACTGCGATTGCGGGCCGCCGAGCGTCGGTTCGACGCGGCGCAGCGCCCCGATGAACACTTCGCCCGTCGAGCCGTCGATCGAAACGACATCGTCGGGTCCGAGTGTGCGACCACCAACTTCGGCCTTGCGGGACTTGGCGTCGATGTGAATCGCGCCGGCGCCGGCGACGCAGCACTTGCCCCAGCCGCGGGCCACGACAGCTGCGTGAGAGGTCATGCCGCCCGTACTGGTGAGAATTCCTGCGGCGGCGTGCATGCCTTCGACATCTTCCGGGCTCGTTTCCTTGCGGACGAGGATGACGCTCTCTCCCCTGGCTGCCCGCTCGGTGGCTTCCTCGGCGGTGAAGGCCAGTTTGCCGACCGCGGCGCCTGGTGAGGCCGGCAGACCCTTGGCGACAGACTTGTTTGAGTTTTTCGCCGCGGGATCGAAACTCGGCAGCATCAACTGGATGAGATCGCCGGCGGGGACGCGAAGAATCGCTTCTTCTTTGGTGATGAGTTTTTGCTTGACCATTTCCACAGCGACGCGCACTGCCGCAAACCCGGTGCGCTTGCCGTTGCGCGTCTGGAGCATGTACAGCGTGCCTCGCTCAACCGTGAACTCAAAATCCTGCATGTCGCGGTAGTGGGCTTCGAGTTGCTTGCGGACTTTGAGCAGTTGCTTGTGAATCTCCGGCCGCCACGACTTCAGTTCGGAAACAGGTCGCGGCGTGCGAATGCCCGCAACCACGTCTTCGCCCTGCGCGTTGACAAGAAACTCTCCGTAGAAGTCATCTTCGCCCGTCGAGGGATTGCGAGTGAAGGCGACGCCCGTACCACTGTCTTCGCCCATGTTGCCAAAGACCATGGCCTGAACATTGACCGCCGTGCCGAGCAAGCCGGTGATGCCCTCTTTTCGGCGATACGTAATCGCCGAATGCTTGTTCCATGAGCCGAACACGGCCTCGATCGCCTCGGTCAACTGCTCGATGGCGTTCTGCGGAAACGGCTTGCCGACGCCCTTCTGGTAGACTTCCTTGTACGCCTCGCACAGTTCCTTGATGCCTTCGGTGGGAACGTCGGTGTCGAGCTTGGCGTCGTACTTCTTCTTGACGGCGTCAAACGCGTGCTCGAAGAGTTCGTGATCGACGCCTTTGACGACGTCGCCGAACATGTTGATCAGGCGACGGTACGCGTCGTAAGCGAACCGCTCATTGCCCGTGTCGGAGGCCAGTCCCTTGACGGTCTTGTCATTGAGGCCGAGGTTGAGGATTGTGTCCATCATTCCCGGCATCGAACTGGCAGCGCCGCTGCGGACCGAAACGAGCAGCGCGTTATTCGCTCCGCCAAACGTGCGGCCGGTTTCTCTTTCAATGAAAGCGATGCCTTCATGGACCTGCTTCATCAGGCCGACGGGCAGTTTGCGACCGGCCTTGTAGTAGGCGTCGCAGGTCTCGGTGGTGATCGTAATGCCGGGCGGAACGGGGAGGCCGATCGAGGTCATCTCGGCGAGATTGGCGCCCTTGCCGCCGAGCAGCGGCTTCATGGTGGCGTTGCCGTCGGTACGAGTGCGGCCAAAAAAGTAAACCATCTTCGGGCCGGCCGACTTGCTGTGTTTGACGACTTTGGTGGTCTTTCGGGTTGAGGAACGCTTCGAGGATCGTTTCATGGGTTTTGCGCTCTTGGCCATTGAGATGGACCTGACTCTGGTAAAGGACTCGGACGGACGGCTGCGGTGGGGGAGGGTGATCCCGCTTCAGCAACGGCGCTGAACTTCTGCGCGCAACCGAATGAACCGCTATGTTAGCGGATTCGCCGAGCGCCATCCAGAAATCTGGCGCGTGCGGGGCGCGTTACGAGGTCGGATTCTCGTGAATCGCATCAATGGGCGGGGCTGTTTCCCCGGGCGTTTTACCCAAACGTCGGTGGGCCAACTCGCGGCGGCAACAGAAGTCGTGGAACGACGGAAACGCGACCATTGCACCGGCTGCCAGTCGAGTGATGTGGCTGGTCCAGACTTCGGGCGTGGGCTTGCGCAGGCACTTGACGATTGCTCTGGCCACGCGCTCGGGCGGCTGCACGAACAGCTTCGGCGAGTGCTTGGGAATGCCACGACGATCCGTACCGGCCACGTCCGAAGCCGTATCGAAGAACTCCGTTCGCGTCGTGATCGGGTGGATTACCGAGACGTTGATTCCCTCCTGTTTCAACTCCAGGCTCAACGCTCTGGCCAGGTGTGTCTGGGCCGCCTTGGTTGCGCTGTACGCGGCGAAGTAAGGCAGCGTGAAGCGCGACAGGCAACTGCTCGTGATGAGCAGGTGGCCCTGGCCCCTTCTGCGAAACGCCTCGACGGCCGCGCGAGTGACCCGTACCGTGCCGAAAAAGTTGACCTCGAAAATGCGCCGCAACGCCTCGTCGGTGAGGTCGACGATTGAACCCTCATGCCCGTAGCCGGCATTGGCGAGAACGGCATCCACACGGCCGAATCGCTCGATGGACCGAGCCAAGAGCATGCCGGCATCCGCGTCGTTTCCAACGTCGCATTGGACTGCCAGTGCTTCGCTTCCCTGCGCGCTCAGCTCCGACGCAAGTTGCTCCAGTCGATCGACCCGACGGGCGGCAACGACGACGCGCATGCCGGATCTGGCGCACTCAACGGCCGTGGCGCGGCCAATCCCGCTGCTGGCGCCCACGATGCAGATGACTCGATCCTGAAGGGGGTTCATGGGTGGATTGTAAACCCCTGCCTCCGGAAAGGTTCTGATCAGGGCTCGACACCGCTTTCACGGCGCAGCAGCCACCGCATCTCATCGAGTTTCATGATCGAAGCCGCCCCGATGAACACGACGATTCCAAGGACGGTGAAGCCGGCCAGTTCGAGCAACGAACCTTGCCAATCGCGGGTTTCGACAGTGCAGACGTACCGACCGATCCCCAATGCCGCTGTCATGATGGCGGCTGCGATCGCAATCCTGCCGATGTGACGGGCGAGCGATCTGTCGACGACCTGCCCCGTCACGCGCCGCATGCCGCGCACCAGCAGGATGACCTGGAGCATCGCGCAGATCGACGTCGAAGTCGCCAGCCCGGCCTCGCCAAGCCACCAGATCAGCAGCACGTTGAGCGTCAGATTCGCGCCAACCATGTAGAGGGAGATGCGCACCGGCGTCAGCGAATCACCCCGGGCAAAATAGGCGCGGGTGATCACATGGATGATCGAATAGGCGCAGACTGCGGGCGCATAGCCGAGCAGCACCCGCGCGACACGGATGACATCATCTGCGGGGAATTGACCGCCGTGATAGATGACGGCGGTCATCGGCGTGGCGACGAACATCAGTCCGATGGTGGCGGGCAGGCCGATGAAGATCGTCAGCCGCAGGCCATGGCGCACAACCTCGATGAATTCGCCGTCCATCTTCGATGCCCGAGCCAGGGCCGGATAGATCGCAGTAGCGACGGCAATGCCAAAAACGCCCAACGGAAACTGGTAGAGGCGCTGGGCGTAGCCGACGACCGCCGCGGAGTGGCCGTCAAGTGGATAGTCGAGTCCGAGGAACTTGGGCCCCACGAGAAACGGATACGACGCGATCACACCGTCAAAGAAGGTATTGAGTTGCAGCACGCCGAGCCCGATGATCATGGGCAGCGCAAAGCGCCAGGTGCTGCGCAGATCGGCTCGTCTCTCACGCAACTCTGCACGGGCAGGGGCTGGCACTCCGCGACGAGCATCCCGCAGCGCCCAGAGCGACCAGATGATCTGCACCACACCCGACATGAGAATCGCCGCGCAAACGAAGTAGAGCCCGGTCGAGCGTTCGAATTCGGGGTGCGCGGCGGCATAGAGCGCCGTGACGAGCGTCGGGACGATAATGCCGAGGTTGAGCAGGATCGGCGACGCGGCCGTTGGACCGAAGCGGCCATGCACCTGAAGGACGGCGCCGAGCAGCGCCGTCACGCACACCATGGGCATGTAAGGAAAAACGAGCATCGTCAGCTCGACCGCCAGAACGCGCGTCGAGATGTCCGGCTGCCCGTGCCAGCGCAGCCAGAGCGCACCGAGAACGAGCTCGACCAGTACGGTGATCACCGTCAGCACCAGCGCCGTGGAACCAATGACGAGGCGCGCGTACGCCCTCGCCTTGCGAGGATCTTCGTCGACTAAGGTGGTGTAGCGAGGCAGAAACGAGGCGCTGAGCGCGCCTTCGCCGAAGAGTCGGCGGAACAGGTTTGGAATGAGGAACGCAAAGGTAAACGCGCCAAACTCCGGCCCCGATCCGAACGTGCGCGAATTCCCCGCATCGCGCGCCAGGCCGGCGATGCGCGACACCAGAGTCAGGGCTGAGATGACCCACGTATCAGCGACAAGCCGCCTCGCTTGCGACGCGGGTTGGCCCGAAGTGGTGGCGGCGGATTCTGGCGTCGGTCGGGAAGGCACTTGGGAGTCGGTTTCCTGGCGTCGGTCGCGAAAAGACCAGCCTCCGCGGCCCGATTCGAGTTCCGGCGGAGAACACGCCTTACTCATCGTCGCGAGCGAACCGCGCGCATCATTATTGCCCGCACCGTCACCTCAACGGATGGCCGAGCGGCCTACCGGCGCGTCGAAAAAGTGGAGCGACACGCGGCAGCGCGACGGCGGGGGCCGGACTCACGCCTGCTTGAGGCTGCGGGCCTCTTCGGAGAGGTATCCCGGGCCGCGTGTAAAGGCGACTTCCTTGCCCACGGGCATCACATCTTCAAACATGCCCTTGCGCGGGGCGGAACGGCGCGACACGATCGCGGCTCCCATCACGAGGATGTAGAAGCCAAAGAACGCGACTCCCAGCGCGGTCAGAATCCACTGGGTCAGGATCTGAAGCGAACCGACTTCGCCCGTCAGATGAGCGACGTTGGCAGTCAGGCCGGCGTATTCGGCCCGCACGCCGGCCGCGGGCTGAACCAGCGCAATCCAGCATGCTGTGCCGACGAACATCGCCAGGCTCAGCGGAAGCAGGCCTTTCACGCAGCCGTGCATGACCTGATCGATGCGAATGCGCGGCACCGTCCAGCGGATCCACATGTGGATGAAGACGACCAGCAGCGCCTTGCCAACGACCCAGCACATGCCGTAGATGTTGAGCACGAGCAGGCCGAACCACCCGCCGCTCATGCCCATCGCCGCGGCCAGTTCGCTCCAATTGGAGATGCCCAGTAGGTGTCCCGTAAAGTACATCTTTCCAACGACGACCGGGTCGTAGTGCAGGGCCATGTAGACGGGGTCGAGAGAGCCCAGCGGGCTGTTCCAGGCGCCCAGGAAAAGCACCGCCTGGATGCAGCCCACGACGAACATTCCCGCGTACTCCGCAAAGAAGAAAAACGAGAATCGCAGACCCGAGTACTCCGTGTGGAACCCGGCAACGAGTTCGGATTCGCCTTCGGGCAGGTCGAAGGGCGCCCGCTTGGATGAGGCGAGCGACGCAATGAAGTAGATGAAGAACGCGCCGAAGATGAATGGATTCTGGTAAAACAGCCAGGTCTGGATACCGCCGCCCTGCAGGTAGCCGAGATCGACGAGGTTGAGTGTCCCGGCAACCAGCACGCCGCAGAGGATCGCCACACCAAGCGGAATCTCGTAGCTGACCATCTGGCACGCTTCGCGCATGGCCCCGTAGATGGCCCACTTCGAGTTGCTCGCCCAGCCCGAGAGAATCACGCCCATCACTTCCACGCCGAGAATCGCGAGGATGTAAAGCAGACCGACATTCAATCCGGCTTCAAATACGAACTGTGGTCCAAAGGGAATCGCCAGAAACGCGGCGAGCACGGGAGCGAACGCAAGATACGGTGCGAGGCGAAAGAGGAATGAATCAGCCCCGGCCGGAACGAGATCTTCCTTGATGAGCAGTTTCAGGCCGTCGGCCAGTGACTGAAGGATGCCGAACGGTCCGACGTGCGTGGGACCAAGACGACCCTGGATATGCCCCGCCACTTTGCGCTCCGCCCAGATGCTCAGCATCGCCAGGAGGCTGATCCCGGGGAGAAACACCACCGCGGCGACCATGACCTTCACCATGACAAGGCAAAGCCAGAAGGGCACGCCAAGGGCGTCAGCCAGACTTTGAGACAACTCTGCAAGCATGCTTGAAATCCGTTTCGCTGGCCATGGACCGGTAAGGGCCAAGTTTAGCCGAACCGAAGTGGCCGGCAAACTGCCAGAACCTCTCTCGGGGCGCATCCGTATAGGAGTATGCGACAGCAGTCGTCGGCACAACATCGCCGTAGTGGCCCAGTCGGAGCAGGCACAGGGCTTCCTTATCGAAGCAGGGTTTCCTCCATGCGGCACGCGGCGATGAGCCGTTTTTCTTCCATTCGACCCTCAGACTTCACCTAGGATTGTGGCACAGCCCGACCAAGCTGTGCCCCCCGAGAGCCGCCCGGAGATCCCGCCATGCAGCCAGTCAATCGCTTCATCGTTTCCTGCAGTTCGTTGATCGCGCTGGGCACATCCGGTGTCGTCCTGGGCCAGGCCACGATCCAACGCCCGGTGGTTCAAACGGCTCGAGTCCGGACAACGGTCAGCGCGCCGGCCTCAGTCGTGGCGCCGCCTCTGCCTTCTCAGGAGGCGACTCGAGCGTTTATCATCGCCAAGCGGGCATATGACAAGGACATCAAGCGCATCCGTGGTCAATACCTGGGTGGCAAGCAGTTTCCGGCAACGAGGCAGCGAGGCCTGGAAGAACTGGCCAAGCTGACCGACGCTGCTGCGGTGGAGCCGCTGATAGACCTGGCTCGCAAAGAAAAGTCCGATGTTCGCGAGTGGCTCTTCGAGCACTTCGCCGAACGCCTTGATCCCGAGGTTGGTCAATCAACCCTCGCCTGGATGGCGATTCATGATCAGGATCCCGAAATGCGCAAGGGTGCTCGTCAACACCTCCGAGGGCCGGCCGGGAAGACCACGCAGATGGTTGTCGAGCGCGCCATCGATTCCGCCAACATGGATATCGTCAGCGCCGGAGCCGGTGCGGCCGGAGCGCTGCACCTCGTCCAGGCCATTCCGCATCTCATCGTCGCCCAGCAGCCCGTGCCGTCCATGAGTGGATCGGGCGACCTGGCGTTCATCTCCGTCGGAACGCAGCGCTATCTGGTGACAGACCTTCAGCCAGTGGTCGGTGACAATTCGGTGGGATTCGATCCGACGCTGACCGTTGCGACCGAAGGAACGGTCGTTCGGATCATTGATGCCGTTGTAGAGTTCTACAACCTCGATGCGCACAACGCTCTGGTCAACATCGTCAAAGATGATTTCGGCCAGCCCGTGGACTTCGGGTTCAATGTGCCGCGCTGGAAGCAATGGTATGAAGAGGAGTATCTGCCCTTCGCCCAGGCGCGTGATGCCAAGCGTGCGGCTCCGCCATCGGGTCGCCTAGAGCCCGCAAAGTAGTCCGAGAAGTTGCCCACACCAGCCATCTCGCCGACGACGAGGGGCAGAACCGGGCCAACGCCGCATGGAGCCTCAGCGTTCACCTGATTATCCTCTGTCAGGTTACGATCGCATTGGAGGCCCAGGATGAGCACCACCAGCAAGCCGAATCTTTCACACCTCGACCCTGAGAAGCACACTCCCAAGGAGCATGGCTGGCTCGAACTCGTCGACGTCGACCACGTCGAGTTCTACGTCGGCAACGCTCGACAGGCTGCGTACTACTACGCCGCCGCGTTCGGCTTCAACATCACCGCGTACAAAGGGCAGGAGACCGGCAGTCGCGATGCGGCCAGCTACCTGCTGGAGCAGGGCAACATCCGATTCGTGCTCACGACGGGACTGACCAAGGACCATCCCGCTCAGCGGCACGTTAGCCTCTTTGGTGACGGCGTCAAGGGCGTCAACTTCACGGTGAAAGACGCCGAGGACGCTTACGAGCAGACCACCCGTCGCGGCGGCCGCAGCGCACAGGAACCGACTGTGGAGAAAGACGACCACGGTCAGATCACTCGTTCGGCTATCTACACCTACGGCGAGGTGAATCACGCCTTCATTGATCGGTCCCGGTACAAGGGCAAGTTCCTGCCCGGGTTCATGCCCATCGACCCGCCGGTGAACAAGGTGAATGCGGACGGCGATTGCGGCCTCAAGTTTGTCGATCACCTCGTCGGCAACGTCGAGTTGGGCAAGATGAACGTCTGGGTGAAGTGGTATGAAGAAGTCATGGGCTTCACCATGTTCAAGCACTTTGACGACAAAGACATTTCCACCGAGTACTCCTCGCTGATGAGCAAGGTCATGAGCAGCGGTCGCGGCCTCATCAAGATGCCCATCAACGAACCCGCTCCGGGGCGCGGCAAGAGCCAGGTGCAGGAATACCTCGACTGGCACAACAACACGCCCGGCGTGCAGCACCTCGCGCTGCGATCTCGCGATGAACTCAACTCCGTCCGACTGCTCCGCGAGCGCGGCGTCGAATTCCTCAAACTCCCCGACACCTATTACGACATCGTCTGGGACCGCGTGGGCGAGATCGAGGAAGATCGCCAGAAGATCAAGGAACTGGGGATCCTCGTTGATCGCGATGACGAGGGGTACCTGCTCCAGATCTTCAGTCGGCCCGTCCAGGATCGTCCGACGCTCTTTTTCGAGATCATCACGCGCCGTGGTTCGCAAAGCTTCGGCAAGGGCAACTTCAAGGCCCTCTTTGAAGCGCTTGAACTCGAACAGAGCCGTCGCGGCAACCTGTAGCGCTAGCGGAGATCGAAGAGTCGATTGTCCGCAGTTGCGCCAAACCATCCGATGTGCAAATCGCGCATCTGCGATTCGGTGACGCCGTAGATGTTGCCCTTCGTAAACGAGAGTTCGCGACGGGCCACGTGGCCGTCCGCCCAACCGACGTTGGCCGCGCCGGCATGGCGGAAGTGAATGGACGGATCCAGAGGATACGGCGAGTCGCGCTGCAGTGGAGGCTCGGCAAAGCTGTACTCGATCAATCGCAGAGTCGGGACCGGCATGGCCAGAGCCGTGTCGGCGAACAGAACCGTTTCATCGGGGCGCGCAATGGCGGAGCATCGCACGCCGACTTGATCGCCGTCATCGCCCACGCCGATGTACGCATTGTTGTACCCGTAGCCGCCGCAGCCCGCCTCAAAATCCATCTGTTCGTTGCGCGGCCCGGGCACGAAAGAAGGACACTGACGCACGGCGCCCTGAGGTCCCAAATGGGGTGACAGTGGCCCGTTCCGAGGCTCGAACGCATCGCGCGAATGGGGTCGCGTCCCGAACCAGCGATCGAGATTGCGCTCGAACCGGGCGGCGCCCGGCACTAACCGCCCCGCGTTTTCGTTTGAGTACGCCAGATTTGCGAGGACGAGCTGGCGGAGATTCGAAGCGCACGCTGCGCTGCGCGAAGCGTCTCGCGCTCCGCGCAGCGCCGGCACGAGTAGACCGACAAGCAGTGCGACCACTCCCATCACGACGAGCAGTTCGATGAGTGTGAACCCCTGGTCGCTCCCGACTGATCGAGTTGGTCTTCGGCTCATGGAGTTCACCTCACCGCGGCCACGCCGCCGATTTCCGCCGACACCTCGCCGAATGGCCCGTTCTGGGCATCGACCGCAGTCGTAATGCGAACAAAGTCGATGCCGCGCAGATGTGCCGACTGACCCGTCAGCGGATCAACCGCCCAGGCAATGTCGAACCCATCCCCGCCACCGCTGCCCGGCGTGATGCCTTCGATGCGAGGATCATCAGGCACGGTGTAGAAGTCCTCCGGTCCCAGGTTCGGATCATCGATGATGTTGTCCGCGTTGAGGTCGCCGAGCAGCAGCGTGGGGTTCATGTCCGCGTATCCCCAGAAGGCTTCGCTGCCGTCCGTGTTCGTGTTGAAGATCGGCGGATGGCCGAACGGCTCGTCGGGCAGAATGAAGTAGCCGTCGCGCCGCTGACGCTTCGGGTCGGTCAGGTGCGAACCGGGAATCACGAACCAGGGGTCATCGGCAAGCCCGTTGTGATTGGCGTCGTAACTGACCTCGACCACCGCCGCCTCTGCCCATCGGATCGATGGGAGCCCGATGAGCCAGGACGCATTGCCAAAGACGATGAAATCCAGTCCCATGGGGTGGTCGGCGTCGTCCCAGATGGTCTGATCAAAGCCAAGAGTAATGGACCCCCCGAACCCGCCGAGCGTGACGAGCTTGAAGTTGTCGGGTGCGATCGTGCCGCCCCCGATCGGCGCGCCAAGCGCCCTTTGCGAATCGTTGTACAGCGGGTCGTTTGTAAACTGGCCGGGCGCGGGAGAGTAGTCGATGACGCGCGTCGCGAAGGGCGAGTGCCTTCCGGCGCCGGGTGCGATGGCACGCCACGGTGGATTGGCGGCAGCGGCCGGAGTCATTGTCGCACTGAGCATCAGTGTTGCGGCCGCGAAGACGGTAGAGTTACGTCGCATCATGGCGGCTCCCGTCCCGACGCCGCCGCCGAACCAGGAAACCAGTCCCCATCGTCAGCACCAACAGCGTGCCCGGTGCGGGAATCGGAGCATAGCGATAGAGCGTGAATGAGGAACCGGAGGCGATCAACCACTCTCCCGTAACTTCATTGAACATCGCGCCATAGAAGCTGAACGGCTCAGCTTCCGGATCATCCGTAAACAGATCGGGCCAGTCGAGGGCGCCCAGTCCGTCAAATGCTCGGCGGACCGCCGACCCGTCCGCGAGGGCAAAGTAGTCGATGGCTCCTCGGTCGAAATCGCCGCCGCCGATGAATAGCTGGCCCGCTGAGTCGAACGAGAGGCCCGAGGCGGAAAGCACGCGACCAATGTACTGGCCTGAAGTGGCGAAGTCGATCACCCCCTGTTGCCCGCTGAGCACTTCCGCGAGGTCCGCGGCACGAAATGCGCGGATGTCTCCAATATCCGATCCACCCGGGATGAAGTCGTAGCCGTTGCCGGTAAAGAGATTGCCCTGCCCATCGAAGGCGAGCCCGCCCGAAGCGCCGTCGAGGTTGAGCACGAGTGTTGACGATCCATCGACGAGATCGAGGATGCGCACTTCGCCGAGGAACGTGCCCGGGTTGGCGGCGGTGATGGCCAGGCGATTGTTGTCGTACCACGCCGCGGCGTAGTTCTCGTGTTCAAACGCGCGATGCGAGATCGGCCCGCCGTTGAGATCGGAAAGCGCAGCCTCGAATACGTGCGCGCCGCCGAAGTTGCCATCACCGACGACGAATCGCGTCCCATCCGGGCTCACCGATAGAAACGATGCGCCATACTCGCTGATGAGCCCGGGATCGAAAAAGCCCATCGTGGTGAACTGCCCCGAGGTCGGAGCCGTCTCGATGAGCACTGAATCGCCGTCAATGCCAATCAGCCGGCCATCTACTAGTACGTCAAACGCTCCGCCCGGCCCTTGCTGGTTGCCGACGTAGCGCAGCGGTGGGGCGGCCGAGATTGCCGCAGTGTTGATCGAGCACATGATGAGCGCCGCAAACCGCGGCGCCCATCCCGCAAAGGGAAACGCAGGCATCTTTGAAACTCCTGTCTGTCACCTCTGATCGCGAGAGGTGGTTCCTGGACACAACCGGCGACACGGCCGTTCTCGCCGAGTCGGGGTCGAGCCTCTGTCAGGAACAAACAGAAGTCGAGAGCCGCGACGTCCCGGAGCGCGAGGACGACCAAGGAGAGGTTCCGCGATCGCGACCCGTTGCGATCGTGGCCTCGTGCCAGTGGCAGGTCTTCCGGCTCAGAGTCTGGTCTCGCCCGACCGCCTTCCCATCCTTTTTCTCATCCGGAGAGGGATGAGGGACAGTGGCGTTGTGGTCGGCCGATGCCCCAGGGAAAGAACCCCAGGGCGACCCATTACGGCGGCGCGTCCGCGGTGGATTTGCACCACGCTTCCCATTTCAGCCTCTGTCATTCGCGTGGCTCAGCCACCGCGAACGGCTCGGGCACCATTGACTCGCCACTCTACCGGCAGTCTGCCTCCCGGTCAACGTCTCTCGCTCGGGTGCTGAGCCGGACAAATCGGAACAGCCCTTTTCGGGCTCCGCATTGACACTGAGGCCTCCAGTCGATACATTCCGTTCTTACGATGACGCAACTTCCGGCTGTGACCGGGGGTTGCGCCTCATGGGCGACCAGGGGCTTGCGGACCTTCGGTCGTTGCGTGCTGTTTCCACCCCCCTTTGGCGGAGGTTGCCTGTGTTCTACACGTCACTGCGCCGACTGTGCCTGCTCGGCCTCATCGTCTGCTGTCTCGGCCTCGTCACCAACGTGGTCGCGCAGCCCACCGGACAGGAAACCAAGTCCAAAGAAGCAGAACTGCTCGAGGACTTTGTTCACTACGTTCTCGTCGCCAGACCCGAACTCGCCCATAGCGCTGCTCAGGCGCTCGTCGAATCGAGCATCAGCGATGCGGATCTGTACATGCTCGTTGACGACATGGGAATCGGAAAGCGCATTGATGACGCGCTCGTCCGGGCCGCCCGCATCGCGGAACTCGAAGAGATCGCCGGAATGCTGCAGAGTCGTTTGAACAAGGGCCGCATTGATATGGCCCGCGATCCTGAAGAGATTGCTCGCCATATCCAGAATCTGGTTGGCACGCCGCGCGGCCGCTTGATGGCGGAAACCGCTCTCAAGTCCGCAGGCGAGTACGCTGTCCCGCAACTGCTCGATGTGCTCACCGGCACGAACTCGGCGGAACTCAAGGCCCGCTGCACCCAGGTGCTGCTCAACATCGGTCGTCAGGCCGTCACGCCGCTGACCGTCGCGCTGCCTCACCTTGATCCGGTGAGCCAGGAGCGCATCTGCGACATTCTCGGCCAGATCAACTACTTCCATGCGGTGCCCTCGCTTCGCACATTGATGGAAGACAGCAGGACGACCCCCGCCGTGCGGACCGCCGCGCGAGCCGCCGCCGATCGCCTCGGTGCGGTGATTGATGCCGAACCTGTACAGATGTGGGTTTCCCTGGCGGAACTGTATTGGGGCGAGTCCGAGAGTCTCATCGCCTGGCCGTCCGAAGCGACCAACAACATCTGGTACTACAAGAATGGCACAGGTCTCTACGCCGTTCCGGTGCCGACGCAGATCTTCTCTGAAGTCATGGCGATGCAATGTTCGGAGCAGGCCCTGAAGCAGTCGGCGAATTCGCTTGACGCCCTGAGCATGTGGATCGCCGCGAACTTCCGTCGCAGTGATGAACTCGGCGATGGTGTCGACCCGACCTACGGACCAAACCGTCGACCGCCGCTTTATTACGCAGTCGCGTCCGGCCCCGCCTCCGCGCAGGTGGTCCTCGAGCGGGCCAATCGTGATCTCAACGCCCGTCTGGCCCGTCACGCGATCGAGGCGTTGAGCGGCACGGCGGGCGGCTCGAGCTTGTGGCTCGGCAACAACCGTCCTTCTCCGCTCATTGAGTCGCTCGAATTCCCCGAACGCCGCGTCCAGTACGATGCCGCGCTCGCTCTGGGCCGGGCGCTTCCCATGGAGACCTTCGACGGCGCCGATCGCGTGGTGCCGATTCTGGCTGGCGCGATTCGAACGCGCGACGAGCGCTTTGCCGCCGTCATCGCCGAGAATCAGGAAGACCAGCGCAGCCTCGCGTCCAACCTTCGTGATATGGGATTCACCGTCTTGCCGCCCCGCTCGACCTTCGCGGGCATGCAGGCTGATCTCGCCGCAGCGCCGGCCGTCGATCTCTTCGTGCTGATGATTTCGCCGGACCGTCTGCTCGACACCATCGCGTCGATCCAGGCCGATGAGCGCATCTCGGCGTCGCCGGTGGCGGCGCTCGTCGCCTCGCAGGATGTTCCCAAGGTTCGGAACCAGTTCGATAGCAATCGCCGAGTGGCGGTCATTCGCCTCGGTTTGCAGCAGGCGCAGATGGATGCAGCCCTGCAAGCGCTGATTGGCCGCACGACAGGTGAACTCATCACCAAGCAGGAAGCGGATGCGTATGCCGATGAGTCGCTGCACGTCCTTCGCGACATTGCGGTGCGGAACAGCGCGGCCTACGACATCAAGCGAGCGGAGACGGCGCTGGTGGAGGCCCTCTCGACGTATTCCGGGGAACTTCGACTGACCGCCGCCCAGACCCTGGCGTGGGTCAACGGTTCTCGGGCTCAGTCGGCTCTGCTGACTGCATCGCTCGGGGAAACCGACGAAGCGGTCCAGATCGCCATGCTCGACTATGTCGCGCAATCCGCCCGGCGGTATGGGTCGTACGCCAGTGAGGCGCAGATCCGATCGCTTGTCAATCTCGTCAAGACCGCCCGAGGTCCGGTAGCCACCGCGGCTGCGCAGGCCCACGGCGCGCTCAATCTGCCGGCTTCCAATATGGTCCCGCTGATCATCTCCAACTGAATCGTCGGCTCGGACCGGTAACTGAGAATTGAACCCTTGAGCACGCAGGCCGCATGGCCTGCGTGCTTTCATATGGCCTGTTCCGGGTGAGCGGTGACGTCTCAATACACGTCTATGCGCACAGACGACAGAGTTCACCCCGGCTTGACGTCCAGCTCTGCAGTTGGTTTGCCGCCCGACCGATTGAAAACGATGATGTATCTCATGTCCACACTCCATTCGTGCGTGAGGGGTACTCGCTCGCCTGGTATCGCGAGTGAGAATCCGTTGAGCGGCTCCGGCGCACGGTGTCTTGGTGGGGAAGACACCGGCTCCGGACCTTGCCTTGTCGGGCGTCATGTGACTCCCGGGGCAGTTTCTTCATCTGTGTCCCGCGGCGTCGGTCCGTCAAGGCGGTTCACACGAGCAGGTTCGGACCTTTTTGTGAAGGAGTCATCGATGATTAAGGTGAGAAGTCGAACGAAGGGCTTTACGCTGGTTGAAATTCTGATCGTGGTCGTGATTCTCGGCATCCTCGCCGCGATCGTGATCCCGCAGTTTACCAATGCCAGCCAGGAAGCGTCTGCATCTTCGCTCTCGAGTCAGTTGCAGACGGTTCGCAGCCAGATCGAGCTGATGCGCGTCAAGCACAACGGGTTCATGCCGGACTTCTCGGCTGAACAGTGGGTGCCCCTGACCGATCCCTCGACCTACAACGGCGCGTGGACCGAGGGCGCTTACCTCCAGTCCGATCCCATCAATCCGTTCACGGGCAATTCGCTCATCGTTGCCGGCAGCGATCCGCTGACGGAAGGTGATCCCGCGACGGATGGCTGGCTGTGGGATGACGCCAACGGCCGTATCTACGCCGTCGGCTTCGACGAGATCAACAAGCTCTACAACCGATAATGTTGTCTGAGCAGATCCATTCAGAGGCGGCAGCGGAAACGCTGTCGCCTCTCTTTTGTTCGAGTGGTGGATTCGTCACGGAACACCGCGTGACGTGGAGCCCAACGCCATGTGCATGAGTCATCGACCAACCTCTCGGGCCTTCACCCTCATTGAGATTCTCGTCGTTGTGGTGATTCTGGGGATCCTGGCGGCCGTCGTCATTCCGCAGTTCACCAACGCCAGAGTGGAAGCATCGACCTCAACTGTCAAAAGCCAATTGCAGACAGTGCGTGGCCAAATCGAGGTCTACAAGGCCCGTCACAGCGCGTTGCCGCCCTTTGGGACCACTGGGACCGCCGCCGATTGGGATCCGCTTGTGAACCCGCCCGATGAAGTCATCTATCTGCAGGCCGCGCCCTATAACCCGTTCACAGGGTCTGCAGGAATCGGCACCGTCGACTCAATTGACATCGGATGGGTGTGGGATGACGTCAATGGAGTGATGAGCGCACCGTATTTTGACGAAATCACCAATACGTACAACCCACCGGGCTGAGTCCTGGCGGGATCGACCATCGGGCCGGAAAACCCACAAGCATCGCTCTCGACATGCTGTGGAATCCCGATGGGCGGCGTGCGATGGAGTGGCCGATGCCCGGTATGCGAATCCAGACTGGTCTTGAGCATCGTCGCGATCGACGCGCGTTTACGCTCGTCGAACTGGTGATCGTCGTGCTCATCATCGCGATTCTCGCGGCCATTGTGGCGCCTCGATTCTCCGGTGCTTCGGATCTCGCAGGAAGTTCGGCACTGCTCCAGGACCTGCGGTACATTCGCCAACAGATTCAGGTCTACCGCGCGCAGCATTTCGGCGTGTCGCCCGGCTATCCCGGCGGCGATCCGAACGCGACGCCCTCCGAAGCCGACTTTGTCGCGCAGATGACCAATCCGACTGCCTCCGACGGCTCCGTAGGAACCAGTTCGTCGCAGACGTTCCGCTTCGGACCGTACATGGCCGAGATGCCCATCAATCCGATCAACAGCTCAAGCGCCGTCATGGTGGTGCCCAACGGCTCGCCGCTGCCGCCACCGCCCACGGGTCCGTCGGTGTATGGTTGGCTCTACAAGCCGGAGACACTCGAATTCAGGCCATACGTTGCCGGTCAGGATGAGAATGGTCGTGCGTTCTTCGACTATTGAGTCCTCGCCTGCTCGGCTCAACTCCAGACGAGCCATCGCGTGGGGTGAAGCCCTCACGCTTCTCGCCCTGTCGTCGTTCATGGCGATCTCAGTGGTGGTGATCGGACCGCGGCTGCTTCGGGGCGCCTCCCTCGCTTCTTCATCGGAAACCCGACTGAGTGCCTCTCTGCTCGAGCAGGAAACGACGCTTCGCACCCTGCTGCGGAAGTCCTCGTCGATCCTCGCCATTCATTTCACCGAGCCGCACGCCGCGCAGCTCGACACGCTCGTGCTCTGGGTGTCCGATGACCGGTACCCCGGTCGGGTCAATCTCTCCGAAGTGCTGGTCATTCGCTTCAGCCCGCTGCTGCGAAGCGTCATCGCGTACACCTGGTCGCCGGATGCGGAACTCGACTCGGAGGTGGCGGGCGCGGATCTGCGAGATCTGCATCGCCTCGAGGAACTGGCCGGAAGATCGGACGTTGTCCGCGCCGTGATCGCTCAACCGGTTCTGGCCTGCGAGGTTACCGGAATCTCAACGGCCCAACCGGTACGTCCGGACACATCTGACGGGCCGCTCGGGTTGATGCTTACCTGGTTTGACGAATCTACCGATAGTCGCGATGTGAGCACGATTCGGACGGAACTGCACCTGCTCGATCGGTCCAACCGGTTCTGAACGGCGCCTCGAGGTCGGTTTCCCGTCCGCTTTCAATCCACAGGAGGGGCGTCATGCGCCGAGCCAAGTATCTCAATGCTGTTCTAACCGTTAACGCGGCTGCTCTGTGTCTGTTGGTCGCCATGTTTGCGCTGGATCGAGGCACGCTGGCTCGCCCCGCGATGGCGAGCGAACAGCAGTTCGGCATCCCGGATGCCGCAAGTCAGCGGCTTGAGATGATCCGCGAGTTGCGCCGAATCTCGGCGAGCATGGAAACTCTGCGCAAGGACCTCGAGCAGCGCGAGTTCAACGTCAAGGTGACGTCGATGCCGCCGGTGCGCGTTGAGAACGAGAAGTAGTCCAATCGTCACGCCAGGGTGTTGGAGGTACGGAGCAGTTCCACATGGTCTCCTTTGCGATCAATCAGCGGTGCAGCCGAACTCGACGGGCGTTCACGCTCATCGAGATTCTCATCGTGGTAACTCTCATGGGGATTGCCGCAACCATGCTCATTCCCAACATGAGCCACGCGGTCAGCTTCGAAACTGAAGCAGTTGTCCGTCGAATCGTCGCGGACTTGTCATTTGCGCAATCTGACGCGATGGCGCAGCAGGCGCCGCGCCGCGTGCTGTTTGCGGACAACGGCAGCGGCTA
This sequence comes from Planctomycetaceae bacterium, assembly GCA_040255465.1. Classification (GTDB taxonomy): domain Bacteria; phylum Planctomycetota; class Phycisphaerae; order Phycisphaerales; family UBA5793; genus UBA5793. Next base: position 518,461 of record JBDZVA010000002.1, read on the forward strand.
CCGCATCCTCGCCTCTCCATATGACCCCGACAATGACGTGCTCTACGACCCCATTTCAGATGGCGGATCGGATAAGTACATCGTGGATTTCGTCACGGACAGTCGCTTTCGAATGGTCTCCATCGCCGACGTGAACTTCGATGGAGGGAATCACTTCATCACGTACGACGCGATTGGCGGCCCGATCAACGGTGAGAACACCTCAAGCATCGGCGGCTCGCTCGTCGTCAACGGCAGCGATGGGAGTTACCGGATCAGCGTGAGCGGCTTTACGGGTCGAGTATCCGTCGAGAAGCTGGAGTAGCGGTGGGCGGCAAGTGCAAACGTGAGAAGGAGCACCTCGGGTGAGATGGAACATCCTGAACAAGGCGGCATTGCCCATCGGTGTGGACATCGGCCACAGCGGCGTCAAGTTGATGCAACTTGATGACGACGGAAGCGCCCTGCGCGCCTCGGCGGCGGCACGCAAATCCTTCGGCCGACCCTTGCCCGAAGAGCCCGTGCAACGCAAACTCGAAATCGAGCGAACATTGCGCGCCGCGCTCGAAATGACGCAATTCAAGGGCGACTCCTGCGTGCTCGCGCCGAGTCCTTCCGATCTGATGATCCGAGCCGTCCGCCTGCCGTCCATGACGGATGACGAGCGGCAGAAGGCGGTTCAATGGGAGGCCTCGGAGCGCTTTGGAGTGCCGATGGACGAACTCCAGGTCGAGTGGATCCGGGCCGGCGAAGTGTCTCAGGGCCACGATACGCGCGATGAGGTGATCTTGGTCGCCGCACGCCGCTCCGTGCTGGACACCTATCTCGAAGCGGCAATCGGCGCCGGCTTGCGGCCGATGGCGGTGGATGCTTCGTTTCTTGCCTCGGCCCGCAACCTCACCCGACCGCTGCGTCGCCAGGAGGACCAGTCTGTTGTTCGAATGATTATCGACGTCGGGCTGAGTCTCACGACCGTCAGCATCACCCGCGGTCGGGAACTCGCTTTCATCAAGCCAATCGATATTGCCGGCAAGGAATTCAACAAAGCGGTCTCCGACCGACTGAGCTTGGATGATGACGCCGCCCGGCAGTTGCGCATCGAGAGGATGTCGCAGGATGACGAGCAGGGCGGGAATGATCGCGTGAGTCGCGCTGCATTCGAGGCGATCCGTCCGCTGATGCACGAGTTGGCGCAGGAAGCCGCTCTCTGCCTGCGCTACTACAGCGTGACGTTCCGCGGGGCTCGACCGGACTTTGTGAGCATCATCGGCGGTGACGCACGTGAGCCCAAGCTCGCCGCGGTTCTCGCCGAGCACCTGAAAGTCGACGCTCGCGTCGCCAGCCCACTCGACGGCATTGACGTTACCGCAGCCGAGATGAGGCTGGATCGGCGTCACGCGTCGCTCACCGAATGGGGGGTCGCGGCGGGATTGAGCATGCGGCCGGCATCCATGTTTCAATCCTCGCTCGCGGGCCGAGCCCTCGCCATTGGCTCCAAGCGGAAGTCGACGGCGCCTGAACGAAAGCGAGGTGCGGCGTGAATCGCCAGATCAACCTCATGCCCGAATCGTATCGCGAACGGTTGGGAAACTCCCGCCTGCGTCAACAGCACACAAACTATGGGCTGATTGCAGCCGTCATCATTGGCGTCCTGGTCGTCCACTCTCGATTCGGCGTCGGTCGCATGAACGCGCTGGCGAAGGAACTCACCGGCAAGGTCGCGGAACTCGAAGCGGTTCGGGCCGAATCGCTCGATCTCAATCGCAAGGCCGATGTGCTTGCCAAAAACCTCGAGAGCTACTACCGCCTCGCACTGCCTATTGAAATCACGGATGTGCTGGGGCTCATCAGCCAGGAGATGCCCGAGGGACTGTACGTCACTGATTTCAACATGGGCGTGTCACAGCGCAGTGAGTCCATGTCGGCGATGGAGGAACTTCGCCAACGCGTGAATCGCTCCAAGAGCCGCAAGGTGGATGATCGCCGTCAAGTGCGCTATCTCTCGATCGATCTGACCGGCCTCGGCATGGACGGCGTCAAGGTGGCCGACTTCATCGGCCGGCTCGAGTCTCAACCGGCCTTTGGTCGCGTCCAACTCGATTTCGATCGCACCAAGAGTGTCGGCGGCTTGACGGTCCGCGAGTTTCGCGTGCGTTTCGAGATCGATCTCGAGAATCGATTCGTGGCGGGCGCTGATCCATCGAAGGGAGAACCCAGCGATGAGTGAACTCATGGGTCGGATCAAGTACAGCGCCATTCTCATCGGAGTCAGTGGAGCGGCCTATTTCGCGCTCGTGCGACCCGCTTACCAGACGAGAGCCGCCGTCCTCGCGGACATCCAGGCGCTGAACAACAGAGTCGCGCAGGCGCAGGAAGACTTTGACGCGCGGGATCGCGCCCGCCGGCGCCTGGCGGACCTGCAGTCCCGGCTGGCGGCGGAGACGAAGCCCATTCCCGACTCGGGAGACGTTGCGGGGGTAATCAGCGGCATCTCGTCTGACATTCGTGAACTTGAGCTGAGCGGGGCCAAACTCAACCGCGGCAAGGATTCCGCTGTCGGATCTACGGCCAGCAGTGGGTTGTTGATCGAGACCACCGGGCAATTCGATGTGATCGTGGAGCTGCTCCGCCGCATTGAGCGGCTGCCGCGGCTGGTTCGCATCAGTTCGCTTGTCGCTCAGAATGTGAATCGCGAGACGGGTGAAGTCAAGGCGACCATCGGGCTGGACGCCTACTACCGCATTGCGGGAGAGACGGCGTCAGTGCCGACCAAGCCGTGAGGAGGAGGCCGAGAGTGAACGAAGATTTGCAACGTCTTTGGATTCGCATGACTTCGGATCGTCGCAAGTTCAGCATCATGTGCGGGCTGGCGGTCGTCGGATTGCTGCTTTGGGCCCGGCTGTTGCTGCTCAATGATGTGCCTCGCACCGGACTCGCTGACCCGATTGGCTCGGCGTCGACTGCGACGACTCCGACGTCCGAAACGAACGAAGCAAAGAAGCAGGATCGACCTTCGATCGAGTCGGCGCCCGTGGTTTATCTGGACGCCTCCACCAGGCTGGCGCGCAATTTTTTCAAAGTGCCGGAGGCAATGTTTCCCCAGACGGAACAGGCCGCACCGGTTCACGACACTGCCCCCAAGTCACAAACGGATACGCCCGAAGATTCTGTGGAAGCGGAGCGTCAACGCGTTGGCGCCATTGAGGCCGAGGCGGCCAAGCTCCGCCTCGGAAGCCTGATCCTCGGAGCCGCACCGGCAGCGGTCATCAACGGCCGGGTCGTGCGCGAGGGCGGGCACATTGACGGATTCAGGCTTGAGCGTGTGCTCAAGCGGAGTGTGATCCTGCTGAAGGATCAAGTGCGGGTGGAACTGAAGATGGACACTCCGGGATAACGCGGTGCCAAAGCGCACCGACCTGGGGAGGGAGAAAGCAATCATGTTGGACTGCACGAACGGGAAGTTCTTCTCGCTGGGTTCGCTCCGATCATATGGGTTGGTCTGTGCCGCCTGCGTTGGCCTGGCAAGCACGGCCTCGGCTCAGCTCGATCTCGATTCATGGGCCAAGGCGCCGCCGGCCACACCGGCCGCGAATACCGACACCGGAGAGGACCTCGAAGGTCAGGTGGCTGTCTCCGCCTACTCCACGGTCGATATTCATGTCCAGAACACGGATCTCGCCAAGGTGCTCCAGATGCTCAGCATCCAGAGCCAGCGCAACATCATCGTCTCCAAGAACGTCAGCGGCACCGTCAGCGCCGACCTCTACGACGTGACGTTCTTTGAGGCCCTCGACGCCATCCTCAACTCGAATGGTTATGGCTACATCGAGGAGGGCGCGTTCATCAAGGTGTACACCCTTGAAGAACTCCGGACCAAGAGGGAGGAGGCGCGCAAACAGGTGAGCCGAACCTTCCAGTTGAGTTATCTCAATGCGACCGACGCCTCGGTCTTCGTCACGCCGCTGCTCTCTGAGAAGGGCACGATTGCCATCAGCGCCGACGTGGCGGCCGGATTCAAGCCTGACGAGTCCGATGGCGGATCAGACAGCTGGGCAAACTACTCCACGATGGTGGTCCACGATTTCGAAGAGAATATGGACGACATCGCCCGGCTCGTGGACGAACTCGACACCCGTCCCCAGCAGGTTCTCGTCGAGGCGACGGTTCTCCAGAGTTCACTCAACGAAGACAATGCGTGGGGCATCGACTGGAGCATCCTGGCTGACGTCGACTTCCTCGACTTCGGCAACCCGCTCTCAACCGTGGACAACCTGCTCAGTGGCGCAGGCGACGGCGGCTTCCAGCCCGGCGACAACAAGGCGTTCGCGGGTCGCTCGAACGTCGGCCAGACGTCTCGCGCCGGCGGCTTGAAGATCGGCGTCATCTCCGATGACATCTCCGTCTTCCTGCGCGTGCTGGACGAAGTGACGGACACCACCGTGCTCTCGCGTCCGCGCGTCCTGGCGGTCAACCGCAATCGCGGACAGATCCTCATTGGCCGCCGAATCGGCTACCTGTCCACGACGTCGACGGAAACGAGCACGACGCAAACCGTGCAGTTCCTCGATACCGGTACCCAGTTGATCTTCCGGCCCTTCATTGGCAAGGACGGATTCATCCGCATGGAGCTCAAGCCCAGCGTCTCGGAAGGCATCATCCGCGATGTGACCGGCAGCGACGGCAGTACGTTCACGATTCCTGACCAGATCACCAATCAGCTGCAGACCAACGTCGTGGTCAAGGACGGTCACACGATCGTGCTCGGCGGCCTGTTCCGCGAGGAAACGACGCTCACGCGCCGCCAGGTGCCGATCCTCGGCGATATCCCCGTCATCGGGGCTGCCTTCAAAGGCAAGGAAGACGCAACGCGGCGCAGCGAGATCACCTTCCTCATCACACCGTCCATCATGAAGGACGAGGTGCTCATGGCCGAGGGCGATCGCGCCAACGAACTGGTCGACGATGCCCGGTTCGCGGCCCGCAATGGCGTGCTCCAGTGGAGCAACGACCGCCTGACCTCGAATCACAACCTGATGGCCCAGGAGGCGATTGCGGCCGGCGACTTTGAGCTCGCCCTCTGGCACATCGATCTCTCGCTCCACCTGCATCCGAACCAGCCGCTCGTCATCGAAATGCGCGAGCGCCTGCTCGGCAAGTCGGACAAGTGGTTCAACGGTTCGATGATGCGTCACCTCACCGACGAGCGCATCAAGTCAAGCATGGCGCCCGCCGGATTGGGCAACGAGACGGCAACGGCCCCCACAGGCTTTGCGACCGACCCGCTCGTCGGATCCAAGCCCAGGTCGACCGGCAACGCCACGCCTTCGTCGAACAACACCAACGCGCCGACTCAAACGCCCACGGCGACGCCGGCGTCCAGCAACCAGACGACCCCCGGTGCAACACCGGCTTCCACCGAACCGGCAACGAAGAGCGAGTCGAAGCAGCAGTCCAGTTCGACCAAGTCCACACCTGGTTCATCGAAGACGGCTAGCGCATCCTCGACGCCCGCTGCCAAGCACTCCACATCTGCTGCAAACGCTTCGACACGCGGCAATGAGATTCAGTGGGGCGGGACGGATGATCCCAACTTCATTGGCCTTGAGCCGTGGTGGGGCGAGTTTACCGCCGCCATCGGGCCCGATGGTCAGCAGGTCTGGGAGAGGACGCCGCCCAGCTACGGCGAGTCGAGCAACAGTGTGAAGATCAACCCGCAGGGTGACCCCTGTCTGATGGAAGCGCTCAACGGCGGCTCCCAGCGCCAGATTGCTCAGTACAACGCCCAGATCGGCCAGACGCTGGCGATCTTTCAATCGCTCAGCCCCATGGGCACGCTCTACTTCGGCCCTGTCTTCTCCCAGTATCAGGCCCAGTACCAGGCGTGGCTCAATACCCAGCCCGTACAGCAGGGGTACGCCGAGGTGCCGACCGATGGCGAATTCAACGACCCCATCAAGTAACGCCGCCGGTCGGCGATCGATCAAGATTTGAACCACATGCATCAAACAGGATGAGGCTGAACCCATGAGCATTCCAACGACGATGAGAACTCTTGCAGCCGGATGCGCACTGCTGGCAATCGGCCTGACGGGATGCTCGACGAACACCGGCGCGGCCGGCAAAGCCCGAAGTGATGCACGCGAGCGATTTGCCAACGGCCGTGCGGAACTCGGGGCCCAGCAGGCGCGACAGGACTACGAAGTCGGCAACCTCAAGAATGCACTGTTCAACATCGAAGGCGCCATCACGCTCGACCCCGAGCAGCCGAACCACTATGTCATGAAGGGCCGCATTCTCATCGAGATGAACCATCTCGATCCGGCACTTCAGGCGTTCCGCAAAGCGATCGAACTCAAACCTGACCTCGGCGACGCCCACTATTACGCTGGTCTCGTCTATCAGCGCTGGTCCGATCTGCCGCGTGCGGCCGATGAATACCTGGCGGCACTGCATACGAGTGTCTCCAACGCCGACTACATGCTCGCCGCACTCGAGACACTGATCTCGATGCGCCGCCTTGATGAGGCGGAGGCGCTGATCGAATCATCCCGTCCGCATTTCGAGAATAATGCGGCCGTCAGGCGGTCCCGGGGCCACCTGGCGATGCTGCGTGACCAGCCCGTGCTCGCCGCAGAACACTTCCAGAAAGCCTTGCTGCTCACTCCGGATGACAAGAGCATCGTGGAAGTGCTCATTCTCGCCTACATGAAGGCCGGCAACTTTGCCAAGGCGGAGTACTACCTCGATCAACTTCTTCGTGATTCCGCCTACGCCTCCCGTCCGGATCTGCGACATCTCAAGGCGTTGTGTCTGACCGCTGCCGATCGCCTGGTTGAAGCGCGCTCCACTTACCTGAAGCTTGTCGATGATGATCCGAGCGATCCTCAGATCTGGTTTGAACTCGGCAGCGTGGCCTACAAGCTCGGTGACATGCGCCGCGTGCAGAATGTCGTGAGTCGTACGATCGCCGTGTGGCCCACCCGATTCGAAAGCTACATGCTTCGCGGCATGGTGGCCGAGCACGACAATCGACTCGATGATGCGATACGAGACTACAAGCGGGCATGCTCGCTTCATCCCGCGCATGAAGAGCCCTACATCCTGCTCGGCCTGGCTTTGCGGACCAAGGGGCAGAACGCCGACGCGGCTCAGGCTTTTGAGACCGCGCGGATGATCGCACCCGACAGTGAGCGGGCCCAGCGCCTCGTCACGCTGGCCGGCGTGGATACCGACTCCGAAATGAACGACTCGCTGAACCGCTGAGCACCTCGCAACACAGAGGAGACTGGAGGATGAGACTGGCTTTGACTATCTCGCTGTGCGCGGGCGCGGTGGCGCTGCTCGCCACGTTACTCAGTGCACTGATGGCGGCGGTGCTCGGCCCCGGCTTTGCATCGATCCAACTGGCGCCACTGCTTCTCGGCGCCGGCATCGCGGGGTTGATCGGTGCGGGAATCGGGTGGGCGGGAGGCTGGTACGCCGACAAGCAACTCTCTCGCCTGCGGGCGGTCGTCAGTGCGGTCGAGGTGGCTGAAGCGCCGACGACGCGTCTCGTTGGACCACTGGCGCCGATTGCCCGGCTTCATCTCGATGTCATCGAGCAACTCGAGCAGGACCGGCGCAGCGCTCGGTCGCAGGTGCGCCAGATCGAGATTCGCAAGCATCTGGCCCAGACCGAAGTCGAGCACCTCTCGGGCGTGCTGCACTCGCTCCGTGACGCGGTGCTCGTCACCAACGAATTCAATGAACTGGTCATGGCCAACGAAGCCGCGGCTTCGCTCTTCAAGTTTGATCGCGAAGGTGCGCTGAACAAACCCATTGGCCAGGTTCTGCCCGAGAAGGAAATCGTTTCGCTCATCGGCGAGGCGGCCGTGGCCGGCAACACCTCGTCTCGCAAGCACACCGAGTGCACCCTCGCACGGGAGCCTGAACCGCTCAGCCTGGAAGTCTCGCTCTCGTCGCTGGCCGACGCCACGCATGAAGCGGCGAGCGTCGTGACCATCCTTCACGACATCACGCAGGAACGCCAGGTCAGCCGGATGAAGAACGAGTTCGTCAGCAAGGCCAGTCACGAGCTGCGCACCCCTTTGAGTTCGATCAAGGCCTACATCGAAATGCTCCTCGATGGCGAAGCCGAGGACGAAAAGGCGCGACGCGAGTTTTACGAGATCATTCAGCACGAGGCCGAGCGGCTGGGGCGCATGATCGACAACATGCTCAATATCAGCCGGATCGAAGCGGGCATGATCAGCGCGACGTGGGAGAACATCGACATCGTTCCCATCGCCCAGGAGGCGGTCGAACTGCTCAAGCCGCAAGCGGCGGAGAAAAACATCTCCATCACGTTCCAGCGCCCGCACCAGTCCTGCCATGCCGACGTGGACAAGGACATGATCAAGCAGGTGATTACGAATCTCATCTCCAATGCCATCAAGTACACGCCAGAGGGCGGTCGCGTCACCGTGGCGCCGGATCTGACAGACTGCGATCGCTCGGTCATCGTGTCCGTGAACGACTCAGGATTGGGTATTCCCCCCGAGTCGCTGCCCAAACTGTTCAGCAAGTTCTATCGCGTTGACAAGCACGAGCGCGTCGCCAAGGGAACAGGACTGGGGCTCAATCTCGTCAAGCAGATCGTCGAGGCCGTCCATCACGGCGAAGTCGGAGTCGAAAGCGAAGTTGGCAAGGGAAGCCGCTTCTGGTTCATCGTCCCATGCAAACAGGGAGCGTAGCAATGCGTAAGACAGGCCAAGGCGCCAAAGACGGGGCGAAGACGAGAATCCTGGTGGTGGATGATGAAACGTACATTCAGCACGTTGTTCACCTGAAGCTGTCCAACGCCGGGTACGAAGTTCTGACCGCCTCCGACGGCGAAGAGGGGCTTCAGACGGCGACGGAGGAACATCCCGACCTGATCATCACCGACTACCAGATGCCGTTCCTCACCGGCCTGGAGATGTGCCAGCGCCTGCAGCAGAACCCGGCGACAGCGTCAATTCCCGTCATCATGCTGACGGCTCGCGGATTTGCCCTTGATGATGCCGATCTGCGCTCCGTCAACATACTCAAGTGTCTCGGAAAACCCTTCAGCCCACGGGAACTCGTCGCCTGCGTGGCGGCGGCGGTGGGCGCGAAATCTGTTGCATGAGCGATGCGGCACCGTTGAATCCTCTTGATCGCGGCGAACTGCGAGAAGTGCTCGAGCATCTGGCGGAACGCTGTCACTCGCTTCCGGCGGCGATGATCGCGACGGGGCCGGCGTTCGAAGCGCCGCGAGCCCTCGACAACCAGTTTGCCTGGTTTGTGGATCTCCTCGGTGGGACACAGGCTGTCGTCAGGATGGCGACGGAGCAGATTGGAACGGAGATCGACTCGGCTCGCGGACTGGCCCTCGAAGTACCACTGCTGCTCATCGTCGTGCCCATTCTCCAGCGCCGCCGACGGGTCGGCTACGTGATCTGCCTCGCGGCCGCCCGAGAGCTTCCCGATCACCCGCTGATCCGTTCCCTGAAACGACCCGCCAGCAGCAGCGGGCGCGATCCGCGCGCTCAACTGGTGGTGCAGCCGCTGCCGGATCGGAGCACGATTCCAACGCTGATCCAGGCGGTGGAGTGGTGGTTGCACGATCTGTGTGAATTGCGCGATGCAGCAATGCACATCGAGTCATTCGGCCGCCAGCTCACCGACGCTTATGAAGAGCTGGCCCTGCTTCAGAAGGTCAGTCGGAACATGAACGTGCTGCGGCAGCCGCGGCAGTTTCTTGAGTCGGTGTGTCAGGATCTGCTCGAAGTGATGCCGTATCAGTGGACGGCTCTCAAACTGAGCACCAGGAAACAGGGATGCGATGAATTTGCCGATGTCCTGTTCTCGGCCGGCGACCTCACCTGCAACCGCGACCAGTTGCTTCGCGTGGTCAGCACGATCATCGACACCCGCAGCGACAGCAAGCCGATTGTCCGTGAGGAAGGATTGAGTTGCGACTGCCCCGAACTCGAGACAATGGCTCGCTCGGCCATCGTGCAGCCTCTCGCGGATGACCAGACCGTCTATGGCGCGATCATCGTCGGCGGAAAGATCGGCGAGGATGCGCAGGTCAATTCATTCGACCTGAAGATTCTTGGTGCGACGGCCGAGCACGTTCGCATCTTCTTGAACAACGTCGGACTGTACGACGACCTCCAGAAGATGTTCCTGGGGACGCTTGAGGCGATCACCGCCTCCATCGACGCCAAGGATCGATACACCTGCGGTCACTCGCGGCGCGTGGCGTACCTCAGTCGCGAACTGGCTCTGCACGCCGGCCTCGATGCGGCCGTGGTCGAGCGCGTGCACATTGCCGGACTGGTCCACGATGTCGGCAAGATCGGCGTGCCCGAGGCCGTCCTCTCCAAGCCGGGGCGGCTCACGGACCAGGAGTTTGACATGATCAAGAAGCACCCCGAAATCGGGGTGCGCATTCTGCGCGATATCCCCAACTTTGACGACATCATCCCGGGTGTCATGTCGCATCACGAGCGCTTCGATGGACGGGGCTATCCGCAACAACTCACCGGCCTCGATATCCCGCTGTTCGGTCGCATCGTCGGAATCGCCGACGCCTTCGATGCGATGAGTTCGACGCGCACCTATCGCCGGGCTTTGTCTTCCGAAGACGTGCTGGCGGAGATGCGCCGCTGTGCCGGATCGCAGTTTGATCCGGAACTGATCCCGTACTTTCTTGAAATCAATTTTTCGGTGTACGAGCAGATGCGCGATCGCGATCGCGCCATCGAGCAGGACCAGAGTGGAGTGGCGGCATGAAACTGAAGTACGAAGATCACGACAAGATCTCCATCGTCTCCATCGACGGCGACATGACGTCGGACCACATCGACTCGTTCCGACGCACAGTCACCGAACGCATTCACAAAGGAACGCGTGATTTCGTATTGCAGATTCAGGGAATGACGTTCATCGACAGCGCGGGGCTCGAGTCGCTCCTCTGGCTGCAGGAGGCAGCCGCCGAGCATCTTGGACAGATCCGGCTCGTCGCGCCAGAGGACAACATCCGCAAGATCCTGGAGATCACCAGGCTGCAACACCAGTTCGACATGCACGACGAAGTGACGGACGCGATTCGCAGCCTTCGCTAGAAAAGTAGAGCGCCGCCGGCCGGCATTCGCGGCCGCAGGGGGTACGTCATGATTCAGGCATCCGCCGCAACCGATCGCTGCTCGCTCCGCGACGGCACCAAGATGCAACTTGGTGAGATGCTCCTCGACCGAGGGCTGCTCACCGAGGAACAACTCAAGGAAGCGCTGGCCGGGCAGGGGCAGGGCGGGCACCGCAAACTCCTCGGTGAAGTGCTCGTCGAGATGGGCTATGTCAGTGAGGACCAGGTCCTCTCCGTTCTTGCCGAAGCCTACGGCGTGCCCTATGCCAAAGTGTCTCCGAAACTGGCCGATCCGAAGGTCATCGAATCCCTGCCGCGCGAGTTCCTCGAAACGCACGGCGTATTGCCGCTGTTCCTGGTCCGGGGCCGCCTGACCGTGGCGGTGGCCGAGCCGGCCAATCTCTACCTCGTTGAAGAGATCACGCGACTGAGCAATCACGATGTCCAGATCGTCGCCAGCGCCGCGACGGACATTCAAAACACCCTGCGCCAGTACCTGCCCGACGCCAATGTCTTCGTCATTGACGATATCTACCAGGAGTTGAATGACGACGATTTTGCCGTGGTCGAGCGGCAGATCACGGAGCTCTCGAAACTCGAGGAAGTGGCGGGACACTCGCCGGTTGTCAAACTGGTCAACTTCCTGATCTACTCCGCCGTGCAGGAAGGCGCTTCGGATATTCACATCGAGCCCGAGAACGGCCGCTTGCGCGTCCGCTACCGTGTGGACGGCCGACTGTACCAGAAAATCAGCCCGCCGCCCGCCATGCAGCTGGCCATCGTCAGCCGCATCAAGATCATGTCCGGCATGGATATCTCCGAGCGCCGCCTGCCTCAGGATGGCGACATCCACGTCATGCTCGACGGCCGCCCGGTTGACCTGCGCGTTTCGACCATGCCGGGAAAGAACGGTGAAAAGGTCGTCGTCCGCATCATCGACAGCAGCAACGTGATCGTCAATGTTGAAAAGCTCGGTTTCACCCCCGACATGCTCAAGACTTGGCGCGGAATCGTCAGTCAGCCCAACGGCGTGGTACTCGTGACCGGGCCGACAGGCAGCGGAAAGTCCACGACACTCTACTCGGCGATGGTGGAACTGAACTCCGAGGAAATCAACATCAGCACCGTCGAGGATCCGGTGGAGGCGGGCATCGCCGGCATCAACCAGTTCCAGGTCAATGAGAAAGCGGGCTTCACCTTCGCCACGGCGCTGCGGTCGCTGCTGCGACAGGATCCCGATGTCATCATGGTCGGCGAAATCCGTGATAGCGAAACGGCGCGCATCGTAACGCAGGCGGCGCTGACCGGACACCTCGTGATGAGCACCTTGCACACCAACGATGCCCCCAGTGCGGTCACTCGACTCATCAACCTGGGCATCGAACCATACCTCGTCGCCGCGATTGTCCGAGGCGTTCTGGCCCAGCGGCTCGTTCGAAAGATCTGCGTGCACTGCAAGGAGCCGGTCGAGGTCGACGCCATTACGCGAAAAGCGGTCGAGCAGTCCATCGGCAAATTCGAGACGCTCTACCACGGCGCGGGCTGCACCAAGTGCCGCGCCACGGGCTACTCCGGCCGCGTTGGAATCTTTGAACTGTTCATACCGAGCGAACATGTGCTCGAAGCCATCGGCAAGGGCGCCAATCTGCATGAGTTGCGGGCGGTGCTTAGCAAGGTCAAGTATGTCAACTTGCGTCAGGATGGGTTGCGCAAGGCCGTCGAGGGGCTGACAACCGTTGAGGAAGTCTTCTTCTCGACCGCTCTCTAGCACCATCTGTCGGGCGCGACGAATCTGGAGATCTGAACCATGGGTGTCTTCACGTACCGAGCCCGCGACCTTCGAGGTGAGTTGATCGACGGCACGATCAACTCGGAATCCATCATGGAAGCCAGCCGCGTCCTGCGCGCCGAGGGCAAGTACGTCCTCGACATTACCCCTGGCGTGGTGAAGTCGATGGAAAGCCGCGTCGAACAGATCCGCACCGCCGAGGCGGCCCGGCGCGTGTCTCGGCCGGATGTGATCGAATTCTGCCACCAGATCAGCGTCATGCTCGACGCCGGCGTGCCGCTTGGCGATGCGCTTGAAGCGTTCAATGCAGTGGGGCAGACGACCCATTTCCGCCGGATCTCGCGCGCCATCCAGGATGAAGTCCACTCCGGTGCCACCCTCTCCTCGGCCATGGCCCGCTGGCCCCGCGTCTTCCCGCCGATCACGGTGACACTCGTCAAGGCGTCCGAGGCGTCGGGCACGATGTCGCTCATGCTCGGCCGCGTTGCGAAGTACATGAGCAAGGAGCTGAAGACCGCCAAGCAGATTCGCGGCGCGCTCGCTTACCCCTGCGTGATGATCATTCTCTCTCTGGCGATTACCGCGTTCCTCGTCACCATCGTGCTTCCGCGATTTGCGACCATCTACGCAAAACGCGCCGCCATGCTGCCGCTCCCGACAAAAATCATGCTCGGGATCAGCAGCTACCTGCAGCACAACTGGATTCCCATCGTCCTGGGTATCGGCATCGTGGGCGTGGCGCTGGCGATCTTCCTGAGAACACGAAGCGGTCGCCGCACCATCGACTGGACCAAGCTTCACGTGCCGATCATCGGCGGCATGTACCGGCAGCTCTTCCTTACACGCAGTGCTCGCACAATGGCAACGCTGATTGTGTCCGGCGTCGATCTACTCGAAGCCGTGTCCATCACCCGCGGCATCACGAACAACCACTACTACCAGACCCTCTGGAAACAGGTGGAGTTCGATCTCGAGCAGGGGCGTTCGTTGAGCAACGCCTTTTCGCAGAGCGATCTCATCCACCCGAGTGTGGTGCGGATGATCTCCGCCGGCGAGCACACCGGCCGTCTGGGGCCCGTCATGGAGCAGATCGGCCAGACCTCGGAGGATGAACTCGATGACACCATCACGCGGGCGACCCAGTTCATTGAGCCGGCCATGATTGCCATCATGGGTACGGTGGTTGGCTTTGTCGCCATCGCGATGCTGCTGCCAATCATGACGATCTCCAAAGTCATCAAGTAACGCCGCGCGTGATTAGAAAAACGATCGGGACCGGCGGAGGGCGCTCCACCGGTCCCGGCGTTGAATGTCGCGGTATTCAGTTGTTATTCTGCCGCCCGCGACGCGGAGCCGGGGCGTCGTTGGCCGCCTCATCGCCGGTCCCTTTGTCTTCGCGGGGCAGAAGGGTCGGGGCGTTGGCGAGATTGAATGCCGTTACGGCTGCGCACGTCGACGATTGCACAAGGTACTCCGGAATCGCCTGGTCCAGCTTGTCGTTCTGGGTGTGCCAGGCGTACCGATAGTCCGCCCGGCCGACCTCGTCCCAGAAGAAGCCCGGCACGCCCTTGGCGTTGAACGAAGCATGATCGCTCGCGCCGCCGCGCGGCATGCGCGGATGGATGTGAATCTCAACGGGCATGTCAGGAAAGGCTGCATTGATCGGAGCCGTCGCCTCCGTGAGCATCGCCGCCATCGGTTCGACGACCTGCAGTCCGCCCTCGTAGTTCGTGCCGCCGTCGTCGACGAACACGGCGGAGATCTTGGAGAGCTCTTCCTCGCTCAGCGTGTTCACGTACGCCCGCGAGCCCAGCAGGCCCTGCTCCTCGCCCGTCCAGAGCATGAAGCGGATGGTGCGCTTGGGCTTGACGCCGCTGGCGGCCAGGATGCGAGCCGCCTCGAGAGTCACGCAGGTTCCCGTCCCGTTGTCGACGGTCCCTTCAGATCCGGGTCCATCCCAGCTGTCGGTGTGGGCGGAAACAATCACGACCTGGTCAGGCCAGACGGTGCCGGGTATTTCCGCGATGACGTTGTAGCACGGAACCGGACCCGGGATGAACGTCGCTTTGCAGTCAAACTCCACGACCACATCTTCCCCGTCGGCCAGGCGACTGTTGATCGCGTCGTAGTCCGATCGGCGCACCGTCACGTTCGCCCACTTGGGCAGGGTTTCGAGATCGACGCTGTTGTACCGGCCACTCGTGTGCACCAGTTCGCCGCCTCGCGCCGCGGAGATGACTCCCGCGATCCCGGCGTCCTTGCACTTGGCCAGCCAGTCGGTCGGCGTCGCGCCGGAAGTCTCGACGACCCCGCGACGCGAGCCGCGCGCCCGGGCCGGCTGCAGAATCCATGCCCCTGCCAGAGTGTTGGCGATGGCGTCAAACTCTTCCTGGGTCGTCGGCTCGCGGTAGACATTCCCTTTCTTGGGACCATCCGTACCGGGGCTCCACGCCGGCCAGGTGAACTCGAATTCTCGATCAGCCGGGGCCACCATGCGCCCGTAAGACGGGCCGCGATCAAAACCGACCGGAATCGTTCCCCACTCGCGCACCTCGACGTTCTGGAGGCCCCACGAGCGAAACATCTCCGCCTCCCAGTCGTTGGCCAACTTGGCCCGCGTCGAACCCGTCAGCCGGGGGCCAATCTCCTGTGTCAGGTGCGTCAGGCGGTCCATGACCTGGTTGCGGTTCTTGCCCTCATCGATGATCCGCATGACCTCAGCCGACCATTGTTGCTCGGCCGCTGTCGCGCTGGGGGCGAGATGCGCGTTTGACGAATCGTTCCGGGCCGCGCACCCGGTCAGCAGGGCGGCGAGTCCGAGAGTCAGGCAGAGATGGAAACGGTTTGCTCCGGCCGGCACGGGACGTGGAAACATGACATACCCCTTGGAATGTTGACAAATCCGAACGCCTCCTCGTATGGCCGAGCGGCCACCGAGTTGCGTTTCAACCACAGGGGGTATCCTATCCGTCCACCTCGATCAGATGATGCGGCCCAGCAGGAAATCATCGCTGTTGTCGTTGTCGACAAACCAGGTGTCGCTCTTGTTGGTGATCTTCCCGGTGCCGGTGTCGTACTGGATTCGATCGACGCCCCGGGCGGACAGGCCGAAGGGAACGCCACTGTTGTCCCCGTTGATGTCGCCGAGCGTGACCTTGCCGAACGTCACGGCGGAGAAGATCGAATTGACCATGTCGAACATCTCGTCCCGGACGCCGCGGAGTTTGAGCGTCTTGACGCGAGCATCCTCGTTGACGATCAGGTTCGGGTCAACGATCAGCCCGCTCGTAATCGAGAGGTCGAAGCCGACATAGAAGTTGCTGTCAATCGCAGCGCCGAGTTGGAGCAGGTTGACAGAATCCTGGGTCTGGAAGAGCACATCGCGAGCCACGCCGGTGACCTTCACCGATCGGGCGGCTTCCTTGAAGTCGCTGCCGTCGTGTCGCAGCACCATCGAACCGGTCCAGTCTCCCTTCAAAGTGGCGTTCTTGAGAGCAAGCACATCCACGTCGCCGTCGAAGTCTCCTCGCACCTTGATCGTCGAGAGTCGACCCGGCGTCTCGATCATGACGCCGATCACGGCGCCGCGAACATCGATCTTCTTCCACGATTCGTGATCGTCGTTCTCCGTCCAGACGGTCCACAGTCCGCCGATCGCGTCGCCGCGCACCTTCACGAATGTCTGGAGGCCGTCCTCGATGTCCAGTCGCTGAACCGTCAGATCGTTGCGAGCGTCGAGGCGGTCGAGTTCTCCGAACGCGTAAGTGCCTCCGGTGATCTCCTCGGCGCGGAACTTGCGCGTGTTGCGGCCGACCACGAATCGCGAGTCGCCGCCGATGGCCTCGAAGCGGAAGTCTCCCTTGACGCCGTCATCCTGGCGGATGTTGAAACTCGTTCCTTCGGCAATGCTCTCGAATCTCCCGGTCTTGAGGCTGGTCAGATCGATGCCGGCGCCATCGATGTCAGTCTTCTGCACCTTGAGTGTCTTCAGCCCCGACCCGAGCACGCCGCTGATCGTCGAGCGTCCGTCGCCGCCGCTGCGCTTCTTGACGTTGAGTGTCAGCGTGTCGCGCGAAGCATCGGTCTCCGCGAGGGTGATGACCAGACCGCCATCCGTCTCCGCCACAGCAAAGAGCCCGGTGCGCGAGTTGAGCTTGATCGTGACGACGTCGCCGTCCATCTCAGTGTACTCGAACGTCGTGTAGTACACCGTCGTGTCCGCCACCGCGGTCCGGATGACCGTTGAGCTTCCGCGGAAGACCGGCTGGGAGCCGATCTCCTGGAACAGACTGATGAGCACGATTTGCGCGTCGTCGGTGACCTGGTTGTACTGCCCAAGGTTGCGCGGACCGTAGGTTTCGTAGGTAATGGCACCTCCATCACGACTCGCAGCCGTAATGACGATCTGCGGATCACCGCCGGCATAATCCGTAACGAGGACCTGGTTCGTCTCCCAGATATCGGCGACGGTCGTTGTCGTGCGGGTGTGCTTGTCGCCGATGACGACGAATTGTGCATCGAACAGATGGCCGCGCACGGGCGGCGTGATGGTCCAGTGAGCCTCATTCAGTTTGGCGATGTCAGTGCGTGCACGGAAGATGCCCGGATCGCCCGTGGAAGAGCCGAGGATGTCCAGCAGCACGCTGTGCGCGTTCTGGCGCATGATCGTGGCGCCTTGCGTTCGATCGCCCCACTGGATGCTGAGCAGATTGACATTGTTGTCGAGGAATTGATCCCCACGACTGGCAATGTCCTCGTTCATGATCGAGTCGACTGCGTTGAGATCATTGGGGCTCTCGGAGCGCAGCCCGAGATTCCGGCCGATGTAGTGGGCGATCGTGTTCCGCAGATCGCTGTAGTCGAACTCGCCAAAACGGGCGATCTCTTTGGCGAAGACAACAGCCATGTCGCCCCGATCATTGTTGTCGAGGTCGAGTCGATCGGCGAGGCCAAAGGATCGCTGCGTGCCATTGGCATTGCGGAAGTTCACATAGTTGAACAGTTTGCCGAATGTCGTCGAGGCGTTGAGCGGACGACGCAGCCACTCGGTGTTCCGGGTGTTGGCAATCGTGACGGTATCGCTGTTGCGGCCGCCCACCACCACGTGCATGAAGTCGCCGCTCGACGGGAGCGACGTCGTGAAGATGATGCTGTAGTCAGCGAACAGCGTCTCCATGTCGGTGCGAATCACGTCCGCAAAGTCGCCACCGAGCCCGAAGTCATTCGCGTCAAACGACCCAACGACGTAATTGGTGCCCTCCAGGAAAAACGAGCCGATGTCCTCACCGTCGAAGTCGAGATAGACAACCTGCGGCTCCTCAAACCGGATATTGTCGATCAGCGCCCACGCGTCCTTCATCGGATCATTCGAGTCTGCAATGGTGATCTCGATGTCCAGCGACATGATGCCGTTGGGGATCGTGTACGAGGCAGTGAGCAGGTTGGAATACTCGGTTCCAACTTGAAACCCGTATCCCGGAACGTCGGCGTCCAGTTCAGGATCGCGCTCATTGGTCACATACGCCCCGCCGGCCCCGATGCGGCCGCGGCCGTCTGACTGCGCGATGTTGACGCCGTTGACGATGATGTCGAAGTAATCGCCCCCATCTGTGTCCATGTCCGAGGTATAAAGGAAGTCGATGAGCAGACGCTGGACGTTGGCGGAGTTCGGCACAGTCAACGTGAATCGCACCGTCGCGTAATCATCGGCCGCGCCTTCATCGCCCAGGTCGCGGTAATGCGTCGTGGCGTCGCGCGTCCCCGAGTCCGTCGTGCGAACACCGTCAAACGCATGTGCCGTGCTGATGGCCAGGAACTGGCCGTTCGGCCCGGACGGCATGCCAAGCAGGCCCTGGACGGTGTAATTCTCAAACACCCCGACCGCGTCGCTGTGCCCTTCGTAGGTCACAATGACGCCTTCGGGAAGGTCAAGCGCCGCGGCGATCTCGGCCGGCGTGGCGCTCAGCAGTTTGCGCGGCTCCAGAGACTGGAACGCGGGGCGGGAATCAGGCTGGACATTCCGACGACGAATCGTGCGATCGCGAAACGCTGGCATAGTCGTTCTCCCGTGTCTCAAACTTCTGGTTCGATGCATCGTCCAAGACGCACGAAACCGGATGTCATTCGCCCCGACGTTGGTGGGAAAGCGGAAGGCGGCTTCCGCCGAAACCTCGCAGTGTCGCGTCGCGCGACTTCGCGTCAGGTCGATTTGGTTCGGCGGTGGGCCCGCCTCGTTCACGCTCGTGCAGCGCCGACCGCGCGGCGCTGCGTCTACACTTGCGGCGTGTCGTCAACGATTGCACATCTCAGCACAGCCGCAGCCATACTCGCGATGTTATGCGCCATTCTGCTGGGCGTCATCCCCATTCTCGCAAAGGAACCGCCCCAATCGCGGGCTCTCAAGTCCTGGCTCGACATCTGGCTGCCGTTGCTGCTGGCGCTGCCCATCGTGGCCGTACCGCTGCTTCCGGGGGCCACACATCTCCCATCGCCGCTGCTGCTCAGCCTCGTCAACCTCATCCCCGTTTCACTCGCCGCCCTGATCGCCGGGGCCGCCCTCATCGACTCCCGCTGCCGGCCTGTTCGGTGCATTGACGGCAATCATGTCATCGCATTGATCGCAATCGCCATCGTGCTCCTGCTTGCGGCATTCACGGGACGCTTGATGGACTGGTCCGGCCACTTGCTCATCACTGCGGCGATGTTGTGGCTTTGGACGGTGAGCAGCGAACCGAGCACCGCCGCAGGCCAAGCCTCGACCCAGGGCGACCCGGTGTTTCTGGTCGACTGGACGGGTCCGCTCCGCCACCCGATTGGAGCTCTGGCTCAGAGCCTGCTGCTCCTGGCGCCGCTGGGCTTGCTCCTGGCGGTCCTGTCGCGGTATCTCATGGCCGTCCCGGAGCCAGCGGGGATGTCCGTGCCCATGCAGGCCGCGCTACTGCTGCCCGCCGTGGCTCAAGCGGCGGTGCTCGCGGCTCTGTGGATCCGGGTCGCTCCCGCGGCGGCCATTCGCTGCTCGGTTTCCACCAGTATCCTCACGGTCCTGTTTGGTCTGGGCGTGTTGTGTGCCCGGCTCATCCCGTGGCTTTCGCTGGTCGCGGGCCTGCGCCACGGGGTGGAGTCCTCCTACGAGGTCACCGACCTCACGGGCCTGTCCACGCTGCTGCTGCCCGCACTGCTCCTGCTCGCGCTCGCGGCTCTGGGGGTGACCCAGTTCTGCGCCCGCCGAACGTTGCTGACGATGGGCTGGGGGCTCGTCGCGGTCGCGCTCGTCGTTCTGGCCATCAGCCTCTCCGTGGCCCGATCGCACTGGCCCGCAGCGCCGCGGCAGGCCACACCCTCCGCCGCTCCGCCCGCCCCCAACGGCAGCGGCGATTTGGCGCCGCAATCAAGCACCGGGACTTTTCTACAAGACTCCGCCATCTGACCGAACAAGAATCACGTTTGGTGCTCTCACTCCCGCGGCGCACGAGGCGCTGCGTCCCATGGCCCATCCCACGGAAGGGGTTGCCGCGTTGAATGCCGTCATGACCTACAGCCGCCGAGTCCTGCCTTCGGTCCGTGAGTCGATCACTCACAAGTTCTGCATCAACGGACAGGAGGGGTACCTGACCATCGGTCTGCACGCCGACGGCACGCCGGGCGAGGTCTTCATCAAGATCAGCAAGGAAGGCTCGACGCTCTCGGGCCTCATCCAGGCCTACTGCCTCGCCTTCAGCCTCGCGCTGCAATATGGCCTGTCGCTCGAAGACGCCATCGTTCGCTTCAAAGGCATGCGCTTCGACCCCATGGGCCCGACAAGCAACCCCGACATCCCCGAAGCCAAGAGCATCATCGACTACACCGCGCGCTACCTCGAACTGCACTTCGTCAAACGCAAAGCCGACACGCACAACTGAGTCAGCGCGGCCGCTGACGAGCCGACCCCACCAGACGTAAGTCTGCTCTCATCCGCGCAGGGCCGACGAAGTGGCAACGCAGAGATTCAACCGCGTGATCATACCATCATCGACTTGTTCATGATCACGCTGCGGTAGTTGGTAATGTCCCACTTGGCTTCGCCGACGATCTTGTAGCCGCGCCGCGCGTACATTGCGATCAGTTGCGTTGCGCCCTCGGCCGTGTCGAGCGCGAGGTTTGCGATGCCGCGCCGCCTCGTCTCCTGCTCCACGGTCTCCAGCAGCCGGTTGCCGATCCCGCGCCCCTGCAACTCGGGCTCGACGCCGAACTGCCCGAAGCACGCCACGTCGCCGCGATCATACCACGCGCAGCCAAAGACATTTGGCGGCACATAGAGCGTCACCGTGCCCACGATCGCTCCAGCGCGCTGAGCGACAAACGGCACGCCGTCCGTGAGCCGCTTGAGCGTGCCGGCCGCGTCCTGCCAGGTGGCGTGGTAGCGGAACCCAAGCCGCGCCAACTGCCCGTACGCTCGATGCAGCAGGTGCGTGATGGCCAACACGTCATCATCCTCACGCCACGGCCGAACAACGATCGAGGCATCCACGCTGGCCGCCATAGTCCCGTCCTCGCCGGTTGAGCGCAAGTTCGCCCGATCGGGCTCCCTCGTCCGATGTGACCGAGCCTATGCCACGGGATGGTGTGCCGCAAGACACCTGCGCGGGCGATCAAAGTAGCACGGACCCTCGGTCGGCGGATCGCGCTGTCACTGCATCGCCCCGAGACGGTCGTACGCTATCAACGGACGCCGCCGCAGCGCCTACGGCCCCTTGCGCTCATCCAGTGGCTGGATGTCGACGCGCCAGCCGTCTTTGAGCGATGGCGTTGCGGTGCTGAACTCTTCGGGCTTGATCTCGGCCGTGTTGATCGTGGTGTTCGCCAGGTCGACCTGCACGGTGTCTCCGCCGCGCTGGGTGATCAGGGCCCGGCCGGGAAGCAGCGTTTGGGGGTGGTACCAGAGATCAACCGTTTCCAGGTCGTCATCGGCGCGGCGGGCGCTGAGGCGAAGGCGGTAGTAACCCGCGAGCCGAGCGCTGGCCTCGGATGATTCTCGATCGAGCAGCGTCGCGGTGAAGCGCTTGAGGATCATCGCCTTGGTCTGCCCGATGGGCAGGGGCAGGGGGCCGTCGATCGCCAGCGGGTCAATTTCCTGTCCCGGCCGCACGACCTCGCGCTTGATGAAGTGCTTCTCTTCGTTGAGGCGCTCGACGAGGTAATACCCATCGAAGATATAGTCGCGGCTCTGCTCTTCGATTCCCCGGCTGCTGATGAACTGGGTGAACGACACGCGGAACTGCTTGAGGTTGCGGTCCGGCGAAATGCTCAACACCGCCGTCCCCTTGCGCACCTGAGTGTCATCGAGCAGGGCCTGCACGGTTTCGTAACGGATCGTCGTTTGGAGGGTGTTGATCTTTGCGTCCGAGGCGGAGACGGCGTCGAGCAGCTCGTCCGCCGTTGTGAACGCGGGAGTTGCCGCCACATCCGCCGGAGTTGATTCCGCGGGTGGCGTCAGGCCGAGCATCAGTGCCAGCAGCAGTGAGGCGATCCATGTCACGAGTCAGTCTCCTTGGAAGCCGTAAGGCGGCTATCGCGGCTGGGGCGTCGCGGTGGGGGTCCCTTGAGTCCGATCACCGAGGGCCTCGAGTATCTCTTCGGATAAGACGCCGTTGGCGCAAATGTATTTCCATTCGACTTTGGCCGCGTACAGGCTCACGAGCAGCGCCAGCCACGCTCCGATGCCCTCCCAGCCCCGCCAGATGGCTCTCTCGCCGGCTGCCGCTCCAGCCCAGAAGTGGAGCATCATGGCCACTGAGGTGAACACAATGGCGATAAAGCCGTACCGGAACGCCTTGAGCTTGTAGGACTTGGCCACCTGCCTGGCACTCGCATCCGCGTAGCCGTGCTCCTCGATGGCGCTTTGCACGAACTTGCCGCTGACGATGAAATAGGTGTAGATGATCGAATGGACGGTCAGCGAAAACAGCCCGGCCAGGACGACGAGCACATCAAACTGCCGGTTCCATGTCGAATCGCGCGCGACGAAATGGCCCCAGACAATGACGAGTGTAAGCAGCAGGAGATTGGAAACGGTGAGTTGGAGAAGCAGTCGCTTCATGTCTGCGCAACGGTAGGGGGCGCATCGTCATCCGTCGCCGCGCCGGCCCCGCCACGGGCATCGAGAAAGGACCTGAGAATGGCCGCTGCCGCCAGCGAATCGCGCCGCTGCTTCTTCTGCTTGTGCGTCAGGCCGCTCTGCGACATCGCTTCGTCGGCCGCGAACGAACTGAGCCGCTCGTCCTGCAGGTGAATGGGCAGCAGCACCGTCTCGGCGAGGCGCTCGGCGAATGCGGCGATCTTCTTAGCCCGCGGGCCGTGCGTGCCATCCATGTTGAGCGGCAGGCCGATGACCAGTTCATCCGGCTCGTGCTCGTCGACGATCGATCCAAGGCGTTCGACCAGCACGCCGTCACTGGCCACCTCGATCATTCCCAGCGGGCTGACGATCCAGGTCTCATCGTCGCCGAGGGCCGATCCAGTCCGTTTGTCGCCGATGTCAAAGCACAGATATCGCATCAGGTCGTTCCTTGTTCACGTCAGCGCTCCAGCGCGAAGGGTTGAATGGCGTCGTGCGGCACAGAGAGCAATGGCGATCGCATCGGCGACGTCGGGCGGGTGCGGCATCTCACGAAGGCCGCACTGCGCCTGCACCGCGATCTGCATCTGCCGCTTACTCGCGTGCCCGTTGCCTGTGACCGACTTCTTGATCTCAGTCGCTCCGAGTTCCTGCAGCTCAATGTGGCGCTGCTGGGCGGTCAAGAGAATCACCCCGCGCGCGTGCCCCATTTTGATCGCCGTCGTGGGATGGGCGTAGTGGGCGTACAGCTTCTCGACCGCCATGCACTCAGGTTCCAGTTGATCGAGAATCGTGCCAAGGTCGGCGAACAGCTCGACCAGACGCTGAGCCACGGACTGGCCCGTCGTGAGTCGGATCACCCCCGCCTCGACAAGTTCAGGCTCCAGTCGATTGGGGGCGATGGTCACGCAGCCGTAGCCGGTCAGCCGCAGTCCGGGGTCGATGCCGATGATCCGCATGCACTGTTAGGATACGGCCGTCGGCTGCGGATCGCGCGGTCGGGTCGGCAGTTGATCCGACAGAATCCCGCTGCGGCGCAGGACCTCATCTGATTCGAGCCGGCCGTCCCGCAGACGCACCACCCGTTCGCATCGGGAGACGACTTTGTCATCGTGGGTGACGAGAAAGATCGTCAGGCCATGCTCATGCAGGCTCTGCATCACTTCGAGAATGGCCTCACCCGTCTTCGAATCGAGATTCCCCGTCGGCTCGTCCGCCATGATGATCGCCGGCTCATTCACCAGCGCCCGGGCGATGGCGGCTCGCTGCTGCTGGCCGCCCGAGAGTTCGCTGGGGCGGTGGTGCAGGCGATCGCCGAGGCCGACGAGTTCGAGCTTTGCTTTCGAGCGGCGATGTCGCTCCGCCGGCGTGATGCCCTGGTAGAACAACGGCACTTCGACGTTTTCAAGGATCGTCAAGGCCGGGATCAGGTTGAACGCCTGGAACACAAAGCCGATCTTGCGGCCGCGAATGGCGGACAGGCCCACATCATCGAGTTCCGCCACGTTCTCGCCGTCGAGGATGTACTTTCCCGAGGTTGGGCGATCGAGCGCACCGAGCAGGTTCATCAGCGTTGACTTGCCTGAGCCGGACGAACCCATGATCGCCACGTACTCGCCGCGCTGCACCTCAAGATCGAGCCCGCGCAGGGCTTCGACGAGCACCGAGCCGTCGGGTTTGAAGTAGGTCTTGGTCAACCCGGATAGCGCGGCGATCACCTCGCGCCCGTTCGAAGAGGCGGAAGCAGATCGCCTGGCGCCATGTTGTGAGATTTCAGACATGCAGCCAAGTGTACCGGCCACGCACCGATCGGGTTCGACGCAGATTGGAATTGGGGGGCTGACCGGCCCGTCTACTCCGCTTCGTCCGCCGCCATCTGCAGAGCCGCCAGCGCACTGGCGGTGTCCTCTTCCTGCGGGAAGAGACGGTCAAGATGGGTCACCTCGAGCACCGACGCGATGCTCGAATTGATCGAGCAGAGGCAGAGGCGTCCGCCGCCGACACGCAGGGCCTCACGAACGCGAAGCAACTGGCTGATGTTCGAGCTGTTCAGGAATCCAACCGCCTGGAAGTTGAGCACGACATCGCAGGGGGACTCCTGCGATTCAAGTCGCTCTGCGAGGATCTGCAGATCGTCGCTCAGGAGCGGCTCGTTCTGCAGATCAACGACCACCACGTGCTCCGACCATTCATGAATCGACATACCCCACCCTTATGTCTGGACTCTCGATCAGCAGGCGAGTCGCCGTGGACCCTTACCCTTCTTCAACGTCACTGTCAGACTCAACAACCTTTGCCACAGCAATCAATCGATCGCCCTCCTTCAGGTTGCTCACGCGCACTCCCTGGGTGTTGCGACCGATGCGGCTGATTGACGCAGCCGAGATGCGGACCATCATGGCCCACTCTGTCACCAGCAATACGCTGTCTTCTTCGCGAACCGCAAGAATCGCCACGCTCCTGCCGTTGCGCTCCGAAACCCGGATGTCGCGGCGGCCCTTGCCGCCTCGCGACTGAACTCGAGTGCTGCCGTCATCCGATTGGACGAGATACTCGGTCATCGCCGTTCGCTTTCCGTAGCCGAACTCGGTCACGGTGAGCAGATCACATGAATCATCGGCAATGATCAATCCGACCACGTGATCGCCTTCATCCAGGTTGATGCCGCGCACCCCTGAGGCCGTCCGCCCCATGACGCGCACATCCTGTTCGCTGAAGCGGATGGCCATTCCATTTGCCGTCGCCAGAAGCAGATGGTCGTCGCCCGAGGTGAGCACCATGCTCATCAGTTCATCGCCCTCACGCAGATTGATGGCGATGATGCCGCTGCGGTTGACGTTGCGATAGTCCTTGAGCGCGGTTCGCTTGACGGTGCCATTCGCCGTCGCAAACACGAGATAGTCCTCGCGCTGCTCGAAATCCTTGACCGGAATGAACGTGCGGACCCGCTCGCCTTCTTTCAGGTCGAGGTAGTTCACGATCGGCCGGCCCTTGCTCGTGCGTCCCATCTCGGGCGCCTCGTAGACCTTGATCTTGAACATTCGTCCCGTATCGGTCAGGCAGAGCAGATCATCGTGCGTTGACGCCACGAACAGGTGCTCGATGAAGTCGCTGTCCTTCTTCTCAGAACCCTTGATGCCGCGCCCGCCGCGACCCTGTTCGCGATACGTATCGACCGGGAGCCGCTTGATGTACCCTTCGTGACTGATGGTCAGCACGACGTCCTCGACGGCAATCAGATCGGCGTCATTGATGTCCTCGGCCGACTCGACGATCTTGCTTCGCCGGGCGTCGCCGTGCTTCTCGCGAATCTCGATCACGTCCTCGCGAATGATGTCCAGCACCAGGCGCTGGTCGGCGAGAATGGCCTCGTAGCCTTCGATCTCTCCGACGATCGCACGGTATTCGCCCGTCAGTTTTTCGATCTCCAGGCCGACCAGCTGGATGAGCTGCAGCCGGCCGATCGCCTCGGCCTGCACCTTGGTCAGCGCGACGCCATCGGCCGCCCGGTCCATCAGGCGACGCGGAATGTCCGCCGCGTACTTGTGATCCGGGGCGATGCGGAATGTTCGCTCCATCAGCCGTTCGATCGCCTCGTCGCGCGTCGAACTGGCCCGGATCAACTTGATGACTTCGTCGATGTCGCAGACCGCGTAGATCAGACCTTCGAGAATGTGGGCCTTCTTGCGCGCTTCCTTGAGCAGGTGCGCTGTCCTTCGGCGAATCACCTCCACCCGGTGCTCGATGTAGCAGTCGATCATCTGTCGCAGCGACAGGGTGCGCGGCTGATGGTTCACCAGAGCGATATTGATGATCGAGAAAGTCGATTGCAGCGGCGTGAACTGGTACAACTGGTTCTCGACGATCGCCGGATCCGCGCCCTTCTTGAGTTCGATCACAATGCGCGTCCGACTCTTGCGCCCCGACTCGTTGCGGATGGCGGAAATGTCTTTGATCTTCTCGTTCTTGACCGCGTCGGTGATTTTCTCGATCAGTGAATTCTGGACGAGGTGGTAGGGGATCTCGTCGATGACCAGTTGCTGCCGCCCGTTGGCGCGATCTTCCACGCGCACGACGCCGCGCAGCACGGCCCGGCCGCGCCCGGTTGCATAGGCGGCGCGAATGCCGCTGCGCCCGCAGATCAGCCCGCCCGTGGGGAAGTCCGGCCCCGGCACGATCTCCATCAGGTCATTGATCGTCAATTCAGGGTTCAGGATCACCGCTTCGATCGCGTTGCAGATCTCAGTCAGGTTGTGGGGCGGGATCGAGCAGGACATGCCCACCGCGATTCCCGTCGAGCCATTCACCAGCAGGTTGGGAAACTTGCTCGGCAGGACCATCGGCTCCTGCCGCGTGTCGTCGTAGTTGGCCTTGAAATCGACGGTGTCGAGTTTGAGGTCCTCGAGCATGTTGCTGGCGGCATCCGTCATGCGCGCTTCGGTGTAGCGCATGGCCGCCGGCGGATCGCCATCGATCGAGCCAAAGTTGCCCTGCTTGTCCACCAGCATGTAACGCATCACCCAGTCCTGGGCGAAGCGAACAAGGGTTGGGTAGATGACCGCCTCGCCGTGCGGGTGGTAGTTGCCGCTCACGTCGCCGCAGATCTTGGCGCACTTTCGGTGCTTGGCGCGGGCTCCGAGGTTCAGGTCGTTCATGGCGACCAGAATGCGCCGCTGCGAAGGCTTGAGACCGTCGCGGACATCGGGCAGGGCCCGGTCCATGATCGTGCTCATCGCATACGTCAGATACGAGTCCTGAAGTTCCCGCTCAATGTTCAGATCGATGATCTGTGCGGCGAACGGTTCTTCAGGAAGCGGTGGGGTGGCAGCGGGGGTGTCAGCCATGAACGCGGGGCCTTAAAATGGCGGAATCAGCCAAAAATGGTGAGCTGCGACGGGACGCCCAGTCTCTCCCAATTGTAGACCATGCAGCCTCGAATTGCGCAGCGCTTGACCGCCCGGTCGGCCCTCATTTGGCCGGTGCCAGCCGACGCCGGCCCTCCCCGGATTCCAGGCGATTCTGATCGGGGCTTCTCAATCGTCCGCCGACTGATCGTGCTGAAAAACCTCGTCGAGCGGAACGTCGAACGCCTCGGCGATGCGGAACGCGAGTTCAAGCGAAGGTGCGTACTTCGCGCTCTCGATGGCGATGACGGTCTGGCGGGCAACCCCGATCAGGTCCGCCAGCGCCTGCTGCGTCATTTCGCCGTGATGAAATCGCAGCGTTCGAATCTGGTTGCGAACGCGCGTGCCGCCGCCTGCCATGCTCAGATCCCCCGCCGGTAGTACACGATCTGAAACGCAAAGCAGAGCACCTGCGAAAGGAATAGTGAGAGCAGCAGCAGGTGGGCGACCCAGACGACTTCGATCGAGAATACAAGGCAGGTGATCGCAGCGAGCACTCCCACAGCCAGGATCCACGATGAGTGGCTCTCGGCCCGCCAGCCGATCAGTCGATCCCGTTCATCGCGCGGTTCACGACGAGAGACAATCGCCGCCACGACGAGCCCGGCCACTAGAGCGACGACCATCAGAATAACGGCGCCAATGAACAGCGGCACATATGGGACGATCTCCGTGACACCCTTGGAAAGCATGACCCCGGCGATGGCAAAGTAGGTTCCCAATCCCACGACGGTGCCACCAAGTTGAATCCAGACGCTCTTTTCTTCGAACGACGCGCTCATCGAAGACCTCCGCTTTCAGCTCACCGCTGCAAATCGATTCTGAGTAAAGAACACAAGACAAAGTGTAAGCCGCAGCATACACAATGTCAAGTATTCATGACATTCCGTTCTCAGGATCTCGGGAATCAGCCTCGGATGGCTGGCTCGCCCTCGGCCCCCGCGTGCGGTGCCAGCAGCGCCAGGAACTCGAGGTTGCCCCGCCTGCCCTTGGATGCTCCGCCACGGAGGGGTGATTCGATCAGCCCCAGGACGGCGGCGGTGCGACTTGCGAGTTCTTCAGCCACCCGCCGGGCGATGAGTGGAGACTGGGCGTCATCCACGACTCCGCGCGCCATCCGGCCCCTTCGCCCCGTCGACTCCCCTTCGGCGCTTTGCTCATAGTGCGGCTTGATCAGCGTGATGATCCGCCCACGCTCCCGTCCGCCGAGCCAGCGCGACGCGGCCGGCACGATCAACCGCTGCGGCGTCCAGCCGGCGTCAATGACGACGAGATCGACCAGCTCATCCGGTGGGGGGGCGTGCAGGGCATTGGTCCGTTCCATCACGACGACTCGCTCATCGCGGCGCAGGTTGTAATCCAGCATCCCATAGCCCGTGTCCACCGCATAGACGCGCGTGGCTCCGCGTCGCAGGAGGCACTCTGTAAACCCGCCGATGTTGCATCCGAAATCGGCCGCGACGAGCCCCGTGCAGTCAACCTTGAACTCGCGCAGCGCGTGCTCCAGCTTGAGCCCGCCGCGTCCAACGTAGGGTCGATCCTCCACGCGACTCAGTCCATTCCCACGATGGCCACACCGAGCCGATCTGCCGCCGCAATCACCTGCGGCTTGTCGATCAGAATCACGCGCCCGACGCCCAGCGCCAGCGCGCGACCACCTGCGGCGCGGAGGCGCTCGATCGTGTCCACGCCGATCGTTGCGACGTCGGCGCGCATGTCATGATCGCGGCTCGAAGCCTTGAGCAGCACCCAGGGCCGCTTGCCGCACACGTCGCCGGCCCGTTCGATCATGCCGTTTGTGCCTTCCGCCGCCTCAACCGCGATGACATCGCGCCCCCGCACCGCCATCGCCTGCCCGACCCCCAGCGCGAGTAACTGCTCCAGCAGCGCCCAGCCAAACTCGATGTCCCGCTCTGCCTCGGCAGTGGGGGAGGTGCGCGTCATCGAGCCGGCCGCGGCAAGGTGTTCCGGGATGTACGTGCGACTGTCGATGAGCGTGACTCCGTTGCGTCCAAGTTCCTCCGCCAGTGCGGTGAGCACGGCGGGGGTGCGCCGATCGTGACGCAGGTAACGATACCACAGCAGAATGGCCCGCCAATCAGGCGGATGACGCAGCCATTGAAATCGAGCGTACTTCCGCTTCTGCGAGACCCGGCCCACCATGACCGCCTCATGCACGCCCCAGCGGTGAAACGTGGAGATCCACCGGCCCAGACTGGTCAGCCCGACCTCCCGGAAGGTGTCGCAGTGCTCGGGCAGCGCCGATTCGAACTGGCCCGCCAATCCGATCGCCGCCACCCGGTGGCCCGCCGCGCGAATGCCATCCGCCACCAGCAGCGGCAACTGCCCCTGACCGGCGATCAGTCCCACGCTCGGCTTTGACGCCGCTTTGTTCATGCCGGCAATCCTAGCGAGTGCAACGCGGCCGGCAGAAAAGCACAAGGGGGTCGGCGCATCGCGCCGACCCCCGAGACTGACGATTGACTCGATCAGGCGAAACTCATCGGCCGTAGTGGCGCGAGAGGTGCAGGTACCGGAATCCGGTTCCTGTCATGATGGTTCGAATTGGCGTCCCGTCGAGGCCGTACTCGTACAGTCCCGAGTTGCTCGACACAAGCAGGTTTCCGTTGCCCGCTTGAATGATGCCACGCCCGGAACCAGAGATCGGGAACGACGACTCAATGCTGCCGCCGGGCGTGATGATCGTCACGTTCTGCGCTGTGAACCCAGCCACTGCGACGCGCGGCCCATTGGGTGTGTTGATCAGCGTGGCCTGCTCAGGGAACGCAATGCTGCTGTTGGGCAGACCGCCGATGAGTTGGCCGCTGAGGTTGTAGACATCAACCGTGTTATCACCGAGGTCGGAGGCAACCAGACGGTTCTGGATGAAGAACACGTCAAAAAAGTTGCCGGGGATGTTCTGCGAGAGCACATCGCCATTGTTGTTCCAGGCGTAGATGCCCGAAGCCGCAGCGCCAACAACGTAGCCATTGGGCAGCCGGTTGATCCCGCGCAGATTGTCGATGGGGGCGCTGATGTATTCTCCGATCAGGGAACCATCCGAGTTCATCTGCCAGATGGTGTCGGCGCTCTGGTCGCTCATGAGCAGCGTGCTGCCGGGTCCGTCGATCACCGCGATACCCAGCGTTGAAAAGCCAACGTCAAAGCTGCCTATCGGATCGCCGGTATTCCGGTCCAGCACCTGCACCGAATCCGCCGTCGCATCGTTCATCAGGATGACCTGTGCCTGCACCTGCGACGCGCCCATCGCTGTCAGCGCCGTAGCCAGAGCGACCTTCGTTATTGTGTTGAACATTCTCTCACAACTCCTTCCGCTTGCCCGTCACCCGGCGCGTTGCGCGACTGGATGTGCCGGACGTCGACACCACTTCCGGCCGCGATGGGACAATCGCGAGGGCAACGGAGACCGTTTTTTGAGTATACGTGGCCCGCGATGCAAGGGGCGGCGATTTCGGCAACGCAGCGGCCGGACCCTTGCGACTTCAGCCGATGCGCTCAACGGCCTCTTCCGGTCGCGTCACCACTTCCAGCAGATCGCGTACGTCGGCTGTCATGAACCCCTCATCCACGCCGCGCTGCAGCATCGCAAGCAGTGAATCAAAGTAGCCGTTCACATTGACGATGATCAGCGGCTTGTCGTGATCGCGAAGCTTGCGCGCCACGAGCATCTCAAACAACTCTTCGTACGTGCCCACTCCGCCCGGCAGCGTAATGAAGGCATCAGCAAGTTCCTCCATGCGCTGCTTGCGAATGCGCATCGTCAGTACGACTTCCAGTTCATCGCAGGTCTGGCGGGCGAATTCGAGGGTCGCGAGTTTCTCAGTGATAACGCCATGCACCCGCCCGCCGTGGCGATGCGCAGTGTCCGCCACGCAGCCCATCAGGCCCAGGCTGCCGCCGCCGTACACCAGCGTCAGTCCCGCACGCGCGATCGCTTCACCCAGCCGCTCGGCGGCCTCCACATAGACGCGGTCAAGGCCCTCGCTGGAGGCGCAGTAAACGGTAACTTGGCGGATCGGTCGATTCATGGGAGCGGCAGGGCCGGCATCATAGCGTGCCGACGCGCGAAGTCGGCGGTCGATTCAGATCCCGACTGAACCCGACCAAACCTGTCGCGGCGCGGCGGCTACGGCCGCCTGCGAACAATCCGCCTCGTGGTTCGGTATCCCTGGCGGAATCGATTGAGCATCGGATGCGAGGGGGTCGCATTGTGCGCTTGCGTCAACGTTTCGATCGCTGCATCCAGATCGCCCTCGGCTCCGATCCACGACCAGAACTCGGGAAACTGTGTCTCCAGGTGTTCCAACTCAATCGTCATCGCGTTTGGTTTATCGCGAAGAAAATGCGCGATGTTGGCGTTGACGCTGGCGACGTAGAGGCGAACCACGTCGATCGTCTGTTCGTTCACGCAGAGAATGTTGTTGGCAAACGCGCGAATGATCGAGTGCCGGGCTCGCCAGCGGTGCATGAAACTTTCGGCCACCGCCTCCGGATCACGCTTCAGATGGACGTAGTAGGCGGCGGCGCCATACCGCCTGGCGAGCGTGCCCAGGAACCACGAGAGGCGGTTGTCAATCTCAATGTGCTGGTCGCGGTATTTCAGCCGCCTCTGAATCGGCCGGCTCCGATTTGTTTCGTGCCCCGAAGTGAAGTTCGTGATGTGACGGCAAGCGCGAGCCAGCGTCGTCGAACCACAGCGGCCGGTGCTGACGACAAATACATTCACGGCGGGCCTCCTGTGCGGAGCCACGCGACAAACCCCGGGTTGAATGGAGCGACCCTTCGATAAGGCCTCAGTCTCTGCGTGGCTTGGAAGTGCTCATGGAATAAGAAGAATGTCGGTTGGAAACGAGTCCGAATCGAGCGGCTTGCCCAACCCCGCGCGTGCAGCAACGCTCGCGGGCAGCACTCAAACAGGATCAGATCATCGGTTCCTGGACGGTTCCCTGATCAGTCTGTTTAACATAACATGCATTATAGGACCATAAGCCTGGGGCGCGAGCAAGTAGGGAGGGTTCGCGGTTCAGACGCTCTATCCATCTGCAAATACTCATCTTACTGGATCGCAGTCTCCACGACCTCACTCGTAGCGGCCCGCTGGGCCGCTTGGAACCAGACCGTCCGGGGGTTCACATTGGGAATCGGCAGAATCCATGAAACGCTGCCGCCCGCGTCCGTTCGCCGCGAGTTCCCGGCCTGGACCGGATTCCTCAACCCCAGCGTGACGTTGAGCTGCGGCACATAGGTGCTGCCCGGACCGTTCAGGCTGTAGACGAGGTACGTCGTCTCGTTCGGATACGCACAGGTCACGTCGAAGCGGCCGTTTTGCCCGCCGACGAGCGCTCCCACGGCCAGTTGCGGTCGGCCGAGGTTGCAATCGTCATACACGAGCGTGATGGTCGCCGTGTTCGAATCGCCGTTGGGATGCGTCCACTTGAACGTCAGCGAGTCCGTGCCGGTCGCGTTCGGATCCGCCCGGCAGACGCGGTACGGCCCGACGGTGGTTGACAGGATCGTCGACTGCGTTGGCGGACTCACAATCGTGTAGCCGAGGCTCGATGAGAACTCATTCAGCGTGCCCGGCAGCTCGAGCAGGAACGACTGATCGCGAAGGACGTGTTTCGCGAAGCCGTAAGCCTTCGGCGCCATGGGCGTCGGTGCACCGGGATTGTCAAGAACGGTTTCCGTCAGCGGCGCCGAGCGCACCAGTCGACCATCCGTGAAGAGCACTTCACCCTGCACACTCACATCGCCGGCGCCCATCGTCGCGCCATAGACGCGCACAGCCGTCTGCGGGCTGGTCGTTGCGGCAAGCACTCTGCCGTTCTGGATCACGCGGAACTCAGCGATGCCGCCGCCAACGCCAGCCACCGTGAAGTCAAACGGGCTGTCGTAGTTGCCCGCCTGCCGGTTGCACTGGATCGTCGCGCTGCGCCCACGGTTGTTGACGATCAGTTCGCCCAGCCAGCGACCGGTTGATCGCTGCTCAGAATCGTCAAACGCCAGGACGCGCATGTCGTGGTAGCCGTCGGAGAGTCGGCGTGTGTCCAGCGAGAACGTGCGCCCCCTGCCGACCGTGTGAATGGTCACGCCGTCAATGACCAGATCGTAATGATCAATGCGGGCGCTGGGATGATTCGTGGTCGCGCTGGGTGTCAGTGTGATGATGCCCGAAACCGGCTGTCCTGGCGCATCGAGCACATCAACCACCGGCTTGTACGTGAAGGGCTGCGTGAGCGGGTCGCCCATGAGAAGCAACTGGAACGGAATGTAAGCCACGCTGC
This sequence comes from Planctomycetaceae bacterium, assembly GCA_040255465.1. Classification (GTDB taxonomy): domain Bacteria; phylum Planctomycetota; class Phycisphaerae; order Phycisphaerales; family UBA5793; genus UBA5793. Next base: position 552,683 of record JBDZVA010000002.1, read on the forward strand.
GCATCACGGCCTCGCCGAGTGTGAGGCCCTTGAAGTAATTGAGGTGCATGCGCGCCTGCGGGAATTTGCCCGGATAATTGCAGGGTTCTTCGATCGCCCCGGCCGTGCCGCTGGCGCCATTGGCGATCCAGCGCGACATCTTCGTCTGGCTGCCAATGTTGAACGCGCCGGCGTAGCTGGTGAGGTGGTCGCAGAACGCCCCGGGCAGGATCGTCATCCCCGCCCCTTCGATGTCCAGTGTCGCAGCCCCGGTCATGATGCCCATGACATCCTGCTCGCCCGTTGGAAGCGCGTTGCAGCAGCGGTTCTCCGCCTGGCCGCCGGCCGCCACAATGGCGTCTGCAATGAGTTGGTAGAGCCCGTCGCGCGGCCCGCTCCGCGCCACGTCATTGGTCTTCATGAAGTAGAACGTCCCGACCGGGTGCGTGCCGTCGACCGCCACACTGCGATCAATCATGTCAAGGATCTCGGGCACCGTATTGCCGCGTTCGCCCGTGTAGCCGAGCATCGCGCCGATGAAGTAGCGCTCGGCGTCGCTGCGTTCGCTGGGCTGGCCGGCGTACCAGGCGATGTTGCTGTCAAACGCCAGCGCCGAGTTCGAACCGCTGTAGTACTTGTTGGACCGCGTCGAAGGGTTGCCTCCGACTCGAACCGAATCCGTGATGTACGCCATCGTGAAGACGGACCCGGTTGAAAAGTTGTTGACCGGCGAGCAGGAATCGCTGACCAGTCCCGGTGCGCTGACGAAGTACTTGTTCCCCGGCGTCACGACGACATAGTCGATGTGATCATCGATCTGTCGATTCGCCAGCGAGCCGAGCAGCGCGTTGACATTTTCGTCGGCGAACTGCTGGTAGTTCGCGCTGGCGGGAACCAGGTAGAGCACGTTGCGCTCGGGAATGTCGCGGCGCAGGCGGTAGTAGTTTCCGATGAGCATCGAGTCCTTGTCCATCGGATTGATGATGAGCAGGACGTTCTCACCGTCGCCGGATGCCAGTGCGGGCCGGCCCGGGCCCAGCGCCAGAGCGCCCCCCGCCACCGCAAGTGCCATTGCCGAATATCGGACCCGATTCCCCGTTGGGTGCCGCATGACGTCCCTCCCCTGCTCTCTTGATCTCCCATCTCCAGAACAGAGCGTCCCCGAGGGACGCCCGCACTCAACAAAAATACACGCAATACGGTGTTCCTGCGAGAAGAATCCTCGGTTTTCTCGCGCAATGGCCCAGATGTGCTGATTGGGCGAGGGCGAAACCCGCTGTTTCGACAATTGCAGGCCGTGAGGCATTTCCTGGGAACGGTCCGGGGCAGAAATCGGTTATCATGCGGCAACTCGGATCGGGCACATGGAGCACCCGACCACAACGAAGAGGAGAAGCACCATGTCCCCACGCCGCCGCGCCCTGTCCATCCCGCTCGTCATCGCCCTGCTCACCCTTCCTGCCTGCGTGAGCCACTGGGAAGCTGAAGTCGGTGAGCGGGACCGGGACGAACTCAAGCACGACGAGCCGCTCGCCGCCGCCCAACTCCGGTACCAGCAGCGGCTCAGCGCCGACGGCACCATGCCCGAGAACGCCCTGATGCGCGCCAAAGCCCAGCGCGACCACCTCCTCGACAATCCGATCGACGGCGCCGGCATCTCACCCGATGCCTGGACCTGGATCGGCCCCGGCAACATCGGCGGCCGTCTGCGCGCCATCATCTTCCACCCCAGCAATCCGAACATCATGTGGGTCGGCTCGGCCAGCGGCGGGATCTGGAAGACGACCAACGCCGGTGCGTCCTGGGCACCACTTGATGACTTCATGCCGTCGCTCTCGATCGGCTGCATGGCGATGGACCCGACCAATCCCAATGTGCTCTACGCCGGAACAGGCGAGGGCTTCTTCGATGCCGCAGAAGGTTCATCCAACACCGCGGCGATCCGCGGCGCCGGAATCTTCAAGACCACCGATGGAGGCGCCACCTGGACCCAGATGCCCAGCACCTCCGATGAGAATTGGTACTTCGTCAACCGCCTCGCCATTCACCCTGGCAATCCCTCGATTATGCTCGCGGCAACCGGCACGGGCATCTACCGCACTCTTGACGGCGGTAGTACCTGGACTCGGACCCTCAACTTCGCCATCCTCGACGTCCGCATCGATCCGAACAACCCGTCTCACGCGGTTGCCGGCGGCGATCATCACAATCCCGGCCCCTACTACTCGATTGACGGCGGCGCATCGTGGCTGACGGCTACGGGCATCCCGGCATCCGATCGCGTCGAGCTTTCCTACGCCCCAGCTACTCCCGCCATGGTCTATGCCTCCGTCAGCAGCGGCGGCACCATCCGTGTCTATCGCTCCACCGACGGCGGCGCCAGCTACACCTTGCGCGGCGGGAGCATCAGCACCTACTCGGGATACAACAACGCTATCTGGGTGAATCCAACGAACTCGGAGACCCTCGTCGTCGGCGGCGTGGGCCTCGCCCGATCCACGAACGGCGGCACCAGCTTCTCGAGTGCGTTCTCGGGAGTGCACTCCGATCACCATGTCGTCGTCAATCATCCGTTCTTCGATGGAACATCCAATCGCACCATCTTCTTCGGGGGCGATGGCGGAATCTACCGCGCCTCCGACTTCTCCAGCAATACGGTTGCAAACCTCAACAACAACCTCGGCGTGACGCAGTTCTACGGCATCGCGATCAACGCCAACGGAAGCGTCGTGCTCGGCGGCGCGCAGGACAACGGCACACTCCGCTACTCGGGAAACCCGCAGGCGTGGCAGATGACCTTCGGCGGCGATGGCGGCTTCTGCGCTGCCGATCCTGTCGACTCGAACTACATGTACTGCCAGTACTACTACTCACACATCCAGCGCAGCACCAATGGCGGGCAGAGCTGGTCGTCGATCTCCGGGGGCATCGCCGACACGAACCGCGCCAACTGCAATTTCATCAATCACTACATCCTCGATCCGAACGATTCCAATCGCATGTTGTCGGGTTGCCGCCGACTCTGGCGCACCAACAACGTGAAGTCCGGCAATCCAACGTGGACGGTGATCAAGCCCGCGCTGAACTTCGGCCCCGAGCCCGACCCGTACGGCACGGCCCTGCCGCAGGACCACTTTGCCGAGAACGACCCGCGCAATATCAGCACGATCACCGTTGAGCCCGGCAATTCCAATCGCATCTACGTCGGCCATAACAACGGCCAGATCTATCTGACCAACAATGGGCTCGACGCCGTGCCCGACTGGATCCGCATCGACACGTTGGGCAACACGAATCCACCGGCGCGATGGGTCTCGCACATCGTGGTTGATCCACGCAATCGGGACACCGTCTACTTCTCATTTATGGGCTGGGAGGCGGACAATGTGTGGGCCTTTGACGCGGCCAACCAGCAGTGGACCGCCGTCAGCGGCACGGGCGGCGACTGGCCCCTGCCCAGCGCCCCGGTCAGCGCACTTGAAGTGCATCAGACCGTTCCCGGCTGGATCTATGCCGGAACCGACATCGGCATCTTCACCTCGACCGACAACGGCGAAACCTGGTCCGCCGCAACGCAAGGACCAGGCACCGTACCGATCGATGAACTGATCTGGAAGAACAATTCCGTCCTCGTGGCGGCCACCCACGGGCGCGGCGCGTTCCTCGCCGATGTGAGTCTCGAGATCACCCTGCTCGATCCCGTTCCGGGCATCGCCGGCCAACTCAATCGCCTGACGACGACCAACGGCACATCCGGCCGCCGCATCTACTTCATCTACAGCCTGCGCAGCGGCACGACCAACATTCCCGGATGCAACGGCGTGTTCGTCAACATGACTCAACCCACGATCGCTGGTGATGCCGTGGCCGACGGCAATGGCGAGGCGTCTCTCGAATTGCATGTGCCCCAGGCCGCCTCCGGCCGATCGGTGCGGCTCCAGTCCGTCGAACGGGCAACCTGCCGCGTGAGCAACCTGGTCCAGTTCACGTTCCAGTAGCGGCTACTTGACGAACGCGGCCGGCTGCTCCCACCGGCCGTCAAAAACAAAGTCCTTGAGCGCGCGCCGAGGTCGGGCGGCGGTTTCGCTTTCGCGCATCTCGCCCGGCAACTGGTCATCGGGCACGCGGTAGCCGACCGCAATGGCCGTGCACACTTCAAACCCCTCGGGCACGCCAAAGGTGGCGCGCGCCTTGTCTGCGTCAATGCCTGCCATCTGGTGCACGTACAGCCCGCGCGCCGTCGCTTCGACGGTGAGATTCGCCGCAGCCAGGCCAAGGTCGTGCAGCGCCACGCGATTGGGCTTGCCGTTGCGGCTGAAGGTCGTGCTGATCACCCCCAGCGCGAGCAGCCCCACGTGCTGAGCCCACTGCTGATTCGCCTCGACAAGGCACGACAGAACCCGGTCGAACGCCGCCTTATCCGTCCGAAGCGCCGCGATGAACCTCCAGGGCTGCTCGTTGTACGACGATGCCGCCCAGCGCGCCGCTTCGAAGAGCGCCAGCGCATCCTCCTTCGACACGGGACGATCATCAAACGCGTACGGACTCCACCGGCGCGAGAGAAGATCGTGGATCGGGTGGTCGGGTTTAGCGTGCTTGCTCATGCGCGGTGTCCTCTTGTTCTGTTCGGTCCCTGGTGACCGGTATGGTAGTGCCGCCGACAAATCGAAGTCGCGCGAGGAGTCTCGCACAGCCGCTGGCGGATGCAACACCGTCGATTTGCGTCGAGACGGGGGCCTGAATTCCGGACTCACCGGTCTGTTCACTGCAATCAAGACTCCCCCACTTCCGAACAAGTTCCGGGAAGACCTGCTTCAGGGCGCTGTGGTCATACCATGTTCCGCGCCAGGGGTGATCGAGGAGTTGACTCTCAACCGGCCGCTTTGAGGAGCCGCAGCATGCCCTGGAACCTGTTCGCCGACCGACGACCTGAGACACCATCGCTGTGGACCGATCTGCGCCACGGCAAGCTCACGACGTTCGGCCGCATCATCCTGAGTGTGACGGGGTTCGGCGCAGCGCTCGTCCTCTGCCTCGTGAGCATCGCGGTTGTGTCGCCGAACCGCCGCGTTCCGGAAGAACTCGTCGCAACCGTACTCGGTCTGGGCGGCTTGCTCTGGGTGCTCTTGCTGACCTACCTCTGGTTCGGCCACTCCATACTGGGACCACTGCTGCGCGGCGTGTTTGTCATCGGTGCGATCTGGTTTCTCACCATCATGCTTGCCGTGTTCATCGGCGCCCGCCTGCCCAATGAGGAGCTGTGGATTGGCGCCTTCGTCATCTCAGGCATCACCGCCACCGTGCTCTTCATCGCGAGCATGATCTACAGCGGCGTCAGAGGACAGGCCATCCGAACCCAGGCGGGCCAGGTCAACGTGCAGTGTCCGGAATGCGGCTATTCATTCGTCGGCAAGATGGACTGCACCTGCCCCGAATGCGGCCGGCAGTACACCGTCGACGAACTGATCGCCGCCCAGAACTACGACGCGCTGCGCCGCGACGCCGAGGACAAGACACCAACGGCAATCACCAGCAACGCGTTGAAAGCGCCGCACCATCCAGCCCTGCCGGCGGACTGATGGACGCATTCGATGGAAACCGGTTGAAAGCGGGCGAAGGGACTCGAACCCTCAACATTCAGCTTGGAAGGCTGACACTCTACCATTGAGTTACGCCCGCAAGTGGCGGAGTATAGCCCGCCGTAGCGCTGATTTCGGAGCGTCTGCGGAGCTTCGCCAATCACAAAAAACCAACGGTGAGGGTGGGATTCGAACCCACGGTAAGAACGAGTCCTACGCCGGTTTTCAAGACCGGTCCCTTCAGCCGCTCGGGCACCTCACCTCGGGGGCAAACTCTACGCGCAGCGGTCGCGATCGTCTCCCAACGCCGCTATTCAGCCGGACGGGCGATTCGCGCAAACGACGGGCGCGACAGGCTGCCAAGATACAGCATCCCATCGTGCTCCTCGACACTCGTGATCAGCGAAAACGAGGCGCCCGATGGATCGCGCAGCGTCGTGACGACGGTCCCATCAAGATCGAGCCCGAGCACAAAGCCGTACTCCTTCGCTCTTGGCAGCATGAAATGCGGTAAGCGAAGCATCGCCCGCTTCAGCCACGGGTGCGGATGCACAAAATCGAGCACCGGCGAGCGGGGCGACACGATCGCCACCCAGAATCGATCGACGCCGTTGCACGATACGCCATCCGGGAAACCCGGCAGGTTGTCAATGAAGATCTCCGACTGCCCAGCCTTCGGCCCCGTCAGCCACACCCGGTGGATGCGATACCGCGCCGTCTCATTGACCAGCACGAACGATTCATCCGGCGCGACGGCCACGCCGTTGGCAAAGTTGAGATCGCCCAGCAGCAAATCGATCGCGCCTGTCGAGGCGTCAAACCGCATCAGCCGCCCCGAGCCCCGTTGCTCAATGAAATCGGTCGTGTAATCGTCCAGGCCATACTTCGACGACGCGTCGGTGAAGTAGATCGTGCCGCTGCGTCCCACGTCGACATCATCGGTGAACATGAACGGCACACCGTCGAACTGATTCGAAAGCAGGCCAACCTCGCCCGATGCGTCAACCCGCAGCAGGCCCTTGCGCGCATCAGCAACCACCAGAAATCCCATGCTGTCGAAGGCAAGTCCGAGCGGCCGCCCACCGGTCTTCGCAAACACTTCCGGATGGTGGCCGTCGTGATCGAACCGCATGATCCGACCGTCCAGCATCCCGGCATAGAGCCGACCCTGCGCATCGATTGCAACATCTTCAGGGCCATCGCTTGCACCAAGGCCAAGCAACTCGACGCTCGCAAGATCGTGATCAGCCGGGTTCACGCCGGCGAGTGGAGTCTGTGTGGGCGGCTGCCACGCTGCGGGGTCAGCATCGATCGGCCAGAAGAGCAGATACGCGAGCACCGCGGCAACGCCTGCCAGCACGATCACGGCGTATTGGCGACGGTGCGGGCGCGGCGACGGCTGCTCAGTCATGCCCGCATACTAGCCGCAATTCAGTTCCGCCGACCGCTCGCCAGCGAGAGGAAATAGGCCAGTTGAAGAATGGCCGTCAGCGTCGCCGCCACGTACGTCATCGCCGCGGCATTGAGCACCTTGGCGACCGAAGCATCCTCCGCCTGCGTTACCACACCGGCGGCGAGCAACTCAACGCGGGCCCGCCTGCTGGCATCAAACTCGACCGGAAGATTGATAAGTTGAAACACCACCGTCGCTGAAAAGAGCGCAATGCCGACCCACACCAGCCCTGTCAGGGCCAGGATGATTCCCGCGATGATGAGGATGCCCGAGAGACCGCTGCCCAGACTCGCCACCGGCACGATTGCATTGCGCATCCTGAGGGGCGCATAGTGCTGCGCATCCTGCAGCGCGTGTCCCGCCTCGTGGCAGGCGATGCCGACCGAGGCGATCGATCGTCCCGAGTAAACGTGCGGACTCAGACGCAGGACTTTCGTCCTCGGGTCATAGTGGTCGCTGAGCAAGCCCTGCGTCATCTGGATGCCAACGTCAAAGCACCCCGCATCACGCAGCACGCGCTCCGCCGCCTGCGCGCCCGTCAGACCGCTGCTCACCGGCACGCGACTCATCTGCGCATAAGCGGACTTCACTCTCATCTGTGCCCACAGGGCCAGCAGCAAAGCAGGAGCAAGAAACAGCCAGTACATTGGATCGAATAGCAACATGGATCAGTCAACCTCTCAACAGGTCAGATACCGAGCGTACGCACCCTTATTGGGAGTGCAAGGTGTGTACCTGCAGGAACTGATACTGCATAGGCGCTTCGGAGGTTCGCCAATCTGAACAAGAGAGAAGCGCGCGCCGGTTCTGCCAAAGTGGCAGTCCCATCCGCGACTCGTGGCGGAGATCAATGTCCTTTCATCCCCGGCACATGCACCTCGCCGTTGTGATCGCCGGCATTCAGCCGTTCGCACAATTCCTCGGCGTGCCGACGATCGATGCACGCAATGACGACCTTGTTTCGCCCGGTGCGATCATTGAGCACGATGTAGTTCCCAGCTCTGGCAATGGAGACGTGAAACGGCCCCGAGTTGTCCGGGATTCTGACGCGAGGCATTGAGATAACCCACTGCTAAGGCAGAAACTCCAATCGCACCGCGTTCGAAATCCCCTTGCCCAGCGGCTGCGACGGGTCGTCGTAGATCGCCTGGAGGTAGAACGCGCGCGGTCCGTGTCCGCCGCGAATCGCCTCCGGTCGCAGGTACCGACCGTTGTCATCAGTCATGACGCGTTTGACGATGGTGGGCGGCAGCGGGACGATCGTGCCGCCGAGATAGTGGCGAGGATGAAACTGCCTCGACCCGACAAACACCACCTGCGTGTTCGCCGGTGCGTCATAGAGCATCAGATCTGCCGTGCCGCCCGTCGCCAGTGCATCACCCGCCACGGCGAGTCTGGCATCGCCCGGCCCACCGTAGCCGATGTCTTCCTGCACCACCGTGGTGCCGACGACCGTGTCAACGCGCTCAATGACCTGTCGCAGCGTGATCTCCGCCGCTTGTCGCGCCGTCTCCCACGAAATCAGCGAGCCGACGTGCACATGCCCTCCCGCGATGCACCAGTCGGGACTGGCCGGCGAGGCATTAATCGCCTGGTACCACACGCCGTGGTACGCGATGAATTCCGAAAGGAATCCCCCACCATCGCCGCTGTAACAGACGAACGCGTTGAGACCGAGGTTCGCCTCGTTGACCGCGTTGACGATCTCCTTGACCGGCAGCATGGACAATCGGCGCGTGTTCGCGGGCACTGAATCATCAGGCGGCGCCGGGGTCGGCTGCAACGGCGCAAGGTAGTCGTTGATCCAGATCGAACGATTGTACTGGTTCATCTCCACTTCCCAGCTCAGGTTCGTCGAGCCGCGGCTGAAGGTGATGATCGCAATCGGCCGGACGTCGCCCACGATGCGCCAGAAGTCGAGCGAGGTATCCTGGTAGTCCACCTCAAGGTCGCCCGTGCCCTTGCCGCAGTTGTTGCAGTTGGGCGGCACGAACTCCGGAAAGTATGACACCACGTCATACCCGCTGCCTTCCCAGTTGGACCCGATCCACCCTGCCGGATTCTGTTCCGGATTCGGGCTGAAGCGGCGCAGCGCCTCGTTCGAAGGCGGCCAGTACCCCGTCATCAGGATCACCGGCCGCTGCCCCTGCGGGTCAAAGCGCGGCGGCAGCGGACTGCCAGCCGGCACGCGCGGACGGTCGAGTTCGGGCCACGAAGGAACCACCCCCGCATCGGGACGAGCCTCGTGCGTACCCGGCTGGGCAAGCGCGGTCGTGGCGACTGCAAGCATGCCAACAACAAGCAAAAGCGACCGATGGTCTCGGCGGGTGGCGAAGCGGCTCATGAACACTCCTCTGGTTCCGTGGAATCGCAATACTGGCGGACAAACTGACGCCCTAGCATACCCGATTCTCATGCGATCCTGGCCACATTTTCGGCCAAGCGGGGATTATTACCATTCATACTGAAACCGCGCCTGCTCGGGCGTATCGATGAACAGGCCATGCAGCGGGCTGTTTTGCGGATTCTCATTGCTCGGGCTGCCCGCCGTCTCGGTAGTGCCGTTGGTACGGTCCGCGGAGTAGAAGTCCTCCGAGCCGCCCGCATCGAGGAAGAGCGACCAGCTGTAGCAGCCGGTGTCGGCAAAGTGATACTCATTGCCGCCCGACTGGCCTCGTGTCGCGCCGGCCGGCGCGATGTATCGATCAACTCCCTCGAGATCAATGAACCACGCGATCGCCTGCTGCGAAGCGCCGCCTTGCGCCAGCCCGTCCGCCTGATACGAGTCACTGCCGGATCGATCGAGCAGCAGCGTCGCGCTGATGTCCCACGACCCGCTTTGGCTCGCGGCTGTCATGGACCAGTACGAATCATCGCCCGCGTCGTCAGCAAGAATGCCCAGCGCCTGGTGCGCCGCCCACGCCTGTCCGTATCGATTGCCGTAGTACAGGTCATTGCCGCTCTTGTCGTGCAGGATGCCCAGGGCCCAGTAGTAGCCGCCACCCTGGCAGAACTCTCCGCCCTCGTAACGATCATCGCCGCCGAGATCGGAGATCACGCCGATCCCCCCCGTCTCGTAGAGCCTCACGCCAACACCAACGCCCTGACTGAACCCGACGAAAACAGCCGGCGTGCCATAGGCCGACGGCGCGGGGCCGTTGACGCGGTACAAATCGCGCCCGTTCTGATCGATGATCGTGCCAAAGCCGCGCGGCCCGCCCACGGCTTCGCTCATCAGTTCAGCGATGTACGTGTCATTTTCGCCGCCGCAGTCGATGATCGCGCCCAGCCCGTAGAAGGCCGTACCGATCGACCAGTGCGTTCCGTGATACGTGTCGGCGCCGCCGCGATCCAGAATCACGCCCACACCCATGACGCCCACGCCACACGAGCGTGAAGCGCCATCATACCTGTCGTTGCCGGCCTGATCGACGATGAGGCTGATGCCCATCACCGCGCTGGCGGGGCCGCTGGCACTGCCAAGGTACTGATCGTTCCCCGCAAGGTCGAGGATCACCTGCACGGCGGGGCGCTCATCCGTCGCGTAGCGGTATTCATCATCGCCGCCGGCGTCGATGACCGCCGCGATGCTCGTCATGTCATACGTGTTCGAGCCCGCGCCGCCGTACACGATCCACTCGTCATTGACGAGTTCGAAGGCGAGAATATCGCCCGTGACGAGTTGTCGCAGCGATGCCGGAACAACAATGCCCGGCGCTTCAGCCGGCGCGTGGGAATTCGGGTGCATGAATCCGGACAGATCGCCGCCGGCCTGAAGCAGCGCGCTGAAATCGACTGAGAGACTGGCGCGCAGGCCCTCGATCAGTCGCTTGGCCTCCGGGTGGCCGTGGATGTAGAGATCTTCAGCGACGACGTCGGTGATGTCGACAAGCGTGCCGGGAAGGCCCGGTCTCAACTCCGGAGCGATGCGGCTGAACGCGGTCTCGAGATGCGCCTGCGAATGCTCGACGATCATGGTTGCGTCTTCGACCGCCCGCCGCGGGTCAGAGACATCAAGCGGCTCTGCGATGTCAGGTGCGGCACAGTCCAGGTTGGCGGCGGCAGCCGCGAAAAGGCGGGTGGGCTCGTCGGGAATCGCATCAAGTGGCCGAGTGATTGTGGACTGCAATTCAGCCAGCCGCGTTGGACGATGAAAGCCGTAACGCACCCGCGACAGCATGTTGGCGCCGTTGTTTGTCTCGACCGTGGTGCGGAAGTATTCGCGCAGTTTGTCGATCGGCTCAGCCAGGCGGTTCGCTTCGACCCGATCCCACACGAAACGCTCGAGCGCGGTGTGGTCAGCGGCCATCGGCACAACCGCCTCGGGATCAAACGGCGGCGCATTAGCGGGCTGATGCGCCACGGGGCCGGACCATTCATCGCGCGAGGCAAGCACAAGGTCATACTCCCGCTCGTCGCTCGCCGAACCTGCAGTAGGCACAGCCGTCTCAGGATTGCTGCCCGTATGCCGCACCTTGAGCGACAGATGGTCACCCGGCTTCGCGCTGAGCATGAGCGCGTCAAACTCGTTGCGATCCATCTTCCGTCCATTGACAGAGAGAAGAATGTCGCCGCGATTCACTACGTCAGAAGTAAACCCGTGCCCATTGAGTGGTCCCGGGAGGATCCAGCCGACGAGCAGTCCGCCGCTGGCTTCGTCATTGCGCACAAGCATGCCGTGGAATGGCTGTTCATGGAGCGGCCGCGAATCTGTCTGCGCCCACACCGGCGATGCGATCATCAACAGTGCAGCCAGCGTGCAAGATCTGCCATCAAGCCGTTTCATGGATTTGCTCCTTCACACGAATGACCGGCGGTCCGTCTTCGTTTCGAACGCTCGCGCCCGGGAACCGCCCCTGCATGATCTCGATCGCCGCGGGGTTGACGTCAACCAGGGTACAATCGCGCCTGTGCCGCTCCGCCGCTTCCCCGAATGACCCGCTGCCCGCAAAGAAATCAAGCAGTCGGTCACCTGGCCTGGAATGCACGCGCACGATTCGTTCCAGCAGGCCAACGGGTTTCTGCGTCGGATAGCCCGTACGTTCCCGACTGTTGGTGGGCACGATCGTGTGCCACCACACATCCGTGGGCGTCTTGCCTCGCGCCGCCTTCTCCGGCCCGACCAGACCCGGCGCCATGTACGGCACGCGATCGATCGCATCGTAGTTGAACGTGTATCGCTCCGGATCGCGAGCGTACCACAGGATCGAATCATGCTTGGCCGGCCAGCGGCTCTTCGACCGGCCGCCGTAGTCATACGCCCAGATGATCTCGTTCATGAACGACGTGCGGCCGAAGATGGAGTCAAGCAGAACCTTGACGTAGTGCACCTCGCGCGCATCAAGATGGACGAACAGTGAACCATCATCCGCCAGGACGCGCCGGGCCTCAGCGAGACGCACCTGAAGGAACGCGAGATAGTCGTCAAAGGCGTCGCCGTAGCTCCGGCGTTGACCGCTCTGCGTTCGATAGCGCTTCCCGCCAAACCCGGTGCGGTCGCCCCCCTGTTCATCGCGCACCGCCCGAATAGGCGTATGCGTTCGCTCGACGCCGGTGTTGAATGGCGGATCGACGTAGATCAGATGGAACGCACCCGCGGCGCAGCCCTGAAGAAACGGCAGATTGTCGCTCTGGACGATCTCGATCATGCTCAAGAGGACGGTATGGCGACGGGATCAGTCGGCACAGTAACCGGCTCGCAACAACTGTCCAACTCGCGACGAGCCCGCTATGCTGCCCCGACCATGGCCCTCCAGCCCTACATCCGCCCCGAGTTGACTTTTCTCTTCGATGACGTCGAGTCTCGGGATGATCTCTTTAGCCGACTCGCGGCGTCGGTTGATTCCATGATTCCGGCCCTCCGCGGCGACGCCCTTGTTCAGCGATTGATCGCTCGCGAGAAGCAGATGCCGACTTCGACCCCCGAGGGCGTTGCGTTCCCGCATGCTCTCTCGGCGGAAATCGACAAGACGCTCGTGGCCGTCGCCCTGCTCAAGCCCGGTGTCGATTTCGGCGTCGCTCACCATCCGGTTTCTGATCTCGTCTTCTGCATGTTCGGCCCCACGAGCGATCCGTGGGATCACGTGCGGCTGCTGGCCCGGCTGGCGCGCATTGTCCGCTCCGAACCCGCCCGCAACCGTCTCCGCGCCTCGGATGACACAGCGCAACTCTACGAGAACCTTCTCGCAGAGGACCGTTCGCATGGATGAAGACCCGAGGAACAAATCTCGATTGCTCATCATGATTGCGCGCAGCGAAGCCGCGCTCGATGAACTCGTCACCGGCATGCTCGATGTCGGCATCACCGGCGCCACCGTCGTCGAGTCCAAGGGGCTCGGCGCCATCCTGCGCCAGGACATGCCCATGTTCGCCGGCCTCGCCGCCCTGCTGCCCCAGCACACCGGCAGCCGCGTCGTGATCTCGCTGACCACTCTGGATGAAATCGCTGACCTTCGAAAATACGTGGATGACATGGAGCCGGAACAGCAGCCCATCGTCATCACCCTGCACGTGGATGAGATGTGGGGTCCAATTCGAGCCTGAAGGCTGGGTGACTACGACATGCACGGTCATGTGCCCATCGACCAATTCCAGGCCAGCGCGGTCCTGACGCTTGCCGCGGATGACGGAGCCGGAGCAGGCGGGCTGCGCATTTTTGCCGCACTGCTCGTCCTCTCCGCATTGGCGCTCGTGGTGACGAGCAAGTCCTTCTACCGCTTTCAGCGCAATCGCCTCACTGCACGCTACATGAGCGGCGGCTGGCTCGCCGTGCTCATCGGATTCCTGCTCGGCCGATGGGGCGCCAATGTCGTTACCGAGTCCATGCTCCTCGAAGTGCGCCCGGCTCTCACCTTCGGCCTGGGTTGGATCGGCGCGATCATCGGCCTCCAGGCCCGAACCTCACTTCTACGAGCCGTCCCCGCGGCCGTGCGCCGCTGGGTACTCGTTGATGCACTCGTCGCCACGGTCCTGATCGGCGCGGTCAGTGTCGCCCTGCTCAGCCGTTCGATGATTCATACCGAGTTTGCCTGGTGGATCGCCCCCGTCGGACTGCTCATCACCGCCGGCATCGGCTGGGCCGCCGAAACGCGATCGCTCGGCGAAGAGCGATCCCCGGCCGGGATGCACCTGGCGGTGCTGGTGCAGGCCGGCGCCGGGCTGGCCGCGATGGTCGCGGTGATGATCCATGGCCTGCTCATCATCCTGCCGACACGATCCGACACCGGTCAGGTCGAGATTTCCTTCTCCACGGGCGCCCTGCGATTGCTCGCCACCGCCATGCTCGCAGCCGCCGTCGGCTTTGTCGGTCGCTACCTGCTCCAGCAGGCGGGTCGTGAACGGCGCGAACTCTTCGTCGTCTACATTGCCATGATCGCCCTCATCAGCGGCATTGCTTCCGAACTCGGCGTGTCGCCGCTCTTCGCCGCCATGCTCTGCGGCATCGTCATCACCAACCTCGGCGGCCCCAAACTGCGCGAGTTCGATCGCTTCGTGCTCCGGGCCGAACAACCCGTGGCCATCCTTTTCGCATTGCTCGCCGGAGTCTTCGTGGATCCGCGCATCGGACTGTGGGGCTGGCTGCTCATCCTCGCGCTGACGACGCTGCGCCTCTTCGTCAAGGGTCCGCTGATGCGCTGGAGTCTGGCGGCGTACCAGCCCGCATTGCCGGCCCGCAGCCCGCTCTACCAGGCTCCGATGCGGCAATCCCTCGTGGCCATCGCGCTCGGGGTGGCCGTTGTCGTCGATGAAGCCTCGGACATGAACCAGGAACTGCTGACCATCGTGCTCCTCGTCGGCGCCCTCAGTGAACTCCTCCCCTTCCTGCGCGGCTGGCGGCGTCGGGATGCCGCAGCGATGGCCACTGAGAAACAACCGCGCGCCGTGGAGGCAGGCGCATGAAAACACTCCCCCGCCTCATTGCCGTTTGGCTCATGCTGCTCGTCGCGGTCGGCACCCTTCGTTCCCTCACGCCCGGCTACGCCGCCCGGCGCTACCTCGACGCCATGGATCGCCCCTTTACCTCCCCCGAGTTCGATCTCGTCGCGACCTCAACCGCCCTGGCGTTCCTCCTGCTCGGTGCGTGGCTGACGGGCAAAGTGTTCAAGATCCTGCTCCTGCCGCGCATCACCGGCTACCTCGCCTTTGGCGTGCTCGTCGGTCCCTCGTTCATCTCCCTCGTCGCCCCCAACGTCAACCCGTTGCTGCCCCAGGCCCAGATGGACCACCTGCGCATCTTCAGTTCGCTCGCCATCGCGCTCATCGGACTCACCGCAGGCGGCGAGATCAAGATCGAACTCCTGCGCCGAGGCATCAAGCAGGTGCTCGGCATGATGGGACTGGTCATCCTCGCCATCCTCTCGACCGTGTTCATCGGGCTCTACCTCGGCCGATCGATGCTCGGCTTCCTCGCGGAGTTGCCCCGCATGGAGTTGATCGTCGTCTGCCTCATGATCGCGGTGCTCGCCACCTCCAACTCTCCGGCTGTGCTCGTGGCGCTGCTCAGTGAACTGCGCGCCAAGGGGCCGATGTCGGAAACGAGCCTGGCCATCACCGTTGTCAAAGACCTCGTCGTGGTCGTTCTCTTCACCGTGGCCAGCGGACTGGGCTATAGCCTGCTGCACGCAAACGGCGAAACCGCCTCGCAAGGCTCGCTCGTCAGGGATCTCGCATGGCACCTGCTCGGCTCCGTCGCGGCCGGCGCGCTGCTCGGAGCATTGATGTCCACCGTTCTGCACCACCTCAGCCGGCACATGCTGCTCTTCGTACTCGCCATGTCGCTCGGCATTGTGCTCGTCAGTGAGTCGGCCCACTTCGAAACCCTGCTCGTCGCACTCTCCGCCGGGTTCATTCTCTCGAACATGTGGCCCGATCGCAGCGCCGAACTCTTCCACTCGGTTGAGGAACTCTCACTGCCGATCTACTGCATCTTCTTCGCCATCGCCGGCGCCAAGATCGATCTGGCGGCTCTGGCCCACCTCTGGCCGCTGGCGCTGGCCATCGTCGTCATGCGGTCCGTTGCCGTCTGGGGCGGCATCACGCTCGGCGGTCGACTCTTCTCCATGCCCGCGCCCGCCCGCAACTGGGTGTGGACCGCCTTCATCCCGCAGGCGGGCATTGCCTTGGCGCTCGCCGCCAGCATCGAATCGCTCTTCGCGGACTTTGCCTGGGGTGTCAGCCTCTCGAGCCTGCTGCTCGCCACGATCGCGATCTTCGAGTGCTTCGGACCGATTCTGCTTCGCGTCGGCCTGATCAAAGCGGGTGAAGCCACCGGTTGACGTCGAACCTGCGCTGCATTGGATTCCCCGCGCTGATGAACCCGTGGGTCGCCAGCGTTTCGCTTGATCATCTTCGAGGAGCCGGTTCATGCGCGCAGTCACTGTGGCCAGTCAGGGCACACCCGTTCACGCCAACATCCGGTTCGTCAACGACTGGCCCGAGCCCACCGTCGGCCCCGGCCAGGCCATCATCCGCACCGAAGCCTCTGCACTGAACCACCTCGATCTCTGGGTCGGCCGCGGCCTGCCCGGCGTCGACCTCCAGTACCCGCGCATCGGCGGCTCCGACGCCTGCGGCATCGTCGAATCAGTCGGCGATGGTGTCGATCCCGCCTGGATCGGTCGGCGCGTCATCATGAACGCGGCCCAACCCATCCCCGACCCGGTTCATCCCGACATGGCCCCGAGCATGCCCCACTACAGCATGATCGGCGAACACACCAACGGTGGCCATTGCCAGCGCTTCGCCGCGCCAGCCCAGCAACTCGCCGACGTCGGACTCGACTGCGACCCCGTCGCCGCCGCCGCGTTTGGTTTGACGTTCCTCACCGCCTGGCGCTGCCTCGTCTCGCGCGCTGAACTCAAAGCGGGACAAACCGTCCTCATCACCGGCATCGGCGGCGGCGTGGCGACCGCCGGGCTCGCCATCGCACGGCACTTCGGCTGCCGCACTATCGTCACCAGCCGCCACCAGTGGAAACTCGACAAGGCCATCCGCCTCGGCGCCGACCACGGCGTACTCGACACCGGGGAAGACTGGTCGCGCACGGTTCGCAGCCTCACCGCCAAGCGAGGCGTGGACGTCGTGCTCGACTCCGTCGGCCAGGCAGTCCATCTCTCGTGCATCAAAGCCATGGCGCGCGGAGCCACGTTCGTCACCCCCGGCTGCACCACCGGCCCCGCCGCCACCACCGACCTCGCCCGCATCTTCTGGAATCAGTTGCGACTGCTCGGCTCAACCATGGGTGACATGAACGAATTCCGGAACGTCACGGCTCTGCTTCGCTCCGGCCAACTGCAGCCGGTGGTCGATCAGGTCGTCGATGCATCCGACGCAGCCTCCGCCTACCGACGCCTCGAAGAGGGCGAGCAATTCGGCAAGATCGTGCTCAAGTGGTCGTAGCCGAGCCGGAATCGCGCAGGTGAAGTCCTGATTCGCTCGCCTCAACCGGCCTCCCTCGGTGCCATTGCGCGAGACCGGCTATCATCCCCGACTTCCCAAACCCCGCAATCCCATCGAGCCAATTGGCTCAAGGAGAGAGACATGGCCGAAACGAATCCGAATCCCCAGCAGCAGCAGGCCGGCCCCGGCCAGGTCATGGTCCACGTCGACGAGACCCACGCCCACACGACCTACGCCAACGCCTGGCAGATGAACGCCGGCCAGGATGAAATCATCTGCGATCTCGGCGTGCAGGTGCCTCGCATGATGGGCAACCAGCAGGCGATCAGCTTCCAGGTCGGCGCTCGCATCGTCTTCTCGCCCAACAGCGCGATGCGCTTCGCCGCGGCCCTGCAGCAGGTCATCGCCCAGCGCGAGCAGCGCATTTCCGAGACGTCCCACAAGAAGTAACGCTCCCTCGGCCATGGCCAACGCTTCGACTCATCCCGTCTCCGCCTCCACCGACCGCCTCGCGGCCGAGGGTGGCACGCCCGTTTCCGCCGAGATGATCCCGGTCGTCTCCGCCCGTCTCGCCGAAGATGAAATCAACGCGGCCATCGAGGTGCTGCGCTCCGGCCAGTTGCGCCAGGGTAAGAAGTGCGCCCAGTTTGAGTCCGAGTTCGCCGCCGCCACCGGTGCTCAGTTCGCATTGACGACCTGCAACGGCACCACTGCTTTGCAACTCGCCTATGAACCGATCATCGGCCCCGGTGATGACGTCCTCTGCCCCGCCTACGGCTTCATCGCCACCGCGTCGATGATCATCGCCCGAGGCGCGCGACCCGTCTTCTGCGATGTCGATCCGCGCACGTTCAACATCGACGCCGCCGACGCCGAGCAGCGCCTCACGCCGCGCACCACGGCCATCGTGGCGACACATCTCTACGGCAACCCCGCCGACATCGATGCCGTTGACGATCTCGCCGACCGGCGCGGCCTGAGTGTCGTCTACGACGCCGCCCAGTCCCACCTCGCCACCTACCGGGGCCAGGGCATCGGCGCCTTCGGACACGCGACCACCTACTCCTTTTACCCGACCAAGAACATGACGACGGGTGAAGGCGGCATGATCACCACCAACGACGAGGAACTCGCCGCCCGCCTCGCCCTGCTGCGCGATCACGGCATGACGCCGGGCAAGCGCTACCACCACGTCGCGCTCGGCTACAACTATCGCCTGACTGACATCGCCGCCGCCATCGGCCTGGCTCAACTTGAAAAACTTCCGCAGCGCACGGCACGCCGGCAGGCGAATGGTGCGAGACTCACTGAGTTGCTCTCCGATGTGCCCGCAGTGCTCACCCCCGTGCCAACTGAGGGCGCCGGCCACGTCTACCACCAGTACACGATCCGCCTCTGTCTCGACCAGTTGCGCTGCGATCGCGATGAATTCGCCCGGCTGCTCGGCCTCGAAGGTGTCGGTTCCGTCACGCACTATCCCAAGGCGATTTCGGATCAGCCCATCATCACCGAACTCGTGCCCGAGCGCGAGCCGATGCCCATCAGCGAGATGCTGGCCCGGGAAGTCCTCTGCCTCCCCGTCCATCACGACCTGACGGACGCGCAGATTGAACGGATCGCCCAAGCCGTGGCCAAAGTCGCCGCCGGCAAGCAGCGATGATCCCGTAGGGTCCGCCGTGCGGGACATGAGTCTGCAAAGACGATCGCAGGCGCGTACCGATTCAGCACCTTCGACTCGTTCGTTTCCTCCGGTTGTTTGCAAAGTGGCATCGCGCCGCGATGATTCTGATCGGAGGCGTTTTCCGAGCATCCCGATCCTGTTTTCACTTCGAAGCTGAACGCAATCGTGAATCAGGAGGCGTTGCTTCGCAATATGGATGGTGCAATGGTGTATTCTCTGTTTGATCTGGATGAGGAAATGGAAATGAGCAAGCGGTACGTATTCTGGCGCGATCCAAGTGCAAAACCGTACAAAGCAGACAGGTCTCGTCATGCACCCATCGAGTTGCTTAGCGAAATCGGGCAAATGGCGAAGGTCGGCCCTTCAGGCCTGCAGTGGGAGGGGTTCCTGCACTACCGGATTGAAGCGAGTTTGCGAGCAACGATGGCCGTTGTTGGGCCAGATCGTCAAGAGCTCAGTGACGCAGATATCTCTACAATCATTCGAAATGCAATACGACGAGTTCTGACAGCATCTGGCGATAGAACGCCAATTCAATGCGAAGCGTTCCTACGAGCGGCGGATCACGAATCCGCGGCATTCTTCAGACGCCCGCCCGAGCGATTCTGCGTAGTGAGTTCATTGTCTGTTGAGGCCTTGCCCACGAATGTTATTAATATTGGCGGAGCCTCAATCAAGGCGGTAACGAATCGATCTCGCTTTCCGTTCCCTGAGCATGCCGAGTTCTGTCGAACCCAACTGCTAGCGCCAATGGAGAGCTACCACGACGTCGCCATTCATGTTGATGGCAGGAGCCACAGCGACGCATTCTTCAAGGCACTTCGCGCAGTGGCGATGCTACGCGGGTTGTGGACAATGTTTGCGACCTACCGTGGTTGGGGAATAAACATGGGCTTCAAACCCGCAGAGCCGATGGGAGTAGTCCACATTGGTCCACTGCACACGCTTCACCATCCAGACGGCAGGCTGGCTACGGAGCAGTTTTGGTATGAAGCAGATGCCTTTCGGGAGCGAGGGTTATTCACGCCGAAGGCAGGTTGGCCAAAGATCGAAAAGCTACGACGCTGGGCACAGGCTCGCATCCGCCGACTTCCCTACCGGGCTGAATTGGAGCACTTGCTCGTTCGTTACGCAACTGCTCTAGATCAATACAATCTGGACGCTACTTTCCTGCAACTTTGGTCCATTCTGGAGTCAATAACTGCAACAGTAGGAGCGAACTACGACGAGACTGCCAAACGCACGATTAGCACTCTTGATGACCGCACGATCGCTAAGGAAGTGCTCCATTCACTTCGCGTGCATCGAAATCGCCTCGTACATCACGCTGCATCCATCCAGTATCGAGATCAGATTGCATATCTGGTCAAGGACTTCGTAGATCCGCACTTAGCTCGACTCATTAGGAACGACTTTGGCATTGCGAGCCTAGAGGAATACGGGGAGCATCTCGCAGTTTCGACCGATCAAGCAGAAGTGAATAGGCAGTATCAGAAACTGCGAAGCGTGATGCGCGTGCGACGGGCAAGGAAACAAACGAGCGGCAAGTAGCGCGAAACCAAAGGTCGGGGCGTGACAAGCGACAATCCGGCCATCACCCTTCCCGACCTCAAACCGGCAACACCTTCATCTCCGCCTCAATCTCGCGCATCAATTCCGACATCTGATCCGCACCGAAGTCAAACGCCAGTCCCGCCGTTTTCCACAATTCAGGCAGCGGCCGCGTTCCGCCCAGCGCCAGCCCGGCCTGGTATTTTGCCACCGCCTGCTTCGCATCGCGCCGGTAGTTGACCCACATCTGCAAAGCGCCGATCTGCGCGATGCCGTACTCGATGTAGTAGAACGGCACGCCAAACAGGTGCAACTGCTTCTGCCAGCCGCGCTCGGCATACGGCTCCAATCCTGACCAGTCGATCGCCGAACCGAAACGCCGATCCAGTTCGAGCCATTTGTCGCGGCGCTGGTCGCGCGTGTGCTTCGGATTGGTGTACACCCAGTGCTGGAACGCATCGATCGTCGCAATCCAGGGAAGGATCGTCAGCGTCCGTTCAAACTGCTGTCGCCGGGCCCGGTTCGCCTCATCCTCGTCGTAAAACTCGGTGAGGAAAGGCAACGCGAGCAGTTCCATACTCATCGATGCCACCTCGGCAAACTCCATCGGGTAGTGGCGGTAATTCAGCAGCGGCTCATCTGCACTGAGAATCGAGTGGAACGCATGCCCGCCTTCGTGCAAGAGCGTGACCAGATCCTTGTGCAGCCCGGCCGCATTCATGAAGATGAATGGCTGGCGGATGCGATCGCGATTGTACTGGTACCCGCCCGGCGCTTTGCCCTTGCGCGAATCGAGGTCGAGACACTCCGGCTTGCGCAACGTGGCGAACATCTCGCCCAGATCCCGGTCCATGCGCTGAAAGATCTTCGCAGTTCCATCCACGAACGCATCGACCGTCTCAAACGGGCTCAGCGGCGCCCGGCCCTTCACATCGACCGCCATGTCCCACGGCCGAAGTTTGTCCAGACCCATTCCTTCGCGCCGCTCCTTGTCCAGACGTCGCATGAGCGGCACGACGAGCCGCTCAACGGATTCGTGGAACGCAAAGCAGTCGGCGGGCGTGTAATCGAACCGCCGCAGGCGGTCATGCTGATAGTCGCGAAAGTTCTCGTATCCGGCGTTGAGGGCGAGTTGGTGCCGGTGCGCGATCATCTTATCGAAGATGTCGTCGATCTTGTCCGCGTCCGCCAGCCGTCGATCGCCGATCGCCCGCCACGCGGCTTCGCGCTTGGCGCGGTCCGTCACTTCCAGGTACCGCCCCATCTGCGGCATCGTGCGCGTCTGCCCGTCGAACTCGCACGTCATGACGCCGCAGATCTCCTGGTACTGCTGGTCGAGCTTGGCGAGTTCCATCTCGATCGGCACGTTGGCTTCGCGGAACAGTTCCACATCGCGCTTGGCGTCGCGCACGAGCACCATGTAGCGATCCGCATCGAGCTGCCCGACCGCCGGCGACGCGATTAGTCGCTTGTCCAGTTCAAACGCAACCGGCTTGTACTTCGGCTCGATCTCCTCGACAAACTGGAGAAACGCCTTCTTCTTCGCCTCGCTCTCCGTATCGCACGTCATGTCGATGTATCGATTTGCCTGCGCCTCGCTCAGCGCCGACTCCAGCTCGCTGCGATCCAGCAGCCAGCGCTCCAGTTGCTCGACCGTGTCCAGCGGCCGCTCCATCAGGTTTCGGGCCAGCGGCTCGATCTGCGACCAGTCCCCGCAATCGATCTCGGCGGGAACGAACGAAGTGTCAATCGGGTGAATGCTCGTGGACGCGGTGCTCACGGTTCCTGGCTCCTCTCAGTGTGGGAACCAGAGCCTAGGCCCCAGTGCTTGCCGGGGAACAGGGGCAGCAACCCGAACTTGCTCGAAGCGCGAAGTGTCCCAGATCATCCACATCGAGACAGGCACGCCCCGGATGACGCGTCACAATGTACTGTCAACGGTTTCTTATGAAACCCCTGCCCCCCGAGCCCCAACAATGAGTTGGACGGAGGTGGGCCGGTCGTCAGCGAAGGAGTGCCAGCCATGAATGTCGACCCGGATTTCAACAGGTTCCTCGAGTTCCTCTCGACCAACGAGGACATCGTAATCTTCGGCTTCATCAGCGCCGTCGCCATCGTCTGGATCATCTTCGGCTCGATCGTCCGCGTCTTCGGCAGCGTGCAGCGCGAGCACACCCGCCGCGAGATCGCCGCCTACATCGCCGAAGGTTCCATGACCCCCGATCAGGGCGAGCGCCTGCTCAAAGCCGGCGAAAAGAAAGACGCCTGATTCACATCAGCACATCAACGAGTCGTCCCGTCGGGTCAATGTGCGCCCGAACCACACCCGGAACAGACACCACAGCCGGCGGACAACCGCCACTTGGTTCCGGCGGCACCCATCGATACGCATAAGCCACCGGCTCATCGAACATCGCGCGCGCTCCCGGCGCGCTGCTCGCACCCCACCCACTCTCAACACCGCGCCAACGACGCTCGGCGACCGCCAGATCGCGCTCAGCCCGCGCCAGTCGCGCCTCAACAGCCGCGCAATGATTGGATTGCGACGTCGGCTGTCCCGCGCAGTCATACGTGCGATTCGCCGGGCATGAATCAGCCGGCGCGCTCGGCGTAAAGCGATCGCGTTCGATCCGACCATTGAGCACCCGCCCGACGATCCGCTCGCGCCGCAGCGCGATGAGATCCGGCCCCAGTCGAATCGCCAGCCCCCTCGGAATCCGAAGAAACGGCCGAGGAACGCGCGGCCGAACCGCCCGGTACGGCGGGCGCGGATGCAGCAGCCGATACAGATGCAGCCGGGCAAACGGCCGCAGATGCGGCAGCAACCTCCCATGATGGATCGCAGGCGAAACGGCTTGCATGCCCAACGTTCATGCACACCCCGCACCGCTCGCACCCGCAATCCTCGACGGGCGATAATCTCCCCCCTGCGCCGCCGCAGTCCCCACCTATCCTTCTGCCGCTCGCAGCCGCTCCCAACGCTCTGCACTCGATGTTGCCGCCACGCCACATCGACCGCGCCGGAATCCGACATGCTCCGCACCGATTCGCTGAACTACAACCTGCCGCCGCATCTCATCGCGACCCATCCCACGGCCCGGCGCGATGCCGCCCGCATGATGGTTCTCGATCGCACGGGCCGCATCCTCGCCCACGACACCGTCGCCGACCTGCCCCGCTACCTCATCCCCGGCGATGCGCTCATCCTCAACAACTCCCGCGTCATCCCCGCCCGCTACGTCGCCCGCCGCGCCGATACCGGCGGCCACATCGAGGGCCTCTTTCTCCACCTCGCCGGCCAGCCCGATCTCGCCCTCTCCCTTCTCCGACCCAGCTCCAAAGTCCGCCTTGGCCAGGAGTATTGCTTCGAGACCGACGCCGGCGACTTGCCCGACGCCCGCCTCATCGTCGAAGACCGAGTCGACGATCACTGGCTCGTCCGCCTCTCCGGCCCCCTCTCCTGGCAGCAGGTCCTCAATCGGGCCGGCCACGCCCCCCTGCCCCCCTACATCCTCCGGCGCCGCCGCGAGCAGGGCGATCTCGCCCTTGACCACCCCGAAGACCGCGACCAGTACCAGACCGTCTACGCCGGCCCCGAAGGAGCCGTCGCCGCCCCCACCGCCGGTCTGCACTTCACAGATACGCTGCTGGATGCTTGCCGCAATAAGGGGGTCGAAACCGCCTTCCTCACCCTCCACGTCGGGGCCGGTACCTTCAAACCCGTCGAATGCGAACACATCGAGGACCACCCCATCCACGAAGAGTGGTTCTCGGTCCCCACGTCAACCCTCGACCTTCTCCGCCGCACCCGCGCCGCCGCGCGTCGCATCATCGCCGTCGGCACCACGACCGTCCGCAGCCTCGAGAGCCTCGGCGATGCGCTTCCCCCTACCGGGCTGGACGCCGCCACCCGTCTGCTCATTGCGCCCGGCTACCAGTTCCGCCACGTCGACGCCCTGCTCACCAATTTCCACCTGCCGCGCTCATCGCTCATGGCCCTCGTCGGCGCGATGATCGGCATCGACGCGCTGCTCGAGGCATATCGGGAGGCGATCGACCGCGAATACCGCTTCTACTCCTACGGCGATTGCATGCTCATCCTGCCCTGATCAACGACGCCGATTCGCGGGGCCGATGCCCCCAAACTGCTGCGGTTTTGCGAAACAGACCCCAAAGCGCTTGCCGACTCCATCCGATACGACTATCTTGATATTGCAGGATTGCGGCATCACACCAGTCGTTGGGCTGTGACGCCGCATCCATGATGGAGATCCAGCCATGAGGGAACCCCTTCCCCAGGCAGCACATTGCTGTGTGACCGCGACCCCGGCTGTATGAGATCTCCTCGCCCCCGTTTCCGAGTTTTCACTGCCTCGCGCAGAAGTGTTCGATCCGTCGCCACCGGTGCGGCTGGTCGTTTCGTCTAAGTCCGGCCCACAAGGAGTACGTCCCATCGCACATCGCCGCTTTATGACCGCTCGAGATCAGCAGACTCGTCGCGAGCGCATCAATGACATGATCCGCTTCTCGCCACTGCGCGTCATTGGTCCTGACAATGAGCAACTTGGAGTCATCCCCCTCGAAGAGGCCAAGCGCCTCGCCCACGAAGCAGGACTCGATCTCGTCGAAATCTCCGCAGATTCACGGCCGCCCGTCTGCAAGATCATGGACTTCGGCCGCTACAAGTACGAACAGTCCAAAAAAGAAAAACGCTCCGCCGGCGGCTCCAAGAAAAGCGAACTCAAAGAAGTCCGCCTCGGCCGCTCCCTCAAGATCGATCCGCATGACGTCGAGATCCGCGTCGAACAGGCGCGCGGCTTCATCCTCGAGGGCCACAAGGTCCAGTTCGTCCAGCCCATGCGCGGCCGCGAGTTCCAGTACCGCGATCAGGGCATCGCCCGACTCCGCGAAATCGAGGCCCGATTCGCCGACATCGGCAAGGTCGAAATGCCCGCCAAGTTTACCGGGCGTGCCGTCATCATGATTATCGCCGGCGACCGGTCCAAGATCACGGCTTATAAAAAGGCCCATCCCTCCAAGAAGCACGCGGACGCCGAACCCGAGACCGAGCCGGAAACCACCGACGTGGAAACTGAATCCACCGATCAGGAGTGATCTTTTCGGGCGAATTCGCCGGATCGCGCGAGATGCGTGCGTCGTTTTCGTTTTACACGGGAGACAGGCTGCAAACAACCGATATCAAACCCGTACAAGAAGGCGTCACAGCACTCATCGTGGGGATCCGTTCGCTTGGCGCGATTTGCATTCATCTCGGACGTTCACGGCAACCTCCAGGCCCTCGAGGCCGTGCTGGCCTGCATTGATGACAAGGGCGTCGACGCCATCCTCTGCCTCGGCGATGTCGTCGGCTACGGCGCCCACCCCGGCGAGTGCCTCGACATCATTGCCGATCGCAACATCTTCACCATCCAGGGCAACCACGACCTGAGCATCATCGACGACGTCGAAGCCCATCGCTTCAACCCCACCGCGCGCATGTCACTCGACTACACGCGCGATTGTCTCAGCGATGCGCATCGCGAGCAGATCGCTTCCATGCCGCGCCTCGCCGATCTCGATGATGCCACCCTCTGCCACGCCTCACCCGTCAGCGACGGCACGAGCGATTACATCCACGACCAGCACATCGCCGCGCTCGCCTACGGCGGCTTCGCCAACCACTGCCTCTTCGTCGGACACACCCACATCCCCATCGCCTTCGGCACGCCCGAAGTCGGCTACGCCGCCGTCGAACCCAAAAACGTTCGCGTCGCCTTCCTCCCGCCCAACCTCCCGCTCCGACTCGACTGCCACTACCGCTACATCATCAACCCTGGCAGCGTCGGCCAGCCGCGCGATGGCAACCCCGACGCCAGCTTCGGCATCCTCGATGTCAGCCAGCGCACCTTCACCGTCCATCGCGTGCCCTATCCCATCGAACAGACCCAGGCCGCCATCATCGAAGCCGGCCTGCCCAACTTCCTCGCCCACCGTCTCCGCCTCGGCGCCTGACGCAGGATCGCCGCGCCGCAACGCTGAGCGGCGACGCACGCGTCGCAAAACACTCCCACCACCCGCGACCAACGTTCCCGCCCACCCGTTGATCGCTTGTCCAGGATCCTGAGCAACGTCGAAGGGCGCCTTCGCATCCCTAATGTTTAGCCGCGACGCCACGCGTCGCAGACCCTCACTCAAATCGATGCACCACCAACTGACTGATCGCACACTCCCCGGGCACCAGGGCCTGGAAGAGGATGGTCTGGCCGCGTGCGATGAGGGGGACGGGTCGGGTGATGGTGGCGACGCCTTGCTGGTTGGCGATGGCCGTGCCGATGACGGTGGGGTTGTCGAGTTGCAGGGCGTTCTGCTGGAGATCGCAGCCGGGGATGATGGTGCCGCCGCCGAACCTGGAGTAGAGGAAGGTCACACTCGCGCCTGGGGTGATGTTGCTGACACTCAGCGTATTCGAAACGCCCGCGGCGCCTGGTGATGGCGCATTGAGCGTCATCGTCGGATTGACAGGGCTCATGATGAACCCGATGAGCCCAATAGGATCGCCCGGCGGATAAGCAGTTCCGGCAATCTGGCCGGCGTCGTTGATGTCGTCGGCATACTTCAGACCCCCGATGCCGCGCAGGCGCGGCGGCGTGAGATCATCGAGTCGCTGCATGCCTCTGCCTTGTTCCCAGAGGAATGCGATCAGTTCACCAGAAATCTCATTGTTCGCGAATCCAACGACTTGGCCGAGGTTGTTTATGGCATAAGCGTATGAGGCGGTGGAGCCACGCGGCTTGCCGATGTTGTACATGTGGCCGTCGTGCCAGACGAAGGCGATGCCTCGAATCTCGCGCTCAGTCGAGGCGAGGCCGACGACGTAGCCGAGATCGTTGATGCCGAATGCGCGACTGATGCCGGAGTTGTCGGGACGGAACGTGCCCAAATCGGTGATCTGACCATCCACCCAGACAGCAGCGTGCTGGTTATTGCTGAAGTCCGGGTGAGGTCCGTTGCCAACGACAACCCCGGAACTATTGATAGCTTGTGCGAATGAGCTGGATTCGGGTGCGAAGCCATCGAGCGCCGTCATCTCACCGTTCTCCCAGATGAACGCGCGCGTGGCCGGATCACCGGGGCTGATCTTCGAAAGCCCAGCAATCAAGCCATTCGCGCTGATGCCGGTCGCTTCAGCGGTATCTCCTCCGAGTGTGCCGATGTCCTCCATCTGACCGTCGCGCCAAAGGAACGCTCTGTGGGTGCCGATTCCACCGGACCAACCAACGATCCATCCTTTGCTGTTGATGTCCCGCGCCAAACTATTACCGCCGCCCAGCGTTCCGAGGTCGACGAGGACTCCGCCGGTCCACATTGCCGCGTGGTATGCTCCCGGGATGTGCGCGGTCCCGACAGCGGTTCCCAGTTCGTTGATTGACTCGGTGGAGGTGGATTGGTCGCCTGGAGTCTTGAGCCTGACGAACGCAAATCGGTATTCAGCCTGGGCGCAAACCACAGACGTCAATGCGGACGACATCAGAATCGCTACCGCGATGAGCCTTGAAGTTCTGCATACCATTCTCTTCTCCTTGGTATTGAGGCAAATGCCGACACGAATCTCTCGATTCGTGCCGGCGACCAGTTTCAATTCCCGGGGCAAGTTGGACAGGCAATCCTCGTTCCAAAAGCAAGTAGCGTGCGTCCGCACGTAGGGTGGCGATAAGCGATGCTCTGGGAGCGCATCCCACCGGGTTGGACTCTCGATCTCGCGCTGCGGCGACTTCGCTTCCATTCACTTCTTCTTCTCCGTGCACTTGGCCCGCAACCCCTCGAACCCTGCCCCGTCTCTTCCCGCCGATCATCCGATTCGCTCCTCGTTCTCCCTTGCACCAACATACCAGAAAACCCGCCAGACTGCAAGCCAATTCCGGGGAATCTGACAATGGAATCCATTGCGGCGTCTCGATCGCGTGGCATCGAACGCCGCAGCCCCGGGCGGAGATCGATGTCGGGGCTGATAACAGTCCCGGCGACCTCGGCCCGTCGACACTGAACCCGTGCCCAAAGCGACAAGCGTTCAGCGCCACTCGAATCCCGCCGCTTCACGTCGCGGGGTGCCATGCTTCATCGGCTCCCTGGCCTGAGCCGCGTCGAAGGCTGCGTGAAGCATGACGAGCGGGCAACGGCTCTCAAACGCTCTGCTCTTTCGATGGTCCATCGCGCCATCGCATGCTTCGCCCGAAGCGGGTCGAAGCATGGCACCCCCAAACCGCCGGGCCCGCGCCGAGCCTTGTCCCGACCTACGCCCCGATCCAACGGCCTCTCTCCGCGATCTCTGCGATCTCTGCGGTGAGTTGCCTTTCTTCTGCCTTTCCACCCAATCCCGGCTTTTCTTCGTGCCCTCTTCGTGTCTTGGTGACCTTCGTGGTGAAAAACTTCGCCGCCCGCACACCCGCGCACCATCCAGACTGCATCCCGTGCGCCGACTTTTTGAAAACGCAAAAAAGTTGACCAAAACTCCAAATCACCCCCCTCAGAAAAATGAAAATCGATCAAAATTCCTGATTCGTCCCGCACAGAAGCGCTCATTTACACAAACGCGCTCCGCAGCGCACACCAGCGCTCAAAAATCGCGCACAGGAGCGCTCTGGCGCGCATGAAAAGTTCCCGACATGGTGCATCTCCGTGTTGGCACGCATTTTGCGTGGCACATTTTTCAGAATCGCGCCTCACGCTGCGCCGCACGCGAAAAAAGTTGCCCGCCGTCGCGCGACTCGATGGTCGTCAACACCCATACCGAATCACCAGCCCGCCCCGCTTCGCACGCCGGCGCCCCGCCGAACCATATGGGTATGGCGCCACTTTCGAGGATCCTCTTTGCCCATCGTCCCACGCCCGCCCTGGCGGCGTCGCCGGCGCTGCGGCCACCCCGGGATGGCGGTGGGACTGCTAAACGATTGTGGATTGGGGACTTTCCCCCAGAAAATTATGGATTTGCCCTTCCCTTGGGAGGCAAAATCGGTTATCTTCATGCGCAGTGACGGCAGGTTGGTTCCGGAGGGGTCGGGATCGCATGGCGTTTCCGTGGGCTCCGGGGGTTCCTTTGCCGCAATCGAGGTGTTTTGCGCCGGGCGCTGTGTCGCGCTCCGGCTGAAGTGTTGGGTCTGCAGGCATTTCTCGACCGGGGTTGGTCGAGGGTGCCGATTTTGGGGGTTTCTTCATCTTTTTCAGAAGGAGCGGATTCGATGAAACGCATCACGATGTGTCTTGGGATTACGGTCGCTCTCGCCACGGCCAGCACGGCGCTGAGCCAGGACTGGAGCGACGACTTTGAAAGCTACTCCAACGGCCAGGTGCTCTACCACGTCGGCGGCTGGAGCGGCTGGGACGACGTTGAGGCCGTGGCGGGCAGCTGCTCGACGGCTCATGCCCACAACGGCACGAAGTCCATCCTCTCGGAAGGCGCTGACGACGCCATCCAGACGTTCAGTGGCCTCACCAGCGGCGCCGGAACGATCAGCGCCTGGGTTTACATCCCGGTGGCCCAGTTCATCTCCGACACCTACTTCATCGTCCAGAATGAATACGCCCACGGCGGTCCGTACCAGTGGTGCATCGAACTTCAGTTCGACTTCGAAGGCGATGCGGGCGGCGGCCCGGGCACGGTCGCGGATGACTTCCGTACCGAAGCCAACTTCCCGGCCATCCAGTTCGACACCTGGGTCCAGATCCGTTGCGATGTCGATGTCGACAACGACACGATCAGCTGCTACTACGGCAACACGCTCGTCTCGACGGGCCAGTTGTTCATTCGCGGCGGTGCGGCCGAGATCAAGAACCTCGACCTCTTCACCCTTGGCACTTCGACGTTCTACGACGAGTGCGCGGTGCTCGGGCTCGGCAGCGGCGGCGGTGGCTACACCTGCACCATCACCGGCACCTGCCCGGGAAACATCAACGTGGTCTGGGACGGCGCTCAGCCCAACAAGACCCAGGGCATCGTCTTCGCCAGCAACACCGGTAGCTTCACCGTCAACAGCGGCGCTTGCGCCGGAACGCAACTCGGCCTTGGCACCCGCAACCTGCAACTGGTCCGCACGCTCGGCACCGGCAGCGGTTCGGGCAGCGTCGGCCGTGCCGTCGGCGCCGGCGCCTGCGGCGGATTCGTTCAGTTGGTGACCGTCGCCAACCCGTGCGAGACCAGTTCGGTTGGCCAGATTCCGTAATCTGACTGGCCTTCCCACTGTTTCGAATCTCATCAGAGATCCATGGCCTCACCCCCACTTTCGGGGGTGAGGTTCTTTTTGTGTCGTGATCGCCGTGAATCGACGCCAAATCGCGAGAAAAGCCGTCGAATTCAGACAACGTCGCGGCTTTCCCTGACAATCTGGGACTTTGTGCTTCCCCTCGCACGGAGAATCGGTT
Organism: Planctomycetaceae bacterium; assembly: GCA_040255465.1. GTDB lineage: Bacteria > Planctomycetota > Phycisphaerae > Phycisphaerales > UBA5793 > UBA5793. Next base: position 583,740 of record JBDZVA010000002.1, read on the forward strand.
ATCTTGAGACGCCACAGCAGCGGACTCGGAGAGTCTGCGGGTGCTCGCCGGCCGGCGTTGGTCACGAGTGCCGCGCTAATAGCAGTGTTCTACTTTCAGAGGGAGTGGGTCTCATGAATCGCAGCACGATGTGTCTTGGATTGACGATGACGATTGGTCTGACGGGGTTGTGCAGCACGGCCCTGAGCCAGGATTGGTCGGACAACTTCGAGAGTTACTCAAACGGCCAGGTGCTCTACCACGTTGGCGGCTGGAGCGGCTGGGACGATGTCGAGGCCGTGGCGGGCAGTTGCTCGACGGCTCATGCCCACGGCGGAACGAAGTCGATACTCGTGGAAGGCGCCGACGACGCGATTCAGACGTTTGAGGGATTGACAAGCGGTTCGGGGACGATCACCGCATGGGTGTACACGCCGGTTTCCACGTTCATCTCCGACGCGTTTTTCCTCGTGCAGAACGAATATGCCCACGGCGGGCCGTACGAGTGGTGTATCGATCTCGAGTTTGATTTTGAGGGTGACGGCGGCGGCGGGCCGGGCACCGTGGTCGATGCGTTCCGCGCAGAGACCAACGCACCGAGCATTGTGTTTGATCAATGGGTCGAGATTCGGTGCGAGGTTGACATCGACAACGACACCATCACCAGCTACTACAACAACATTGAGGTCTCGAGGGGCCAGTTGTTCATCCGCGGCGGGGCACACGAGATCAAGAATCTCGACCTCTACACGGTCGGGACGACCAACTTCTATGACGACATCTCGTTTTTGGGTCTCGGCAGCGGCGGTGGCTATGCGTGTGAGATCAGCGGCGCCTGTCCGGGCAACATCAACGTGAACTGGACCGGCGCTCAACCCAACAAGACCCAGGGCATCGTCTTCGCCAGCAACACCGGCAACTTCACCGTCAACAGCGGCGCTTGCGCCGGAACGCAACTCGGCCTTGGCACCCGCAACCTGCAACTGGTCCGCACGCTCGGAACCGGCAGCGGTTCGGGCAGCATCGGCCGCGCGGTCGGCGCCGGCGCCTGCGGAGGGTTTGTCCAGTTGGTGACTGTCGCCAGCCCGTGCGAGGCGAGCAGCGTGGGTCAGATTCCGTAATCTGAACACCGATGCGTTTCCAATTGATCGGTGATCGACAATCATGCCTCGCCCCCATCTGGGGGCGAGGTTTTTCGTTCAGTTGAGCGATGGCGGCGCCACGCGGCTGGCTGGCCTGAAGCACACGATGGAATACTGACGATCTTCGGCGGCACTGCCTGCGTACGCTCAGGGCCATGTCCGCGGAACGTTGGCTCGACGAGTACGGCAGCGCGATGTACCGGTTCGCCATTCTGCGACTCGGACGGGGTCATGCCGCGGAAGACGTGGTGCAGGAGGCGCTGCTGGCTGCGGCCGCCGCGCCACCATGTGAGCGGAGCAAGGCTCAGGAGCGGGCGTGGCTGTTCACGATTCTGCGAAACAAGGCGGTGGACCATGTCCGGCGGGAGATTCGCCGGCGAAAGGCGGAGTCGCAGGCGGCGGTGAATGCGGCCGCGGTCGGAACAGCGTGCGGGTGTCACGCGGATGGGCGGGAGGGGCGGCTCGACGGGATTGAAGATGAGGAGAAGCGACGCGCATTGCGAAAGGCGATCGAAGAACTGCCCGATCTGATGCGTGAGGCGTTCTGTTTCCGGGTGCTGGACGAGCTTTCGACGGAAGAGATCTGCAAGATTCTGGAGATCACGCCGACTAATCTCTGGACGCTTATTCACCGGGCCAGGCGTCGATTGCATGTTTCACTCGGAGAGCGTTTCTCCGCATCTGCAAGGGGTCGTGAGGCATGAAGCGCGCACTGGCCATTCTCTGGTACGTTCTGACGCTTCGATGCGAGGAAGCCGACCGCATCCGGTGCTGCGATGGCGTGGCGCCGGTCACGTGGTGGCAGCGATGGGCGGAGCGATTCCATCGATTCTCCTGCGGGAGTTGTCGGCGCGCCCGTCGGGAGCTGCTTGCGATGAACGCGACGATCCGCAGCCTGGTGCATGTCGAACGAGGTGAAGAGGACGAGAACCAGGCGGAGCCGGGGCTTCCCGACGGGGCGCGGGACCGCATTCGCACGGCGCTGCGAAGCGCGCAGCCGAAATCGACCGAATAGAAAATCGATTGAATTTCGAGATTGCGTGCAAGGCGGATCGTTCACGTGCGACTTGGGGTAGAAGTTCTCACCCCTTTTTGCACACTTGAACGGGAGATGCAACATGGTCAATCGATGCACCAAACTGGCGATCGGTGCGGTCGTGGTTTCTGGAACGATCCTTGGATTGAGCGCGACTCGAACACTCGGCGACGAGATTCGCGTCACGATCGACAACATGAACAGCAGCGAAGGTTTCTTCTTTACGCCGGTCTGGCTCTCAGCGCAGAATGGTTCGTTCGACCTGTACGATCGCGGCACGTTCTCACAGCCCAACTGGCCCGGGATGACGGCCATCGCCGAGAACGGCAACACCGGACCGCTGGACGCTGCCTTCCATGCCAGTGGAGCCGGGATGGCGGGCGGCCGGTCGCTGGTTGTCACGGCCAACACGATTGGGCCGCCGGTGTTCAATCCGGGCGAGTCAGCGACGGTCATGTTCGACATCGGTGATCCGACGGTCAACCGATTCCTGAGTTACGCCTCGATGGTGATCCCGAGCAACGATCTGTTCTTCGGGAACGACAACCCGATGGCGCACGAGCTCTTCGACGTACACGGGAACTTCAACGGACCGATGGAGATTCTGATCTTCGGCCACATGGTCAACGACAACGGCACCGAAGTGAATAACGCGTATGGCGATGCGGCGTTTTCGCTCAACGACGGCCAGGCCATGCCGGAGTACAACCCGATTCGCGCGTTCTTCACCGACCCCGGTGATGCCGACTACCTGGCGAGCTTTCTGGGTACGCAGACCGCGAGCCTCGACACGATCAACTCGGTGTTCGGTCCTCAGGATGTCATCGCGCGGATCCGCATCGATCAAATCCCCGCGCCGGGGAGTCTTGCGTTCCTGATGGTGGGCGGATTGGCCGCCACCGGCCGGCGACGCCGCCGGATGATGTAAGCCCCCATCCGACTGCACTCGGCCTCACCATCAACTTCCGAACCGATGCCTCACGACGCGCGACCAGCGCCTTCGTGGGGCATCGGCTTTTCGTGGGATGGTCAGGGCAATTCAGCGCCATCGAGCAGTGGTTTGATCTCTGGCGTGTGCAGGGCGGCGTCGAGTTCGGCGATGCTCTGCTCGATCTTGTTGATCGCGGCGGAGTAGTAGTGCTCGGTGTGGAAGAAGAGCCGGGCGACGTCGGCGTCCAGAATGCTCGCCTGGCCGGGCTTTGTCTCGGGCATCATGAGGACCTTGCCGACGCTGAAGTTCGCGAGCGTGGTCTGGCTCTGGCCGCCATTGGCGGCAATGACCTTCTTGAGCATGATGGCGCGGCGCAGACGCACGAGGTCGGACTCGTCGTTGAGGACGATGCTGAATTGCTGCCGGCCGTCGGGCAGCGGCTGATTGAGTTCCCAGAGCAATTTGCCCCAGGACTTGCGGTCCGGGCAGTCGTACATGGCGACTTCGGGAATCGGTTCGGTGCCAAGATGAAGCGGATCATCCGATTCACGGTCATAGTGGAATGTGAAGACCAATGCTTTGTCCGGGTTGCGTGAGAAGAAGGACTTGGCGTCGGTCCCCCCACCCAGCCGCGACATGGTTCGTTCCATGAACTGGACCGAGTAACCGCCGAACTGCTCGGATTCGAGGAAGATGATGCGATCGGTCTGGATCTGTTTTGAGAGGTCGTGATCGCTGCCGGGGACGTCGAGTCGTTTGATGAGTTCGTAGATCATGCGATGAACGAGAATGTCCTCGCCGGGAATGCGCCCGTGAATGAACTCGCTGAAGGGCTCTACGTCTGCAAGGCGAGCGTCATGCTGAACCGCTGTGGCGGCCAGTTTGCTGTAGGTGACCATGCGCCGGTTTTCGGGCAGGAAGCGCAGGTCAAAGACATCTTCGGAGCGCAGGCGGTAGGAATCGCGGAACAGTTTGTTTCCGAAGCTGTCAAAGAGGTCGTCGTCCTTGGGCATGGGGCCGGCGACGTAGATGTCTTCGGGCAGGACGTAGGGCGTGAGCACGATGATCACTTCGCGCTTGAGGCGTTCGGTCTTCTCAGCGCGGAAGAACATGCCGATCAGGGGCAAGTCTCCCAGCAGCGGTACTTTGTCCTTGGTCACGGTCAGGTCGCGGCTGACCAGGCCGCCGATGATGAATGGCGTGTTGTTCTCGATGCGCGCGTACGTCTGAACGCGTCGGGTCGAAATCGTCGGCGCCGCGGCGAGCAGGTCACCGTCGGTCGATCGAATCTCCAGGTCACGACCGGGAACGACGGCCGAGACAATGGTGTCGATCAGCATGCTGATCTCGTCGGCGCGTTCCGTGATGCGAGGCCGGACGTTGAGCAGAATGCCGGTGGGGATGTACTGGAAGTTGAAGGAGAGTTTGTTGGAGCCGGTGTTGGTGCCTTCCTGGCTCGTGGCGATGGGGATGTCTTCGCCAACGCGTATGGTCGCCTGTCGATTGTCGATGGTGAGCACGCTGGGGCGAGAGAGGATCTCCGCCTTGCCTTCGCGGACCAGGGCGCGGATTCTGGCGGACCAATCCCGCGGGACATCGCGTGAATCGACCCGTGAGAAGTCCAGCGTGTCGATCAGGCCGCCGGCGACCAGCTTGCCCAGGAGCAGATCAATCGGTCCTTCGCGGAACTGCCATTCGATTCCGAGATCGTCGAGGCCGTCCTGACTGATCTCCAGCACCATGCCCTCGACGAAGATCTGTCGAGCGGGGCGATCGATGTACTCGTTAAGCAGATTGCGAACACGCGCGAGTTGACCCGGGTTGGCGGGACTGTAGAGGACGAGCAGGCGCGAGGTCGGCGAGGCGACAAGATCGGCCCCGAGCGGCGTTGCGGTGTTGGGTAGAACGGTGACGCCAAAAGTGCCTTTGGCCGCTCCGGAATCGCCGACCAGTCCCATTTGCTCAGCCGTGGGTGCGGGCATCGCGATGACCAACGGAAGTGTGGCGTATTCGATCTGCTTTGGTACTTGCGCAGCATCGTTGATGACATTGATGCCGAGTCCCTGCAGCGCCGCGAGGGCGCCTTTCGTGTCGATGTAGCTGAGTTGGATGACTGACCGATCCAGGTCTTCATGTGTCAAACTGCTGCGCATCTGGTTGAGACCAGTGACCAGCGCTTCCACGCGCGTTTGCACCTGCGCCAAATCAGTGTTGGCCACCCAGGCCGATTCGCTCGACGGACGTTGCAGCCCGATGGACCACAGTTGCGGCGGCTGTGAGAGAGAGGTTCGATAGCCCAACACAAGCAGCGACTGCGCGCCGTCGGGCGTCGATCGCCGAAGAAAGACCAGATTGACGATGCTGTCGGGCAGTGGCGGAAGTGACTCGACGACGTCACGAGGCACTTCCTGGTATCCCAATTCAGTCTGCAAACTGACCGACAGACTGCCCACCATCTCGCCGAGTTCAGTTGTGCTGAGTTTGGGCAGGGTGATGAGTCGCCCCGAATCTGGAGGCAGGCCGGGCGCCGTCGCAGCATCCGGCTGGCGGGCAACTTCGGTCTTGCGTTCCGTCAGCGAAACCTCGTCGGGTGGATTGCCGTCACTCGCCAGTGAGTGGGCAAACGCAATCTCCTCGCGGGAAGGCGCCATCTGGCCGCCGGCGTGGGAGGCAATGGGCAGTCTTGTCGCAAGCCCGTTCTCGGCACGATCGATGGTGGAACGAAGCTGGAGCGCCTGCGATTCCTGTGGATCGGTGACGAGCAATCCGCCCGTGGCCCGCGCCGACTCCACGCCGTAGGAGCGGGTCGACTGACTCTCTGAGACGCACCCGGGACAGGACATGGTCGCGACGGTGCAGACAATCGCGAGCATCGGCGTGATGATGGACCGGGGGACCTGGAAGTGCGGCTTGGATTCCACGTTGACCCTCTGTTCGTCGGGTTCTTCGGGAGCGGGCTCGGGTGACCGGTTTGTCACCTCGGGCTTCTCCGTCTCACTCTTGCCGTCGCGGACCGGGCTGACGAGCCTTTCGGGCACTGTCGGCCGGATGGCAACATCATTGGCTCCTCGCAGCGGCGTCTCCTTGAGATCGAGCAGGGCCGATTCACCGGGGGGGCCGTCGAACTCGATTCGGCCGTCGCGGATGACGACGACGCGGTCGGCCAATTCGAGCAACTCGGGTTTGTGGGTGATCATGATGATGGTGCGATTGCGCAGTCGCGCGTAGATGGACTTGAGAATCGCAACCGAAGATCGATTGTCGATGGATGCAGCGGCCTCATCGAGAACGAGTATCAGCGGGTTCTTGAGCAGCGCGCGGGCAATGTTGATGCGCTGTCGCTCGCCGCGCGAGAGATCGCTGCCGTTGGGGCCGATGCGGCTGTCGTATCCTTCGGGTCGCTTTTCGATGAAGCGATCCGCGCCGGTCAGGCGGCAGACGTCGGCGAGTTCTTCCTGCAATGCGTCCGGGCGCGCGTAGCGCAGGTTCTCCGAGATTGACGCATCAAAGAGGAAGACTTCCTGAAAGGCGATGCCGATGGCGCTGCGGAGTTTGCCGATGGGAATGGAGCGGACATCGTGGCCATCGATGAGTACCTGGCCGGACGTGGGATCGACGAACCGCGGCAGCAGATTGAGCAACGTGCTCTTGCCTGATCCACTGGGCCCGGAGATGGCCACGCGCTCGCCGGGCCTGATGGAAAGGCTGATGTTCTTGAGGATGGTTCTGCCGTGACCGAAGGCGAACGAAGCGTTTCGGAACTCGATGGCTCCCAGGAGCGGCGCTTCCGTGGGCGTCATGCCCGATGGGGCTGAGTCGGATTCGGCATCGGGCTGGTGGAGCATCTCGAAGACGCGATCGATGCAGGCGGTGGTCTTGGAGAGGTGGCTGGTGCCGCTGATGACTTCCTGCATGGCGGGGTAGAGCATGCCGACGTAGCCGAAGAACATGATGAAGGTGCCGCCGGTCATGTGCCCCTTCATGACCTGCCAGGCGCCGAAGCCGAAGAGAAAGACGGTGCCCACGCCGACGAAGAGATCGCCGACGACCTTCTGCATGAACTCGTAGCGCTGAGTGCCGATCTGGCTGTGTCGACTGGCGTCAATGGCGCGGTGGAAGTGCGCCTTCTCGCGCCCCTCGCCGGTGAAGCCTTTGACGACTTCGACGCCGAGGTATTTTTCGATCACGTTGCCGTAGGCGGCGGCGATGTTTTCCTGCGCTTCGGTGTGGCGACGCTTGATCGGCCGCTTGAAGAACCAGTAGGTGCCAAAGTGCAGCGGCAGGACGACTGAGCTCGCCAGGGCGAGGCGCCAGTTCACGGCATAGAGAATGATGAGCAGCACCTGCGCCATGAGCAGGTTGAGCAGCAGCGTCGGCAGCTTGTCCTGGATGAAGAACTGGATTTTGAAGGTGTCGTCGAGCAGGCGCGAGCCGACCTTGCCCGGCTGCTGGGCTTTGTAGAAGCGCAGGCTGAGCTGCTGAAGGTACTCGAACAACCGCTTTCGCATCGAGAAGCAGACATCTTCGCTGACGCGGACGGCGAGCATGCGGCTGGGATAGAAGAGGGCGTTGCGGACGACATAGATGAGGCCGAGCAAGGGAAGGATGGCCCAGAGGAGGGTCCAGTTGCCGCCGCTTCCGTCTTCGTGGGGAAAGACATCATCGATGAGGAGCTTGACGGAGTAGGGCAGGACGAGGTTGGTGGCGACGAGCAGCGAAAGCAGGACGACGACCAGGCCGAGACGTTTGGCATGGGGGCGGAGCAGATCGGTCAGGCGACCGCCCCCCATGTCCAGCGTCTTCTCAGGCTCGTGGGTCATGCTTGAGTTCGGTTCCCTGCGAACGACTCGCTCAGTTGATGCGCTCCGTCAACCACGACTGCGGCAGACGCGGAAGTCCGCCGTGGCCTTCATCGGTCGCCAACAGCCCTGGCCCCCACGCAGCGAGGCGGAATCCGCCTCGCACCGGGAGCGAAGAGTTACGCTGTCTATCGGCGTTGTCCCACCACCTCCCATAGTAGATGCTTCGCCGCAGCGCCGCAGGGATCATGGCGGTTTTCCAAGGTCCGAGTACACGGCCGCGGCGTTCGACCAGCGGCGCATCGCTGCCGGCGCCGGCCGCGCCTGGCGCGCCGCGACCACTCAGCCGCGCGCCATGACTCACGCGGCTCGCATTGCCGCTTCACCCGAGCCGGTATCCGCTGCCGCCGCGCTCCACCCCTCGACGCGCGCATCGCACCGGTCCGACCACGGGCCGACTTCGCCGGTCGCATCCGCCCAGCGGCCCCAGTACACAATCATCCGCGGTCCATCGGGCAGCGGAAACTCCACCCGCATGGGGCTGCTCGTGAACGACCGCAGATACCAGGGCCGCTCACCGGGCAGGCGAGGAATCGGCCGGCCCGGTTCGATCATCTCGATGAACAACTCCAGCCGCGCCGCCCCGCGCGGCTTGGCCCGGCTGCGTGTGCCGATCTGCTCGCGAAACTCGATCACGTGCGCTCCGCCTTCCGATCGGACGTGGCGCAGATACGGCCCCTTCTGCGGGCACGGTCGGCGACGCGCCCGGCGCGGCTGCTCGCGCATCTCCACCGACATCTTCGCCGTCGAGTCGATCTCGGTGTTCGCTCGAATCAACGCCCCATACTTGCGCACGATGCGCTCGGCCCGGGCCCTGGCCGCATCCTTCTCTCGGATCGCCTGCGTCGTGCGCGTGCGCGGCCAGGTCGCCAGCGCCAGGCGATGACGAAACTCCGTCACCGCGCGGCTGATGATCTCCGCATCGCCTTGCGACAGAAAGTAACGCTCAGGCGAACTGCTGACGCCGTCCGAGAAGTTCCGCGCCATCTGCGCAAAGCCGCGGTCCGAATCGGGAATGAACTTTCGTGCCATGTCAGGCCCTCTTCATGTCGATGTGAAAAACAGGCCGCTCCTGCGGCCGACGAGGCTCGCGCTTCTGGAGGCGGTATTGGACGCACCCATGCGACAGCAGCAGCCAAATCTTCGCTTGGCGGCCACTCCATCGCTGAGCGCCGCAGCCCCATTCGCGTTGTCGGCCAATAACGCACTGCGCTTCAGTTCAAGTTCGAGAATCGCCGGCCCGCGCCGCAAGTCATCGCGTCTTCGCCAGGCGTGGCGCCACGAGCATCGGGAGTGCCCCAGCCCGCTTGCGGCGTCAGCGATGCCGCTCCAGTCGCCGGCCTGCGCCCCCGCCGCGTGATCCAGCCCAATCCGAGAGCCGAACCGTCCCGCCCGGGAGTCCCCGCGCCACTCCCGGGAGTGAACGGGTGATTTGGCAAATGGAACGGTTGCAAGAACAATCTCAGGCAGCGCAGACGCCAGATGCCCGGATGATATTGCGCGGCGAGTCAGCGTCTTTGCGAAAGGAACCGCCGCCTTCGCCCGTTCAGCGAGTGATCGGGCAACGACCTCCGTTGCCGTGCGCTTCTCCCCGGCTCATTCCGCGAGAAAATAGACGGAAATGACAAAGCCGGCGCCTCTCTAAGCGTCCGCAACGGCCCCGATCGCTCTTGCACCGGATCAATTCGTCTCCGCAATGGCTCAACAGGCGCCAGCGAACCCTCGCGCCGCCGCGTCGCCGCGTGGCGCGGTCACCACATTCGGCCATTGCTCTCGTTGATCATCCCAAATAAACGTACCAGTCCCGTTTTCTTTCCCATTGCCGTCCGGCCCAGTAAACATGACGAAGACGTCAGCCGCCACGCCTCGGGGCGCAGACAGCACCAGCATCAGCGCCGCGATCAGATAATTGAAACTCGCCATTGCTTCGCTCCTTAGATACACTCGCAAAGCGCCTTTTTCACGCCGTATCAACGAGCAACCTTGGCCGGCTTGGCCAGGCGCAGCCCGTCAAGGTAGCCACGATCCGGATGAAGCCGGGCGTAAGTGTGGACTTGCCCGGCGGTGTCATAGTACACGACGAAATAATCTGTATCCAGGAACGTCGAACCTAATGCGTAGCCTCTTGAAGTGTGCTCGGACACTCCTCCAGACGCGTCCAATAGACCCCAAGGCGTCCGAATCTTAGGGTACATGCCGGCAGGCAGATTGCTGCTGTACCACTGCCAGAGACTCGCGTTGGTCTCGCCCTCCGGGGGCAAGCCAATTTTGAGCGGCACCTCGGATGACGCCGGCTGGTGCCACCAGCCACCCTTCCCAGTTCCATAGCGATCGGGGTCGTAGAAAACCGCCTTGAGCCACTCCCCCGGTGTCGGGATCCAGTATTTCGCGTCGGGCGAACGGGTGTAGTCGTCGTTGTACGTGCCATCGGGATTCTGTGTAAAGGTGCCGGCGTCGTAGACTCCGGACTCAAACGCCCACTTCTCGTTGACCTTGCCGTTGTGCAGCCAGTTGCAGAAGCGGGCCGCCATGCGCAGCGACATGGTGTTGGGCGAGTTTTCCCAACCGGGCATCGCTTCGTACGCGTACCCGTTCCCCTCGCGCCGCGCGGTGATGAACAAGCCCGTGAAGTCTTCGGAGCGGGGATCGCCGCCATAATACGGCCAGTAGGCGCGAACGAATTCAAGATACTGCCACGTGAGTACTTCTGTTTGAGCGATCTGGTACTCGTATGGGATGCTGCCCTCTCCCTCGAACCAGCCGGCGTAGCCCTCGAACTTGGGATTGTTGATGTCCGAGACGACGCACCAGACGTAGCCATCGTCTTCCGTGTCGCGGGCCGAGCGCACCGGGGGATTCGAGGCGCGCGGCACAGCAGCGATAAGTGCAATGCACGCGGCCGACAGGACGGTGAAGCGGACGAGGTTCATCCATCGCTTCCGGACCCGAGGAGCGCGGGTCGGCATAGCACGGTACGGCGACAGGGGGGGCCGAGTCAACGTCATGTCTGGTTCCCTTTCTCAAAGCGGCATCGGGCCGTTGCATTGCTCATCGGCCCGGCTGCAACTCTGACCCCAGTCTTGGCCCGAACAGTGGCGTCGTCGCTCTCCACGCCCGCTCCCTGCGTCGCTCATAGACTGGTGGGCGTCTCAAAGGAGCATCGCGTGACCCGAACCGCCCCGACTCTCGACCAGGCCACGCTCAATCCGCTGCACAGCAGTGAGCAGCGGCGGCAGACGCTGTTCATGATTCTCGGCGGGGTGTTCCTCGGCAACGCGCTCATCGCCGAGATGGTCGGCGGGAAACTCTTTCAGGTGCATACGCCGTGGCACGATTTCACGCTCAGTTGCGGCGTCATTATCTGGCCGGTTGTGTTCGTCACGTCGGACATCATTAATGAGTACTTCGGCCGGGCGGGGGTGAAGCGACTGAGTCTGCTGGCTGCTGCGGTGATCGCCTATGCGTTCTTTGCGGTGTGGCTGTGTCAGTTTGTCAAAGCGCCGAGTTTCTCGCCGATCGACGACGACTCGTTTGCCCGCGTGTTTCTGCAATCGCAGTGGATCATCGTGGGATCGATTTCGGCGTTTCTGCTCGGGCAGTTCATCGACGTGGCGGTGTTCTGGATTGTGCGGCGTCGCACGGGGCATCGGTACCTGTGGCTGCGCGCGACGGGGTCGACGCTGGTGAGCCAGTGTATCGATACGTTCGTCGTGGGGTTCATCGGCTTGTACCTGCCATGGAAGCTGGGGTATTCGAAGTCTGAAGGGGACTTCACGTTTCTCACGTATCTGAATACCTCGACAAGCGGGTACATCTTCAAGTTTGTCATTGCCATCGGCGTCACTCCGGTGCTGTACGTCGTCCACTACTTCATCGACCGCTATCTCGGCCATGCCGCAGATCGGATCATTGAGACGGTGGCGGGGACTGAAGGAGCAGCCGACGTCGGGGTGGGCGGTTAAGGAATGAACGATTCGTTTACCTGGCGAGGGCTGAGCAGTTTGCGCGAGGGTGATCGATCGATCATCGGGGTTTGATGTCTCCTGCCAATTCGGAGTTGCCTGATGCTGCGTCGCACTGTTGCCTTTGTCGCCGTGACTCTTTCTCTTTCCGTTTGCACTCCGGCGATGGGGCGTCAGGAGAAACCGGACGCGATTGGCCACCTGCAGACGGTTGCCGAATCGAGCGGATACAAGGCGACTTCGACGTACGCCGAGGTCGTCGCGATGGTCGATGCGATGGCGAAGGGCTCTCCGCTCGCTCGTCGCGTTGATATCGGCTCGACAGTGGAGAATCGGGATATCCCGATGCTGGTGCTGGCCGATCCGGCCGTTTCGAGCCCTGAGCAGGCGGCGGCACAGGAGAAGATTGTCGTACTGATCACCGGCAATATTCACGCCGGGGAGGTGGCAGGCAAAGAAGCGCTGCTCATGCTGGCCCGCAACGTCCTGGCGGGCGATGACCGCGAGCTGCTCGATCATTTGATCCTGTGCATCGTGCCGATCTACAACGCGGATGGCAACGAGCGGTTCGGTCTGGACAATCGGCCGGGTCAGGTGGGGCCTGAGAAGGGAATGGGCCAGCGGCCCAACGCGCAAGGGCTTGATCTCAATCGCGACTTCATGAAGATGGATGCGCCGGAGACGCGGGCGCTGATCAAGGTGATGCGGAAGTGGAATCCGCAGGTCTACATCGACACCCACACGACCAACGGCTCGCTGCACCGCTATCTCATCACCTACACCGGCCCAAAGTCGCCGGCCGGCGATCGCGGGCTGATTGACTACGCCCACGACACGATGATGCCGCGCATCACCGCCGGGCTGAAAGAGCGCACCGGCTATGACTCGTTCTTCTACGGCAACTTCAATCGCGATCACACGCAGTGGGAGTCCTACCCGGCGGAGGGCCGTTACGGCACGACCTACTTCGGGCTGCGCAACGGCTTGAGCATTCTCTCTGAGGCGTATGCGTATGCGTCGTACAAGGATCGTGTGCTGGGTTCGCTCGAATTCGTTCGAGAGTGTCTGCGCGACATCAGCGCCAATCGCGGCGAGGTTGAGGCGGTGATCAAGCAGGCAGACGACCGGGCGAAGCGCAATCCTGGCTCACCCATTGCCCTGCGGTCAAAGTTCAAGGCCCGGCCGGAGAAGGTCACGGCCCTGGGTTTCGTCGAGCAGCAGGTCGGCGACACGCGTGAGGCGACGAAAGAACCGAGCAATTACCTCGTCGAACTCGTTGATGACTTTGAGCCCACGCTCGAAGTCGCGATGCCGGCGGCGTACCTCATGGCCCCATCGCAACGCGAGATCGCACTCAAACTCCAGTGGCACGGCGTGCAGGTGCTCGAACTGCGTGAAGACATCGAGCTCGATGTTGAGATTGACCGCATCACCTCGCTCAAGCGGGCCGAGCGCGCTTTCCAGAATCGCAAGATGGTGACGCTGGAGGTTGATCGTCGCCGCGGCCAGATGGGCATGCCGGCGGGGACACTGTTGGTCCGCACGGATCAGCCGCTTGGTCGCCTGGCCGCGTATCTGCTCGAATCGCAGAGCGATGACGGATTCGCCACGTGGGACTTCTGGGGCAGTCAGTTGAAGCAGGGTGAGGATTACCCGATCGTGCGGCTGCCCAAGGATGATCAGCACCTCTGGACCACACCCTACCGCCCCCTTGATGATGAACGCACCTTCGGCCAGGTGGTGACGGAGGAGACGCTGCGAGATCGGCGCGGCATGCCGAACTTCAGCGGCAACGCGCTGCGCGTCATGCGCTGGCTCGATGATGAGCATTATCTCGTCAACAAAGGCGGTTTGCGAAAGGTCGAGGCGACGACCGGTCGATCCGAACCCTACACGCAGGAAGAACGTGAGTTCGACACCGCCCCCATCGCTGCGGCCCTGGCGGCTCTGCCGACGATTGACCAGAGATCGGCGCGCAACTACGCCAACCGCGCCCCGTCAAGTCTGGATCCGACTGGCGCCGGGGCTTTCTTTCTTCATGAGAACGATCTGTACTACGTCACTGCCGATGGCTCAGTGGCGCGACGGCTGACGAGTACGCCCGAGCGCGAGGAGCTGGCGGAGTTCAGTCCGAATGGCAAGTTCGTCGCGTTCGTCCGTGACAACGATCTTTTCGTCGTGGACGTGGAGACGGCCACTGAGCGCGCCCTCACGACCGGTGGCAGCGACATCCTTCGAAAAGGCAAGGCGGACTGGGTCTATTTTGAGGAACTCTTCGGCCGCAACTGGAAGGCGTACTGGTGGAGTCCGGATTCATCACGCATCGCCTTTCTCGAGACGGACTCGTCGATGGTGCCGGAGTTCACGATCACGAATAACTCGCAGTATCAGCAGCGCGTCGAGGTGGCGCGGTACCCCAAGCCGGGGCAGCCGAATCCGCAGGTGCGGCTGGGCACGGTGACGGCAGGCGGCGGTGAGCCGCAGTGGGTTGATCTGTCGAACTATGAAGCCGCCGACATGCTCATCTCCGAAGTCGGCTGGTGGCCGGACAGCGGAACGGTCTACTTCTACGCCCAGAATCGAATCCAGACGTGGCTCGATTTCTGCAAAGCGCCGGCGGATGGCGGCGAGCCGACGCGGCTGTTTCGCGACCAGACCGAGGCATGGATCGAGTCGCCGGGCGCGCCGCGGTTTCTGGATGATGCCGGCTTCCTGCTCAGCAGCGATCGCACGGGCTATCGCCACTGGTACCGCTACGACGCAGACGGAAACCTGCTCGGCCCCATCACGAGCGGCGAGGGCGAAGTGCGCGGCATCGAACGACTCGATCTCGAACACAATCTCGTCTTCGCCAGCGGCACGCGCGACAACGGCATCGGTTCAGACCTGTACCGGTTCGAGTCCGGCGGCGACGGCGTGCGACTCACGAACGGTCAGGGCTCGCACAATGTGAGCATCAGTCCCAGCGGGAAGTACTTCATCGATTCCTGGTCGAGTTTCGATCAGACGCCGCGCGTCGAACTGCGCGATGCGACGACGGGCAAATTGCTTCGGACCATCGACAGCAATCCCGTGTACGCGCTCGAAGAGTGGAAACTCGGCCGAGAGGAGCATGCGGTCATCGCGGCGCGCGACGGCTTCCCGCTCGATGCGACGGTGCTCTATCCCGCCAACTTTGACGCGCGGAAGCAGTATCCCGTGTGGTTGACGACCTATGCCGGTCCGCACGCGCCGACGGTATCAGACCGCTGGTCAGGCGGGCGAGTGCGCGATCAGGTCCTTGCCGGAGAAGGCATCGTGCTCCTTGAAACGCATCCGCGTTCGGCGAGCAATCGAGGATCGGTGACGACGTGGACGGCCTACAAGCAGCTCGGCGTGCAGGAGCTGCGCGACATCGAAGATGTGGTGCGCTGGCTCACCGCCAAGCCGTACATCGATGGCGCTCGAGTCGGCATGTCCGGGCATAGTTACGGCGGGTTCATGACGGCGTTCGCCCTGACGCACAGCGATCTGTTCTGCGCGGGTATCGCCGGCGCGCCCCCCACCGACTGGCGCGAGTACGACTCGATCTACACCGAGCGCTACATGAGCACGCCGCAAGAGAACCCCGAGGGGTACGACGCGACATCGGTCATTCTGGCGGCGAAGAACCTGCACGGCCGTCTGCGCATCCTGCATGGAACGATGGATGACAACGTGCACATGCAGAATTCGATTCGACTCGTCAAGGCGCTGCAGGATGCGGACAAGGACTTTGAGATGATGTTCTACCCCGGCTTCCGCCACGGCATATTCAACCGCCATTACCAGCGCACGACCAACGAATTCATTCTTGAGTCACTGGGTGTCGGCAAGGAACCCAAAACCAGTGGCGGCCGCATTCGATCCACGACGCGTTCAGACGCGGACGGCTGGTATGATGCGGGGGATTAAGCGAGGAGCATGAGACTGGTCTGAAAGCTCGGAGGATGTCTTATGCGCGACTCCACTGCCCTGCTTCGGTTGGCTCTGACGCTCTGTATCGGCCTGTGGCTGCTTTTTGGCCGTCCGTCGCTGGCTCAACCTGTTCCCTTTCCTGATCTGTCGCACGAGTCGCTGCTTGATGATCTGGATGTCGAGGCGCTTGCCTATCGATTCGGACTGGCGCCGAACGACCACCTCGAAGTGCTGATCATCGTCGACGAGTACGCGCAGTGGCGGCGCAGCATCGCAAAAGAGACAGAGGAGAAGAGGCTCGACATCGCCACCCGCATGGATGAGAACCAGGCGAAGATGACGGACGAATCGCGGCGGCTCGTGCCCGAGTACTTTGAGAAGTGGCGGGCCGCAACCCAGGAGTGGAAGGAGCACCGGCAGCACGCGATCGAACTGGCCGAGGACATGCTCCGACGGCAGGATGCGGCGATTGCATCGATCAAGCAGTATCTCAACGTCAGTCAGCAGCAGGCGCTCGATGAAGTGCTGCGCGACATCCGTCGCAAGCGCACGTGCGACTGGAGTCCGCACTTTCCGGTCGAACGCGCCGACCTCGTGCAGATCTTTCTCACTTCCGATCTGCTTTCGGAGCCCGAGAAAGAACTTGTTCGACCGATACTGGAGCGATACGCGGAGGACTTTGATCTTGCCCTGCGCCAGCGCAACGAACACACCAGGCGCGAGCCCGTGGAGGTCATGAAGGACTTCGCTCCGACCAGCGTGGATGCGCAGATCAATCAACCGGGTCACTCACCCGAGGAGTTGCAGGCCCTTTTCGCTGAACAGACGAACCAGAGGCGGGCGCGCCGAATTGAGCGGTTGCGGCCGATCATGGCGGCACACCGTCGTGTTGCGGATGTCAACCTCGCGTACCTCCGTCTCTGCACCGATCAACTCAGCCCCGAGACCGGCGCCCGGGCCGAGCGAGCCTTCTTACGCGTGTCCTACGTGTTCGACGGCGGCATTGAGGCGGAACGAGCAGCGGATGATTTGTTCGCGACCGTGCTGGCTCTGGAGGACCTGTCGGGGACGCAGCGCAGGGCGATCGAATCGCTTCGCGATGACGAGTGGTGGCCGCGGCGACGATCCATCGAATCAGTTCTTCGTCGCCTCGTGGATAAGAAAGCGCAGGAATGGGAACGGCGGGCGATGACGGTGTCGCTCGATGAGTGGCAGAACCCGATTGGCGAGCAGCAGGAAAACCGCCGCCTGCTTGAGCAGGAGATTATCCAGCGCGTCGTTGAGCTGCTCAGCGAATCGCAACGGCAGCAGGTGAAGATTCCCAAGGTGTGAGGCGCCGGCGGCGTCTGACGCCAACCCTCGCTGGTATCATCATCCGCACTGCCGATGTGCGTCGGCGGCAGCGAAGATGGTTGACCTGCGAGGGCATCGGCGGATGAGTTTCGACTGGATCGTTCAAGGTGGACCGGTGATGTATCCGCTGCTGGCGTGTTCGCTGGTCTCGGTTACGCTCACGATCGAACGGGCCATCTTCTGGAACAGCGACCGGAGGAGCCGGGATGGCGGCCTGCTCGATCGTCTGGCCGACCTCCTGGCGCATGGCAAGGTGAGCGAGGCACAACAACTGTGTGAGACTTCGCGGGATCCGATCGTGCGGGTGCTTCGTTTCGGCCTGGAGCATCGGCAGGAGTCGCTTGAGGCCGCACTCAAGCTGGCCGCCAACGAAGAGATCCGGCGGATGCGCCGCTACCTGAAGATCCACGACACGATCGTGACGCTCGCCCCACTGCTTGGCATTCTGGGCACGGTGCTGGGGATCATCACGTCGTTTGACGTCATGGGCGGAGGCGGGATCGACAACCCAGTGGCGGTGACGGGAGGCATAGCCGAGGCGCTGCTCACGACCGCCGTCGGGCTGGTCGTCGCGATGTTGTCGCTCATTCCTTACAACTACTTCAGTTCGCGCCTCGAAGAGGCGGTGAGCGTGATGGAGAGTCGGCTGACGAGTTTTGAGATCATGTACCGCAAGGGGATGGCCGGCCGTGCATCTTGACAGCGGATTCAGTCGCAGACGGGCTCGCGTGGAGATGATCCCCCTCATCGACTGTATGTTCATCCTGCTCGTCTTCTTCATCTACTCGATGTTGGCGATGACGATTCAGCGCGGCGTGGCGGTCAATCTGCCCAGCGGGACGCGCGTTGATCGGATCACGGAAGACGCCATCGTCATTTCGATCACGAGTTCGGGTGAGTTGTTTGTCAATCGTGAAGCCGTGAACCGTGACGAACTGGATGCGGCGCTGCGTCGATTGATCGGAGATAACCCTTCTCCACGCATCGTGCTCAATGGCGATGCCGACGCTCGGCACGGGCAGGTCTTTGCGGTTCTTGATCTCCTCCGCAACCGGGGCTGGACGAACCTGTCTATCCTCTCGACGGAGGCGTCCCAACCTTGAATCGAACCCTGATCGTGGCCGGTCTTGTGGCATCCGCGTTGCACATCGCGGTGCTTGCGGCACTTGGGCTGCGGGACAGTTCGGGCGGCCAGGACTCGCTGGCGCTGCAGCCCTTGATGATCTCCTTTGCGGAATTCGAGGCTGGGCAAGCCATGCCGCACGAAACTGAGTCGGCGAGCCAGCCGGCCGAGCAGCCTGTCCTGGAGCAGAGGGCAGAGCCGGAGCCGTCGGATGCGGCTGATGTTGAAGAGGCCCAGGAGTTTCCCGACGCCCAGCCGACGGAGGTGACTGAGACAGTCGATGCGGCGCTGTTGGAGCCGGTCGATTCCAGACTGGCGGATCCTGTTGAAGTGGACTCCACCCCCGCTGTGCTGGTCGAGGCGGCGCCGACGATCGACGTGGACTCTGAATCCACGACGGAAGTGGATGAGCATGTCGCTTTACCGCCGCGTCCGGTGGTGCATCGACTTGCTTCTCCCCCACCGCTTATGTTGATGGAGATGTTGGCCTCGGCGCTGCAACGCGCCGCCTCTCCACCGGTGAAACCGACGTCAGCGGCGGCCGCCTCAAAGCGGGCCGCGCCGCAAGGCGAGCGAATCGAGCCGGTGCTGGAGCATCGACCCAAGCCGCGTTATCCGACGGTGGCGCGGCGACGGGGCTACGAGGGGACGGTGGTCCTTCGAATTGAAGTGCTTGAGGATGGAAGCGTGGGAGACATTGAGATTCGTCAATCATCCGGCCATGATGTGCTCGACCGCCAGGCGGAGCGAACCATCCGTGAGCAGTGGCGATTCAAGCCCGGCCGGCTTGATGGGCGAACCGCCGCACTCTGGATTGACATTCCCATCGAGTTTCACCTCGTAGACTCCTGAGCCAGTTCAACGTATGACCACGATCGGCGCTGGACGCCGGAAGGGACGGATCCATGTCGAGTTCGAAGAGCGCAGCAGGTCGTCGAGTGATTGCATGTGCCGCATTGGGAGTCGCGCTGGGCGCCACGATGGCTGTGTGCGGCGCGGTTGCGGACGGCGATGACTGGACGCAGTTCCGCGGGCCCAACGGGAACTGCACGACCAACGAGAACGGCTGGACGATTCACGGCGAGGCCGAGCCGGTGTGGAAGCGCACGGTGGGCATTGGCTACTCGGCCATGTCGGTGGCCAACGGCAAGCTTTACACAATGGGCTATGACGTCGATCGCGGTCTGGACGGCATCTATTGCCTCGACGCGCTGACCGGCGACGTGGTCTGGGAGCACCACTATCCCGCGGAGCGCTGGGCGCGATCGCACAACGGCGGAACGCTCGTGACACCCGGCGTTGATGGGAAAGACCTGTACTGCTCGAATCGCGAGGGGCGGTTCTTCTGCTTTGACGCCGCCACGGGCGTGATTCACTTTGAGAAGAACCTGAAGGACGAGTACAAGCTGGAGTTTCCGCGATGGGGGCTGGCCGCGTCGCCGCTCATTCTGCCCGACATGGTCCTGATGAACGTCGGCAAGGTGATTGCTTTCGAGAAGCACACCGGCAAGGAACTCTGGGCGACGGAGAAGAACTACGGCGACGCGTATTGCACGCCGGTTGAGTACGACCACCATGGCGAGGCGTGCTTTGCCGTCTTCAACCAGACGGGGCTGGTCATTCTTGATCGCAAAACCGGCGCGGAGAAGATGGTCCAGGATTGGGAGAATCGCGCCAATGTGAACGCGGCGGCTCCGATCGTCATCGGGCAGAAGGTGTTCATTTCCTCGGGCTACAACCGCGGCTGCGCCATGCTTGACCTCTCGGGCGAGGCGCCCAATGTCGTGTGGGAAAACAAGGAGATGCGCAATCACATGGCGCAGTCGATTCTGCACGAGGGTTATCTCTATGGCTTTGACGAGGCGGTCTTCAAGTGCCTTGATCTCGACGGCAATGTGAAGTGGCAGCAGCGCGGTCTGGGCAAGGGCGCCAACATCCTGGCCGACGGCAAACTCGTGCTGCTCAGCGACAAGGGCGAGTTGATCTTTGTCGAGCCGAACCCGACTGAATACCGGGAACTGTCGCGGACGAAGGTGCTTGATGACGGCGTGTACTGGACGTATCCGACGCTCGCCAACGGCTACATCTACTGCCGCAACAGCCTGGGCAACATCGTGTGCCTCGATCATCGATCGCGGCAATGACTGGATCACATTGGCGTCACATGCTTGAAGTCGGCAACGGGTGGCCGCGCGTCATCCACAAGTGGAGGTGCATCGTGCTCGAGTCTCTTATGAACGAACAAGCTGGTTGCCGCATGCTCATCGTGGCCGGCGCCATTCTCTGCGCGAGCAGTGCCGCATCGGGTGCGAACAGCGTGGACGACTGGACCCAGTGGCGAGGGCCGAACGGCTCGGGCATCTCAGCCGAGACGCAGTGGTCGGCGGGGGGCAGCGAACTGTGGACGAAGTCAGTGGGGTTGGGATACTCCTCCGTCGTCGTGTCGGGCGATCGCCTGTACACCGTTGGATACGTGGAGAGTCGGAAGGAAGATGTCATCACCTGCCTCAACGCGAAGACCGGCGAGGAGATCTGGACTCACGCCTATCCGGCAGAGAAGTGGGACAAGTTCCACGGCGGCGGGACCAACTGCACCCCTTCGCTCGATGGCGAGCGCCTCATGGTCCTTAATCGCGAGGGGCGCTTCACGTGCCTGAGCGCGACCAAGGGCGAGGTGCTGTGGAAGAAGGACATGGTCAAGGAGTTCGGCGCGACGGTGCCGACGTGGGGCTTTGCCGCGTCGCCGCTCGTGCTCGACGAGATGGTTGTCGTCAACGTGGGAACGGTCGTCGCGTTCGATAAGAAGTCCGGCGAGATCATGTGGACCAGCGCCAACCTGGGCCACGCCTACTCGACACCCGCGACGGCCACCTTCGGCGACAAGAAGTGCCTGGTCGTGTTCAACGGCGATGGCGTGGCGGTGCTCGATCGGGAGACCGGTTCATCGCTGGCCACCCACGAATGGAAGACGCAATACGACGTCAACGCCGCCAGCCCGATCATTACCGGCGACCGCATCTTTGTTTCATCGGGCTACAACCACGGCTGCGGTGTGTTCCGGTTTGATGGAGAATCGCTCAAGAAGGTCTGGGACAGCAAGATCATGCGCACCCACATGAGCGGGTGCGTGCTCATTGGCGGCTATCTGTACGGATTCGATGAAGCGCTGCTCAAGTGCATCGATCTTGACGGCAAGGAACTGTGGAGCGAGCGCGGCCTGGGCAAGGGCGCGCTGTCTGCCGCCGGCAACCGGTTGCTGATCATGAGCGGCAAGGGTGAATTGATCATTGCCGAAGCCACGCCCGAGGCGTTCCGGGTGTTGTCCAAATCCAAGGTCGTGGACGGCGGCGTCTGCTGGACGACTCCGGTCATCGCCAATGGGCTCATCTATTGCCGCAACAGTCTCGGCACGCTTTCCTGTCGCGATCATCGCGGACAGTGAGTTGTCCCGTCATCCACCAGCCTGGAAGGATTCGGTTTATGAGATTGCGCCGTTCACTTTGCCTTGTTGTTCAGATCGTTTCACTGGGGTCACTCGGATTGGCATCGCACGCACAGGGCGCCGGCGATCCGATTCGCGGCGACTGGCCGAAGTGGCGCGGGCCGAACCAGAACGGCATCTCGAGCGAAACGGGCTGGGTCATTCAGGGCGCCGACAAGCCCCTCTGGACCGCGAGCGTCGGAATCGGCTACTCGGCGGTGGCGGTGCATGACGGGCGCGTGTTCACGATGGGCTACGACGTCGATCGATCGGTGGACATGATTACCTGTCTCAACGAAGACACGGGCGAGCAGGTGTGGAAGTACGAATACGCCGCAGAGATCTGGAACAAGGGGCACGACGGCGGCACGCTCTCGACGCCGACAGTCGATGGCGACCGCCTCTACACGAAGAACCGCGAGGGCAAGTGTTATTGCTTCGAGGCGGCGACGGGCAAGGTGCGCTGGTACAAGGATCTGCAGGCGCTCTACGGCGCCGAGACCGGTCTGTGGGGCTTTGCCTCGGCGCCGCTGATTGTGGGTGACTCGGTCATCGTTGACGCGGGTATGACGATCGCGCTGGACAAGGCGACGGGCGATCTGCTCTGGAAGACCAGGGACTATGGGCAGGGGTACTCGACGCCGATCGATTTCGAATTCGGCGGCAAGCGGCTCATCGCGGTGATGAATGCCTCCGGGCTGGTGATTCTCGATGCAACCACAGGCGCTGAACGGTTTCTGCACGAGTGGAAGACCTTCAACAACATCAATGCCGCGACGCCGATCATCATTGACGATCGCATCTTCATCTCCTCGGGCGCCAACCACGGCTGCGCCATGCTCCGAATTCACGAGGACCGGCTCGAAGTTCTCTGGGAGAGCAAAGTGCTCAAGACGGCGATGAACGCCGCGGTGCTGTGGCAGGGCCATCTCTATGGCTTTGACGACGGCATTCTCAAGTGCGTCGATCTGGACGGCACTGAGAAGTGGATGGAGCGCGGCCTCGGGCTGGGCGCGATGAGCATCGCTGACGGCAAAATGATCATTCTGGACAAAGACGGCGCGTTGATCATTGCCGACGCGATCCCCATTCGGTACAACGAGATGTACCACGTCAAGGTGCTCGATGGCGGCAAGTTCTGGACGACACCGATCCTCACCGGCGGTCGCATTTACTGTCGAAGCAGCCTGGGCGAGCTTGTGTGTCGCGATCATCGCAATCCGATCTGAACCGTGATGAAGTCTGCTCCCGACCCGGCGACGTCGGGAATAATGGTCCACGCACTCCGACCGACTCACTTTCACTTCAAAAGGACAACTATGACGGAGCGCCTCCTACTTGCGGCGATGTTTGCCACCGGTGTCTCGATCGTCTCCACGGCCCGCGCTCAGGACGCGCCTGCGGAGACCCCTCCTGCGGATCAGAGCAGCGAGCCTGCGACTGAGTCTGCTGAGCCCGAGGCACCGCCAACCGCCACGGAGCCGCAGCGCGTCAAGCAGTATGAGCCGGTGATCGTCACGGCGCGAAAGTGGGCGGAGCTGGCCAAGGACGTGCCGGGAAGCGTGGACGTGCTGTCCGAGTCGTTTCTGACGGACTCGGGCATACGCACGATGCGCGACGCTTCGTTCTTCGTGCCAAACCTGTTTATCAACGAGTTCTCATCGCGGCGGCTGACCTTTCCGACGATTCGCGGCATCGGCTCGGGCATCGGTGATCCCGCCGTGACAACCTACATCGACGGCGTTCCACAACTGACCAACAGCAGCACCAACATTCCACTGATTGGAGTCGATCGAATCGAGTTCCTTCGCGGGCCGCAAGGCACGCTGTATGGCCGCAACTCCATCGGTGGAGTGATGAACATCATTACCAAACGGCCGGGTCATGATCCGGAGTTTCGCTTTGGCGGGACATACGGCAACTACGACTTCCAGGAGTATGAAGTATCCGCGAACGTTCCACTCATCGCCGACGAACTCTTCCTGAGTCTGGATGGCCTGTACTCACGGCGGGACGGCTACACGGAGAACCTGGCCACGGGCAACGACGTGGACTTCCGAGACTCGTACTTCGGCCGCGGGCAACTGCTGTGGACGCCGAGCGAACAGTCCGAGTTTCGCCTGACGTTCTTTGGTGAAACCTCGCGCGACGGCGGGTTTGTTCTCTCTGAACTCAACGCCTTGCGGCGGAACCCGCACCAGATCAACCAGGACTACGAAGGCATCGCGAATCGTGATCAATACGGGACGTCGCTGACATGGAACTACTTCGGTGAAGACATTGATTTCGTCTCCATCACGGCGTTCCAGGATTGGGACGTGCATGAAACGTCCGACTTCGATTTCTCGATCATCGATGGGATTCGCCGACGCACTGAGGAATCGCAGACGTACTTCAGCCAGGAGTTCCGGGTTTCGTCGTCAGCGGATCGAAACATCCCTATCGGCGAAAGCGCGGAATTGAAGTGGCTGGCCGGCCTCAGTTTCTTTGTGGCCGACTCGGACCGGCTCGCGGCGAACAACTTCCGCCCGGGCGGTGCAGGCATTCTCTTTCCGCCGAGCCAGGTTGGACTCGACACGCAGTTCGGCAACTTCGACGACTTCAGCATCGCCGGATTCGGTCAAGCCACGCTGGTGCTCGACAAACTCGATCTCACAGCCGGGCTGCGCTACGACTTTGAGCACAAGGAAGCCACGGTCAACCACACGTTTGAGACGGGCGGATTCACCGCGATCTCGACCACCACGAGCCTGGATCGCGATTTCGACCAGGTCGTGCCGAAGTTCAGCGCCGCGTACCACTTTGCCGACAACGTGATGGGGTACGGATCGGCGGCGATGGGGTTCAAGGCGGGCGGATTCAATCTGAACGCGCCGACGGGCCGGTTGCCCTTCGATCAGGAGACGAGTTGGACCTATGAGACGGGGCTGAAGACCTCCTTCCTTGATAATCGCGTCAGCGTCAACGCGTCGGCGTTCTACATCGACTGGGACGATCTTCAACTCTCGCTGTTCGATCCGATGGCGGGCGGGTACATCGCCAACGCCGCCGCGGCGACGAGCAAGGGTTTTGAACTGGAGTTCAACGTCAAGCCTGCGGAAGGCTGGGACCTCTTTGCCGGACTTGGATACACCGATGCCCAGTTTGAGCACTTCATCGATCCGTACGGAACGGATGTCAGCGGGCGCAAACTCGCTTTCGTACCCGATCGCACGTGGAATCTCGGCGCGCAGTACACCGGGCAGATCAACGAAAGCACGTCGTGGTACGTGCGGGGTGAGTACGTCGGCGTAGGCACCTACTATTACGACGCCGGCAATCGGGCGAGTGAGCAATTCAACCTTGCCAACTTCCGACTCGGCGTGCGGAGCCGCAACGTGAGTGTGGAAGGGTGGATCCGCAATGCGTTTGACGAGGACTATGTCCTGGTCGCATTTCAGCCGAGCCCGGTGGATCCGAGTGTATTCGTCGGCGAAAGCGGCGCTCCGCAGACCTTTGGAATCACGGTGCGAATCACGTTCTAGTCAGTCAGCGTCGGGCAGCGGTTTCGAGCGGCGCGACAAGAGAGATTGGGGATGGCCATGCAGTTCAGGATCACAACACAGCCGATCAGATCGCTCGTGCGATACGCGCTCATTGCGGCGAGCCTCACCGCGGGAGCCGTACACGCCGATGACTGGCCGCGGTGGCGCGGCCCCAATCAGAACGGGACGTCCAACGAGACGGGGCTGCCTTCGCAGATCAGCCTCGCGTCTCCGGTGCTCGCGTGGACCTATCCCATCGCCAGTCGCGGCACGCCGGTGATCTTCGACGGCCATGTGTACACCCTCTGCTATGACGGCGCCGGGCCGGACCTGCAGGAGATTCTGCTCTGCCTTGATGAGAAGACCGGCCGGAAGATCTGGGAGCGGCGAGCCAACGACTTTATCAGCGACATCGTCTACAACCGCTACGCCATCTGTTCGCCGACCGTGGATCCTGAGACGGGGAATGTCTACTGGACGACTCATGCGGGCCTGTTCTCATGCTACGACCGCGACGGCCAGCTGCTGTGGCAGCATTCGATGATGGATGAGTTCGGCCGCACCACGTATCCCAATGGCCGCACGACGGCGCCGGCGATTGATGATGACCTCGTCATCATCCACGGCATGATCTCATCGTGGGGCAAGGACGGGCCGACGCGCAATCGCTTCCACGCCTTTGACAAGCGCACGGGAGAACTCGTCTGGACGGCCACGCCAAATGGGATTCCAAAGGACAATCCGTTCTCATTTCCGGTCTTTGAGTGGCGCGACGGCAAGCGCCTGCTCTACGCCGGCACCGCAGAGGGATGCGTCGCGTGCATCAACGCGAAGACCGGCGACCCGATGTGGAAGATGCCGATCACCGTTGGCGGCGTGTGCGCTTCGACGCTGCTGTATGGCGACACGCTCATCGTAGTGCATGGGACGGAGAACCTCGATTCGTCTGAATCCGGCCGCATGCTGGCAATCAGGCTCGGCGCCGAACCCGAGGCCGGCAAACCCGGCCCGGTGGACATCGGCAAAGAGCACGAAGTCTGGCGAAACGGTGTCGAGTCGTTCTCCAGTTCGCCCGTGCTGGTGGGAAACCGCATTTACGTGACGAACATGACAGGTGAGTTGCAGGCGGTGGATGCCGATACGGGACGCGTACTCTGGTCGGAGAAGCTGGCCGCGACGCAGATCCACGCCTCGCCGGCGGCGGGCGATGGGAAGCTTTATGTCCCAATGGCCAACGGCCTGTTCTATGTCATCAAGCCGACGGATGCCGGACCGCAGGAACTCTCGAAGATCCAGCTCGAAGGCGATTGTCTCGGCGCGCCCGCGATCGCCAATGGCTGCGTGTACGTTCACACGACGGAGCGGCTGTACTGCTTCCGCGGCCCGGGTTCGCTGCAGGCGACCAAAACCATCCAGGCGGCGGAACTCGAGCCGGGTCGCGGCGACCCAAGCCGACTGCTCATCGTGCCTGCGGACGCGACGGTCGTACCCGGTCAACAGGCGGCCTTCACGGCGCGCGTGGTTGATGAACACGGCTTTGTCGTGGAGGCGCGCCGCGGCGGCATCCAGTGGAACCTGAATCCCAAGCTCGGCGTCACCGCCGGCCCCGGTGGCGAACTGATTGTCGCAGACAACGCCAGGCCCGGAGCCGCCGAAGTCGAAGGCGAGTACAACGGGCTCAAGGCCACCATCCGCCTGCGCGTTGTGCCGCGACTTGAGTTTCGCGAGGATTTCGAGTCGACGGCTCTCTCTCAATCGCGCGAGGGAACCGATTACAATTCGTTCGCCTTTCCGCCGGGACACTGGTTCGCCGGGCGCATGCACTGGGAGGTCGTCGAGAAGGACGGCGGCAAAGTGC
Organism: Planctomycetaceae bacterium; assembly: GCA_040255465.1. Lineage (GTDB taxonomy): Bacteria > Planctomycetota > Phycisphaerae > Phycisphaerales > UBA5793 > UBA5793. The sequence goes on from JBDZVA010000002.1 coordinate 610,924, forward strand.
TGGCGCAGACGATCGACAATCCGATCTTCCAGCGTACGCAAACGCTCATCGGCAACCCGGACAGCCGCAACTACACCATTCAGGTCGACATCATGTCCGACGGCAATCGTCGGCTCATGTCGTCGGCGGGCGTGATCAACCAGCGGTACCTCATTCTGCTCAAGGGCAACTACCAGGAGATCGAGATCTCCTCGAACATGGAGCGCATCAAGGAGTCGGCGCCATTCAAATGGCGGCCGAACGTCTGGTATCGGATGAAGACGCGCGTGGACGGCCAGCCCGACGGATCGAACATCATTCGGGCCAAGGTCTGGGAGCGCGATCAGCCCGAGCCAGACGACTGGACGATCGAAGTGGTTCACAAGAACGGCCACCCGGAAGGATCGCCGGGCATCTATGGCTTTGTCCCCCAGAGCCGGTTCCGCGTGTACCTCGACAACATCACCGTCACCGCCAACGACTGAAACGATTGGATACTGCAATGCACGCCCGCTTTTCACTGCTTCCTGGCCTTGCCGCCCTCCTCCTGACCGCCACCACCGTTGGTGCGCAGGATTGGCCCATGTGGGGCGGCAGCATTTCGCGTAACATGGTGTCGAACGTCACCGGCCTGCCAACCGAGTTCAATGCCGGCGAGTTCATCGGCGCTTCGGATCAGATCGACGCCTCGACCACGCACAACATCAAGTGGATCGCCAAACTTGGCTCGCAGGCGTATGGCAATCCCACGATTGCCAACGGCCGCGTCTATGTGGGCACCAACAACGACTCGCCGCGCGACCCCCGCTTCAAGGGCGACCGCAGCGTGCTGTACTGCTTCGATGAAGCCACGGGCGAGATGATCTGGATGCTTAATTGTCCCAAGATGGGCACCGGCAAGGTGAGCGACTGGGAATACCTTGGCATCTGCTCTTCGCCGACCATCGATGGGGATCGTGTCTACCTCGTGACGAACCTGTGCGAGGTCGTGTGCCTGGATGTCAACGGCATGGCCAACGGCAACGATGGGCCGTTCATGGATGAGGGCCAGCACATGGCCGGGCGCGGCAATCCGCCGATGGAAGTCAAAGACACCGACGCCGACATCATCTGGACGCTCAACATGATCGATGAATGCGGCGTCTTCCCGCACAACATCACGTCGAGCAGCGTGCTTGTGGTCGGCGATCATTTGTGGGTCACGACCTCCAACGGAGTCGACTATGGACACGTTGAAACTCCGTCGCCAAACGCGCCGAGCCTGATTCTGGTGGACAAAGCGACGGGCTCACTCATCGCCGAAGAAGCATCGGGGCTGAGTCAGCGCATCTTTCACTGCAACTGGAGTTCGCCGGCGTACCTCAAAGCCGGCGACACACAGTTATGCATCTTCGGCGGGCCGGATGGCTGGTGCTATGGCTTTTCACCCGAGCCGACGACGGATGCTGACGGCTACCCGGTTCTCAAGGAAGTATTCCGCTTCGACTGCAATCCTCCTGAATACCGCATGCGCGATGGCAAGAAGATCAAGTACGCAACGCGTGCGGGGCCGAGCGAAGTGCTTGCCACGCCGATCGTCTACAAGAACCGCGTCTACACCGCCATTGGACAGGACCCCGAGCACGGGGAGGGCGCGGGCAATCTGGTCTGCTTCGATCCGACGAAGACCGGCGACATTACGCAGAGCGGCAAGATCTGGTCGTATCAGAAGATTGCGCGAGCCATTTCGACGCTGGCGATTCACGACGGTCTGGTGTTCGCCGCCGACTTCTCCGGGTTCGTGTATTGCCTCGACGCGGAGACGGGCCACGAGTATTGGGTGCATGACACCAAGGGCCACATCTGGGCGTCCCCGCTCGTTGCGGATGGCAAGGTCTACATCGGCAACGAAGACGGCTACATGACGATCCTCGCGGCCGGCAAGGAGCACAAACTGATCAGCGAGATCGACATGAAGTCGCCGATTTACTCTTCAGCAGTTGCGGCGAACGGCACGTTGTACGTGGCGACTCATACCCACCTGTTTGCCATCGCCAAAATGGGTGATGGCGCATCAGGCGCTGAGGGTCAAACCCGGTGAAATCGCGGAGGCACTCAACAGTCTGGTGGGTCATCTGGTGTTGCGCGATCGTGCTCTTCGTCGTACACCAGGATTTCTGGTACTGGAATGATCGGAGCCTGGTGTTCGGGTTCCTGCCGATCGGGCTGGCGTATCACGTGGGTTTCTCAATTGCAGCGGCGCTGCTCTGGCTGATGGCGGTCAAGTTCGCCTGGCCAACGCACATTGAAGAGTGGGCAGATCGGAACGATGCCGCCTCCCAGCCGCGATCGGAAGGGCGCGAATGATTCTCACTTTCGCGCAAACGTCGCTGATTCCGCTGTGGATCATCATCGGCTATCTTGTCCTGCTGCTCGGGCTGGGCGTGATCTCCAGCAAGTTCTTCAAGGGCACCGCCGCTGATTACTTCGTCGTCTCGCGCTCGGTCGGCTCGTTTCTGCTGCTCATGAGTGTGTTCGGCACGACCATGACCGGGTTCGCCCTGGTCGGGTCAACCGGTGAGGCGTTTGCCAAAGGCATCGGCGTCTACGGACTCATGGCCTCCTGGAGCGGGCTTGTCCACTCCGGCGTGTTTTTCCTCGTCGGGATCCGCCTCTGGGCCGTGGGCAAGCGAAATGGATACATGACGCAATGCGAGTACTTCAGCGATCGTTTCGAATCGCGATCGCTCGGGTACCTGCTTTTCGCCATCCTCGTGCTGCTTTTGATACCGTATTTGCTCGTCGGTGTGATCGCGTCGGGCCGGTTCCTGCAGGCCACGACGGCGGGCATGTTTCCCGAGACCTTCGCGATGACGCTGCCCAATGGCAATCCCCACCCGCTGACGGGCGCGCTGCCGCTGTGGCTCGGGTCGCTTGTCGTGTGCGGCGTGGTGCTGGGGTACGTCTTCTTCGGCGGGCTGCGCGGTGCGGTATGGGCCAACACGTTTCAAACTATCGTGTTCATGGTCACTGGCGTGATCGCGTTCTACCTGATCGCCCAGAAGTTCGGCGGCCTGCAGGCGGCTACGGCGAAACTGCTCGCCTCCGAGAACGCCGAGCGCACAGCGCGCGGTTCGCAGATGGGTTCGGCGCAGTTTCTCACCTATTGCTTCGTACCATTGTCGGTCGGAATGTTTCCCCATCTCTTCCAGCACTGGCTGACGGCTCGCAGTGCCAAGAGTTTCCGCCTCACGGTGGTCGCGCATCCGATCTTCATCGCCATCGTGTGGGTGCCGTGCATCCTCATCGGCGTGTGGGCGGCCGGCCTGTTTGCAGATGGCGGGCTGCGTCTGCCAAAGAACCCGGACGGCACGCCGATTTCAAATGCCGTCCTTGGCGCCATGATCAATCAGCTCGTGCACTCGAATGTGCTCAGCGGGCTTGTGGGCGCCGGCGTTCTTGCGGCGATCATGTCCTCGCTTGACTCCCAGTTTGTCTGCATCGGTACGATGTTTACCAATGACATCGTGGTTCGTCTGGCCGGGCGCGATCGCTTCACCGACACTCAGAAGATCTGGATCAGCCGGGCGTTCATTCTCACGATTGTGGGCGTCACTTACGGGCTCGCCGTCTACATGATGGGCGACGATCGACGCTCGCAGAGTGTGTTCGCGCTGGGGGTCTGGTGCTTCTCCGGATTTGCGGCACTGTTTCCCCTGGTGTTTGCGGCGGTGTACTGGCGGCGGACCACCAGGGCCGGCGCGCTCGCCTGCGTTCTCGTCACCACTGCGGTCTGGTCTGTGCTCTTTTACCGCGACATCTTCGCTGAGAAAGCGCCCGGCTCGGAGGACGAGAAGCTGATCTTCGGCATGATGCCGGTGGCGATCATCTTCGCCGCGTCGGCCGTCACGCTCGTTGTCGTCTCGCTGATCACCAGGCCGCTGTCGACCGCCACGATAGACAAGTTCTTTGACCCTCTCGAGACCAACTGAACGTGATGTCCTCCAACGCACCGTTGTCAACAGATTCTGCCGCTCGTGCCGGCGCCGTAGCAGCGGCTTGCACGACCCTCGACGCGCATCTGCGCGAGATTGTGCGCTGGCACTTCTCACCCGAGACGGGCGCGCCAATCTGGCTCGACTGGGCGAAGAAAGCCGGCTGGAATCCGATCGAGCAGATCAAGACGGTTGATGATCTGGTGCAGTTCCCCAACTTCGCTGATGAGTCACTGCGCAACGAACCGCTCGAGCGGTGGATTCCTGCGGCCTACAAGGGCCGGCCGTTCACGATATTTGAAACGGGCGGCACGACGGGCATGCCCAAGCAGCGCATTGGCTGGGATGACTACAAGACAGACTACGAACAATTCTCGGAGACGCTGTCCGACGCCGATTTTCCCCGCAACGGCTACTGGCTGATGATGGGCCCGACCGGGCCGCGCCGTCTGCGGCTGGCGATCGAACATCTCGCCAACCATCGCGGCTGCTCGTGCTTCTTTGTCGATCTCGATCCGCGCTGGGTGAAGAAGCTCATCTCGAGCAAGCAGTTTGACCAGGCCAAGGCGTACATGGAGCACGTCGTGGATCAGGCGGTGACCATCCTGACGCATCGGCGTGTCGACGCGCTCTTCACGACGCCCAAACTGCTCGAAGCCCTGGCGGAGAAGATCTCGATTCCCGAATCGGGCATCAAGGGGGTCTTCTGCGGCGGAACGACGATGGAGCCGCAGTACACGCGGTTCCTTGTCGAAGAGGTCCTCGAAGGCAAAACGAAATTCGTGCCCACCTACGGCAACACATTGATGGGGCTGGCGTGCCATAAACCGCTCACGCCAGAGGATCGGTACTCGATCACCTACTACGCGCCTCAGCCGCGAGCGATGCTGCGCGTGGTCGATCCGGATCAGCCCGATCGCGTGGTGGATTACGATCAATGGGGTCGCGTCGAACTGACGACGCTGACGCGCGAATTCTTCATGCCGCGGTTTCTGGAGCGCGATGAAGCGATCCGCCGCCGGCCCTGCGAGCAGTACGCGTGGGATGGGGTCGGGGAAGTGCGGCCGTATGGAGCAACCAAAGCGACAATTGTCGAGGGTGTGTATTGAGTCTGCCGCACTTTCCAATCCTGCGCTGGGGTGAGCCATACGAGAGTCTTGACGTGGACACGGTGGTGCACTTCGCCACCGGTGAAGAACTGTGCCAGGTGTCGCAAGCCAATCCGGGGTTGATCACGCGCGACATGCGCCAGGCGCACCGGGCCCGGGCGGCCTTGCGGGCGATCCCCTGCGATGAACTCTGCCGACGCCTCTCCAGGGCCGCGGACCTCTTCACGACAGCCAATCTGCCGATGGGCAGCGGCACACAGTCGCCCGATGAGTTCGTGCGCTGTCAGTCGGCCACGACGGGGCTTCCCGAGCACATGTGCCGCTTCAACATGAGCAAGCTGCATCACGTGCTCACGAATCTCGATGGGATTCTCAACTCGCTCACGCGCGGCCTCAGCCGCTCGATCATGACCGAGGGCTACGGGATCGAAGGCAAGGTCATGCGCAGCATGCAGGCGAACTCGCCGGTGCTGGGCATGGTGCTGCCATCCAATTCGCCGGGCACACACGGTCTGTGGTTACCGGTGCCCGCCTTGCAGATCGGGCTCGTGCTCAAACCCGGCCCACTCGAACCGTGGACGCCGTTTCGCATGGCCCAGGCCTTTTTTGAGGCCGGGCTGCCGCGCGAATCGATCGGGCTTTATCCCGGAGGAGCCGAGGTCGGCATGGCCGTGGTCAGCCATGTGCAGCGGACGATGATCTTCGGCAGCAAGGCGACGGTTGAGCAGTATCGCGGCAACCCGGCAGTGCAGGTGCACGGGCCGGGCTTCAGCAAGATTCTCATCGGCGATGACTGCGTGGACGATTGGGAGCGCTATCTCGATCTGATGGTCGACAGCATCCTGCTCAACGGCGGGCGCGGCTGCATCAACTGTTCCGGCATCTGGGTCTCGCGCCATTCTCGGGAGATTGCTGACGCCCTGGCGCAGCGACTTGGACCAGTAGCCCCCCTGCCGCCGACTGATCCCAAGGCGCCCCTCGCCGCGTTTACCATCGCGGCCCAGGCCGAAGGCGTGAACACGATGATCGAGAACGGCTTGCAGGAGAACGGCGTTGAGGATGTGACGGCCAAGTACCGCGGCGGCGATCGGCTGGTGAGCGAGTCGCGCTGCGCCTACCTGCGACCGACCATTGTCCACTGCGACTCGCCCAAGCGCGGCCTGGCGAATACTGAGTTCATGTTTCCATTTGCGAGCGTTGTTGAATGCCCGCAGAGCGAGATGCTGTCGGCCATTGGCGACACGCTGGTCGGAACCATCATCAGCCATGACGAGACATTCCGTCGGGCCGCCGTGGATGCGACGAACATCGACCGGCTCAACCTTGGCGCGGTGCCGACCACGAAACTGAACTGGCTCCAGCCGCACGAAGGCAACATCATCAGTTTCCTCTACCGCGAGCGGGCGCTGCAGGTCGAGTGATGCCGACCCGAGGTTTCGAATCGCACTCCACCATGATCGATCGACAGAATCCGCAATTCGAGACGGCGACTTCAACGCGCATTGTGTTCGGCGCCGGCGCCGTCGATCGACTCGGTTCGCTCGTGCGCGAGCATGGCGGATCGCGCGTGCTCTTCGTGACTGACCCGGGATTGGTCAAAGCCGGGCACGCCGCCAGAGCGATCGATCTTCTTCGAGCCGCCGGTCTCGATGTGGCCGCTTTCGACGCAGTACGGCCGAATCCAACGGATCGAGATGTCGAAGCGTGCCTGGCCGTCGCCCGCCAACACCCCATCGACTTCTTCGTGGCCCTGGGAGGCGGCAGCAGCATCGACGCGGCCAAGGGATGCAACTTCCTGCTGACCAACGGCGGGGCCATGCGAGATTACAAGGGACACGGCAAGGTGAAAACACCCTTGCTGCCACTGATCGCCGTACCGACCACCGCCGGCACGGGCAGCGAGGTGCAATCATTCGCACTGATCGCCGATGAGCAAACGCACATGAAGATGGCGTGCGGCGATGCTTCAGCGGCGCCGCGCGTCGCGGTGCTCGATCCCACGCTGGCCGTCACGCAACCCAAGGCGGTGATCGCCGCGAGCGGCATCGATGCGATCTCTCATGCGGTCGAGTCCATCGTGGCCCGGAACGCCACGCCGGAATCGCGGAAGTTTGCGCTTGGGTCGTTTGTGCGCAGCGCCGGGCACTTCGAACGCGTGCTGGCCAGCGCACACGACACGGAGGCGCAGGGCGAGATGCTGCTGGCGGCCAGTATGGCCGGGATTTCCATCGAAAAGAGCATGCTCGGCATTGCCCACTCGCTGGCCAATCCGCTGACGGCACATTACAACATGGTCCACGGCCGGGCGGTCGGGCTGATGTTGCCGCACGTCGTGCGCCACAATGCGCAGGATGGACCCGCGACTCGCGCGTACGCGCTGCTGGCAAGAAGCGCAGCGCTGGCGGACGATTCCCAATCTGATGAGCACGCCGTGGGCCGGCTGATCGCAGCCCTCTCGCGATTCCTCGTTGCCGGCGGTCTGCCGATCACACTGAGCGCCGCGGGTGTGCCGCGGGACCACCTGCCCGCGCTGGCCGAGGAGGCCGCAGCGCAGTGGACCGCGCGGTTTAACCCGGTTGAAGTGACCTCCGCGGACTTGCTGGCACTCTATAAGCGGGCATTCAGTTGAGACGGTTGCAACGATCAGTCCAAGTGACGACTCGAGCGATTCATATCGGCCTGTTTCGCGGAAGTGTCCCTACACTAGGATCGATGCGATTGCGATCCGGTTCACTCCAACTCGTCGCACCCCTGGCGCTTGCTGTGGCGATCGGCCCGGCTGCGTGCAAGAAGGCTGCGCCTGAGGATCAGTCGCCGGCTAACGCCACCGCCGGCACGCCCGTTCAGCAAAACGTCAAGCATGACTGGCCGATGTTTCGCGGCGACCGGGCTCAGTCGGGCGTTGCCGCCGGCTCGTTAACGGTGCCGCTCAAACTGAAATGGACTTTCAATGCGACCGAGGCGATTACGTCCTCACCCATCGTGCAGGACGGGCGCGTGTATGTTGGCTCCGATGATGGAGTCCTGTACGCGGTCAATCAAGGTGACGGCAGCCTCGCGTGGAAGTTTCCAACTGAAGATGCCGTCGAAGCGCCGCCCATGATCCTCGACGGGGTCGTCTACGTCGGTTCTTCGGACTACCGAATGTACGCGGTCGATGCGCAGACGGGCAAGGAGAAGTGGCGATTTGAAGCGGATGAGAAGATACTCGGCGGCGCCAACTGGGTGGTCGGGCCGGACGGCGGGAAGCGAATCGTTTTCGGCTGCTACGACAACGTGCTCTATTGCCTCAATGCCGCCGATGGCTCGGTGGCCTGGAAGTATGAAACGGAGAACTACATCAACGGCACGCCAGCCGTAGATGGCGGCCGAATTGTCTTCGGCGGATGCGATTCGTTTCTGCACGCCGTGAACGCAGCGGATGGAACGGTCGACAGGCACATCGCGCTCGGCGAGGAGTGCTACGTGGCCGGATCCGTGGGGATTTCGGGAGGACGGGCCTACTTCGGCCACTACGGCAATGCATTTGTCTGTATCGACCTCGCCTCGGGTGAGACGAAATGGACCTATCCGAATCCTCGTTTTCCGTTCTTCTCCGCCCCGGCGATTGGCGAAGATCGCGTGATCTTCGGCGGACGGGACAAGCAGGTCCATTGCGTTAATCGCACGACCGGCGAGGGGATCTGGACCTTTCCGACGACGCGCCAGGTCGACTCATCGCCCGTACTCTGTGATGACAAGGTTGTCATCGGATCCGGAGATGGACGCTTGTTTGTGCTCGATTCTGCAACGGGAAGTGAGTTGTGGTCGTATGACCTTGGGAAGTCGATCGTGTCTTCGCCCGCTGTTGTGGATGGACTGGTCCTGATCGGATGCAACGATGGCGGGCTCTATGCGTTCGGCCCGGCGAAAGAGAACAACTGATGATTCAGCCATGACAGAACAGACTTCGCACAATCTCCCCATTCTCGATGAAGGCAAGCGCGAGGAGACCACGGCGGGCAACTACTTCGTGGCCAACTACCCGCCTTTCTCTTTCTGGTCGCCGGATCAGAATGTCAAAGTCCACGAGCTGCTTTCCAGCGAGGCGCCGACCGATGTGCCGCTTGGGCTGTACATCCATATTCCTTTCTGCCGCAAGCGATGTGATTTCTGCTATTTCAAGGTCTACACGGACAAGAACTCACGCGAGATTCATCGCTACCTTGATGCGGTGATTGCCGAGGCGGCCAGGTACGCACAGCACCCCTATCTGGCGAATCGGGCGCCGCGATTTGTCTACTTCGGCGGAGGGACGCCTTCGTATCTTTCAGCCCAGCAACTGGAGTATCTCTTCCGCGGCCTGCAGCGCTACTTCACGTGGGATTGTGCCGAGGAGATCGCCTTCGAGTGCGAGCCCGGCACATTGCAGGAGAACAAGATCAAGGCCCTGCGCGAAATGGGCGTCACGCGCCTGAGTCTGGGCGTGGAGAACTTCGACCCGACGATTCTCGAGATCAACAACCGCGCCCACCGGGCTGTTGAGATTGACCGGGCGTACAACTACGCGCGCGAAGTCGGCTTCGAGCAGATCAACATCGACCTGATTGCCGGTATGGTCGGAGAGACGCAAAGCAACTGGGAATCCTGCATCGAAAAGACGATCGCGATGAAGCCCGAGAGCGTCACCATCTACCAGATGGAGATCCCCTTCAACACGACCATTTACCAGCGCATGAAAGACGGCGGGCAGGAGATCGCCCCAGTGGCGGACTGGCGCACCAAGCGGCGCTGGGTCGAGGAGGCCTTCGCCCGCCTGGAAGCCGAGGGTTACATCGTTGGCAGTGCCTACACCGCGGTGCGCGACAAGAGTGTGGAGTTTCTCTATCGCGATGCGCTCTGGACTGGAGCCGACATGCTCGGCCTGGGCGTCTCATCCTTCTCGCATCTTGGCGGAATCCACTTTCAGAACGAGCACCGGTTCGAGCCGTATGTGGAGTGCGTCGAGGCGGACAAACTGCCAATCCACCGGGCGATGGTCATGACGGCGGAAGAAAAGCTGATTCGCGAATTCGTGCTGCAGATGAAACTCGGCCACGTGGAGGATGCGTACTTCAAGCACAAGTTCGGCGTGAGTGTCATCGATCGATTCCGCGCTCCGTTGCAGAAGCACGCCAATGACGGATTCCTGGCTGTAGAGAATGGGTCAATCCGAGCCAACCGCAACGGCCTGCTCCAGATCGACAGGCTGCTGCACGCGTTCTTCCTCGATCGTCACCGCGATGCCCGGTACGCCTAGCGCGATCCTCGGCCATGCGAATCGTTCAACTCATTCCCGGCACCGGAAGTTTCTACTGCGGCAGTTGCCTGCGCGACAATACGCTGGGCCACGCGCTGCGCCGGCGCGGCCACGATGTGCACATGGTGCCGCTCTACCTGCCCTTCATGCTCGAACACCATGAACCCGAGGAACACGAGCCGGTGTTCCTGGGCGGGATCAACATGTATCTGCATCAGAAGGCGCCCTTCGTTTCGCGACTGCCGGAGTGGATGACGCGCTGGCTCGATGCGCCGGGACTGCTGCGCTGGGCGTCAAAGCGCAGCGACATGACCGGGGCGGCGGAACTGGGAGACCTGACGCTCTCGACGCTGCGCGGCCGCCACGGTCGTCAGGCGTCCGAGGTTGATCATCTCATCAAGTGGCTGCGCAGCGAGCCGCACCCGGATGTCATTCTCCTCTCGAACGCAATGCTCTGTGGACTGGTCGAGCCGCTGGCCGAAGAAGTCCGCTGTCCGATTGTCTGTTCACTGCAGGGCGAGGCGCCGTTCCTCGACACGCTGCCTAGTACGCATCGGCAAGAGGCATGGCGACTGATGCGCGAGCAGACACGCGGCGTGCGACGGTTCATTGCAGTCAGTCAGTACTACGGCGATCTGATGGCAGACCGGCTAGGCATTGATGACGATCGCATCGAAGTGATCTATAACGGGATCGAGCTGGACGACCTGGTTGAACCCGTCAGCGCATCTCAGGAGGATCGAGAGCCGACCATTGGCTATCTTGCTCGCCTGTGCGCTGACAAGGGATTGCACACATTGTGCGAGGCGTTCGTCCTTCTCAAGCGGCGACCCGAGTTTGCTGCACTGCGACTGCGGGCGGCCGGCGCCATGCTCAAGGGAGATCGGCCGTTTGTCGAGGAGCAACGGCGGCGATTGCGCGATGCCGGTGTGCTGGCGGACGCGGAGTTCCTTCCCAACATCGAGCGCGGCGCCAAGGTGAGTTTGCTGCACAGTCTGGATGTGCTCTCGGTGCCCGCGACGTATGGCGAGTCGTTTGGCCTGTACATTCTGGAGGCGCTGGCCTGTGGAGTTCCGGTGGTGCAGCCGCGCCACGCTTCCTTTCCTGAGGTGCTCGAAGCCACGGGAGGCGGGATTCTCTGTGAGCCGGACGATCCCCAGTCGCTGGCCGAGGCGCTGGCGTCGCTGCTGCTCGACCGCCCTCGCGCAGCGGCGCTCGGCGCTGCCGGTCGAACTGGCGTGCGAGAGCATTTCCACGCCGACCGCATGGCCCGGGAGGTCGAAGAGATGTGTATGATGCTCACTTCCGGCTCCGCGCGTCCCGAGCCGGATCCCTTGCCCGCCTGAGTGGTACGATCGCCCATGCACTACGAGTTTCGAATGCGTCGCCTGGTCGAGTTTGCCGACACTGACACGGCCGGGATCATGCACTTTGCCAATTACTTCCGGTTTATGGAGGCCGTCGAGCACGCGTTCGTTCGCTCGCTTGGAGAAACCGTGCACCAGCAGGATGGGCATCGCATGGCGGGCTGGCCGCGCGTTGAAGTCTCCTGCCGCTATTTCGCACCGGTCCGGTTTCAAGATACCGTGGAAGTGCAGTTGCTTGTCGAGCGCAAGACGGACAAGGCCATCACGTACCAGTTCAACTTTCACAAAGTCAATAGCGATGGGACGCTCGAAGGCATGCCAGTGATCGCGCGCGGCCGGGTGACGGCGCTTTATGCGACAAACCACACGCCGGACGGCCGCTTGCGGGCGGCGAGCATGCCCGAGGCGTTTGTCCGACTCATTGAAGTTGCTCCTCCGGAACTGCTGAACCAGGAAGGGTCCTGAACATGCCCGAATCATCGTCGTCTTCCGCCTCGCTCTGGATCACATTCTCCCTCATGACGGTCGCGTGCTGGGGCGTGTACGGAATCTTCCTGCACTCGGGTCAGATGAGCATGGCCGACGCCGCCAATGGTCGCTACAAAGCGTTTCTGTGGGTGGGCATCGCGTACTTTCTCATCGCGGTGCTGGCGCCGGCGGGCGTGCTGCTCGCATCGGGCGCCACGTGGTCGATGCCGGCCAAGGGGATTGCATGGTCATTGCTGGCGGGCGTCGTCGGGGCGATCGGCGCGTTCTGTGTGCTGCTGGCGTTTGGAGCGAAGGGCAACCCGGCCGTGGTCATGTCGATCATCTTTGCCGGGGCGCCGATTGTGAACGCCATCGTGGCGATCTGGATGCACCCGCCCGAAGGTGGAGTGTCGGCGATTCGCTGGCCGTTCTTCCTGGGCATCGTGCTTGCCGCGTGTGGCGGAATGCTCGTGACGCTCTACAAGCCGCCGCCGTCCGCCGCCGCGCGACCGGCTGTCACGCCGCCCGTTTCGCAAGCGGATCACTGAGCAAGGATGATGACGGAGATTTCCTTCCAGAATCGCGCCGCGATCGAATCGCACCAGCTCGAGCGGCTCAGGTCGCTTATTGGTGCAATTGAGAGGGACAATCCATTCTGGTCGGCTCGACTCAAGTCGACCGGCGTCGATCGCCATATCGCTTCGCTCGAAGCGTTCGCCACGCGCCTGTCACTACTGAGCAAGGCCGACCTGGCGGCGGATCAGAAAGCGCATCCTCCCTACGGCAGCAATCTCACGCACCCGGTAGACCAGTACGTCCATCTGCATCAGACGAGCTCCACGACGGGTGAGCCGCTGCGCTGGCTGGACACGGCGGACGACTGGAACTGGCTGCTCGATGGTTGGCAGACGATCTACGAGGCTGCGGGGATTGGCGCTGCCGATCGGATGTTTTTCCCGTTCTCATTTGGCCCGTTCATCGGGTTCTGGATGGCGTGGGACGCCGCGGCGCGGATGGGCAGCCTGTGCATCTCAGGCGGGGCCATGAACACGGCAACGCGACTGCGCGCCATCCTGGCGAATGAAGTGACGGCAATCTGCTGCACTCCCACCTATGCCATCCGCCTCGGTCAGGCGGCGCAGGACGAGGGGATCAACACGGCCGACGCAGCAGTGCGGTGCATCGTCGTCGCCGGCGAACCCGGCGGAAGCGTGCCGGCCATCCGAAAGCGAATTGAGCAGCTCTGGCCAACGGCGCGGGTCTTCGATCATCACGGCATGACCGAAGTCGGGCCGGTGACATTTGAATGTCCGCAGCGGCCCGGCGTGCTGCACGTAAACGAGGGCATGTATTTTTGCGAGATCATCGACCCCGCGACTGGCGGGATTCAATCGACGGCCGCCGGTGTGGAAGGTGAACTGGTCATCACGACGCTGGGACGCTCCGGCTCACCGGTTCTGCGCTACCGCACCGGTGACATCGTTCATGGTGAGACCGATGGAATCTGTGCCTGCGGGCGACGCACAATGCGCCTGATCGGCGGAATCATCGGCCGGAGCGACGACATGGTCGTCGTGCGCGGCACAAACCTCTATCCGAGCGCGCTGGATGCGATCCTCGGTGCGTTCGCCGACATCGTTGAGTATCGGGCGGAGGTCGGGACTCAGAACGGAATGACCGAACTGCAACTGCGCGTGGAGCCGGGGCGACACGTGGATGATCCGGCAGCACTGTGCCAGCGTGTTGAGCAGGCCATACGCAATGCCTGGAACCTGCGCGTGCCCGTGCGAGCGGCTCAGGTCGGTGAGTTGCCGCGCTTCGAACTCAAGGCCCGGCGGTGGGTCCGTCTGAATGAATGACAATCGCGGACCTTTGAGTGATCTTTGACCGCAACCAGGTGGCGCGGCGTCGATAGAACCGATGCCGTCGCCTCCGGCCGGCGGCGTTCGGAGCAACCGTCCCCTACCATCCACGGCCCTCTTGTTCCGCCGGTCATGTTCAGGACGTCGCATTCATGACGCCTCTCGTTCATCGCATCGCTGATCTGATGTTCCCCCTCGAGGAGTTCTACGCCGATCGTGGCGATGTGGTTCCTCAGGTTGAGGCCGTGCAGGGTGCGGACGTGCCGGCGCCCTATCGGGAGCTTCTGGTGCACGAGCGCGACATGACTTCGACGCTCGAGGAGTATCATGGCCAGCGGATCGGCCTGCGATTGCTCGAAGTCCGGCGCGATGGAGAGTGGTTGCGGCGACAGGTCGTACTCCTGACGGAAAACGATCACAAGCCGGTCGAGTATGGAGCGATCCGCATCGATCTCAGCGCCTTCGATCTGGAGGCCGTGCGAAACATCGTCGGGTGCCGTCAACCGCTTGGGTCAATCCTGCATGACTGTGGCGTAGAACACGTGTGCCGCCCCTCTGCTTTCTTTCGATTCGAAAGTGATCTGACGACCCGATCGGCGTTTCGCCTCACCGGTTCAAAAACGCTTTACGGCCGGCACAGTGTGATCTACGACGGACAGGAACGGACACTGGCCGAAGTCGTCGAGATTCTTCCGCCAATTGCGACAAATGAATCCGCATGAAGACCGACCGCCACATCGTGCAGTGCGATGCCATCATCGTCGGCGCCGGGCCGGCGGGGTCGGCGGCAGCGGCCGTGCTTGCGGAGCACGGCCATCGGGTTCTCGTAATCGAGCGGCAGCGCTTCCCGCGATACCGCGTCGGCGAGTCGCTCATTCCCTACTGCTGGTTTCCGCTCAACCGCCTCGGCCTGATTGAAAAGATCGACGCCGCGGCGTGCGCCATTCAGAAGCACAGTGTGCAGTTCGTGGGACTCGACGGCAAGCAGACCACGCCATTCTACTTCGCCACGCATACGAAACACGATTGCGCCCGCACGTGGCAGGTGGCGCGAAGCGAGTTTGACCAACTGCTCATCGACAACGCGATCACCAAGGGCGCGGAGGTCCGCTTTGGCATCAACGCGCGCGGCCTGCTGCGCGATGGCGATACAACCGTCGGCGTAATGGGAGTTGACGAATCAGGTCAAGCCATCGAGTTTCGGGCGCCGATGACCATCGACGCCACCGGCCGCGATTCTTTTGCGATCAACCAGCAAGGCTGGCGCATCGACGATCCCCAACTGCGCAAAATCGCACTCTGGACCTACTTCAAGGGCGGCAAGCGCGACGCCGGCATCGACGAAGGGGCCACAACCGTCGCCTACCTGCCCGAGAAAGGCTGGTTCTGGTACATTCCGCTGCCCGATGACAAGGTCAGCGTCGGCATTGTCTGCGAGCGGAACTACCTTTATCGGGAGCCTGGCCTCGATCCACAGGCCATGTTTGCGCGAGAGGCGAAAATCCAGCCCTGGATTCACGACCACCTGCAGGGTGCGACGCAGACCGGCGAGTTTCGCGTGACAGGCGACTACTCCTATCGCTCGAAGTATTGCGCTTCGGATGGTCTGGTGCTGGCGGGCGATGCATTCGGCTTTCTCGATCCGGTCTTCTCATCGGGCGTCTTCCTGGCGCTGTACACCGGCGTCCTCGCGGGCGACGGCGTGCATGCGGCCCTGGCCGCGGGAGATGTGTCGGCAGCCCAGTTCACGGAATATGGCGACAAGTTCCGCAACGCGATCGAAGCGATGCGCCGGCTTGTCTACGCCTTCTATGACACCGAGTTCAGTTTCGGCACGTTTCTCAAGGCGCATCCCGAGTTCCGCAGCGATCTGACAGACTGCCTCATCGGCAACGTGGACAAGGACTTCGACCCGCTCTTTGAAGCGGCATCCGAGTTTGCCGGCATACCCGCGGCGCTGCCCCACGGTCGTCCGCTCACGCAGGCCGCCAGTGGAGCCGGGCCCAGCTGATGGGATACGCTTGCAGGGCGTCTCTCTTTTTTCCCGCGATCCACAGGATGGGTTGATTCCTTGAATGTCGAGCAGCCGCTGTTGCGGGCGATCAACGTTTCAAAGCAGTACCCGGGACCCGTTGGCGGGCAACCGCTTTCCGTGCTCACCGACGTGACGCTGCAGATCAATCGAAGCGAGTCGGTGGCGATCGTGGGGCCTTCCGGCTGCGGCAAGAGCACGCTGCTGAACATCATGGGGACGCTCGATCAGCCGACGACGGGCGAAGTGTGGTGCGACGGCCGTCGAATCGACACGCTGGACTCCAGGTCCAGCGCCGCGTTTCGTCGTGATCGGCTCGGCTTTATCTTTCAGATGCACCACCTCATGCCGCAATGCACCGCGATCGAGAATGTGCTCATTCCGACACTCGCCAGGGGCGCCTCACCTCGCGGCGGAGCGAAATACAAACAGGCGGAGGATCTGCTCAAGAGCGTCGGACTCGGCGATCGACTGCACCACATGCCCGGACAGCTTTCCGGCGGGGAATGCCAGCGCGTCGCTGTTGTGCGAGCGTTGATCAATGAGCCTGCGCTGATACTCGCTGACGAACCGACCGGATCGCTCGATGCCGATGCGGCAGGCGACGTGTGGTCGATGCTCTCTGCCTTGAGCCGGGACCGCGGCGTGGCCGTGGTTGCCGTGACCCACGCGCGAGCGCTCGCCGAGAGAATGGACCGCGTACTCGAACTGCGCGGCGGTTCGCTCGTCGCGCATGAGGCGATGTCATGACGATCTGGCGGCTGGTCTGGCGCAGTCTGGTGTACGATCGCCGATCGCTCGCCGGAACGCTGTCGGGCGCGGCGCTGGCGGCGATGGTGCTCGTCGGGGCGTTGATCATCGGCGATTCTGTGCGCTACACGCTCCGGCGCCAGGCCGAGTTGCGCATCGGCCACATCGACAACGCGCTGATCACCGGTGATCGCCTCGTGCGATCGGCGCTGGCCGACGCCATGAGTGCGGATCTCAAGAGTGCATCGCTGGCCCCGGTGCTGCGATTGCAGGGTGTGGCGTCGACGGTGGATCGCACACGCCGAGCGCTCAATGTGGCGCTGATGGGGGTCGATGCGCGATTCTTCGCCATGGCGCCAGTCTCCACATCACCTGCACTCAAGCCCGGCGAGGCATTCATCAACAGGCGGCTTGCGGCTCAACTGGCGATCAATGCCGGGGACGCCATCGTCATTCGCGTGAACAAGCCCAGCGCGCTCTCGCGCGACCTGACGCTGGCCACGACTGACGATGCGGTGCTGGCGCTGCGCGTCACGATCGCGCAGGTGATCGATGATGAACACTTCGGCCGCTTCAGTCTCGCTGCAAATCAAGTTCCGCCGTTCAACGTGTTCGTGCCCCTCGAATGGCTGGGAGAGAACGCGGAGCAACCCGGAAAGTCGAATCTGGTGCTGGAGCAAAACACACCGGGGTCGTCCGTGACACTGGATGATCTCGACGCGGTACTCCGCGCGCACTGGCACATCGAAGACCTCGGCCTGAGCACGCGATCGAGCGCCGTCGATCACACCACGGAGTGGCGATCGAGCCGCGTGTTCATTGATCAGGAAATCGCCTGGGCGGCAGCAGCTGCCGATCCGGATACGGTGGGTCTGCTCACGTATTTCGTCAATGAACTCCGACATGGCGAGCATGTCACGCCGTATTCCACGGTGACGGGAATCGGACCGCTCGAATCAACCGCCGAGCTTCCGATGTCTTGGAGGACTGTCATCCCCCGCGACCTCGGCGATGATGAGATCATCATTACGCGATGGTTGGCTGACGATCTCGATGCGACCGTCGGCGATCGCATTGAGATCACATACTTCGTTCTCGACTCCGGCCGGCAGTTGCGCGAGCATTCCGCCGAGTTCTCGGTGCGCGGAATCATCGAGCAGGCCGGTCCGGAGGCTGACCCGCAACTGATGCCCGACATCCCCGGTCTCAGCGACAGCGCGAACTGCCGCGACTGGAACCCGGGGATCCCCATTAATCTTGATCGCATTCGCGACAAGGACGAGACGTACTGGGATAAACATCGCGGCACTCCAAAGGCTTTTGTCAGCCTCGCCGCCGCCCAGCGCCTCTGGGCGAACCGATTTGGGCAGTTGACCGCTCTTCGCGTGCCGGATCGCGAGCCAGCGCTGCTTACGCCTGATTCACTTCTTCAGCGAGTATGGCCGGAGGACTTCGGCCTGACGTTTCAACCAGTGCGCGGACCGGCGCTGGCGGCGGCCAATCCCACGACCGATTTCGGCGGGCTGTTCATCGGCCTGAGCCTGTTCCTCATCGTCTCAGCGCTGCTTCTCACGGGGATGCTCTTCGCTTTCACGGTGCACCAGCGTCGCAAGCAGATGGGCGCCCTGCTGGCCCTGGGCTGGGACCACTCGACAGTGCGCGGCTGGCTGCTGCGCGAGGCGGTGATGGTCGCGATGATTGGCTCTTTCGTCGGGTCACTGTGTGCGGTCGGCTACAGCACAGTGCTGCTGGCGGCATTGAAGTCGGTCTGGCAAGGCGCCGTAGCGTCGGCCGCGCTTGAACTGCACATCACTCCAATGACAGTCGGGATGGGTGCCGCGATCTCATTCATCGCGGCAATGACTTCGATGCACTTGGCCGCCCGCCGACTGCTCAAGCAACGGGCGGTGCAACTGCTCTCAGGCGAATCAGGGGACGACGCGACTCGGCTTGCTCCGACCGGAAGGCGGCGCTGGCTGCTGCCCCTGGTTACGCTCGTCTGCCTGGCTTCAGGCGTGGGGTGTATCGCGTGGGGCGTGACGGGCGATCAGGGGACAGCCATCGCCGCGTTCTTCTCATCAGGATCGCTGCTGCTCATCGGCGGCATTCTCGCGTCGCGCTGGGGACTGACCCGACTGATCATGAAACCGGCCGATGAGCGATTCTCATCGACGCTGCTGGCTCTGCGCAGTGCTGCCCGCAGGCCCGGTCGATCCACGGCGGCCATCGCACTGCTCGCGTGCGGCTGCTTTCTCGTCGTGGCGGTGGGGATGAACCGATTGCAGTCACCCGCGGACGCAGGTCGCGATTCGGGTACGGGCGGGTTCGCACTCATCGGCGAGTCATCCATTCCGCTGCTGGCCGATCTGAATTCACCCGCCGCACGGGCCGCGGCGAACCTCGATGAGACGCTCTTCAAGGATGTGTCCTTTGTGCCGTTGCGCGTGCGCGATGGAGATGAAGCGAGTTGTCTGAATCTCAACCGGGCTCAGCAGCCGCGCGTGCTGGGCGTGAATCCAAGAGAACTGGCCCGGCGTTCTGCCATGCGATTCGGCTCGACGGTGAGCACGACCCGAGTGGGCAGCGCGTGGGAATTCCTGTTGGAGCCTGACCGCGACAAAGATGTGATCCCGGCGATCGTCGATCAGGCCTCGATGATGTGGGCGATGCATCGCTCACTTGGCGATGTCGTCGAGTATCAGGATGATCAGGGCCAGCGCGTGCGTCTGCGCCTCATTGCCACGCTGACCAATTCGATTCTCCAGGGCAGTCTGATCATCAGTGAAGCGGACTTTGAAAAGTACTTCCCTTCCGAGGCGGGCCATCGCATGCTGCTCATCGACGCGCCGCCTGACAAAGCCGACGCCGTCGGCCGGGCGCTCACGCGCAGTTTCGAGGATATCGGCCTCCAGATTACGCCGGCGCCGGAACGACTCGCCGAGTTCAATGCCGTGCAGAACACCTACATGGCGGTCTTCCAGGTGCTTGGTGGCCTTGGTCTGATCGTCGGCACTGCGGGGCTGGGGATGGTGCTCGTGCGCAACGTCAGCGAACGGCGCGGCGAACTGGCCCTGCTGATCGCCATCGGCTGCACCCAGCGCGATCTGCGCCGCCTGCTGCTCATTGAACACGCGATGCTCCTCACGCTTGGCGTGGCCATCGGTGTCGGCGCGGCCGTACCGGCTGTCTGGCCGGCGATTCGCCAGTCTGCATCCGGTTCCACCGTTGGAGTCACGATCGTCATTGTGGCGATGATCGCGCTCTCCGGGTCGATCTGGGTCACGCTCGCCACACACTGGGCGATGCGCGGCCGGCTGATTGATTCGCTGCGCTACGAGTGACTCATGCCATTGAACCCTGTCCGCGCACGCCGGTAGACGTGAGTGCGTCGGGCTATCCTTGACAGCCCGGCAGTCCCAGATGGAGCCATGCATGAATCGCCACGCCTTACTTCCAATGACGCTCGCCTGCGCGATCATCGCTCGGCACGCCGGCGCCCAGCCGCCGGCGCAATGGTCGCAGTGGCGCGGCCCCCACTTCAACGGCTCGGCCGACGCGACCAATCTGCCAACCACCTGGAGCAAGACGGAGAACATCGCGTGGGTCACCTCCCTGCCCGGCCCGAGCGCCGCGACGCCGAGTGTGACGGGCGATCATCTCTTTTTGACCGCTTGTGCCGAAGATGGACTCACGCTCATGGCCCTCGCGCTCGATCGCGCGACGGGCAGAATCCTCTGGCAACGACCCAACGGCCCGGGACGCGATTCACGACAGCGCGGCTACGAGAACACGTTCGCCGAGTGTTCGCCGGTCGCTGATGCCGAGTTGGATGTCGCGTGCTTCCTCTTCGGCAATGGACGTCTGGCCGGATACAACTTCAAGGGCGATGAACTCTGGGCCCGCGATCTCATCGAAGAGTTCGGCGCGTTCCAGAACGACTGGGGCTACGCCTCGAGTCCACTGCTGTACGACGGCCGAATCTACGTACAGGTGCTGCGTAGCGGCGAGTCATACATCCTCGCCGTCGAACCAAAGACCGGCGAAACGATCTGGCGGCACGTGCGCGAAGATGATGCGCGCAGCGAATCCGAACAGGCGTACACCTCTCCTGTCCCGTTTCTCAATGGAGAGCGCAAGGAGATTCTGATCCTTGGCGCAGATTGTCTCACCGCCCACGACCCGGCGACCGGCAAGGAGTACTGGCGCTGGTCGGGCCTGAATCCGCGCAAGGCGCGCAACTATCGCTGCATCACCAACACACTCGTCGGCAACGACGGCTTCATTTATGTCACCGAGCCGCAGAACAACGCGCTGCATGCTTTGCAAGTCAAGGGCGATGACGTCACCGAAGTCTGGACTCTGGATCGGCCGACCCCCGATGTCATGACGCCACTGCTCTACAAGGATCGTCTCTACGTGAGCGACGGCCGGCGTCGCCGCAAGATGGTCTGCCTCAATCCCACCACCGGCGAGCACATCTGGGAGAGCGATCTCGACACGCACACCTTCATCCGCGCTTCAGCCACGGCCGGCGATGGAAAGATCTACCTCATCGATGCCGAAGGCTTTGTGACCATTCTCGAAGCCGGAGACGAATACAAGGTCGTCTCGACGATCGAGATGGATTCCTATCCCTGCCGCTCCAACATCGTCATCGACAACAATCAACTGCTCATCCGCACCAGCGACAGCCTCTACTGCATTGGCAAACAGGCCGAAGACGCGCCGCAACCGTAGCGTCCGTCGCGCGGATCGCGCAAGTCAGCACGCGAACACGCACTCTTGGGTTTCGCAACACGCCTCCGGGGAGAACCTCATGTACCGCTCGACACTGACTGGACTCATCTTCGCCCTGCTGCTCTCCACTCCGATTGCCGGCGCAATGCAGGACCCGGCCGCTGCGAAGACCGATGACGCCGCCCGCGCCAGACTCGAGCAGGACTTCGCCAAGACCATGTCCGGTGCCCAGCTCGTCGGCTACTTCACGCGCACCGGCCAACCCGACGACAAGCCGCTGAACAAAGATCGCTACACACTCGGCGTCGTAGAAAAAGTCGATGGCGACATCTGGCGCTTCGACGCCCGCATCCAGTATGGCGACAACGACGTGACCGTTCCCCTCATGCTCCAGGTCAAGTGGGCCGGCGACACCCCCGTCATCACCCTCACCGACTTCGCCGTGCCGGGCATGGGCACCTTCACCGCGCGCGTCCTCGTCTACCGCGGCGAGTACGCAGGCACATGGAGCGCCGGCGACCACGGCGGACAGATGTTCGGCAAAGTCACGCGGCCCGACGCAAAGAGCGACGGCGCAACGACCGACGAGACCTCCGGCAACTGGCCCTCCTTCCGCGGCCCGGGCGCGCGCGGCTACGACGATAGCCACCCCCTGCCTGATACCTTCAATGTCGAGACCGGCACCAACATCCGCTGGACAACCCCCATCGAGGGCCTCGCCCATTCCAGCCCCGTCATCGTCGGCGATCACCTCTACCTCACCACCGCCGTCAAGGAGGGCGAAGACACGTTGAAAGTCGGCCTCTACGGCGAGATCGGCTCCGTGCAGGATGACTCCAAATACCAGTTCAAAGTGCTCTGCGTCAATCGCAAGACCGGCGACATCCTCTGGACCAAGACGGCCTGGCAAGGTGTGCCCGTCATCAAGCGCCACCCCAAGGGCAGCCACGCCGCGTCCACCCCCGCCGCAGACGCCTCGCATGTCGTCGCCTTCTTCGGCACTGAAGGCCTCTACTGCTACAACCCGCAGGGCGAGCTGCTCTGGTCGAAGAACTTCGGCACGCTCGACTCGGGCTACTACATGGTCCCCGACGCCCAGTGGGGCTTTGCCAGTTCGCCGGTCATCTACAAGGACAAGGTCCTCGTGCAGTGCGACGTGCAGGGCGATTCGTTCCTCGCAGCGTTGAACATCGACACTGGCGATGAACTCTGGCGCACGCCGCGCGATGAAGTCCCCACCTGGAGCACCCCCACCGTCGCCGTCGGCAAGGATCGCACACAGGTCATCTGCAACGGCTACAAGCAGATCGCCGGCTACGACCTGAACACCGGCGAGCAACTCTGGTCGCTCGTCGGCGGCGGCGACATCCCCGTGCCCACCCCCGTCGTCGCCAACGGCCTGATCTACATCACCAACGCGCACGGCCGCATGGCGCCGATCTACGCCATCCGCACCAGCGCCAAGGGCGAACTCGAAATGCCTCCCGACGGCCTGGCGAACCAGCACATGGCGTGGGCCTACGCCCGGCGCGGCGCCTACATGCAATCGCCCCTCGCCTACAGGGATCTGCTCTACCTCTGCACCGACGCCGGCATCGTCTCCTGCTTCGACGCCGTCAGCGGCGAGATGCTCTTCCGCGAACGCGTCGGCGACGGCCGCTCGGGCTTCACCGCGTCAGCCGTGGCGGGCGATGGCAAGATCTACTACACCAGCGAGCAGGGCTCGATCCAGATCGTCAAAGCCGGCCGCGAGTGGGAAAAGTTGGCCACCTGCGACCTCGGCGAAACCTGCATGGCTACCCCGGCGATCAGCGACGGCGTGATCTACTTCCGGGCGCGGAGTCATTTGTTCGCGATTGGGTTGCCCAAGGAATGATCAATGACGAGCCGCGCCCGCCGAAGGCCGTGAGCGTAGCCGAACGGTCAGGAAGCGGTGCTCGCCGATCACCAGCCTTCCCCAAGCCGCCCGTGCATCATCCGTGCTTACGCGTGGGGCTCGGTTTCCGACGGAGCGGCCCACGTGCAATCGTTCACGCCATCTTCGGATCAATCAGTGCCTTGACAACCTGGCGCGATTCGACGGCCGCGAGGGCTTCGTTCGTTTGACGCAGCCCGAAGCGCTGCATGCGCATGCTTGCCCAGGGTGCGGCGCGGTGTGGGTCTTTGAGAATCTCGACGCCACGGTAGAAGTGGGAGAAGTCTGAGCCCCAGCAGCCGCGGATGTCGAGGTGTTTGCGGTTGAGATCGAGGTGCGGGTTGAAGGGGATGTCACCGTGGTCGGTGTACTGGCCGACGACGACGACACGGCCGGCATCGCGCGTGGAGCGCATCGCCTGCACCACGGCGATCGGTGCGCCGGTCGCTTCGATGGTAATGTCGGCTCCGCGTCCATGCGTGTGCTCATGCACCCAGTCGAGTCGGGCCTTCTCGTTGCAGGACATGAAGTCGAGCGTGGCGGTCGCGCCAGTGCCGACGGCCGCTTCGAGGCGCGAAGCCGGGTTGCCGATGCACAGCACCTTCAGGGCCCCGGCCATCTTCGCGAACACTACCGCCGAAAGCCCAACCGGCCCACTGCCCAGCACCAGCACGGTATCACCCAGCGAGACCTCGGCCCGATCCACCGCGTGCAGCGCCGTCGGCAGCGAGCAGCCCGCCGCCATGTAGGTTTCAAAGGGCAGATCGTCGAGACGGATGCATCGCGTGCCCGGCTTGAGATAGAGCTGCTGCGCCCAGCCGCCCGTCAGGCCGTCGGCCAGACCAAAGGTGATGCCGTAAACCTTGCGATGCGGGCAGCGCGTGGAAGCCTTGGCGACGAGGCAATGCCAGCAGGCGTTGCACGTGCCGTGCACATCGAGAAAGGTGATGCGATCGCCCTCGCGCAGGGGCCGGCCGTTGACGTCGAGCAGTGTGCCACGGATCTTTGAAAGCACGCCGGCCGAGACGTGGCCGGGAATGATGGGATAGGGCACGCCTGAGAGCCGACTGTCGCGCAGGTGCACATCCGTGCCGCACACTTCACTCAGGTGGACATCGAGCACGCCGCTGTCGGGCTCGAGTTGCGGCTCGGGCAATTCACGGACTTCGATGGGCTTGCCGCCGCCGGGCATGATGGCGGCGAGAACACTGGGCATGGTCGATCGCTCCGGAGGATTCGGCTCGGCAAGCGTAGGCATCCTGTCCTCGCGACGAGAAGTACAACCGTGCCCGCCTCCGTGCGACTCAGCGGCTCGATGGTTGATTGCCCGAGTCGGCTATTCGCGCGCGCAATTGTGCCGCAAAGCGATGCTGGGTGAAGACAAGGCGCCACATCTGCGGCTCGAGCCACCAGGGACTGATGAAGTACCCGAGCGCTCGCAGAATCAACGGGAGTTCGCGCCGGCGGGCCATTGCCTTTTCAAGGCATTCGAGCGCGGATTCGTATTCTCCCGCCAGTTGGTGCCGCAGCACCATGTCGGCGTAGAGGTAGGCGAACCCACCCGCCGTCTTCTTGCATGCAGCGGCCTTGCGGTACCAGTGCGCCGCCTCCAGGGGCCGCTCCATGCTTGAGTAGCAGTCGCCCGTCGCGGCGAAGATGGTCGACTTGACGAATTCGCAGGACTCTTCGATCTCAGGATCGGGGCATTGCAGGGTGTGCAGTGGTTCGAGAATCTCGAGGGCTTTCTGCGGTCGCATGCGCCACCAGGTGAGAAGGCTCGAGGCTGCGTACACGCGGCGCATGGCGTCATGCAGGATGGGCGAACCAAACGCGGACTTCGACTTCTTTCCGGTGAAAGGAAACAAGAGGCATCCCGGGATCCAGAACCAGAGCCAGAGGCGCGAGTGGCCGCTGGCCAGCAACACGATGGAAAAAAGAGCGATGCACAATGCGATGCCGCGCCGCGCCCAGATATTCAGTGAGGTCCACCAGAGGAGCAATCGCATCGGAAGCGTCTCGCACGAACGAGGGAGTCACACATCCAGCCGCCGCTCGTACGGCACAACTTCGCCGAGTTCAACGGCTCGCTTCATGAGCCGAAGATACATCGCCCAGCAGAACGAAGAAGTTCGATAGTGGGAGTTGACCTCGGGCCAGCCGGCATGGCAGAACTGAACCTGCGTAGCTCCATTTCGTTCGTCAAGTTTGAATTCGATGCGCGAGTCGATCCAGTCATCGTCGGCAAACGTCATCTCAAATGCGAACTCTTCGCTGGGTCGGCAGCGCGTGACGACGGCACGCCATTCGAACCCCGAGCCGAAGTCGAGGGCATACTCGCTGCCCGTTTCGGGAGTGCCGCTGGAGCGCCGGGTC
The DNA here is from genome assembly GCA_040255465.1 of Planctomycetaceae bacterium. GTDB lineage: Bacteria > Planctomycetota > Phycisphaerae > Phycisphaerales > UBA5793 > UBA5793. Next base: position 636,768 of record JBDZVA010000002.1, read on the forward strand.
CACCAGCTATCGAGGCCCATCGGCGTCGCAATGGCGTCAAAGACAGAATCAGCCGGCGCATTGACCGGAAAGTCGAAATGAATCTCGGGCACAATCCAACTCCTGTGCGAGTGACCCCCATTCCATATTAGTACAGCTCCTACTGCTGGTTGCACGTCATTGAAAACTGTTCCGGCGAATACTCGCTGCGGCAGACGCGGTGTTCGCCGTCCCCGCGCCGCGTCATGCTTACATTTCACATCAGCAAGAGTCGCAGAGGCGGTGAAGCCTCGCTCAAAAGCGGTATCCCTTTTTCTCCGAATCAGATGGGCCGGCAAAGAGCAGCAGAACCAGGCCGATTCCCCAGCCCCACGGCCAGAAAACCCCTCCGAAATACAAGAGGGTCGAGATCACCAGAAACAGAAGAGCCACGCCATAGCGAAGCCAGGGGCTCTGCTCGCCCCACCACGAAAAGAGCCTCATCGCTGATCCTCCTGCCAGAAGTCCCGGGTGAGTCATCGCCAGCCAGTCCGACGCCGCGACCGGGGTGGGTGTCGGCAGGCTCGCTGGTCTGAATAGCATCATACATGAATCACCTCTCCTCCACATCGAGTTTTTTTCGCCGCGTGTTCGCGCTGTCCGCCATCATGATGCTGGGCATGCAACCTCCGGCGATGCAGCCGGCCGAGACTGAGCCGCCCGAAGATGAGAATCCGGAGATGATGTCGCCGGCCATGCGACCGACTGATCTGGGCGGCCCGATCGTGCCGCAGAGCGCGACGCACACCCTGGTGCATTACAACGCGCGCGGCGAGTTCCAGCGTCTCGACACTCTGCCGGAGATCGCAGCCATCGAGCTGCTCGACCTCGATGCGCAGCGCCGCCAGCAGACCTGGGCCATCATCGAAGGCCATCGCAATTCCGTTCGAGATCTGCTCGTCGATCAGATCGATCTGCTCAAGGAATCTTCGGATGCGCAAAAAGCCGGCGACAGCAAACGCGTGCAGGAACTCTACCAGCAGTTGTACGCCGTGTTCAATCCTGAGCAGGCGCGCGATCCGCTGGCCGCAGCGCTCAAGGGTGTGCTGACGCCCGAAGAGCAAGCGGATTTCGATGATCTGGTCAATGCGTACTGGGATGCATTGGTCAACTGGGAGCTGCGCAACCGCAAGAACATCACGGACCGGCAGCGAGCCGAGACGTTGGCCCGACTGGCGTTCGGCCTGTTCCAGCAACAGATCGGGCAGGCATATCAAGGCAGCCTGCGTCCCTATCAATCCAAACTCGAATCCATCTACGCAATCACCGAGCCGACGGAGCAGCAGCGAGCCCAACTGCGCGAACTTGTCATTGCGTTCATCCGCACCACGCGCCTCGCGCCAACCCCGCAGCAGCGAGAGCAACTGGCCCGGCAAGTCTACGACGTGCTGGATGAATCGCAGCGCGTAAAACTCACCGAGTTCGCCCTCTCGAGGATGTGAGACGATCGACGACGATCCGCAAAATGACAGAAGCGGCGCACGTTCGGTGCGCCGCTTCTGTCAATGGATGGTTGGACCAGTCAGCCGGCGTACCCTAGCGGCACAGACCCAGCCTGAAGTCATCGAACATGGCCCAGCTTCCGCCGCCGAAGCGATAGCCGCGTCCCCACGCCGTCTCTTCCTGGACGATTCGATTGCCCTCAATCCGGCAGACGACCGCATGCGCGGCGATGTAGATCCGTTGTCCGGGCTCAAAGCCCAGATCATTCAGACTGAACTGGAACACCACCTCTTGAGTCGGCGGGTCAAAGGTGTCCGCGAAGCGGAAGTGTCCGATCTGTGGGTTTCCACCGCCGTTCACCGGGAAGTCATGCGGATCGGCGACGAGTTCCAGATGCACTTCCTTGATGTACCAGTCCCCGGTGGTCCGGTAGCCGACGAACAGCGACGTGTTGTTGTTGGCATAGAGCACTCGTCCGACATTGATGGTCTGGCCGGCAATCAGCCCCGTCGCGCCCTGGCCGCAGATGCGGGCCGGGCCGACGATCCGGTCAAACGAAGCGATGTGGACTCGCGGCGCCGACGCCGGCGCAGTCGGGAGCAGCGGCGGCGCCACCGCCATGCCAAGCGAACCAGCCGCGAGGCTTGCAGTGAGCATCACATTTGCGATCATCTCTCGAACGGGAAGCATGACATTCTCCTCTCAAAACAGGTGGTTGGCGCGCTGCGTATCCCACACGCGAGATGACACGAGTCCATCAGAGAAACGCACGCGATTGACAAGACGCGACTTCGATACAGCCGAATGGCTTGCAGTCTATTGAAGTACCGCTAGTTGACAGCGTCCACTGCCAGCACGACCGCCATCGCAAAGCCGTCGTACTTCTTGCTGCCGACCGTCTGCATCGCCGATGCACTGACTCGTGTGTCGGTTTTGAGTTGCTCCAAAAACCGGCGCACACCCTGAACGGCGGTGTCGGCGCTTCCGGCATCGAGAACCGCCCCCTCGCGGACGACATTATCAACGACGATGAGGCTGCCGGGCCGACCCAGCCGAACCGCCCAGTCAAAGTAGGCGTCGATGTGCTCCTTGTCGGCATCGATGAAGACAAAGTCGAAGGGCCCCATCTTCTGCACCGCCAGTTCAGGGAGGGTGTCCAGCGCCTTGCCGAGCCGGATGTCAACGACGCCTCGAAGCCCCGCCCTCTCGATATTGGCTTGGGCGACTTTTGCGTGTTTCGGATTCGCTTCAAGGCTGATCAGTCGCCCGCCGCGGCTCAGTGCTCGGCCCAGCCAGATGGTGCTGTAGCCGCCCAACGTGCCGATCTCGAGGATGCGGCTGGCCCCCATCGCCTTGGCCATGAGATGCAGCGTCTTGCCAAAGCACGGCGAAACCTGGATCGCCGGCAGTCCGGCTGCCGCACTGCTCTCCAGCGCCGCAGCCAGCGCCGGATCCACCGGGATAAGGTGCTGGGCAAAGTAGTCGTCAACGGCATTCCAGGTGGACTCGCTCATGCCCCATCCTATGCGAGACAGCCAGAACCGGGGCTCGTGCCGCACCCGCCCCGCTGGCTCACCCGGCTGGCCAGACGCGGCACTTACCCACAATCGGATCGGAAGCACCGAAAAAGGGGACTGATCGGTGACCTTCCCCGGACACAATCGCACTCATCCGTGACAGTTTTGCCATTAATCTGGAATTCTGACAACGCAAACCGGGGTTTCAGGTTAAAATCGGTGCCGAAGAGGAGAGGGCCACCGATCCATTCTGATCGAATCCTGGACCTCGAGGTTGCGCCGCTCCGGTACGCGGTGCGCCGATGAATCATTGCCTGATCAGGCAGAAGGAGAAGAGACTATGAGCATGAAGCAGATGATGGCACTTGCCGCCGGTGCGGCCCTCGTCGCCGGCGGGGCGGCGTTCGCCAATGATCCCATTCCGACCAACGACGGTCGGACGATCACTCCGCCGAGCGTCGGCGGTGTGGACGAGACCGTCTATCCGTCCGGTTGCCCGGCGATCTACGAAACGTTCAATGATTCGTTCCCGCCAAACTACGGCACAGGTTGGACCATCTCCGACTGGCCGCAAATCGGCTGCTGGGGCCCGGCCCACAAGTTCGTCTCCGACGGCGACTATTCCCTGTGTCAGGTCCTCGTCTCCGCCACCCATGTGACCGGCATCAACCAGTACCAGGTTCGGCTGCACGCGGATGATGCGGGCGGCTCCGAGCCCGGCTCGGCGTTGGGAACGTGGGACTTCACCGGCATCCCGCAGAATCAGGCCGGTCCGACTCCCCTCCTTGAGTGCGATGCGACCGGCATCTCACTCCAGAATGGCGCCTCCTACTGGCTCTCGATCGTCGCCAGTGGCGGCGGCAGCAACTCGTGGGGCGTCCTGCGTCAAAGCACGCTGCCCGGCAACGAGCGTACGAACGCCACCTGGAAGTGCGGCTTCTGGGAAGCCCGTGGATCCCTCAACGCCGGCGCCTGGCGCATCACCGGCGAGCAGGGCGGCGGCGGCCCCTCACTGCGTCTCGGCGGTCAGTGCCCCGGCACGATCACCGTCTCATGGGCCAATGCGACGCCCAACAAGCAGATGGGCATCCTCTTCGCGAACAGCACCGGCAGCTACACGCTCCCCGGTGGCCCCTGCGGCGGCACGACGCTGGGTCTCAGCTCGTCCGGTCTCCAGCTCGTAAACACCATCGGCACGGGTTCGGGTTCCGGCCAGGTCAACGGCCGAGCCGGCACCGCGGCATGCCGTAAGTACCTGCAACTCATCGTGCGCGACGGCAGCCCCTGCGCCACGAGCAACGTCGTTCAGATCCCGTGATCTGATCGAACGGCTCGAACCGCTTCAGCGGTTTGTTTGATTCAACGCAGCCTCACCTCGAAAGAGGTGAGGCTGTTGTTTTCTGGCTGCCAATGTTCAAGTGCCCGCGTGAGTATCCCCTGCCCCATGCACGAGCCGCAGAAGATCAGCCTACATTTCAGACATGCTGATGATCAATCTGGAACGGCTCGCGATCATCCTGGCCATCCTGCTCTGCGCGATCAGCCCGACGATGGCAATCGCGGCCCACGCCGGTCATCTCCGGGCGGCGCATCTGCGATGCGAATCCAAACGCGATCCGTTGGGAATCGACGAGAGGCTGCCGCGTCTCGGTTGGATCGTCGAATCGGACCGTCGGGCAGAAACGCAGACCGCCTATCGCCTCCTCGTCGCGTCGACCATGGAGCGGCTCGCGCACGATGAGGGCGACCTGTGGGATACGGGCCGGGTTCAATCAGATGAAACCACGCACATCGTGTACCGCGGCAAGCCCCTGAACTCGCGCCAGCGGTGTTTCTGGAAAGTGATGACATGGGATCGCGACGGCGCTGCCGGGCCTTGGAGTGAGCCGGCCCGCTGGGAGATGGGACTGCTGACGCCTGACGACTGGAACCCAAAGTGGATCGACGTCCAGCCCGTCCCGGCAGACATTGAACTCGTCCGCGCGATGTACTGCACCATCGACGGCTCGGTCCGCAAGGATGTCACGCCACAGGTTGCGGCGACCCTGGCGCGCGGAGAGCCGATCGTTGCGGGCAACGAAGCGCTGGGCGGCGATCCGGCGCGCAATCTGCTCAAGCATCTGGTGATCGAGTACCGATGCGATGGCGTTCTGCTGCATGCCGATGTGCCTGAGAACGGCACGGCGATGCTGGCGCACTCGCACTGGCCGTATCTGCGCAAGGCGTTTGCGGCGGAAAAGTCCGTGCGACAAGCCCGTCTGTACGTGACCGCGCTGGGGATGTACGAGACGTACCTCAACGGCCAGCGCATCGGCGACCATCATCTCGCGCCGGGCTGGACCGATTATCGCAGACGCGTCAACTACCAGGTCTTCGACGTCACAAACCAGATCAACCGCGGCGAGAACATGCTCGGCGCCATCGTCGGACCGGGTTGGTTCAGCGGACGGGCGGGGTTGTTTCACCTGCGCCAGTTCTACGGCGACAGGCCGGCTCTGCTCGCCCAACTCGAAATCACCTACTCCGATGGTTCAACATCGCGGATCGTATCGGACGACTCATGGCAGTTTCGCGCCGGTCCCCTGCTCGCCGCGGACCTGATGGATGGCGATATCTACGACGCCCGCGCCGAGGTCGCACACTGGTGCGAGGCGAGTTCAGACGACTCCGGCTGGAAGCGCGCAACGACCCGACCGGAATCGCGCAACCTCGAGGCCGGCATCGACCAGCCGGTGCGCGTGCTGCGCGAGATGCCGGCACAGAGCCTCACGGAACCCAGTCCCGGCGCGTGGACGTTTGATCTTGGCCAGAACATGGTTGGCGTCGTGCGGCTCAAGGTGAGTGAACCCGCGGGCACGGTGATCACCATCCGCCACGGCGAGATGCTCAATCCGGATGGCACCATCTACACCGCCAATCTGCGCGGCGCCGCGGCGACGGACACTTACATCTGCAAGGGTGGCGGCGAGCAGTGGCAGCCGGCGTTTACCTACCATGGATTTCGATACGTCGAGGTCACAGGCCTTTCGAGCAAACCAGCCCTCGACACGATCACCGGAATTGTGCTTGGCAGCGACCTGCCCGTGGCCGGCACGTTTGAGTGTTCCGACGCGGATCTCAATCAACTGCAATCCAACATCGTCTGGGGATTGCGCGGCAACTACGTGAGCATCCCGACCGACTGCCCGCAGCGCGATGAGCGGATGGGGTGGATGGCGGATACGCAGGTCTTCGCACCCACCGCCGCGTTCAACGCCGACATCGCGGCGTTCATGAGCAAATGGATGATCGATGTCGATGACGCCCAGCGCCAAGACGGGGCACACTCCGATGTCGCGCCGGCGATGAAGGGACTCAACTACGGCACACCCGCGTGGGCCGACGCCGGGACCATCGTGCCGTGGACGCTCTACCAGATGTACGGCGACACACGCATTCTCGAACGCTACATTGATTCCATGATGCGCTGGGTGCAGTGGTGCAAAGCGAACAGCACCGATCTCATCCGCGATCATGCGCGAGGCAACGATTACGGCGACTGGCTCTCGATTGGAGCCGATACCCCCAAGGACCTCATCGGCGCCGCCTACTTCGCTCGCTCGACACAGATCGTCGCCGACGCGCTGCATGTCCTCGGTCGCGAAGAAGAGTCTCAGCAGTATCGCCGGCTCTTTGAGGATATCCGCCAGGCGTTCATCGCGCGATATGTTGATGCAGCGGGGCACGTGCAGGGCGAGACGCAGTGCGGCTACGTACTTGCATTGCGATTTCATCTTCTGCCTGAGGAGATGCGCCCCGCGGCCATGAGCTATCTCGTGGCGGACATTGAAGCCAGAGGCTGGCGTCTTTCGACAGGGTTCGTTGGCGTCGGTCTTCTGTTGCCGACGCTGGAGGAAGTCGGCCGCACTGATGTCGCGTGGCGATTGCTCATGCAGGATGCCTTTCCTTCATGGCTCTTTTCCGTCAGGCACGGCGCCACGACGATCTGGGAGCGATGGAACGGCTGGACGCCCGAAACCGGCGTTCATCCCGACGCCAGCATGAATTCGTTCAACCACTATTCGCTCGGTTCGTGCGGTCAGTGGCTCTTCGAAGGCGTCGGCGGTATTCGACCAGATCCGGAGCATCCGGGTTTCAAGCACTTCTTCATCCGGCCCGCGATGGCGCCGCCGCCCGACCAATTTGAGAATCCGGTGGTGTGGGCTCGAACAACGTATCAATCCATTCGCGGCGAGGTCTCTACGCACTGGATGGTGGATGGCGCCAGGTTGACGCTTCGCATCACGATCCCGGCCAACACCACGGCGACCGTGTACGTCCCGGTCCTGCCCGGGCGAGAGGTTCTCGAGTCGGGTCGGCCGTTGCAGGAGATCGAGGGGGTCCAGATACTCAAGCGCGAAATCGATCAGGTCCTTCTCGCTGTCGGCTCGGGAGAGTACGAGTTCACGTCGCGAGCGCCCTGGGTAATGGACTTTTCCGATGTGAAGTGGGATGAGCCATGACGACGGCCAAACCAGGCGCCAAGTCGAAGACACCTCCGACGCACGTTGCCCTGTTGCGCGGCATCAACGTCGGCGGCAATCGCCTTATCCCGATGAAAGCGCTTACGTCGATCTTCGAATCGGCAGGATGCAAGAGTGTCGTGACGTACATTCAGAGTGGCAATGTCGTGTTCGCCGCCAGCGCGCCCCTGGCCAAAGCACTGTCGGCCGATCTCCCAAAGCGCATCGGCAAGGCATTCGGCTTCGAACCCGTCGTCGTCATTCGGTCTCGCGCCGAATTTGTGAAGATCAAGAAGGACAATCCTTTTTTTACACCCAGCATCGACCCGGCTACGCTGCACGTCGGTTTCCTTGCCGACAAGCCCACCGCAAAACAGATTGCAGCACTCGATCCGGATCGCTCACCAGGCGATGCATTCGCCGTGCGCGGCAAGCAAATCTACCTTCACCTCCCCAATGGCGTGGCCCGAACCAGGCTCACCAGCGCCTACCTCGACTCCACACTTGGGACCACGTGCACGACCCGCAACTGGAGGACGGTCACCACCCTGGGCACAATGCTCAACGCCGGGTATTGAATTCTCCGGGCCATCTGCAAAGCATCCCACCATGAAGCAACCGCTGCTGCTCCTCTTCGCTGGATTGACTTGTCTCAACATCGGCGCCTGCGCTGCGACTCCATCAAGATGGTCAGTCGCGGCCCCTGCCGCTTCGCCATTTGTCATGGTCCTCGGAATTGCCCAGGACGCCGGCTATCCGCAGACGGCGTGTCGGCGACCATGCTGTGAAGCGGCGAGGCGTGACCCGGCGCTGCGGCAGCACGTCGCAAGCCTCGCGATTGTCGATCCGATCAGTCATCAGCGCTGGATGATCGACTGCACACCCGACCTTTGCGAGCAACTGGCGATGCTCGATGCCGTCGTGCCGCCGATGTCTGATGATGCACACGCGACGATCTCACAGCCGCTGCTCGATGGCATTCTCCTGACGCACGCCCACGTCGGTCATTACACCGGTCTGCAGGATCTCGGCCGCGAGGTGTGCGGGGCCGACGGCGTGCCGGTGTACGCGATGCCGCGGATGACGGCATTTCTCAAAGCCAACGGGCCGTGGAGCCAGTTGGTCGATCTGCACAACATCGAGTTGAGGCCACTCGAGGCCGATCATTCCGTCCAGCTCAACGAGCGGATCACCGTCACTCCCTTGCTGGTGCCGCACCGCGATGAGTTCTCCGAAACGGTGGGCTATCGCATCCAGGGGCCGCAGCGAAGTGTGCTCTACATTCCGGACATCGACAAGTGGGAGCGGTGGGACCGGCGCATCGAGGATGAGATCGCTCGCGTCGACGTCGCATACCTCGACGGGACGTTTTTCGATGGCGAGGAGCTCGGCGGCCGCGACATGTCGACGATTCCTCATCCGTTCGTACGCGAGAGCATGAATCGCCTTGCGGCGCTGCCGGCAAGCGAGCGTGCGAAGATTCACTTCATTCACCTAAATCATACGAATCCGCTTCTACAAACGGGCTCGGCGGCAGATCGTCAGATGCAGCGAGCCGGGTTCACGGCGGCACGCGCGGGTCGCGTGGAGCCTTTGTAGTACTCATTCGGACCATCGCGGCAATTGCAGCGTCACAACGAGGCGTCCCCCCGTCAGCGCCGCATCGAGGTGTCCATCGGCCGCCTCGGCCAGCGCCCGACTCACCGCCAGCCCCAGCCCGAAGCCGCCATCACCCTCGCGCGACGGCTCCTTCTGCCAGAATGGTTCAAAGAGGCGGTCGGCGTCGTCAGCGCTGAGGTCCGGCGCCTGATTGCTGATCGTGACGACTACCGTGGTCTCATCGCATGATGCGCGACAGATCACCGGATGAGCCGCATCCACGTCACCATGCTGCAATGCGTTATCAAACAGGTTGCGAACAATCGACGCGGCTGCGGCGGCTTCGGCCGAGGCGAGCAACGAGTGCGGCGCCTCCAGTTGAATGGCCGTCGGATCGGCGGCCATGCGAACCACCGCCCTTGCGGACTGGTCGCGGAGGACCACGGCCAGATCGCAGCAGTCATCTCCCCTGTCGCCAGTGTGAGCAACCTCGGTACGCGAAAGCTGCAGCAGCGCTTCGCACAACTGCTGTGCCCGTTCGAGGACGCTCATTCCTTCCCGCGCGGTCCGTTCCCAGCGTTGCGCTGATCGCGGTTGAGACAGACCGACTTCCAGCAGCATGCGCAGCTCGGCAATCGGAGTGCGCAGCTCGTGACTTGCCGCGCTGGTGAAACGCCGCTCTCGCGCGAACGCTTCGCTCAATCGACCGAGCAGCGCATTGAGTCGTTCAGCCACAACCGCCAGTTCCGATGGCAACTGCTCCGTGTTCACTCGGCGATCAAGGGTGCCGGGCCCGAGCGCCGCCACCTCTCTGGACAGGTTTGCCAACGGACGTGTGCCGCGACGGACCGCCCAGCTCGTGGCGCCCACTCCCGCCAGCACCAGCACCAGGCCCACACCAATGATGGACATGCCAATCGCGGCCAGCGACGCTTCGAACGGTTCCCTCGACTGAGCCACTAGCACCCGCACCGGAGGCACGAGTGCGGCCGGATTCAAAACGTTGTGCTCGGTATCCGGCGCCTTGGACGCCGAGTCGGCTTCGTGCTCAAATCCTGCTTCGTTCTCCGGACTTGGAACAAACTCGACCGTCAACGCGCGACCCGGTCGTCCATCGGGAAGCGCCAGATCTTCGAAGCCAGCGGTTTGCGGCCGGCGCTCGCTCCACTTCAACGCGCGGTCATCAGCCAGCGACTCGGATCGCTCGACGATATCCCAGCCCGCTTTGCTGCGGACCCAGACGATGAAGAGTTCAGCCTCAGCACCTGGCTGGTATCGCGGCATGACTTCGCCGGCAATGTCCAGCTCGATCTGACCTGCATCGAATCGGACCAGGCTCTGCAAGGCTCCGGCACGAGCCGCCAGGCCATCGTCGAACTGGCGCGTCAACGCCGTGCGGACTACCAGGAACAGCACCAGCCCACCGAGGGCCAGAACCACGGCCAGGCTTGAGGCGACGAGGATCGAAGTGCGGCGGCGGATACTCGTCACAGCGCGTTTTCCTGCAGCACATAGCCGATTTTCCGCCGCGTGCGGATCAGCGGCGGACAGCCCGCCGCGTCAAGCTTTCGGCGCAGCGCGGCGATGGCCGAATCGATCGCGTTGGAAAACACATGCGATTGATCGTCGTAGAGATGTTCCTCGAGTTCGGCTCGGGAAACGGGCTTGCCGCTGTTGAGCAGCAGGTACTCGAGCAGGGCGTACTCGCGCGGCGTCAGGTCGACGAGGGTGGTGCCACTGCCTCGGGCGGACACCGTCGCCGTTTTGGAGGAGGTATCCAATGACAATGGGCCGACTCGCACGATCGACGCGCGCTGGCCATGGCGTCGCCTGGCGAGCGATTTGATTCGAGCCAGCAATTCAGCGAATGCAAACGGCTTGACGAGATAATCATCCGCCCCGCCCATCAAGCCCTCGACCTTGTCTTCGGTGGTGTCCTTGGCGGTCAGCATGATTACCGAAGAGGGGATGTCTCGTTCGCGAATACGGCGCAGAACGGTCAGACCATCCATTTCCGGGAGCATCCAGTCGAGAACGATGACGTCATAGTCGGTGGTCTGGGCGTGAAGCAGGCCGCGCTTGCCATCGGCCACGGCGTCGACGGCGTACCCCGCCTCGCGCAGACCCTGGGCGAGAGAGTTGCGCAGTATCGTCGAATCTTCAACAATCAGGATTCGCATCAGGTGCTCGGCGGAAGTTGCTCCAGTTGCGGGTCTGTCGATGAGACGGCGTCGACGCCACGAGAAGAGTCGGAAACGCCGCCGGGCGCCTGCTGCGGCGCCCGGCGGCGAAACAGGAGAATCAGCCCTCGTCTTCGTCGTCGTCCTCTTCGCCCTTCTTGCCTTCATGTCCCTCGTCGTCGCGGCCATGATCACCGTCGGCGTGATCTCCATCTTCATCTTCCTGGCCGTGCTCGTCTTCGATGTTGCCGGCCGCATCGACCTTGACCTCATGCGCCTTGCCGTCGATGACGACTTCAATCTCGAAGTAGAACTTCTGCACGGAGTTCGGGTCTTTGAAGGCCGCCTTGGGATACTCCTTTTTTAGTGCTGCGATGACGGCTTTGGGAAGCGAGGCTTCCTTGACGCTCTTTTCGAGCTCCATTACATCACCGGCGGTCGAAAGCACCGCAGTGCATTGTACGCCATCCGCCAAATACTCGATCTCGTAGGTGTAGATCTCCTCTTCATCTTCTTCGCGAATCACCTTGGTGATCGCCTTGGCGCCGCCGTTGCCGACAAGTTTCAGCGCTGCGGTTCGAACCGCTTCGGGTGCTTTGGCGAGGTCGATGACCTGCTCGGCGGCTTCCTCGGCGCCTTCCTCCATCTCCTTGTTCGGCGGCTGACTGAGGGGCCGCGAGAATGCCATGACTCCGGCTCCGCCAAGCAGCGCGAGAGAGACGAAGCCAACGAGTACCGTGCGACTGTTCATGCGAGTGCTCCTTTCATGGGCTGACAAATGCCACCCAAAGACATCGTTTGCGATCTCAGAACCGAGTGGCGTTCACGATGCAATTAAGCCCTGAGATCGGACAGGAGCATGACGCCAAGATGATGGCGGCCGTTGAACGTGGCGAGCGGTCCGGGCATGTGTTTGTCCTCGCGAATGGGATAGCGCCGGCGGGCGGCGGTGAGTCAACCATTTGTCGAGCACCTGAAAGTTAAGGGGTCCACCATTGCCGTGGGCGTGCGCTGCCGTGCGCGGCGGAGGGGCACGAGGGGCTGAAAACGGGGTTCGGGTCTGGAGCGGGGATTGGCGTTGCGCGATGGGATGGCAAGAATTGTGCCACGTGGCGCGGCAGGAAGGTCGACCGGCGAACAAAGTGCAACGCAATTTGCGTGCCAACACGGAGATGCACCACGTTGGGAACTTTTCGTGCGCGCCAGAGCGCTCCTGTGCGCGATTTTTGAGCGCGGGTGCGCGCTTGCGAGCGCTTCCGTGTAAATGAGCGCCTCTGTGCGGGAGGAATCAGGAATTTTCGTCGATTTTCATTTTTCTGAGAGGGGTGATTTGGAGTTTTGGTCAACTTTTTTGCGTTTTCGAGAAAGCCGCGCACGGGATGCACGCCGCATCGTGCGCGAACGTGCGGGAGGCGAAGTTTTTCACCACGAAGGTCACCAAGACACGAAGAGGGCACGAAGAAAGGCAGGGTTGGGTGGGAAGGCGGGAGAAAGGCAATCTACCGCAGAGAACGCAGAGAGAGGCATTGGAATGAGAGCGAAGGCGGGAACGGAGTGGCTCAGTCGGAGGCGAGAGGGAGGCTGTTGGATCGGGTTTGAGTCGTGCGGCGATCTGCGTTGAGACAAGGGCCTGTCGAAGGATGATGGAGCCGCGTTGTCGTGGAGAGCGGAATCGGGCACCGTGCTCGCAGCCACAATCCGGTGGGTTTCGCAGAGCCTCAACATCTCCCTATACCCGAACGACGCGGGCGACTTGCTACCTACCCGGCCTACTTGATGCTCCAACACGCGCCCAATTGTCAGGTTCCACCTGACCTACCTCCCTCACGAATCGCAATCGCCGTGCGCGGCTGGGGCAAGGCCATCGCCTTGTGTGACTCCCTGTGCAGGATGATGTCGTTCATGACGTTTTGCCTTGAGTTCGCCGTATCATTCCCTCGTGTATTGCCTGTCCTGTAACTACGACCTAAGAAACCTCACCGAGCATCGATGCCCCGAGTGCGGCTGCGAGTTCGATCCGGCCGACGAAAGCACGTTTCACGTCCCCTCGTCGCGCATGTCCCCCATCGCCCTGGTTTGTCTATTCTTCTTCACGGTGGTCGTCTGTGCTATCGTGATCCCACTCGTACTCTGGGTCCTCACACTCTTCTCCCATTGAATCGAGTGCAGAGGGCGCGGCAAACAGGCGATTACAGTGCTGACAGTGCTATTGGTCATTTGCCTTGTCGCCCAGTTGTTCAACCGATCATCCCTGCTCTGGACGTATCTGATCATCGTGATCACCTTTGTTGATCTGCTCATAATCAATCTCGATACCCATACACGGTTGAAGCAGAAGAACGCAAACGCCAAAGGCGCCGAGGAAACCACGGAGAGCGTCGAATAAGATTTTTCATGCCGAGGCATCTGCGCGCTGTTCTGAATTCGGTCTTCTACCTTCTGGCAATCGCGCTGATTGCGTTCTTTACTCCCACCGACAACATTGTGCAGTCAATTCTGCTGTTCATCTGCCTTTCAATGATTGGTCTCGCTGCGTGGAGCAGAGGTTCTCGACCTACCAAGGAAAATGCCAAGGCACGGCCGGAGCCGCGCCTTGACGAATAATCCGCGTCCTACGCCGCCTGCGACAGCCCGTCGCTGATGTACGTGCTCTCCGGCGAAGCGGCCGGGCTCGACTCCCTGCGGGCGTTGAAGCAGAGAGCCGTGAGTCGCACTCTGTAAGCCCCCCCACCTGCGTGCCGCGCCCACACAGTGTGGTTCTGCGCACCTCCACAAGAACCCGCTTCCTGACCATTCGACATGGCTCGTGGCCTTTCGGCAGGCGCGGCTCGTCAGTGGGTTCACCACGCATAGTGTTTCGGCGCTTCGCCGCCGGGGCCGGGCCAGATTTCGTCTAAGTTCTTCAGTGTTGTCTCGTCGAGTTTGAGGTCGATGGCGGACAGGGCCGAGGTGAACTGTTCCATGGTGCGCGGGCCGATGATCGGAGCCGACACCACGGGGTTGTGCAGGAGCCAGGCGAGGGCGATGGTGGCGGGCGACTGGCCGAGTTCCTTGCAGAGGCCTTCGTAGGTGTTGACTCGACCCTGGGTGGTTTCGTCGAGTTGGGTTTTGACGCGCGGGCTGGCGCGGCGGGCGCCGTCGGCGGACGAATCGCTCTTGAGCGAAGTGCCGGCGAGTACGCCGCTGGAGAGCGGGCTCCAGGGGAGGATGCCAAGGCCGTAGTGTCGGCAGGCGGGGACGACCTCGGATTCGATGGCGCGGTTCTTGAGGCTGTAGACGCTTTGCTCGCTGACTAGGCCGGGCTGGCCGAGGCGGCGGGCGGTTTCGCTGTAGCGGGCGATGTCCCAGCCGGCGAAGTTGCTCGAACCCATGTAGAGCACCTTGCCTTGGCGCTTGAGCGTGTCGAAGGCGTCGAAGATCTCCTCGACCGGGCAGGCGCGGTCGATGTGGTGCATCTGGTAGATGTCGATGTAGTCGGTCTTCAGCCGCGCGAGCGAGGCTTCGCAATCGAGCACGATGCGGCGGGCGCTCAGGCCGCCCTCGCGATCGGGATCGAAGCCGGCGGCGATGGGCATGTTGCCGTAGACCTTGGTGGCGAGAACGACGCGCTCGCGCCGACCGCCGCCCTGCGCGAACCAGCGGCCGATGACTTCTTCGGTGAGGCCGGCGTGGCCCTCGTGCTTTTCATTCCAGTGCGTCCGGCCGTAGACGTTGGCAGTGTCGAAAAAGTTGATGCCGTCGGCCAGTGCCCGGTCCATGATGGCAAAAGACTCCGGCTCAAGCGTCGCGCCGCCGAAGTTCATCGTGCCGAGGCACAGCGGGCTGACGCGCACGCCACAGTTGGGGCTGAGTCGTCGGTATTGCATTGTGATCCTCTCTCTGGTGCGCAGCGGTATGGGCCGGGGCGCATTGTACAGGCGGCTGCGGCGGGAGCGCGGCGGGTGAAGGGGAATTCGAGTTGGGTGGCGACTGGCCGCCGCCTCAGCCGGTGAGCATGGTTGCGAAACTCACCCAGGCGTCGGTGCGACCCAGGGCCATGATGCCGATGGAGATCACACCAAGCGCCGCGACGCCGATGGCGAGAATGCGGTCGAGGGAACCTGTGAGCACCGAGCGCACTGTGACGAGGATGACGCCGAAGAGCAGCGTGGACAAGAACGGGCCGAAGAGGGATTCGAGGCGCGTGCCGGCGTAATAGGTGTTGAGCACGTCGATGCGGCTGACGGCGGCGGCGAGGGCTGCGAGCGTGGCGAGCAGCATCATGGAACGGTGGATGTGGGGCTTTTTTCGATACTTCACTCCTGCCGCGACGAACAGCGCAAAGACGCAGACGCTGACAACGGGCACGGCCATGAATTGCTTTGGAGTGAGGGTGGCGATGACCACTTCAGGCGGCGTGACGGCGGCGCTGCGAACGCCGACCATCAAGCCGAGGACGAGGATGATCGCGGCGAGCGCCGCGCCGAACTTGCCGAGAGCCATGTGCACGCGGTGCTTGCGCATGAGAATGAGAAAGGGCTGAATGATCATCAGGATGATCCACGCGCTCATCGCTATGCCGTGCGCGATTACGAGTGTGCGAATGGGCGGCGCGATGGGGCGGCCGGGGTAGGCCTGTCCATGCAGGTAGAACTTGCTGAAGCCCCAGAACGTGAGCAGCAGCAGGACGATGGAGGTGACGGGATAGAAGTAGCGTGCAAGGGGAAGAGATGCACCTTTCCCGGCTCGCGCCCGATCGCGCACGAGAGTTGAAGATTGCGACATGGTGGTTTGGTTACTCGAAAAGGTGTTGACGGACGTGATCGCAGCCGGCACCGGGCTGAGATCGCACGCGAGCGCCACACTTCGCGTGCCCGGACGCTGGAACGTCGAGCCCGACATTGTAGTCTCGGGATGGAAAGCCGCAACACCGGGGCTCCCGGGATCGGGTAGGCCATGGGAGCGGATCGCACCGCCGGCTCGAAGGCGTTCGGCGCCAGACCACCCCCGCTAAAGCGGTCCATAATGAAGCACCCTGCCCAGACTCGCGCAGCCAGACAGGCACGGGTGATGCTCCCTCCGGAAGGCGATGTAACGTTGAATGCGATCGCGTCTGACGCCACCCTCCCCGTGGTGATCTCGAATCGCCGGTGTTAATGGACGGCAGTCACTGGTAGCGAGCACGGCTCAGCGCGGCGCAACCTGTGACGGTGGACGCGCCAGTATGATTCGGGGCGCTCTTACTTTTTCGGTCGGGAGGCAATCGTGTCCACTTGTGGCTTCATGTCCTCCGGAGCGAGATCTCGTGCGTGCTGGAGCGCGGCCCTGGCGTCAGCGGTTTGACCGGCGCTGCTCAAGGCGTTGGCAAGAATGGCGTATGCAACCCAGGCCTGGTCAGCATATGGTGAACCGGGGCGTTCACTCTCCGCGACCAGTGCTCTGGCTCCGTCGACTGCGACGTCCGCCAAGCCGGGCATCTTCGTTGGGTCGGATGCGGCGAGGCAGATCATTACCACCTGCCCGATAGCGCTTGGTGGATCAGACTCTCTGTCCGCGCGTTTGATCAGCGACCGAGCGACGTCGGCCGCGGCGGCATCATTGAGGCGAATGAGCGCTTCAAGACGAAGCTGGCCGGTGCTCTGACTGAGCGTGGGATGCACGGCCTCGAACGCAGCTATCTCGGGAAGCAACCCGCGCGGATCGACTTGAGCACGGGCTTTCAACGCATTGAGCTCGGCCATGACTTCGCCGGCAATTCGTTGATTCCATATCGCAGCGCTCTCGTGCTGCGACCGTATAGCCAGCGCGTTTTCGAGCTCCCGCTGACGTGTCGCCTTCTCGGCCGGCAAGGCCTTCTCGACGGCGCTGCGGCGCGCGGTGATTTCGCGGTCGTACCAGCCGTTGGCTCGACAAATATCCGCGAGCAAGCGGCAGGCGTTGGATGCTTCCTCGGTTAACCAGGTCTCGGGGTTTGGTTGTTCGCCCGCCTGAATCACGTCGCGCACGGCGTCGTAGGCCAGATCGACCAGTTTCTCGCTCGGCGGGTTAGTGGAGCCGATTCCGTCGGCTGCATCGCGAGCGAGGAAATACGCGGTGTCCATATCTCCACCCAAACGCGCTCGATAGAGCAAGTGGCGGCCGAATGGCGCAGCTCGATCATCGCGCAAGCGACAAAGAGCGCCAAATTTGTGCAGGTCCAGTTCGTCAGCGAATTCAGGATGGTCCGCCTGAAATCGTTCAATGAGAGGCACGGCGCCCGCTGGATCATCGATGGCGAGGCGGCCGAGTCGTTGAAACTGCAAAACCACGTCGCTGACGCGAGGTGCATCCCTGGCGGCATCCCAGGTTCCGTCGATCAGGCCGGGCAGCACCTTGTCGAGTTGACGGGGGTTGCCGATGTAGGCGATGCGACCGGCGCGATCGATCACAAACGAGCACGGAATGCCGTTCTGCTCGGCCGCGTCCATGAACGCGGCAAAACTCTTGCGCCCGTCGTCAATTGCCACGCGGTAGCCCATGCGCTCGGGTTTTTCGGCGACGAACGCCTCCACTTTGGCGGCGTCCTGAAACGGATCGATGGTGGTCACTCCGATGACCGTCAAATCGTCTGCAAACTGCCTTTGCAGGTCGGTCAGATGAGGCATCGACTCGATGCACGGCCCGCACCATGTGGCCCAGAACTCGACGACATAGATGTGACCGGACTCGAATCGTGCGACCGGTTCACCTTTCACCCATTTGGCAACGCTCAGCACCGGGGCGGCATCGCCGACGTGGAGGAAGGGGCCGACTTGTGCCGCTGCGTCGGGTTGGGCTGCGGGCTGTTGACCACTGGCGATGGGAAGTGCCGCGCTACAACCCGCCACCGCCACCCACATCGCCGTCTTCTCCCACATGATCACTCTCCCAATGATGATTGAATCCGCCACGGGGGCTGTCTGCGATACGCGGACTTTGCCAGCACATTCTTGGGACGGCGGTGGACCCAATTCCACATCACGGCACGCTTCACGTGCGACTGGATCAGCCGAGCATTTCCTTCATGATGCCGTCGAGCTCGAGCAGTGCTTTGGCGCCATCGCCGGTGTAGGAACTGCCGTGCATGGTGGCGAGGGTCCGGGGCTTGAGTGCGGCCAGTCCTTCCAGCAGCGGTCTGGTCTTGGGGGTGTAGGGCATGTAGTCCATGAGAGGCCCGGTCTGGAAGTCAACGAGCGATTGGCGGGCGCGGCTGAGGATTTCCGACTCGGTGATGGGTTCGACGTCGCCGTTGTGCGTGAACAGGTCGGAACAGAAGAGCACCTTCTGCGTCTCTTCGAAGAGCACGCCGGCGTCCCAGCCGTGAGGCAGGTGCGGAGTCGGGCGATACTTGAAACGGAACTGTCCGGTGGTAAAGACTTCGTCGGCGTTGAGCGCTCGCGGCGGACGGTCGGCAAAGTCGGTGAGGTTGACGATCGAGCCAATCACGCCGGAGACCGCTTGTGCGTGGGGCGCGATCTTGAGCCAGTTGTTGAGCGAGCCGCATTCATCCACTTCGAAGTGGCTGAAGCCGATCCATCGGAGTGTTGCCGGGTCGATGATGCGCTTCACGGCTTCGAGCACATCGGGAAACATGCGACGCATTCCGGTGTGGTAGAGCAACGGCTCATCATCCACCACAAGGAAGTGATTGAACTGCAAGTTGATCTCGGGCATGAGGATGCTGATGCGATGAACGTTGGGGGCGATTTCGGTGATCGAGGTCATCGGGCGACTCCTTCGGGACAGTTTTTGCAGAATGCGTTCCGGGATCCCGGCAAAGGGGGCGGTCCGGGTTCTTCGGAATCATGATGCCTGCTGACAGTATGCTCATGCCCGCGAGTCTCCCAGCACCGAACTCGAAAGTCCCCCGGCAGCGCCGAGCGTGGTAGCGCCGAGAGAAAACAGGATCGCCAGGGCGGGGCGCGCGACGTCGGCTTTCACGCAGGCTCAAGGGCGGTGATGGAAGGAACTAACCGGCGCGCGGCCGCGGTTGCCTGCGGCGCGGTCTTTGCCGGAGTTTCGACGAGACGCAGATTGCGGAGGGAGAATTCCCATTGCGCCCGTGCCTATGTTTGAACGCTGATTCGGTGTCGGATCGACGGGTTCAATTCAGGAACTGGAGCGTTTATGTCTGGATCAAACGTGGCTCTGATACAGGGGTTGTATGACGCGTTCGCCGCCGGTGACGTGGCGGGTGTGCTGGGTTGCCTGAGTCCGGACGTGGTCTGGATTGAGGCGGAGAACGCACCGTATGCGGATGGTAATCCGTACATCGGCCCCGAAGCCGTCGTGAATGGTGTCTTCGCACGCTGTCTCGGTGAATGGGACGGGTTTGCGGTGGCGATTGATGAACTTCTGGATGCGGGTGAGACGGTGGTGGCGCTGGGGCGCTATCTCGGCGTGTGCAAGGCCACCGGGCAGGCGCAGAACACGCAACTGGTTCATGTCTGGCGGATCGCCAAAGGCAAGGTCGTTCGTTTTCAGCAGTTTGCCGACACGCTTCAGATGGCGCGCGTTATGGGTCGGTGAACGGGAATGCCGCAAGTGTCGCGCCGAGACGGACCGTGAAGGATTGCGTCTGCTCCGTGCCTTCGATCAGCACATTGCGATCCGGTGAACGTCATCATCCAGAGGATACTCAAATGAATCGGTTGTCTTGCGTCTTGGGTCTCTCGGCGAGCCTCAGTTTTCTTTCCGCATGTGCGTCTTCCGGCCCGATTCAATCGGATGAACGGATCGGCCATCAGGCCCACGAAGCGTACGTTTCAGCGATTAACTCGAACAACATCGACACGCTGCTCGGCATGCTCACGGATGATGTTGTCTACATGTCGCCGCACGAGCCGCGACTCGTCGGCAAGGCGGCCGTGCGAGCGTGGGGCAAGGGGTATCTCGACGCGTTCCACATCCACTGGAAGAAGACGACATTGGAGTTTGTCGTGTGCGGCGAGTGGGCATTTGAGCAGTACGCCTACAAGGCGACCGACACGCCGCGCGATGGCGGCGAGGTTCTGCACGACACGGGCAAGGGCATCAACATCTACCACCACGATGCAGACGGAGTCTGGCGCGTCGCTCGCGATGCGTGGAACTCGGATCTGCCCATTCCCACGGAGTAAGGTCACAGGGCTCGCGGTCGCGTCTCTATGCAGCGGCTCGTGAAGGTCGGCCACTACCTGGCGGGGCTGGGCACATGCTGATCGAGGAGGATGGGGTTGCCATCGGGATCGAGCAGCATGAGGTAGGCCGGCCCGGTCGTCGACTCGTCGGCTTCGACCATGAGTGTCAGGCCGCGCTCCTTCAGCATTTTTTGAATCTCGCGCACGTCTTTGAAATTGGCCGGGGTCTTGCGGTCGCGGTCCCAGCCCGGGTTGAAAGTGAGCGTGTTCTTGTCGAACATGCCCTGGAAGAGGCCGATGACGGCGGTGTCGTTCTGGAGCACGAGCCAGTTCTGCGCCTGATCGCCTCCGACGACTTTGAAGCCGAGTTTTTCGTAGAACGCGCGCGAGGCGGCAATGTCCTTGACGGTGAGACTGACGGAGAAGTTGCCCAGTGACATGCGAGGCTCCTCTTTCACTTGAGTGGTCGAGTTCGCCTGCGTGGAGGCGCAACCGGCGAGTAGGCACAACAGCAGGATGATGGTGAGTTGTTTCACAGGATCCTCTCCGTGTTGGAAGGGACATTCCAGGCGGACCGGCCAAACCATAGAGCGCTGGCTCATATCAGGAAACCGGCGGGTTGGACGCTCAGACGATCAAGGCAGAGGCGCGCCCATCAGGCTGGTGACACGTTGGAGCAACGGCTCGGGAAGCGGATTGGGCACCGAACGGAGGGCTTCGACGACCTCCGCGACTGCAGCGGCGCTTGGCGCGTAACACACCTTCGCCGATTTGTGGCGCTCGATGTGCCTGACGCCAAATCGGACAAGCACCTCGTCATCACTTCCCGCTGCGCGAATGGCGTCGACGATGGCGTCGTATGGTCGCCGCCGCAAGAGCAACTGCAGAGCGTATCGTCGCGAGAACGCATGCGGTGCCGAGCGGGCGACTTCGCGGATGGGCTCGACACCCGCCTCTACATCGCAGCGGCTCAGCGCCCGGTAGGCCTGCCTT
Organism: Planctomycetaceae bacterium; assembly: GCA_040255465.1. Classification (GTDB taxonomy): domain Bacteria; phylum Planctomycetota; class Phycisphaerae; order Phycisphaerales; family UBA5793; genus UBA5793. The sequence goes on from JBDZVA010000002.1 coordinate 658,136, forward strand.
GCCACGGCCGGTCGGTCAGCGCGCAGAAGCTCGATGAGTTTTTCTGTCTGGCCTGCACTGTCGAGGAATGCCAACGTCCGCACAGCGGTTGCGGCCACGATGACAGTCGGGTGGTCGAGAAACGGTTCAATGCGGTGCACATCCGCGCGCGTACCGGCCTCCCCCGCTCCTGCGATCGCCGCCGCGAGGGTTTCCCGTTGCGGGTTGTCGAGCGCATCAACGTAGAACGCGAGGCAGTCAAACCTGCTGCTGCAGGCCTGTGAATCCTGTTGAAGGTAGTGGCGGGCTGCATTTCGCATGGAGGGATGGGAATCGAGCAGAGCGCGTCGCAGGTGCGCCTGTCGCTGCGGTTCATCGGCTTCGAGCCGCGCATAGAGTGCCTCGCGACGAACCGGCATGAATCGATCCGTGGCCATCTGTTCCAGGAACACGTCGCGTTCTGAAGACTCCACCCAAGTCCGCACGGCTGCTGCGGCGCGCAGACGAACGACGGGATCGCTGCTCTCGAAGGCCAGCCGCGTGAATGTGCAGCGATCTGCATCGGTCACGCGCGTGGCGGCGCGGAATGCCCAGCGGGCGACGCTGCGATCAGTCGAGCGGACAGCGTGGTGCAGTTGGGGCCTCACCCCGGGCGAGAGGAAGAGCGTCTGCAGCGAGTCGAACAGCCACTCGTGGTCGGCTCGGGAGCGCCGGCTGAGTTGATCCATGATTCCCAGTAGAGGAATCCATGAACCGGCATGTGCGGGTACAAAGAAGCGACGGGTGCATTCCTCTGCAATGGATCGGACCTGCGGCACCCAGTCATTGAGTCTGAGCAGCGCGTAGCGAAGTGCCGCATCGGGATTGCCATCGGCGACGAGGTGCCGAATCGCCGCTTGCCGCACATAGCCGCTGGGGTGCATTGAAAACAACCCCCAAATGTGCGCCGGCCATGATCGAGCCAGAATCCAATCGAGCGTCAACCCGCCCCACGTGCTCATCCCTCCGATTGAGTCGCGCACACGGTGTTCCAGTGTCGGCAACTCCGCGATGGGGACACCGGCGGCCATCTCCCCGACCACTTGTGCGCGATACTGGCGACGCAATGCATCCTCACACGCCAGCAGATGGATCATGTTCGGGATCGCCCGCCAGTCGCCGGATTTTCGTGCGAGCTCCAGCTGCGCCGCTTCAATCTGCAGAGTCCGCGATCGTTCGGCGCTGCGACCGGGACCGGTGAATCGCAGGGCGTCGGCGATGCGTCGAAAGAGGTTCTCGTCGGGCCGCCGTTGAGTCATGAGGAAATGGTACGTCGCGACTCTTCGGTCATGGGGATCGGGGCGCTCGGGACCACCCCGTTCGTTCACGCGTGACTCGATCGGAGGTCAGTCGGTTCGCGTGCTCCGGGCCCTGGGGAATGGGAATACCCTTCTGCGCCAGTCGGTGGAGCCGCGTTCGAAGAGGAGGTTTGAATCGGATGATTGTCGAAGTCGTGACGTCCATTGACGCCCCGCTGGAGGTGGTGTGGGAAACGACAGTTGATGTCGAGCGCTGGCCGCAGTGGATGCCGACGGTCCAGTCGGTGAAGCGAGTCGACAGCGGCTTGTTCGGTCGCGGCAGTTCGGCACTCATCAAGCAGCCGGGTCTGCCCGAAGCGAGGTGGGTGGTGACAGCGATGACGCCAGGCGAGCGGTTTACCTGGGAGACGACGGTTCGGGGCATGCACATGGCCGGAACGCACGATCTCGCGAGGCAACAGGACGCGACGCGGAGTCTGCTACGGATCGAGATCACGGGTGTCGTGGCGTGGTTGATGTGGCCGGTGCTGCGAGGCTCCATCAGGCGAACGCTTGAGCAGGAAAACGCGGCGCTCAAGGCGAGGTGCGAGTCAGCGATTGGGGCAGTGGAGCCATCATCGCGCCGTTAAAATGAGTCCTGTGGCGATTTGCTCCACACGGGCGGCGCGAGGTGGATCAACTGGAAGTGTTCAGCACCACGGCGGCGCGAATGAGCGCCTTGAACGCCGTTTCGTCGATCCTGTCGCCCTCGTGAAGATCGATGGCGCGACGGGTGTTGCCTTCGAGGCTGGCGTTGAAGAGGCCCGAGGGATCATCGAGGGCTGCGCCTTTGGCAAAGGTCAGCTTGAGTTTGTCTTTGTAGGTCTCCCCGGTGCAGATGATGCCGGCGTGCGACCAGACTGGGACGCCTGACGGGTTCGATGGTTTGACCCACTTCACTTCTTCGACGACGTTTGGGTCGGCTCGCTTGATGAGCGAGCGAACTCGGGCGAGGGTTGTGCCGCGCCAGTCATTCAGGTCCTCAAGTTTTGCGTCGATCAGTTTGGAGGGAGAGTCTCGGGCGTCTCCTTTCTCCTCTCTCGCTTTCGAGGAGCCTCGCTTCGTTTTCTTCGTCTTCTTGATGCTGCCCATCGTCGCTCGCCTTGCTCCGGATGTCATGGACGGGTTACCCGCTTATGCTCCTCGGCTTGACCGCTCACAGTTGTTCGCCCGGCAACTGGCTTGCCTGCTTCACCCAATCGGCGAACTGACGCTCGTCAAGAACATCGCTTTCGTGGATGTGCAGGTAGCGGACTTCCTTCTGCTTCGATTTGCCGGGGGGGACGGGGTGCAGTGATGTGCCGCGGAAGAAAGCGATCTTGATGTAGTTGGTGAAGCAGTGGAAGGAGAGGAACCAGCCCCGGCTCTGGATGCCGTAGAAAGGCGAGTTCCACTTCACCGCTTTGCGCGCTTCGGGAACGGCAGCCACGATAAGTGCGTCGATGCGACGGCCAATGTCTCGCTTCCAGCCGGGCATCGCCGCGAGGTACGCCTGCACCGGCGCGTCGCCGTCGCCCTTGGGTATCTGGGGATTGCCACCCGAAAGAAGTTTCGGTCCCGCGTCTTGCTCTGTGCGCGGAGTTGATCGGGCTTTGCGGGCAGCGGCCATCACGGGAGTTCGATGCAGAACACTCTTTTGTGCGGATCGACGGGAGATTCGACGTACCGCACAGGCAGGCGCTGGTCATCCGTCCAGCCGACCGTGTCCCCTTCCGGCAGCGCCTCGCCGCGCCGTGCGACGTAGCCGAGCAGATCGTACATGAACGCCAGTGCCTCACCTTCTGAGGATTCTCCGGCGAGGAGCAGCAGATTCGGCAACTCAAATTGCTCCATTCCCGTGCTTAGCAGACTGAGGCGGCCGTCCTCATCGCGCGCCACGCTCAACCCGGACCAGATCAGCATTCTCAAGTCGGGATCGGCGGCGGCGGATGTGAAGAACTTGGACTCATGCGTGGCTCCAGCCTTGCCCCAGTAGACTGCAACAGCGGGAGATGCCTTGGTCACCGCGGCCAGTATGGATGTAAACCGCGTGACCCGTTCGACCGGCGGGATCTTTCCCGATGCGGTGAACGTCACGATCAGATGTGCTGAATACGGCGGAACCTGCCAGTCTTTCGCCAGTGACGCCACACTGAACTGTGCGCCCTGTTCCGCTTCGTCGCCGGGCACGGTTCCGGGTATGAGCGCGACGACCGACTTCTCTCCCGTGTTCAGTTCCAGCGACAATCCTCGGTCGAGCGGATCGTCTGCCGCGCCATCCGCCTGCACTTGGATCGTCTCATCGGGCGCTGCAAATGCGCGGAAGGCCTGGGCGACTGCGTCAGCCTCGGGAGCCTGGGCCTTCGAGAGAAGCACGAACGCGAGATTCACCTCCCAATCGTCGTCCGCTGGGGCTGCTTGTTCGGCTCTGCCCGGCTCGCTGGCTCGCCGCGTGTTGTAGCGGGTTGCAAACTCTGTCGCCGCCTTCTGCCAGGCGGCGTTCTCGATGACATCCGAGGTGCCTGGAAAGATCCAGTCGCGCTGCCGATCGAACTCGACCTCATCTCGCACCCCGGGGAGCATGATCATGTCCTCAGCCACCGCCAGGTAGCCGGCAGCGTCATGCTCGAGCTGGCGCTCAACGTCTGTGCTCTCGAGCAGTCGCGCGGCGCCGTCAAAGTTGCCCGAAGTCACCAGCCGCTCGACCTCCGCGCGAAAGGTCTCCGGCGAGTAAGCCGGGGGCTCGGCGTTTTCCGAGGGGACCCCGCTCGCAGCGCCTGCAGTAGCCAGCGCCCGCTCGCTCCGTCTGCAGCCGATCATGACGAAGATCAGACCAGCGCAGACAACGAATCGCGCGGCGAGGGGGCGGGTTTGTGCGAACGTGCGGGTCAGGCGAGTCCACGGCATCTGGTGACCTCCAGATTCTCGGCCGGCAGCGCCAGCAGGTGCTTTCCGAGCGAGGAGAACAGGAGAACAGTTGATCTGATGACCGCAGGTGGCGAGACATACGCCCGGACCGCCACGAGGGAGCAACCCGGCTCTCTCACCCGTTCACCCGCTCCACTTCACATCTGCTCTCTTGGACGAGGGCCAATCGGGGTGACAGGATTTGAACCTGCGGCCTTTGCGTCCCGAACGCAACGCTCTACCAAGCTGAGCTACACCCCGGCACCGACGGGCTTGGGGCCTTTTCGGTGTGGTCTCTAGGATAGGTCGGTCGGCTGCCAGCGTCGACGTCGCGTGTTTCGGCGATCCCTCAAGTCCAATGAACTGAAGTGCATCAGCTCCGCCACGTGCCATGGACCTTGTCGGAGGCAATGCGAAACTTGCAGAGAGGCCCGGAACGCTCTATCCACGGCACTCTCAGGATTCGGCAGCGATTCTCCCGAAGAGCGAGCCAGATCGCGCAAAACTGCCACCCCTCTGCCGCATAAGGTCTGAAAGAGCGTTTTCTGAACGGGGCCGTGATCCTTGGAGCGGTACCTCCCGCACCTTCACGATGCATCGGCACGCTGCCCGGTCCAAACCATCCTCCCAAGAGGAGCGCCCGCATAGATCGACCCATGATTCCGGCACCGTTCATTCTGGCACAAACCACTGCGCTCGAGCCGCCTCAGATCCAAGCAAGCGCGATGGATCTGACGCTGATGTTTGTGATCGCGATTGTGCTCCCCGCGCTCGATCTCTGGCTCTATCCGAAGTTTGTGAAGACGGTCTCCGACCCCCAGCCAAGGTCGGCGCGCAGCCGGTTTTATCTGACCGGCATTTCCATCCAATGGATCGCTGTTGCCTGTGTGGCGGGCAACTGGGTGGCGTGCGGCCGCCCTTGGAGCAGCCTGGGTCTTGGCGTCCCCAGCACGCTTCGTATCGGTGTCGGCATCACCATCACGGCTGGTTATCTGTGGCTGATGCTACGGCAGCGCCGGGTGATTCTCAGCAGACCAAATGGGCATGAGCTGATCCGGCGGATGGTGGGCAACGGCGCAGCACTCATCCCTCGCACGACACTGGAAGGGCGCCTTTTTGTTGGGCTGGCCTTCACCGCCGGCATCTGCGAGGAATTTCTGTATCGAGGCATGCTCAGCTTCTGGTTCAGTGAATGGGGCGGCCCGATCGCCGGGCTGGTCGTCTCGAGCATCGCATTCGGCTTCGCGCACCTTTACCTCGCCTCGAAGGATCTTGTGCGAACCAGCATCACGGGCGCGATTCTCTGGCTCTTTGCATTCGCGTCGGGCTCGATCGTGCCGGTAATCATCATCCATGCCGCGATGGACCTGATCGCGGGCGACATGGGTTCCCGCGCACTTAGGCCAGATGCTGCGCCCGGGGATTCCGTCGTCGGTGAGGAATCAAGCGGTGAGTCATCAGTTTAATGATGTCCAATGGGGGTCTACGATGAAACATGAACGAACTGCTCACCCATCCATCGCGTGTGCCGCTGATTGCTCCGTCGATTCTCTCGGCTGATTTCGGCCGCATTGCCCAGGAGTGCCGGGCTGTGCTGGACGCCGGGGCGGACCTGCTGCACCTGGATGTGATGGATGGTCACTTCGTGCCGAACCTGACGATGGGTCCGGACATGTGCAAGGCGGTTCGTCAGCACTTTCCGAAGGTGTTCATCGATGTGCATCTGATGATCACCGATCCGGCCGCGTTCGTCGAGCCGTTCATGAAGGTGGGAGCAGACAATCTGACGTTCCATGTCGAGGCGGTCGGCGAAGTCGCCGCGGCGCGCGACATTGTGAATGCGATTCACGATCGAGGTGGGACGGCGGGCATTGCGATCAATCCCCCCACTGATGTTCCGCGCGTGTTGCCGCTGATCGAGTACTTTGACATGGTGCTGGTCATGAGTGTGAACCCCGGGTACTCCGGCCAGTCGTTCATCGGGCCGGTGCTCGACAAGGTGCGCACGATTGCCCCGCTTCTGCGCGGCGATCAGCGACTCGAGATGGACGGCGGGATCGGGCCGAAGGAAGCGGTCGACTGTCTTGCCGCGGGCTGCGATGTCATCGCGGCGGCATCGAGCATCTTCAAGACGAATGATTACCGCGCGGCAATCAGCGCTCTGCGCGAAGCTGCGCCGGCGCACACGAAGTAGTCAACTCTGGAAGCGATCAGCGCAGTTCGACGGACCAGTAGGCGTTGTCGAGGAACGTCTGCCAGCACGCGTAGCGACCGTCGCCGAGACGCAGCGTGATCATGGGATTGCGCTTTGGACGAATCGGTCGGCGCACCAATGACATGCTTGCCTGGTCAGGCGTGCGGCCGCCCTTGCGCGCGTTGCACGACGTGCAGGCGCACACCAGGTTTTCCCACGTATCCCCGCCCTTCTGGCTCCTGGGAATGATGTGGTCGATGCTCAATTCGCTTGTGGCGTATGCGCGGCCGCAGTACTGGCACTGGTTGCGGTCGCGGGCGAAGATGTTCTTGCGATTCAACTTGACCTGCTGCTGGGGCAGACGGTCGTAGCCGAGCAGGCGGATGATGCGCGGCACGGCGATATCGAATCGCACGGTGCGCACCCAGTCGTGCTGGTCGCGCTCGAACTGCTGCTGCAACTGCGCGAGGTCGGTCCAGGTCTGGAAGTCGTAATTGCAATACCGGCCGTCTTCGACGCTGATGACTTCGGCCAGGTTCTTGACGAGCAGACGAAACGCGCGGCGCGCGGAGATGACTCGCACCGCCATGTAGAGGCGATTGAGAACCAACACCTTGCTGTCGAGTGCGACCGAACGCGCCTGCATTCCCCGGCCCTCCTCAGGCCAATTGCGTAATCTGCGGCCTTTGAGTATACCCGGCTCAACGCCGGTTCACGCGCAGGGAGGGCAATTTGAACGGCGCAAATCCCGTCAGAATCGACGGTTTAGCGGATGCGTCGGCGGTGCGATGCGGGCGGTTCGCCGTCGCGATCGGCCTTCTTTTCGGCGCGTCGGCGGCGAAAGAAAGATTTGAGCAGTTCGCTGGACTCATTCGCCAGCACGCCGTGCACGATCTCGACGCTGTGGTTCAATCGGGGATCGCTGCACAGGTTGTAGAGCGAATGCACGGCGCCCGCCTTGGGGTCGGTGGCGCCGTAAATGAGCCGCCCAATCCGCGCCTGGACGATCGCGCCGGCGCACATCGGACAGGGTTCGAGCGTCACGGCGAGTGAGCAGTCGCTGAGCCGCCACGTCTTGAGTTTCTCGGCGGCGATGCGAATCGCCATGAGTTCGGCGTGGCCGGTCGGATCGTTGACGGCCTCGCGGAGGTTGTGCGCTTCGGCGACGATCTCATCGCCCCGATAGAGCACGGCGCCGACGGGTACTTCGTCCGCCGCGGCCGACTTTCGAGCCAGTTCGATCGCCCGCTTCATCATGCGGACATCCCGCTCGGTGGCGCGCGTGGGAGGAACCCGTGGGCCTCTTGGTGTCGATCGAAGGATGGTCAATTGCTTCACCCACCGCCAGAGAGAGCGGAACGCGCCGGTCTGGAGGTCACCCCCCGGAACCCTACCGGTGTGCGTTTTCTGCTCAAGCATGGGCATCATCGGTGGATGAACAAACGTCCTTGGCGTTATATATGCATCAATCCGCACATTACGAAAAGTCGCACTGCAATTGAGTTTATTCGGCCCAAGGAGAAGCGCTCTTCCGGGGTTATTGAGACTCGCTCAGCTTTCCTGCGGGTATGAACCGCAGCAGGATGATGCTCAGTTCGTAGAGCAGGTACAGCGGGATGAGCAGCGCCACTTGCGATGTGACGTCCGGCGGGGTGAGGATGGCAGCGGCGATCGCACAGCCGAGCAGCGCGTGTCTCCGGTAATACCGCAACGACTTGATGTCCACGATCCCGACCCAGCCCAGCAGCAACAGGACGAGCGGCAACTGGAACGCGATGGCGAATGCGAGCGTCATGCCGAGCATCATGTTCAGGTAGGCCTTGATCTCGTACTGCTGGGCAAAGCCGGTGTCGGTCTGGAAGTCGGCTCCGTAGAATTTCCCGTCCTCGCCGCGCATGCGCAACTGGTGCAGGGTCGTGTTGTAGTAGATCTGGAACGGCTGGAGTTCCGGAGGGTCGTAGGCGTAGTGCGGCACCGCGACGAATCCGTTCACGATGTCGGGCGGCGTCGTTTCACCGTCGGGCGGCGCGACGTCGGCGGTCGGCTGCATGGTCTGGGCGAAGGCCACCAGCACCCGCAGGGTCATGGGAAAGACGACGTAGTAATTGAAGACCACGCCGAGCAGGAGCAGCAGTGTGCTCCCCGGCAGGAGCAGGTAGGCGACGCGCTTTTCGCGGTTGTAGAGGCCGGGCTCGATGAACTTCCACAATTGCCAGAGGATGACCGGGGCCGCACCCAGCACCGCCGCCAGCAGGGCGATTTTGAAGTACGAGATCATCGGCTCGGTCGGGGAGAGCAACTGGATTCGGCCGGGCAGACCGGCCCGGACCATGGCATCGCGAATAGGCGCCAGGAGCCATTCGAGGATGCTCTTGCCGAAATAGAGGGCGGGTATGGCGAGGACGAGGGGGGCGATCAGGCACAGGATAACCCGAGTTCGAAGTTCCTCGAGGTGGTCACCCAGGGGCATGCGAAATTCGTCCGGACGGGGCTTCATGGCGGCGAATCATACTCATCGCCCGTCGCGTCCCCGATTCTGCGCCTTTTTCTGCATCCGCCCCTGCCGGTCTATCCGAATCAGCCTGTACAGGCGGACCCCCTATTGTGTTTCAGCCCCCGGTCCGCCGCCCTTTTCTGACCAACTGCGGCCGACGGCGCATCTGGAGGAACGATGCCCGATCAGGGAATGGAAGCACCGGATCACGTGGTGGTCCTGGCTATGCAGGGCGACCACAGGGCACAAAGCGATCTGTGGCGGGCGCATCGCCCGTGGCTCGCGGCTGTCCTTCTTTCTCACAAGCCGCGAGAAGTGGACATCGAGGATCTCATGCAGGACGTGGCCGTCAAGTTCGTGTCCAAGTTGCACACACTGCGGGATGCCGAGGCCTTTCGGCCCTGGTTGAGGCGCATTGCGATCAATATCGCGCGCGAGGCAGCCCGCTCGCTCAAGGGGCGCGGCGACCATTCCATCGAAGAAGACGTCTACGCCCAGGACCGATTCAAAGGGCCGATCGAACAAGGGCAGACCCACGACGAGGCGGCGAGTCTGCTTGAACACGCCAAGACGCTGCCCATCGAGTTCCGTGAACCACTTCTGCTTCGCTGCGTACGAGGAATGTCGTCAGCGCAGATTGCCGAGTTGCTCGACCTGCCACGCACGACGATTGAAACCCGCCTCAGCCGCGCCCGCAAGATGCTCAGGGAAGAATGGCTCGGCCGCACCAACCGAGTCCCGTCTGATGAACACCGTGAAACGTGCAGTCCCGGCACACAAGGAATCTGATCATGACCAGCAGCACCCCACACCGTGACACCGAACCACAGCCGACTCGCCTCGACCAACTGATCGACGCGATCGTGGACGGCTCTGCCGCAGGAAGTGAGTGGGATGAATTTCGCGTACTGGCCGGGACGAGCACCGAGCCATGGCGCCGTCTCGCCGAAGAACAGCGATTGGTCAAGACGCTCGAATCCGGCTTTGACGCCGAGGTTTGCGGCGCTCTCGCCGTGGAGCTTCCGGCTCGTCAGGCGCTGGCTTTCGATGGACCGCGGAGATCGAGTGCTCCGTGGCAACCGGCGCTCGGCTGGGCGGCGGCACTTCTGTTGGGTCTGGCGTGGGCGGGCTCGACCCTGATCCCCCCGACCCCCGGCCCGACTGCCGCACCCGGCTCGGGTTCGACTGGTACGCTGCTCGCACAGTACATGGCGCAGCCGTATGTCGTCGGTGAACTTCCCGTGCAGATTCGCGATGTTTCGCAAACTGAATCGGGCGAGTTTGTCACCTATGTACGGCAGATCGTGGAGCGTCGACCGGTGAGTCTTTACAACCTGCAACTGGATGAGAACTCCAACCCGGTCCTGCGCGATTCGGGTGGCGAGCTGGCGATGCTCGCGAGCCGATATTGACCGGATGAGGTTGCGCCTCGTCGTGGGGGTATGCACATGGGAACTGCAAGATTGAAGAATGACATCATGAACGCACTGCGTCGATCCACGTCGCTCGCTCTAGCCGCGCTTTTCTGCCTGGCGCTGACGGGCCTGGCCCACGGACAAACTTCGGGCCAGTCGCCGCCAAGTCCGAGGGGGCAGGCGCCGGCGCTCTCGCCCGACGCCATTAATCCGGCGGTCCGAGTGCTTGTGACGCAGGCGCCGGACGGCACCTTTGAGGCCACGATCGGGAATGCCACGTTTCGCAGCACGAACTGGGTTGAGATCGAGAAGCGGTCGATCGAACTTCTGCCTGATCGGACGATCACTTTTGTGAATCCGAAAGGTGAAGTGCTGCATGTTTCGCCGCGCGCCATGTTCGGCGTGCTGCTGGAGCCGGCGACGGGCGCCTTGGCCGCGCAGCTGAACGTCAAACCGGGCGAGGCGCTGATTGTTACCGAAGTGCAGCCAAATCTTCCCGCCGCCAAAGCGGGCCTTGAGATCTACGACGTCATCGTCGAATGCAATGGCCGGCGGCCGATGACCAACACCCAGTTCTCCGAGATCATGGCCGCCGCGCTGCCCGGCGACACGATTAATGTGGTGCTTGTCCGCCGGGGCCGGGAGACCGAAATCGAAGTCCGCCTGGTGCGGTACGACCCGGTCGCGATGGCGGCGGTTCGCCAACCGACCGGTTCAGTCGACTTTTCGGGCAAGTCCCGGGAGCAGATTCTCCGGGAGTTGCTGCAATCGACGGAAACGGCCTCCAAGCGACCGGGCGCGACTTATGCGGTGCCCAAGAACGACGATCAGGCGATGGTCCTTCAGTTGCCGGGGACGTCTCCGCAGTTTCCCGATCCGAATTCGAAGGCTCTTCAGGAAGAACTCGTCGGAATCAAGGCTCAACTGCGTCGTATTGAGGAGGTGCTGCTGGACCTTCTGCTCCTGGAGCAGCAGCGGCAATCCGCCAACGCGAAAACCGTAGGCGGATAACTGAAGCGTTCTGGTTTCTCCACGCAGTTGAAAGGATGGTTCCCCATGCCAACGGACTCCGGTCTCAGGACCTTGTTTTGTGGTGGCGCGTCGATGCTCCTGGCTCTCGCCGCGTGCTCCACACAGGCGCAAGTCGCTGAGGAGAAGAGCACTTCCAACGAAACCATTGTGGTGACGCAGCCATCGAAGTCCCGCGCCGTCACCCGGGTCGTCACGCGCGAAACCCCGCCGGATGGACAAGAGCAGGTCGTTCGCATCGAACGAAAGAACACCGACGGTGACGAGCAGATCGAGCTCTGGATCAACGGCAAGAAGGTTGACGTCAAGGACATGAAGGAGCTGGAGGGAGCCTTGGGCGATCTGAACATCCAGTTCTTCGACGAGTTGGGTGGCGACGAGGATGGACCGGGCGCTCACGTTTTCCAGGTCCAGCCGGGTGACATGCAGCTTCGGAATCTCGGCCAAGTGTTCTCTGGCGCGGCTCCCGCGCAGAGCGGCCTTGTGTGGAGCGAGCCAAAGTCAATGCTCGGCGTTCAACTCGCGCCCATCAGCGACGACCTGCGTGACTACCTGGGTCTCGAAGGCGACGCGGGCGTGCGCGTCGACGGCGTCGTCGATGACTCGCCGGCTGCCAAGGCGGGCTTGAAGGCCAAGGACATCATCATCGCCGCGAGGATCGGCTCGGAGAATCACGAGTCAATCACTGCGGACGAACTTCGCGCGGCGATTGCCGAGACCGAGCCGGATACCAAAGTCACGCTGACCGTCCTGCGCAAGGGGGACAAGAAGAAGATCACTGCGACGTTGACCAAGTGGAAGTCCGAGCCGTTTGGTCTGGCCGGCGGCGGCGCGAATCACATTGAACTTGTGTCCCCCGATTTCTTCAGCGGTCGTCGTGTTGAGCTCGACAGCATCCCGGAGATCCGGGAGCGGATGCGCCTGATCGAGCCTCAGATGCGCGAACTCGACATCGACCGGGATGGACTACTCCAGCTTCGACAGCGCGCGCTGCCCAACACCGAGGAATTGATGCGACGGATGGAAGTACAGATGAAGCAGGTTGAGGAGATGCTCAAGCAACTGCAGGAGCAGCAGAATCAACTCCGTCAGCAGGTTGAGAAATCACCCGAGCCTGAGGCCTGAGCCTCAGTCTCAAGACAGACTCTCTTTCCTTCGCCCACCGCACCTGCGAGATACAGCGCTCGCGGGTGCGGTGGCGTTTTGAGTCGATATGGGCCGGCGACGGTCGCCGTGCCTTTGTGCGTACAATCCGGCGATGCCGGAGATGATTCAGATCAATTTCAGCCGAAAGTTTCCCCTCCTGCCGCTTGCGGGAATCTGCCTGCTGCCTCACGCGACGATTCCACTGCACATCTTTGAGCCGCGCTACATCCAGATGGTCAGCGAAGCGCTGGACGGGTCGAGTCAGATTGCGATGGCGACGTTTGAAGGCAAGCGCTGGCAGCAGGAGTACCACGGCAACCCGCCGATCCGGCCGGTCGTCTGTCTTGGTCAGATCGAGCGCTATGAGCGGCTGCCGATGGGTCGGTACAACATCATGCTCCAGGGCATCTGCCGGGCCACGATGGTGGAAGAGGAAATGCCCGATGAGGTCCGGCCGTATCGCATCGCACGGCTGGCCCCGTTGGATGCGAATCCCGAAGACCATGAAGCGGAACTGGTCGGGTGGCGACATCGGGTTTGCGAACTGCTCCAGGGCGATCCGCTTTCGCGGATGCGGCTGGGCGCGGATGTGCTGAAGTGGTTCGAGCGCGACGACATCCCCTCGCACGTGCTCATCGAGATCGTGGGTCATCTGCTCATGACGACCGCCGAGGACGCCGAGCGGCGCTACCGCCTGCTCGCCGAACCCGACACCATCGAGCGAGCCGATTACACCGAAGCCGAGCTGCGCGGCCTGGAGCGGCTGCTGTCGTGTGTCGAAAACCAGTCGACCGACTGGCCAAAAGGATGCAGTTGGAATTGAGCGTGGCCGCGATCAACGGGTTGTTCAGGCGAACGCGCCGCCCTGTCGCAGTTGATTGATGCGCACCTGCATGGAGGCGCCCGGGCAGAGCGTGGCGGCCAGTTCGCGGTGCGTCTGAACGCGGGAAGTCGGAATCCGGTAGGCGCCCTGAACGCGGCAGACGAAGTCGCGCATCGCGGTGATCTGCGCTGACGAGGGCGACTGGAGTTCAAAGTTGCCCAGGCAGACGATTCCGATGTTGCCGGGATTCTGGTCCTTGACGTGCGCGCCCTGGAACTGCAACAGGCGACCTTCCCAGACCCGACCGGCCGGATCGATGACGAAGTGGTATCCGACGTCCCCCCAGCCCTTGGCCTGGTGGGCGCGGCGAATGGTGTCGATGCGAGCTGCTGCGTCGCCCTGGCTGGTCGAAGTGAACGGCGTCATGCCGTCGTGATGCAGGGTAATGCGGTACACCCCGGTGAGGGGATCCATGCGCGAGGGAATCGGCGCACCCGTCGCCCAGGTGCTGCGCGGGATTGCTCCGCCGAATGTCTGGCTGGGACGAGGCGTTGTCGCCGCGGACGTGGATGGCTCGTAGATCGCATAGTCGGGTTGAGGCGGCTGGCCGGCGCCCGGCGAACGGCTGGAGGACCATGGCACATCGGGAAGACGGGTTCGGCTACCCGTGGTTGCACACCCGGCAAGGAACCCAAGTCCCGCCAGGAGGAACGTCCGACGTGTGGTCTCTGGTTTCACGATGCATTACCTATCGGCATGGCCATTGCAATTCATTCAGCCGATTTGCGTGAATCCACGCGTCCGGTTGTACGGAAGACGGCGTCGCGTTTTCTAGGACCATGAGTTCGCGCGATGCGAACCTGCAAACTGTATTGAGTCGCTCACTTCACGACAACTGCGTGGCGTACTTCTCGACCTGGACGACCTGATCCGTGGGCACCATGGTGATCACATCCCACGGACAGACCTGCGCGCAGAGCGTGCAGCCGATGCACCGAGGGAGATCGATGTGGCAGGCCTGCATCACGGACTGGAACTGTGGGCCGGGCAGGGTGTCGATGCAGTCCACCGGGCAGACGGAGACGCACGCCTCGCAGCCAGTGCAAAGGTCTTCATCGAGAATCGCTAGAGTCTTGGGGAGTTTCTTCGCCATTGCCCACAAATATAGGAGCGAAATTCGTTGCTCGCCGCAGGCGCAGCCGCGAACTGTTCAGTGAGCCGACCAACCGGCCTACGAACTGGACTGGGGGGTGCGACCGCGAAGTTCGCGAAGGCGACGCGATGCCCGATCGGCAAAGGCGGATCGCGGGTACTGGATGGTGATGCGGCGGAAGGCTGCCATCGCGGCATTCCGCTCGCCCAGCTGGTCGTAGGCGTGGCCGGTCCAGAAGAGGACCGCTGGGGCATGTTCACTTCGCATCCAGCCTTCGATGCTTTGCGCCTGGGTGAGCAGATCGAGTGCTTCCTGAATCTGACCCGAACGGAGATCGTCCAAGGCTGACTTGACCAGCGCATCCACCTGCGCATCGCGCTCGGACTCTGGCTCGATGCGAATGACGCGCGAAGCGGCTCCGGCTGGAGTGAGATTGGACTGTGCGTTTGGCGAGGTGTCGCCGGCAAAGCCCGCGACGGGCGCCGGGCGGTACTTGTCCATGGCGGGCGCATTGCATCCCGCGGAGAGCAGCAGCCAGGAGCACATACAACAGAGCGCGGCACAGCGGATTGCTGGAACCGCGCTCCGCCGTTTCGTTGTGTTCAGAGGTCTAATTCCAGTACTGGTCACTCAGCCGCTCCAGACGCCTCGGAAGATCCTGCAGGGCAATGGACCGCTTGACGCGCTCCAGTTCTTCCTGATCGACACTCCCGTTGGTCCACTCCAACATCGACCACGCCCGGTTGACGAGGTCAATGGAATCGGGGGACTGCAGGTCTTCGCGCGCCACCGCCAGCCGCTCGAGCACATCATCGCTGGAGAGAGCCTGCTGGACCATGCGGACATCGCTGAACGACCCCTCGCCCGCCTGCTCGAGAACGGTCAGCAGGATCGACGCCTGGTGGAGCACCTCGCCGGTGCTGAAGTCGGCGGGTTGGGTATTCATCGCGACCGCCACGGTCGGCGTCGGCTCCGGTTCGTTTGGCAGGGCTTTTGGAGTCACGTCAAGCGTCTCGGGCGATCTGGCGGGCAGGTTGGCGGCGATGAACTGCAACCACCTGGCCGCCTGGATCTCCGATTCCACGCCCGCGATGGCTCTGTCGGTGAATGAGGAGCGACGCGGCTGCGCGGCTTCGATGGGTTGAGGAGTCGATTCGAGTATGGGCTCGGAAGCCATCGCCAGCGATTCGGACGGCAGTTCAGGATTCACCTGCTCGTTGACCGCCAGCTCCGGCGGCTGCGGTTGCGTCTGACCAAGGCCGAGATCTTCGTCAAAGATCGATCGGCTGACGAGTTCGCTGCCCACTGGAGGAATCCACGTCTTCCGGACGGGCGTCAATGCAGGCGAGACTTCGTCGCTGTGCGCGACTGCATCACCGGCGCCGGTCGAAGAATGGCGCCAACCCTGCGAGAATGACAGGCCGAAACCGAGCATTACGATTGCGGCAATCGACCACCCACTCCACGCGGCGAAGAGCAGCCGTCGGCGACGTTGCGTTGATTGTTCGGTTTCAGGTTCGCCGAAGACTTCCGCGCGAATTCGTTTCTCGAGATCAGCGGGCCAGACTTCGTAGGTTCCGATGGTGGCGCGAAGCAGATCGTCGGTTTCCTCAGCCTGCTGCAACACCGCGCGGCACGGGGCGCACTGCGACAGGTGCGCCTCGGCGAGATGCGACGTCTCTGCGTCGAGTTCGCCATCGAGGATCCCTGAGAGCACGGCCTGCACATCCTGACATTCGTAGCGTTGCATGGTTGTCACCTCAGTCATCACCCCTGCTTGCGCCGAAGCGGGAAGATCAAGGGATCCGCCTCGGCGTGCTTCAAATCGGCCTCCATCTCATCGCGCAACGACGCCCGCGCGCGGTTCAGCCGGCTCATCACGGTGCCGATGGGCACTTCAAGAGCCGCTGCGATTTCGTCATAACTCATTTCGTCAAACACCTTCATCACCAGGATGGCCCGTTTGTCGTCCGGCAAGCGGCTCATGGCGCGCTCCAGGCGAGCCATGTTGTCTGACAGATCCACCGCATGCTCAGGCCGCTTGTCGTGCCGGAGGTTGCGATCATCGCTGAACTCGGGCAGCGCCTCGGTGTTCTTGCGGCGGCGCAGGTGGTTGATCGACAGGTTCACCACCACCCGCTTGAGCCAACTCGGAACGACCTGCTCGGGACCATCGGGCGGCTTGTTCCAGAGCTTGACAAACGCCTCCTGCACGACATCCTCGGCCACTGAAGTATCGCGGCAGATCCCCCGCGAGAGGGCCAGGAGCCGGGGCCCGAGGTCCTTCATCAGCCTTCCCAAGTCGTGTTCGGTCAGGGCTAGCGGCATGTCAATAGATCAGACGCCCCAGAGGCGGCTGTATTCCATTCATTTACGAAGGCGAGGGGCTACGCCAGAAGGATATCGGTCCCTACGCGTGGGAACTGGATATCCAACCAGACGGTGTTGGTGTGGATTTTGACCTTGGCGTCGTGCAGGCACGCGGGAAGCAGCAGAACGTCCCCACGCTTGAAAGCCACGTCCACACCCGCCGGACTGCCCGTGATGACTCCCGAGCCTTCCAGCACGATCCAGACCGCCGGACGGTCGTAGGGAATCTCCTGGCCGTATTCCTCAACCATGCGGACCTTCTCGATGGTGAATGAGTCACAGCTGCAGATCTTGCTCATCGTGGTGAAGACCCCGGCGACGTGCGTGCGGCGTTCGGCGGCGGGGAATGAGCGAGCTTCGAAGTCGATGCAGGCGAGGGCGTCGTCGATGTGCAGGTTGCGGTTGGTGCGCCCCCAGTCATAGAGGCGATAGGTCGTGTCGCCGGGGGTCTGGATCTCGACGCCGAAGATCCCGGCCCCGTAGGCATGGCACGTTCCGCCGGGCAGGAACAGGCACTGGCCGGCTTTGGCGGGCACTTCGATCATGTCCTGCACCACCGCCCCGCTGTCGATGTCGCGGCGAAACTGTTGCGGGGAAACGCCCGGCCTGATGCCTCGATAGACCACGGCGTTCGGCTCCACCTCCAGCACGTACAGGGCTTCGGTCTTACTGCGAACACCCGGGTTTGCGGCTGCGTGGGCCACGTCCGGATGAACCTGAATAGAGAGGTTCTCGCGCGCATCCAGATACTTGACGAGCAGCGGAAAGCCGCCCTCGGCTGTCAGTCGCACATCACCCATGACGGCGGCGGGATCGGAGGTGAGTATTTGGCGCAGCGTTTGCCCGGCCAAAGGGCCGCTGGCCACGACGCTGGACTTGCCGGGAAGATCCACGAGTTCCCAGGACTCGCCGATGGGGGCATCAGCGCTGGACAGGTCGCGGCCAAGACTCGCTATCTTGCGGCCTCCCCACGGCTTGGGAACGAGGATGGGGCGAAAGGAAAGTGGATAAAGTTGCATTGAAACCCGGGTTGTAGGAAAAAACCAGTGAAAGTGCCGTGCAAACTGTGCAAAAATCGGGTATGCTATGGAGGTGTGCGGCACATGCACCGACCGGCCCGCGAAGCCGCGCCGGTCCACGATCGATGGAGCAAGGCTATGTCAACGATCAACAACATGTGTCATCTTTTTCTGAATCGTACCGGTCGGTCCCTCGCTGTCGCCTGTGTGCTGACCGCCGTTGGCGCTTCGGTTGCCAGCGGCCAGGTTGTCGTGGACGGCCGCGAGCACGGCGTCACGATCCAGGCCCGCCCCGTGCAGCGGACCTACGCGCAAGCGTATTCGGCCCCCAACCGGGCGCGGCTCATCACCAAGGCGAGTGTCATGGACAACGGCGGGACGATTCCGCCGGTGCAGAATAGCGCGTACGTACAGCCCAACTATGGCCAGGTGGAGGTGGTTGCCGGCCGCGCGATGGGCGGCTCGGACGAGTTCCGTCTCGACCCCTACGCCAACCGGCGCTACCTCAACTACTCGTACTACGACAATGTCTACTACGGCAACTGGTACGGCGGCCGATACGGGTACTACTCGAACTGGTACTCGTACCAGTACTATCCCGGGTTCTACTACTACTGGCGGCCATCGTTCTCGAACTACTCGTTCAACTATCGGCGCGGCGGGTATTCATGCGGCCCGCGCTACTACGGCGGCTCGCACTACTCCCGCTGCTCTCGCTACTCGGGTGGGTCGAGCATTCGGTTCAATTCATCGTGTGGCTTGTCCGTTCACCTTCGGTTCTGATTCGACGAGGATAACTCCATGGAGCATGACTCTCCGGCACGAGATGCGTTGCGACTTCCCTCGCGCGCTTCTCAGGGACGTGGCTTTACTCTGATTGAACTGCTGGTGGTCATCTCGATCATCGCGCTACTCATTTCGCTCCTGCTCCCGGCGCTGTCGGCCGGTCGTGAGGCGGCGCGAAACGCCAAGTGCAAGAGCAACATGCGCCAGATTATTCTGGCACAGCACTTTTATGCCGAAGACTTCAAGGGCGCCATCCCCGGAACAGCCACGCATCGGCCGGGTCTCGACTGGTGTGGCTACAGCAACGATCCGCTGCCCGAAGTCGATCCTCCATTCAATGTCTACCCGTACAACGGATTGCTGTGGCCCTACGTCCAGAAGGTCGAACTGATCTTCGAGTGCCCGACCGAGAAACGCCAGGCCAATCAGAAATTCAGCTACACCCAGCCTCACTGCATGGGTGGAGCCAAACTCGAGATCCAGTGGCCGTTTTTCTATCGCAAAACGCCCGAGTTGAATGCCGGCTCAGAACTCACACAAATCCGCGCGTTCAGCCTCGTCGAGGAAGACGAAGTCTGGTGGAACCAGCGCGTCGATGATGGCGCCTGGGCGAATCAGGATCAGGTCACAACCCGTCACACCGGCGTAGGAAACCTCGGGTTTCTCGATGCCTCCGT
This sequence comes from Planctomycetaceae bacterium, assembly GCA_040255465.1. Taxonomy (GTDB): domain Bacteria; phylum Planctomycetota; class Phycisphaerae; order Phycisphaerales; family UBA5793; genus UBA5793. The sequence continues at coordinate 677,444 of JBDZVA010000002.1, forward strand.
TGGCGGAATTCGCTCACCAAAGGGTCCGGCCCCCGATCGCATCGAGCCGACCGACCTCGAAGCCTGGGACTTCGTCTTCAAGGCCCGGCAGCGCACATTCCAGATGGGCTACCACGACTGGCAGAACCATCCCTACGGCTGGATCAACAGCCCGCGTTGATCGGCGCTGATCACGCGACGGCCGCACACACCTGCTTGGCTGCATCGGTGAGATCCGATGCTGTGCTCATCGTCGCAATCTCGCCGCGCGCTGCGTCGAGAATCTGACGCGCTTCGATGACGTTGCTGCCCTCGAGCCGAACGACCAGCGGCACGGTGAAACCGACTTCCTTGGCGGCGCTGACGATGGCGCGGGCGATGCGGTCGCACTGCATGATCCCGCCGAAGATGTTGACGAGGACGCCCTTCACCTTGTTGTCAGCCAGGATGATGCGAAAAGCCTCGGTGACGGCTTCTTCGGTGGCGCTGCCGCCGACGTCGAGGAAGTTGGCCGGTTCGCCGCCGTGCAGTTTGATGATGTCCATCGTGGACATGGCCAGACCGGCGCCGTTGACGAGACAGCCGATGTTGCCGTCGAGGCTGATAAACGACAGGCCGAACTTGGCCGCCTTCAACTCGGCAGGGTCTTCTTCCGTCGGGTCGAAGAGTTCGTTGATGTCGGGATGACGGAAGAGGGCGTTGTCGTCGAAGTTGAACTTGGCGTCGATGGCCATGACCACGCCATCGGGCTGAGACTCGGTGGGCGGCGTGACGATCAGTGGGTTGATCTCCGCGAGAGAGCAGTCCTTACTGAGGAAGAGTTTGGCGAGGTTGAGCATGATCTTGGCGGCCTGGCCGACCTGACTGCCGGTGAAGCCGAGGCGGAACGCGACCTCGCGAGCCTGGTGCGGCTGAAGGCCGACGAGCGGGTGCATCGGCATCTTGATGATCGCCTGCGGGCGCTCGGCGGCGATCTTCTCGATCTCGACGCCACCCTCGGCTGAGGCGATCAGCGTGTTCGTGTTGCGCGACCGGTCGGTGGTGATGGCGAGGTAGAACTCGCGGGCGATATCGACGCCGGCGGCGATGAGGAGTTTCTTGACTTCGAGGCCGTCGGCACCGGTCTGCGGGCTCACCATGCGGTGGCTGAGCATGTACTTGGCAGCGTCCTCGGCTTCCTGGGGCGAGCGGACCAGTTTGACGAACCCCGCCTTGCCGCGGCCGCCTGCGTGCACCTGGGCTTTGACGACGGCGAGCTGGGTGCCGGCGTCGCGACAAACCTGCTTGTAGATCTCGGCAGCGCGCGTCGAGTCGGTGCAGACGACGCCTGCCGGAACGGGGATGCCGGCGTCGGCGAGGAGCTGGCGAGCCTGATACTCATGAACTTTCATACTGGCAGCGGCCTTTCACCCTTGGACAGCGTGGCGCGCGACGGTCGTCGCGGAAGCGGAAAGTGTAGCCGCGTAGGCGGGATCGTCATCAATCGGCGTCGACATCGGGAGAATCACCTGTCTCGGTCTGCTCGGCTTCAAGCGGTTCGTCCGTGAGGCGCATGGCGTGGAGGAGGCTGCGGATGCCGCCGGTCTCGGCGAGCCAGGCGAGGCGGAGTTGTTCCCCGCGAGAGCCGAGCCACGGCGCGCGGCCGGCGGCCCGATCAGTTCGGAGCAGGGCGGCCTCGACGTCGGGCATGGTCAGGGAGGTTCGACCGTGCGCTCCGGCATGCAGGCGGGCCAGCCAGCCGGTGGCGGCGATCATCATCCAGAGTGCTTCCAGACCGGTGATGATGGGCAGGTCGTAGTAACCCGGGCCCCAGGCGCGGCCGGCGAGGATGCGTGACCTCAGGTAACGCAGCAACAGGGCATCGATGGCTCGAACATCGTCCTCTGCAGTCGCCGGGCCCGCCCGATCGGCCATGTCGAATCGCAGATCAGTCGGCCACGTCTGCGCGATTGGGGGAACGACTCCGCGACCGCGGCCATACGCGTGATGCCGCCAGAACTGCCTGATGGCCAGTCCGCCAATGCCGCGTCCCCTTGCAGAGCCGATCTTCACATCTTCGACATGCGCGAAAGCGATCTGACGGAGCACCTTCATTCGACGGGGCGAGGGGTCTTGCGGTCCGGCCGCATCGATCTCCTCTTCAAACGTCTCTACGAGCAGATCGAGCAAGTCGCGCAGCCGGCTGTCGCGGACGTTGTCGAGCTTGGCCTGGCGCAGCATCGACGTGAGCCATGCCGCGCCGTCGAGGCGGTTGGCCATCGGCAGATCCACGCGGCCAAACAGTCGTTCAAAGGCGCGGGCCACGGCGTCCTCTTCTTCGCGAGACGCGGCCAGACGTGAGGTCAGCATTACCGGGCGCGTCTTGCCCTGGTGGAGTTCGGGCAACAGGCGGGCCATGCGGCGGACATCTTCGGTGTGCGAGGCGATGTCGGCGCCGCGGTTGTTGATCATCGAAGGACAGGCGTAACTCAGGCCGACCTGGATCCCCTTCTCTCCTGGCACGAGCACAAACGGGAACATCTGGCAGGCGAGGGGCTTGGCTTCGAGGCCGAACTCGGCGTGGATGCGGCAGCGACCGTCGCTCTCGAGAAAGACACACGCGCCGTCGGCGCGCTGGCGCAGCCACTTGCGGCCGCGAAACTCGACGATCGGCGATTGCCCCAGGCGCTGCTCCCACTTCTGCTCGTTCAGTCTGGCGATGTCTTCAGTTCGCAACTGCACGGTAAAGTCGCGACAGCAGCCGGCGCAGCTGTGACACGAATAGCGCTGCTCGCTGGTGCGGGGCATGAGGATGGGAAGGGAACGCGGCGTCATGCGGTCAGCGGCGCCAGGCCGAGCGAAGCGATGGCCAAAGCAAACACCCCCGAGTATACGACCCGGGGGTGTTTCGAAATGCTGGTGATGCGAGGCGAGGCTTGTTTCGGGAATCAGCCTTCGATTCGCTTCATGGATGATTTCACATTCTGGTGCTGGTCGGTGCGGACGGTTTCGCCCTCGAACAGGCCTTCCTGCACGATGAGCCAGCGGAATTCCAGTTCGCCGGAGCGCTCAAGCAACTCGTTGTTCTCGCGATCCCAGACGTAGCGGAAGTCGCCCTTGAGCATATTGAACTTGGTCTCGAGGATCTTGAGCATTCCGTCGATCATTTCCTCGGGCGGCTGAAATTCGAGGGCCATGACCATCTTCATGCCCAGAACAACCTGCTGGGCCGACTTGTCGAGCGTCTGGTAGTCGCTGGTGAAGGTCCATTCACCCAAGCCCTCGACGGGCGTCTTCTGCACGTCCTGCCAGGGCTTGTTGATGTCGCGCGTGTAGGTTTCGTTGCCGACGCGCCAGGTGCTCTCGAAGAGTTCGGCGAGGCCCTGCGAATTGAATTCGCCGACGCGACCCTGGAGCGGGGTCAGCTGCTCCATGGCCTCGCAGGCTGCTTCGGTGCCGGTGACGCTGGCGGGATCGACGTTGCCTTGGGCGTCGGCGTGGAACCTGACGGTCGAGTTGACGAGTTTGCGCAGGGCGTCGATGACCTTGGCGTCCGTCTCCTCATCCTGGGTCTCCTGCGTGGAGTCGAAGACGTACTTGCCTCCGAAATAGACGTCGCCGGAGGTGAAGATGCGGTCGTAGGTCATGGTCAGGTCGGCTGAGCCGTCTTCATGCACGTCGGTGATCGTGAATCGCATGATCGACTCGGTGAAGGTCGAATCGACCATGTCCAGATCATTCTGAGTCTGGACGCTCATGTTGTCGGCGAGGAACTGGTAGACGACGACGTGGTCTTTCTTGAACTTGGGGCCGAAGAAGACGTTTTCTTCCGCCGCGGTGGTGGTCGCCGTGGTGGCGGGGCCGGCCGGCTTGTCCTGGGCGACAGCCGTGGTGGTGATCGCGGCAGCCAGGGTCAATCCGAACAGCCATCCTCGATTGATGGCGGTCCAGCGGGACGAATTCTCCGTCATATGAAGGGACATCTCAGCCTCCTGATTCAGGTATCTTGTTCCTCTGTGCGGGGCCGGGCCGTCTCAAGGGTCCGAAAAGCAGGCCCGCTCTTTTGGGTCGCAATCATAGCGCCGGCCCCGAGCCGGACACCGGTCGTTTCAGGCTCTCTGCATCGGACAAATCGGCCCCTGCCGACAGCGCGATGGTGCTGAACCAGCGCCACCCGGTCCATGAGACGCGTGAAACCCCTGCACCCGGCATCAATGACGCCCGAGCCGCAGGATCATTCGCCGAAAACTGTTGCATTTAGCGCGCCGGGATGACTCCAATGGACCGCGCCTCCGGGGGGCGGCCGAACATGCTGGGAATCTCCTCCTCAACCTCGATGCGCTTATCGGATCGCGGAACGATGAAGATGCCGTAGGGCGTGACGTCCACGAGGCGGGCATCGCCTCCGGAGCGAACGGATACCTCAAAGAGGAGCCGCTTGTAGCGCAGAAGGAGGTGATCGTCGAATTCAAGGAGGGTGGCAACCGAGTTGCCGTTGCTCTGGGTCATCTCGCCCGAGAAGACGGCCACGGCCATGCAGCTATCGAAGTCGATCTCGGGAATGACATGGACGTTGGTCGCGTTGCGCTCGATCTTGCGACCCATGTGCCGCTTCCACAGCGCCGCCCACTGCTCGCGATTCACCGCCCGCTCAATCGTGGGGACATGGATCTCGCTGAAGGCGCCCGACCACGAGAGGATGGGTGGAATGGGTCGTGGCTCAGGCGACCGGGACCGCTGCGGCGCGGCGCTGGACAGAACAGCGGCCGCGACGATGACAAGGAGACAGTTGATGAACTGACGCATTGGACCTCCCGCGGTGCTTGAACAAGATTGAAATGTCGGCGCGGGGGCGAGTCGTGGCACGAATCTTTCAGATCGAGAAAAACTGCACCAATGAACAAGGCCTGCGACTGGAGCCGCAGGCCTTGCAGAGTTGAGCACATGATGTCGAAATCAGGAACTGGCCAGCTTGGCCGCCTTGGCGCGAGCGTCGTCGAGTGTGCCGACGTACATGAACGAACCTTCGGGAAGGTCGTCGCCTTCGCCTCGACACAGCGCATCAAACGAGTCGAGCGTCTCGCTCAGTTTCGAGTCGATGCCGGGCTGGCCGGTGAACACTTCGGCGACGTGGAACGGCTGGGAGAGGAAGCGCTCGATCTTTCGGGCACGGCTGACGATCAGCTTGTCCTCTTCGCTCAGTTCGTCAACGCCGAGAATGGCGATGATGTCCTTGAGGTCGCGGTAGCGCTGCAGGATGCCCTGCACCGTCTTGGCAATGTTGTAGTGGCGCTCGCCGACGATGCCCGGATCGAGAATACGGCTGGTCGAAGCGAGCGGGTCGATGGCGGGATAGATGCCCTTTTCGGCGATGGAACGCTCGAGAACGACGAACGCATCCAAGTGGGAAAAGGTCGTGGCGGGCGCGGGGTCGGTCAGGTCGTCTGCCGGAACGTAGATCGCCTGCACCGAGGTAATGGCGCCGCGGCTGGTCGAGGTGATGCGTTCCTGGAGTTCACCCATTTCGGTGCCGAGCGTCGGCTGGTAACCCACCGCTGAGGGCATGCGGCCGAGCAGTGCGGACACTTCTGAGCCGGCCTGGGTGAAGCGGAAGATGTTGTCGACGAAGAGCAGGGTTTCCTTGCCGGATTCATCGCGGAACTGTTCGCACATGGTCAGCGCGGAGAGCGCGACGCGGAGACGGGCGCCCGGGGGTTCGTTCATCTGGCCGAAGACCATGGCGACCTTGTCGAGGACGCGCGACTGCTTGCCGTCGGCGTCGGTGTAGACGGCTTCGGCCATTTCGCGCCACAAGTCGTTGCCTTCACGGGTGCGCTCGCCGACGCCGGCGAACACGCTGTAGCCGCCGAAGTTCTTGGCGACGCGGGCGATCATTTCCTGAATGATGACGGTCTTGCCGACGCCGGCACCACCGAAGAGTCCGATCTTGCCGCCGCGGACGAAGGGGCAGAGCAGGTCGACGACCTTGATGCCGGTCTCGAGCATTTCGGTCTTGGGGGAGAGTTCGCTGAACTCGGGCGGCGTCTGGTGAATCGGGCGGGTCTCTTTGACGTTGACGGGACCCTTCTTGTCCACGGGTTCACCAAGGAGATTGAACACGCGGCCGAGCACGGGTTCACCAACGGGCACGCGAACGGAGGAGCCGGTGTCGACGCAATCCATGCCGCGACTCATGCCGTCGGTGGAGCCCAGTGCGACGGCGCGAACGCGGCCGCCGCCGAGGTGCTGCTGGACTTCGCCGGTGATCTTGATTTCGATGCCGCGATTCTTTGCTTCGATCTTGACCGCGTTGTAGATGTCCGGGATATCGGTCTCAGGAAACTGAGCGTCGAAGGTGGAGCCGATGACCTGGATCACGCTGCCGGTGGTTGCCATGCTGGAGCAGTCCTTATCTTGCCGGGCCGGTCCTTCACAGGGATGATCGCCCGTTTGTGACAGATTTCACAATGTTCCGCGATGAGAGCCCAACAGTAGGAACGGAGGGCTTCAGTGGCAACGCGGCCAAGTTCTCAGAACAGCTGACGGAGGATTCTTTGTCCACTGCGGCAGCTGCTTGCGAGGGTCTGGTAGAACCCGGGCTTCGTGAGGGCAGGCGACTGGGAACCCTCGCCCAACCTTCGAGCGTCCCGGACCGCCAGTCTCCCGGTTTCTGAGTCACCGAAGGAGTGGCTCCGGGCTTTCGCCCCTGAAAGGGGACGGAGCCCGTTTGAGTCTCCCTCTCCCCTCTCGTCGTCCCCTACTGCATCGGGTCGGGGACGGCGAACTTGATCTGGTTGCGCTCCAGGCCGATACCCATGGCGTTGTACAGATTGGCCATGGCGATCTGGTAGTTGACCACGGCTCGGATTTCCTCAAGTTCGGCCGCGGCCAGGGATTCCTGCCGCTGCAATTTGATGTTGAGGAATTCGGGCGTCGTCGCCTGATTGGTGCGTTCCTTGACCTCGATCGTGCGGAGATTCTCCGCGGCGGCGAGGCGCGCATCGCGCGTCGGCCCGAGCAGATCGAAATTCAACTCGACCGAACGCAATGCCGTCTTGACGTCGAGGATGACGTTCTGCACGGCCCGCTTGTAGTTCAGGATCGACTGCACGCGCCCGAGTCGAGCGACTCGATAGTTCGCCTGTGCCTCGCGATTGCCAATGGGGTGTTCGAAGCGGAGCTGGATCATGTAGTCAATGAAGTGCTGCTCACCGAGACGGTTGTAACTGTCTTCGAACGAGTTGTCCAACCCGTTCCATCGCACCGTGGTGGACAGGTCGAGAGCCGGCAAGCGAAGATTCTCGGCGAGCATCTGGCGAATCGAGGCGTCGTCGATGCCCAGCAGCGCCTGGCGCAATTCGGGACGATTCTGCAGAGCCGTCGTGATGATGTCGGCGTAGTTGAAGGTGATGCCGTCTGAGATTGCCACGTCGACAGGTTCGACGAGTAACTCGCTGCCGACTGACAGGCCGGGAGCGTTCATGAGTTGTTTGATCTGGTCCGAGGCGCGGAGGACGTCGTCCTTGGCGCGACGGAGATCGACCTGGCGCGACTGAACGCGAGCGATGGCGTCGGAGATCTGGGCCGGTTCGGTATCGTACTCGCCGCGCTTGACCAGTTTGTCCCGGGTTCCTTCGCCTCGTTCCAGCAGGCGCTGTCGCACGAGCAGCGACTGCCGGGCGGCGACGAGATTCCAGTAGGCGGCCTCGGTGTCGTTGACGGTCTGGAGCAGGGTGGAACGGTAGTTCTCAATCTCCCGACGGTGGGAGTTGCGATTAAGGCGAATCTCTGAGAGATTCTCTTCCGAGCCGAAGCCTCGAAGCAGCGGCTGCTCGAGAATGAGCTCGACACTCGATGCGTAAGCGGGATCGGGGGTCGTGCGTCGGCCGGGCGACTCGTCCTTGGTGCGGCTGATGGAGGTCTGCAGCGTCATGCGGCCACCACTGGCGAGATTCTTGCGGATTCCCGTGCTGAGCGTTCGTTCATCGCGCTGGATGATGCCGCTGCCAATGGGCGTGCCGCTGATGAGCGCGACTGGAGAGGGCTCGTCGATCTTGGTCCAACCCAGGTTCGAGAAGAAGACGGCATCAAAACGCGCTTCAGCGCGAGTGATGTCAGATTCGCGCATCGCCGGCGTGATGGCGCCGACCTGTACGGACAGGTTGTTGCGTACGGCCGAGAGAATCGCATCTCGAAGGCTTACCGGCACCGCCTTGGTCGATTCGCCGCGCAAATCGGTGCCGAACTCGATGGTCGGGCTGATGGCGTTCGCTACGGGGCCGGCCATGCGGTCCAATTCTTCGATCCGGTTGGTCGGGATGTACGTTCCCTCGAGCCGACTCGGCTCAGCGGTGAGTGTCAGGTCTTTCGGACGCGACTGTCCGATCTCTTGCGGGATGGTGGAGTTGAGAGAACGGCGAAGTTCGGCTTCGGACGCGGTCTGCAGCGGCCCTTTGCACCCCGGGAGCGACGCCGCCACCGCCGAAATCGAGCCAATGAGCAACACAACGGAGATGATCTGGCGACTGGGCATGGGTAACACGCTAGGTCGAGAGTGGTGCAGTGGCATGCGTCATCCTGTCCGGTGTCATTTGGGCTTCCAGGCGACCGGGGTCCGTCGGCGTCTCCGAATCCGGCCGGAGCGACCATCGACCGGGGGCCTCTCTTGCCCATGCAAGGTGAGGAAGCCGACAATCGCGTCTACGATGTCATGATGAACGACACCCAATGCTCGGGAGGCATCATCATGGGTCGATGGAATACTGTAGCTCGCAGGTGGTGGATGGTCGTGGTCGCGGTCCTGTTGACCGGAGCCCTGGCCGACCCCGCCCGACAACTGGCTTTTGCGCAGAACCCCGCGAAATCGGACGCATGGTACGCCGTGGTCGACACGGACCGCCTGAACATCCACAGTGGGCGGGCCGAGCAGTTTGAGAAGATCGGCACGCTCAACAAGGGTGACATTGTGCTCGTCAAGAGCGTCAACACCTTCGGGTGGGCGGCCATCGCACCCCCCGCCGGTCTGCACGGGTTCGTGGCCCGGCAGGACGTTGCGGACGGGGCTTCCGCTGGAACCGTCCGAGCCATCGGTCGGGTACCGGTGCTCTACCCCATCAGCGAAGACCCTGCGCAGTGCTTCCGCAAGTCGCGGGTTGATCCGGACACGGTCCTCAAGGTACTCGGCGAGGTGCCGACCGCGGACAACACGATGTATCTCAAGGTCGCGATGCCCGAGCAGGTGGACGTCTACGTGCTCGCCCAGTTCCTGCGCAAGGCCACGAATGAGGAAGTGGCGGCGTGGAAAAAGCGACTGAAAGAAGAGGCTGAGAAGAGCGTGCAGGAGGCGCCGGCGGTCACTCCGCTCCCAGAGCCGAAGCCGCAGCCGGAGACCAGGCCGGAACCAAAAGTCGAACCAGAGGTTCAGCCGAAGGCCGAGCCAGCAGTCGAACAGACACCGGCGGTTACGGGACTCGAACCAAAGCCCGCTCCCAAGGTCGAGCCAGACACGACCCCCCCTGTTGTCACACAGCCGAAGCCGGAACCGACTCTCCCGCCGACCCGTGACCCCGAGGTCGAGCAGACGCCCGCTCTGGGCGACGCATTGCCCGAAGCAACGGCGCCGACTGCCGAAGAGCCGAGCGCGCCCGTCGAAGAGGCTGAGAAGCCGATCGTGGCAACGCTGCCCAATCTGGAGCAGTTGTACACGGAGCTGGTCAAAGTTCCGATTCTCGAAGCCGAAGTCGAACCGCTCCTCAAGGCGTATGAGGGTTTTGCTGCAAAGACAGAGAAGGAAGGCGAGCGCCGCGTCGCGGAGATCCGCATTTCACTGCTGAAGATTCGTCTCGATCAACAGAATGCGATGCGCAAACTCAAGACCGCGGCAGAGGCCGCGAATCAGCCCGTCGCAGCGCCCAAGGTTGAAATCTGGAAGGACGCCAACGATCGACCGGTGTACACCGCGCAAGGTCGACTGGCGTCGTCCAATGTGTTTGACGGCCGTCGCCTGCCGCTGCTCTATCGAATTCAGGATGAGATTACAGGCCGAACCGTTGCTTACCTGAGAGTGGATCTCAAGGAGCGCCTTGACATTGAAAGCCGCCTGAACCTGAAAGTCGGCGTGGTGGGCGAAACGGTGCGCGATGCCGGCCTTCGCATCGAAGTCGTCAACGTCAAGCGCATCGTGAATCTCGAGGATGACCAGTAGCGTCGGCCGGCTCAGTTGTCCGAGCGCATCATCCGGTCGAGGGCTGCAAGGCGCTTGGCGTGCTGTTCGCGATCCGGTTCGAGGAGCGTGAGCGCTACGAGGTGGCGTCGGGCGTCGGGTAGATTCCTGGCCTGAATCGCGATCGCGGCCGCTTCTTCGCGCAGTCGAGCGTCGTAGGGTGCGATCATCACCGCGATGTCGACTCGATCCAGAGCCACATCAAACCGTGATTGCTTCTGGTACAACCGGGCGAGTTCGACTGCATAGGTGTCGTCGTATTTTTGCAGCCGACTGATTGACTCGAGATATGGAATGGCCCGCTCGGGATTGTTCGACTCAAGGTGGATGGCCGCGAGCATCTGCTGTGGCAGCGGATCGACGGGTCGCACGGTGGCGTAGTGATCGAGCAGGGGGATCATGTCCGGACCGAGGGGGCGGTTTCCTCTCCAGCGAGCGATGCGCATGCGCAACAGGTCAGGGTGATCCGGAAAGAGGCTCAGCCAGCGGTCGAGCACCTGATCGGTGATCACCGGCTTGGGCGCGCGGACCGCTGGGAGGGCCGCCAGGAGTCGCCGCAGGAGATCAAGCGGATCGCTCGCGCTTTGCTTCGATACACGGCGCAACGTCGCCACCATCGCTCGGCCGTACTCGATATGAAATGCCTTGCGCTGCTCCAGGTAGTCCGGATCGTCGGACAGGTAGTCGCGCACGATTTGTTCGAGTGGCGGTTGTGGAGCGAGGCCCCACTGTTGGACCTGACGACCGGCCCATTCGAGAAACTGGTCATAGAACTGGCCCCGCCCGACGCCGAGCGCGCCGGGAATGGCGAGGTCTTCACGGAAGCCTTCGGCGTATTCGTCAAGCAGTTTGAGGAACGCGGCGTGGCCGAAGCGTTCGATCATGAACTCGACCATCCAGTGCCCCTGCGCGTAGGCCAGCGAGCGATCATTGGGTCGTTTGGGTCGCACAAAAGCCCAGTTGATTTCGTCAAGGGTAAAGAGGTCGTCATCGAGCCATGTCCTGGCGAGCATGGTCGACGTGTTGAAGTCGCGCGGCGCATCTTCGAGCCACACCGCTGCGGCCTCAGTGAGCCAGTGCGGGATGCGATTGCGGGTCTGACTCAACGTCACGGTGTGAACATACTCGTGGCGCAGCACGCGCAGCCAGTTGTAGGTGCCAAAGTGATCCGGTCCCTCACGCGGCGCCTCCATCGCGATCACCGGGCCGGTGCAGGCCGCGATGGTGTGGATCTGCGGCATGCCAGTGATGCGCACCGCAAACCGACTGTGGTTGGGCATCAGTTCAATGCGCGTCCGCCGGCCGGGCGAATGATGCAGCGCCGTCGTGATCTCCCGATGCATGGCTTCGAGCGGCTCAAGCATTTCCAGCGCCAGCGCACGATCCGGCGACTGGGGATCAAAACGGATCTCGAAATGCTCGGACGACACCGTCTCGTACTGCTGAAGGCTTTCGATGAGATGCAGGCTGAATGCGGCACGAACGTTGAAGGGATCAAGGGCGCAGGCCTGACGCAGAGTCGTCAATGCGCCGTCGTCGTTGCCGGACTGGAGATACATCAGGCCGAGCTCAACCTGTGGCGGGGGCCAGTTGGGCTGGCGCTCGATGGCGCCCTTGAGGATTTGCGCGGCAAAGTCGTACTGCCGGTTGCTGGAGAGGTAGACCCCCGCCGTGTACCACGCCCATGGATTGCGACCGGAGATGTCCTCGAACTCGCGCAGGGCCATGTACAGACCGTCCTCGTCGTATCGGATCGCCTGCACGGCCGCCCGCAACGCCAGCGCTTCGCGGTTGTGGGGCATTTCCTTGAGCAGCAGGTCCACGCGATGGTCCGCCTCGTCGGGCAATCCCTGCACCAGGTCGAGGCGGGTCAGGAGCATTCGAGCGCGGACGTGATTCGGCGCCAGGCGGTCGAGTTCCTGCACGATGGCTTCTGCACCGGCAAAGTTGTAATTCTCGAGGTTGAGCTGCGCGAGAATCGACCAGGCAGCGCAACAGCGTGGATTGAGCGAGAGGACCTCCATGGCAGCGGCCGCGGCTTCCTTGGGATTGTCCTTGTCGGCGAGCAGTTCAGCCTCGACGAGTTTGGCCGGCCAGTAGAGTCGATCGACCTGCTGGTGGATGTGGCTCGCGATGCGGAGGATGGCGCCGTACTGCGAAGCCGGCTCGCCGCGAAGACGCGCCCGCATCGCCAGGCATCGTGCGCCATCCGTCAGGTCGGCTGCCGTGGTCAGCTCGTCGGCGGTCAGCGCGGCGATGACGGACTCGATTGCGGCGTCCGCTTCGTCGAACTTCCCGTTCCACTCCAGCGCCTCGGCGCGAATCCGGCACGCCGTTGGCGAGGTATCGCCCTCCAGCAGCGCGATGGCGGCGCTGGTTTCGCCAATGAACACCAGACGGTCCGCGCGGATGGCCGCGGGAACCGACTCGTCATCGAAGATCGGATTCAGCCAGTCTCCGGCGATGCGCGCCGCGGCGGCGCGGCGCGCGGGGGTCGTGAGGTCGGCCTCGGTCCAGACGCCGTGGAAAATGCGAATCTCGTGCCGCTCATCATCCGTGAGGAACGGAGCGTCAATCGCCCGCTGCGCGGCTGGGGCCAGGTCGACCGTCGGCGGCGACGCCTCGTCCGGATTGATGTCAATCTGGGCCCCAGCGCGGGAGGCGGTCCCGATTACCAGCAGCAAGGCCGCCCAAAGGCCAACCACGATCCATTTCGCTCTGCCGTTCACTGGCGCTGCTCCAAATGACTCATAGACACATCTCACACCAAAGTTCATCGACGCTGCTGAATCCCCCACTTGACCGGCTCCCATCCGATCATACGAGTTCCGTTGATCGTGTCCCCGTCAACGTCTGATTCCCTATGGCGTTAAATGAACGACGCAGCGGTTGGTTTCCGCTGCGTCGCGCAAATCGGCTGATTGCGGCTGGCGTGGACGTCAGGAGCCGCCCTGCTCCTCAGCAGCGGGCGTTGCGCCTTCGGCTCCTTCTTCTTCAACGGGGGTTTCTTCCTCGTCAGATCTGCCGAGATTCAGTTCGCGGTCGGCGACTACCCAGAGCTTGACCTCGGTGCGCAGATCCTTGTCGAGCTGGATGGGAATCTCGTATGAGTCGATGCGCTTGATCGCGGCACCGATGCGAACATGACGGTCGGTGACCTGATTGAAGCCTGCCTCGCGCAAGGCGCTGGAAATATCGTGCTGGGTGACCGAGCCGTACAGCCAGCCCTGGTCGTTGCAGGAGCGCTCAAGCGTGACTTCGAAGCCATCGAGTTTCTCGACGAGTGCTTCGAGTTGCTTGCGCAGCGCGGCGAGTTCGCGTTCGACTTCGGCGCGGCGTGCCGCGAGGGCCTTCTTGGCGCCTTCGGTGGGCTTGACCGCATAGCCGAGCGGCACGAGATAGTTCCGCGCGTAGCCAGGCTTGACGTCAACGACATCACCGACAATGCCGAGGTTTTCAATGTTCTCCGTGAGGAGCAGTTCGATGTTTCGGGGCATGGTTGCTGTCCTTCCGTACTCAGTACGGGTTTGGAAGTTAGCGGCCAGGTCACGTGCCTGACCGCAACGGGGAAGTCTGTGAAAGGCGTGTCAGTCAGGTTGTTGGATCCCAACACGCCAACGCTGTGATCCGATCAGAAGGGAATGTCGTCCTCATCGATGGGTTGGTGCGGGCCGCTTGCATCGCCGCCGCCTGCGCGGGCGGGCCGGGAGGCGCCGGAAGAGCGACTTTCGCCCCGATCTCCACCCCCGCCGCCATCGCCACCTTTCGAGTCGACAAACTGGAATGACTCGATGACGACCTTGTGGCGGGAGCGTTTCTGCCCCTGCTGGTCTTCCCACTGGTCAAGTTTGAGTCGGCCTTCAACGAAGATGGGACGACCTTTGGAGAAGTACTGGTTAATGAGTTCGGCGGTGCGTCCCCATGCTTCGCAGTCCACGAAGGTCGTCTCTTCCTTCTTCTCGCCGGTGCCCGAGGTGTAGTAGCGATTCACCGCCAGGCCCATCTGCAACACGGGCTGATTGCTCGCCGTAAAGCGCAATTCCGGGTCGCGCGTGAGATTGCCCATGAGCAGGACTTTGTTGTAGGACGCCATGACGCTCCACCTTCCATCAGATCGACGATCGTACGCCCAGTTCGGCGTGCTTATTCATCCGAATCCGCATCATCGCCTGCAGCGGCGCCGACTGGCTCGGCCACCTCTTCGCGCGGCGTTTGGCCCTCGCTGCGAAGGTTGGCCTCTGCCGCGAGGTTGTCGCGGCCATCGGTCGCCTGCATCTCCTCCACCGTCAGATGATCGGCGCGGATCATCAGGAACCGCGAGATCACTTCAGAGAGATTGCAGTCGCGTTCGATGTTTGCCATGCGCGTGCCGCGTGCACGGAAGTAGGCGAGTATGAACAGGCCTCGCTTGTTCTTGTCGATGGGCGTGGCCAGGTTCTTCTCGCCCCACTTGCTCAGCGCGATGATCTCGCCTTCGGCTCGATTGATGATTTCCTCGATGTGGCTCACGGCTCCCTTGAGATCGCTGGTCTGAGCCTGGGGAAAGACGAACATCGCTTCGTACTCGTACACGTTGTGGTCACTCATAGTCTTGTCCTTCTGACCGCCGAGCCTCGCCCGGCGGAGTGGTTGCGATCGCTTCTTACGATCGGTGTGTCCCTGCTAACTTTCCTGATTGTCCGGACCCGGTCCCTTGACCGGCGATTTGTCCATTTCGTCGCCCGGCTCAGCGGTCGGCCGCGTCTTGCGGGTGTTGTAGCGATTCATCGCCGTGTCTGCGCCCTCGTTGGCCCAGCACCACGCGGCATCGGCCACGCAGCCGATCCGCTCGTTGATGACCGGCGCCTGCTCCTCGGTGAACCGGCCCAGCACGTAGTCGTGACGGGCAATGCGTCCGGGAGGATCGATCCCCACGCGCAGGCGAGGAAACGCGTCGGTGCCCAGGCGGAGCGAGATGTCCGACAGGCCATTGTGCCCGCCATCCGATCCGCTCTTGCGCATGCGAATGTCGCCCAGCGGCAGGGCCACGTCATCGGTGACGACGAGCACATCCGCCGGATCGAGTTTGTAGAAGCGAACGATCTCCGCGACGCTGGTTCCGGAGAGGTTCATGTAAGTCATCGGCTTGACGAGAAGGCACTTGTCGTCGTCGGTCCGGGTCTCGATCACCGCGGCCTGGAACTGGCTGCGCGCAGGCGTGCCGGGCGCCAGCCGCTGGACCAGGCGGTCGATCACCATGAACCCCACGTTGTGACGTGTGTTCTGGTAGGTGGGACCGGGATTGCCGAGACCGACGATCACTTTCATTCCTTCTCTGCTTCCTCGCCTTCGCCCTCTTCCTTCTCGCCGATGATCTCGGGCTCGCCGCCTTCCGGTTCTTCTGAAGGCGCTTCTTCGTCTTCTTCCACGACGGAGATCTGGCAGATGACTTCGTCGGCCTCTTCGTCGAGCGTGAGCCCTGCAGGCAACTGGAGTTGACCGGCCGTGAGGAAATCGCCGACGTCCAGCGCCGACACATCAACGGCCAGCGCTTCGGAGGGGACGTCCGCGGCCAGGCAGGAAACGCCGACGCTGTCCTTCACGAGGCGAAGGATCGCGCCCTCGGTCTTGAGACCGACCGGTTTGCCGACGAGTTTAATTGAGATGTTCACGTTGACACTCTCGGTGAGGTCGATGCGCGTGAGGTCGACGTGAATGACGTTGTTCCCAAGGAAGTCGAACTGCAACTCGTTTACGAGGCAGGTTTCGGCTCCCGCGCCCTCGACGTCGATCGTGAAGACGCGTTGGCCGCGCGTGAGATGCGTGATGAGTTCCTTTTCATTCACGCTGACCGCGACGGGGTCCTGGTGATGGCCGTAGATGACGGCGGGCAGTTCGCCGCCGGCGCGAAGACGACGGGCGTAGCGGCTGCCGAGGCGTTCGCGCTTCTTTGCCTGAACTGACGGTGTGTTTCCCATGATTCTTTCCCAATCTCAACCCTGTGGGTGAAGTAACGTCCTGACGCGGCCCCGGCACGGCAACCGGCTGACTATCGCTTGCTCCCGACGCGATTGCGGAAGAGGGCCGATATCGAAACATTGTGGTGGATACGACGGATCGCTTCGCCAAAGAGCGGAGCGACAGAGAGTTCAACGAGTTTGTCCGCGATCGGGCCGCAGCGCCCGGCCAGCGGGATGGAGTCGGTGAGGACGATCCGTTCGATCGGCGCTTCGGCGAGCCGTTCGAGAGCCAGACCCACCAGGACGCCGTGCGTCGCGGCGACGATAACGCGCTTGGCACCGCGGTCCATGACAACGCGGGCCGCTTCCGTCACGGTCCCGGCGGTGCTGATCATGTCATCAATCATCAGCACCGTGCGGTCGCGCACTTCGCCAACCATATTGACGGCTTCGACCTGTTTGCCCGAGCGGCGGCGCTTGTCGATGATCGCCAGATCGCCACCGAGGACGTTGGCGAACATGTTGGCGACCTTTACATTGCCGACGTCCGGCGAAACGAGCACGATTTCGCCGAGTTCTTCACGCACTGACTGGAGGTACTCGACGATGACCGGTGCGGCCATGAGGTGGTCGAGCGGAATGTCAAAGAAGCCCTGGATCTGGGCTGCGTGCAGATCGAGCGCGAGCACGCGATTGGCGCCGGCGACGGTGATCAGGTTTGCGACGAGTTTGGCGGTGATCGGCGTGCGGCCCTCGTCCTTGCGATCCTGGCGGGCGTAGCCGAAGTACGGCATGACGGCGGTGATCCGCCGCGCCGAGGCCCGCCGCAGGCAGTCCATGAATACGAGCAGTTCCATAAGATTGTCGTTCACCGGCTGGCAGGTGGAAAGCACCACGAAGCAATCTCGGCCGCGCACGTCCTCGTCGATCTTGACAATCGTCTCACCATCGGGGAAGAGTTCGGTGGTGCTCTGGCCCACGGGAATTTCGAGGTGGCCACAGACTTTCTCGCCAAAGTGACGACTTCCGCGACCCGCGAAGATCCGCATCATGCTGGTGTCAGAATTGTTCAATGCACCGCTCCCTCGGCCAGGCGTTTTGCGAGGATCGTAGAGACGAACTCAAGTTGTTCTGCGGTGTTGATGCTGTGCACCTCGTCGGCGCCAACCGCGTCGATCACTTCAACCTGCAAACCGTCGCCGCGCAAGATGGCGCAGACGTCGGTGAGGTAGTACTCGCCGTTGGCGTTCGCGTTGGTCAGACGATGGAGCGACGCGAAGAGCCGCCGGGCGTCGAAGCAGTAGTAGCTGGGGTTGATCTCGTTGATGCGCCGCTCGGCCGGCGTGGCGTCCTTCTCTTCGACGATGCGCTCGAATCGCCCGTTGGCGTCGCGGACAATTCGTCCGTACCCGGCCGGGTCGCCGATGCGAGCCGTCGCGAGCGTCGCGGCCGCCCTGGACCGTCGATGCGTCTGCACCAATCGCGTGAGCGTCTGGGCGCGAATGAGTGGTCCGTCACCGGCGAGCACGAAGAGATCGCCGTCGAAACCGGTGAGGATCTGCTCAGCCTGCATGACTGCGTGACCCGTTCCGAGCGGCTCGCGCTGTTCGACAAACTCCACATCCATCTGGCCGGCAAAAGTCGCGCGCACCTTGTCGCCCTGGAAACCCACGACGAGGATGATCCGAGTGCAGCCCGCCGCACGGCATGCGTCGACCACCCACTCGACCATCGGCCGCTCGCACACCGGATGAAGCACCTTGACGAGATCGGAGTTCATCCGCTTGGAACGTCCGGCTGCAAGAATGACCGCCGCCAGCGCACGGGGCGCGGCGGACGTCGATGCAGAGGGTGTACGCGACACGTCGGACATGAATCGATCTGAACGGGGTACACCGCCGGCACCGAAAAAGCTGGCCCGCCTGGACTCGAACCAGGAATGACAGTACCAAAAACTGCTGTGTTGCCAATTACACCACGGGCCAGTGGCGTGCGACCCGATGGTCGCGGGCAGGCAAGGCGGCGTCCCTGAGTGCTCCCTGATAAGGCTCGTAGCCGAGACGAGTCGTGAAACTGCGTTATCGCGGCCCACCGAGCGAATTGGCATGGAGCGCCAATGCGGGACGGTCAGATCCGCGGCCAAATCTCCTGCAGACTGGAGCATCGACCGGCCGCGCCGCGATGCCCCATGGATGGGCCAAGCCACAAGCCAGCCCCATCCGGTCCCATGTTGGAGACGGCCAAGTGTAGACACGGGGGCAAAAGGGTCAATGAGACGACACCCCTACCGCGGCTGGAAGACGTAGTTCAGGTACGCCTTGGCAATTCCCGGCCGCACGCGGTCGTACTCGGACATGGGTACGAGGCGGGAGCCGTGGAGAAAGAACGCGTCGTAGCCCATTTCCAGAAGCAGATTGAAGAGCGTGCGTTCACGAACGTGTCGGTCGTGCACCTCCACCAGCAGTGTCGGCCGGTCCCGCAGGAGCAGATCGCGCCCACCCTGAAACACCGCTGCCTCGTGCCCCTCGACATCGCACTTGACAAACGCAACGGCAGGTCCGTCGAAACCGGCGAAGTAGTCATCGAGAGTTGTGACGCTCACATCAAATGACTCAAGCCCTGAAGCCAGCCCAGCGGTCGGTCCGGGCTGAGTGTCGCGGTGGCGGTCCAGCCGCGCGCCACCCGTGTGTGCCGGATCGCGCACCAGCCGGGTCGTTCCCGCAGCCGAGGACAGCCCGCAGTGCTCGACGGTGAGGCGGTGCATGTGAAACGAGTTGCGGGCCTGCTCCAGGCAGTGCTGCATCTCGGGCTGAGGCTCGAAGGCCACGACCCGCCCAGTCGGTCCCACGGCGCGGTGCATCCAGTAGGAGTAGATACCGCGATGGGCGCCGATGTCCACCGCGGTTCGGCCGTCAAGCCGGCAGCTTCGCATAAAGGCAAGTTCTCCGCGTTCTGACCGCAATCGATAACGCCACGCGCGATGCAGGAAATGAAGATGCTCGATCAACGGCAGTCGGTCGGTCACGGCGTACCATAGCCACGCGCTCCGCCGCGAGGAGACGGGCCCCTATCCTGTGAGACCATGTACCGCTCACTTGGCGCGTTTATCGATGCTCTGGACCAGGCGGGTGAACTGGTGCGCATCACGGCGCCGGTTTCGCCGCTGCTGGAGATAACGGAGATCGCCGATCGAGTCAGCCGAGCCGCGGCGCCGTCGGTGGGTGTGACTGGACGTCTGGTCGATCCGGACCATGCTGATCTCGGTGGACCGGCTCTGCTCTTTGAGAACATCGAGGGCTCCGATTCGAAGATTCCCGTGGCGATCAATCTCTTCGGCAGTTACCAGCGCATGGAGATGGCTCTGGGGTGCCACGACACGGGCCACACGCCCGGCGGCTTCGAGGCGATCGCCGACCGCATTGGCTCGCTGACCCGACCCGAGCCGCCGACCGGCCTGGGCGCCTTGCTGCGCAAGGCGGCAGAATTGGCTCCCCTGCTGCGGACTCCTCCCAAACTCGTCGGAGTCGGCGCCTGCCAGGACGTGGTGAAATCCGGCAGCGCGGTGAACCTGTTCGAACTGCCGATCGCCAAGTGCTGGCCGCTGGATGGGGATCTGGCCGGGGTGGGCTATCCGACGCCCCCGGGTCAACCTGACACGCTGCTCGGTCAGGGACGCTTCATCACCTTTGCCGGCATGTACACGATCCACGCCGACGATCGGGACAAGGCCAAGGGGCCCAGCCGCAACATTGGCATGTATCGCGCTCAACTCATCGACCGAACCCGTCTCATCATGCACTGGCACATGCACCACGACGGCGCGCGACACTGGCGATCGTG
Source organism: Planctomycetaceae bacterium (assembly GCA_040255465.1). Taxonomy (GTDB): domain Bacteria; phylum Planctomycetota; class Phycisphaerae; order Phycisphaerales; family UBA5793; genus UBA5793. The sequence continues at coordinate 697,403 of JBDZVA010000002.1, forward strand.
GAAGCGCCTCGGCCAGCCGATGCCCATTGCGATCGTGCTTGGGGGAGAGAGTGTCCTGCCCTATGCGGCGACCTGTCCGCTGCCGCCGGGCATCAGCGAACTGCTCATGGCAGGCTTTCTCAACCGCGGCGGCATTCGACTCGTCAAGTGCAAGTCGGTGCCGCTGCAGGTACCGGCCAACGCGGAGATCGTCATCGAGGGCTGGGTTTCGACGGAGGCGGGCGGCATCGGATTCGATCCCCGGACCGGCGACGAGGCACTCGGCCCGGGTGCGGCGTTTGAGGGGCCGTTCGGGGATCACACCGGCTACTACTCGCTCCCGGATCGCTATCCGATCGTCGAGGTTTCGGCGATCACGCACCGCCGCCACCCGATCTATCCATCCACGATTGTCGGTCTGCCGCCGCAGGAGGACTACTACCTCGGCAAGGCCACGGAGCGGATCATGCTGCCATTGCTGCGCACGCTGATTCCCGACATCGTCGATTACGACCTGCCGATGTTCGGCGCGTTTCACAACTGTGCATTCATCAAGATCCGCAAGGAGTATCCCCTGCAGGCACGACGGGTGATGCACGCGGTGTGGGGCGCCGGACAGATGGCGTGGACAAAACTCATCATTGTCGTGGATGACGACGTGAATGTGCATCGGGTTGATGAAGTGCTCGCAGCCATCTTCCGTCATACACATTTCGCCCGTGATCTGGAACTCGTCAATGGTCCGCTGGACATTCTCGATCATGCGGCCCCGCGACTTGGCGCCGGACACAAACTCGGCATCGACGCGACGCGCAAGGTTGCGGGAGAGGAAGTCGGCGGAATTCCATGCGATCAAAGCCCTGCGGCCCGCGGAAATCTGGTGAGCGAAGTGTGTTGGGAAGACGGCTCGTGCAAGGCACTGCAACCGGAATTCGGCGACGGGCGCTGCCTGTTTGTGAGCCGACAGACGCCATGTGGGCGGGAGGGACGCGCAGCGCTGGAGTTGTTGCTGGGCCAGTTGGACTCTCAGCAGGTGTCGGCAGAGATCGACTTCATCATTCTGGTCGATGAAATCGATCCGCGCGACGTTGACGGCGTCCTCTTCCGATGGTGCGCCAACTGCGATCCGGGGCGAGACATGATCCGTCGCGGCTCGAGGATTGCCTTCGACGCCACCGCGAAGCAGGCAGGCACGATCATCAACGGCCATCCGGTGCGCGATTTCCCGCCGATCCTCCGCATGAGCGACGAAGTACAACAGCGCGTCACCGACCGGTGGTCAGAGTTCGGTCTCGATCAGTTCCAGGCCGAGGCGCGGCGTTGACGCCGGATCGCTACTGCACCGTTTCCTGAAGGACGTTTGAAGTGTTCCCACTCTCCGCCGCCTGAAGCCAGATCGTGCGTCCACTTGCTGCCGGCGGGACGCGGCGGGAGAGCACGGCATCTCCATTGCCATCTGCCGTGGAGGTGCCGACCAGAACCGGGCTCGCGAGGTTGAGATACACGTTCAGGGAGTTGACCCGCGTCCAGGTGTTGCCGCCGGCCAGGCTGTAGATGAAGTAGACGCGTTGTCCCGGGGTCGCGCCGGCCAGTGAGAGCGTCGTGCTCTGGCCGCCGACGAGCCCGCTGGTCGAAAGCGCCATGCGCGAGCCGATCGCTTCGGAGACATCGAGAATGAACAGACCGCGATCACGATCGTCGACAATCACCGTGCCCGATTCGAAGAAGGGCCAAGCCGTCCAGGCGCCGTGACCATAGCCCGGCGAATCATTCTCGGGGTACGTATCGAACCAGCCGACGCGCGTGGGGTTCTCCGGATCGGTCCGTGCGTCAAAGATCTGCATTCCGCTGGTGTAATTGGCTTCGTAGATGAAGCCGTCTTTCCAAAAGAGATTGTGATCCGTGGCCGTCGAACCGGACGTGAACGTGGAAACCAGCGTCGGGTTGCTCAGATCTGAGACGTCGTAGACGAGAGTGCGCGTGGTGGGCGTGTAGCCGTTGAGTTCATCGAGTTCATCGTTGAGGTAGAAGTACCGCCGATCGGCGCTGAGCCAACCCTGGTGGCAATAGTTGAGGCCGGGATAGACATCGGAGCCGAGCAGAATCATGTTTGACTTGTCGGTGACGTCAATGATGTCAAAGCGCCAGTAGCCGCTCGGGCAGAAGGCGATTTCCTTTCCGGCGTAGGGACCGTCGTGATAGGTGACAACTTGCGCGTCGTGCACGTGGCCACCGGTCGGGTTCGTCGAGCCGGCCACAACTGGCGTGGTCGGATCGCTCAGGTCGAGCGCGACGATTCCGCTGCCCTGGCTCGAGGCGGTCATGTAGGCAAAACCGCTCTCCTCGTTGAGGGCGAAATTATGACTGCGATAGGGCCGCTCGTTGATCTTCGTAACGGTGCCACTGTCGATCTGGCTGAGATCGAACACCTGCAGGTTGAAGTAGTCGCCGATGCAGTAGGCATAGTGGCCGTAGACCTTCATGTCCTCGGTGATGCTTTGCGCGTGCGGTTCGATGTGGAGGATGACGGGATTGACCGGATCGGTCACTTCGATGAACGCGGTGGTCTGATAGGTGCCGACGATGGCATACTCGCGACCCGAGGGGCTGGTGTATCCCCAGCAGTCGTTGCCGCCCGTCGCGTTCATCTGCTGGGGCGTGATCTGGCTCATGAGCCGAACGTTGTGCGCGTCATACTGGGCAAACGCCGTGGCTGCGGCGAGGGTGAGAAGGCTGAGGGCACAACCTGCCAGCAGGCGGCGACGAACAACATTGAGACACTGATTCACGATAACTCCTCCAGTCAGTTGGCAAGCCCCCGCGGCCGATCCGCCAGAATCGGCAGAGCGAGACACGCTGCAAAACAGACAGCGTAACGGATAACCGTTGCCGGTGTCAATGGATAAACCCAGAAATGCGGCGAATCATTCCGAATGTTGGCTGGTGAGTGAAAATGCGCAAGACTAGGATCGATGTCGATGCGGGCGCTTAGCTCAGTTGGCTAGAGCACTGCTTTTACACGGCAGGGGTCACTGGTTCGAGCCCAGTAGCGCCCATTTGGGTCCTCCGGCGAAGAGACGGATGCCTCGCGGCAGCCTCACGCAAGCAGCCGCAGCGCTAGAATGCTGCGTGGCCGATCCAACGGCCGGATGGACTTCTTTCGGAGCGTCATCGATGAACAAGCCAAGTGGATCAGGAAGAGCGTTGATTGCCGCCGGGGTTCTGGTCGTCGCCTCCTCATTCGTCAGCTTTGGATGCGAGACCACCGTGATTCGGCGCGAAGGCATCGGCGCCAGCACGACACACCCGACCACCGGCGAGCCTGCGGGAAGCGATCCGCTCAGCCGCAAGGTCTGGGGCGGGAACGGTTCGCAGCCATAGCCCGCACTGACCCGGGCCCGGCCTGGAACAGGACGGACATCCAACTGCGTCGGAGAGTCAGCACATGGGACTTGAAGCAGCACTGCCACAAGACAGCTTCCTCACCACGCGATTGCGCGAGGTCATCAACTGGGGCCGGCGCGGCAGCGTGTGGCCCATGCCCTTTGCCACAGCCTGCTGCGGCATCGAACTCATGGCCACCGCATCGAGTCGATTCGATCTCGCCCGCTTTGGCGCGGAAGTGATGCGCTTCAGCCCGCGTCAGTCCGATCTGCTCATCGTGGCGGGACGGGTCGCGGTCAAGATGCTGCCGGTCCTCCAGCGCATCTACATGCAGATCACCGAGCCCAAGTGGGTCATCTCGATGGGCGCCTGCGCCTCCACCGGTGGCGTCTTTGACACCTATGCCGTCGTGCAGGGCATCGACCAGTTCATTCCTGTGGATGTCTACGTCCCCGGTTGCCCGCCGCGCCCCGAAATGCTTATCGAAGGCGTGATGGCGATTCAGCGGATCATCGATCGAGACGGCATTCCGCCGCGGGGCCCGGATGGAAAGCGCGTGCCATTGCGCCTGGCGATCGAGCCGAACTACCAGCCGCGCCGCCAGCCCGTACCGCTGACCGTCGGCGAACACTGATCCGCAGGTCTGCTCATTCGTCGTGTGAAACGAGCGTTTCGATCAGCCTTGAATGAGGCCGTCGAGAAGTTGCGGCACGCCTTGTCCGCGCGTCGCAATTGTCTCGAAGATCGGCCGGCCTTCGGAGATGTCGAGCAGGTCGCGCACGAGACTCGCCTCACCCGGGAAGTCGGCCTTGTTGCACACAAACAGATCGCCGATCTCGAGCAGACCCGCTTTGTCCATTTGGATTGAATCGCCCATGCCCGGCACGAGCACGACGGCGGTGCGATCGACGTACTGGCGAATCGCCACGTCATTCTGACCTGCACCCACGGTTTCGACGAAGAGCGTATCGAAGCCGGCAGCCCCGATGAGGCCGATGATTGCCGGCAGCGTGACGTAATCCTCGCCCGTGATGGCCAGCGATCGATAGAACACCTTTTCGTCAAGGTTGTTGAAATCCACGCGCAGCCGATCGCCGAGCAGTGCGCCGTGCGTGATCGGGCTCTGCGGATCAAACGCGACCACCGCGAGCCGTCCCAGTTCGCGGCGGACGAACTCGCCGGCCAGGGAGGCGACCAGCGTGCTCTTGCCGGCGCCGGGCGAACCCGTGATGCCGATGACGCGTTTTGGCCGCCGCATCGCCGAGGCGTCTGGCTTCCACGTTCCGTCGTGCGCGAGGCTCAGTGAGCGAGCGAGTGCGGAGGTGGGATGCTTGTATGACTCCGGCGTACCGCGCGGTTTGGTGGAACGGCGAACAGACTCGACGATGTCGGCCATGCTCGTGCCGGTATGATGGACTTCGTTGACGCCCGCATCGCGCATCGTCTGGACATCTTCCTGCGGGATGATTCCCCCGATGTTGACGATCATGTCGGCGCGCCCGACGCTCCGGCACTCGTCGATCAGTCGCGGCACGAGCACGAGGTGGCTGTTGCTCATCATCGACGCGGCAATGCAATCGACGTCTTCATCGCGGGCGGAGATCGCCAGCGAGCGCGGCGTCTGCCACAGGCCCGAGTAGATGACATGGATGCCGCTGTCGCGCATGGCGCGCGCGATCAGTTTTACGCCGCGATCATGCCCGTCGAGCCCCATCTTGCCGAGCAGGACGCGCGGCCTGTGATCGAGGTCGGCGCAGCGGTCTGCCTTGTCAAGCTGAATCTGAGGCTCGTCGTGGGGATCGGTCATGCATTCACCTTTGCTGCGCTGCGTGGCGCCGCCCGTTGTGTCAAACTACCGGGCAATCATGCCGGAAGGCGGGCGGCAAGTCAAACGGACCGCATTGCTTACAGACTCTTCATGAAGGCGTTGACCGCAGCGGCCACTGGCTCCGGACGCTCTGTGGGCGCCAGGTGGCCCGCGCCGGGAATCATGACCAGCCGAGAGCCCTTGATGGCGTCGTGCATGATTCGGGAATCTTCCGGAGGGGTGATCACGTCCTCATCTCCGACGAGAATCAGCGTCGGCACATCGATCCGGCTGTAGGTCAGCGTGGAATCGGCCCGGTTGGCCATGGCCCGCAGCGCCGCAGCCACGCCTTTTGGGTTTGACCGGCGCATGACTTTGAGCCAGTGGCTCCTGAGGTCAGCCGGGGCGGATTTGGCGAAGACCTTCGCGATCATCGCGTCGGCGACCACCTGGCTGCCCTCGCACAGCACCTTTTCTGCCGTGGTGATGCGCCCCTTGCGGCCCTCCTCGCTATCCGGATTGCCGCGCGTATCTGCGAGAATGAGCGCCCGCAATCGAGTTCGCGCCCGTCGAAAGAACTCGAAGGCGAGGTAGCCCCCCATCGATAATCCCATGACCGTCACGGGGCGCGTTTCTCCGATTGCGTCAAGCAGCGCCACGCAATCATCGACATACGTTGACATGCTCGCTTCATCGCTCGCTTCGCTGCGCCCCAGTCCGCGCAGGTCGGGGTTGATCAGGCGCAGCTCTGTCTTGAGCAATTCGCAGATCGGATGCCACATCTCGCCGGATACCGGAAAGCCATGGATCAGCAGGACCGGCGGCGCCTGTTCCGGGCCCGACACCTCGTAGTACAGATTCAGTCCATCATGTTTGAATTGCATGTCTCTCTCTCTTGCAGTTCGTCGGTTGCGCCCGTTGACTATTCTCAGCGGCTTTCACCCAGTATCTGCGACGCCGTCTCGCGGGTGAGCGCCCATGCGCTGTTGACGTGCTCTTCACGCGTTCGCGGCTGACCAATGCACCACCGTAAAGCGTAGCGGCCGCAGAGCCTCGTATGCGTCAGGTGGATGCGTCCACTTCGGTTCAGCGCGTGCAGCAGTCGTTCGCTGGCCTCATCACCGGCCTTGAGACAGAAACACACGAGATTCAGGCTCGGCGACACCACCAGCTCAAATCGCGGATCTTCCGCGATCCACCGGGCCAATTGGGCGGTAAGGCGAACGTGTTCACGAATGTGGGCGCGGATTCCCTCAACGCCGTACGAGCGAACGACAAACCAGAGTTTCAGCGCCCGGAAGCGCCGCCCCAGCGGAATGTGCCAGTCGCGGTAGTTGATCACTTCATCGGACTGCGCCGCCCGCAGGTACTCGGGTAGGATGGACAGCGTTCGCGTGAGCCGCTGCGGATCGCGCACGAAAAACGCATCGAGATCAAAGTTGGTCAGCATCCACTTGTGCGGATTGACACAGAACGAGTCGGCGAGTTCAAGCCCATCGGCAATGGAACGAAACTCCGGGCACGCCAGCGCCGTCCCAGCCATCGCTCCGTCAACGTGCAACCAGATTCGTTCATTCGAAGTCATCTCGCCGATCGCGGCGAGCGGGTCCATGGCCAGCGACGAGGTCGTTCCCATGGTGGCGCTGACAAAGCACGGCACACAACCCGCAGCCCGATCCGCCGCAATCAACTCGCTCAAATGGGCCGGAATCATGGCGCCGGTTTCATCGCTCCGGACGAGCCGCACATTCTCGCGCCCGATGCCAGCAACCATTGCCGCTTTTTCGATGGACGAGTGCGCCTGGTCGGACGTGTAGATCGTCAGGCGTTTTCCGAGGGCGCCGAGCCCGGCCGCGTTGCTTTGCCACTCCAGTGCCTGCTCTCGGCCGCAGAGCAGGGCGCACAGTGATGAACTCGAAGCGGTGTCCTGGATGACGCCAGCACCCTTGAAATGCGCGGGCAGATCGAGCAACTGCACGAGCCAGTCGAGCACAAACGTTTCCAGTTCTGTCACCGCCGGGCTGCTCGACCACAGCATCCCATTGACGCCAAGGCCCGCTGAGAGCAGTTCGCCGAGAATGGCGGGATACGACCCATTGGCCGGGAAATAGGCAAAGAAGTTTGGCGATTGCCAGTGCGTGATGCCGGGCAGGACGTGCTCGATGAAGTCATTCCACATCGCCGGCCACGCTTCACCCCGCGCAGGCAGGGGCTGCTCCACGCTCTGCCGCACCTGACCGGGCGCAACGGGCGAGAGCACGGGATAGTCTTCGGCGTGTTCCAGATACTCGGCGATCCAATCGATAAGATCGTGCCCGGCGCGGCGAAACTGTTCGGGGGTCATGCCCGAGTCCGGAGTGGCTTGGTCTTGCATAGGCAGATTCTTGCCGGCTCTTGCCACCGGGTCGCTCGCAATCCGAGCCAAGTACGAACGAGGCATTCAACGTCTCCCAACAAGTGAGTGCTCATGCTGCTCCAAGGCGCTACTGCGAAGAACCGAAGTCTGCTCGCGCTGGCGCTGCTCGTTCCTGCGCCGACGATCGGCGTGTTGATGGCGATGCAGATCGCCCCCGGCCCCATCGGCCAGGGGTTCTACGGAGCGTCGAAAGCCTGGATCCTGCTGGTGCCGCTGCTCTGGCTGCTCTTGGTCGATGGAGCGCGCCCCGCGGTCTCTTCACCGCTCAAGGCGAAAGGACTGGCTCTGGGAACCAGCCTCGGCGTGCTCATCGCAGCGATCATCATCGGCGGGTACCTGCTCATCGGAAAGCAGTGGATCGATGCCGATGCGATGCGGGCCGTGGCCGAGCGCAATGGACTGAGCGAACAGTGGAAGTATCTCGCGCTCGCGGCCTACCTGTGCGTCGTGAACTCGCTGCTCGAAGAGTACGTCTGGCGGTGGTTTGTGTTTCACCACTGCGCCGCGCTGGTCCGGCGCTGGCCGGCTGTCGTTCTCTCGGGCCTGCTGTTCACGGTGCACCACATCTTCGCGCTGGGCCTGCAGTTCGACTGGCGCATCACCCTGCTCGGCTCGATCGGCGTGTGCATCGGCGGCATCATCTGGTCCTGGCTCTACCTGCGCTTCGGCACCGTCTGGCCGGGCTGGGTGAGCCACGCGATCGTCGACATCGCGGTGTTTACCGTCGGCTGGATGATCCTCTTCCCCTCTTGAGGGGGCGCGGCGAGTTCCACCGCTGCCGCCAGTCGTCCTATGCTCATGCGCCGGGCGAGGGATGTGGTTTGATCCGACAACTGCCGTTCGGCAAAGCAAGGGGAGCATCATGAACTGGAATCGAATCTCGTGGATCGCCATTGCGGCATCGTGCATCCTCACGGCAACCTCTGCCGCGCAGGCAGACGTCAATCTCGCGCGTGTCGTCACCTTCGGCGACAGCCTGACCGACAATCAGGGCCTGCTGCCGCGCTATACGGGTCTGCCTTCCACGCTCTACGGCCACGACCCGATGCAACTGGTCTTCGATAAGAACGCCTTGCAGGGCAACAGCCTGAAGAACTACGCCGTCGCCGGCTTCACCTCCGACAACGTCGGCACTGAAATCGCCCTCTACCAGTTCAATACCTTCTTCGGCTTCGAGCCCAAGGGCACGCTCATCCAACTGGAAATGGGCGGCAACGACATTCTCAACAATGCCTCGCTGCTCGCCAACCACGCACCGGGAACCTACGCCCAGGCCGACCGCGTGATCAATTCGCTCATCCGCAACTGGCGGAACTACGCAGTCGACCTGGCGGGAACGGCGCGGCCTGATGTGAAGGCCGTCATATGGACCATTCCCGACATCACCCTCACGCCGCGCTACTGGCAGCAACTGAATCAGCAGCAGCAAGCCAACGTGCGGGCCCACACGCAGCGGGCCAACGCCTTCATCCGCTCGTTCGGCCGCTTCAACAATGTGCTGGTGCTGGACATCTACTCGATTCTCGCCGACTTCGTCAACAATCCGCCGCAAATCGGCAACATCACCCTCAACGGCCCACCCGCGCACGGCGAGACGACGGACATGTTCGCCGACGAGATCCACCCGACTGCCGTAAGCAACGCCCTCATTGCCAACGAACTCATCATGCAGATGAACCTCAGGTGGAACGCAAACTTCGAACTCTATTCGGAGAATGAACTGCTCGACTTCGCGCTCAACGGCGGCTGGCGCATTCCCGCGCCCGGCACCGCGACGCTGCTGCTCACGGGTGGCGTGTTTGCGGCAGGCCCGAGGCGGCGGCGGGTCGCATGATTCCAACCGACATCGAGCCGCGTCTCAGTGCATTGGGCATCGAACTCGAACCCGGCGATCTGCCGCGCCTTGATGCGTTTCTGACCATGCTGCTGGCGCGCAATCAGGAGTTCAACCTCACCGCCATCCGCGATGAATCGCAGGCGTGGGAGCGGCACATTCTTGACAGCCTCACCCTGCTGGGCCCGCTGGCCAGTGCCGGCGCCGCGGCCATTGCCGACGTCGGCAGCGGCGGCGGGTTGCCGGGCATCCCCCTGGCCGTCTGCATGCCTGCTGCAACCTTCACGCTCATCGAAACGACAGGCAAAAAGGCCAACTTCCTCCGGGAGGCCATTGACTCACTCAGGCTCACCAACGCCCGTGTCGTGCAGGAGCGAGCCGAGACGCTGGGGCAGGAGCATCATGACTTTCGCGAGCACTTCGATGCGGTCATTGCTCGCGCCGTCGGCCCGCTGCGGGTGCTGCTCGAATTGACGGTGCCCCTGGCCAAAGTGGGCGGCGTCGTGCTGGCCGTAAAGGGTGAAAAGGCTGACGCCGAACTGCTCGAGGCCAGACCCGCGCTGCACAAACTGCACTCAGCCCACGTCCAGACCATCCCGACGCCAACGGGCCGCATCGTGGTCATCGAAAAGCAGCGCAAGACGCCGAGGATCTACCCCCGCACACCCGGCGAGCCGAAGCGCAGGCCACTGTAATCGAAGCACTCTGGTTCGCCTGCCCTGCGGAGCACCAGCCTTTGACCCCCAGGGCCTTCCAGTTCGACCGCACGCTCCCGGCGGGCGACGAGACCGGTGCTACTCAAACCGATGCACCACCAACTGACTGATCGCGCACTCTCCCTGCACCACGGCCTGGAAGAGGATCGTCTGGCCGTTGGCGATCGGGGGGACGAAGCGTGCGAGGCTGGCTTCGCCGTTGCCGTTGGCTGTTGCGCTGCCGATGACCGTGGGGCGACGAATCTGCAGTGCGTTGGTCTGGATGCTGCAGCCGGGGATGATGGTCCCGCCGCCGTTGAGGCCGTAGACGAAGTGGACCCGCGCGCCGGGGGTGACGCCGGTCACTGTGAGCACGTTGCTGCGGCCGGCGCGACCCGGAACCGGCGCTGCGAGACTGAACGTCGGCGTGACCGGCGAGAGGATCGCGCCGCGTACCGGGTTACTGCGCGTCGTTCCGACAATCATGCCTCCATCATTGATGTCATTAACGCGATCGATTTGACGCAGTCGCCGCGGCGGGGCCAGCGTATTCAGATCGACCATGTGGTCATCGATGATGATGAACCCCGTGGTCTGCTGCGTGCCGCGCGGGTTCATGTTGCCGATGATCACGCCGTTGTTATTGACGCCATTGGCATTGCTCCATTGGGCCACAGACTCATCGTGGATGTCGATGAGTTGTCGATTCACCCACTTGACGGCATGCGAGATCGGGCCGGGCACATCTGAGTAACCGACAATGAGTTCATCGTCGTTGATGTCCTCGGCCCACCCCTTCTCGCCGCCGAGGACGTCGAGTTGAATGAGTTGTCCGTTCTCCCAGAGAAAGGGCTTGAGCCTCCCGTCGGGCGGCCACGCCGTGCCGACGACCTGGCCGCGGTTGTTGATCGCTGAGGCTTCACCCTTCTCGCCTCCGAAGGTCCCGAGGTCGATGATGTTGCCGTCTTCCCAGAGGAATGGATGATTGAAGTAGGTCTCCGGGTCGTAGTTCGAAGCGCCCACAACCTGGCGAGAGTCGTTGATGTCATATGGATGTGTGAAGCGCCCGCCAATCGTCCCAAGTTCTACCAGTTGCCCGTCCGGTAACCAAATAACACCGATGGTACCAACTCCGGCCCTTTGCCCGACAACTTCTCCACTGTTGTTAATGGAAGAAGTGTAGTTGGAGCAGCAGGGCGCGTTCGGATCGATGTCAGTGATCGCGCCCTCGTACCAGATGAGGGGGTGGTTGAGGGATTCAGTCACCTCGCTCCAACCCGATACTTGGCCGCTGTTGTTAACGCCAGTAGCAACGCTCTTCTCCCAACCAAGAGTCCCCATCTCAAACATGGCGTAGCGATAGTCCTGCGCTCGGGTCGATGACGCCATTGCAAGCACAGGGACTACAGCAATTGTGATCAACCTCATAATACGACCTCCCAACGTTAATGATGCAGCGCGCCCGTTCGGGCGCGCTGCATCATACATAGATTATCATTCCTCACACGGTGGACACGGAGTCGCTGAGCATTGATTGGGATGTGGATACCACGGATCAATAAGAAATGCCGCCGCCGCATTCTGAAATTCCGTTCTCCACTCCGAGTACGTTTTTGCCTCAGCCGGGCCAACTTTGTCGGTGTATATCGCCGAGAAGTCGAATTGCGTCGCCACGTTCTGCGGCCCCGTGATCTGCCGTGAGTCCGCGTAGCAACCGATGCGGCAACCGTAACTCACGAGTGTTGTCATGCCATCGTAAATGAAATAGTCCGGCGGGTTCCACTTCTGATCCTCACCTTGCCAATACGTGAGCCACTCTGCCCACGTCTCTGCCTCCAAGGGATGAGTTTCGGGGTCATTGTCGTAGAAGAGTTCGGTATCGTCGGCTCGATCATCGTTCCACCAATGCGTATCGTTTTCACTGCGCGTGCTCGGAATCGGCCCGTATTCCAGCGCCACCATCGACTCCGGGACGTCCCACGCCGCGTTCCCTTGATTCGCCAGTGCATCGACGCCATCGAGGAAATCGTTGTAGTCGAAGAAGTGGTAGTGGCCATCGACGGGGATGTCGTACTCATTGCAGAACTCGATCAGCCGCTTCACGAAATACGCCGCCTTGTTGGGGTTGTCCTCTTCTTCCGGGTATTCGCCGGTGTACGCCGCATTTCCCGTCGCGCCGGCATTGATGGTGACATAACTGGCAGCCGGCCCGATGATCTGCAGCGGTCGGCCGGCCATCGCTGAGCCGCGGCGCAGCGCCATGACCTCCTGACCGAGCCAGCAAGTAGCGCGCATTCCGAGGTAGGGTGCGGTTGAGGCTCTGCGAAACGCACCGGGTTGGACGTTCCGTTCCTCGCAAGGCACACTTCGCTTCCCTTCACCGATCCGCCCAAACCCTAATGCCCAGTGCCAAGTGCCTCGCCGCTCTCAATCAAACCGATGCACCACCAGTTGACTGATCGCACACTCCCCCTGCACCACGGCCTGGAAGAGGATTGACTTGTTGCGGGCGATCGACGGGACGTAGCGTGAGAGGCTGGCGACGCCGTTGCCGTTGGCCGTCGCGGTGCCGATGAGCGTCGGCCCTTCGAGTTGCAGCGCGTTGCTCTGGATGGTGCAGCCGGGGATGACGGCGCCGCCGCCGTGGGCGGAGTAGTAGAACTGCACCGTCGCGCCGGGCGTCACGCCTGAGACGCGCAGCGTGTTGGTCGTCTCGGCTCGACCGGCTGAAGGCGCGGCAAGGCCGAAGGTCCAGTTGACGGGGGTGAGCAGGAAGGCGTGCGATTGTCCGAATCCGCTGTCGGCGCCGCGCTTGCCGTGCCCGACCATCTGGGCTGAGTCGTTCAGGTCATCGACCGTTTCGATGTTCCGCCAGAGCGACTGCGGCGGCAGCAGGTCCTGCACTTCGACATACGGCGACTGCGCATTGGGCCAGATGACGTAGATGTTGTTCCCATTGTGGTTTCGCTGGACGTAGCCAACGATGTGACCGCGATTGTTGATGTGCCGGGGGACTACAGAAGAATCGTTCGGTCGCAATGCCAGAGTCGAGGGAATTCCGTTCTCCCACAGCACCGCCTCGCGGTTCGAGTCGCCGGTTCCCACGATTTGTGCCATGTCATTGATGCCACGAGCACTCGTTGGCTCGCCTTCGGGCCACGGCAATTCGCTCATTACTCCGTTTCGCCACACAAACCCACGGGTGGGAAGCGATCCAGCCGAGACGCCGACGATCTCGCCTGCCTCGTTCATGTCATTCACTTCTGCCTTTGTATAGCCGGGGTCTGGCAGCACGCCCAGATCTGTGGCGCCACCGTTCTCCCAGAGTACGGCTCGCCTCACGTTGCCGAATGCCGGGTTGTACGCATTGCCCGCGACCTGCCCGGCACTGTTGACTGCCCACGCTTCCGCGTAGTTGGTCTCCCAGACATTGAGATCGATGACCTGTCCGTTGCGATCCCAGAGCGTGGCGGTCACCAATCTGCCATTTGTGAGATAAGTCTCTCCGACGACCTCATCAAGGTCGTTGATCGCGCGCCCCTCGGCATCTCCTCCCGCCGGGAGCAGGGGTAACTCTGTCGTTTCTCCATCGCGATAAACGTAGGCGCGATACGTATTCTGGTGCGCATAGAACGCAGCTCCGGTGACGTGTCCGAGCGCATTGACACCCCGAGCAGTCGTCAATTCTCCGCCGAATCCAGGAATGGTGACGATCGCGAACCGCGGCGGATTCGAATCGGGACCAAGTGAGCAAGTAATCCAGGCGAGAGCCAGAAGTTTGGTCAGTAGGCAGAACACTGTTCATTCCTCCACTCATATTGAGTCGCCAAGCCGACCCGGGCGGCAGCGATACAGGGATAACCTAACCGATTCCCGCGTTCGGTGCAAGCAGGAAAGCAGAATTGTGGACAAAGTTAATGCAATTCTCGGACCGCGGCGTGCGAGCCTGTCTGGAGATGCCGCGCGGGGGCCGATGACGCGATCGCTCTCTGAGCAAGAGGAAATCGTCGACAAGTGGGCCGCAGCATCGATTGGCGATTCAGATCGCCGGAACCTCAGTACACCAAAGCAAGAACCTCTTCGATCGCGGCGATGGCCTGGCGGAGGTTGAAGGGCTTCTTGAGGAAACTGTCGAAGCCGGCCATGCGCAGCTGATGTGTCTGTCCATCGGTGAGTTTGGCGCTCATGCCGATGATCTTGGTCATCTGGAGGTCATCCTGCGAGCGGACCATCTTGGCCAGGCCGCGCCCGTCGATGCGTTCGATGTCGATGTCGGTGAGCAGGACGTTGGGGCGGAAGCGTTCGCACTCGATTCCGGCGCCGAAGCTGGTGATGGCGGTGTGCACCTCGTAGTTGCCGTGCTCGGCGAGGAGTTTCTGGAGGGTGTCGACGATCTCCTGCTCGCCGTCGACGACGAGGACGCGCGTCTGGCCTGAGACGAGTCCGTCGAGGGGGATGCCGTGCTGCTTCATGAAGCGGATCAACCCGTTGAGCGGGATGCGCCGATCTTTGGAGCCGGGAATGCGGTACCCGCGAAGCTGGCCGGAGTCGAACCATTTTGAAACAGTTCGCGGCGCAACGTTGCAGATTTTGGCGACTTCCCCCGTCGTCAGGACATCTTTCTCACGCGGCATGGCAGTTGACCCTCGATGTATCCGGCACGGCCCGTCAATCCCCTCCGGGATGAACAACAGGCAACATCGGAACAATCCGCACGAGGGTTTACCTTGACGGCTTGACAGTTTGGCATTGCAATGCCATTGGTTTCAAAGGGATGCTGGCTATCGGGCCAAGGCTGAGTCATGCTCACTCTGAGCCACGACGCGGGCCACGTCCGATTCGCTCAGCCAGGGCAGGGCGGCCAACTTGTCGCGCAGTGATCCGGGCATCGGCTTGCCGGCCCGCTCGTGCGGCGGCCGGGACTTCCACCGGCGGTGGACCCAGAAGTACTGGTCCGGCGCCTGTCGCACCATCTCCTCGATCGAGCGCGTGTAGCGGGCGGTGATGTAGTAGAGTGGATCGGGCTGGTCCTTCCAGTGCGCGGGCTCGATCACATCGGCAAGATCCAGTGTGTAACGGAAGATATCGGGCTTCTCGCGGCGGGCAAAGCCGCAGACGATCGGCACGTCGTAGCGCATCGCCAGCAGGCCGATCGACTTGTAGGCCGAAGCAAGGCGACCGAAGAAGGGCACGAACAGGCCGCGATCGCCGGCGTTCTGATCGGCGATGAAGGCGACGCGCTCGCCTTTCTCGATGAGTTGCGCGATCTGCTCAGTGGCGCCGAATTTGGTGAGAATGGTCATGCCCCGCTTCTGGCGGATGTCAAACAGCCAGTCGCTGACTCGGGGCAGATCAAGCGGCCTGGCGAGGGCCGTCATGGGAAAGCCGATCGTTGCGAGGGTGAAGCCGAGCACCTCAAAGTTGCCGCAGTGGCCGGACAGAAAAATGGCCGGGCGGTTGGCGGTAAGGACGGGCATTGCGTCGCGCACCTGGCCGAGGCGCACATACCTGGGCCACGTGGTGGGCGTGATAAGGCGCGGCGTGAAGAGCAGCTCGACAATAAACGTCTGCAGCAGGTGGCGCATCGAACGGCGGCAGAGATCCTCCGCCTGTGCGGACGTCAACTCCGGCATGCTCTGGCGAATATGGGCGAGTGAGCGATCGCGTCGGCGCTTGTCGCGGCGATACCAGAGGTCGCCGATGCCGCCGACCGTCGCCATGACATCGTCGACCTCGAAGCACTGCATGACCGTGCCGAGCGATCGGAGGGCGACGTACGCCGCCTGGTTGACGATGTAGGATTCGTTTCGCGCCACGGTTTCTCATCGTTCATCGACTGCGGAGCGTTGCGAACGATATGAAAAGCCCCGCGCCGAAGCGCGGGGCTGAGGGTCTGATTCGAGGGCGGGTACGCCGATCAGTTGCCGTAGTAACCGATCAGGGTCAGCAGACGGTTCTGATTGAGCACGGGGATCGAGAGCTTCCCGGCCCGGTCGAGATAGTTCTGGTAGTCCTCGTAGAACTGGCGCTCGCGGCGGTACTTGAGCACTTCCGGAGGCGTCGCGTCGGAACGGGGCTGGAGGGGCATGGTCGGCGCAACTCCGAGCACGAGGAAATCGATATCGCCGGAGAACTTGTCGCGGATCGTTCCGCCCCACTCCTTGATTCGCGAGTTGACGATTTCGGTCTCGAGTTCGCTCGTGCCGTTCTCGCCATCCAGATCAAATTGACCGAAGACGAAGAAGGTGTACTCCTTGTTGCGGTCGTAGACGGGATTCACGAGGAGATCGCCCTCGACCACGGCGCGGCCGGGTGTCGTGCGAATGATACGAGCGGTGGATGTGGTCTCGCCGATGCGCGTCACTTCGACGGTCGCCTTGCCCTGCGGCACCTGGCCCGAGGCGTCGGGTCGCATCTCGGCCGTTGAGCCGTAGACGTTGAAGGTCATGCCGAGCACGATGTGCTGCTTGCTGCCGAGGTTGATAAAGACCTCGTTGTTGCCGACGAGGCGGACGATTTCGCCGTCGGTCAACTGGCCCTCATCGATGTTGCTTACGGTCGATTCGCGCAGGCGACTGTTGAGCGACGTCACCGTGTCCTGAAGGCCGGCGATGGTGACGTCACGACGCTCGAGTTGCTCGGTAAGCGAAGCGATTTGCTGTTCGAGGTTGTCGCGAATCTTCCGGACGCGGTCTTCCATGTCCTTTTCAGATTGCTCCACCTGCGCCTGGTAGCGATCGGCGCGCTGCTTGGTGGCGGCGATGTCCGCGTTGAGCGATGCGATCGTGGTCTGCTGGTCGGACTGCATCTGCTCGCGACGAGCGACTTCTTCACCCAGTCGAGTATGGGCGTTGTTGAGTTCTGATCCAAGGGAGGCGATTTCATCCTGCGCATCTTTGAGTTGCGTCCGGAGCGTCGTCACCAGGCCGGTGAGGGACTCGCCTTCAGCCATGCCGAGTTGTTCGAGTTGGGTTCCGAGACGCGCGGGCGAGAGATTGCCGTTTCCGGCGACCTTGCGCATGGTGCTCTGAATCTGATCGCGAAGGTAGATGACGACGCTCTTGCCTTCACTGGCGGCTTCGGACTTGAGTCGGCTGATGTCATCCCGGTTTCGCTCGTCCTGACGGATGAAGTCCCGGGCGGCGCTTTCCGCGGCCTCGCGAGCCTGGGCTTCCTTGTCCGCCTTGGTGTAGAAGAGCATGAGCAGCAGCAGCAGCGTGATGGTGAGCATGATGAAAATCACCAGGGCCACCAGCACGCCCATACCGCTATTTGATCTTGACGCCATTGTCCGAGACCTCCAGAGGCCGAAAACCAAGTGATCGGCGCTGTTCCTACCTCGCAAGGGAAGCCGGAACCGGGACGGAAGTCCCTTTCCGACACGCTCCGCGCGGGCCGCAAGCCCGGCCTACGGGTCCAACAGTGTCTCGCTCCGGGCGTGGCTCGTCAAGTGGTTGAGGGGAATGATTTTCGAGTCGGGGTCGGGTTCGGCGTGGCTTCAACCCCCCATTGGCGTCAGCAGGACGTGCTGGAGCAGACTGGCCAGACCGAGGAAGGTGAGAAAACTGACCGTATCTGTGACCATGGTGAGGAAGATGGTCGACCCCGTTGCCGGGTCATAGCCGAACCGATCGAGGACCAGCGGCATGGCTGAACCGGCGAGGCAGCCCGTCCCGACCGAAGCGGTCATCGCCAGGGCGATCACGAGCCCCAATTCCCACTGCACCCGGTAGAGCCCCAGCAGCGACATGATCGCGACCAGCAGGCCGATCGACGCGCCGACGATGAACCCGTTGATCAGTCCGACCGCGACTTCGCGGCGCACCAGCGGCCACGCCCGCCTGCCGCGCACCTCGCCCAGGACGAGACCGCGAAGTGTCACGGCGAGTGATTGCTGCCCCGCGTTGCCCGCCTGGTTCGCGATGACCGGCATCATCACCGCCAGAATCGCCAGTGCGGCAATCAGGTGGTCGAACTGAAGCACGACAAATGCCGCGACCATGGAGGTGAACACGTTAATCACGAGCCAGGGAAAGCGGCCACGGAATTTCTGCCAAATACTGCTGTACACCGCCTCGCCGACGCCGGCGCCCACCATCTTGTACGCGTCTTCGGTGTGCTCAGCACGGATGATGTCCAGCACGTCGTCGACCGTGACGATGCCCAGCAGTCGCCCGGCGTGATCGACGACGGGCATTTCGTTGTAGTCGTAGCGCTCGAAGGCTTCGGCGATCTCTTCACGGTCGGTTTCGGGCCGCAGGTAATCGACTTCCGCGTCGATGATGCCGTCGATCAAGTCGTTCTCCGAAGCGACGAGCAGGCTCTTGGGCGACACGGTACCAACGAGATGATGCCTGGAATCAACGCAGTAGACCTGGTTGAACTCAACATCGTGCTGCTGACGGAGCGACTCGATGGCCTGGCCGACCGTGGCGTTCTGACGCACCTTGACGAATTCGATGGTCATCATGCCGCCGGCCGTTTCGGGATCGAACCGCAGCAGTTGCTTGAGATGCACGGCGCTGGTCGGCGGCAGCACGTCAAAGAGGCGCTCCCGCTCCTCCTCGGTCATCGCCTGAAGAATGTCGACGGCGTCGTCGGCCTCCATCCGATCGACGTAGCGAGCGACGGTTTCGGGGCCATAGTCCGTGAGCACCTGCCGCAGGACCTCGACGGCCCAGTGCGTCTCCATTGCAGCGATGTCGGCAGCCGCCTCATCCTCGGGCATCCGCATGACGACATGCGCAGCCGCATCCGCCTCGATCTCTTCGAGGGCGTCCGCGGCATCGGCGGGTTCGAGCGCCTGAACCGCCGGCGCCAGCATATCGACGTTCACCATCTCCGAACCGGAGAGCATGCGGGCGACCGTCTGATCCTGCTCCGATTCTGCGGTCACATCCTCGAGCACCGGTCGCTGCACTTCGCCGGGAACGCCTGCCGCGCCACCCGGCGCAGCCGCGGAATCCGGCGCGGGTGTGACATGGCCACGGCCCGAATCTTCGATCGGATTCTCCTGTTCCTGCGACATGGCACTGAGTGTAGGACGCCGGAACGAGCCTTCAGTCGGCTTGCACAACGAGTCCTGACGACGCGCCCGGGTTGGCGCCGCTCATCGAATCCAAATCGGCTTCGCTACGAAGTCGGGACTACTGTTTCGACCGCATGAGACTTCGTCTGGTTGGCCAACAGTTTCTCGTCCTCGGTTTGCTGGTAATCCTGGGGGCGTTTCTGATCTGGCCGATCGTTCTGACCGTGCGAGGCGGCTTCGTCGGAGCGGATGGCGCGTTCTCGCTTAAGCCCATCAAGCTCGTCTTTATCGATCCATCGCTTCGCGCCAGCCTCGCGACTTCCGGGCTGATTGCCGCGGCGACGACGGCCCTGGCCATCCTGATGTCGCTGCCGCTGGCGGTGGTCTCGGCGCGATTCAACTTCTTCGGCAAGCGTCTCTGGAACGCTCTGGTGCTGGTGCCACTGGTCCTACCGCCGTTCGTCGGCGCGATCGGCATGAAGCACATTCTCGGCCGGGCCGGCGCCCTCAACGCTCTGCTCGGCACCGACTTGGACGTGCTCGGGCAGGGACGATTCTGGGGGGTGGTCATCGTCGAAGCGCTGCACCTCTACCCGATCATCTACCTGAACGTGCTCTCTGCTCTGGCGAATCTCGATCCGACGCTGGACGAAGCCGGCCGCAACCTCGGCGCCGGCGGCTGGATGCGCTTTCGGCGAATCACGCTTCCGCTCATCCGACCGGGCATATTTGCGGGCGCCACAATCGTCTTCGTCTGGTCGTTTACCGAACTCGGCACGCCGCTGATGTTCGACATGCGCCACGTGCTGCCGGTCCAGGTGTTCTATCAGTTGAAGGAGATGGAGTCCTCGGCCCAGCCCTACGCGCTCACCGTCGTCATGCTCGTGGCGGCGATGCTGCTCTATGTCGTTGGTAAAGGAATCTTTGGAGCCCGCGGCCACGCGATGTACTCCAAGGCGTCCATCCGGTCGGAGGAGCAACCGCTTGGTTTCGTGGGAACCGGCGCGGCTTGGGTGCTCTTCGGTCTGGTCATCATCCCCGCCATGCTGCCTCACCTTGGCGTGGTCGCCGCCAGCCTTGCGGCGCCCGGTCAGTGGTACCACTCCGTGCTGCCCACCGAATGGACGACAAACCACTACAGCGACGCGCTGGGGCACACGCTCGCAATGGGGTCGATCGCGAACTCATTGAAGTACGCCGTGATCTCCATGACTCTCACCCTCGTGATCGGAACGCTCATCGGGTACCTCATCGTGCGCGGACGTGTGTTCGGGCGAGGGTTGCTCGACGCAATGTCCATGTTGCCGCTCGCCGTGCCCGGCATGGTGCTGGCCTTCGGTTATGTGGCGATGACGCTGGCGCCGCCTTTCACATGGGGGAGCGAGGCGGAAGGGTGGCGGGCATGGTTCGCACCGATTTCGCGGCACTTTGACGTGCTCGGTCCGGAAGCCAACCCCCTGCTGCTGCTGGTCATCGCCTACGCCGTGCGCCGACTGCCCTACATGGTCCGATCGGTAACGGCGGGCCTCGAACAGACGGCCGTCGAACTCGAGGATGCCGCCCGGAACCTCGGCGCGGGGCCGCTCCGAACGCTGCGGGTCGTGACACTCCCGCTCATTACCGCCAACCTCATCGCCGGCGGCCTGCTCGTGTTCAGCTTTTCAATGCTCGAAGTTTCCGACTCGCTGATCCTCGCGCAGCGCGAAGTGCATTTCCCCATGACGAAAGCGATCTACACGCTCTACCAGCGGCTCGGCGACGGCGAGTACATCGCTTCGGCCATGGGCGTATGGGGCATGCTGCTGCTGATCGTCACGCTGACGGGCGCTTCGGTGCTCATGGGGCGCAAGGCAGGCGCGTTGTTCCGCGTTTGACGCAGCTTACTTGTTGGCGGTGCCGGCCCACAGCGCCATGAACTCGGCTCTGGTCCCAACATCCAGCGTACTGTAGATCGACTTGGTGTGATCATGCACAGTGTGCTCGCTCCGCTGAAGCCGGGCCGCCACCTCTCGCTTGCTCAATCCTTCGGCGAGCAGTTCGGCGACGCGCCGCTGTCCGGGCGTCAGGCGCTCCATGAGCGCGGAAACACGCCCCAGTCCATTGCGCGTGGCTTCCACGTAAAGGTCCTCTGCTGCGCGCCAGGCCTGCTGCAGCACGGCGCGCCGAATCGCATCATCGGCGGCCACCCGATCGGCAGACCAGACGGACAGGAACAGCGTCCTGCTGGTCGCGGTGCGCGGTTGATCGGTGTCCAGCGGACCGCCGAAGTAGTCAATGGACTCGACGCCCAGCCGGCGCGCGTAGGCCTCAAATGTGCGGCGTTCATCATCTGTTTCGTACCGGCCGCGCGTGAGCCGACCGGAGACGGATGTCTGGACCGTCCGCGCCACAATCCCGGGAGTGATGCCTGCATCATCGAGGGTGTGCATGAACTGGTGGTTCCACCGCTCCACGTCGGCGGGCTGATTGGCGCTCACGCCGAGATGAACGCGGTCCCACTTGGATGCGTCCGCGCCTTTGCCGTCCCAGAACGAGACAATCTGCCGCGGCGCCAGCTTCGTTCGAACGACCTCGGCCGCGGCGGTCAGCCAGGCGGGGGGCGTGGTGGCGCGGATTTTTGACAGTCCAATGACACAATCAGTCAACGCGCTCAGATGATCGCGTTGGTCTGCGGTGCTGACCATTTGATTCTTTCCTTTTCCCTCTGATTTGTAGCGTGCAAGCCGCCGGGCAATTGCTCAAGCGGGCGTGGCACAACCTCCGTGTTGCAGAACGATAGCACGCCTCGACCCGATTCATAATCGAACACCACCAGATGGTTGCAGGGGTTCGCGGAAGGTGATCATCTGGTCCACCTCCGCGCCCGGGATACCATGAGCACATGCCAGAATCGGACCCAGATATCGACTCACTGTTGCGGGGCACTGCGGCGGTCTATACGCACGAGGAACTCGCGCGCAAGCTGGCCGTTTCGCGCCGGTCCGCAAAGCCTCTGCGCGTGAAACTCGGTCTTGACCCCTCCAGCCCGGACATTCACCTGGGCCACACGGTCGTGCTCGGACTGATGCGCCGCTTTCAGGATCTTGGCCACGTCGCGGTGCTCATCATCGGCGACTACACGGCTCGCATCGGCGACCCGACCGGGAAATCAAAAACTCGTCCAATGCTGACCGAAGGGGAAATCGAGGCGAACGCCCGAACTTACCTCGAACAGGCCACGCGCGTGCTCGATGCGGATCCCAGGCGGCTCGAGGTGCGGCGCAACAGCGAGTGGCTGTCAAAGCTCTCGTTCGCCGACACGATTCGCCTCGCCAGCCACATGACCGTCGCACGCATGCTGGAACGCGACACCTTTGAAAAGCGCTACAAGGCGGGACAGCCCATCTCCGTTCACGAGTTCCTGTATCCGATCATGCAGGGGTGGGATTCTGTGTGCACCAACGCGGATATCGAACTCGGCGGAACGGACCAGACATTCAACAATCTCGTCGGACGGGATTTCCAGATTGCCAACGATCAGCCGCCACAGGTGGTCATCACGATGCCGATTCTGCGCGGCCTGGATGGCCACGAGAAGATGAGCAAATCGCTGGGCAACTACATCGGCGTCACCGAGAGCCCCGATGAGATGTTCGGCAAAACCATGTCGATCCCCGATGGCCTGATGGCTGAGTGGTTCACACTCTGCACTACCGTCGACGCGGACAGCGTGGCCGCCCTGTGCGACCCCGAGAAGACGCATCCACGCCAAGCCAAGGAGCGACTCGGCCGCGCCATCGTCGAGCGCTTTCACGGCCTTGACGCGGCGAATCACGCGGCGGCGGAGTTTGCCTCGCGATTCAGGGAAGGAAACCTCCCCAGCGATCTTGAGACGCATCAGTTCGCCTCAGACTCGGCAACCATCCTGGATCTGATGCGCGAAGTGGGATTTGCGGCGAGCAACAGCGAAGCGCGCCGTCTGGTGTCGCAGGGGGCCGTCAGCATCGACGAGGCGAAGATCGCAGACGCCGCCCACACCGTTTCAGTCACCGCTGACGGCATCATCTTGCGGGTGGGCAAGCGGCGGGTTTGTCGCATTGTTCGGGGGTAATCCGGCTCGAAGCCGAGGAGGATCGAGTCCATGAGCCGAACGCATCACTCCTGTGCCGCCACACGCATCATCGCCGCCCCGATGGGTCGATTTGTTCTCTACCTCTCGACGGACGGCTCGCTCAGATCGGAATGGAGGAAACTCGCCGAGTTGAAGGATGATCGCATCCGCTCAAAGGGCAATTCGCCATGGCTCGACCATGTCGCCGAGCGCCTGCGCGCCTACTTTGCAGGAACGGCGGTGCCGGACTGGTCCGACGTGCCCACGGCCGACGGGCCCGACTTTCACCATCGATGTTGGGTCGCGTGTCGAACCATTCCTCATGGCGAGGTGCGCTCGTATGGCGAACTGGCCGAAATGGCGGGCTCGACGCGTCTCGCGTCACGCGCCGCCGGTCAGGCGATGCGGTCCAATCCACTCTCCGTCATCGTCCCCTGCCACCGGGTGGTGGCCAGCGACGGAAAACTGCACGGCTACGCCGGCACGACGAACAGCGCCAGTGATGCCGTTCACGTCAAG
Organism: Planctomycetaceae bacterium; assembly: GCA_040255465.1. GTDB lineage: Bacteria > Planctomycetota > Phycisphaerae > Phycisphaerales > UBA5793 > UBA5793. The sequence goes on from JBDZVA010000002.1 coordinate 721,155, forward strand.
CGGGCCCTGCTCGAATTGGAGCAGGTGAGCCGACCGGCGATCGCGCACTGATACCATCACGCCATTTCAGGCTGCGGCCGACGAGGCCCGATGGCGGGCGGGCCGCTCTGCGACGCTATTTGATATCCACCCGATCCAGCCGCCTGAGCACACCGCCTTCGTCGAGCGTAAACAGCACCGCCACGTGTTCGGGCGTGAGGTAGGCGTCGATCTGTTCCTTGGTGCCGGTCAGGTGGACGTCTTGTGAATCGCTGGCAAATCCTTCGACGGTGCTTTCCCCGTGGAGCCCCTTCGCTTCACCGGTGAGTGCTCCCGCATCGACAGCCTTGCCGAACTGCCTCGCGTCGGCGGCCAGGTAGATCATTTCCCCATTCTCAGTCAGGAGTAGTCGAGCCAGCGAGTATCGGGCTGGGGCATTCGCTCCTCCTTCACGATCTTCGGGAATCTGAAGAAACATGGCCTCCCCGACTTTGCGAATGAACAGGATGTCCTGATCGATCTTGAACTTCTTCTCCGACTCGTTCCACTTGGTTGTAGCGATCTGCAGCTTTCCATCGCCAAGATAGTGCGCGAGGAAAAGCGACTCGCCGCCGGTCCAGGCGCCTTCGAATCTGGCGCCCTGCTCCTCGTCGATGGGCTCGCCGATCAGGTGTGTCGTCGTCACCGAGGAGCAGGCGCCGAGAAGAAGGCACGTCCAGGCGACAAGAATGCAGGTCAAGGTGCGAAGCATGGTGATCCTCCTGCAGCAAGATCGCTGCGATGCACTGGGCAAGTCGTGGCGACTTCATCAATAAGATGATGCGAAGCGGGCGCGGGCGAGTCAAGTGAATCGCAACCAACGCCGTCACGTTGACCAATCGTATGCGCGGATTACACTCGAATGGTCCCTTGGACGAACGATCTCTTCTGCCACGACCGGCTGGAGCACTCATGCGATTCGATCGAATTCTGGCCGACCACCGACCGACCATCTCTTTTGAGTTCTTCCCGCCCAGGTCCGATGAAGCGGCCCAGACGCTCTACTCAACCGTCGCGGGCCTCGAGCCATTCGGACCGTCGTTTGTATCCGTGACGTACGGCGCCGGCGGATCCACGCGGGAGCGCACGCGGGATCTCGTCCTGCGATTGCAGCGAGACACCTCGCTGACCACCGTGCCTCATCTGACGTGCGTCAACTCATCAAAGCAGGAGATCGCGGAGATCCTCCAGAGCTACGTGGACGGCGGAATCGAGAACGTCCTTGCCCTGCGCGGCGATCCGCCGCCGGGCGACGAGCATTTCAAACCGCCCGCCGATGGCTTTGCCTATGCGAGCGATCTCGTCGAGTTCATCAAGAGAGAATTCCCGACACTGGGTATCGGCGTCGCGGGTTACCCTGAGGGCCATCCCGAGACCACCGACAAACTACTCGATCTGGACAACCTCAAGCGCAAGACGGATGCCGGCGCGGACGTCGTCATCACCCAGTTGTTCTTCGACAACCGCGACTACTACGATTTCCTCGAACGCTGCGAACTGGTGGGGATCAAGACGCCCATTGTTGCGGGCATCATGCCGATTCAATCGATCGCCGGCGTGAAGCGCATGGCCAGTTTGAGCGGCGCCCGGTTGCCCGCCGCGCTGCTGCGGGCGCTGGGGCGTGCCGGCGATGACAGCAACGCGGTCGCCAGCGTCGGAGCTCACTGGGCCTCCGAACAATGCCGCCAGTTGCTCGACCACCAGGTGCGCGGCCTTCACTTTTACACGCTCAATCGCTCGGCGGCGACGCGCCAGATCTACGAGAGCCTGGGGGTCAAGCACTCGCAGCAGCTGCGAAGCTGACCCCCGAAATCAGCAAACAACAAAGCCCACATCCGATCGCTGGAAGTGGGCTTTGGAGTGTGGAGCAGACGCGTGAGAGCGTCACTGCTTGCGGGTGTACACCATCTCCATCGTCTTGAGATTCTGACCGCCGGTCAGGTCGAACCACTCAAACGTGTGGGTGTCCTTGTCCAGAATGGTCAGCACCATTCGGTAACTCTGCTTGCCCATGGGGCCCATGTCCATTTCGCCGGCATACGTGAAAACCGTCCCGTTCTTGTCGCACTGCCCCTCTGACAGCATCACACCCGTCGACATCGAGTCGGCCCATACGCTGACGTACTTGTGCGCCATGTTGTCGTAGCCGGTGAGCCCCCAGCCGGTGAAGGGCTTACCTTCCATCTCACCTTCGTACTCGCCTTCGAGGTAGCGACCATCGAGAATCATGCGGTTTGTCGCCAGCCCCGTCGAGACCACGGGCTCCGTGCCCGGCGCCATCCACATAGTGTTCTTAACGTTGAAGGTGCCCACGAATTGCTTGAGGTGCTCCTGGTGTTCGCCGGGCGCGTTCATGGACTCCCACTGCGCCATCATCTCCTCAGGATCCATCTCCGGTTGCTCTGAAGATGAACAACTCGCAAATACAGTCAGCGACAGCATACCGACAACAGCTAATCCAAAACGGGGAAGATAGTTCATGACGGCTCTCCTGATGTGCCGGAAGATTCCGATCAGTCGCGAGCGCTGAGAACCACCCCCGGCCTCGCTCGATCGGCTTTTGTTCGTATATCTTTGGCTGTCGCCGCCTTTCGGGCAAGTCCACCCGGGGATTCCAGAAACGCCCCGCGCGAATGGCTACAACTAGGCCATGACCGCATCCAAACTCCTTTCCCGCCTCGGCCTGGATCACCACCCTCTCGTCGCCGCCTCCCAGCCGGACGGCCACGATTGGCTCGCTTCGGAGAGTCCCGCGACGGGCCAGCCGATCGCCTGGGTCCGACTGTCCAACCGAGTCAACTATGACGCAGCCGTCACCAGTGCATCGGACCGCTTCCGATCGTGGCGCATGACACCTGCGCCCAAGCGCGGCGAAATCGTCCGCCAGATCGGACTGGCCATTCGCGAGCAGGTCGAACCGCTGGGTGAACTGGTGTCGCTTGAGATGGGCAAGATCCGCGCTGAAGGCATCGGCGAGATTCAGGAGTGCATTGACGTCTGCGATTTTGCCGTCGGCCTGTCGCGACAGCTCTACGGAATGACCACCCACTCCGAGAGACCGCAGCATCGCATGTATGAGCAGTGGCATCCTCTCGGGCCGATCGGGATCATCACCGCCTTCAATTTTCCGGCAGCGGTGTGGGCGTGGAACGCCATGGTCGCGGCCGTCTGCGGCGACACGATGATCTGGAAGCCTTCCCTGCTCGCCCCGCTCACTGCGTTGGCGCTGCATGAGATCGTCGAGTCCGTCATGCGGGCGCACGATCTGGAGGGCGTCTTCGAACTCGTGATCGGAACGGACGACGAGGTCGGCGAACCGATGATTCGAGACAGGCGGCTGCCGCTCATTTCCGCAACCGGCTCCTGCCGCATGGGCCGACACGTCGGCCAGGTCGTGGCGGCGCGGCTGGGCCGAACACTGCTTGAACTCGGCGGCAACAACGCGATGGTTGTTTGCGACGATGCCGACGTCGATCTGGCGGTGCGAGCTGTCGTCTTCGGCGCGGTGGGGACAAGTGGCCAGCGCTGCACGACAACTCGACGGCTGTTCGTGCAGCGTGGCGTCGCCGGGGAAGTGACCGCGCGGCTCCTTCGTGCTTACGAGACCGTCCTGCCCCGCATCGGCGACCCCCTCGACCCGAAGACGATCATGGGGCCAGTCATCCATGGCCGCGCGGTCGACGCGATGATGAGTGCCATCGAACAGGCGAAATCGCAAGGTGGTGAAGTGCTCTTTGGCGGCAAGCGGCTTGATCGGCCGGGCCATTTCGTCGAGCCGACGATCATTCGCGCCAAATCCGCCATGCCCATCGTACTCGAAGAGACCTTCGCGCCGATTCTCTACGTCATCGAGTTTGACGATCTCGAATCCGTGATCGCGGAGCACAATGGCGTGGATCAGGGATTGAGCAGCGCCATCTTTACCGACTCGGTCCACCGTGCCGAGCGATTTCTCAGCCACGTCGGTTCAGACTGCGGCATCGCCAACGTGAACATCGGAACCAGTGGCGCGGAAATCGGCGGCGCGTTCGGCGGCGAGAAGGACACCGGCGGCGGGCGTGAGTCCGGCTCCGACGCGTGGAAGGCCTACATGCGGCGGCAAACCTGCACCATCAACTGGGGGTCCGAACTGCCGCTGGCGCAGGGAATTGAATTCGGTTGATGGCTACCCGAGGAGTTCTGTTTCAATTCTTGTCTGACCGCGGCCCCACGTAGATCACGCAATCGGCGCGTCCCCGGTCATCTTCGCGCAGCACGTCGGACCACTCCGTCACCATCGAGATGGTCCAGACGAGCAGATCGCTGCGCGCTTGACTAATTCGAGAGACCGTGCCCCCAGAGAAGTCGCAGTGGAACTGGCCGACGACGTGAACCACCGGACGTCGCCCCTGCTCGACTCCTTTGAGAATGGAGTCAGCCATCGTCGCATCCCAGACATTCTGCGAGCGGAAGAAGCCCTCGCCATCAACGGGTGGCGTGTCGGGGCTCTCTTTTTCATCATGCCCCTGCATCATTGCGAAAAACTTCTCGCGGTAGCGCCCGCCGGTGAGTGACTCGGGGATCACGAAGAGACGCCGCTGTTCGGCGCTGAGCATCCGCAGGGCGTCAAACCCGTCCGTTCGAGCGAGGCTCACGTAGCGGCGCGGCGCATTGGAGGCGATCACCGGTTGACCATTCGACCTGGCCGCTTCCACCATGGCTCGATGCCCCGCCGGGTAGTTGCTCCCACGGCGGCCTGCCGCAACCAGGTAATCCGCCTCGTTCTTCGTTACGCCGTTTAAGTAGTCATCCAGCGCTACCTGCTCATCACGTTCAAAGAACTCCAGACTCAATGCAGCGGTTGGAACCTCGGCGGCCACCTGCTCCCACAGTCGTGCGGCCGTCGCCAGCCCGATGGGGTGGCCATGCGTCTCGCCGATGAGCACGACGTCGGCTTCGCTCGCGGCCCGGACCAGATCGTCCCAACCCATGGCCGATCCATTCAGACCGTTGAAGAGATGGAGCTTGTCAACATCGACTTTCGCAAGCGGCTCGGCTTTGCGCAAGGGCGAGGGACCGTGACCGCTCTGACAACCGAACAGAAACGAAGTCAGTGCGACAGCCAGCAGGGAGATTCGATGATTCATGCGCAAGCATCGCACGCTTCGCGAGAAGGTCAACCGTTCACACACGGGAACGGGCGGGGATTCTTGTGCCTGCAAGAGCTGCTCAGGGATGAAGAGCCTCGATATTGAGGCTTCTAGATCGCGGCTTGACGAGCGGGGCCGCCTGCTTGTCGGCGTGGTAACTCGAACGCACCATCGGGCCGCTCTCAACTCCCTTGAACCCTCGGCGCAGCCCTTCCTGCCGGAAGTACTCAAACTTTTCCGGCTCGACCCAGCGATCGACGGGCAAGTGGTTGCGCGTGGGTTGGAGATACTGTCCGATGGTCAGGATGTCGCAATCCGAACCGGCGCGCACATCATCCATCAGTTCAAGCACTTCCTCGTCGCGCTCGCCGATGCCGACCATGATCCCAGTCTTGGCCACAAGCCCTGCCTGCTTGGTGCGATGCAGCAGTTCGATCGACCGGTCGTACTTCGCCTGCGGTCGAACGACACGATACATCCTCCGCACCGTTTCCATGTTGTGGCTCAGCACCTCGGGCTCCGCGTCGATGACCAATTGGAGCGCATCCCACTTGCCGCAGAAGTCCGGGATGAGCACTTCCACGCTCGTCTCCGGGGAGGCGAGATGCGTCTGACGGATCGTCTCGGCCCAGATCCCGGCGCCGCCATCGGGTAGTTCGTCGCGGTTGACGCTGGTGATGACGACGTAATTGAGCCCCATGATCCTCACGGCATCGGCGACTCGAGCCGGTTCGTCGAGGTCAAGGGTGGGAGGCCGGCCGGTCTTGACATGGCAGAAACCGCATGAGCGGGTGCACACATCACCCAGAATCATGATCGTGGCGACGCCGTCCGCCCAGCACTCCCCCATGTTCGGACAGCGGGCCTCTTCGCACACGGTGTGCAGATCGTGGCTGGTGATCAGTTCGCGCAGATCGTGGTAGTTCTCACCTCCGGGCAGGCGGGCGCGGATCCAGGACGGCTTGCGCTTGCGGAAATCCGGCGGCTCGGAACTCAGAATCAGGTTGGAGAGACTCAGGCGCGCCATACTGGTTCAAGTTTATGCATCGGATGAAGTTCGCACCCGCGGCCTCAAAGTCTGGGGAGAACAGTGAGCTTGCGTCGATACTGAATCGATAACAGGCTCCGGACGCGCCGGGGGAACTGGCCCGCCGCAGCACGACCGCTTTGCCGCGGATAAGATGGCGGAGCCGTGTCTCGTACCCGCGTGGCACTTATCCACCGAATCGCGGGCGGGCCACTGGCGAACCGACTCTCCTTCAACCGGAGTCCGACACGATGAGCGTCGATACGACCCGTACTCAGGCCACCATCTCTCGACTGAATCTCGCACCGTTGCGCCGCCACCTGCTTGCCGGCTCAACGCGTCCGCGGCGGTTCCTGGCCCAGTGCATGGTGCATGCCTCCCTCGCCTCGATCATCGGCCTGACGGGATGCCAGTTCGATTCATTCATGGATCCCTCCGTCACGGGCCGCTTCGACGAGACGGCCATCCGGGTGCCCATCCTCGATCGCATCGCGGTCATTGAGACAGACCAGGAAGACACGCTTCAGGCGACGGAGATTCAGCCTTCTGACCTGATCGCGGAGCCGGTCCTGTACAAAGTGGGTCCCGGGGACCTGCTCACCATTGACATCTTCGAGTTCATTTCGCCGGGTCAGCCCTACGTGATTCAACGCAGCGTGGACGAGCGCGGGTTTATCACCGTGCCGCAGCTCGGATCCGTCTATGTGGCGGAGCTGACCGAGGCTGAGATCCGCGACGAACTCGCCGATCTGCTCGACCCGGACTTCGTTCGTGATCCGGTTGTCAGCGTGGTCTCCGAGACCAAGCGTCGCGCCACCTACAACGTGATCGCCGGCGCGGGCGCCTCCAACACCTTTTTCATCCCGGAGCCAAACTTCAGGCTGCTCGACGCGATCGCAACCGCAGGCGGTATCCCCGATACGGTTCGGAAAATCCGAATCGTGCGCCAAGTGCCCCTCAAACGCGAGGTGGAACTTGGACACGGCAGCCCGGAGCGCGATGGGGGAAACAATGCCGACAAAGGCGAAGAGATACCAGTACCAATGCCGCCGCCCAGCGGGAAAGACGACGACATTCTCAACCTGATCGACGATGTGATCGAAGGCAAACCGGACAAACCCGGTGTCCTCGGTTCGAATCTCCGCACGGACACCCGGCAGCGAACCAACCGCACGAGCCGGCAGCCCACCGATCAACCTCCCGCGATTGACATGCCGGCGCCCTCGGGCGAGATGTCCGAAGGTGACTGGGCGTATCTCGGCGGCCGCTGGGTGCAGATCACCAAGTCGCCTGAGTCCAAGACGCTTGCGGCGAAGGAAGAGTCGCAGGAGGCGAAGCAGGAATTTGACCAGCTGGTCACCCAGCGCGTCATCGAGATTCCCGTCGAGCCGCTCATGGATGGCCTGGCCTCGTACAACATCGTCATCCGCCCCAATGACATCATCATGGTTCCGCCCCCGATGCAAGGGCTCGTCCACTTTGACGGGCAGATCGCTCGGGGCGGCACACTGGCTCTGCCGACAAACGGTCGCCTGACTCTCAAGCGCGGCATCGCCGCCGCAGGCGGCCTCGGGCCGCTGGCGATTCCCGAGCACGTCGAAATCCATCGCATTCTCAGCGACAATCTGGAAGCGATCGTCATGCTCAATCTCCGGGCCATCATGGACGGCGCCGAGCCGGACATTTACCTCAAGCCGGACGATCTCATCGTCGTGGGAACCAGCTGGTATGCGGCCCCACTGGCGGTAATCCGCAACGGTTTCCGAACCTCGTACGGGTTTGGATTCCTGCTCGACCGGAACTTCGGCAACGACGTCTTTGGCGCCCCTCCGTCGAACAATCGATTCGGCAACTAGCATCACGTCCGGCTCAGCTCAACGGCCAGTCCCATAACACTCAAACTTGCTAGAATGGAGTGTTTTCGGAACCGGAAGAGGCCGATGGTGATGCAGCCCAGACCGGGTATTCCCGGTGTTGGGTCCAATAGCGGATCGATCGGGCAGACGCAGCCATCATGCAACCTCGTACAGGGACAACCAAATCCGAGGTTCTCATGGCGCCAGGCACATGGGTCAGTACCCTGGTGGTTGGCGTTGCTTTCTGTGCGCTGTTTTATCACTTCCTGCTCAACCAGATTCAGTACAGCCGCGATCCGGACTGGTCACACGCTTACCTCGTGCCCGTCATTTCGCTCTACTACATCTACGAGAATCGCCACCGGATTCTCGTGCTGCCGGCCAGAGTTAACTGGCTCGGTCTCCCGCTCATTGTGATCGGCGTCGCGACCTACTTCGTTTTCACGTTTGCCGCAACGGCCAACCACTTTGTCCAGGGCGGCGCGATGATCCTGACACTCCTGGGTGTCGTGCTGCTGCTGCTCGGCGCCAGGCTCTGGTGGGCGCTGATGTTTCCCATGCTCTACCTGATCATGGGTATCCGCATGCCTCCACCCCTGCTGCTCAAGGTCACTCCAACGCTGCAGGTCTGGGCGTCAAAGGGCGCGTACTACCTGCTCAACATGACGGGGTTTGACACGGACATCTCCGGAACGGTTCTCACCCTCTATCACCAGGGGAAGACCATCCCGCTCAATGTCGCGGAGGCCTGCTCGGGCATGCGGATGATCGTTGCGTTCATCGCTTTGGGTATCGCCATCGCGTTCCTTTCCACTCGGAAGTGGTGGCAGCGCATCGCGTTGATCGTGCTTGGCGTCCCCGTCGCTATTCTCGTCAATGTGCTGCGCGTGGCCACGCTGGGCATCGCCTCAACGGTCAATCCGGATCTGGCCAAAGGTGAAGCGCACCTCTACATCGGCATGCTCTGGCTCGTCCCGGCGTTCCTGCTCTACATGGGAATCGTCTGGGTCATCCAACATCTCTTCGTGGAAAGCGAGCAGCCAGCCAGCCCTGCAGCCGCACCGACGGGTCAGGCCGGCGTCGTTGCAGTCGCAGCGTCACCCGGAGCGTCGCAAAACCGACATTGGCTGATCCCGACGCTCGTCGGCGTTTTTGCCTTCGGCGCGCTCGGCTTCGCTCCAGCGCAGCACTGGCTCGGCGTCTACCTGCACAAAGAGCCGGTCCCGTTGCGACGACGGCTCAATGAGCTGCCCATGACCGTTGGCCGATGGAAGGCCATCGGGAGTGACGAAATCGTCTCCGCCGAGATCATGCGCGAATTCGGCACCGATCAATACGTCACGCGCAACTTCGCTCTTGACGGGCTCACTTCAAACGGCATTCTCCAACTGCACGTCTCCTACTACACCGGAGGCATCGATGCCGTCCCGCACATCCCGGACCGGTGCTACGTCGGCGGCGGTCTGACCAAGTCGGCGACTTCCACAGCGGTGGCCCTCGATATCGACGAGTCGCTCTGGTGGCCCGATCCTGCGTACGACCCGGATGATCCGATGGCGGGCAGTCGGCCGTATCTCATGACCCAGACATCGGACCCGAGTCGACAAGTGGTCCGAATGCCGCGCGACGCGGCGGACGGCCTGCGCCTGAACACAGCGGAGTACTGGGATCCACGGGAGCCAAACCACACGATGGCGGCCGGCTATCTCTTCATCGCCAACGGCGGAGTGGCGTCATCCTCTTCCGGCGTGCGCCTTCTGGCCTATGACCGCTCCTCACGTTTCGCCTATTACTGCAAGGTTCAGTTTACCTTCCAACATCCGACGCGCGCCATCGACCGAAACGAGTTGGGCGCGATTGCATCAGAGTTTCTCAACGTGATGCTTCCCGATCTGATGTCCTGTCTGCCGGACTGGTGGGAGGTGGAGCACGGGCTCTGGCCCCCGAACGGCAGCTCCGACGAGTCTCCGCCGCCGGCGGACCCGGTCGGAATCAGGCAGTTTGGAAACCCGGCCGACACGTTCGGCGCCACCACCCAAGTTCACGAGAATGGTTGAGAGGTAGAGCATGGCCGCTCGAGTCAATACAAAAGTCGTTGTTCCGCTGATCGTCGTTCTTCTGGTCGTCGTGAGCGGCGTGATCGGCCTGGCCTATTTCACCATCTATCGCACGCCGGAGTTCTACAAGAGCCGTGGTGACGCCGCCGCCGCCACCGGCGACTGGCGCACCGCCGAGGAGTTCTACTCCAAGGGCGTGAACCGCGATCAGGGCAATATCGAACTGCTCGATCTGTGGCGTGAATCCATCGAACACATCGTGCCGGCGGACTCCATTGAAGCCATAGCGTACTACCAGAAAATCAGGAGCCTCGTCAGAAAAAAGACCGAAAGCCGACCGTTCGAACCACAGTTTCACATTGACTGGCTGAACCGCGAACTCGCCAGCGCCTTGCCGAACATGACGCCCCCGTCTCCGGCGATGCTCGCCGAGGAAGTCGATCGCATGTTCGCCGGCAAGTCTTCCGGTGATGACAATCCGCTTTGGGAGCAGGCCTACCGCTTTCGCGGCATCGCCAATACCTATCGCATGCGCGAAGCCGGCTTCGATGCGCAGTTGAGCGACCAGGCATTGAGCGATCTACAGCGCTGGCTGAAGTCCGATCCGGATGATTCACTGGCGATGGACACGGTGATCAGGTGGCATGCCTTCAAAGCGAACGGACTTGCAAGCGGCTCCAAGCCTCGGGAGGCTCTTGCGGAGCTGGATACAGCCGAGAACATCGCTTCGGAGTTTCTCCAGTCACATCCCGACGAGGTCCTGATCCGCATGACGCTCGTGCAAATCCTCCAGGCCCGTCAGGCGATCGAGCGCGGACTGCCCGACGGCGCCGGCGATGCACTGCCGCGCATGCGCGAACTGGTTGCCGATGCCGAGCGACTGGCGCTGCAGAGGGAGGATCTTCCGGTATGGCTCACGATACGACTTGCAACGGATCTCATCTGGACGGCCCCGAATGTCAGCGAGGGACTGAGCCGCGCCATCGCGATGGTTGAACACGCGCTGATCGCGCATCCGAATAGCCCGACCCTGAAATTCGAGCGAGCCGAATGGCTGGCGAATCGTGGCCAGCGCGAGGATTCCATGGCCGCCTACCAGGAGATCATTGACGCTCCCAATCTACCCATCAGTCGAGATTCCGTCTGGCTGTTCGATTATCGACGGATGGCCATCATTGCCCTGTTCGACATGGATACCACTTCGTGGCGGACCACCGATCTTGCCGATGCCCAAGCCGTGGCTCTCGCCAAGGCAAAGGTCCAGGCAAGACTGGATCAGTATCGTTCGTTGGTTTCGAGCACGGACGCCCAACTGCCGTACCTTGAGGGCCGGTTCGCCCTGTCCGAGCGCAATCTGGAAGTTGCCGCAAACAAGCTGAACCAGTTTCTGACCACTGCGGAAAGCAGTGGCGTCACGACGGGCCGGCGGGTTGCAGCGCTCGTCGATCTCGCCATCGCACTTCAAGGCACCAATCGCGCCGGAGCCGCGTACGAATACCTGGCCGAAGCGGATCGGCTCACCGGCGGCCGCAATGGACCAATCCTCCGCACGTTGGTCGAGGTTGATCTCGGCACGAAGAACTTTGAGCGAGCCCAGAAGAACCTTGACCGGCTCGTGGCCCTTGAGCCCGACGGCGAGTCCACTCTTGACCTGCGCAACCGTCTTGTCCTGGCGCAGGGCGGCGACAACACCAGCGTCGTGAACGACGAATCCCTGGCGGCGATCGTTGAAGCCCGTGAATTGCTCGCGTCAAGCCGCGTCGATGAGGCGCGAGCCCTGCTGCTCAAGATCCGACAGAGCGACCCGGAGAACATGCAGGCGGTGTTCGAGTTGTCTCGCCTTGAATACGTTCAAGGCAACATCGCCAAGGCGCTCGAGTACATCGAGTCGGCGCTGGCCTCTCATCCCGGGTCCGAGCCCCTTTTGATCCTTCAGGCTCAGCTTGCCGGCTCCGACCTGCGACCAGTGCTGAACCAGATCGTAGACAACCGGCCCGGATTGTCCGAATTCGATCGGCACCTCGGCAAGTGGCAACTCTACCGGCAGAACGGGTTTGCCGACGAGGCGGCGAAGGAGTTTCAGGCCGCCAAGGCCATCCAACCGGATGCGCCCGCGATCATTGAGCAGGACTTCGCGTCGGCCCTGCAGGCGACCGATTTGCCCGCAGCCCAGAACGCTCTGCGTCGTGCCCAGCAGACCAACGCCGATCTGGCCAACGGGCTGACGTTCCGGGGTCGCTACGAACTCAAGGATTTCCCGAAGAAACCCAGGGATACCGCTGCGGCGATTTCCACGCTGTTGCAAGCGACCACCCTGAAACCGTATGACAGTTTCGCATGGCGACTGCTCGGCGGGGCGTATGGCGAAGCCGGCAACTACACCGCCGCCATGGACGCCTTCGCCAAGTCCCTCGAGAAGGAGCCCAACAGCGTCGGCACACTCAAGGAGCTCGCCCGACTCCAGCTTCAGCGCGGCGACACCACCAAAGCGCTTGAAACAATTCGCAAGGCCAAGAACTTCGCGGCGGGAGACGAAGGAATCTACAGTGACTATCTCGATCTCGAGGGGAGGTATGGTGATCGCGCCAAGATCATCACGGTTCGGGAGGGCATGCGCGAGGCCGGAACCGGTGGCATCCAGAACGCCGTGGCGCTGGTTCAACTGTATGAACTTGACAACAACTTCAGCGAGGCGAAGAAGGTGCTCGATTCGCTCGCGCCCAAGGATCAGAGCGAGGCGCTGCTGATTGCGCAGGCGCGGTCCATATGGCATGCGAGCCAGGGGCAGTTCGACGACGGCCGCAACGCCTTGCTGGCCTTCCTCCAGTCGACTCCCAAGCCGTCGAATGAACTCATGACGCGCGCCATGCTCTCTCTGTGCCAGTACGAGGTCAACGCGGGACAGATGGACAAGGCGATTGAGACCGCCAAGGCCGCGGCGCAATACCAGGACCCGACCCGTCGTGAGGCCGAGCACCTCCTCGGCGATCTCTATTTGCGACTCAACCAGAGAGAGGCGGCCCTGGAAACCTACGAACGCGCCTTCGTGAACAGCGAAGTCTCTCCCGCCCTTGGCATACAGATCATCAACCTGCACCTGATGCTCGCCGATGAGCAGGCGACGTCCGATCCCAAATCAGCGGCACGACACCGAAAACGGGCTGGAGAATTGCTTGACGCCCAGGAAAAGGCAACAGGAGCGACCCTCGAGGCTCTCTTGTTTCGCGCGCAGTTGACGTTGCTCAATGGCGACCCGATCACGGCAGAGAACATTTTCAACGACGCCGTAGCCAAGTATCCGCAGGATTCACGTGTCTACTCCTCGAGGGCGCGATTCAATCTGGGGCGGATTATTGGCGCCGGCGACATCGGCCGCGCTAATCGCGTTCGCGCCGACGTTGATCAGGCGATGCAGTTGAGTCCGGGGAATGCGGATCCGCTGTGGGTTCTCGTCGATCTCGCCCGGGCGCGCCGAAATCCGGCGACGGGTGAGCCGGATCCCGACATCGATGCGATGATGGCCGCTTGGCGCCGGATCCTCCAGATCGAGCCTCGCAACGCCGAGGTGCGACAGGTCCTCGTCCGGAATCTATACGTCAAGGGTGAGAATGCCGCGGCCAGGGTCCTTCTTGAAGAGGGTATCGCATCGGATCCGACCAATGCCCTGTGGTATGAACTGCGCGGCGATCTCGAGCGCCAGAGTGGTGCCCCGGCCGAGAAGTACGTCAACTACTACCAGCAAGCGCTCGACCGGGAATTCAGCACCGATCGACTCGCTCAGTTGGCCGAGGCTTTGCTGCGACTCACCCCGCCGCGTGCGGACCAGGTACTTCAGTTGCTTCGAAGGTACGACTCCGAGGTGGCCGGCAACCCGGTTCATCGATTGATCTTCGCCCGTGCCCAGATGCTCTCAGGCGATGCGACCGCGGCCCTGAAGAGCCTTCGCGCCGCGGCCGAGATGATCGTGGCCACTACCGACACGACAACTCGCGACGGACTGCTCAAGCTCTGGTACGGCTGGTACCTGCCCGCCATCGTTCCGCCCGACCAGTTCAAAGCCGTGAGCGATGCCTCTTTTGGTTCTTTGGACGATCCGTGGCCGCAGGCTCTCCTCGGAATGGCCCTGTACTCCGCTTCGGCCCGGATAGCCTCCGGCGATTCCGCCAGCCTCGCCAAGGCCGGAATTGAACAGATGGCGGCGGCGGAAGCCCGGATCAAGACCATGCCCGCCGGCGAGCGTCGGACGCAGCAATTCCAGGCCGAAGTCGGTCAGTTCCTTTCCGATGTATACTACGCGGAGGGTGATACCCGCCAGGCCGTCGAGACATGGCGCTGGCTACTGGAGGTGGCGCCCGACGACCTCAAAGCGCTCAACAATACCGCGTTCGTGCTGGCCCACGACCTCGATGACCCGGCCGCCGCCCTCGAACCGGCCAAGAGGGCATATGACCTCAATCCAGCCGACGCGACCGTGCTGGATACCTATGGTTATGTGCTGTTTCGCAACGGGCGGTTGGACGAGGCGGAGCGCATCCTCCGCAGCAGTCTGGATCGGGAGGAACAGTCGGGGGCTCGGATGCACTTGGGACAAGTCTTGCTCGCGAAGGGAAATGCGGATGCGGCGCAGCGCGAGTTGACCCGGGCCCGCAGCCTCGCCCAACAGCAGGGCGCGACGAAGCGAGTCAAGGAAATCGATGAGTTACTCAAAGGCCCTTGAGGCCGATCGCGACGACGGACCATTCTTCGGATCACCGGACATCGGTGCCTGGACGAAGGGAAGGATCCCATGACGACGATGCAATCGACAACGCAAACCACTTCGCCTCCGCGCCCGGGAGCGCCGCGCCTGACGAAGCCAGCGGCGCCTGCCGCACGCCCGGTTTCGTCGGTGACGACGATCGATCCGGTGCGCGTCGTACGGCAATACTTCTGGTGGATTGCATTGAGCGTCATCATCGGCGCGGGCGTCGGACTCGCCGCCCACTTCATCTGGGCGTGGACCTCGCCGATCTTTGCAGCACGAACCGTCTGGCAAGTCAATCTCCCGAAGCGCAACCTTGCGTCGGTGAACGACGTATCCACGGTGTCGGGCGACCAGATGGATCGCTCGATCAATACCGCTGCGCAAGCCATGATCAGTCCCGAGGTCATCAAGCCGGCCATTTCATCTCCGGAGGTTCGCAAGACGTCATGGATCAGGCAGTACGAGGATTCTTCCGGCAACATCCAGATCGATAACGCGCTGGCGGATCTCCAGTCTGACATCCGTCCAAAAATCGGCAGTTCATTCCTCATCGAACTCGAATTGCGCGGGCGCAACAAGGACGATTTGATTGCGATCCTGACGGCCGTGAATCGCGAGTACCGAACCTACCTCTCCAAGGAGCGGGAAAGAGGAAAGACGGAAATTCTGCGGACGTTTACTGACGAAAAGGACAAGCTGAATTCGGAGATTTCATCAATCGGCACGCAGATTGAATCACGCATCGAGCGCGACAACATCAATCTCGATGTCCAGCACTCCGACCAGGCCGTCAAGCTGGGTCTCATTCGCGAGTCGATCAACCAGCAGCAATCCACCCTGGCCCTCGTCCAGAGTTCCCTCATGAGGGCGGAACAGCGCCTCAACGAACCGTCACTCACATTCAACGATGATGAGCGGGCCGCCGCACGGCAGGACCCCAACATCGTGCGCCTTGAGAGCGAGATCGTGCAGTTGCGCACCAGCATTCGCGATGCGCGGCAGCGGTTTGGCGACAACCACCGCTACGTGCAGGGACTTCAGGATCGCATGAGCGCCACTGAGTCGGAACTGGCGACTGAGCTTGACACGGTGATGCGCCGCACGTTCCTTGGCCAGGTCGAAACCTTGCGCAACAACTCGCGGAGTCTGCAACAGGTGCTCGGCCAACTGGAAAAGGATCGTGCAGCCGCTGAAGCGAAACTGAACGACCTGCAGAAAGCGGTCGAATGGGTCCGCGCCAAACAGGCCGATCAGGAGCGAGCGCGGGCTCGTCGAGATGCGCTCGACTCGCAAATCACCGGCGCCATCATGGAAAGCCAACTGCAGGACACGCTGCAGGCCACGATGGTGGGTCCTCCTGTAGCTGATCCCATGCCCGTTTTCCCCAAGCTGATCGTCATGATTCCACTCGGAGTGTTCCTGGTCGCAGGATTCACGACTGGCGGCATCTTCTTCCGCGAGATGACCGATCGGCGCATCAAGGGACCCGGCTGCGTCGGCATGTTGCCGCATGGTCAGGTCATCGGTGTCGTGCCCCACGTCGACGAAGACCCCGCCCGGCCCAAACGGCTTGAACTCGTCCAGGTCGATGCGCCGCGCGGCGTACTCTCCGAGAGCATTCGCGCGGTCTACGCACCACTTTCACGCAAGATGAATGAGCACGGCCTGCATTCGCTCATGCTCGTCGGAGGACAACCCGGCTCCGGATGCACGGCAATCATCTCAAATCTGGCGGCCTGCTTCGCGGGAAGTGAGCGGCGGGTGCTGGTCATCGACGGCAATTTCCGCCGGCCGCGCATTGCCGAAGTATTCGGCGTGGCCGCCTCGCCCGGTCTTGGCGACGTGCTCAACGGAGCCGCCACGCTCGATCAGGCCGTCCAGGACTCGCGTGTTGAGAAAGTCTCGGTGCTGACGGCCGGCAGTGAGCCGAGCCGCCAGGTCGATCTGCTGACCACGCCGCGCTTTGCCCGAATCATGACCGAGGCCAGGCAGAAGTTCGACTTCGTTCTGGTTGATGCCCCTGCAGCGGTCGTATCAGGCGATTGGCAGACGCTCGCCAATCATGTGGATGCAACGGTGCTCATCGTACGGTGCATGCAGGAAGAGCGGGGCCTGGTTTCGCGGCTCATCGCTCAACTGCGCGACGCCCGACCCGAGCATCTCGGGGTGATCATCAACGCAGCCCGCAGCGAAGCGGGCGGATATCTGAAGCGCAATCTGCGGCAAATGGATCAGTATCAACGGGCCGAAAGTTGAGGCGCAGTCTCGACCACGAGTCGCGGTGCAAGACGGTCACCCGGCGCCGAACGCCGGGAATCCTCCGTGGTTGACGCGGCGAATCGGATCGAGGCGAATTCCATGATGAGCAACGCTCCGACCACAACGGCCCTCATCACCGGAGGTGCAGGGTTCATCGGCTCGCATCTGGCGGAAGTGCTCATCGCCGGCGGCTGCAAGGTCGTGGCGATCGACGATCTCTCCACCGGCAGCGCGTCCAACGTGGCTCATCTGCCCGCTGATCGCTTCACGCTGCTCCGCGCTCCCGTGGTCGAGGCGATGAAGCGCCTCGAGTCGCAACACTTTGATGAGGTCTACCACCTCGCGGCGGGCGTCGGAGTCGATCTCGTCCTTGAGAAGCCGCGTGAAGTGATCGAAGGCAGTCTGCGAAACGCGTCAGCCGTGCTCGAAGCAGCCCTGGCCTGGCAGCGGCCCGATCGACCGTGCTCGGTACTCATGGCCTCATCCAGCGAGGTCTATGGCAAATCCGACCGAGTCCCCTTTCGCGAAGATGATGATGTGGTCTACGGCCCGACAACGATGACGCGCTGGTCCTACGCCTACGCCAAGGGAATGGACGAGTTCGTGGCGCTCTCCTACCACGCTCGCCACCGCCTGCCCGTGGTCGTGGCCCGGTTCTTTAATACCGTCGGCCCTCGACAATCCGGAGAATGGGGCATGGTCCTGCCTCGATTCGTCCGGGCCGCCCTCAGTGGCCAACCACTTCAGGTTTTTGGCGATGGCTGTCAACAACGGTGCTTCTGTGACGTCCGCGATGTCGCCCGTACGCTTCCGGTTCTGGTCCGCAAACCGGCCTGCCGCGGCGGCGTCTTCAACGTGGGCAGCGAGGGGATGATGACTATCCGCGACCTGGCCCAGCGGGTGATCCAGGTGCTGGACAGTTCAAGCCGGATCGAGACAATCCCGTATGAACGGGCGTATCGCGGGGGATTTGAGGACGTGGCCGCCCGCCAGCCAGATCTCACCCGCCTGAAAACTGCCACCGGATTCGAGCCGACGATAGGCATTGAGCAGACGATTCGGGACTTGGCCGCCTCGATGCAGACCGGCCGAATCCGGCGCAACTCGGCGCCCACCGCCTCAACGGCCCCCGGGGGAGAATGAACTGCGATGCTCGCAGGCGTCAACCAGACCGTAGACCAGATACAGCGCGACTTTGGTGCGGCGCTCAGCGATCCCGGCGCGCCGGACTTGCTGCGCGCATCCGACGGCGCCCTGACCACAGGGAGCGTCAAGGGCGAATCGGGCAGCGCCATCCTGACCGCCAACTCCGTCATCAACGACTATCTGATCGTCTTCATGATCGCGTTCCTCGTCACGCTGATCCTCACCCCCTTCGTACGGCGGATCGCGCTTCGAGCCAAGATCGTGGACTGGCCCGACCAGGGTCGCAAGGCGCATCGCGAGCCCGTGGCCTATCTTGGAGGTGTCGCGGTTTTTGCCGGCCTGCTCGCGGGCATCGTGACCAGCTACATCACCGCGCTCTACCACCCCTCACTCGCCACCGTACCGCTCAACATCGTCATCGCCATGGCGATCATCATGTTTACCGGCCTGTTTGACGACGTGTTTCACTGGGACCCGAATCTCAAGATCGGGCTTCAGTTCACGGCCGCTGCCGTGCTCGCCCTTGACGAACAAATTGGTGGTCGCGTCGCGGCTGGACTGCTCCATCCGGTTCAGGAGTTCATTAACGCGGCCGCGGGACTCTCGCTGGATTTCTCCCATCTCGACATCATGCCAGGGTCGGGTGTAGCTCACATCGATCTCGTCTACTGGACCGGGGCGGTCATCATCGGGGCCTTCGTCCTCGGCGGGTGCAATTCAGCCAACCTCATCGATGGTCTCGACGGCCTGCTCACCGGAACCACGGCCATCATGGCCGCCTCGCTTCTGATCATCACGCTCGTCGTGGCTTCGATGTTCCCCAAGATGGCCGGTGAGTTGACCGGTACGCGAGTCATCCTCTGCTTTGCCCTGCTCGGCGCATCGCTGGGTTTCCTGCCGCACAACTTCAAGCCGGCCAGTATTTTTCTCGGCGACGCAGGCTCCCTGCTCGTGGGATTCACCGTCATCGTCATTGTTCTGCTGCTTGGGGAAACCGGCTTCACCCACCTCGTTTTTGCGGGCCTCATTGTCTTTGGCCTGCCGATCCTGGACACCACTCTCGCGATCATTCGGCGACGACTCAATCGAGTCCCCATTTCCGCGCCCGATGACAATCACCTCCACCACATGCTCAAGCGGACCAAACTCGGCACGGTCGGAGCCGTGTTTGTGCTGTACGGCATCAGTGTGGCCTTCTCCGGCGTGGCTTTGCTGCTGGTGCTGCTCCGCGCCCGCGTTGTCTATGCCCTGGTCATCGTCATGGCCGGCTTCATCGTGGTCGTCGGCGTCAAGGCGGCCCGCCGCAAGCAACAGGTCGCCGACATGGAGGGGTTGGCCATTCCTCGCAGCCGGCGAACCGGAGCCGCGCCCACCCGACTTCCTCGAACCGCTTCCCGTCCCAGTCCGGAGCGCACCGCCACGATTGCCGCCGAGCGTCCGACCACCAAGTCCGTCTGATTCGAAGGACCCGGCCGCGAACGGCTCAAGTGGAGCCCCGGTTGAGCCGATCGGAACGGCGTATGCTCGTGTCCATTCCCCAGAGCGCCCTTCCCATTCTCGTTGGCATCGTCGCCATGAGCATGGTGGAGATTCTCCGCATTCTGAGCGCCTGGAAACAGCAGGCGACGCAACTGCATCAACTCAAGTACGAGACGCACACGCTTCGACTGCGAATCAAGAAGCAATCGGCCGAGCGGATCGTCGCCGAAGAGCAGCATCGCGCGACGTTTTCAAATCAGCTCAACGCGGCATGACGATCCCGCCGCGCCGAAGGCTACATCTTCAGATCGGCCAGACGCCCAAGCAAGGCGGCGTGCGAACGCTGTCCATTGCGGAAGCAGGTCAACTCGAACTTCTCGTTTGGCGAGTGGACGCGGTCGTCGTTGAGGCCGAACCCGATGAGCAACGTCTCGAGACCGAGGATGCTCTTGAATCCTTCGACGATCGGAATGGAGCCCCCGGAGCGCATGAGCACTGGCTCACGTCCCATGGCTTCGTCGAGCGCGGCCCTGGCTGCGGACATCGCCGGATGATCCATGGGCGTCAGGCACGGTCGACCCGTACCGTGGTCGACGACTTCCACGCGGCAACCGGGCGCAAGTTGCGCGTTGACCCACTTTCGAAACGACTCGACAATTCGTTTTGGATCCTGATTCGGAACGAGTCGAAAGCTGATCTTGGCTGACGCCGAAGAGGCGATCACCGTCTTGGCGCCCTTACCGATGTAGCCACCTTTGATGCCGTTGACATCGCACGTTGGCCGCCCCCACTGCCGTTCGAGCAGTGTGTAACCCTTTTCACCATAACCCCGAGCGAGCCCCGCCTCGCCGAGAAACTCCTTCTCGTCAAAATCCAGCCCCGCCCAGGCATCGCGCTCTTCTTTCGTGAGCGGCAGAACCTCGTCGTAGAAGCCGGGCACTGTCACCCGTCGGTCCGCGTCGTGCAGCAGGCTGATGATCCGCGCCAGTTCGTTGATCGGATTCGGCACGCACCCGCCGTACAGACCGGAATGCAGGTCGCGGCTTGGCCCATGCAGAAACACTTCGAGGTACACCAGGCCGCGCAGTGAGTAGGTGATCGCAGGCGTGTCGATATCCCACATGCCGGTGTCACTCACCACTGCAAAATCGCAGGGCGACCCCGGTGCGTGCGCGCCGACGATCTCCCCTCGATTCTGTTTGAGGAAGTCGTGCATGTTGACACTACCGCATTCTTCCTCGCCCTCGATGACGCAAGTGACGCGGCACGGAACTCCCCCGCCGTGCTGATGCCAGGCCCGAGAAGCCTCGACGAAGGTCATCACCTGACCCTTGTCATCCACGGCCCCGCGCGCCACCACCCGCTTGCCGTGCGGTCCGTCAACAACGGTCGGCTCAAACGGCGGGGACTCCCACAACTCGAGCGGATCAGGCGGCTGCACGTCGTAGTGGCCGTAAAAGAGCAGATGCGGTCCCTGGTATCCGGCCGGGCCCGGATGATGCGCGAAGACAACCGGATGACCCGGCGTGTCGCGCAGCTCCGCCTTGAACCCGATGGTGTTGAGGTCATCAGCGAGCCACTTTGCAGCGCGCCGGCACTCGGGCTTGAAGGCCGGATCCGTGCTGACGCTGGGAATGCGCAGCCATTCCACGAGGTGCTGAACTGAATGATCAAATCCGTCGTCAAGACGGCCCAGGATCGCGGAAGTCTTCACGATCTCGCTCCCTTTGGAATGAAAGTGATTCAACACCGAATCAGACGGTGACGGTCAATCGGTTCATCGCTCCGATGGCCTCATCGTAGACCTCGACGCACTTTCGCGCAGCGCCTTCCCAGGTGAGGTGGCGAAGTTCCATGGCGCCGTTGCGCCGCAGCGTGTTCCGCAGGGGTGGATGCCGAAGGACCGCGATGATCTTGTTGGCCATCTCATCCACATCCCAGAAGTCGACTTTGAGCACGTGCGTCAGTGCCTCCGAAACCCCGGATTGCTTGGAGATGATCACCGGCACGTCGTGGCTCATTGCCTCCAGCGGCGCAATCCCGAAGGGCTCCGAAACCGACGGCATGACATAACAGTCCGCCATCTTGAATGCACGATCCACGTCACTGCCCCGAAGGAACCCCGTGAAGAGGACCTTTTGCCCAATGCCCATCTGGGCCGCGAGTTCAATCATGCGCGTGGCCATGTCGCCTGAACCAGCCACAACAAACTTCACATCATCGACCTTCTCAAGCACGCGCTTGGCCGCAGCAATGAAGTACTCCGGCCCCTTCTGCATCGTGATGCGGCCGAGAAAGAGCACGATCTTGTCGCTCGCTCGAATCTTCGTCGGCGCCGCTGAGGCCGCCCCGCCGCTGCGCTCAATGCCGTTCCACACCACGCGGATCTTGTTGGAGTTGACGTTGTAGCGGTGCATCACGATGTTGCGCGTCCAGAAACTCACGGTGATCACCCGCATGGCGCTGTGCATGCCGCGCCGCTCGATCTCGTACAACTGCCGGTTGATGTTCTCCCCTGACCGATCGAACTCCGTCGAGTGGACGTGAATCACCAGCGGAATGCCCGTCAGCCGCGCGATGGCCATCGCCGCAGGATAAGTGAGCCAGTCGTGGGCATGAATGACGTCGTAGCGCTCGCCTCGCGTCAGCATCACGCACAGTTCGGCATAGCGCCGCACATCGCCGATGAGATCACCGCCGTAGTCGCCTCCGCTGGCGGGTCGGTTCAGCCCCAGAAAGCCCGGCGTCTGCGCGAGCGCCGCCGACTCTTCCGCCGAGGCGCCGCCACCTGCCCCAGCCGCGACGCCCTGCCTGGCGACGTACTCGCCTCGCCGAATCAACTCCTCGATCTGCTTGTGCGTCAGTCCCGCCCCCACCCCGTAAGGCGAGCTGATCCCCGACGGGATCGCGCGAAACGTGACGTTTGGAAACTCGGAAGTGCGGAAGTCGTATTCCTGCGCGCTTCCCGGCTCACCAGTCATGCCGCCCAGCGGAACCTGGCCCGAAGCGCGGTATTCCCGAATGACCGGTGCGGCGCGAGCGATGTCGCGCGACGTCACCTCTTCCGGGCTGAGCAGTCGAACGTGCGATGAGTGCGAGCGATCAACGGCCTTGGGCAGGACGAAGGTGATCTCATGTCCCAGCGCGTCCAGCGCCTTGGTCAGTCCGTAGCACGCGGTTCCGAGGCCGCCGGCGATAAACGGGGGAAACTCCCAGCCGAGCATCAGAATGCGCATGGTCCACCACTCTCAAAAGCCGCGTCGCCAGACGCCTCGGTTCAGGCGCAAGCGATCACAGCCGCCTATTGCTCTTCGCTTGCCCCCGCTACATCGCCCAGTTCGCGGAAGCACGCTTCATATGCCAACAAATACTTCGCGACCAACGCCGCTGTGGTTCGCGCGTCGCCATGCCGGTCCAGCGGAATGGGCGTTCGGAAGGTAAAGAGCCGATCTTCGCTGCGGTAGTGCTGGTAGTTCATCTCGGCCTCGAGGCCGAGTTCCGCCAGTTCCTCTTCCAGAAGCTCCTCCAGATCGTCTCCAGTGTGCTCCAGGTCGGCTTCGATGGATTCGCTCAGCCAGCGGTCCGGCGTCACGAAACTCACCCAAGCCTGCGAGTCGTCCTCGTCGATCCGGAAATACGCCTCACTCTCGCACCCGCGCGCGCGACACTCCAGCCGACCTTTAGTGACTTCAACGGAGTCGAATACATCCGCATCGCGGGCCAGCGTCTTTACGTGTTCCAGAGTCTGCTTCAGCTCCACACCCAGCCCTTCCGAACGGAAAAACATACCGAGAGGTAAACACTAGACTCCGCGCGCCACGACAACCATGAAAGTGTCCCATGCGCTCGCAAAGCCGGGCGAATTCCCGACTATGCCCTGGGGATCTCTGCGACACGGCAGGCCCGCAAAGGCGTCTACAATGCCCGTGCCGTGACCACCCGCGCCCCCGCCGCTCATCCCTGGACGACACGCCGACTCCTCGCCTGGATGGGCGAATTCTTTACGCGGAAGCAGATCGACTCGCCGCGTCTGTGCGCCGAACTGCTCCTGGCCCACGTGATTGGCTGCGAACGGATGCGGCTGTACATGGACACCGACCGACCGGCCACTCCTGAGGAACTCACGAGCCTGCGAACCCTCGTCGAGCGGGCTGGCCGCCATGAACCGATCCAATACCTCCTCGGAGAGGCGTGGTTCTTCACCCGCCCCTTCACCGTTACACCGGCCACGTTGATCCCCCGGCCCAGCACCGAGCGGATCGTCGAAGAAGTCCTGCAGTGTGCACGGGCCGGATCTCGCCTGAGCGAGCCGCTCACGATTGTCGACCTCGGCACTGGTAGCGGAATACTGGCGATCACGCTCGCCATCCTGCTTCCTCGGGCCAGCGTGCTTGCAACGGATATCTCGCCCGAGGCCATCGAGGTGGCCACGGGAAACGCCCGGCGCCACGCTGTGGCGGACCGCATCGACTTTCTGCCCGGCTCGCTGCTCGAGCCGCTCCGGCAGCAAGAAGGTGATCCCGTGAGGGCTGATTTCCTCGTCTCGAATCCGCCATATATCTCGGATGCCGAGTGGAAAGACGTGGAAACAAACGTTCGCGACTTTGAACCAACGCTGGCGCTTCGGGCGGGGGCCGACGGGTTGGACTACCTTCGACCGCTGATCGCCCACTCGCATGAATTCATTCGCCCAGGTGGTGCGTTGCTGCTTGAGATCGCAGATTCACAGGCCGAGACCGTGGCCGCCCTTGCTGGACAGAACCCGGCGCTCACGGACGTTCGCATCCTCAGCGACTACGAACAACTCCCGCGCGTAATGGCAGCGCGAGTCCAAGAGGTCGATTGACGGATCGAGTCAGGTCTCGCTTGACTTGTTCGCGGCCGGTTTGGCTTCCGCCTTCTTTGAGCCCGCTCCGCCGGCGTCGCCTGAATCTGGCTTTTTGTCTTTGGTCTTAGAGTCAGCAGCAGGCTTTTTCTCCGCATCGGCGGCTTTCTTGTAACCGTCCGATCGGTAGTCGGTCTGGTAGAAGCCACTCCCCTTGAAGATCACGCCGGCTCCCGTGCCGATGAGGCGCTCGAGTTTGGACTTGCCGCACTTGGGGCACTTTCGCTTTACGGCATCCTTCATCGACTGAAAGAGCTCAAACGTGTGGCCACAGGCGTGGCAAACATAGTCATACGTTGGCATGCACGAACTCCATTGCTTCCCGGCGGCTCATTCGCCGCCCCGCGCCAGCGCGACTTTGGCCGGCCGCACGACGATATTGCCCACGGCATAGCCGACCTGCATCTGCTGAGCGATGTGATTCGCCTCGATGTCCCTGGCTTCGATATGCATCATCGCCTCGTGTCGATTCGGATCGAATTCGTCTCCCGGCTGCACTTCGATGCGCGTCACACCCTGACCACCAAGCGCCTTGAGCAACTCATCACGCACCATGCGCACGCCTTCCTGCACGCACTTCTCGCTTTCGCTGCCGAGATCCTGGTCGCTGACGTGATCAAGGATCTCCAGTGCCGGAACGAGTTCGCGCACGAGATCCGCCTTGGCGCGAAGGCGCGCTGCTTCTTCGTTTGCATACGCCCGGCGCTGGAAGTTCTGGAAATCCGCCAGTGATCGCTGGTACTTGGCCAATGCTTCATCGCGCTCGCCTTCGAGCTGCTCGATGAGCGCTTGGGTTGGGTCGACAGCGTCACCGTCATCGGGCGCCTGGTCGAGATCGTCTTCGTGGATGTCTTGCTTGCTCATGGCTCAGTCTTCTTTCCCCGCGATGAAGTCCTTGATTCGATTCCAGAATCCCTGCGTCTCGGGGAGAACGGAGTGGTCCTCCGTCTCGGCATACTCGCGCAGCAACGTCTCCTGCTTCGCCGTCAGCCGCTGCGGGATTTCGATCATCAGTTGCACAAGCAGATCGCCGCGCCGCCCGCTGCGCAGGTTGGGCAGTCCCTGGCCCGAGACCTTGACGACGCGCCCGTGCTGCGTGGCCTTGGGAACGACGACCTCGTGCTCGCCGTCGAGCGTTGGTATTCTGACTTTCGCGCCCAGCGCCGCCTGCGTAAAGCTGATCGGCAGGCGGATCGTGAGATTGTCTCCGTCGCGCTCGAAGACCTTGTGCGGCGCGACGCGCACCACCACGTGCAGATCGCCACGGATGCCCTGCCCGCCCGGCGCCTGTTCGGGCGGAGGCGGTTCACCCTCGCCGCGAATCGCCACCGCCTGGCCCGAGCGGATGCCCGGCGGGATCTTGACGTCCAGGCGCCGCCGCTTGGGCAAGCGTCCTTGCCCGCGGCACGTCTCGCAAGGCTCGGTGATGACCGTGCCCTGACCGCGGCAGGTCGGACACGTCGTGACCATGCGGAACATCCCGCCAAGCCCCGACTGCGCCACCTGGCCGTGTCCGCCACAGGTCTGACAGGCGGTGCGTTTGGTGCCGGGCCTGGCGCCGTCGCCGTGGCAGACCTCGCAGACGTCCAGGCGTGTGAAATCGACTTCTGATGTCGTCCCGGCAAGAACCTGTTCAAGCGAGATCTCAACCTGTGTTTCGAGGTCATAGCCGCGCGCGACACCCTGCTGCCGACGCCGACCCCCGCGACCGCCCCCGCCAAAGATCTCATCGAACATCGAAAAGATGTCCTGCGGATCCATCGAACGGAAGTCGTGCCCCGGCGTGCCGCGCAGCCCCGCGTGGCCATACTGGTCATACGCCTGGCGCCGGCCCTCGTCGCTGAGCACTTCATAGGCCTCGGCGGCTTCCTTGAACTTCGCCTCAGCCTCAGCATCTCCCGGATTGCGATCCGGATGAAACTTCATGGCCAGACGGCGATACGAGCGCTTGATCTCGTCTCCATTCGCCGTCCGCTCGACGCCGAGCACCTCGTAATAGTCGCGCGTTGTGGCCATCATTGGCTCCGGGTCCGTCCGTTTACGAAAGCCCACGGAAGCGCGTTCGCGCTCCGTGGGGCTTGCCTGGTGCGTCGCAAATCGGCGGCGATCAAGCCACCGCGCCTTCGGTCGGGTCCTTGTCGTCCTTGATCTCGGCTACCAGCACATCCGTGGTGAGCATGAGACCCGCCACCGACGCGGCGTTCTGCAGCGCCGTGCGGACCACAAGAGCCGGATCAATGATGCCGGCCTTGACGAGATCGGTGTACTCGGCGGTCGACGCGTTGAAGCCGAAGTGGCCCTTGCCCTCGCGAATCTTTTCGACCACGACATCACCGTCTTCACCCGCGTTCTTGGCAATCTGGAAGGCCGGCGACTCGAGGGCGGCCGCGACGATGTCGAAGCCGAACTTCTGATCGCCCTTTGCCTTCTTGCGGCCATCGACAACCGAGTCAATCGCCCGAATGAGCGCGACGCCACCACCGGCAACATAGCCCTCCTTCGCGGCGGCTCGCGTGGCGGCCAGCGCATCCTTGACGCGATCCTTGCGCTCCTTCATGGCCGTCTCGGTCGCAGCGCCAACATTGATGATCGCCACGCCGCTGGTGAGTTTCGCCAGGCGCTCCATCAGCTTTTCGCGATCGTAATCGCTTGTTGATCGCTCGTACTGCGAGCGGATCTGCTCCGCGCGGGCGTTGATGTCCTTCTTCTTGCCGGCGCCCTGGATGACAGTCGTGTTGTCCTTGGTGACGACGACTTTCTTGGCGCTGCCCAGATCGCTCAGTTCGATCGACTCAAGGCTGCGACCCAGGTCTTCGGAAAAGAACGTGCCGTTGGTCAGCGTGGCGATGTCGCCGAGCATCGCCTTGCGGCGATCGCCAAAGCCCGGAGCCTTGACGGCACACACGCGAAGCACGCCGCGAAGCCGGTTGACCACCAGTGCGGCCAGCGCTTCGTTCTCGACATCTTCCGCAATGATCAGCAGCGGCTTGCCGCTCCCCGCCACCTTGTTGAGCAATGGGAGGAAGTCGGAGAGGTTGCTGATCTTCTTTTCATGGATGAGGATCGACACGTCTTCAAGCACGCACTCGGCCGTTGCGGGATCCGTCATGAAATAGGGGCTCAGGTAGCCCTTGTCGAACTGCATGCCTTCCACGTACTCAAGCGTGGTCTCGGAGGTCTTGCCTTCTTCCACCTCGACGACGCCTTCCGAGCCGACCTTGTCGATGGCCTCGGCGATCAGCTTGCCGATCTCCTTGTCATGGTTGGCGGAGACCAGGGCGACCTTTTCGTAGTCGTCGCGCCCCTTGCACTTGACGGCCATGCCCTCGATGGCGGCGCCGGCCACTTCTGCAGCAGCGCTGATGCCGCGCTGGAGTTCGACGGCGTTGTGTCCGGCGGCGACATAGCGCAGTCCCTGGCCGAAGATCGCTTCAGCCAGCACGGTCGCAGCCGTGGTCCCGTCTCCGGCCTTGTCAGCGGTCTTCTTGGCGACCTGCATGACGAGCTTGGCGCCCATGTTCTCAAAGGCCTCGGCGAGATCGACTTCCTTGGCGACGGTGACGCCGTCCTTGGTGACGCTTGGTCCGCCGTAGGATTTCTGAATCAATACGTTTCGGCCAATCGGCCCCATGGTGACGCGGACCGCATCAGCCAGACGAGTCACGCCTTTGCGGATCTCAACCTGGGCCTCGTTGCCGAACATCATCTGCTTGGTGGACATAGTGAGGTGCTCTCAATTTGAAGGTAGGTGTGTGTCAAGTGTGAGTCGGCGCTGGATTACTTCTCGAGGACGCCGAGTAACTCGGTCTCCTCAAGGATGACGTGCTTGACGCCTTTGAGTTCGATCTCGCTGCCGGCGTACTTGCCGTAGACAACCGTCTCGCCCTTCTTCACTCCCACCGCCGCGCGCTTGCCGTCTTTGAGCAGGCGGCCGGGCCCCGTCGCGACGACGGTGCCCTGCTGGGGCTTCTCCTTGGCGCCTTGTGGCAGGTAGAGGCCGGACGCGGTCTTCTCTTCGGGATCACTGGGCTTGACGAGCACTCGGTCATCGAGCGGTTTGACTTGCATTGGTGGAAACTCCTTCTTCGTTGAGTTCGTTCTTGAGATGATGAATCGGTTCGAGCGGGTCCTCGTTGTGGATTCTCGTCGCGAATCCGAAGGGCGGACGCTCTTCCTTTTCAGGGACATCGACCAGTTCAATCTTGAACACATCATCGGGTCTCACCGAAAAGGCGACGCGCCTCTTCTGAGAATCCTGTCCGATGAAGTGCATGCACACAATTTCATACGTTCCATTCGGGTAATTCACCACGCGCTTGCCGTGGCCCGACACCAGGTACTCCGACCCGTCCCTCAGCGTGACGCGAACGACAAGCATCTTGCATTTGTCAGGCGTGTCACACAGTTCCGGCGCCAGATCGGTAAACAGCAGGTCAATCTCTTCGGTCCAGTCGACGCCGAGGCCAACGAGAGAGGGCTTCTTCGTAGTTGCCTTTGGCTTCCGGTTGCGCACCTTCGGCTTGCTCTTGCGCTTGACCTTGGTCTTGGCTTTGGCTTTGACTGTCCGGGGCATGACTGACTCTTATACATGCGAGACGGTTTCCAAACGAGTGGATCAGAAGCCCATGCCTCCCATTCCACCCATGCCTCCCATGCCGCCGCCCATGCCACCCATTCCGCCCATGCCTCCACCCATGCCGCCGCCATGGCCATGAGCATGATCGTGGCCGGCGTCTTCCTGAGGCTTGTCCGTGATGATGCAATCAGTGGTGAGCAGGAGCGAAGCAACCGAAGCCGCGTTCTGCAGCGCCGTGCGATCGACCTTGGTTGGCGTAACGACACCCATCTTGACGAGGTCGCCGTATTCATCTGTCAGCGCGTTGTAGCCGAAGCTGCCTTTGCCCTCAGCCACCTTCGCGACCACAACGGTGCCCTTCTTGCCGGCGTTGTCGGCAATCGTACGGAGCGGAATGCTCAGCGCGTTGCGAACGAGATCGACGCCGTGCTGCTCGTCACCCTTGCAGGCGCTGCGCACCTTGTCGAGTGCGGGAATGGCGCGGATGAAACTGACAGCCCCGCCGGGCACAATGCCCTCAGCCACAGCCGCGCGGGTCGCGTGCAGCGCGTCTTCAACCATCGCCTTGCGGGCCTTGAGTTCGGCCTCAGACGCGGCACCGACATTAATCTGGGCCACGCCGCCGGCAAGCTTGGCAAGACGCTCTTCGAGTTTCTCGCGGTCGTAGTCGCTGGTGGTGTTGGCAATCTCGTTGCGAATCTGCCCGATGCGGGCCTGGATGTCCTTGGTCGAGCCGGCGCCTTCGATGATGATCGTGTTCTCAGAGGTGATCTCGAGCTTCTTGGCCAGGCCGAGTTGGCTGACCGTCACTTTGTCGAGGTCGATTCCGAGATCCTTCATGATGGCCGTGCCGCCGGTGAGCACCGCAATGTCGCCGAGCATCGCCTTGCGTCGATCGCCGTAGCCCGGCGCCTTGACGGCGGCGACATTCAGCACGCCGCGCAGTTTGTTGATAACCAGCGTGCTCAGGGCCTCGCCCGTGATGTCTTCGGCGATGATGAGCAGCGGCTTCTTGGCCGCCTGCACCTTCTCGAGGAACGGCACCAGCTTGGTCAGCGAATCGATCTTGTCTTCGTAGATCAGCACGAGCGCTTTTTCGAACTCGACACTCATCTCATCAACGTTGGTCACGAAATTGGGAGACAGGTAGCCGCGGTCGAACTGCATTCCTTCGACGACGTCAACGTACGTTTCCAGACTCTTGCCTTCTTCAACCGTAATCACGCCGTCCTTGCCGACCTTCTCGAAGGCGTCGGCCATGATCTTGCCGATCTCAGGATCGTTGTTGCTGCTGATGGTCGCGACGGACTGGATGTCATCCTTGCCGCGCACCGGCTTGGACAGCTTGACGATCTCACCTGTCACGGCTTCGACGGCCTTGCGCATGCCGCGGACCAGCGCGTTGGCATCGGCCCCGGCAGCAATGAACTTCAGCCCTTCCCTGAACAGCGCTTCGGCCAGCACGGTCGCGGTCGTCGTGCCGTCACCCGCGTCGTCGCTGGTCTTGCTTGCGGCTTCCTTGACAAGCTGGGCTCCGAGATTCTCGAATTTGTCGCGGAGTTCGATTTCCTCGGCGACGCTCACGCCGTCCTTGGTGACGGTCGGCCCGCCCCACGACTTGTCGAGCACGGCATTGCGGCCGCGCGGGCCGAGGGTGCTCTTGACGGCGGACGCCAGCTTCTGGACGCCGGCGAGCAGTTGCTGTCGAGCCTCGATATCGAACGAAAGTTCCTTGATAGCCATGGACCGATTCTCCGGATTCTCTGATGGGTGTTCGGTGAAAGCGTAATCGAAAAAGACCCGGCGCGTCGGGAAGACACCCTCCACGCCCTCCTCCAGCACTTGCAATGCCGATGCCGCGGGTGCCGGGCGCCCCGCCATTGGCACGCAGCCACAACTCATTGATTTACAGTATCTTAGAGATGATTCTTCGACCGCAGGCACTCGCCAGCACTCAGATTTGCCTGACAGGATCCACCCCCTCCGCCCCCCTGCCTGCCAGCATGGCAGGTGATTTCGTCAGCCCACGGCCTGATCAAGGCGGTACAGCGGGCGGGCCAGAATCCGAGCCAGGCGCGTCGAGTCAATGGCGAGGTTGAGAAGCGCCAGCGTCATCATCGCCGAGCCGATGAGCACAAGCATCGTGCCGATTAGTGCAGCATTGTCGATCAGCGACCCGGCGAACCCCAGGAAATCGAGTGCCCGCGTGAGCAGCCGCAGCACGTCGCCGCACCCCACAGCCACGATGGCCACGAACACTGCCAGGAAGCCCTGTCGACTCGCGCCGCCGAGACGGTGAGGAATGCTGTGCCGCGCCAGAGACCTCACGACGGGGCGAAAGCCGAGGATCATGGTCAGAGCCGCACCGTCCAGAGCCAACCGCAGCAGCGTCCGAATGGTGTCAACGTGGACCAGGTCGAACCACTCCTGGACAGGTTGGGGCGCCCAACTGTCATAGAACGCCAGCACCCCATGGAGCAGAGCCCACGCCAGCAAGCCGAAGCGAGCCAGGTTGAGACCCCTGCGGTATTCCGCAGATGCATGAGCCCCGGTGGGGTGTTGCAGGCCGTAGGTGGCCAGCAGCGCCGCAGCCGCGAGGCCCCCCACGATGGCGTACTGCCAGACCGCGATCTCCAGATTGAGCGGCGCGCCCGGCGCTCTCATCTGTCGAATCAGCGCCATCAGATAGGGCCACCAGAGAGCACCAGCGCCGATCAGCATCGCGGCTGAAACGACGATCAGCGCGGTTCCGATACGCTTCGGTCGATCGAGCAGCGCCATTCGGATGTCCGATGGATCCACATACGGGCGCAACGACGGCCACACCGGACTTCCGCATTCAGGACAGGCCCCGGCGGGATCGACTCCCTTGAGGTTGTAGCCGCAGCGATAGCACAGAATGGTCAGCAGGATCTTCCCTTCCGGGAATTCCGGCAACTCGTCGTCGGGCTGTGCGGATGATGGCATCTGGGAGAGAGGTCGCCATAGTTCAGTACTGAACGCTGACGAGAGTTTGAAACGACCACCACGAGAATTGAACTTGGACATTCTAAGCCCCTGCGACATGCCGGGAACCTGGCATGGGCTGATGGTGCGTCGTGCAGCGCGGCAGACGCAGCCGTACCGAATGGCGCGTCGCATGCGGCAGCGACCCCGTGGTCTCCGTCAACGCGCCAACGCCAACACGGTGCCGTCCGCAACGCGATGGGGTGCTCAATACCGCACCCGACGCGATATAGTCCGGGCCATGCCCGCGCCTGAGCCAATTGAAACCGATCGACTCGACGCCCTGGAGGCTCTGCCGATCGGCGACGGGCCCGCGATCCGCTCGGGCAAACTTGCCGGGCGATCGCTTTACTCGGCGATCTGGATCATCGCTCTGCCCGTGTTGCTGGGCCAATGCGCCAACGCGATGGTCGGTTTGGTCGACAAGATCCTCGCCGGGCACCTCGCCCCCGATCTGGTCAAACCCGCACTCGACGGCCTCGGTCTGGCCGGGTATGTCAGTTGGTTCACCAGCATCGCCGTGATGGCCATCGGCGTGGGCGGCATGGCCATCATCGCCCGCGCCATCGGCTCAGGCGATCGCGAACTCGCCGAACGGACTCTTGCGCAATCCGGGCTTCTTGCCATCATCTGGGGCGCGATTGTCGGTGCCGCCCTCTGGTTCGCCAGTCCGGGCATGGCGAGGATCGCCAACCTCAGCCCCGCCGCCACGGCGGATTGCGTTTCCTACATCCGCATCCTCGCCGCGGCCATGCCCGTTGCCGCGTACCTGCTCATCAGCATGAGTTGCCTGCAGGGCGCCGGCGAAACGACGCGGCCGTTTCTCATCATGGTCGTCGTCAACATCGTCAACGTGATCGCAAGTTGGGCGTACTCCGGTGTCGAGGTCACAATCGCGGGCACCGTCATACACAATCCCGTCGGGATCAACGCCAATGTGCAGGGCATCGCCTTCGGCACCGTGACCGCTCAGGCGGTCGGCGCCGTCCTCATCCATGCGCTGATGCGCCATGGCATCCGCGATCTGCAATTCAAACTACCCTACGCACGCTTCGATCGAGTGCTCTTCAAACGCATCGTGCGCATCGGCGGCCCAGGCTTCATGGATGGCATGGGGATCTGGCTCGGTCAGTTGTTCGCCGTACTCTGGGTGCTCGGCGCCATCGTGAAGCGTTCGGATCTTGACGAGGGAATGATCGGCGCGCACGAGATCGCCATCCAATGGGAGTCGTTCAGTTTCCTGCCCGGTTATGCAATGGGTGTCGCCGCCGGGGCGCTCGCTGGTCAGTATCTCGGCGCGGGGAACCCGAAGATGGCCCGCCGCGCCATTCGCGGCTGCCTCTACATCGCTATGGTCGTTATGGGGCTGGCGGGACTAACGTTCATCCTCGCTGGTCAGCAACTCACCCACCTCATCAGCCGCGACCCGGTTCACCTTGAGCTCGCGCCCAAGGCGCTCTTCATTGGCGGTTTTGTGCAGGTCTTCTTCGCGATGTCCATGGTGCTGCGCGGCGCGCTCAGCGGCGCCGGCGACACCCGCATGAGCATGATCATCGCCTGGACCAGCACCTACGGCGTGCGCGTTCCTGCATCCTGGATCCTCGGCTATGTCCTCGGCTACGGCTTCGTCGGCGTCTGGATTGCGCTCAGCGGCGAACTTGTCGTGCGCGGCCTGCTTTACCTTGCCCGCTATCTGCAGGGCGGCTGGGCAAAGATCGAAGTCTGACGACCCCTACTTTTCCCATTCCGTCCTGTCGAGTGGTTCGGGGCTCGTGAAGACACCGCCCGGCACTCTCTTGTAGACCCCCAGATCCGTGTGCGTTCGCCCCTCGCCGCGTTGATCGGAGAGCATGATCGAGCCGTAGGGCTTCCAGTTGTCCCATGGCACCGTGAACCTGGGATCCGGATCGCTCGCGTCAGCGAAGTAAGCCCACTGCACAACCAGATTCGTGTCCCGCGCCACCCACACGTGATACTTGTTCTGCGGCGTGACGCCAACGCCCTTGAACGTCAGCTCGAGCATGTCCGCCTGACGTCCGTCCAATGTGTCGCTCTCACCGACATACTTGAGCGTGACGCCCGAGTCCTTGAGTTTCCACGGCATGAACATCCAGTAGCTGTCGTTAATCCACATCTCGCGCCCGCCCTTGAGCAGTTCGGCGAGCTCGGCGGCATCGGTCACTTCCTTGCCGTTCTTCCATGCACGACCGGTGGCATCGTCGACATTCACAACCAGAACGATGGCTTCACCCTCTGGAGTGCTGTACTCGATTCGATCGCGCCCAGCCTGTTTATCCCAGACATGCAGACGCTTGCCAAAAAACCGCCACGCGAGGAATCGCGTCTGGTCCCACGCCTGCCGCCCACCCAGCGCCTGCATGACTCGATCGGCAATCTCGATCGCCTTGGCGTCGGATCCCGCAGCGTCAAAACCCGGTGCCGCAGGGTTGCCCGGCTGAGAACCGCTGTTGCGCGAACATCCCGCCAGCAGGATGGTGCAGAGTGTGATCGAAACAACGTGGCGGATCGGGCGCATGCGCATCTCCTTCTTAGAGGCGCATCATACTCGATGCAGGCCATGCCGGCGGACGAATCAGTCTCGCTCGATCAACATCGCCACGCCATTGCCGCCACCGAGGCACAGCGCCGCTACGCCGCGCTTGAGATTGAGCCGCTTCAACTGGTGGACAAGTGTCACGATGATGCGGGCCCCCGAAGCGCCGATAGGATGACCGATGGCCACGCCGCCACCGCACACGTTGACCTTGCTCTCGGGAATCTCGAGCACCTTGAGGTCAGCAAGCACCTGCGCGGCAAAGGCTTCGTTCAGTTCGAAGAGATCAACATCCTCGACGCCGATGCCCGCCTTGGCCACGCACTGGCGGATCGCTTCGACCGGCGCAATGAACAGTTCCTTCGGATCGACGCCGTGCGTGTGGTAACTGACGATGCGGGCCAGCGGCTTGACTCCCAGCGCCTGGGCTCGCGATTCGGAGGTGATCGCCATCGCCGCCGCGCCGTCTGAAATCTGACTGGAGTTCGCCGCGGTGATTGAGCCGGCCTTGTCGAATGCCGGCCGGAGTTTGGAGATGGACTCAAGTGTCGTATCCGCTCGCACGCCTTCGTCGGCGGTGATGTCCTGCTTCTGCTTCGCGTCGGCGGCCGAGACGGACACGATGGCGCTGGCGTACCAGCCGTTGGCCTGTGCCTTGGCCGCACGCTGATGCGATTGCACAGAGAAGCGGTCTTGTTCTTCGCGCGTGATGCCGTATTCCTTGGCGATCCACTCCGCCGCCATCCCCATGCCCCAGTCGCAGAACGCACAGTGCAGGCCGTCGAGCCGCATGTGATCGATGAGTTGTCCATCGCCGTACTTCAGCCCGGCGCGCACGTAATTCAGATGCGGAGCCAGCGACATGTTCTCCATGCCGCAGACAAGATAGGAATCACCATCGCCGGCTCTGATCGCCTGCGCCGCGAGCATCGCCGCCTTGAGCGAACTGCCGCATACCTTGTTGACCGTGAACGCATTCAGGTTGTTGGAAAGCCCGGCCTTCAGCCCCGCCTGGCGCGCCGGATTCTGTCCGAGACCCGCCTGGAGCACGACACCAACGATCAACTCGTCAAGCTTGTCCTTGATCGCCGGCACATCCGCCAGCACCGCCTTGATTGCCAGCGAGCCAAGTTCGGGAGAAGGCACACGAGAAAGCCCTCCCATGAATCGACCGATTGGAGTGCGCTTGGCGGACACGATGACGGGGGTGGCTGTAGACATGAGGCTCCATCCTTGGCGTTCAAAGTGACATGAGACGCATCGGTCTGATCGGCAATGCGGAATCATAGAGCAACGCATTCCGCACTGACATCAGGGCAATCGCCGCGCATGCCGGATTGGGGATTTCTCCCGCAAGCGATGCACCCCCCGTGGGTCTACACTGCGATGCAAGTGGATTCCGGTCGGGATCCGTGGTGGCGCTCGGCATCATGCCGCCAACGCGCCGGCAGGAGGTTGCGCCCGGCCCGCTTCGAACAGGATTCATTCACATGACTGTCGACCTGCATCATCGAGTAACGCTCAAACACGACACCAACCAGGCGCTGGGAATCGGCCGTTTTGCCGTGGATTTCATGGCCGAAAAGATTGGCAAGCCCGACGAGAGTGTCTTTCAGCGCATCAGCCTGTTCCACACAGATGCCGTGCTTTGCGGACTTTCGGCACTCGCGCTGGGAACAAACGCCCCGACGGTGCTGCGGCGCGAAGCGCTCGATTACGCCGAACCAAAGGGAGCGTGCGTCTTCGGCTCAGCGACGCGCGTGCATGCCGAAAAGGCTGTCGTGGCAAACAGTTCCGCCGTCCGCGAGTGGGATTCCAACGGGACCAATTTCGGGTATAACCCCGACCTGGGCCACACCGCGGGAGAGTTCGGCCACAACGACTTTTACCCCGTCGTCATCGCCGCAGCCCAGATGCGCGGCTTGGAAGGTCGCACCGCGTTGCGCGGCATGATCCTCCTCGACGAAATCCGCGGCCGCCTCGCCGAGGTCTTTTCGCTCAAGACCTACAAGATCGATCACGTCGTCCACGGCGCCATCGCCTCCGCCGCCACCTTCGGTGCGATGATGGGCGCCACCGCCGAGCAGATCGAATCGGCCATCGGCATGGTCGTGGCGCACTACATTCCCTTCCGCGCCATCCGCGCCGGCAAACAATTGAGCGATTCCAAAGGTGCCTCGGCCGCCATCAGCGCTGAAGTCGCCGTGCTCGCCATGCTCCGCTCGATGCGCGGCTTCGTCGGACCGCGCGACATCTTCCGCAACAAGGAAGCCATCTTCCGCCTCAACGAACCGACGGATGGCGACCGCTCGCCATTTGACATCGTGCTGACGCACAGCGGCGGCCAGTTTGCCGTCATGGGCATGCACTTCAAACTCGGCCTTTACGAGCATCAATCCGCCGGCGCCCTCCAGGGTCTCATCAACCTGGTGCAGGATGCTCCTGCATTGCTCAATGATCCCACGGGCAAACACATCAAGTCGATCGTCGTCAAGGCCTACCAGCCCGCCTTCGGCATCATCGGCGATCCGGCCAAGCGCGACCCGCACACCCGCCAGAGCGCCGATCACTCCATGGTCTACATCGTCGCCACCAAGCTGCGCAAGGCCCTCGAACTGGCCGCCAGCAAAGGCTCGACGCATCTCGCTGACACGAACGACGGCTACTGGAAAGCACTTATGCTTTCGCCGTTCGACTACAACGAGGAAGCGATCTTCAACAGCGATACCCGTCGCCTCATGGAGCGCATCACCTTTGAGCACGGCGGACCGGACTACGACGCCAAGTACCCCGATGGCATCCCGACTTCGCTTGTCATCACCGACGACGCGGGGCGCAAGCACGACAGCGGCCTGGTCATGTACCCGTCTGGCCACGCCCGCAACACCACGGCCGACCTGCGAAACATCCTCGACCACAAGTTCCGCCTGCTTGGCGAACTGGCTGTGGCGGACACGAATGGGCTTTTGAAGCGACTCGATCTGGCCGATAAGTCTGCTCAGGACGTGGCCGGCCTCTACGATTTTGAGATTCTCGACCGCGGAAAGTTTGAATGACATGAGCCCCCATCCGGGACGAGTGCTGCGCGACCAGATGAAACGCGGAACGGTCATCGCGCCGGGCGCGTTTGATGCGCTTGTCGCCCGGGCCGTGGGCATGGTCGGCTTCGACGCCGTCTACATCTCCGGCGGCGCCACCGCCAATGTCGCGGGTTACCCCGACATCGGCCTCATCACCCTTTCGGAGATGTGCCGCACCATCCGCGAGATCAGCCAGGCGTCCGGCCTGCCCACCATCGTCGATGCCGACACCGGCTACGGCGAAGTCGAATGCGTCATCCGCACCACCATTGAATACGAACGCGCCGGCGCCGCCGCGATGCACATCGAAGACCAGGTGTTTCCCAAGCGATGTGGCCACCTCGACGGCAAGGAACTCATCTCCATCGACGCCATGTGCGAGAAGATCGCCGCAGCTGCGGCGCATCGCCCCTCGCAGGACTTTGTCATAATTGCTCGTACCGACGCAGCCGGTGTCCACGGTTTCGACGCCGCCGTCGACCGGGCCAATGCCTATCGCAATGCCGGGGCCGATGTGATCTTCCCCGAAGGACTCACAAGCGAAGCACAGTTCGGCGACATGGCCCAGCGCTCGCCCGGCCTGCTCCTCGCCAACATGACCGAATTCGGCAAGACGCCGCTCATCAACGCCGAGCAATTCGCCCGGCTCGGCTACGCCATCGTCATCTTCCCCCTCAGCATGATGCGCCTGGCGATGGGTCATGTCATGCGCGGCCTTCAGACGCTCAAGCGAGAAGGCTCCGTGGCGTCGCTCATCGACTCCATGCAGACCCGCGCCCAACTCTACGAATGGCTCGATTACCAACCCGGCCGCCAGTGGGACTACCCCGGCCGTTCAGGTCGTGCGCTCCACTCGCCGACTGAAGACTGATCTGCTCCACATATCAAAAAGTGCATGAACAGGAAGGTTCAGCATCCATGACACCAGCACAAGCAACATCACCGGCCACCTCAGGTCTCGAAGGCATCGAAGCGGGCTCCACCGCCGTGTGCAACGTCGGCCAGGGGCAACTCCTCTATCGCGGCTACGAAATCCACGACCTCGCCGACAACGCCACCTTCGAAGAGGTTGCGCATCTGCTGCTCGTCGGCCACAAGCCCAGCGCCAGTGAACTGCGCGATTTCAAGGCCGAACTGGCCGGCCTGCGCACCGTGCCCGACTGGATCCTCGACACCGTCCGCCGCGTCGCGCCCAAGTCGCACCCCATGGACACGCTGCGCACCGGCGTCAGCCTGCTCAGCCACGTCGATGCCCACATCCCCAGCAACTCGCCCGAGCACAACCTCGCCAAGGCCAAGCGCCTCCTCGCCGCGATCCCCACGATCATCGGCGCCGGCCAGCGCGCCATCGACGGAAAGCCCACCGTCGCGCCCGACGCTTCGCTCAGTCATCCGGCCAATCTGCTCTACATGATGACCGGCGCCAAGCCAAGCGAACTGCTCGCCAAGGCGATGGATGTGTCTCTTATCCTCTACGCCGAGCACGAGTTCAACGCCTCGACCTTTACCTGCCGCATCATCGCCGGCACGCTCAGTGATATGCACTCGGCGGTTGTCGGTGGAATCGGCGCCCTCAAGGGTCCGCTGCACGGCGGGGCCAACGAAGCCGCCATGGACATGCTCAAAGAAGTCGGGACCCTCGAAAACGTCCGTCCCTTCATGGACAACGCCTTCGCCACCAAGCGCAAGATCATGGGATTCGGCCACCGTGTCTACAAGAACGGCGACCACCGCGCCCCCATCCTCCGCTCCTGGGGTCTAAAACTCACCAAGGAACGCCCGGACTTCAAGAAGTGGTTCGACATCGGCGACGCGGTCCAGAAGATCATGCTCGACGAGAAGAACATCCATCCCAACGTGGACTTCCCCTGCGGCATGACGTATTTCACGATGGGCATCCCCGTCCCGCAGTACACGCCGATCTTTGTCGCCTCCCGCATCACCGGCTGGTGCGCCCACATCATGGAGCAGCACGAGAACAACCGCCTCATCCGCCCGCTGAGCACCTACGTCGGCGAACCGCGCCGCTCGTGGAAGGGGTAAGACCAGACCAAGTCGCCAGCGTGGTGCACTGCGATCGATCTGACGTCTTCAAAGCGCAGCATCAATCCACCCACCACCAATGACCACATCCGGCTCGGCCGCGTCGTAGCACACCACCGCCTGCCCCGGCGCGATGGCAAACTGCGGCTCATCGAAGCGCACTTCGATCGCATCATCACCCGTGCGCTGCACCCGCGCCGGCACCGCGTCGCTGTTGTAGCGAATCTTCGCGAAACACGTCCGCCACTGCCCCACAGCCGGCTCGTCAATCAGCCAGTTCGTCTCCCGCGCCGTGCAGCCGTCTGACAGCAGCATCTCGCGCGGCCCGACAGTGATCGTGTTTCGCTCCGCATCACGATCCACCACATAAATCGGATACCCCAGCGCCACCCCCACGCCGCGCCGCTGACCGACGGTAAAGTGCTGGTGTCCGGTGTGCTCGCCGATCGTCTTGCCGTCGGCATCGAGAATGGCGCCGTCCTTCACTGCACTCGGCGTGCGCCGCTTGACCAGTCCCGCATAGTCGTTGTCGGGCACAAAGCAGATCTCCTGCGAGTCCGGCTTGTCAGACACTGGCAGATCGAACTCTCTGGCGAGTTGGCGAATCTCCGACTTGTGATACCCGCCAATCGGCAGCAGCATCTCATTCAGCCTCTCGCGCGGCGCGCCGAACAAAACGTAACTCTGATCCTTGTCCCCATCGACACCGCGCAGAAGCCGCGGCAATCCACCATCGCGATCAATCCGCGCATAATGCCCCGACGCGACAAACTCCGCGTCGATCTGCTTCGCGTATTCGTGCAATCGTCCGAACTTCAACCAGTCGTTGCATCGCACGCACGGGTTCGGCGTCCGACCCGCGTTGTACTCGCCGACGAAATAGTCGATAATCCGGCCAAAGTCCTTCTTGAAGTTGGCCACGTAGAACGGGACACCGAGTTTCGCCGCCACCAGCCGCGCGTCGGCAGCGTCGTTGATCGAACAGCACCCCTGATGCCCGATGCGGATTGTTTTTTCTCCGGACGAGCCGCGCCCGTGAGGAAGCGGGTTCTTGCACGCACCGGGGGATGGCTCGCTTCCTGACAGGCGCGGCTCGTCGGATGCAGTCAACTCGTCAAACGTCTCGCCCGGCGAACCCAGCCGCATGAAACAACCGACGACCTCGTAGCCCTCGCGCAGCAACAGCGCCGCGGCGACACTGCTGTCAACCCCGCCTGACATCGCGACGAGCACCTTCGGTTTGCCGGCATTCATGGCAGTGGACAAGGATAGCGCGGCCTCTAGAGTGACCTCGATGCTGGTCTACGCAGGAATCGACGAAGCAGGCTACGGGCCAATGTTCGGCCCGCTCACCGTCGCCTGCGCCACGCTGGTCATGAGCGACCACGACCCAGCCGCCGGGGCACCGAAGATGTGGTCGATACTCCGGGCCGCCGTAGCCAAACAGATTGCCTCATCAAAGGGCCGCATCGTCGTCTGCGACTCCAAGCGTCTCAAACGATCCAATTCAGATCCCGACGATCCATCGCGCCATCCGCTCACCCACCTCGAGCGCGGCGTGCTGACGTTCCTCTCGGCCGGTGGCCGCTGCCCGATGCCGCCCGACGATCGCGCATTTCTCGAGACCGTTGCCCCCGGCGCCTGGACGCACCTGGAGCACGCGCCATGGTACAACGGAGCCGCTCTGCCCGTACCCGTCGGTAACGACGGCGCGCGCCTGCGCATCGACTCCAACGTCTTGGGCAATGCGCTCAAACGCAATGGCGTCGCTCTCAATTCGCTCACCTGCCACCCGCTCACCGAGGCCCAGTTCAACGAGGCGGTCGGCCGGGTCCGCACCAAGTCAGCCGCGAGTTTCCATCTCGTCGGCCGCCACCTCGCCACGATCATGGAGCGCCACGGCGAGCACCACCCGCGCGTCGTCGTCGATCGGCAGGGCGCCCGCATGCGCTACCGCGAGCCGCTTCAGATGCTCTTCCCCGAAGCGATGATCCGCATCCTCGACGAACAGGACTCGATCAGCCGCTACGAACTGGCGATGGGTTCCAAGCGCATGACGATCACCTTCACGGAGAAGGCCGAGTCGTCCCACCTGCCAGTCGCGCTGGCGTCGATGCTCGCCAAATACGTGCGCGAACTGCTGATGATCCGCTTCAACCGCTACTTCGCCGCGCTGCGACCCGAACTCAAACCCACCGCTGGCTACGTCGAAGACGGCCGCAGATTCCTGGCCGACATCGAAGACCTCATCGACGAGCATCGCCTGCCGCGCGAGCGGCTGGTCCGATGCTGCTAGAGAGATCCGTCCTAGCATTCACCGCATGATCGGCGATCTCGACATGATGAACCGCGCCGCCCGACTCGGCGCTCGAGGCATCGGCCGCGTTGAGCCAAACCCCCTCGTCGGCTGCGTCATCGTCAACTCCAATGGCGAAGTCATCGGCCAGGGCTGGCATCGCCAGTTCGGCCACCCACACGCCGAGATCAACGCCCTCGAAGACTGCCGCAAGCGTGGCCACGACCCGCGCGGCTCCACGATGTATGTCACCCTCGAACCCTGCAACCACACCGGCAAGACCCCGCCCTGCGCGGAAGCGATCATCGACGCCGGCATCACTCGCTGCGTCATCGCCCAGCCGGATCCGAGCCCGGCCGGCGGCGGCGCCAAGCGATTGGCCGAAGCGGGAATTGTCGTCGAATGGATCGACTGCCCCCGCGCCACCCGGCTGACCGATTCATTCGTTCATCGCATCACGACAAAGCGGCCGTGGGTGATCGTCAAGTGGGCCCAGACGCTCGACGGCGCCATCGCCACGCGGGATGGCAAGAGCCGCTGGATTTCCAACACATCGAGCCGCGCCGCGGTGCATCGTCTCCGAGCCCGCATGGACATCATCATGACCGGCGTGGGCACGGTACTCAGTGACGACCCCATGCTCACACCGCGCAACACGCGCCGCATCAGTCGCCAGCTGCGGAGGGTCATCGTCGATCCGTCACTCATCACGCCGATCGAGGCCCAGATTGTCCGCACCGCACATGATGTGCCAACAACGATCGCCGTCGACGCGACCGTCGCCGCGAGCCATGTGCCTCTCGTTGAACAGTTCGAAGATCGCGGCGTCGAGGTTCTTCCGGTCACCCCTCTGATGGGCGACATCGACCTTGCCGAGCTCCTGCACACGTTGAGCAAGCACCACAACGCCACACGCCTGCTTGTCGAAGCCGGCGGCGGTCTGGTGGGCAAGCTCCTCCGCGCTCAGCTCGTCGACGAACTCATCACCTACATCGCCCCGAAAGTGCTGGGCGACGCCGAGGCCATCGGTCCCGTGCGCGGCCTCAATCCCAGGTCGATGGAAGCCGCCGTCGCCCTCCAACTCATCCGCACCCGATCCATCGGCGGCGACATCGAGGCGATCTATCGACCAAAGCGCGTGATACCGAACGATTAGCTGCAACGCATGCGTCGCCACCGAACGATCGTGGCTTGAGCCATCACCTCGAATGTTGCTGTTCGCACAAGCGTCAAATACCGCGCGTCGTTGCCACCCTGGCCATGCGCTGCTTCTCGCGGGCCGCCTGCAACGCCGCAGTCCGTGCCTTCTGCGAAGCCTCATCGGTGGCCGACATCGCCAGTGCCTCTTCGAGTTCGCGGTTGGCGTCAGAGGTAATGAGATTCTCGGCCGGCGTGGACT
This sequence comes from Planctomycetaceae bacterium, assembly GCA_040255465.1. Lineage (GTDB taxonomy): Bacteria > Planctomycetota > Phycisphaerae > Phycisphaerales > UBA5793 > UBA5793. The sequence goes on from JBDZVA010000002.1 coordinate 764,709, forward strand.
TGTCACTCAGGATGGTCAGCTGATCGCCGAGCATCTGGGCGAATCCGCCCTCGAGCAGGTACCACCGGCTCGCCCCGCCGACGAAATCCAGACGCATCGAGCCAATCCCGACCCGGGCCAGCAGCGCACTGCGGCCGGGCGCAACGCCGACCTGACCATCCCAGGCGGGAAAGGTCACATAGGTGACTTCTTCGTCGAGCACCTGTTCTTCGGGGGTCACCAATGTGCAGCGAAACGTCTCGGCCATCTGGGCATTCTCCGGGCAGTGGAGGCAGAGTGTAGACCCGGACGCCAAACGGTCAACGCGACCCCGACGTCATGGGTGTTTCACCCGATTTCGGAAAGGGTCGCCGCCGGCGAGATCGTCACGTCGACCCGAGCCGGCTCTGCCTGGTGGGTCTCCAGCCCCGCTCCCCAGTGATGTTCGAACCACAGGGCGATGTTCGCCACCGGCCACAGCGCCAGCCAGTTCGCTGCGGGATCGGCGCACAGGGCCGACATCGCCTCGCCACGAATGATGGCACCCGCTACTGACGACCTGCCGATCCGCTGCACCACTGGAGTCAGCCACTGCTGAAACGGCAGCGGAAAGCTCGCCTTGGGTCGCTGGAGAATGTCCAGCGGAACGTCCCGGGCAAACGCCGCTCGAAGGACGCGCTTGGTCTCAACCGCCCCCCGCGCCAGTGTCTGCGCAGCGCTCGACCAGCCCCCGTCGACTGCCCTTCGCGCCTGGAACTTGTGTTCAAACGGCAACGAAGCCGCGAGTTCCGCCAGCTTCGCATCGGCAAACGGCGTGCGCCCTTCGACACTCTCGGCCATCGTTGAGGTATCCAGTCGCCCCAGAAGGCCGGTGAGATTGATGCGCCTGTGAACCCGCAGCAGCCGCTGCTCGGCCTCAAGGTCGGTTTCGTCTTCGCGAGCAAACTGACCGGCGACCTCTGCGACGAGCAACCGATCAAATTCGGCGGCCCGCAGCGCCTGATCCGTCAACAGCGAGCCCTTGCGATCCGTCGGAATCCAGCTGTTGCAGCGCAGGTAGTGATCGACTTCAGATCCCAGCGACGCAGACCCGTACTGCGCCACGAGTTCGGCGATGAACCGCTCTCGCACCCTGCCCTCACCCGGAGACTCGCCGAGGTGGATCGCATCGAGACCGCACAGGATCGGCATCGCGTAGCCGCCAAACAACTCATCCGCCCCTTCACCACTCAGCGCCACTGTCGCATGCGGCTTGAGCGAAGCGGCAACCGCACGAATCGCAGTCTCATTGGGCGTACTCAACGGAACGCCATTGAGCGCGATGAGTTCAAGCCACATCCGCTGAAACGTGGACGCATCGACAATCGCTTCATGATGCCGGGCGCCGAGGTGTGCCGCCATTGTTGACGCGAACTGTCGATCTTCGCCGCAGTCATCTGCATCGGCGGCGCACCACGTCTGCATGATGTCCGCGGCGCCAAGATCGCGGCAGATCGTCGCGATGATCGCGCTGTCCAGCCCCCCGGAGAGCAGCAGGCATCGCGGCACGTCGCTTCGCAGATGCGCCGCGACAGAATCAACGACCGCCTCACGAACGAGAACCGTTGCATCTTCGAACGTCAGTTCGCCGCGCGTCATACTGGGTTCGGTCCAGTACTCCCGGCAACTGACGTCCGGTCGTCCATCAATGAAGCGAACCACGACACACTCGCCCGGCAGCACCGTCTGCACGCCGGCGAACATCGTCCGCCGCCCAAGCGTGGTGCGAATCGTCGAGAGGTACGCCGAAACCACCGCAAGATCAGGCTCAACAGCCATATCCGGATGCGCCAGAATCGCACCCGGCTGACTGGCCACGACAAACTCCCGTCCCACCCGGGCGTAGTAGAGCGGCTTGATCCCCAGCGGATCGCGCGCGAGCAACAGTCGATTCTCGACGAAGTCGTAGAGGGCAAAAGCAAACATGCCGCGGACTCGGGTCAGCGCCGCGTCATCCCACACGATCAGCGCGTGCAAGAGCGTCTCCGTGTCGCAATCCGTCGTGAACTCGACCCGATGGTGTTGCGTCAGTTCGCGGCGAATGGCCGCATCGTTGTAGAGTTCGCCGTTGTAGATGAGCAGATAACGCGAGTCGGGCGACCACATCGGCTGGACGCCGCCGTCCGGATCGATGACCTTCAGCCGGCGGTGAGCGAAGAGCACGTTGTGATGCTCAGCCAGTCCTTGGTCATCGGGGCCGCGCCGCGTGAGGCGATCGCGCATCAATGCCGCGGTTCCGGCCGACACGCTCGGCCGTCGTCCAGGCGGCGCCACGATTCCCAGTAGTCCACACACTCCCGCAGCCTCCGAGACCCTTCTCAATGAGAAAGTATCGGCTCAGCGGGCGATCTTCGGCCACGAACTCAGCCTCGTGGGGTTTACACCCAGACCTGGCAGATCAGCGCCGGCTCGCGAATCTTGCCGGTAAACTCGCCGATCGTGGAGGTCACAAACTTCACTTCATACTCAGGGTGCGCGTCCAGCCACTCGTTGATCGTCTGGTCCATGAACGCCAGTGAATCGGAATTGAGCTTCGAATGGAACGTGCGCACGTGGATCGCCCCGGCGCCTGTCACATTCGGCTCACGATTCCACTCGGCCTCATGCCCGCCCTGCCGCTCGAAGGTGCGAATCTTCTTGCTGCCCTCAACCAGCGGCGCCGCCGAAGGTATCTCCACGGGACCGGTTTCCTCCCGCTCGACTTCAAATCCCGAAGAACCGCCCGAAGATCCAGAAGCGGAACTGGCTCCAAACCCTGTCGGCTCAGAAAAACGAATCTTGGGATGCGTTGGGTTGTTGTCGTCTGACCCGCTCATGGAGACCCCCATTTCACAAGGCGACACTTCGGACACATGGACAGCCGCCTTAGGCTACCACAATCCTCGGCACCATGCAAGCGAAATCTGGTCAGCCGGGAAAATCACCCGAGCCGATGGGCCTGATCGCCCCGAATTGACCAGTGCTGGTCTGGCGTCCCTTCGCCCCAATCGACGGAGAAGAGCAACCCTTCGCCGTGCACATCGATCTCCGCCTCGGGGGTCCACCAGCCCGTTCGAACCTGCTCGACGCGCCCCCGATCGCCGGAAAGCGGCCCCTCGAAATCGAGATACGTCGCTCGGTGATCCACAAGAGGTTTGACCTCGAGCACCGATCCGACCCGCGCTTCGTCGGGACGCTCGACCAGACGCCACGTTCGCATCCGCTCGATGGCCGGATCATCCACTGCAAGCATCCAGTCAAAGTGACTGCTGCCATCGGGGAGGATGTGACGAAGAAGGACGGTTCGCAGGCGCATCGTCGTGGAGCATACGTGCCGGAGGCGACGGCGACCTCGAATCCTCCGGATCGACTACCGCAGGGTCCGAGCGTGATATGATGACACCACAAAAGTCCCCAGCAAGGAGTCACCGCATGGCACGGTGGATGGCCGTCCTGCTGATTGCCGCCTCACTGGCGCCGATCGGCTGCTCAACCAAGAGATCGCTTCCCGAACTGCGCGCCGACGGGCAGTACGCCCTCAAGCACGAGCATTACAACGACGCGCAGGTCGCGTTCCAGCGCGTCCTTGAGGTCAAGCCCGAGGACACCGAAGCCAACTATGGCCTCGGGCAGGCGTACCTCGCTCTGGGAGATCCGATGCGGGCCCGCACCCACCTCGGCATCGCCTATCAGCAGTCGAGTCACGATCCGAATCTGACATTCAAGATCGGGCAGCAACTCGCCGAGGCCATGGCCCGCAGCGGCGACCAGCAGGGCATGGTCATGTTCCTGCGCGATGCCGCTCAGAGTCGCGGCCAGGTGCGCGACTACCTTCTCTGGGGTGACATGGCCGCCAGCTACGGCGACCCGGATTCCGCCGAACTCGCCTACCGCACGGCCATCCGCATCGAGCCCAAACCCACCGTCCTGCCCTACTGGAAACTCGCCCTCTTCTACGAGTCCATTGGCAAAACTGAAGCGGCCACGCAGCGCCTCCGCCAGGCCTACTGGATCGAGCCGGACAACCAACAGGTGATCGACAAACTCGAAACGTACTACGCCGTGGTCGGTCCAAGCCTGAAGATCGCGCCCGATCGATGAGCGGCCAGCGCCGCGTGCGATCTTGCTGATCTGATCGACCTCATGGCATCATCCGGATCCCGCCAACGTCTGACCGAACGCCTCGCGCTGCTGAGCGAAATGACCCGCCTGCGCCTGCTCCGCCTGCTCGAAGCGGAGGAATTGGGTGTCGGCGAGCTCGCCTCCATTCTGCAACTGCCCCAGAGCACCGTCAGCCGCCACCTCAAGTCCCTGCTCGAGGGAGGGTGGATCATCCGCCGCTCCGAAGGCACGGCCAGCATGTATCGGCTCGTCATCGAATCGCTCAACGATGACGCTCGCGAACTCTGGCAACTCGCCCGCCGCCAACTCGGCACACCTCCTCAGGTGCGCCAGGATGACAACCGCCTCAAGCAGATTCTCTCCAAGCGCGAAACGGACACGATCGCCTACTTCGGCCGCGTCGGCGGCGAGTGGGACGCCATTCGCAGCGAACTCTTCGGCACCAGTTTCGTCGATGAAGCGCTGCTCGCACTGATTCCACCAGGCTGGACCGTGGCCGACCTCGGCTGCGGCACCGGTGACATTGCCGTGCGCCTCGCCACGCTCGTTCAGACCGTCCACGTCGTGGATATGTCCAAAGCGATGCTGGCCGCCGCACGCAAACGCCTCGCATTACACAAGAACGTCAAGTTTCATCACAGCGATCTCACGGCGCTCCCGCTGGAGGATGCCAGCGTCGATGCGGCCATCATCTCACTCGTGCTGCACCACGTGAACCACCCCGCCAGCGCCATCCGCGAAGCCACGCGCATCCTCAAGCCCGGTGGCCGACTGCTGGTGATCGACATGCTCGAACACGATCGCGAGCAGTACCGCCAGACGATGGGCCACAAGTGGCTCGGATTCCGGCCCTCTGAGATGGCGACCTGGTTCACCGCCGCCGGCCTGGACTCCCACAAGGTCACCAATCTCCCCGCCGATCCGCAGGCCAAGGGTCCCGACCTCTTCGCGATGGCTGGTTCGCGGCCGGGCGGTTGAACCCGTCCACCCGGTCTTGCCCCGTCGCGATTCTGCTTCTACACTCCATCCGGATGAACGGATGAATGCTCACGGCGATGATTCTGCGCCAGAATCGCCCGGCTTCTCTCTCGAATCACGAAACGAAAGGACTCCCCTTCATGTCAACCGCCACCGCGACCCGGCCCGCCAGCCCCGCCGCCGCCAACCGCCCCGCTTTCAAGGTCAAGGACCTCAGCCTCGCCGAGTGGGGCCGCAAGGAGATCATGCTTGCCGAGGACGAGATGCCCGGCCTGATGGCCTGCCGCACCAAGTACGGCCCGAGCAAGCCCCTCAAGGGACTCAAGATCATGGGCAGCCTGCACATGACCGTGCAGACCGCCGTCCTCATCGAAACCCTGACCGAACTCGGCGCCGATGTCCGCTGGGTGTCGTGCAACATCTTCAGCACGCAGGATCACGCCGCTGCAGCCATCGTCGTTGGCCGCCCCGAAGCCGGCGGCACGCCCGACGACCCCAAGGGTGTACCCGTTTTCGCCTGGAAGGGCGAAACGCTTGAGGAATACTGGTGGTGCACTGAGCAGGCGATCTTCTGGCCCGACGGCTCCGGCCCGGACCAGATCGTCGACGATGGCGGCGACGCCACGCTGCTCGTCCACAAGGGCCTCGAGTTCGAGAAGGCCGGCAAGATCCCCGCCTTCGACGCCGAGAACGATCCCGAGGAATGGGGCGTGATCCTCGAACTGCTCCGCAGCATCGCCAAGCGCGATCCCGGCGCCTGGAAGCGCATCGCGCCTGGCATTCAGGGCGTTTCCGAAGAAACAACGACCGGCGTGCATCGCCTCTACGAAATGCAGAAGGCCGGCAACCTCCTCTTCCCCGCCATCAACGTCAACGACTCTGTCACCAAGAGCAAGTTCGACAACCTCTACGGCTGTCGCCACTCACTCGTCGACGGCCTCAACCGCGCCACCGACGTCATGCTCTCGGGCAAAGTCGCGATGATCTGCGGCTACGGCGACGTGGGCAAGGGTTGCGCTCAGGCGCTCAAGGGCCAGGGCTGCCGCATCGTGATTGCCGAGATCGATCCGATCTGCGCGCTGCAGGCCGCGATGGAAGGCTACCAGGTCGGCACGGTTGAAGACTGGGTCGACAAGATCGACATCTTCGTCACCACCACCGGCAACTTCAACATCCTCACCGCCGCTCACATGAGCAAGATGAAGGACAAAGCCATCGTCGGCAACATTGGCCACTTCGACAACGAGATCGACATGGCCGGCCTCAAGAAGATCAAGGGCATCAAAAAGACCAACATCAAGCCGCAGTACGACATGTGGACCTTCCCCGATGGTCACAGCGTGCTCATCCTCGCCGAAGGCCGTCTGCTCAACCTCGGCTGCGCCACGGGTCACCCGTCGTTCGTCATGAGCGCCTCGTTCACCAACCAGGTGCTCGCGCAGATCGAACTGGCCCAGAACCAGAAGCAGTACGAGAAGAAGGTCTACACGCTGCCCAAGATTCTCGACGAAGAGGTCGCCCGGCTGCACCTGGGCAAACTCGGCGCGAAACTCACGAAACTGACCGACAAGCAGGCCGCCTACATCGGCGTGCCGGTTGAGGGGCCCTACAAGCCGGAACACTACCGCTATTGAGCCGCCCCCAACTGGGACTCTCACCAGGCCCGGGTGGCGCCACGCCCGGGCCTTTTTCATGCGCGCCGAGACGGGACTCGAGACCGCTGGGGCGTTGCAATCTCCCAGCGCGCATATCCTTGTTGTTTGCCCACCACAGGTGAGCAGGAGGTCGGGCATGCGGCAGTACGATTACGCAATCATCGGGACGGGCCCTGCCGGACAGAAAGCGGCCATTCAGGCCGCCAAGCTCGGCAAGCGCGTGGTGGCCATCGAAATGGCCGGCGCCGTCGGCGGGGCGCAGATCAACACCGGCACGATCCCCTCCAAAGCCCTGCGCGAAGCGGCCATGCATCTCACCGGGAAAAGCAAGCGGGGCCTTTTTGGCGAGTCCTACCGTGTAAAGCGCGACATCACTATTGCCGACCTCATTGGCGTGTCCCGACTGGTCATCGATCACGAACTCGACGTGATCCGCGATGCGTTCGACCGCAATGGAATCGACCTTATCTGGGGCCGCGCGACGTTTATCGATCCGAACACGATCCTCGTGGAGCACGAGAGCGGATCGGATCGCATCCAGGCCGACAAGTTTCTCGTGGCCGTTGGCACGCGCCCGGCCAAGCCGGAGCACGTTCCCTTCGATCGCACGAACGTCTTCAGCTCCGATGATGTGCTGATGATGGATCGCCTGCCGCGCAACATGATCGTCGTGGGCGGCGGGGTGGTCGGCACGGAGTACGCCTGCGTCATGGGAACGCTCGGCGTCCGCGTCACGCTCATCGAGGGCCGCGACGAAGTGCTCGGCTTCCTCGATTCCGAGATCGCCGGCGCATTTCACTACCACATGCGCCAGGCCGGCATCACATTGCGGCTGGGCGAGCGTGTCGAGAGCATCGAGGTCCTCCCGCCTGACAACGGCCAGGGCACTCTCGTGCAGGCGACGCTCGAATCGGGAAAGATCATCCGCGCACAGAAGTTGCTCTACTCCGTCGATCGCCAGGGCGTGTGCGCAAAGCTCGGGCTCGACCAGGTCGGCATCGAGTGCGACGATCGGGAGCGCCTCCGTGTCAACGAACACTACCAGACGAACATCGAGCACATCTATGCCGCCGGCGATGTCATCGGCTTTCCCGCGCTGGCGTCCACGGCGATGGAGCAGGGCCGCCTCGCCGCGTGCCACGCCTTCGGCGCACCAACCAATTCCATCCCCGATCTCTATCCCTTTGGCATCTACTCCGTCCCTGAAATCTCAATGGTCGGCAAGACCGAAAAGCAACTCACCGACGCAGGCATTCCCTACGAAGCCGGTGTCGCGCAGTACAAGGAAATCGCCCGCGGTCAATTGCTCGGCGATGACATCGGCCTGCTCAAACTACTCATCCATCAGGAAAACCGCAAGATCCTCGGCGTACACGCCATCGGCACCGGCGCCACCGAACTCATCCACATCGGCCAGGCTGTGATGGCCTTCGGCGGGACGGTCGACTACTTCATCAATAACGTCTTCAACTTCCCCACCCTCGCCGAGGCGTACAAAGTTGCAGCCCTCAACGGCGCAAACAAGCTCGCGCTCGTGTGAGCCGTAGACCGCCGGGGGTTCTACCTGGGCTTTGTTCCGGCACTGCGGATCGCGTCATACGAATAGATTGCCAGCGCGATCCAGATGATGACAAAACACGCAAGTCGCTGGGTGCTCAGCGGTTCGTGGAAGACGAGCCAGGCGATCAGAAACTGCCCCGAGGGCGCGAGGTACTGCAGGAAGCCGACCGTCACAAGGCGCAGCCGCCGGGCTGCACACGTAAACCAAAGCAGCGGCACCGCCGTGATGACCCCGCCGGCGATCAGCAGCGCATCTGTCGATCGCGATTGCGCGCCGAACGTCCCTCCGCCATGCGTCTGAATCCAGATGAGATAGCCGATGCACAGCGGAGCCAGCAGCAACGTCTCAATGGTCTGCCCCACCATCGCCTCGACCGCGACAAGTTTGCGAATGAGTCCATAGGCGGCAAACGAGCACGCCAGCGCCAGCGCGATGACCGGCGCTTCGCCCGACGCGATCGACAGGTACGCGACCCCGCACGCGGCGATCGCCACCGCCACGACCTGCAGCCGCCGCAGTCGCTCACCCAGAATCACGAATCCCAGCGCCACGCTGATAAGAGGATTGATGAAATAGCCCAGACTCGCCTGCAGCACCTGCCCCGTCTCATGCACCCAGATGAACAGGTACCAGTTCGTGCAGATCAGAGCCGCCGTGCACACCAGCACCCCCAGGACGCGCGGCGTGTGAAACATCATGCGCCAAAGTGTGGCCCCCTGCCGGCGCACCAGGATCAACCCGACAAGAAACACCGACGACCAGAGAATGCGGTGCGCCACGACCTCCAGTCCCGGAGCCCGCGCGACCATGATCTTGAAGTACAGCGGTGCAACGCCCCACCACAGATACGCCCCGAGGCCATAGGCAACGCCAGCGCGCGCGCCAGACGCGGCGACATCCCGCGAGACCACCACATCGTGAGTTGGAGTGCTCATGGTTGCGGGAACTCACTTCGCATTGAGCACCAGCATCACGCGCCAGGAGATGTAAACGACGTAAGCCGCAAAGAGAATGAGACCCTCGCGACGGATCAGACGGTGATTCGTGCTGAGCACCATGGGGATAAGCACCAGCGACAGGCCGCCCATCCAGAGCAGATCGAACCAGCCGCCCGCCGGCACCGGTATTGGCCGCACAACCGAACTCACCCCCAGCACCAGCAGCAGGTTGAAGATGTTTGAGCCGATGACGTTGCCGACCGCAATGTCAGATTGACCGCGGTACACAGCCACGACGGACGTCACCAGTTCGGGCAGGCTCGTGCCGATCGCCACAAGCGTGAGTCCGATGACCACCTGCGGTACGCCAAACGAAGTGGCAATCGCTGCAGCGCGATCCACCGTCACATGACCGCCACCAATCAGCAGCCCCAACCCAGCCGCCGTCATCACCAGGCTCAGCGCGAGTGATTTGCGCGATCCATCCGGCGCCACGTGCGAGAGCATCTCCGTCGATTCCGTCTTGATGACATCCGGCCCGGATTTGTACAGCACCTCGGCAACCGTGTAGTAGATGAACACCCCGAACAACAGCAACATCATCAGGCCGTCGCTCATGTCGAACGCGGCGTCGGCTGATCGCAGCAGCGCATCACCCGCCATGATGCCGATCGCCACCGTCGCCAGAAGCATCATGGGCAGCTCGCGGCGGATGACCTGGCTGCGGATCTCCAGCGGCCGGATCATCGCCGCGATGCCGAGGATCAACCCGATGTTGGCGATGTTCGAGCCGACGATGTTTCCGAACGAAATCTCTCCCTGCCCCTGGTACGCGGCAAGAACGTTGACCGCCAGTTCAGGCGCACTCGTGCCGAACGCAACAACCGTCAGCCCGACCACCAACTCAGAAACACCCAGCACGCGCGCCAGCGTCGAAGCGCCGCGCACCAGCAGATCGCCGCCGATGACCAGCATCGCGAGTCCGAGTGCGAGCAGCAGGAACGAAACGAGCGTGTCCACGAGTCAATCCGATTCTGTTCACCCAACAGTGAAGGCAAGGATAGCCGAGTGCGGCGAATCGTATGCACGCCTCGACTTGTTTCGGGAACCTGCTAATCTCCGCCATGCCGCCTCGCACCGCAGCGAAGCACGATCGGATCACCGCATCGCAGGCGCGCTTGCTGCTGCTCGATGCACAGGAGCTGACGACAAACCCTGCCGGCCCGGTTGACGCCACACGCGTCTACGAACTCATTGAACGAATGGGTTTCGTCCAGGTCGACTCAATCAACGTCGTCGATCGCGCGCACTACCTCATCCTGGCGTCGAGACTTGATCGGTTTCGCCCGCAGCTCCTCGATCGCCTCGTCGAAGCGGATCGCCTGCTGTTTGAGCACTGGACCCACGACGCATCGCTCATTCCCACGAAATGGTTCGCGCAGTGGAAGCCGCGCTTTGAGCGAAGTCGGACCAGCAAATGGTGGCGCGAGCGCATGGGACCCGAGTTTCCAGCCGTTGTCGCACACGTGCTCGATCGCATCACCGCCGAGGGCCCGCTGCTTTCGCGCGATTTTGAGCATGATCGCCGGGGCGAGCCGGGAGGCTGGTGGGGGTGGAAGCCGCAGAAGTCCGCGCTCGAACATCTCTGGCGCACCGGCGATCTGCTCATCAGCCGGCGTGACAACTTCCAGAAGGCCTACGACCTCGCACCACGCGTGTTGAAAGCCGCCACCAATGCAACCCGCCCCGACCAGGCTCAGCATGTCGAGTGGGCGTGCGCCACGGCGCTCGAACGTCTCGGCTGCGCCACGCCCAGCGAGCTGTCGCGGTTCTGGCGATCGATCACCATCGGCGAGTCGCGGCGCTGGTGCGACATCGCCCTGCGCGATGGCCGCATCGTCCCGGTGCAAGTGCAATCGGCCGATGACACCAGGCCCCGACTTGCCATCGCTTTTCATGACTGGCGCCAGCGCCTCGAAGCCGCGTCTCGCCCCCCACGCCGCGCCCGGCTGCTGTGCCCGTTCGATCCGGTCCTGCGCGATCGCGATCGCGCCGGCCGACTCTTCAACTTCGACTACCGCTTCGAAGCCTTCGTCCCCGCACCCAAGCGCAAGTTCGGCTACTACGTCATGCCAATCCTCGATGGCGACCGCCTCGTGGGTCGTGTCGATCCCAAGTTCCATCGTGAGAAAGATCGCCTGGAGATTCGCCGTCTGTGGTGGGAGCCAACGGTCAAAGTCTCCGATGCGCTGCAGAGCCGGGTCGAGGCGGCCGTGGCGCGACTCGCCAGGTACCTCGGAGCCGAGTCATGGAAGATCGGCCGCGCCGGCGTCAATCGACACCGTTCCGCAAAGACCAGAGTCTAAACCCGATCCGACCACTCGCTGAACAGCGCCCACGCCCAGCGACTCACGGGGATGCCCACGATGGCGAGCACGAGCCCCATCACCAGCCCGACGATCAGTGTGCCCTTGAGATCGAACCAGATCGGCCCGAGCAGCACGCACCAGATGATCAGCGGCCCCATGACGAACATCATGTTGAATGTGATCGCGCCGGTCATCTCGCCGTGACGATCTTCCTGTCCGGGTTTCGCGCGGTACTCAGCCATGCCTGCGGCCAATCGTACTCACACCAATGCAAAGACCGCCCGGCGCGTGCCGGGCGGTCTGGTGATTCAGTCATTCGCCTGAGGCGATTGAATGATTCGAATTACGAATTACTTGTCACCCTTGCTGAAGGGGCACTCGCCGGTCTGACCTTCGCAATGCGACTTGTCGCTGACCACGGCGGGGCTGGCAGCCTTCTCGGTGCAATCGCTGCATGCTTCGGCCTTGGCGCAGCAGGAACCGGAAGTCTCGGACATCGAAACGTCCTTGTCATTGCTGCTGCAGCCGACAAACGCGAGACACGCCACGCCGGCGCCGATCAGGAACATCTTCTTCATAAGGTCAACTCCTTCTGATTCGTCGCGCGGAACCGCGCCACGAACTCATTCGATTCACCCGGCCGCCACGGCGCTCCAAGCGCAGGGTGCACGGGTGCTGTGTTTCATCCTGCCGAGTATACCGCCGCTGGCTCATCGAGGTTCGAGGAAATCTCTCCCTATTCGCGCAAAACCGCCCCAACCCGGTCCGCCATCGTCTCCACCACCGCCGCGATCTGGGGGTCCACCTCCTCATGCCGCAGCGTCCGGCTCGGGTCGCGGAACGTCAGGCGGACCGTCACGCTCTTGGAGCCCTTCTCGATCGGCTTGCCCCGATAGGCTCCGATAAACCGGATCGACTCGAGATTCGCCAGATTCAGGTCGGCAATACCCGATTCGATATCACGCCACGGCACGCCTTCTTCAACCACGAGCGACAGGTCACGCTGAATCGACGGATACGTCGAGAGTGTGTCCAGCGTCGTTTCCACGGGTTCAAGCGCGAGCAGCGCATCAAAGTTGACCTCCGCCACCACCACCGGCGTCTCCAGATCAAACCTCGCCTGCATCTTGCCCGCGAGCACACCCATGACGCCCACCCGTGCGCCATTGATGTAGACCACCGCGCTCCCGCCGGCCTCGAACCAGTTGTTCGCCTCGGCCGCGATGTGCACCTCCGCCGATTTTCCCAGCAGCGCCGTTGCCGCCGATTCGATCGCCGCACGCATCGCCCGTAAGCCCTGCTGTCGATCCGGCGCATCGAGGCAAAGGCCGAGCATCACCTGCTCCGCCTTCTCCCCGTTCACCATGGCAAAGCACGCCGCCTTCTCGAAAAGGCGCATCTCCTTGTGCCCGACATCCTGGTTCCGCTTGCGGCAGCGCAACAGCCCCGGCAGCACGCTCGCCTGCAGCGCCGGCTCGGCCTTGCGCCGGTCATCCTGCAACGTCATCAACTCGTGCCCCGCATGCAGAAACGCCTGCGCATCATCCATCGGCAGAAACGAGAACGTCACCACTTCAAAGAATCCGCACGCCGTCAGCGCCTGTTCCACCGTGCGTCGACGGTTCACCGACTCCTGCAGGCCCACCACATCGATCTCAATCCGCGCCCGTGGCGTGATCCGATCCAGCCCGTGGATTCGCACCACCTCTTCGATGAGATCAATCTCACGCGTCAGATCCAGGCGATGTGGCGCCACCGTACACTCGATGCGCGACCCATCACTGCTCAGCGTCGGCTCCATCCCCAGACGCTGGAGAATCCCGACCATCTCATCGTTGCCAATTTCGATCCCCGCGACCTTTCGGCAGCGATCGCAGCGCATGGTCACCACCGGCTGATCGACGATCGGCGCTGCCGCAACCGCCGCCGTTCCATCCCACTCCCCGCCGCAGATCTCCACCATCATCTCCGCCGCCCGATCGGCAGCGGCCGCAACCGTCGCCGGATGCACGCCCCGCTCGAACCGATAGCTCGATGGCGACATGAGTTTCAGCCGGCGGCTCGTCGTTCGCACGCTCGCGCCGTTGAACGACGCCGCCTCGAGCACGATATCGCTTGTCTTGCCGCTCACTTCCGTATCGAGGCCGCCCATCACCCCCGCCAGCGCCACCGGACGCTCGGCATCGGCGATCGCCAGCATCGATTCATCGAGCGTCAGTTTCGAGCCGTCGATCGCCGTCATCACCTCACCCTTGCGGCCTCGGCGGATGATGATTGTCCCGCCGCGCAGTGTCGCCATGTCAAACGCATGCAGCGGCTGGCCGAGTTCGAAGAGAATGAAGTTCGTGATGTCAACGACGTTGTTGACACTGCGCTGGTCGATGCTCTCGATGCGTTTGACCAGCCAATCCGGACTCGGCCCGACCTTCACCCCGCGAATGACCCGCGCGCTGTAGTAGGGACACAGTTCGAATTCGAGATTCTCAACGCCCACAACGGGGCTCTGCGAATCGTGGGAGACCTTGCCCTGCGACGTCGGTACGACAAGCTGCCGCCCCGTCACTGCCGCCGCCTCGCGCGCCAGGCCGACCACGCTCACGCAGTCGCCTCGATTGGAGGTGATCTCGATGTCCAGCCGGGCGTCGCCGCCAGGCAGGTCGTCGCGCTGTTCGCAGCCAAAACCCGCCCCGGCCAGGGCATCGACAACCTCATCGATGCTCAGCGGGCGATCCAGATACTCATTGAGCCATTTCGCGGTGATGATCATGAACGCAAAGGGTAGGTGAAGGTCTCGGGAAGGGCGATTCACCGCCCCGTCGGACTCGAGGCGCGTGAACAGGGAAATGACCCCGCCCAAAAAAGCCACGACTCTCCGACACTCGCACGGAATATCGGATATATTTATCGTGTTATGAGGCGCGATCGGCATCAACCCTCATCGACCCAAGGAGGCCACATGCGCGCGAATCTCTCCCTGCCCGGCCAGCCAACCACTCACTCCACCCCCAGGCCCCGCCCAGGCGTACGCGCGCTGGCCGCGCTGATCACCCTCACGATGGCGATTCTCAGCGCGCCGCGCGCGCTGCTGGCCGGCCCCGTCGATGAACTCGTGGCCCAGGTCACTGCCTCAAGCTATCAGCACTTCCTCGATGACATGCTCTTCACGCACGATGGCAACAACCGCGGCTACGGCGCCGACCACGATCCGGCGCGCCAGAACATCTTCGACCACTTCGAATCACTCGGCCTCGAAACATCTCTCTTCCCATTCCAGTACAACGGAAACACCTACTACAACGTCGTCGGCGTGCATCGCGGCTTCCTGCGACCCGACGAGATCTACATCGTCGGCTCCCACTACGACTCCGTGAACAACCCCGGAGCCGATGACAACGGCAGCGGCACCGCCGGCGTCATGGAGGCTGCCCGCGTGCTCGCTTCCCATCGCTTCGAGGCCACGATCGTCTTCATCTGCTTCGACCGCGAAGAGCAAGGGCTCAAGGGCAGTCAGGCCTATGCAGTCGCCCACGCCAACGATGACATTCGCGGCATGATCTCCGCCGACATGATCGCGTTCAATCCCAACGGCGTGAATCGCGCGGCCGTGTACGGCAGCACCAACTCCAATCCCTGCAAACAGGCGCTGGCCGACTGCCTGACGCTCTATGGCGGCATCGAGCCGATCCAGTACGGCGCCATGGATCGCAGCGACCACGCCCCCTTCGAATGGCAGGGCTGGCAGGCCGCGCTGCTCATTGAGAACGAGTGGGGTTCCAATCCCAACTACCACCACCAGTCTGACTCAGTGGATACCCCCAACTACATCGACTACGAGTTCGCAGCCAACATGACGCGCAGTGTCCTCGGCTGGCTCGCCCTCTCGGCCACACCCCTCGACGCCGTCCTCACCGGCCCCACCCCCGGCATTGCAGGGCAGGTGAACGCGTGGACCATTTCCGGCGCTGCCCCCAACACCCGCACCTACTTCGTCTACAGCATGACCAATGGCTCGCGCGAAGTCCCCGGCTGCCCGGGAGTCGTGCTCGGCATGAGTGCGCCGATCATCGCCGGCTCCTCAACCACTGATGCCAACGGCGACGGCCTCTTCCGTCGATTCGTTCCCGGTGGCGCAACCGGACGCAACATCGGCATCCAGGCGGTGCAGCCGGCCACTTGCGTGATCAGCAACGCTGACTGGCACCAGTTCTAGGGATCCGACGAATCGAGTCCTGACAATCTCTGGCTCTCCTCTCCCACGCCCTGGCGTCGCCACACATGCCGGGCGTGGGCTCTTTTTGCCCCATCGCGCGCACTCGCCGGATACGGATCGGTTATGCTTTGCTCGATGGGAACGCTGCTCATCGCCATCGCCGCCGGGCTCGGCTTCATCGTCGCCTACCACACCTACGGGCGCTGGCTGGGGCATCGCATCTTCGCCCTCAGCGCCCAAGCCGTCTGCCCATCGCAACGTCTCAACGATGGCACCGATTACGTCCCCACCAAGAAGGCCATCATCTTCGGCCACCACTTCACCTCCATCGCCGGCACCGGCCCGATCGTCGGTCCCGCCATCGCTGTCATGTGGGGCTGGCTGCCCGCACTCATCTGGGTCGTGCTAGGCTCGGTCTTCATCGGCGCCGTTCATGACCTCGGCGCGATGGTCGTGAGCATGCGTCACAACGGCCAGACCATCGGCGACGTTGCCGGCCGCGTGCTTAACAGGCGTGTCCGCATCCTCTTCCTGCTGATCCTCTTCATGGGTCTGACGATCGTGCTGGCGATCTTCGGCCTCGTCATCGCCACCGTCTTCCGCCAGTACCCCGCATCGATCTTCCCTTGCACGGTGCAGATTCCCATCGCCGTCGCCATCGGCGTCTGGCTGCATCGCAAGGGCGCGAGCCTGCTCGTGCCGTCGATCATTGCCCTGGCGATCATGTATCTGACCGTCGTCATCGGCGATGACAACTTCACGACGACGCTGCCGATTCTCACGCCGCTCATGCACGGCCTGCACGCCGCCAACGCGTGGATGGCTTCATGGTCGAACATGACCTGGGTCATCGCCCTGCTGCTCTATTCGTACGTCGCGTCGGTGCTGCCCGTGTGGCTGCTGCTCCAGCCGCGCGACTACATCAACAGCCTGCAACTGCTCTCGGCGATGGGCTTGATCGTGATCGGCCTGATCGTGGCCGCGTTCATCGGCGGCGCCCCGCCGGTCGAAGGAGCCGCGCGGCAACCGCTCGAAGTCGTCGCGCCGATGTGGAATCCCCATCCGGCCGGCGCGCCGATGATCTTCCCGTTCCTGTTCATCACCATCGCCTGCGGCGCCGTCAGCGGGTTCCACTGCCTGGTCAGCAGCGGCACGAGCAGCAAACAGATCGAAAGCGAACCCGATGCACGCTTCGTCGGCTACGGCTCGATGCTCACGGAAGGATTCCTCGCGACGCTGGTGATCATCGCGTGTGTCGCGGGACTGGGGCTGGGCTTCGCAATAGCGCGCCCGCAGACACCAGTGCTTGAGCTTTCTGGGGGAGCAGCTTTTGAGATTCCTTTTGTTGCGGCTGATGGCGCGCAAAAGTCACTCTGGGTGATGGAGAGCAAGAAGACTGGCAACACGACCGTCGAGGTTCAAGAATCGTGGGACGGCCTTCCGCGGGAGCCCTCTGTCACGCGGGATGGTGTGGTAGCCAAATCGGTAGATCCGGAAGGCAACCCATTCAGTGCCTCGCTTGTCGGTCGAGCCGCATTCAACACCCGCTATCAGTCATGGCAGAATGCCGGCGGCCTCGCGCGCACCGTCGCCGCGTTTGTAGACGGCTCAGCCAATCTCCTCCGCGCCATCGGCCTGCCGCTCGGCGTCGCCGTCGCACTCATGGGCGTGCTCGTCGCGTCATTCGCCGGCACCACACTCGACACCGCCTGCCGCCTCCAGCGCTACGTCGTGCAGGAACTCGCCGCGACGTTTCTGCCGACGAGTCGCGACCCGAGATTCTGCCCCAAGTGCGGCTACACGTTATGGCAACGAATGACTTCGCATTCACGACGCACAGCGCCTCCGACCCCGGAGGGGTCCAGGAATGTAGCCACGGGCGCAGCGAATCCCGAAGGGATGGACGCAGCCCGTGGAAACGACGCGCGTAATCCATCAAGCCCCGAAGGGGCGACAGAATCATCTGAGCGCGCAGCCAAACGTACAACTCCCTCGCCCCTCCGGGGCTCCAATCAATCCGCGCCCGACTCCCACGGGTTCCGCGATGCTCAAAGCAGCCTCGCTCCACCCGCGGCTACGCCCCATCGTCCCTCCGGGACTGAAGACAACGCGCCATCATCACGCGCAGACATCCAGTGCCCCGAGTGCGGCGAATGCATCACCCCCGAAGAAATCGAACGCACCGGCGAATCCATCACGCCCGGCGCGCTGAACTTCCTCACCCCCATCCACTGGCTCACCAACAAACACGGCGCAACCATCTTCGCCATCGTCATCGCCACCGTGCTCGCGGCTCTGCCGGCGGGAGCGACGGATGCGGGAGGAAAGGGTTTCTGGGGCAATCTGCTCAGCGCGCACCCGCAAACCGCATGGGACTGGATCGCGCAGTACGGCGGCAAGGGCGGCCTCATCCTCTGGCCACTCTTCGGCGCCACCAATCAACTCCTTGCCGGCCTGTCATTCATCGTCATCACGCTCTACCTCTGGCGACGGCGCAAACCGCTGTGGTTTCTTATCGTGCCCATGATCTTCATGCTCATCATGCCGCTCTGGGCGATGGGTTGGCAGGTGTTCATCGGCAGTGCTGATTCGCCGCGCTGGCTCATGCCTATCGGCGGCGACACCCAGTGGCCGCTGGCGCTCATCGGCATCGCATCCATCATCATCGAGATCTGGATGATCGTCGAAGCAATGCTTGTGCTGCCGCGCGTGCGCGGCATCGTCGAACAAGGTGCAACTGATGTGCCGCGCGAGGCGCGCGTTGCAACAGCATGATGCAAACGCATCGCATGCATTCGCGCATCGCAATTCAAAAATGAAAAAACCGCCGTGCGAAGCTCCGACACCCGCACGGCGGCAAGAAGACCGCGGTGACTAACCGCGTCGTCCAAGGATAGACCGTCAAACTGACCATAGCCGGGTCGGGAAGGGCAAGTCAATCGAGAAATCCCATGTTCTTGAAAATACCATAACTCGTTATATGGCAATATGTTACAGAACCGCATTTTCGGTTTCTTCGACGCTTTCAGCCAATCCCCTCCGCGAGTTCTTAACATCCTGCCATATGCCGAACAAATCTCCATTCCCCCGCCTGCTCAGTTGCCCGCGCCCACCTCGCCGGCGCTCTCAACTCCCCGCCCGCTCGCCGCCGCCGGCGCGATGGTCGGGTTCCAGTGCTGATCGCGCGGCACCATCCCCGGGCCCTGCGTGTTCAAACCCGCTTTGCGCACAGTTGAGGGGGATTCCGGAGGTTTGGGGAAGTTGACCCGATGGTGGTTTGCCGCTATCTTGGCCCTTCATATTGTGTCCTTTTTCACAAGGGTGGTCCGGGTGCTTCTGGCACAGCAACCTCCGACGCTTGATCCGGTCGCACCGTGGCTGTTTTACCTCTTTGCCGGGGTGGCGGTCCTGGGGGCGCTTGGGGTCGTTTTCTCCCAGCAGATTGTCCGCATGGCGGTCTTTCTGCTCTTCACGCTGGGCAGCGTGGCGATGCTCTACTTCTTCCTGCAGGCGGAGTTCCTCGCCGCCATCCAGCTCATCGTTTACGTGGGCGGCACGCTGATCCTCATCATCTTCGGCGTCATGCTCACCAGCAAGAACCCCTTCATTCGCCTGACGGTGCCCGTGCCACAGCGCCTGCTCGGCTGGGCCGTGGGAGCGCTGCTCACGCTGCTGATGATCTTCATTGGCGTCATCGAACTGGCCAACAAGCTCCCGACCTCGCCTTCGAAGAGCAACGTTGAACCCTACGGCGTGGCGGATCTCGGCCGCAACCTGCTGGGCAAGTACGCCCTGCCTTTTGAGCTGGCCGGTGTGCTGCTGCTCGTGGTCATGATCGGCGCGGCCTACATCGCCAAGGGACGTCAGTCGGATCTCAAGAGTGAGGAGTCGCAATGATCGGCCTGGGTCACTTCCTCACACTCTCGGCGATCCTCTTCGGCTGCGGCGTCGCGACGATCCTCACCAAACGCAACGCTATCGGCATCCTCATGGGCGTCGAACTCATTCTCAACGCCGCAAACGTCAACCTCGTCGCGTTCAACCGATTCAGCTGGGCGGGCGAAGCCGTTGCGCACGGCGGAGCCCCGGCGGTCGATGGCCTCATGTTCGCCATGTTCATCATCGTGCTCGCGGCGGCCGAAGCGGCCATCGCCCTGGCGATCTTCCTCAACTTCTACAACCACTTCGCAACGATCGACATCGAACGAGCCCGCATGCTCAGCGGTTGATCACCCTACGCGATGGCGAAGTTCGATAATGTCCCACAGTCCCCGACAGCACGCACCCCGGATTTGATGACGTTTCGCGATCGGACAAGGACCGCATGACTCCCGCGAATCTCCTGACACTGGCGACCGTCCTTCCGCTGATCGGCTTTGCGATCGTGGTGCTGCTCTCTTCGCGCCTCGGCTCGCCGAAGTTCTGGCCCTGGTTCACGGTCGGCATGGTCGGCGCTTCGCTCGTCTGCTCCGCTATTGCCTACGTCACCTTCATGAGCGGAGATGGCGCGCCGCAGGTCGAGGCATGGAACTGGCTCCAGATCGGCACCGACGCCGCCGGCGCCCCGCGCTACCTCCAGGTCGGCCCCTACGTGGACAAGATGACCGTGCTGCTCTTCGCCATGGTCACGATCATCTCCACGCTGGTGCACATCTACTCGATCGGGTACATGGAAGGCGACCCCCGCAAGAACCGCTTCATGGCCTACATGCAGTTGTTCACCTTCTCGATGCTCGGCATCGTGCTCGGCAACAGCCTGCTCCAGCTCTTCGTCTTCTGGGAACTCGTCGGCATCTCGAGCTACCTGCTCATCGGCTTCTGGTACGAGAAGCGCGGTCCGCAACTGGCCTGCAAGAAGGCCTTCGTGATGAACCGCATCGGCGACATGGGCTTCCTGGTCGGCATGGGCATTATCTTCGTCAAGTTCGGCGGCGACCTGGTGCTCCGGGCGGCGCCGGCCGACTCCGGCGGCATCTTCACGCAGTTGATGGCGATGCACCACATCGACCCTCTGCACGCCGGCGCCAACGAGTGGTGGCTCACCATCGCCGGCATCGGCCTGTTCATGGGCGCGATGGGCAAGAGCGCCCAGTTCCCCCTGCAGACGTGGCTACCCGACGCGATGGAAGGACCCACGCCCGTTTCATCCATCGTCCACAGCGCCACAATGGTGGCGGCCGGCGTCTACCTCACGGCCCGCATCTTCCCCCTGCTCACACCTGCGGCGCATCTCTTCGTCGCAACCATCGGCCTGATCACCTTGGTCATGGCCGCGCTCATCGCCTGCGTGCAGACCGACATCAAGAAGGTTCTCGCGTATTCCACGCTCTCCCAACTTGGCTACATGGTGCTCGGACTCGGCGTGGGTTCCTACACGTTCGCCATGTTCCACCTCGTCACGCACGCGTTCTTCAAGTGCTGCCTGTTCCAGTGTTCCGGTTCGGTCATCCACGCCGCTCACCACGAACAGGAAATGACCAAGTACGGCGGCCTCATCAGGAAGATGCCCATCACGGCCGCGTGCTTTGCGATCTGCACTCTTGCCATCGCCGGCGCCTCCATACCGTTCGTCAGCATTGGCGGTGAAGCGATCGCCCTTTCCGGGTACTACTCGAAAGACGGCATCATCGCCGCAACCGTGAACTACGGCGACGCGCTGGCCGTTGCCGGCATGAACTGGGGTGCCGTCTTCTACTGGGGCCCGACGATCATCGCCTACGTGACGGCGTTCTACATGACGCGGGCCTTTGTGCTCACCTTCCTTGGCAAGCCGCGCGATAAGCACCTCTACGACCACGCTCATGAAGTGAACTGGACCATGTGGGCGCCGCAGGTCGTGCTCGCCGCGTTCGCCATCTTCATCGGTTGGAGCTTCTTCAATGTCGGCGCCAACATCCACGCCACCGCGCCCGCCACGGCTCAGCCTTTCGAAGAAGCCGAAATGGGGCACGGCTACCACTTCGTGCACACCGCACTGCTGCACGGTTTCGGCTGGATTGCCTCCATCGCACTGGGCTTCGTGATCTACATCAACGGATTCACCATCAGCTCCAGAGTCGCCGCGATCCCCGGCATCGCGCAGATCCACTGGTGGCTCTACAACAAAATGGGCTTCGACGGCCTGTACGACATCATCGTCGTCAACATCGTCAAGACCATCTCCTCCCTGATGGGCGCCTTCGATCGATTGGTTGTTGACGGTATCGTCAACGGCGTAGCATGGGTCGGCAAGGAACTCGGCTTCCTCGTCGGAGGGTTCGACTATCGATACGTGGACGGCACCGTGCGGGGCAGCGGACGCGCCGCAGTGCGACTGGGCGGGATCCTGCACCGCACACAGGCGGGCAACATCCGCACCTATGTCTTGATTCTCTTCGTCGCGGTCTTCACCGGCCTGGCCATCGCCACGCCATTCGCACTGGGGTGGGTGTGGTTCGGGCTGCCGGCGCATTGAGGCGGCATGAAAGGACTTGAAGCGGCCCACGCGGGCTGGGGATTCCCATGAATGAACTGTTTGTCAATCTGATGATCTTTGTGCCGCTCATCGGCGCCATCGGCTGCCTCCTGCCGAAGAACAATCCAGCGCTGAGCAAGATGATCGCCATGGTCACGGCCATCGTCGTCCTGCTCATCAACATCGCTTTGGCCACGGCGTTCTACGGCCAGGCGGGCGGACACGGCTACCTGCCCAGCGGTGGCGACACCGTCGTTCAGTTCATCACCGACAAAGTCTGGATCGAAAGCGTCAACATCCACTACCTCGTCGGCGTCGACGGCCTGAGCATGCCCTTGCTGCTGCTCACCAGCATCCTCAACGTCCTCATTATCGCCGCAGGCTGGAACGTCGAAAAGCACACCAAAGCCTTCATGGCCCTCTACCTCGTGCTCATGTTCGGCATGTACGGCGTCTTCCTCTCACTCGACTTCTTCCTCTTCTACGTCTTCTTCGAAGTCAGCCTCCTGCCCATGTACTTCCTCATTGGCATCTGGGGCGGCCCGCGCAAGGAATACGCGGCCATCAAGTTCTTCATCTACACGCTCGTCGGCTCCATCTGCCTGCTCATGGTCATGCTCGGGTTCTACTTCCTTGTGCCTGACGTCGCCACCGGCGCCGCGGCTGTCGATGGCAAGACCTCCTTCAACATGATCGCCCTCGCCTCCGACACCGGATTGCAGCAGGCCTTCAGCCACGGCGGCGAATACTGGAACTACGCCAAGTGGTTCTTCGTTCTGCTCTTCATCAGTTTCGCCATCAAGGTCCCCGCCGTGCCCTTCCACACGTGGCTGCCCGACGCACACGTCGAAGCCCCCACGCCGATCTCCATGATCCTGGCCGGCGTGCTGCTCAAGATGGGCGGCTACGCCCTGATGCGGATCAGTTACCCGATCTT
Organism: Planctomycetaceae bacterium; assembly: GCA_040255465.1. GTDB lineage: Bacteria > Planctomycetota > Phycisphaerae > Phycisphaerales > UBA5793 > UBA5793. The sequence goes on from JBDZVA010000002.1 coordinate 787,930, forward strand.
CCCAGATGCCGCCAAGTGGGCGTGGTTCGGCGTGGCCATGGTCGGCGTCGTCTCAATCGTCTACGGCGCCTTCTGCGCCATGGCCCAGACCGACTGGAAGAAACTCGTCGCCTATTCATCCGTCAGCCACATGGGCTACGTCATCCTCGGATTGGCCGTCCTCACCGAGGCCGGCCGCAACGGCGCGTACTTCCAGATGATCGGCCACGGCATCTCCTCGGCGATGATGTTCTTCCTCGTCGGCGTCGTCTACGAGCGGGCCCACCATCGCGACCTCAACCGCTTCGGCGGACTGTGGAACACCATGCCGTCCTACACGGGTCTGGCGGCGGTCGGCTTCTTCGCCGGTCTTGGTTTGCCGCTGCTGTGCGGCTTCCCCGGCGAGATCCTCAGCCTCATGGGCACCTTCGGCGCTATCAGTTGGATCGAAGCTGCGCCGGAATGGGTGCCGTTTGCCGGCAGCGGAGCCGGCGTCACCGTCATCACCATCGGTGTCTTCGCCGCCTCAGGCGTCATCCTCGCCGCTGGCTACATCCTGTGGATGTTCCAGCGCGTCTACCTCGGCCCCGCCAAGCCGGAGTACACCTATTCGGGCCGCGACATGGTCAACACCCGCGAATACTTCGTCATGGCCGTGCTGGCGCTCTTCGCCATCCTGCTCGGCGTCTGGCCCGCGGTGGTGCTCGACATGATCGCCAACACGTTCAACGCGATTTACGCACCGTTCACGAGTCTGACGACAACAGCCTCGGCGGCGCTCGGCTTCTGATTGATTCGGCGCTTGCCGCGCCCCCTGGAGAACTGATCCACCATGCCGGTTGGAATGTCCTGGTCCGAAGTTCTCACCCTGCTCCCCGAGCTGTGTCTGCTCGTGGCGATCTGCGTGGCTTTGATTGCGCCGGTGCTGCCGCCGCTGCGCAAAACGTTCCGCGCGTCGCACGGCCCGCTCACCGCGCTGGCGATCATCGCTCTGCTCGCCGCGCTGGTCTCAGCCATGGCGATGATCGGCAACTGGGGCGGCTTCTCCGTCCCGGGCAAGACCGTCCTCCATGGCATGATCGCGGTTGATGCGTTTGCCTTGAGCGTCAAGATTATCATCTACACGTTTACCCTGCTCGTCATCGTGCTCTGGATGAACACGACACGAAAGGCCGTGCGACTCACCGACGGGCCGGACTACATCGCGCTGGTGCTCAGCGGCGCGCTGGGCATGAGCCTGATGGCCTCCGCCTCAAACTTCCTGATGGTCTTCCTGGCGATTGAGGCCGCCTCCTTCCCCAGTTACGCCCTGGCCGGATTCAACAAGCAGACCCGACGCAGCAGTGAGGCCAGCCTCAAGTACGTCCTCATCGGCGCCGTCTCTTCGGCATTGATGATCTACGGCCTGTCGATGCTCTACGGAAGCTACGGCACGCTGGATCTCGTCCCCGTCGCCCAGCGCGTCGCCGCCGAGGGCATGAGCGTCGGACTGCTCATGGGCGTCTTCGGCCTGCTCATCGGCATCGGCTTCAAGCTTTCCGCCGTGCCGATCCACTTCTGGTGCCCCGACGTTTTCGAAGGCGCGTCGATCGAGATCACCACCTTCCTCAGCGTCGCCTCTAAAGCCGGCGCCATCGCCCTGCTCGTCCGCATCATGATGACGCTGGGCCACTTCTCCAGCGGCGAGCACGCACGCCAGGTGCTGCTGGGCATCGGCACCTTCGTCGGCCTCGTCGGCGTGGTCACCGCCACGTGGGGCAACCTCGCCGCCTACTACCAGACCAACATCAAGCGCCTGCTCGCCTACTCGTCGATTGCCCACGCCGGCTACATGATCATGCTCGCCGGGCTGCTCACCGCGTCGATGGAAAACCTCCAGCCGACCAACGTCATCTACGCCCTGCTCTTCTATCTCATCGTGTACGCATGCATGAATCTCGGCGCCTTTGCCGTCGCCGCGATCGTCGCCAAGGAAACTGGAAGTGAATCGCTCGACGAATTCGCGGGCCTCGGCCAGCGAAACGTCTTCCTTGCGGTCGCCATGGGTTGCTTCCTGCTGAGTCTCTTCGGCATGCCGCTCACCGGAGGATTCTGGGGCAAGGTCCGCTTCGGTTTTGAGATGTGGAACGAAGGCATGTGGTGGCTCGTCGCCGCACTGGTCATCAACACCGTCTTCAGCCTCTACTTCTACCTCAAGCCCATCATCATCATGGTCTGGAAGCAGCCCAGCAGCACCAGCAGCCTCGCCGTGTCTCCGGCGATGTACGCCCTGCTGATTTTCGCGCTCGCCGGCGTCTTTGCGACGGGCCTGCTCCCCGACCGCACCACCGCGTGGGCCGAGCGCAATTCAATCATGGTCTTTGCAAACCCGGTTGAACCGGTCGAGCAGGCCACCCCCCTCGCCGACGCACTCCCCGAGACTTCGCCGAGTATCGCATCGGAGACGGATCGATGAGCGTGAGCGAAGACATCCAGTTCGATGATGCATTTCTCGTGATTCCCGATCCGGCCACTCCCGAGTACGGCCAGACCATCGACCTGCTCAACGAGTTGTACATCGCCGAATCGCGCAGCTTCTTCCGCTACCTCGAGTCGTGGGAGCCCTACACGGATGCCAGGACCATTCGACTCCGCACGCTCTGCCGGCGCATGATGAAACTGAGCTACGAGCACTCCGATCGACTCGCCCATCTCATCGAATCGCTCGGTGGCGTCACGATCAACGGCGCCTACGCCAAGGCCAACAGCCACGCCAACTACACCAGTTGGACCAACCTCCTGCCCCGCTTCATCGAGACCAAGCGAGACATGATCAATCGCGCCCAGGTCGTGCTCCAGGCCGTCGCCAATCGCCCCGGCGCCGACAAGGTGTCACCGGCACTGCGAGAGATGCTCGAGGAGAATCGCGCCGATCTCGCGGCTCTTGAGCAATGGCAGTCTCGCCTGCCCGGCTGACGCCTGCTCGCGGCATAAGATTGCCGCACATGCTCTCTCCCATCCCTGAGATTCTCGAAGACCTCCGGCGCGGCCGGATGATCATCCTCGTCGATGACGAAGATCGTGAAAATGAGGGCGACCTCGTCTGCGCCGCCGAACTCGTCACGCCAGAGATCATCCACTTCATGACCCGCCAGACGCCCGGCTACCTCTGCCTGGCGCTCACCGGCGCAGATTGCGATCGTCTCGAACTGCACCCGCAATCGCCCGTCAACACTTCGCTGCGCAGCACCGCAATGGCCGTCTCCATCGATGGCCATCCCAAGCACGGCGTCAGCACCGGTATCTCGGCCTCCGATCGCACGCGGACCGTTCGCGTCGCCGTCGACCCCTCCAGCGGCCCGGCCGACCTCGTACGACCCGGCCACATGGTCCCCCTTCGCGCGCGAGATGGCGGCGTGCTCGTGAGAACGGGCCAAACGGAAGGCTCCGTCGATCTCGCGCGTCTCGCCGGATTGCGCCCCGCCGCCGTCATCAGTGAGATCAGCCGCGACGATGGCGAAATGGCCCGCATGCCTGATCTCGAGATCTTTGCGAAGCAACACGACATCAAGATCTGTTCCGTCGAGCAGATCATTCACTACCGCCTCGAGCGCGAGCGCCTCGTCCACCGTCTCGATCCGATCGAGGGCTCGCTCATCGAGACCGATCATGGCACGTTCAATCTCTTCGCCTATCAAAGCGTCGTCGATCCGTTGCCCCACATTGCACTGACCGTCGGCGGCATCGGCAACATGGATGCCTCGGGCCATGTCATGGAGCAAACCGATCCGGTGCTGGTGCGCATGCATCGCCGTAACCTGCTCGGAGACATCTTCGGCGATCGCACGCAACCGACCAATCGCGTCCTCGCAGCATCCCTGGAAGCAATCCAGCGCGAAGGCCGCGGCGCGCTGGTGTACCTGCGGCCATCAGGCGTCGGCGAAGGTCTGCTCGGCCGCCTGCAGACGCTGACGACTCACGTCTCCAGTTCCGTGCATTCGCATCCGGGCCTGACCGATCCTCAAGGCGTCGGCGCGCGGGCGGTGCCGATGGATCGGCGCGACTTCGGCGTCGGCGGCCAGATCCTCCGCGACCTCGGCCTCACCAGACTGCGCGTGCTTACCAACCACCAGCTCAAACTCCACGGCCTGAGCGCCTTCGGCCTCGAGATCGTCGAGAGCGTGCCCATACCAGATTCCTCTGAATGACTGATCGCCTCACGAGCCGATGCGAATCTGCAGATGCTCACGAGCCCAACACGGCGCGGGAATGATGGTGATCCTGCGAGGCCCCGATCATCCGCATTCAGGCTCTGCAACCCAGCTGGATGATCAGGGTTTCATCACCGTCCACGTCGGGTGTGTCGGATGCGGCTACGACGTGCACGCGCTTGTGGCAACTGAGCGATGTCCGGAATGCAACCTGCCCGTCGAAGTGACCCTCCGCGCGACCAATGACGCAGCCTGGCTTGCCAATGTCAAGTCCGGCATCCAATCCATGCTCGTCGGGCACTACTTCATCCTCGTCTCGCTCCTCGTCTGGCCCTTCTCGCTGATCGGATTCTGTCTCGCCATGCTGCTGCAAGTTGGCTCGGCCATCGATCTCACCACGCGCCACCCGGACGACTTCACGCCGCCCGCACGAAACCACTGGCTCATGCTGCTCATTCCGCTCGGAGCAGCCGCCTACGCGGTGGGAGGCGTCATGATGGTTGTCGGCTTTGCGGGGGGTCCGCCTCTGATCATGCTCGCCGCCTCGCTTCACGCAGCCGGCATCACGATCGCGTGGAGTCGAGTTGAACTCGTCATGCGGCGCGGCGTCTCGCCGCACCTGGCAACGGCGGGCCGCATCTTCAAGTACCTGACTGGTGCAATGGCCGCGTGCCTTGCGGCGCTCTCCGCATACGCGTGGGCGATGCGCGCTGCCCCCGGTGGTTCAGTCGTGGCCCAGCCGGTGCTGCTCGCACTCCTGGCGTCGGCGATGACATGGCTGCTCGCCTCCCTCGTCGTGCTGCACCTTTCCGGCCGAGCCACCCGCAGGCAACTCGCCTCCGTGCCTGCCAGTACGCGAGGCTCGCGATGACCGGACACGGCCCCCGGGACGATCCGCAGCGCGTGGTTGCCGACCATCTCGTCTGCGTCTCGTGCAACTACGACCTGCACGGCCTTGCAGTGACCTGCAATTGCCCGGAGTGTGGATATCCAGTCTCCCTCTCAGTTGACGCTGGCGGCCATCCGAGCGGGTGGCTGATTGCCATTCACTCAGGCATACAGGCGCTGCTCGTCGGCCACTACATCCTGCTCGGATCCGCTGCGCTCACGTGCATGCTACCGATTGGCGTCGCCTTCTTCGTCATCATGATGCTCGGTGCAGCAGTCGAGATCGGCTTGCCGCATCCCGAACTCACCGATGATGATCACCTTCGCAAGATCCCCGCTCGCCTGATCGGCGGGAGCATGGTGGTCTGCATTCTCGGTGCGCTGTTGAGTTCAACGTCCACCACTGCCGCCGTGCTCGTCGGCGCTGCAGGAACGATGGGACTCATCACGTCACTCGCGATTCTCTGGATGCTGATTTCGAGAATCATGCGCCGCAGTCTCTCGCTTCGAGCAGCACAACTCGGCTCGGTACTCGCGATGATCGTCGGCGCCTGTGGAGTGCTCGTTCTGCTCGCCATCATACCAGTGACGTCCGGCCTCACGCGAACCCTTGACAGCCAGTGGTCTCAGGTGCTGCTCATCATCGCCGGGGCACTTTGGCTCATACAGAGCCTGGCGGCAGTCTATGCCCTTCACATCGCGCTGCGAGCGCTGAAAAAGGCACTCGAAATCGCCCGTGAGCGCGAAGCCGCCGAGCCGATCGGGGAACTGGAGCCTGCCTCAACCTCCGACCGATAATCACCACATGACCTGCCCCCGCGTCTCCATCCTCATCCCCAATTTCAACAACGGTCGGGCATCCTCACGCAGCGGCGAGCGCGACTTCATCCGGGACCTCCTCGAATCACTCGAGGAAACGCTTCGCGACGACCCAACCCCATTCGAAGTCCTCGCCTTCGACGACGGTTCGACTGACGACAGCGTCGAGACCCTGCGCGACTGGGCCGCCAATCGCACCTGGCCCGACGGCCGTCCTTTCCTCACGCTGACCGAAGCCCCGCACTGCGGCGTGCTCGCCATCACCGCCAACATACTCAGCCGCGCCGCGCGCGGCCAATACCTTGCCCGACTCGACGGCGACATCATCTGCCTCACGCCCAACTGGGTCAGCCGGCTCTGCGCCATCTTCGACGGCGGCCCGCCCGACCTCGGCACCATCGGCCCCAAGCAACTCAACATCCACGGCCGCATCCACGAGTTTGGCGACTGGCTGCTCCATCCCAACGGCTATCACCACAACGCGCACGGCCTGCCCCGCGACGCCGTCAAGTGCGCCATGGAAGTCGATGACACCATGGGCTGCTTCTACTGCTGCCGCAAGAAAGTATTTGACGACATCGGCGGCTACGACGAAACATTCCTCCGCGGCCAGACCGTCGACTTCGGCGTTCGCGCCCGACTCGCCGGCTGGCGCTGCTGGGCCGTCCCCGACATCGAGTACATCCACGCCCACTCCGAGCGCGGCGACCGCCAGACCACAGCCGACTCGAGCGACGGCCTGCAGAAATCAATCGATCGCTTTGAAGAGAAATGGGGCTTCAGCCGACTGGCGCCGGATCTCGACTTCGTCCGCGAGCGATTCGCCGGCACCCCGCTGCTCTGGAATCCAAAGTGGTTCGCCACCCACAGCCGGTGCGGCGAATCGCAGGCCGGGATGGCCTCTCCCGACCATACCGACTGGAATCGCTACCGCTCCGACGCCGCCCTTCGCGCCGACATCGATCTGCGCGTCAAAGTCACGATGGATGTCATCAAGCAGGCCGGACCGCGGAAACTCGCCGTACACGTCGGCAGCGACTGCGGCGTCATGGGCCACCTCCTCGCCACCCAAGGTCTGCCCTATCTCGGCCTTGACGAGCGACCCCCCCTCGTCGAACTCTCCCGCGCCATGTCCCAGCGCGAGAAATACCCGCAGGCGCCGCCACGCTACGAGCACCTCACCGATCGTCGTCACCTCCCGCTCGAAGATGAATCCGCCGATCTCGTACTGCTCTTTGATCTCGTCGAGCGTCACCCCAACCCCGTTGGCCTGTTCAACGAAGTCGCGCGGATCCTCTCACCCGACGGCATCGTCGTCGTCGTCTCCAAACGCGCCAAGCCCGGCATCGAGAGCCCGCACGACAACGAACACCGCTACACCTTCCACCAGCTCGCCACGCAGATGCTTCTCACCGGCTCGTTCAAGTCGCTCATCAGCGCCAAGCAGGACGACCCCTCGCGCGACATCCTCATTGCCATGCAGCGTCTGCCGCGCGAGCAGTGGATGCGCAAAGTCCTCTCCGGGGACGACGCGCCCAATGTCCAGGCGCCTCAGCGCGAAGGCGTCGCAGCCGCGTAGACAAAAACCCGCTTCGTCCGATCAAACGAATCGCTCCCGCCGCCCAGCGCAAACGCCGTCCGCATGATGTCAAACTGCAGCGCCGCCACGTCATCGTTCCACGGGCACAAGGGTGCGACCAAAGACGCGTAATCCGGCAGGAATCGCTCAATCAACCATGCCCGCTCGAGCAGCGCGGCGCCCGCCAGCCCATCCGCCGGAGCCGTCAGAACCGCCTCAGCCGCGGCCGCGTCAGCGCTGGCCAGCAGCGCCATCAGCGCCCCAATCCGCTCATTCCCCTGCGTCATCGCAATCGTCCATGCATAGGCATGTTCGCTCTTCGCAGACTCCGCATTCGCGCTGACCATGAGCATTCCAAGTCGAGCCGCACGACGAAACGCCGGCTCGCTGCTTTCCTGATACGCCTCCGTCAGCCGCCAGCCGGCCCCCCCGACCAACCCAGCAAGCAGCGCCCCGGCCCCGCGCATCGCAGGCTCCAGCGAATCCAGCCAGCGCCGCGCCAACTTCTCGCGAGCGTCATCATCCAGCAACCGCTCCGCCAGCAGCACCGCCGCCCACACACTGCCGTCTTCCGCGAGAGGCTCTTCGAGCAGAACCTCAACGTCCGTCGGCCGAGTCCGCCACGACGCCCACCGGCGCCATCGCAACTCCTGTTCGTCCCTGCCGCCGACCGGCGCTTCGCCAAGCCACGCCTGTTGCGCAAAAGGCAGTCGATCCACACCGACACCCCACCGCTCGGCCAGGTGCAGCATCGCGCTGCGATTCCCATCGACGATCAACTCCTCCAGCCGCTCTCGCGCCGCCGGATCATCCGACCTTGAGAGCAGCCACGTCAGCGCCACCGTCGGCCAGGGCGACGCATCACACGCCGTCAGCAGCGCCGTTGCATCATCACGATTCGTCACCGTCGCCGCCCACAGCATCGCCTCGGCGACCGCCGGCTCCTGCCCGCGCCACTGCCCCGCATAGCCCGAGGTCGGCTGCACGTGACCCAGCAGCAGCCACGCCACTCGCTGCACCGCCGGATCCGCATCATCGCGCGCCGCCGCCGCATACGACTCAATCCCCTCCCGGCCGAACCACCGCGCGGCATGCAGCAGCGCACTGCGACGAACATCCGCCGGAGCCTTCCACTCAAGCACCCGCTGCCAGATCGCCAGCGCAGACTCATCATCGCGTGACACATCCGCCTGGGCCAGTTCATCCAGCACGCTCCGCGCTGCTGCCTCATCATCCGAATCGAGAATCAGTCCCAGCCGTCGCGCCCATGACTTGATGGAGATCAACGGAAAGTCCCAGGAATCAGTCGCTCGCAGCAGCGAAGCGATTGCGACAAAACGCTCCTGCGATTCAACGTCATCAAGCCGCCTGGCCATTCGCTCCGCCATCGACGGATACCGCTGCAGCCGGGTCACGCGGGGCTCACCAGCGTTCATCACTTCTTCCCACCACTGCACCGCAATTCCGCGCTCCGCCGCATCTTCGCTGAACAGCCGGCGCAGCATGATCTCGCGATGCACGCTCGGCCACAGCAGCATGCCGATCACCACGCCCACGAGCAGCGCGACACCAAAGCCGACAACGCGACGCCGCATCACGAGCACTGCCGCAGCGACGCCGGCAGCAGGTAGTCCACCAGGCAGCGACACAGCCGCTCGCTCAGGCGATCAAAATCCGGCATCCACTTCTTCGTCTCGCTCATCAACTGCTCGTGACTCACCCCCGCCGCCTGCCGCTCTTTGCCTCGATGGATTGACCAGCGCTCGATATCCGCCGCGCCCATTTCGATGCACTGCTGGAACCCATACGTCCGAACGCCCGCCCGCCACGCCAGCGTGCGACACGCCCTGGTTCCCGTCAGCCCTGCGCTGTCGTCCGCAAGCCTGGCCACCTGCTCGCTCTGCCACACAAACTGCATCGCCCGCCACGGCTGGCCCGAGAGGATCGCATCAACCGTGCCGGAAAACGCCATCTTCGACTCGCGCCAGCCCACTTCTGTCGCGCCGTCTGCCAGCGGCCCCACAGCCCCACCCAGCGCCAGTGCCACCATCAGACTCCCCGTTCCCACGCCGACGACCGGCAGCGCCCGCTCATGTGCCTGTCGAATCAGGCCCGCCTCACCCTTCGCCCAGGGCGAGCCGAGCAGCGCTGCCGTCGACGCGGCCGCGCCGAGACACACCACGGCCTGCACATCATCAAGATCAGGCGGCAACCCCTCTTTTGCCCACAACCGCCGGATGTTGAGCCGATGCCCGTACTGAACGAGAACCCGACCCAGCCGGCCCGGTCCGCAATGCTCTTCGTGTTCAAAAACGAGGATGCTCATGGTGCTCCATTTCCCTGTTGTTCGGCCGCGCCAGCGTACCCCCTCCAGCCGCCCGCGGCAAGGCCGTCTTTCGACCCGATCACCCGGCCGCCCACCCCCGGACGACCTATCCTTTTGGTCTTCGGAGGCATTCGCATTATTGTGTTGAAAGGAAAGGTTCGCTCAATGAAAGCACGTACACTCGCATTCTCCCTGGCGGTCGGCGCCCTGTGCACCGGCGCCGCCTCGACGGCCCTGCTCATGGATCCGGTCGACTTCTCCGCCATTCCCGTCCCCTTCTCGCGCATCCACAACGCGCTGACCACCGGCTCGGTCAATCTCACCAAGGCCATCGCGATTGCTGAGCGGGACACCGGCGGCGTCGCTGGCTCCGCCTCGGCTGACTTCACCGGCGACGGTGCCGAGTTCACCATCGCAACGTACACAGCAGACAAGGGTTGGGAAGTGACCATCAACGCAGACGGCTCCATCAAGGAAAAAACCGACCTCACCAACCTTCCCGGCGATCCCGTCTCCACCGACTGGATCGTCACCGACTCCGGCCTGCGCTACTTCGACCTCAAGGTCGGCGAAGGCAAGCAGCCCAGCGGCCCCACCGCACAGGTCAAGGTCCACTACTCCGGCTGGACCGTCGACGGCAAGAAGTTCGACAGCAGCGTCGACCGCGGCGAGCCCATCACCTTCCCGCTCAACGGCGTCATCAAGGGTTGGACCGAAGGCGTTCAGTCCATGAAAGTCGGCGGCAAGCGCAAACTCATCATCCCCTACAACCTCGCCTACGGCGAAGCCGGCCGCCCGCCCATCATCCCCCGCAAGGCCACCCTCGTCTTCGACGTCGAACTCATCGACGTGATCGAGCAATAAGCCGAACACTTCACCCACCAACACACGACGCCGCGCGACCCCATTCGCGCGGCGTCGTCCGTTTTTGCAATCAACGAGCCGCGCCCGCAAGGAAGCGGGTTTCGCGTGAACCGCGCGAAATTCACCCAAGCGTGCAGCCGCCCCCAAAGCGAGCCCGAAGTGTCAACGAGGAGTCTCTTTCGCCCGAGCCGCAATACCATCCTCCAATGCGAAACCGCCTGCGAACCACGACCAAGTGGAGCATGACAACCCTCACCGCGCTGCTGGTCGCAATCTGGATCGGCAGTGCCTGGTGGGCAGTCGGGATCGACCACACGCCGCAGTTTGGAGCCGGCGTCATTGGTGGTCAACTCTCCATCGGATGGTTCGAGAACATGCCGTTCCCTCCCCGGAACACCGAGTGGAAGGGGCCCGTTTCGCATGATGCGCCATTTCGGTGGTGGTTCCACTGGCAGCGATCTTCCTATCCCGCTCCCGTCGGCTCCAAGCACACGCAACTCTCCATTCCTCTCTGGGCCATCGTTCTGCTCGTCGGTCTGCCGACCGCCTACCTCTGGCGGCGCGACCGCCGCCGCGCCCCCGGCCTCTGCCCCAACTGCAACTACGACCTCCGAGCCAACACCACCGGCATCTGCCCCGAGTGCGGCCATGGATGATGATCCCAAAACCCGTCGCGATGTGCAGGGGGTCTCTCGCTGGGTGTGCATCATCCTTTGGACGTTTGTCATGGCGCCACTAATCGCGCTGCTGCTGGCCTTCCCGATCAGCTGGATTCTCTTCTTCGTATTCACAGACTACATGTTCAACGTGGGGCCGCCCGATTGGGTCGTCGCGCTCTACTACCTGCTCTGGATCGCCGGCGCCTTCCTGCTCGGCTGCCGGGGCCGCCTCCCCGGCACTGCCATTCCCACCACCACCCACTGCGCCAACTGCGGCTACGACTTGACCGCCAACACCACCGGCATCTGCCCCGAGTGCGGCGCGGCCATCACACCACGCGCCACGACGTAGGATCATGCAATGAAACCTCGCTGGCTCAACCGCCGACTCATCGCCCGAGCATGCATCTTCCTGCTGCTTGGCGCGATCATCAATGTAGCGGTGGCTTGGGGACTGGTATTCTCAATCAGAGAAGTTGGAGATCCGACAGATCACACGGAAGCGATCATCGCATTCGATGACGAAGGATGGGTTGCACACTTTTGGGCGCTCGATCGTTACACCGAATTCGGGTTGGAGCTGTTCGACTGCGTCTGGATGAACAAGACAATCAATCGAGCGTACTTTGATGGCAAGCCGGATCCTTCATCAGTCCTGCCGAGTTGGGGCGATCTGGGACCACCAAGCGAGGAGTTCGTGTCGAGTGGGATCGAGCGGCGAGACCGGATGGTGGCTGCATGGGGCTGGCCGTTTCAGAGTCTCTACTGCGTCGCGGATCTTGATGTCGGCGCTGAGAGCATCACTCACTACAAGTATGCCTTGCGCGCCGGGGATATTGGCGACAACCCCTCACAACCTCGCCTCCTTCCTCTCCGGCCCATCCCGCACCGCTTTGCTCTCAACGCGATAATCAGTGCGAGTGCGTTGCTGACGTGTGCCACTCTCGTCAACGTGGTGAAGCGTGCCCTCCGACTCCGCCGCGGCCACTGCCCGCACTGCAACTACGACCTCCAAGGCAATACCTCCGGCATCTGCCCCGAGTGCGGCCATGACTGATTGTCACGATGATGAACGCCAAGCCGCGATGATCGCCCGGTGGATCTGCATCACCTACTGGACTGTCATGGTCGCATCAGTCGCCGCGCTCCTGACGTTACTGCCAATCGCGATCATGCTCTTCCTGATCGCACCCGGATGGATGTTCAGCGAAGGACCGCCCGACTGGGCCCTCACGCTCTACTTTTTGCTCTGGATCGGCGGCGCGTTCATGCTAGCCCGCCGAGGTCACTTCCCCGGCACCGCCATCCCCACCACCACCCACCGCGCCAACTGCGGCTACGACTTGACCGGCAACACCACCGGCATCTGCCCCGAATGCGGCGAGCCCATCCCGCATCGCGCCGCGCCATAACATCGCCGCATGGTGCATCCCCGATCAACAGGCATCCTGCGCAGACTCCCCGGCCGTATCATCGCCTGCCTCCTCCTCGGCGCCATCCTGCAGTCCGTCGTTGCAGTCGCGTTCAGCTTGCGCGGCACCTTCGCCACTCCGACGCGCACCTGGGTCCTCGTCGTCAACGAAGCCGGCCGGGACGTCGGTTTCATGATCCGCCGGTATCCCTCGATCGGCCGCGACGTGCTCTTGGGCAACATCATGGTTCACGCTTCGGGCGGGCCCGGCTCATCACTGTTCGCACTCCCCGACTGGACCCACTGCAGGTGGCTCACCCCTGATCTGGCCGGCCACCCCATACCGATCCGCGCCGAAGAGCTCTCGCCGGGCACGCCTCCCGCGTGGTCGCGCTTCCTGGCCGCTCCCGACAACCCCGCGTACGACTATTACGCCCCGACTCAGACAGGAGTCTGCATCGAAGTCGCAAGCGGCTGGCCGATGCGCAGCGCCTCCTACTTCGCGGCCGAACCCAACGGCCCCGGCCCCTACAACGTGCGCGAAGGCATCGTACTCGCCAACATCACCCCGACCCTCAACACCACGCCGCGCGTCATCCCCCTCAGGATCCACTGGCCCGGCGCGATCGTCAACACACTCGTCTACGCCGCCGCGCTGCTCGTGCCGTTCACTTTCGTTCCAATGCTGCGCCGCCACCTCCGCCACCGCGCCGGACGATGCGCCCAGTGCAACTACGACCTCCGAGCCACCACCACCGGCACCTGCCCCGAATGCGGCGTGAAGGCGTAGGTCGGGACCGCTGCTCTGAGCGCGGCCCGGCGGTTCGAGGAGTGTTGCAGATTCGACGTGCGCCGCGCGCCAATCGTCCCACCCGCCGGGCCCGCGCCGAGCCTTGTCCCGACCTACAAGACAATGCAACTCATCCGCTCCGCGTTCTCTGCGATCTCCTCGAAGGGGCCTGAGCGACAAGTCGAATGGCTTCGGTAAATTGCCTTTCCCCTGCATTCCCACCCAATCCCGGCTTTTCTTCGTGCCCTCTTCGTGTCTTGGTGTCCTTCGTGGTGAAAAACTTCGCCTCCCGCACACACGCGCACCATCCAAACTGCATCCCGTGCGCGGCTTTCTCGAAAACGCAAAAAAGTTGACCAAAACTCCAAATCACCCCCCTCAGAAAAATGAAAATCGACGAAAATTCCTGATTCGTCCCGCACAGAGGCGCTCGTTTACACGGAAGCGCTCGCAAGCGCGCACCAGCGCTCAAAAATCGCGCACAGGAGCGCTCCGGCGCGCATGAAAAACCCCCGACATGGTGCATCTCCGTGTTGGCACGCATTTTGCGTTGCACATTCTTCGCAATCGCGCCTGGCGCTGCGCCGCCCGCGAAAAAAGTCGCTCCACCCGGCGCGACTCGATCTCTCCCACCGCCGGTTTTACTTCACTAGTCGCCCTCATCGCGCACACCACCGCACGGCCGCGGCGCTTGGGTAGAGGCGTATTCACACTCGCCGCGTCGGAAGTTGACTCGTGTTTCACGCACTGCTTCATCTTCATCCTGATGGCCTACGTCGCCGCGGCGTGCATCACTTCGCGGACCGTCGTCAGTCCTTCGCGGGCCTTGGCCATGCCGTCTTCGATCAGGCGGATGAGCAGGTTGTCCTGCTTGGCCCGTTCAGTGATGCGGGCCGCGTTCTCATGGGCCATGATCATCTCGCGGATGGCGTTGCTCACCGTGAACAACTCAAAGATGCCCACCCGGCCGCGATACCCCGTCCCGCGACACTCGCGGCAGCCGCCCGGCTCGCACCACGTCGCCCCAGCCGTGCTCACGCCTTCGGGCAACGGCGCATCAGGCGTATCAACCGGTCGCTTGCAGTCCTTGCAGAGCCGCCGCACGAGTCGCTGCGCCAGCACGCCCTCAAGCGAACTGGCAACAAGATACGGCTCAACACCCATATCCAGCAGTCGCGTGGTCGCGCTGGGCGCATCGTTGGTGTGCAGCGTCGAGAACACGAGGTGGCCCGTGAGCGACGCCTGGATCGCCGCGTCGGCCGTTTCCTTGTCGCGGATTTCGCCGACCATGATGACATCGGGGTCGTGTCGCAGGATCGCCCGCAGCCCCGCGGCAAACGTCAGGCCGATCTTGTGATTCACCGGGATCTGGTTCACCCCGCCAAGGTTGTATTCAACCGGGTCTTCAACCGTGACCGCCTTGATCTCAGCCGACACGATGCGATTGAGCGAAGCGTACAGCGTCGTCGACTTACCCGACCCCGTCGGACCGGTGACGAGCAGAATGCCATGCGGCCGGGCGATGAGATGATCCCAGCCGGTGAGAATCTGCTCCGTCATGCCCAGCAGATCGAGGCCGAAGCGGATCGACGTCTTGTCGAGGATGCGCAGCACCACGCCTTCGCCGAAGATCATCGGAATGATCGACACGCGCAGGTCGTACTCGTTGCCCTTGTGGCGCAGGTTGATGCGGCCGTCCTGCGGCTTGCGCTTCTCGGCAATGTTCAGGTTCGCCATGATCTTCACGCGACTGATGATCGCGTTGCGAAATCGCCTGATCGACGCCGACATCGACGGCTTGAAGAGCACGCCGTCCACGCGATAGCGAATGTCGAGGCTGCCCTCGTAGGGCTCGATGTGAATGTCCGTCGCCCGCTCGGAGATCGCCTCGATGAGCAGGTCGTTGACGAGTTTGATCACCGACGCCTGCTGCGCCTGTTCGAGTTCATTCTTGGTCTCTTCATCAGCCGCCGCCAGGCTCGCCTGCTCGTCGAGATTGAACTCAGCCGCCGAGTTCAACGCGTCAAGCGTGTCGCCCGCGACGCCGTAGTGCTCGCGGATGAAGCGATGCAGGTCTTCCTCATCGGCCAGAACGAGTTCGATCGACGTGCCGGTGAGCAGTCGCAGTTCGTCGAAGGCCGAAAGCTCGAAGGGATCGGACGTGGCGACGCGGAGCGTGCCGTTGGACCGGCTGATGGGGACGCAATTCTGCTTGTAGACGAGTTGAGCCGGGAGCATCTCGAGGATGTCCGCCTCCGGCTCGATCTCGGTGAGATCGACGATGGGCATGTCAAACTGGTCACCGATGGCCTTGAGGACATCGCCCTGCCGACAGTACCCGAGCCGGACGAGGGTGCGGTCCAGCCGCTCACCCGTCTGCTTCTGCAGCGTCAGGGCTTCATCCAGTTGCTCGCGGGAGATGATCCCCCGTTCGACCAGTATGCTGCCGATTCCCATATCCCGATTGTACCGGCTCAGCGGGTTGGCGCGGCAGTTCCGCAAAATGAGTGCGTCCGGGCCATTCCGATCTGCTTCGGGTGGCAGCGACCGTGGCGATCTGGTTGCCGCGGGACGGCGCTCCGCCGCCGACGTCGGTGCAGCCGGTCTGTCCCACTCCGAGCCACTCACTGCGGAGCCGCCGCCCAAAACCGCGTTGCGATGCTCACCGGCCGGTACCTTTGCAATCGCCTGATGCGTGGTACACTTTGGGTCGGTGGCGCTCAGCCGCCACCATGCCGCAGGTTCAACTGGCGGCGTCAGGGGTGAAAGGAGGACCCGTCGGAGAGCTGACTCCCCGCCGGCGGCAACGGTTTCTCGTTGCGCCCGGCAAGGTCGGTCGGCGCGTGGCCAGGCGCCACTGTGGCCGAGCATCGCAATTGAGCGACCCTCCGTCAAGAGATGACAACAACAGCAGCGTCGCGGGTTGATGAATCACCGTTCATTTCGGTCGTGAAAACAAATCCAGAAGGAAGGGATACTCGCCATGTTGAAGAATCGTACCTGCCAGGTTGGACTTTCAATCGTTGTCTTGACCGCCGCATGCTCCGGAGCCCAGGCGCAACTCCATGACGGAGTGCGGACGGTGTTCCTGCAAAGCAGCGGAAGTAACTGGGGCGCACCGATGAATGTCGCCTACGACCCCAATCTCGACCTCTACTACACCGGCGGTGGTGGATTCCCGAGCAACAGCGCCACCGTGAACAACGCCAACGGCACGATCGCCTACTCGACGACCGTTCCTGTTGACCTCCGCGCGTGGTCTCACAATCCGAACACCGGCAAGATCGAAGCCGTGACCTACAACTGCGTGAACGGCGACGGCGCGACGTACGGCTTTTTCAGCATCGGTCGCAGCGGAGGCAACCTCGACGGCACCAAAACCGCCATCCTCAACTCCATGCCGGGGCTGAATGGCGACCAGACGATGCCCGCGTTCGATCCCGCCGCCAACGTGCTGTACAGCGGCTCCTACGCGTCCAACACCGTCAACAAGGTGAGCCGCACCAACGGCAGCCTGATCAGCACCATCACCTGCAGCGGAGGACCGGGATCCAACGCCACCTACAGCGTCGGTTACGACGCCGATGAGAACTGGCTCATGCTCTTCGACAGCGCCGGTTCACGCGTCATGGTGTTCGATGGAAGCTCCGGCGCTTACATCGGGTCCGCCGCCACGGACGTGACGAACACCTACTACGGGTTTGGGTACTGCAACAAGCAAGTCTGGGTCTATGACGGCGCCCGTAACGGCTGGCAGGGCTACGACATCGGCGCAGGCGGCGGAAGCGCGTACCGCTGCTCCGTCTCCGGCTCGTGCCCCGGCACCGTGACCGTCGCATGGCGCAACGCCACCCCCAACAAGCAACAGGGCATCGTGTTCGCCAGCAACACAGGCAGCTACCGCGTTCCCAGCGGCCCCTGCCAGGGCACCACGCTTGGACTGGGCACCCGCAACCTCCAGCTCGTCAACACCGTCAGCACCGGCTCAGGTTCGGGCCAGGTGAACGGCAATGCTGGCACCAGCGCCTGCCGCGGATACATTCAGCTCGTCACCGTTTCCAATCCGTGTAAGACCAGCAACGTCGCGCAACTGCCGTAAGAACCGGCCGCGACAATGTCACCACTGTCGTTTCACCACGACAGCGAACACAGTCGATCGCCGTCGAAAACAAACCCATCCCGGACGCGTATCCGGGATGGGTTGTTTCTTGTGATGATCGGAGCAGTTGTCTGCTGATCGAGTGTCGCGGCCCTACCAGACGAACGGATGGTTCACCCAGCCGAACTTGTTGAAGTCAGACTTGTGCAGGCCGCTGTAGTTCTTGCCGGGTGTGGTCTCGACCCAGAGGTGGATGGCTTTGAGATCGCCCGGCTCCTCGAGGCTGTCGATCGGCCCCTTGGGACTCTTGAACTCGCCGCCCGAGCCGTCGAGGAAGGCGATGTTGCACGTTCCGCCGTGCCGATTGGAGAACTGGTCGTACCACGCCCAGGTCCCATCGGGGATTGAGTTGTTGTACCACACCTCGTCTTCTTCGATGAGCACCGGCATAGCCTGGAACGCCTTGAGGTTGCGTCCTGGATTGGTTGGATCACTCGGATAGAGCGTTCGCCATTGCAGATCCACGCGGGCGCCCGCCATGCCGGCAACGAACGTGTAGTCAAACTCCTGATTGGCCAACCGCTTCGCCTTCGGACATTCGACCGCACTCGCCGCATTGCTCACATAGGGATAGATACGCCCGTACGGAAAGACCTTCTCATTGGGTCGATGCCGATTGGCATAGCCGGACCAGTCCAGGTTGTCGCGCGGGCCGTGGTTCGTACAGCCGGGAATCGCGTCGAAGTCGTTGCCGTAGTTCAGAAACGCGAGGGCCAGTTGTCGCTGATTCGAAAGGCAACCGATCTGCTTGGCTCGCTCGCGGGCATGGCTCAAGGCGGGAAGCAGCAGTCCGATGAGCAGCGCGATGATCGAGATCACCACGAGCAGTTCGATGAGGGTGAAGCCCCGACTGCTGGCGGAATGCCGCCGACTCAAGGGATTCACAATAGCGTGTGCTGACATGGTCAACCTCCTTGAAGCCTCGCGAGCAAGGCGAGGCGGCCGCGAAGCTGGGAGCGTGAACACTATTCTACGCCCGCCGGGGAGGGCCTGTTGCGGCTGTTTGCCGGCTCGCGACGCAGAACAGGGTCGAGTTCCGCCATTATTGCCGTTTGTCGCTCTGCGAGGCACTGCTGATCCGCGCACCGACGGCTTGCGGCGGAGAAGTCGCAGATTCGACGGCCTCTGTTTGGCGAATAATCACCCGTTTCTCGGGAAAGGGGTTGCGTTGAGCCGCAAAATCTGGTCTAATAGAACGTACGCGTGGAGAGTCGATGCTGCAACGCGTGGTCCGCATGCGCTGTATTGCCATCGGTCTCCGTTCGAAACCGATCCCTGTTTCCCGAAGGAGTGTGGAAATGAAACTCAAGAGAACGAATCAGTCCGTCGCGGTTGTGCTTGGCGTGGCCTGCTTTGCAGCCACGGCCGGTGCTCAGATCGACAACAGCGTCTGGCCTCAATTCAGGGCCAACAACAACAAGACGGGCGCCGTCGAAGCGCCGGGCCCCGCACTCACGCATGCGTGGACGAACACGAACGTGGGCATTCCCGCTCCGGGCGGCATCAGTGTCGCGGCCAACGGTGACATCTACTTCAAGAGCATGGACGATGACGGCTGCTACATCTTCCGCATCGATCCTTCGGACGGCCACATCATTCAGCAGAGCGCGAACCTCGGCGGCGCAATCGGAAGTTACTCCGGCGTCGCGGTGGGCGTGAACAACCTGTACACGACCCTATACACGTCCGAAGGCAACACCTCCATCCTTGTTCTCAACAAGACCACACTCGCCGTCACGGCCACGATCACCAATGCGGCCTTTCTCGGCCTGCGCGGCACGCCGCTGGTGGGCACCGCGCTCAACAACGCCGGCCACCGCAATCTGTACGTGGTCGACCGCAACGCCATCAAGCTGCACGCGGTGGACTCGGTGACTGGAACGCTCATGTGGTCGCGCGATCTTCCGGCGTCGACACCCTTCGGCGGCGTCGGCCCCATGTGGGAAGACGGGAACGGCAAGCAGGTCATCGCCCACTTCGGCAATGCGACCTTCTTCGGCGGCAGTGCGATTCGCGACAATGGCGACAACACTTCGACTGAACTGTGGAACGCCGGCCCCGACAGTTTCAACTGGTGGGGAAGCGGCGCGATGAGCGCGGACGGCAATCGCATCTATGTCACGACGTTCAACGACAATGATGTTCCGCCGCTCTGGGCCATCAACAAGAACGACGGCAGCATCGCGTGGAGCGTGCCGGGGCATCGCGGTGATCCGAACACCGAAATGAACTTCTTCGGCCGTCCCTCCGTCGTCGGCAATCGCATCTACTGCGGCGGCGCCAACGGCGTCGTGGCGTGCTATCAGGACAACGGCACCAGCGCCACGCTGCTCTGGCAGTACCGCGACCTGATGGATGAACACACCGCGATCTCGGCCGTCAAGGCGCCTGACAACAAGACGTACATCTACACCATGAAGCAGGGCAACAGCTTCAGCCCTGAGCACGGCCAGCTGATCGTGTTGCGCGACGACGGCAACGCCTACACGTTACTGCTGCAGACCGACCTGAACGGAACGATGCTGCGTTCTAACTACTCGCTTAGTTCATGCACCGTGGATGGTGCGGGCGGGTTGTACATCGGTGGCGGCAATCCCGGCGATCCCGGCGTTGGCCCGGCGGCAATCTACAAGTTTGCGCCTGCGGGTGGCGGCTATCGACTGACGATCACCGGGCCGTGCCCCGGACGAATCGCGATCGGATGGAGCGGCGCTACGCCTCGTGGTCAGCAGGGCATTCTCTTTGCCCGCGGCACCGGCAACCAGACGATCCCGCCGGGCAATCCCTGCGCCGGAACTCGACTGGGCCTCAATGCCAACGGTCTGATGCTCGTGACCCCGCCCGGGTTCTTCAGCACCGGCACCAACGGCAGCGGCTCGATCAACGGCCAGGCGCCTCCGGGAGCGTGCGGCGGCTACCTGCAACTCATTCAGGGCGGGTCCTGCACGTTGAGCAACGTCGCTCGACTGCAGTAACGCTGACTTGAATCGAGTCGTCCAATGACTGAAGGACGGCGGCCGCTCACGGCCGCCGTCCTGCTTTTTCGGGGAAGCGTCCGGGCGGATTCGACGGCCGGTTTGTGATCGCAGTCCGATGAGACGCTTACTTCTCAGCCACTGCAGCGAGCACTTCGCCGACGGCTTCGGGCAGTGGACGCGTCATCAGGTTGAGGCCGCCGTCTGCGTCTACGGTGAGTTCGTAGAGGACGCCGCGCTTCATGGGCTTGTATACGGCTTCGCCCTGGGCGACGCGCACGCCGTACTCTGCGGCAAGAGCCGGATCGTTGCACAGATCCCAGAATCGCTCCCACAACTTTTTCTCAAAGTCGGCTGGGCGCTCTGGGCCGGTGTAGCCGCCGGGGACTTCGCCCGCCACGTCGATGGGAAAGCCCTCGGCGGGTGCGAGCATATCGGAATAAACGCGGCGGAGCAGGACGACCGTCTGGCCGCGCATGGGATGGGCGGTGGCGACGGCTTCGTGGTCGAACTTGACGACCAAGCCGTCAAAGAAGGCGACGTGGCCGGGGATGGTGAAGCAGTGTCGGGCAACGGGCTTTTCATCGGGGCCGAGTTCAACCATGAGAAGCGTGGTCTCGGTGGGCAGGCCCGCGGGGCCGGTTTTCTGATCGGTCACTACGATCTGGGCAAGTCGCCGGCTGCGGGTAAGGCGGTCGATCATGCCTTCGAGCACCTGCTGACGCCGCGCGGCCTCGACGAGGGACTGCTCGAGTTCCCGCTCGCGACCCGAAATCACCTGCCGATAGTGCCAATAGGCTCCCCCCAGACCCGACGCGAGCACGAGCAGGGCCAGGATCAGCAGGGTGAGCGGAAGGCTCGCCAGTGTGGAAAGGCGCGGCATCTTGCCCAATCTTATCGGCACAGTTGCAGCCCCGTCCGCAGGCAAGTCGATACCTCTTTCAATGTGTGTGCGATTGTCTCGATCCCGATTCGCGGCCCTCTTCGCCAGCGTACTGCTGGGAGTGTTGGCGGGCGTGGGCTGGGCGCAGCAGCCACGGGTTGAACCGGGTACGCCGCCGCCACAGATTGATCTCATCGGAGACCTGACGTCGCGCGTGGTCCAGGCCTTTGACTTTGACGAACCGAACAATGCCGACCCGGTGCCCCTCTACTGGGTCCGTATCGCCGATTCGGGGTATCCGCAATGGAACGATGCGGCGTTCTATCCACAGCGACCCGGAGAGGGTGAATCCAACCGCTGCGTTCGCGTGCCGACGATCGGGGGAAATGCCGGCCTTCGGCTGGTAGCTGGCGTGGTGCCGGTGATTCCCGAGGTGGACTACCACCTTCGCGTCAACGTCCGGACCGAAGGGCTGCGTCGATCGAGGGCCCGAGTGCTCGCCTACTTCGTGGATGAGGATGGGCGTCGCATTGATTCTTCCATGGCGGAGTCGGCATTGTTCGACACTGCGGGTGCCTGGCGCGACGCGCAGGTGATCCTTCGAGGCATCACGCCCGGAACGGTCCTGCGGAACAGAGATGGCACGCAAGTCGGACTGCCCGCGTGGATGCAGGTCGAGCTGCTCGTTGAGCAGCGTGCGACATGGAACAGCGATCCCGCGACACGGCCGCGCGTTCTGCTTGAAGACGTGGTCGGCGCTGCGGCGTACTTCGACAATCTGACGATCTGGCGCGTGCCGCGCATCGAACTGGCCTCCACGGCCTCCAACAATCTGTTTGTTCAGCCGGCCGTGCCGACGCTGTACATCAGAGCTCAGGACGTCGCATCGGCCACACTGCTCACAACGATTCGCACGTACGACTACCGCGGCGAACTGATCGATGAGCGTGAACTGCGGATTTCGAATGACTGGCAGCCGGCACTGTATCGTCCTGCGCTGCCTGGTCTGGGCTGGTACCGAGCGATCGCCAACGTCAGCGAGAACGGCACGGAGATTTCGCGCACGTGGCTCGACTTTGCATGGATGCCTGACGTCGCCGGCGAGTCCAAGCTGCCGCTGCGCTTTGCGGGTTTTGGCATTGTGGGCGATGACCTGCCGCTCGACCAGTGGCCCGCGGTTCCCGATCTTCTTGCAGCACTCGGTTCTGACTCGATCTCCCTGCCGATGTGGGAGACTGACTTTACGCGAAGCAAGATGCACGCCCACCGATCGGCGGTGAGCCCGATCGTCACGCGTCTCAACGACCAGTCGCGCAGCGTGAGTTTTGTCATCACCGCGCTGCCGGATGAGCTCGCGGCTCAGGAGCACGTGAACCCGTCACTGATTTACGAGACGTTTGGTCGCGGCACGGACGAGGTGTGGCGCTATCTGGAGGATTTCCTGATCTCCTTCGGGCAGGTGGTCACCCGCTGGCAGTTCGGCCCGACGGACAGCCTCGGCGCCGGTCGCGTGGACAACAGTCCTGAACGGCTCGACGCGATCTTGCGCCGCCTGTTTGCACTGGTGCCCGCTCCGCAACTGGTCGTCCCGTGGTCGGCCGAGCAGCAGCAGGCTGCGTCACTCATCAACACAAACGCTGATGCGTCACTTGCGGCGCTTCCGTCGGGCGGGGTGCGTTCGATGAGCAATCCGGTCGTCCATTTTGCGACGATCCTGCCCAACGAGGTGCTGCCCGAGACGATCGGATCCTACCTGGCGCCGTGGACAGAGAACCTGCTGTCGAGCACGGTCGTGATCGAGCGGGCTGACCGGGCGACCTTTGGAGTCGAGCACGAAGTGAATGACCTCGTGCGGCGGGCCGTGCTCGCCTGGGAGGCGGGCGCGACGTCGATGGCGATCCGCCGCCCTTGGCACGTCGAGGCTCACCAGCCCGACAAACCGATGCCCGAGGCGATTTTCCCGGTCTGGCGAAACCTCGCGTCCCATCTCAGCGGCCGCCTCGAGCATGCCCGCCTGGATCTTGGCAACGACGTCACCGCTGTCGTCTTCCGCGACGAGCAGGGCAACGGCACGATTGCCGTCTGGCATGATTCGCCCACGAGCGAAGTGGTTCGTGCATCGATCTTTCTGGGCAACCGTCCGGTGAAGGTGAGTGACGTTTTCGGCAACGTGGCGCAGGTGCCGGTGACCAACGGCGTGCATGAAATCCGGATCACGCGCGAGCCGCACTTCATTGATGATGCGGTGATCAATCTGGCCCTGTTGCGATCGGGCTTCCGCGTAACGCCGCGCTGGATCGAAGGGGCTGCGGCGGTGCACATGCACGAGATGATCCTGACGAATCCGTGGAAGACGAGCATCGCGGGGACGCTTCGGATCATCGAGCCGGCGGAGTGGGACATTCGTCAGCGTGTGCGTCACTTTTCGATCGGCGCCGGTGAAGAACTGCGTATGCCGTTGGTCTTCACGTATCCGGCGTATGAGACGGGCGGCCCCAAGCGGATCGTGGTCGACATTGGGTTGCAGAACATCTCGACCAACGCGGTGCGAATGGAGTCAATTGTCGAACTCGGCTTCCAGAAGGTCGCGCTGGTGCCGCACTACGAGTACGCGCTCAATCCCGAGGGCAAGGAAGAGCTCGTCATTACGCTGGAGATTTCCAACAACTCCGACCAGCCGGTCTGGCTCAGCGCCATGGTGCTGGCGGAGGGTTATGGCCGACTCGAACTGGACGTCGCACAACTCCAGCCCGGTGAGACGACCGTCCGCGTCTTCCGCCTGCCTGATCCGGCAACGAGATTGCTGAACCCCCAAATGCGTGTCGGCTTGCGCGAGCGCGGCGGGCCGGGGCGATTCAATCTGTTGCTGAATGCAACGCGGTAGGCACGCGAGACTGGATGAACTCGCACCACGCAGCAGGGTGGATCAAGACGTCACGGCAATCAACTCGCGCAAGTAATCGCGAATCCCATCGTGGCCGCGATCGAGGTTCACACCGAGCGACCGCACCGCGTCTTTCGTGAACGTGTTCTTCGGTTCACTCGGGCTGGACGTATCGACTTCGACCTTCACGCCGAGCAAATCGGCGGCCATCATCGCCCAGTCGGCCCAGCGGGCATAGCAATCGACGAGGTTGTACGCCTTGCCCGCTGCATCGGGGTTGCCCACGCACGCGACCGTTGCGGCGGCGACATCATCGACGTGGACGAACTTCCCGCCGCCGGTTTTGTCGACCGAGTCACCCTTGCGCAATCTGCGGAGCATGCCAATGCCGTAGGTGCGTTCGAGGTTGGGATCGAGGCCGTAGACGCCGCATGGGCGGATGGCGGAGGTGTGCTGTCCCTGGCTGAAGTGGGCGGTCCAGAGGTGCGGCTCCACGGCGGCCTTGTAGGCGCCGTACCACGACGCCGGGCGCAGGGGATGATCTTCATCAATCACGCCGCCCCAGCGCGGCCGCATGTCGTGGTGCACGGCGATCGTGCTGATGAAAATGAACTGCCGCGGATTGCTCGCCTGGAGGAAGCGAATCGAGCCAAGCAGGTTGCGCTTGAGATGGGATTCGATGTCGTTGCTTTTCAGAGGCGACCAGTCGACGCCGCAGTGGATGACGCAGTCGCAGCCCTCGATGAGTTCGGGCCAGACCGACTCATCTGCGAGATCGCCGACCACGAAGCGATTGACCATTGGTTCGATGTGATCGCGCTTGCTTGTGGAGCGGACGAGGGCCGTCGTGGTGTGGCCCTGTCGCTTGAGATCGCGAGCGATGGCGGCGCCGATGAATCCCGAAGCACCGGTGAGTGCGACGTGCATGAAGAACATCCTCTCTGTGCCGCTGCCGATGAGCGACGGTCTGCGTCTGAGGTCGAATGGTGGCAACGGATTCTAATCGCCGCTGATGGGCAGCATGTCTGCGGCTTCGCCTCGGCCGTATTTCTTGACGCGGGGCAGAAGCAGGTCCATGACGAGGATCTTGATGCAGGCGGCTGCGGGGATGGCCAGGAGCATGCCGTAGACGCCTCCGACGGCTCCGCCGGCGAGGACGGCGACGAGGATGGAGACGGGGCCGAGGTTGGTCGCCTTGCCGGCAATCATCGGCGTGAGGCCGTAGCCTTCCAGCAGCTGCACAATGGTGAAGACGATGGTGGGCCAGAGGATGATCCCCCACCACGCCATGCGGGCATCGGGCGGCAGATCGCCTTGCCCGAGCCACAGCAAGCCGATCGCCAGCGGCAGGCCGACGCCACCCAGGTAGGGCACGATGCTGAAGACGCCCGTCAGAATCCCGAGCAGGAGCCAGTAGGGCACGCCGCACATCCACCAGCCCACCGCGAAGAGCACGCCCATGATGGCGCAGATGACAATGCGGCCGCGGACGAAGCCACTGACGGCAGCGTCCATTTTCTTGAGCATGTCGTAGACGCCCTTGGAGTGCTGCACCGGGAACACTTCGACGACCATGTCGCGCAGGTGCGGCCAACCGGTCGAGAAGGCGAAGAAGTAGAACGGGATCAGGAAGAGGGTGAAGGCGATGTACACCGTCGAACTGACAAACTGCAGGATGACGCTGAGGGCATCTCCCGTGGTGCGGACGGTGGCCTGGAAGATCGTGCCGAGATTCGCCCTGAGCCACGATCGGATTTCGCCGGCAATCTCGGTGGCGTCAACAGCGCCGGCGGAATCGATCTTGTGATCGTCTGGTTTGTTGCTCGGGGCGGCGCCATCGTCGGCTGGCGTGGCTGGTTCGCCGGTCGTGGCCGGGTCTGAGGCGGTTTCATCACCGATGAGACTGTGCAGTCCCTGGAGGAGGGATTCGCCGATCGGCGCCGGGAGGTGTTCGTCGATCAGTTGGATCGCTCCGCCGGCCCGCTCGGGGAGCGAGCGGACCAGATCGACGGTCTGAACCAGCGAGAGCGCGACGCCCAACACCGCCACGGCGAAGAGCAAACCCACCGCTGCCACGAGGCTGCCGGCCACCGTGGTGCGGGAGATGTTGTACTTGCGCGTTGCCCAGACGACGACCGGTTCAAAGAGATACGCCAGGGCGAGCGCGATCAGCAGTGGCACCGTGACACTGCGGAGCCAGTAACCGCAGAGCACGAGAAAGACCACGGCCGCGAGGACCGCGACGTCGCGCACGGCCTGGATCTGCCAGAGATGCAGGCGGCGCAGATCGTCCGGCCGCAGTTCCGAGTTGGATTCGCCGCCGCTTTTCTTGCTCATGGCCAGTGCAGGATACCGAGCCGACCGGCGGCGACAAGTCCGCAGCGGTTCTGTTGCGGACAAGCCAGAGGGCTGAGATGGGAGCGGATCGCTCAGTTGCGCATGAGCGAATCGAGAATCTGCTGCTGATCGAAGGCTTCATCGAAGGAGTAGACGGCGGCAAAGTCTTCGATGCGATCTTCATCGCTGCAGGAGAGTTGGCCCGTTTCGATCAGGTTGTAGACGATGCGGCCAAAGTCGTCGGTTCGATGAATGTTCCAGTGGTTGAGTACGGAGCGAGCGAGCAGGCCGTACTTGGTGATGGCGTAGTCGCGCAGGCCGTGGCAGAGTTGCTGTCCGCTGATGTGCCGTTTCCCAGGATCGACCTTCTCGGGATCGCCGTGCACTTTGCCAACGGTGAAGCCCAGTGCCTCTTGAACGAAGACGTAGGCGCCGCGCGGATACGGATTGATCACCGGCATGGGCGTGGTCTGTTCCAGTTGCTGCTGTTCCTGCGTCACGTGACTGCTCCAACGAATCTCAGGCTCGTCTGCGCGAGCCCGACGTCGCGATTATAGTCGCGTTCCATCGGGCGATGCCGCCCCCGGGCGAATCCTCTCGGTGGCTACAATCGGGCCACCAGCAAATCCCCGCGCCCGACGCCGCCGGTTTCGCCCGACGGGATCAAAGCGACCAGGATGTGTCCGATTCACAACGAGCACGCGACGAACCCGACGGGACAGGCAAGGCGAGTCTCCTTTGCTGAAGCACTGAGGGTGTGGATCTATATCGGACTCAACAGTTTCGGCGGTCCGGCCGGGCAGATCGCGGTCATGCACCGGGTGCTTGTCGAGCAGAAGCGTTGGGTGAGTGAGCAGCGGTTTCTGCATGCTCTGAATTACTGCATGCTGCTGCCGGGCCCCGAGGCGACGCAGTTGGCCACCTACATCGGCTGGCTGCTGCACCGTACTCGGGGAGGCATCGCCGCGGGCGTGCTCTTCATCCTGCCCGGGTTCGTATCGATTCTGGCATTGAGCCTGGTGTACGCCACGTGGCACGATGTGCCAGCGGTGGATGCGGTGTTCCACGGGCTCGGGGCCGCCGTGCTCGCCGTGGTGGTCGAGGCGGTTGTTCGAATCGGAAAGCGAGCACTGCGCAATCGATGGATGGCGCTGATTGCCGCCGCGGCTTTTGTCTCCATCTTTTTTCTTGAGGTTCCGTTTCCGGCGATCGTGGCGGGGGCGGCAGCGATCGGATTCGTCGGCGGGCATTTCGCGCCCCGGGTCTTTGGCGCCGCCGGAACTCATCGTGAAGACGATCGACCCACGGCGCTGGACCTGCATGATTCCGATCACGCCAAGCCGTCGGCCTGGCGCGCGCTGCGAACGCTGGCGGTCTGTCTCACGCTCTGGTTCGGCCCCCTCCTCGTGCTGGCGCTGGTGCTAGGTCCCGATGATCTCTACACGCGAGTCGGCTTGTTCTTCAGTAAGGCGGCGGTGGTGACTTTCGGCGGGGCGTATGCGGTGCTTCCCTATGTCGCGCAGCAGGCCGTCGAGTTGTATGGCTGGCTCTCAGCTGAAGAGATGCTGCGCGGACTTGGCCTGGCGGAGACGACGCCGGGTCCGCTGATCCAGGTGGTGCAGTTCGTCGGTTTCATGGCGGCGTTCAACCACCCAGGCACGCTTCCGCCGCTGCTTGCCGGCACGCTGGCCGCGGTGCTTACGGCGTGGGTGACATTTGTGCCCTGTTTTCTGTGGATTTTTCTCGGTGCCCCTTACGTGGAGGCGGCTCGGGCCAACAAACGACTCGCGGCGGCACTGACCGGCGTCACCGCGGCAGTGGTCGGGGTGGTGCTGAATCTCGCCGTCTGGTTCGCGCTGCACACGCTCTTTGCAACGGTCGAAGTGCATCGGGTCTGGGGAGTGCGGCTGCTGGCGCCTGACTGGACGGGCGTCGACTGGCCGGCGCTGCTCGTCACGCTGGTGGCCTTTGCTGCACTGTTCTGGTGGCGTCTGGGGATGATGCGCACCCTCGCCCTGGCGGCCGCCCTGGCGCTGACGCATCACCTGGTCTTCAGTTGACTCCGACGCAATCAACTGGTCGGTGGTTCAGGCGGACTCGAGATAGGCCGCAAGCAGATTGCGCGCGGCTTCCAGATCGGTGCGATGAACCATTTCGGTTACGGTGTGAATGTACCGAGTGCCGACGGAGATCGTGATCGCTTTGGCGCCGGAGCCCGCCTTCTGGAGAGCGGCCGTATCTGTGCCGCCGCGTCCGAGGATGGATCGCTGATGCGGGATCTTGCGCTTCCTGGCGATCTCCTCAAACTGGTTGACCAGCGCATAGTTGGAGATGACTGAGCCATCCATGACGGTGATCGCGACGCCGTCGCCCTGTTTTGTGACACGATCGTTCTCGGGTACGCCGGGCGTATCGCAACAGAGGGTTGTGTCGATTCCGATGCCGACGTCGGGTTTGACGGTGTAGGCGCTGGTGATGGCGCCGCGCAGACCGACTTCTTCCTGCACGGTGAAGACGCAGTGGATTTCGCAGGCATGGTCAACACCCTTGGCCGAACCTTTGCCCTTGCCCTTGCCGGCCACTTGCCTCACCGACTCAATGCCCAGCCAGCACGCCACGCGGTTGTCCATAGCTTTGCTGACGAGCGTGTCACCGAGTTCGGCAAATGGCTCGTGCATGACGACCATGTCGCCGATGCGGACCTTTTTCCTGACGTCGTCGAGCGACATGCCGAGGTCGATGTAGAACTCAGTCACCTCGGGAATCTTCTTGCGATCTTCGGGTGAAGAGATGTGTATGGGTTTGCCGCCGGGGTTGAGCACGCCGACGAGGTCCTTTTCTTCAGTGCAGACCAGAACGCGACGGGAGAAGAGGTTGCGTGCATCGAAGCCGCCGGCGGGGTTGAGCCAGACGTATCCCTTGTCGTCCACGTGGCGGACGTAGAAGCCGATCTCGTCCATGTGGCACGCGAGCATGATGCGCAGCGGTTTCTCACCCTTGCCGGGTTTTCGCGTGGGCTTGCGCACGCAGATGAGCGAACCCATGGGGTCGGTCCGCACCTCGTCGAAGAGGCCTTTGACTTCGCGCTCGATGAGCGCCCTTACGCGTTCTTCGCGTCCGGGGATTCCGGGGGTTTCGCACAACCTTTTGAGGAGGTCAACATTCATGGAGTTTCTCGCCGTTCAAGGACTTATGATTCAGGAGGAAGCGATCAGTTCGCTCCCTTCGGGTTGACTAGCGTAACCCCGCAGCGTTCAGAGGCAAGACCAATCCAATGGCAGTCATCAGCCCGCTTCACAATCTTCAGGAACAGGCCGAGGCCGAGTTCATGACCTACGGCCGTCGCGACCCCGGGTCTGCGACGGACGCCGCCGGCGCCGGCATTGAAATCGTCTCCACGTATGGCGAGATCGAGGCGGAGTATGCCTCGCTGCGTCGATCTGCGGGGCTCATGGACGTGCCGCAGCGCGGCGTGCTCCGGGTGACGGGCGCGGATCGGGGCGATTTTCTCAATCGCATGCTCACCAATGAACTCAAGGGACTCAGCGCCGGACACGTCGTGAATGCGTTCTGGCTCAACCGAAAGGGCCGCATCGAAGCGGATTTGCGCGTCATTGAGCTGGGCGACGAAATGCTGCTCATCGTGGACGCGACGCTCGCGCAGCGCACGGTGGATTCGCTCAACGGTTTCATCTTCAGCGAGGACGTCGCAATTGAGAATGTGACAGGGAGGTTTCACTGCCTGAGCCTGCACGGCCCCCGTGCGATCGAGTTTCTCCGCTCGACGATCGAAGAGCCGCAGGCATCAGCGCTTACGGACCTCACGCCCGGCGGAGCCATGCGGTGTGCAGCGCACGGCCATCCGATCGTGGTGTATCGAAGCGATCTCATCGGCGAAGTGGGATTGCACCTGGTCTGCCGCGCGGAAGACACGCTCGCCGTCCATGAGCAACTCCTCGAGGTGGGACTGGGTCAGGGGCTGCGATCCGTCGGCTGGCACGCTTTCAATATCGCACGCATCGAAGGCGGCTGCGCGATGCACCTCATCGATTTTGGCCTTGACTCCCTGCCGCACGAGACGGGGATTCTTCGGCAGCGCGTTTCATTCACGAAGGGCTGCTACCTCGGACAGGAAGTTGTGGCGCGCATGGAGAGCCTCGGGCACCCGTCCAAGGTGCTGGTCGGTTTGAAGATCGAAGGCGAGCACATGCCGGTGACCGGTTCGCAGGTCTTCGACCCCGCGGACCAGATTGCCGAAGTCATCGGAGCGGTGACCAGCGCGACGCCCAGCCCGATGCTGGGGCGGACGATCATCGCTTTCGCGATGGTCAAGCATTCCAAGACACCGGTGGGCACTGAGGTGATCGTCAATGCCGAGGGCCAGCGCGCCAGGGCGACGGTCCACGACCTGAAGTTCTGGCCGCGCGAGAAGTAGGCCGGGCTCGTCGAGAGTCCTTACTCGATCACGGTCTCCACGACATTGGTCGCGCGCTGGAACTCGGCCGCCTGCAACCAGACTCTTCGACCGGTCGTTCCATCAGGAATGTGTCTGGAGAGGCTCACAGCGCCGTTCTCGTCGGCGATGCGGGCGCCGAGGAAAACGGGCGCATTGAGATCCAGCGTCACGTCAAGTTGCGAAACGTACGTGCTGCCCAGGCCGCGAATCGTGTAGAAGAAGACCACCTGCCCGTTGGGCGTGGCGCCGGTGACGTCAAGCGTGCCGCGTACACCGGAGACGAGTCGTGAGGAGACCAGGATCATCGGCGGATCACCGACGTCGTAGCGGGCAATCCACGTGCGCCACTGACCGTTGAGGGTGAATTCATGATGGCCCCAGAAGGAGCCGAGGGCCGCGGGATCATTCACCGTGGCGCTGTAGTCGCCCCAGCGGCCGGACGTGTGGGCGGCAGTACTTTCCTTGACGAACTGAGGCGGCTGGAAGGTGCCGGGCGGATCGCTGAACTTGCGCACCGCCCGCGACATCGAGATGTACTCATCGGGTGAAGAGCGAGAGAAAGTGATTGCCGCATTGCCTTGGGAATCGACACCGATGCTGGGGAAGAAGGTGTGGATTGTGCCGCCGTAGTCGAGTTCTCCCCACTGGGCGATCTCGGGATTGTTGCCGCTGGACGGCCAGCCTCGCATGTTGAACTCGTACCACCGGACGCGGGCGCGGGAGGAGTTGACGTGGTGCACCGCCCAGAGTGAATCGTTGATTTCCACGCAACTCCAGAAGCGGGGTTCGAAGAGGAACGGCCGACTGCTCGAACCGCGCTGCGGCGGCTGATTCGGATAGGTGTACGCGGGGACCGACAACGTGTAGGTCACACGGCTGTAGGAGCCGAACGGATCGCGCGTGGCGTGGAAGATGACGGTGTTGTTGTTGGTGAGTTCGGTCGACTGGAGGATGTACTGGGCGGGCGCGTTGGCGTCGTGCATGACGGGAATGCCCATCGACTGTTGACTGGCGCCGGTGATCAGCTCACTTCTGGTGACCGGCGTGCCGCCGGAGAGGATCGAGTTCTTGTCGATGAAGTACAGCAGGTACTTGTCGGGCGAGAAGAAGTCAGCCGTGAGCAGCACGTTGTTGGCGTCGACAGCCATGTTGGGCGAGTCGATGTCATTGCCGGCCAGTGACGTGACGTCGAGGCGATACTTCCACCAGTCGGTTCGC
Source organism: Planctomycetaceae bacterium (assembly GCA_040255465.1). Lineage (GTDB taxonomy): Bacteria > Planctomycetota > Phycisphaerae > Phycisphaerales > UBA5793 > UBA5793. The sequence goes on from JBDZVA010000002.1 coordinate 820,347, forward strand.
GTATTGGGGGTGCTCGTCTTGGAGACGGCCAGCAGGAACATCGAACGACCGTTGCTGCTGCGCTCGCACGCCATGGCAAAGAGGCGCTGGGAATGCGGATCCCAGACGCATTCGGGGTCGAAGACGAAGTTGGTGGCTCCCAACTCACCCCAGAAGCCGAATGAATCTTCAATCTCGTCGCGAAACAGGTTGTTGCCGGTCTTGTCGAAGAGCGTGATCTCGCCGTTGGTGATGGCGAGGATGCGGTTGGGGCTGACGGCCATCTCCGGGTCGGGTGGCGTCCAGCCTGTGCTGGTCACGCCCTCAAAGCCGAAGTCGGGTCCGTCGCTTCCGCCATCGCCGAGGCGTTCGAGTTCGACGTGATTGGGATCCCAGATGGGCGGGATGGGGGAGAGTGCATCCGACTCCGCGGCCAGGTAAGCGAGGCGTTCCCCGGCTGGCGCGGTGTCGTTTATCTCCATGCCCAATGGCAGGCGCACGGTGAGATTGACGGATGATGAATCACCCTCATGCGACGCTCCGTTCCAGCAGGTCGCGAGGCGACCGGCCGCATCGATGACGATGCGATTGGCGCCGGTCGCAGCGGTGATCTCCTGCGGTCCATCGGTGTTCACGTTCAGCACCATGGGTGAAGCGAGGATGTGTCCCTGCGCGTCGATGAGTTGACCCATGACCCCCGATCCGTTCCCATCTCCGCCGGCGCCGTCGCTGTTGTAGACGACGAGGTAGCGATCGTCGGCGGCTCGAAGGACGGTCGCCGCACTCTTCCAGCCGTTTGACGGCTCGGCGACGGTCACGACGTCGGTCAAGGGTGATCCATCGGCGTCAAAGAATCGCACATCCACGGTGAATCCGCCATCCACGGCTGTATGCCATGCGCCGACGAACCCGCCGTCGTGGGTAAGCGCGATAGACGGCTCGATGTGGTCACGCCCGTCCATCTCGTTGAGGACTATCTCATCTCCACTGAGAGATCCATCAGCGGCGACGGGTCGGACGATCACCGCGTTGGGATTGCCGTGCTCATCCGTTCGCGCCCATGCAATGAGGTAGGAACCATCAGCAGCGCGAATAATGGACGCGTTGGCATTGTTGCCGGGGGCGTCGGCGCAGACTGCTGATTCATCGCAGGCTGGTTTACCCTGTGCGTCGAAGATGCGGCACATGATTCGACTCGCGCCTGTGGAATCGTCCACCCATGCGACCACCATTCCGCCTTGACCGTCATCGACGATGGCCGGGAGCATCTGGTTGCCAGTCTGAGTTTGATTGACGGGAATTTCGGCGCTGGCGATCCTGAGTTCGCGATCGAATCGGCGGGCGACGATTCCGGCCGCGCTGCCGTCCTGTCCGTGGGACTGCCAGACGAACCAGACGGACTCGCCGCTGGCGATGACGGCTGGGCGCTCCTGCATTCCCCGAACGAAGGCATTGATGGGGACTTCGCCGCCGATGGCGCGGCCGAACGCATCAAAGCGCTGGGCGACCACTGCGTAGTCGCCGTGCTCCTGTCGCCGACTGTCCCAGACGGCGACGAAGCCGCCACCGGGCAGAGCGGTAAGTGCGCCGTGCTCCTGTGCGCTGCCTGTGAAGACATTGGCCTGCGTTTCGATGGCGCCCCCGCCGAAGAGAACATCCGGCTGTCCCCAGAGTGGCGAAGTGCAAGCGGCGCCCAAACCCACACAGAGCGATATCGCTGCGGGAAGAGAACACATGCGGCTCTTGCCCCGATGCGGAATACGCGATGATGACATGATTCTCCTCCGATGAGTTGGCTGTAATCGCCGAACGCGGCAGCGCTGCAACAATCCCCTGTCTGCCAGGATGTCGGCAAACGGCACGCTGCTCTGTTTACCGCTCAAACGTACGTCAATTATGCGGAAAATGCAAAAACGCACCATCGATTTAAGCTGATGGTCGCGTTGAAACCGGAAAACGGCCTTGGCACAAGGGACTTCTGGCGGTTTGGGTTACTTCCAGGGATCGGCGATGTGGCAAGCCCGGCCGGTCTTCGTGACGTAGTCCTGGTGGTAGTCTTCGGCCGGCCAGAAGGTCTCGGCCTTTTCAACCTGGGTCACGATCTCGCGGCCCTGGTACTTGCTCGAAGCCTGGAGTTCCTTGATGAATTCCTCCGCCTCCGCTTTCTGATCGTCGTTCACGAACCAGATGCCGGAGCGGTACTGGTCGCCGACGTCGGGCCCCTGCCGATTGAGTTGCGTGGGATCGTGCATGACGAAGAACGCTTCGAGCAGGCGGCGATAGGAGATGCGATTGGGATCGAAAACGACCTTCACGGTTTCGGCGTGGTGGGTATTGGAGTAGCAGACCTGCTTGTAGGTGGGATTGTCGACCCGGCCCTGCATGTAGCCGCTCACGGCATCGATGACGCCGGGGCCCTCGTCGAAGTAGTGCTCGATGCCCCAGAAACAGCCACCGGCGAAGTAGGCCGTGTCAGTCTTGACCGGTTGACTTTCCGCAGGCATTGGCTCGCCCTTTTCGTAGAACTTCAGGGAGGCGGAGTTGAGGCAATAACGAAGGCCGGTCGGCTTGGGTCCGTCGGTGAACACGTGACCGAGATGGGCGGTGCACCGGGCGCACTCGATTTCGGTGCGAACCATGCCGAGGCTGCGGTCTTCGATCTCGGTGATGTGGTCGGGATCAAATCCGGTGTAGAAACTCGGCCACCCGGTGCCGGAGTTGAACTTGTGATCGCTCGAGAAGAGCGGCAGACCGCAGACGACGCAGACGTATGTGCCTTGCTTCTTGTTATCGAGCAGGTTTCCACAGAATGGGGCTTCGGTGCCCGCCTTCTGGGTGACCTTGTATGCCTCGGGGTCGAGATGGGAAGCCAGTTCGGCGATGCGCCCTTTGTCGAGCGGGGTGATGTCGTAACCTGACTTCGAGTACTTCGGCGTGGACTGGTCGCTCGATGCTCGCATCGTTTCTCCATGAGTGTCTGTTGAGGCTGGATCCTGGCTGGCCGCCATTCGCGCCACCACCGTGCCGATCGTCACGGTGACAAACCCGGCAGCGAACAGAGCGATACCCATTGATCTGGTCATGAACAATTCTCCTGACCCTTGACTGTAGAGGCGAATTGAAGCATCCGACGCCCCAGTCGGTGCTTGCCGGATGGTACGGCGGCGGGACCTGTCGGGTTCGTTGCTGAAAGGGCCAACCCACTGGAATTCGGTGGGTGATCGGGGCGACGGCGGATCGTGTAACCGTTTGGTCGCCGCACACAAAATGGCAACTCCCCGGCGCCAATACGCCGGGGAGTTGATGATCAACATCAGGAAAGATGCGCCTCTGGACTCAGGGGATCTGAGCGACGTTACTCAGCGTGCAGTTCGGGATGTCGTGCATCTGGAGGAAGTCGCGGCAGGCCTGAGCGGCAATGGGACCGGTGCGGCTTCCGGAACCGCCGGAGCCGGACGGGAACGTGTTCACGAGGCGTATGCCCTGGTTCCCCAGACCCAGAGCGGTTCCCTGGCAGGGGCCGAAGGGAATCACGAACGAGCCGGTATTCCGCGCGTAGACGAGCGCGACAGTCGCGCTGGGCTGCGCGTTTGTCCACCGCACGGTGATCGTGCCCGGACAGGCGCCGGTGATAGTGAGGTTGATATGGCTGGCGCCCACCTGAACGTTTGCGGGATCGGAGGCGATGCCGTTCGTCACCACGCGAAGCTGGTACGGGCCATCGGGCAGGTTTGCGCCGAGTTCGAAGTCGACCGCCTGGACGGAATTGCCTGTCTGAATCTTTCGGGTGCTCGGATTGAACGCGCGGGCGAAGTAGACCTGCTGGGTCGCGGTATTGGTCAGGCGCACCAGCGGATAGTTCGTCGCCGGATCGTACTCGTCGCCGTAACTGCACCCATTGGAGACGCCGGTGAGCAGTGTGCCCTGAAGGGTGTAAACCTGCTGACGCTGGAGGTTGCCCGGCACGCTCGTGATGGCCGGCTTCCACGCCGGATTGGCCGAGCCGCCGTTGGTGTAGAGATAGCCGGCCGCGGTTCCCGCCGTCCAGAGTATCTCGCCGGTGGGCAGGACGAGAAGGCGGCCAACATAGGGCGGCCCGCTTGAGTTCGGAGCATCGGGGATGCGCACGATGCTGGCGCCGTCGTACTCGAAGAAATACGTTGGGGCGAAGAACTCTCCACCTCCGGCGGAAACTCTGCCCAAGGGCATGAGTACCCGGCCATTGGGAGTCAATGCGGCAGGAGCGTCTTCGGCTCCCACGGTGATTCCATTGACCAGAGGCGGGGTCGGGCCGACGGACCATGTGCCAGAGTCGTTGATGTTCTGGGGGTACTGGTAGAAGCAGGTTCGCGGCGTGCCGCCGATGGCGAGCAGGCGGCCATCCGGCAGGACAATGCCCGCGCCGGTTTCAAATGAACTGGGAAGGACGAGATCAACGGGCGTGTTGCCGCAGAAGATCCAGCGATTCGTCGAGGGCAGGTAGCGCTCAGTGCCGGGATGGCCAAAGCAATCCCACGAGGCCACCGTTCCGTCGGGCAGTGCGATCCAGGTTTCTTCGGTGGTGCGGGAGTTGAGTTTGTTTGGGCCGGGCGAAAAGGAGTTGGTGGCCGGGTCATAAAGCGCGGTGCGGCTGCCGAAGATATCGCCGACGATCATGCGGCCATCGGGCAAGGTGGCGGCGGGTGCATCGCCGATGTTGCTCCATCCGCTGGGAGGAGTGACCTGCGACCAGGTGTTGGTGACGGGATCAAAGAGTTCGCACTTGTTGGTTTCGGATCCGCCGGTGCTGTACTCACCGCCGGCCACGAGCACCTTCCCCTGGGGGGTGATGGATGATGCGAAATAGAGATGCGTGTAGACCGTTCCACCCACCTGCGCCCAGGTGCCGGTGCGGTAGCTTCCCGACGCATCGGGCGTCAATGTCCACCAGCGGGTGGTGCCCAGGCCACTTTGCTCGCACTCATTGGCGAGGACGCGGCCATCCATCAGCAGAAAGTAGGCGTAGACGCGGACGGGAGGCTGGGGAGCCAGTGGCGTCCACTGCTGGGCCAATACGGTTGTACCAAGGCACGCTGCAAGGCCTGCTAACCCGAATCTTAAGTTTCGCATGTGGACTGATCCTGTGTTTGGTTCCCGACCCCGATCGCGACACACTGACTCCAATGACCATCACCGCGACATCGTTCCCGGTCCGAGCAACTGGGAACGACGATGACGCTGAATGGACTGGACTGTTAAGCCAATACCAAACTCTGCAGACGATGTGCTTATTCGCGCGGGATCCGTGAAACCGGCAGACTTGGACAGCGCACCCGGGCTGAACCTGAGCGAAGAGGCGTCTATCCCGCCGCGCGGCGCGTGGTGTCGTCGATGCGCCGGGCCAGCGTGTCGGGAGTGAAGGGCTTGACGAGGAAATCCGTCACGCCGAGGCGAAAGGCCTCAATGACGCGCGGCTTGTCGCTCTCGCTGGTCACGACGATGATCGGGGTGTGGCGATCGCGCTGGCGGTAGGCCTTGACGAATGTCAGACCATCCATCACGGGCATCCGCAGATCGAGCAGGATGAGATCGGGCGAGCACGCAGCGGATTCCTCCAGCGCCTCCGCCCCGTTGGCAGCCTCCCCCGCGCACTCGTGGCCGAGTTGCTCAACTGCGGCCCGCTGGAGCAGGCGCATCGTCTGCGAATCGTCCACGATGAGGATTCTCATGTGATGCTCCGACCCGTGGCCCGGGCTCCCCCGCGACGATTGGCAGACTTGACAGGAAAGCGACGACACCCGTCCCCCCTCCAAATCGGCGCAATATCGCGCAAACTGGAGGGCGAAGTACCCTTGAAGCCCTCAAAGTGATCATCTCGCATCAGTACGGGCATGGTCCGGCGCGGCTGGTGGTTCGATAATTCGCTGCTCGATGGCCGGCCGAGTCCCGGCGGTCCCGGGCGGCCAAGAAAGGATTACGACATGCAACTGGGTGTGATGGCGGCTCTCTTCACTGGCATGCCTCTTGACCAGGCGCTGGACTACTGCGCCGAGGTGGGGCTGGATGCGATCGAACTGCCGGTGGGAGGCTATCCTGGCAAGCCGTTCTTTGACCCCGCCAAGGTCAACGCCAGCAAGAAGCTTCAGGATGAGATCAAGGGCAAGCTCAAGGAGCGGCAGCTGGAGGTCTCCGGCCTGGCGGTGCATGGGAATCCGGTTTCGCCGGTGAAGGCGTCCGCCAAGAAGGACCACGCCGACTTTGTGACCGCGTGCGAACTGGCCAAGAAACTCGGGACCGACACGGTCATCACTTTCTCAGGTTGCCCCGGCGGCAGCGCCCGCGACACGATGCCGAACTGGGTCACGTGCGCCTGGCCGCCCGAGTTTGGCGAAGCGCTCAAGTACCAGTGGAACGAGGTGCTCATCCCCTACTGGACGGAGCAGAGCGCGCGCTGCCGCAAGAATGGCGTCAAGGTGGCGTGGGAAGCGCATCCGGGCTTTGCGGTGTACAACCCCGACACGCTCATTCGCCTGAGCGAGGCGTGCTGCGGCAAGAAGGGCAAACCCAATCTCGGCGCGAACCTCGATCCCTCCCACTTCTTCTGGCAGGGCATCGACCCCGTCGAAGCGGCGCGTGTGCTGGGCGAGGCGGGACTGCTGTTCTACTGCCACGCCAAGGACACCGCCATCGACCCGCACCAGACGCGCATCAACGGCACACTCGACACCCGCTCGTATGGCGATCTGAACAAGCGATCATGGGTGTTCCGCACGTGCGGCTACGGGCACGGCGACGAATTCTGGAAGCCGTTTGTTTCGATGCTGCGGCGCTACGGCTACGACGGCGTGCTGAGCATTGAGCACGAGGACTCGTACATGTCGATCAATGAAGGGTTTGAAAAGGCCGTCGAGTATCTGTCGGGCGTGATCCTGACGGAGCCTGTCGGCAAGGCGTGGTGGTTCTAACGATCTCCATTCGACCAATTCGCGAAGGCGAGAGCGCGTGGTGCGAAGCCACGCTGCGAGCGCTGCCGGAGTGGTTTGGGATTGAAAGCGCGCTGCTCGACTACGCGCGCGACACGCGGGCGCTGCCGACGTGGATCGCTGAACGCGACGGCGCGGCGGTCGGGTTCATCACTATTCGCATTCACAATCCGCTTGCGGCCGAGATCCATTGCATGGCGGTGCGGCCCGAACATCATCGCGCCGGAGTGGGCCGGGCGATGGTGCGGCTGGTCGAAAAGCACTGTCGTTCGCTGGGCGCGCAACTGCTGCAGGTCAAGACGCTTGGCCCCTCGCGGCCGGATGCACACTACGCGCAGACGCGCCGGTTCTACGAATCGATGGGGTTTACTCCGCTCGAAGAGATCAAGGGCCTCTGGCCGGGCAATCCCTGTCTGATTCTGGTCAAGACGCTGGATTGAAGCGGTTGATGAGTGAGGGACAGACCTGATCCTCGCCAGGCGGCGGGGAGACTAGTATCTGTCGATCGCAAACAGGGAATCTCAAGGGCAAGGAATCGCAACATGCAAAGCATTGACTGGGTGGCTGTTTTCTTTCGCTGGATGCACATTGTTCCGGCGATCATCCTGCTCGGCGGAACGCTGTTCCTCGGGCTGATCGCCATCCCGACGACCACCCCGAAGGAAGGCGGCCTGCCGCCCTGGCTCGGTAAGGTGCGCAAGCGCTGGGCGATGCTCTCGGGGCTGTGCATCCTGCTGCTGCTTGTGAGCGGCCTGTGGAACTTCATGGCGTATCGACTGGGAGAGATCAAAGACACCGGTCCGCTGTACCACGCACTCTTTGGCATTAAGGTGCTGTTATCCCTGGGCGTTTTCTTCATCATCTCGGTGATGTCCGGGCGAAGCGCGACGTTTGAGCCGATGCGATCCAAGCCGGGCAAGATGGCGATGATCGCGGGCCTGCTGGGGCTGACGATCGTGCTGCTCGCAGGGGTGCTGCGGGGCATCCACAAGGAGACAGGGCTGCCGAGCAATCCTCCTGACGTGAAACTGCCCAACGGTTGAATCGAGGAATTGGCCCCCGAACGACCCGCGGGCTGAATGGGCTAAACTTACGCCCGAATCTGATTCGCGTATGCCACACCAAGCCGCGCCGCCAACTTCGCTCATCGCCGCCGACTACTGGCCCATTCTTCTGCTGGTGGTGCTCGCGCTTTCGTTCGCCGTGGTCGTGCTCATTGTGACGCACTTTCTTGGCCCGACGCGGAAGGGCGATGTCAAGGGCGGTGCGTACGAGTCGGGAATGAATCCCATCGACACCGCCCGCAAGCGGTTCAATGTCCGATACTACCTGCTGGCGATGACCTTCCTCGTCTTTGACGTTGAGATTATTTTCCTCTATCCGTGGGCGACAACGTTTCGACAGGTGGCCCCCGGCAGCGAGTTGAGTGGTGTGTTCCTCGGCCGCATCCTGTTCTTCCTGCTCATGTCGGCGGCCGCGTACGTCTACGCCTGGCGCAAGGGCGTGTTCCGCTTCGACTGAGCGGCTGGCCGCGGAACTCGTCTCCGGAGCCGGCTACGGCGGACATTATCCGGCCGTCAGGATCGAGGGGTCTAATATAGATGGTAAACAAAAAGTGATGGCCAACTGTGGCCGATGGTTGGGGTGCGGCCAGAGGTTTCTGGGGGGCTGTGCCGCGTAAAGGGCGGCACATGACGGGTGGACCCAGCACGATTCTCGACGCAGACGCGGCGGAAATCCGTGGCGAGATCAAGACACTGATCCGCGGCGGACGTCTGCGAGTCGTGTTCCAACCCATTCTCGAGTTTCGGACGGGGCTTGTCACGGCGCGGGAAGGTCTGATTCGCCCACCTGCAGATGGACCGTTTTCGGACGCGGGCGCTTTGTTCGAGGCCGCGTCGCGAGTAGATATGCTGTGGGACCTGGAGCGTGCCTGTCGTGAAGCGACGTTTGCGGCGGCGGAGAACCTGCCTCCGGGCGAATTTCTTTTCACCAATCTGTCTCCGCAGGTCTTCTGCGATCCGCGGATCGTGGACGAAGTCGTCGCGTTGTGTCGCAACGCCAGCCGATTTGAACCGAGCCATATCACCCTCGAGCTGACCGAGCGTAACGAAACCGTGGGCGTCAATGTTCTCGCCGATCAGGCTGAGCAATTCCGCCAACACGGGTTTCAGTTTGCCATCGACGACGTCGGGGCGGGCACGAGCGGTCTCAATCGAATCATGCGGCTACGGCCGAATTGGCTCAAACTCGATCGTGAGTTGGTTTCGAATCTGGATTCCGATCCATTCCGCCGCAACCTGATCCAGTTCTTCGTCCACTTTGCGCGTCTCAGCAGCATGATGCTGCTCGCGGAGGGGATCGAGCGCGAAGAGGAGCTTCGCACGGCGATCGATCTGGGAGTCGCTTACGGGCAGGGATTCCTGATGGCGCGACCCGCAGACGTTCGCCAGGTCATCGATCCACTGTGGACTGAAGTCATTCCGCACATGCGCCACCGCATGGAAGAGAAGCGTTTTGAAGATCCGCGCATGGCGCCGATCGGAGAACTCGCTCAGCCGCTCGTCTCCTGCCCCGCGACGATCAGCGTCAGCGAGGCGCTGCAGTCGGTCGGCCATGCTGCCGGCGCTTCGTCGGTGGCGGTGGTGGAGGGCACGCGCGTCCTCGGCGCCGTACCAGTGGCCGAGCTGCGAGAGATTTCCAAAACCGCGCCGGACACAGCGCTCGCACGGTTGTGTCATCCCGGGGTCATCGTGGCCAGTCCGGACATGACGGTCGCTGAGACGATCAACTGGGCGGTGCTGCGTCCCGACAACGAGATCATGGAACCGATTCTGGTCGCCGCTGATGACGTGGTCGGCCTGCTCTCGATGCGATCGCTGATCATGGCGGCGGGCAAGATGCGACCCGAGGGATCGCCGCACACCTCTTCGCTGACGGGGCTGCCCAATCGAGTGCAGCTCGACTGCCAGATCCAGAAGCGGATCGATCAGCACAAGCGCACCTCTGCGGCCATCATCGACATCCGTTCATTCAATCGCTACAACCGCGCCTATGGATTCGAGATGGGCGACGCCATGCTGCGGCAGCTCGCAGCGCTCATGATGATGGAGTTCGGCGATCGTGAGTCCGATGAATTCCTGGCCCATGTCGCGGACGATCACTTCTTCATTCTCTCATCGAGGTCGGATCTGAAGGTGCGGCTCCAACTCCTGGCGGCCGAATTCGATCGGTCTCGCGGACAGTTTTTCAGTGCTGAAGAACTCAAGCGAGGCCAATTCGCAGTCAACTCGCAGGACTCCTCCCGCCCGAACCCGCTGTGCACCATCCGGGCATTTGTTGTCTCCGACCTGGAGCATGCGGTGCGGTCCACCGGCGATCTGCTCGAGGTCGCCCGACTGGAACGGCGCAGCGAGGACGCGAGGGGGGTGTGCGACCTGAGCACGGTGCGAGTGGTGGACGCCCAGCGAATCGCCGAGGATCGATCCGCCGCCTAGAAGAGGAGCCGGCGGCCGTTCCCGCTCACCAGTGTGCGTTCGTTGGGGATTCGCGGTTCAATGCCTGGCGAACTTGGGCCGATCACGCCCGGGCGTGATACCCTGTTGATCGTGAGCTCTTTCGCCTCCCCGCCGCCGCCCCACCGCTTCAGGACTGCATGACTCAAACCCCTGTCAATTCCTCCGGAACTCCCGGCCGCTCCGGTCGGCGCGGTGAGCGACACACCGTCGAGCTCGGGGCGCTGTTCGACCGCCTGCCGCCGCATTCGGTGGAGACCGAAATGGCGCTGCTGGGTTCGATGATCCTCGATCCCAAGGTCATCGGAGATGTCATTCTGATCGTCAAGTCCCCTGAGGACTTCTACCGGCCGGCTCATGGAGCGGTGTTTGCCTCCCTCGTCGAGTTGTACGATCGGCACGCGGCCGGCGACATCGCCCTGCTGCACCAGCGGCTTGAAGAAAAGGGCGTGCTGACGGATGTCGGCGGGGTGGAGTACCTCGTTCAGCTAGCCGAGAGCGTCCCCGCGGCGATCAACGCGCCGTATTACGCCAAGGTCGTGGCGGAGAAGGCGCTCGTGCGGCGGCTCATCGGCGCCGCGGGAGAGATTCTGCAGGCGGCCTACACGGATGGCGGCGAAGTGCGCGATGTGCTCGACGCGGCCCAACGTGCGATCTTCGACGTCGTGCTCCAGTTCGATCACGAGGGCACGCGTTCGCTCAGTTCGCTGCTCGAAGAGACACTCAAGGCGATTGAATCGCGCGAGCAAGGACACATCACCGGCCTGGCCACGCACTTCCGCGAACTGGACGAAATGACGTCGGGTCTGCAGCCGGGCGAGATGATTATCGTCGCGGCTCGCCCTTCGATGGGTAAGACATCCTTTGCGCTCAATGTCGCTGAAAACGTGGCGCTGATGGGCACTCCGGTCGGTGTGTTCAGTCTGGAAATGGGTAAGCAGCAGTTGGCCGAACGCCTGCTCAGTTCGCGCAGCGAAGTCGATTCGCACAAGCTTCGCCGAAACATGATCAGCAAGCACGACTACCACCGCATCGCCACGGCGGTCGGCCAGTTGAGCGAGGCGCCGATCTTCATCGATGACACGCCGGGGCTGAGCGTGCTCGAGCTGCGCGCCAAGGCGCGTCGGATGGTGGCCAAGCACCAGGTGAAGATCATCGTGGTGGACTACCTGCAGTTGATGATGGGCATGACGCGCGAATCGCGCCAGCAGGAAGTGGCGGAAATCAGCCGAGGCGTCAAGTCGCTGGCCCGCGAACTGAACATCCCGGTCATCTGCCTGAGCCAGTTGAACCGGGCGGCGGAAAACCGCGAGGACCATCGTCCGCGGATGGCGGACCTGCGCGAGTCGGGCTCGATCGAGCAGGACGCGGACGTCGTCATGATGCTTCACCGCGAGGATTACTACAACCAGAACAAGCCCGATTTTGAGCCGAGCAACATCGCCGAGCTCATTATCGCCAAGCAGCGAAACGGCCCGACCGGGACCGTGCGGCTCACGTGGGTGGGCACGAGCATGAAGTTCAAGGACTTCTCACCGATGATGCCTCCCGTCGAAGCCCCCCGCGGGCCCCGCGGCAGCACTTCACCGTACGCCTCCGCCGGGGCTGCGGGCAGTCGTTCGGCGCAGCCAGCCCCCCCGGCAGACCTCTCCGACGACATCCCGATCTGAGCCCACGTGGCGCCTCCAGGTTATCAGACTTGGCCATCCCGAACCGTTCCGGGGGCTTTTGTGCGACTTTGCAGGTCGATCTGGCCCGCAAAACGCCGGTTTCTATGCATAAGTCAAGGTGCTCAAGTTACTTGACGATCTTGAAGAGGAGACCTCGATCCAGACGATTAACCACTTCAAGGAGTGCGATGCGATGGTTTACCCAAACCTGAGGCTCACTGAAACGGACAGTTCAGACGGCGAGGCGGACTTTGGACCGCTCCCCTTCCGGCTGATCAACGACATGCTCCACCCTTCCGCCTACGAAGCGGATCCCGGAGACGAGGCCCTGCGCACGATTGATCGCCTCAGCACCACGCTGGACTCGTTTCGGCAGCAACTGGATGAACTCGAAGACGACGGCCCGCGGCCCGCGGCTTGATCTGAGCCGAGGGTCCGGCGTCTCGACAACGCTGCCCGCTCTGATTGACAGAAAAACGGCAACCTCATCCCAACCGGGATGAGGTTGTTTCATACGGGGGTCAACAGACGCGCCAGCGGCACATCCGGCATATGGCTACGGCAATCGGACGACGTTGCTCGTGGCGCAGGGGTTGCCATCGACGACGACGAGCTGAATGTAGCCGCCGCACGCGCCGGAGCCGGCGCGGCCATTTACGTTGCCGCTGCCGTTCCCGGTGCCGATCGTATTAACCACCTGGAGTTGGTTGGTGCCAAGTCCGAGGGTTGTTCCCGCGCAGGGACCGACGGGGATGGCGTAGCTGCCCGTGGTGCGGGCGTAGAGAATTCCCATCTGCCGACTTGGCGTGGCGTTGCTCCAGGCGACGTTGATGATGCCGGGGCACTGACCGCCGAGGCGGAGGGTCGGGCCGGAACTGCATGAGGTTATCTCGAACATCATGCGGGCCGCAACGGTATCGGTGCTGTTGCCGAAGATGGATGAGTTCCATGCCCTCGATGAGTCCGGCAAGCCGTAAGTCGTCGAGATGGCGATGCCGAGCGAGCTGCCATTCAGATCGATCTGCACCAGGAGATTGCCATTGGCCGGGTCATAGCAGAAGGGGGTCGTGAAGGGAATTCTCATGGAGAAGTGATCAGGCCCCTGCGAGTCAACCGTTCCATGAAATGACGCTGAACTCATGACCTGAGTCAACGAGCCGCGCACGTTGCTGGGCAGGTCGGCCGAGAGCCCGCCGGGCGCCTTGTCGGTGTATCCCATTCGAATGACCAGGTTGCTAATGATGTAGTCCTCGCCGTTGTAGAACGAGTCGGGCGCAAAGGAGAATGAGTGGATGAGTATTGGCGATGGACCAAACTGTCCGGAGGCAAAGACCTGCTGGTAGGCGCAGGGCGGGGTCCAGAACGGGATGCCATTCCAGCCGCCATGCGGATGATTCGGATAGACCTGTGCCAGTGCGGATGATGCACACACCGCCACCGCAACCGCCGCTGCGGTCGCCATGTTGTTCATGCGAGACATATTTCCACTCTCCAGTCAGATGTTGGGGGCAGTGGTGTCGCGCTGCCAGCGCGATTTCGCCGCTGTCGCTGTTGAATTCTAGTTGGAGCAGACTCCGCACCAAACGCTTCCGAGGAGGTGGAGTTGCGATCAGGGTGCTTTCCCGGCAGTGAATTGAGTTAGCCGAATCAGGGCAATTGGACCACGTTGCTCGTGGCGCAAGGAGCGCCGTCGGCCAGGACGAGTTGGATGTAGCCGCCGCACGCGCCGGAGCCGGCGTGGCCATTGATGCTGCCGGAGCCTTCGCCTGTGTTGACTGTGCTTACAAGCTGGATCTGATTCGCCCCCAGGCCGAGCTCCGTGCCGGCGCACGGCCCTCCCGGCACCACAAAGCGACCCGCATTGCGGGCATAGAGAATGCCCATGGACTGGTTGGGCGTTGCACCGCTCCACGCGACGTTGATTTCACCGGGACAGCGGCCGTCGAGTGTCAGCATCGGGCCGCCACATGACGTCGTCACAAACATCATGCGCGTTGCCGTGGTGTCAGCGTTGTTGCCGAATGTGAAGGAGTTCCAGGCGCGCGAAGCGTCCGGCATGCCGGAACAGGACGACGTACTGATGGCGATGAGCGTCGTATTGACGGTTCGGATCTCGACGAGCAGGTTGCCATTGGCCGGGTCATAGCAGAACGGTGTCGTAAACGCGAACGACAGCGAGAAGTAGTCGCCGCCGCCGTAGTCGAGGGTTCCGGCGCAATTGAGTTTGTTGAACACCTCGCTCATCGGGCCACGCGGATTGGCGGAGAGATCGGGCGATAGTTGGCCGGGCTGTTTGTCGGAGTAGCCAAGGCGAATCCGCACCTGATCGAGCGTGTACTCTTCGCCGTTGTGGGTCGGCGAGGGCGCAAAGGCCACTGAGTGAATCTCGATGGGAGCGGTGCCAAACTGCGCCGCAGCGAAGACCTGCTGGTACGTACACTCATCCGTCCAGAAGGGCATGGAGTTCCAGCGTTCGTGGCCGCGACTCGGGTAGAGCTGCGCGAGTGCCGGTGACGCCAACGCCGCAGCCGCGACACCGATCGCCACTGTCATTTGAATGATACGGGACATGATGCGATCTCCGCTGGAGTCAGGCGAACTGCCGCGGCGTTTGCCCAGCGCGAATCGGCCGCGTTCGCCATCCTCATGCTACATGATTCGGCGATGAAGTCGCGCTTCAATCGCGCCACACGCGATGAATCGCGGTCGTTTCCCCGACCAACCCACATCTGAACGACGTGAGCAGCGGTCGAAAAACAGAGCAACCTCGACCCAAAGGCTGAGGTTGCCCCGAAAGAGTGACTCCCGCTCAGTGGATGCGGGCTGGATGACTATGGCAACTGAGCGACGTTGCTCGTAGCGCACGGATTGCCATCGACGACGACAAGCTGGATGTAGCCGCCGCAAGCGCCTGTGCCGGCCCGGCCGTTGACATTGCCGCTGCCGTTACCGGTTCCGACGGTGTTGACCAATTGGAGTTGGTTGGTGCCAAGTCCGAGGGTTGTTCCCGCACAGGGACCGCCGGGGACGACGTAGCTGCCAGTGTTGCGGGCGAAGAGGATGCCCATCTGCCGACTCGGTGTCGCATTGCTCCAGGCGACGTTGATCGTGCCGGGGCACTGACCGCCGAGGCGGAGTCTCGGGCCCGAAGAGCAGGACGTCAACTCGAACTTGATGCGCTGAGCCACGTTGTCCGCGCCGTTGCCCAGACGAGTTGAGTTGTACGCACGCGATGCGTCGGGAATGCCAGCGCACCGGGATGTGCCGATGTACGGCCCGGTGTTGGTCAACCCGATTTCAACGAGGAGATTCCCAGCCGCGGGGTCGTAGCAGAACGGTGTCGTAAACTGGAAGACCAGCGAGAAATCTTCAGTACCCTGCGAGTTGATGATCGTCGTGTACTGCGACATGTTCAGCACTTCGGTGAGCGAGCCTCGGGGGTTGTCAGGCAGGTTGGCTGACAGCCCGCCGGGACTTCGATCGGAGTAGCCCACCTTGATAACGAGGTTGTTGAAGACCGCCGATGTTCCATTGGAGCCGGGATCCGGCGCGAAACTCAGGGAGTGTATCTGAACCGGCGAGTTGCCAAACTGGCTCGCGGCATACACCTGGTGATACGTGCAGACATCGGCGCCAAATGGAAGGACGTTGTAGAATACATGAGGCTGATTTGGGAACACTTGGCCAATCGCCGATGAGGCGGTGCAAGAAACCAGCAGGCCTGCCACTGCACCGGCGGTGAATAGTCGAGACATAGTGACCTCTCCTTGTGTGGGACTGACGAGAGGGCCGCGCAGGGTCAGCGCTGTTCTTCCCTCCCGCCGGTGCCATCCTACCAGAACTCCCAGACTCTCGCAAGGGGCAAACAGGGAATCCTCCGAGGAATGAATAGAATTTGACTCCCGTGATCGACACCCACTGCCATCTCACCTTCCCCCAGTACGCCGGCCGTGTGCCTGCGGTCCTCGCCGCAGCCCGGGACCGGGGTGTGGTCGGGGCGATTACCGTCTGTACTACCACTGCCAATGCCCCCGACTGCCTGCGCCTGGCTGAGGAGTACTCAAATGTCTGGTGCTCTGCGGGCGTGCATCCGCTTCATTCCGATGAACCGGCGGACTGGGCCGCCATGCTCGAGGTCGCGCGGGCAGATCGCTGCGTGGCGTTCGGGGAACTTGGATTGGATAAGCACTACGACCGCCCCCCACTGCCTGTTCAGCGCCGCGTGCTCGCTGAGCAACTGGAGGCAATCAAGGGAAGCGGACTGAACCTGCCAATCATCGTTCACTGCCGCGAGGCGTTCGATGAGCTGCTGCCGATCTTCCGGAGCAGTGGGCTGGCGGGCGAGCGGTTCGTGTTTCACTGCTTCACGGGCGGCCCGGATGATGCACGCGATGTGCTTGATCTCGGCGCAATGATCAGTTACACCGGCATCGTGACATTCAAGAATGCCGGAGGCATCCAGGAAGCCGCGCGCCTCACGCCGGCTGATCGGATCATGCTCGAAACGGATGCTCCGTTCCTGACACCCGAGCCCCATCGCAAGATCTACCCCAACGAGCCACAGTACGCCGCCGACACGGCTCGATTCGTGGCGGAGTTGCGCGGTGAGTCGTGGGAGGCGTTTCATGAGGCCATCAACGCCAATTCGAGCCGGTTTTTCGGTATTCCGATCGAAGCGTGCGTTTGAGCAGCCCGGTTCGGCGCGCCTCCTGTATAATCGGATGAACGTGCTGATTTGACGGCGGCCGCGTGGTCGAGGGAAGTGAAATGAGCCGACCGGCTTCACAACTCGAACGGTTGATTGCGCGAACGCGCCGGCGGCTGCTCGTGGCCGACGCGGTGCGACTTGGCGGGCTGTGGCTGACGGTGTCCGTTGCCGTCGCCGTTTTGCTGACTCTCGTCGATCGATTCACGGCCATTGAGCTTCCCTGGTGGTTGTTGGCGCTTGTCGCGCTGAGCGGCGCGCCGCTGGCTTGCGCCATCGCGTGGCGGCGGCGGGCGGCGGCACTCGATGCGGCGGTGCTGCTGGATAAAGACCTGCGCCTTAAGGATCGACTGGGCACCGCGATCGCGGTGCAGTCGATCACTTCCATTGACCACGACAACCCGATGACGCGATGGGTCTATGAAGATGCCCTGCAGGTAGCGGCTCGCATCGACCCTCGCGCAGCGGCCCGCATCAACTGGCCGATGTCCTGGGGCACGGCCCTGCTGGGCGCCGTCGGTTGCGCGCTGTTGCTCTGGCTGGTCGAGCCTCGCGATGTGTTCGCCCGACCGGCCCCGACGGCGGGACAGATCGCGGCGCTGGATGCGCGCCAGCGGGCAGCCGAGTCGCTGCGCCAGCGAGCCGAGCAACTGCGGGCGAATGATCAGAATGACCCACAGGCGACCGAACAGGCCGACTCCGCCGCCAGACAGCAGGCGCTGGCCACGCTTGATCGACTGGCCCAGCAACTCGACGCCCCTTCAGGCAGTGCCTCCGCCGGGATAAAATCGGCACCATCCAGAACGAGTGATGCCGAACTCTCGTCGGCGGCGCGCGAGGCGATTGAACTGGCGGACCGTCTTGATCGCGAAGCGCAGATCGAGCGTGAAGCGCAGCGGCGCGCCGCCAAACGCCTGGCTGACCTTGAGCCTCCCACCGCGCCGGGCGCGGCGGATGCGTTTTCCAAGTCGCTCAAGGATGGTGACATCGCCGCGGCGACGAAGTGGCTTAAGTCGCTTGAAGAGCGATTGAACTCGGCACCGCCGGAAGAACAAAAGGCTTTGGCCGACTCCCTGCGCCAGACTGCGGAACAGATTTCCAAGTCGGCACAGCCAAAGGACGCAAGTGAATCGACGACATCGAAAGATCAGTCGCTGGAAGATCTGGGCCTGACGCCCGAGCAGATCGAAGAGTGGCAGCAGCAGACGCCACCGCTGGACGCCATTCGCCGAGAGTTGCAGGATCAGGGACACGATCCGATCGACGCCCAGCAATTGGCCGAGCAGGTGCAGCGTGATCTCGCGGAACGCGCGGCTGAAGAGGAATCGCGCCGGCAACTCGAAGAGACGGCCAGGCGCGTGTCGGAACTCGCCGACACGATCGATCAGCCGTCGCCGGCCGAGCAGCCAGCGGAAGCGCCGAAGACTGAACCCGACAGCGGGCCGAAGACGCAGCCGGATTCGCCGCGCGATCCGTCGGCCGCAACTCCATCGGAGCCAACGTCCGAGGAGGGTGAACGCAGCACCGATGGTTCCGGTCAGGGTGGCGACGCAAGCGCTCAGCAGGAGGCACCCGACGCCGGCAGCAAGCCGGGTGCGGGCGAGAAGCCGCAGCCAGGCGACAAGCCGGGCCAGAGCGGGGCTCAGCGGGAGCCGTCCAAGGAAGGAAGCCAGCAGCAGCAGACGACCAAACCTGGTGAGACTGACACACCCAAGAAGGCGGTCAAGCCCGGAGACGACACCAAGCCTGGCGACACGACCAAACCCGGCGCCGCGCCCACCCCGGGCGAGGCGGGCAAGCCTGTTGAGGGGACGCGGCCCCAGCCGGGTGAAAAGCCGGCGGAAGCGCCAAAGGCTGAGCCGGGCGGCAAGGAGTCCACCGACCCCGCCGCTGAGCCGAAACCTCGGGATGGTGGAAAGCCCCAGGCTGAAGGGACACCGCAGCCGGGTGAACAAGGCGAGCCCACCGCTACGGAAGGCGCTTCGCCGCGTCCTGAACCCGGCAGCGGCGCCGAGCCCCCACAGCCGGAGCCAGGGCAAGGCAAGCCTGAGCCCGGAGCAGCGCCGTCGCCCGGAGAGTCGCCCGAGGGCCAGACACCTGGCACAAGAGTGACTCCGAGCGCTGATGCGACGGGTAAACCTTCATCGAGCGAAAGTGACGCGCCGGCGAGCGTCGCTGACCGGGTGAAGCGCTTGCGCGACACGCTTGATCAGATCGACCAGTCAAAGGACGGCGGGGCGCCGCCCAACCAGGAGATTTCGCAGGAGATGCGCGACGCCGCCAAGGAGTTGCTCGAGCAGATGTCGCCTGAAGAGCGCCGGGAACTCGAGCAATGGGCGGCGGAGAAAGCGCGTGAGAACGCGAGCGAACGGGCCGGCGGAAGCGATGGATCACCCAAGTCGTTACTCGATCGCACGCTCCCGACGCAGGCGGTGGCCAATCCGAGGCTGTTCGAGTACGACACGCAGGATGTCAACCTCTCCAAGCCGGATAAGCCGGCCAATGATCGCGTCATTGCCGAGATGTACGGTCCGGATCAGGATCGCCCGCAAGGCGCGATTGATCGGCAGCCGATGAACATCGAACAGATCCGCGAAGCGGCGCAGGCCATCGAGCGAGCATTGAGTGAGGAAGCCATCCCGGTGCGCTACCGCCCGCTGATCAGCCGATGGGCACGGCGCATCCCCAACGCTGCCGAATCTTCCTCCCCGCCGGCCGAAGCGCCCAAACCGTAAGCGTCCGCGGGTCGCTCGCACCGTCTCATCGACTAGACTCCCCTTCCGGCGCCGATACGCGCCCGGGTGGAGGCACTGGACATGAGTGGTGGCAAGGCGGATATTGGACTTGTTGGACTGGGCACAATGGGTCAGAACCTGGTGCTCAACATGGCCGACCATGGCTTTCACGTCGCGGTATACAACCGCAGCGGCGATGTGACGGACGAGTTCTTGAAATCCAATCCATCCACACCCGGCGGGCTGACGGGGTGCAAGTCTTATGGCGAATTCGTCGCAGCGCTCAAGCCGCCGCGCATCGCCGTGCTGCTCGTTCCAGCGGGAAAGCCCGTTGACAGTGTGACGGATCAACTCATCAGCGCCGGCGTGGCGAAGGACGACCTGATTGTCGACGCCGGCAACTCGCTCTGGACGGACACGATCCGCCGCGAGCGCGACTATGCCGATCGTCTCAAGTTCTTCGGCTCCGGGGTGAGCGGTGGTTCGGAAGGCGCCCGGTTTGGGCCCTCGCTCATGGCCGGCGGCGATGCGAAGAGTTGGACGCGCCTCAAGCCGATCTGGGAAGCGATTGCGGCAAAGATCAATCCCAAGACCGGTCGGCCGCTTGAAGGGGCGCAGCCCGGCAAGCCCGTCAAAGGCGGGGAATCCTGCGCGGCGTACATCGGTTCGGATGGCGCGGGGCACTACGTGAAGATGGTGCATAACGGCATCGAGTACGCCGACATGCAACTCATCTGCGAAGCCTACTGGCTGTTGAGCACGTTGCTGGAGATGTCTCCGCCGGAGATCGGCGATGTTTTTGCGAAGTGGAACAAGGGTGATCTGGACAGCTATCTCATCGAGATCACCGCGGACATCCTGCACCAGAAAGATCCGCAGAAGAAGAGCACATGGTTTGTGGATTCAGTGCTCGACGCCGCCGGTCAAAAGGGCACCGGAAAGTGGACGAGTGTGAATGCGCTGGACATGGGCGTCGCTGCGGCGACGATCACGGAAGCAGTGTTTGCGCGCATCATCAGCGCCATCAAGGATGAGCGTGTCGGGGCGGCGAAAGAGCTCAAGGGACCAGCCGCGCTCTCCAAACGCGCGATCGGCCCGCGCGCGGAACTCATCGACGCCATCCGCCAGGCGCTCTACTGCTCCAAGATCTGCGCCTACGCCCAGGGATTCCAACTCATGCGCGAGGCGCAGAAGGAGTACAAGTGGTCGCTGGACTTCGCCACTATTTCGCGCATCTGGCGCGGCGGGTGCATCATCCGTGCACGGTTTCTTCAGCGCATCGCCTCGGCGTATGAAGAGCAGGCCGATCTGCCCAACCTCCTGCTCGATCGAACTTTCAAACGGCAAATCAATGCGGGCCAGCAAGCCTGGCGCAAAGTCGTGGCGCTCGCGGCCACGGCCGGCGTGCCCTGCCCGGCGTTCATGTCCGCGCTCGCGTACTTTGACAGCTATCGATCGAAGCGGTTGCCCGCGAACCTGCTCCAGGCCCAGCGCGACTACTTCGGCTCGCACACCTACGAGCGCGTCGATCAGCCCCGCGGCCAGTTCTTTCATGTCGACTGGTCCGATCCTGATCGGCCGCAAAAGCCCGCGTGACGGCGAACGAACGCTCAGGGCCGGCCGGTCGTCAGGCGATGCTCGCGGCCATCCTGGTGTCGAAGGACTACGGCAAGCGCCCTGGCGTCGATCGATTCGACGCGCCAGCCGTCTCCAAGGTCATCTCCCACACGATGCACGTCGCCGTCGATGACCGCGATCGGCGGGCGGCTGTTCATGATGCCACTGAGCATGAAAGTCGGCGCCGACGGCGATGGCTCGACGGGCGCGGTTTTCTGCTCGGGAGGCTCCTCGCGCACTATCGGCTGGTAGAACGGACTGGTCAGAGCCGCCGCGGGCGCCTTGCGGAGTTCGCGCGAGCGAGTGAGGCTGGCGGCTGAATCCGCCGGCGGCTGCAGACGCGGTTCTGCGGCCGGGAGTTTCAGCTGTTCGGCTTTGGCCTCGATTTCCGGCTCGGTCGTCATGTCGTCGGACTCAGCATGCGAGATCAGCGGCCCCAGCCCGAGGACTTTGGCGATCACAAACACAAGCACCGGCGCTGCCAGCGACGCCATCCCCGCGAAATGGCGACCTGAGACGATGGTCATGCTCATGGCGTGGCCTCCCGGGTTGCATCGGGCGGTGTCTTCATACGAACCTGGGTCGCAAGCACATCGGGCACGAGCACCCGCGCGTACTCGACATTGAGGGTGAATGTGAGATCGGTCGGAGTCGAGATGCCCATCGACGGTGCGAGCCGAATGGAGGCGATGCGATGCAACCCGTCCTGGCCATTCAGCGCATCGACGAAGCCGACAATTGATTCAAAGGGTCCGATTGCGACCATCGTCCAGCCGAACAAGTCAATCCGAGTGCCTGCGGTTTCCGCGCGCGACGGCGTGATGGATTCCACCTGCAGTCCCGCCACCCGCGCCATCTCAATGAGCCGGTCGTAGACCCGCGTGGGGTCTGCCACGGCGGAGTTCAACGCCTCGACGTTGCGGACGAGCTGCTCGATCTGCCGGTCATCGGGGACGGCGATCGGGACGGAGGAGCGTTTCGTGCCATCAGCCTGATCTCTCAGGGCTTCGTACTCGGCCCGGGCCGCGTTCAGTCGATCCATGCGCGGCATTGTGAACTGCACAAAGCACCCCAGCAGTATGGCAAGTACAACTGCAGTGGAGGGCAGGATTCGGCGGTACTGGCTCGCTTCAATCATGGGCTCGCCTCCGGCGGGACTTCAACCAACGTGCCGCCATCGAGCGATTCAGCCAGACGCAACTCGATTCGCAGGTCAAATCTCCGGGCCGCACGTCCGTCGATTTCGCTGCGCACCGTCGACGCGAGCGCGATCGACTGGACCAGCGCACTCGCGCGCAGGCGCTCGACGAAGGACGCGATCTTCTCGTCGGCGTCCGTCCCGATTGCATACGCCTCGATGGACAGCGTGGCGGGCTGGGCGACGTCTCCGATGATCGACTCCAAAGCCGAGTTGACACTTTCCATGCGGACAAGTCGGATGGACTCCGGCGTGGCGAGCGCGATCTCGCGCAGGACTGCGGAATAGTCGGGTGAGAAGCCCGTGGCCGCCAGGCAGGTGTTTTGCAGGCGTCTCCATGCGGCGACGGTCCGCAGCGCGCCCTCGCGCTGGTGCAGGAGCAGCTGGGCATCGTCTATCTCGTTGCTCACCTCGGCCAGTCGGCTCTTTTCCCGACCAAGCAGGCCATCCAGGCGTTGGGCATCGAGCGCCAACAGGCTCAGGCCCGCGGCCAACCCGATCCAGATGCCTCGATTGAAGCGACGCGCCATCTGGGCGGCGACAACGCGCGATGGCAGCAGGTTTGGACAGGACGGGGCCACAGCCTCGCAGACCGATACCTCACAGCCGCACGCGAGGAGCATCGGCGTGGCGCCTGATTCGCCTGGCGCGGCTTGACAGTCGACGCGGCATTCGATCGCATCTCCGAGGATGGTCGCCAATCCCTGAATCGACGCCCCCTCGCCGCATAGCAGCATCTTTAGTTCGCGGCGCTGCGGCTCGGAGAGACCGAAGCGCAGCGACTGCTTCAATTCGACAATGACACGTTGCAGCACGGGCTGGAGCAGCGGCAGGATGTGCTGACCGCGCAATCCAGAATCCTCATCGAGGAGACGATCTCGATTGGGGATTCCATGCGCGGCCAGAATCGCGGCCGCACAGTCTGCCGTGAGGCAGTGTTCCGCTCGGACCCCGTTGATACAGATGGGGCGCGTCAGGACGTCGGTGAGTTGCTCGATTCCGAACCGAATCGGCCGGAAGAGGCGAAGACACCCTTCTCCGACGACAACCAGCCACGACTGTTCAGTCCCCACGTGCAGCCAGCCTTGCGTTGGTCCACTGTGTGAAAGCGTGGGGCGCACGATGTTCGTAATGGCAAACGCATCGATTGGAATGATCTGCTCCGTGAACAGACCGATCGACTCAACCAGGTCAGCCACGGCCCGCAGGGCATCTGACTGATCCGCAGCGGCAACGAGGTGACGCCGCGGCGGATTCGTGGCCGCATCGCAGCCCAACTCGCAGGCATCGGCAACCGCTGAGTCTTCGGATGCGCCGATACCGCCCAGCGCCGCCAGGCGAGCCGCAGCCAGCGCCTGCTTGTCGTGGGTGGTGGCCAGGCTCGTCAGTTGCGATGAACTGCTCGGACTCTCGTAGAGCACGACGGCCAAGCGCCGCGAGACCCGGTGCTCCGCGAGTCGCGGCCGCAACTGAACAGCCAGCGCACGGACTGCGGCGTTCCACTCGCGCGGCTCGTCGGGGAGATCCACTTTGATGCGGATGCACTCCGTGCGCCGGCCGCGTCTGATGCACAGCTCAACCAGACCGCTTCCAATAACGAAGATGATCGGTTGGCTGGAGAGCCGAAGCACCCGATCTGCCTCCACGATCCTTATGGATCAACTGCTCAGCCAAGGGGAACCACAGAAATCGCCTGACTGGGCCGGGACAGTCAAGCCCCTTTTCTATCGGCACATGCCGCGGGCAACTTCGTCGCGATCGGGCCCGGCGACAGGACCGGTAACCAGTAATCAGTTCGGGCGCGCCTCAATCTCGCGCCATTCCACGAGCCGCAGGCGACGAGTTCCATCCTCGTCAGGGTGGTACTCGTATGCACCGAGATCCGACTTCGCGTCGCGGTTGCCGTTGCCGTCGTACGGCCGGGCGAGGCCGCGGATGTCCGTCGCCAGACCTGCGGCTCCAAGTCCAGAATCGATGGCCGGTGAATCTGCCTCAAGGGCAAAGTTGCCGGCGCTGGGAGCCACCCATTTCGGGTCGACGTTCTGCCGGTGGCCCTCAATCGATTTCGGACCGTCGCCGAGAACGGTCGCGCCGCCGACGTCAAAAGTCAGCAGGCCGGAGATGGTCATCTTTGACCCGTGGCCCATCGCTGCGATCGCAAACCTGGAATGTGCGACGATGTTGTCGCTGAGCAGGACGCGACCGCCGCGCTCCGAGACGTGAATGCCGATCCAACAGCCGGCCAAGGAGTTGCCGGCAATCACTCCCGAGGCGCGATCGCCCTCCAGTCGCAGGCGAATGCCGTTGTAGCAGTCGCTGCCGACGTTGTTGAAGATCTGAACCGTGGCGCCATCACCCTGCGCGGCGACATCGATGCCGTAGACGCGCTCGTGGACGCGGTTGCGTCGCCCGTGCTCTTCCCGACCGAAGTTCGACGCCAGGTACAATTCGCCGAGCATGGGGAAGCGATTCGATTCGATCACCACGGTTTCACCTGGGATGCGCCGACTTGGGCGAAAGTGTCCCTTGGCGCGGTCACGGCCGTGGTCATCGTCTCGACTTTCATGGCGCCGGTCGTCCTTTCCGTGGCTGTCCTCCCGACGCTCTTCCCCTCGCTCA
Source organism: Planctomycetaceae bacterium (assembly GCA_040255465.1). Classification (GTDB taxonomy): domain Bacteria; phylum Planctomycetota; class Phycisphaerae; order Phycisphaerales; family UBA5793; genus UBA5793. The sequence continues at coordinate 845,347 of JBDZVA010000002.1, forward strand.
TGTTCATCCTCCCCGCGAGGTCGGCCGGCATGCGCTTCGGCGCTGACGACGATGCAAGATCCGGACTCGGGGTCGCGGGTGAAGGTGTTGCCGGAGATCAGGAGTTCACTGCAGTTCGTGGCTTCGATGCCGGCGATGGTCGGCGCATAGATCGTGCAGGACTCCACGTCGATTCCAGCGGCGCGGTCGATGAAGATCGCTCGCTGGCCCTGGCCGCGGAAGGTCAGGCCGCTGACGGACCAATGGTCCCGCTGGGTGATTCTCATCCCGCAATCGCGCACCCCGTCTCCCTCGATCACGACCTGTGCAGCTGGGTCACCTGTTTGGGCGCCGGTCAGATCAGCGATGATGACATTTGGCGCTTCAGCCGTTCCGTTTCCCGCCATCGAGCCCACGCCGCTGCCGACGTACACCTGCTCGTAGTAGACTCCGGGGCCGACAATGACTGAGTTGCCTGAGCCAGTCGCAAGCGCCACTGCCCGCTGAATCGACCGCAGAGCCGAGTCGGGCGTCAGGCCGTTGCTCAGATCACTGCCGCTTTGGCGTACGAAGTACGTCCGGCCGTCGGCGAGCCCAACGGATGTCACGCCACAGCAGACCAGCCCCAGAATCATGCTACTGAACATTCGGCCATGAGCCACGGCTCTTCCCTCCCGACGATCAGGGTTTGGCACCATCTACTCACGCGATCAATCAGAAACCGTCGCCTGCATTACGCGCAGCGCGGCCGCGCACGCGCCGTAGCTCTTGACGACGGTTGCTCCCGCCACGGGGGTAGCCGCGACATGCACCGAGGAATTGCCGAAGTGCGGGTCGGTGGCTTGATCACCATCGTTGGAGACGCCGCCCACCGCGCCGTCGCCATCCTCGTCGCGGTTAAGCATGATCTCGCGCAAGGCCATCTGTGTTCCCGCCTCCGCCGCATAGAACGCGCGTACGGTGTCGAGTCGATCGACGCCCACGCTCTGCTCGTTGGTGCTGCTCATCAGCAGCGAGGCTATTGCGATCTCGAGAATGAGCAGCAGCACGACGACAGCCGCGAGGACACTTCCTCGTCGCCGTAGATGCGGGCTTGGCCCCGCCTGTTTGAGTGTCATGGCATCCCCCCGGTCATGGCGCCCCGAATGAACACGCGCGTGGCGAGTGATTCCGTCATCCCCTGCCGCTGGAGGCTCAGATGAATCGCGACGCGCCGGATGCGCGGCAGATCACTTGGCGGCACCGCCCCGCCGATCAGCAGCGAGTGATTTGACTCATCCAGATAGTCAAGGCGGAATTCGGACACATCGCCGCACAGGACATCCTCGTGAACCCCATCGGTATTGAGCAAGAGTGTGCCGTCCACAAGCCCCAGCGAGCACGAGTCGTCCCATTGCAGGGAATCGGCTCGCGCCTGCCTGATGTGCGGCCGCGGCGGGCCGACGGTGGGATCGGGATCAATCTCGCGCACTTCGCGCACGATCCGATCCAGCGTCACGCTCGCTTCACCATGCAACTGAATCCGAACGCTCGATTCCGTGAACGATGCAACATTCGTCAGAATCAGGGACGACGACACTCCTCCGATGATCCCGAGAATGACGATTACGGCGATGACCTCCACGAGACTGAATCCTCGCCGCTGCGGACTGGAGTTGATGGGTTTGCAACTCACGGTTGCAGCTCCGTCAGCACCGTGGCGACTTCGAGGGATTGCGGCCGCCGCTTTGAGTCGGTCCATGAGAGCACCACGGTGACGGTCTTGTACCCAATGCCCGGCGTTCGCAGATCGGCGCTGGTCTCAAGAACGCGCACTCGGCGGGCAAAGGCCGGGTTGGATGCAACGGCAGCCTCTGGCGGGTAGTTTGCCTGGATGATGTAGCCGTAGCCTCGCGTGGAGCTGTGCCGGTCGGCGAGGATGTCTTCGAGCCGCTCAGTCGCCAGCCAGCGCGCCTGGGAGAAGCGGATCGGATCCATGCGGTCAACTGTCGCCTGGCGCAATGCAAACATCATCGGCGGCACCGCCATGGCCAGTATCACCAGCGCTGCGATCGTCTCGACGAGCGTAAAGCCGTAGCGACTGTTGCGGTGAAGTCGATTTGCCATGTGGTCGATCCGTGACCGAGTCCTTGTCTCGATGTCCAGACGCTATTGGGCGCGCTGGACCATGCCGGTGCGGGCGGTGATTCGCAGCATGTGCTCACCTGAGAGCGTGATCGTGCCGTCCGTGGTCAGCAGCGACTCGTCCGCGGCGAGCGGTCGGCCGCGGCTGTCAAAGCCGATCTCGTTTCCGCCGGCCACGTCCACGGCCGTGATGGTCGCACCCCGCCACTGCCCCGTGTTCATGGTTACGACGAACGGCCGACCTGTCGCCTCGTCGGTCATGGGTTGCCGACCAGCGCGGCCGGGCGCGACTGGATCCTCGATGAAAAGGGCGTACTCCTGACGTTGTGTATCGACCACTACCCAGGTCCGAACCCCTCGAGCCACTGCTCGCTGCCGAGCCAACTGCACATCGCGCAGAATGCGGGAGGCCGCGGCCGCCTGCCGCGTGGCGCTGAGATTGGTCAGCGTCGGCACGACAACGGCACTGATGATTGCCAGCACGATGAGGACTGCCAGCAATTCAATCAGCGTAAAACCGCCGACCCGCGAGCCGGATCGGCGGCCGAGGTTCGTTCCCGTGCGCGGAATCATGGATCACCAGATGTTCTCGCCCAACAGGTTGGTGTTGGGCCAGAACTTACCAGTCGCTTCGTCGTAGCACCATCCGCGGTTCCCGGAAACGGGCGGATTATTCGCGTCCCATGAAGCGGCGCGGATGCGACTGTCGCCGTTGTACGGGTTCTCGGGAATGGCTTCCTGCATGACGGCGCCTGCCGTGCGAAGTTCCGCCAAGGTGGGATAAACCGGCGTACCGGCCACCGCCGAGTTGCTGTAGAAGTTGGCGATGGCGCTGCGCACGCCACCCAGCGCGCCGCGGCAAGCCGATTCCTTGGCCTTGGCCGAGTAATCAAAGAACTTCGGCAGGGCGACGCCAGAGAGAATCGCCAGCACCACGATAACGGCGATGAGTTCGATAAGCGTAAAGGCCCGTCGTCCGCCGCGTCCAACTTGAATCGAGTCCATCTTCACTACCTCCAATTGAGCAAACCCAGTTCCAATCCACTCCGGTTTTTCAACCGATCAGACGCACCGCTTGACGTATCAGCCAACGCGTCATCCGAGAAGAGCCATCGAGTTCCACATGGGCAGGAATATCGCCAGCGCCAAGCCGAGCACCATGCCCGCCAGCGCAACGACGACGATCGGCTCGATCAGCGTCGCCATGTTTCGCGTGATGTACGCCACCTCGCGGTCGTAATGCCGCGCAATGATTCGACACATGTTGGGCAGTTCGGCCGATTGCTCCCCGGCGGAGATCAGGCGTCGGGCAAATCCGGAGATGTACGGGCAATCCTGCAACACTTCGCCGAGCCTTCCTCCCTGAGAGACCTGTGTCGCCAGGCGTCGGGCGTCCTGAAGCAGGAGCGGTCGACCTGCGGCGCGCCCGCCCATCTCCAGGCACTCCATCATCGAGAGACCACTGGAGATCGACAATCCGAAGACATGGGCGAACCGCGCGAGCGCCGCGGACTGCAGCACACCACGAATGACTGGCAACCGATGCACGCATCGGTCCAGCAGGAGACTGCCATGAGCGGTGGAGGCGACTCGCCTGAGAACGAAGAGCGCGATGACCGCCAAACCGGTAATGATCCACCAGTATGACGTGATCGCATGGCTCATTCCGATAACGACACGGGTCGCCAGCGGCAAGTCGATCCCACGGGATTCAAACATCGTGACGAACCGCGGCACGACGAAGATCATCAGAAAGGTCGCCGCAGCGATCAGCGCCGAGAAGACGCAGAGGGGATACATCAGCGCGGATCGCAGGCTGGCTCGTGTTTCGACTTCACGATCGAGCATCTCCGCCAGGTGGCTGAGGATGCGGACGAGATTGCCGCTCTTTTCCGCTGCGTGGATGGTCTCGATGTACACGTCGCCAAAGACATGGCGATAGCCGCTCAGGGCGGCGGTCACGCTGCTGCCGGTGGCGATTCCCGCGGCAATGTCTTCGATCATTGACGCCAGGTTCGCATTGGACTCTTCGCGCGCAATCGATCTCAGTCCCTCGGCGATGGGAATGCGCGCTTCGATCAGTACTGAAAACTGATAGGTGAACTGGCTGACATCGCGAAGCGTGATGCGATGTCGCCGCCCGATGCGCCGACGACGGTGTTCCTTGACCGAGACGGGGGTCAGTCCCGATGAGACCACGCGCCGATATGCCTCATCCCAGGAGTTGGCTTCCGTCATACCCGTACGGGTCTGGCCGCGCGCGTCGATGGCTTTGAATTCGTAACTCAGCGCGGTCATGCCGACCTCCTTTGGGGGGCGGCGGCAATGACTTCCGTAGTCTCGCTGAGCAACACCATGCGGGCGACTTCGTCAAGGGTGGTCAATCCGAGGCGAGCCTTGTCCAGTCCATCCTGCCACATGAGCCGCGCCCCATCGCGCACGGCCATTCGGCGAATGTCATCCGTCGAGGCCCCGGCGGCAACGACTTCCTGCACGTGCGGTGTGAAGCGAAGCAGCTCGTACAAACCGATCCGGCCGTGATACCCGCGCTGCAGACATCGAGCGCAGCCACGGCCGCGGCGCAATCCCCGGGTATCCGAGAGACTGAACTGGGCCACCTGAAGCGGGCTGGGCGCATCCTCAACCGCGCAATGCTCGCACACGCGGCGCACGAGGCGCTGCGCCAGCACACCCGACACGGCTGAATTGATCACAAACGGCGGCAGTCCAAAGTCGGTCAATCGAGCAATCGCTCCCGCCGCGTCATTCGTGTGCAGCGACGAAAGCACAAGGTGACCCGTCAGCGAGGCCTGGAGCGCAATGGCCGCGGTTTCCTCATCTCGAATCTCACCCACGAGCACGACGTCGGGATCCTGCCGCAGCACCGATCGCAACGTCGAGGCAAATGTCAGTCCGATCTCCGGATTCACCTGCACCTGGCGCACGAGTGGCAAGCGGATTTCGACGGGGTCTTCGATGGTGATGATGTTGAGTTCGAGCGTATTGATCTGTGCGATCGCGCTGTAGAGGGTCGTGGTTTTGCCGCTCCCCGTCGGGCCGGTGAGCAGCAGCATGCCATGCGGCAGCGCGAGGATCTGTTCGATCTGCGCGCCGGTGGCCGGGTCGATGCCAAGGTCAGTAAAACTGAGAATGGTGCTGTTGGCGTTGAGGATGCGGATTACCGCATTCTCACCGGTGATGGTCGGCAGAATGCTCAGGCGGATGTCCACGCGACGCTCGCCATGGGTAAAGCGGAACTTGCCATCCTGCGGCCGGCGTGTCTGGGTCACGTCGAGCCCGGCCATGACCTTGAGTCGCTGAACGATCTTGGCGTGCATGCTCAACGGGGGCCCCTGCCGCTTGTGCAGGACGCCATCGATGCGGTAGCGGATGTGCATTTCAGTCGGATCGGGATTGACGTGAATATCCGAAGCGCCGCTGCGAATCGCGTCAAGCAGAAGGGTGTTGACAGCCGCAACGATGGGACCACTGTCTTCGCCGCTGTCTGCAGGCATTTCTGTCTTGATTGAATCCGGATTGTCGTCAGTCAGTGAGTAGGCCCGCTCGATGAGTTCCCGCAGCGCCTTGGGCTCACAGAGAACCGGATCGACTTCGCGGCGCACGAGTTGACGCACCTGGTCCAGGGCCTGCAGATTCAACGGGTCTTCGATGCCCAGCGCCATTACGCCGTCGATGACAAAGAGCGGGATGCACAAGTGATGTTCAGCCAGTGATCTGGGGATAAGTCTGCAGTTGGAAAGATTGATTTCAAATTGCGAGAGGTCGGCGTAGGGCGCTTCGCAGATCTGGGCCTTCGTCAGCGCCACGCGCGACGCAGGCAACATCGCCAGGGTCTCGATCGCTTCATCAAGGGTGCAATCCGCCTCGGCGGCGAGCGCAATGGCCTGCTCAAGCTGGGCGCGATCGATCAGGCCCTCTTCGACGAGAGCCTTACCGAGGAACTCGGTGGACTCATACACCGCCGGCCTCCGGATCCGGGCCGTAGCCGCGCTGGCTGTGCTGCTCGATCATGCGCTCCCGCATGGACGTCGAGATGCGGTCCATCAGCGAGGCGAGTGCATCATCGAGTCGATCGTCAGCGTTTTCGAACGCGGAACCCACAAAGTAGGAAGGCAGACGACTCGTCAAATCGCAACGTCTGATCCGAACAAGATGCTCGAACGCGATGCAACGCACAGTATGTTCGTCGGAGTCTCCCCCGTGCCGGGTCGGGTCATAGATTCGCACGATCCCGCGAAGGAGTCGAGGCAGGAACATGGGCGACTGAAAGCCGATGCCTCCCGCGCCCACGTCCGACACCGTGATTCGCAGGGTGCGCGCGTCGATGACGGCGGCATCTCGGCCGGAGAACTGCACCTGGCCACGATGCAACTCAGCGACTTCGAACTCGCCCTCCAGCACAACCTCGTTGCGCTCGAACTGCCGGACTGTCAGGTCTGACTGGCCAACCATCGCGCCGATCCACCTCCGCCGGAAGGATCAGCGCGCGAAGGCGGCGTGATCCGTCCGCTGCGGATATCGGCGAATACTCCGGACGCATTCAAGATGGTCCGGCGTCCCGATCGCCATCGGAATCGCCGCGCCAGCACAGTCGACAGGATCCTCGGTTATCGGGTCGACCAGAAATCAAACGGCGACGGTCTTGAGATCCGGCGACCACCAGAACTGCGCGGAGGTGGCCTGCTCGATCTGCTCTCGCGTCACTTCCGGGGCGATTTCGGTCACCTCGAAGCGCTTGACGCCGTCGCGGTTGCGTCGGTGCATGACGCACAGATCGGTGATGATCATGTCGATGCAATCCTTGCCGGTGAGGGGCAAGGTGCAGGTGGGGATGATCTTGGGGCCGCCCTTCTTGGTGGTGTGCTCCATCGTCACGACGACGCGTTTGACTCCCGCGACGAGATCCATCGCGCCGCCGACTCCCTTGACCATTTTGCCCGGAACCATCCAGTTGGCAATATCGCCCTCTTCGCTGATCTCCATGGCGCCGAGAATGGCCATGTCGATGTGTCCGCCGCGAATCATCGCAAAGGATGTGGCGCCGTCAAAGTACGAAGCCCCTGGAACGGCCGTAACCGTCTGCTTGCCGGCGTTGATGAGATCCGCATCGACTTCATTTTCGTGCGGGAAGCGGCCCATGCCGAGCAGCCCGTTCTCCGACTGCAGCCAGACCTGCATGCCGGCGGGGACGTGGTTGGCCACGAGAGTCGGCATCCCGATTCCGAGGTTGACGTAGAATCCATCCTGCAATTCGCGGGCGGCTCGCTTGGTGATCTGTTCTCGCGTCAGAGGCATGAAGGTGCTCCGAATCTGAATGCTGTCGCCGTCAAGGCACGTTGCGTGGATGTGGCCACGAGGGGACCGTGCCCACTCCATTCACGGCGTGGTTGTGCGCTGCTCGATGCGTTTCTCGCTGACCGTCTTGACAATCCGATCAACGAAGATGCCTGCCGTGTGAACTGAGTCGGGGTCGATCGAACCAACGGGGACAATCTCCTCGACCTCGGCCACGGTGATTGCCCCGGCCATGGCCATCATCGGATTGAAGTTCCGCGCCGTCCTGCGATAGACGAGGTTGCCCACCGTATCGGCCTTCCATGCCTTGACGAGGGAGACGTCGGACTTGAGCCAGCGCTCCATGACGTAGGTGTGGCCGTCGAAGTCGTGATGTTCCTTGCCCTCTGCCAGCGGCGTGCCGACTGCGGTGCAGGTGAAGAAGGCGGGAATGCCCGCACCGCCGGCACGAATGCGTTCGGCAAATGTCCCCTGCGGCACGAACTCGATCTCGAGTTCACCGGAGAGGAACTGCCGGGCGAATTCGTCATTCTCCCCGACGTAGGTGGAGACCATCTTGCGAATCTGCCGCGTCTGGAGCAGCAGTCCCAGGCCCCAGTCATCCACGCCGGCGTTATTGGAGATGGCGGTGATGTCCTTAATCCCACTGTCGCGCAGAGCGAGGATGAGTTTTTCGGGTATGCCGCAAAGCCCGAAGCCTCCCACCATGACGGTCATTCCGTCACGGAGCAGCCCATCGAGCGCGGCGTCAGGTGTCGCATAGACTTTGTTGATCATGGCACAACCATCGTAGGCGAACACCCGGGCACGGCCATGCCCGGAATTCGACCCGACCAACGCCCTCCGGAGCCCGCATGACCAACCCGGCTGTGACCTACTCGAACTACTTGAAGATCGACGAACTGCTCTCGTGCCAGGCTCGCCTCTCGAAGGCGGAGGATGGCCGGCCGGAGCACGATGAGATGCTCTTCATCATCATTCACCAGGTCTACGAACTCTGGTTCAAACAGGTGCTGCACGAGCTGGACCATCTGCGCGCCACGCTCGAATCGAACGACGCCCCGGCGTCGCTGCACACGTTCAAGCGCATCCTGACGATCCTCAAGACACTCGTCGGTCAGGTGGACATTCTCGAAACCATGACCCCCCTGTCGTTCAACTCCTTTCGCGGTCGCCTTGAGAGCGCCAGCGGCTTTCAATCGGGCCAGTTTCGCGAAGTCGAGTTCATTCTTGGGCATCGCCAGCCCAGCGCGATTGCCGCGCACCCGGAAGGCAGCCCGTCGCGGGCGAAGCTTCAGCAGCGCCTGAGCGAGCCGACCCTTTTTGATTCGTTCCTCCGGTTTCTCGACGCGAATGGATTCGCCATTTCGCCTGAGCTTCTCGCGCGGGATGTAACGCAGCGTTGGGAGCCCAATGAGGCGCTCCAGGAGACGCTGGTTGGGGTGTATCGCACCAGTCCGCTCTGCGCCCAGGTGTGCGAGCGACTGGTTGACCTCGACGAGGGCCTGCAGGAGTGGCGCTATCGGCACGTCAAAATGGTCGAGCGCACGATCGGGACCAAGCCGGGCACAGGCGGATCGGCGGGCGTGGAGTATTTGCGCCAGACGCTCTTTCGACCGCTGTTCCCCGACCTGTGGGCGATTCGCATTCACCTTTGAGGAACCCGGCGATGCCACATGGCGACGCAAAGTTACGGGCGGCGCATGGCGATCACTCCAAACGGATTGCGCCCTTGCTTACGGAGGAGGATCTCTACGCGGATAACAATGCGCTCGCTCCACACTACACGCACTTTGACGTCGCCAATCGTTTGCTTCTCACCGGTCATTCACACCAGGCCTGGCCGGACTGCGCCCTTGAGGGGCAACTTGAAGCCTGGGGGGACGCGGCGACGTATGTCGATGACAAGTGGTCCCGCGCGTTTAAGAAGCGAGATCGGTACAAGCGGGGCCTGATGGAGCGCCTCGGCGACTGCGATGGACGTTACGCCTTCGCCTCGAGCACCCATGACCTGCTCGTTCGCCTGCTGTCGGCGTTGCCGCTGCGCGAGCGGCCGCGCATTGTGACAACCGATGGCGAGTACCACAGCGCCCGGCGACAGTTTGACCGCCTGGCCGAGGAGCAGCCGGTGCAGATTGTCAAGGTCCCGGCGCAGCCCAGCGCGGACATTGCGATGCGACTGGCTGAGGCGGTGGATGAGCGGACGGCGCTGGTGATGGTTTCGCATGTGCTTTTCCGCACGGGGCAGATCGTGCCCGGTCTGCACCACGTAGCGGAGGCGTGCCAGCGCGTCGGCGCCACGTGCCTGGTGGACATGTACCACAGCGTAAATGTCGTTGACAGCCTGCAGCATTTCGACGATTCAACTGATGAGCGGCCCGCCAAGGCATCGTCACTGATCGAGGGGCTTGAGCACGCGTTCGTTCTTGGCGGCGGCTACAAGTACCTCCAGTGTGGAGAGGGCAATTGCTTTCTCCGCTTTCCTGCCGAGTGCCCCATGCGGCCAATCATCACCGGCTGGTATGCCGAGTTTGACGCGATCACCGACCGCAAGCATCCTGGCCGCGTCGCCTATTCCGATGGCGACAGCCGCTTTGCAGGCGCGACGTACGATCCGACGAGTCACTACCGCGCGGCGCGCGTGCTGGATTTCTTCGACGCCCAGGGCTTGACGCCGAAGTTGCTGCGGGAAGTCAGCCAGCACCAGGTGGGACTGCTCGCCGACCGATTCGACGCGCTGGATGCGAACCCGGAGGTGATCGCGCGCGATCGCTCCATTCCGTTGGCGCGCCTGGGCGGATTCCTTGCGCTCAACTCACCCCGGGCTGGCGCGCTCTGTGCACAACTGCGCGAACGCGGCATGTTCACCGATCACCGCGACGGCATTCTCCGTCTTGGCCCGGCTCCGTACCTGTCCGATCGGCAGCTCATCGCCGCTATCGACACGCTTGGCGAGGCCATCGACAGCCTGGCGCGTTGAGACGGCTCAGGCGTCGCGATCGATCGACGCGTCGGAGGGCTCGACGCCGTCATGGTGCGTGACGACGATCGTCCGACCCGCCAGATCGCCGAGCCGCTGACGGTACTGGTTGATGTAGACGAACAGGAAGAGCAGCGGCACGCAGAGCGCGACGAATTTCATGGCGTTGCGCACGAGCACGCCCGTCACGCCGACCCGCTTGCCGTCAATGGTGACCACCCAGCAGTCAAGAAGTGCCTTGCCCAGGGTCCGTCCCCACAGCAGCTCGCTGAGCGTGGAGTGAACGATGCACACGATGAACATGAGCAGCATCGGCCAACTCTGCTCAAGGTGATGCGCTCGCATGGGCATGTGGGTGATGTCAATCACCGACGTAAACGGGACATCGAGAATGAGGCTGGCCAGCAGCGCCGACGGGAGCAGGTCGATGAGCAATGCGACAATTCGTCGGCGCGGCTCTGCGATGCGCGCACCTTTGGGCAGAACCACTGTCATCCGCGCGGGGTCGGCGGGTCTGAAGATGAACATGATGAGACTGGCAAAAAGCAGCGCCCCCACCAGCACGAGCAGGCTGAAGTCCTCCAGCGCCGGCCGCAATTGCTGCTGAAGCTCCAGTGACGATTCGAGTTCACCCTTCTCGACGTCAATCGGAGTGACGATCAACCGGTCCCCCTCGAGCGGGGCCATCGCGAGCGCCAGGCTCGCGCCAAAGTTGATCAGCCGAACTTCCCGACTCGATTGCTGGAACTGAATAATCGGATATGCGTGTGCACCGCGCAGAAGGACCACTTCGACCCTGCTGCCGTCTTCGGATCGGAGAGCCACAAACGTCTGCCCATCGTAGAGGGTTGAATCAATGACGCGTCGGGCGTCGATTTCAACAGGCACGGAAGTCCAGGACCCATCGGCCGCCAGCGAGTGCGCGAATGTTCCCGCCCCGGCGCTGTCGTGCGGGGAAACGAGCAGAATCGGGGTGACGCCGGAGATCAACGCAAGATGCTGCTTCCCACCCGCGCCCTCAGGCAGCGCAATCTCCTGCCAACCCTGGCTCAGGGTGAGACGAAGCAACTTGGGCAGCACTGGCGACGTACTCGCGCCGTCGTGGCTTTCATCCGGCAATCCTGGTTCGGCGTCGTCTGTCAGCTTTGGACGTGGGACGAGCAACACCAGCGGATTGCGCCCATCCGCCACAAAGCCGGCGAGGCGACCTGCGCCCGGCAAATCCGCGACTGTGCGCGCTCGCGGGGATGGCTCGTACACCCAGGTCCGGGTCCGGGTGTCGAAGGACTCCGCCCGCATCGTGGAGACAGAGCGATTCTGAAACCCGCCCGCGGGTTCGCGTCGGCCGCGAAAGATGCAGTAGAGTCGCCCGTCGACAGCCAGCGCAGCTTCGGGCATGTCCTCGACCACGCTGGCCTGTGCCGCTTCCTGCGGCTCATCACCGGGTCCGTTATGCAGCACGACGACGCGTGCATTCTCGGGTGAGCCCGAAGTCTCAAAGAACCACAGATGTTCACCATCGCACACCGCAACCGGACTGCGCGACGTATCTTCCGGAGCAGCATGCACGATCGCAGCAAGACTGAGCGTCAACAACACTGCGCACAACCGGCCGACTAAGCGGAAGGCGAATCGGGTTGTTTGTGTTCGAATTGTTTTGCCCACGAGCATGCTGTGACGGGATGATAGTCCCGCTTCGCCCACGGATAGACCCGTCGAGATCAATTCGAGTCATCCGGAACTGCGGGGAGCGCCGGACGATCACAGCGGGAATCGAGCACAATCACTTCCTGCGGGCGCATGTTGCGGCGTATGGCGTCAAAATCAAACAGAGCGGCCTTGATCTCCGAACGTCCGGCCGGCGCATCCGCCGGATTGAACAGCGTGAGCCGCACCACGCCCTGGCTCTTCGAGGGGCCGGACCGCACTTCGACGCGCGTGGGCACAAAGGGCTGGCGGCCCGGCGCAACGCCGCGCACTTCCATCTCTTTGTACTCGGCGAGTTCGCTGGAGGCCCAGATGCGACCGCTGCCCGGATCGAACAGTTCGACGCGCTGCGGGCGGCCGTCTCCCACGGCAAGCCAGACCCGGCGATAGCACCATCGCGCCGGCGCCGTCACCACCCACGCCTGCCGCTGCTCATCTCCTGAGACAGTCACCATCGCGCCCTCTACAGGCTCGGGCGGGAGATCGAACACGCCATAGAGATCGACGAGTTCGGCGGGAAGCAGGGAGATTGGAAATTCATCACACTGCGCATTGAGAATGTTCCCATTGCGCGCGATGTAGGCGCGCGAGACGTCGCCACCCCAGAGCATCCACGAACGCTCCGGGCCGCCGCCAATCCACAAGTAGACCTTGCCAACTTTTTCGAAGGTCAGGGCAACCTGGTCGGGGCGAATGAAGATGAGGTTCCCTTCCCCCACCTCGTTCTGCTTTTCGCCTTGCTCATCCACCCAGGAGACTTCGACATTGGCCCGCGTGTAGAAGCCCACAATGTCGGCGATGCGAGCATTGTGTCGCTCGGCCAGTTCGCGATAGGTCGGTGGCGGCCCGAGCGGTCGCGCCTTGGCGCCGTCGTCGGTGGCGCCGGGGGTCTTGCAACCGGTCAGCGCGACCCATTGCATCATGATCAGTCCCGACAGGCATGCGAAGCGCCGACGCTTCACAACTCACCCCGGAGTATCTCCCCGAGTTGATCGGACACTTCGCGCACCTGATCCTCGGACAGATGCGGATCGACCACCTCCACGGCCGGCGCGTCGGCCGGATCGCCTTTGAGTCTCATGAGCCAGATGCTTCGGCCGTCTTCATGGCGTGTCGCGTCCTGCTTGAGCAGTCGCTTGCGCAAGAGGATCAGTGCGATGACAAACCGGTAGGCGATACGTTGCGGCTGCTGATCGTCGGCCAATCGATGGAAGAGATTCAGCAGCACTTCATCGTCTACGAACGGCTTGGCCTTTCCGCCCGGCTCGGGCATGGTGGTCCGCCAGGAGGAGAACAACCGAGCGGGCCGCTGCCCGCCCTCCCATGCCTGCAGCGAGTAGTCGAGCCGATCGAGGCCCTCCTCGCCCTCCCGCTCGCACAGGGTGGCGACATAGGGTGAGTCCGGCTCGATCGGGGCTCCGGTGGCGGCACAACAGCCTGTTGCCCGGGCCACGTCGTACGATGCGTTTGAGGAAAATCGACTCATGGACCAATCCTAGACGCGCCACGAAGGCACTCGCGCCGCGCGGCCCGGAAGGATTGCCTCAACCTGCCTGAAACATCCGGCGCGAAGTTCCGCCGGCCCCGATTCTCGCCGTCACGCGAGAACCGCAGCGCGGACAGCAACCCGAATACTGGGTCGCAGCCCGATTGCGATAGAGCCGGCCGTAGGAATGGCAGCACTGAAAATAGACCATTAGCCACGGCTTGGTGCGATTGGTCGCGCCAGCACCGTTGGGTTCACCCGGGGTGTCGTAGCGGTCGAGCACGAGAAGATCATCGGCCCGGCCGAACCGGCGAGTTGAGCAATCGGCTGCCCGGGGGCGATCAAAGCGGAGCCCGACGCCAGGCCACCGACTCGACCAGATATGCGCTGCTGGCGGCACTCGCCAGCCGAGACTCCAGCCGCTGCTCAATCATGCCTCGCTCGTTGAGGGACTCCACCAGGGGGAGGTTGACGCGGACATTCCAGGCCCCGCTGCGGGCGGCGGCGTCCCCCAGAATGGCGGCGATCGCCAGGTCACTGAGCAGGCGCGGATTGCACGTTTCAGCCACCTCGGCAAGCAGACTCACCATGCCGCACGCCGCGTCGACCACGGCCATGGGCGCCTTCACGGCCCCGCGCACCGCGTCTGCCCATTGTGCCAGTCGCTGCGGATCGTCGGCCGCCAGTCGATAGAGCGCATCGAGACGGGCGTACGCCTGCGCATCCTGCTCAGCCAGATCAAGCATTTGCCGGCCGATGGCCACGAGGTGATCAATCGCTCCCTGAAAGTTGCGTCGTTCATCGTCCGTTGAACGACGGTTGATGGAATAGCCCAGTGACATACGGCCCAGGGCCGCCCCGAGTGACCCGGCGATCGACGCCACCGCCCCGCCGCCGGGTGATGGGGTCCGAGCACCGACGGCTTCGAGGAGTGATTCAACGGTCTGCTGCTGCAATGCCATGGCCGGATCTCCAAAGAACCTGCGGTGACGGGGACTATACTAGTGGCCGACCCGGACCCCGCGCGGCGCGTGACAAGAAAGGGCCTCGAATTGCTCACGCACATCAAGATCGCCCTCAAAGACTACTACCACACCGGCACACCGGTCCCCAGCATGCCGACATTTGCGCGGCTCATGACCAAGGAATGCCGCGAGGCCCGTGCGCCGCGCCGCATCCTCGAGGTCGGACCCGGCGCCGGACCCATGACGGAACAGATCGTGCCCACTCTGGCCACCGGCGATGTCTTTGACGTTGTTGAGATCAGCCAGGAGTTTGTCCGCACGCTCGAGAAGAAGTTTCTCGAGCCCGCCCGCCGCCGCGTGCCCGGCGCCACGGTTCGAGTGCACTGCGGCCCGATCCAGACGGTGCCGCTCGAAGGCAATTACGACTTCATTGTCTCTTCGCTTCCGCTGAACAACTTTGAACCGGAGATTGTTCGCGAGATCCTGGGTCGCATGAAGTCCCTGCTCGCACCGGGAGGGTGTTTGAATTTCTTCGAGTACGCCGGGATTCGCAAGATCGCCCGGCCGTTCAAGAGCACCAAGGACCGGCGTCGCCTCGGCGACATCGCGCGCCTGCTCAGCGATTTTGACCGGGAGAATCACGTCACCAAGCGCGTGTGCCTGCTGAATATCCCGCCGGCGCTGAAGCGATCACTGCAGGTCGCTGTCAGCTGAGTCCCGAACGATTGGTGATGCGATCAACAGCCGCCCGACGCGCCGACCGCGCTTGACGGTTGGGCCGCGCGTCCCGGAACAGTCCAGTCCGGGCGGGTCTCGTAGCCGTACTTGAGCAGCAGAGGCGTCACCCATGGTCGCATCGTCTCGATCTGCTCGGGGGTGCACTCGGTTGGCCACTTGCTGTTGCGATTCTCGAGGTGTTCAGGAAAGCGGGCCACAGCCTTGTCATCATCGCGCAGGCCAAACCGCTTACACATCGACCTCATGATTTCGCGCGTTCTGACGATGAAGTCTTCGTACTTGGCGCGGTAGACTCGATCTTCGGGCAGGCCGGCCAGGTCAGCCTGAACGATGTCCTCGATGCCGGCCCATTGGCGGGCGTGTGCTTCGTAGGGATCAGCCTGGTAGTACTCCTGCCAGCCCGGGGGGCGGGCGAAGTCGGCCAACGTGCGATCCTGCTTGCCCTGCTTCTCCATCACCCGGACCATCGAGCGCACTACCGCCCGCCCATCGCGGATGATGTGAATGAACTGGGCGTCGGGGAAGATCGAGAGCAGCCAGGGCACGCGCAGCGTGTTGCGCGGCAGCTTGTTTGTGAATCGATGAGCGTTGAGACCCTGACGAATCGAGATGTACCGGCAATAGCAGGCAATGTTCGCCTGCAGTCGCCGTGCGCCGAACGGCGTCACGTCCTTTTCGGTCCACCGGTGTTCGTTGGTCTGGTTGCGATAATGCGGATCGAAGAGAAAGTGCCCTTCGGACCAGTTGGCCAGTTCAGGATGCGCTCCGAAGATGCGACTGAAGACGCTGGTGCCGGAGCGCGGCGATCCGAGAATGAAAATGGGACGGTCGACCGGACGATGTGGCAGCAGCGCCAGGGCGGCGAGCGTGACGGGATTGCGCCCCCAGAGCGTGTACCACAGGATGCGTTCGACTTTCCCCGGAATCCTCATTCATCCGCCCTTTATGCTGCCGGCGCCGCGGGGTTACCCCGACGCCTTTGCGTGAACGTCTTCATCGTATCGCAGTTCGTTCACCATGGCCTCGACGATGGGCTCCATGGTCGCGATGTCTTCGGGTTTCATCTCGCGGCTCCACTTGGCGTTCATGTTCACGAGGGTCTCCGGAATCTCGGCAACGGCTCGGGGTTTGAATTCCACGCCGCAGCCTTCCCAAAGCCCTTTGAGCACGCCATGGCAGTCCTTGACGAAGTCCTCGTAGCGCACGGAGTGAAGCTGTCCGGCGGGCACGCATCGCGCAATGTCATCACGCATGGTTTCGTGAATCGCGACTGATGCGAGCGAAAACTTCTCGACGAGATCCGGTCGCGCATCGATCTCGCGCCAGCCCGGGGGGCGGGCAAACTGGCCCAGGGGGTAGCCGCTCCGCCACGATTCGGCCCGGGTGCGGCAGACCAGGCTCCAGACCACCGCGCGCGGATCGCGCTGCAGGCAGATGATGTGGGCATCCGGCCAGCCGGCCATGAGGAACGGAACGCGCACGGAGTTGCGCGGATGCTTGTTGACGAACCGGGCCTTGCCCTTCCATTTCGTGTAGTAGGCAAAGTTGTTGTCGATGCGGCGAATAGCGGCGTCCGTTGCTTGGGCTTCGGTCCAGCGATGATCAGTGTCCCGCGCGCGATAGTGGGGATCCCACACCGTTGGTGCCTCGGACCAGTGGGCGAAGTGCGGGTGCCTGGCGAAGTGTCGGACAAAGACGGACGTGCCAGAACGCGGCAGGCCAACGACGAAGACCGGGCGATCCAGCTTCAGCCGCGGCAATGTCGCGACCAGCCGATGGGCCAGGGGATTGCGGGTGTGAATTGCGGCGAGCAGCAGCCGCGGCCAACGTTTGAGGGGGAATTTCACCAGAGAAGTCCTAATCGAGATAGCCGAGGGCTCGAAGCCGTTCTTCCACTTCGGGTGACATTCCGGCGTCCGATCCGCCGAGCAGGCGTGATTGGACATCGGCATACGCTTCGCGCCACCGCGGACTCCAGGCAGCGCTCGCCGCCTCGAGGGGTTCGGTGATCGTATGCGCGGCACCCGCGTTGGCCCGGGCGAGCAAGTTGTGGCATTCCCTGGGGTCGTGAACCAGATCGTAGAGTTCCGGCGGCTGGTCATTGGTGTAGGTCAGGTGCTTGTGCGTCCTGCTGCGCACCGCCAGCACACCACGGTTCAGCTGAGGCGCCATGTCGTGCAGGCCCTGTCGAATCGCCCCGGTTCCAAAGGGCTTGAGCAGTTCGCTGTAGGCCCACTCTCGCTTCTGGCTCAGGATGTCGATTCCCTCCGACTGCGCGGGCGTCTCCAGACCCATCACGCCGCACAGGGTCGGCAGGAAATCGAGATTCTGTATGAGATCATCCCGATCAGCGGTGATGCCGATCTGCCGTGGCCACTTCACGATCCAGGGGATGTGAATGAGTTCTTCGTAGCAGACAAACTGATGGCCGAGCACGCCATGGCGACCGAGACAGTCACCGTGATCCGCCGTGACGACAACCAGCGTGTTGTCGAAATCCGGTCGCGTGGAGAGATCATCGAGCAGGCGGCCGACCTGTTCATCGAGATAGGCGATGCATCCGTCGTAGAGACCCGTGAGGATTTCGTATTCCTGCTCTGTGAGCTTCACGAGCCCGACGTCGTGCGGATTGGGTCGCTGGTTGATCGCCGCCAGATTGTGCTTTCTGAGCGCCTCGGGCAGGAAGCGGCGGCGGTAGCGGTGCGGCGGGCGATACTCTGCGTGCGTCTCCTGAAGGTGCAGGTAGGCGAATCGCGGACGATCCTCATGCTCGTTCCAGAACCGCCGCAGGTGATCCATGCACGCCGCAGCGCCGACATCGGCAAAGCCGGTCATCCAGTAGCGCAGCCGGTTGCGCATCGATCGGCGCTGGGTTGCATCGGCCTCCGCTTTCAGGTCGAGTCCGAGGTCCACACCCTCTTGGCGCCGCCGCCCCTCGCGCCGAGCCAGGCGCTGCTTGATCGCCCGCCACCTGGCGCGCATCGGATTTGGGGGCGGTTCCATCACGTGTGCGAAGCCTCGATCGAGCCCTGAGAAGTCAGAGACGTAGGGCACATGGCCCGTGATTTTCGCGGTGACGTAGTTCTCTGCCGAGAGCAGTTCCGCCAATGTCGTGAAGCGTCGGCTCAGCCGTTCGCCGTCAACGACGAGGCGGTGGGTCGAGGGGTAGGTTCCGGTGAAGAGCCCGGTCGTGCTGGGCAGTGTCCAGATTGCGGAGGAAATGCACTGGCGGTAGACTGCGAGGCGCGCGGCGTGCCGCTCCAGTGCCGGAGTCGTGGGCCGCTCATACCCGTAGATCGAGAAGTTCTCCGCCCGGGCGGCGTCAAAAACGATGATGAGGATATTCGGACGTCGCTCGTTCATGGGCGATGTTGAGTCAATCGGCCGTTCGGGGCAGGGAACTGTTTCCGGGGGCGCGGATCGCGAGGCGAACTCTAGATCGCGCCGGGCCTTGAGGCACATGCTCGTGATGTCGATCGATCATCCGGCCGACATGTCTCGTGTCGGGCCTGCGAAGAGCGAGGCTATTATCTGGTCCCAGTCTTCTGCACGGCACTCGCAGTTCCTTGTCGCCGGGCAACACACACCCCGCAACAGGTGGAGGCAACGGCGGTGCGGATCGCGTTTATCTTTCCCTCTATTCCAACCCGCAATGATCGCGAAACCGATCTGCGCCGCGCCGTGGTGGACAAGAAAGACTGGCTCGGCCAAGAGGCAGAATCCGTCAAGGCCGCGCTGGATCGCCGGCACCCCGGTTCGGCCGTGTCGGTTCACATCATGTACACGATGACCGGCCAGGCGGAGGGCGACGGGGTTGAGTGGTTCGCCACCAAGCCCATGTGGCCCATGACTCGCCGCAAGTTCTACCAGGGCAAGCAGTGGTCGAGTGCATTTCTGCGCAAGATCTTTGAGTGGAAGCCCGATCTTGTACACTGGCAGATGAACAGTTACGCCTACACGTTTCATCTGGCGTCCCGCTCCTTCGTCCGCCATGGACTGCCCTACGTCTACCAGCACCACGGCCCGCACCTGGCGCGCAAGGGCTACATTCGCAAGATTCTCCAGTTCCCGAATCGGAGGGCCGAGCGCGGCATTTACCTCACGAAGTACCACGAGGAGATGTACCGCGAAGGCCTCGGACTCGATCCAGCCAAGAATCGCATCATCCGAGTGGGCTATGACGAACGCTTTCGGCCGCTGGATCGCGCTGCGTGCCTCGAGAAGACCGGTTTCAAAGGCAAGCCGATTCTCTTCTGGGCTGCCGGCCTGACCAAGCGCAAGGATCCATGCACGGTGCTGCGCGCGTACGAAAAGGTGGCTCCGGAGTTTCCGCAGTCGCATTTCTACATGGCCGGCTCAGGAATCATCGAAGACGAAGTGAAAGCGCTCGTGGCGGGCAGCGCGATCCTCACGCGGCACGTTACGCTTATGGGCTATGTGAACAACATGCTTCTCCCTGAGATGGAAAACGCTGCGGACATCTACGTCATGGGTTCGCATGGCGAGGGATTCTGCGTGTCATCGATGGAAGCCATGGCCTGCGGGCTCTTTCCCGTCCTCACGACCGTGCCGTGCTTCGTCGAGCAGACCGACAGCGGCCGGCTCGGGCAACTCTTCGAAGCCGGCAACGTCGAACAGTGCGCCCAGTGCCTGCGCAAGGCGATCGGCGATGTGGAGTACCGCGAGCAGGTCCGCCGCGAATTGCCCGAGACGCTCCGCGCCCTCACGTGGAGTTACGTCGCAGACCAGTTGGTGGATCTGTATGAGGAAGTACTAGAAAGTAACAAACGCGATAAGGACTAATGAGAAGACACTTCTGGATATCCGACCTCACTCTGCTGCTGTTCACTGAGCATGGGCCAGACTAGCTCGCGCAAATAAACTTGCGCGGCTCGCCTTTGCTCGATGATTTCGGTTTGGCGCGTCCGGATCATTGGATCAAGTCGGTTTAGTCTCGCGTCCATCCAAGACTGCTCCTCGCGGTCGATCAAGACCCTCAGCTCCTCATTCAGTCTGGTACAGACGGGGTCATAATAACCACTAATAGCGTTCGCAATGCCTTCTCGCTGTCTATTGGTCAGTTCAAGCATGAGTACTTTATCGACCCATCCATCAATCTGCAGAGGCGCATAAACTCTAGGATATGCGTCTGACAAGAATCTGTTCGCTATCTCGCGGCCATCGTCTGCGGGCAGGCGACTCGCAAGCAAGTCGATCGTCTCTCGATTCAGATCGCGAATGCGCCGATGAATCGCGACCAGCGGTTCTTCGGCGCGCACGGATTCCATCTGCCTCCGATGTGCGGCCGCGTTAACGCTCGCGACGACGGCGAGCACCTGCTCGTGTGTTGCGTGCGGCGGCAACTGTTTCAATGCAGCTACGCCCTCGGCCGTTTCGGACTCGATTTCGCCCAAACCCCTCCCTATGAGGTGTTCGTATTGTGCTCTTTCTCGACCAATCTCCATGCGGTTGCGTCTAACTAATAGCTCGTCAAGTTGACTAACATACACCTCGAGAATACCGGACATCTCGGACACCGCAGCCGGACTCAGATCGCATTGTTTGACGACCTCAGTAACATCAACGCCTTCGCCTGAAAAACGCACGCCGCGGGCAAGTGTACACACACGTCGCCGCTCGATCAGTATCTGCTCAAATGCTTCTCGCTGCTCCGTTGAGAGCGTCTCCGCTATCAGCGACCGGGATTTTTCGGCAAGGCCGTGAATCTCATCCACCTGATCGAGAATCCGCCTCATCACCAGGGCACCCTGCCGAGCAACGCCGTCGCCCGACCGGAGGTCATCGGCGCCCTGCGATCGGACCTTCGCCGCAAGGCTGCGGTACTCCTCGCGAAGAGCCGTCAACCGCTCATGAAGCAGTTGCGACTGTCTTGCGTGCTCTGCCAGGATCTCTCGAACAGTTGCTCTCTGAGCCTCGGAGAGCGCAAGTCTCGATGGGAGTTCGTCGATCTGCGCTTCTGTCAGAACAGGAATAGCCGGATCGTATGGCGATCCCTCCCACTGCGCAAACACTTTGCTGCCATGGCACATTAGGCAAACGAGAGTACAAGATGCGAGCGTTCTACCGGCCGCACCCACAACATCAGTTGGCCACGTCGACCATCTCACCGCATACCTCATAGTAAGATTCCCGCAGTCGCCGTCACTTCTTTAGATCGGATCGACAACAATCGCAACACAATTGCCGAACCGACGACTGCCATAAGAAGTGCATTCCTTAAGACGCCCGCTTCCGGCGATTCGCCCAGAACTCGCCCAAGAGAAGTCCCAAAGCATGCACAGGACGATTCGCTTCTCAGGACTACAAGGCGTACGAGCACGGTTGTGAACGAACCCAGAAGAACGAACGCTGACAGCAGCACAGAAATGGTATGTACCTGCGCCAGAAGGAGAATCCCGAGCATCAATTCCACTGATGCAATAACCGCAATCACATATCCATTCCATGGTGCACTTATGCCGAACATCGCCATGACGGACTCAGAGGGGGCGGCATCAATTATCTTCATGATTGCCGCGATGAACAATAACATACCAATGCCCGAGAGGCAAATTCGACTAATAGTTGACATCGTGTGCGTAGCCATTGCAATGTACTCCCAACGAGCGTCGCATCAAGTCGGAACGCGGGCAGCCGCTGGACAATACGGCTCGGCCAGCTGAATCATGTCTCTTCGCCGCAGTTGCCGCCGCTCAATTGTGCAGAAGCGCATGGCTCGCCGTAGTTTACTGACGTCACCACATATGGAAAGCCGTCAAAATCACAAGCATACGTCTCGAGCTGCGCGTATACCAACGTCGCACCGTTTGTGCACTCATTCTCGCCCGCAGGAGTACTGATCGAGGAGCAGATACTGATAACACCCGGCCGAACTTTCCAACTCGGGTACTCCACGCCGTCGCAGACGAGCGTGCCGCCCGAAGCGGGGTCCCCGCACTCTGGGACCGTCGGGACAATCGTCCAACATGCGGCGGCAGCTGCCGCCGAACTGCCAATAATACAGGCGCACAGACTGCGTCCCATCGCTTCTGACAGAATCATCGTTATCAACTCTCCTCTCTTCGACCGGCTCTCCCCAAAACATTTGGAGTTCAGGGGATGTGGACGCTGAAAAAAATGAGCAACTGTGTCAGCTGAGTCTGGGGGCTCCGCCGGAAGTTACGATTCTCCTTGACAATCCCCACCTGTCAATTGTGCCGAATAGCATGGATCACCGTATTCGATCGAGGTGATGACGTATGGGAATCCATTTCCGTCGCAAGCATAAGTCAGAAGATGTGCGTACACCTCTGTCCCCCCATTCGTACATTTCGTGCGCCCCCACCCGCCAGGACCGCCGATCTCCGAGCAGATGTTGATGATCGCCGGCTGCACCTTCCACAGCGGATACTCCACACCGTTGCAGACGAGAGTTCCGCCGGAATCCGGATCCCCACACCTTTGAGCAGCGGGGATCATCGTCCAGCATGCGGCTGCAACGGATGCTGAGCAAAGGACGCCGAAAGCGATGATCGACGTGGAGCCGCGACTGCACCGATTCATCATTGGAGAGCCTCCTTGAGTTGGGTTCGTTTACGGTAATGCGCGAAAACAATATAAACCGCTATGACGACAGCGAATGCTGCTAATGACGGTCTCAGAAACGGAGAGGCAGTATTCGGTCGTTCTTTCAAGACGGCAATGCCGGCGGTCCATTGGGACTCATCAGTGGAATCAATGAACCCGGCATTGACTAACGTGGGAATGTTCTTGAAAGCCACTGGGATTTCAGCCGGCCGTTGTGGCAGGGCAAACGAGGAGGCGTCAATCGGACTCCACGTTATGTCATGAATGACCGATTGACCGCTTCGGAAATCACGCCGAATGAATCGAAACCGCGAGGCCGCCGGGCCGTCGTCCAGGAACAGGATCATGTCTCGACTTTCGTCCGGGGCGATCCGCCGTATGCCTGCCAGTACCGCCCCGGTCTTTGCGTCGACTAGGCTGAACTGCGACGGAGCACCGTCCAGGCCGGTGAGCACAGATGATGCAACGAGTGGTTCACGTATGATTCTCAGAATCATTTCAACCGTGTTACAGCCCGCCGTGACCTCGAATGCTTCGTTCTCGGGCGGGCAAACGCGGATCGCATTGGTCACGATCCCAGCCCAGGAAAAGTCGCGGCCGCGCCCGGTGATGACCGTTCCGCGAGCTGGCCAACTGGCGGGCAACTCGGAAGACATTTCGTATGTGAACTGATTGCAGTAGGCGGAAGCGAATGACTCGGCTTTTCCCCAAATAACCCCGCCAGCCGCTGTGCCGGAACGCTGGCTCAATGCGTTGAGCAGGGAATCTCGATCCAGTCCTTGTTCTGCAAGCAGCCGAAGATCGGGCGGGCGAGCATCCAGTAGCACGGCCAAGTCGGTGCTCTTCACTTGCACCCATGTTCCCGCAAAGCGGAACGCGAACTCTGGGTCACCCGCAGGCGGCGAGCAGCCTGCGGCCGACGCGGGAGATAGCAGCGGAGGTACTAAAGCTGCCATTCGACAGAACGTGCTGATATCCCTCAGTCCCACAAATCAGGGTAGATATCGGGCCAGCCGATGTCCAGCCAAACTGAGCAAAAAAAAAACAGACATGGCTCGCATCTTGCTAGAGCCCCCCACGCGCTTCAAAAAGGCGGCGCCTCAGACGGACAAGAGCCATTGGTGCAGCAGCTCAGCTTGGTCCGTTTCTCGTCGGCCGTGCTACGGTTCGGCGCGTTATCGCCGCGTGCGTCGTAATCGGCGTGGCCAAGTGGCTTTCCGTTCCCGCCTACGATACCGCGATGAAGAACCGACCCCGCGTGCTCATCATCGGCCTCGATGGCATGACGTTTGACGTCATGAAGCCGCTGGCCGAGCAGGGCGTGATGCCTACGTGTAAGTCGCTGATGGATCGCGGCTCGTGGGGCACGCTGATGAGCACCGTTCCGCCGGTCACGGGCCCGGCCTGGGTCTCTTTCGCCACCGGCAAGCAGCCGGGCAACCACGGCGTGTTCGATTTCTTCAAACCGACCAAGGCTCGCAACAAGGTTGAGATCAGCCGGCGCATCATCAACTCGAGGGAGATCGACGGAAAGTCATTGTGGCAGATTCTCTCGGAGGCCGGCAAGACGAGCATCGTCATCAATGTACCGGTCAGTTACCCGGCCACGAAGATCAAAGGGGTGCTCCTGGCGGACATGCTTTCGCCGCACAAGCACGGCGACTTTTCCTGGCCGCGCGACATCATTCAGACGCTCGAACCCAAACTGGGCGAGTACACGATCACCATCAACTGGCAGGGGTACTCAGCCTCGAGGCCAACGCAATTCATCGATGATGAGATCAAGTGCGAGTGGCAACGCACGAAGTATTGCCTGCACCTCATGGATCAGTATCCGGACTGGGAGTTGTGCTTCCCCTGCTTCACCGAGACTGATCGGATCATGCACACGATGTGGAACTACATCGATCCGGCAGAGCGAGAAAGGCTTAAACAGGCGGGTAAGTATGACCAGAGCGTGATGGACAAGGTGCTCGATTTCTACCGCGAGCAGGACAAGATGATCGCACAACTGCTCGAAAAGGCCGGGCCGGACACCACGGTGTTTTTCGTCTCCGACCACGGCTTTGGACCACTCTATGGCAAGTTCATGGTCAACAACTTTCTTGCCCAGAAGGGACTACTCGTCGTCAACCAGATGAAGATCCGCAAGGCGCTGGCCTTCATCCTGCTCAAAAAGATCTGGTTCAAGTTCCTCAAGACCGTGGGTCTGCAACAGTGGGCCAAGAAGCAGATGGCGAGGAAGGCCGCCGATCGGCAATCCGCTACGGCCCGCACGTTCTATGACGTGTTCTACGAATCGGTCGACTGGGAGAAGACCAAGGCGTACATGGCGAGCAACACCGAAGGCGGACTTTATCTCAACGTCAAGGGTCGCCGGCTTTACGGCGAGCATGTCGATCACGGCTGCATCGATCCCAAGGACTATGAAAAGGTGCGCAACGAAGTCATCGAAGCCTTGCGCGAGATTCGCCACCCGGAGACCGGCAAGCCGATGCTCTCGCATGTCGAGGTGCGCGAAGACGTCTACACGGGCAAGTATGTCGAGCGGGCGCCTGACATCGTCTTCTTTCTCGACAATGGCGAGTGGATCGCGGACTTCTCGCTGGGCAAGGGAGAGTTTCGCAAGGCCGACTGGAAGACCGGATCAGGCATGCACCGCATGGAAGGCTGCTTCCTCGCCTGCGGTCCGGGCATCAAGCACAACCCGAACGTCACGACGGATATTTTCAACGTCGTGCCCACCGTGCTGGGCTACATGGGCCTGCCGATCCCCAGCGACATGGATGGCACATTCATCCGCGAGGCGTTCAGCGACGAGTGGCTCGCGAGCCACGAGATCACCTACGCCGGCTCCTCGTCGCAAGAGGGTAAAGGCTGGGGCGAAGGGCAGGATGTGTTCAACGAAGACGAAGAGCAAGTCCTCGTCGATCGATTGCGCGGGCTCGGGTATCTCGACTGAGCGGCACCACTCACTGGCCGCCTGAGGGGGTCGCAACCGCGGGCAATCTCGCCTCCAGCGTGTGCGCATCGATCCACGCGATCAGGCGCCTCCGATCATTTTTGAGCATCCAGAACACGCCGCCGTGTCCCAGCGGGTAGGTCCAGCGCTCGGGCCGGCCGAGGCGCTCGTAGAGTACCTTACCGGTGGTCGCTGGGACGATCCGATCGAACATTCCCTGGAGCACGAGCGTGGGCGCTGCATTGAGCGAGGCAGCCGTGTGGTAGGGATCCAGCTCGCTTGACGCAAGATACGCATCGAGCAACTCACGGCGCGTCGTGGGATCCGGCAATGAGGCCTTGCCGTTGACCAGCGGCCCCGACAGGACGAGATCGGGCTGCTTGAGGGCGGTGGCCATCGCGATCGCGGGCAGGTTGGCGCCGCCGCCCACGATGACGGCCGCGTCAACGTGACTATCGAGTCGGGCGACGAGCGCCGGCAGGCTGAAGGAGCCTCGACTCAAGCCGACAACCACCAGCGGTGCAGATCGCAACGCCGGACAGCGATCGCGCGCAAAGAGGATAAACGCCTCCGCGGCATACACGTCTTCGGCAATCTGATCATCAACGCGCTGAGCGATCTGTGGCGCCACGGCGGAAACGGGATGCTCACTATCCACAACAAACCGCTCTTCCCAGTGCGCACCAATGGGCTTGGCGTCGGTACCCGACTGAATGATGGCCCACCCTTGCGCGAGCATGTCCCAGCGCAGAGCCCAGTCGTACTCGACCCCGCCGCCGAGGAACACCGCAAGCCCGACCGGGTCCCGGTTCTCCGGTATGAACAGAGTACCCGAGGTTCCCGTTGTGGTGGCGGCCAGACTTTCGGCCAGCGCGTCATCTTCGGCGGCAGGGTCGCTCAGCCACGAAAGGAACCGCAACGACTGCCACGTCGAAGCCGGCCGGTTGCGCCACATCTCCCACCGATAGTTGACCTCAAGCAGCACGCCTGAAGGTGTGGCGCGTCGTGCGGTGACGTCCGCATAGGGCATGCTCTTGCGTACCAGCGCTCCAGCCCCTGATTCGTCCACTTCGAACTGCATGATCTGCCCCGACAACTGGTCGGGCATGCGGCCGGCGAGTTGATCGAGGTCTTCAGTCCACCGCGCCGGCCAGTCGATATCCTGCGCCCGCACGGCCGGGAGACTCGCGCGATCGGGTGCTGCGGCACGGCGCATGGCGCAGCCAGCCGCCCCCATCGCACACACCAGGCACAACGCAATCACCTTGCCGCGCATCTCAGGCCCTCCGGGATCACGTCTCACTCAGCCGCTGCATCGTTACCCTGATTGCTTTTGTTGACGCATCAAAGCCGATTCGATTCCGTGGTGATCGTCTGGCGGCGACCAGGGTGGTGGCGCTGCCTCCGGCCGGTCACGCGTTCGAAGCCAATCGTTGCCGCGATATCCTGACCGCCTGTTCTGAAGTGTCGCAGCCAACCCAGTGACGCTCCAATCGCCTTGCCGCAACCAATGCTGTCCCACTGCCACAGAAGAAATCACCAACGACTCCATCAGCCGGGCAGCACGCCTCGATGAGGACTTCGAGCAGCGCCAGCGGCTTCTGCGTCGGATAGCCGGTGCGCTCGGCGGCCATGTTGTTGATGGAGGGAATGTCGAGTACGTCCGTCGCCTTCTTCGTCTGGCCGCGCATCCGGGCGCTGGTCGCGGGAATGCGTGGCGGCTCGAAGTAGTACGCCTCACTCTTGCCGTAGAAGAGGATGTCATCGTGCTTGCGGGCGAAACGGCGCGGTGAGGAGCCACCGAGGCCGTAGGACCAGATGAGATGGTTCACGAATCGCTCCGCGCCAAAGATGTCATCGAGCAGCAGCCGCAGGTGATGGCTTGTGCGCCAGTCGCAGTGGAGCAGCATGGAGCCGGACGGCTTGAGAATCCGAATCATCTCCATCAGGCGCGGCCGCATGAATGAGAGGTAATCCGACATCGTCGGCCATGAGTCGGCGTATCGAGACGGCTCCCGCCCCTGATCTTCGGATCGGCTCGTCCCCCGCTGCTCCTTGCCGGTGTTGAACGGCGGATCGATGTAGATCAGATCGATCTCATCTGCCCCAAGCCGGCGCAGCAGACTTAGATTGTCGCATTGATGGACCGTGTCGAGCGACGGCGGATCAGTGGTGTCCGTGCCCGCCGTGGTCGTGGCCGTGGTCATCGTGATGGTCCGGCTCCTGCGGTTCGGGGGCCTTGGTGAGGACGGCGACGGATCCCAGCGTCGCGGCAAGGACGAAGAGCACCGCGGAGCCGATGATCACCTTGCTGTACCACGACGGCGGAGCCTCGACGGCGAGTTTCTCGGCCGCCTGCATGCCGGCGTCGGCTTCGTGGCCACCGGCGCCGTGACCTTCCTGGCCGGCGGCGTGCGTATCCTGACTGGTGCTGTGCGTCTCCTCGGGCGCTTCATGCCCCTCCTGCGCCTGACCGACCGGCGTCAGCGCGAGCAGAGCCCCGAGAACAACCACCACCCCGAAAGTTCGAATGATCCGTTGCATGGCGGCAGTATATGCGCGCCCCGTCAAGGAGATGCGACAAGTACCGCTCCACGAAGCCTCAATCACGGCCGAACCGGATGCCGTCCGATCGAGATGTAGGTGAAGCCCAGTTCAGCCAGATGCGGGCGGCGATAGAGATTGCGGCCGTCGAAGACAAGGGGCTGCTTGAGGTTCTCCTTCATCGTGTCCCAGTCCGGGTTCTTGAATTCATCCCAGTCGGTGCAGATGACCAGGGCATCGGCCCCTTCCAGGCACTGGTACATGTCCTCGGCGATCTCGACCTTGCTGCCAAGTTCCTGCTTGGTGTTCCTGGCGGCCACGCGATCGAAGGCGCGAACCGTGCCGCCCTTGTCCGTGATCCACTTGATGAGCGTGATCGCCGGCGCTTCGCGGATGTCATCGGTGCGCGGCTTGAACGCCAGACCCCAGAAGGCGAACTTCTTGCCCGCCAGTCCACCCTTGAACTCTTCGGTGATCTTGCGGAAGAACAGGGCCCTCTGCTGCTGGTTCACATCATGCACGGCCTGAAGCAACTTGGTCGGCACGCCGACGGACTGGCCCATCGAGATGCATGCGAGGGTGTCCTTGGGGAAACACGAGCCGCCATAGCCGAGGCCAGGATAGAGGAACTGGTTGCCGATGCGGGCGTCCGAGCACATGCCTTCGCGCACGCGATTGACGTTGGCCCCGTAGGCGTCGCACAGGCTGGCGATTTCGTTGATGAAGGAGATCTTGGTCGCCAGCATCGCGTTGGAGGCGTACTTGACCATCTCGCTCGAGGGAACATCCATGATGTAGATCGGATTGCCCTGCCGCACGAAGGGGTCGTAGAGATCCTTCATCATCTCGCCGACTTCGGCCTCCTCGACGCCGCACACGACGCGATCGGGCTTGTTGAAGTCATTGATGGCATCGCCTTCCTTGAGGAACTCGGGGTTGTTGGCGATGTTGAAGGGGTAGTCCGTCCTGGAGCGAATGATGTCGCGCACCATGAATGTCGTGCCGACTGGAACCGTTGACTTGACAACCACCGTCTTAGGCTTCTGATCCGGACCCAGGGCGTTGATTGCGGAGGCGATCGCCTCGGCTGCGGACCGGACGAACTTGAGATCCGCCTTGCCGTGGGCGTCGGACGGCGTACCGACGCAGATGAAGACGACATCCGCCTGGGCGTAGGCCTTCTCGGCGTCGGTGGTGAAGTAGAGCCGTCCCGCCGCGACGTTGCGCTGGATGAGTTCATCGAGACCGGGTTCGTAGATCGGCACTTCGCCCTGGTTGAGCCGCTCGATCTTGCCGGCGTCGACATCGAGGCAGGTGACCTTGTTGCCGGTGTTGGCAAAGCAGGTGCCGGTAACGAGCCCGACGTATCCAGTGCCGACCATCGTGAGACGCATGGAGTAATCCTCAGATCCAAAGGGTCAGGGTCTGGAGGGCCGCGAGAATGCTGCTCACCAGCCCTTGCGTCCCCCCGCTCAAATAAGAACCGCGCCGATGCTCCATCGACCAAACGGGCTTTGCGGCTTGCCGCTGATTGCCCCGGACGCGGCGCGGTCGCGATTGTAGGCGGCGCAGCCCGGTCCGCCGAACCGCCCGAACGGGGCGTCCACCATCATCCGATCGCCCAACCTCAGCCTTTGTGAGGGCTTACGTCTCGATTGCCGAATCCCGCCCCCAAAGTCCGATCATGATCCGTGCATCGCTACGATTGCCCATTCCCCGTTGTCCGACTCCACGACCATGGCCACTCCCACTCCCAATTCGACCGCCGCTGCTCCCGATTCGGAAGAGTCCGAGGACTCGTCGGCGTCGGCGGCCCTCTGGCGGCGCATCACCCGCCAACTCTCGCAATCACTCGGGCTGCATCTCGACTTGCTTTCCGGAGGCTCCCCGCCGCCTGAGCCGGACTCGATCTTCGTTGAACTTGCCGGGCCCGCCGTTCAGCGGCGGTGGCTCGTCGCCCGAGGACTGGACGAATCCGCGCCTGTTTCCCGCGACGCTCTCCGCCCCATTCTCCAGTTGATCGCCGGCCTCGGCACGACGCTCATTGAGCGTGAGGACGAGTTGGCCCATCGCATCGCGGAACTCAAGGCCGTGTACCAGGTTTCCAGCGCACTCTCGGGCATTGGTGATCTCGAATCGATCCTTCAGTGCGCCCTGCGGCTGGCGATCGAAGTCATGGATGTCAAGGCGGGCTCCATTCGCCTCTTCAACTCCGCGACGGATGAACTCGTCCTCCGCGCCAGCGTTAACCTCAGTGAGAAGTACTTCGCCAAGGGGGCGATCTTCGCACACGAGAGCGAACTTGACACTCGTTCTCTTGCAGGCGAGGTTGTCTATGTCGAGGATCTCACCGCCGATGAACGAATTCGCTTCCCCGACCTGGTGCGGGACGAGGGATTGTGCAGCTTCCTCTCTACGGGCCTGATCTTTCGCGGCAAGCCGGTAGGGGTGATGCGGCTGTACACCGGGGAACTGCGGCGATTCAGCGAGTTTGATCGCAACCTGTTGCGCGCCGCCGCCCAGCAGGTCGCCACCGCCATCGCCAACACCCGGCTGATCGACGAACAGCGCAGCGCCCGGGAGGTGAAGCGCCAGGTCGATCTCGCCTCCAATGTTCAGCGGCGCATGCTGCCTCAGCGCATGCCCGTCGTGCCCGGTCTGGATGTTGCAGCGCGGTGCATTCCCTCTCTTGAACTCGGCGGCGATTTCTATGACTTCATCGATCTGGGTCGCAACCTTGGCATCTCGCTTGGCGACGTGGTGGGCAAGGGCGTGCCCGCCGCGCTGCTCATGGCCAGCGTCCGGGCCAGCCTCCGCGCTCACGCCACCGACATCTACGACATCAACGAGATCATGGCCCGCACGAACCGCGCGCTCGCCGATGACACGCATGAGCACGAGTTCGCCACGGTCTGGTATGGCGTGATTGACATGAAGGCACTGCGACTCACCTACACCAACGCGGGACACGACCCGCCGTTTGTCTTTCGCCCCGAATTGCGAGACAAACCCGGCGAGGCGTTCCGCGATCTGCGCGCAGGCGGACCCGTGCTGGGCATTGATCGCACGGCAACGTATGAGAAGGGTCTCTTCGATCTCACCCCCGGCGATGTGCTCGTCGTCTACAGCGACGGCCTGACCGATGCCCAGAACTACGACCGGCAGCGATACGGTCGCGAGCGGCTTCAGCGAGCCGTGACCCAGTCGTTCGAACTCTCGCAGGAGGCTACCGCCTCGCTGATTCTCAATCACATCCTCTGGGACGTCCGGCGTTTTGTGGGGCTCAACCCCCAATACGACGACATCACGCTGGTGGTGTGCCGGATCCTCGACCCTCGGGACAAGTCCCTCTGAAGTTATCCTTCATGGTCCGCCGAGCCCTGCGCCGATCAATCTCATATGAGCCAGATTGGCGGACCCATCCAGTCGGGCCTGGCCGGCGGCGTGCCCGCCCAGGACATCGCGAGTAAGGCTCGCGCCAAGCGCGACCGCGAACGCAGTGAGAAGTCGCGTCGGTTCGAGGATGCCGTCGATCTCCACGTGCCCGGCATGGAAAGTTCCGAGGCGATCCACGGCCTTGACGAACATGACGAAGAGCATCACCAGCGAGAAAAACGCAAGGCCCAGCGCCAGCTCGACCACGAAGAAAAAATGAGTGACGAATCCGCAGGTGACGACTCCGACGAGCGGCCACACATCGATCTGCAAGGCTGAACTGACTTCTTGCGCCTGCGACAGCGCTCTGGCGAACGACCTCAAGCCGCCGCCTTCGTCCCCGTACCGATCTCCAGCATCCCTTCAAACGTCGCACCGCGCTCCATGACCATCGAGCGTGCGATGAGGTCGCCGCGCAGCGTGCCATTGGCCTGGACGATGCAGCAACCGTTCGTGCGGATACTGCCGTCGAGTTGACCGCTCACAACGAGGTGGCCGCACTCGATCTTGCCGCGCACAACGCCCTTGCGGCCAACGCGGACCGTGCCCATCGTTGTCACGTTCTGAGTGCAGAAGCCGTTAAGTTCGGCGTCCTCGAAGCGCATCGGCTTGGTGCACTTGGGACAGCGGGCGTTGATCGCCTTGAGCGAGACTTCAAAATGGGCGCCGCAACTGGGGCAGATGACAGGTCGACCCGCCGCGCGAGGCACAGCGGGCTGCCGATCTTCCTCCGCCTCCCGACGAGATCGACCGAATCCTGAGATCATGCCCATCCATCCGCCGTCATGGGTGATGGTGGAATCAACTCGCTGCGCTGCGATTACCGCCTGAAAGAATGCTCGGTCGCCTTCGCAGCAGTGTCTTGGCCGCGTTGGGACTGGTGCTCACCGAAGTCGCCTCGGTGTTCTGGTCGACTCGACCGGCGATCGGCTCATCGTCCGCATCCTGGACGGTCGCACCGCTCGATTGGCCGCGCGACGCCTGGGCCGCAGCAACAGCCTGATGGCCGATGACGACCTGACCGCGGCACGTTGCGCCTTCCTCAGCGGAGAATGCTGCGGCAAAAACATCGCCGGTCAGATTGGCAGTGGCCCCCAGGTGCAGGGCGTCGGTGCAGTAGATCTCGCCTTCGACCCGGCCGTGAAGGGCGAGGGCACCGGCTCGAATCGTGCCATTGATGAACCCGCCTTCGCCGACTTCGAGGGTGTCGGTGACTTCGATCTGGCCCTCGATCTGGCCGTGGACGATCGCGCTTCCTTCAAGGAACAACTCGCCCGTCAGACGGCAATTCCCGCCGATGACGGTGGGCTGACCGTTGGGTTGTTCCTGCTGCTGCTGAGCCATTCGGGCCTCCGTGCGATTGAGTATGGTCTCCCGGCGGGGGCAATAACCTGCTCCGCTCCGTGGTGTAATTGTCGGCCTCGGGTGGCGGGAACCATGAATTTCCCATCCGGTGCGACTAGCGTTCCGGCGCCTTTCGGGCCGTCGGGCGAGTCGCCGCGGCCTCAGCCCCTCCCTCTAGCCTTCCGCAGGAGAAGAACCATGATCCGGATCACCGCGAGTTTCTGCGCGGCCGTCGTGCTTTTTGGCGCTTCGACCAGCCTCATCGCCGCCCCACCGACTGACGAACAGATTGATCAGTGCATCAAGGCCTACAACGATGGGCGCGCCGCCAACCCGCCCCGAACCATGGAAGACATGAAGACAATCACCACCGAGGCGCTTGGCGATCTGAGCATCGACGAAATGTCCGTTGATCAGATTTCCCGCCTGCTCACGGCAGCGCCGATTCTGCGCTATGCCGACGGCGCCTATTCCAAGGCCCAGGCGCGCCTGCGTTCGTTTGAGAGCGATTCCGGCAAGGCCGGCGCCACCGCTTGCGTACTTCTCTTCACTGACGACTTCCGCGCCGCCGGCGACGACGCGGCGAAGGCTGAGCTGATCCACAAAGTTTTGTCACACCCGGCGTTCGATCAGCTCGTCGAAGCCGGAGAAGCGTCCGCCGTGTTTGGAACGCTCGGCAGCCTGACCCCTGAGGTCGCTGCCCAGGCGAGCAAGGACATCATTGGACTTGAGCGATTTATCAAGGCAGAGTATGCCGAGAAGCTTGCTCGATCGTACATCGACTTCCTCAAGGCGTATTCCGTCGCAGCGGGCGAGCGTTCGGCGGACGTCAAGCGCATCCGCGAGAAGATGACAACGCTCGCGATGGAAGTAGCGGAGAAGAGCACCGAGGAGCGGACGGCCAAGTACTACCGCGGCGTTTCAAAATACCTCAACGGCGCGTTTGCGCGAGGCGAGCTCATCGGGTACAAAGCCCCCGAAGTTAACGTCACATGGTCAAGCAATCCGGGCCTGAGCTCGATCGGCGCCCTGAAGGGACAGGTCGTCGTGCTGGACTTCTGGGCCACGTGGTGCGGTCCCTGCGTCGCTTCTTTCCCCAAGGTGCGCGAACTGGTCGAGCACTATCAGGGCTACCCCGTGAAGATCATCGGCATCACCAGTCTGCAGGGTTTCCACATCGACAGCGAGGCTGACGAAAAGCGAATCGACACCTCCGGCGATCCGCAGAAGGAATACGAACTGATGGCGTCGTACCTCAAGTCGCGCGACATCACCTGGGACGTCATCTTCACCGAGCAGGACGTCTTCAACCCCGACTACGGCGTGCGCGGCATCCCGCACGTGGCCATCATCGGACCGGACGGCAAGGTGTACCACAATGGTCTCCATCCGGCCCAGCCGCTCAAGCACAAGTGCGAACTGATCGACGCCCTGCTGAAGGAAGCAGGGCTGCCTGTTCCCGCACCGCCGGCCGAGGAGCCCGCGGGCGACGAGGGTTGATCGGTTGATTGGCTTTGCGTTCATATCCGTCGCGCGGCTGGCCGCAGCCGCGCGACGGTTGTTTTTCTGCGTGAGGGCGGATGACCAGCTCGACGCGCCCACATGGCAGTCGCGTGTTTCGACCGCACCGGCGAAGCCTCGCCGGCGCCTTTGGCTCGCACGCCCTTCAATTCTCGCTCGCGCGTCCGACGGGTTTGCCCCGGCCACCGTACAATCGCTCCATGTCCTTCCGCCCCTTTGAAGTGGTCAGCCCCTACAAACCCGTTGGCGATCAACCCAGCGCCATCAAGACGATCACCAACGCGCTGCGGCACGGCGAGGACCGGATCACGCTGCTCGGCGCCACCGGCACCGGCAAGACCTTTACGATGGCGCACGTCATTGAGCGCCTCCAGAAGCCAACGCTGATTCTCAGCCACAACAAGACGCTCGCCGCCCAGCTCTACGAGGAGATGAAGGAACTCTTTCCGCGCAACGCGGTGTCGTATTTCGTGAGCTACTACGACTTCTACCAGCCCGAAGCGTACATCCCGCAGCGCGACATCTACATCGAGAAAGACGCCTCGCGCAACAGCGATCTCGACCGCCTGCGACTGGCCGCCACGAGTCACCTCGTGAGCCGCGATGATGTCATCGTCGTCGCTTCCGTCTCGTGCATCTTCGGCCTCGGCTCGCCCGAGGAGTTCAAACGCAAAGTCCTCCACCTCCAGAAAGGCGGCGTCCTCGATCGGCGCGAATTCATGAACGGCCTGGCGGACATGCAGTACCAGCGCAACGAGTTCGAACGGGCACGCGGCACCTTCCGAGCCCGAGGGGACATCATCGAGGTCCACCCCGCCAACGAGACCCACGCCGTCCGCATCGAGATGTTCGGCGATGAAATCGAGACGCTGCAGATCATCGATCAGACCAGCGGCGAATTGATCGCCGACGTCGATCGCTACTTCATCTTCCCGGCCGTGCAGTACGTCATGCCCGAAGACCAGATGGCCCACGCGCTGCAGGCGATTCGCGAGGAACTTGACGTCCGCGTCATGCAGTTGCGCCACGAGGGCAAACTCCTCGAAGCCCAGCGCCTCATGTCGCGTACGAAATACGATCTCGAAATGATCGAAGAAGTCGGCTACTGCTCGGGCATCGAGAACTACTCGCGCTTCTTCGATGGCCGCAAGCCCGGCGAGACTCCGTTCACCCTGCTCGATTACTTTAACCACGTGCCCGGCCGCAGCAAGGGCGACTGGCTGCTGCTCATCGACGAATCACACGTCACCATCCCGCAGGTCCGGGCGATGTTCAACGGCGACAAAGCCCGCAAGCAGGTGCTCGTGGATCACGGCTTTCGCCTGCCCAGCGCACTGGACAACCGGCCGCTGCGCTTCGATGAGTTTGAGGCGACCGTGCCGCGCGTCGTGTTCGTCAGCGCGACTCCCGGGCCGTACGAACTCGAGAAGAGCCACGGCCAGATTGCTGAGCAGGTGATTCGCCCCACTGGCCTCGTCGATCCCGAGATCACGATCCGCCCCGCCGACGGGCAGGTGCCCGATCTCATCGCCCGCTGCGAAAGGATCGCCGCCCGCAACGAGCGCGTGATCGTGACGGCCCTCACCAAGCGACTCTGCGAAGATCTCACGAGGTACATGACGGAGAAGGGCCTCGCCACTCGATACCTGCACAGCGACATCGAAACGCTCGATCGCTGGGAGATTCTCCGGGCGTTGCGCGAGGGCGAGTTCTCGGTGCTCGTCGGCGTCAACCTGCTGCGCGAAGGCCTCGATCTGCCCGAGGTCTCGCTGGTCGCGATTCTGGATGCCGACAAGGAAGGATTCCTGCGCAGCGCGACCAGTCTCATCCAGCAGATCGGCCGCTGCGCCCGCAACATCAACGCCGAGGTCGTGATGTACGCCGACAAGGTGACGCCCGCAATGGCCGAGGCGATCGAAGAGACCGCCCGCCGCCGCGAGAAGCAACTCGCGTTCAACGAAGAGCACGGCATCACCCCGACTCAGATTGTCAAGGCCATTCGTCGCGGCATCGAACTCGAGGTTCGCGCCAATCGCACCGTGCGCGATGCGATTACCGAGGCCGAGCCGGAATTCGAGCGCAGCGAACTGATCGCCGAACTGGAGAAAGAGATGCTCGAAGCGGCCGAGAGACTCGACTTTGAGCGGGCCGCCCAACTGCGAGATCAGATTAAGTCCATCAAGGCCTCCAGCGACGGCGGCAAGGTGAAACGTTCAGAACTCGAGCGAAGGACCAGCGCCCCTGGCCGCCAGCCCGGCGAAGCGCCTCCGGGCGTCGCCAAGCCTCACAAGCGCCGCCGGCCGAATCGCTCACGCGGTTGAGACGACCCGTTCAAATCGACTCATCATCTCCGGGATACCTGATCCACATGAGCCGAAGCCCTGATGCGTCCAGTGTCGGGCCGGCGTGCTCTCGGTTTCGAGCAGCCAGGATGGTCGGCAGATCGTCGGCGGTCATCGCGCCGCGCCCGACTTCCACGAGCGTCCCCGCGATGATGCGCACCATGTGATACAGGAACCCCGAGCCGCAAACCTCGATGACAATTCGCTCGGCTTCGCGTCTCACGTCGCAACTGAAGACTGTCCGCACGGTCGAGTTTCGGCCATGGTGCGTGTTGGCGAACGACTCGAAGTCATGCTCGCCGACGAGGTGCTGCGCCGCGTCGTGCATTGCGGCCGCATCGAGCGGATGCCAGCAGTGGTAGACCTGCCGACGATCAAAGACCGGTCGCACGCTGACGTTGTGGATCGTGTACTGGTACGCCTTTCGCACCGCCATGGTGATGGGGTCGAACTCGCGATCCACTTCGCGGGCTTCCACGACGGCCATGTCTTCGGGAAGGTGGCGGTTGATTGCATGATGCAGCCGATCGACGGGGATCGTCGTCTCGGCGTTGAACGCCGCGACCTGGCCCAGCGCGTGCACGCCTGAATCCGTTCGACTCGCACCCGTGAGCACGATCGGCTGCCGCACCGCTCGCGCCACCGCCGACTCAAGAACGCCCTGCGCTGTGCGCAGAGGCTCGCCTTCGGGAGGCTCCTGCTTCTGCCAGCCGTGAAACTCCGAGCCGTCATAGCGAACTGTGAGGCGATAGCGCCGCTGCATCGCGGCAATCGTATGCCCGACAAGGTTTGTACCGGGACTGCTCAGGGCCTGGCGGGCTCATAGTCCTGTTCCTCCTGCGCGGCCCGACTCTCCTGCGCTCGCTGCCGCGCCCAGGCAATGGTGGACCACTGATCGCTCCGCGCGCTGGCCATGCGGGCAGCGGCGCCAACCAGGTGCGCCGTCTCGGGGAACCGGTATTCATAGGCCCGTCCCGCTTCACACTGGGCGGCAAAGAAGGGCGCATCGGTCGCTGCAAGATCCATCGTCTCACCAAGCAGGAACTCGCCCAGTCTATCCGCGTCCGGTCGATTGAACGGCGCACGCGGCTTGAAGTTGTAGTCGGTGACGTCGTACATCGCCATCAGGTAGATCAACTCGTCGGCATCCAGCGGCCGGAGCCAGGACTCGAGACGCCGTTCGCGCACCTCGCGCTGATCGAACGGCCCGCCCTGCACAAGCGCTTTCTGGAGGTACTCGCGAGCCTTCATCGTCGCGCCGACAAAGCCGAACGGATCGCCCGGCCCGCAGCGCCGAATGCCCGCCGCCAGCTCCTCCCGGGCCGTCTCGCTGAAATGGTGCCTCGCCTCCACACTGGCGGCTGCCTGTGAAGAGAGGATGAATCCATCGCGGGCGACGAGCGCACTGACAAGAAGATGATCATCCGACAGATGGGCGCACATGCGAAAGCTCGCCGCAAGCAGCCGCGCCGAGCCCTCGACATCTCCCGCCGCCGCCAGTCGCTGCGACTCGAGAGTGAGCAGGCGGAACGCGTCGCGCATTCCGTGGCCATAGCGCGGTATGAAGTTTTCCCGGTCGTCACGTTCAGTCGCAAAATCGCAACGGGGAATCGTCGATCCCTGCATGAACTGGTCAATCGCGGCTTGAGCCGTCTCGGCCGAGGCGTTCAGCGCCTCCAACCGCTCAGCCTCCAGCAATCGAGCGGGAGCGAGCGTCCTGATCGCCTGATTCCAGGCGTCATCGAGGTTTGACAGCTGCTCGATGCCGCGCCGATACCACACGGCAGCGTTCGTCAGACTCTGCAGCTCGACTTCACCGCGCACGACGCCTTCGAGCAGATCAATCCGGGCATGGAGTTTGTCACGCGCCTCTGTCGTGAGATCGTAGATGCGGTTGAATCCGGGCGTCAGGAGTTGAGCCACGATTCCGAACTCCCCGTTCTCCAGGCGGGTCGCGAGTTCCTTGAGTTGCGCCCGGGCCACTTCGGGATCGCTCTGCGAGTAGGCTTCGACGTATCGACCCATCATCTCGCTGTATTGATCAAGACTGCGCTCGATTTCATCATCCGAAAGAGCGGCAAGCTGCTCGCTGAGACCCGATTCGCTCGCCAAGTCACTGAGTATCTCCGATCGCTTGGAGGGATCATCTCCAAGCAGGTGTCCGCGAATCATGTTCACGCACAGCGTCTGTTCCATCATGATCGCGTCGAGTGTCTGAAACGGATCGGTCTGGTCAAACGCCCGAGTCGCCTTGAGCAGCACCGAGGCCGATGCCGGGTCGAATGCTCCGCGATCGAAACCCATGTTGGCGGATTGCTCGGCGACCTCAAACACGGCGCGGCCCACCAGCGAGCTGATCAGAATGCGATCATCCCCCGCCTGATCTGCGATGCGATAGAGAGCCGCGATTCGTTCCGCCGCCCCGGCTCCGTCGCCGTCGCTCAGCCGCATGGCGGAGTCGGCCTGCACGAGCCGGGCGAGATTGCGCATCGGCGCCAGGTGCGGCAGCAGCAGATCGAAGCCCTGCGTGTAGTCGAGGCCGAAGTCGCTGTATCTCTGCTGCGAAGCACGAAGCACGTTGTCCACGATCGGAGCAGCGCGGGTGATCAGCGCCCGCATCTCCGGCGAGGGCGACCGGCCGGGGTTCGACCGGTAGTCATTGATCGCCTCCATCTCCTCGGGCGTGAACTGCGCCAGTTGCTCAAAGGCGCGCTGGTACCATGTCGCGGCGTTGTTCGTGTTGTCACTCTGCGCCAGCGCCGTGGGCAACCACCGTCCACCAGTTGGCAGCAACAACAGCACCGCCAGCAGGCATCGGCCCATCGGGGCGAATGGATTCAGGTGGGAACTAAAAGCACTACTCAAGGTTGGGGCTCCGGGTCTGGTCTGCTTTCGATTTGGAGTTCACGTTCCCATCGCATGGCGTCCCACAGGTCCTGCCGCGCGGAGGCCGCCTTCTCAGATGCACCAACGAGGTGAATCGTCGCAGGAAGCTCGAACGACTCGGGCTGTTTCTTCTTGAGATGCTCGGTGAACACCAGCGCATCGATCTGGGCCAGTTCGATCGTTTCACCGAGAAGAAACTCGCCAAGCCGCCCAGCTCCCCGTCGATTGAAGGGCTCGCGAGGCTGGAGGCTGTACTCCATCAGATCCTGCATCGCCAGCAGGTACAGCAGGCCATCGGCATCCACCTGCGCGAGCCATGCCTCATATCGCGCCCCGAGCAGTTCACGTTCCTCGCCCTGCGTCCAGTCGAGCAATCGCGCGCCAATCGCCTTGCGGGCGTCGGAGCAGGCAGCAATGAATCCGAAGGCATCGCCGGCGCCGTTGCGCCGAATCGCGGCGCTCAACTCCGGCAGGGCCGCGACATCCATCGTCCCGCGCTGGCTCAGTGCTTGGCCCGCCCTCGCCGCGAGCAGGAACCCATCGCGAGCCACCAGCGAACTGACGATCAGCCCGTCGTCTGACAGATGGGCCGACATTCGCAGGGCCGCGGTGACCAGGCGCGTCGCCGCGGCGTGGTCGCCCGCCGCCTCCTGCCGCAGCGCTTCGAGCGACAGCAGTCGAAATGCATCGCGCATGCCGTCGGCGTAGAGCGGCACGAACACCTCGCGCACGTTGCGCTGTCTGGAGAAGTCACAGCGCCGGATCTTCGAGCCATCGATGAACTCCGCGACGGCCGCGACCGCATCAGCAGCGCCGTCTTCGAGCGCCTTGATGGTCAGGTCATCCAGCGGCTGACCTGGATCAACCTGGACGATAGCCTGCGTCCATGTCTCGTCGAGGGCCTCCATCTTCTTCATGCCTCGCCGATACCACACAGCCGCGTTGGCCAGGTCGCTGATGCTGACCTCGCCGCCCACGATCTTTTCGAGGGATGTAATTCGCTCGTGAAGCAGCGAGCGGTGCTTGTCGAGCGCCTCATAGCAGGTCCCCAGCGCCGGGGCGAGAACAGCCGCCATGACGCCGAATTCACCGTTCTGGCACGCGGCGTCGAGGCGAGCAATCTCGATCTTGGCCGCCTCGGAATCCTCCATCGAAAACGCGACGATGTACCGATCCATGACCCTGCTGTAGTTGCCCAGTTCGCGTTCGAGAGCTGCTCCGTCCATGGCGCTGATGTGGTCCTGCTGTTCGCCGTCGAGGCCGTACACCGACGCAATCTCTCTGAACCCCATCGGATCGCCGGCAGCGAGCGCATTGCGGATCGTCTGCATGCTCATCATCTGCTCGCCGACCATGGCGTCGATCGCGCTGAAGGGGTCGCGCTGATCAAACGACTGCATCGTGGTCAGCAACAACGCAGAATCGGCAGTTGAGAAGACCGCCCCGTCATACCCACCGTCCATGACGCCACCGGTCAAACTGAACACAGCGGCGGAGACGAGCGAACTGATCATCACGTGATCGCTCGATACGTGATCCGCCATGCGACACATCGCCGCGATCTCGGCCGCCGCGCCCGAGCCGTCCCCGTCCGCGATTCGCACCCGAGCGTCTGCCGCGGCGAGTCTGGTGAGCTGTCGCATCCCGCCGAGATGCGGGATGAGCATGAACACGCCATCGTTGAAGTCGAGGCCGAAGTCGCTGTACGACTGGTTCGCGGCCCGCTGCAGGTCCGCCAGCGCCGGCTGAGCGCGCTGAAGGACGCCGCGCACCTCGGGCGAGGGAGTGCCGCCCTGGTACTCCGCGAGCACATCCCATTGCTCCGCCGTGATCCCGTTCAGCCGCTCGATGGCCCTGCGGTACCACGTCGCCGCGTTGCTGGTGTCCTCGGGGGGCTGAGCACGACCAACCGGCAGCGCACCGAGCACGAGAAGCAGCGACAGGTACAGCCCGAGTTGGATTGGGTTTATTCGGCGCATCTGCGTACCTCTACGGAAGGTTCGGTCGCAATGGCGGCTCTACCCCACTGCCGTCTGCGATCTGGTTCGTACTCGATTCAGTCGCGCGCGCCATCTCGGTGAGTGACTGCGTGAGTCGGGCCCCGGCCCGCTCATCCGCGTGCGCCTTTTCCATGTGCTCGGAGAGGTGGAGCCACTGCTCAATCTTCGGAACGGTCAGCTCATCAAAGCGGCCATACCGGCAAGCTAGTCTAAGCTGAGATGCATCCGCTGTGGCCATGACCAGGATCGACGCAATCTGGTTCTTCGCGTACCGATCTGCCCGCCGACGCAGGCGCGCCTCGAGCCCGGCGTCCCACTCTGCATTGAGGACGATCATCCCGTAGGCGTACCATCTTTCAGCCGGCGCACGCGCCTTGAGCCACTCGGTCGCGCGTTCATTCGCAGCAGTGTGCTCGGCTAAGCCGATCGCGTCAGGCTTCCACTTCTGAAACGCGGCCACAATCTGGCCGCGCAGACAGGCGTCCGTCTTGGCGTTGATGCGCGTCATTGCTGCGTCGTAGCCGAACGGATCGCGAGGGCCGGTCCGACGAATGGCAGCTGCCAATTCGGCGAGGCGGGCGGAACCGATCGTCTGTCCCTCGCCGCCCTCGGCAGCCGCAGCCATGGCGAGGATATCTTCCACCAGATGGAGGGCGGTGCGATACGCATCCTGCGATTCGAGAGCCGAGATCACGAGTCCATCAGTGCCGACATGGCCGATCACGCGAAAACAGGTCGCCAGTTGCGCTAGTGCGTCGTCGTAACCCCCGGCCTCGTCGAGGTTCATGGCCTCGGCGGAGATTATCGCAAGGGCCAACTGCATCCCCGGTCCGTACTCGGGAATGAAGAACTCTTCGTCGAGTCGGCGCGTCGAAAAGTCACAGCGTCGAATGCGCGATCCGCTGGTGAACTCGTCAATCGCTTGATCAATCTCCCGTCGCGTCACCAGCCATGCGTCTTCTGTGAGTTCGCCGGCATCCAAACTGTTGGGCGCTCGCAGCCGCTTGAGGACTTCAGGCCATGGTGCGCTGACGGAATCGAGATGTTCAATGTCACGGCGGTAGAACGCAGCCGCGTTGGCCATCTCGATTGCCGCATCGCCCTGGGCGAGTTCTCCAAGTTGAGCTCGACGCACGTCGAGCACGCTCTCGTATCTGGCGATGCCGTCATACATGTCGCTCAGGTTCTCAACGGCTATCGCGCACAGCGGTCCAAGCTCGCCGTTTCCCGCCTCTGTTTTCAGACGTTCGAGTTCGTTTGCCGCCCACTGCGGGTCAGCGCTCTCATAGATGGCGGCGAACCGGCCGAGCAGATCGTGATAGGCATGGATCTCCTCGACCATCTGGGTGGGATTGAGAGAGTCGGTTCCAGGCACCCACTCACGCTCGTACCCGGTCACTTCGAGTAGTCCGTGTACACTTGGCTCAACGCCGGACTGCTGATACTGCGCCAGTCGATCCAGCAAGAGTGCCTGGTCGCCGGCCAATGCGTCTGCCGCCTGAAACGGGTCTACTGCATCAAGGGGCGCCATCGCCTGCAGAATTGCGGTCGACTCTGCCGGGCCAAACGCGTTCTCGTCAACCGCATACTTGAGCATCTCGTCGGCAAACATCATCATGGATGCCGAGATGGAGGCGCTTGCCGCGAGGCGCCGATCGCCGGCGTGTTGCACGAATTGGAACACAGAAGCGACCTGCCGGGCGGCACCCATCGAATCGCCGGCCGCAATCTTCGCCTTGACATCCGCATCAATCCACCGAACGAGTTGGCGAAATCGATTGTTGTAGGCCGCATTGTTCTCTGGGCCCGGGGCAACGAGCGCGTCGAAGTCGCAGTACGCCTGATTGTTGCCGCGGCGAATGTCATCGAGGACCGACGATCCGCGGCGCATCAGTTCGCGCACCTCGTCCGATGGGAT
Organism: Planctomycetaceae bacterium; assembly: GCA_040255465.1. Taxonomy (GTDB): domain Bacteria; phylum Planctomycetota; class Phycisphaerae; order Phycisphaerales; family UBA5793; genus UBA5793. The sequence goes on from JBDZVA010000002.1 coordinate 889,181, forward strand.
ACCACCCTGAGCGCGATAGATTTCGATGGCATTGTCTTCTTCGCGCGTAAACTGCTGCAGGCGACCATACGCCCGCTCATACCACGTCGCCGCGTTGCTCGTATCGCCATCCTGTGCGACCGCAAAGGAAACCGTCATGAAGATCACGACGAGTGAGCTGATTGAGCCGAACCATCGGCCCCACGGCTTCGAATACCCGGCCCTGCGCGTGTGGAACTCTCTCAAATCAACCCCCCTGACAGCGGTAGTCACTCCCGCCCGATCCCCAGCGCCAGGCGGCAGAACATCTCCACGCCCAGCGCGATCGAATCATCATTGAAATTGAACCGTGGCGTGTGCACCATTGGGAACGGCTCGTCGGGATTGCGCTGCTGGCCGAGCAGGAAGAAGCAGGACGGAACCTCGTTGCAGTAATATGAGAAGTCCTCGCCGCCCATGCACGGCACGGGGTAGAGCGTCGCCCGCTGCTCCCCCACCGCCTGGCGCGCCACGTTGAAGAATGTCTCAACTGCACCTGGATCATTTCGCGTGACGGGGTAGCCCGGTTCCCACTCAATCTCGGCAATGCAGCGATGAATCGCCGCTACGTTGATCGCCGTCTCATGGAAGCGCGTGCGGCCAAAGCGGCGCATCTCGTCAGTGAGGGTCCGCATCGTGCCGGCGATTTCGACCTCTTCGGGGATCACGTTGTAGGCGCTGCCGCCGTGAAACTTGGTCACGGAAATGACCATCGATTCAAGCGGATCGACGTTGCGGCTCACAATGCTCTGCAAGGCCATGACCAGTTCAGATGCGGCAACGATCGGGTCGTGAGAGAAGTGCGGAGAGGCGGCGTGGCCCATCTTGCCGCGCATTGTGACGGTGAAGTGATCGGTGGCGGCCAGCAGCGGGCCGGGTCGCGTTGCCACGGTCCCCAGCGGCAGGACGGGCCAGCAGTGCAGACCGAACATTTCGCTGATGCGCGGTCCGAGCACACGGTCCGTCAGGCAGCCGTCCTCCACCATGCGCTTGCCGCCGGCTCCGCCTTCTTCCGCGGGTTGGAACAGAAGCTTCACACTGCGCGGCAAGGCGCCTTCATCGGCCAGTCGCTTGAGCACACGCGCAGCGCCAAGGCAGATGGTCGTGTGCCCGTCGTGGCCGCAGGCATGCATGACGCCGGGGTTGGTTGACTTGTACTCGATCTCGTTTTCTTCGACGATCGGCAGGGCATCCATGTCGGCCCGCAGGCCAATTGCGTCGTCGCCGTTCGATCCCGGCAGGAACGCCAGAACGCCAGTTCCTCCCGCCAGGTCGCCGACAAACTCGACGCCGGCTGCGGCAAGCTCCTCGCGCACCCGTTTGCTGGTGCGCTGTTCCTCGTACTTCAATTCGGGATGGGCATGAAGATCGTGGCGGAATTTCGTCAGATACGGCAGATCCTCGGCGATCAATTCAGAGAGGCGATTGGCGATGCTGGTGGTGTCGGTTGCCATGTGGGCATTGTACTCGCATCCGATTCTCCCCCCCAACGAAGTGGGTTCAGCCGCCGGATTTGCCTCATGGCGCCGCGGGGCAGATGAGCGTCCGCAATCCTGCCGCGCCGGGGATATCCTTGTCGGCCGCCGGGGGACTTGGCGGCCGTCTTGTTCCAATCTGGGACAAGGGCGTTCTCCGCCGAGATCCAATTCATGCTAACCATCATTGCTCAGACCGTGGCTCAGGCGCCAGGACCTCCGGGCTGGCACGCGTGGGCAACCGTCAGCATCATTCTGCTCATCTTTGCGTTGCTGGTCTCCAATCGAGTCAGCACGGACGTGCTGATTGTCGGCGGAGTCACCCTGCTGGTACTCATTGGCATCCTGCCGCTGGACGACGCCGTGGCCGGCATGGCCAATCAAGGAATGCTGACGGTTGCTGTCTTGTACGTGGTGGTGGCTGGCCTGCAGGAAACCGGAGGCGTGACCTGGCTGGGGCAGCGACTGCTCGGACGTCCCAAGACTCTTCTTTCGGCCCAGGCGCGACTCATGCTGCCAGTGGCCGGCTTCAGCGCGTTCATGAACAACACGCCCCTGGTCGCCATGCTCATTCCGGCGGTGGCCGAGTGGGCCAAGCAACATCGGCTGAGCGTCTCCAAACTTATGATTCCACTCAGCTACGCCGCGATCTTCGGCGGAACGTGCACGCTCATCGGAACGAGCACGAACCTCGTCGTTGCGGGGCTGTGGCTCAGCACGTTTCCCGACAAAGCGCCCATCGGCATGTTCGACATCGCCTGGGTTGGGATCCCCTGCTGCACGGCGGGCATCGCGTACGTGCTGGTGTTCAGCCGCTGGCTCCTTCCCGATCGCAAGCCGGCGATCAGTCCGCAGGACGACCCCCGGGCTTACACGGTGGAGATGAACGTTGACACCGGAAGCGCGCTCGTCGGCAAGTCAATCGAAGAAGCGGGGCTGCGCCAGTTGGCCGGACTCTTTCTGGCTGAGATCGACCGCCAGGGGCAGGTGCTCCCCGCAGTGAGCCCCCAGGAGCGGCTGCTGGAGGGCGACCGGCTCGTCTTCGTTGGCGTCGTTGATTCGATCGTCGATCTCCACCGCGTCCGCGGGCTCACTCCCGCCAGCGACCAAGTCTTCAAACTCGACGCTCCGCGTTCACAGCGCTGCCTCATCGAGGCCGTGGTTTCGGACACCTGCGCACTGGTGGGAAAGACAATCCGGGATGGACACTTTCGCACGATCTACAACGCGGTGGTCATCGCCGTGGCGCGAAACGGCGAGCGCATCAACATGAAGATCGGCGACATCGTCCTTCGCCCGGGCGACACGCTGCTGCTCGAGGCGCACCCGAATTTCGCCGACCAGCAGCGCAACAGCCGCGACTTCTATCTCGTCAGCAAGATTGAGAATTCAAATCCACCTCGCCATGAGAAGGCGGTGCTGGCCATGGTCATTCTGGCCGGGATGATCGGAGCCATCACTCTTCTTGGCGTGCCGACGCTGATGGGAGCGATGACCGCCGCCGGCTTGATGATTATCACGCGCTGTGTGCCGGGAAGTGTCGCACGAAAGAGCGTCGACTGGCAGGTTCTCATCGTGATTGCCGCGTCGTTTGCCCTCGGGCGCGCGCTCGAAATCACCGGAGCGGCCGACTTCATCGCGCACACCCTGGTGGGATTGGCCGCGGAGAATCCTTGGACGACGCTCATTATCGTTTACGGCGTGACGATGCTCTTCACTGAACTCATTACCAACAATGCGGCTGCCGTCCTCGTCTTCCCCATCGCTCATTCGATCTCTCAACAACTTGATGTTGATTTCACGCCGTTCGCCATGTCCATCATGATGGCCGCGTCCGCATCTTTCTCGACGCCCATCGGCTACCAGACCAACCTGATGGTGCTTGGCCCCGGAGGGTATCGGTTCTCCGACTACTTCCGCATCGGCATTCCGCTCAATCTGACGATGTGGGCGATTACGTCCGCTTTGGCCCCCCTGATCTGGCCGTTCCATCCATAGCGCATCACCAACGCGACAGCCGGTGAAGTGCACGCGGCAAACTGCTCTTCCGCGCGCCGCATCGTGGTTGCGGGGCCGAAGCGAGCGGCGCGGCGGCGAACACAACTGGTGTGACTTCATGACATGGCCGATGATGAAACCGACGTTCCTCCCTGCGGGGTCTATCGTTATCGGTCGTCGGCGGGAGCCTGCGGCCACCCAAACTGCTTGAGCGTGACCGGGACACCCTCATTTGTGATCCATTCCGCCCTCACCATTCTGGCGCTGACCGCGACCGTGGCTCCGGCCCATCCGGCGTGGCACGCGTGGGCGACGGTTGGCGTCATCATCCTCCTGATCGGCTTGCTCATTTCCAACCGCATCAGCACTGATGTGGCCATCGTTGGCGGCGTTACGCTGCTGGTGCTCATGGGCATTCTGACGACCAAACAAGCGGTGGCCGGAATGGCCAATGAGGGGATGCTCACCGTCGCCGTGCTGTTTGTCGTCGTCGCCGGCCTGCAGGAGACGGGCGGTGTGACCTGGCTCGGCCAACGATTGCTGGGCCGACCCAAGAACATCGTTGCCGCCCAGGCGCGCCTCATGCTCCCCGTCGCCTTCTTCAGCGCGTTCATGAACAACACGCCTCTGGTCGCCATGCTCATTCCCGCGGTCACCGAGTGGGCCAAGCAGCATCGACTCAGCGTCTCCAAGCTGATGATTCCCCTCAGCTACGCGGCGATCTTCGGCGGCACGTGCACCCTCATCGGCACGAGCACCAATCTCGTCGTCAGCGGATTGTGGAGCGAGTCCTTCCCCGACCAGCGACCCATCGGCATGTTTGACATCGCCTGGCTGGGCGTCCCCTGCTGCGTGGCGGGCGTGGCGTATGTGCTCGTCTTCAGCCGCTGGCTGCTGCCCGACCGCAAGCCGCCGCTGAGCCCGCAGGACGATCCGCGCGCCTACACCGTCGAAATGACAGTCGACGTCGGCGGCCCGCTCATCGGCAAGACCATCGAAGAAGCCGGCCTGCGCCAACTGGCCGGACTCTTTCTGGCCGAAATTGACCGCGAAGGACAGATTCTCCCTGCCGTCGGTCCGCATGAGAAACTCCTGGCAGAGGACCGGTTGATCTTCGTGGGCATTGTCGATTCGATTGTTGATCTCCACCGAGTCCGCGGCCTCACGCCGGCCAGTGACCAGGTCTTCAAACTCGATGCGCCGCGCGCCCAGCGCTGCCTTATTGAGGCCGTCGTCTCCGATACCTGCGGCCTCGTGGGCAAGACCATCCGTGACGGCCAGTTCCGCACGGTCTACAACGCCGTGGTCATCGCCGTCGCCCGCAACGGCGAGCGCATCAAGAAAAAGATCGGCGACATCGTTGTCCGAGCGGGCGACACGCTCCTGCTCGAGGCCCACCCCAACTTCGCCGACCAGCAGCGCAACAGCCGCGACTTCTATCTGGTGAGCCGGATCGAGAACTCCAATCCCCCGCGTCATGAAAAAGCCGTGCTCGCGATGCTCATTCTGGCGGCGATGATCGCCGCGATCACATTCTTCCGCGTTCCCACGCTCGTCGGCGCCATGACGGGCGCGGGGCTCATGATCATCACCCGCTGTGTGCCCGGCCACGTGGCGCGCAAGAGCGTCGACTGGAAGGTGCTCATCGTGATCGCCGCGGCGTTCGGCCTCGGCAAGGCGCTCGAAGTCACCGGCGCCGCCAACTCGATCGCCCACACGCTTGTGAATCTCGCGGCGGACAACCCATGGACCGCGCTGATCATCATCTACGGCGTCACGATGCTCTTCACCGAAACGATCGGCCACAACGCCGCTGCCGTACTTGTCTTTCCCATCGCCTACGCCATCTCGCAGGAACTCGACGTCGCGTTCATGCCCTACGCGATGACCATCATGATGGCTGCTTCTGCCAGCTTCTCCACGCCCATCGGCTACCAGACCAACCTCATGGTGCTCGGCCCGGGCGGGTACAAGTTCACCGACTACTTCCGTGTCGGCGTCCCGCTGAACCTGACCATGTGGACGATCACCTCCTGCCTCGCGCCTGTCGTTTGGCCCTTCCATCCCTGACGGACGAAGCGTCCAATCGTTCCGAGATGCGGCTACAATCGACCCCATCTGACACGCCACCGTAGCTCAGTTGGTAGAGCAGCTGATTTGTAATCTGCAGGTCGCCGGTTCGAGTCCGGCCGGTGGCTTTGAAGAACAGGGTGCGATGCCTTGCGCCGTCACTTGGCGTCGGAAGAGTCGAAGCGCCGCTGCTCCCAGAATAGTGAACACCACCAGCATGGCGACGAGCAACGCAGCCGGGTGCGTGTGCGGTACGTCCGAGGTCAGCGCGGCAAGCAGTCTTTCGCTGATGGAGACCCTTGGTATTCACAGGCGCCGCGGGTTGCAGCGCCGGAAGCGGCTGCGCGGCGCACAATCCAGCGTGGCCCCCGAGTATGCGGATTCGGCCAGAGATACCCTCCGGGGAGAAGCCCATCCCACCTGGAAGCAAGGCGATTTCCCCGGCACGACCCGGCCAGTAATCTGGTATGCTGTACCGCAATGTTGTGATCGCCAGGGGGGTCGGAGGCTTTTGTCTCGTCCTTGACCGCGCGAATTCATTGCCCTGCGGAACTCCGCGCCGAGTTGCCCCACCGCGCCAGTCCTTCGCATCTCAGTCGTTTCAGAGTCCGGTATCTCGTGCGCCCATCGTGCACGATGTTAACGTGAGGAGATTCGTGATGCTAAGCGGCTCTAACAGACTTGCGTTCCTGTCCACTCTTTCCTGCTGCGTAGTCGCGGGGCTCACCGCACGGACCAATGCCCAGATCCGCGGCAGCGCTCATGACTTCTCCCTCAAGGGCTGGTCGGACAACGAGATCTGCAAGCCTTGCCACACACCGCATAATGCGATGCTGGTCGAAGTCAATGGCTATCTCGTCGGCAAACTCTGGAACCATGCACTGCCAGCTCAGAACCAGATCTACAAAACCCTCGTCGGGGATCTGCCTCGCGATGATGCACTCGATGCCTACAGCATTCTCTGCATGGGTTGTCATGACGGCACCGTCGCGCTCGATTCCTACGGCGGCCTTAGCGGCAGTATGTTCATCGGCAACGCCAACGTCGGCGCTCCCAACCCGATCCGGGAACTGCTGGCCACCGATCTGACCAACGATCATCCAGTCGGCGCCGGCGGCGTGTGGCCCGAGCCCGAGCCAAGCTACCTCAACCCGCGCAACACCTGGGAGAACCAGACCTTTGGCAACTCGCGCATGGGTCGCCTCCAACCCATGCTCGTCGATGGTCAGGAGCGATCAGTCGTCAGTTGCGCCACGTGCCACGAACCGCACCGTCGCGGCGGCCACAACGACCTGCTCCGCATCGACAACACCGCCAGCCAGATGTGTCTGGCCTGTCACAACAAGTAAGCGAATCATTCGTGCCGTAGGTTTGCGAGGCACTCCTGCAGCAAGACACCTTGACTCTTCGTGCCCGTGGTCGAGCTGAGCACTCGCCGGTCTCCACCGCAAAGGGTCAGACCGGTACTGTCTTGGATCGCTCAATCACGACCGGCCCGTTCTGATCCGGATCCGCGTTGACATTACAATCAGGATCTCACGCCGTCGCAGAATCGGATGGCTTACCTGCACCGGACAGATTCACCTTCGTTTGCGCGACACAACCCTGCGCCAACTTCCGGTGCCCGACGATCTACGGAACACGCAGGCGAGCCGCTCATTCTCGAATTCAAGACACTCACGCCGCGGCCGCACCTGGTCCACTCCGAATGAACGTCGGCAGCGTTCGCATCCCTTCGCCCAGCTGCTGCGCCCGGCGGCCAAAACCGGGTCAGATTCCTGTATTTCAGGACAACGTGGTACGCATTATCAGCAATAGAATGCAATGTCACCGCGAAAGGGTCGGCCGCGCGATCGCCACACGAAAAGGACGCGTCGACGGTACTCGTACCGCTGTGCTGGAGTCTTGGCGACATTCCGCAGAGGCACAGGTGATTCGTCCAGATCCCGCTCCCACCGGATCCCGCGCCAAGGAGGAACGGATGACCAAGCAGAGGCGACGACATCTGGCCAGCCTAATCATCGTTGCTGCGTTCGCCATTCCCTTGCCATCCCTGACCGCACAAGACTGGCCGCAGTTTCGCGGTACAAACCGCGACGGCATCTCAACCGAAACCGGACTGATGCGCAAGTGGCCCGAAGGCGGCCCCAAGATTCTGTGGACTGTTCCCATGGGTCAGGGGTATTCCGGTCCCGCAATTGCAAACGGACGCGTCTATCACAACGACTATGACGAGGAGTCGTCGGAGTGGCGCGTGTACTGCCGAAGTTTGACAGACGGCTCGGAGATCTGGCGCTTCAGCGAAGCGAGGAGGATCCGACCTAATCACGGGATCACCAGATCGGTACCAGTCGTTGACGGCACCTTTGTGATCTCGATCGACCCCAAGTGCGTCGTGCATTGCCTCGACGCCGTGACCGGCAGCGAAGTCTGGCGCAAGAGTCTTGTGCAGGAATACGGTGCGGTGATCCCGGCTTGGTACAACGGACAGTGCCCGCTGCTCGAAGACGATCGGATCATCATTGGCACGGGCGGCGATGCGATCCTCGTGGCGCTGGACAAGGCGACGGGCAACGAGATCTGGCGCACTCCGAATCCAGAAAAGCGACTGATGTCACACTCGACGGTGATGCCCGCGGTGCTGGGCGGCGTAAAGCAGTATCTCTGGTGCACACTTGAAGGCCCGCTGGCCATCGCCGCCGACGACGGCCGCCTGCTCTGGTCGCTGCCCCGCAAGTTCAATGTCGCCGTCGCTCCTTCCGCACTTGCCATCGACGACGAGCGGGTTTTCATGACGGCCGGCTATGACGCGGGCAGCGTCATGCTCCGCGTGCACAACCAGGATGGAGCCTTCAGTGCCGAATCATTGTTTGAACTGAGCGCCACAGAGTGGAACTCTGAAGTGCACACGCCGATCGTGTACAAAGAGCACCTCTTTGCCGTTGGCCGCAAGCGTCGCGGTCTGTTCACCTGCTTGAGCTTCGACGGCAAGCAGGTCTGGACGAGTGAGGGCGAGGCATCCTTCGACCTCGGCAGTTTTCTGCTCGCGGACGGCATGTTCTTCGTCCTCGAGGGGAACACCGGCATGCTCCGACTTATCGAAGCCAACACAGAACAGTACAAAGAGCTGGACCACTCGCAGATCCTGGACGGAAACGACGTCTGGGCGCCCATGGCGCTCTCCGATGGCAAACTCGTGCTGCGCGACATGACCAAGATGGTCTGCATCGAGGTTGCAGGCCACTAGCGCCGACCAAGGCTCCGGAGCGAAGAGGTCACCATGAAGTACCGACTCATCAGGACGATCAGCGGCCGTGGGCAGGAGCCGGATCAATTCACCGAGACGCTGCGCGGCATCGCCGTCGATAGTGACGGCCGGGTCTTTGCCGTGGGCGACTCGGCCGTCCGAGTCTTTCAGGCTGATGGGAGGCTCTTGCACACCTGGTCGACGTCGAGCCCGGGATACTGCATCGCCATCGCCAGCAACGGACACGTCTACGTCGGGCTGGCTGGGCAGATCGAGATCTACGAAGCTGACGGAACACCAATCACCGCTTGGCGTGACGAGCAACACCTCGGCCTGGTAACCGCGATTGGTTTCGCGAATACCAGCGTGCTGGCGGCCGACGCCAACGCACGCTGCATTCGACGATTGGGTCCAAACGGCAAGCTTCTGAACACCATCGGCGATGACAATCGTCGCAGCGGTTTTCTGATCCCCAACGGAGTTATCGACTTTGCGGTCGACCGCACGGGCACGATCCATGCGGCAAACCCTGGTTGCCACCGCGTCGAGCGCTTCGCCATCGACGGAACGCGCCTCGGCCACTTCGGCCGCTTCGACGGCCAGGATCCATCGGGCTTCTCCGGCTGTTGCAACCCGACCAACGTAGCGGTCGACGATCGCGGCCGCATCTTCGTTACTGAAAAGGCCGGTCCCCGCGCGAAGGTATACGACTCCGATGGCGCGCTGCTTTCGGTCGTTGCTGACAGCCAGTTCGAGTTGGCCTGCAAGAACATGGACCTGGCGGTCGACTCGAAGGGCCAGGTGTATGTCGCGGACACCGTCAAGCTGCAGATCCTCGTGTTCGCGCCGCAAGCCGAGCCGGCGGCTGCCGGCAACACAGCCGCGCCAAGCGAAGGAGATGAATCGCGATGAGCGAAGGCATCACCCGAAGAGAAGCGATGGGACACGCCGCCCGCGGACTCGCCGCCATCGGGCTGGGCGTTACGGCATTCCACCTGATCAGAAAGGCCGATGGACAGATCGTCTGGCAACTCGACCACAGTCGATGCGTGAACAGCCGGCTCGGGGCCGTCGGCGTGAATACATGCAATCTCTGCACAAGTGAGTGCGTGGTCGCACAATCGGCGGTGCGGGCCGTCAACGACTTTTCCAAGTGTGGCCGCTGCTACATCTGCCCGGCGTACTACAACGTCACCAGTGCCGTTGATGAATCAGGTCTGCCGAGCGAAAAACTCTGCCCGCGCGATGCAATTACACGAACCATGATCGGCGATGCCGATCCCGAGGATCCAGCCAACAACTTCTACGAATACGTCATCGACGAGACGAAGTGCGACGGCTGCGGCAAATGCGTCATGGGCTGCAAGGAGCCGGCCGGCCTCGGCTCGATTCGGCTTGCGGTTCGACACGACTTGTGTGTCGACTGCAACCGCTGCGCCATTGCGATGGCATGCCCGGATGATGCATTCACGCAAGCCTCGGTTGCGGAGGCGTTCGAGCGGCTCGAGACGAAGGGTGGAACGTGATTGCCGCCCGGCGATTCACCGCACTTGTCATCACGATCCTGCTCGCCACGACCCTCTGGGCAAGCAGCGCATTCGGCCAGCCTGCACCGTATGACCGGCCGGTCGATGCAGCGCCGCAAGCCAAGGACATTGGCGGCGGCTACACCACACCCGACGTGCAGAAACCGCTGCCCCGCAGCTACTGGCTCGAGGCGCTGGACGTCGCGCTGCTCGCAACTGCAATGATCCTGGTGTCGTGGCTGGTTCTGAAAAAACGGAATCGAACCTGGCTCGTGCTGGTCACGATCGGATGCCTGGGCTACTTCGGGTTTTACCGGGAAGGCTGCGTTTGCCCCATTGGCTCGATCCAGAACGTCGTTGTGGCGCTGACGGATCCGGAGTACTCCATTCCGATTCTCGTCACCGCACTGTTCTTCCTCCCGCTTTTCATGGCGCTGTTTGTGGGCCGCGCGTTCTGCGGCGGAGTTTGTCCACTCGGCGCCATACAGGAGCTCGTCCTGCTCAAACCCGTGCGCGTACCGCGAAGGCTCGACAGAACGCTGGGTTTGCTCAAGTACGTTTACCTGGGCCTGGCGATCTGGTACGCAGCCCAGCCCATCGCGGACCGTGATTTTGTCATCTGTCGCTTTGATCCGTTCGTAAGCATCTTCCGCAGGACCGGGTTTGCCCACATGATCGGCATCGGCATCGGTTTGCTCGCGCTGAGCATGTTCGTCGGTCGACCGTATTGCCGCTATCTGTGCCCATACGGCGGGCTGCTTTCATGGTGTACTCGCTTTGCCAACCGCGGAGTCACGATCACGCCGGACAAGGAAATCGACTGCGGGCTGTGCGCAGATGCCTGTCCCTACGGCGCCATCGAACAGAATCGAGCGGTTCGCAGGTCATGCCTCTACTGCGCTCGCTGCTACGCCTCCTGCCCCCGAACGGGACCATCAATGCCCACCGTGAGAGGTAAGGCAGTCGCGGCGTCGGATGGAGGGCGGTCGTGAGCCAGATCGTCGTTCCAGCTCTCGGCCATCCGCTTCAGCCGATCCCGCGCTCATGGCAGCGCCTCTTGGCGCTTTGCATCGGTGCGCCGGCGGGCCTGATTGCGCTTGCCTGCATCGGGATGCTCACGTGGAGCTATGCGACCGCGCGGATTCGAGCGCCCGGCGATGAGCAGCGCGTACTGGAGCTTCAGGAAAAAGCTCGGATGGACGCTACGTTCGCAAGTGAGCTCGCCGACGAGCAGGCGATGCAGACTGAATTCCGGCAACACCGCGCCGCCACAGATGCGCGCATCACACTCATTCTCCTGCTCGCTGCAACTGCCTTTGTCGCCAGCATGAAGTGGCTCGTCTCGCTTCGCGGCCGCCTCGTTCCACTCCAGTCCCAGTTCGTTGAGCTTCGACTGCCACCCAGAGCACCAGCCGCCGGGGCGCGATCGGGAGCTTCGCGGAGGCCAGTGTCCGGTGAGGCGAGCGCGATAGATCTTTCGCACGTAGACCGCATCGTGGCGGAGATTGGGCGCAGTGCCGAGGCCGCGATTCCCATACTTCAGGCCATCCAGTCAACCTATCGGTATCTGCCTAGCAATGCGCTTCATCGCGTGTGCGAGTTGACTGAGATCACGCCTGCACAGATCGCGGGGACGTCTTCATTCTACAAACAACTGAGGGGAACTCCGATCGGCGATCACTTCGTTCGCGTCTGCCATGGGACCGCGTGCTATGTTGCGGGCGCCCGTCAGGTAACTGACGAGCTGCGCCGGCACCTTGAGATCCCGGAAGGCGCGGATACCGATCCGCAGCGGCGCTTCACTCTCGACGAGGTCGCTTGTCTGGGCTGTTGCAGTCTGGCGCCGGTGCTCATGATCGACGAGCACACAGCAGGTCGGCTCACATCGCTCAGCGCGTATGACGCCTTGCAGACGTTCCTGGCGGAGCAGGCGTCATGAAGCGGCACGCCGTCGAGATCCGGATCGGTCTGTCGTCGTGCGGCATCGCCAGCGGTGGCGAGCCGGTGCTGGCCGCCCTGAAGGAAGCTGCGCAGGAGGCGGGCGCAGAGGGCATTGTGAAAACGGTGGGCTGCAATGGAATGTGCTCGCGCGAACCACTCGTCGAGGTTCTCGATGCAGACGGTCGGCTAACCATGTATGGCAGTGTCAGCGTCGCCGACGCGCGCCGAATAGTTCGAACCCACGTTCGACCGCTTCGGCCAGTGACGGCCGCGCGCTGGACGGCCGAGCGGCTCATCGACTCCGTTCGGGGCAATGGCCACCGGGACACGACTCAACAGCAGCGAGTCGATCCGGTTCATGGACCCGACGCCGCGTATCTCGCAAGGCAAACGCGCATTGTTCTCGAAAACTGTGGCGAGATCGACCCGCGGAATATCGATGACTACCTCGCCCGCGATGGGTATCGCGCGCTGGAGCGCTGCCTTGGCCGGCGCATCGAAGCTCGGCCTTCCGAACGCGAAACAGAATCCGATGCCGTGGCGCTACGACCTGCGGACATCATCGCAATGGTCCGCGACTCGGGCCTTCGCGGTCGGGGCGGAGCGGGGTTTCCCACGGGGAGGAAGTGGAGCATCGCGCGCGATCAGCCGGGGCCGGTGAAATTCGTGATCTGCAACGGCGACGAGGGCGACCCCGGCGCCTTCATGGATCGATTGGTGCTCGAGGCTGATCCGCATCGCGTCCTGGAGGGTCTGGCGATCGCAGCCTATGCCATCGGCGCCACCGAGGGCATCTTCTACATTCGAGCCGAATACCCGCTTGCCGTGACTCACGTCCGCGAGGCAATCAGACAAGCCGAGGCTCGAGGCTATCTCGGACAGCGGATCGCGGGAACCGACTTCTCGCTGCGACTCGTCGTGCGCGAAGGCGCCGGCGCGTTCGTGTGCGGCGAGGAGACCGCGCTGATTGCATCGCTCGAGGGTCGGCGCGGCATGCCGCATCTGCGACCGCCGTATCCCGTGGAAGTCGGGTTCCGCGGCAAGCCAACCCTGATCAACAATGTTGAGACGCTCGCTTGCGTCCCGTGGCTCATCCGCCGCGGCGCTGCCGCCTTCGCGTCACTTGGCACCGAGACGAGCAAAGGTACAAAGGTGTTCGCGCTCGCCGGCAAGATCAGGCGCGGCGGCCTGATCGAAGTGCCAATGGGGACCACGATCCGCGACATCGTCGAGGGGATCGGCGGCGGCATCAAGGACAAGCGCCGCTTCAAGGCGGTGCAGCTCGGCGGACCGTCCGGCGGTTGTCTTCCTGAGGCGCTCGCCGATACTCCGATCGATTACGACTCGCTCGCTGAGACAGGCGCGATCATGGGTTCGGGCGGGTTGATCGTTTTGGATGATCGCGACTGCATGGTTGATATCGCTCGTTTCTTCCTCCGCTTCACTCAGGCCGAATCGTGCGGCAAATGCACGTTCTGTCGAATCGGCACCAAGCGCATGCTGGAGATCATGGACCGTCTGTGCACGGGTGAAGGTCGGCCCGATGATCTTGAGACACTGGAAGAACTGGCCGACCGCGTGAGCCGGACCAGCCTCTGTGGGCTTGGCCAGACCGCTCCGAATCCCGTAGCCACGACGCTGAAGTACTTTCGAAGCGAGTATGAGGCTCATCTGCACGAGCGGCGCTGCCCGGCGGGGCGCTGCGTGGATCTGATCAAGTACCGCGTGACCGACGCGTGCATCGGATGCACGCTTTGCGCCCAGAAGTGTCCAGTCGGAGCAATTACGTTCCGACCGTACGAAAAGCACGAGATCGATGATGTGCTGTGCACCCGCTGCGACATTTGCCGGCAGGCGTGCCAGGATGATGCGATTGAGGTCGTGTGACGATGCAACAACTGACTGCAAAGATCGATGGCCATGCAGTATCAGTCGAGCCGGGAACGACCGTGCTCGAGGCAGCGCGTCGCCTTGGCATCCACATCCCGACCCTGTGCCATGTCCCCGGCATCGAACCTGCGGCATCGTGCTTTCTCTGCGCCGTCCAGGTCGAAGGGAAACGGACACTTGCGCCGGCGTGCGCGACGGCCGTCACACACAACATGGTCGTGACAACGGACAATGATGACCTCCGCGGCGCGCGGAAGATGGCGCTCGAGTTGCTCTTGTCGGATCACGCCGGCGAGTGCATCGCCCAGTGCGTGGCGAAGTGCCCGGCCGGGCTTGATATCCCCAGCTTTGTCTACGAACTCACGACGCGCAACAGCCAGGCGTGCATGGAGATCATCACCGACCGTCTCGCCCTGCCGGGCTCCCTGGGCCGCATCTGTCCGCGCCTGTGCGAGCTCCACTGCCGCCGCTGCGAGCACGATGAAGGGCTGGCCATCGGAGCGCTGCACCGCAAGGCGGCAGACGTCGACCGCCACGCAATCCGGCCATTCGTGCCCCCAAGAGCACCGACGACAAATCGCTCGGTCGCCATCGTTGGCGCGGGGCCGGCCGGCCTGGCCGCGGCGTACTTCCTGCTGCAGAAAGGGCACGACTGCTCGCTCTACGATGCGCACTCGGAGCCGGGCGGGATGCTCCGCTACGGCATCCCCGCATATCGCCTGCCAAAAGACGCGCTCGACGCCGAGATCGACGCGGTCCGGGCGCTGGGGGCTGAGTTCCGGATGAACACACGTTGGGGCAAGGACTTTTCCCTGCCGGATCTGCGGCAGCGGCACGATGCGGTCTTCCTGGCGATCGGGGCGCAAGGTGCGGTCACCTTGGGCTGCGAGGGCGAAGCGCTGGCAATGTCCGGCGTCTCCTTCCTCGAGCAATGCGCCAAAGGCGCATCGCCCCCGCTGGGCGACAGCGTTCTGGTCGTTGGAGGTGGAAACACCGCGATGGATTGCGCCCGTTCGGCAATCCGTCTGGGTGCGCGCGAGGTTCGTGTGCTCTATCGAAGAACCGCTCGCGAGATGCCCTGTCTGATGGATGAAGTGCACGCGGCCAAGGAAGAAGGCGTGGCGCTCGACTGCCTCGTGGCCCCCACCCGGCTCACACGGATCGACGACCAGCGACTGCTGCTCACCTGCCTTCGAATGGAACTCGGCGAGCCGGATTCGTCGGGCCGGCACAAGCCCGTGCCGATCGCGGGTTCGGAGTTCGACCTGCCGTGCACAACGGTTATCGCAGCAATCGGGCAGTCCGTCGATCGATCCCTGGCAGAGCGCGAGGGATTGTCCGTCACCGCCTGGGGCATAAAGACGAACGAACGGACACTCGCCACGGATGTACCGGGGGTCTTCGCCGGAGGAGATGCGGTACTTGGCGCCGATCTGGCCGTGCGCGCCGTGGCGGCCGGTCGGATCGCCGCCACATCAATCGACCAGTTTTTGCGCGGCGAGGCGGTTCGAGGCGAGGGAGCGATGGTCAACGTCTCATTGCGACCCATTGACGAGCGCGAGCGCGCCGCACTCTTCCGGTCGATTGAGGCCTCGGCGCGGGTCAACACGCCCCAGATCTGCATGCAGCGTCGACTTGAGAGCTTCGACGAAGTCGAAACAGGCCTGACCGACGAGGAGGCTCAGAGAGAGGCGCATCGCTGCATGACCTGCGGATGCCGCAAGGCCGACTGCTGCCGGGTCCGCGTTCTGGCGACAGAATATGACGTAGACGTGGGTCGCTTCGCCGGCGCACGGCGGCGGCACGAGTTGGACAACTCACATCCCGAAATCGTCTATGAGAGCGGCAAGTGCATCATGTGCGATGCATGCGTGCGGATCGCGGCCCAGGCCGGGGAAGAACTTGGTGTCGCGCTCATTGGCCGTGGGTTTGACATCACCATGGCTGTGCCCTTCGATCGTCCGTTGTCTGAGGGGCTGCGAAAGGTCGCCCGCCGCTGCGCTCAGGCGTGCCCCAGCGGCGCACTTACACTGCGAGACAGCCGGACCTGCAGCCTCAGCGCGTGCGCGACTTGCGATACAGCGGCCACTCGCCCGACAAACGACGCACCAGGCAATTGCGTCCAGGTTGGGCTCACGCACAGCAAGGTGGCCGCAGGCAATGGCGATCGTGAAGGGAATCTCCGCTAAGTGCAGCTGGTCAGGAGCACGGCCTCAGTCGCTGCCACCTGGCACATGAACGCAACACCCCGTTCTGTGGAGGCGTCAGATGCCCGCCCTCGCAAACGCCAGTGTATCCTTGCCCGCCACCCACGGCCCCGCCGTCACGGACGCCAACTCCTACTCCACCAGAATCACACCCGAGATGCGGCAACTCGACACATCCAGCGCCTGCAGGTAGACGCGCCCGCAGACCTGTTGGGTTACATACGCGGGAACCGCCACTGAGCCGTCCATGCCTGCCCGCTTGGTCGTCGCGACTCGAATGGCCCTCTGGAGGCCAAGCAATGTGCCGGCACATGGATTTCCATTCGGGATTGCGAACTCACCCTCTCCCAGAGCCGAGAGAATAGCCACCATCCCTCCCGGCGTGGCCCGCGTGACTTTGAAGAGCATCGAACCGGGGCAGGAACCGATTGCCGTCAACGTCAGATCGCACTCGATCGAACAGACGTACGCGGCTCCGGGATTCTCACCCGGGCCCTCACCCGGAGAACCAACCAGCGCGGTCGCACCGGCCGCGGCGATGCTCCAGCCAAATTGGCGGCTGTTGTCTCCATCGGGCGCGACGAGCTTCCTCGTTTCTTCCCCAGTCGCCGCATCAAAGAGATAGACCGCGCCTGCTCGATACCCTCGATCCGCATCGCCCGATGCTCCAACCAGTATTTGGGTACCCCCGATCGCGACGGAGCGCCCGAAGTACTTGCCCGATGTGGGATCCGCCGGCACGAGTTTGAGCAGTTGCTGGCCAGTCGAAGCGTCAAACACAAAGGCCGCGCCGGATTGCTGAGCACCTTCTGCTCGATACGGCGCGCCGACCACCGCCAGTCCACCTCCAACGGCAACCGAGGCGCCAAACTCATCGCGCTCCGCCCCATTGTCCGGAACCAGTTTGCAAATCTCAATACCCGTCAGAGCATCGAGCACATACGCCGCACCTGACCGAGCTCCGTAGATGTTTGCCCCAGGCGCACCCACCACAACAAATTGACCATCTGTCGCCGTAACTGCTCCGAAACGATTACCCTCCGCTCCGTCCGACGCGAGGATCTTGCGAATCTGTCGGCTGGTCGAAGTGTTGAACAGGTAGATCGCTCCAGCCCCCACGGCTCGTTCATCATCGCCGGGGGCTCCGATGATTGCTGTCGTTCCCACTATTGCGACGGAGTTGCCAAATGCATCCCCCAGGTCGCGATCCTCAGCGGCGAGTTCATAGAGCAACTGATGTGAATCCGCATCAAAGACGAAAGCCGAACCTCGATTGGCGTCATCCTTGCTCGCGCCGATGACGATGCGGTTCCCGCCAAACGCCACACTTTCTCCAAACTGGTCCCCCGCTGTCCCATCGCCGGCGATGAACTTCGCCAGTTCCTCTCCCGTCACATAGTTATACAGATATGCCGCGCCAGCGTTCTCCGCTGGATCCTCTGCGAACATCGCGCCCACGACGGTTCGATCCCCCTCGATGGCGATCGCGGTACCCAACAGATCACCTGACACCCCGTCTGATGAAAGGAGCTGGCGCTCAAAAGCCATATCGCACTGACCCAGCGCTGCATCGGCTATTAGCGTGATGAGACAAATGCACAGCGACAGGGCAGTCGCATTTCTGTGGTATTCATGCAACATCTCGGATCTCCCTTTTCCAACCTGGACCCGCCGCTCTGCGCTTCCCACCAAGGGCAACCCAGCTGAGGGCAGTCGCGATCTGGGTCGCAACAGCCTCGCACCACAGAACATTCTACCCGCTCCTTCACGCAAACGACAAGGGAAACTCACCCTCATCTGCAGGGATGCAGCGTGACTGGCACTACGGGAATCAGTTCCGGATCCCCACCAGAGAATGGCTACACCACACCGATCACCCGCTGTCTGCCTAGTCAGGACCACCAACGCCTGTGCCGGCCTTCAAGTGCTCGACATCCCGCCGCGCTCCTGCAGTAATGGTGCGCATCTGGAATGAACTTCCCCCGGGTAGAGCGTTCAGCGCGCTGACAAGATCATCCATTCCTAAGACGGTGTAGGTGTTAAGTGTGAGCACCGGAGTGCTGTGGCGTGCGAGGGTTTGCGCTACCTTGACGCTGGCGCCGCCGCGGACGAGCGAAGTGACATAGGTCATGCGCAGGGCGTGAAAGTCAACCACACGTCCCACCGAGTTGCGCACCGAGAGGAACTCCGCAGCCTGACGACGGCGGCGCTCCGGGCCATCTTCGGCCTCGCGGATCCAGTGTGCCTTGGCGCGTCGCAGATCCGCGCGGAGCATTCTCGCGAGCCGATCCATCGGGCCGCGAAACACGCGGCAGCCGCGAGGTCGATCCGCCAGCCACGGTTCGAGCAACTCCGCCAGGTCGGCCCGAAGCGGCTGACGATCCTCGCGCCGTCGTTTGCTGTACGCCGCCGCAACGGTCACGCAGGGCGGCGTGGAAGTGAGATCAAAGCTCTCCGGCCTCAGGCTGCGCAGTTCCGATGCGCGAAACCCCGTGCCCAACGCCAAACGATACAGCATCGCGCGATCCGGTCCGCTCCATGATCGTGAAGTGGACACCTCTTCGGTCACCGCGAGAAGCCACGCCACTTCCTCCTGGCTCAACGGGCGGCGCAGCAGGCGGCGATCCGTGTGCCCGTTGAACTCCGACAGACCAAGGAGTGGATCCACAGGCAGGCGCCTGTCCCTGAGGCACCAGCGAGAGAACGACTTGACGGCCCGAAGCGCATGGTTGCAGGTTCGCGCAGACACCCCGTTGGTGAGGCGATCGCTCACCGCTGCGAGTACGACAAAGGGCGACATCTCTTCGAGCATCGTTACGCGAGCATCGGCAAGTGTCCTTTCAGCGAGCCTGACGATCTGCTGGACATGGCGACGCGTGTTGCGCTTGGAGGCCAGGTAGCCCTTCCAATCCGCAAGGTGCGTTTCAATCGGCTCTCTGCCGCGCTTCGCGATGTATTCAATGCGCGGGTCGATGACGCCCTCGCGGCGAAGCGCCGCGTCTGCCGTGAGCTTGGCGAGAATACGTTCCGCCGCCACCCGATCCGTGGTCCGCGTCGACCGAGCTCGACGCCTTCCGTCATGTTCAACCCACGCGACAATCCAGGCGCCGCGACCATCACGCTTGTACAGCGAACCCCCACCGCAACGGCGCTTGCGCCGGCGGATTGTCTTCTTCCCCTGCCTCGAGTCCTGCATCGGCATCGTCCCACCACCTTTCGTTCGACGACCAACGGATCAACATCTCCACTCGACCACTGGCTTCATCAATCTGCCGCGGCCACCAGCGCGGATTTGCACGAAGCCAGTCAGCCACGTTACCGGAGAGCCCGACGGAAATCCCTCTCCTCCGCTGCAACGGCCTTCTCAGGCCAGCCATGGCCGGTTTCGATGGTGCTGTTTGCGCATGCGCAGGGCGAACGGGTCGATTCACCCAACGGGCCGGACCTTGCTCCAGCTGGCACACGGGCGCTCAGCGCAACACCTCCAACGTACCCGTTGCCAGAAACAGGTCTGAATGCGGTTCCCCTCGCCCCCCACTGCGCTCGTACCGTATGGTCTGCGGGAGTATCCTGCGCCGGGCATGGACCGGCTTGTACCGGCTGCTGGCTGATCGATGAGGTGCTGACATCGCTGTTGCATCTGCGCAATCGGGTACCACCAATAGGACTCTCGCCGAACCCAGGGCGGATGGACGCGCCGTTGCCATCGTGTCCAAGGACGTGTTCGATGCCGCCATTGTCGGCGCGGGCATCGTGGGCCTGGCGACAGCGTGGCGGCTGATCGCCCGCAATCCTGGTTGGCGGATCGCCATTCTCGAGAAGGAAGATCGCGTTGCCGCCCATCAGACCGGCCGCAACTCCGGCGTGCTTCATTCGGGCATCTACTACAAGCCGGGGTCGCTCAAGGCAACCAACTGTCGGCGCGGCCTGAAAATGATGGTCGAGTTCTGTCGGCAGCACTCGATCCCGCACGACATCTGCGGCAAGGTGATCGTGGCCACGCACGCGTCCCAGCGACCGACTCTCAACAAGCTGCTCGAAAACGGTCTCGCCAACGGCATTCGCTGCCGCGCCATCGGGGCCGACGAACTGCGCGAACTCGAGCCCGCCGCGTCAGGGGTCGGCGCGATCCACGTGCAAGACACCGGGATCGTCGATTACCCCGCCGTGTGCGGCAAGCTCGCGGAGTTGATCTGCACTGCCGACAGCGAGATCCGCACCAGTGCCCGCGTGCTCTCCATGAACCGCGCGAACGGATCAGTTCATCTTCAGACGACAGCAGGGACGATCGCCGCGCGACGAGTGATCAACTGCGCAGGTTTGCAGTCTGATCGCGTAACGAAGCTGTCGGGCGCCCGGCCCGAGGTTCGCATCGTTCCCTTCCGCGGCGAATACTACGTGCTTCGCCCCGAGGCGAGGTCGCTGGTCCGCAACCTGATCTACCCCGTACCCGACCCTCGCTATCCATTCCTCGGCGTGCACTTCACAAGGATGACCAGCGGTGAAGTCGAGTGCGGGCCCAACGCCGTGCTCGCCCTTGCCCGCGAAGGCTACAGATGGCGGGACTTCAACCTCCTCGATCTCGGCAGCACCCTGATCACACCAGGCTTCTGGCACTTCGCCCGCCGACACTGGCACACCGCCGCCGCAGAAATCTGGCGATCGCTGAACAAGGCCGCATTCCTCCGCGGTCTGCAGCAGCTTGTGCCGGCAATCAGGGAGCAGGACATTCGACGAGCCGCCAGCGGCGTCCGCGCCCAGGCGATGCTGCCCAGCGGCGATCTGCTCGATGACTTTTCGATTACGAGAGCCGACCGGGTCGTCAACGTCTGCAATGCGCCAAGTCCCGCAGCCACGGCGTCGCTGAGTATCGCCGAGACCATTGCCGAGCACGTGGAAGCGATGGGCCAGTGAGCCACGTCCACCCTCCGGTCGGAAACTGGGGAGGCGCGCAGGCAAGGGGCGTGAAGTGGATACTCACTCGCACGCAGCCGGATACCGCGGGACGGGAGTGCCGGATTTGGCGCCCGAGCGGCGGCCATCACAACTCCGCCCGTTGCACGTTCCCGCTTACAAGTCGTTGGCTTGCAATCAGTCGTCGCTTCGATCCGCCTCGTGCCGTTTCGCGAGGTCCAATGGCAAATCATGGGCGGTCGCAGCCGGTCCTTGTTCATGGAACGCAGCATCGCTTCCCCCAATTGTCGATCATCCTGCTGCGAACGCTGCCAAAAGACCACTCCGATCGCGATGCGCGTCGGAAAGGTCGCTCTCCCGCCACGGCGGGAGTTCGCCGTGCGGCTAACTGGTTGAGAGCCAGGCACGGCGAAGACGGCCCGGGAGAGCCTTGCCGCATTCGGAGCAGCGCAGTGAGTTGCCCCGCGTGTCGTACTTGCAGCGGGGACAGCGGGGGCTCGTCGCATTCAACTTGGCGAGCCAGCGCCGGTCCGCGAATGAAAGCGGCGCCAGAGGCGCCAGCGCGCAAAGCGAGGCACAGGTGAGGAGCGGAGCCAGGAGAACCGTCGGCTGGGCGGGCATGTGGTGATAGTACTTCCGCACAATCTGCGGATTCCCGTACAGGTTGACCGGCCATGTACTCTGCCACACGGTTGCGAGTCCCATCCCGATGACCAAGGACAAAAGTGCAACCGGGTAACGCTGACGGTGCAGCGTGAAGTGCCGAACGACTCGGGCAAGCCGCTCGACCGGGTACGTCACGATCGCAACAACGATCCCCACCAGAACGAGAATCGCGATGGGCCGCGAACGACTCATCGCTCGGAAGAGGTCCATTGGTGTGCGGAGTGGCGCATTCGGCACGACGACGATATTGGTGTACTGGGCCGGGATGGGCAGGAACCGAGCGCGGTCAGCCGAGCACACGGCAAGCATGCGTTCGCTCTGGGCGTTATAGATCCAGCCGGCATCGATAGCCGTTCGAACGTCCTCTCGACTGAGGGCGATGTTTGTTCGCCGCGTGGGCCAGCCGAGATAGCAAACGGGCTCATACTTGATCCAGCCAGGTCGAACGATGTCGCTCCACCCCTTGGAAAAGTCCGGCACGACGCCGAACTTCACCTTGTGCAACTGGATCATGCTGTCAATGGTGATCAGTTGTGAAGTAATGCCCGAGTATGAGGAGCACAGCACGGCATTGACCATCCCCGGACGCTCGACGAGCGTCAGTGGCAGGACAACCGCCGCGGCCACAAGAGCGCAAAGGGTGTGAAACGCGAGACGTCGAACCAGTGAATGCTGCATGACGATCTCACACGAAGAGTGGCTGCTCCATGTATCGGCAGGATGATGCACGCGAATCGTACAGATACCACGAGCGGCTTGCACCAAGGGGCCCGAAGGACCTCCCACGGGCCACAATCAGCACGCCAACCGATGGTTGTCCGGCCGGTACGCCCTCGACAGGACGCCGTTCCCCACTGGTAGTAGTCGCGGCTACACGAGTCCACCCGCAGGCGAACTCAGGACCAATCGTATTCGAAACCACCCATGTCGAGTGTTTGGACGCGCAGAGGCATGGGAATCAGCGCCGATTGGCACCGTCGCGCCGCAATTTGGGGGATTGCATCATGCAAACCGGAGGGTCGGTCGATCCCGATTCCAGTGTTCCGTGCAGAGCACATGGGACACCTGGAGAAAGGTCTGGTCGCAGAGTTCGCCAGTGCGTCGCCACCGGGAACTCGGTTTGCAAACACACCCAATGCCCGACCGTCCTTTTCCCATTCTTTGTCAATTCGCGCAATCGCACGCAAGAATCTGGCACTCTGTCTTCTCGCGGGATGATCATACAATCAGCCGAGACACGGCTGCCCGCACCGCTACCTGATCTTGGCCACTTTCGCCAACATAGCCGAGGCCACCCCGTGGATGAATGCCAACTGATTGACCGCCTCGGCATCGAGTCTGAAATTCACTGTCTTCGACCCGTCATCCATAATGTTTGTCAGATGCACAGCCACGTATTTCACAAACGCCCCAGCGTTGCATACTGTGCTGAGGGCGATCGCACGCATCCATTCTGCATCACTCCCAAAATCCGCTCGACATGATAGCACAGTGGCTTCGTGAACCAGACGTTTCACATCGTCCAAAGATCCACACGCGTTGTCGCGATCCCTCCGACGCAAACGCCGACGAACTTGTTCATACGGAAGTCCATGATCTTCACAGAACGCTTTCATGGAAGTGCGCCGATCGCTGCCTAACCAGCCCTGTTGAATGCGATGCCAATTCCACCAGACACGTCCGGCTTCCACCCTACGGCACTTCACGAAACCCAACTCTTCCGCTCGCCAGAAGTTTGGATGGTCCCAGGCTTTGCGCTTCGCACGGCTTTTGTTTTTGTCGTTCTTGTCTTCTTTGGAATTCATCACATCCGCCCCCGTCTTGACTCGTACCGGTCCACCTATGTACCTGATGATGAGTGGCTATGCATACGCCGACCAATATAATAGTTGGATATTACATGCGTGTCCGCGCGCCAAATGATTTTACATTCTGCTCTTCGAGACACCACGAGTTTGTCTTCAGCGCAAAATGCACGGACCGTAGTCACCATCTGGATGCCGCAGTCTGCTTGCGCCAGCCGCGACTCTGTCTGCAAGCAAAAAGAGAACCGCGTTGCCGCAGCCTCATCGCTTACTACCCCTCATGCGGGCGGGAGTTGGACCACAGCACGTTTTTGCGGCTCGTCTCGGGGTTGCGATTCCAGATTGAGAATTCGATGTGAGGGGTGTGAATTGCATCATGCAATTCACTCGCCGTTTCGCATGGGAGGGACGACTCGACATCCATCCCCGAACCCTCTCGGAGCGCGACGTCGCCTCTTGTGAGTTGGCCAACTCATGGACGGGCTGCAAACTCGGACTACCGCGCTACCCCGGCCAGCCGCTCATTCTCCTCGCGGTACGCCCCCGAGAGGATGCTCTCCCACCACGGCTGGCTGTCGCGGTACCACTGCACCGTCGCCTCCAGCGCGGCCGGCCATTGCGACTTGCTCGCCTGCCAGCCCAGTGCCTGTCGTGTCCACGTCGAGTCGATGGCATAGCGCCGGTCGTGGCCGAGTCGATCGGTCACGTGCTCGACGAACGACGCATCGCGGCCCGTCAACTTGAGCAGCATGTGCGTCAGTTCGACGTTGGGGTGTTCGTTGCTGGCGCCGATGTTGTAGACCTGCCCGGCCTGGCCGCGCTGCAGCGCCGCGATGATCGCAGCACAGTGATCATCAACATGAATCCAGTCGCGGACGTTCAGCCCGTCGCCGTAGAGCGGTACGCGCTTGCCGCGCATCAGGTTGATGGTAAACAGCGGGATGACCTTTTCGGGAAACTGACGCGGCCCGAAGTTGTTCGAGCAGCGCGTGATCATCCCGGGGAAGCCAAAGGTGTGGCAATAAGCGAGAACAAGCAGATCCGCAGAGGCCTTGCTTGCGGCATAGGGCGAACTCGGGTTGAGCGGAGTCTTCTCGGTGAAAGCGGGCTCACTTGCATCAAGCGAAAGTGAGCCGTACACCTCGTCGGTGCTGACCTGCAGGTAGCGCGCGACCTTCAGCTCGCGAGCCGTGTCGAGCAGGATCTGCGTGCCGACGACATTTGTCCTGATGAACGGGCTCGAGTCGGCTATCGATCGATCAACATGCGACTCGGCAGCCACGTTGATCACAGCATCGCAGCCATCCATCGCGCGGCGGACGGTCTCGCGATCGGTGATGTCGCCGCGCACGAAGTGATGACGCGGATGCTCAAGCAGCTCCTCCAGCCCGGAAAGACTCGCCGCATAGGTCAGGCAATCGAGATTGACGATGCTGGAGCCGGGCAATTGCGCGAGCACGTTGCGGACAAGGGCCGAACCGATAAAGCCGGCGCCGCCGGTGATCAGGATCCGCTTTGGCTCAAAAGGTCGCTCTTGCATGAGTCAATCATCGGTCCCTGGGTGGCCGGACTTGGCCGCGGGACCCTTGCCGTTGGCGCCGAGCGTGGCGACGAGCTTGGAGGCGTGGTGCAGGCTCTCGATGGTGCCGGCGTCGGACCACCAGCCTTCGAGCTTGGAATACTCGAGTTCGCCGCGTTTGAGGTAGGCATTGTTGACGTCGGTAATCTCGAGTTCGTTGCGGGCTGATGGGGTCAGGCCCGCAATGATGTCGAAGACGGATGCGTCATACATGTAGAGGCCGACCACGGCGTAGTTGCTCGGGGGATCCTTGGGCTTCTCGATAATCTCCACGATGCGACCGCCGGTTGAGCCGCTCTCAAAGCGTGGCACGCCAAAGCGCTGCGGATCCTTGACTTCCTTGAGGGCAATTCGCGCACCGCGGCCGTTGTTCGCTTCGAGCTGGGCTCGATAGGCGGTGGCCATTTCGGCGATGTCATTTTGAAAAATATTGTCGCCGAGGATCACGGCGATCGGCTGATCATCGGCAAAGTCCTGGGCCAGTCCGAGAGCCTCGGCGATGCCGCCGGCACCCTTCTGGAAGGCGTAGGAGAGTTTCCTCAGGCCGAACTCCTCGCCGTTGCCGAGCAGTTCGACAAAGTCGCCCGCCGCGTTGCCGCCGGTGACGACGAGCACCTCGGCCACTCCGGCAGTCACGAGCATCTCAATAGGAAAGTAGACCATCGGCCGGTCGTAGACGGGCAGAAGGTGCTTGTTGGTCACGCGGGTCATCGGCAGCAGCCGCGTGCCGAACCCGCCGGCAAGAATAACGCCTTTCATGAGTTTGCGATCCTAGAGCCGGCGGCGCGGACGATCAAAACGGTTATGGGGCGGGGTTGCGGAGGAGGAGTGTGAACGGCGCTTCGTTTGTGAAGTGAGCTGGCTCCGACCGCACTCAATCGACCCGGGGAGCATTTTTCCGCCGGCAATCTTCGTCTTGAACTGCCCGCACCCATCCAACCGGTCGATGGATCTTCCAATGGGTGTCAGCGAGCGTCCATGCTGGCGGGCCAGGGTGTGCTGATGCTGCGACGATCAGAATGCAGCGTCAAGATGAGAAGGATTCTCGGAATGGATTCAGGAACTGCGTGCCAATTGAGCTGCAGCCTGCGATCTGGCCTTGCACCAGGCGGCAATATCAGGTAAACTACGCTCTGTCCTGCCGGTTACGCGTCAATCGCGGGCCGTGCCGGGCAACGGGAATCTTCGTCCAGCCGTCGCCAGGCGCGGTGGGAAACGTGCAAAGGTGGCAGGAAAGTGGATCAGGTGGCCATCGGTACGAATGTGCAGACCAGTGACAAAGCGGCTTGGGCCGCTCGATCTGCCGTTTCCGGTGCTGGCGGACCCTCAGTGAGCGACTCTCACATGAATGCCCCGGCGACGGACCGCTGGCACGTCCTCCGCACCCTGAGCCGCCAGGAGAAGGCCATTGATCGCACCCTCAAGAGTGCAGGTTATCGGGTCTTTCTGCCCATTGTGCACCACACGCGCATCTACGGCCACCGCAAGCGAACCATCCAGGCGCCGCTGTTCCCGGGGTACGTCTTCCTCTGGGGGCCGCTTGACGCCGCGTACTTTGCGATGGAATCCGGCCGGATCGCGCAGATCATCCGCGTCACCGATCAGGATCGCCTTGACCACGAACTCAAACAGATTCGTCTCGCCCTTGAAGGCGAGGCGCAGTTGGACCCCTACCCGTTCCTCCGGATCGGCCGACGCGTCCGCGTGACACAGGGACCGTTCCGGGGTGTGGAAGGGCTGATTGACGAACGCCGCTCGGCTGACCGACTGGTCCTTGTGATCGATGCACTCGGCCGGGCGACCAGTATGGAGATCGACGCTTCGATTTTGGCGCCGATTGACTGAGTGAAGCCGGGGACCAGACGGCAAAACGCCGAAAAGACCGTCTGCTGGCCAGGAATGAATCCGATCCATGTCTTGATCGGGATGAACAACAAGCCACATGCTCCAAAACGAGCCGACACGCTCGCGATCTGAGTTGCGCGCGACATGGGCGAAGCCCGCGCAGAGCGGGCCACAATCCTGCCTCAGGCATTCAAACGCACCTTTTTATAAGACTTTACCGATTCAAACTCCCGGTTGATCTTTGCGCCGATGGGCGTCTCCTCCCATCGAACGCTCGCGTCGTTCCCGGACGTATCAACGACAGATGTCACGGTCCCCATACTGCATTGCAGTCCTGCACTCGGAGCCAACGCGAGTCCCCGGCGCCGGGTTCCACGGACGTCAATATGTTCCGGTCGTACCGGTTCGCGAAAGCCGCACGACTATCCGGCCGCCGCGACTCGGGAAAGGCGGGCAAGTTGGGCATCTCGTTTGATACACCCGCCGCGCAATCAGACACTCTTCATGGCACGACATTGTCGAAACTCGGCAGGTCCGCGCGCTTTATCGAGGAGTGGGGTCGCATGATTCGCCAAACAGCCGTTCAAACACTTGTCAACTCAATCAATCGTCGCATGTACGCAGCTGGCGGCTTGGTGGGTCTGACCCTCGCGCTGCTTATCGCGCCCACGTTCTCGGCCACTCCCCCTGCCGGCGATGACCTCAAGCTGCGTTCGGCCAAGGAGCCGGCGATCATCGACCTCAACATCCGGGAAGAGGATGTTCTGGCCCGCACGCCGGTGCCTCTCGTGGCTGCCGGCGATGACGCCATCAAGCGGATTGCCGACGCCAGCACGAACGAGCCCGGCCGCCTCATCACCATCCGCCTGACGGGCGCTGCGCTGACCCTCAGTGATGCTCGCTACAAGCAACTTCTCACCGCAGGCGGACCTCAGGAAGCCGATGAAGTTGCCGCAACGTATGAACAGACCATGGGCCAATACCTCGAGGCGTTCATCGACGCCGTCCGCACGACCGCGCCGAAGATTTCGATCAGTGTGATCGGCCTCCCGCTCGAGACTCGCCGCAACATCGACCCGAACGTCGCCAACAGGAACTACCAGGGCGTCATCGAGCGTGTTGACGCATTCGTCGCCGCCAAGAGCATCGTCCTCTCGGGCGGCACGGTGACTGAGCGCATCGCACTGCGCGACGGCCTGGCCAATTCGCTGGCCATGCGCGGCGGCCGACCGGTGGTCTATCGCGCCAATGGTTCGTGGCGCATCGCGCTTGATTCGGCGGCGCTGGCCGGCCAGCCGCTCAACTCGGTTGACGCCGAGCAGCAGCAGGCCGCGACAATGTCGGGCGACGCGCCGGCCGAGGGCGAAAGCGAATTCGGCGTGATCGTGGTCGACGACGAGACCAACATGGAAGGCGATCCGTTTGACGGGCCTTCTGATGCAGACTTGTGGTCGGACGGAAGTGACGAAGACCTGGCCCTGCTCGCATCCGACACCGACGGCCGGGCCACCGGCACGAGCAACTCCGACAATCTCCTCTACAAGTTCCACACCGGCAACAACACCCCCATCGGCCGGCGCCAGAGCAGCGGCGGCGGTGGCGGCGGATCCAGCGGAGGCGGCTTCGTCCTCGGCGGAGGGGGCGGAGGATCAGGTGGCGGTGGCGGAGGCGGTGGTAGTGGCTCGGGTGGTGGCTCTGGCAACGGATCCGGCGGAAACAGCGGCGGCGGCTCCGGCGGCAACTCCGGCGGAGGCTCGGGCAACGAGGGCGGCAGCAACGGCAACCAGGGCAACCAGAACACGGAACCCTGGAACTCCTGGGATCACCTCCACGACTTCACGGGCCTGCCCATGACCGAAGACGGCTGGACGGACCTGCTGGCGATGTACCAGCACCCGCAGCAGTACAAGGACAGCCGCATCATTTACGTCTCGAGTTCGTCGGGCAACGACGCAACAGCGGTGTACTACTCGCCGGAAGCGACGGTCGTGGGCGCCGATCCGTTCTTGCCAGTTGGACCTCTGCAGCCGTTCAAGACGATCGCGGCCGCGTACAACCAGCTGCGAGACGGTCAGCCAGACTTGATGCTGCTTCGACGCGGAGATACTTGGAACGAGGGTCTCGGCGTCTTCAAGAAGTGTGGTAGGTCTGAGTCAGAACCCTTGATTGTCACAAGTTACGGCCCTGAAGAATCGCGACCTAGACTGCAGCCCAACGGCGCCTCGTTGCAGATGCAAGCCTCGGCACCACGAAACTACCTAGTTTTTGCCGATTTCGAGATCTATGCTCGGCACAAGGACCCCACTCAGCCCCAATTCCAACCGCAAAACCAAGCTCCAGCAGGCATCGATGTGCTAACAGGCGGTACCAACGTTCTTTTCGAGGATGTTTACGCACGCTTTGCACAGGTGAACATTCAAGGTTTCGATGCGCCGTGGCATAATATCGCACTCCGCCGTTGCATCATCGCGAACAACTACAGTCTCAATAGCCATGCACAGGGACTGTTTGTCAATAACACATACGGCCTCTTGATTGAAGGCAGCACGTTCTACCACAACGGATGGCATGATACACTCCCCGGAGCCGAGCCCACCATCTTCAACCACAATGTTTACCTTCAAAACAGCACGTCTGATGTTGATTTCCGAGACAATATCTCAATCGATGCATCAAGCCACGGGGTACAGATGCGGGGAGGCGGCATTGCCTCCGGAAATGTATTTGCACGTAATCCCATCAATCTATTGCTCGGAGGAGGCACAACACCCAATCCGGGCGGAGTACAGGCAAGCGCTATCGACAACCTGTTCATTGATGCGCGCGATCAAGACCCGCACACTCCTCGCGGGTTTGGCATTGACCTAGAGAACATCGCTAGTGCTCAGATACAACGCAATATGCTACTAGCATCGGCCGAGAGCACGTCGCCGCAAGGGATCAATATTAGTGACACAAAGGGACCCGTTCACGACGTACTTGTCGACAGCAATGTGATCTTCAACTGGGGCGGGATCGCTATTCAAACAGCGGGCACCGATATCCATGATGTTACTATTACCAAGAACCAACTGTGCAACGCCCGAGACACCCGCTACCTTGTTCGCCTTGAACAGTCGCCCCAAATAACCCTGTCTGGTTCGAATCGCATGAATAGTATCGCACAGCCTGGCGCTTGGATGCGCGTCGGTTCAAATTCAATGTCATTGTACTCTTGGAAAACCCTCGTCAATGACACATCTTCTACTGAATACACTCCGGCCTTCTCGGGGGATAACACTACATTGACGGACTATGCTATCACCCTTGGCGATGCATCATTTGCGGACTTCATCACAGTCCTGCTATCACAATCCCGCCACTCATGGAAACCGGACCATTCTGCTAGCGCCATCGTCGAGTACTTTCAAGCAATATACCAGCCAACCTCGGGCGAATGATCCGACCGTTACTTATCGCAGAAGCTGCAAATCCAGACTGGACCAGCGTTCCCCTTGTGGGGTGGTCGCATGCCAGTGCCATCGGCATGCTAACCCAGGCCCATCTTGTCACTCAGATTCGCAATCGTACCGCAATAGAACAGTTGCAAAGCGTACCATTTGTGACGATTACATATATTGATTCTGAAGCGGTCGCTCGCCCGCTTTGGCGAGTCTCGCAAGTGCTGCGAGCGGGCCGCAGCAAGGGTTGGACCGCCGCCACAGCGATCAATACTCTCTCCTATTACTATTTTGAGCACTTGCTATGGAAGCAGCTTGGGCCCGCGATTCGAAATGGTACATATGATGTCGTGCACCGTATAACCCCACTCAGCCCAACTACGCCGAGTCTACTAGCAACCCGATGTAGGCAATGCGGGATTCCGTTTGTAGTCGGTCCGCTTAACGGCGGGCTGCCATGGCCGCCCGGCTTTACCCGTTCTCGATGGAAGGAGCACGAGTGGCTGTCATATTTCCGCAAGTGTCATCGCCTATTGCCAGGCTTCGCGGCAACCCGCCGAGATGCGAGCGTAATCGTAGTCGGATCCCGGAATACTCAGAGTCAAGTGGCCGCAAAGCTGCATCACAAATGTGTCTTCATTCCAGAGAACGGCATCGATGCTGACCGCTTTCCTCCCACTGATTCCCGGCCGCCTAGGAATCCCATGCAGGTTGTGTTCGTCGGTCGCCTGGTCCCGTACAAGTGCGCTGATTTAGCACTCAGGGGTTGCCTACCTTACCTAAAAGATGGCCGGCTGGAACTCACTATCGTTGGCGATGGCCCCGAGCGATCGAAGCTAGAGCGATTGGCTAATGCCGAGTCCGTCTCCGCTGCGGTACGCTTTTTGGGATGGGTACCGCACGAACAGGTGCGCAATCACCTTGTTGACTCCGACTTGTTTCTCTTTCCAAGCGTCCGAGAGTTTGGTGGTGCTGTAGTCCTGGAAGCCATGGCCTGCGGGTCCGTTCCCATGATCGTCGCGTATGGTGGTCCGGCAGAACTCGCATCAGTCGACACGGCGTACTTCATTGAGCTCGCTGATCGTGAGACCATGGTGCGGCACATTTCCAACCTGCTTTCGCACGCTCTCTCCAATCCAGTGGAGGTGCGAACCAAAGCCGATAGTGGCTTGCAGCGTATCGCAGACTATTTCACTTGGGAGCAAAAGGCGAGACAGATGATTAAGGTGTATCAGTCTGCGATGCAGTCCACAGGGAGCTCCTCCAAATGTCCTAGTCCATTCGATGATGCAACCGGCTTAAATGATCCTCCCACCCAGACTCGGCGCATGCATAGAGCATCGGTCTGATTCACTTCGGTACAGACACACTGATCATGCCAACAATTACCGCCAGCGTTCGCGAAGGAGCCAGCACGCCATACACGAAACCCGGCGGCGGTGCACCCTTGACTCGGGATCACAATGTCCTGCGCGACCACGAAGGTCGCACGTACTCCATTAAGAATGGCGTGCCTATTCTTCTTGAGTATCCGGCTGCAGAAAGTGATGAGCAACGGAGCGAGTTGCACCACCTCGCTGAGCTTGCGCAGACACAGGGCACTCTAGCCGCGCTGCATCGCGTCTACGGCGAGCACTCGGATATAGTCAAATACGTCACGAAGCAATCAAGACAGTTGATGCTGGACCTGCTGCCGCTGACCCCGAAGAGTCAAATCCTCGAGGTCGGATCTGGACTAGGACAATTCACCATTCCGCTGGCACAAAGATGCGGCCACGTGTGCGCGATAGAAGTTGTTCAGGAACACGCGGAGTTCTCTCGCATCAGGGCGGCCGAAGCTGCATGTACGAATGTCGACATTGCCGCCGCCGGAGATGGCTGCCGATTGCCGTTTCCGGACGGTGTGTTCGATGGCGCCGTCCTGAATCTAGTACTGGAGTGGTGTGGAATGCGCGAATCAGAGGTACCGCTCGTAGATTCGCAACGCCGCATGCTACGAGAAACTTGGAGAACACTCAAACCGGGTGGCTTTCTTTTCGTGGCGACGAAGAACCGGTTTGCTTTGCGCCTGCTTCTTGGTAAGTCGGACGGGCACGCATGGGATCTCCACTTCGGCAGCGCCCTACCAAAGCCACTCTTGATGTATTTGCTCAGGCGGAGGGGGTTCAGCCGTACAAAGGGTCAGCTTCATTCGCATCGTGGGTTCAAAGCCCTCTTGCGTGAAGCTCGCTTCAGAGATATCCGCACCTTCTGGGCCATTCCAGATATGCGATGGCCTGAGCACTACTTCGCCGCGGATCCCGTTTCTATTCGTGAGGCTCGGCGAACACACACGCTCCGACAGGATGGCGGTCGGATCATTGGTCGCCTCGCCGCGCTGCTGCCGGCACGGCTCGTTCCGCATCTCGCAAATGGTAATGTTGCGTTGGCCTACAAGCCAAACACAACCGGTGACTCAGTGGGAGGTCGCTCCACGTGAGTGAGCCTCTCAGGAAACAGGCAATCCGTGGGTCCATGTGGACGCTTGGTGCCTATGGCGCTGGACAGGTAATGCGTCTCGGCAATCACCTGATTCTCGCCTGGCTTCTCGCTCCCTCCGTCTTTGGTCTGATGGCGCTGGTGAAAGTCTTCATGCAAGGTCTGACCATGTTTTCGGATGTTGGGATTGGCCCGAGCATCATCCAAAACCCGCGAGGGAACGAGCCAGAATTCATCAACACGGCATTCACGATCCAGATCATCCGTGGATTCGGACTTTGGGTCGTAACTATGCTGATCACATATCCGTATGCGTGGATGTTCGGGAGACACGATCCCGAAGCGTGGCAGTTGATGTACTTGCTGCCCGTCGCCGGCCTGGGCACGATCATTGCAGGCTTTAACTCACCGGCTTTGGCTACGCTAAATCGTGATCTGCGTCTAGGACGACTCACGCTTCTGGAGCTCGGCAGCCAAGTTGTAGCGCTGGTGGTGATCATTACATGGGCGATAATCCATCCAACAGTTTGGGCTCTAGTCGCAGGTGGATTGACTGGCTCGGTCGCCACGATGCTGATGAGTCACTTCTTGATCCCCGACTACCGGGTCCGCCCCGGATGGGATCGCGAGTGTGCAGACGAACTGTTTCGGTTTGGAAAGTGGATCTTCCTCAGCACAATGTTTACTTTCCTTGCGCTCAATCTCGACAAGGTTGTACTGGGAAACGTCGTCACCCTTACAGATCTGGGCCTTTACAGTATCGCTTCCGTATTTGCTTATGTCGTGTTGACCATCAGCATGGCTATGGGTGGACGAGTGTTGTTTCCTGTCTTTTCAAAGCTAAAGGACGATCCAGCACGCTTAGCAGCCACGTGCTTGCGCGCTCGCGAAGTGATCCTGTGGGTGGGTGGAACAGCATGTGTCACCTTTGCGATTGGGGCACCGCTTATGTTCCATACGCTTTGGGATGAGCGCTACTACGGGGCGGCTCCGATCGCGCAGTGGATGACGATCTATATGTGGGCGAGGATCGTGTTGTCCACGATGGATCGCATCCCACTCGCTCTTGGAAACTCAAAGGCCTTGTTTGTAGCCAATGTCATTCAGTGCAGCGGCATCGGGTTTGGGGCGGTTGGATACCTACTCAACGGCATGCCGGGGTTTCTCATCGGTCTGGCCCTGGGGCCGTTGGTGACGCATCTCTATCTGCTCCGGCACGTACCGGTCGGTGCGAGGGCGCTGTTCTGGCAGGGTGCGAGGTTCACAATTGGCGTCTTACTGGTTGGCGTTGCCGGCGCGCTGGCTGGGAAGTGGGCTGAGCATCACCTTTCTGAGCTCGGGGCGGCGGCATTCACTATCGGATTGCTCATACTGACGGTGGCATGTGGAGCCCTGTTTGCCTATCGAGGCGTACACGCCCCGGCGCCCGCCAAGCCCGTCGGTGGCATTCATCCGGCCACGGTCCCGATTGGCCCATCCACGGGGGAGTAGTTTCACGTGACCAGTCCAACCACTCAAGAATTCGTCCGCAGCACTATGCCGAGTGCCTCAGCTGCCGAGGTGAAGCGCGCCCCGGTTGAGTCAACCGTAGAGGCGCCCGGCGCGATCGGTTCGCCTCAGGCGGCTTTCGATGTGGCGGAGCGATACATCCGGACGCTGCGGCCGAATTCGGTGCTCGATTGCCCGGCGGGGCAGGGCGCGTTCACAGCCAGGCTGCTCAAAGCGGGCTACGACGTGACGGCGTGCGACATCCTGCCGCACCAGTTTGCGTTGCATGAGCAGTGTACGTGTCACTTCGCGGATATGAATGACTCACTGCCACTTGAGGCCGACACGTTTGACTGTGTGGCCTGCCTGAATGGCATCCATCGAATCTGGGCCCGCGGGCGGACTCTGGCGGAGTTCTACCGCGTGCTCAAGCCGGGCGGCACGCTTGTCCTGACGAATGTGAATAACTCGAACCTGATGCGACGGGCGCTGTATGCGACGGTGGGCTCGACGAATTTTCACACGGTGGGACCGCCGCACGCGTTCTTCCCGAGCACGGATGTGCCGGCTGCGTGGTATCGGGCGCCGTACACGGTTGCGGATATCTGTTCCGTTGCGATGAGTGCCGGATTTGAGATCAGCGCATTGCAGCCGGTTTCGATGTCGAAGGCATCGATTCTGCTGGCGCCTTTGGCGTTGCCGGCGGTGATCGTCGCGCCGCTGTTGCCGCAGCGGTATCGCAAGCATGTGCTGCCGGGGCTGGCGAACTCGATGGCGGCGATGTTTGCGGATTACCTGATGATCGTGATGACCAAGCCCAACGCTGGTGCGAATGGTCAATGACGCCCCTGCCATTGTGGGATTTGCGGAGGATGCGCGGCTCATCGCGGATACGCCGACGGCGACAAGGACCGACCTGACCGGCACGGGACGAGCCTTGTGTGAAGCACCGCTGGCGCAGATTCGCGAGATGGATCCTGAGGGGCTGGGTTCGCTCGTGCGGGATGTGTTGCTGCAGGGAGGCGCCGAGGGCGTCATGGTCAGTCCGCTTAGCGCTCGCGGCAGCCGTTGGACATGGCGATTGAGCCGAGTCGGCGGCGAGCCTGTTGTGCTGAAGGCGTGGAGGCGGTCGAAGTGGCCCGCTTTCGTGTATCGAGCGGGGTATCGGCGGACGACGGCGTACCGGGAATGGCAGATGCCCGGACGGCTGGCTGAGTGCGGCGTTCGGTGTGCGCGTTCGCTGGCCTATTTCATCATGCGCGACGGCGCGGGGGCGGTGTATGAGGCGGTTGTGCTCGAAGACCTGGGTGAGTGTGAATCTTCGATGGTGCATCTCAAGACGGCGGCGGAGCGAGGCGATGCGGCCGAGATTCATCGGGTAAACGAGTTGATCGTTGACATGACGGCGCGGCTCGTGGAGCACGGTTTTGTGGACACTGACCACAGCATGACCAATCTGGTCTTCACGCCCGATGGTTCGCTAGCACGGCTCGACATGGAGCATTGCCAGCACCTGGGCTGGCGGATGGGACTCTCGGCGCGAAAGTGTGGAGAGATGCTGGGGGTGCTGATCGGAACGTATGCGTACGCCGTGCAGCCACAGGTGGAGCTGGCCGTTGATTTTGGTCACGCGTTAGCAAAGCGGGTGCGCGTGCCGCAAGCTGCGTTGCACGTGGCACAGCGATTGGTTGACCGGATGATGAGCGAGCAGGCTGCTGCAAAGCAGATTCACTCGCATGTGGAATTGGGATGGTGACGACGGCCGCCAATGAACGGTGTTGCTGCGCCGCGGATGATACGCAAGGGGATTCAGGTATTGAGGCCACAGCGCCAGTAGTGGAAACCAACAATGGTCACTTGTCTGCAGGGCGTCTTCAGGTACTTCTGAAGACGGAATTGGCCGAGCTGGCAGACCAGTTTGCGGAGCCGATGCATGTGCAGCCGCTCGGTGAGCCTGGCGAAGGAATTGATTCGACCACGAAGTTCCTGATCCGGACACAGACACATCGGCCGGTTGCGGTGGCGATTGTCTCCCGGCCGGCCGCACCAACACTGATCGCTCGAGGGACGGCGACGGCGGCACGGATTCGCAACCTGTTGGGTCCTGAGTTGGGCGGCGCGATTATCGCGCCATTGCGCTACGGCATGATTGATGGTCGGAGCTATGAGTTGTTGCCTTGGCACACACCTCTCTCCGAGTCGCGCGTGCTGGGAAGTTGGCAGCGTTTTCGATTGAAGAAGGCGCTGCTGAACTGGCTCCATGATGCAACAGCAGCTGCAGCAGCCGCCCATGGGGCGATGACTGGCGCCTCACACGCTGCGTTTAACGGAGTCCTGGAGCACCTTGAATCGCAGGCGTTCGTCGATGGCTCGATTCGCGAGATGATTGTCAATGCTCGATCCCGATTGAGCTCGGGGCGGTGGCAACCACGACATTCGTTTGACCATAATGATCTGTGGATGGGAAACGTGCTTTTGTCGCGGCGGGCAGATGTGGCCGAACAGCGAAAGTGCCCTTTCGTGTTGATTGATTGGGCGGGTGCAAATGAGCTGGGATTTGGGGTTTACGACTTGATTCGCCTTTCCCAATCCCTTCGCATGTCGGACGGGGCACTTGACGTCGAACTGCATCGACACGCTCGAGCACTTCACTGTGAGCCGATCGACCTGAATGGACATTTGCTGGCCGCGATGGGACGCCTTCACCAGAATCTGGAGCATTTCCCGGAAGATGCGTTTGTTCAGATGTTCCACGCATGCACGAACAGGCTGGAGTGCATTCTGTCGAGGAGTGCGGAGTGATCTCATCGGTGATCACCATGACGCCGACCTCACGATCATTCAGGGCACGATGGAGATGAACAAGCTTTGACAGTCATGGTCCCGGTTGCGTTGCTTGGTTGGCCGGTGGTGGTGCTCGTGCTCTTCGCATTCCTGACACCACGCCGCGCTGTATTGGCGTCGTTCGTGCTCGCATGGCTGTTTTTGCCCGTGGCGGGTTATGAGCTGCCCGGGTTGCCAGACTACACGAAGATCACGGCGACTTCGTACGGCGTGCTTCTTGGTATTCTGATTTTTGACTTTGGCCGAGTTGGCCGCCTCCGCTTTTCGTGGCTGGATGTGCCAGCCGTGGTCCTGTGTCTCTCGCCAATGGCCTCGTCCCTGACGAACGGGTTGGGCGCTTATGACGGGGCATCCGCGGTCCTGTTCCAGATCATCATGTATGGTGTCCCATATATCGTTGGTCGACTCTACTTCAATGATCGCGAGGGTCTTCGCGATCTCGCGCTGGCAATTCTCTTCGGCGGATTGGTCTACGTGCCGTTGTGTCTTTACGAAATCCGCATGAGTCCGCAGTTGCACAAGTTGGTTTATGGATTTCATCAGCACGACTTCGGCCAGACCAAACGATTTGGTGGCTTCAGGCCCATGGTTTTCATGCAGCACGGCCTGGCCGTCGGTCTGTGGATGACGTGTGCATCGCTCGTTGGAATCTGGATGTGGCGTACGGGCGCGTTGCGTCAGATCAAAGGCTGGTCGATTTCCATCGTGGTGGCCGGCTTGCTCGTGACGACAGTCCTGTGCAAGTCGGCGGGCTCGTTGGCCCTGCTCGCATTGGGAACGGCAACCCTGTTCGCCACTCAATGGATGAGTTCGAAAGTGTTTCTCGCTTGCCTCATTGCGGCTCCCATTGTTTATATGGGATTCCGAGCGTCAGGGGACTGGTCCGGCGAATCACTTATTGCGGCCAGCCGCTTCATGGGGGACGAACGCGCGGAATCGCTGCAGTTTCGCATGGAGAATGAGGACTTGTTGGCTGAGAAAGCCTGGCAGAGGCCGGTGTTTGGATGGGGTGGCTGGAGCCGCAACCGCGTGTATGACGACCGAGGCCGAGACGTCTCGGTCACTGACGGACTGTGGATCATTGTCTTTGGCCAAAGAGGACTCGTCGGACTCGGTGCGTTGTACTCCATGCTGCTGCTGCCAGTCGGCCTACTGGTGAGCAAATTACCAACCAATCGCATCGCAGATGTTGAGAATGCTGCGGTGGTCGTGACAGGAGTTCTCATCGTGCTTTTCGCGACAGATTGCATATTCAACGCCATGCCAAATCCGCTGTTCGTCGCGGCGGCGGGTGGTTTGACCAGTTTCGTGTTCGCGTACCGATTGCCGCGTCCTCGGTCCGCGGCCTTCCATGGATCTGTACTGACCTCTCAGCCATCGGTGCGCCCCCACTGACCTCTATTTTGAGTCCATCACCCATTCAACGCATTCGGCGACCGCTCAAGTCGACGCTTCGTCGATTGCAGGTTCCCAATCTCTGTGCACGAGTATCTGGCCACCAGGGAGCCATCGTGCTGATGTACCACAGTGTCGCGGACACTGCGGACAGTGCCTGGATTGAGCCTGCCAATCACGTCCCCGCGGCAGTGTTTCGCGAGCAGATGACTTTCCTGGCTCGACATCGGAAGGTTCTTCCGCTCAGCGAGCTCGCTAAGCTTCTCCGAGCGGGCCGCGCTCCTGAATGCGGTACGGTCGTGCTGACTTTTGATGATGGCTACCTTGACACGCTCACGATTGCAGCCCCAGTCCTGAAGTCGCTCGGCCTCCCCGCAAGCCTGTTTCTTCCGACTGGCTATGTGTCGCGCGAGCAGAATCAATGGATCGACGAGATCTATGCCATTTTTGCCCGTCGCTCGCGCCAGTTCATCACCTCAGATGGCGCTGGCACGCTGGTGCTCGATCTGGCGAAACCGCAGACTGCCGCCACGGCTTATCAAGCGGCCTGTCAGAGAGCGCTGCGAGCCTCACTGCCGGACCGGACGCGACTGATCGACGAATTGCGAGAGCAACTGAATCCGATGGGGACGCCGCCGAGATTGACCATGAATTGGGATGACGCGCGATCGCTGCAGCGTGACTACCCCGGCATCAGCCTAGGGTCGCACAGCGTTGACCACCTGGATCTGACTTCCCTGAGTCCCGATGACGCGCGCCGCGAATTGCGGCGCTCTCAAGAGGCAATTGCTCGCGAAACGCAAACCACGCCCAATGAAATCTCTTTTCCATATGGCCGAAGCTCGCCAACGCTTCAGGCACTCGCGGGTGAGCTCGGTTACAGCGCTGCGTGTGGGCAGGATTGTGATCCACTCGTGGTGCAATCGAGCAATCCCATGGCGCTGCCTCGAATTGTGGCGCCGCGCACGATGGAACACTTCGACTACCTGACCAGCCCCGCGAACACCGGACTCCTTCATCGGATCATGCGCTAGACATGAACCAACCAAGCGTCACCGTCATCATCGTGACCTACCACTCCCGCGAGAATATTGGGGAGTGCCTTGATGCGCTTCGCCCTTCAATTGATGCCGGGGACACGACATGCATCGTGGTCGACAATGCGAGCGAGGATGGAACGGCTGAATTCGTCGCGGAGACGTACCCTTGGGTCAAGCTGGTTCGCAGCGCTGAGAACCTCGGATACGGGCGAGGTTGCAATCTCGGATTTGAGCGTTGCACCACCCCATATATCTTCATCCTGAATCCCGATGCGGTTGCCGATCGCCAGACAATCGTGACACTTCGTGAGTTCATGAATTCACACCCAGCAGCGGGCATGGCGGCTCCCGCACTGCTTGAAGGCGGCCACTACATTCAAGCTGCAGGGCTGATGACTACACCCGGCAGTTTGTTTCGGTCGGCCATCGGGTCGCGGCGCGTGTTCCCCGACCAGCGGGTCATCGAGCCTGGAACACCGCCGTTTGAGACCACATGGATCTGCGGTGCAGCAATGATGATTCGATCCGACTTGTTCAAATCACTAGGTGGATTCGACCCCCGCTTCTTTCTGTACTTTGAGGAGACTGATCTCTGTCGACGGGCAAATGCCACAGGCGCAAGCATTTGGGCGATCGGCGAGGCGCGAATCACACATTTGGGTGGTGCCAGCGCACAAGCAACTGGCGAAACACGCGTAGGTTCGTGCATTGCCGAGCACTATTACCGAAGCCGCTACTACTACCTGACGAAACACTTCGGGCGCCTGCTGGCCACGGCGGCCGAGTTTGCGGACGCCGTTGGTTCGTTCGCCAGATCGGTGAGGGCAAGGCTTAGACAACAGAGTCTCCCATCTGGCGGTACTGTCGCGAAGCGGCCCTTCCTTCGTTTTCCGGCTCAGCCACACCGGTGAGCGTGAAATACTCCGTGATCCCCGGTTCCGAGTTGTGTCCTGAAATCGTAGCTAGATGGACCGAGATTCAGCAATCGAATGCGGTGTATGCCAGCCCCTACTTTTGCCCTGCATTCACTCTGGCCACATCAAAAGTACGAGACGATGTCCGCGTGGGCGTTATCGAAGAAGGCAATCGAGTCATTGGGCTCTTTCCTCATCAACGCCGCTGGGACCGAACAGCTCGACCAGTCGGATTGCGACTCTCAGACTACCACGGTGTCGTTGCGGAGTTGGGGGCGAGATGGAACGCCGAAGCATTGCTCCGAGCCTGCGGCGTGGTTCGCTGGCAATTCGATCACTTGCCCGCGTCGCAGGCACAATTCGAGTCGTGGTTTACGGCGACGTCCATATCGCCTGTCGCTGAAGTCTGCGATGGATATGAGGTGTTTCAGGCCAGACTCGAGAAGGCGGGCCGCAAACAGATTCGGGAAGCGGAGCGAAAGCGAGAACGGCTTGCTGAAGAGGTCGGCGCGGTACGTTTCGTGCCGCACACCCAAGATCCGATGGTTCTGCAAACCCTCATGGGTTGGAAATCTGAGCAGTGCATGCGAACGGATGGCTTTGATTTCTTTACGCTGGACTGGTGCCGCAACTTGCTGGAAGAGTTGCACCGCGTGCAGACAGAGGAGTTCGGGAGTTCGCTCTCGTGCCTCTATGCCGGCGACAGGCTTGTGGCGGCGCATTTTGCCCTTCGTTCGCAATCAGTGTGGCATTCGTGGTTTCCTGCATACGACGTGGACCACGGCGCCTACTCGCCGGGATCCATCCTGTTGCTGGAATTGATCAAACACGCTGCATCCATCGCGGTAAATCACATTGACTTCGGCAAGGACATGTCGCGCTACAAGCGGCGATACATGACCAACGCAATTCCCCTCGCGGAGGGCTGCATCGAGCTGCCCTCGCTGATCAACCTGGGGAATCGAATCCGAAATCGCATCGAGTTGTGGAGCCGCGGCTCCGCGCTGAAACCGTTGCTCCGGTATCCGGGCCGCGTGCTCAAGAACTTCGAGAGCAAGCGACGGTACGACTAACGGCATGGGTGTTGCCAATGCAAGAGCAATCGCTGAGCTTCCCCGCGAATCCACTGCTGCTCCAAGTGGCGAGACACGTGAGTGTGCTGTCAGTGACGAGCAATGGGATTTCTTTGTAGCCTCGCATCCACTTGGGCATCACGAGCAGTCCAGTCAGTACGCGCTTCGGAGAGAAGCGTTCGGCTACAAGAGCATTCGAATCGCGATCCGCCGGGCCGGGCGCGTCGTCGGCGGTGCACAGATGCTGGTACAGCGCTCGCCGATAGGCACGCTTGCAACACTGCCATGCGGTCCCCTTGCAATCGACGACGATATGGCGATCCTCCTGGAGGTAACCGACCAACTCGACCGAATGGCTCGCCGATTGAGTTGGGTTTCGATT
Organism: Planctomycetaceae bacterium; assembly: GCA_040255465.1. GTDB lineage: Bacteria > Planctomycetota > Phycisphaerae > Phycisphaerales > UBA5793 > UBA5793. The sequence continues at coordinate 931,416 of JBDZVA010000002.1, forward strand.
CGCGTGAATACGCTTCCCCCCCATACCGCTTCAAGGCAAGCGCTGGCGATGGCAGGGTTCGAGCCGAGTCAGAGTTGGTCTGGATCCCACGTCTCAATCGTCAATTCACTCAACTTTTCGAATGAAGCGTTGGTGGCTCAAATGGACAAGAAGCAGCGATACCACATTCGATGCGCCCAGCGAGCCGGTGTCGAGGTACGAGCCGGGGCAGCCGATTCGGTGGCTGAGTTCGCTGAACTCCACCGCCTCACGGCCGAACACCACCAGTTCCCCTGCTACTCTCTGGACTACTTCGAATACCTCTGGAAGATTTTTGGCCCCAAGAGTCGCGTACAGCACTTTGTAGCCTATCTCGGCGATGTGGCTGTCGCCGGCGCGTTCAACACGATCGTCGGGTCGCACATGATCTATGGCTGGGGCGGCCTTCGGCGCGAACCCAAGTACGAGAAGCTCATGGCGAGTTATCTGGTTCATGTGTTTGCCATGCAGTGGGCTCGTGAACACGGATGCACGCACTATGACTTCTCTGGCAATTCGGTATTCAAGCGGAAGTTTGCAGGTTCGGAAGTCTGCTGGCCAGCGCCCTATCGCAAGTACTATGGGCGATTCGCCGGGCTTCGGCGATCGCTGGCCCGGGCTACCTGGTCCAACAGGCCACTTCGACGCTGTACAGAGCGCCTCGCGTCAGCGATGGGATTTCGAACGAGAATGCCCAATTGAGTTGTATTCGTGTCATGGATGACACCGGTGTTCATCGCGCTGCGATGCAGAGCCGTAGTGCTAAGCTCCAGCACGGCCCATCGCAATCCACTTGCGATTCAACAACAATTGACACCAGCGAGTGGGACGAATTCATTGCTTCTGCTACGCACGCGTATCACGAACAAACAAGCATGTACGGCCGCATTCGAGAAGGATTCGGGTTCGAATGTGATCGTGTGGTTGTTCGAGATGATCGACGCATCTCCGGCGGAGCGCAGGTGTTTGTTCAGAACACTCCGATTGGGAGGTTTGCACGCGTGTTCCGGGCGCCTTTGGCGCTGGATGACGACCCGCAGATGCTTAACCAAGTAGTAGACGAGCTTGAACATCTGGCACACAGGCACTCGTATGTATCCGTACGCGTGGACACGCTGCCCACGCAGACCGCCGCGCGTGAAGCGCTAGAGCGAGCGGGCTATCGGGCGAGCCAAGCGTGGGCACCGCCACACCGCTCTTTGGTCATTCGTCTAAGCTATTCCGATGATGAACTTCTTTCGCGCATGAGACGAAAGACCCGATACGATGTCCGATTCGCTGAGCGGGCCGGCGTCCAGGTGAAAACTGGCGATGCCGCCTCGATTGACGAGTTCTTCGATCTCTACTCGATGAGCGCCTCATTTCAGGAGTACGTGCCCTTTGCGAAGGAGTACTTTGTGTACCTCTGGCAGCTCTTTGGCAAACACGGTAAGGCGATCCTGTGCATCGCATCTCACAGCAACGAGCCGTTGGCGGCCATTTTGAGCGTGGTATCCGGCAATCGAATGTACGCGGGATGGATCGGCACGAATCGAGGCGACTCCGAGCGCAAGTTCCGCGCTCAGACGCTTTTGCACTTCAATGCAATGTGCCGCGGACGGGACCTTGGTTGCGACCTGCTGGATCTGCAGGACAATCGCGAATACAAGCGCAAGTTCACCGATGAGGAGATCGAATGGCCCACTCCGATGCGCAAGTTCTACGGACCATTGCGCGGCCCGCGTCATCGTTTCATGCGATGGTCATCATCCAATCCGTACCTGCATCGGATGGTGCGGCGTGTGTCAAATCGACTTGGACTGCATCCGAGGATGCCCTACTGACGGGCCGTAGGTGTTCGTTGCGGCGGCTCTCCCCTGCTCGTATTCGTTACACGCTGAAGATAGTATCATGAGCCGTGTTGGCATTATTATTATTGGACGCAATGAAGGCGAGCGACTCTTGCCCGCATTTCGCGCCGCGCGAAAGTCAGGCGAAGTAGCCGTATACGTCGATTCGGCGTCGACCGACAACAGCGTCGAACTGGCGCATCAGGCAGGTCTGGAAACGGTCGTGCTCTCATCGGATGTTCCCCTCTCAGCGGCGCGGGGTCGCAATGCCGGATTCCAACATCTCATGAATCGGAACCCGTCTCTCCAGTACATCCAGTTTGTCGATGGCGACAGCGAACTCGACGCAGCGTGGCTAGCCACGGCACAGAGCGAACTTGATCGAGATGAGAGCGTGTCCATCGTGTGCGGACAACTGCGTGAGCGGTTTCCAGACCAATCAATCTACAGCCTGCTCTGCGATCTGGAGTGGCGCAAACCTACCGGAGAGATCCCATACTGTGGCGGGATCTTCATGGTCCGTGCCGACGTCTTTTCGAAGGCGAAGGGATTTGATCCGTCCGTCCCAGCGGGCGAAGAGCCCGAGCTGTGCAGCCGCATTCGTGCCGCCGGAGGGCGCATTGTGCGTCTCGACCAGCCCATGGCAATCCACGATGCGAATATGACCCGGTTTGGGCAATGGTGGACACGGAACTTCCGCACTGGATATGGCGGGCTTGACATACAAGAACGGTTCGGTCAACTCGGTTTCAGCAAGATCAACCGCAGCGCCTGGATTTGGGCGGTCGGCTGGCCGGTCACCGTTGCCGTCGCGGCGTTGCTCGGTCTTCTCTTTGGCGGCTTAGTATCGGCTCTGCTGTGCGGAGGATCCGCAGCGGCGATCCTGCCTGCACAAGTCATCAGGCTCGCTTTCAGGACAAAAGGCGTTGAACTGTCCTGGAGCCAGGCTGTGGCGTGTGCGTCAATGACTCTGCTCTCAAAGGTTGCTCAACTCCAGGGCCAGATCTATTGGTATCTGCATCACCGGGCGCGTCCGAACACTTCTGCGCCCGCTGCCCAATCGGCTTGATCTGATGATCCCATCTGCTTCGATACACCGCACTGACTGAATCTGATGGCCCGCAAGCCTCTCATCTTTGGTCGATCGGACAGCAATTGGATTGCCGATCTGCAGCGGTACCCGTCGCGTCCGTTCCTGCGTGAGCAATCGATCTGGGCGATTGCCGTGTACCGGTTTGGCCGCCGTGTCGATGCGCGTCGGAGCGGTCCGCTGAAGTGGGTTCTTGCCAAAGTGTACTGGACGATCTATCGCGTTGTTGAAACGCTCACCGGCATCACGTTGCCCAAAGAATGCACCATCGGTCCGGGTCTGCGAATCTGGCACTTTGGAAATATCATCGTACATAGCGACTCGGTCATCGGTGCGCGATGTTCGCTGCGACACGGTGTCACCATTGGCAGTCGCCAGGACGATGGACCGACTCCGGTCATCGGAGATGATGTGAACATCGGTGCATACGCACAGATTCTCGGCGGGATTACCGTCGGCTCTGGCGCCAAGATCGGCGCCATGACTTTAGTACTTCATGATGTGCCCGCCGGCGCCACGGTGGTTGGCAATCCCGGCCGCGTCGTCGCCAAGAACAGAGCGTCCACCGTGTCAGACTTCGCCAATGCCAGCGCTTAGCACCACACTTCCTATCGAAACCGTCACTCATACTTCGACTCAGTCGTCACGAGCTCAACGACGTGTCTCAAGCGCCATCGTCGGCTGTGGAAAGATTTCCGAACAGCATCTGCTCGTGTTGAAGGAAATGGCAAACGTCTCGATTACATCGCTCTGCGACCAGTCAGCGGCGCTCGCTCGATTCTCGGCCCAACGATTCGGTGTGGGTGGGTGGCACACGGATCTGGCCGAGATGCTTGAAGCGTGCCGGCCGGATGTGGTTCACATTCTGACACCGCCGGCTACGCACGAGTCGATCGCCCGTACGTGTATGGCCGCCGGCGCACACGTGATCGTCGAGAAGCCGGTCGCCCTTTCCAATCCAGAATTTCAAGACACTTGGAAGTGCGCTTGCCAGCACGGCGTACGGCTGATCGAGAATCACAACTATCGATTCAACGGCCCGGTTGCATGGCTTGATCAGACCATAGCCAGAGGCACCATCGGTCGCGTTGAAGAAGTTGAAGTTCGAATGGCACTACGGATCCGTGATGGTGGGCGCTACGCGGATCAGAATGCGCCGCACCCGAGCCACAAACTCCCGGCTGGCGTAATTCACGAGTTCATCTCACATCTGTGCTATCTCGCACTGCAGTTCTTTCCGACGGATCCCAAATCTATCCGAGCGGATTGGCGGAATCTGGGTGCGGACAAGTTGTTCAAGTATGACGATCTGGATGCATTGGTTCGGTTTCCGACAGGCACGGCCCGACTGCGATTCACCTGCCAGCACTGGCCCGACGAATTCAGCATCACAGCTCGCGGAACTGCTGGGCAGGCATACGCCGAACTCTTCTATCCGACGTGTCGCCTCACTCGGCGGCGAGGAGGAAGCCAGCATCTCGTGCCGACGCTGAATTCGCTGAGTGCGGCAAGAGCGTCACTCACTTCAGGAATCGGCGGTCTCTGGAACAAGATCGCCGGGCGGACCGCGTATGAGGGACTTGAGCGATTCCTTCAGGAGACTTATGTCGCGCTGGCGAACGGCACCGAGCCTCCAGTCACCTATTCCGACATGGATCGCACCAGCCGACTGATCGACGCCCTGTTATTGCCGGAGAATCAGGTTTGAAGCTGCTTGTGACCGGTGCGACGGGATTCCTGGGTCGTCACGTCGTGGCCGCGGCCGTCGAACGCGGCCATGAGGTGCGCGCGCTTGTTCGCGCGGGCACAAGAAGCCTCCCCGATGGCTGGGATGGCCACTCAGCAATCGAAGTCGCGCGTGGCGACCTGCGCAATCGTGCAAACCTGCCCGCTGTGGTCGGCGGAATCGATTGCGTTATCCACCTCGCAGCCTCAAAGGCAGGCGACCTCTACGAACAACTTGGCGGAACAGTCATCGCCACTGAGAATCTGTTGGACGCCATGGTCAACCTTGGTGTGAACAACATTGTCCTCACGAGTTCTTTTGCAGTCTATGAGTACCTCCATCAGATGGCCTGGACCCGCCTGGACGAGGGTTCTGCGCTAGCCGATGAGCCGGGCAATCGAGATGAGTATTGCCAGACCAAGCTTTTTCAGGAGCAGCTCGTCCGCGAGTATGCAAGAGCGAACGACTGGCGGCTGGTGGTACTTCGTCCCGGCGTCGTCTTTGGCAGGGAAAACCTGTGGACGGCACGACTGGGCGCGACCATCGGAGATCGTTGGTGCATCCGCATTGGATCCTTTGCCCCCTTGCCGCTGACCTACGTCGAGAATTGCGCCGACGCAGTAGTGCGAGGCGCGGAGTATTCAGGGAACGAACAGGAACTGATTGTGAACATCGTGGACGATCACCTTCCGTCCCAGCGGACCTACCTGCGGAGCGTGCGACACCACATTGGCGCCGGCCTGCGCATTGTTCCACTGCCGTGGTGGATCCACCGTGCAATTGCCAGATTGGCTTGGGTGACCAGCGAAGTGGCTTTCAAGGGCCGGGCCAAGGTACCGGGAGTTTTGGTACCGAGCAAGATCCACGCTCGTTGCAAGCCGCGTCGATACGACAACACTCGGGCGAAGTCCCAACTCGGCTGGAATCCAAGATTCACCTGGCGTGAGGGCGTCATGCGAGCGATTGATACCTCCACGGCACCGGACACTGTCCCCCACTCTGTGCGCGTCACCCAACCGAAGTCCACCATGGTGGCAACAACATGATCGACGAGAAGATCGTGCAATACATCACTCCAATCGGCATCGGCGCCCCGTGGGTGGCAACGGAAGTGCACGCGATGATCGAGGGTGGAATCTCCTGCCGCCTGAGTGCGCTGCACAAGCCAACCGCAACCTGGTTCTCCGCGGATTGGGCAAACACACTTCACGAACAAACAGAGTCAATCTATCCACTCGGGTCGAGAGTGGTATTCTCGGTGCTGTCAGCCCCGTTCCGGTTCCGGACCCGTTTTGTTTCGGCTCTGACCAATGCATTGTTTGGAAAGCGCGAAAGTGTCACAAAGCGAGCCGCTGCACTGGCTCACCTGTTCGTAGCCTGTCACTGGGCTCGTGGGCTTGACCCGAATGAAGTCGGTCTGATCCATGCGCAGTGGATCCATGCGTCGGCGACAGTCGGCATGTACGCCGCGTGGCTTACTGGTATCCCGTTTTCTTTCACAGGCCACGCCGTTGACCTCTTCCGCGATCGGGTCGCGCTCAACGACAAGATTCGCCGGGCCAGGTTTATCGTGTGTATTTCGAGCTTTCACCGCCAGTTCTACCTGGATCACGGAGCCGATGACTCACAACTGATTACAGTTCACTGCGGGATCGAAACGGAGATGTATGAATTCCGTTTGCGCGAATCTCTGCCCGAAGTTCCGCACGTCATTTCCATTGGCCGTCTCATCGAGAAGAAAGGATTCGGGTACCTGATCGATGCGTGTGGCATGCTTCGCGATCGTGGAGTATCCATCCGCTGTACGATCGCTGGTGACGGACCATTGATGGGTCCGCTTCGCCAGCGCGTTCAGGATCTCAATCTCGATGCAGTCGTTGAGATCACCGGCAAGGCCGTGCTCCAGGAGCAGATGGCTGAGTTCATGCACTCCGGCGACCTGTTTGCCCAGCCGTGCGTCTGGTCGAGCGATAACGACGTCGATGGCACCCCCCGGACGCTGATGGAAGCCATGGCCTGCGGAGTGCCAAGCGTGTCTACTCGACTGGCGGGCATTCCGGACATCATTGAAGAAGGTGTCTCAGGATTGCTCGTAGAGCCCAACAGCGTCACCGACCTTGCAGATGCTCTTGAGCGATTGATCAATGAGCCAGGCCTGGTGGGAACATTGAGCCGTGGCGGCAGAGCGCACATCGAGAGGGAATTTCAACTTCCCGATTGTCTTGCCGCCCTTGAATCCAAGTTTCGCAGCCTGTTGCAGCAGCGCGAATCCGAATTGCCGATCGCAACCCAACCTCCTGCCAAGACACCGCACACGGCAGGTGTTCAATGATTATCTCTCAAACGCCCTATCGCGTGTCCTTTGCTGGTGGTGGCACGGATCTGCCCGCGTTCTATGAGGGCGATCCCGGGGCGGTGTTGAGCGTCACCATCAATCGGCACATGTACGTTGCAGTTCACACGCGATTCGAACCCACGTTTCGAATCGCCTACTCGCGCATCGAATTGGCGAGCCACCTTCAGCAGATTGAGCATGAACTGGTGCGTGAAGCGCTCACAACGACAGGCGTTGCTGAACCCATCGAAGTCACGACCATTGGCGATGTTCCGGCAGGAACCGGCATGGGGTCCAGCAGCACGCTAACGGTGGGGTTGCTCAATGCGTTCTATGCCATTCGCGGGCAGATCGCATCCGCAGCAAGACTTGCTGAGGAGGCGTGCGCCATTGAGATTGACAAGCTTGGCAAACCGATTGGACGCCAGGACCAGTATGCCGCAGCGTTCGGTGGATTGAACCTGATTCGTTTCAATCCAGATCACTCAGTCAACGTGCAGCCGGTGCCATGCCGGAGAGACACGCTCGACGAACTTCAGCGACGCTCGCTACTCTTGTACACCAATCAGACCCGAAGCGCCGACGGCATCCTCAAAAAGCAAAGCGAAGGCACGCGCGCCAAGGCAGCCGTGCTAACAGACATGCGGGAGCTCGCGTACCAGATGCGAGAAGTCCTCAGCGGGAACGGAGACCTAGATGACTTCGCCACACTTCTCCACGAGGGCTGGTGCCTGAAACGGTCACTCGGTTTCGGTATTACCGACGACTCCATTGATTCCTGGTACGAGGCCGCACGGCGGGCCGGAGCTCAAGGCGGCAAACTGCTGGGCGCCGGTGGCGGCGGATTCATTTTGCTCATGGCGCCACCCGAGCGACACGAAGCGATCCGCGAGGCCCTTGGGCGACCGAAGGAATTGGAATTCTCGATCGACCCACTTGGAAGTCGCATCATCTTTATCAGCGGGTGAACCCTTGGCGGTTTCAAGCGAGAAGCGTTAGCCGCGCCCGCCCACATGAAGGCTCCATCATGACTCACACGGTTGCAAACTCAGCTCGCAGTTATCTGACCACATTGGCAGACCATGCATCGAGGCTGGACTCTGCAGTAATCGATCGTTACGCCGATCTGATTTACGATGCTTGGCGAAACAAGCGCCGCGTGTTCGTGTTCGGCAATGGCGGCAGCGCGCTGACGGCGAGCCATCATGTGTGCGATTATGTCAAGACTGCGGAAGTCGCCACTCAGCGCCGACTGCAAGCATTTAGTCTGGTTGACAATCCCGGCCTGACCACAGCCATCGGGAACGACATCGACTACGACTCAACCTTTGTCTATCCACTCGAGTCGTATGCTGAAGCGGGAGATGTGGCCGTCGCGATCAGCGCCTCGGGCAATTCACCGAACGTAGTCAAAGCTTGCCAGTGGGCAAAAGCTCATGAGATGACTGTGGTCGCGATGACCGGCTTTAATGGCGGGAAGATTGGTACGATGGCCGATCTTCACATCAACGCTCCGAGCGACAACTATGGCATCATCGAAGACCTGCACATGTCGATCGGTCACATCGCCGCACAGTTGCTTCAGCAGCGCGTGGCGGCGGCAGCTCTCGCTGCACAGAGCGCATGACCAAGATCAAGGCCGTCATCCTCGCTGCCGGCTTGGGCACGCGGTTGCGTCCGCTCACGGATCGCATGCCGAAGTGCCTGGTTCCGCTTGGACCCCGCGATGCCGCTCGTCCACTTCTCGACTTCTGGCTCGATCTTCTTGGCGACGCCGGCGTCCGCGAGATCTTGGTCAACACGCACGTGTTTCGCGACCAGATGGTCGAGTACTTCACCTCGCGAGCGAGCGGTGGTTGCCGCGACCTTGTTGAGGCGCATGAACCGACGCTGTTGGGATCGGCGGGCACCATCATGGCGAATGGCACGTTTGCCGACGATGCGACGCACATCATCATCATTTACGCAGACAATTTGAGCGATATCAACCTCTCGACCATGCTTGCGTTTCACAAGTCGCACGCGGATCCAGTCACGATGCTGCTTTTCCGAACAACCAAACCAAGCCAATGCGGCATCTCCGAGTTAGATGCCGAGAAGCGGATTGTCTCATTTGTTGAGAAGCCGAGCAAACCCGTCAGCAATCTAGCCAACGCGGGCGTCTACATCTTCGACGCCAAAGCGTATCGAGAGGTTGGCGCGATGGGTGCATTCGACCTGGGGCACGACGTGCTCCCGCGGTTTGTGGGGCGCATGCGTGGGTGGGAGTGGAGTGGGTATCACCGTGATATCGGAACGCTCGATGCCTACGAGCGAGCACTGCACGACGCGCACGGATTGCTTTCCGCTCGCGGTGCAGATGTGCATGGTCGCTTTCCTGCGGTGTTTCTCGACCGCGATGGAACGCTGATTGAGCACGTTCACTATCTGGCCGAGCCGAATCTGGTCCGCATTCTTCCCGGCGTATCCGAATCGCTCAGGCAGCTTCGCGCAATCGGCTTTCGAACGATCGTGGTCAGCAACCAGTCCGTCGTTGGGCGCGGCATGGCCACCCAGGCTCAAATGGAGGCAGTCAATCGCCGGATGTGTGAATTGCTCGCCGAGGAGGGTGCGGTGCTTGACGCGATCTACACCTGTACAGATGTGCCCACCACGACAAATCGAACGGAAGTCCAGCAGCCAAACCGAAAACCGGGACCGGGCATGCTCATTCAAGCAGCTCGGGAGCACCACATCGATCTGACCCGATCCTGGATGGTCGGCGACATGGTCAGCGACATTCTGGCGGGTCACAACGCCGGATGCCGCGGCTCCATCTTTGTCGACACGGGCAAGGGAGATACCGCTGATGATGGGCTTGAGGGTTTGGCCTTCAAGCGTTGTGCGGACCTCTGTGCTGCCACAGAGCACATCCTCGGCCAAGAGCGGAGCGTCGAAGACGAATTTGCAAGTCCACCGGAAGGGAAGCTCGCATGAGGATTCTGTGCACGGGTGGAGCGGGGTATGTCGGCAGTGCCTGCCTTCGCTGGCTGATAGCTCACGGCCACGAGCCGATCGCATACGATGACCTGTCGACGGGCAACGCGGCAGCAGTACCAGACAAACGACTGGTCGTGGGCGACATCCTCGACAAGGAAGCGCTGGCCCAGGCGATGACCAGCCATCGCATCGACGCGGTCATGCACTTTGCCGCTGTGGCATCGGTTCCGGACTCAATCCGCGATCCCGCAAACTACTGGAACGTCAATGTGGTTGGCACCAAGATGGTGCTCGATGCGATGCTCGAATGCGGCGTGAAACTCTTACTCTTCAGCTCCACCGCAGCCACATATGAGTTCACAGATCGCATGCCGTTGACCGAAGACTCTCCACAGCGCCCGCAAGTTCCATACGGCACCACCAAACTCGCGTGCGAGAGGCTGATTGCTGACTATGCCAGAGCGTACGATTTGGGCTATACATTCCTGCGCTACTTCAATGCATCCGGAGCCGACTCCGACGGGCAATTCGGAGAATCACGACCCAGCGAGAGTCATCTCATCCCATTGACGCTTTATGTCGCGCTGGGACGGCGCGAGAAGCTGCAAGTCTTCGGCACAGATTTTCCGACGCGCGACGGGTCGTGCGTGCGCGATTACGTGCACACTGAGGATTTGGCGCAAGCCCACCAGCTGGCAATCGAATCGCTCAAGCCAGGAATTGGGAGGGCGTTCAATATCGGCTCGGGCACCGGTACAACCGTACTCGAAGTGCACAAGGCGTGCGAGGAAGTTGTGGGCCGATCAATTCCCGTAGCCAAAGTTGATCGTCGACCGGGCGATCCGGCAACGCTCATTGCCGATCCCGCCCGCCTCGAGGCCACGTTCGGCTGGAAGCCGCGCCATCCCGAGATTCGCTCAATCGTCGAGACCGCGTGGCGCTGGCACAAGAACTTTCCGAATGGCTATACCAGCAAGAGAGCGAGCGAGCCTGCAAGTGCAGGCTGAATCTGTGCAGTCGGGGTATTGACTCACCGCAAATGAACCAACCGCGTCAAAATAGTCTCGCTTCGCACCGGTACGCGCTCGTCTCCCCGTGTCGCGATGAAGCTCGCTACGTGCGCCGGACCCTCGAATCGGTGATCTCGCAAACGATTCGCCCCACGCTCTGGGTGATCGTTGATGATGGATCAACCGATGGCACATCTGAAATTCTCGACGAGTATGCCGCCACTCACCAGTTCATTCAAATCGTGCGGCGCGAAGATCGCGGGCGTCGCAGTGTGGGTCCCGGCGTGATCGATGCCTTCTATGCCGGTGTAGACACGATTGAACTGACCGAATTTGACTTCGTTGCCAAGGTGGATCTAGATCTTGATCTTCCCCCGGGTTACTTCGAAGAGTTGATGAAACGAATGGAGTCCGACTCCCACCTGGGGACTTGCAGTGGGAAACCCTATTTCGTACACCCCCGCACCGGCGCCCTCGAAAGCGAGAAGTGCGGAGACGAGATGTCGGTGGGCATGACGAAGTTCTACCGCACCGAGTGTTTCAAACAGATTGGCGGCTTCGTCCGCGAAGTTATGTGGGATGGCATCGACTGCCATCGATGTCGCATGCTCGGGTGGAAGGCCCGCAGTTGGGATGACCCCGAGCTACGCTTCATTCATCTGCGTCCCATGGGGACGAGCGACAAGGGATGGTGGACCGGCCGGATGCGCCACGGCGCCGGCCAGTACTTCATGGGCACAAGTCTGGCGTATATGACGGTCAGCGCGGTGTATCGGATTACGCGGCCTCCCCTGCTGCTTGGAGGATTGGCCATGTGGTGGGGATTCGTGAAAGCAATGCTTGATCGGCGCCCGCGATACGACGACCCGGAATTCCGTCAGTTTCTTCGTCGCTACCAATGGGAGTGTTTGTTGAAGGGCAAGCGACGTGCAACGCAGGAATTGGATCGACGGCAGGCATCGGTCTTTGCCGCGAGGATAACGAAGACCAGCCCAGAATCTGAATCGGCAACCCCTCAACCGGTGGTTGCCTCATGAGCAGAGAGTTGGTGGCCACAACGCATGTAGACGCGGGAGTGTCTGATCGACTTGGCGTAGACAAAGCAGATCGATCCCAGCTTGAACCGAAAGATCACCCCACGCTCGAATCGGCGCGCCGAATTGACCTCTTGGGGTTCCCAATCGATGCAATGACTGAGGTGGAGTGCATCGAGCGTATTCTAGAATCGATTCGTTCAAGCCGAGGGGGCTGGGTGGTAACGCATAACCTGGACCATCTGCGTCGACTGGCTAACGACCGCGCATTCGCTGATTTGTGTGATGATTCCGATATTCGTGTGGCCGACGGCATGCCGCTTGTGTGGGCGAGCCGTCTCCAGGGGACGCCGCTGCCCGAGCGCGTAGCGGGCTCGAGCCTGATCTGGACACTGACTGCAGCCGCCGCGTCCCAGGATCGATCGATCTTTCTGCTTGGAGGGGATGGTAACACTGCGTCTGATGCGGCGGCGACGCTCAAGTCGCGCTTCCCTTCCCTGCGAATCGCAGGGACGGACCCAGCGCCACTCGGCTTTGACAGGAACACCGAGCAGTTCGCGCAGCTGAAGCGAACTCTCGAGAACGCACAGCCGGACATTGTCTACGTGGCGCTGGGTTCGCCAAAGCAGGAGCTGGTCATTGGCGAGCTGCGAGATCTGTTACCCGCTACGTGGTGGATGGGTGTGGGAATCAGTTTCAGCTTCGTCTGCGGTGAAGTAAGGCGGGCGCCGCGATGGATGCAGCATCTGGGACTTGAATGGATACACCGCATGGCGCAGGAACCAGGCCGACTCTGGAAGAGATATCTCGTCGAAGGCGTCCCATTTGCTATCCGCCTCCTGCTGTGGGCAGCATCCCGACGCTTTCGCTCATTTCGCCCGACGTGAACCACGATTGAACGTGAACCAACAACACCTACCTCGATTCTCCAAATAGAGCATGCACAACACACTTCAATCTCAACTCGACTCAGGCGCCGCGATCATCGGCATCATTGGCCTTGGCTACGTCGGCCTGCCGCTCGCCAGTGCGATGCACTCGGGTGGATTTCGTGTGCTCGGATTCGATGTGGATTCGAGCAAAATCGAGTCACTCGCCGCGGGCCGGAACTACCTTAAGCATCTTGGTCAGGAGATGACTGCTGCACTTGCAGCAAGTGATCGATTCGAGGCGACAACCTCGTTTGCGCGTCTCAGCGAACCGGACGTAGTCATCGTGTGTTTGCCCACGCCCTTGGGCGCCCATCGCGAGCCTGACTTGAGTTACGTCATCGATGCCGGCCAGCGAATTGGCGCCACGCTGCGACGTGGTCAATTGATCGTGCTGGAGTCTACAACGTATCCCGGGACCACCCGAGATGAGTTCTTACCCGCAATTCTTGACGCAGCCAAGGCAGCAGGTCGTGAACCGCTCACGTGCGGCACAGACTTCTTCGTAGCGTACTCACCGGAACGAGAGGACCCCGGCCGACAGTCTCATTCGACCAAGACCATTCCCAAGCTCGTCGGCGGCCTGGATGATGCGGCCACGGACTTGGCAGTTCGAATGTACCGACGTGCAGTAGAGCAAGTAATTGCCGTGCGTTCGGCAGAAGTCGCCGAGGCGGCCAAACTGCTGGAAAACATCTTCCGGTCGGTCAACATCGCCATGGCCAACGAAATGAAGATGATTCTTGATCCGATGGGCATCGACGTCTGGGAGGTGATTTCGGCCGCTTCAACTAAGCCGTTTGGTTTTATGCCGTTTTATCCAGGGCCGGGGCTCGGTGGACACTGCATCCCGATCGATCCCTTCTACTTGACGTGGAAAGCGAAAGAAGTCGGCCGCCCAACCAAGTTCATCGAGCTTGCCGGCGAAATCAACACGTCGATGCCACACTATGTGATGAGCAAGGTGACCGATGCACTGAACGTGCACGGTAAGGCAGTACGAGGCTCGAAGGTACTCGTGTTGGGATTGGCGTACAAGCCGAACGTCGACGACATTCGCGAGTCGCCATCGTTTGAGCTGATTGAACTCTTGCGTGCGCACGGTGCTCACGTCGAATACTCTGACCCGCACGTGCCGCAAACCCATCCGATGCGAAAGCACGATTTGCAGATGCGAAGTGTCGATCTGAACGCTGAGTCGATCAAGTCGTTTGATGCGTTGCTGCTGGCGACAAATCATGATGCGTTCGACTATGCGGCGATCTCCGAGCACGCTCGACTCGTAATCGACACACGAAATGCGATGCACGCGTTTGAGAGCGAAATGGCAGACCGACTTGTCAAAGCGTAGAGCAATGCAATGCGTAGCCCGAGTGCTCGCGTACCCGGTGCGACACGCGAGGCGTCCGATTCGACCATGAACGGTAATCACTCAATTCAAGTCGGTACCAGTCAGGTTCCCGATCCTGAATTGGGACGGGCAGCCGGCTCCGACCGAGACCGCGTGGAGGCATTTATCCTGCTCGGCGGCGGGTTAACGCCGTCGCCACTCACGGCGGCGACCCGATGCTCGGTGCTCGATTTGCTTGTCGGACCGGGAGATTCCACTGTGTTCGCTCGATGGCTGCGTGCTGTCGATGTACTAAATGACGGCGCCAAGGGTAACATGCCCGTTGTTATCGCCAACGGTGGTGGAAATCCAGCTCCGAAACTCGAATCACATCTCGGCGGAAGGACCATAGAAGTCGTCATTGATAAAGAGTCATTTCGCGGCGCGGCTGGCGTCGTGCGCGATGTGTCGAGGCAGTTTGATGAAGATGCACTGCTCTTGGTGGCCGAAGCCGCACGCTGCCCCGACTTTGACCTGAGTGGAACCGTCAATCACCATCGGGTTAATGGATTTGATGCGACGGTGCTGGTCAATCCGGACAACACGCCGGCGGGCGTATATCTCATGGCCAGAAAGCTCCTCGACCATGTGCAGCGCGAAGGGTACATGGATCTGAAAGAGCAATGGCTGAACAAGGTCGTCGAGAGCAATCATCGGGTCGGCGTGCATCGATTGAGTGCGGGATACTCTCGACCGCTTCGCACCCGGGAGCAGTTGCTACTCGCCGCTCGTGCTGCTTTCCAGGGCGGTGACGGACAGCCTGCCTCGATGCACTTTGGAGCCGCAGTACGCACTTCCGGCCACGGTGCTTTCAGCTGCATCTCACCTGACGCGGTGATCGATGAAAGTGCGGTCATCGTGGATTCAATTATCATGCCGGGGGCAAGAATTGGAGCTTCAAGCATCGTCACCCGCTCCGTCGTTTGCCATGGCGGCCTCGTATCCGCGGACGCACGATTGGTTGACGCCGTAGTTGGAGCGACTGCTGCCACTCGCTCACAACTGTCGCCACATGGACTACACCGGGAGCCACCTTCTTGACTACATTGCGTCGTAATTGGGACTTCTCGATCGGCCTTTGGCTGGGCGTGCTCATACTCGTCGCCATTGCTGCCACGATGGATCTCTGGAAGGACATCTTCGCCATCGGATGGCGCGATGCCGAGAACTCGCATTTGATCCTGGCGCCATTTGTCGCCCTCTGGCTCGTTTGGGTTCGGCGAGAGCGGATTCGTTTTGCGCGACCTCAAGTCAGCGCGCTTGGTCCGCTCGTGATCATCATTGGATGGCTCAGCATTCGGATCGGCTATGACCAGGGGATCATTATCGCTCAGCATGGTGGGGCGCTACTCATGGTTTGTGGCGCTGCACTGACGATGCTCGGTCCGCGGATCGTAGAACTCTTCCTTCCGGCTGCTGCCGCATTGGTGTTTGTTCTGCCGGTTCCCGGCCGCATCCGCCAAGCCATCGCGGTCCCGCTTCAGGAGCACACAGCTCAGATCACGCACTACCTGCTCAACATCATCAATGTTCCCCTTGAGCGGAGCGGCAGCGTACTCACCATTAATGGACATGAGGTCGCCGTCGCCGAAGCCTGCAATGGGATGCGGATGGTGACTGCACTCTTGCTCATCACGTTTGCATTCGTCTTCTCCGTCCCGATGCGCCAAAGAATTCGACTGTTCTTTCTGATCATCAGTCCGATGATCGCCCTGTTGGTCAACGTCATACGCCTTGTCCCAACCGTACTTCTCTACGGCTATTCCAGCACTGCGGTCGCGGATGCGTTCCACGAGGCGAGCGGCTGGCTCATGCTCTTTATTGCGCTGGCAATTCTCTGGGGCACTCTGGGACTCCTGCGATGGCTGGAAATCGCTGTTTCGCCACACCCAGTTGGAGAGGAGGACTGAATGGCGGTATCGGTGCACCACCCCGCTCGCACGCTCGGCATCCCCGCAGGCACGCTCGTGCTGCTGATCGCCATTCTGACTGCCGGCGGCATCGGTCAGGAGCCGCCCGTCGGTGCTCAGAAGTACTTCGATCACGTCGCCACCCAGATCGACGCGCTTCCCTATGTCGTTGGTGGCTGGTTTGGCGTCAACCTACCCTACACAGATGTTGAAGTAAAAATGCTGCGCCCCAACAAGATGCTCCAGCGCACCTACCAAGATCCCATGACCGGCCGCAAGGCTAGCCTATCGATCGTCCATTGCACAGATATTCGAGATATGGACGGCCACTTCCCGCCCAAGTGCTACGTAGCCCACGGCTGGGATTTTGACTCAAGCGAACTCGTCATGATTACCGTCGAGGGTCGAGAACAGCAGGCACGGAGCTATACGTTCTCAAGGATGAGCCAAGGTGCCCGTGAGACGATTCGGATCGTGAGTTTCTTCATCGTCCCCTACTCCGAGGGTATCCTCAGTGAGATGAGTTCGCTGTCAAGGGCGGCAAAGAACCCGCAGGCCGCCGGACTCGGAGCCGCACAGGTCCAGATTCTCACACCAGCTTCGCAGTCGAGTGCAGCCACGGACGAGTTGGTCTCGAACATCCTGCAAGCGGTTGAGCCCGTGATCAAGACGATCGAAGAAGGTGTAAAATGAATTCCGACAGTCAGCTGCAAGTTCACCGAGTGCAGGTGACCAATCCTCCGCTGGCTCAGCCGGGTGAAGAGCCTCGCGGCGCGGGTACTGCAACGCTCCTGCATCGACGCCTGCGAGGACGGTATCCGATCGCTTTGGTTCTTGCAGGCATCTTGGGCGCCATCGGAATGGTTGTGGGCTACAAGTCCACAGTCCCGCAGTACACCAGCGAGGGCATGGTTCAGATCTCTCCGACGATACAGCGCACTCTGTATCGAACCGAGGAGAACGAAACTCCTCCTCTCTTTGAGTCCTTCGTTGCAGCACAAGCGACTTTTCTACAGTCATCGCGTGTCTTGGCAAAGGCGGTTGAGAATCCGAAGTTGCTTGAAGTAGGCTGGCCGGCAGGCAACGTCGGAATCTCCAAGCTGCGACGAGCCGTTTCCGTTGAGTACCGCCGAGGCTCGCAGGTGATCATGGTTCGAGCCACGCTCGACAGCGCCGCGCAACCCCAGCAAGCTGTCGACGCTGTGATCGACGCCTATCAAGAGCTGTACAGTGAAGCCGGCGACAAGGAAATGGGAGACCGCGAGCGTGCTTTGTTGGATCGACGGATTTCCCTCGAAGGGCAACTAAAGGATAAACGCGACGAGATTTTGCAGACAGGTGAAAAGTTCGGAACGGACGAACTCGATGAGATTTCCAAGGTCCGCCTTAACGACATGCTGGAGCTTGAGCAGAAAGTCGCCCACCAACGGCAGATTATCGCTCAGCTCGAGTCCAATGCTCCTCAGGACGACCAGCAGGGGAGCGACAATCCTGATCTCACGCTCGAGCACCTGGCGACGCTTGATCCGGAACTCGGACAGCTGCTCTCCCAACGAGAGGATCTGGACGCACAACTCAAGATGGCGAGACGCTTTGGACCTCGGCACATTCAAACGCGAAAGCTTGAAGAAGACAAGCAAGTTCTTGATTCTCGCGTTCAGAGTCGATACGACCTCGTTCGCTCCTGGATTGAGAGTGGCACTGCCCTAAGTCCTGAAGCATTACCGATCGCCGTCGAGACCACGCTTCCTCAAGCAAAGACGCTCCTTGACAGCCTGGAAGGCGACCTGAAGAAGCTCAAAGCGGAAGTCCTCGAAGTGGGAAAGGCGCGACTTCTGATCAATGCGCTCAAACAGGACACCGAAACCATCAAGGGTCGGCTTGCAGAAACAAACCAGGCGCTGGAGCAGTTTCAAGTCGAACGACAGAACATTCGACAGGGTCGAATCATGCCGATCTACGGCGACATCCCGACCCAGCCCTCAAAGGATCGTCGCATCCAGCTCGCTGTGATGGGCGGTATGGGCGGGGCGGGAGTTGGCGTCGGTCTGGTCCTTCTGATCGGCTTACTCAAACCCAGCTACCGCTACCTTGATGAGATTGAAGAGGCTGAGACTCTGGTTCCCGTGTTGGGGTCTCTACCAAATCTGAACAGCAAGGACGACGAGCTGGAGTCGCTCGCTTCGCTCAGCGTACATCACTTGCGCAACATGTTGGCCATGCAATCTCGACCGCGCCGAGAGGGCGGCACCGCGTTCATGGTCACGAGCGCCCGCCCCGGAGATGGCAAGACCAGCCTGACCGTAGCGCTCGGCATGTCATTCGCGGCACAGGGCAGCAAGGTACTGATGATCGATGCTGATCTCATCGGGCACGGGCTCTCGCCCACCATGAGAATGGATGGAAAGGTAGGACTCCGCCAGGTTGCCGGGGGCGGAGCAATCGAAAGTTTCATCTTCCCATCGCGCGTTGCGAATCTCTCTGTCCTTCCAGCGGGTCTCACTTCGCGAAACGGCATCCATGGAAACGGTGCGTCGTCTTCGGATCCCACCGTCGAGGCAGAGCACCTCGGCACCGAACGAATGCAGGAGATTCTGGACGAAGCGAGGTCCCGCTTCGATGTGGTCTTGGTCGACACCGGCCCCTTGATGGGCAGCCTTGAGGCCAACGTGCTCGCAACGGTGGTTGACCGCGTGATCCTGACCGTGCCTCGGGGTCAGGACCCGCGACTCCTTCGAGCTGCACTGGGCCGCCTGCGCTCTGTTGGCGCAACGTGTGCCGGGCTGGTCTTCAATCGCGCAATTGCCAGTGACCTGCGAAGCAGCATGAGCACAATCTCGTTCCATTCTCAGAGCATGCGAGCCAACGGTGATTCGGGTCCGGAATCGACCGCTGAATCGCGCCATGCGCTCGTCCGAGCCATTCTCATGAGCGGCCAGGCGACCGACGCGAAGGGCAGAGACGTTTCCAAGTGAGTGTTCTGACAACCCAAACAGAAAGAGAAGCTTCCAGACCGGAGTGTTCTTCTCCGCGATTCTGGGGCCTCGACCACCGTGCCCTCCATGATCGCTTCTGGGCTTCGCGCGGAGTTCAGGTTGTTCGCCCCGGGATGTTGTCGGATTCCAAGAACAGCAAAACGTCACCCGCTCCACGAAAGGGGTCTGCCAGGCGACAGCGGGGCGACTTCTACCTTCTGCTTGGCGACGACGACCTCGTGCTGTTTCGAATTGCCCCGCTGCTCGATCGCTTCAGCTGGCTCAAGCCACGTGCCATGCGCCTTCGGCTCATCGAGAAAGAACCCGAGCCCTATATCGAAATGGTCGAAACCGACGAGCATGGTCTGCTCAAGCGAATTCGCCGGCACTACCACCGGCGCTCAAGTGCGACGCAACAAACTTGGCTAACTGCTGATGGCAGCCTTGCAATGGCATGGGCGAGGTGCCAAACCACCTTCGAGGCGAAGCGACGGATCAAGAACAGGCTCGAACACGATCCGATCGTGCCTGCAGTGGCGCAGGCCCGACTGTTTGAGCATGATGGGGATGCCGAGCGAATTGATCAGTTCATGCTCCTTCTTCAGCGTCTCTGGCACCGTCCCGGCGCAACTCTTGATGGCGTCTATGAGTTCAGTCCCGGCATTTGGGTTCACGAGAGCGCCAACATTGCGACTGGAGCTCGCCTGATTGCCCCCTCCTGGATCGGCGCCGGAGTCCGAGTCGGGCCAACCGACGTCATTGTTGGACCGGGCGGCGTCGCGGACGATCCGTCCGTCCAGACAGATCATCCGCCTATTGATTGGGAGTACATCCGATTCGCGTCGCGCAGTCGGTTCACTCGAGGTGAAATGGCCCCGTTGTCACGCCCGGGCAAGCGGCTATTCGATGTGGTATTCGCCATCGCCGCTCTACTGGCGACTGGCATCATCTATCCCTTTGTGATTGCCGCAATTGTTTCAGAAGACGGGTGGCCACCGTTCTTCAGTCACCATCGCCAGACGATCGGCGGGCGTGAGTTCCCCTGCTACAAGTTCCGCACGATGTTGAAAAACGCGGAGGCCATGAAGGCTGAACTCGCGAAAGCGAACGTGTGCGACGGTCCGCAGTTTCATATTGACGACGATCCGCGCGTGCTCAGAGTCGGCCGCTTCCTTCGCAAGTATCACCTCGACGAGTTGCCGCAGTTCTGGAATGTGCTGCTCGGCCACATGAGCGTTGTCGGCCCGCGCCCGAGCCCCGAGAAGGAAAACCAGTTCTGCCCAACTTGGCGTGAGGCTCGTTTGAGCGTTCGCCCCGGCGTAACCGGCCTCTGGCAGGTTCGGCGTACTCGGCGCCCTGAGAATGATTTTCAAGAATGGATTCGCTACGACCTTGAATACGTCCAAAACCAGAACTGGCGTCTCGATCTCTGGATCGTTTTTCAGACGATTCGCAAGATTGTTTTCGGATCTCATGACCTGTAGGATGTGGAGTTTCCCATGACTCGACGCGGAAAGAAGCGTCTATTAATCCTCGTAGCCGTAGCTGGCGTTTTGGCCGTCGCAGCCGGTGCGGCGTATGTCGTGCGCGAAGCTCGCCATGCGCAACAGTTGTCTGAGGCTTATCGAGATGGCATGGACGCGTACGACGCAGGTGACTACGAAGGCGCCCTTCGGGGGTTGGGAAAGTCGCTCTCCGAGCATCGGGACGATGCTGAAGTTCTTTATCGTGTAGCCGATTCGCGTCAGCGCCTCCCCCTTGGCAACGATCGGCACATCGCAGCCGCGATTCCTTACGCTCGCGAGGCAAGCACCCGGAGCCCGAGCGACAAACGACCACTCGAGCTCCTCATCGATCTCTATCGCAAGTCTGGCTTTATCACTGAGCGGCTCGAAGCCGCAAATCGCCTGCTGGCGCTTGACCCCCACCACCATGCCGCCCACCTCGCGAAGATAGAATGCCTCTCTGCGCTTGGACGAAGCGAAGAAATGCGCAAAGCGATTGGCGATCTGATTGACGCATATCCCGCGGATTCCTTTGCTCACGCCAGTCGGGTCGAAATGATGCGACTTGATGCGAAGCCGTCCTCTGAGATACTCGCCTACGTCGATTCGCTCGTCAAACAATGGCCAGGCGATGTTGCGCTTGCCACTCTACAGATCCGGACGTTGGCCGCGTTCGGGAATCGCGACGATGCAGTTGTAGCCGCGAAGAGGGCAGTGGAACTCGAGATTCCGAACACAGAGTTGTTACTTGAACTCGTGCGCACCCTCGACTTGCTCGGCCTGCGTTCCAATTCCGATGAACTTCTGGCTCGCGCGGTATCTGATGAACGTTTTCGCGAAGATGTCTTTGCCTATCTCATCGAGCGGGCCTGGAAAACCGGCCAGGCCGATCGCGCAAGGGAACAGGTTCGAGAACATGCGGAATCGATCCCAACGGCTCCTTCCAACCTGCTCGGATGGATGGCCTTGGCCTCACTTTCGGCAGACGGATCATGGAAGAACTCCGAACCGGGCCGCGTGCTCGCTGATCGCACCGACGACGATGCTCATTACTGGCAGGTCATGCTCAAGAGTCGCGAACTGATTAACGCACAAAAGCTCAGTGCCGCGAGGGAATCGCTGAACGACGCTCGAATGATGAGGGAAGACGCAAGTCTGGTTTGGTCGTCGCTGGGCGAGGTTTTTCAACAACTCGGTGAAACCGACACGGCTGTTTCGAGTTTCCGACAGGCAGTCAGTCTCGACCCCACGTACTCCCGTGCACAAATGATGTTGGCGGCTTCATTAATCGATCAGGGACGCCTCGACGACGCCCGGTTCGCAGCCGAGCGAGCCGTGATGTCCAATCCAGCCGCTCCCGAGGCCCTGACACTGGCACGTGTCTACATCGCGCTGATTGACGCCGACCGCGGGGATTCCCAGATCGAGAACGGCGCTGTCAGTATTCTTGAGGAGCTCTCGGCACAGGCTCCGGACCAGCCTGATGTGCAGGGGCTCCTCGCGCGAACCTACGTCGCGGTCGGGCACGTACAGGACGCGCAGGAAGTCATCAATCGCCTGTCGCAGTCGGACCGTATTCCGGCTCCCGCCGTATTGATTGACCTCATACGCGCATGCAGGCAGAAGGCGCCCGCACTCGTGGCACCGCTGATGGAAATGTCAGAACGATCGCGGGACGACAGCCCTGAAATGGTGGCGCTGCGGTTGACTCGCGGAGCGGTCGACGTCGCCCCAGAGCAGGCACGTGCCGCCTACCAGAGCGCGATCGAAGATGCGGCGGATCCCATTGATCGCATGCGATGCGAGATCGCCTATGCGCAGTTTCTTGACGTCATTGGAGATGACAAGGCGTTTGAAGAGCTGAAACGCGTGGCCGAAGCCTATCCCGACCGTGCCGAAGCGCAGCAGGCACTACTCGACTCGCGCGCCGCATGGACCGACCAGAACGTGATCTCCGCCGCGATCGGACGCCTCAAAGCGATTACTGGAGAACAAGCTTCGCGATGGCGTCTTGCCGATGCCCAGCGTGCATTGGCCTTCGAACCGGGAGATGCCACGGCCTCCGAAGTCATTCTCAATCTGACCCCGTTGGCCCAACCGCCAATTTCGAACGTCAAGGCGATGATGCTCACCTCAGACGCCATGTTGATGCTCAACGACCGCCCGGGTGCTGTTCGGGTGCTGTCAAGAGCGATTGAACTGCAGTCAGACAATCCACTGCTTTACTCACAGGCGATCGACCTACTTCAGTCCACAGGCCGGACGAGTGAAGCAAGTCAGCAACTTCGAGCCTTCTTGAAGCTCAAGGCTCTCAACCCAGTCCTGCAACGCCGACGCATTGAGCTCCTGGCTCGCCAGAGGATGTGGCCTGAAGCGATAGCGGATTGCGAAGACCTTGTAACCACGACTGAAGATCCACGAGACCAACTCAGACTTGCAATACTGTATGGTGGGCACGGCCGACCAGTCGAAGCACGCCGACTGTTCGAACAACTTCTGGCCGCACCGTCCGCCGACAGAGATACGCGAGTCGCGGCCGCCAATTTCTACGCCGCCGCGGGCGAGTTTGAAAGCGGCCTCGCCGTGCTGAAACCGCTTCAATCTGAGTTGAACGCATCCGAGTATGCAGCCACTCTCGGCTCCTACTACGAGCGGCACGGCCAAGTCGATGACGCCGCTCGTGTGTATCGTGAGCAAGCGGAGACTTCAGCCAATGCCGATGACTGGGCCAAACTGGTCGAGTTTCAGGTGCGCAATCGTCGACTCGAACAGGCTCGCCTGTCGATCGATCGAGGTCTCGCTATCTCCGCAAATCATCCGTCGCTTTTGGCGCTTCGAAGTGTTCTGGACGCCCTTGAGTCCGGACAACTGAATGCGGACTCTGTTCAGGGGATTCTCAACACTCTTGTGGACGAGAGCATTCGCCCGGCGATGTCCCGACTTGCCGAGGCCATGCAGTACTACGAAGCGAACCCGAACGACTTTAATGGCTACATCCAACGTCTTCGCACGGCGGTGGACCGGGATCCGGGGCTGATACTCGGCTGGCAACTCCTGGCGGGTGCTCTGCTGGGAAACAGTCGCAATGATGAAGCGGTAGAGGCCGCCCAAAGTGCGGTTCGCATTCTTCCCAACTCCGTTCGGGCAGCGGAGCTGCTGGCCTCCACGCTGTTTGCGGCTCGTCGATTTGATGAAGCTCGCATCGCGGCGCGACGTTGGAACGAACTTGATACCGAACTGCTTTCGAGATCCGAGCTTCTGTTGGCGCAAATCGAGAGTGCTACGAACAATCCCACGGCGGCACTGACTGCCATCGAACCTTGGATTCAGCGAATTCAAGACGAAGCTGAAGAATACCCAACCCGGCTGGGGTTTTACGCGAGCATTCTCGTCAAGGCCGGTCGAATCGACGAGGCTCACAATCTCATCTGGCCGCGCGCACGGCAAAGTGCCGACTGGGCCAAGATCTACATACAACTGGCTTCGGAAATGTCGACGGCGATCGAGACCGCGATTCAGTGGGTCGACCGGGCGACGCCGCTAATCCCCCTGGACGTGGAGTCGCGAGCCGCCTTGGCACAGGTCCGAGTGGGGCTTGGCCGTCAATCGTCACGGCTCGATCAGATTGAGCTGGCGGTGAATCTGATTGAGCCAATCAGAACCGACCCGAAGACTCCGGGGGCCGTTCTGGGAATGCTCGCAAGCTGCTACCAACAGCTGGGCCAGCTGGAAAAGGCGGAGACGGCGTACCGCAGCGCCCTTCAGCTCACACCGGGGGACCCGATTGTCTTGAATAACTTGGCGTACCTGCTGCTTCGATCCGATGGGAAGGGGGAAGAGGCGCTGCGTCTGGCTGAGCAGGCCATCGCGGGGGCACAGCAGCGCCGCTTCCCACCGACCATTCGCGCCAATCTACTGGACACCGTGGGTAGTGCCCAGCTTCGGCTCTCGATGATCGCGGAGGCACGGGAGACGTTCGGCCGGGGATTGAGCCTCGACCCGAACAGTGCAATGCTCCGACTCGGTCTGGCGGAAGCCCTGGCCAAGTCTGGTCGAGTAGAAGACGCGCGATCCGAATACCGACGGGTGACCGCGCGAGGTGACTTGAACCGCGGCGATGCGGATTTGGCCTCCCGGCTTGAGCAGGTTTCCCAATTGCTCAACTAGGCGACCGGGCAAGCCAGACAGCTCCTGATTCTCCCTTCGACCCGTGACACGGCTCTGCCGTGTCACGTTATTTTTCTCAGATATCCAACGCCAAACCAGTGCCTGCACAACCGAGCTGACGCGGAGCCGGCGAGCATTCCATCGCTGTTGCAAGGTGCGCTCCTCTCCAAGTTCCCCATCTTCACTATCGATGATCGGTCCGAGGTTCAATCTAGTTTCATAAGGCCAACCGGCAGGAAGCGAAACCCGAAACTTTTTATTGGAAATCGCATCAATTTTTCTTGCAACCCCTTGACACGGGAATCGAAAGTGGAGACACTATTGCGTCGCGCTTCAGCCATTCGGCTGCGCGAGGAGAGATGATCGCCCCGGTCCCTGCCCTGCCCGAGGCTTCAACCGTTCTTGAGTGACGGGACAGCAAATCAATGAGTTGCACCATTCCCTTTTTGGGTTGGTGGCATCCTGCTTGTTGATTTTGTGGAGGCTGAGGGAAGGCGTCGTTCTGGAGGATCCAGGGCGACCAGAAGAATACTGGGCGAAGCACAATTCCGTGACACGGAGGACGAGAATAATGAAGACACGCTCGATTTGTATTGCCGCAGCCGCGATCTTGGGCGCGATGTCCATGTCCGCGCTTGCAGGCGAAGAAATCACGGTCGTCGAGACCGATCTCTGGGGGCCGGGCAGTTCCGGTGGCCCGTTTGAAGTAACGCCCAGTGGATTCACAAATGTGATCCACGGAATTGGACTTCATGGTGCTGGCCCTGGCAATTTCGTCACGTTCTGTGTCGAAACAAACGAATACCTCACCGAGGGCGGCCACTACTACGTCGAACTGAGCAAGGAGGCCAAGGCCGGCGGCAGCGGTGGTCCGAGCCCCGACCCCCTCGACTCTCGCACGGCCTACCTCTACGCGAGTTTCATCCGTGGCACACTTCAGTCACAA
This sequence comes from Planctomycetaceae bacterium, assembly GCA_040255465.1. Taxonomy (GTDB): domain Bacteria; phylum Planctomycetota; class Phycisphaerae; order Phycisphaerales; family UBA5793; genus UBA5793. The sequence continues at coordinate 957,259 of JBDZVA010000002.1, forward strand.
CTGAATGCCTGGCTCGCGGACGGTGGAACCGGAGGAACCTGGACGGACGAAGATAATGCGTCCGGAACGGCACTCCAGAATGCGATTTGGTACATCGAGCAGGAAGGCGGGAGCAATAGCGGTCTCGCCGGCAAACTGGTGTCGCTCGCGGCATGGGCCGTCGGTGGTGGCACGGGTGCGAACGTCTCCGAGATCAACAAAGTTCACGTGATGAACATGTGGACCAACTCCAATCACACGGGCAATGCTCAGGATCTGCTTGTCATGATCCCCCTGCCAGCACCTGTTTGGATGGGTGGGATCGGGCTTTGCGGGGTCGTCGGAATGGCGCTCCGTCGCCGCAGATCTGATTCTGGCTCTCTTCAAGATCTGGTTGGCTAGTAGCCCGAACAGAGGCTCGTTCATACACACGCAAACATGATCGTGGGCCGGTGGAAATCACCGGCCCACGATTTTGAGTGACCATGGGGCGATACTCCTCGTCGAAGGGCCGGCGAGCATTGGAGAAACTGGCGATGCGCTGCTCAGCGATTCAGTTCACGAAGCGAACACTGAAGCACTTGGTCATTGCTATTGCTGCGTCGATTTCGGTCGGCGCGGTTTCGTTTCCCGCCCAGGCCGATCCCATTCCTGCCGGTGAAATCCGTATGGACGGACTGCGGAACTACTTCAGCGTGCCCGGCGGCGGGTATGCCGGCGAGTTCCTCGTCAACGCAAGTCGGCTGAACTTCACGCCCGTCGGCCTCGGCCGCAATGGCGTGGACGGCGATCATTTTGTTAGCTTCTGTGTTGAGACCACTGAAGACATCCGTCTCAACCGGTGGTATGACGCCGATCTGAATACGGAGTCCCGCAACACGTACCAGACCGTTCAGGCCGAGACGGCCTATCTCTACTCGCACTTCATCAAGGGCGACTTGGCGGGATACAAGTACTTCGACGACAACACCGCCAGCGGCTCGCAGAAGGCCGGTTCTGTTCGAGCGCTCCAGGAAGTTATCTGGTACTTCCAGGATCCTGCGGGCTTTACCGCCCGATATGGCGCCAACGCGTTCGCCTCGGGCGGCTATTTTACGGGTTCGGGTTTCCACAAGTTCCTCGCACGCAGTTGGTATTCGAGCCTCGCCGGGTGGATTCAGGATTCGGGCCCGGAACTAAACAACGTCCGGATCATTAACATCTGGGAAGGCGGCAACGCTCGCCAGGACACGCTCGTCATGATCCCTCTTCCGCCTCCCTTCTGGATGGCCTGCGCCGGGTTGGGGATTTCGGGAGGGCTGGCTCGTCGACGTCGTCGTCATGAGCCGTCCCAAGTCATCTGAGGCTCACTGCAGGTCATTCAGTTCCAACTCAGTGCTTGTGGATCCGCCTGTCGCGACATAGATCGATGTCGCGGCTTTTTTCGCCTATCCGCCGCAGGATGCTCTCTACAGCCACCACCAAAGTTCTCAGGATCAAATAAACACTGAGTCTTGACGGGCGATCCTACTGCGCGAGACGCGCTCCGATAGTCCACCTGCCAAATGGCGTCCGGAAACCTCAAAAAGTGATCATCTGGCGCCGAAAATCAGAAGGCGAAGACACGCTGGACAGAGTGCCGCAGCCCCCCTTCCTCCGATAAGTCGACTGGCCAGTAGACCAGCGAGGATTCTTGCTCGAATTGGTTGACTTTGCAATCAATCTGCTTGACAAGCCCCGGTCTTGGGCAACACTAACCTCTTGTTAGTACGCCTCTTACGGCGTAAAGATGGAGAAGATGACTGCCGGAGCGCCTGGCCAGCCAGGGGCGTTGTGGGTTCCGGCACAGCGATAGACCAGAGTGTACCTGTGACGCCCCCACTTCGGGTGGGTGCGGTGGGTACGAAGCCACGTTTGGGGGTGGAGCAGATCCGGCGTATCCGGGCTCGCTCCCGAGATCGAATGAAGATGCCCTGTGCAGGGCACCCAAGAGGAGGATTCGAGAAATGAAACTGCGTTCCGTTTGCATTGCCGCAGCCGCACTGCTGCTTCCCGCTATTGCGGCGACTCAGGCACAAGCCGGGCCCGCCTACATTGGAAAAATGCGATTTGACACCCTGCTTGCGGGCAATGGGAGCGGTGGCGAGTTTGCCTGGACGAACATCAATCTCGCTCTGACGCCAGCTGGTCAGGGTGAGCACGGCGCCGGTCCGAGCCAGTTCATCACTTTCTGCGTTGAAGAAAGCGAGAACATCAACTACGGGCAAACAGCCCACGCGTTCGTCAACACCCAATCGGAGAACACGGGTGTGGCGCTCAAGGCCGAGACGGCGTTCCTCTATACGCAGTTCATCCGGGGCACGCTCACCGGCTACACATACAACAACAACGCCAGCGCGACCTCGCTTCAGAAGGCCATCTGGTATCTGCAGGAGCAGATCGCCGGCGTCGGCGGCGATACCCAGGCCCAGGCCTGGCTCGACCTGGCTGACTTTGAAGTCCACAATGCCAGCGGTTCGTGGGGCGACTCAATTGGAAGCGTTCGCATCCTCAATCTCTGGACCGGCGTGAGCGGTGGCAATCCCTCCGGCAGTGCGCTGCAGGATCAGCTTGTGATGATCCCGCTGCCCGCGCCCGTTTGGATGGCTGGGCTTGGCCTCTTTGGCGTGATCGGCGGCAGCGTGTACCGTCGTCGCTCGATCAGTTCCGTGACGACGCTCTGATCGACCTGTCGCGAGGCCCGCGCTCGTGAGTGACAACCAAGTTTCCCATGCGTGGGCCGGTGGAGATCGCCGGCCCACGCTTTGCAGACACTCCTTATCTGACCTGACCTCATTTGAATTCGTGGGAGAAAGAGAAGCACCTCCATGGCCCGCACAGCCATTTGCAGCTCACATCGCAAGCAACTCAGCGTCATCGCCGCAGCAGCGCTCCTCGGCGCCGTTGCGACGGTTGTGCATGCCGATCCCGTTCCCGTGGGCCAGATTCGCATGGACGGACTGCGCAATCACTTTGCAGTGCCCGGCGGCGGGTACGCCGGCGAATTCCTCGTCAACGCCAGTCAACTGAACTTCACACCGATGGGTCTCGGCCGCAATGGAGCTGACGCGAGCCACTTTGTCAGCTTCTGCGTTGAGACAACCGAGTATCTCCAGTTGAAGACCTGGTACGATGCAGATCTCAACACCGAGTCACGCAACACGTATCGAACGGTCCAAGCTGAAACGGCCTACCTCTACTCGCACTTCATCAGGGGCGACCTGGACGGCTACAAGTATTTCGACGACGCCTCCGCAAGCGACACGGAAAAGGCCGCGTCGGCTCGAGCACTGCAGGAGGTCATCTGGTTCTACCAGGATCCGGCTGGGTTCGCGGCTCGCTATGGCGGCGACGCTTTCTCCAGCAGTGGCTACTTCAAGGGTACGGCCCTGCATAAGGTGCTGGCGCGAAGCTGGTACTCCAGTATGGCGGCCTGGATTCAGGACTCCGGACCGGAGTTGAGCAACGTCCGAATCCTCAATCTCTGGGAAGGCGGCAACGCCCGACAGGATACACTGGTCATGATCCCCCTCCCCGCACCCATCTGGCTCGGAGGCAGCGGCCTGTTCCTTGTGGGACTGGCTGGAACGGTGGCACGGCGCCGGCGACTTTGAGTTGATTCACGATCAACCCCGAGATCTCAAAACAACGCGCGAACTGCAGCACGCTGTCGGATTGGCCAGGGCGAGGCGCGCTCCAATACCGGGACAACCCGGCCTGCTGTTTTCAGCCATTTTGCAATTCCAAACAGTCCGGGGCGAAGGCTCGGCTGCTGTGGCGAGCTTTCCGCCTGCTGACGCTCGCCAACAGACGGATGACGGGGCCAGCCACGCCCAACGACAGGCGAGACCGATGACTATCGCGGACAAACGCCCTGGGAAGCCCGGAGAAAACAAACACCGCCGAGACGCGTCCCGGCGGTGATGTGAGTGCTTTGGTTTGTGCAGCCAGTCAGAAGATTCAGCGAGGCGAAGTCGCTCTCAGACGCCGCCGGGCGGACGAATAGGTCACTGCACCCAGCAAGCCAGCGAGCGCCATGCTGACCGGCGCTGGAAGCGGAACCGATTCCGGTCCGAGCATATAGGTATCACTCTTGCCGTCACCCAAGGCGATCAAGTGAAACGCGACGCGGAGCGCGGCCGCGTTGGGGTTATACGCCTGGTCACCGGCGGTTTTCAGGAAGCCGTTTTCGATGGCGGCAACGGTGTCGGAGAAATCCACCCCGCTCTGCAAATTGAATATAACCTTGAGCCACTCGCCGGGGTTGACGCCATTCTCAGGCTTCGGGTTCTTGGCATTGACGGAAAAGGCTACGGTGGTGGCGAAATTGTTGATGCCCGGCGGATTCTCAGGGCTGCCGGGATCGTGTTGGAAATCAACGCCGGTGCTCTCTTCCAATGTCGAAATGCCCAGAATCGGCCCATCTTCGAAGTAGATATTGGCGATGGACGACGCTGCGCCCCCGGCCATGTTCTCGAAGAGGATCCACATCTGGTTCGATGCAACGCCGTCGTTGCCAATAGTCATGCCGAATTGCGATGACAGGCTCGAGGAGTTGTTCGTCACGTTTGCGGCGGCATACGCAACTGAGTCCGCAAACGAATCCGATACCACAACGCCGCCGACCAAGCCGGCAAAAAGACAAGTTTGTATCCAAGACCTACGACGCATTTTTCTCTCCTCAGTGCCGATCCTTCGGACCCCGGGTCGCGAGTCAGCCGCCGCCGGGATCCGAACTACAGCCATGCGGCCGACGCGGCCGCGAATAGCCGCAAAAGAATACCTCAAATCTTCTCAAAACGCAAGCAAAAGTCGTCCCCTTGCGCGATTTTGTGCCAGACTTTCTATACGATTTGCCTCGCTGCCGTCGCCCCCACCCAGCCAAGTCTGGCCACTCAACCCCCCTGCCCGCCTTTGCCGCAGTTTCATTGAATTCGAGCAAGTACCCGCTGTGCTGGGAGCCGTGGGCAGTGTCGGTGGCAGTGATCGTGTCGGGAATCACGGAACCTGGGAGGTCAGCGATTTTACGTGAGTCCGCCACCGACCATCGATCGCCCTGCCGCCACCGGGTTGGCCCTTCGGTGAATCCCCTCGCGAACATTCGCCAGCCGAGCCAGGAGGGCGGCTCGCGAGTCCAAGCCGCCCGAGCTACTTTGTCGGGCGTCGGTCCTGACTCTGCGTCAGTTGCCGGCGATGAGAGAGCCGCCCTCCCACATCCAGATCGCCCATGCCGTACCCCACGACTGTGTCACTAGTTGCTTTGCTACGGGTTGTGAATGCACGTCTTTTGCCCTCCAACTGACACAAAAAGTAACACAGTCGGTAGAACAAAACGGCGCCTTTTGCTTTACAATCAACGTCCGATACCTAGATATCACCACGACATCTCGTCGCATCTCAAACCGGCACCCGAGGGGATGCACACAGGCGAAAGCTACGATTCTGCCCCACGAACGCGTTCTTTTTTGCCTCCCGATGCGCTGCTGCGCATTGGCCCGAGGCGTCTCCACCAGACACCAGCCCGCTGCAAATTGAAGAGATGAGAAATCTGATGTTTCAGTTGTTACTCCGGGCACGATTCAGAGCAGCGGGTGGACCTCCGCCACTGAATCCGCTGAGGTGGCACGGCAGCGGAGGATCCACTGAATCGCTGTGCCCTATTTCTGCGAGTTCCCAAGTTCGGACACCTCTGCGCGAGTTTCGGACGCCTAGAGCGTTCGCACTTCAAGCCTAGCGCGGTTCGGCGCATGTTCGGTGGCGCGAGGTGATGCGGGCATCTATGGTGTGTGCGGCTCAGGAACGAGCCGGACAAGGAGCCAGGATGGCCGGGCCGTATTCAACCGATCTGCGTCTCAAAGTGCTCGCTGCGTACGAGCGTGGCATGACGACTTCGGCCATTGCCGAGGCGTTCAGCGTCTGCCCGGCGTGGGCGCGACGCGTCAAGCAACGCTTCTGCGAGAACGGCGAAGTCGAAGCGCGGCCGATGGGCGGTGCTCGCTACCTCAAGATCAGCCGTGCCCGTCTGGCGCAACTCGTGGCCGAGCACCCCGACGCCACGCTGGCGGAACTGTGCGAACGCATCGAAGTCGAGTGCTCTCAATCCGGCATCAGCAAGGCGCTGCGGTCGCTGGAAATGACGCTAAAAAAAAGACGATCCATGCGGCGGAGCAGGATCGTCCGGACGTCGCAGCGCGCCGTGAACAGTGGCGTGAGTGGATTGCCGAGGTGGATGCCCGTCGACTGATCTTCATCGACGAAACCTGGGCCAAGACGAACATGACGCGATCGCGCGGCCGCTGCCGACGCGGGCAACGTCTGATCGACAAGACGCCGCACGGTCACTGGATGACGACCACCCTCATCGGCGCCTTGGACGGTCATGGCATGCGCTGCTCCATGGTGGTGGACGGCGCGGTGAATCGTGAGGTGTTCGAAGCGTTCGTCGAGCAGGTGTTGTTGAAGCAGCTCAAGCCCGGCGACATCGTGGTGATGGACAACCTCTCAAGCCACAAGGGCGAGCGGATCGCCGAGTTGATCGAATCGGCCGGTGCGGAGGTGCGTTACCTGCCGCCGTACAGCCCCGACCTGAACCCGATCGAGATGATCTTCAGCAAGATCAAGCAGCTGCTTCGCAGCCTGGCGTGCCGGACGGTGGATCGATTGTGGCGTGCGATGCAGTCGGTGCTCGACCGCGTCACCGCCAGCGACGCCATCAACTGCTTCAACCATGGCGGATACCGCTACAGATGAGGTGCGAATGCTCTAACGACCGAACTGGTCAAAAACGAAATGAACGTGCGCGATGCGGCCACCGCACTTCGGACTGAAATCCAACTCATCCAAGATCCGGCGACACCGTTTGGAACCCGAATCGATCGCCGTACGACCAGCGAAAAGCAATCGACGATTGTCACTTGCTTCTCCATTTTGGTAAGTACATTCCTATCAACAACCAATCGACAATTCGCCAAAAAATCGCCCTTTGTTTCCAAACTAAATACGAACAGATCCTGCCGCTTCACAGACAAGAAAACGCAGGCACCCCTCAGAATAGTAGCTCTTCAGCGAAAAAACGAGGGTTTTTCCCTTGAGACAACTCACCGAGCGAGCAGCCGAGAATCAGAGGGTGAAATCACGATTGATTGTATCTTGAGTTTGTATCATGCTGCCCGGAACTTGGACCCCGATCAGCCGCGAGGCTTGCTCCTTGAAGCACCCCGCAGAGTGCCCGAATAGACCCAACTCGGAGTCCCCGTGCGGCTCACCACGAGCGGTTCGACGCGGCCCCTTGCCCGATGCTGTCATCGGCGCAGCGCTTTCCGCAGCGGCGTGGCAAGACCCGTCACTGCCGCGGGTTACAGAATCATCCATCAGACGGGTAATCTGAGAGAATGCGCTGGTTAACTCGAAATCGTGCGGATCTCCGGCGAGTGCTCGCCTCTCTCACCGCCCCCTCATCACTCCTGCGTCAACTCATCGATCTTGCGATCGATCCAGTCGCAGATTCTGCCACGCACGCCCTCGGCTCGGCGTTCTTCTTCCTCTGCGGTGAGATGGGCGCGCACAACTTTGATCTCCTGGAACAGCCCGGCCTCGAGCCACACGCCAGAGCACTCGCCGCACATGTCTATGGTGGCCAGCGTCCCGGGATAGCGGAAAGTCCACATCGGGCCGTGCCCCTTCGGGCAATCCAGCGAACCCGCCAGCGCGTCGCTCGGCCGTTCCATCTGCTGGTCGGCATCGGCAAAGGATCGCTCGAGTTCACCGCCATCGAACCAGAGGCCCTCGCAGCGCGGGCACCAGTCGACGACGATGCCCGTGCCCTTCACCGGGCGTCGCTTGAGATCGCATTGGCCGCGCAACACACCGTTCGCGTTGCATCGCGGGCATTCGATGGATTGTCCACTCATGGCCGTCCTCTACCAACCGCCGCTGGCGCCGCCGCCACCGGATGATCCACCGCCGAACCCTCCGCCAAATCCGCCGGCCGATCCACCACCTCCCAGTCCCCCACCCCAACCCCCACCACCGAGCTCGTCGTTGAGTCGGTTCACGGCTCGGAAGGCGTTTGCAACATACAGCGCCGCGATGATGCCGCCTCCCACTGCGACCCAGCCCCAGCCGCGCTTGCCGCTGCGAAACAGACTGATCGAAATCGTCACGCTCAGCACGAGCAGCACGATTCCGATGAGCATGGGCCAGTTGAAACCGTAGCGCACTGCGGCAAACTGCAGCCCCAGGGCGTGAGTGCCCGCGATCAGACCATCGGCGTAGTTTCCGCTTTTGAATCGCGGGATGATCTTGCCATCCATGATTCGCCTTGCATCGCCGTCGCGCAGGTTGCCGTAGCCGGCCCCGAGTTCAATGCGGGCCTTGCGGTCGCGCAGCGCCACCACGAGCAGCACGCCATCGTTTTTGGGCAGGTTGCCGACACCCCACCTGTCAAACACGCCGGTGGCAAACGACTCGATCGTGCCATTGCTGGTCCCGGGATAATCCTTGATCGAACTGATCGTGAGCACGGCGATCTCCACGCCGGTGTCGCGCTCGATTCCCCACAGGTAGCGTTCCAGATCTAGCTCCTGTTCGAGGTTGAGTACATTCGCCAGATCAGTCACATAGCCGCCGTCAGGTACTGGCCAGGGCGCGTATTTCGGCGCGTCGCCACCCGCATCGCCGACGCCTTGTGTCACTCCGGAAATCGCAGATGTTGCCGTCGACTTGTCCTGAGCATTGACCGGCGCTTGCTGGGCGCGCAGCGACCGGCAACAGCCGAGCAGAACCACGATGGCGAGGATGAACGGCCGCATCATGCTACTGCTCCCTCACGACCGCATCATCAATCTCGTTTTCGTTGGCGCCGTCGGCCGGGTAGTGCTGCGCCAGTTTCGATCCGACCATCTCGATTGCCGCGCAGAGGCCCTCGGCCATCTCACCCTTGCGGAAGTGGTCGGCCATCACATCGCGCACGTCAAACCAGTAGTCCGGGCCGACGCGGGCGGTGATGCCGCGATCGCCGTAGATGACGAACTCACGGTTTGTTTCGATAAGGAGGATGAGCACGCAGTTGTGTTCACGCGTGCAATCGAGCCCGAGGCGGTGAAAGATCTCTACGGCCTTGGCCTGCAGAGGCATCCAGCACCAGCGCAGAATCACGACTTTGATTTCTGCGGTCGTGGACTGTTCAGCCGCCGCAACCGCCGCTTCGACGCGCTGACTTTCGCGCTTGGTGAGCAGGGAGGCAGCGTTCATCGGTCGATCCTCCACGTCGGGCGGTCCTTCCAGTACTCTACTCCGTGAATCGCACGTAGATGGAACGCACCCCCAACGTGCCAAGACCGACCGCCAGGCAGAGCACTCGAGTGCCGGTGTCGTCGGCAAGCACGGCTGCGCCAATCGCGACGACGATGAGAAACCAGCAGATGACAGCGTATTCGAGTCGGCTCGGAGTCTTCCAAGGCCACAGAAGCACGATCGACTCTCCTTTCATTCCTGCAGGCTCCGCGCGACTGGCGCCGGGGGATTCTTTGCCGGCGGAACGACCCCATTTCACCCGGTCTGGTGGCGGAATGAACCCTATTCGAGTCTCACGGCCCATGAAAGCACGGGTGCGGCGGAACAGCGCGTCGATCGGGCCGTAAATAAGATAGAATTATCTGCTTATTTGTCGCCTATTCCCCCACCTGCTTTCCACGGCCCGCCCGGCCGAATTGGTCGCGCGAGCGATCAACTCACAGAATTGGAGCTCAAAATGAAGATTGCGCCCATTGCCTTCACCGCTACGCTGCTGTGCGCCTCGGCCGCTCTCAGCCAAGTCCCGATCTACGAGCAACCAATCTTCAACACCGGCGGCACCTTGCGCGCCACCCAATTGTGGCAGGATCCATCGGGCCAGAATGACTCCGATCTCGACGCCATCGCCTGGGAGGACTTCAAGTTGACGCAAGACGCGACTCTCACGCGCGTGAACTGGGTCGGCGACCCGGCTCCGTCGCTGGGATTTCGGATCGGATTCTGGCTCCAGGACCCGAACACAATCTCGCTTCAACCTGATCTCTTTGCCGGCCCATTTGATGAGCACGACTATCCAAGCGTCTCGCAAACGGCGATCGGCAACGGGCTGTACCGCATCGAAGTGCAGCTCGCTCGGCCGCAATCGCTTCTGGCGGATACGCAGTACTTCATCACCGTCATCGGACTCACGCCCCAGCCATTCAACCAGTGGCGCTGGGCCCAGGCGATCGGGCCAAACACCGGCACGTTTTACTGGCAGCGAGCCGATGGCGGGCGCTACAGCCGCCTCGGGGAAGACCGAGTCATGACCCTGTTCGGCCAGATCATGGCGCCCGCACTGACCATATCACCTGATCCGCTCATTGCCGGACAGAACGGCACATTCACGATTGACAACATGACGCCCTCGACCCGCGCCTATCTCGTCTACAGCCTTCGCGGCCCCGGCAGCACGCGCGTCAATCAACTCAATGTCACGCTTGATCTCGCCCAGCCCGCGCAGGCGGGCAGCCCGAAGACGACCAACGGCAACGGCCACGCGGTGTGGAATCTGCCCATCCCCATCAACGGACGCGGCCGCAACATCTGGTTCCAGGCGGCGCAGTATGGCATGAAAACCAACGTCTTGGCAACGCGCATGAACTAAGCCCACTCTGATTTGACAACATCGCGAGAGGGAGCGCATTCACCGCGTTCCCTCTGCACTTTCTCACCGACTGGTGCTCACCGCCACGTCTGCAATCACTCCCAGGTGGTCCGAACCCACGTCCGGCCCCACGCGGCGATCAACGATCGTTGCGCCATCGGTCACGAGGACGTGATCGATCGGGATGCGCATTGGCCACATCGAGATCGGCCAAGTGCGCTGCAGACCGAAGCCGCGCGATGTGTCGTGCAATCCGCCATCTCGCAACAGGTCGGCGAACAACGGCGACCACGGCGTGGTGTTCAGATCTCCCGCCACCATCGTCGGCAGTTCCTGATGCGAGCTGACCAATGCGGCGATCAATGACAACTGATCGTTGCGCAGGCGAACGTATGCACCGCTCACCGGCGGCAGAGGATGCGTACCTATGAAGCGAAACGACCCGCCCGGCGCGGCGATGTCGGCAATGATCGTCGGCACTCGCGCTTCGGTCATCGGTTCAATACGTGTGTTCATGAGCTCGAACCTGCTCCACAACGCGATGCCGAAGTTGTCGGTGCGAGGGCTCGACGACGTGAACGGATACATCGCGTTGAGCGGTTGCATGTGTTCCATCCAGCGCCCGTCGACTTCGAGCAGCAATACAAGATCCGGCTGCTCCGCCTGGATGAACGCGAGCACCGCCGCAAAGTTGTGGTTTGCCGTGTTGACGTTCTGACTGAGCAATCGAATTGTCGGCGCCGCGTTGGCGACCGATGCCGCGGCTGGTCGATTCGGCAGGACGTGGGGTGCAATCACAACTAAGTCCATCAATGCCACCAGGCCCGCGAGCACGGCGAACTTGAAAGAACGCAGGATCAGCAGCAGTGCGCAGGCAATCACGAGCAGAACCGCATATTGCACGCGAAAATGGGAGGCGAGTTCAAAGAACAGACCGTGCCTTGCGAGGTGGCCCAGCAGGCTCGCCGTACAGACGCCGAGCGCACCGAGGCGAATGAGAATCAGAATAATCCGAGTCATTTGCCGCATCGATGCCCAAGCGTAGTCGAGCCGCAACAGCAGGCGACGGGTCTGATCGCCGGACTGAATCGGCCACAAAGGGCCCGTGCCCCCCCCGGGGCAATCTGCCAGACTTCGTCGGTCGCGCGTTGGGCTGTTTGCGGGCCCCCCTGCTACGCTCCATCATCATGAGCAAACGGCCGAAGAACTGGAAGCGTGGACTGCGCAACGTCGTTCTCCGCTGGTCCGTGCTGCTCGGCATCACCGCCTTCATCCTCTGGAGCACCGGCTGCATGGAGCGAATGTTCTACTACCCCGAGCGCGGCCCCACGCCCATTGCTGAAGCGCCCAGCGGCAGTGAGGTGGTTGAGTTCGAATCGGCCGACGATACGAAACTCTTCGGCTGGTTCATCCCGGCGCGCGGCGCGACCACGGCCGAGGCGCGACGCACGCATCCCACGATCCTCCATGTTCACGGCAATGCCGGAAACATTCTCAGTCACGCCTACTTCACCGAGCACCTCCCGCCGGCCGGCTTTAATGTTCTCGTTTTTGATTTCCGCGGTTATGGCCAAAGCGAAGGCACCGCGCATCACCGCGAGGGTCTGATCGCCGACACCAGTGCCGCGCTCGATGTGCTGCTCAAGCGCGAAGATGTCGATCCGGCCCGCATTGGCATCTACGGCCAGTCGCTGGGTGGGGCGATCGCCCTTAATGTCATGGCGGATCGACCCGAGATTCGCTGCGGCGTTTTCGAGTCTGCGTTTGCCAGTTGGCGCGAAGTGGCGGCCAGCGCCGTGGGTGGTGACCCGCCATTCTTTGCGGCATCCTGGCTGGCCGCGATCTGCGTGCCAGATCAGCTGCGCCCCATCGATGCGATCGCGCGGATCGATCGGCCCATGCTCCTCCTTCAGGGCGATCTCGACGCGATCGTTCCGGTCAGCCACGGCCGGCGACTTGCGGCAGCGTCAAACGGCCACGCGAAGCTCATCACCCTCCACGGCGGCGGTCACAACACGCTGCGCCAGACCAATCCCGAGATCGACCAGGAGACGATCAACTTCCTCCACGAACATCTTGGTATCGAACAATAGAACGGGCCGGAGTCTCAAGTTGTGCGCATCTCGATGTCGCACAAAGCCACAGCCCTGCAGCGCCGGGCCGCAGGGCTGGGCCGACTCCAATCAGGAGAGGTGTCAGTTCGAGCCGGAGATCGAGCCATTGTGCCTTCGCTCAATGCCGATCTGGATGGTTTCGCTGTCGGCCGCGCAGATGGTGCCGCGTTCATCTTTGAGGAGGTCGTTGAGCGTATAGGATCGCAACTCATCGTGCAGGACGCCAATGGCGCGATCGATGCTGGCGTGAAGGGCGCAGAGATGTCCTTCGTGTTCGACGCGCCCCAGCGGGCACTTGGTAATGCGATCGAGCGGGTCGATCACACGAACGAGATCGAGCAACGTTGTCGTGCTCGCATCGCAGGCCAATCGGAACCCACCTCCGCGGCCGCGCTGCGCGCGAACAAACTTCGCTCGACCAAGTTGCTGCAGAATCTTCACGGCATAATCAGGTGAGACGTCGGTCCGTCGCGACAGTTGTTCGCTGGTGAGCGGTCGCCCTTCGGCCTCGGCCAAAGCGATCATCATTCGTAATGCGTACTCGGCGGTTGTGGATAGCACGCTGAGCCTCTCGCTGGTGGAGTTGTTAGAAGTATACCGCCGAAATCGGATAAGTTCATCCCCTTTATCGCTCATACTCACCATCTTCGGTGATTTGGGGAAAAACACCCCTAAGGCGACCAAGAGGTGCGGGATTAGCCGCAATTGGGGCTGGCCAGCCCTTCGATTCCGGACGCGGAATCCCAACGCCTCTACTCTTGGCCGGATCCGGTCGCCCTCGGGTTCGACCCTCCACTGGAGTCGCCGTGGCCACGGATGTTCGTCTCAAAGTCCTGCCCCGAGTGGAGTCGCGCGGCCACCGGTACGTCTGGCTGCGATACCTGACCCAGGCGATCACCATCGGCATCCTTTTCGTCGTCCCCCTCTCCGGGCTGGCCCGCGTGGATCTGTACGGCGGCGATCACCGCATGCTCTACAAGGAAGCCACCCTCAAGGAAGGGCTGGCCGCGGTCATCCTCGGGATTGCCGCCATGTACATTGCCACCTTCCTGATCAACTTCGCGTGCGGAAGGATGTTCTGCGGCTGGGGCTGTCCGGTGGGGTTTCTCAACCGTCTCGCCGACGTAGCGCACCTCAAGCCTGACAAGCGGCACGCCAGGTGGCGTCGGTGGCGCGATGCGGCGGGCCCTCTCGGACACAGCACGCTGCTGGTCGTTTCATGCATGCTCTGGTGGACCAGCGCCTCGACCTACGTCGCCTTTGATTCACCCGTCGCGCTGGCATGGGTCTGGGGCCTGACGCTCGCCGGTATCGCCGGGCTCGCCTCACTCGGCTGGTGGTGGCGCTGGGGGTTCTGCATGCGCGCCTGCCCCATCGGTCTGTACTATTCGTTCATCGCGCCGAGCAAGGAATTCGGCATCTTTTTTCGCGAAGCAACCGAGGACGGCGGCAAGGATGCGTGTCTGCATTGCAATGCGTGCATCAAGGTCTGCCCCGTCGATCTCAACCCGATGGACCTGTGCGAGGCGATTCCCGCGCGCGGCGGGGTGAGCGTGGCCGACGCGCCCGCCAACAACCACTGCCTCAAGTGCGGCGATTGCATACAGGCATGCGAAATGATGATCGACCTCGCGGCGCCGCGTCGAGGCATCACCGAGGTGCCTCTGCGATTCGGTTTCTACGAGGGCGAGCAGCGGCTGGAGCGAGATCGGGCCGTTGCAACCACCGGCAACCCCACGGGTGAATCCACGGCGTGATGCTTGAACCGAGAGCCGCGCTCGGCAAGCATACAGAGCAACGTGTGGCACACTTCGGACTCCAGGCTGCGATCAGTCCAGTGATCCCTCCATGATCTTCACCAGCTTCGTCTACGTCTATTTTCTGGCTTTCGTCGTCGCCGCCTACTGGATGGCGTACTGGCTGCCTCGCGGCAAGATGTGGCAGAACATCCTGCTGCTCGTCGCCAGTTACGTCTTTTACGGCTACGTGCATCCGTGGTTCTGCTACCTCATCGCCGGATCCACGGTGCTGGACTACGGCTGCGGACTGGGCATGGCAAAGTATCCGGCCCGGCGCAAGTGGCTGCTGGTCGCCAGCCTGATCGGCAACCTCGGCATGCTCGGCGTGTTCAAGTACTTCAACTTCTTCGCAGACAACGTCGTCATCGCCATGCACGGCCTGGGATTCGATATGGATCCGGTCGTCGCCCGCCTCTTTCTGCCGGTGGGCATCTCGTTCTACACTTTTCAGACGCTTAGCTACACGATCGACATCTACCGTGGTGAGATGGAGCCACGGCGCAGCTTCATTGACTTCGCGTTGTTCGTTGCGTTCTTTCCCCAACTCGTGGCCGGACCGATCGAGCGGGCCACACACTTTCTGCCGCAGATTGAGAGCGAGCGGAAGTGGAACACGGACGTCTTCGTATCCGCCTGGCCGCTGATCATTCGCGGGTATCTCAAGAAGCTCGTGATTGCCGACAACGTTTCGGTGTATGCCGACAAGGTGTACATGCTCGATCATCCGACGGCCCTGCTGCTGGCCGCAGGCACGCTGGCGTTTGCGGTGCAGATTCTCGCTGATTTCTCGGCGTACACTGACATTGCGCGCGGCACGGCACGACTGCTCGGGTTTGAACTCATGGAAAACTTCGACTCGCCGTATCTGGCCATCTCGCCGTCCGATTTCTGGCGGCGCTGGCACATTTCGTTTTCCACGTGGATTCGCGACTACATCTACATTCCGCTGGGCGGCTCGCGCGTGAAGACGGCTTTCGCCGGAGCGATGATCGTGCTGACATCGATGGGGCTCAGCGGCCTGTGGCACGGCGCCGCGTGGCACTTCGTCGCGTGGGGGATCTACCATGCCATTCTGCTCATCGTGTATCGCCAACTTGGATACTCGGGCCGATGGAAACCGATCACCCGCCTCGGAGTTCTGCTGTCGTGGGCGCTGATGTTCTTCTTCACGCTTGTGGGTTGGGCGATCTTCCGCACGCCGAGCATGACGTGGCTGGTCAGGGCGGCGGGCAACATGTCCGTCGGTCTTTCGGGCGATTCGCTGCTCGTTTCGGCCACGATCGCAGCGCTTGTCGCCCTGTACTCCCTGCCGCTCATCGTGTCGCTCATCCTGTCGCGGCGCGAATCAAAGACGGGCCCCGTCTCCGCCATCGCCTACGCGCTGGCGGTCTGTCTCATCGGCCTCTTCGCGCAAGAGCATGGCCAGGATTTCATTTACTTCCAGTTCTGAGAGCCTCGCGTCTTGAAACGTCTGCTCAGTCTCATCCTCTTTCTTGCCACGATCGGCGCCATCACCTGGGCGCTGCGGCCGCCTCCAATCGAGGCGCCAAAGCTTGACAAGGATGCGGTCGAGAATGCGCAGCGCTGGCGACAGAGCCTCATCGACGAGCATCCGCAGGTCGTGCTGCTTGGCAACTCCATGCTCGGGCACGGCGTGAACACCATCCACTTCGCGATGCGCACGGGCTTGCCGACCGTCAAGATGTGGGACGGCGGAGTGGCGTCCGCGTGGCGCTACCTCATGCTCAAGAACGTCATCGCCCGCAGCCCCGGCAGGCCCGAGGTCGTGGTGATCTTCTTCAAGGACCAGTATCTCACCGAACCGGCCTTTCGCGTAGACGGCAACTACAAAGACCGCCTGGATGCGCTGCGGCAGCCCAACGAGCCGCTGCTTGACGAACTTGCCTACGGCAAGGAGCGGCGTGACCCGCTCGCTTATCTCATCGAAGACCACTGGCCACTGGATCGGCAGAGAGCGGTCGTCAAGCCGACCGTCGAGGACTGGGTAAAGAAGCAGGTCGGGTACGGCCTGCATGAGAATGGCAAAGAAGCGGTGGACGCGGCGATCGGGCGCGTCTTTGCCGACAGCAATCTGAACACTGAGCTGTTCACCAAGGCGCAGCTGGAGGCAATGGGCACAAAAACGAAGGACAATCGTGACTTCCAAACCCTGATCAGCGAATCATTCCTTCCGGCGGACATTCAAATCGCGAAAACTGCCGGCATTCGACTCATCTACGTGCGCGTCAAGCGAGCACAAGATGCGCAGGCGCAGGCGGACGGAACGGCTGCCTCGAATGACAACTCCTACATGAACCAGTATATGATCGACATGCGCGCCTATCTCGCTTCTCATGATGTGCCGCTGTTCGATTTCACCACGGAGACTCAGCTCAAAGTGAGTGACTACGCCGACGGCGATCACCTCACGGAAGCAGGGCGACTGCGATTTACCGGCATTCTGGTGGAGGCGCTGAAGGACAAGCTGCCCACGCCTTTGGCATCGGAGCGTCCGTACGCCGAACTTTCCGCAATGCGGGATCCGCTTGTCTTGAGTGGGCCGTTCAATTCTCGTCCACCGTTTGGATGGATTGCCAAATGTCCAGAATGGAAACAGTACGCCAGCAACGCAGGCGACAGCTATCGCTCGGTGCTCGAGGTGCTCGAAGATGGTGTGCCGCTGGGGCCCGCGAACTCGTTCATCTCGGAGATCGCGTCCAAGGGCTCCGGCCGCTTCTCTCACTGGCTCGATGCAGTCTACTTCTCCGCATCGGACAACACCGATCCGAACACGAACGGCCGGGTGTATTCAGTTCGGTTCAGGGTGCCCGAGTAGGTCCGCCGATTGCGAGAGCGTCCGGACGATGCGGTGCGCGGCGCCTCAAGCCGAGTCGCCTCCGCGCATCGGAGATGCAAAACAGGGAAACGAACCCGGGTACAAACACTTGATAGCCGAGGCTGGGATGTCAATCATGCGCCGTCTGGGACGCGTGGCGAGTCCTCGTTCATTGCAAGTCTGCGTTGCCGCACCCGTTGGCGCACAGGAGGCTGTCGTTCATGCCAGAACGCGATGACCTGCTCCGACAACTCGAATTCCACGTCGCCGAGGCCCATCGTCTGCGCGACGAACTTGACACCGGCGCCGCAACCGACTGGCGGCCGCACGGGTTCTACACGATGTACCACCTCATGGCTGGCATCACGCTTGGCGGTATTGCCGCGGCCGTCAGCCTGCTCTGGAACGTGCTCGGCGCCACGCTGCTGCTGCCAAACGAGCACCCCCTGTACATCATCAAGCTCTACCTGACGTTCGGCATGGGCGCGGACGCACTGAAACTCGACGAAGGCCCCAATCGAGGCCTGCTACTTTTCGCCGGATCGTTTCTCTACCTCGCCACGGGTGCGCTGTTCGGGATTGTCTTGCAGTTCATTCTGCAGGGTCTCTTCGGCCGCACCGGTCCGCTAATCAAAGCCATCGTGTGCGCTGCTTTTGGCGCTGGGTTGTGGGCAGCGAACTTCCTCATCATTCTTCCCTGGCTCCAGCCGCTGCTGTTCGGCGGGGGGAACTGGATCGCCGACCAAACGCCCTGGTACGTCGGCCTCTCGACGCATCTCGTCTTCTCGATGTCGTATTTCCTTTTCTCGTCGTGGGGTCGGTTTGACCCGTCGCGCGAACTGGCGCCGTGGGCCGACATGCCCAGACCCGCAGAGGACGCCCAGGCCAGCTAGCGCTCATCTGACTGATCCGATCACTGAATCCGGGTGGATGAAATGACCAAGTCTCTCGCGTACCTCGCACCAACTCTGGCGATCAGTGCCGCATGCCTCGTCGCGATCGGTGGCTGCTCGCGCGATACGCAACCCACCGAGACGATCGCGACCATGGCGGAACTGCCGGAGGGGATTCGAGCGTCCGTCGTCGCTTCTCCCGAACTGAAACTGGGCTTTGCCGTCTATTCCCGCAACTGCGTCGGCTGTCACGGGATCAAGGGCGACGGAGCCGGACCGGCCGCCGTTCGCCTGATCATTCAGCCGCGCAACTTCACGACTGGCGAGTTCAAGTTTCGCTCGACTCCCAACGGTCAACTTCCGCTTGACGAAGACCTCCACCGCACCATTCGCCAGGGACTCAAGGGCAGCTCAATGCCCGCCTTCCAGTTCATGCCCGAGCGCGAGCGCAATGCGGTGATCGCCTTCATCAAGCAGTATTCCCCGAAATGGACTGACAAGGGGCAGAAGCGAGACCGCGTGATTCTGCCCAGTTCCGCGCCCGACAACCTGCTCACCGAAGAGCGGGTCTGGAAGGGTCGCTTTGCCTACATCGGCATGGGCTGCCACAACTGCCACGGCATGACCGGGCGCGGCGACGGTCCAAGTGCCTACGCGCTGCATGATGATTGGGGCAACCCCGTGCGCCCCTACAACTACCATCGCGGCGCGCCCAAGGGCGGGTCGACTCCTCTCGACATCTACCGCACCTTCCGCACTGGCGTGACGCCCATGCCCAACTACCAGTCAAGCACGCTGGGGCTGGTGACACGGGACCTCAAACCCACGGTCTTCAACCTGCTCGTCGAACAGGAACAGAAGCTCATCGAGCCCTACGTCGACTCGCTCGCCACCATGGAAGAGGTGATGAAATGGCAGGAACAATCGCCGGAACGCTACGAGGCGTACAGCGATGACCGCGCCTGGGATCTCGTCGCCTACACCCTCTGGCTCCGCGAACAAAGCAAGCCCGTTGGCGAACGCAGCGCCGCTATCTGGCCCCATCACCCGGAATCCGAAGCGAGCACATCGGCTGACACGCCGCCATCTACAGGCAACTGATTCTTCCGCGACACTTGCATCGCCCCTGACGGAAAGCATGCACTCATGACTCAGACAGTTACGACCCCACTCATTCGACCCACCGTCGTCACCAGTCGCGGCGAAACTCGCGTCCTGGTTGACACGACTGCGTGCAAACTCCACTTCATCGCCGCGGTAAGTTGGATCGGCGTCGGCATCGTCGCCGGCCTGCTCTACTCGTTCGTCTTCCTTCGCCTCTACCCGCATGAAGGCGTCGAAGTGCTCAGCCCCGGCCGCATTCGCATGATCCACACCAACCTCATGGCGTATGGGTTTCTGACCAACGCGTTTATTGCCATGCTGCATTGGGTCGTGCCGCGACTCACGGGCGAGCCGGTTCTCAGTCACCCGCTTTCCAAGGTGATTTTCCTTGCCTGGAACGTGATCGTTGGCGCGGCGGTCTGGGGCATCCTGACCGGGCAGGCCCAGGCGATTGAGTGGGGCGAAACGCCTTTCTGGGCCGATCACCTTGTCGTCTTCGGCGTGGCTCTCGTCGTCATCAACTTCACGTGGTCGATCATCCGTTCGCGCGAGAAGTCGATGTACGTCTCGCTCTGGTACTTCACCGCCGCATTCGTCTGGACGCCGCTGGTCTACATCATGGGCAACTACCTGCCCCAGACGCTTGTGCCCGGCACCGGCGGCGCGGCCCTCGTCGGCCTCTACATCCACGACCTCGTCGGCCTGTTCGTCACGCCGATGGGCTGGGGCTTGATGTACTTCTTCGTTCCCGTCATCTCCCGCAAACCGATCTACTCACACGCCATCAGCCTCGTCGGTTTCTGGGGGCTGGCGTTCTTTTACCCGCTCAATGGCGTGCACCATTTCCTGTGGTCGCCCATTCCGATGTTCGCGCAGTACGGCGCCGTCATCTCCACCATCGCCGTGGAAGTCGTCGTCACCACCGTCGTGATCAACTTCGTCATGACGATGCGCGGCGAGTGGTATCGCCTCAAGGAGACGATCGCGCTGCGCTGGTTCATGGTCGGCATGACCTGCTACTTCATCACCTGCTTCCAGTGCGCCTTCCAAACCACGCTGACCATGCAGAAGGTCATTCACTTCACCGACTGGGTCGTGGGCCACTCGCACCTGGTCATGTTCGGCGTCTTCTCCTTCTGGATTGCTGGCGTGATCGAACATCTCTGGCCCAAACTCACCGGCCGCAACTGGTGGTCGCGCCGCCTCAACCTCTGGCACTTCTGGCTTTGGACGCTTGGCGTGGCGCTGATGTTCACCGACCTTACCGTCATCGGTGTTATTCAGGGCCTCGTGTGGGACAGCCTCCGTCCGTGGGAAGAGTCCATCCGCTATTCGGAAATCGGCTGGTTTATCCGCATGATCACCGGCTGGATGATCCTCGGCGGGTTCCTCTGCCTGGCGCTCAACATGTTCATGACTTTCATGGCACGCGAGGATCACACCGACACCGAGTACGCCGGCCAGTTCCCCGAAACCTCGGCCGCAGGAGCGAGGGCGTAAATGGAAAGATTCAATTTCATCTTCGTGGTTGCAGGCATCGGCTTCTTCGCGCTGGCGTTCGTCATCATGGGCGCTCTGCCGCTGGCGCAGTATCAGGGTGTGGATGTCGTGAGCATGGCGCAAATCGCCACCAACATCCCCTATCAGTTTGAAGAGCTGGCCCGCGACTATCCCGACGCTTTTCAAAGAGCATTTGGCACGACCGAGCCCACCGCCGCCGCCTTCGAAGACGCCCTTGAGACGGGTCGTCAGGCCTACATCGCCGAAGCCTGCTGGCACTGCCACACTCAGCAGATTCGTCGCATCGATCCCAACGACGGCACCGAAGTCGGCCACGACATCAGCCGCTGGGCGTCCGACACGCATCAGGAATCGCAGGCCGATGAGTACCACAATGCGATGAACTACCCGCACCTGTTTGGCACCCGCCGCGTGGGACCAGATCTGATTCGCAGTTCGGGTCGACACAGTAACGACTGGCATCTCGCGCACCTGTGGAATCCGCGGCAGACATCGCCCTATTCCGTCATGCCGCCATACACGTGGTTTTTTGACGACGCTGAAGGCAAGGTGCCCAACAAGCGCGGCCTCGGGATTGTGACCTACCTCCAGTGGCTTGGATGCTGGTACACGCAGTTCGCTCCATCTGAGTACAAAGACCTGCCGCAATTGCCCGTCGACGAAGCCTGGTATCCGCCGTACGTCCCGCCCAAGGATGAGCCGACGGAAGAAGGCGGTGACGACCCCTACGGCTCGAGCGAGGAGGATCCTTACTAATGCGCACGGACCACCCTGAAAACCCGCCGACTTCACGAGCTCAGCCGCGCAGCGGCAAGAACCCGCTGTGGGTCTGGATCTTCCTCTGGTCGATCACGGTGCTCGCCGGCGCCGGTTTCATCTTCAAACTTGTTGAGTTCACGCTCGCCTGGGCCCGCGGCGGCGCCGGGTCCTTCGCGATCGTGCCCGTCGTCTCGTATCTGGCAGTCGCAGGTGGATTCCTCTGCATCTTCATCTGGTCTTTCAACCGCGGCGAGTACAACGATGTCGAGCGTGCCAAGTACCGCATGCTCGAGATGCAGGATGAGATTGATGCGCGAGGAGGCCGCGCATGAGGATGTTCCGTCGCCACGCCGCGCACACCTACGAGGGCTACCACTTTCCGTGGTTTCTCACGCTGTTCTGGATCACCTTCTTCTCTGCGGCGGTGATCTACCTGGTCCGATTCCTCTTGCTGAGTGGACCAAACTGATTCACAGGCCGGATGCCGAGGTCCAGGCGGAGTCAATCACTGCGAGGGCCACGCGTCGCGCAATAGGGCGTCGAGAAAGACCAGGCATGACTACGCCGCCTGACAATTCGAGCAGTGCGAGGGCCGCCCCATCATGCGCTCACTGCAGTCTGCCTGTGGCGCCCACGCTGCTTCGTCGTGTTCACGATGCCGCGCGCAACAACGAACCGCTGTTCTGCTGCGGCGGCTGTCGGCTTGTCCACTCACTTCTCGCCACTCGTCAGGCAGATCACACCATCAGTTCGGCCATGCTCCGCATCGGCCTGGGCATCTTCTTCAGCATGAACCTGATGGTCTTTTCCTTTTGCTTTTACGGAGCTGATACGCTTGTCCCGCCGGGGGGCGCGACGTCCGCCGACATGGCGCTCGCCAATCTGTTCCGCTGGCTGCTGCTCCTGCTCGCGTCCGGTGTCATGCTCACGCTTTGGACGCAAATCGCGCGTGGCGCCTGGGATGATCTGCGCCGCGGCCGACTGCAGGCCGGAGTACTGATTGCGACCGGAGCACTCGCCGCGTTCATCGTCAGCGCCATTTCGGTCCTGCGAGGCGAGGGCCCCCTCTACTTCGACTCCGCCTCGATGATTCTGCTGCTTGTGACCATCGGCCAGTATCTTGAAGCCAAGATGAAGACCGCGGCGGTCCGCAGCGCGGAAGGCCGACTGCTCAGCCTTCCGGACGAGGTTACGATTGAGTCGGCAGTTGGCGATCAGACCGTCAATGTATCGGAGGTGCAGACGGGTCAGACCGCGCGCGTTGCAGCCGGAAGTGCGATCCCCATCGATGGGGCGATCGTGCGCGGCCACGCCACCATCGATGTCTCACTGCTCACCGGTGAATCTGAGCCGCGACAGTGCGGCCCCGGGGCCAACGTGTGGGCCGGCTCACACGTGCTCGACGGCGTCATCTGGATTCGCGCAACATCGACGTCTTCGGAGCGCCGCATCGAGACCATCGTGCGACAACTTCACGCCCTGCGCAACGAGCCGACACACATTCAACGCCTCACGGACCGCATCGCCGCTGTCTTCATACCCGCAACCATCGTGCTTTCGCTCGCCGTCTTTGCATACCAGGCGATCGTGTACGGCGCCGCCATGGAAGGTGTCATGCGCGCGCTGGCCGTCGCCCTCATCGCCTGCCCGTGCGCGCTGGGCCTGACGGCGCCCCTCGTTGTCTCGCGCGTTGCGTCATCGCTCGCGCGGCACGGCATCATTGTCCGCAGTGGACGCGCACTCGAACTCGCAGCGTCGGTCCGCCACATCTTTTTCGACAAGACCGGCACGCTCACGACCGGCGACTTCCGCGTGCAGCGCACCATCCGCATCGATCCGTGCTGCGATCCTGATCCGATAGCCGCAGCACTCGAGCAAGCCTCGAATCACCCCATCGCGCGGGCCTGGTCCAAGGTGGCGTCCGCTTCACTGCCCTCGGTTTCGGATCTCGAACCCATCATTGGCCTCGGCGTTCGCGGCTTCATTGACGGCCAGAGGTACTTCATCGGCCGCGCCAGCGTAACCTCCGCGGTGCGAACCACATCCCTGCAACCGCCGATCGAACTGGCGGACCTGCTCCCCATAATGCTCACGCGCGACGATCAACTTGTTGCCTGGTTCGGCCTCACTGAATCAATCCGCCCGGAGTCCACTGTCGTATTACGTGATCTGCACTCCATGCACATTCGCGCCGAAGTCCTGACCGGCGACGTGTCGCAGCGTGCGGTTCAGCTCGGTGAGGCGCTCGGCGTGCAGGTTCACAGTGCCCAGACGCCCGAGTCGAAGCGCACAATGATCCGGCAGCGTCGCGACGAGTCCAACACCCCGGTAGCATTCGTAGGCGATGGCATCAATGACGCGCTCGCTCTGGCCGAAGCCGATCTCGGCATCACCGTCGCTGGCGGCAGCGATCTCGCCCACGCTTCCGGACAGGTCAGTCTGCTCGATGGTGATCTGCATCGACTCGTTCACCTGCTGCAGGCAGCCCGCATCGCGCAACGCCGCATCGCGCTTGCGCTGGGTTGGTCGTTCGGCTACAACGCTGTGGGACTTACGCTTGCAACGCTGGGCATGCTCACGCCCGCCTTTGCCGCAATCGCGATGGTACTGTCCAGCGCGGTCACCATCATCATTGCTTCGCGCCCCGTTTCTACTGGCTCGCTTGAAACCGCAGATCCCACCCGTTCTCCACTTGCGCTCTCACGTCGGGCCCCATCGTCCAGAGGTCTTCCCGTTCCCGCGGCTCCCCCGGCATGACGCTCCTACTGACCTATCTCGGGTTCTTCCTCGCGGGCCTGGCGGGAAGCCTGCACTGCATTGGCATGTGTGGCCCCATTCTTACCGCCATCGCCGGCGTCGATCGCCGCGCTGAGGTAACCCTCAACGGCCAATCCGTGTCCCAGCGTGCAAACAGAGCCGCTCGCGACCTGCTGTGGTATCATGCCGGCCGCATCAGCACCTACGCCATGCTCGGCGCGCTGGCAGGTGCTTTGGGTGCGACGATCCGCGAAGCGATTTGGCTTGGGCAACTTCAGGGTTGGCTGGGCTTCGCGACAGGACTCATCGCCTTCTTCGTCGCCGGCATCCTGCTCCTCAGACCAGTCACGAGTTGTTCAAACGCGCTCGAGCTGACACCTCGCAATCGCTCTCTTGCCGGCACCTTTGCACTTCTTCGCTCGCTCGCTCAGCAGAAATCGCCATCATCGCGATTCCTTCTCGGCGCGATCATGGGCTTCATACCCTGCGGCCTCGTCTACATCATGCTCGCTGCGGTCGCCGCAACCGGTCATCCGCTCGCCGCTTCGCTCGGCATGATTGCCTTCGGCCTCGGCACACTCCCCGCGCTGACCGGCGTCATCCTCGCCGTGCGACTGGTCCCAATTCGATGGCGCAAGCACGGCAACCGCGCCGCCATGCTCATGGCTCTTGTTGTCGGTTCGATGTTCTTGTGGAGGTCGTGGCCTACTCACGCCCATGGTGCCGCAGCGCTCGATCAGCACAACTGTCCGCTGTGCAATGACGCTGCATCGGAACCATCGAACCACACACGCCCGTGACGGGCCGCCTCCGTTCCGCGCCCACTAGAGCATCAACGAAGCAGGCGCAATCCGTGATCTCTGCGTATCGCGCCACCCCAAGCGATCGGTCACGCGCACTCCGTGTTGGCACCGCTGCTGGGGATCGCACTTGCGCGCCAATGGCGTCAATTTTCACCACTTGCTTCAACGACCGGGGCAGTTTCCCTCATCTCGATTGCTCCATGCATGTTTTTATTGACCACATTTGGTTTATCAGTTAGGTTGAAGTGACGGCGCAGCGAATCGAGCGAGCACGCTTGAGGCTGATCGACCGACACACATCCTTCACAAGGAGATGGGAATGACTTCTACACGACTCCGTAGCCACTTTTGTCTGTTCTGCCTGCTTCTTTTCGCCGTTGTGGCAACACCGGCCATGGCCTTTCCGGATCTGGCAACCGGTACCAATGGCGACTGCTTCGCCTGCCACACCACCATTCAAACCGGCCGCATGGAACTGCTTGATTTTGCGGGCATGATTGACCCCGTCGAAATGCAGGGCGTACCCGATCAGGGTTCGCTCAAGTACTACTCCGTCGCGCCGGGCGGCAGTGTGGGCATGACGATTCACGCGATCAACGGGGCCAACCAATACGCCTTCCAGGTCACTGGCTTTGACGCACCCGACGTCACCGGCGGTGGCACACTCACCTACACCGATGATCCCGCATGGCTCGCATACCGCGGGAACTTCAAGACCTACTTCTGCCGTGCCGACGGCGGTCGGAACGGCTACGACTGGGGAACCGGGGATCCCACGACCGTCACGTACAACATCCAAGTCGATCAGTCAACCCCGCCCGGATACTACCTGCTTCGGTATGCGCTGGCGGGCAAGGGTGGCGGCGAGTGGTATCAGGATGAGCTGTTCTACCTCGAAGTCACCGGTGGTTCGGGCGGACCGGTGCTCACGGTCAACGCGACCTGCCCAAGCGGCGGGCCGATCATGATCTCGTGGTCCGGCGCGACGCCGCGCTCCACCATCGCGCTCATCTACGCGCGGAACACCGGCAGCTTCCGGATCCCGTCCAACTACGCCTGCGCCGGCACCGTCCTGGGACTCGGCTCCAACCAGGTCCAACTGGCCTACCAGGGGGCATCCGGCACCAATGGCAGCAAGACACTGAATTCGAACGCCGGGCCCGGAGTCTGCGGAGGCTACTTCCAGTTGCTCGACGTCGCCACCTGCTCGACGAGTAATGTCGTTCAGGCCCAGTGATCGCGCTCCGTTTGCCGCTGCCCAATTCGGCTCCGGTAATTCAGGCTCTCATTGACTCGTCGCGGCGCTCGCCCTGAGCGCCGCGACTCTTTTTTCACTCATCCGCGCCGCTCAAGCTACCGCGATTTCTTCTCCTTCTTGACGGGATCATGCAAGATTTTTCGGCCCGGCTCGCGATTGTGAGGTACTCTTCAATACCGGTGCCGCACACGCGGATGGACCGTCTGCTGTAGTACCGACTCGATGCACCAGGAGAGAGACATGCCCCCCTCGCGATTTTCTATCGGACTCATCGCCGTCGCCCTGTTCGTCCTCGGGACGCTCGCAGGCCGAGCGGTCGCCTATCCCGCATTCGGGGAGGGCGTGGACGGCAACTGCTTCGTCTGCCACTCGACCATCGTCGACAACCGGATGGAGCTGCTCGATTTTGCCGGCATGATCGACCCCGTCGAGATGCAGGGCGTTCCGGACCAGGGCTCGCTCAAGTACTACTCAGCGCCGGCAGGCGGCAACGTCGGTATGAGCATGCGCGCCATCGACGGCACCGAGAACTATGCCTTCCAGATCATCGGGTTCAGCGAGCCCGACGTGACACAGGGCGGCACGCTCCTCTATTCTGCCGACCCCACGTGGTTGTCCTTTCAAGGCCCCACGCAGACCTATTTCGTTCGTGCCGACGGCGAGTTCGATGGCTACGACTGGCTCACCAACGATCCCACTGAGGTTACGTACGACATCCACGTCGATGCCTCAACACCCCCCGGCTACTACCTGCTCCAGTTCGCGCTTGTCGGGCGCGATGTCCAGCGCGATGGCTGGTACCACAGCGAACTGTTCTACCTCGAAGTCACCGGTGGTTCGGGCGGACCGGTGCTCACGGTCAACGCGACCTGCCCAAGCGGCGGGCCGATCATGATCTCGTGGTCCGGCGCGACGCCGCGCTCCACCATCGCGCTCATCTACGCGCGGAACACCGGCAGCTTCCGGATCCCGTCCAACTACGCCTGCGCCGGCACCGTCCTGGGACTCGGCTCCAACCAGGTCCAACTGGCCTACCAGGGGGCATCCGGCACCAATGGCAGCAAGACACTGAATTCGAACGCCGGGCCCGGAGTCTGCGGAGGCTACTTCCAGTTGCTCGACGTTGCCACCTGCTCGACGAGCAACGTCGTTCGAGCGGAGTAACGCATGACAGAGCACAAAACTCTTCATTTTTTGGTCCATCGCGGCACTCCAGCGAGTGCCGCGATGTCGTTTTGACCCGCCGCGACTAGAGGCGATTGCCTAATGACTCCCCGCGCTGGTGTCCCCTGAGCAGTGGCGACATATCCTTCTTTTCACACATCGAAACCCCAAGCACGGAGCAATGCACCATGGCACTCAAAGTTGGCGACAAGGCTGTTGCAGTGAAACTCTCTCCCGAACCCAAGCAGTGGATCGACCTTGGCGATCAGATCGGCAAGGACAAGATCGTCCTGCTCTTCTTCCCGCTCGCATTCTCGGGCGTATGCACCAAAGAACTCTGCACGATGCGCGACGATTGGTCCAAGTGGAGCGGTTTGGGTGCGAAGGTCTATGGCGTCAGCGTCGACAGCCCGTTTGTGAACGTGAAGTTCGCCAAGGAAAACAACCTCCCCTTCCCGCTACTCTCCGACTTCAACCGCGAAGCCAGTAAGGCGTACGGCGTGCTCATGGAAGATCTCATCGGCCTCAAGAACGTGTCGATGCGCAGCGCCTTCGTGATCGATCGCCAGGGCAAGATTGCGTACTCGTGGGTCGCGGAAAACCCGGGCGTCGAGCCAGATTACGCAGCGGTGCGGAAGGCCGTGCAAGGCGCGGCGTAAGACAGCTGCAAGCGAAAGAGAATTGACTTGACGCATCGTCCCCCAGTCCAGCCCGGGGGGCGGTGTTTTTCACGTTGCACGCGACGAACCTTTCGACCGGTGCGTCCGCGTGCGAGGCCGTCCCCGGCCCTGCGGAGAGTTGAATCGCGCGATGCGCAGAGATCTGTGTCATCTTTTGGCGGCTGCCGGCAGTGGGAAGCGCGCCAGCGTGGACTGATGCTTGAGAGTCCGGTGGCGGTGTTTATGCTTGCTCGTGCCAACGTCTTCCAATCAGTCTGGCTCGCGGGACAACGAACGGCTCGAAGCGGGGTCGACCTGCGCAAAGTGCGGGTGCAATCTTGCCAGCCGGGCGCCGCATGGGCAATGTCCGGAGTGCGGAACCACCTACGAGCGATGGACGGTGGCGCGGCGGGGGCCGGTGTCGGCGCTGGGGCTGCTCGTGCGGTTTGGGTGGCCGTTCATGGTGTTTGCTGTCGTCATGTACGCCGTCAATGGCGGCATAGCGATCCCCAGTGGGCTGGGTAGACTAAGCGGATGGATTGCCGTGGCATCCGGTGCGGCGCTGTTCATCAACATCCCCGTGCAGTTCATTTGGTTGCATTACAGGGGGGCGCCGTACTTCATTGACGTTTCGCCCGGCCGGGTTGTGTGGCGGTTCGTCATCTGCATCGTGCTGTTGTTCTTGTTACTGCCATTCCTGCTTCTGGGAGCGTGCCTGCTTCTGGTGCTCTGAGGGACTCGTCGGCGGTCCGCTCATCTGCCTGATCAGGAGCAAAGCTCGTTCCGGGAAGCAGGCGGGAGAACTTCGCGGTATGCTTGTGCGTGGAAACGACTCCTGGACAGACTGCGGCCACGGCGAGGCTCGGCGAGCAGGCGTATTGCGTGAAGTGCGGATATCAGCTCTCGGGACTTTCAGCGAGCGGAGCGTGCCCGGAGTGCGGCAACGCCTATCAACCTACAACCGTGGCTCGCGAGCCGGCGCCGATGACGATGAATCTACTGCTGCGGTTCGGCTGGCCAATGGTGGCGTACCTGCTGTTCACGGTAGTGCCGATGACCGGCGCGGGTGATGGCAATTTCGTCCTGCCGTTGTCGCTGGTGCTGCTTGCGGCTTCGTTCCTGGCGTGCATCGTCAATGTGCCGATTCAGTTTCGGCTGCTGAGAGGCCGCTCCGTTGGACCGCGCGCCGATCAGGTGCGCCGCTTAATGGTGACGCTCGCAGTGCTGTCTATTCTCTGGCCGTTTCTCATCTTCGGCGGCTGCCTGGCTGTGGTGGCGACGCTGGCGTGAGCGTGCCGCTTTCCATCCTGAATGCACCGTCACCGCTCAAGGTCACGCGGAGCCGATGTCCGGTGTGCCTCGACGAGATTGACGCGGAAATCTTCACGCGGGGCAACAGGGTCTACATGAGCAAGCGATGTATTGCGCACGGCGCGTTTGAGACGCTGTTGGCGCGGGATGCGAGGTTCTACTATGAATCGAAGGGCGCCGGGTCGTGCGGGGCAGGTTGTGGGTGCGCCGCGGGAAGCGACGGCGGCCACGGCTTCGGATTGCGCGGGGACGATGGAGGCGTCGACGTAGACCCCTTTGACGTGCTTTCGACGTGCGTGGCGCTCATAGAGATTGTGGATTCGTGCAACCTGACCTGCCCGACGTGTTTTGCGGCATCGCCCTTCGGAGTCGATGAGCGTGTCGAGTGCCTGCCGTTCGATGAGTTCGTCAGGTGCGTCGAGAAGGTGTTGACGCGCAAGGGGTATGTCGACATTTTGCAACTGTCAGGCGGGGAACCGACGATTCACCCGGAGTTCTTCAAGTTGCTCGAGTGGTCGCTCAAGCAAAGCACAATCGGCTACGTGCTCATCAACACCAATGGCGTGCGGGTGGCGCGCGATGCAGCGTTTCGGGAAGAGTTGGGGCGAGTGCGGCGGAAGCACAAGAAGTTCGAGTTGTATCTGCAGTTTGACGGGCCGCAGGAGGCGGGGCAGTTTGAATTGCGCGGAGCGAATCTGCGGGCGCTGCGCGAACAGGCGATCGACCTGGCTGGTGGGGCAGGCATACCAACGACGCTGGGGATGGTCGTGACAGAGCAGACGCGCGCGGCGCTGGGTGATGCGTTGCGATTCGGACTGGAGCGGCCGCACTGTCGAGGCTTGACGCTGCAGCCGATGTTCGGCTCCGGGCGCGTGCCCGAGGTGCAGACGTCTCTGCCGATGGCGCGGGAAATGCGCGAGCCGATCTCGGTTGGTGATGTGATTGCCGATCTGGTGGCGCAGAGTGACGGGCAGTTGGCGTTCGAGGACTTCACCCCTCTGCCGTGCGGCGATCCGAACTGCCACACGATGAGTTACCTCATTCGTAGCGAGAACGGGTCCACCGGCTTGAGCCGGCTGATCGACTTGAGGTCGCTACAGGGATTCCTCGCGAACCGACTCGACTATCGGCTGGAGGATCTGGCGCAATGCGGCTGCGAGAGTGAGCCACTTGGCGCGGTGCTCAAGGAGTTGGAGATCGGACCCGATCAGCCGTTTCGGATCTTCATCAAGCCGTTTATGGACGCGTGGACATTCGACCAGGACCGGATCGATCGGTGTTGCACCCACGTCATCCGGCGCGACGGAACGCTGGACTCGTTCTGCCGGTACTACCTGAACGGCGGCCGCGCGGGTGAGATAGCGCGGGCATCTCAGAGCGCTGCGCGATGACTCTAGGCAGCGCGTATAGCGTGCTGATGATTACGGGGATTGTTCTGGGCGCGTGGCTGTGGAGTCGCATCACGGGACAGCAGACGCGGCGTGATCCGCGGTTGACGATCATCTACCTCTCGGCACTCGTCGGCGCCATCGTCGGCACCAAGGTCGCGTTTCTGCTGGCCGAGGGCTGGCACTATCGCGATAACTGGGTTGCGCTGCTGACGGGACGGAGCATCACGGGCGGACTGCTCGGCGGATACGCCGCGGTCGAGATTGCGAAGTGGCGTACGGGCTATAGGCAGGCAACCGGTGATGCGTTTGCACTGATTGTGCCGACCGGGTTGGTGCTCGGGCGCGTGGGCTGCTGGATCCAGGGGTGCTGCCAGGGGGCGCTGTGCGCTGAGCACTGGTGGTCGCTCAATGACAGCGTGGGGGCAGGTCGGTGGCCGATTGTGCCGCTGGAGATCGGGTTCAACGCGGCGTTTCTCATTTGGGCGCTGGCCGCGCGACGGTTGGGGTGGGTGCGCGGCAACCAGTTTCACGTGTATCTCATCGCGTACGGCGTCTTTCGATTCGTCGAAGAGTTTGCGCGCGACACAGCGAGGATTGATGGAACATCCTTCAGCGGATACCAGGTGATCGCGCTGGCAACCATAGTGTTCGGAGCAGAGCGGTTTGTGGGGCGCAGGTTTGTGGGGCGCACTAAGCAGGCGCTTCGTGAAGAAGCGCCTGCGATGAAGTAAGCGAATTGCAGTGATCGCTTGCCGCTAGCTCAGCGATCGTCGATGGGAACGTAGGGTTGGTCGTGCGGACCGATGTAGTCCGCCTTGGGGCGAATGAGACGGTTGCCATCCTGCTGTTCGATGACGTGTCCCAACCACCCGCCGATGCGGGAAATGGCAAACATCGGGGTGAAGAGGTCGAGTTCGAGGCCGATGCAGTGGTAGGTTGTGGCGGAGTAGAAGTCGACGTTTGGATAGATGCCGCGCGCGGCGACGGCTTCTTCCATGATGTCCTCAATGCGGCGACTCATCTCGTAGAGGTTGGAGTTGCCGGTCTGCTCGGCGAGTTTCTTGCTGAAGTTCTTGAGGAACATGGCCCGCGGGTCGCGCGTCTTGTAAACGCGGTGGCCGAAGCCCATGATCTTGTCCTTGGTTTCGAGCTTGTGGTGGATGAAGTCATCGACCTTGTCGAGTGAGCCGATTTCGTTGAGCATGTGCATGACGCCCTCGTTGGCGCCGCCGTGCAGCGGGCCGCGCAGGGCGCCAATGGCGCCGCTGATGGCGGAATAGACGTCGCTGAGGGTGGAGGCGATGACGCGAGCGGTGAAGGTCGAAGCGTTGAGGCCGTGATCGGTATGGAGGATGAGGCAGGCGTCAAGGGCCTTCTCCATGGTCTTTGTCGGCTTCTCGCCATTGAGCATGTACATGAGGTTGGCGGCGAAGGAGAGAGATGAATCAGGGGCCACAACTGGCTTGCCCTTCCGATAGCGATCGAAGGTGGTGATGATGCCGGGCATCTTGGCCATCATGGAGATGCCCTTGGTGTGGACGTCGTCGGCGGTGATCGCGTCGGGAGACTTATCCCAGAGAGAGAGCGCGCTCACGCCGGTGCGCAGGACATGCATCGGCTCGGCCGTTTTGGGAAAGGACGTGATGATGGCGATGAGTTCTTTGGGAAGGGCATACTGGGCGCGGATCTGGGCGACAAAGGCGTCGAGTTCCGCGCGGTTTGGCAGGCGGCCGTTCCAGAGGAGGAATACTGTCTCTTCGAAAGTCGAGTTCTCTGCGAGCGCGGCGATCGGGATGCCGACGTATTCGAGTATGCCGTTCGTGCCGTCAATGAAGGACATCTTGGTCTCAGCCGCGACGACTCCTTCGAGGCCTTTGGACGCGGTGGATGGTGCTGTGGCGGATGTCATGAGAACTCCCTGTCCCGGTTGGCTTCGTGCGGGCGGAATGCCGGCACAATAGAAGTGTAGTAGATCAGGATGGGATACTATGACGGCGCGCGATGATCAGCAACAGCGCGAAACGCCGTAGCGGACCAATACTGGGGACTTTCGAGGCATTGGCTGCGGATTTGAGGTTGATTGATCGGGGAAGTGACCGCATCGGGCGACGCGACAGAGCATGATTCCACTCAGCACCGATAGACCGACACGCCGCACGCCGGCTGTGAATGTGACGATCATCGTGATCAACGTGCTTGTGGCGCTGGTGGTGGCGGCGTCAGAGCCCGTGCGGATGTGGACCCAGCAGCACCTGTACCTGTGGCCCGACTGGACACTCCTTCGAATGCCGGATGACTCGGTCGTCGAGTACGGCCCGCATCTCTGGCAGTTCATTACATACCAGTTCCTGCACGAGCCCAGCAGCCTGAGCCACATTGGGTTCAACATGCTCTTTCTGTGGGTGTTCGGCAATGCGATCGAGGACAAGATCGGCCATGCGGGGTACCTCTGCTTTTACCTCGCGGGCGGTGTTTTCGCCGGTCTGGGGCACTGCCTGACCTCGGACAACCCAGTGCTGGGCGCGAGCGGGTCCGTGTCGGCGGTGACGGGGCTGTTCCTGGCGTTGTTTCCGCAGACGCGGATCAAGGTGCTTTGGCTGTTCTTCCTCATCTCGGTCTTCGAGATCCCGAGTCTGTGGTTCATCGGCTTCAGCATCGGCATGGACCTTTTCGGCGCTCTGAGGGGCGGCGGAGGCGTGGCGTACTTCGCCCATATCGGGGGCAACCTGTTTGGCTTCCTGCTGGGCATGTCGCTGCTGTGGACCCGACTGGTGCCGCGCGATCCCTATGACCTGCTGAGCATGATTAACCAGTGGAACCGAAGGCGACAGTTTCGGTCGATCACGGATCGCGGCTATGACCCCTGGGCCGGACGGCGCGCCGGCAGCAAAGGCGCGTTCAAGGAGACGAAGCCGAACTTCAAGAAGGAGAAGCCCGCGGGGGCAAAGGCGAAGGACGATCCGGACGGTCGGGCCCAACTGGAGGCACGTCAGCAGGTTGCCAACCTCGTCATCGCGACGAAACTGAAGGAAGCGGCGGTCGAGTATGCCAAGGCAACGCAGCGCTGGCCGGACTTCGTGCTGGGCGCACCGGCGCAACTCGATCTGGCGAACTATCTGTTCAGCGAGCACCAGTACGAGCGGGCTGTGGCGGCCTACCAGGCGCTGCTCAAGCACTACCCCACGAGCGACCCGACTGGACGGCTGCGTTTGCTAATCGGCTTGGCGCTGGCGCGCTATCTCGGGCGGCCGGGCGAGGCTTCCGAGCCGCTGCGCATCGCGGCTGAGCGGCTGGGCTCGGGACCCGATCGCGATCTGGCGCATGAAATTCTTGCCGAGGTGAGCGGGTCCGCATAACGCGTTGCGGCGCGGAAGGTAGCGCGGCATGATGGCTGGCTGGCCGCTCCGGGACATTTGCGGGCGGTTCATTCACTCAATGCGCGTCTCGCGTTGGAACGCGGCGGCTATCGACCCGATCTATTGGAGTGCCCCAATCGAGGGAGAACTCCTTGACGCTGCCGCATCGGGTCATTGTGATTGCCGGCGCTTCGTGCGTCGGCAAGTCGACGCTCATCGACGGGCTGAGGGGCGGCAAGCATCCGCGCCTGGCGGCAGTGCTGGGATTGACTGATCCGGAGATTTGGGCGATTCAGAATGCGCGGCGCACGGCAGGCGCCGCCGCGCCCCCTGCCGCACGCCACCTCGTGCTCCACTACGACATTGTGCGGCCGGTGATGGAGCGGTCGTTTGCGAGCTTTGACGATGATCCGGGTCTGGCGCCGGCCGTCGACGCGTCAGACCTGTGCATCTGCACGATGTGGGGCGCGGGTGAGCTGCTTCGCGCACGGGCCACCCTCAAGACGAGGCGTCGAGCGAAGATCGACGCAACGGCGTTGCGCGCTCCGGTCCAGTGGTGGATGCGCAATCGCCGCATGAAAACGCTGCGCCGCTGGTATCGGGACGACGACTTTATCCGCGAGCGATACCAGCAGTGGTTCGCGTTTGTCGAGTCGATGTCGCCGGGAATGCGGCACCTGGTTGTGAACGCGCACGACGCCCACCCCGTGGCCACTCCCTTTGCCCGGTGGTCGGATGGGACGAACCTCGAAGAGGCAGCCCGGGCGGCAGGATGATCGCCGCAGGCCGCCGCTAAGCGAGGCCGAGAGCCAAAGCACAACAACCCCGCTCAATGAGAGCGGGGTCGCTGGGTTTGTTCGGTTCGCTGGTCGCGCTACGGGATCTGGTCCGTGTTGCTGACCGCGCATGATCCCAAGGTAATGAGCTGGAGGTATCCGCCGCACGCCCCGGTACCGGCGCGACCGTTGACCGAGCCGGCGCCTCCGCCGGTGCCGATGGTATTGACGAGCTGAATGTTTCCCTGAAGTCCGAGGACCGTTCCCGCGCACGGGCCGCCGGGAATGTTGGTGCTGCCTTCACGACTGCCAAAGACGATGCCCTGCTGCCGACCGGGCTCAGCGCCGCTCCAGGAGACGCTCACCGAGCCGGGGCACGCGCCGCCGACCGTGAGGCGATACCCCCCTCCGCCCCCGGCGACGTATTCGAGCGCGTTGGCCATCAGGATGTCGCCGTCGGTCGTCTGATCCCACCACGTGCTGGAAACGGCACTCGAGGGTGGGTAGAAGCCGATATCGGCGCGGTTGGGAAGCGCACCGGCCACGGTGAGCGGCTTGCCATCACTCCATTGCGCGACAAGTGTGGAGCCGGGCGCGAGGGAAGTCGTCGTCGGCCGGAACCCGCTTGAGCCCCCGATGAAGGTGGATACACCCTGGATGAGCGGGTGATTCGGGTCGAGAATCGTGCCCAGCGATGCGTTGCCCGACGAGGTGCCGCCGCGCGGGACGATGACGTCGTAATCGGGCGACCAGCGGCCGGTGAGGTAGCGGTTGTTCGTGGTGGTCGTATTACCGAACACGGCGATAACCACGCCGCCGCCCGCGTCGACGTAGTCGGCGAGGACATTGCCCAAGGCGGCGCTGTCAAGGTAGTTCAGATTCGACCAGACGATGACGGCGTCGTACTGCTGGAGGGTTTGAAGCGTCGGCGTCACCACACCGGCGTCGATGATATCGACGACGTTGAAGCGGCCGGTGCCAACCAGTTTGTCGCGCGGATCAGTAAAGCGGGCGTCTCCCGATCCGCTGCCGGCAGCCGCGACGATGGCCACATCCGTGGCGAGCGCGGCATTGGCGGCGAGCAGGCTGCCCGCAACGACTGCGATCAAACCCATCGTGTAACGGCGATCACGGTTGGTTTTCATCTCTCTTCTCTCCTGTGGTTTTCTCACCAAGACATGCGGCTTTGCTGACCAGATCAATCAGGCAATGACAGCCCCGCGGGGAAACGACCGGGGGTCGACCCGTCAGGATAACGGGTTTGGCATTGCATTGCAATGGAATAGCCACTACATCTCGTTGATCACGGAGTCCAAGGACCAGACCCAAATCAGACGGCCGGTCGCGGCTGGACGCGGTCGGCGCCGGGGCCGGTCGTGGTCTCAGGGTTGGCGCTTTGGGCTCGCACGGCGCCGGTTCCAGGTTGGGCCGGGGCATCTTCGGCGGCGTGCTCCTTGGGTTGGAGAATCACGCCGGACTGGGCCAGGGGGGTCCAGACCTTGTAGATCTTCATGAGGGACTCGAACTGCTCGGAGTAGCCGACGAGCTTGAGTGTGGCTCGCATGGGCCGGGCGCGGCGGCTGAGGAGGATGATGCCCGCAATCAGGCCACTGTCCATGCTGATAGCGTCGGAAAGGTCCAGAACGAGGACCTTGTAGCCCTGCTCGAGAGCCCGCTCTCCCCAGCGGACCAGTTCCCGGATCTGGTCATCGGTCGTCATGTCGGGCAGAGCGCGAAAAACGGGCTCCCGCCGCACAAACTGCGGGGCTCGATCTCGCCATGCCTTGAGCCACTTCAGCATCCGGTGCTCGCTTTGCGGTCAAACTACCGACGGGTTGAGAGGATAGCGTCAACCCCCTCAGTGGTATTGTGCATCATGGAGCAGAGGTTTCAAGCCCAATCCGGGAATCGGGTAGCGCTATGTCCGGTATCGTGAGAATAGCTTGGCCACTTTGACTTCCGCAGCCCCCGCGCGAGCAGCGCTGCTTGCTTATCGTACCGTGTAGGCGATTGAACGAATCCTGATTGGCCGGAGCCTGCCATGTCGACGCCATTCCTGCTTGCCGGATATCCGGACCGCTTCCCGGGGGTCTACCACCGCATCCGCTTTCTGTGCGGCGATATGACCGTCTTTCTCGATCTGGGTGGCGGCCAGACACATCTGATCGTGCGCAACATCGAGCTGCCTCGGGCGAAGAAAGCCGGCACGGCCCAGCACATCTGGTGTCCCGAAGACCTGCCGCCAACCGGCGGGCTGAGTAGCGATCGTGACACGTCGTATGCCCAGGCGACGGCGGAGCTGCTGGTGCGCGAGGGGGTGAAAGAGATTGCTGGCGATTATCTTTTGCCGCTGCTCTTCGTCGATGTGCTGCGCGAGCGTGGGATCAAAGTGGTTTTCGATCCCGATCTCGGACGCGTCGACCGGCGGATGAAGGACGACTGGGAGGTGGAGCAGCTGCGCGACTCGCAACAGCACACCGAAGCGGCAATCCGGTTTGCCTATGACACCATCGCGCGGGCCAACGTCGTCGATGGCATGCTGCACCACGATGGAGCCGCGCTAACGGCCGACGGGCTTCGGTCGATGATCGTCATCTTCCTGCTCAAACGAGGCCTGTCGAATCCGAACGACTGCATCGTCGCGCCGGGCAAGGTCGGTTCGGACTGCCACCATCGTGGCGAAGGAGTGCTGCGGATCAACGAACCGATCATCCTTGACGTGTTCCCGCTCAACACCAAGACCCGCTACTGGGGAGACTGCACGCGAACGCTGTGTCGCGGCACGCCGCATCCGACGCTGTCGATGATGCATGCGCATGTGGTGGAAGCGAAAGCGGCAGCGATCAAGGCGTGTCGGGCCGGGGCAGCGGGAGCACAGGTGCACCAGGCGGTGCTCGACGTGTTCAATCGCGAAAAGTACCACATCGGCATGCCGCCCGACGATGCGCCGGATGATCTCATCTTCTACCCGCACGGCACGGGTCACGGCATCGGCCTCGAATGCCACGAGCCGCCCATTCTCGATTTACTGTGCGGCACGCTGGTCAATGGCGACGCCCTGACGATCGAGCCGGGGCTGTACTGCAAGGCTGTAGGCGGCGTGCGCGTTGAAGACATGGTGATCGCCCGGGCGGACGGATGCGAGAATCTGAATGAACTGCCGGAGGGGTTATGGTGGGATTGATTCCGCGGACTCCGATTCAGGTCGGGTTCAGGAGAAATGCACCATGCGCAACTGGAGAATCGCTCTCTGCTTACTACTGCTTTGCGTTGGTGCTATCGCGATTTTGTACTCGGCAAATATGACCGCATATTCGGTGTGGTTGAGTGCGCACCCTCAATTCGATGATGAACTTTGGGCGGCACGAGCAATCGCGTGGCTCGTTGCAACCCTCGGGATCATGGTTGTCGAAATGGCGGGTTTTTGGTTGTTCATCAAGAGACAACATCGATGGCGTAGTTCATCAGTTGGCAACCACTGTCCCGATTGCGGATACGACCTTCGTGAGAGTGTGTCGCGTTGTCCGGAATGCGGACACGAGGCAAACGTCAACGGGAGTGAATAGGCGCGTGCCCGAGGGGTTGTGGTAGGATTGAGTGGCGCCGTGTGCCATTCGCCCCCGAGGGGCACGTGAGTGTAGCCACGGGTGGAGCGATGCGCAGCGAGCGGAACCCGTGATCATCGTTGATGAAAGCTGAAAGCCCCGAAGGGGCGACAGAAGTTTGCAATGTCGACCGGCGGCGAATACTGATTGATCACGCGCTCCATCGATCGGCGGTTTCCTGCACCCCTGCCGGGGTGCGCCGCGTATCGGATCATCGGTTCCACGGGCTGCGCGACACGGGTGTGTTGCTGCGCCCGTGGCTACATTCCGTGACCCCATTCGGGGTCGAAGGCACAAACCGCGGGATCAGGTGATGAACGATCAACAGGAACCACCGCATGTCGTCTTCGGACTTGTCGTCGGAGCACTGCTATGCACTCTGCTATCGATCCTCATCTTCTTTCCATTCAGAGTCACATATGAGGCGTACATCTTCAACGCTCTGCTGGGCGGCGCCTCACTGGTGCTCGTATTTGAGAGTCTGCATCGAGCCCGGGGTGCGGATCGAATAACTGCGTGGCTTGGCGGAGCTGTTGTTGTCGCGTACCTGCTTTGGGAACTGCAACATGCGGTGCTATCGATTGTCGAATCCGCTCAAAACGGGTAGTTCGCCTCGCGATGACACAATACCTCGCTCACGCTTCGGGCTCGCTTTGGGCGCGTGAAAAAACCCACCCTCGGAGCGGGTGGGCATTTGGTGGGTCATATTCAATTGGCTCGTTCGCCTTACGCGCTGAAGGAGCTGCCGCAGCCGCAGCTGCTTGATGCATTGGGGTTGTTGAAGACGAAGCCGCGGCCCATGATCTCGTCCTTGAAATCGATGGTCGTGTTGTCGAGGTAGATGAGGCTCTTGGGGTCGCAGACGATACGAACGCCGTGCTGCTCGCTGATCTCGTCGGTGTCGCGTTCGTTCTCGGTGAGGTCGAGGACGTATGAGAAGCCGGAGCAGCCGCCGCCCTTGACGCCCACGCGAAGGCGGACCTTCTCGGCATCGAGTTCCTGCTGGCTGATGATGGTCTTGATCTCGCGGGCGGCAGTTTCGCTGAGTTGGATTCCCATGGTCGTCATTCCTCAGAAGTCGTGTGCAGGCAGCAGCCGTGCTGCCGGATGTTCGTCAATAGTAGTACGTTGCCCGATCAGTTGGCGTTCGTCTTGCAGGAGACGGCTTCGATCTGGGGGTGCTGATGGTCGTGGTCATCGGCGGCCTCGAGGCCGTTCTTCTTCTTGTAGTCGCTCACGGCAGCGCGGATGGCATCCTCGGCCAGCACGGAGCAGTGGATCTTGACCGGGGGCAGGCTGAGTTCCTGGACGAGTTCGGTGTTCTTGATCGCGACGCCCTCGTCGAGGGTCTTGCCCTTGAGCCATTCGGTGGCGAGGCTGGAGCAGGCGATAGCCGAGCCGCAGCCGAAGGTCTTGAACTTGGCGTCTTCGATCACGCCCTTGTCGTTGACCTTGATCTGGAGTTGCATGACGTCGCCGCACTCGGGCGCGCCGACGATGCCCACGCCAATGTCCTTCTTCTCCTTGACTTCCTTGGTGGTGCCGAAGGAGCCGACGTTGCTCGGCGTCTCGTAGTGTCGGATGACTTTTTCGCTGTATGCCATGTGATTCCTTTCAAAGCCCGAGGCATAGCCATGCCTGGGCTCTCAGTTCGTTCTATCGGTTCAGTGCTGGGCCCACTGGATCTTGGTGATGTCGATGCCTTCCTTGTGCATGTCGTAGAGCGGGCTCATGTCGCGCAGGTGGTTGACAGCCTTGACCACGTGCTCAATGGTGTAGTCGATCTCCTCCTTCGTTGTGATGCGACCGAGGCCGAATCGCAGCGAAGAGTGTGCCAATTCGTCGCCCACGCCGAGACCCTTGAGCACGTAGGAGGGCTCGAGGCTGGCGCTGGTGCAGGCGGAGCCGGATGAGACGGCGATTTCCTTGATTCCCATCATGAGCGATTCGCCTTCGACGAAGCCGAAGGAGATGTTGGTTGTGTGGGGTAGGCGGCGCGTCGGGTGGCCGTTGATCTGCACGGTGTCGAGTTGCTGCGTGATACCCTGCTCCAGGCGCTGTCGCAGTGAGAGGAGCCGCTCGCGATCCTTGTCCATGTCATTGAGGCAGCACTCGCAGGCGGCGCCGAATCCGACGATGCCGGGAACATTGAGCGTGCCGGAGCGGAAGCCGCGTTCGTGGCCGCCGCCATCCATCTGGGCGACGAGACGAACGCGCGGCTTGCGACGGCGAACGTAGAGCGCCCCCACTCCCTTGGGCCCGTAGATCTTGTGGCCGGACCAGCTGAGCAGGTCGATGTTGTCGGTCTCAACATTGGTGGGCATCTTGCCGACCCACTGGGTGGCGTCGGTGTGGAAGATGATGCCCTTCTCGTGGCAGAGGGCGCCGATCTCGGGCACCTCATTGATGGTGCCGATTTCGTTGTTGGCCCACATGATGGAGACGAGGATGGTGTCCGGCCGCAGCGCGGCCTCGATGTGTTCGCGCCGCACGACACCGTCCTTGGGCGGATCGATGAAGGTCGCGTCAAAGCCCTCGCGCATGAGGCGCTTGACGGGATCGAGGACGGCTTTGTGTTCGATCGTGCAGGTGATGATGTGACCTCGTCCACCTTCAGCGGTGCGCGGGGCCTTTTCGTACATCGCCGCAGCGCCCTTGATGGCGAGGTTGTTGCTCTCGGTCGAACCGCTCGTCCAGATGATCTCCTTGGACGAAGCGTTGATGAGGGCGGCGGCCTGCTCGCGGGCCTTGTCGACGCCGGCTTCAGCCTCCCAACCGAAGGAGTGGTTGCGCGAGGCTGAGTTGCCGAACTTCGTGGTGAAGTAGGGCAGCATCTCTTCGAGCACGCGCGGATCGACGGGCGTGGTGGCGTTGTGGTCGAGGTAGATTGGCAGTTTCACGGCCATGTTTGGCAGCCTCCGTGGCGGTTCCCAGCCTTTCTTGACCAGCTGGGCTCAGTTTGATTCATTCTCTAGAATGATTCTAGGGTTCAATTGCTTCGCGGCAACTGGGTGAAGGGCCTTTCGAGTCAAGGAACGCGACAAACCGGGCTGCGTTGGCCGCGACACTACTAGACGTGGCCGGGCGTGGCGGTCGGAGCGATCGTATCTACCTGCACGGGGGGCTGCGCCAGCGGGGAGTCAAGCCCCTTGACGCAACGAACTGGCAGATCTCGGCGGAGAAAGCGTTTGGCATTGGGGCGGTCGAACCAGTCGCCGGGAGCCCGGCTCGGGTGGTGCAGGTGGTAGACAAGAATGTCGCGGACGGCGATGCGGGCCGTCCCCCCGGCCCGGTAGACCCGGCGGCAGAAGTCATCGTCTTCCGTACCCCAGGTGTGGTACTCCTCGTCATGGCCGTTTACGGCACGGTACCGTTCGAGCATCACGCTGTGGTGGCCGCCGAGCATCTTCGGCTTGTGCGATTTTGCCAGGCGCACGCGACGGAGGCGCTGGTGCATGAGGTAGCGACTGTGCAAGCGGTCGAGCTGGGCGAGCTGCGTCGCGGTTGGGAGGACGGCATGCTCGCCGCGCAGAATGGAGCCGGCGTCGAGCTTGGCCGTCTGCTGCTCGGTGAGGTAGATGCGATAAGGCAGGACGAGATCAACCCCTTCGCCGAGACGAGCGTGGCGCTCGATACAGGTGTCGCTTGGGTAGGTATCGCCGTCGAGGAAGAGCAGGCGGCCCTGTGTCACACCGGAGTCGAGCAGCACACGGACGGCGTTGTTGCGGACCTGGGCAAGTCGCTCGGCGCCGGTGTGGGGCCGGCGGACGTGGCGGATGGTCAGCCCGAGCCAGTCGGCGCAGTGGCGGAGCATCGCGTCGATGCGCTCATCGACGACGTCGCAAGTGACCGTGATCGATGCCGGCGCGACGGTCTGCCGGGCGAGGCCGACGAGGACAAAGTCGAGATACCGATCGGTGTGCGTCGGGATGATGACGTGGACGGGCGGCAGCGATGACATAGTCGCTTGCAGTGTATGCGCCTGTGGTTGAATTAAGCCGGCCGTGGCGTTCGTCAGGGCTTGACGCCGGCCTTGGCGGTCTGGCGCACCTGCGCGAGGGCATAGATGGCCGCTTCGATCTCACTCGAGCCGACCACGGCGCCGGCGGCTTTGCCCTGAGCGTCGGTCCATTCGGCGCGGTAGCAGTCGAACAACTGGACAAAGCGGAGGCGCAGTTCGTAGCCGAGTTTGGCAAACTCGCGCTGAACGCGCACGAGGCCGGGGTAGGCGCGGCCCTCAGGAGTGTGCTCACAACCCGTGGAATCGAGGGCCGACCATCCGGTGCCGTAGAGTTCGTCAATAGAGAGATCAAGTGCGTCGGTCATGGTCCAGTCCTTTCAGAAGGGGACCAATTTGGAACCGTGAATCATTCCTTAAGATCGGCAATGTATCAAGTGTAGCATAATCCGGGTTGAATTGTCCGAGAAAAGCGGCGGAATCGGATGCAGAATGGACCCCAACGCCCGGCGTAGGACTGAGATGGACGCAGCGGGCCCGGCAGAGCACAGATGTCAGGGTGGCGTTCGCTCTATCCGGCGCCACCGGCTGCCCTTTCACTCCGTCGGCTCGATGGTCACGGTGAGCCGCTTGGATCGAAACTGGTCCCGGTACAGTTCCGCCCGCTCTTGGTGGGTGACCAGGAGCATCGCCACGCCGGTGATGTGGGCTTCCATCATGCGCTTGACGGCTTCCATGCGGCCCAGCGGGGTGATCTGCATGATCGACTCGACGACATAAAGGACCTCGTTCACATCGTCGTTGTGCAGCAGCACGCGCCATGGAGGCAGGTGCTCGACCTTACGGTGCGGCTTGGCGGGCTTGGGGCGGGTGGCCGTCGCGGTCGCGGCTCCTCCCTCTTGAGCCTGCTCGGGCTCGGAGGAAGAAGGCGGATCGTCGGGCGTCTGGTCGGCGTCATTGAGCGGACGGTCGGTCATGAACGTGTTGCGCACGAAACGATGCGCCCTCGCTAATGCTCTGGTTGGAGTCAAACGTCGGCGTGACCCACGCAGGAGCGTGAGACGCGGCTGGGC
The DNA here is from genome assembly GCA_040255465.1 of Planctomycetaceae bacterium. Taxonomy (GTDB): domain Bacteria; phylum Planctomycetota; class Phycisphaerae; order Phycisphaerales; family UBA5793; genus UBA5793. Next base: position 1,001,053 of record JBDZVA010000002.1, read on the forward strand.
CTGTAACCAAGTATATGATGCCTTTGCGATGAATGTGGAAGGAAATCCGGCAATCGACACTCCAACGGGTCAAAAAAACTTCTCCGCGGATCTCGACGGCCTGCCCAGGCGGTTCGCCCAGCTGCGCGAGCAGGTGCGCCAGGTCATCGTCGGGCAGCATGAAATCGTCGAGCAGCTGCTCATTGCGCTGTTCTGCCAGGGGCACGTGCTGATCGTCGGCGTGCCGGGTCTGGCCAAGACGCTGTTGGTGCGGACGCTGGCGCGGAGCGTGGATCTGGAGTTCAATCGCATTCAGTTCACGCCCGACATGATGCCTTCGGATGTGCTGGGAACGGAACTCGTCGAGAACGATCCCGGAAGCGGGCGGCGGCGTCTGCGCTACCTTCCGGGTCCGGTTTTCGTCAACGTACTTCTGGCTGATGAGATCAACCGCACGCCGCCCAAGACGCAGGCGGCGCTGCTCGAAGCAATGGCCGAGCACCAGGTGACGATCGCTGGGGAGACGCGGCATCTTCCCGAGCCGTTTGTCGTGGTCGCCACACAGAATCCGATCGAGCAGGAAGGCACGTACCCGCTACCCGAGGCGCAACTTGATCGCTTCATGTTCAGCCTTTGGATGGACTATCCGGCCCGGGCGGAAGAGCGCATCATCGCGGCCGAGGCCGATCGCATCGCGCACCAACCCGTGCGACCAGTGTTTGGACGGGCTGATCTGATGCGCTGCCGGGAGTTGATCGGGCAGGTGCCGGTGAGCGATCACGTGATTGACCATGCGGTGGACCTGGCGCGGGCGACGCGGCCGGAGGATGCAACGTGCCCGAAGACCGTGCGGCCGTACGTGTCGTGGGGGGCGGGGCCTCGGGCGGCGCAGCACATGCTGATCGGCGCGCGGTGCCTGTGTCTGCTGGAAGGTCGGCCGACGCCGTCGGCGGCGGATGTGCGGCGCGTGGCCATGCCGGTGTTGCGCCATCGACTCGTGCTCAACTACACGGCCACGGGTGAGAACATCACGACGCGCGAGATCGTGCTGCGGCTGCTCGATGCGGTGGATGAACCGAAGTACGACTGAGCAGCCTACACGCTTCGATCACACAGCGCCAGTCCATCGACGACGGCCGCGATGGACCACGCTTGCGCGGTGCAGCCGCCGGGGAGGCGTGGACGATCAGGCGTGGAGTCGCCATCGTAGACCTCGGCGAGTTGGCCGAGGCTGCGGCCGAGGACGGTTTGCTCGATGAGCGGTTCGAGCAGCGTCCGGGCTCGCTTCCGCGACTCGGCACTGAAGTGATCAACGCGTAGGATCGCCTCGACGAATGGGCCGAGCAGCCAGGGCCAGACGGTGCCCTGGTGATACGCGCCGTCGCGATCGAACATGCGCCCTTCGAAGCGCGGACGGTAACGTGAATCGCGAGGGCTGAGTGTGCGCAAGCCAACCGGGGTGAGCAGGTGCTCTTCCACGGCGGCGATCACGCGGCGCTGGTGTTCGGTGTCGAGCGGGCTGTGCGGCAGGGAGCAGGCGATGATCTGGTTGGGCCGCACGCTTCGATCCTGCTTCCACTGATCGCCCTCGGGGACAAGCACATCAGCGAGGCAACCGCTCTCTTCGCACCAGAATAGTGCAGTGAATTGGTCGCGCACGCGCTGCGCCATCGCGTCGAATTGCGTCGCAGTATCGGGTGAGGATTCTCGAACGGCTTGGCTCATCGAACATAGCGCGTTGTACCACAGCGCGTTAATCTCGACCGCCTTGCCGTAGCGTGGCGTGAAAACCACACCATCGCGCTTGGCATCCATCCATGTGAGCTGTGTGGATGGATCGCCAGCGACGATCATGCCGTCGCGGTCATCCATCCCGATGCCGAAATCGGTTCCCTTGCGATAGTGCTCGATGATGTCGAGGCACGCCTCGCGCAGATCGCGATCGAAGCCGGCATGGTCGCCGGAGAGCCGGCGGTACTTGCACGCGGCATCGACGAACCAGAGGCTGGCGTCGACGGTGTTGTAGTGGGCGGCGCCGCCGTAGTCGTCAAAGCGATTGGGAATCAGGCCATGACGGCGATTGGCGGCAAAGGCTCGAAGTGTCTGCAGCGCTTCTTCAAATCGGCCGGTGGAGAGCAGCAGGCCGCGCAGTGCGATCATAGTGTCGCGCCCCCAGTCGCCGAACCACGGGTAGCCAGCGAGGATGGTCATGAGCGTTTCATCGCCGACTTTGCGCGGCACGACAAAATCGTCAGATGCCGCGAGCAAATCAAGCTGTCGGCCCAGCGAAGGGGCGACGACATCGGCGCGCTTGCACAGGTCCGCAAGGTGTTTCCGACGATCGGCGAGGGCTCCAACGCCGCTGGAGTCTGGTGAATCCGCCCCCGCGGCAGCATGGAACTGGAAATCGCACTGTCCTGCTTCGCCGATGACGCATTCGTGGCGGAATTCGCCCGGTGTGAAGAGATCTTCGACACAGTCGAGACCACGCTGCGCTTCCTGCTGGTAGTGGAAGTTGAACCACCAATCGGAGTTGGCGTGGAACTGACCGCCGGAGGTGGAAAGTTGCACTTCCACCCCGTCCTCACCGGCGACGGCAATGCCACCGCGTGTGCCGCGCACGCGGTAGCGTCGGCCATCGCAGCGAATGAGATGATGAAAATCGTGGACGCGCACGAGTGGAACGAGGGTCAGTCGCAGACTGGAGCCGGCGGGACCGTCGACGCGATACGTCACATCCAACCCACCAACGCGCCAGCGGAGGGCCAGGCGACGCTCGAGCGTGAAAGCGCCGATGCGGTAGATCCACCGGCACTCGTTGATGCCGCGCTCGAACTGCCTGAGTTGCCGATAGCCGTGCGGCACGATCTGGTTGGGCACAAACTCGAAGTTGCTCAGTTCGACGGTTTCCTCCGCCGCGCCCGGGGCTGCGAAAGTGAATCGTTCGAGCACGGTATTGAGAAGCATGACGCGACCGACGGGAGCTTGTCGGGCGCTGACGAGCCAACCGTGGTAGCGGCGAGTATTCATTCCCAGCGCGGTTCCCATGGCAAAACCACCCAGGCCGTCTGTAATGAGCCACTCGGTTTCGCTGAAGCGACGCACGTCGCCTTCGCCGCGGAATCGCACGAGATGAGTGCGGTCGAAGGAGGTTGGATCATGTTCGATGTTCATGGCGAGCAGAGCCGTTCACGGGCGAGCAAGGCAGCGCCGAGCAGACCGGCATTGTCGCGCAGTTGCGTCGGGACGATGGCGCACTGGCGCAATGTGTCGGGGAAGACCGCCTTGTCAAAGACCCGGCGGACCTGCCCGATGTACCAGTCGCCAAGACTCTCCACTCCCCCGCCGCCGAGGACAACACAGTCGAGACTGAGCAGCGTTGCGGAGTTGGCGGCGGCGATGGCGACCATGCGGGCCGAGTGCTGAGCGATGCGTACGGCGAGCGGGTCGCCCTGCCCCACCGCCGCGGCGATGTCCTTGATGTTGACCTGCTCCAGATCGCCGTTGACCGCTTCGCGCATGACGGAGGGCTCGTTTGCGCGGAGGAGGTGAATGGCTCGGCGTTCCATGGATGACCGGGAGGCGTGATCTTCGAGCTTCTCAGATGCCGGTCCGCCATTGGGAATGATCACGCCCTGGCCAATCTCGCCGGCGGTGCCAAAGGTGCCGTGATGGAGCTGACCCTCGATGACGAGGCCGCCTCCGATGCCGGTGCCGACCCACACGCCCAGCACATTGCGATAGTCGCGGCCGGCGCCGAGGATGTACTCACCCCAGATAGCGACATTCACGTCATTGTCGAGGGTGGTCGGGACACCGCGAAGTTTCGTCGAGACCAGTTCGGCCAGCGGTACGTCCTTCCAGTGAAGATTCACGGCATTGATGATGATCTTGCAGGTGGGGTCGATGGGTGAGGGGGCGCCGATGCCGATGCCGCCGAGATCACCGGGCTTGATACCGGCATCCGAACAGGCGGATTGGACGCCCTCGCAGAGCCGGTCGATGACGGCTTCGACGCCTTCATCGGCCAGCGTCTTGCGACGGGCCCGCCCGACAATCCGATGATCGGGATCGACGACTCCGATCTGCAGGTTGGTGCCGCCGAGGTCGATTCCGACGACGTGCGGAGAGGTGTCTGCCATGCGATTCATCCATCCCCTTGTCAGACGACTGGACAACGATCATGGTCGCGCGGGAGGAGCGGGTCAATCTCGGGCGAGGGGTGGCGGGCGCGGAAAACGGCCAGGTGCGAGGAGAATCGATGGCTCTGTGCGCAATTCGCCCATGTTTTCGGGGCTGACGCCCGATATCTGCGGTATATTCAGGGTGGTTTGACGAAGAAGCAGGAGAAGTGGGATTCGCCCGAACGGGTGGCCCGTCGCGGCAATACCGTGGCGGGCGACGACGTTGAGCGGATATCACGGACGGTCTCAACGCCATACCGCGAGGTGAACACCATGCCGACAGCAAGTCTCAAGCCCCTCAGGGCGGATGCGTTCGGTCACTGGGAAGCCAACCACCTGCTCCGACGAGCTGGCTTCGGCGGCACGCCCGATCAAGTCCGGCTGCTCGTCGAGTGGGGGCTGGACAAGAGCGTCGACTACCTCATCAACTACGGGGACATCACCACCACGGCGATCAAAGCGGACGACTTCCGTGGCGACATCATGCAGCCACCCTCGCCCGAAGAGCGACTCGCCTACCGCAACGCCCAGCAGTCGCAGGATGAAGTAACGCTCGAAAAGATTCGTCGACTTCGCCAGGATCGGCAGCGTCAGGACCGCCAGCAGGTGCGAGGCCTGCAGCAGTGGTGGCTCAAGCGGATCATCGAAACACCGCGTCCGCTCGAAGAGAAGATGACGCTCTTCTTCCACGGTCACTTCGCGACTGGCTATCGCACGATTGAAAACAGTTACCACATGTTCCTGCAGAACCAGACTTTCCGCAAGCACGCGGTGGGCAATTTTGCGGAACTGTGCTTCCAGATCATTCGCGATCCGGCGATGCTTGCGTACCTTGACAACAACGAGTCGCACAAGCGCCTGCCCAATGAGAACCTCGCCCGCGAGTTGATGGAGCTGTTCACGTTGGGCGAAGGCAACGGCTACACCGAGAGCGACATCAAGGAAGGCGCCAAAGCGCTGACGGGCTACTCATTTGAGGGCAACGAGTTTCTCTTCCGCGAGGATTTCCACGACGAAGGCCAGAAGGTCATCTTCGGCAAGCGTGGGACGTTCAACGGCGACGACTTTGTGCGGCTAATCCTCGGCAAGCCGCAGTGCAGCGAGTTCATCAGCCTTAAGCTGTACCGATTCTTCGTCAATGATCTGCCCGGTCCCGTCGAGGGGGCGACCAGGGCATTTGTGATCAGCCTCGCCAAGGAGATGAGGCAGAACAAGTACGAACTCGCGCCCGTGCTGGGCACGCTTTTCCGCAGCGAGCACTTTTATGACGAGGCGAATGTAGCAGCGGAAATCAAGTCGCCGGTGCAGCTCACCGTTGAAGCCGTGCGCTCTCTTAAGACGCCCGTTGTTGATCTGAACATCCTCGTCGATGCCCTGGACCTGATGGGCCAAAACATCTTTTTCCCGCCTTCCGTCAAGGGATGGGTCGGCGGACGATCGTGGATCAATACATCAACTTTGTTCGTGAGGCAGAATCTGCTCACGCACTTGCTGACTGGCCGGCTGCCCAGCGGCTTCCGCGGCTCATCAACACGCTCACAGTATGACGCGATGCATCTGCTGTCGCATCTGACCAAAGACGCCAACGGAGAGTACGCGCTCGAGGAAACCGTCAACTTCCTGCTCAAGTCTTGTCTCGGTGCCAACCCGCTCGAACCGCGGCGCGAGACGCTGATGCAGTTCGCCAGGGAAACTGGCGGCCGCGTCAACAACGAACTCGTCATCGGGATGCTGTGCCTGATAACGGCGATGCCGGAGTATCAACTCTGCTGAGGATGTTCGCGAAGCGGCATGGCGCCTCAACGGCGAGCCGCGCGAAAGGGAGCAACCATGTGCAATGACCACGCCTATACACGCCGCGCGTTCCTGCAGAAGGGACTCACGATGATCTCGACTGCGGCGACGGTCCCCTACTTCATTCAGTCGTCCGCCTATGGAATAACCAATCCGTTTGATCTTCTTGCGACAAGTTCGATCGCCGGAAAGCCGCAGGATCGGATTCTGGTCGTGGTGCAGCTTGGAGGCGGCAATGACGGGCTCAACACGGTCATTCCCTTTGGCGATGACAACTACTACCGGGCCCGGCCGCAGTTGGGCGTCCAGGCGAACAACGTGCTGCGCTTTGGTGGCAAGGCTGATGGACTTGGCCTGCATCCGAACCTGCGCGGCCTCAAGGAACTGCACGACGAGGGTCTGCTTGCCACCGTGCAGGGCGTTGGCTATCCGAACCCGAACCGATCACATTTCACCTCGATGGACATCTGGCACACCGCCAACCCGCAGCAACCCTCGGGCAACGGGTGGATCGGCCGCTACTTCGACAACACCTGCAATGGGACTCCCGAGCCCAATGCCGAGATCGCCATCGGCCGCGAAGCACCCAAGGCGATGATGGGCGAGATCAACAAGCCGGTGTCATTCGAGACGGCTGACCTGTTCCGCTGGATCGGCGAGGATCTGCACAAGTCGATGGCCAAACCCTACGACGACATCAATCGTGGCGGCGAGGAGATCGCGGGCGTAAAGGAAGGAACCCAGATGGAGTTCCTCACGCGCACAGCACTCAACGCGCAGATCGCCAGCGACCAGATCCGCAACGCGGTGCGCATTCAGCCGCTGGTCGAGTATCCTCGCAATCAACTCGGACAACAGTTGCAGATGGTCGGTTCGATGATCCGCGCCGAACTGCCGACCCGCGTGTACTACGTCACGATCAGCGGCTTTGACACCCACGCCGGCCAGGCCAACACGCATGCGAACCTGATGACACAGATCGGCTCGGCCATCCTCGCCTTCCAGAAAGATCTCAAGGCGCAAGGCAACGACGGACGCGTGCTGACCATGACCTTCAGCGAGTTCGGCCGGCGCGTGAAACAGAACGCCTCACAGGGCACCGACCACGGCACGGCAGCGCCGATGTTCCTCGCCGGACCGATGGTGCGCCCGGGCGTGTTGGGCAATCACCCGTCGCTGACCGATCTGGATCAGGGCGACCTGAAGTACACCGTCGATTTTCGCTGCGTCTATGCCGCAATCCTTGAGTCATGGCTCAAAGCGGACAGCCGACAGGTGCTCAAGGGCGCGTTCAAGCCGGCGGTGATCTTCAACAAGCAGGTGTGAGGGTGGGTGCCAGGACACAAGCGGAAAGCGGTGGCGATGCCCGCCTGCGCACGCTACCTGCCGCCGTTAGTGGATGGATGAAGCGGAGATGGTCACGACCTGAACGGGAGTTTCAGAGCTGTCGTGGTCGTCTTCTTCATAGTCCTCGAGCAGCTCGCCAGTCTCGGTGACGATGCGTCGACGGTGCGGATGCGGTTCCGGCGGCCCATCGCCTCCATAGTCCTCGTCATCCTCCAGGCCGTCTTCCCATTCGAGTTCGTCGTCTTCGCATACCTCTTCGCCGTCGTCCTCCAGCGCGAGCGCGAGTTCGCCATCCACCGCCGAGTCGTACTCGGTTTCTTCGCCCGCCGCTGCCTCCGACTGAGGCAGCAGGCCGATGAAGATGAGCAGGATGCCTGCGAGCATCGTCCACAGACGCGTCGGGCCATTGGAAAGACGGCGGAGCCAGGAGTCCTTGACCGTTGGCGGCTCGACGATGGTCGGCGGCGGGAGCGTCTCGTGGATCCAGTCGTCCACGTGGGCGTCGAGTTCGACGCCGATCAACCCGATCGGCCTGACGTTCTCGGGGATCAGGTTGAGTTGGGCTGCGGCGAGGCGGCGGACCAGCATCGGGTCTGCCTCGTCCAGCGCCTCGAGAAAGGTTTCATAGCCCTGCAGTTGGGAGACGGCGTCCGACTCGAGGGCCGCCAGGCCGTCCCGGCGACTTTGGAGTTGAACCAGATCGTCGGCGGGGCCAATGAGCACCATGGCTGAAACGAGAGCGGCGCCGGCCAGCAGGAACAGCCAGCCAGCGTCCACCCGTCTCAATCCGGTCTGGGACGCGCTTGTTTGCGACATGGGTTAGTCGATTTCGTATCGACGAGACGGCGTGGGGGGCGTGAAAGATGGGGTAGGCGCTCGCCGATGTCCACCCACTCAACTTGCCGGCATTCGAGTCATCTTCACTCATTCGGAGTGCCTTAGAATCAGGGACACTCATGCCCCCAGCCTACCGATTGCTCGCGATTGATCTGGACGGGACCCTGCTCGACCGCCGCGGGCGGCTGAGCGCCGGGAATCGGGCGGCGGTGGCCCGGGCCGTTGATGCGGGAATCGAAGTGGTCGTTTGCACCGGCCGCGGCCTGGCTGAGTGCAGTCACGTCATTGACGAACTCGCCCTGGCAGGCGCTGCGGTCGTGGCGGGCGGCGCCATGACGGTGCGGCTGCCATCGGGAGAGACGATCCACCGCAGCGCGATGCCGGCCGACTTGGTACACGGCGTGTCACAGATTCTCAACGACGCCACGGGGCACTACGTCCTGCTGCTCAAGGATCGTTCGAGCACAGGTGTGGATTACGTCCTGCTCGGCGACGGCAAGGTCGATCCTGCCAGCGAGTGGTGGTTTGGGCAGGTGCCCGTGGTCGTCACGCGGGCCGCTCGATTCGAGGACGACCCGCACCCCGGCGAGACGGTGCGGCTGGGCATCGTGACGACCGCGCGAGAGATGAAGCAACTGGGAGCACGGATCGTCGAGCAATTCGGCCGACGCACGTTTGTGCACCACTTTCCAGTCATCTCGGCTGATGGTAACGGGCGGCACCTCGAAGATGATGCCGTTCACCTCATGGAAATCTTCAACGCCGAAACGAACAAATGGGCGGCGATCGCGGCTTTGGCAGCAAACCGCGGCATTGCGTCCGGGCAGGTCGCCGCCATTGGCGATGAAATCAACGATGTGGCCATGATCCGGCACGCCGGTCTGGGCATCGCCATGGGCAACGCGATCGATCCGATCAAGCAGGTGGCCGACCAGGTGACACTCGACCAGTCGGAGGACGGCGTGGCGCACGCCATCGAGCAAATCCTGGAAGGGAACTGGTAAGCGAGGCTCAGGACAGCCAGCACTCAACACCGAGTCCGGCGGGCCTACGCTTGTATTTGGAGCAAACAACCCGTCATTAAGGGAAGGATGAGCGCAAATGGACATCTTTATCGATACGGCAAACCTTGACGAGATCAAAGAGGCCAACGACCTTGGTGTCCTCGACGGGGTGACGACCAATCCGTCGCTGGTCGCCAAAGAAAAAGTCGACTTTCACAAGCGGCTCACGGAAATCTGCAAAGTCGTCAAGGGTCCGGTTTCGGCCGAGGTGGTCAGCGTCGATCATGATGGGATGATCCGCGAGGCGAACGAACTGACGAAGATTGCCGACAACATCGTGATCAAGCTGCCGTGCATCGTCGAGGGACTCAAAGCGTGCAAGACGCTGAGTGACCGCGGCATTCGCGTGAACATGACGTTGTGTTTCCAGTCGCTGCAGGCGATGCTGGTGGCCAAAGCCGGGGCGTTTCTGGTCAGCCCGTTTCTTGGACGCATTGACGACATCGCCGGGGACGGCGTGCAGCTCATCAGCGAAATCCGGCAGATCTACGACAACTACGGCTACGACACGCGCATTCTCGCCGCATCCATCCGCCATACCAAGCACCTTGTCGAGGTGGCCATGGCCGGCGCCGACGTCGCGACCGTGCCCTTCAGCGTCATCAAGCAGATGATGCACCACCCACTGACCGACCTCGGACTCGAGAAGTTCCTGAGCGACTGGAAGAAAGTAAACGGGTAGATTCAGTCCTCGGACCTGCAGTTTGAGAGGATGAGCCATGTACGACTGCTCGCGATTGATCGTTTCGATTCTGTGCTTGAGTCTGGTCGGCGCGCTTTGCGCTCCACCGGCATTGGCCCAGGATAGCGAGCCGGCGGCCACGGAAGAGTCACTCGTCGCCGCGATCGAGCAGGCGCGGCAGCAACTCATCGACGCCACGCCTCGCGGGGGGATCGCCCCGCACGAGCGCCTCGTCACGTTCGCCGAAGCCTGCGAGAAGTACCTTGAGGTGTTTCCCGATGGCGAGCGGGCGATGAGTTCGCGTTCAACAATTCTCTCCTGCCTGGCGCGGATGGATGAACCCCAGCGCGTCATCAGCACCGTGGACAAGTGGATGGCGAGCGATGCGCTGACTCCCGCCGAGTACGACCGGGCGTTGACGATGCGATTCGCCGCGGCCACAAAACTGCATGGACCAGAGGCGGCACTGAAACAAGCCGACAAAGCAATCGAGAACACCGGCGCCAAGTACGTTCGGCTGCTGCTGGCGCGATCGGCCATCGGCGAGCAGACGCCCGAGCAGCGATTGGCGACAATCGAAAGGGCGATCGCTGTGGCTGGCGAGGACGCTTCGCTTCGGGCCGAAGGACTGGGCCGAAAGGCGATGGTCCTCATCGACCAGGGCGGCGATGACCAGCTGACAACCGCTCGCAAACTCGTCGAAGAGGCAAAGGGGCTCGATGCCAAGGCGACCAGCGTCGTGCGGGCGCAGATGCAGTTGCGAAGTCGTGCCGAAGCGCTGGCCGGAGTGGGCGACATCGCGCCCGGCAAGGACGCTCCCCTGTTCGCACTGCATGACATTCACACCGGCAAGGAAGTGAAGCTCGTGGACTTGCGCGGCAAGATCGTGCTCGTCGACTTCTGGGCCACGTGGTGCGGACCATGCGTGAGTCTGATGGACTCATTCCTCGTCGATCTCAATCGGGAGTTCGAGGACAAGGATCTGGTGGTGCTCGGCGTCGGCACAAACTGGCGACAGGATACGGCTGAGAAACAACTCGCCTGGGCAGAGGCTAAGGACGAGCCGATCCTGCGCGGCGGTGAGCACAATCGCGGCGAATGCAACTGGACCAAAGTGCATGACCCGACCGGCGAAGTGACGCAGACCTACGGCGTGCAGGGCATCCCGTTCTGTGTGCTCATCGACCGCGAGGGTAAGATCGTCTACGCCGGCAACGGGCATGCATTGAAGAACGACATTCTCAGGTACGTGCAGGAGCACGCCGGCAAGACGCGGAATTGAGCGACGAACGGTCGCCTTAGATACTGCTACCGGTTCTCAAAATACATCGCCCGATCAAACCAGAGATCCGACTTGGCGATCATCTGGCGGCTGAGGGTCTGGCGCCGCGAGGCGGCGCGCTGGGCGTGCCACCAGAGGAAGCGGTCCAGGCAAATGCGGCGGGCCAGCGGCGAGCGGCGAAGAAGTTGAGCCAGCAGCTTAATACCACTCTGCTTGATCAATGCGTCATCGAGAGACTTGTAGACTTCGGCCAGACCGGGGTCGCCTTGTCGACCCGCGCGCCCGAAGAGTTGGCGGTCGATGCGCCCGGACTCGTGGCGCTCGGTGGCGATGACGACGAGGCCGCCGAGGTCGGCGACGCCTTTGCCGAGGATAATGTCGGTGCCGCGACCGGCCATGTTCGTGGCGACGGTCACCGCGCCGGGTTTGCCGGCCGAAGCAACGATCGCGGCTTCCTGTTCGTGGCGCACAGCGTTGAGCACGCGATGGGGAATGTTGCGATCATTCAAGAGACGGTCCATCGCCTCGCTCGCATCGACACTGCGCGTGCCGATGAGCACCGGTCGGCCCTGCTTGCTCAACTCCGCCACACGATCGGCAACGGCTTCAAACTTGGCTTCGCGATTCAGAAAGACGCGATCAGCCGCGTGTTTGCGGATCATGGGCTTGTGTGTTGGGATGCGCACGACAGGGAGTCTGTAGAGGCTCCACATCTCTTTTCGCACTTCCCATGCCGTGCCGGTCATGCCGCTGAGCCGGCGGTACGACTGGAAAAACCGCTGATAGCTGATGCGGGCCATCGTCTCACGAGCACCGGTGACTTTCAGACCCTCTTTCGCCTGCACGGCCTGATGGAGGCCGAGTTGCCACTGGCGGCCGTCGAGGATGCGGCCGGTTTGCGGATCGACGATGTGCACATCTCCATCGCGGACAATGTAATGATCTTCGTTGTGAAAGAGTTCCTTGGCGACGAGGGCCTGAGTGACAAGTTCAGCGCGGCGGCGCGGGCCGGCCCAGAAGGGTGGCAGACTGTCAGCGATATCGTCAAGCCTGGAGAGCCCCTCTTCGTTGAGATCGACGCGGTGCTGAGGCACGTCGACGACGTAATGTTCGCCCGGTCGGAGTTTGGTGGCGAGATCGGCGGCGGTGAAATAGTACTCGGCCGCCTTGTCCTCACCGCCTTCCGACCCGATGATCGCCGGCGTGGTGGCCTGATCGATGAGCACGCTGTCGGCTTCATCGATCGTGGCGGCGTAGAGCCCACGCTGGACGATGTGCGAGGTCCACAGTTCGCGCTGACCCGCCATGGCCGTGTCGGTCACCTCGTCAAGCAGCAGCGATGAGACGCGAGGTTGAAGAGGCGCGTGGAGTTTGTCGCGCAGGTAATCAAAGATGAGCTGTTGATCAGTGATGTAGGTGATGTCTCTCGAGTACGCTTCCAGGCGCTCGGCGGGAAGGCTTGAGTCCTGAACCACACCAACGCTCAAGCCGAGCCGCTTGTAGACGGGACCGTTGAGTTCGGCGTCGCGGCGAGCAAGATAGTCGTTGACGGTAACGACATGGGCGCCGTATCCCATCCAACCCTGCACGGCGGCGGTGAGGCAGGCCGTAACGGTCTTGCCTTCGCCGGTCGCCATCTCGGCCAGACAACCATCCTCCATCACCCACGCACCCATGACCTGCTCGACGAAAAGTCGAAAGCCCAGCGTGCGCCGGACCGCCTCGCGCACCACGGCAAAAGCATGGGTTCGGGCTTCATGGTCGCGACGGCCGCGGCGCGCCGCTTCACGAGCCTGGTCAATCTGCTCGTCGAGCGCGGCCTCCGAGAGAGTCATCATCGAGTCACTCAGTTTGACTACAGCCCGGGCTGAGGCGCGCAGCCGTCGATGCGCCCAGAAAACGCGCTGCACGGCACCGATCATCGTCTCGTTGTAGCGGTCGAGTTCCTTGAGTTCGCGGGGTCGCCTCGGGCGATAGGAGTAGGGTCGCCAGAGACGCTGCGTGTTGAAGGGATCGCTGCCGGTCGTGGCGGCGGCAGAACCACCGCCCCCATCGCCGTCACGGCCGTCAGGTTGGATGCGCGCTCCAACGGCCATCAGATCTCAAACCTCTCGCTGAGGGATTGCCGCAAGCGGCGGATCCACTGGCGAATGAGCGGCTCGGGCGGCCGGCTGAAGCGAATCCGGGCCCGGGTGCCGGGCAAGGCGCTGAGCGATGTGGGACCGTCAGGTTCGCCGACGCCGCGCTCGACCAGCGGGATCCTCGGTCGCAACGTGACGAGCCACTGCGGAGTCAGCGTGCGCTGGCCCCGTGCGTCGGTCGGGTCCATCGCGATGCCGCCACCCTGCACGTTCATTCCAAGAGACTGGAAAGTCAGGCTGCGGTCGCCGACCTGTCCCGATCGCTGCACGTCGATATCGAAATCCACCACTTTTTCGGGATGGTCATAGAGGCGTCCCTTCACGTGGATGGTTGTGGATTCCTCGGTGGTGAGCCCATTGGGAAAGAGCCAGGCGAAATCGCGATCGTCAACGAAGGCGCGGATCACCATGTCATCGAGCGTGGCAAGCATGAGCAACGTGTCGCCAGCCTCGAAGTAGGACCCAATGCGGGTTTCGAGCTCGGGAGCAATGACGTATCCGGCGAAGGGTGCTTCGACGTACATCTCGCCTATCGCATCTTTCATCGCCTTGAGCCGATCAACGGCATCGAGATAGAGCGAGTCGCCCACCTGCCCTTCGGCGGTGCTGCTGGCGTAGCCGGAATCCCGGCGAAGCCGCTCGAGTTCGACTCCCGCGACAGCGCGCTGAAGCTGCTGCTCCATCTCGGGGTTGGACATGGCAAAGAGCGGCTCAGTTTTGCTCACCTGCTCGCCATTCGTGACGAACGAGTGATCGAGAAAACCATCATGCGGGGCGCGGTAGGTCTTGCGTTCGAGCGGTTCAACGACGCCGAGCGTCTGCACGCGGGCGGGCATAGGCACAAAGCCGAGGAAGATCACGACGGCGGCGACGAGGCCGAATGAGAGGCTCACCGCGCGCACACGAACCACCTGCAGCGATGGCTCGGAGAGGACGTAACTGAGGCCCTTGACAATCGGCGTGCCGAGCCACATCACGCAGCCGAACATGGCCAGCAGCAGTCCGAACACGAAGTACTTCTGCGCCACAAAGCCGACGATTGAGACCATCACCAGCAGTCGATAGGGAAAGGCAAGCGTGGCATGAGTGACCATGATCAAGCCCTCGCGGCGATCGTGCAGCGGCGGGCAGGGTTCGCCCTTGACGCCGAAAAGATAGCGGCGCGTGAGCCACTTTAGTAGCTCGTGAGAGCGCGTGGCAAGATTTGGGATTTCGGTGAGGTCGGCGAGGATGTAGTACCCGTCGTATCGCAGCAGCGGGTTGATGTTAAACAGAAAAGTCCCCACCGAAGCGACAAACATGACGTTGTACGTCAGCGTGTGGATGAGTCCGGCGTCGGTGCGGGCCCAGATCATTGCGGCAATAGACGCGACGGCGAGTTCTGACATGACGCCGGCGCTGCTGACGAGGATGCGATGCCATTTGTTGGCGAAGGCCCAACTCGTGGTGGCGTCGCAGTAGGGAATGGGCAGGACGATCATAAACATGATGCCCATTTCGGTAACACGTCCGCCGTAGGCCTTGCAGGCAAAGCCGTGGCCGAGTTCATGGATCGCCTTGAGGACGAGGAATGAGGCGGAGAGCCAGACGAGATTGTCCACGGCGATCACGCTGTTGAGCGAACCGGTCAACTCCTCCCAGCGCGGGATGATGGCCCGCAGCGCGAGCAGCAGCAGAATGCCAAGGACGACGAATCCCCACCGGCCGAACACCACACGAGCGACATTGGCGAATTTCGCCAGGAACTTCTCGGGGTTGAAGAGTGGAACGGTCCAGAAGAGATAGTTGCCCGTCAATTCCTGGAATCGCTGCTCACGGATCTGTTCGATGCGTTCGCGCAGGCGCTGAATGTCGACGGGCAGATCGTTTCGCAGCAGCCCGTACAACTGGAGCTGAGCGAGCAGGTCCAGGCAGTCGCGCTGGGTCGGGGCGTCGTCGCCGAGTTGGGCATTGCAGACGTCCCACGCTTCCTGCACGGTGCGCTGGCCGTCGAGCAGGCCGAGGAATCGATAGGCGGCGGCGTTGAAGCGATAGAACTTGGTGCTGGTTGGATCGCCGAGCACGAACCACGTCTGGTTGCGGTAGGTATGTCGTCGCACGACGAGGTGGGCGCTCAGGCGCGGCCGAAATTCCGCAACGCGGTACCAGAGTTCGCTGAATGTTTTGCTGATTTCAGCCATGGTTGCTCATGCGTTCAGTGCCTGGCATGGTTGGCACGGCGGCTCGCATCGTGCGAGCCAGGCGGCCGCGATCTGGCTCACCACCAGAGGCGCAGTCGCAGTGCGTCAAAGAGCGGGCGGGTGTAAATCGTAAACAGGTTGGTTCGCTTCCCCCAGATCTTGGCCTGCCCCTCCATGCCGGGGCGCAGCCAGTCGGGGCGATCGATCAACTCAACGTCGACGCGGTATACGTTCTTCTGTTCAAGCACTTCCGAAGCCGGCGTGATGCGAAGTACTCGGAACTGGATCTTGTCAGCGGGACGCGCGGTGACTGCTAAAGCGCCGGTCTGGCCGACGGCGACGCGGGAGATCCCGCTCTCGGGAATGAGCGCGACGGCGGTGATGGTGTCGAGTTGGGCGATCTCCATGATCGGACGATTGGGCTGAACAACCTGACCGACGCGATCTGCCAGATCACCCTGCGTCACGGTTCCTGAGATCGGCGCGACGACGGTGGCCTGCTCGATCTGGTACTGGTAGAGCGCGATGTCCGCTTCGGCGCTCTGAATGCGCGCCTCAAACTGCGCGGCTTCGGACATCTTTCCGCGGTACCGGGCGTCGTCCGCCTGCGTGCGGAGGCGTTGTTTTTCGCCAATCGCAGATTGCAGATGCAGCTTCGCCTCGCGCGTATCGAGATTAAACAGCGGTGTCACGCCGGCCACCACCTGATCGCCAGGTTTGACGAGTACCTGGTCGAGGCGGCCGGCAAACGGAACCGACACTTCGCGGCGCTCATCCGCCTGAATGCGCCCGGTGCCAACGGCCCGATCGTGTACCGGAACGAGCAGCGAGATCGCCAACACGAGCAGCGCGATGAGGGCAAAGACCTTGGCGCCGGTTTTTCGCGGCCCGACAAGCGTTTCGGACAGATCAATGACGCGATCGCGACTGACCGCCAGTACACCGCGGTCGGCCATGCGGCGAGTCCAGACAGTTGGCCCGATGTACTCGGCGATCAACCGAAGCAGGCGCAGTGTGGAATCGTTGAAGGGGTCGGCCAGATCGCGCTCCATGACGACCACACCGATCAGACCATCTTCGATGCGCAGCGGGAAGCTGGCAATGGCGCATGGGCCATATCGCTCGCTCAGAGAGGCATGAGCTCGGACGACGCGCCGTTCGGAGGCATCGGCATCGGGCGGCTGGGGAGAGCGAATCTCCGTATCCTGATCGGCGCACTCTTCCATCACCGCCTCGAGCGCCTCGGCCAGTTCGCTGCGCTTATCGAGGTGCTCGCTGCCTCCAATGGCGACGACGCGCACGGCGTGGCCGTGAATGAGACCGATGGAAACGCGCGTACAGCCAAAGCGGCGCTGCAGTTCGTTGCAGAACATGGACGCCATTTCGCTGGTGTCATGGCCCTGGTTGGACTTGTCGAGCAGATCGAGTGCTTCGCGCAACTGGATCTTGGACTCAGCCTCGACAAAAGCCTGCTGACGCCAGAGGAACGCTTCGAAGGCGATGGTGCTCAATTCGAGGCGTTTGAGACCCTCTTCAAGTTCGTGGTCGGATCGGTCGGGAACGATGCAGACCGACGCGCCATGCGGGCGGCCGGCAAGCATGAGCGGCGCGGCGAGCACCCGATACTCCGGGGCAGCGCTGAGCAGCCCGGTGTCGGCCGCGATGTGATCCAGAACGGGCTTGTTCTCGCGGGCCGCCCGTGTCGCCACCTCGGTCAGGCGGCGGTAGTGGCGCGGGGTAATCGTGAATCGAGAATCGACCTCGTGACGAATGGTGGCTCCAGTCGGCTGTTCGCGCGTCGGACGAAGCAGGATGACTCCGGCGACGGCCTCGAGAAGGCCGCACTGGCGCTTGATCAGGTCGCCCAGGAACGCATCGACACCGTGGCCGGGGCGCAGCGGCCCCGACCCCTCCACCTCGGTCGAGGTTGACGCGGAAATCGAAACGACCTGTTCATCCATACCGGGGCCCTTGTCTCACGACAGCCTGGAAAGGCTGCGGATGTCAGTGCTCAGTTCGACGGTCCAGGTTGCGCCGCCTGGGTCTGCTTGATGTCGATTTCACCAAACCGCTCTTCATGCTGACGCACGATATTGGCAAGGGTGAGCGCCAGGCGCTTGGTGTTGCGCCAGTTGAGGATGACCTGGTTACGGACCTTGAAGACCATCTCGTTCTGACGGCCGGGCACCATGCGATTGAGACCGAAATCGATAATCACTTCCTCGACCGTTCCGTCAGAGCGGAACGTGTTGGCGTAGGCCGAACTCATGTCGGACTCGTCAATGCGCAGCGTCACTTCACGACGCTGTCCTTCGGGGCCGGTCTCGGGGGCAGTTGCTTGCGGGTTCTGTTCAGCCACTGGGGTTCCTTTCAGTACAAGTCAGAATCAACCGTTGATGTGAAATGGTAGGTTTGAATCAGGGGTTCAATCGGCGCAAGGCGTCTTCGGCCTCGGGGAACTGCACGAGGCCGTGCAGCCCGGCGGGTAGTCGATTCGGGTTTTCGATCTCCACGCGGGCGACGATCGAGCTCGACGCCGCATCCGCCACGGTTGAAACCCAGAGCACACGACCCTCAGAGGGCACGTTTGAGGGCACGTCGCGCCAGTGGATGATGGCCACACTTCCGGGCTCGACGAGCAATCCCAGCCGCACGGGGACGGCGACGTCCATCCACAGCGGGTCAATCGAGACGATGTGTGCAACGGGCTGAAGACCTTCAAGGGTCTCGCCTTCCTGGACGGCGACTCGCGCGACGATTCCGTGAATGGGACTGCGCAGTGTCATGTCGTTGAGAGAGGCCGTTTCGCGCTCGAGCATGATGCTTGCTTGAGCGTGATCGCGCTTCGCCGCCTTGATGTCGATCATGCGCAGCGCGTACTCGGCCTGGGCTCGCTCGAGTTCGCGCGGCGCGGCGGAGTCCAGCGCGGTCAGTTCCTTGACGTTTTCCAGGTCGTAGAGCGCCAGTTCAGCCTGCTTCTCCGCGGCGGCCACCGTAGAGTCGTCTTCAGCCGAGAGGCGTTGGGCTTCGACAGTCAGTCGCTGGACCTGGTCATCCAGTTGGGCGATCAGATCGCCGGGCGCCACGGTCTGGCTTTCAACAACGGGCAATCGCTCGATCGTGCCCGACTGGGTGAATGCCAAAGTGATGGTCTTGCTTGGATTGGAAATGGATGGGTAGCCCTCCGGCCGGTACCCGTCGAAGAGCGGCGGATTCAAGCGACCTGCATTCGAAGATTGCGAGAAAGTGGTGGCGCCGAGGAAGGTCACGGCCATGGCGGCGACGAGGCACACGAGTCCCGCGACGCGTGGCGAAGTACGGCGCGGCGCGGACGCTTCAGAGGGCGCACTTTCTGGGCGACACATGATCGAATCCATCACGGAACTCCTTGGACAATCACGTCTGTTTGGCTTGGCCGACCGCATCCCTTGGCGGGGAAGTCTTCTTCTTCGATGCGGCCCCGGTTGTTTCGCCCCGCGTCCATCCACGTTTCGGGCGAAGCGCGATTCCACCGGATTGGGTCGCCCGAGACAACGCCTGGCGGCGTGGCCTGTTCAGCGGGCGAACTGCTCCTATGAATATAGCCTACCTTGGGCTGATTTCGAATGAAATCGAGCATCGGTTCCAAAGAACATTCAAACCGCCTCCGCATTATCGGAACACCTCGTGCCACTCACACCTTTCAAACCTGAGTCCCATCCCTGTATCCGCGGGCTCGTCTACCGAGTCGGCGACGATCTCAGTGCCGATGACATTCTTGCCCCGGAGTATCTCTCGTTCGACCTCGAAGACCCCGAGGAGCGGCGCTGGCTGGGAGCCTACGCCTTGGCTCATCTGTCTGACCAGGCCACGGCTTTCGTCCCCGTGGGCGAGTTCAGGTCACGCTACTCGATCGTGGTGGCGGGACGCCAGTTTGGGCATGGCAGTGCCCGGCTCCACTCCCCGATCGCTCTGGCTGAGGCTGGAGTCCGATGTGTCGTGGCGGACTCATTCGCACCAGGATTCATGCGAGCGGCTGTGAACGCCGGGTTGCTTCACTGCATCACATTTGCTCAACCCGGCGGAGGCGCTGATGTGAACACGGGAGAGCAAGCAGAGATTGATCTGGACCAGTCGGTCCTCAGGGCCGGCGAGAGGCAACTCGCCCTGACGCCGATTGGCGTGACGCGCGAGATCGTCGAGGCGGGCGGGCTGGCGGCGTATCTCAAGGCCGGCGGGCCGCCGCTAAAATAAGTTGCACCCATGCAGAACGTCGAGTTCAAAGCCGAACTTCGTGATCCTGACGTGGCGCGAGCCCAGTGCCGCGCTCTTGGAGCGCACTTTGTTCGCGAACTCAAGCAAAAGGACACGTACTTCAAACTTCCGGACGGGCGGCTCAAACGGCGCGAAGTGCCGGGTGAACCGGTCGAGTGGATTTTCTACCACCGCAGCGACCGCCCGACCCCGAAGATGAGCCACTTCATGCTCTACTCCGACGAGCAGGCGAAAACGCGCTGGGGCGTGCTGCCGCTGCGCGAGTGGATGGTGGTCAACAAGACGCGTGAATTGTGGCTGCTTTCGAACGTGCGGATTCATCTTGATCGCGTTGAAGAGCTCGGCACGTTTATCGAGTTTGAGGCGCAAGTCAGTCGAAAGAACCATGTCAAGGCGTGTCATGAGCAGGTGGCAGCCCTGCGCGAGGCGTTCGCGCCCATTCTGGGAGAAGCGATCGCGGGCGGGTATGTGAATCTGCTCGACCAGGTGAAGCACGAACCAGCAGACGAATCAGAGCGTAGTTAAGCTCTGCATGATCAGGGCCGTGAAACGCGATTCTGACGGCGTGGCGGGTACTTGGAAGGGTGAGATGAGTCGGCGAGCAGGCCAGACCAACGCGAAACGCGGCAATGGACGACGCACAGTCAGCGCCGTGCGTTCCACCATCAAGAGATATCCGAAAGAACTCTGGCGCTCGATGCGGCCGCAGGTGCGCGGGATTATCCCGGTGCCCGTCTGGTCGGTGCCGACGGAGTTTGAGCATCAGCCACTGGCGGCTGCCTGGCTCGGGCATGCCACCGTGCTGCTTCGCATAGACGGCAAGACGGTGCTGACCGACCCCGTCCTTTCCCATCGAATCGGCCCGAGCATGGGAAAGATGAAGGTTGGTATCGCGCGACTCGTGGATCTGCCCGCAGAACCCGAAGACCTGCCGCCCATTGACATCATCGCGATTTCGCACGCGCATTTCGACCACCTCGACAAGCACACGTTGGCCCGGCTGGTGAATCCGAACACGACCATCGTCACAGCGCGGCACACGCGGCGACTCATCCCGCGCGGCTTTCGACGGATCATCGAACTTGGATGGGGTCGCGAGGTCAACGTGCAGGGACTGCGCTTCGGCGCCATCCGCCCGCGCCACTGGGGGGCTCGATCGGCGTGGGATCAACATCGGGGCTACAACAGCTATCTCATCGAGTCTGACTCCCATCGCGTGCTCTACGCGGGTGACACGGCCATGACACCAGCCTTCAGCCACCTGCGCGAGATTGATCTGGCGATCTTCGGCATCGGGGCGTATGACCCCTGGGAGGCCGCACACGCCACGCCGGAACAGGTCTGGTCGATGTTTAACGGGTGCGACGGGCGGCGGCTGCTGCCGATCCACCACTCGACGTTCAAACTCGGCGACGAGCACCACGACGAACCGCTTGAACGACTGGTCGCAGCAGCCGGAGCGGTCGGGCTGGAGCGGATTATCCGTTGTGCTCCAGGGCAGTCGTGGTGGCGTGACTTGTCGGCAGTGGCGTCGTAGGCGCGCCGCGGTCCGAGCGTCTCAGAGAAGCGGGCTGAGCAGTTGCGCGCAATTGTCGCCGAAGCGCAGCAGCGCGCTGCGTGCGGCCCATTCATCTCGCTGCAATCGGGTGGACTTGTTCAGGTAGTCCTTTTGCATAAAGCGGACGAGGCTGGAAAAGTCGTCGTCGTAGATGAACAGAGTGATCTCAAAGTTGAGCCAGAATGACCGCATATCTACGTTAGCCGAGCCGATGAGCGCGAGCTTTCGGTCCGCAGTCATGGTTTTGGCATGGAGCAGGCCGGCGTGGTAGTGGAAGATCTTGACCCCGGCCTCGAGCAGTTCGAGGTAGTGAGCGCGGGCGGCGGCGGCCACGAGCGGCGCATCGAGATGCTGGGGCACGACGATGGTGACATCCACGCCGCGCATGGCCGCCATGCACAGGGCGGCTTTGGTCGCCTCATCGGGCACGAAGTAGGGCGTCGTGATGACAAGTTCTTCCCGAGCCGCGTAGATCGTCGAAAGGAACGACTGATGGACGGCATCGAGACGGCTGCCCGGCCCTGACGGCACGACGTGCAGTACAGAGCCGCGATCCTGATTGAGCACGTCATCGGGAAAGAACGGATCGAGGGTACCGAACTCCTCGTCGCAGTCCAGAAGCCAATCACGGAGAAACACCGTCTGCAGGGCGTGCGCGGCGGGCCCCTGGAGTCGCACCGTTGCATCCACCCAGGGGCCGATTCCAGTTCGGGGATTGAACTTGAAGGTGTCGTCCGTGATGTTCTGGCTGCCCGCGTAGCCAATGTGGCCGTCGATAATGGCAAGTTTGCGGTGATTGCGCAGATCGATGCGCGCAAAAAGCATCCGCACCGGATTGACGGGTAGCGCATCGATCACCCGCACGCCGGCCCGGCGCATCTGGGAGACGAGTTCGCTGCGCAGGAAGGACTTGCTCCCGACCGCATCGACGATGACGCGGCACTCAACGCCGCGCTGGGCCGCGCGAATCGTCGCCCTGGCCACATCGACGCCGCGACTCGAATCCATCCAGATGTAATAGAGCAGGTGACAGTGATGCCGGGCGGCATCGATGTCCTCGATCAGCCGGTCGAGCATGATGGAGGATTCTGATAGCAGTTCGAGCGAGTTGCCGACCAGCGGCGGAAGGCCCGAGACGGCCGTGCCCATGCGCGCCGCCTGCCGGTACGAATCCTCTTCGGGCTCCCAGTCGAGATGGTGGTGGCGCCAGATGGCGACGGTCTCGGCGTCGATCTCCGCGGAGAGTCTGTTGTAGCGGGCGATGCGCCGATGGCCGAGGCGATTCTCCCCGATCATCAGGTAGATCACGATGCCCGCAAAAGGCAAGAAGAGCAGGATGAGCAGCCAGGCCAGCGTGACGGGAACGGCCGATCGACGCATGATGACGCGCACCGCCAGACCGATGCGGATGATCCAGTCCGACCCCAAGGCGATGATGGTAAACCAACTCAGGGAGGCCATCGCAAGAGTCTAGCCCCTCCATCCGTCGCTTCGGCCACGAGGCCGTGGCGGGCCGCCGTCAGGACGAGACGACCGGTGACATTCGCCAGACCGCGTCCATGTCGAGGCGCGAGCCGGCGGGCGCGATTGGATTCCCAATTCGCCGGTGCGTCCGCAGCAGTTCGACGAGTCGAAACATGTCCGGCCAGAGTGGCGCGATGAATTCCATCGGCGCGGCCGTCACGGGGTGGCGCAGAGCCAGACTCGTCGCGTGAAGCGCCTGTCTCGTGAGGATCGGCTCCACTCCCCCGCTGCCGCGCGCAATGTCGGACTCCGTCACCAGTCGACCGCCGTACGGCTCATCCCCGACGATCGGCCAGCCGAGATGCGAAAGATGCACGCGAATCTGGTGGGTTCGGCCGGTGTGCAATTCGAGTTCAACAAGGGCGAAGTCCTCGAACTGCTCGCGCACGCGATAGAGCGTCTGTGATTCTTTGGCGGCTTCGTCGTACCGCACGGCCATGAGTTCGCGGTGAATCGGATGCTTTCCGATCGGCAGATCGACGATGTCCGCCACAGGTTCGACGCGACCGTGGACGACGGCGAGGTATCGCTTGTCTGTCGTGCGATTTTCGAACTGCCTCGCGAGGCGCCAGTGGGCGATATCCGTTTTGGCGACGATGATGACACCCGTTGTGCTGCGATCGAGGCGATGGACCACACCGGGGCGGGCGTCATCAGTGCCAACAGTTGAGAGGGAGCCTGCGGAGTGATGTTTGAAATACCAGACAAGGGCGTTGATGAGAGTCCCACGTTTGTTCCCGCGCGCGGGATGGACGATGAGTTGGGCCTGCTTGTTGACGACGATGAGGCTCTCGTCCTCGTACAGAATTTGAAGAGGAATCTCCTCAGCCGGGATGTCCTTGGTTGGCGGTGGCGGGACGACGACGGTTACGACGTCGCCGACGCGCAGGTTTGTCGACGCCTTTGGCTGGCGATCGTTGACCGTTACTGCCTGCTCCGCAATAAGTCGCTGGAGCTGCGTGCGACTCATGAATGGGATGCGATCCTGGAGATACTTGTCCAGCCGCTTGCGCAAGTCGCGCGTGAGACGAAAAGTGACCGTCAGGGCTGCGTCGGTATTGTCTTCATCCGTCGATGCCGATGCGGCTCGAACGAGATCGGGGTCGACCTTACCGCCACCGGTGAGCAGCGAAAGATCGGGCGGAAGATCATCAGGGGATGGGGTCGCGGCCCCCGCGTGAGGGGAGGGAGCAGCGTCATCTGCAATAAAATCGTGATCACCAGGACCGGGAGCCACTCGAATCAGCCGCCGTCGCCGGGAGCCGGCTTCTCCTCTGCGGGCTTCTCGGCGGGCTCGCCAGCTGGGCTGGTGTCCTTTGCCGGCTCGGTCTTGGCATCGCCGCCTGAGGCTGGCTTGTCGTCGCCGGAACTGGTCGAGGGTGCCGCGGCCGGAGGGTCACGCAGCGCCGCGTTTACCACGCTCTCTTCGGGAAACACGATGCGAGTTTGGGCGCTGGGATCATCCTTCCAGGCCAGCGCGAGCTGGGCGAGCTTCTCGTAGCGCGGGCTCGCTGCGGTTTCGATGCGTGCGAACCACTCTCTGGCCTTGTCAAAATCGCCCCGCATCTCCGCAACGGCGGCGAGACCAAACATGGCCTGAATGTGGAGCAGTTCCTTCCAGTTCGTTCCGCCGCCCTGATGCAGGGTCGAGTCAAATACGCGCTGGTAAATGCGCTCCATGCGATCGAGCGTCTGTGTGCGCTCCTGCTCGGTCATGCGCGGAGTCGCCTTCGACTCATCCTCAGTTTGCGTGCTCGGATCGGCATTTGGATCCACGAGCGAGTCGTTCTCCGGAACGAGGTCGAGCGTCTGGTCGCGAAGAATGTCGAGCTGATACAGGTCGGCGGCGCGAAGCAGCGCGAGTTCGGGAACCGAATCGATCCCCGTGGCCCGATCGGCCAGCGCCTCGAGAGACGCGGGTGAGTCGGTCCCGGCCAGGTCGGCCCAGGCCTCGTCACGGATGCGATCCTGACGCTCCCCCCACCAGAGCCAGCCGCGGAACAGAATCACCACGACCAGGATGACGAGCAGAATATTGACGCCGGTGGTCTTGAGCCACTCGATGAGTTCGACGTTGATGGTCGATTCGGCATCGTCGCTTGTGCGAATGTCCTCGAGTCGCTTATCAGCCATTTCAACAGATTCCTTGTGTGAGCCGGGCGGCGAACCACCGCGTGCCGCCGGGCAGAGATCATAGGGTCGCGTCACTGGACTTGCGAATCAATCCGGACTGAGGCGGTGGTCAAAGCGCCATGGACCGGGGTGATTTCGCGCCGCCGGCGGCACCAGATAGTCCCGGACTTGGCCTACAAACTCGGCAAGCCCCACTCCAGCCCAGGCGCTGAGTCGCTGGATCCCAGCCATGGAGACGGTTTCTGGCGGCACCGTTTCGAGAAGATCCGACTTGAGGCAGACGCTCAGATCGGGCGTTCGCGGCAGATCGGGCCAGTCGATTCCCGGTGCCGCAGCACTGATGAGGCAGTCCGCCGCGTTGATGAGACCCGCCGAGACGGCGATTGCCTCACGCTCGGTCGGGTCGACGGCATCGTGGCGTCCGGGGGTATCGCACCAGCGCACGACCAGACCGGCCAGATCGAGTTGCGTCAGGACGTAGTCCCTCGTCGTGCCCTGCACATTGGAGATGAGGGACGCTTCGCGGCCGAGCAGGGCATTGGTCAGCGTGCTCTTGCCGACATTGGGCCGGCCGACCACAACAACCAGCGGCGGAACGATCAGATGATCCAGTTGGCGGGACCGAGCAGTGATCGCCTCGATGGGTTCGCACGGATGCAGACGGTGCTGTTCCCATCGGCGGTGCTGGTCGAGCAACAGATCGATCGCCAGCGGGCTGGCGGCGCGGCTCACCGCGGCCAGCGCTAGCGCGTCGGTCGACGACCTCGCCTCGGGATATGAAACAGCTGGGTCGGATTGAGCAAGCGGCCGTATGCCCAGCGCGACGAGCCACTGCACCAGACGCTGCACGATACGCGGCCCGCCATGGGGCATGAGCCAGAGCAGTGTTGCGGACACGCGCACGACAAGTGCCGTGTCAATGTCGGCAAGGCGTTGAAGACGGATCGTGCCCACCGGCCAATTCCCGCCGCAAAGTGCCGAAGCGACAAACGCGTCGACCGGACCGACAACCTCGATCATCGCGACTGCGCCCGGCGCCGAAGACGTCGCGATGCGAAAGGCGAGAGCGGGGTGATGGATTCGAGAGGGCACGTGGCTCAGTCTTCAGCACTTTCCACTGTTTCGCCCGCGATGCGATAGGCCGCGAGCATGCCGTACAGGGGCAGGTCCTCGACGATGTGCTCAATCAGTTCATCACCGTCAAAGAGAAGATGCGCATCGCCGCCGGTTGCCACGATGATTGGATAGGCCTCGTAGGCCTCGGCGTAGCGTTCGGCAATATGGCGGACAGCGCCTCGAATCCCGTAGAACACGCCGTGGAGCATGGCCTGGGTCGTATTGGCGGCGAAGGGTTCGGGCAGTGGCGCCGACATCTGGAGTTGTGGAAGCGCGTCCGTTCCCGCGTGCATGGCGCTGAGTTGCATCTGTGCCCCCGGAGCGATGGCGCCGCCATGGAAGGTCCCCTCGCCATCCACAAAGTCGATGGTGACAGCCGTTCCGGCGTCGATGACCACGCAGGCTTGGCGGAACCGATCAAAAGCCGCCGCCGCATTGAGCAGACGGTCCTGACCGGGGCGTGTTTCAGGATCCAGGCGCGTACCCACTGGGATCGGGAGATCAACTCCCATCTGGACCACCCGGGCTCCGAGGTCGGCGATAATCTGTTTGCGGAGTGGTTCGGACACGCGGCGATTGACAGTCGCGATCAGAGCAACCGGGGCGACGCTGGGATGCTCGTCAAGGAAGGATCGCAACGTCTCGACGATGGTGCCTGGCTCGGCATTCGGGATCCGCTCGACCCGCTCGATCCGTTGCCCCGAAACCAGGCCGATCGCGGTGCGCGTATTGCCGACGCTGACCAGTAGGATCGATAACTCGTTCTGCATGGGTTTAACAGTAGGCCGCCGAAATCAGGCACCAGACCGCCGGTTTCCCGGGTACGTGGCGATAAAGCACGGATGCAGTCCAACCGATGCAATTGCTGGGGACCCGCCTGATTTCGCGGAGGCGGAGGCAGGAGCGTCTCCGCTCTCGTGGTAGAGGTGGGCCGGGGAATCGCCGCCCGCGACAAGGTGGCAACGGGGCCGGAGGGTTACCCGAACATGCTGACGGCGATGAAGTCCGCATGCACAGGTGGATTCTTACGTTTGCGGGTAGTGAAACATGAACCCAAGCCGGACCGATGCGATTGGGACTGAGTCGCTCAGTCGCGAGCCAGCTGGCGGGCCCGCAGACCGCCTTGTCTTGAGGTTCAGCTGCGTGGTGGCGCTGGGTGTTTGCGCGGTTGTGGCTGCCGGCAACTTCACTGGCCGCTTGGATTGGATGCGCCTCGTGCCTTCGAGCGATCCGACGCCGTGGACGACGGCCTTAGGCGGAGCGCTGGGCGCCTGCGGCCTCTGGGCCGCCTCGCTGGGGCGGCGGCGCTGGGTCCTGGTCCTCGGGGCGGCGATCTCCATCCTGGGGGTCGTTCTGTTGCTGGCTCGGGTGGAGCCGTTTCAGGGCTTTTACTTCTGGCTTGCCAATCTCCCGGCCGGCTATCTGGGACAGGCACTCCCAATCGTGCGACTTCCGGTGATAAGCGGGGCCTGCCTGACGCTCATCGGAACGGCCTTGCTCGTCCAGACGAATCGATCGACGCTCTCGTCCCAGGACGGAACCACCGCAGTTCTGGGCGCCATCGTGATCGGGCTGGTTGGACTGCCGCAATCGTCCCGCTTGATTCACCTCCAGCCCGCGGTCGGTTGGGAGCATCTGGGGGAGATTTCAACCGGCTCAGTGTTGGTCTTCGCATTCCTGGGTGGGGCGCTGCTGGCGCTGGCCTGGGGCAAGTCCAGCACCGGCACCGTCAGACTGCCCCAATGGGGGCCGGCCATCGTGGGTGTGGCGATGGCGATGAGCACCATCGTGGCGTGGCAGGCAGCCGAGAGCGCCGAGGATCAGCACATCCGGCAGATCACCGCCGCGCAGGCGGCCGGAATCGAGAGCGCCTTTCGCATCGAAGTGGAGCATCAACTCGCGTTTCTGCAACACCTCGCGGACCACCTGAACGCCGACGACGAGAGTCAGACGCACCAATCCGGCGACCAGATCCCGCGCCTTATTGATCGACAATCCATTCTGAAGCTTGTCGAGTGGATCGATGAGTCCGGCTCCGTCATCACGCGCGTAAGCGGAGACGGGGTGGAACATCTTCATCAAGCCTCCGCCCAGCGCCGAAGCCTTCTGCCCTCTCGCTCTCCGTCGTTGATAGCCCAGGGCGACAAGCTGATTGCCGTCATGCCCCCTGCTGATGGCGTTGTCGCGAATCGGAGAATCGTCGGCGTCTTCGACGGCTCTGAACTGCTCAAGTCCATTCTCACTGCCCAGCACATCGCGCCGGGGTACAACATCGCCTTGCGCGCCGGCGGCGGCTCGGGCATCAGGTACGAACGCATCGTGGATGACTGCGATGCACGATACGAGTTCAGTGAGTCGTTCATCGCCTACCAGTCTGACTGGAGATCGGCGGTCGTGCCATCCAAGCTCACCCTCGCACTTCTGCGCTCTCCGATGCCGGTCTCAACGCTCGCGATCGGGTTGCTCTTTTCGATACTCGTGCCACTGACGTTGATGCTCTGGCAGACGGCCAACGAACGAGCGGCGTTCCTTTACCGCAGCGAGAGACGGTACGACCTGGTCGTGCGTGGTGCGGACAGCGGCATCTGGGACTGGGACATCAAGCGCGATGAGATCGTCTTCTCCGATCGATTCGACGAGTTGATCGGCATCTCGCATACGGAGGCGGTCCGTCCCTTTGATTCGCTCAGCCAACTGGTCGCTGAGGGTGATCGACCCCAGGTTTGCGAGGCGATCACTCGTCACCTCAAGGACCGGGAACCGCTGTCGGTGGAATGCCGCATGCATGACGCCGGGCAGGAACCCCGATGGTTTCAGTTGCGGGGACAGGCGGTTTGGGGACGGGACGGCCGTCCCGAGCGCATGGCCGGCTCGATCACGGACATTCACGAGAGGCGTATCGCTGAGGATCATCTCGCACGCTCACTGGTCGATCTCATCACGACCAAGGAACAGATCGAACAGCACAGCATGGAACTGGCTCAGAAGTCCTGCGAACTCGATGCGGCGCGAATTGAAGCGGAAGCGGCGAATCGTGCCAAGAGTGAGTTTCTCGCCAACATGAGCCACGAAATCCGCACGCCGATGACGGCGATTCTTGGCTTTGCCGATCTCCTGCTCGATCCGGCGCAATCGCCCGTCGATCGGCTTGAGTGCATTCAGACGATTCGGCGCAACGGCGACCATCTCATGGCGCTGATCAACGATATTCTCGACCTGTCAAAGATCGAAGCCAATCGAATGACGGTGGAGCGCATCGCCTGCTCGCCCAGTGAAGTGCTTGCCGACGTGGAGTCACTGCTGCGGGCGCGCGCAGAAGTCAAGGGGCTGGCGTTTAAGGTGGAGTACGCCACCCCGATTCCCGAGTCGATTCAGTCGGATCCGACGCGCCTGCGGCAAATCCTGCTCAACCTTGCAGGCAACGCGGTCAAGTTCACGGAATCGGGCGGCGTGCGCCTGATCACACGATTCTCGCATGCACCCGATGACACCGGGACACTGAGCATCGAAGTCGTCGATACCGGAATCGGCATGTCTGCGGACCAGATCGACCGCGTGTTTGAGTCGTTCTCCCAGGCGGATTCCTCGATGGCGCGACGCTTCGGCGGCACCGGACTGGGTCTGGCGATCTCGCAGCGACTGGCCCGAATGCTTGACGGCGAAATCGCTGTGTGCTCCGCTCCGGGGGAGGGAAGCGCCTTTACCGTGAATCTCTCCACGGGTCCGCTGGGCTCCACTCGACTCATCCAACCCTCGGGCGAATCCCGCGCAATCACGCTGCCGCCAGCGGACCAGACCCCGCCTCGGGTGTTGCGACTGGATGCAACGCGAATCCTGCTGGCCGAGGACGGCCAGGACAATCAGCGCCTCATTGCCTTCCACCTGCGCAAGGCCGGTGCGGATGTCACGCTTGCAGACAACGGCCGGGTGGCGGTGGAAAAAGCACTTGGAGCGCTCCTCGACACGCCGTTCGACGTGATCCTGATGGATATGCAGATGCCTGAACTCGATGGCTATGGAGCAACAAGATACCTGCGAGCCAACGGCTACCGCCGCCCCATCATCGCGCTCACAGCCCACGCCATGACCGGCGATCGAGAGAAGTGTCTGGCCGCCGGCTGTGATGACTACACGACCAAACCGATCAATCGATCCGCTCTGCTGACGATCATCCTTGAGCATGTGAACAAGGCCGCTCAGGCCGATGCCGCCTGAGCCGGCGCACGACGCGACTCCGACGATCAACCGGTGGCGGTTCGGATGACTTCGACGAACCGCGCGAGCAACGCCTTGACCGCCGGTCCCACACTTCCGTTTCCAACTTGCCGTCCATCGAGTCTTGTCACCGCCGCCAGGAGCGTGCGCGTGCCCGCCAAGATGATCTCATCGGCGCTGCGGAGTTCCTCAACGGTCACCGGCCGCTCGTCCAGATCGGCGCCGGGCAGTGCGGCGACGACGCGCCGCGTGATGCCGTGGAGGATGCTCAGATCCGGATCGTCGATCGGGGGGGTAAACAACCGGCCATCGCGCACCACGAGCACGGTCGTCGAGCCGCCTTCGCTGATGCGCCCTCCGCGGTGGAAGATGACCTCCTGGGCGCCGCTGTCGGCGGCCGCGAGCTTGCCGAGGATGTTGGGCAGGAGATTGGTCGACTTGATGTCGCAGCGGGCCCAGCGCCAGTCTTCGTGCAGGGCGGCCGAGGTTTCCGCCGGGGTGGCGCACTGCGACAGGGGCGGCGTGCGATCGACGCACCCAAAAACGGTCGGGTTCATCTCCCTGGGCGGGAGGTGGGACCGGCCCGGCCCCGTTCCGCGCGTGATCTGCCAGTAGACGCAGGCATCGCGCAGATCGTTTCTGGCGAGCAGCTCATCGCCAAGCCGGACGATGTCCTCGGCACGGAAGTGGGTAAAGCGAACCTCACGAAGCGTCCGTTGCAACCGCTGCACGTGCAGGTCCATGGCGTATGGCTTGCCATTGAAATAACGGATGACCTCGTAGACGGCGTCACCAAAGAGGAAGCCTCGATCAAAGACGCTGACCCGTGCCTGCTCGGGCTCAATGAACTGACCATTCAGGTAGACCATCGACATGTGCGCAGTGTAGACCTCCCGCTATCATTTCGGCGATGAGCGGGCCAGCAGGCGCACAAATCATCGACGGCCGGGCGCTGGCGGATGCGTTCCGCACTGAGATTCGCAGCGACGTTCAGTTGCTGCAGTCGCGCGGGAGGAAGGTCTCACTTGATGCAGTGCTCGTCGACGGCCAGCCGGGCACGCGGAACAGCGCCCGCACCTACGCCGAGAGCCAGAAGGCCGGCTGCGCCGAGCTGGGAATCGAGTATCGCCTGCACGTCTTGCCGCATACCGCGACCTATGAAGACATCGCCGGCCGCGTGCTGCTGCTCAACACCGACGAGCGCGTCACGGCGATCATGGTCCACATGCCGCTGCCCGAAGCCGTCGATCCCTACCGCATCCAGTCGCTCATCGACCCTGACAAAGACGTCGAAGGCGTCAACCCGGCCAACATCGGCAACGTCGTCTACGACCGCTCATCGCTTGTGCCCTGCACGGCCCTGGCGGTGATGAAGATGGTCGAATCCACCGGGCTGGAACTGCGCGGCAGCGAGGTCGTGTGTGTTGGCGCCAGCAACATCGTCGGCAAGCCCGTCGCCGTGCTCATGATGCAGCGCGAGGCGACGGTTCACAGTTGCAACAAGTACACCCGCAACCTGCCGGCGATGACGCGCCAGGCTGATGTGTTGATCGCCGCGGCGGGCAAGGCAGGGCTGATCACGGCCGACATGGTCAAGCCCGGAGCCGTGGTGGTGGACGTGGGGATCAACCGCATGATTGATCCCGCCACGGGCAAGAAACGCATCGTCGGCGATGTCGATTTCGATTCGGTGAAATCGGTCGCCGGATGGATCTCGCCCGTGCCCGGCGGCGTGGGGCCGGTGACCGTCGCGATGCTGCTGCGCAATACGGTCGATGCGGCGCGGGGGTAATCGCGGCATGTGTAGAGGAAAAACAAACCCCGGGTCGTGGGACCCGGGGTCTGGATGCGTCGCGCGGGGGGAGTCGCGCAGACGCAATTCGATTCTGGCTTCGACAACTTTCGGATTGAGTTGCCGTCTGGTCCCCCAAAGACGGTGGGCGCCAACATGAGTGGGAACGGCAACGCCACCGGGGGACGCAGAGCAAACAAAATCTACGGCAACCTCCTGTGTTACAAAATGTTCGGAGCAATCCGGTGCCGCAGCGTCGAGGCGGAGTGCGGTTCAGATCGTTCGTTTCCTCCAAGGCCTGTGCATGCCCGTATCGAGGTGTGACGAACGAACAGATGCAGAATACCACAATCTGTACTCACTTTACAAGCAAAAAAGTGGAAGATTGCAAAGTTTTTGCGCTCCGAACACGCTTCTCCGAGCTTCGACCGCCTGAGAAAACCCCGGGAACCATTGCCCGGGGTAGTGCGCAACTCGTGATGTGTGATCGCGCCAACTAGCGTTGCGGATTCGCCGGGGCCGACGGCTCCGTCTTGGGCTCCTGCGGCTTGGCCATCCAGCTCGGCACCTTCCCGGGCGTGCGCGGAACCGCGGGGACGAGCTCGGCCGTCTCGATGTACGGCATACTCAGCGGCCGATCTTCCATGCCCGTTTTGACGGCGCCAAGCTTGGCGATCACATCGAGGCCCTCGAGCGTCTGCCCGAACGAGGTGTACTGCCCGTCGAGGCGTTCGGTCATCTCGCGCGAGAGGCATATGAAGAACTGGCTGCCGCCCGTATCAACGTTGCCGCCTTCGCGGGCCATGCTGATCACGCCAAGGTCGTGCGGCAGGGTGCTGGGCTCGAGATCGATGCTGTAACCCGGCCCGCCCGAGCCTGAACCCGTCGGATCGCCGGCCTGAATCACAAAGCCCTTGCCGCTTGGCGTGTTGCCGATGATGCGGTGGAAAGGAATGTGGGTGTAGAAGCCGCCTTCGACAAGACTGGTGAAGTTCCACGCGGTATTGGGCGCCATATCGGGGCGCATCACGAGTTTGATGTCGCCCAGCGTCGTGTGCAGCACGACATCGCGATCGACGGAGACGCGGAAGCCGGCCATGGAGAGTTGTTCCGGGCTGGGCCTGACCCAGTTGTCCACTTGCGGGCCGCGCTCGCCGTAGCGCAGAACGGGCTTAGGCCGCTCGACGAGGGGTTCGAGGAGCAGAGCGGGCCCAGTCGGCGCCCCGCCTTCGAGAAGTTGCAGGTAGCGGACTTCGGTATTCGAATAGAGCGTCGGGATGAGCAAGGCGACGTCAACTTCGGTGGCGCCGTCGGGCACCTTGGCGCGGGCGACTTCGCTGTTGTCGGGCTTGAGCAGCACCAGTTCGCGACTCTCGCCCGCCTGCACCGCGACGGGCATGGCGCGGTTGACCTGGTAGTAGAGTCGCTGGGGAGTGAGTGGTGCGACGGCGAGCAGAAGCGCGGTGGCGAGCGCGTGAATCATCTTCGGACCTCCCGGTTTCAGTGGTAAGGGCAATCGTAGCCCGGCCATCGCTGAGTCAGACGTTGGCCACCGTCGATTATTCGCGCCTCAGCGTCGGCGCAGAGTCATCGCGTGGAAGGGTCGCCCTTCCCGACGGTACTTGCGCTCGAAGTTGGTGCCGACAAGTTCGGGGCCGTCCGAACTGCCCGCCGCGGGTGGCGCAAAGGGCTCGCGGGTGAATAGGGCCTCGGCACGCGCGACGTGTTCGAGTATCCACTCCCGATACTGGTCATGGTCGGTCACGATGCGAAGCTCGCCGCCGGGCTGGAGAATGCGGTGAAAGTCGCGCAGCGACTGATCCTGAATGCTGCGGCGCTTGTGATGTCGCTTCTTGGGCCAGGGATCGGGGAAGTAGAGATGGATTACGGTGCAGATCGCGTCGGGACAGCGGTGGCGGACAAATTCAACCGCATCGGCCCGGAGCAGGCGAACGTTGGGCACGCCATTGCGTCGAACGCGGTCCGCGGCATAGCGGAAGAACTCCCCCGCCCACTCGATGCCGAGGAAGTTCACATCGGGCTGCTGGGGTGCCTGTTGAACGAGGAAGGTTCCCTTGCCTGACCCGATCTCGATTTCGAGAGAGAGGGACGCTCGCTCACCGAACCAGTCACGCGGGTCAATGAGTGGCGCCACATCGGTGGTCGGCAGGTCGGCGGAATCAATGCCGACGCCTGTGATGTCGAGCGTCTTTCCTCGTGCGAGACCAAAACTCATGGGGGCAATGGTACGCGCCGTGAGGGATGCGAAGACGCATCCGAACTGCTCACTTGTCGCGGACATTAATCATTAGGGCGCAGCGAACGCGCTCGGCCCAGTCGGTGATCTGCCTCATGGTGGGATAGCGCCCCCGCTCAAAGGCTTCGGCAAGGCGGGCGTAGTCGGGACGCCGTTCGATCCAGGGGACGCGGAGGTAGGTGCAGATGGTTGACTGCAACGCCGGCGCGCCACACCCGGGCATCAGCAGCCACCATGCACCATTGGCAATAGCCGCGGTGTTGGTCGCCCACATGATGAACCCCGGCGCCAGGTCGGGAATCTCCAACTCGCGCTGCGCCGTCTCAGCCTCATCGGAGGCGAGTCTCCACAGGACATCATCCGCGCAGGTGGTGCGCAATTCGGCCATGCCTTTTTTCAAAAGTTCGCGCTGGCGGTGTGTGAGTCGGAGCACGGCCCCGGAGCCGGGCCGAAGCATCTGCGATCGACCGTAGCGCTTGGCCACGAGGCGACTGGCGACGCTGTCCATGGCCTCGCGCGGTGTACTCGCGTGATTTTGAGCCGGTATGCCCGCTCCCAAAGTGGCTCTCCCGGTCGTCATGTGACCTGCCCCGACCAGGGAAGCATACCCGATCGGGTGGCCGGTCGTGCGGAATACTCCGCGGGAAGACTCGTCATTTCTGGTGGTCTTTGGAGGGTTGATCCGGATCGTGGTGTGCTTGTGCCGATAGATTCCCAATCGAGATGAACCTTGTTGCGCCGGGCGACGAATAATTATGGGGCGGTCCAAAGCATCCGGCCTCGCGCATGGGACGTGGCCGACCACGAGGGATGCACTCTGACCTCGATCTGGCGCCTGCCCCGACCCGCGGACGGCCATTGCGCCGGCGTTCATTGACCTGAGCACCCGGCGATTCAATCCACGGATGGAGGTGCCTTCGTGCCGCAGCGCCAAGAACTCATCGACCTTATCAATTCACGCGTCGACCAGCAGCATTTCCAGCACTTGCACTGGGAAGGTTCGTTCTGGCAGTATCTGGACATCGTGGCAGAGCACCCGACAGCGGTCCGCTCGGCGTACCAGCGCGTCTACGACATGATCATGTCGTTTGGCCACGAGCGTTACCGGGCGTTCAAGCGCGACCTCGTGCGCTACCACTTCTTCTCCGACCCGGCCGGGGGCCATCGCGACGCGATCTACGGCCTGGACCGGCAACTCATGCAACTCGTCGATGTGCTGCGCTCGGCCGCCGAAGGCTACGGCACCGACAAGCGCATCTTTCTGCTGCACGGCCCCGTAGGATCGAGCAAGTCCACGATTGCGCGGCTGCTCAAGAAAGGGCTCGAACACTACACGCGCACCGACGCCGGTGCGCTCTACTCGTTCTCGTGGAAACTCGATGCAACGGCTTCGGCCGAGGGCGAAGCGGATCACATCTACCCCTGCCCAATGCACGAGGAGCCGCTTATGCTCGTGCCGCGCGAGGCCAGGGGCGACCTTCTCGAGCAGCTGAATCAGAAGTACCGCGCGCAGGGCGGAAATGGATCGCTCCAACTCGAAGGCGAACTGTGCCCCTTCTGCCGCAAAGTCTCAGGCGATCTAATGCAGCACTACGGCGGCGACTGGCGCAAGATGATCGATCACATCGTCGTGCGGCGCATCATGCTCAGCGAAAAGGACCGCATCGGCATCGGCACCTTCCAGCCCAAGGACGAAAAGAACCAGGATTCGACCGAACTCACGGGCGACATCAACTACCGCAAGATCGCACTCTACGGCTCCGACTCAGACCCGCGCGCGTTCAACTTCGACGGCGAGTTCAACGTCGCCAACCGCGGCATCATCGAGTTTATCGAAGTGCTCAAGCTCGACGTGGCGTTCCTGTACGACCTGCTCGGCGCATCGCAGGAACACATGATCAAGCCCAAGAAATTTGCCCAGACGTACATCGACGAAGTCATCCTGGGGCACACGAACGAGCCCGAGTATAAGAAGCTCCAGAACAACGAACTCATGGAGGCCTTCCGCGATCGCACGATCAAGGTGGACATCCCATACAACATCCGCCTCGACGATGAGATCAAGATTTACCAGAAGGATTTCGGGCCGCATCGCATCAAGCACATTCACATCGCCCCGCACACGATTGAAGTCGCCGCGATGTGGGCGGTGCTGACGCGCCTGGAGACGCCAAAGAAGGCCGGCCTGACGCCGATGCAGAAGATGAAACTCTACAACGGCAAGGCAATCCCCGGCTACACCGAGGACAGCGTGCACGAACTGATGGAAGAGGCCAATCGCGAGGGCATGGTCGGCATCAGCCCGCGCTACATCCAGGACAAGATCTCCAACACGCTCGTGTCGCAGCAAGCGCTCGCCGAAAAGACGATCAACCCGTTCATGGTGATGAACGCGCTTGAGTCGGGGATGGATAATCACTCGCTGATCACGGATGAAGAGACCAAGAAGCGCTTTCGCGAGATGCTCGCCGTGGTCAAGGACGAATACGAGGACATCATCAAGAGCGAGGTCCAGCGAGCGATCTCGGCCGACGAAGAAGCGATCAAACGCCTGTGCGCAAACTACCTCGAGAATGTTCGAGCCTATACCCAGCGCGAACGCGTGAAGAACAAGTACACCGGTCGGGACGAGGATCCGGACGAGCGACTGATGCGCTCCATCGAGGAGAAGATCGAAATCCCCGAGAGTCGCAAGGACGATTTCCGCCAGGAGATCATGAACTACATCGGCGCCCTGTCGCTGGACAACAAGAAGTTCGAGTACAACACCAACGCCCGTCTGTACAAGGCGCTCGAACTCAAACTCTTCGAAGACCAGCGCGACACGATCAAGCTCAAAAACCTGGTCTCCAGCGTCGTTGACGATGAAACCCAGGCGAAGATCGATGTCGTGAAACAGCGAATGATCAAGAACTTCGGGTACAACGAGCAGTCGGCGACCGACGTGCTCAACTATGTGGCCAGTATCTTCGCCCGTGGAGACACGAAGGGATAAGCGCAGCCTCGACCGGGGCGATTCGTAGCGGCGGCGATAGAATGGGGAACCATGAGTTCCGCGCTTCAATCGTTGCTCAAAGCCGCACCATTCGACTCCCCTTCCGAGTCGATCTGGGTCGAGCCTGATCTGGTCATCATCGACGATCTGCACGGACCAGCCGCGCTGCGACTGCTTGCAGAGCACTTTGGCGCCAACGCCCCCATCGCCCATCCCAAACGGGTCCACGTCGTTTCGACCATCGATCTCGACCATGCGCTTCCCGACCGCATCCGCGCCCACGAAGCCCTGGGCGTCTTTGCCGATCAACACGGGTTGATCTTCACGCACCAGATCGGCGCATGCGAGGAGGGCTGCGCCCCGATGGCGCCGCGCGGCAAGGGATGGCTCATCGCGACAGCGCGCAGGGCTGATCCCGGCGCGGCCGCAAGGGGCTGCATCTCAATCCAGGTGCAGCCCATGGACCTCGCGGGCCTTCTGGCCACTGGTCGAACATGGGCCCGCCGGCCACCCGTGCAGCGCATCCTGATCGAAAACCAGTTGCCCCCGGGCACTTCAGTACACGATCTCGCAATCACAATGCGGCCCCAGTTGTCGAGTGGCGCCTGGGCGTGCCTGCACTGGCCCGACTGCGGGGACGAATCGCAATTGCTTTCACTCTGTGCCCTGCTCCTTGGAGACTCGCCGGCGCAGAACGTCTTCGCCGCTGCACCCGGAGCCGGCCCCGCCGCCCTCCCTCTGAAACTTGATGCAGCCGAACTCGCACCATCGCTTGGCGAGGGTGATCTTGCTCATCGCGTCTCGGCAATGGAGCCGACAGACGTCGACCGCGTGTACATCGGTTCGTGTACCACGGGGTCGGTCGCTGACCTCCGGCTCGCCGCCGAGGTGCTCGTGGGCCAGCGCGTTCACGTACCGACCGTTATTGCACCGGCATCAATGCACGACGTCGCCCTCCTTCGCGAGTTTCGTGTAACCGAGGGCGGTCCGACGCTTGAGACGGTCTTTCGCGAGGCGGGGTGTGATCTTGGATTGCCGGGCTGTGCAGGGTGTGTCAATGCCATTGGCGACCTGGAGCGACCCACCGGCAGAGACGAGCTGCTTACCGTCGTGGCAACGGCCGTGGCCAACGTCAGCACGCGCCGCATTGCGCGCGTCCTGACCGCCAGCCCGCTCACGGCAGCCCAGATCGCCCTGCACGGGCGCATCGGCGGGCCGCGGTTGCGCACCCAGGCTGTCACGACCAGCGCCTGAGAAAACACAGGCCGCGGGTCATCGACAACCCGCGGCCTCTTGAGTTCGAGTTGTCTCCTTCGATCAGGCGACCTTGGAGCGGCGCTTGCGGCCGACCGTGCGTTGATCGCTCTTGGCGCGCTTCGTATTCTGCTCAAGCAGCAGGTCAACAACCTGGCCAAGCTCGGGAATGTACAGGTCAGCGCCGATTTCTTCCGCAAGACCCTCGGCCCGGCCGTACACGCCGCCGCCGACGACGATCTGCATTTCGGGGCAGACGTTGACTTCGTGCAGTTCGTCGATGATGCGGCGAATCTCGGGAAGATCCTTGGCGGCAGAGCTGAACAGCAGGAGAATGTCGGGGCGATCCTCACCCACTCGCGCCATGATTTCATCAAACGGCACGCCGCCGCCGGCGAATGCAACCTCAAAGCCGCCCGCTTCGATCAGATCGACGGCCATCGACGCAGCCAGTTCGTCCTGTTCCGTGCCACCACACGCGACAAGAATGCGCTTGCCATTGGAGGGTGATACGGCCAGGCGCGTCTGCGCCTGGTCGGCCAGTGACCGCATCAGGCGGGTCGCAAAGTGGTGGGCGAGGCAGGAAAGCTGATCGGCGCGAAAGAGCTTCTGCACGAGATGGAGCGTGGGCCAGAAGATCTCGGAAAGGAGTTCCTCAGCCGGAACACCCATCTCGATAGTCTCGTCCACGATTCCTCGCGCGCCGCCTCGATCGCCGGAGATCAAGGCTTGAAAGAGCCGCTCGATCAACACTTCCTTATTCACTGGTGTATCTCCTCTTGACGAGTCGTCTGCCTTTGAATGAGCGGGTCCACCCTTGGTTGGCGACGTCAGTCTCCTTCGGCCGACGCCACCCCCGCCTGGAAACTGGTTCATCGACCTAACCGCAACCTGCCCTCGACAGGCGATTCAACTGTCCGGTAACAGATGTAATGGGGAGGGACGCAGGTCTACGCGGACGCGCGGGGCGCGAGACCAAGGTAGCCCACGCAGATGCCCAGCGTCATGGGATGCGGCCGCACGGCTTCAAAACCGGCGGTTCGCATCATCTCGATCATCCGGTCGCGGGTCACAAAGGTCGAGACCGAGCGGGGCAGGTACTTATAGGCCCCACTTCGGTCACCGCTGATCCACGTGGCGGTGCGCGGCATGATCGAGTGGAAGTAAAAGTTGTAGAGACCCCGCATCATGGGATTCCGAGGCGTGCTGAACTCAAGGATGACCAGTCGGCCGCCCGGGCGCAGGATCCTCCGGAATTCGTGAATGGCCTTCTGCGGATCCGAAACATTGCGAATGCCAAAAGCGATCGAGACGATATCGCAGCACTCGTCCGGGAGATCAAGGTTCATCGCATCGCCGACGCGAAACTCGGGAGTGACCATTGCCTCAAGTTTGGAGGATTTCTCTTGCGCCAGCTTGATCATGCGCGGCACGAAGTCGATGCCGATGACACTGGCCGGCCTGGCCCGGGCGAAGGCAAAGGAAAGATCGCCCGTTCCGCAGGCGACGTCGACCACGTCGTCCTTCCCCGGAACGACTCTCGCCAGCCGAACCGCCCGCCGTCGCCATGACTGATCGCGCCAAAGTGAATGAAGCCGGTTGTTCAGGTCGTAACTCTCGGCGATGGCGTCAAACATGGCATTGACGCGCTGGGCCTTGTCGGCCTCGGAATGCGGGTCCGCCAGATGCGTCTCATCCCAGGCGACGGGCTCGGAAGTTGGTTCAATGGTCGTAGGCACCTGAGAGGATGATAGTGGCTCGCCTGCGATGGCGCTCCGCACCACGGTTTGGCGGCTTAGAATGAGGGAAGCACTCGAACAGGGAGGATTTGCGATGCGTATTCCGACACTTCTTGCGGCCGCGGCGCTCGCCGGGGCGCTCAGTCTCACCGGTTGCCGCACGAATGAAGCAACCGGCCGATCTCAACTGATCGTCCTGTCACATGAGCAGGAGATCGCGCTGGGCGAGCAGGCGATGCCCGATCTCGTCAAGGAATACGGTGGTTCGGTGCAGGACGCGGTGCTCCGTGAGTACGTTTCGGGCATTGGCAAGGAACTCGCCAGCCACACTGAAGGGGACAACCCGAACAACCCCTGGGAGTTCACTCTGCTCGACAGCGA
The DNA here is from genome assembly GCA_040255465.1 of Planctomycetaceae bacterium. Lineage (GTDB taxonomy): Bacteria > Planctomycetota > Phycisphaerae > Phycisphaerales > UBA5793 > UBA5793. Next base: position 1,041,761 of record JBDZVA010000002.1, read on the forward strand.
CGTGATCAACGCCTTTGCGCTGCCCGGCGGCAAGGTGTTCATGTCGCGCGGCCTGATGACACGCATGACCAATGAAGCCCAACTCGCCGGCGTGCTCGGGCACGAGATTGGACATGTCACCGCGCAGCACGTCAATGAGCGGATGAGTCAGGCGATCGGATTGCAGATCGGTGTGACGGCAGCGGCGATCGGTACGCGAAACAACGATGGCGATCTGGCCAGGTTCATCCCAACCATTGTCGGCGTCGGTGGCCAGGGGTTCCTGCTCAAGTTCAGCCGCGATCAGGAGAGCGAGGCGGATCACCTCGGCATGCGCTACATGGCGCGATCGGGATACAACCCGCGAGCCCAGATGCAGGTGATGGAGATTCTCCAGGAGGCTGTCGATGAGTCGGGTGGCGCCTCGACGCCGGAGTTCCTGAGCACCCACCCGTACCCCGAAACGCGCATCGCCCGCATTCGAAGTGAGCTACGCACAACTTACTCGAAGGCCGACACCAACCCGAATCTCTCCTTCGAGGAAGAACGCTTCCAGCGCATTGCTCGACCGCGCCTGGACGCAATTGAGAAGGAAAAGAAGCAGACACTGCTGGATCAAGGCGATGACGAAGCGCGTCTGGCGGTGCTGCTCGCCCATCCGGAGATCTGGTGCGCCCACTGCCGCGAGACCGGGCAGAGGTAGGTGGATCGACGTCAGGTCGGCAGCGACCGCTGCATGAAGCGCATCCAGTTGTCGAAGCGAAACCCAGAGAGTTGATCATCACTCCAGCCGCGTCGGCTGAGGGCTTCGGTGAGCAGCGGCAAGTCGCTCGGGCTGTTGATCCCTGATGGGAGTCGATCGGCGCCGAAACCCCCATCCATGTCGCTGCCCAACGCCACCACATCGGGCCGTCCGGCCACTTCAGCAATGTGTTCAACATGCGCCACGGCTTCTTCGACTGATGCCCGTCGCGTGTCGCCGTCGTCAATCAGAAACAGACTGAAGAGATTCAATCCGATCACGCCATCCCGGTCAGCGATCGCGCGAATGAGCTCGTCGGGCAGATTCCGCTCGCTGTGCCCCCGACAGACCGCCCGGCTGTTGGAGTGGCTGGCCAGCACCGGTCCCTTGGCCAGATCAAGCAACTGCCTCGCCGCCTCGTCGGCAAGATGCGACAAGTCGTGGATCATTCCAAGGTCGTCAAGGGCGGCGACCAGTGAGCGACCCACCGGGCTGAGCGGGCCCGCCGCCGCGTTGCCACCGGCGTAGCGCGTGCCCCGCGCCCACGTCAGGCCGACGACGCGCACTCCATGCTCAAACCACCAGGCCGCCTCCGCAGGAGTCCGGATCGGGTCGGCTCCCTCCATGAGGATGACCGCGGCCGGGGTCGCCGGGCTCGGCCGCATGAGATCTTCCCCGCGTCGCACGAGTCGAAGGTCGCCTGACTTCACAAGCGAGTCGTAGACCTCGAGTTGCGCTCGGCCCGACGCGTGGGGCGGCCCGGGGTCGGCTGCATCCGCATAGCCGCACGGGCCCTCCGTTCCAAGTCCGGTGAAGATCGTGGCAAGCACATGGCTCACCCCACCCTCGCGCAGGCTGGGCAGGGTGATGCTCGCAGGCTGGGGCGGCCCGGTGGCCGCTGCCAGCGGCTGGCGGAGATCCCGACCCTCGAGGGCACAGCAGGCCAAGTCGAGGTGGCCGTCGAACCACGGTTGGGATCTGGTGGAGGTCATCATTGTCAGTCTGGAGAACCTGAGTGGTGAAGGCAAAGCAGACAATCTGCCCACAACGATAGAACGTTCTCCGAACAGAAGTTGCCGATTTCAGGACTCTCGCCTAGATTTAGGCGAGAGTCGTGGCGGGTAATCGGAAGGACGCACGGCTCCGTAACCAGGCACATCGTCTGGTGGTCAGTTTACTGTGTGTTGGCCAGTCAGTCCGTTTGCCCGTTGATCTCACGTCGCGGGCGACGGCGGCAGCCTGAAGAATCCTGTGGCAGCGGGTCAGTGCGTTCAGGGATCCATTCTGAGCGTCACCCCCTTCAACGAGCGATGAGATTCGCCGAGATGACATTGAGCGAGGATCAGCGAGATAGATGAGATGAGCACCGCCGATCAAGGCTGAATCAATACTCGTCAGACTGCACAGGTCGTTCTCCCGGCGGCCGAAGACCAGCCACATCGATGACCACCCGGCGTCTAACCGGTCAGGATTCTTGCGCTCAGTGAGCCCAGGAAAGGCCGGCTGAAAGGACTCACGGTGGGATTCACTCCATTGACACTGGCCGAGATCACGACGGCGACGGTCGTCAGCGCGGTCGTGGCCCTCATCATCGGGGCGGCCATTGGCGCCCTGGGTATCCAGGTTGTCACACGCAACACCGTCCGCGGAGCGCGCGATGAGGCCAAGCGCATCGCTGAAAACGCCCAGCGCGAAGCAGAGACGGCCAAAGAAAAGGTCATTCTCGAAGCCGAACGCAAGACGATCGAACTCCGTCAGCAGGCTGACTCGGAGGCGAACAAGGCTCGGGAGGAACTTCGCGAGCACGAACGCCGTCTGAGCAAACGCGAGGACATGCTCGACCGCAAGCTCGAGACACTCGACGTCAAGGAGCGGCATCTCGATGATCGCTCAAAGGCAGTCGCCCAGCAGGAACAGGCCGCCAGCAGTGCCCGCGAGCAGGCCGAGCAGGTGCTCGAGGAACAGAAGAACACCCTGGCGCAACTGGCTGGTCTGACGCGTGACCAGGCCAGGGACATGCTCCTCCAGCGGATCGAGGATGAGTGCCGCCAGGAGGTGAACCAGATTGCCATGAAGCGATACGCCGAGATCGAGGAAAACGCCCGGACGCGCGGGCAGGAAATCCTCCTTCAGGCGGTCCAGCGGTATGCCGGCGAGTTTACGACCGAGTCGACGGTCAGAAGCGTGGCGATCCCGTCGGACGACATGAAGGGCCGCATCATCGGCCGCGAGGGCCGCAACATCCGGGCCATCGAGCGCGCCACGGGCGTCGATGTCCTGGTCGATGACACGCCGGGCGTGATCAGCGTGTCCTGCTTCGACAAGGTGCGTCAGACCATTGCCGTCGAGTCACTTCAGAAGCTACTCGAGGACGGCCGCATCCACCCCACTCGCATCGATGAGATCGTCGCCACCGTACAGAAAAACGTCGAAGAGCGGATCATCCGCTACGGCCGCGACGCATCCAACGAAGTGAAACTCGGCGGGCTGCATCCAAAGATCATCGAGGCGATGGGCAAGTTGCACTTCCGCACGTCGTATGGGCAGAACATGCTCAAGCACTCGATCGAAGTGGCATTCCTCAGCCAGATTATAGCTGATCAGCTCGGACTCGATGGTGAGCTGGCACGCCGCTGCGGGTTCCTCCACGACATTGGTAAGGCGATGGACCACGAGCAGCAGGGCACGCACCCGAAACTGGGCATGGATTTTTGCCGCAAGTACGGCGAGCGCGAGGAAATCCTCAACGCCGTCGGCGGGCACCACGGCGACATCCCCGCGACCAGCCCGTACACCCCCATCGTCATGGCGGCTGACGCCGTCAGCGGCGCCCGCCCCGGCGCGCGGCGCGACTCGATGGAGCAGTACATCCAGCGTCTCGAACAACTCGAAGATATCGCCAAAGAGAACGAAGGCGTCGCTGAGGCGTACGCCATTCAGGCCGGCCGAGAGGTGCGCGTTATCGTCGATGCTCAGCGCGTCAGCGATGCCGATGCGTTCGGCATCGCGCGGAACATCGCCCACCGCGTCTCCGCGGAGATGACCTTCCCCGGCGAGATCAAGGTCACCGTGCTTCGAGAGACGCGGGCGATCGAGTTTGCGACATAAGGCACCGACGCCCGGAGCAGGCGCATCGCCCGCAAGAGAGGCTCGTTATGCAGATCGTCGAGCGCAATCGCAAAGCCATGATCTGGGCGGCAGGGTTGACGCTCGCCACGCTGATCATGGCCATCGCAATCTACTTCCTGCTCCTCCGTGAGCACCCGTACCTGGTATGGTTTATCACGGTAACGCTGGTCACCGGCTCGGCGTTCTATTACGACAAAAGTGTGAGCAAACTCAATGACCCCGGGCGGCGCATTCCCGAACTGACACTGCTCTGGATGTGCCTCATCGGTGGCAGCATTGGCGGCATTATCGTCATGCTCGGCCGCCGGCACAAAACCATCGACCCGCAGTTCCGCTTCATCCTCGGCATCATCGTCGGCATCCAGATCGGCATCGTGCTGTATGCGATCTGGAGTTGGCTCACGGCGGTGAGATAGGCGAATCGCAAATCGTTCAGGAGGGAATCATGCCATCCACAACTGACGCACGAGTTGAACTCGCTGATCCTCAAGGGTACATCAAGCGGCAGACCGGACTCGTCGGCGATCGCGATCCGCTCGACGTGCTGCGTTCGACGCCCAATGCGCTCAATCAGCTCATCGCCGGTCACGACGCGTCCGTGCTTCAGCGTCGACCGTTTGAAGGCAAATGGACTCCAACGGAGATCATCGGCCACTTGATCGATGTGGAGTGGACCTACGGATTTCGCACCCGGATGATCGCGGCCCATGAGCAACCGGCGCTGACAGGGATGGACCAGGACCTGTGGGTCTCAGCGCAGCGATACAACTCGCGCGATGCACAGGATCTTGCCGATGCATTCGCTTCGATGCGAAACATCAACATGGCGTTCTGGAGTGGGATGAGTGAGACTGAACTTGATCGATATGGTGTGCACAGCGAGCGCGGCAATGAATCACTGCGACATATTCGCATGCTTATGGCCGGCCATGACCTGTGGCATCTCGATCAATTGCGTCGCTACATCGAGGCGGCAGCCAGGTTGCAAGGCTGATGCGGTTCAGCCGTCGATGTAGTCCCAGACCACCACGTCCACGCGCTGGCGCCCCCACTTGCGGGCGATCTCATGCGTTGGGTAGAGTACATCGAGGCGGTTGCCCTTGATCGCCCCGCCGCGATCGAGCACCGGGGTGGGCAGGTTGTTGTTGTAGCCGGGCACGCTGAGCAGCGTGCCGAAGCCAAACCGCTTGTCCGCGGCGATCAACTTGCCGCCATTTGTGACGACCGACTTTCCACTGGCCGTGATGCCGTCGGCAAAAGGCGCGCAGCTCCGCGCATCGGGGCTGTAGGCGGTCACGATCATGCTGATGGTCTTGACCGGGCGGATCGGCCGACCGTCGAAGTAACGGATGTCGCTGGGGGTCGCGTCAACCGGGCGCTCCTCAAGAATCGTGATCGTCTCGGCCGTCTCCGTCGTCTCGATGGCGGCCTCTGCCCCCAGTGCGAGGGGAGCCGTATCCGCACTGGCGATGGTGGCGGGCGAGTCCGTCCCGCCGATCGTGTCCACCTGGAGCAGTCCGGTGCCCGGCGCAGGATGAGCGCCTTGCACGACGAGCAATCCGAGCCCGACGCCGACAAAGGCGGTCAGAGCGCAGATGGCGGGAAGGACCACTCCTGCAGCATGAGTGGACTGACGGCGCAGCCAAGGCTTATTGGGTCTTGTCTTCACTTGTTGTCACTCCGCGATCCAACCAGCGGTCTGTGCCGAACCCATCCATGGGCGGCGAGAAACACACCAGTCCGTTGGTGAGTGACCAAGATTACCACAACAAGAGCAACAGGCCAGAACAAGAGAGGCAATTCACGTTCGATCAGGACCGGATAGAACGCCTGAAGCGGTCGTAGCGATTGTGGAATATACGGCCTTGCACCAGAGCGGGCAAGCGCCCCGCGCACTCGATACGCACCGTGGTTATATGGACCAACGCTAAGTCATGTTTCAGAGGCGACTTCGCTCGACTCATCGGCCTCCGGACAGACCCCGAAGATCTGCAGTCGATGCCCCACCGCCAGCCAGCCAAGGCGAGCCGCCACGCGCCGTCGCAGTTCGGTGATCTCCGGCACTGATATCTCGACGACCCTGCCGGTCTCGATGCAGACCATCTGATCTTTGGGGGGTTGGCCGTAGGCGAGTTGATAGTGCGTCTGCTTCTGATCAAAGAGGACCGGCTCAATGATGCCCGCGTCCTGAAGCAGTTTGAGCGTCCGGTAGATCGTCGCTTTCGAAACCCGCATGCGCCGCCGGCGCAATTCGTAAAGCAGATCCTCGGGTTCGAACACGCGCTCCATTCGAATGACCGTATCGAGCACCCGTGCTCGTTCGGCCGTGAACTTCTGCCCGTCCTGCTTGAGGTGTTTGCGAAAAACCGCGCACAGCGGCACGATGAGCGGCTGCTCATCGAGACGCGCCGCGGATTGGGGGTCGGATGCAGGGCACATGCCACTCATTCTACAGAACCCCGGAGGCGATCGCCACGGGGAAGCCGCCCCGGCCGAGTTCTGATGGATGGCCGGCCCGCTCATCAACGTGTAACATCCGACATGACAGCCAAACCGCTGACCTGCACCGCCACGCAGCGCTCGCTCCTCGAACGGACTCTGGTCGCCGTTCCGATCTACAACGAGCAGAGGCACGTGGCCGACGTGCTGGGTAAAGTGCGTCGATTCGCGCCCAATGTGCTCGCCATCGACGACGGTTCAACGGATCACACCCCCACCCTGCTGGCAATGCACCCGGTCGAGGTCATCCGTCACGCCGAGAACCGCGGGTACGGCCGATCGATGCTCGATGCTTTCCGCTGGGCGGGAGTCGATCATCAGGACTGGGTCATCACGATGGATTGTGACGAACAGCACGAACCCGAGTCGATTCCGGACTTTCTCCACGCCATGGAGCAGGATGACGCAGACGTCATTTCAGGAAGTCGATACCTGGCTCCGCACAACGGCGACTCGGAACCACCCTCGGATCGGCGCGCGATCAACACTCAGATCACGGAAGAACTCAACCGCCGACTGGGATTGCAGCTCAGCGACGGATTCTGCGGGTTCAAGGCGTATCGAGTCTCCGCTGTGAAGCAGCTCAATCTTGACGTCGACGGCTATGACTTTCCCATGCAGTTCTGGGTGCAGGCGGTCGCGCATGGTCTGCGCATCCGCGAACTCCCCATCCGGCTCATCTACAACGATCCGAACCGCTCGTTCGGCGGCCCGCTTGACAATCCTGTCGCGCGCCTGGCGCAGTACCGGGAAACGATGCACAGCGAATTGTTGCGCTGCCGCCGGATGCTTCCCAAATCCGCGTGGAGCGACCTGACGGTGCCCGAGCACGCGTGCTGCTCCTGCGGTCACTAACGCCGCCTTCGTCGCGGAGAGGGTCGGCGTCATGTTGCACACGGTCAGGATCGAGCCCCTGCCACCAACATGGTCGGGCTTGATCAAGCAGCACGAAGCAGACAGCGTGCTGGGCCAATCACTGCACGAGTGGCGCCGCATCACCCGGCGTGAACTACTTGGAGATTCGTTCGGCCGCGTTGTTGCAACTGGACACCAGGCGGGATTCTGGCACGCGGGCATTCTGGCGAAGTACCTCGCCATGGACGCCGCCGCCGATGAGCTTGGCGCCGATGCGGTCGTTGAGCTCCTCGTCGATCAGGATGTGCATGATCTGCGATCGATCCGTGTGCCCGCCATCGACCCTGAAGGCGTTCTTGTGGCAAGGGAGTTGCCTTGGACTCACTGGCCGGACTCCGAGGAGCCAAAGGCGACCGGCGTCTTGCCTCCGATCCTCGCTGAGCCCGGGGCATGGGAACTCAACAAAGGCGATCAGTTTGCCAGTCTGGCCGTGTTCCTCTCCTGTCGGGCGATGGGTCGATCGCTCGTGCTACATCGCAACGCGCCGTCTCGAGCTGAGCAGTTCGCCCACGCTGCCGCCATTTTGCGCGAAGTCCGGTTCGCCAATCGACAGTTGGCAACGCGCGGCCTGAATGTCGACGACGAATGGCGCGATCGACGCTATCTCGTCGCAGCATCTTCGCTTAGTTCCACAACGCTGTGGAACGCCGTGATCTCCCAACTGCGGCGTGATCCGAGAAGTGCATGGGAAGCGTACAACCGCGCCGTGGCCAGGCGCCCGGAGGCGGGTGTGGTCCCGCTGGAGCACCGCACAACGGGTGGGTGCGAAGTGCCTTGCTGGCTGATCACGCCCGACGGACAGCGGCATCGAGCGTTCGAGCATGATCTGAACCGATCCGACGCCCGATTGATGCCGCGGGCGCTGCTCATGACCGGTCTCGTGCGGATGGCCCTGGTGGATCTGTTCATCCACGGCCTGGGCGGAGCGGAGTATGACCGGATTACGGAGCAATGGTTCGGCGAGTGGCTGAATTGCCACTTGGCGCCCGACACGATGGTCACCGCAACCGCAACGCTGGATTTCGAACGCCAAGCTGCCGGCGCTGACGACCTGGCCCGGGCGCAGTGGTTGGTCCATCACCTGCCGTTCAACATCGACCGATTCCTGGACGACCGCGGACCGCGTCATGAGCGGGAGAGACTGCTTCGCGAAATCGAATCACTCCCGCACGGTTCCGCGCAGCGAAGGCGCCTCTTTGAGCAGATGCGCGCGTCCCAACTCGCTTTGGCAAAACGGCATTCGAGCCTGCTGGATGCCGCACGTGAGAATCTGCGCATCACCCAGCGTCGTGTGGAAGAAACGGCGTTGATTCATGATCGCGCGTGGGCATTCCCCCTGCACGCCCACGAAGAGATACTTGAGTTGCGCGATGAGGTTCATCGGCTCTTTGTCGCGCGATGATGCCGCCGGGCCATGGCGCGATCATCCACCAAACTCAACTCGGCTGCTCTGTTCCTGAAACTCGCCCAGTGATGTATCCCACTGCTGCGTCGGCCATCGCAGACGAACAGAGCCGACGCCGGGGCGATACGCTGCCGTGTAAAGCGTTCCCCAGCCGCGGTGGTAGTTGTGCGAGTAGAGTGGCGGTTCAAGAAACCGATGCTCGAGTCGCTCGGCGGACTCGGCGGGGTCGGCCACGCACTGCAGCAAGTACTGCTCGCGCTCTTCGCTGGAAGTGACCAGCGCGTAGCGAGGCCAGTCGCCGGTCCCCTGGTGATTCGTCGCCACCGGCGATTTCGTGATTGTGGGCGGTCGATCGGGAGCCACCTGCACCGTGCGATACTCGCCCCGGGCATCAAGGAGTGTGATGTTGTACGCCATGTGAATCGGTACACGACAGAGCACTTTCACCGCCGCAGCAACCGAAGCACAAGTCTGCAGGATGTAGCGCAGCACAAGCGGGACGCCAAAGCCGTCGCCAACAACCGGCCGACCCCCAAACGAGAGGGCGACCGCCAGGCCGGCGTCGTTGACGCCGTCGAGGACGCCCCAAAGACAGTCGGACATGGCCATGACTCGCCTGCCGGCCCAATGCGTGTGGAGGAGCAGGCCTTCGCACAGTTCCGGCCGATAGTCGTAGTTGCGAACCAGCACGGGTTCACCATGGAGCAGCACCGCCTGTGAGCAGCCCGACAGATAGGGCGTGGGGCGATAGAGCGAGAGCATGCGAGCCTGCACATCGCCTCCCCCCACCGCTTCGACAAGTTCGTCGTAGATCGGCAGGAGTTCGGGCATGTGGTGCCTGAGGATCCGCCGCGACTCGGCATACGTCGGCCGCGCCTGATCGCCCTGGCGAAGAAACCACGCGCGATAGCCTTGCCAGAACTCCGCAAAGAGCGGCGCGAGCTGCCTCGCCACGCCGCATTCCCGCACCGCTCGAAAGGTTACGCTGCTGATTGAGGGCGGTGGCGGGCGGTGCATGGTCAGGAGAGCTTGAACCCGCCCACTTCGACTTGTTCCATGGCCTGCGCGGCTGCCGCGGGATTGATATCAGCCCCCGCATAATGCGCTCGGATGGCGCTGATCCACTTCTTTGCGCGTTGATTGAGGCGATGGTTGCTGGTCATGAAGCGGCCGGGACTGACAAGAATTCCCAGGTCGGCTCCTTCATAGAAGTAGTCGCCAGGGGCCGTGATGCGCAGGAAAAACGCCCGATTCTCGTACTGCACCGTGCGTCGGTGGGTCTGCATGCGAACGTACGTTGCGGTGCCGTCCCGGTTGAGTTCCCAGATCCCGCTGCGAGGGGCGGCCGTGACGTGCTGCACCTGGTCGTCGGTGAACTTAATCACAAGTTGTGACCACGTGTCGATGTTCTCGGGATTGGCCCAGCGGCTGTTCAGTGCATCGACATCGAGTTCGTAGTTCACCCCCATCCACTCCAGCAGGTGGAACAGAAACAGAGGCGCATCTGCATGCGCGAACGCGGCAAGGTTGGTCATCGAACTGGCGCCGGTGATGCGAGGATTGACTTCCCCGAGGTACACCTTGCCATTGTCGAGATCAGTGAGGAAGTCGAGCTCGACGTAGCCACGGTAGCCCATGCGACGGAGTTCGTTGCCAAACTTGACCGCCGACTGACGAGCGCTCTCACGGATTCGTTTGTCGAAGGCGCCGGCGAACACCTCATTGCCGCACCATCCACCTCGATACGGTGTGAGTTCCTTGAAGCCAACGAGTTCGGTCATGAGCGGCCCGACGATGGTGCCGTGCTTGGTGACGCATGCCTCAAGGGCCGACCCGCGACACCGAATGCGTTTCATGATCTTGAGTTCACCGGCGTTGACGATCTCTTCCTCGTGCTTCTTCCAGTCGCGCTCCTTGGAGATGAAGAACGTCGTGTGGCCGGAATCGCCGAACGCCGTCTGCACCACCAGGTCATTGCCGAGGCGTTTGGACACGCGTCGGAGGTCCTGGTAACTCTCCGCTTTGGCCAGCACGTAGGGCACGCAAGGCACGTCAGCCCGCTGCGCAATACGGTTCGTGCTGATCTTGTCATCCACCTCGGTTCGCATCGCAGCCGTCGGGAAGCAGATCTCAATCCCCAGTTCGCGACAGAGCCGCTCCGTTTCCTCGTCAAACATCAGGAAGACGGCCTTCGGCTTGCCGCCTTTGCTCTTGATGAAATCGATGACTTCCTTGTGGCTGAGCAGGTAGTTGTTGATGTCTTCAATCGATGTGAACGGGCGATGTGGCGCTTCGCGGGGGATAAATACGTTGGGGTGCTGGCCATCGAAGCAGTCGATGTAGTTGATATACCAGAAATTGCGCACCCACTCGTCGATGCCGAGCAGGTTAAAGTTCGTCGCGCTGATGAAGAAGATCGGATCGGTGTTGCGGTGGAAGAATCGGCGGATGTCGCTCAGGCCGTGTAGCTTGGGCCCACGCGGCGAACGCGCCTTGGTTCGTGGTTGCTTCCGGGAGCGTCTTGCGGCGGGTTTCTTTGTGACGGTCTTCTTTTTCATACTCAGCCTTCGATCTGAAGTGTTGGCAGTTCGGCGATACTCAGTGGGGCGGCAGCCTGCAACACTTCGCTGCGGAAGATGCGCAACCCATAACTCGGTTGATAACCGTGAATCTCCTTCACATCCAGCGCCATCAGGTAGCGCAGAATCCCCGGGCTGACCAGTTGTCCAGGCGCCAGCACGGGAAAGCCCGGAGGATAAGGCGTGACGAATCCGGCCGAAACGTACTCGACCCCATCATCGACCTCAGCCAGGAGCGCATCATCCATCTTGACAAACTCACACGCCGCTTCGTTGTACGCCAGGAAAAAGGCCTTGCGCATGTCGCCTTCGGTCGTCGGCGCATCAGGGTCGGCGCGGAACGCGGCATGAAAAGCGCTGAAGTTCGGCAGCGGCGGACAGCGATTCATAAGCGAGTCGACGCGCGCGTCGTGCGATTTGCGGTCCATTTCATTTGATTCCGCCAATTCTTCCGCGACATCTCGGGCGATCGCGGCCAAGCACTCGACAAGGTATGCAATGTCGCCGCGGGTCATTCCGATATTGGTCATGAACAGCACGGAGTTGCGCGACGTCTTGTTGATCTGGATCTGATAGCGATCCATGAGCAGGTTCTTGAATGTGTCGCCGTCCATACCCGACAATCCAACCTGCAGCGTGATGCGCGTTGGATCGAGGGCAAACTCATCCTGCGCCCAGGCCTTGTCCATGCGCGACCAGCCCTCTTCAGTGTCGAAGTAGAACTCCAGGCCGGACGGTCGATAGCTTTCGGGGATCAGGTCGGCCGGACGCAGCACGCGGAAGAACTGCCGAAGCGTCGGGTGTTCGTAGATGCGGCGGCGCAGGGCCATGGCTAATCCGATACTGCGCTCGACAAGTTCGTAGCCCTCCAACTCAACCTGTCGACGACCCAGGTCAAGCGATGCCAGAATCTGGTAGTTCGGCGAAGTCGACGTGTGCGTCATGTAGGCTTCACTGAACGACTCGCTCGCCTTCTGATCGAAGTCCTCGTCGTAGACGTGGATCATCGACCCCTGTCGCAGCGACGTGAGTGTCTTGTGTGTCGACTGCGTCACGTACACGCGCAGCCGGACTTCATCTGGATCGGGCATCGGTTCCGATGAGCTGGATGGATCTGCCTTCCATTGCTCGTACTTTTCCCGGTAGGCGTCGCTGCGCAGATGGGCCTTGAGCTTCTTTGCCGACTCCATGCCCGTGCGTGATCGGAGCAGCGGATCGAAAGCGGCGAAGGCGAACCACGCCTCGTCCCAATGGAAGATCATGTCAGGCTTGATGGCCAGCACCTCGCGCATGACGCGCTGTGGGTTGTACGTCACGCCATCGAATGTGCAGTTGGTCAGCACCATCATGCGGACGCGGTCGAGCGTGCCAGCCTCTTTGAAGCGGCGCAGGTGGCCAAGAATCTGCTCGAGCGGTACCGCCCCATACATCGAGAAGTCGCCCAGGGGATAGGGGTCGAGATAGACGACGTGGGCGCCTGCCGTCACGATGGCATAGTGAACGGATTTGTGGCAATCGCGAGAAACGAAAACGACATCGCCGGGGCGGATGAGCGCCTGCATGACGATCTTGTTCGCCGTCGAGGTGCCGTTCGTGACGAAGAACGATCGCCGGGCGCCGAACGCGCGGGCGGCAAACTGCTGCGCGCGTTTGAGCGGGCCCTGCGGCTGGAGCAGTGAATCAAGTCCCCCACTCGTCGCCGACGTCTCGGCAAGAAAGATATTCATGCCGTAGAACTCGCCCATGTCGCGGATCCACCGCGAGTTGAGAATCGATTTCCCCCGCGAAATGGGCAACGCATGAAAAACGCCGGTCGGTCGTTTGCTGTATTCACGCAACGCGGTAAAGAACGGCGTGTCATAGCGGGACATCACACCCTTGACGATGCTCAGGTGCAGTTCCTGGCAATTGTCAAGTCGATAGAACACTCGCTTGAAGCCGCCGGCGCCGTGATTGGTTACTTCCTCGAGCGGGGCGTCCGTCACAAGAAAAAGATCGATCTCGGGTCTGAGTTGTGCGATGATGTCCGCGAGCGTAAATGAACGGGCTACCCCATACGTCCGCGGCGGATCGAGCGCGCGAAGCAGATTGAGATAGTGGTCCAGCGCCTGATGGTGGTTCTCGGTCAGGAACGGGAAGTTGTAGCGGACGACGCAGGACTGGATTGTCGGGTTGAAGAGGATCGCGATGACCGCGTCCTCGAACGTCGGCGCGAAGAGCGTGTCGTAAATAAACGGGTCTTCCGCTCGACGCTGAGCAAGAAGATTCTCCCGCAGATGGCGCTGCTCGTCCTCGCTGATCCGATCCACGATAAGAATCGTGAAGCGGGGTCGACGGTCAGCCGGTTCGTTGATACGAGACGATCCCGGCGCGCCCGCTTCGTCCGACTCGGGTTCCTCGTCCACCATGGCCGGAACGGCGTGCGAGGTAAGATTGCGCACGATCCGCGCGCAGCGATGATCGAGCGGCTCGAATTGCCCGACCTCGTACAGGCGGCGCAACTCGTCCACTGCCGCACGACCCGGCCAGACCCAGTACGATTCGAGTACGGCCAAAACATCAAGCGCCTGAAGAATGCGCTGGCGAGGTTCGGCGTCCCCGATACTCGATCGACTCGCGTCATAAAGCCAGTGCGCGCAGTACTTGAGATCGTTCCACATGTCGCCGCGCAAGGTGTTGGCGTCAAATGGCAGGTGGTGTACGGCCTTGCGCCGCTCGACGTCTCTCGCAGTATTGGGATGCTCGGCCATCGCTTACGCCGATCCCCGTGCGGGAGGTGCGGCGGAAACTGGTAGGCCCGGAGCGGCTGGCGCATCCCCGGCGGCAGGTGGGGGCGTCAGCTCAGGGCCGGAGAGCATATCAGACTCCGCGGCGGCGATGCCGGCGCGCGAACCGCGTGTCGCTTTCACCAGCGGACCAAGCGTATCGAGGTACGCATGGTTCTCCGGCGAGCGATTGTAAATATCGAAATCCACCTTGCGGTCCCGAAAACTCTTGAGCGGCTGGCCGAGGCCACGGAGCCCCACTTCGCGTGTGCGTCGCACGCGATCGAGATCGATCTCGATCGGAATCATTTCCTCGCCGGCCCCGGCCTGGTAGAGCAGGTCGCCGAGCGGGCCCACGAACGACGATCGACCGTTCCCGCCGTCATGACACCCGTTGATGTCCACGACGAAACACTGGTTGCACGCCGCAGTAGCCCGAGCGATTGTGCACTCAACCTCGCGATCGACTGTCCCCGTCAGTGTCGGGTGCAGAATCACCTCCGCGCCCATGAGGGCAAGGGTGCGCGAGGTCTCAGGAAACCACATGTCGTAGCAGATGCTCAGGCCAAAACGACCGATGTCGGGAACGTCGAAAACGACGAACTCGGTCCCGCCCTCGACTCCGGCTTCGTACGGCAGGAATGGAAACATCTTTCGATGTCGAGCGATCACAACGCCCTCGGGGTTAATGACTGGCGCTGTGTTGTAGATGAGCCCATCACGTTGTTCAAACATGGATCCGGGAAGGAGCCAGATGCGATGCTTCGCGGCGATAGCCTGATACGTCGACTCCGGGACGCCGGGGAGCGTGACGGCATGTGAAGTCAAGGGACCGTACGTAGCGAGTTCACTGACAACCACCATCTGCACCCAGGGAAACAGATACATGAGCAAGTCGATCTTGCCGCAGATGTAATCGAGATTCTGTTTGTCTGCCTGAATGTTCAGTTGAAGTCCGGCAATGGCGAAGGGAGTCAACAGGCACCTCTCAGTAGGAAAAGGAAGTTGCCGCTCGGGCAACCGCAAGAACAAGTCAGGCCGTCGAAGCGGGCACAAGCGATTGCGCCGCTTTCAGGACTTCGGATTCTATGACGGATAGTGCGCGATCCAGTTGCTCGTCGGTAATCACGAGCGGGCACAGGATGCGGATGATGTTGCTGTGCGTACCCGCGTTGAGTGCCAGAACACCCTTTTCAAAGCACCCACGCAGCACCGCGGAGGCCACGTCAGTCGCGGGTCGTTGGATATCGCCGTCGTGGAGGAACTCCATCGCCATCATGCACCCGACGCCGCGCACGTCGCCGACGATCTCAGGACACTGCTTCTGAATGCCCGCAAAACGTTCGCGAATCTGCCTGCCGATCGCTTGCGCCCGTTCATTGAGACCCAGGCGCTTCATCTCGTCGATTGCGGCGATGGCCGCAGCGCACGCGACGGGGTTGCCGCCGTACGTGCCTCCCAGCGTGCCGGGCAGTGCCGCGTCCATGACGTCGGCTCTTCCGATGACAGCGCTGATGGGCAGACCGCCACCCATCGATTTTGCCCACGTGGAGAGATCCGGCGTGATACCTGCGTGCTGAAACGCCGCCCACTTGCCCGTCCGGCAGAAGCCGCTCTGCACCTCATCGACGATGAGCATGATGCCGTGCTCGCTACAGATTTCCCGCAGTCCGCGGAGATAGTCATGCGGCGCGTCGACAAAACCACCCTCTCCCTGCACCGGTTCGATAATCACTGCGGCGACCTCATCCGCGGGCGCCATATTGAGCAAAGCCTGCCGGAGCCGGGTCAGTTCGCGATCGACGAACGCTTCGAGTGACAGGCCGTCGCCATAGCGATAGAAGGACGGATATGGCAAGCGGTAGACGCCACCTGCGAATGGCCCGCAATGCCGCTTGTAGCCGACCTTGGAAGTCAGCGTGAGGGCAAGCATCGTCCGACCATGAAACGCCTCGGTAAAGGCGATGACCGCGCCGCGTCCAGTGGCCTGGCGTGCGATCTTGACGGCGTTCTCAACCGCCTCCGCACCCGTGTTCACCAGCATGACTTTCGTGGCTTCGCCATGCGGGAAGAGCGCTGCCAGCTTCTCGCAAAGCGCCACATAGGGCTCATACGTCGTCACGTGAATGCTGGTATGCTGAAGTCTGCCGGCCTGCTCGCGGATGGCCTTGACAACCGCCGGGTTGGAATGGCCCACGTTCATTACGCCAATCCCACCGATCAGGTCGATCAGCTCACGCCCCTCTGCGTCGATAATCACGGCGCCGGACGCGTGATCGGCGGTGGCCAGTTCGTGGAAGAAGCCGATGCCGCGCGGCATCACCTTCTTGCGTCGTGCGGAGAGTTCGCTGTTCTTACCCATAGAGCGGTGCTGCCTTGTAGTGAGCGTGTCAGGACCAATTGTACGGCATCGGAGCACGAGATGCGGCCGGGCGCGGCGAATCCCCCGTTGGGGCAAAGCATGTCCGCGTAGGAAAGGGCCGATTCACACCGCAAAACGTGCGTGGCGGGCGATCCGTGTGGGAGACTCAGGGGCATCCCTCCCCGTCAGTTCGCCGTCTAGCCGCCCAATCCCCATGAGACATACTTCACGCTGCAGTATTCGTGCATCACGTGGTGGCCGCCTTCGCGACCGAATCCCGATTGCTTGACCCCTCCAAAGGGCGCCTGAGCGGTCGAAGGTGCGCCGTCGTTGGCGCCGATGATGCCGTATTCCAGGGCCTCGGCCACGCGCATGAGCCGACTGGCGTCGCGCGTGTAGAAGTACGCGGCCAAGCCATACGGGGTGTCATTGGCCAGGCGAATCACCTCCTCGTCCGACGCGAATGACCGCAGCGGTGCAACCGGACCGAACGTCTCATCATGGCTGATCTGCATCTCCGATGTGAAGCCATCGATAAGCGTCGGTGTGAAGAAACGCTTGCTGTACCCATTGCCCAGCTCCGTCAGCCCCCCACCGGCACGGATCTTCGCACCATGGGCCACCGCATCGCTGACATGGGACTGGACCTTGGCGATCGCATCATCATCGATAAGCGGGCCAACCTGCACGCCGTCATCAAATCCATACCCGACCTTCAGTGAGCTCATCGCTGCCGCCAGCCGGCTCGTGAATGCCTCGTACACCGATTCATGCACGAAAAAGCGGTTTGCGCAGACACACGTCTGCCCCGAATTGCGCAGCTTGCTTGCAATCGCGCCGGCGACGGCGGCGTCGATATCCGCATCTTCAAATACGATGAACGGGGCATGGCCTCCAAGTTCGAGTGAGAGGCGAACGACGTGGTCAGCCGCCTGCCGCATGAGGATTTTGCCCACTTCGGTCGAACCCGTAAACGACACCTTGCGCACCGCGGTGTTGGCGAATAGTTCTCCGCCGATCGCCTTCGGATCGCCGGTGATGATGTTGAACACCCCTGCCGGCACGCCGGCTTCAATCGACAGTTCACCCAGCGCCAGCGCGGACAGCGGCGTCTGCTCGGCGGGCTTAATGATCAACGTGTTACCGCACGCCAGCGCGGGTCCGAGTTTGCGAGTGATCATCGCGCTGGGGAAGTTCCAGGGCGTGATGGCGGCCACGACGCCAATGGGCTGCCGGAGCACCAGGATGCGCTTGTCCGGGCTGCCAGCCGGGATCGTCTCACCGTAGAGCCGCTTGCCCTCCTCCGCGGCCCAGAACATGAACGAAGCGGCGTAGGAAATCTCGCCCCGCGACTCGTTGAGCGGCTTGCCCTGTTCGAGCGTCATCAGATGAGCGAGGCGTTCGCGATCGCGCATCATCAGGTCGCCGAACTTCCGGAGGATCGAACCTCGGTCTTCAGCGGTGCGATGCCGCCACTCGGGCAGCGCCGCCTGCGCCGCGTCGATTGCCTGACGCGTCTCGGCGCCGCCGGCCATCGGCACCCGGCATATTTCCTGATCTGTTGCGGGGTCAGTCACGGCAAGAGTTCCGCCGCCTGATGCATTGGTCCACTGCCCGTTGACAAGATTCCGAGTCTGAATGTGCAGATTGCCGACGTTCATCATTCCTCCGACTTGCCGCCACCGTCCGCGGCTTGTTCGATGTGCCGAATCGGCAGTGTTCCATTGATCGTCCGAATGTGGATATCGCGCTGCGGGAAGGCAATTTCGATGCCCGCCTTTCGGAACTCGTCGTCAACGCCAAAGTGGATGGCGTTGCGCGTCTCCACGTAATTGTTGATCCCCGAGATGAAGACGCGAAGCTCGAAGTTGAGCGAATTGTCCCCAAACTCGAGGAACAAGGCCTTGGGCGGCGGATCTTTGAGGACCGTCTCACACTTGTTAGCGACTTTGAGCATCAGCGACCGTGCGAGTCGTGTGTCTGAGCCATACGCGATACCCACGGGGATCTCGACGCGCAGCGTGGGATCAGAAAGGGTCCAGTTGACAAGTTGGCTGGTGATGAATTCACGATTCGGAACGATGAGTTCCTTCATGTTCCATTGCGTGATGGTGGTCGCGCGCATCCGGATGCGCGAGACCTCGCCCGAGATCTCGCCAATCGTGACCGTATCCCCGACGCGCATCGGGCGCTCAATGAGAATAATCAGCCCTGAGATGAAGTTGGCAAAAATCTCCTGCAGCCCGAAAGCCAATCCAAAAGTGAGCGCCGCGGCGAGCCATTGAATCTGCGACCAGCCGATACCGATCGCGGCGAAGGTCACCATCACGCCGACGATCACAATCACGTAGCGCACGATAGTGGAGATGGCATATCGAGAACCCGCGTCGAGCGGCAGACGCTGCAGGATGGCGATTTCGAGCAACCCGGGAATGTTCCGCGTGAGGATGAGCGTGGTCACGCCGATGATGATCGCCATGGTCAGGTCGGCGATGGTCACGCGATGCGCCGGTTCGGAGATCTCCGACTGATTGGACCCGGAGAGGTCCGTCCCCCCTCCGCTCGTCAACAGGCCTATTCCGGTCGAATCGCCACCGGATGAGTCGCCAGAAGAAGCGGCGCTGCCGTTCGTCGGGGTGGCTGAAGTCGGAGAGGAAGGGTCGGAGCCTTTGACCCGAAGGCTCTCAGGGATCTCGTTCAGGCTTTCAGGAACCTCGTGGACGACCTCGACGGGGCCAAACTGCGGCCACAACTCGAATTGATCCAGAAGACCAAGCGCGGGAAGGACATCATTCCAGATGGCCCAGAGAGCGATCAGCGTGGTCAGAACCGCGGCGCTGCGGAACAACTGCAGCGTCTGCGCGTTGGCCGCGGGCAAGTCAATCTCTTCCTCCGGAATGACGACGGCGGCTTCCCCGGACGCCCCATCGGCGCCCTCCGCCTGGTTCTGCTCGGCCGCTCGGCGCTTGAGCGCTCGCTCAATCGCCACGCGACGGCGCGTCACCCACAACCATCGATAGAAGAGCGCCGAGACAATGACGGTCAAGAGTCCGAGCAGCAGCGTGGCGCTCAGTCCCTGCTGGAGCCGCTGCGCGGAGTAGAAATACCCCAGTCCGGTGAGGACCGCCAGGAACAGTGGCAGACTGACCAGAACGAGGAACCACAATCCGCTGAGACGAGCCAGCCACCCGCCGCGAATCGGGTCGAAGTACGCGCGAAGAATCGGTCCGTGCGGCCGCAGCGTGCGTCGAATGAACGCCGCAAGCACGAGCATCCCGGCGATGAAAGTCAGCCGCGCGATCGGTTCGCTCGTCAGTTCGTGACCCTCGCTGATCACAATGCGGAACAGCACATCCAGCGGAACGACGAAGCAGATGAGCCAGGACAGATTCCGTCGCACGCTTGCCACCGCCTCGCGCGGCCAGCGCAGATGAACCTCCGCGAATCCGCCGCTCCGGCACGCCTGTCGGCCGACCTCCAGCGCGAGCCAGACCGCTGAAACCGAGCGCAGCGCCTCGACAATGGACTGGATGGCCGCCGGAGTGTCCGGGCTGGCTGAGAGGATCTGTGCAATCAGCAGGATGAGCAGCGGCCATCGGAGCGATCCGATGAACACCAGGATCATCGCTTTGAGGGTCGGGCGGAACGATGGACGAAGTCGATCTCGCGTCAACTCCTCAGCCAGATGCTCTCGTGCGCGCGAAATGCGGCGACTTGACAGCAGCAGCACCAACCACGCCGCCACCGGCAGGAGAAGCACGAGATACGGAACCGGATCACGGCGCACACCATCCCGAAACGCGGTGGCCGTCTGTTCCCAGAGCGACGCGTCGGTGAAGTGAGTGAGATGACCCCCGGCGGATTGCAAGTCGCTCCACGTCAGCGGAGAGGTGCTTCGAACCCAGAGGATCCGTTCGTCGATGAACGCGGTGTATTCCTTGGTGACCTTGACGAGAGCACGCTCCGCCGCATCGGCTTGCGAGAGTTCCTCGCTGTAGTCGTGCGTCGTGTCGATGATCTGGCCCAGCGTGTGGCTGATCTCTCGCAACTCTTCGGTCGCGCGAACCTTGATCTCATCCCGCTCCGGCTGGGGCATGCTCTCGTCGAGCGAGGACATGATCTCATCGACGACTGTGCCGATGTCAATGACTTCATCGCGGCGGCGTTCGTACTTGAACTGATCGCCCAGAGCTTCGGAGAGTTGTTGCTGACGTCGGCGCATCTGCTGTTCATGCGTGCGTACGTTTGGTAGTTCGCTGCGGCGCAGTCCGAGGATAATGCCCACGGTGTTCGACAGCCCCGCCCGCTGAATCTCCTCAAAGCTGCGTTTAAACTTGGATCGCACGGACTGGACCTGCGCTTCGAGATCCTGCCGCTCTTTCTGAGCCTGCTGAGACACGCCAACCAGGTTCTCATGGTGACTGGCCAGTTCGGTGCGCTCCTGGAGCAGCTTCTGGATGACCTCGTGCTCATTGGCGGACTGCCGGAGCGCCCTCTTGGCCTCGGCGGCAACCCGCCTCGCCTCCGCTTCACGCGCTTCGTTCAACGTCTTGCGCCAGGCGTCGACCCGCTTCTCTGCCTGAGTCACGCGGCGCGCCGCCCGATCCTGCCGGGCTCGCAGCGTGTCACGCCGCGCTTCGATGGATTGCTGTTCCTTCTCCAGCGACGCGATCGTCTGCTCGAGCGTTCGCCGATGCACCGTCAGGCGGAGCAATTCGGCGCGGGCCAGCGGATCCGTCGCGCCAAGCGTGGTGCGACTGGCGATCTCATCATCTACCGTCTGGATCTCCTGCCGAGTCCGCGCGATCACGGTTGGAATCTCGTCCTTCAGAAGCGACCGCTGTCTCGCCTCTGCGTCGAGATTCGATGCATCTTCCCGCGCCGCCTTCAATTCCGCGTCGGCCTGCGCCAACCCTTGCTCGAGTTGCGGAACGGTCTGGTCGGGCGGCACTTCGATACTGGCGGGTGGTTGGGCAAGTTCGTTGCGAATCTGCTCAAGGAGGATCGGGGCGTTGGCGACGCGCTGGTCCAGATCGTTGATCTTCGCCACCGCCGCCTCGATCGCCTTCAGGTCCGTCGAGAGGGCCAGGAGCGCCTCGCGGGCGGCCGCCTGCTTGGACTCCTCAATGCCCGGCAGCGCTTCGAGGACATCGGAGAATGACTCCTTCTCGGCTTCCGTCAGGCGAGCCTGGATGTCCTGCACCAGCGTGGCGATGTCAGGCGGCGGCGCTGGCGGCTGAACCTCCTGCGCATGACCCGCCGTTGATCCGGCAAACCACGTGGCCAGGACCATCGCCAGAAAAAGCGCCCTCGCGCCGCGCGGAAAGCCCATGATGTCCCAATCGGTCCGCCTGAACATGCCGGATGGTAGGTCGGACTGCAAGAAAGCGGGAATCACCTCAATGCGACGAACCGGAAGGGCCGTGTCCATCGGAGTGATTCAAAGTGTCCGAATGCGGCGACTTCTTGCGGTTCAGGATCCAGCCGAAGTGGCGAAAAAGCCCGAGAGTCGCGATCGTCACGACAAGCATCACCGCGAGGATGCCCGGATACCCCCACCGCCATTCCAGTTCCGGCATGTTCCAGCGTGACACTTCGGTATCGAAATTCATGCCGTACACACCGGCAATAAACGTCAGCGGCATGAACACGGTCCCGATGATCGCCAGCACCTTCATGACTTCGTTCGTGCGCTGGCTCAACTGGGAGAGGTACACCTCCATCAGACTCGAACAGATCTCGCGGTGCGTTTCAATGAGATCAATGATCTGCACGAGATGGTCGTAGCAGTCGCGCAGGAAGATGCGCGTTTCGGCGGAGACCATCTTCGTCTCACTGCGCAGAAGCAGATTCAGCGGGTCGCGCAGGGGCCAGACCGCCCGCCTCAGCGTCACCAGATCCCGGCGGATACAGTGCAATTCGTTCAGGACCTGCTCGTCCGCGGCCGCAAAGACCCGCTCCTCGAGCAGTTCGAGGCGATCGCCAATGTTCTCTAGAATCGGAAAGTAGGAGTCGATAACCGCATCGACCAGTGCGTACGCCAGGTAGTCCGTCCCGCGCTGACAGATGCGGCTGTTGGGCTCATGAATCCTGGCGCGGATCGGGTCAAAGCAATCGCCAGGCCGCTCTTGAAACGTCGCCACAAGATCCGACTTCAGGCACACGCTGATCTGTTCAGTGCTGACGATCGCATTGGCGTGAGGCATGCGGATGACGAGATAGATGTAGTCGCCATACTCCTCAACCTTCGGCCGCTGGTAG
Organism: Planctomycetaceae bacterium; assembly: GCA_040255465.1. Taxonomy (GTDB): domain Bacteria; phylum Planctomycetota; class Phycisphaerae; order Phycisphaerales; family UBA5793; genus UBA5793. Next base: position 1,064,397 of record JBDZVA010000002.1, read on the forward strand.
ACGTTGCAGATATCCGCGACGGTGAGCATGTGCAGACCGATCATCGACCCGATCGCGGAGATCGTCTCGCCGCTGCCCACGCCATCCACATTGACCCAAGTCACGGGGTGCTCGCCACCGGCGCCCTTGAGGTCGATCTGCGATGGCTGGTCGATTTCCTCATCCCGGCATCCGGCCGAAGAAAAGGACATCAAGCGGATCAGCGAAGGCGAGGCGCCGGGGTCGATGGCGATGGTCCCAGGCATGGCGCCCGGTGGTGGCCGGCGCATGCGGCGCCGTGCGGCCTTGCGACGCTTGATGCCAAAGCGGCTCATCGGCGCTCCTGTGAACGGCGCCGCGAGGCGCTCGAGCATCGTTAATGACCCCGATTCAACAACGCGCCCGGCAGGACTCGAACCTGCAACCCTCGGTTCCGAAGACCGATGCTCTATCCAATTGAGCCACGGGCGCATCGTCACACCGGCAACAGAAAAGTCGCACCGGCGGACCAACAGAAATGAGGGTAGCACCCCCCTCTAATCAGGCAACATCCCCTCATGCTGGCTTATGCGCGGCATCGGCCGTATCTTTGCTCGGCGGCTTCTCGCGCCGCCACCGGGCACCCGTAGCTCAGCTGGATAGAGCAGCGGTTTCCTAAATCGCAGGTCGCAGGTTCGAATCCTGCCGGGTGCGCTTTGACCATCACTTCGCTTCACAATGAGAAGGACCACCGCGTGAGCCAGTCATTCTTCGAAACCCATCGCGAATTGCTCAACAAGGCTGTTGAAGCGATTCACCAGCGCACCTACTGGAGCGCGTACCCGGAAGTTCCCAGCGGCAAGGTCTACGGCGAGACCGCCAAAGACGACGGCCAGCGGGCCTTCGAAGCCCGACTCAACAAGCCGTTTGAACTTCCCGGCCACCCCGGCGCTCCCGGCAAGGTCGGCGCCGAGGTTTCGCCCTATGGAATGGCGCTGGGAGTCACCTATCCCAAGGTCGATCTCGACGCGCTCTTCGCAGCCGTGGCCAAAGCCGAGCCAGGCTGGAAGAAAGCAGACGTGCAGACGCGCGTCGGAGTCTGTCTCGAGATTCTCCATCGCCTGAACAAGCGAAGTTTCGAGATGGCGCTCGCGGTCATGCATACGACCGGCCAGGGCTGGATGATGGCCTTCCAGGCCGGCGGCCCACACGCCCAGGACCGCGGCCTCGAAGCCGTCGCCTATGCCTTCGACGAAATGTCGCGCACGCCACACGAAGCCACCTGGTCCAAGCGCGTCGGCAAGGAAGAAACGGTCACCCTTCGCAAGACCTTCCGCATAATGCCGCGCGGAATCGCCGTGACGATCGGCTGCTCGACCTTTCCGACGTGGAACGGCTATCCGGGCATCTTCGCAAGTCTGGCCACGGGCAACGCCGTCATCGTCAAGCCGCACCCCGGCGCAATCCTGCCGCTGGCGATCACCGTTGAAGTCGCGCGCGAGGTGCTTGAGGAAGCCGGATTCGACCCGAACGTGATCACGCTGGCTGCCGACGAAGCGACCCAACCGATCACGAAAGAAATCGTGCAGCGGCCTGAAGTGAAGATCATCGACTACACCGGAAGCAGCGCGTTCGGCGAGTGGATTGAACAACACGCCAGGCAAGCGATCGTCTACACTGAAAAAGCCGGCGTGAACTCGGTTGTCATCGACAGCGTGGACAATCTCAAGGCCGTCACCGGCAATCTTGCGTTCACGCTGAGTCTCTACTCAGGCCAGATGTGCACGACGAGCCAGAACATCTTCATCCCGCGCGAAGGCATCGAGACAAGCGAAGGACACAAGTCGTTTGATGAAGTTGCCGGCGCTCTCGTCAAGGCCGTAGACTGGTTCCTCGGCGAACCCAAGCGTGCAGCAGAGGTGCTGGGGGCGATCCAGAACGAGAACACCGCCAGGCGCGTGGATCAGGCGAAGAGCGAAGGCCTGCAGGTGCTCCGTGACTCGACGCCGGTGATCAACGACGCCTTCCCGGATGCCCGCATCCGCAGCCCGCTCATCCTCCGTGTGGAGAGCAAGGACCGCGCGAAGTTTGCCCGCGAAATGTTCGGCCCAATCTCATACGTCATCGCCACGGACAACACGGATGAGAGCATCGCGCTGGCCAGCGGAATTGCCGCCGAACACGGCGCAATCACCTGTGCGCTGTATTCGACGAATCCTGCGGTCATCGCCAAAGCAGAAGAGGCGACGGCCGAGGCGGGTGTCCCGCTCTCGACAAATCTCACCGGCTCGATCTGGGTGAACCAGTCAGCCGCATTCAGCGACTTCCACGTATCCGGTGCGAATCCATCCGGCAACGCCACGCTCTGCGACAGCGCGTTCATCGCCGGTCGCTATCGCGTCGTACAGAGCCGCATTCCGGTACAGGGGTAACGGCGCATGCCATGCTATGAATTCATGGGCGTTCGACCGGTCGTGGATCCGACGGCGTTTGTCCACCCCACCGCTTCACTGATCGGGGACGTCATCGTCGGGCCGGGCTGCCTCGTCGGTCCCGGCGCCTCGCTGCGCGGCGACATCGGACAACTGGTCCTCAAGGCCGGGTCCAACGTGCAGGACAATTGCACGCTGCACTGCTTTCCCGGCAAAAACGTCCTCGTCGAGGAAGAGGGGCACATCGGCCACGGCGCGGTGCTGCATAGTTGCACGATCAAACGCAACGCGATGGTTGGCATGATGGCCGTGGTGATGGACGACGCTGTGATCGGCGAAGAGGCCTTCGTCGCGGCTCTGACATTCGTCCGGGCGGGCATGGTCGTCCCGCCGCGAACACTCGTGGCTGGCATCCCCGCCAAGCCGATTCGCGAGCTTTCTGACGATGAAGTGCGCTGGAAGACCGAAGGTACGCACATCTACCAGGAACTGGCGCGAAACTACTGCGCCACGTTCAGGCAGGTCGAACCGCTGCGTGAAGTCGAGGCCAACCGCCCGAAAGTGCCGTTGCACAACTACGCACCCAAGCACGAGCAGAAATGATCCAGCGAGTGCACCAGTGGCGTGTTGGCCTCAACGCGCCGCGTCGCTGAGCAACTCGCACATCGACGGATGCGGGTGAATCGTGTCGGCCAGATCATCCAGTTCGACACCCATCTCCACCGCCAGCACACCCTCACCAATCATCTCGGCAGCGCCCGCGCCGACGATGCCGATGCCCAGCACGATCTTCGTGTCGGGGTCGTAGATGAGTTTGGTCAGGCCATCGACGCGATTCATCCCAACCGCTCGGCCCGAAGAGCCCCAGGGAATCTTGGCCACCCTGTGGGGGATGCGCTGCGAAGTCGCCTGCGCCTCCGTCAAGCCGCACCACGCAACGTTGGGGTCAGTGAAGACCACGCGCGGCACGGCCCGTGCGTCAAAGGCGCTGTTCCAGCCCGCCACCACCTCGGCCGCGATCCGTCCTTGGGCCAGGGCCCGGTCAGCCGACCACGGCGGACCGGTCACGTCCCCCACAGCCATGATGCGAGATTCGCCGGTGCGCATCTGATCGTCCACGCGGATGAACCCATCGGAATCACATTCGACTCTTGTGTGATCGATCCCAAGGTCCAGCGTGTTGCCGCCCTGTCCGATGGCGACAATGGCCCGATCGAATGAATGTTCGCGCGCGCCATCTTTCGTGGAAAACGAAACCTGCGCGGCCTTGTCGTCGACCTTCGCGGAAGCAATCGTCGCGCCGAGCAGAACTGAGTTGAGATTCTCGACCAGCGCCCGGTGCAGCGGCCGCACGATGTCGGCGTCTCCGGACGGGAGAAGCTGCGCCGACTCAGCGGCGAGCGTGACCTTGCTGCCCAGCGCCGCATAGATCATGGCAAGTTCGACCGCCTGGGCGCCACCGCCTACGACCAGCAGCGAAGTGGGAATGGATTCGAGGCGCAGCGCCTGCCACGGATTGATCACGATGTGTTCATCGAAAGGCAGTGCCGGATGCGCCAGCGGACGACCGCCGACGGCGAGAATAGCCCTGCGAAACTTGATGCGGGGAATTGATCCGCCGTGAATCGAGAGGTTCTTTCCATCATCAAAAGTGGCGCGGCCCGAAACTACATCGACGCCGAGTTTCCTGGCGCGACTCGAAAGTCCCGAGGCAAGCCGGTCACTCGACTGGCTGACCCAGGCACGAACCCGTTCCAGATCGATGCGCGGCTCGGCGTATTCAACGCCGAACGCAGCCGCCCGCCGGCCGAGCGAAATCGTCTCGGCGATGTGAAGCAGAGTCTTGGAGGGAATACAGCCGGCATGCAGGCAGATGCCGCCCAATTCCTTCCGACTGTCGATGATGATGGTCGGCACACCCAACTCGGCGGCGCGAAATGCAGCGCTGTAGCCGCCCGGACCGGAGCCGATGACGACCAGATTCGCTTCCTGCGTGAATTCGCCGACAACCATGTCCTGTGCCTCTCATCGAGAGGGCGGTCCTTTCCACTACAAGCGAACTCAGAGAAGCAAGCGTGCCGGGTTCTCCAGCGCGCCGATCACGTGCTTCATGAAGGCAATCTCATCGCCGCCGTCGGCGATGCGATGATCAAAAGAATGGCTGACCGGCATGATCAGGCGCGGCTCGATCGAGCCGTTGACCACCCAGGGGATCAGCCGAGTCCGCCCGAGCGCCAGCACGGCACACTGACCCGGTGGAATGATCGGCGTCGAATACCGGCTACCACCCAGCGCCCCGGGATTGGAAATCGTGTACGTCCCGCCGCGCGTGTCATTGACCGTGAAGGCGGCGCTGCGGGCCTTCTGCGCCAGTTCGTCGAGCGCGTCGGCAATGTCAAGCACGTTGAGTTGGTCGGTATTGCGGATCACCGGGGTGATCAGGCCGCGCTCGGTGTGTACCGCCACGGCAATGTTGATGTAGCGCCGGTAAACGATCTGATCATTCTCAGCGTCAAAGACCGCGTTGAACTCGGGATGGCTGCCTAGCGCCCGCGCCACGGCTCGCACGATGAACGCCAGCATGGTGATCTTGCGATCACCGTTCTCCGGCGCCGGATAGCCGCGTCGGAGCCGGTCCAGCTCCGTCACGTCGACATCGTCGCTGTCGGTGACGTGCGGGATCGTCGACCACGACTGTGCCATGTTCGCGGCGATGGTACTGCGAGCCCTTGAGTTCTTCTGTCGGCGAATCGGTCCCCATTTATCCTGGTCATCCTCGCCGGGTGGTTCGACGGCCGGAGCCATCGGCGCGGGGCGTGTCGAGGCTTGCGGCGCCGCTGAACGGGCCCGCGGCGCAGGGGACGGCGCGGCGCCAGACGCAGCCGCCTCCACATCGGCACGAGTGATGCGGCCGTTCGGCCCGCTGCCCTGGATCGTCTCGATGTCGAGATTGTGCTTTCGCGCGAGCTTGCGCACCGCTGGAGAAGCTGGCGCACGACGATTCCCTGTGGCCGCGACCGCGACGCCACCATTGGAACCGGCCGTCGTTGAGGACGCTGCCGGACGCGCTATCGGCGCCTCAGGCTTTGATCCACTCTGCGTTGGTTCCGCGGCAACCGCCCCGTCGCCGACAGTCACCATCACATCGCCGACGTGAACAAGCTGCCCTTCCTCCACGTGCCACTTGGCAACCGTGCCGGAAAACGGCGAAGGAATCTCGACGGAGGCCTTGTCCGTCTCGACTTCCATGAGTGGCTGATCTTCGCGGATCATCTCGCCGGCCTTGACCATGAGGCGCACAATCTGCCCTTCATGAACGCCTTCGCCGAGATCTGGAAGTTTGAAATCTTTCATGTGGTCTGCGCCGCTGAGATCAGAAGATTCGCACTAATAAACCTCAAGTCCACTCCATCGTTTCCTTCACTGCAACGACAATGGAATCGCTGTCGGGCAGGTAATGTCGTTCCACCTGGAAATACGGAAAGTGAATATCAAAGCCGGTGACGCGCTTGATTGGAGCGAGCAGGTACTCGAAGGCGTGCTCGTTCAAGCGCGCGATGATCTCAGCGGCGATGCCGCACATGCGCGGCCCCTCGTGCACAATGACGCATCGCCCCGTCTTGGCCACTGACCCAACCAGCGTCTCGGTATCCATAGGCTTGATCGACAGCAGGTCGATGACTTCCACGTCGATGCCGTGCTCCTCCACCAGATCGTCGGCGGCATCGAGCACGGGTCGCATCATCGCACCGTAGCCGATGAGCGTCAGGTCCGTGCCACGGCGCACGACCTCGGCCTTACCGATCTCCATCACCTCGGATTCGTCGCTCACCTCTTCACGAAACGCACGATAGACCGCCTTAGGTTCGTAGAAGATGACGGGATCAGGGTCAGCGATCGACGCCGCCAGCAGCGCCCGCGCGTTGCGCGGCCCGGAAGGAATTACGACCTTGAGACCCGGCGTGTGGGCCCAGTAGGCTTCGCGCGACTCGCTGTGATGCTCCACGGCCCGAATGCCCCCGCCATAAGGCGCCCGCATGACCATCGAGATCGGGTAGCGGTCGCGCGAGCGATTGCGGAACCGGGCCATGTTCTGCTCGATCTGATCAAACGCCTGCATGGTGAAGCCGGAGAACTGGATCTCCGCCACCGGCTTGAGGCCGTACACGGCCATCCCGACAGCCGTACCGATGATCGCATTCTCCGCCAGCGGCGTATCGAGCACGCGATCAGGGCCGAATCGGTCGAGGAGTCCCTTGGTGACGCGGAAGACGCCGCCATTGACGCCGACATCCTCACCCATGACGCAGACGCGATCGTCCGCTTCCATGGATTGCCCGAGCGCCAGATTGAGGGCCTCGACCATTGTGAGATTGGGCATGGGATTTCCTGAAAAACGTTTCGATCCGCAGAGCCGACGCGCCGCGGTGAACGGAATGCAACTGCTATTCGACGCCTTTGCGTTTCAATCGTGCCAGATATTCCGCCTTCTGTTCATGCAGATCAGCCGGCAGTGTGTCATAGACAAAGTCAAAAATCTCGCCGGGCTTCGCCACCGCCAGTTCGCGGAATCGATCGCGTGCGGCAATGACGTCCTGCTCAATCTCCTCGTTGATCTGCGCTATCGTGGCGTCATCGAGCAGCTTCTTGCCCTTCAAATACGCTTCGAATCGCAGGATCGGGCACTTGGCCTCCCACGACTTGACTTCTTCATCCTTGCGATAGACCTTGGGGTCGTCGGCGGTCGTGTGCAGACTCATGCGATATGTCACCGCTTCAACAAGGAACGGGCCATGGCCGCTGCGGGCGTGATCGATCGCGCGAGTGCACGCGACAATCATGCCCAGAACGTCGTTGCCATCGACGCGAACGGCCGGCATACCAAAGCCCACGCCGCGCGCCGCAAGCACCGAGTTGCCCGCCTGCTTCTCGATCGGCGTCGAGATCGCCCAGCCGTTACTCTCGACAATGAACACGATCGGGGCCTTGTAGACCGCGGCGAAGTTGAACGCCTCGGCCACGGCGCCCTGCGAGGAAGCCCCATCGCCAAAGTTGGTCACGACAACCGCATCTTCCTTGCGGGTCTTGATGCCCATCGCCACGCCCGTCGCCACAGGAACGTGCGAACCAATAACGATTGAAAAGGGCAGTTCATTAACGCCCTCTGGAATGGCAAAGCCCTCGAAGAACCCAGCCCAGAGCAGGAGCAACTGCTCCATCGTCCAGCCGCGCCAGACCTGGGCGCCGATCGAGCGATACGACGGTGAAAACCAGTCGCGACCAGTCATCGGATAGACCTGGCCGATCTGCGTCGCTTCCTGGCCAAGGCCCGGGGCAAAGGTTCCCATTTCGCCCTGGCGCTGCATCGCCAGCATGCGTTGATCGAACCCTCGCGAGCGGATCATGCCGCGGTAGATGCGAAGCAGTTCGCTGTCGGAGAGCTTGGGATCCTGGGACGCATCGACGACCTTGCCGTTCTCATCGAGCACGCGGATCACATCTACTGAACCCAGATTAATCGTCTCGGCCGTACATCCATCGACGTGCACGGGCGGTCGGCCCACGGGTGCCGCAGCCGTCGTCGTCGTCGAATTGGCCGATCTTGGGGACATGTTCAGGAATGCTCTCAGGGTCGGAATCGGGCTCGGAGCATCCTACGCGAGCGACCCGGGGAACGCCATTGCGAAGTCCATGGCAGGGTGATACCAATCCAAAACGCCAGGTTGGCGGAAGTTGTGGATTGACCCTCGCACGCCTCACCGGCGCACCGGCCCGGTCTCGTCGAGACGCTACACCCGTTTGAGGTGTTCAAATGCATTGCGGCAGGCGTCGCAGTAGTAGATCATGCGGCAGCGCGTCGGACCGAAAGCGCTGTCAAGACGCGTCTCCGTCGAGCCGCAGAACGGGCACGGGATCGCCGTCGCGCCGACGGTGAGCGGAACCGTCGCCGGGCCCCCGTGCACTTCAAGGCGATTTCCCGCATCGGGCACCGTCACGCCATGCTCGCGGAGCGATTCGCGGCCTGCCTCGCTGATGCGATCCACGGACCACGGCGGATCGTTGACCCATTGCACCCGCACCGAATCCACTCCGGGCATCTCACCCACGCGCGACTCGATATCCCGACGGATCATGTCCAGCGCCGGACAACCGACAAAGGTGGGCAGCGCGACCACTTCAACCACGTTGCCGTCGGCGCCGCTGCTCACCCCCACCGACTCGATCAAGCCCAGATCGACGATGCTGATCGGCATCTCCGGATCGGGGATGGTCCGCAGCACGTCGAGGATGGATTGCCGATCAATCATCAGGCGATCACCACGCCGCCTTAGGTTCGAGGCGGTAAACCTCGCACATCTCGTCGAGCATGGGTGCGAGGTATTGCGTGTGGACTCCGCGCCGGCCGCCCCGATCCTCGGGCGAACCCACTTCCATTTGCGCACTCAGGTGCGCCTGGCCAAGCACGTGCTCAACCGTCGCCGTCCATTCGTCGTACATTGTGAAGTCACTGCCCGGGTACAGCCCGGCATCGACAAGCGGCTTGAGATCGTCGAGCGGCTCAAACAACTCGGGCGCGAGCGGCCCAATGGCGTCCATCGCCTGCTGCATGCGCTTGTGCGACTCCGGTGTCCCGGTTCCCAGTCGGATCACCCAGTCATCGACATGGGTGACATGAACCTGCTGCTCAGCAACGAGGCGACGGGCCAGATCGGACAGCGGCTTGTACGCCGACTGCGAAAAGCGCGTCAGGCGAAGCAGGTCGAAGTGGTTGCAGAAGAACCGCCGGGCGATCGCCGTCGCCCAGTCGAACTCATCGGGCACCTCGACGATTGCAGCGCAGCGATACTGTTCAGCCGTGCGTCCGAATGCGAGTTGATCCGCGCTGCGCCCATCGATCGAGCCGGCCAATTCGTACAGCGCCGAGGCATGCGCCATGTCATCCTGCGCCAGCGAAGAAAACGCAATGTCCTCTTCGAGGATCGGCCCGAGGCCGGTCCATTCGCTGTTGCGATGGCCGAGGAAGAGCTTGTCATCTGCCGCCGCAAGCAGCATGTTGACGAACGGCTTCTTGAGATGTTCGGGCAGGTCGGGCATAGTGAGTCTCAGAACGCTTCCTTGAGGTCGTCTTTTTCGTATTCCTTGAGCGAGCCTTCGTCGCGGAACTTCGTCCACTTCTCGCGCACGTCCTTGCTGTAGCCGCGCGCCAGGCGGTAACTCTGGTCGGAATAGCGCCAGATGACATCACCCGGCCCCGTACTGGCGATGAGATGCTGCGGCGCCACCCAGAGCGAGTAGTACTTGCTCGGATCCGTGTGAATCCGCTGCGCATCCTCAATGGCCTCGGCCGGCGAGCGAGCCTGTACCGTCTCAGCCGAAACATGTCCGGCGCCGCGCCGCGCCTGAATGAACACCTGGTACATCTCGACCCCGCCAACGTCTTGGCTCGCGGGATGCGTCGCATCAGTTCCCGACAACGCGTCCACGGGCACCGCCCAGATTCCCACGCACTCCTGATCCTGGCCGTAGTGCTCGCGGGCGAAGATCAGCGCCATGTCATCATCCGCCGCGTCAAGATACCCCGCGTACACATGCGGCTGACCCATCTTCAACTGGGTGAAGATCACGTAGCCGCGCAGATCCTCCTCAGGAGGCGACTCGAGGTCGCCGGTGACGAGTTCGACTTGTTCGCGCAGTTTGGACATGATCCTCCCCCTCAGAAATCACGCAGCCGGCGGCAGCGAAGCGGAACCATCCACGATCGCCTGGCGCACCCAGCGTCCCTGCTCGTAAGACATCCGCCGCAGCGCGAGGCGCTTGGCATTGCAGGGCCCGTTGCCGCGTATCACACGGAAAAACTCGTCCCAGTCGGGTGCGGTGAATTCCCAGTGACCGGTAGCCTTGTTGAGCGCGATTTTGTCATCCGGCTTCTTGCTCGTCACAAAGCCGTGCTCGTCCTTGGTCACCACGTGAATCTTCAAACCAAGATCCAGCGCCGCGGGGATGAACCGGTCGACGAATCGCTGACGCAGTTCATCATTGGTCACGGTCTTCATACGCCATCGCATTGGCGGGAGGTTGTGAGCGTTGGGCTTGTCGGGCGGCCCGAAGAACATCAGCGAAGGCCCCCACCACCGGTCGAAGGCCTGCTGCGTCATCTTCTTCTGAAGTGGTGTGCCGCTCATCAGGGTGAGCACCATGTCCTCGCCGCTCTTGAAGTGAAACGCTTCTTCCATGTTGATGCGTCGCATGGTCCGAACGTACGGCCCGTACGCCCCATCGGCGAGCGTCTTCTGGTTCATGATCGCAGCGCCGTCGATGAGCCATTGGATCATCGCGATGTCGGCCCACTCAGGTGCCGGGTAGTTGAAACAGTTGTGATACTTCGTCTTGCCCGTGATCAGATCGCGCAGCATCGCATCGCGCGACTTGCCCAGATCCTGCGAGACGCGATAGAGCATCTGGCCGTGCCCGACTTCATCCTGCACCTTGGCTGTCAGCGCCAGTTTGCGGCGAAGCGACGGGGCCCGGGTGATCCACTCACCCTCCGGCAGCGCGCCGACGATCTCGCTGTTGGCGTGATGCTCGGCCATCATGAGCATGCCCTTGCGATACGCTGCGGGCATCCAGTCATCGACTTCGAGCAGTTGGCCCGCGTCGATCTTGGCCTGGAACTCAGCAAGGAGTTCCGGGTCTTCCTGTGACTCATGATCGACGTGAACACCTACGTTTGCACTACCTGACATCAGATACCTCTTCAGGAATGAACGCCGATCGACTCAATGGCGTCGGCGCCCGTGGTTAGCTTGTTGATGAGCACCAGCGCTTGATTCTGAAATCGGGCGTAAGCGAGCACCATGCTGAAACTGATGAACACGAAGAAGCCAGTGAGCACCCCATCACGACTGAAATCACCTGTCACCTTAGCGACGATGCCGACAACCACGAGCAGATACGAGACCCAGGCAACCAGTCTCAGTGACCTCGAAACGGGGCGCGCACGTCGCGCTGCTTCGAGGAGCTTGACTTCATGCTTGGATAGTTCCATTCGATTGCACTCCTCTCAGCACGCTCCCTCAACGATCGTCGCCACACCTTGACCCACTCCCACGCACAGTGTCGCCAAACCGACCTTGGCCTTCGTCCGCTTCATCTCATGAACGAGCGTCGTAACAAGCCTGGCGCCGGAGCAGCCCAGCGGGTGACCCAACGCGATGGCACCTCCGTTGGGGTTCACATTCGCCTTCTCCAGACCGAGCTGCCGCAGCACCGCAAGACTCTGAGCGGCAAACGCTTCGTTCAATTCTATGATATCCAGACAGTCCAGTCCCTTATTGTAGCGTCGCATCACCTTTTGGGTGGCGGGGACGGGACCGACGCCCATGCACGCAGGGTCAACACCGGCGCTGGCGCTCGGGCCGACGAACGCAATCGGCGTCAGACCCAGTTCTTTCGCCCGGCTTGCTTCGACGAGCAGCAGCGCCGCCGCGCCATCGTTGATGCCTGACGAGTTGCCCGCCGTGACGGTTCCCTTGTCGTCCCTGGCAAACGCCGGCCGCAGTTTGGCAAGCTTCTCCAGCGACGTGTCGGGGCGCGGGTGTTCATCGACATTCACCACAACCGGCGGCCCCTTGCGCTGCGGAATCTCGACAGGAACAATCTCATCGTCCCACTTGCCCGCCGCCTGCGCCGCCGCCCACTTCTCCTGACTGCGCAGCGCAAAGCAATCCTGATCTTCCCTGCTGATCTCGTACTTGCGCGCGACGTTTTCCGCCGTCTCGCCCATCGAGTACGGGTGGTGCATCTTCGCGAGTTTCGGATTTGTGAAGCGCCAGCCGATCGTCGTATCGAAAACCTCGGGTGCCGTTCGATCCCACGCATTCTCGTGCTTGCCGAAGACAAACGGAGCGCGACTCATCGACTCGACACCGCCGGCGATCATCACGTCCCCGGCCCCGCTCTCAATCATCCGCGCCGCGATGTTGATCGCATCGAGGCCCGATGAACAAAGGCGATTGAGCGTGCAGGCAGCCACGGTATCGGGCAGGCCCGCCAGCAGCGCGGCCATGCGCGCGACATTGCGATTGTCTTCGCCCGCCTGGTTGGCGTCGCCGAAATAGACCTCTTCAATCAGCGCTGGATCAACGCCGGTTCGTTTGACCACCTCGGCGATGACCAATGCCGCCATGTCGTCAGGACGGATCGATGCCAGGGCCCCGCCGTAGCGGCCGATGGGCGTACGCACCGCGTCAATAATCGCAACTCTTCGCATGGCGGATCATAGCGAACGACGAGGCCCATTGAGTTGGGCCGAGGTCCAATTCAGGACGCGACCCCGGTCAGCGGCTCGACTGCGTACCGCTCGGGATCAGACGATTCGGCCAGAAGGGCGAGCATGGCGTCGCACAACTCCGGCCCCACGGCCCGCATCCACTCGAACGGGCCGCGCGGGTAGTTCACACCGAATCGCATCGCCGTGTCAATGTCCTGTCGCTGGGCCACGCCGCGCCGCAGTGCCGCCGTCGCCTGGGCGAAAATGCACACCACAATGCGTGCAAAGACATAGTTCTGCAGTCCCGAGCCGGGCGTCACCGCCCCGCGCTGAGCGAAGCGATTCACCAGTTCGCGCTGCTCATCGGATAGCTCCAGGGCCCGATGCTGCACCTCGATCGCGGGCGCCGGCGGGTCGGTCGAGTAGTCATAACAACCGACTTTCGTCTTGCGGCCGAGATGCCCGCGCGCGACAATGCTCTCCTGCAACGCGTTGGGTGTGAGCAGCGGCGGCTGGCCGAGTTGCTCCCAGACCGAGCGGGCCGCGGCGGTATTGATGTCCATGCCGATCAGGTCCGCCAATTCGAGCGGCCCCATGCGGAATCCGCCCACCTCGCGCATCGCCTTGTCGATTTCATCAACTCCCGCAAAGCCCTCCTCGAGCAGCCGAAAGGCCTCGAGGTAGTACGGCCGGGCGACGTGGTTGACAATGAACCCCGGGGAATCGGTCGCACGAGCCACTTCCTTGCCCCATTGATGAGCAATCTCCGCCACACGATCGACTACGAGCGGATCCGACGCATCGCCCGCCACGACTTCGACGAGCTTCATCAGCGGCGCCGGATTAAAGAAATGCATGCCGACGACGCGTTGGGGCTCACCAATCGCCTTCCCCAGTTTGGTCACCGACAGCGAAGACGTGTTCGTAGCGAGGATCGCATCGGGACGCAGCGACGGCAGCACCTCACGAAACGCCGCAGCCTTGACGTCGAGCCGTTCCACGATCGCCTCGATGACCAGTTCACACTCGCTCAGGCAGTCGGGACAGGTCGCCACGCAAAGGCGCGAGACCGCATCGCCATGGTCTTCCGCGGAGAGCCGGCCCTTCTCAAGGAGCCGATCGAGCCGCTGCACAATGCCGTCTATGGCGCGGCGAGCCGTTGTTTCATCGACGTCGCGCAGTTCGACCATCCAGCCGTTCATGGCGGCGACTTGCGCGATTCCCGCGCCCATCGTGCCGCCTCCGATGATGCCGACGGTGCTCGTGTGCATGACCTCTCCGTCACAAAGAGTCGCGAATCACTTGCCCGTAAAACTCGGCTTGCGCTTCTCGATGAACGCCACCACGCCCTCGTAGTGATCAGCGGTCATGCCCGCCGTTTCCTGGGCAAACGCCTCGGCCGCCAACTGGCTGTCGAGGTTGTTCTCGAACGACTTGCGAAGCAGATGCTTGGTCAACGCGATCCCGCGGCCCGGCAGCGACGCCAGCCGGCTGGCCATCGCCTGCGCAGCGGTCATCAACTCACCCGCGGGCACAACCTGGTTGACCAGTCCGATGCGCAGCGCCTCTTCGGCATCCACCTTGCGGCCCGTGCAGCACAGCTCCATCGCCCGGCCCAGGCCAACCAGCCGCGGCAGGAAGAACGTACTGGCGGAATCGGGGATCAACCCCACATTAATGAACACCTCAATGAACGTCGCAAACTCCGAGGCGATGCGCATGTCGCACGCCAGGGCCAGGCTGCACCCGGCACCAGCCGCCACGCCATTGACCGCCGCGATGACCGGCTTGTCCGTCTCACAGATCTTTTTGATGATCGGGTCGTAGCGCCGGCGCAGATCATCGCCCAGATGCGGCACGTGGCCCGGCACGTACTTCTTCTTCAGATCGCCCAGATCCTGCCCGCTGCTGAACGCCTTGCCGGCACCGGTGAGGATCACGACGCGCACATCAGTATTGCGTTCGGCGTCCTTGAGCGCTCCGAGCAGTTCCTTGGAGAACTGGTCGTTGAACGCGTTGAAGACGTCAGGCCGGTTGAGCGTGATCGTCGCGATGTGATCAGCGACTTCAAGCTGAACGGTTTCGTACGTTGGTGCGGCGGCAGTGGCCATGGTTCTCTCCGATTCTCTGCTAGTTGCTTAGCATCCCTTGAACTCCGGCTTGCGCTTCTCCATGAACGCGTGCATGCCTTCCTTCTGATCTTCCGTCGCAAACAAGGTGTAGAACAACTTGCGCTCATACTCCAGACCTTCCGAAAGCGGCATCTCGAACGCCTTGAGCACACCCTCCTTGGCCAGGCGAAGCGCGATCGGTCCCTTGGTCGCAATGGTCTGAGCCACTTTGAGCGCTTCAGTGAAGAAGTGCTCCCTGGGCACGACGCGACTCACCAGGCCGCTGGCCAGTGCCTCCTGCGCCGTGAGGAATCGACCGCTGAGAATGACATCCATCGCCGTCGCCTTGCCAATCGCACGCGTCAGTCGCTGCGTGCCGCCCGCCCCGGGCATGACGCCGATGTTGATCTCCGGCTGGCCGAACTGCGTCGTCTCCGAGGCGATGATCACATCGCAGTGCATCATCAGTTCGCACCCGCCGCCAAGGCACCATCCACTTACCGCCGCCACGATCGGCTTCTTGACGCGCTTGATCCGCTCCCACGTCGCGAACTGGTCGCGCTCGTACATGCTGATCGCTGATTGCTCCGCCATGTCGCCAATGTCCGCCCCCGCCGCCCACGCCTTCTCGCTGCCCGAAAGCAGAACAACATAGATGCTCGGATCCTTGTCGAACGTCTCCATCTGTGTGGCGAGCATGCCCATCAGCGCCGGGTTGAGTGCGTTGAGCACCTTGGGGCGGTTGAGACGAATGATGCCGACGTGTCCGTCGGTTTCGCTGAGGATGAGATCTTCTTCGTTGCTCATGGGTTGCTTCCGAATTGGGCTGACTGAAATCAGCGGGACTCACGTTCGATGAGCGCGATGAGTTTGGCCCTGGGCAGGATCCGCTGCACCTGCCTGCCGCGCCCGACCACTTTATCCCCTTCGGGTCGGACATGGTACGCGGTGACGTCGCACACCAGGGTCGTCGGCCCCAGTTCGACCGCCACCGCTTCCACGCGCACGGTGTGTCCCACCGGTGTCGGAGCGAGGTGATCGATCGACAGGTGTGAGCCAATCCCCTCTTCGTGCGGTTCGAGATGTTCCATGAGCACTTTGCGGGCGGCGACTTCCATGTGATGCGCCATCGACCACGTCGAATAAACGTGGTGCACCACCACCTCGTCAAACGCCGGACACATGTCCTCGGTGACGGTGATCACGACCTGGGCACGATTGCCGATTCGCAGTTCCGGCTTCATGGAGGAAGTTTATCAGGTGGACTACCGATGTTTCGCGGCGACCCGAAGGCGTCCGGAACGCCTCAGCCGCGCATCATCGCATCAGCCCCGCCAGCGCTTCCAGACCTCGGGCCAGTTTTGCGTCGTCAACGGCGTAACTGATCCGAAAGTGCGTGTCGCGGGTCGAGAAGATGTTGCCGGGGATGATCAGCACGTTCTTGTCCAGCGCCCTGCGGAAGAACTCGTCACCGGTCAGCCCCAGCCGCGGCGGCACCTGCGGAAAGGCGTAGAACGCGCCCGTCGGCCGCGCCAGTTCCGTCACGCCGCCCAGCGCCTCGACCACCATGTCGCGCTTGCGCTCGTAGGCCGTCACATGTTCAGAGACATCCGTCCGCAGCGCCACGACACCCGCGTGCTGCACCATATTGGGGGCGCACACGAACGAGTACTGATTGACCTTGGTCATCTCGCGAATCAACCGCGTCGGCCCAACGGCATAGCCCAGGCGCCAGCCGGTCATGCCATACGTCTTGCTGAAGCCGCGCAGGATGAGCATCTGATTCGAAAACCGGCCCGGCGTGGGGAACAGCCCGTTCTCGCGCCCATCGCTGTAGGTAAACTCGTCGTAGATTTCATCGCTGACCAGCAGCACGCCGCGCGATTCGCACAGTTCGACGATGTCGCGTAGTTCATCACTGCCCAGCACTACTCCCGACGGGTTGCCCGGCGAGTTGAGCACGACAAACTTGGTTCGCTCCGTGATCAGCGGCTCGATACGCGCCGCGGTCATTCGGCAATCAGGATACGTATCGCAGAACTTCGCCGTCGCGCCCACGACTGCCGCCACCTGCGGATACGACACGAAATACGGGTCGGGGATGATGATTTCATCGCCCTTCTGCGCCAGCGCGAGATACGCCAGCATTAGGCCCGCGCTTGTGCCGTTGGTGATGAGTACATCGCACTCCGCGTTGGGACCGATCTCCCAGCCAATCTCTTCGGAGAGTCTCGCCGCGATCGCCGCTCGCAGCTCAGGAATACCCTGCGTGACCGTATAGCCATTGCGGCCGGCGCTGATCGCATCGATCGCCGCTCGCTTGATCGGCTCGGGCACGTCAAAGTCCGGCTGGCCGATCGAAAAGTTGATCGGCTCCTTCATCTTCGCCGCCAGTTCGAAGACGCGACGAATGCCCGACGGCTCCATCGCCTGAAGTCGATCAGTGAGCAGTGCCTCGATGTCGATCATGGCGTTCCCGGAAGTGGTCATGCGTTCACCATCATTCAAGTCGCCGCCGGATGCAGCCAGCGGTCATCCTGAAGCATGATAGTGCCAAGCGGCCCAACGGTCGTGGCCGATGGCTCCCCACCCCGGGCGAGGCTCGCGCCGATTCAGCGATCCGCTTCCATCTTCATCGGATCCGAGTTGGACTCCCGCGTGTCCATGGCCGCCTTCTTCTCTTCCCGCGTGTACTCCGCCAGCGCCGCCATCTGTTCCTTGGTCAGCAGGTGCGAGATCTCAAAGAACACCCGCACCTTGGCAATCGGGGCGACTTTCCTGCCCTGCAACTCCTGGATGGCGATCGGCTCATACAACTTCTGAATCTTGGCCCGCTGGTCCGGGGTCAATCCCAGCCGCTGCGAAATCAGTTCGAACTCCGCCGACCCCATGGCCACGGCAGATTCGATTGACGCCTTGGCCATCTCGCCGAGCGTCTCGACCTGCATGCGAATGGCGATCGCCGCAGGCGATGCGTCCGCGCCAGGCTCGCGGCGAATCGCCTCAGCCCGGGCCAGCACGTACTCGCCCACGAGTGAGCGAACCTCGCGTCGCTGTTCGTTCGTCAGATACGGCGCCATCTCGCGCATCATGCTGCCGCGTGCTCGATACTCGCTCAGCTCTTCGCCAATGCGCGTCAGCAGATCGAGAAACTCGCCCGCCTGCTCTTTGGGGTTCACCCCGCCCAGCTCCATGAGCAGATCCAGATTCTCGCGGATGGCCTTGCCGAAGAGTGCGCTGCGCTCGGCCTTAAGGCGTTCAAACTGCTTTCGCTGCTCGGGGTTAAGTTCGAGCAAGTCGATCGCCGCAACATCAGCCTCGACGGGCAGGATCTCGACCGTGCCGTTGAAACCTTGGCGCACAAGCGTCTTTGTTGCAGCAGTTGTCGCACTCTCGATGGTCGGACCCGCCAGCGGATTGTCGGCCGAAGGCGGACCAGCCAGCGGCAGAAACGCAGTCAGAAAGGCGGCAATCATCAGGTTTCCAGCCATGCTTCGCTCCTTTTTCCGTGACTCCACCCCATCACTTCTACGAAGTCGCCGCCCTCACGTTTCACTCTTCGGCGGCCCGATGGTCGGATCGCGAGCCTCAATACAGCGATTCGCCGGAGGCCTGATCCAGCAGGAACCACAAAAGCAGAGTCAGGGCAAACAGGGCTGGAACGACCGCCAGCAGCACGCGACCCACCACCGCCGTCAAAGACTCGCGCCATTCCGCGATCCACAGCGCCAGCGGCGCCGCCGCGAGAAGAATCGGCGTGCCAAATGGCTTGTCGTACTGCCATGAATAGAGGATCAGCGCGCAGTACAGCGGGATGGCCACCGCAAGCAGCCCCCGTGCTGAAGACACGCGCGGCACACTCATCGCCACCAGCGCCGCACCACCCAGAGACGCCGAAAGCACTCCGGCAAGCTGCGCCAGTTTGCCGCTGCTGCCTCGGAGAAAGTACACGCTTGCCACGGCAATGAGCAGCGAGAGCGCCAGCGGAACCGAAGGACCAGTCCGGCGCTCCGCGAGGCGTTCGAGTAAAGTCCAAACCAGGAAGATCGCCAGAGCCTGCCCCGCTGTCCAGGCCGCGAGGATGCCCGCCGTGTGTCCGGACTTGTACCCCTTGGACAGCATGAACCACGACACAGTCGTGCAAAGCACCAGCCGAATACTCCAGCGGATCCACACCGGCATGCGGATCGACTCAAGCACGCCCACCACAGTCCCGGCCACGGCGAAGAGAAACAGATAATCATCGCCGCTGCTGGGCGGCAGTGATGGCCATTTGTTGATGGCAACGTGACCGACGAGATAGCCCAGCCCGATCGCCAGTGGTCCGCCCCACCAGCCGCGAACCGATTCGCGCTTGTCGCGCTGCCAGGGCCGCCAGGCAATCACCATGCAGACGATGGCGATGCCCAAAGGCATCGCCACCGCCCACACGAGTTGCTTCTGAATGAACTCTTCCATTGCGAGGACCGACTGTTTCCGCTCGAATCAGGCGGAAGTTGGGCTGCGAATCAGCGGCCACCAACTCCGCACTCGAACGCCAACAGGATGGTTACTTCATCGCTGACGGCGCCATCGATGCCATATGTCATGCCGAATTCGCTTCGCTTGACCGTGAACTCGCACGCCAGTCCGAGGCGCTTGCCCATGCGCGGCAGATCAGCAAGGCCCACCTTCTCGATCGTCACGTTGATCGGTTTAGTCACGCCGTGCAGCGTGAGCTTGCCTTCGACTTCGTATTTGTCGCTGCCAGACTCCTTGACGCCAGTGCTCTCGAAGACGATTGTCGGTGAGTTCGCCGAATCGAAAAAGTCTGGACCGCGCAGATGGTTGTCGCGTCCGTTCGAGTTCGTATCAACGCTCGTCGCCTTGACTTCGGCCTTGATGGAGTGCTTGGTGGGATCCTCGCCGTCCCAGACCACCTCCCCGCTGAACTCGTTGAACCGGCCGTAGACATAGCTCACGCCCATGTGCTTGACCTTGAAAACGACCGACGAGTGCGCCGGATCGATCTTGAACGTGTCGACATTCGCCTGGCGCGTGGACGAAGCTGCGACATTTGCCGCCGCGCGCGGCAGCGCCATACCGGCCACGGTTAACGCCGAGACTGAAAGAAGAGCCGCACATCCGATCCGAGTCATCAACTTCCCCATGGGTGGGTCCTTTCAACGTGAATTGGAACACAAGTAGCCACACAAGCCGCCGATTGTACTCCCAGCGGCTGAAATGGGTTCACCCGGATTCTTTGGATTGTGAATCGTGAGGCGCCGCAGTAACTCTCAGACACCCGCCAGAGCCAGCGCATCGCCTGGGCCGAGCGGCGAATCAAGGCGCGAACCGCGACCGGCCGGTTGCGCCGATCCATCATCATCCACCACGTTGCGCGTGAGGCGGACCGTGCCACCCATTTCGATGAGGCCGGCCGGGCGATTCATCTCCGCCAATGTCTCGATGAGTGTCGCGTTGTCGATGGTCTGCACCATCGATGAGGAGCCATCGACGTAACGAACGAGGGACGCGTCGCTGTCGGTGACGAATGCAAACTCGATGGCGTTGCCGGTGGCGGCCGTCTCGATCGTCTCGATGAGCGGAACCGCATCCGTCAAAGAAGGCGCCGGCGAGACGACGGGCCGTCCAGTCAGCCAGGCCCCGACCCACGCTGAACCGGCCATCAGCGTGAAGCCCGCCACCGCGCCAGCAACTCGGCGGTGAATCCGCCGGCTGCGATGCAACGCGACAAATGCATCAATCATCTCGCCACGCATCGCCGCGCGACGTTCTCGATCGACTGGACTGAGACCCACTTCAGCAAACTCATGGTTCATCGAACTTCTCCTGAGCGGCAGCCCGCAATTGCGCCAGCGATCTCCCGATTCGACCGTCCACGGCTCCAGGCCCGAGCCCCACCGCGCGGCCGATGCTCTCCAAAGTCGTTCCCAATCGAAACCGCATGGCCAGCAGCAGCGATCGACTCGTGTCCAACTGCGCCAACTCGGCCTCGAGCCACCGCACACGATCGTCCGGCGCGTCGTTGATTCTCTCGACCTCGGCTCGAGTCCTTGCGTGCTGAGCCTCGCGCTCCGCCCTTCGCCGCTCGGAGCGCAACCGATCCAGCGCGCAGCGCATCACGACGACGCGGAGCCATGCTTCGAGCTCGTTCTCCTTCTCGAATCGTTTCATCGATCGCATGATCTTGAGCATCGCGTCCTGCACGACGTCCAGGCAGAAAGACTCGTCGCGTCCCGTGCTCGACCGGGCGATGCCATGCAGCCGATCGAACCACTCGTCGTAGAAACGCGCAAACGCAGACGAATCGCCCTTGGCGACCGCCTGCGTGAGCGCTGACAGAGTGGTTGTGGTGGCGGGGTTGTCCACCGATTACTCCGGCGAAGAGGAGTCCGGACGCTCGTGCCAGTTGACTCATTGACTTTATCCGCCGCCGGTCTTCTTCTGCAGTGCGGCTCGCAACTCGCTGATTTCCGACTGCATGGCCCGGATCTGTGATTCGCGCTGGATTAGCTCATCCCTCAGTTTGGAACTCATCGCCTCCAGATCCGCCGCGTGGCGCTCCATCGCCTCGGCTCGAGCCTTGGCCATCTCCGCCAATTGCAGGCGCTCCGAGCCTTCGGCATGGGCGACATCCAGCGAACTCCGGGCGCGATCCAATTCCTGCGAGAGCTGCTGTATCTGCTCCTGCATCGGCCGCATCGACTGTGACCGCTGCTGCGCGCTGGACTGCCGCAACTCACCGATCACGTTGTTGATGATCTCAATCTGCTCGCCCGCGGCTCGCGCCAGCAGCAGCGATGTCTCCTTGTGGAAGCGCACCTGCGCTTTGGCAGACTCCGGCCCGAGCAGTTCGAGCGCAGCGCTCACCGCCGTCGTGATGTTGTCCGCCGTCATTCCGTTCGCAATGAGGTCGGCGACCGACCAGATGTTGGACCGCTGCGGCCCCTGGTAGTTCCGAGCCTCGTTCACCTTGGCGTCCACCTTGATCAGCAGCCCGCCCTCATCAAACGACGGAGAGATCGTCCGTACATCAAGTTCCACAAATCGTCCCGGCGCCGTCTGCACCGATTCTCCATCAAGCAGATTCAGCGCCGCCACAACCTCCACGTGGCGCAGTTTCATCGGCGGAATCTCGACTTCCTCAACGTGCGGCATGGTCACAATATTGACTTTGCTATCCGCAGCCTTGCGTACGGCTTCGATGAACTCCGCAGCCGACCCACCGCGGAAATCGAGATCGATCGCTGGTGAGCTGCGCCACTGAGCGGCGCGGTCAGCCGTGGGCTGACCGCCGGGCAATTGCACCTGAGCCAGACACGCGCCGCCGGGGCACGACAGTGCAAGAACGGCAAGGGCCAGGGCCGCAATCTGAAGTGGATGACGAGGACGCATTGACATGTTCAAAACTCCGGTTGGTTGGGTTCAGGTGTGTCACGCGGGCCGCAATCGTGCCGCCCGGTGTGGTGTCATGGGTCAAACGCCGCAGACGGGCCCGTTTCGCGCCTCCGCCGCCGATTTTGGGAGGAAGGCAGTCCAGGCACACTCCAAGACCCCGGTTCGCTTTTCACCTTCGCCCCCCTCCCCTACCCTTGGCTCCACCGGCCGGTCGCTTCTCATGCTTCGGCCCAGTCCCCAAACATGGAGGTGCGCGATGGCGCTGATGTCCGGCAAGAAGGGTCTCGTAATCGGCATAGCCAACGACCGGAGCTATGCATGGCACATCGCTAGCGCCCTCAAAAACCACGGCGCCGAGCTGATGTTCACCAACCTGCCGGGCGAGAAAATGGAGCGCCGGGTGCGCTCCGCCATCGACGATCTGGGCATCTCCAACCCGTGGATCCGCCCCCTGGACGCCACGGATGACGCCATGATCGCCAAGGTCTTTGCTGAGGCAGCCGAGCATGCAGGCGGCAAGCTCGACTTCATCGTCCACTCGATCGCCTTCGCCGACAAGACCTATCTCGAGATGGGCAAGTTCATCGAAACGCCCAAGGAGGTCTACCTCCAGGCGATGGAGGTCAGCGCCTACACCCTCGTCTCCATGGCCCGCGCGGCACGCCCGTTCATGACTGACGGCGGCTCGATCCTTGGCATGACGTACTACGGCGCCGAAAAAGTCGTGCCCGGCTACAACGTCATGGGCGTCGCCAAAGCCGCGCTTGAATGCACCTGCCGCTACCTGTCGGCTGAACTCGGCCGCACAGGCAAGGGCATCCGCATCAACACCATCTCCGGCGGACCGCTGAGAACACTCAGCGCGATGGGCGTCGGCGGATTGTCCACCATGCTCGATCAGGTCGCCACCAGGGCCCCCCTCGGTCGCAACATTGAAGGCGGCGAAGTCGGCGACACGGCCGTGTGGCTGCTCAGCGATCTCTCATCCGGCGTCACCGGTCAGACCATCTACGTCGATGCCGGCTACTGCGTGATGGGGATGTAGACGAGGCGGGATTCTCCGCCAGTTCCTTTCGCCGCTTCCTCGCCTTGAGGTAGAAGTGAATCGCCAATGTTGAACCCGCGGTGGACACAATCCCGGTCATGAGCAGGACTCCACCCGCCACCGTCGGGCCCCCGATCGGCAGTGCTCCGCCGAAGAGACCCAGCGAAGGACCAAGGATGTATCCGAGGCCGATGATCGCCTCGTGCCGCCCGCCCGAGTCGACGGCCGCATGCTCCACGGCCATGCCGTAGTACAGCGCAGCGTAGTAGATCATCCCCTGCCCGATTCCCATCAGCGCCAGCCCCAGGACGCCTGCCCACACGGCGAATTCCAGAAGCACCAGCACCGTGCCTGCAATCAGCAGTGTCGCGCCGACTCCAAGAATCGCCCACTTCCCATGCCAAAGCGGGAACCAGAACATGAGAAAGAACACGCCGACGCGCACGATGATCCACGTGCTCGTCAGCGTCGGCGCCAGCGCCGGATCGACGTGCAGCCGATCCCAGATCCCCGGCAGCAGCGGCGCGAGCATGTAGATGAGTACGTAACCCATCGGCAGCAGCACGCGCGAAGCCCGGAGCAGGTTGGGGTACGCCTCGCCAGTGTGCTGCCGACCCGTCTCGACATCGTGCGTCGGCGGCTGGATCGGCCACATCCGCACGATTCCAAATGTCGCGCAATGGATGACCGCGAGAATCACAAACGTCATCTGCGGCATGCCGTGCATGAGCGAAATGAGCCACAGCCCCGGCGCGATCGCCGCCGCCCAGGTGATGTTGAACAGGCCGATGGCGCGGCGCATGTCGCGCCCATGCCGACCCGACGCGATGTAACTTTCGACAATCGGCCACTGCATGCCGGCGAACGCGTTGTAGAAAGGCGCGAGCAGCCACCACATCCACACCGGCGGCATCGTCGCCAGCACGCCACACGCCAGCGTCATGCCGAGAATCGTGATGATCAGCAGTCTCTGCGCGCCAAGGCGCTTGCAGATCGGTCCCGCCAAAAGTGCAGCGGGGATGTACGGCACCTGCACCACCAACCCAAGCAACAGGTTCTGCAAGTCGGTGAATTGAAACGCCTCGCGGGTGATAAAGAACACGCCGCTGAGCATCACGCCCGTGCCGACGCTGGCGATTCCCGCGTACGCGAGAACGGAGAGGAACGGTGCAGCGGCGGGAGAGGCGGTGTGGTCCTTGCCAGTCATCGGGGCGGATCGTATACTCGGCCGGTTCAAGCGGCGCAAGCGCGAAAGCGCATCAGGACGCACCGCACACGTGTCCGCGTGGCGCAATTGGATAGCGCAACGGCCTCCGAAGCCGTAGGTTGCAGGTTCGAATCCCGCCGCGGACGCTTTTCGACTCTTCTCCCCAGCGCCAGCACACCGAGCCCCTACCGTTCGAGGATCTCCGCCGTCGGATCGACTTTGAGCCGATTGCTCGACGTCTGTCGCACGCCCGGCGTCCATGTCGTCCACCTCAGATAACCGTCGCTCGATGTGTACGCCCGCGCGCTGCCGTCCGGACTCACGTCCAGGCGCGCGATGTCGCCGCCCACTCCCATCTTGCTCGATCGACGATCTCCCGTCAATTGCGTCGCAACGAGCGCGTTGTCCTCGCCGCCCGACCAGAGCCACTGACTGTCAGGTGAGAACTCAACGGCGAACACACGGTCCTTGTGGTCCTGGATGACGGCCTCGCAGGTTTGCTGCTTCACATTCCAGAGCATGATGGTCGTGTCGTAGCTGGCCGACGCAAGCCAACGCCCGTCCGGGCTGAAATCAAGATCGAGTACGTCGTTGAGATGCCCATGGAAGGTGTGCAGTGCTTTGCCGTCGGCGGCATTCCAGAGTTTCACCGTGTCGTCCCGGCTCCCCGTCGCCAGCGTCTTGCCGTCTGGACTGATCGCCATCGCAGCAATCTGCTCATCATGCGCCGGCACGCTGTAGATCTGCTCGCCACTCTCAATGTTCCACGCGATCAGCAGCCGGTCATCGCCGACGGAATACAGCACGGTGTTGTCAGGCGAGAGAGCGAT
>JBDZVA010000014.1:0-36091 GCA_040255465.1 Planctomycetaceae bacterium
GACAACACCTCATGGAATCCACAACCAAACACTTGACTTTCAAGACAGTCGCTACAATGCTGGCCGATGCCAAACTCCCCAAACGACATGATCGCCGCCGTGACCGAGTCGATGAAGAAACGCACCGGCCGCACGATTGAGCAGTGGGTCGCACTCGTAAAAAAGAGCGGCGTCGATCCGCTCGATCAGAATGAAGTGCGCAAGTGGCTCAAGAGCGAGCACGACCTGCCGCAGAATTCGCGCTGGGCGATTGCCGATGCCGCCGCGCGGGCCGCGGGCTGGAAGCGGCCGGACGTGGAGCAGTACATCGATTCGCAGTTCGCCGGCGACAAGGCCGCCCTGCGCCCGATCTTCGACAAACTCCGCACCATCATCGAGAAGTTCGGCAAAGACATCAGCGTCGAAGGCCGCTCGACGTACACGCCCTTCGTGCGCAAGCGGCAGTTCTGCGCGATCGCCGCGGCGACCAAGACGCGCGTGGACGTCGGCCTGCGCTACACCGAGCCGCCCAAGTCCGCGCTGCTCAAGAAGTCGGCGACCCCCGGCAAGGCGACGCACAAGATTTCGCTGAGCACGGCATCGGAGATCAACACCGAAATGAAGAAACTGCTCAAGGCGGCGTACGAACAGAACGGCATGGATTGAGAGGCGTGGAGTGGTTTGTCAAGTGCGGTGGACGCATCTAGCTCACGATCGTGCAGCCACTCCTCCTTCTTGCGTCACACGTCACCACTCTGTCGCCAATAGCAACAGCGCGATACAATTGTCCATCATGCCTGAATCGAGGCGTTGTCGGCAGTGGAGACTCACTTCGATGTTCACTCGCACGATAATCATGATACTGCTTGTCGGCCTGATGGGTGCCTGTTCAGAGAAGCCACAGCAGCAGGCACTACTCGATCCGGCGCCTCCTGCCAAGGTTACCATCATCGATCGCGTCTCCGGATGGAACGTCGGCGAGCAAGACGCGATCCTCCTCGACGTCGAACTGACGTCTGAGCAAGAGACTGAGATGCGGGATCTTTGTGAAGTTGCCGCGCTGCACTTTCCGGATGGCTATTGGGTCAACTATGGGCCGGACAGCGCGTATCGCGAGATCACGATTTGCTGCAGTGGTCGGGAGTACGTGCTCCGATCGTGGCACCCGCTGTACGAGTCCAACCCGAACCTGGTCGTCGGCTCCTACGGCGTGACTTCGCTCAACGGGCAGACCCGCGAAGAAGTCCTCAGCCACGACAAACCTGAGTACATCGCACAGCGCAACGCATTCGACGAGATCGACCGCGAATTGCGCCGCCGATTTGGTGACAGTGCGGCGCCCCCTGTCGGTGGAGAAGACAAGTGATGCAACCCCGAACCGCCTTCATCCTCATCGATTGCCAAGTCGGCCTGCTCGAAGGCGACTGGCCCGTCGTCGGCGCTGAAACCCTCATCCCGCGCTGGGCGGATCTTCTCAAGCGCGCACGCGCTGCCGGCATGCCGGTCCTCTTCGTGCGACACGGCGAGGGCCCCGGCACGCCGCTCGAACACGGCACGCCCGGCTGGCAGGTGCACCCACGCATCGGCGCGCGTCCCGATGACACCTATTTCGACAAGAC
This sequence comes from Planctomycetaceae bacterium, assembly GCA_040255465.1. Lineage (GTDB taxonomy): Bacteria > Planctomycetota > Phycisphaerae > Phycisphaerales > UBA5793 > UBA5793. The sequence goes on from JBDZVA010000014.1 coordinate 1,599, forward strand.
CACCTGCGACACCTTCGCCTCCACGACGCTGGCCGACGAGTTGAAGAAGCGCGGCATCAATCACCTCATTATCGCCGGCCTCGAAGGCCCGCACTGCGTGCGCGCCACCACCCTCGGCGCCCTGCAGCGTGACCTGAAAGTGACTCTCGTCAAGGATGCCCACGGCACCTGCAACAGTGAAACGCAGACCGCCGCACAGATCACCCAGGCCGTGAACGACGAACTTGCCGATCGCGTGACCCTTGTTGCGGCAGCGGATGTGGTGTTTCACCGCTGAATCCGCAATGGGACCGGGGCGATTCCGACCCTACCATGCGACACTTCGCACCGTCTCCGCAGAGCACTCGTGCCCATGCAGGATTCCACCCGGCACCAGGTTACGCCACGCTCGCGTCATGCAAGCACCGTGCTCGCCGCGCTCCTGCTGAGTGACGCCGCGTTCGTGGCTGTGCTGCTGGCCGCCGTCGCCCGCTGGGCGGACTTCATCGCGTGGGGCCCGGTGTTGTCGAGCGCCAACCTGCTCGCGTCGGTGTCGATCGCGCTGGCGCTCGGCGTCGTTCTGCTCCTGCTCGCGCTTTTGACGGCCTTCTGGAAAGGGCGCTCATCGGTTTGGCTGATCGTGGCGGCCGTCTGTCTCGTGCTGCTTCCCGGCGGAGGTTTGCTACTCATCTTCGGTTTCGCCGGCGCCTGGGGACCATGACCTGCCTCACTTGAACCGGCCTTCGCCCGCAGCCGCCCGACATGAAGTGGCCGGCCTTGCCGCCTCGGGCGCGCTCAGCGAGGTACAGTTGACCCAGTGAGGAAATGGCCCGGGCGCGAGAGTGCCCCCGACCGTGCGGAGAGATCGATGAAGAAAGTGAGTCCCCCGACCGACCCCGACGCCTACATCGCCGCGCTCGATGGCTGGCGGCTCGAGCGCGTCAAGTTCCTGCGCAAAGCGGTTCGCGGCGCGGTCGCTTCGCTCGAAGAAGTCATCAAGTGGGGGCATCTGGTCTACCTCAGCAACGGGCCGGTGCTGCTCATTCGCGCGGAAGATGACCGCATCCTCTTTGGCTTCTGGCGCGGCCAGCAATTGACCTCCAATGACTCACGCCTCAAGCCGAGCGGAAAGTACGAGATGGCCACGCTCGAGATGCAGCCGGAGACGAAGATCGCCGTGTCGACCATCCGTCGCATGGTCAAGGAAGCCGTGGCGCTGAATGCAAAGTTCGGCAACCCGCAAGCGGCCGCCACGAAGAAGCTGCCGGCGAAGAAGCCGGCGAAGAGCGCGAGAAAAGACAGTCGCTCCACAATGGCGACCAGGATGAAAGAGCAGTGAGGCGGCCGGACGTCTCAGCCCTGGCCCGATCGCTTTGCGACGATCGAGCGCCGCGCTGAATACCATCCCCAACCGGCGAACACGCGGGTAGTAGCCGGGTCGGCAAGCCGCTCATCGGGAGAGAATCATGGCCACCATCAAACCATCCATCGTCCCATGCCTCTGGTTCGACACGCAGGCCGAGGACGCCGCAAAGTTCTACACCTCCATCTTCCCCAACTCGCGCATCGGCCCGATCAGCCGCTACACCGAGGCGGGCAGGGAGCATCACGGCCGCGAGCCAGGCGCCGTTCTCACTGTCTCATTTACGCTCAACGGCCAGGGATTTGTCGCGCTCAATGGCGGGCCGCAGTTCATATTCAACGAAGCGGTGTCGTTCCAGATCATGTGCGACACGCCCGAAGAGGTCGATCACTACTGGGACCGCCTCAACGAAGGCGGCGTGCCCGAAGCCCAGCAGTGCGGCTGGCTCAAAGACAAGTTCGGCGTCTCCTGGCAGGTCGTGCCGCGCGTGCTGATGGAACTGATCACCGACCCAGACAAGGCCAAAGCCGGCCGCGCGCTGACGGCGATGATGGGGATGAAGAAGCTCGACATCGCGGCGCTGGAGAAGGCGGCCGAAGGGTGATCGAGCCAGAACCCGGTGCGATGTTTGCGCCATACCAGCGGCGTGACTCGAACGACCAGCGGCCGCAACCTCCCGATGCACTGGCGATCGAGGCCGCCACCGCCGTGGACCTGTCCGCCATCGCGCAATTGACCATCGCGCGGTAGGGCGGCGATGTTGACGATTGCCTCAGCGGACTCGAGCACCAATTCGCCTAGACTGAGCGAAACCGCCTCTTCGTCGCGCGTCTCGATGATCACGTCGTCGCATTCGACCGGGTGCTGCAGTTTCTTTCACCGCCCGAGGCCCCCAGCAACACCGCGCCGATAGGCTGGTATCTTGCGGGCGTCATCATCGATCCCGCGCATCGTCGACTCGGCATCGGTTTGGCGCCCACACGACACCGCCTCGCCTGGCTCGTCGAGCGCACCAGCCGCGCGCACTACTTTGCTAATGTCAAAAACGGCGCGACGATCGATCTGCATCGCCAACTTGGCTTCGCTGAAATCACGCGCGACTTCGTCTTCCCCGGCACGACGTGTGCCGGAGCGGGGGTGGGCGTCCTCTTTGACAAGATTCTCCATGCACCGACCTCACATGAGTGGAACCGAGCGAACGACTCGTGCGGACAGTGAGTGTCGATGCGAGACGATGCAATGCGCGAACCACCACACATCTGCTGTCGATGGTGTCGGTATCCACTGCAAGGGCTGACGAGCAGCATCTGCCCTGAATGCGGCCGCGAGTTCGACCTGAATGACCGCCGCACGTACACCACATCAAAGCGCGAGCCGCTTCGGCCCGAGGCGTTGATCTCAATTGCGTGCCCGATTGCGTTCATGCTCTTTACACCGCTGTTCTCGTTCAGCGGACCGCCGTGGCGTCGCCCGCCCATCCTCGACGAGGTGATCATGCACCTGCTGCTGATCATCCCCGTGGCGGTCGGGCTTGGCTGCGGTATCTCGGCCATGCGCGGGGGTACGGATTTCAGCCGCACCGTCGGGGCAATCGGATTGGCGGTCTGCGGCTACCTCACCTGGATGCTGCTCATCTGGTTTCAGCACATGTAGTCGCTCAATGCGCGCCGCACATCACCGGCGCGCTGTCTCAGCCCGATAGGCATGTTGCTCATACGATGTCAGACTGCGACACTCGCAAGGCGCAACGGAGGAAATGAGCGATGGTGGATGAGAATACGGATCGGCAGGTGCTCGACGCGATGCGCCAGTGTGGGGCAGATCTCACCAAACCCGCCCATACGCTTCACTACCTCTACTTCAGGTCGCTTGAAGCGGCGCAGGTTGCGGCCGATGAACTTCGCATGAAGGGGTACGAGGTCGATGTTCGCGATTCACCGGGCGGCTCGCTTATGCAGCAGACGTCCGGCGAGTCGCAATTCTGCTGTGTAGCCGAGACACGCGCCGGTCCCGCAGAGGCCGACGTCTTTGCCACGACGAAATACATGAACGCCCTGGCCGAACGACACGGCGGGGAATACGACGGCTGGGAAGCGTCGGTTGAGAAGTAGTCGCGGCGCGATCCAAACATACTCCCATGCCCTTCGACTTCCAACCCACCCTCATCGGCGAACGCATCGAACTCCGCCCCATGCGCGAAGATGATTTCAAAGCGCTCTATGCGGTCGCGTCTGATCCCCTCATCTGGGCGCAGCATCCACACCACAACCGCTGGCAGCCAAATGTATTCCGCGCGTTTTTCGACAAGGGCATGCAGTCCGGCGGCGCGCTGGTCGTCATCGATCGCGCGACCGGCCGCGTCATCGGCTCGTCACGTTTCCACCCCCACGAAGAAGATGGAGAAATCGAAATCGGCTGGACCTTCCTCGCCCGCTCACACTGGGGCGGCGCCTTCAACCGCGAGATGAAACATCTGATGCTCGAGCATGCATTCAAGTACGTCGATCGCGTCATGTTCCTCGTCGGTGTCAACAACGTTCGCTCACAACGCGCCATGGAAAAGATCGGCGGCGTCCGCACCGGCACCCGCAACATCGAAGGCGGCCTGCCGCACTATGTATACCACATCGATGCAACCACATTTGCATAGTTGGCGCCGGCCGGCTGCCGACTCGGAGGAAACGACATGAAGCGATGTCAAGTCACTCTGATCGCGGCGATCCTGTTGGGCCTGACGCAACTCACTTGCGCACACCCCGGACCGGGCATCGTCATCGCCGACGACGGCACGATCTACTTCGCCTACGGCCCGGGACATCGCATCTGGAAGGTCGATCCGGAAGGCAATGCCAGCGAACTGGTCGTCGGCAGTCTCGACTCCGACTTTCGCGTGCCGCATCACCTGTACCTCGATGCGCACGGCGATCTCATCACCGCCAGCGACGCCCATAACGCAATCTGGCGCATCCATACCGATGGCACGAAACACAAGATCTACCCACCAGCCGAGTGGAACGGCGTCGGCACGGTTGGACTGGGCGGCGATCCGTTTGCCATGACACCCGATGGCCGCATCGTTTCCATCGCCGGCGATCAGCAGGATGACTTCAGCCGTATTGTGATCATCGACCTCGACGGCGCCGTCGCGCCACTGGCCGGCGGCAAGCGCGGTCTGGCGGATGGCCAGGGCGAAGAAGCCCGCTTCGGCTATCTCGCCGGATCCGCATTCGCATGGGGGCCCGACGGAGATCTCTACATGACTGATGCAGGTCGAGCCGTGCGTCGCGTCACCATGAATGGTGAAGTGACGACCATCGCCGGTAGCGAGGAGCACGGTATGCGCGATGGGCCTGGCGCAGACGCACGATTCGAACGCGCCATCGGCCTTGTCGTAGCGCCGAACGGCTCAATACTCGTCGCGGATACAGGCAGCAGACGCATCCGCAAGATCGACTCGATGGGAGAGGTCACGACGGTCGCCGGCAACGGCCAGCGCGGCGGCGCCGATGGGCCGGCCGACAAAGCCACCTTCGATGAACCAGTCGGCATGACCCGCGCCAACGACGGCGCACTCTACATCCTCGAAGTCCCGCACGGCCCCGACGGCGAGTTCGTCCGCATTCGCCGCATCGACACGAACGGCTCAGTGACCACGCACGCTGTCATCTCCGCCAATCGTGTCGCAGGCTAATCATGATCAGCTAGTTAAACCAGAACCCCCACCGGAACACCCTTCCATTGAACGCATTCTGCATGCGATCCCACAGTCCGGGTTTGGTCAGCGTGCCCTTCTCAAGATACGGCGCCGCTGCCGTGCCCTGAATCCACAGCACGAGATCGAATGTCGTCGGCTCGGTGAACACCCGCTTGAGATTGATCCCCGTGCCCTCCGCCCGGTCATCCCACTCGGGCATGCGCCAGAATCGGATGAGTCGGGCGCCGTCGAGCACAAGATCCGCCTCGTTGAGGAAAATCAACCACGTCTCGCGAATCTCCGGCGTGACCTCCGCGCCGGGAATGACGGAAGTCTGAATGACGCTCGGCACCCATTCGCGATCATTATCCGTCTCCGCGTCGATGTATGTCCACATCTCTTTCCCCATCGCGATGACCATCTTCAGATGCTCGTGCGCCTTAAGCATGCGCGCCGGCTCCTTCACCTCGAATCGCATGAGGTGGAAGAAAGCAATCCAGTCCGTGACCGTCATCCACTCATACTCGCGATAGTCATACTCCTTTTGCAGGAATGGGAACGGCGTCTTCGGCCTGGCAAAGGCGACGTGCGAGCAGTGGTCAAAGAGCGCCTGGCGATCGTGAGCCAGCGCGCACTCAGCCAATGCCATCATGAAGTGGCAATAGCCGCGCAGCCACGCGACATCGGCGCGATCGAACGCAATGGTGAACTCGGCAGCGCCCTCTTCGTCGGCGTCGAATCGGCGCTGGAAGCGGTTGAAGAGCGCCCAGATCGCCTCACCTTCATCGCCCTTTCCGTTGCCATCAATATCCAGCCGCACCTGCCCGATGGAGATGGGGAGTTTGACCGTCTCGTCGGTGATCGCGGCGAGCGTCGTTTCCGCCGTCGCGACAGAGTCGAGCCACTTTTGGATCAGCGCGTTGAGTTTGTTGTACGTGATCTCCTCCGGCTGCATGTTGCGCGGCACCGACGACACATCAATCGGCAGCATCTCATCGAGAAACCCCTCCCGGCCGAGGAAGCCATAGCGATACAGGCCGCTGAACAGCACCTCGCCGCTGTGGAAGAACTGCGCGAACCCAAGACCGAAGCGAACATAGTCCGACTTGGGATGGGCCGCAAGGTACGACGTCAGCGCCTTGGCCCCCTCGACAAGGCTCTCGCCCGTCAGCGCCGCTTTGACGAGCAGCACTTCCTCGTCCGTTGGCTCGGTCGCACGCGCGTGCCCGGCCGAGATCAGAACGCAGATCGCCGCAGTGATCGACCAGTAGGTGCGGTTCATGTTGACTCTCCTTCGCATCTGGTGGGATGGGCGGCGGCCGGCAAAGACGAAACGGGGCCGCTGCTCCACTACAGGATGCTAGCGGGCCGTGGCAGCCAGGCGGTCAAGGGCATTTCACCCTGCTTCGGCCGAGCATTCGTGTCCCCAGGCGCGTCGGAATGGACACGCAGCGGGGCTCTTCATCATTCATAATTGATTCGTGAACCTGCCGGCCGACAACCAGCACGAAGCCCGTCCCGGCATCTTCGTCTTCCGCAACCGCTTCTCCCGCCGCGAGCGAAAGTGGTGGATACTCGGCTGCGCGTCATTGGTCACACTCTTCAACGCAGCAGCACTGATCATCTGGCTGCAGCCCGGACTACCGGTCGACGTGAAAGCCGACTGGGTGCCAGGTCTCCACGTGGCTTCGTGGCTCCCTGCCTTGATCTGCGTCCTCGCCTGGATCAGTCCGCAACACACGCTTCGAGTCTCGCCTCGCGGCATCGCCTACGCGCTGGTCCCCGGCGGCCTTCGTTGCATCCGCCAGCGCTGGCGCATCCAATGGTGGGAAATCGACCAGCTCAAGTGGGGGTCAGCCAGATGTGAATTCATAGTGGGCGGACGCAAGCGATTCCTTCAGTGCTCGATCTTTCGGAAACAGCACCGCCAGGTGACCGAGGCGATCAGCCTCTACCTCGGCGAATGGTTCGACCTGACCCAGGGAACAGCCGCCCAGCGGTGGGCCCGGCAGTGGAAGCAGGTAAGCCTGTGGCGAAAGGCGCTCGACAAGGTTTTGCTCCTCTTTGTCGGGATGAACTACCAACCCATTGTCGCATTCGTGGGTTGGTTGCAGGGGAACGCCATCCTGCTCTCGGCCGGAATACTCCTGTGGCTCGCGGCGCTCGCCATTGTGATATTGCAGCAGCGTCGCTACCAGAACTTCGGCTGGCAGGAGCCGTCTGTCTTCGCTGACGAGATCGCGTCAGGTCATAATGGAGAACCCGCGACGAATGCATCATAGCATGGTCTCCGAAACGCACCGACGGAAGGACGATGGCATGAAGCTCGCCGAAGCACTGCTCATCCGGGCCGACGCACAGAAAAAAGTCGCATCACTCCGCGAGCGCATCGCTCGTAACGCGATCGTGCAGGAGGGCGAGAAGCCCGCGGAAGATCCCATGGCCCTTCTGAAAGAAGCAGCCGGCGTCCTCGACGAACTTGAGCGCCTCATCAACGCCATCAACGCCGCCAATCTGAAGCACAAGTTGGCCGACGGCCGCACGTTGACGCAGGCCATCGCCCTGCGGGACAAACTCATTCTCCAACACTCCATCATCCAATCCGCCATCAACGGCACCCGCCGCGAAACCGATCGCTACAGCACGCGCGAGATCAAATGGAAGCCGACGCTCGACGTACGCAAGCTGCAGAAGCAGTCTGATGACCTGTCCAAACAATTGCGAGAACTCAACGCCCAGATCCAGGAAGCCAACTGGCGCGTTGACATCAAGTAGGGAGTTCCGGGCGAGCGCCCCACCCCGTGAATCCGGCACCGAGGGGTGGCAAACATATCGGGCCGGTGGGCGCCATGGGCAGCGCCACCCATTCACAAATCCGCCCAGCACATCGCACGACTGACACGGCAACGTGCAAACTGCAATACCGGGCGCTGACGGAACTCCCACTTTTTCCTTCGGCAGCGGAGACAGCAGCGACACACAGTTTTCTCGGCAACGTGCTCCAAGCCAGACTCCGTCGCCTGATTGCGCCCGCGACAAAAACAGTGTGCCTGACTCAGGGAACTCGTTTGGTCGCGGCGCACACGTCAGTTGCCGATCTAGACTGTAACGACACTCAGAAGGAGCTGCGTATGCGACGAGGAACTGGACGCTTTCCATCGATTCTCTCGTTATCCGTGTGCCTTATTGTCGGCGCTTCGGGTTGCTCAAGCACTCCACCCTTCGCCACCGTCGAACCGACAATTGAGTCGTTTGAATCCTTCGCCCTCCCGCTGCAGGTCAACGATCACGGTGTTGCAACCGTCGCCGTTCAGACCTCAGCTGGTCCGCTGCAACTCATTCTCGACACCGGCGCCGATCAGGCCCTGCTGCTCCGCACGGATGCGCCGGTCGCGGCGCATCTCAAACGCGTCGGTTCGCAAACCAAGTGGTACGCGAACGGCAAGCTCGATCGAACCGCCGTTCTCGGCATCCCGGAACTCACGCTCGGCCCGCTGAAGTACACCAATGTGCGGGCGCCGCTCGAATCGACTGAGTTTCCCCAATTCATGCCCGGCGATGGCGTACTCGGCCGTGGTCTGCTCGGCAACATGACTCTTGACATCGACCTGCCCGGAAAACGGCTCGGCCTGCTGCCGCCGGGTTCGTTGCCGCGCGACTTTCGTGCGCAGGATTGGATCGAAGTGCCGCTGCTCGCCTACGACAACGGCCCGGTCGTCCCGGTGCAGATCGACAACAGCACTCACACGCTGCGCATGGTGATGGACACCGGCGCCATCGCCACGGGGTCCGAGGGATCGTATGGCGTCGTCGAATTGCCCTCCGACCTCTCGCCAACTGCTGACAAGGTAGACGGGCTGCCGGTCTATCGCGCACAAACGATTCACATTGGCGCAGCCTCATTGGGCGCGATGAATCTCTTCGTTGTCAAGCACCCCCAACCTCCCGGCACGCACGGCTTCCTCGGCAACGTGCTCTACACAAGACACCGCGTACTGATTGTGCCGGCGACGAAAACAGTGTATCTGAGCCGCGTAACTCCATAGGGAGCATCGCCGTGAGTGCAAACACCATAAACGGACTCTGAGTCGCGCTGCGTCTGCCGCCTCAGCTTTCCCTTCCTATCCTGATGCTCTGTGTCTTCCATGATTTCGTGGTGAACAAAAGGATCGGCAATGGCTGCTCACGACACCTCCAAGAAGAACACCGATTTCATCTCCTGGAACCTCGCCACGTGGGCAACCAGCCTGACCTACGACAGCCTCCCGCCCGAGGCCGTCCAGAGCGCCAAACTCTTCCTCTTCGACTCGCTCGGCTGCGCGCTGGGAGGCTCGCAGCAGCACGATGTGCATATCGCCCTCGAGCATTTCAAAGAGATGGGAGGGCGCAGCGCCTGCACCGTCTTTGTCGACGGCTTCCGCACCAGCCCTGTCGATGCCGCATTCCTCAACGCGCTGATGATCCGCGCGATGGACTACAACGACATCTATTGGAAGGCCGACCCCGCTCACCCTTCCGACATCATCCCCGCGCCGCTGGCGATCTGCGAACTCAAGGGCCTCTCGGGCCGGGATCTCATCCTCGGCATCGTCATCGCCTATGAGATGGAGATGCGCCTCGCTGAGTTCGGCGAGCCCGGCATCCGTGAATACGGCTGGCACCACGCCACGATTACCAGCATCGCCGCGCCCATTGCCGCCGGCCGAATGCTCGGCCTCAAGCCCGAACAGATTCAGCAGGCCATCGGCATCAGTGCGTCGCCATCGATGTGCCTCGGTGCCGTGACCGCCGGCAAGCTCACGAATATGAAGAACACCGTCGATCCGCTCGCCACCCGCTGCGGTGTCGAGGCCGCCATGCTTGCCCAGCGCGGCTACACCGGGCCCGAGCACGTCATCGACGGCAAGGAAGGACTCACGCACTGCTTCGGCAAGTTCGGCGGCAAATTCAATCTCAACATGCTCACCGACGGCCTGCCCAAGTGCGGCGGGTGCCACTACAAGATTACCGACTGCGGCATGAAGTCCTTCCCCATCGAGGCTCTCAGCCACGCGCCCCTCACCGCCATGATGAAGTGTGTCGCCGAAAATAACATCAAGGCTGCTGACGTAGCCGAGATCAAGGTCGAAGTCATCGCCCGCGCGGCTGATATCCTCGGCGATCCCGCCAAGTATCGCCCGACCGGCAAGGAAACGGCCGATCACTCGCTGCCGTATTCGCTCGCGGTCGGCCTTGTCGATGGCATGGTCACACCGCTGCAGTTCAAGCAGGAACGTATCAATGACACCAGTCTGCACGCCGTAATGGACAAGATCAAGGTCGTGCCCAACGAAGAGTTCGAATCGCTATTCCCCAAGTTCCAGCCCAGCCGCGTGACCATGACCATGAACAGCGGCGAATCATTTGCTAAACGCGTGGATGTTCCCAAGGGTGATCCGCGCGACCCGATGACCGAAGACGAGATCGCGGTGAAATTCAACGCACTGGGCAAAGACGTGGTAGGGGAAGAACGCTGCGCCCAGCTCCGCAAGATGATCATGAGCCTCGACGAACACAACGATGTTGATGCACTGATCGAACTGATGAAGGCGTAATCGGGACAAGGCTCGGCGCAGACCCGGCAGCTGCGAGCACACACGGGATGGCACGACATGATCGAGTTCCTATTTGATGTTTTCGAGCGACTTCCCAACCAGCCACTCACGGTGTATGTTTGCAAAGTGCTCACGGGACTGCTCTTCCCGATCGCACTGCTCGGCACCGTGTTCTTTGGCATCATCGTCGGACTCGAATTGACGGGAAGGAACCCTCAGCGCCTCGGTCTGGGCATTACGCTGACCGTCGTGCTGGGAGTCGTCGCGGTTGTCTGTTTCCTGGTTCATTCACGATTGAGTCGCGCACCTCGCTCCTAACCACGAACTAGTACGTGTGATCTCCATGACTCCCGCCGAATTCACCACCTTCTTCCACGAGCAGCGCGCCTCTGCGATCCTCCGCACTGACCTGCCCGACGCCGTCGTGCCTGCCATGGAAGCCGCGATCCGCGCCGGCTTTCGAATCTGCGAGTTCACACTCACGATTCCAGACGTGTTCGAGCACGTCGCCGCCTTCTCGAAGCGCGATGGCATTGTCGTCGGCGCCGGCACCGTGCTCACCGTCGACGACGCCCGCCGCGCCGTTGAGGCCGGCGCCCGCTTCCTCGTTTCGCCCGTCGTCGATGAAGAAGTGATCGAAGAGGCCGCGCGCCTTGGCGTTGCCATGATGCCCGGCACCCACACACCCACCGAGATGCTTCGCGCCCACCGCGCTGGGGCCGCCCTGCAAAAACTCTTCCCCGCGCCCGGCATCGGCCCCGCCTACGTCAAGGCCTGCCTTGGCCCGATGCCGTTTCTGCGAATCGTGCCGACCAGCGGCGTCGATGCGTCCAATGCCACGGCCTACCTCGCCGCAGGCGCCTTCGCCATCGGCTTCGTCGCGCCGCTTTTTGACGCCGCCGACATCGCCGCGGGCCGCTTCGACCGCATCGAGCAGCGCGGCCGAGACCTGCTGGCCGCCTGCGCATACGCGTGAACGGCGCTGGCGATCACTCTTCAATCGCTGACCAGCACAATCTCCACCCGGACCAGCTCCGCTGCATCGAGCATCGCCCGCATCTCGGCCTCGCTTCCGGCCCGCTCGCGCAGCAGCCGTCCCTCCGCCGCGACGCTCAATGCGTCTCCGACGAACGGCCACGGCGAGACCGTCCATCGCACCGCATCTTGCCGAATCGCAGCGAAGTCGATCCGCCCGTGGCCCCAGGGCACGTCCTTCACCTCGCCATGCTCCGAATCGTTCATGCACACGATCAGCGACAACCAGTCCCACGCCGAAATCAGCCGACTCGTCCGCTCGATCGAATCATCGTTCACCTTCTCGCCCCAGCCGCTTCCTGCACGCAGTCGAGTCAGCAGGCGATCCTGCGTCGCCCTTTCCTTTTCAAGATACGCCAGCACCTCCGGCTCGCCCTGCACCTGGGCCAGGGTGTGAAATCGCTCGTACAACCCCGTTCCATGACGCGACACGAGCAGCGCCGCCAGCGTGCTCATTGATTCCACGCGCAGCGCCGCATCCGTCCAGATGGACAGGTGATCAGCCGTCTCCATCTCCAGAAACGCATGCGGCAGACCCGTCTTCGCGTTGAACGTCGGCTGCTGTTCCCAATCGGTCCAGCCGATGTCGTGCTGCTCGGCCGCCAGCAGGATCTCCGCGCGCGGCTCGAACGCGTCCGCCCACGCGCCGGCCATCTGCCCGCTCACCCACGCATGCGCCGGCTGGGTCATCACCATCACCCCGCCACTCGTCGCCCTGTGCAGCATCATCACACCTCGCTTCGTGACGCCATTCTACGAGCCTGTTTCCCGGAGTGTGAGTGTTGCATGAGCATCGTGCGAGCGATCACGCACGATCCGCATGGGTTGTCAACACGGTGATTTTCCCGTTAGTTCTTCTCATCGACCTTGCGTAGTCCATCTGGCTGGCCAAAACTCGTCCGTTCACAGTGCACTCGCATCAACACGTCTATTCTGAGGCACCGCAATTGAACAGATCCGCTCGATCACGTTGATCGTCAAGAGTGCGGATCGATGGGTGAGTGGCTGGGGCGCCTTTCCTGCCCCGAATCTGAAGGAGTTGACATGATCAATCACGTAAAGGGATCAATCCTCATGGGCGCGGCGATCGCAGCGCTGGGAAGCGCCGCCATCGCAGGCGACGGACCGGCTGACAACGACGCACGCGTCGCGGCCCTCGAATCGCAGCGGGCCCAGATCGACGCCCAGATCAATTCGCTGCGACAGGGCGATGGCGACGCCTGGCTCAGCGGCGCTCGCGCTGAAGAAGTCCGCGCGCTGGTGCGCGAAGTCATGGCCGAGAGCGAAGGCCGCTCCAGCCTGCTGGCCGACGGCATGAACGCCGGCTGGGACAACGGCTTCTTCCTCAAGAACGACGATGGATCGTTCACCCTCAAGATCAAGGGCCAGACCCAGTTTCGCTACGTCTGGAACAGCAAGGACTCGCCCGACAAGGACACCGCGTCCTTCGAAATGCGCCGCGCCAAGCTCGAGTTTTCCGGCAACATCTACCGGAAGGAACTCAAGTACAAGATCAAGGGCGCCTTCGAACGCGATGGCGGCCTGTTTCAACTCGAAGACGCCTATGGCGAATACGTCCTCGGCAGCGGCTGGACCTTCAAGTGGGGCCAGTACAAGCCCGCCTTCAACCCGGAAGAGACCATCAGTTCCTCCAAGCAGCTGGCCGTCGATCGCTCCGTCGTCAACGAGATCGTCAACCTCGGCTTCTCCCAGGGGCTTGAGCTTTCCTACGAGGGTGACACCGTCCATGTCGCCTTTGGCTTTTCCGATGGCGCAACCCTCTCGCCCACCGGCGCCGCCGGTGCCCGCGCCAATACCCGCTTCAACAACGACACCACCGAATACGCCTTCAACGCACGCGTGGACGCTCTCCTCGCCGGCACCTGGAAGCAGTTCGACGACTTCACCTCCTGGTCCACCGATGAAACCGGCGTCAAGCTCGGCGCGGGTATCTTCTACCAGGACGGCGAATACGGCACCGCCGCCGAAGAGGTGAAGTGGCTCCAGTGGACCGTCGACGCCCAGCTCGAGTTCGGCCAGGCCAACCTCTTCGCCTCCGTCGTCGGCCGTCACAGCGACGCCAACGCCACCGCCACGCCCGATTACGACCAGTACGGCATCGTCGTTCAGGGCGGCTACCACATCGTCCCCGACAAGTGGGAACTCTTTGGCCGCTATGAGTGGTTCGACTTCGACGGCGCTTTCGCCGACGAATACAGCGCCATCACCGTCGGCTTCAACTACTACTTCCACAAGCACGACTGGAAGTGGACCACCGACCTCGTCTGGAATCTCAACCGCGTGCCATTCAGCGTCACCGGCGTCGGACTCCTCAGCGACGGCGCGACGGATGAAGATCAGGTGGCGCTTCGCACCCAGGTGCAGATGCTCTTTTGATCGCCTGTTGCGAACACTTGAGCAAACGAAAGGAGTTGAACTGAAGACGCACGCACGGTTGGTCGATCACGTCCACTACGAGTGCGCCATGGGCTGAGCAATCAGCAACGCGCATACGACGACAACCTTCGCGTTTATGCCTCAACGTCAATCCGAGCCGCTGACGCCATCCGTGCGCCATCGCCTCGACAATCAGTCTTCTTCAACGGGCGCATCCACCGCCCGACGGCGCAGCCGACGGTCTCCAACCACCGCCGGTTGCCCGTCTTTTTCTCGCGGCTCGCCATGATCCCAACGCCGCTCCGCACTCCGCGCCGGGGAAAGGGCCCCGCGCAGCCCCGGATTCCACGCATCCACAGACCATCCGAACGCGTATCTTTGCGTGATGAAGATCTTCTCCTGGATCGGCCGCCACCGCTGGCTCGCGCTCTTCATCGGCACCGGACTCACCTGCATGTCCTGTCCGATCTGGATTCTCGTGGCCCCGATCAACGCCCGCATCAACCGCAAGTCCAGTGCGTGGTATTCGCCCGACCCACCCTCCGCCCGCGCCGGCGCCGCTCAACCCATCCTCCAACTCGAATCCCACACCTGCGGCCTGCTCACCCTTTCCGCCGCCTACACCCTCTACGACCTGCAGCCCGAAGAAAAAAACCTCCGATACCGACTCGGCGTCGATGTCCCGGCTAATCCGCTCGATTCATCCTCCACCGGCACGCTCCACCCGGATCTGCTCCGCGTTCTCGTGCAGGACGGCTTCACCTACGAAATGCCCTCGCCCTTTCTCGATGCTGATGTTCGTCTTCGCAACCATCTTCAAACCGGCAACGTCGCGTTGATCCTCATTCGTCGTCGTGAAACTGGTGGCCTTCACTGGGTTCTCGCCGATGCTCTGGACGGGGACAGCCTCCGCATCGTCGACTCCCTGCAAACCCTCCCGGTGACCGAACCCATTGCCGACTTCTTCAATCACCGCGTCCTCTCAGCCATTCTCATAAAACCCAACCCGTCCTTTCCCGACCCACTGGGCAGCGGCCCCGCCGTTGCCCAGGCGCACCGCGATGGCGCAGCCGAGATGGTCCGAGTGAAGCAACGACTTGATCGCTTCGAGGAAGCCGACAATTGACGGACCTTGACCCATCGACCTGAGTTCTTTACGCTGCGCCAGTGACCAGACGCGAAAAAGCCTCGCTGTCGGAAAGAGGTGGCTACTGCACAATCCAGTCGACCGCCGTGGAGTCATGGCTGAGTCGACTGTTGGGGGGTTCGGTCATGTTGCTCTTCATCGTACAGATCGCAGGCGGCACAGGGCCATTTGCGGCCCCGTGGAAAGGACCCGCGCTCATGGTCACATTCGGAGTGGTGCTGGGGATTTACATCGCCTGGCAATGGGTGTTCAATCGAACCCGGCGCAATCTGTGCATTGGCGGCCTGTTGCTGTGCCCGCGCTGCCGCCATCCCGTCTTGGCAGACGAGCAGGAGGGGTACATTCGATGCCCAGAGTGCGGATACCGAAACGCAACTGAACTTGTCCGCGACTCTTGGGAAGCCCGCTACTGGATCACACTCGCGCACCTCCGTACCGCCGATATGAGTCAGCATCTCGACATCGCCAAAGCGATGGGAAGGGCATGATCAGCGCACTTGCGATCGTCCGACTCAGTGTCGGTACAACACAGAGGACATCGACCTCGGCTGCTTCAATCCATGCTCGACTCGCTCGTCTTTGCACTGTTCCTGATCATTGTCGGCTATGTCGCGCGTCTCATTGTGCGACCACCCAATAAGAATCTGTGCCCACACTGCGGCTACAACCTCTGGGGCCACGCGCGTCCAGCAATTTGTCCCGAGTGCGGCATCTCGGAGGCGGCATCGCCGCGGCCGACCACGAAATGCAACAAGGCCCACGGACGAATCCGTGGGCCTTGCGATCGAGTCAAACAGTTCTCCAGTTCAAGCCTGGAGAGGCGTTCCGTGATTACGGAATCTGGCCAACGTTGCTCGTGTTGCAGGAGGGCAACTCGACGAGCTGGAGGCGGCCGCCGCACGCGCCGGTGCCGGCCGAGCCATTAACCTGACCGCTGCCGTTGCCGGTGCCGACCGTGTTGACGAGGCGGAGGCCCTGGCTGCCGAGTCCGAGCTGGGTGCCCTGACAGGGACCGCTGGGAATGCGGAACGAACCGGTGGTCGCCGCGAAGACGATGGCCTGCTGACGGCTGGGAGTCGCGCCGCTCCAGCGGACGCTGACGGTGCCGGGGCACTGACCGCCGACGCTCAGGAAGTAGCCGCCACCATTGCCGAAGCCGGCGCCGGTGAGGAAGATGCTGTAGTTCCCCGTGGTGGCGCCACCGGCGACCCACGAACTCAGCGGGCTGCCGGCGCCGGGGCCATCCGGCTGGCGCTCGACGTTGAAGGGCGAGTTCGCCCAGATCGCGCCGCCACTGGACTGCGGATCCATGTTGTAGGCGCTGATGGCGAGGTAGTAGACGCCAGGGCCGGGGACGAACGTGCCGGTGATGGTGGACTGAAGCCCGCCGCCATTCGGATCGTCGTCGTCATGGGTCACGCCCATGCCGTTCTCGTCAAACAGGAACAGTTGCGTGTCAAACGACGCGCCGCCGACCGTCGTCGCGCTGAAGCTGCCGGCGTCAGTGATCGTGATCTTGAACAGGTCGGCATCGTTGGCGTCGTGGACGCCATTGATCTGGGTCAGAGCGCCGGAGCCCTGTGTTTCCTGGCCGGGAAGGAGATCAGGCGCATCGCCGCTCTCAGTCCAGGTCTGGGCGTTGGCAACGCCGCCGAGCAGCGCCACCGCGGCAACTCCTGCAAAAATTCCTACGCGTGCATTGAATTTAGTCATCTTGCCTTCCTCTTCCTTGCTAATTGGCTGGCCATCTTGAGCCAGCGGATAATAAAGCGGGCCTGCGGGACACCCAGCAAGCCACACCAACCCCGATCAAGGGATAATGTACCGCAATTCGTACGGGAGTGCAACCCTAACGTTCGGATTTCGCGGACAATTCAGAAGATTCTGTAAGGCCAGAATTGGGGCTGAGTTACAGACCGATCAGTCCGAGAAGCGGCGAATTCGCCAGGTGCAGCCCGACGAGCGTCATCGTGTACACCGGCGGGAACGCTGATATCCCCACAGACCACCGGGCCAGCCGCCGCGCGGTTCGATCCCGCTTGCGCCCGATGATCTCGCAGATGATGATTACGAAGAGCATCAGCGAGAACTTGAACACGATCGCCCCGGGGAGCCCCCAGTGGTCGATAACCGACGCGGCGATCGGGTTGACCTCGTAACCATCCTCATGCTGCAGCACCATCCACGTCAGCGTCAGATCCATTGAGGACACCAGAACGAAACCCGCATAGAGGAATGGGTACCGCATCGGCGGGAGGCTGCGGAACGCCGGGGAAGCCTCCCCCGCCGGCTGGTCGAGGACACGCTCGCGCGCCCTCGCCCCGCGCGATGGGCGATCGCCCGGCATCCGCGGATTGGCATTGGCCATCGTCATCCGAATCGACCTCCGGCCCGCGAACCCCATTCGCACGGCTGCCTGGATCAGATCGGCAAAAAAGGGACCTCGATCCAAAATGACAGCCGACCCCGCAGAGGGGTCGGCTGGTGGAAGTCAATTGCGGGACCGGTTCCGGCTCAGGCCCGGACGGCTGCGACGTCGGCGACGATCAGGTCGTCGATGCCCTCACCTTCGGCTTCTTCCTCGAGTTTCCGGGTGAGGAACTTCTCTTCGAGTTCGACACGGATCTTCTCAAGGGCCTTGTTCTGGATCTGGCGAACGCGCTCTTTGGTCACGCCGATGATCTGGCCGACCTGCTCGAGCGTCAGTGGCGTGTGGTTGTCCACGTCGATGCCGAACCGATGATGGATGACCGTGCGTTCGATCGTCGAGAGGTTGGCGCGGTTTGCCATGACGATGCTCTTGACTTCTTCTGCACAATCTTCTTCGTGTGAAGCGCGGCGCTTTTCGTGGAAGTCCGAGCGCTCGAGTTTCGGATCAAAATCAGCGGGAAAACGCTGGCGATACTTGCTCAGCT
This sequence comes from Planctomycetaceae bacterium, assembly GCA_040255465.1. Taxonomy (GTDB): domain Bacteria; phylum Planctomycetota; class Phycisphaerae; order Phycisphaerales; family UBA5793; genus UBA5793. The sequence goes on from JBDZVA010000014.1 coordinate 19,723, forward strand.
TCATGCCCTGGCGGCTGAACGCCTTGAGGATCGCGCGGCAGGCGTAGGTTGAAAACTTGAAGCCGCGACCGCAGTCGAATTTGTCCACCGCGCGAAGCAACGCCATGTTGCCCTCGGAGACGAGGTCGGCAAAGTCGACTTCGCTCATACGCGTGCGCTTGGCCATCGCGAGCACGAGTGCGAGATTCGTGTTGGCGATCTGCTCGCGCATCTGTTCGGCCTTGCGGTTCCAGCGGAGGATTTCCTCAGCCTGCTCAGGAGCGGGGTCGTGGCCGTTGAGCTCGATCTGCACCTTGCGGACTCGATGCCGGGCGTAGTTGAACTGGAGGAACAGCACGCGCTCCTGAGCCGCGCTCAGCAGGACCTGCGTCGACTGCTTGGGGGTCTTGGAGGTCGCGGTCAGTGAATCCATCACAGGGTGATACCACGAAGTATCCGGCTTCTGGATATCCGGAGCCTCCTGGTAGATCTGAGCCTCCGCCTCAGGCTCGTAGAACGCGGCGTTGTCGATGAAATCCATCGGCTCACGGAGGATCCGCTTGAGTTCCTGGCGGTCCTTGGCGCTGAGCGAGCGCCGAGCCCGCGCATGGGTTTTGGCGTCCTTACCGGACGTCTTGGATCGACTGGTAACACTGACACCCGTTCGCCTCTGAATCTGTTCAAGCGGCGAGGTGGCCGACATCATCCGGCTCATGGCTGGTAGCCCTCGGTATTCTTGGCTGGGAAACTGGGGGAATTCTAACGGAAGTTCCCGGCTATCTACCCGCGAATATACGCCAAAACTCAAAAGATGCTCATAATTTTTGCGTGAACAGCACGGAAAGGGCGTATCTACGGCATTTTACCTATCTGCACGCCAATAATGCCCGCGTTTTCATCCACATTATGCGGACAACATCGCCCTCCGGCGCGGTCCGAGTACCCCGCCCGGCGACCGGCAACCCGAGACACCGGCACATGCTCGGGGGCGAAAGCGATGCCTCGCGCGTAGAATCATTCTCGTCTCGGGACCGCCCCGGCTGGTCCCAGAACCACCTCAGGGGAGATGGATTTCCCCGAGTCCCTCCAGACCGCTCGACTGCTTTGCACAAAACAAAGGAGAGTTGATCATGGCCTTCACCCTTCCGCCGCTTCCCTACCCCAACAACGCCCTTGAGCCGCATATCGATGCCCGGACCATGGAAATCCACCACGACAAGCATCATGCCGGCTACGTTAACAACTCCAATGCCGCTCTCGAAGGCACCGAGTGGGCCAACAAGAGCGTCGAAGAGATCATCACCAACCTCGATGTCATCCCCGACGCCAAGCGGACCGCCGTCCGCAACAACGCCGGCGGCCACGCCAACCACTCCCTCTTCTGGACCATCCTTAGCCCCAAGGGCGGCGGCAAGCCCAGCGGCGCTCTGAACGACGCCATCACAAAGGAATTTGGTTCATTCGATGCCTTCAAGGAGCAGTTCACCAAGGCTGCGGCGACCCGCTTCGGCTCCGGCTGGGCCTGGCTCGGCGTCAAGAACGACGGCAAACTCTGCGTCTGCTCCACACCCAACCAGGACAACCCGCGGATGAAGGGCCTTGTCGAATGCCCGTGCAAGCCGATCCTCGGCCTGGACGTCTGGGAGCACGCCTACTACCTCAACTACCAGAACCGTCGACCCGACTACATCACCGCGTTCTGGAACGTGGTCAACTGGGAACAGGTCGGCAAGAACTACACCGCAGCCAAGGGCTGACCCACCCCACCTCTGAACAGCAACGCCAACGGCGCGACTCGACGAGTCGCGCCGTTGTCTATGTTGCGCCGCCCGCGAATGGGGCCGACGATGAAACGCGCCACCAGTTGGCGCGCCGTGCGGCGGCCGTCTGGACACCCTGCCATAGGAGTACGAGCGGATGTTCCGCCTTCCGGGAGTGCGCAGGTGATCACGTTTGGTTTCCTGTTGACGAGAGGTGGTTGCGCAGAGACACTTCCTGATGTGCGACTCGCGCGTCTTGGTCAAGACGCGGAGACGCCAACGAACGGAAAGGGAGATCACAATGAAAGCAACGAAGGCAATGGCATTGGCGTTCCTGTGTGGGCTCACCGGGTCGGCGTTGGGACAGACCGCCACCTTTGACGGCTTTCCCGAGGGCGCGATCGGACGCGACTTCACCGAAGCGGGGATTCGCTTCTATCAGTACGACAACCGACTCGATCCACCGCCAAGCATGTTCGTGGCGGAGTGGGCGGATGGCAACCTGACGGGACAGCCGAACTTCACACCGCCCAACGCGCTGGGGTTCGGCGGATACGCGCCGGGAAATGGCGCCGCGTTCAGTCGATTTGGTTCGATGGAGATGCAGCCAGTGAGCGGCGCGGCCAATCTCGCGATCATCAACATCTACGAGTTCGGCAACAGCGGCGGGATCACCATCAATCTTGAAGCGACCCTCAACGGCAACGTCGTCGCGACCGACAGCGTCGCTCTTTCGGGCGGATTCACGATTCAGTGGAAGCAGTTGAACATCGAAGGCGCCGAGTTCGATCACCTGAAGATGTACGTCGGACCAAACCCCAGCGATGCGGCGTTCATTCTCGTCGATGGTGTGACCGTGACGGGAGAGGGCGGAAGTCTCTCGCTCGATCCGCCGGCGCCGGGAAGAGCCGGGACGAACAACAGACTATCTGCGCATGACGCAACGCCCGGCGCTCGGGTGTACTTCGTCTATGGGTTCCGCAGCGGATCGACGAACGTGCCGAACTGTCCCGGCGTGACCGTCGGCATGAGAGCGCCGACGGTGGTGGGCAGCGATCTTGCAGACGGCAGCGGCGATGCGTCACTGACGCGATTCGTGCCCGGCTCAGCCCAGGGCCGTCGCGTGTTCATCCAGGCCGTGGAGCCGTCGAGCTGCACGGTCAGCAATCTGGTGGACTGGACGTTCAACTAGGCGCCACACTGTCAACGGTTCGAGAATCCAAGAGCACAGGTGTGCGAGCCCCGGCATTGAACTGCCGGGGCTTAGTTTTGCTGGTGCTCCCGGCAGCCAACCAGAGGGGAACAGGGTGGTTGCGCGGTGGCGGTTTCTGACGCGGAATCCCGCTCTGGGTGTGAATAGGGGGAATCACCGGTATATCGTGTCGCACCTGTGTCCCCCGTCGATCGCTCTGGACCAAGCCAGGGCGCGACTCACCGCCGTCTCCCGGGAGTCCATTCGCATGCAGCAGATTAATGATTTTGTGAACATGCTCAACAGTTATCTCTTTCACCCATGGGTGGTGTATGCACTGCTCTTTTGTGGGATCCTGTTCACGATCTGGTCCTTCTTCGGGCAGTACCGAGCACTGACGCACGGAGTGTCCGTGACACTCGGCAAGTACGACGACAAGAACGACCCCGGCGCCATCAACCACTTTCAGGCTCTGTCAGCCGCGCTTTCCGCGACGGTGGGTCTTGGGAATATCGGCGGCGTCGCCGTCGCCGTGGCGCTGGGCGGGCCGGGGGCCATTTTGTGGATGTGGGTCATCGGCGTCGTCGGTATGGCACTTAAGATGACCGAAGTGACGCAGTCGATGCTCTATCGCAATACCGACGACCCGGACAACCCGCACGGCGGACCGATGTTCGTCGTAAAGCACGGCCTGACCGGTCCTGACAAAAAGCCGATCGCGATCGCGCTGGCGCTGGCCTTCTCCGTGGCGATCATGGCACTGACCTACGCAAGCGGCAGTTTTGTGGCGATGGGAATCGGCGCCGCGATCTCGCTGGGCCTCGTCGGGCTGGCGGCCGCGAATCACGGGATGCTCGGCTCGCTCATCGGCGGTGTCTTTGTCGTGACGCTGATCATCTCAGCCATCACCGGCGGCAACATGTTCCAGGCCTGGAACGTGGCGGACATCACCTTCACCTACTTCGAAATCCCGCAGGTCGTCACCGGCATTGTCCTGGCCGTGCTGGTCGGCTTGACGATCATCGGCGGCATTAAGCGCATTGGATCGGTCGCCGGTCGCATTGTTCCGTTCATGTGCTTCATCTACATTCTCGCCGCCGCGTTCGTGCTCTTCAAGAACTTCGGGACGATCCCGTCGAGCATCGCGCTCATCTTCAAGAGCGGCCTGCCGACCTTCCTTGGCGGCTCGGCGCCGGATGCAACGGGTGCGTTCCTCGGCGGCACATTCGGCTATGCCGCCATGTGGGGTGTCAAGCGGGCGTTGTTCTCCTCCGAAGCGGGGCAGGGATCTTCACCCATCGCTCACTCGGCCGCCAAGACGGATGAACCCGTTCGCGAAGGCATCGTCGCGGGCCTTGAACCCTTCATCGATACGCTGGTCGTCTGTTCGCTCACCGCGCTGGTGATTCTCTCCACCGGGGCCTACAACCGTGAGTCTGAAGCGATCTACGCCTCGGCCGATCAGGTCGCGGTCGTCGCCAGCGAGGCCACCGCCACTCCGCCGGTCTGGACGCTCAAGACGGGTCCGTTGCCGAAGATGACCGAAGAGGCGCGGCGCATCCGCCGATCGGCTGAAGGCGCCGCCGGGTGGCGCGATGGCGAGACGGTCTTCATGGTGGTCGACGCTGATGTCGATACCAACACCGGTCGAGATCTTCGACGCATCAGTGGAACCGTGACGCGCGGCCCCGAAGACCTCTGGTCCGTAACTTGGGGCACGCTCGAATCGAACGTGACTCCGACCATTCGCAAGGGAGACGACGGCCAGCCCGACCTGGGCATTTATGGCGACTATGCCGGCGCGTCAATGACGGCCTATGCCTTTGACCGAGCCGCTCCGGGTCTCGGCAAGGTCGTGGTGACCATCGCCGCTTGGCTGTTCGCGCTTTCGACCATGATCTCCTGGTCGTACTACGGCGAGCAGGGTGTCTATTTCATGTTCGGCGGCCTTGGTGGGCGCGGGACCAAGACCGCCGTGTTGCTTTACAAGTTCATCTACTGCCTGCTCATCTTCTTCACCGGCGTCGCGGCGATGAAGATCTTCCCAAATCCCGTCGATGGCGGTTCGAAGATCGCCATCATCGCCTCGGATGCCGAACTCGACATGTGGACCACCCTCGGTCTGGGCGTCATGCTCGTGGCCAACATCCCCATCATGCTCGTTTTTAGCGCCAAGGCGATGGGGGCCTACCACAGTTACATCGGCAAACTCAAGCGGGGCGAAATGGACTCGCATGCGGCGCCTCCGCTCGAAGACGTCATCGAAGGAAAGGACGTCGAATGATGATCCTCTAGACATCTCGATCCCCCGCAGGCCCGGACACCCGTCCGGGCCTGCGTCTTTTTTGGGACCCAACAGCGCCGAAAAGGGCTTTCGCTGGTCCCCGACACGCCAAAGCGCAGAAACTTCTAAGAGGATGCCCCCTCATGCGTCTCTCTAGTCGGCGAGGCATGTGATGACCCCGCCCGAGCCCGGCGGCGAATGGAGGTTTGATGGACTCTTCCAGTCCGGCGACGGCCGAGAACCAGTGGATCTGTGAAGCGCTGCAGCGCTACGAAGGGCCATTACTGCGCTACACGCTGCGGCTGCTCAATGGCGATCTCGAAGCCGCCCGCGACGTGGTGCAGGACGCCTTCGTCAAACTCATCCAGCAGGATCGGTCCGCCGTCGAAGATCACCTCGCCCCCTGGCTCTATCGAGTCTGTCGCAATCGAGCGCTGGATCGGATACGCAAGGAGCAACGCATGCAAACCTCACTGCCCGATGCGCCAAACACCAACGGCCGACTCGGCACCGCCGCCGACGCCCATGACGAGCAGCCCGCCGAGCAGGCCCAGCAACCCGAAACGCGATCGCGCCTGCTCATCATGGTCGCCGACCTCCCAGAGCGCCAGCGCGAAGTGCTGCGGCTCAAGTTCCAGGGCGACCTGAGTTACCGCGAGATCGCCGAGGTGATGGACCTCACCGTCAGCCACGTCGGCGTGCTCATTCACACCGGCATCCAGACGCTCCGCCAGCGCATGACCGGCGCCCCCGCGACAACTCGAACGACTTCAACCCCCAGTGCCTAGCCCCTGGTGCCTAGTCCCAAGTGCCTGGTGCCTCTCTTCCGAGGATTTTCCAATGAACGACATCAACACCAACGACCCGCGACTGACCGCCTACGCACTCGGCGAACTCGAGGACGCCGACCGCGTCGAGTTCGAGTCGCTACTCACGGAGCGCGAAGACTTGCGCGCTGAGATCGACGCGATCCGATCCGTCGCCAACGAGTTGCACGAAGAACTCATGCACGAACCAACCCCGGCTCTCTCGGGTCAGCAGCGCGAAGCGATCAAAGCCGGAGCGAGAAGTGGCTCCTCTTTACGCCTCGTCGGCGACGGTGAACCAACCATTCGTCCCGCCGCGTGGTGGTGGCGCGCCGGCATCAGCGGCGCTGCAGCCGTGCTGCTGCTTGGCGTGGCGGTCCCCGTCATGATGCGCGGCCGCACGCGCGGCGGCGAAATCGCCATCGACAAGAACCCCGCCGGACCCACGGGCGGAGCGATGCGCGAGAGTCTGGTTGAAGCCAATGAGCGCCCCGAGGGGCTCGTGGCGAAAATCGAAGAAGCCAGTCGCATGAAGGATGAACTCGCCGACGCCACAAAGCAAGTGCGGCAGTTGTCAAGCGAGGGGCAGAATCTCATACCCAACGAAATCGTGGAGTATCCAAACGACTGGCCCGAACTCTCGTTGCGGCGGGCGCAGACGGAGACGGAAACCGCGACCCTCTACAGCATCGGTGGCGCGACCAGCCCACCTGCGGCAAACAAGCCTGCTCGAGAGACCCTTGCGCGGTCACGCGTGGCTCCAGGTTCGAAATCGGCGCAGGATCAGACGCAGGCGATGCAGTTCCCGTCGCAGAGTGGCGCGCCCGATGGCGAAGCAAAGAGTCCCGCACGGCAGCCGCAGGAGAATTCGCTCACTCTGTTCCGGTCGACGTTGATCGACGATGCCGACAGTTTCGAACCCGCCTCACGCGACCGCTACAACCCCATCGTCGAAAACGAGTTTCTTGGCGTCGCTACGGCTCCGCTCTCGACCTTCTCCATCGACGTCGACACCGCGTCTTACTCGATGGTCCGCCGTCAGTTGCGCGATGGGTATCGCCCCGCGCCCGATTCGGTCCGCCTCGAAGAACTGATCAACTACTTCGATTACAAGTACGATGCGCCCTCGCCCGGCGATCATGATCCCTTCCGCGCCAATGTCGAAGTCGCGACTTGCCCCTGGCAGCCCGAGCACCGCCTCGTGCGGATCGGCATCAAGGGCATGGAGATTCCCCACAACGATCGCCCGGCGACCAACCTCGTCTTCCTCCTCGACGTCTCCGGCTCAATGAGCGATCAGAACAAGTTGCCCCTTGTCAAGCAGGGCCTGATGCGCCTCGTGGACAACCTCACCGTCGATGACCGCGTCGCCATCGTCGTCTACGCAGGGGCGTCGGGCCTCGTGCTCGATTCGACGTTCGTCTCCGACAAGGACACCATCCTCGGCGCCCTCGATCGCCTCAGCGCCGGCGGCTCAACCAACGGCGGAGCCGGCATCGAACTCGCCTACAAGGTCGCGCAGGATCACTTCATCAAGGACGGCGTCAATCGCGTCATCCTCGCCACCGATGGCGACTTCAACGTTGGCGTCACCAACAACGGCGACCTCTTCCGTCTCATCGAAGAGAAAGCCAAGTCCGGCGTCTTCCTCACCACGCTCGGCTTTGGCACCGGTAATCTCAACGACGCCATGCTCGAACAACTCGCCGACAAGGGCAACGGCATGTGTGCCTACATCGACACGATTGAAGAAGCGCAGAAAGTCCTCGTCGATCAGATGTCCGGCTCGCTGGTCACCATCGCCAAGGACGTCAAGATCCAGGTCGAGTTCAACCCCGCCGTTGTCAAGTCCTATCGCCTGCTCGGCTACGAGAACCGCGCCCTGGCCGCCAGGGACTTCAACGATGACACCAAGGACGCCGGCGAGATCGGCGCGGGTCACACCGTCACCGCGCTCTACGAGATCGAACCCGTCGGCCTGCTGGCCATGGCGGATGCGGCTCCGATCGAAGCACGCGAGCAGGTGCGCGGCCGCGATGGCCGGGCGATGGATCAGGCGGCGGAGGGTGCCGACGCCGAGAGCGCCCAACCCGCGCCGAGTGAAGCCGCCGCAGAGTCGAAAGACAAACCCGCCTCACCGCAAGCCGAGCAGCCCGCGGTCGATCCCCTCCGCTACCAGGCGCCGGCTCAGTTGAATGAGATTGCCAGGACAAGTGGCGAGATGCTCACCGTCAAGTTGCGCTACAAGCAGCCCGATGGTGACACGAGCACACTCGTGCAGTTCCCGGTGCATGACGAGGGCGAATCGTGGGATCAGTCCACCGGCGACTTCAAGTTTGCCGCCTCCGTCGCCGCGTTCGGCATGGTCCTCCGCGACTCGAGTTACAAGGGCGACGCGACCTTCAACTCGATCATGGAGTGGGCCCGCGCCGGAGAGAGCATCGATCCGCACGGCTACCGCAAGGCCTTCGTCGAGATGGTCGCCAAGGCCAAGCAAATCATCGATCCCACTTCAGATTGAGGATCACCCACGCACGCTTCCTTGCCGGCACGCCGCGACCAGAGACAGTCGCGGCGTGCCGTTGCTTTGGTATGATGACCAGAGCGATTCTCTGGAGAAGTCCCATGTCCGAGCCGACATCCCACGGTCCTCAATCGCACGACTGGCGGCCGACGTGGAACTTCAACGATCCCGCAGCGAGTGAGCAGCGCTTTCGCGAACAGCTGGCGCGGCTTAGCGCATCTCAATCGGCGCAGCGCGCTGAACTCATGACGCAGATCGCCCGGGCCCTGGGACTGCAACGTCGGTTCGAAGAGGCCGCTCGCACGCTCGATGAAGTCGAAGCCATGAACGACCTGCCGCCGTTTGTCCGCGTTCGACTTCTCCTCGAGCGCGGCCGGGTGCTGAACTCATCGGGAAACAAGAGTGAAGCGCGGCCGCTGTTCGAACAGGCCTGCGAACTGGCGGCCCACAATGAAGAAGATGATCTCGCCGTCGATGCCGCCCACATGGTCGCCATCACCTGCGATGGCGACGAAGCGATGGAGTGGAACCTCAAGGCGCTGTCGATGGCCGAGGCATCGCGCTGCCCGCGGGCGCGGCGCTGGGCCGCTTCGCTGCACAACAATCTCGGCTGGACGCTGCACCCGCTGGGACGCTACGACGAGGCCCTGGCACACTTCGAAGCCGCGCTGCATGCGCGGGTCGAGCAGGGGAGTGACGAGGAGATCGGTATCGCCCGCTGGTGCATCGCCCGCTGCCTCCGCTCCATGCGCCGACTCGACGAAGCGCTCGCCATCCAGCGCGAACTGCTCCGCGAGCACGAACTGCACGGCACGACGAGCGGCTACGTCTTTGAAGAACTCGGCGAATGCCTCTACGAACTCGGACGCACCGAGGAAGCCAAACCCTGGTTCGCCAAAGCCCATGCGGAACTGTCGAAAGACCCATGGCTCGCCGACGGCGAACCCGATCGCCTCAAACGTCTGGCGGAGCTGGGCGAGGCGTAGGCCGGGTCAAGGCTCCGCGCAGACCCGGCGCTTGGGATTGCGAGTAGGCCGGGTCAAGGCTCTGCGCAGACCCGGCGCCTGGGATAGCGAGTAGGCCGGGTCAAGGCTCTGCGCAGACCCGGCGCCTGGGATAGATAAGTTGGGGTGCCACGCATCATCCCGCTTCGGGTGATGCGTGCGGGCGGAGCATGACCAAGCAAGTTGGGGCCCCACGCATCATCCCGTCTCCCTGGCCTGAGCCGAGTCGAATGCGAGTGATGCGTGCGAGCGGAGACTCGGCTTCCAAATGGACTATTCGTGTTCAACCACGCTACTTCGCCCGCGGATGCCACGGCACATCCGAAACACCTTCAAGGTGATTTGCGAGTCGCGCCAGTGCAAAGAGGAGATCTCCAGCGCGGTTGAGATAAACCACGTTGTGATCGACCGTGGCGCCGGCTTCCCGTGTCGGCCCCAATGCAATCACCCGCCGTTCCACCCTTCGGCAGATCGTCCGCGCCAGATGCAGCCGCGCCGCCAGTTCAGTGCCGCCGGGCAGGACAAACGTCTTCTGCTCTTCGCACTGGCCGGTCGCATCATCGATCCATCTCTCGAGTTTGCTGACATCCGCTTCGTTGATCGGACTCACCTTCCTGCGAGCCGATGAATCGGCAGGCGTTGCCAGATCAGCGCCGATCTCGAAGAGCAACTTTTGCAGCTCGTCCAGACATTCGACAATCAACCCGAAGTGGGATGCATTGGCAGCGCATCTCGCCAGACCCAGGGTTGCATTCAACTCATCACACTGCCCATACGCCTCAACGCGGGAATCGGACTTGGAAACGCGAGCGCCGCCATGAAGGCCAGTGGATCCGTCGTCGCCGGTGCGGGTGTAGAGTTTCATTCGACCAATCGTAGTCGTGCCGCCAACGTCTCGTGTCCATTCACTCGCGGTGGTCAGACAGCGCCGCCTTGATGATCGACGCCATCCGCTTCGCGTCGCTCTTGCGAAGGCCGCGCTGGCCGAGGTCATCGGCCGCGCCGCCGAAGGTCTCGATGATCAGGGCATCCCAGAAGATGCCCTTGGTCGTGCGGACCGAGGCGATTCGCTCGACGCGGATTTCCTGGTCGTGGATGCGCAGGCCGAGCATCGACCAGCTCGTCGTGCGAACGCGATCGCCTGCGGCATGAATGACGGGAGGATGGAAGAGGGCCGTGAGACTCCCGGTGCTGAGAAAGCAGCCCACGCGCGAGGCGCGGACGGCGATATTGGCGTCAATGGTCGGCGCCGCCGAATCCGGCCGCGAGTGCCGAATCCGCTGCGAGCAGTACGGGCAGTACTTCGCATCGATCGAAACCGGTTCGCGGCACTCTGAGCACAGTTCATACGCGAGTACCCGCCGCGTGCAGTGCGGGCAGAACGTCGCGCCCGGCGGGATGTCATAGCCGCAGTGCGGGCACGGCTGCCGCAGATTCGGAGTCGAAGATTCAAGTGCGGGTCGATCGGCCATCCGAACGCATGGTAGTAGTGACGAAAGCGTGAGCCCATGAGAGCGATCATGAGTCAGCCGATGCCGACGAGCCGATGCGCTACGGCGTAGCCACCACGTTCGACGGCGTGCACGTTGTCAGGTCGAGCGCCTGCAGGACAACGGCGCCGCCGCAGGCGTTGGTTCCGACGTTGCGTGTCAATGCGGCCGTGCCGTCAGCATCCGCGTTCACGGCTGCTGCAAGTTGAGCACTGGCGTTCAGGCCAAGTTGCGTACCGGCGCAAGGTCCGCTGGGAATCCGCACGCTTCCGGTGCCGCGTGCGTAAATGAACGCGACTCGTCCGCTGCGGGTGGCGCCTGTCGCCGCCGCGCGAAGTTGGCCGGGGCAGGTTCCGGTGAGTCGAAGCGCGATGTCGTAGCCGGCTCGCGGGATGTAAGCCGCCCCGCCAGTGGCATGGTCATTCGGATAGGACTGCGTGAAGGGAACCCACGTGCCGTTCGGCCCTTGCGAAAGGTCATAGGCGTAGTGAGGAATGCCGTCGTCGCCGCGCGTGGCGGTAATGTAGACGGTGTTGCGTCCCACGGCCAGGCCGCGACCCTGCGAATTGGATGCGGGAATCGGACCGGCGATCTTGATCTGCTCGCCGGTGTCGATGTTGATCGAGTACAACCCGCTGTCACCGTACTCCGTGTAGCCGTAGAACAGATCATCGACCGGGTTGTAGTCGAGACCGAAGTAGCGGAACCCGGTGTTCGTGTAGACATCGAGAACGAGCGTCGTGACTCCGGTGTTCACATCGATCTGGTAGATGCCCTTGGGGTCGGCATAGTTCGAATAGCCGTACAGGTTGCCGCGACCGTAGGCCAGCGCCGACATGTCCTTGTCCAGCGTCGAGCGAAGGACGGGCGGGCCATTCAAGGTCGAGGTGTACAGCTTGGTCGTGAACGCCCCGTTGCACAGGTACAGCGTGCCATCGGGCGACGCGGCGGCGCCGCTTACATCAAAGGCGAAATGATTCGTCCAGGTGACGTTCGGGAAGCCGGCGAGGTCCGTCGACCGAGTCTGCGGCGCCGAGCCTTCGAGGCCGACGAAGAGTTGAGCATGCGCGACAGGCGCGATCCCTCCGAGCGCGACGCCGAGCAGCACAAGGGACCAAGTACGGAAAATGCCGTTTGATGGACTGGTTTCCACGATCTTTCTCTCCTGATAACCCTGCGCGAACAGTTGCATTGTGACCGGCCGAGTACTGACAACTCGCGCCGGCGGCATCGAGCCTCGTTTCATCAATGGTGATCGATTTGAGTCTAGCGGTTTGGAATTCCGCGAGGATGGGGAAAACGACCCGATTGAGATCGGGTGATGGAGAAAGGTTGCAAATGCCCGTCAGTCATCCGGCAAAGCATCCGCCACATACTCAGATGGCGTCGGCCAGCGTTCCGGGCGAAACGGGTGATTGATGATCCTGCAGATGTCTTCCCACCGCTGCCGCTGGTCGTCGGCATAGAGGCACGGGATGTAACCCAGCGCCAGGTAAACGCTGATGGCGGGCGTCAGATCATCGCCGGTCGTAAGGAAGATGTTTCTGAATCCATCTCGCTGAAGTCGCGCGGTGGCGACGGCACTGATCCAGCGACCCAGACCTTTCTTGCGATGCCCGGGAACGGTGGCGACCCATGCCAGTTGTCCGCCGCGCGGAAACATGTCTCCCTTTGAATGGGCGATGCTCCCAGCGGTGGCGACGGGCTGACCGCTGCTGTCATCGGTGACCAGCAGAATGCCATCGGTCAGGGCGAGCGATCGATAGCGATTGAGCCACTCGACAAAGTCCGCGCGAGTGAACGTCGGAACCGCGGCGGCATACACCTTGATCCACGTTTCGTCTTCCGTCGCTTGCAACGGCCTGAGCGAATAGCCATCCACGGGTGAGATGCTCGGAACGACCCGGTCGTGGGGCCAGACGAGGACGATATCCGGACTCCTGGTGGCAGCTGGCAAATGGGATCTCCGTGGTCGAACTCAGCACTTCATCAGCCCTTGGGGAATTCATCGTAGAGGCCGCGACAGACTGGATCGTTCATGAGCGAAGCCTGATCCTCGACTGGTCGGGTTTCAGTCGGTCTTGAGCCCGTGGGGAGCCGGGACTATCGTCGTGTACGCAATGGCGGCTGCAGTCGCCGGCGAGCAGGTGACGGATCGAAGGGCCCAGTTCGACGTCCCTGCCAGCCCAGCCTTCTGGCCTCAACGAGGCCGGGGAGCCACGCTTGGCTGATGGAGGAGTCGCAGTGCTAGCATGAGTCGCAGGCAGGGGCGGGGACGCGCTGGCTGCGTCAGTCGATTGGTGGCCGAGTAAGGTCGCCTCGGTCGATGACAGGGTTGGATATCCATGCTCAAGGAACGGCATCAAGTCTTCGTCTCGCTGCTCAGCGGCATCGACACCGTGGTCCTCGCGGCCGGGTTCACGCTTGCTCATGCGCTGGCTCAGCGGATGGTTCCAACGGACGCGGTGACGCTGTTCACCCGGCCGTCCCTGCTGGCCGTGGCCGCGGGCGTGCCCATCATCCTGGCGTGCATGGCGGTCTTCGGCCTCTACCGGCCGCGGCGCGATCGCAGCTTCGACAGCGAACTGCTCGACATCGGCAAGGCGGTCATCGTCGGCTGGGGGCTCACGATCCTCGCGTGGAACATCTTCCTGCCGACCTACGCCGGGGCGAATACCGCGACGCTGGAGATCATCTCGCTTCCGGTCTGCCTGATGGTGTGTCTGACCATTCACCGCTACGCCTTTCGACTCGTCCTGCGGACCATCCGCGAACACGGCTGGAACCGGCGGCACATGGCGATCATCGGCACCGGCCGCCTCGGACAGATCGCCTGCCACACCTTTCAGCGCAACAGCTGGACGGGCATCAACTGCGCCTACTTCATCAGCCACCACGACACGACCCGCCGCGAGACCTGCCTCGATCATCCGGTGCGTGGCGGGCTGGATGATCTCGAAGAAGTGCTGGGCAAGCGGCCGGTGGACGGCGTGATCATCGCTCTGCCGCAGAGCCGTTCGTACCTGCTGCCCAGCGTGCTGATGAAGCTGTCGCGCTTTCCGGTGGAAGTCCGAATCATCCCCGACGTAAGCCCGCGCTACATGCCGATCAACCTCGCGATCTCCGAACTCGAAGGCATGCCCGTGCTCAGCGTGCGGCAGAGTCCGCTGAGCGGCTACGGCGCGATGGTCAAACGGCTCGTCGATCTCGGCGTTGGCTTCGCGGCGATGATTATCTTTGCGCCGCTCATGCTGCTGATTGCGGCGCTGGTCAAACTCGAGGACGGCGGGCCGGTGTTGTTTCGCCAGTCGCGGGCGAGCATGGGCGGGCGGCCCTTTGGAATGTACAAGTTCCGCACCATGACTCAAGAGGCGAGTGAAGCGCCCGACGGGCGCGGCGTGCAGGAGTGGACCCGGCGCGATGATGCTCGCATCACCCGCATCGGCGCCTGGCTGCGCCATTTCAGCCTCGATGAACTGCCGCAGTTGTTTAATGTGATTCGCGGCGACATGTCGCTGGTCGGGCCGCGACCCGAGCGGCTCGATCTGCTCGAACACTTTCGCGAAGACTGGCGCGGCTACATGCTGCGGCAGAACGTCAAGGCGGGAATGACCGGCTGGGCCCAGGTCAACGGCCTGCGCGGCGACACCAGCCTGCGCAAGCGACTCCAGTACGACCTCTACTACATCCGCAACTGGTCGGTGCTCTTCGACCTGCGGATCCTCTGGCTGACCCTGCTGCACGGCTTCCGCCATCCGAACGCACATTGAGGCGTCAGGCATTCGGCGCCGAAGAAGGCTGATTAGTGAGTGAACCAGACTGATGCGCGAGCGAAGAGTTTGAGTTCGGAGGGCAGTTCGTCCTCGCTGGCGCTTCGGTCTGGTTGAGTCGTTATTGGCGATTCGGGTTGTCGGCGATTTAAAAGCATGTCTACCTATTGCGATTCGCGTGCGCGGGTGTGCGCGACGGGTCCGGATTGCGATGCGACAGGACGGATGACGCTGCGCGAGTCGCGACGCGGCGGACAAGTTTTTTCGCGTGCGGCGCGGTGTGAAGCGCGATTCTGAAAAATCTGCAACGCAAAACGCGTGCCAACACGGAGATGCACCATGTCGGGAACTTTTCATGCGCGCCAGAGCGCTCCTGTGCGCGATTTTTGAGCGCTGGTGCGCGCTTCGGAGCGCGTTTGTGTAAATGAGCGCCTCTGTGCGGGCCGAATCAGGAATTTTCGTCGATTTTCATTTTTCTGAGGGGGGTGATTTGGAGTTTTGGTCAACTTTTTTGCGTTTTCGAGAAAGCCGCGCACGGGATGCAGTTTGGATGGTGCGCGTGTGTGCGGGAGGCGAAGTTTTTCACCACGAAGTCACGAAGACACGAAGAGGGCACGAAGAAAAGCCGGGATTGGGTGGAAAGGCAGGGGAAAGGCAATTTACCGCAGAGATCGCGGAGATCGCGGAGAGAGGCAGTTGGATTGGAGTGTAGGCCGGGACAAGGCTCGGCGCAGGCTCGGTGGGTTTGGGGGTGCCATGCTTCGACCCGCTTCGGGCGAAGCATGCGATGGCGCGATGGACCATCGAAAGAGCAGAGCGTTTGAGAGCCGTTGCCCGCTCGTCATGCTTCACGCAGCCTTCGACGCGGCTCAGGCCAGGGAGCCGATGAAGCATGGCACCCCGCGACGTGAAGCGGCGGGATTCGAGTGGCGCTGAACGCTTGTCGCTTTGGGCACGGGTTCAGTGTCGACGGGCCGAGGTCGCCGGGACTGTTATCAGCCCCGACATCGATCTCCGCCCGGGGCTGCGGCGTTCGATGCCACGCGATCGAGACGCCGCAATGGATTCCATTGTCAGATTCCCCGGAATTGGCTTGCAGTCTGGCGGGTTTTCTGGTATGTTGGTGCAAGGGAGAACGAGGAGCGAATCGGATGATCGGCGGGAAGAGACGGGGCAGGGTTCGAGGGGTTGCGGGCCAAGTGCACGGAGAAGAAGAAGTGAATGGAAGCGAAGTCGCCGCAGCGCGAGATCGAGAGTCCAACCCGGTGCGTTTCGCAGAGCCTCAACAGCACCCTACCTCGGGACGCACGCTACTTGCTATCTCCGGACGCACGCTACTTGCTGGTATGTTGGTTGAGCGGGGAGACGAGGATCGCTTTGAATGGTCGTTGGGAGCATGATTCAAGGGGTTGCGGGCCGAGTGCACGGAGGAGAGGAAGTGACTGGAAGCGAAGTCGCCGCAGCGCGAGATCGAACGTCCAACCCGGTGGGATGCGCTTCCAGAGCGGCGCTTATCCCACCCTTGTATCTTATCTGACACGAGACTTTCGTGGTTGAGCC
>JBDZVA010000015.1:0-5723 GCA_040255465.1 Planctomycetaceae bacterium
CCGATCTCAATGATCGCAAAGCGAGCGGCCTCCTGGCCGCGCGCTTGAGTGCAGATTCCGAATCCGCCGAGCAACGCCATCGCCGCGAGCAGCGCCCGAGAAGTTGCGAGTGAACGCGTCATGGCTGCCCTTTCAACTGTCGCCGCAAACCGATTGCGGGGTCACACGGTCGCACGTTATCGTCGGCGTGGCGGGGTGCGCTATGCGAGAGCTGACGCTATAGGCACAATCACCCGCTTGGACATCATGTCGCGTTGCGGCAAAGGGAACTTCCGGGGACCGCTGATCCATATTCATCTGCTGCTCCTTGGCTTCATTGGACTCGGTTCCCGAACATCCATCCACCCGTGCCGGAACCGCGTTCCGACCCGGGCGGCAGCGATACAGGGATAACGTAACCGATTCCCGCGTTCGGTGCAAGCAGGAAAGCAGAATTGTGGAGAAAGTTTGTGCAATTCTCGGACTGCGGCCGCCGGCGCGAATCTGACGGCGTCACCTGGACCGGGCCATCCGCGCCTGCGCTACAAACTCAACAGCACGTGCAACGTGGAGAAGTTGAGGAAGCCCACGCCGAGCATGACGGCGACGGCGAGCATGAGGCCTTCGACTTCGTCGTGTTCTTCGAACGCCTGGGAGGCGCTCCAGAACGACAGGCCGATGGCGCAGACGATGCCCGATGTAAACGCGCCGATGTAGCCGTAGGTCCCGCCGAACTTGAGCATGAACCACGCGAGGATGGCCCAGATGAACATGGGCAGCACGCCATAGGCGAGCCAGCGGAACGAGAAGAGCCACGAGAGCATGACGGCGTCGTCGTTCTTCTTGAGAATGGCTTCGGTGTATTGCTCGCCGCACTCGGGGCAGCGGTCGCTGGTGATGCCGCGCAGGTCGTAGCCGCACTTGGGACAGGTGCGTTCGCGATCGACGGGCGGTGCGGGCTGCCAGACGGTGACCGGCGCGCGCTCGGTGGGCGGCATGACCTCGTAGGTCTCGTCGAGACTCGCGAGCGAGTCATCGGTCGGTGGCTGCTGCGGCGCTGCGGACATGGGCGATCCCTCTGCGCCCAAGTGTACCACGGGTTGCCCTCAAAAGCCGGGGCAAAATCGACCAGCGACGACAGCGGGGGCGGCTCACTTGATGTAGAGCATCTCGCGATAGGTCGGCAGCGGCCAGAGATCGTCGGCGACGACCATCTCGAGTCGATCGCAATGCTCGCGCAGTTCGGCCATCATGGGGATGATCGAGTCGCGGATCGCAGCGCCATGCACGCCGATGTTGGCGTGCTCTTTGGCGAGCATGGCGTCGAGCTTGCTGATGCCACCGCGCAGGTTGGTCACCAGCGTGATGATCTCGCCGAGCATCTGCGATTCATGTTCGCACTGCTGGCCGGCGGCCTCGGTGGAGGCGATGGCCTCGGCCACTTCGCACTGGTAGCGCAGGGCCGCGGGGAGGATGACGGTGCGCGCCAGCGAGAGCAGCGTGGCCGCCTCGATGGTCAGGGTGGTGTTGTAGCGTTCGAGTTTGATGTGGAATCGAGATTCGTACTCGCGTTTGTTGAGCACGCCGTGGCGGTTGAAGAGAGCCGTGTACTCCTTGGTCACCATTCCGGTGAGGGCGTCGACTGAGTTGGCGATGTTGGGCAGGCCGCGCTTCTTCGCTTCGTCGCGCCATTCCTGCGAGTAGTTATCGCCGTTGAAGATGATGCGGCCGTGTTCCTTGTAGATGCTCTTGACGACCTTGGTCACGGCGTCGCGCACCTTGACGGGGGTGGGATCCTTGCCGATCTCCTTGCTCAGCGCGTCGGCGATCTGGGCCAGCGTGTCGGCCACGATGGTGTTGAGAATCGTCGCGGGCCAGGCGATCGACGCCGAAGAACCCACAGCACGGAACTCGAACTTGTTGCCGGTGAAGGCCAGCGGGCTGGTGCGGTTGCGGTCGCCGAAGTGGCGCGGCAGGTGGGGCAGCGTGGTGACGCCGAGTTTGAGTGTGGCCGAGCGCTTGGAGGCGCTCTTGCCCGTCACGATCGATTCGAGCGCCTCGGTGAGCTGGTCGCCGAGGAAGATCGAGAGGATGGCCGGCGGCGCTTCGTTGGCGCCGAGGCGATGGTCGTTGCCCGGCGAGGCGATCGAAGCGCGAATGAGCGGTGCGTACTGATCGACGGCCGCGATGACCGCGCTGAGGAACACGAGGAAGACCATGTTGTCGTGCGGCGTGTCGCCGGGTTCGAGCAGGTTGACGCCGGTGTTGGTGGACATTGACCAGTTGGTGTGCTTGCCCGAGCCGTTCACGCCCGCGAAGGGCTTTTCGTGCAGCAGGCAGTGCATGCCGTATTTGCGCGCCACGCGATCGAGCGTGGACATGGTGAGCATCTGGTGATCGACGGCGATGTTGGATCGCTCGAAGGTCGGGGCGATTTCATACTGGCCGGGCGCGACTTCGTTGTGCCGCGTCTTGACGGGTACGCCGAGGCGATAGAGATCGCGTTCGGTTTCGAGCATGCAGGCAAGCACGCGCTGCGGAATGGCGCCGAAGTAGTGGTCTTCGAGCTGCTGGCCCTTGGGTGGACGGGCGCCGATGAGCGTGCGGCCGCAGGTGACCAGATCCGGGCGTGAGAAGAAGAAGTGCGAATCGACGAGGAAGTACTCCTGCTCGGCGCCGATGGTGGTGTAGACGCGCGAGACGTCGCGCCCGTTGCCCAGCAGATTGAGCACGCGCATGGCCTGCTGACTCAGGGCGTCGTCGGAGCGGAGCAGCGGGGTTTTCTTGTCGAGCGCTTCGCCGGTCCATGAGGCAAAGGCCGTGGGGATGCACAGGACGGTGCCGTTGGGATTCTCGCGGATGAAGGCGGGGCTGGTGCAGTCCCACGCGGTGTAGCCGCGCGCTTCGAAGGTGGCGCGGATGCCGCCGGAGGGGAAGCTGGAGGCGTCGGGTTCGCCCTGGATGAGGGCGCTGCCGGAGAATTCGGTGATCGCCTTGCCGTCGGAGGTGGGCGAAAGGAACGAGTCGTGCTTCTCGGCGGTGAGGCCGGTGAGCGGGTGGAACCAGTGGGTGTAGTGGGTGGCGCCGCGCTCGATGGCCCACTCTTTCATCGCGTTGGCGACGACGTTGGCGACTTCGGGCGGGAGCGGTTCGCCGATCTGGATCGTCTGCTGCAGGCGTCGGAAGACATCCTTGGGGACGCGCTTGCGCATCTGGTCTTCATTGAAGACGTTCTCGGCGAAGAGCACCTCGGCGGTCTTCTCGAGATAGTTGATGGAAGGACTCTCGGACCGCCAGCGAATGACGGAAAGAATGGCGTCGTGCCTTGCCGTTCCAAGACTCATCGCGCTCCTGCTCCTTTTCTGATCTGAACCGATTCAGGGGACCAGCACTGTGGCAACCGGGGAATGCTCTCGCCGCGTAAAGCCCGAAGCATCGCGGCCCGAATCGAAAAGGCAAGAAAAACCCGGCGAGGTTGGGGCAGTTTCAGTGATTCATTGGTGCGGGAGCGGCTTTGGCGACGCCGCGGCCGGGTCGAGTGCTGGATTCCAGACTTGAGCATCAGGAGAGACGGCCTGCCGTAAGCCGTTCGCGCAGGTGGGGATAGGGTCGCCCGACAGAATGAGGGGGTCATGGAGCGTGCGTTTTCGCCACCGGTGCGGGGATTGACGGCACGGCGCGCAGGGCTGGAGGCGCGAATCGTGCGACGTCACTCGAACCGATGGACGACCAACTGGCTGATGGCGCACTCCCCGGGCACGACGGCCTGGAAGAGGATGGTCTGGCCGCGTGCGATGAGGGGGACGGGTCGGGTGATGGTGGCGACGCCTTGCTGGTTGGCGATGGCCGTGCCGATGACGGTGGGGTTGTCGAGTTGCAGGGCGTTCTGCTGGAGATCGCAGCCGGGGATGATGGTGCCGCCGCCGAACCTGGAGTAGAGGAAGGTCACACTCGCGCCGGGTGTCACGTTGGTGACGCGCAGTCCGTTCGTAGTTCCCGCGCGTCCCGGTTGCGGCCCCTGCAACGTCATTGTCGGATTCACCGGAGTGAGAAGAAGCGGCCACAGATCATTGCCGATACTGGCTGTTACCGGGATCTGCCCGGCTTCATTGATGCCCAATGCACGTTGCATGGTCCAGCCAAGACGCAACTGCGGCGGAACGAGATCATCGAGCAGCAGCATCTGTTCACCGGAGTTCAGGATGAACGCTCTTGTACTCACGTAGGCATCGCCAACGATCTGTCCACGTTCATTGATATAGGTTGCGATGCTGTTTGGCCCAATGTTCGGAGTATGAATGTCCTCAATCTGT
The DNA here is from genome assembly GCA_040255465.1 of Planctomycetaceae bacterium. Lineage (GTDB taxonomy): Bacteria > Planctomycetota > Phycisphaerae > Phycisphaerales > UBA5793 > UBA5793. The sequence continues at coordinate 4,293 of JBDZVA010000015.1, forward strand.
CCGTTGGTCCAACGAACGGCATGAACGTAGTCGCTCGTTATTCTCGAATAGCCCACTATGGTTCCGACATCATTGATGCCGTACGCCTTGCTCTCGAGGCTCGTCAGGGCGCCGAGGTCTACCACCTTGCCTTCGCGCCAATGAAGTGCCCGCAGCACCAGCTCCGTTCCGAATCCATAACCCACGATTTCGCCAGAGTCGTTGATAGCCAGTGCTTCTCGTCCATCCCAGTCGGGGTGCGGTGCCGGAAGAATACAGATCTCTCCATTCTGCCACAGGCACGCTTTGTTTCGACTGCTCTGCATGTCGTACTCGGATTGACCGACGACCTGACCCGCATTGTTGACGGCGTTGGCAACGCTCGTCTCGCCACCAAGCGTGCCCAGGTCGATGATCTGTCCGCCGGTCCAGAGTGTTGCGTGCCGATCAAGCAGGTTCCCGTTCGGTGCAAAGGACGACCAGCCGGCAATGTCGCCCAAGTCATTGATCGAAGCTGCCCCGGCGAAATTGCCATCGATGGTGCCAAGATCGATTACGCCACCGTCGTGCGGCCACAGCGTCGCGTGGAAGAAGTTGACCGCGAATCCCGCGCCGCCAACGACATCTCCCGATGAGTTGATCCCGCCTACGGCGTTGAGTTGAAATGAACTACCCAGATCGGGCAATTCGATCACCGCGTAGCGGAAATCCTGTGCGTGCAAACGCGCATTCGTCACCAGCGCTAGTACGACGTAGACACATATAGACGTTCGTAACATCTCGTGATCCCCTTGAGCAATTCCAATCCGGCAGATTGGGCCTTCGCCCAACCTGCCACGACACAGATTATGTCATTGTTCTTCGCAGACTTCCGTGCATGTGATGTCCGAGTCACATGGACACCCGCTGTGCGGAGTAAAGTCCTCGTCATCGATGTAGAACCCCGCGCCCCAGTATTCGTACGCAGTCTTCATCGGAGTGAACGCATCTGGATCGGCGGAAAAACCATCGTCGCCGAGTCGGTTCGCCCGAAGAGCCTCTACGAGCAAGTAGCGTGCGTTCCGATGTAGGGTGCTGTTGAGGCTCTGCGAAACGCACCGGGTTGGACGTTCGATTGCATCTGTTCGCATCCTTCGCTTCCCATCGCGTCTACTCGTGCATCTCTCTACTCGGCCCAAGCAGCGCCTTCGCAGCGCTCCCAACCTCCGCATCCCTGCATTGACCCTAACTCGCCGGCCAACAAACGTGTACCAGCGAAGTCGCCTGCCCGCGAGTCGAATCCCTCCTGCGGCTCCGGTGCGGCTCGGGTTCCTTGCATGAGTCCCGTGATGAACTGGCTGCGGCGCAACCTATCGGCGGTCCAACCCGGTGGGATGCGCTCGCGGAGCCTCGCTTAGCGCCACCCTTGTATCTTATCTGACACGAGACTTTCGTGGTTGAGCCTGCAATGGT
>JBDZVA010000003.1:0-173015 GCA_040255465.1 Planctomycetaceae bacterium
GCTCAGCAGACCGGCAGCAGCACAGGACTGACGACCACGAAGCCACCAGCACTGCCAACAGGAATCGAATTGACCGCGACCATTCCATCAACCATGAATCCTAGGCGGGCTTGCTACCGAGAAACGATACCTCACTACCACTGCGTACGCCGAAGGGAACTGGTGGGTTCAGTCGAATACGAGAACGAGAACTGCGGTTTTGGGTCAGGAACGCCGCATTTGCAACCTTTATGCCGAGACTGCCAGCGGTGGTTCTCTGTTTGACTCGCTGAGGAGTTCGAACACTGTTGCGCCCGCTCTATTGCCGGGCCGGTTGCAAACGCAGCCGGCCCTGTGGTTTAACGATCGCGCCGTCGAGAGACCTCGGCGGCGGTTGCGTTTGCAGGCCACTGTTGTGCAAGGACTTGGCGAAGGAGGCGATGCCGGGCCGTGTCTCTGTCCGCGCCGAGGTCATAACCGATGGGCGCGGCCGGGGGCGCCGAAAGCGCCCGTTCGGGCCAAGAGTCTCTCCGAGTCTCTGTTTCGCAGGGTACGGGGTTATGAGGGGGTTGTCTCCCCAGTAGGGAGCGCAACCCCCACTGTTGCGCTTGGGGAGCGGGCGCGACAGTCTTCGGGCATCACCTCCACATGGCGTGCCAGGCGGGTGCGGCCACCCCGGAACACGAACCGCTATTCGTACGCCGTGTAAATCGGCATCGACGCTTCAGGGTTGGTGTAGGAGCCGACAATGACCGGCAGCGGGCCACCGCGGATAACCGGAACTTCAATCGCCACTCCCCTCGCGTTTGATCGCGGTCTCCAAGTCAGCAATTGTGCCCAAGCCCCTGACGTCCCCTTCGATGCAGCGGACCTTCCTATCACGACGTAGTGCGGCCGATTGACGTATCCTGGCCCTATGAACAATTGCACGTACACGATGGTGATTTCCTGAGTGTCGTCGGCTACGAGCAGGTGACACCACTGCGGCGGTGAGAGAGTACCCCCCTCAGGCGTCGCACCAAACGGAACGCCAAAGTAGATCGGCGAGTCCCCAGGACTGCTGAAGAACTCCTCCACCCGACCGCCCGAGACTATGAACTTGCGAATCTCAGCGAACTCCGGCTCGTGACCAGACAACTCCGGGGCGCAATAGCAGAGATAGAAGTGGAACGCGATCTTCGCGACCGCGCGAAAGTAGTGGTCGCTCACCGTCAATGTGACTCGGCCTCGCCTCCACGAAACTCCCGGCTCGATTGGGGGCAACTCAGAACGTTCCGAGTCAGGCCACAACTCCGCGATGAGTCCATTCAGCCAGTCGTAATGATCGTCGGATACGTTGAACCGGACGGTGTAGCAACCCTCGACCTGTAGTGACTCGATCTTGGCGCGGACCGCATTCGCATCCATCCCCGGGTAGATGGGGATGGGATGTTGATCGCCCTTCTCGTCCACGATGACAAGTTGGTCGATTGTCTCGACGTTCGAGGGATTGCCGTCGACAGGTCGGACAATGAGGTCGACGCCTTCGTGTTCACTAAACATCGCCGGCGGGGGGGCGCCCAGTGCTGGTTGCCACGCCTTGTGCTTCTTGGATCTTCGTCCGGCAGGCTGCGAAATGCGGGCCAAGTACGCTTCGGGACCACAACGGAGGAGCTGTGCCTCAGATTTGCCAATCCGGATGTTGCAATCCGAGCACGCGCCTCGGAACCGCCGGAGCCTTCTGAATTCGCCGAGGGCTGCGGGGATGATGTGATCACCTTCACCGATGCGCGGATCGAAATGGCGATTGCAGTAGATGCAGTTCGCAGGCTTGCTCGGCATTCTGTCAGCATATTCGCTCCAGCCTCACGATCGCGAGATCCTGACGGTTGGCGAGTCCCAAAATCGAGCCGACCCGAACTGCAACCTCTCTGGGGCAACAGTCTCCTCCGCGACGAAGCTGACTTGCGAGACTGCCTGCCCCGTGCAAGTAGCAGCGTTGTCAGCTTGCGCGCGGCCGTCGCGTTCCACTTCGGGCAAATTCTCGACAGATGCGTCTACCCACATGAGACAGCACGGGCGATATAGTGGTAAGGCCTCGGCCTGATCGTCATCAACCGCCGCATAGGTTGTGCTCTGCTTGATGACTGGGAGCGTTTCGAATGCACGACTCTACTGAATCTGAGAACGTCTCCACGTCGCAGAACAGTGATAACCGCATCGATTTGACGCATGTGACAGAGGCAATCGCATCAGTCATCGCGTCCGCTAGGAAACTGCATTCTGATATCAAACCCCTCGTGGCACACATCAGCATGCAAGCGAAACGAGCTCAGGCGGCACTGCAAGCGATACACATTGACTGGCCACAGGTAACCTCTGTTCTCGACGGGGTCCGGGAAGTATTCGCACAGTTGCCAGAGCGCCAACGACGGGCGATGCTTCATCTCGGTCAACATGGCTGGTATGTGGACTTTGAGCTGCCGTTTCGCGCCATATTCGACTTCGCGCGGCATATCGGCAGCGACGATCACGCCGCCGCTGAACAAGTACTATGTCACTACTTCGATGGGCGAATGGCGGCATTGCTGAAACAGGTCGAACAGAACTTCGGCCATCGACATCAAGTACTGGCGTCGGCATTCCTTGCTCATCAGCGTGGGGATTATGATCTGTCCATACCTGTGATTCTGGCGCAGACTGATGGGATATGTTTCGAGGTCACAAAAGTTCAGCTGTACACGTTGAGCAAATCGAAGCACTTTAGGAAAGCGTTTCCGAACGCTGACGGGGCGATCACTGCCGCGCTGCTGGCACCACTTTCTACTGAGCTGCCGCTGGTATTACCGCAGAGCAAACGAACTGCACACTTACCCGTGCTGAACCGCCATGCGATACTCCACGGAGAATCGTGCGATTACGGCACGCGTGAGAACTCATCTCGCGCCATTTCACATTTGGCATACGTCATGTCGGTGCTGAGTCTCACGCGGGAGGCTCGAACTCAAGGCAAGGACACGACTTAGGCCTGCCACTACGATTGGCGCATGTCCTGCATCTTTTGCGGCGCAGTCTCTACGACCGAAACAGTTGCCCACATCTTCCCGCAGTCATTGGGCGGAAGCGATTGGGCCGTGCTGCCAGGAGGTCTAGAGTGCGCGAAGTGCGACCAGTACTTCGGTTCGAAGGTTGAGCCGCTGGCGCTCGGAAGTTTCCCACTCCTGCCGATTCGCGTCATGATGCAGATCCCGACTGCCAAGGGCAAGGCACCAAAGCAAGAGACGTACCTCGGCATGCTGCGTGCCACTGGCATGCCTGGAACTCTCGGAATCGATCCAGCCGATTCACGAGTTGAAGCGGCGATCACAGCGGGACGCAGCACTCAAGTGCGACTGTTGGCTGAGTGCACTGAACCACTCGCTACAGCCCGCATGCTTCTGAAGATGGGCATCGAAGTGATCGCAAGGGATGACCCGACCATTGCTCGAAGTAATCGGTATGACGATGCCCGATCGTTCGCGAGGGCACCCAAATGCGGCAGCACGTGGTGGTTCTTGATCGCCACGGATCACGAACGCTTGTTCGCTACCTTTCAGCGTGGTGTTTCGGTTGCCGATTGGGTCAATTGGATATCTGTTGAGATCTGCGAGGATGCGGGCGCGGAAATGTGTGTGCTCCGCCTGCTCGACATGACCCTGATGTGCCCCATGCACGCTCACATTTTTCCTCCCGATATGACGGCTTTGCCAGAGCCGGAATTACGTCTCATCACGGCGCGCGCGTGACAACTACGCCCGTCGACGCATTCGCAGTCCGTGGTTGCTGCGCAGGTTGAAGCTTTTCAGCATAGGTAACCCATGACGGCGCTCTTCGCGCGCCGCGTGATTTCCAGTGCCGGAGTCTGCCGTGTCCGCCATCACTGATCCCGCCACCATGTCCGCCGCCGATCGTCGCGCCGAGGTCGCCCGCATCCTCGCATGCGGCCTTGTCCGGTACGTCCGGGCCGCCCGGACGCGAGTATCTTCGCCTCCGTCGGATTCCCCAGATTCCGGCAACATCGCACTTGAACTCGGCGAGCCTTCGTGCCTCACTGTGGTGAACCGGCCCCGCGGTTAGGGCCGAGTCTCTGCTCGCGTCGAGGTCATAACCGATGGGCGCGGCCGGGGTCGCCAAAAGCGCCACGTTGGACCAAAAGTCTCTCCGAGTCTCTGTTTCGCAGGGTACGGGGTTATGAGGGGGTCGTCTCCCCAGTAGGGAGCGCAACCCCCACTGTTGCGCGAGGGGAGGGGGCGCGGCGGTGTTCGGGAATCTCGCAGTCGTTTGCCTGATCTGTGGAATACGTGACGGAGTTGATCGCGGTCTCGCGGCCAAATGCGCAATCCGAGGTAGATGAAGCAGCGTCGCAGGATGTTGCCACTCGTCCACAGGGCGGTGGTGCTTCGTGGGTCCGAACGGCCAGCGATTGCTGCCGGCGGCGCGGCGGATGGAATGGCCCTCTTGCAGATGGCGGTTCGCCGACGTTCCGCTTTGATGCAGGCGTTTCATGAGACGCCGCTTCCCAGGAGTTCGCGGCAGGTCTCTATATGACGTGCGGCAAACGTTTCGCGCTTCGCCGAGCCGACCGACCGGATCTGTGCGCACCGATTCGACCGTCGATCCAACTCAACATCGGCAGCCAATTGAGTGGCTGCCGATGCTGGCAGAGGGAGAGGGAGATGGAGGGGAGACGCAGGCTCTTCGGTCAGAGCCAGGCCTTGACGAACGGCAGCTCGCGGCGATTGATGATGACAACGACGCTACAGCAGATGGTGACGGCCACAGCCAGTCCGAAGAGTAATCCGCCGTCGCCCTGAACGACAATACCCAGACGCGTGAGGTGGCTCATGATGGCGCCAAACATCACTCCCACGCCCATCAACGCGCCAAGCCACCCCGTACGGGGAATGAGTAGCAGAATCGCTGTGACCAACTCAGCAAGGCCCGCAGCCCAGCGACCCCATGGTTCAATGCCCAGCGTGCTGAAGATGTAGACGCTTTCTGCTGATCCGGTGAATTTGAAAAACAATGTCTGCAGCAGTATCAGAGCCGCGAGAATGCGGCACGCCCAGTTGAGCACGACGACTGATTCACGTGTGGTGTTCATACCTGTTGGATGCTCCTTTCAGCCGCGCCGTTACAGTCCCGAGAGTACAAGGGCGGCCGGATGTGCTGCGACGTCCACCCGGCCGCTCACGATCATGTCTCCTGAAGAGATTGGCGCTGCCTCAGAAGCGGGCTCCAGCCACGCTCAAGCGCAGTCGATAGAGACCGGTCCGCGCCGTCAGGTACAGGGTCCGGCCGTCGGAATCGCCCCAAGCCATGTTGGCCGGCAGTTCGGGCCCGGCGATCGTCCCGAGATGCCTTCCGTCGGGCGATATCACCCAGACGCCCCCGGGCCCCGACGAGAAGACATCGCCGCGCTCATCGACTTTCAGTCCATCGAGCGCTTCGGACCCTGGTGCATCGGTCATGTCAAAGAACACGCGCCCGTTTCGTACCGAGCCATCGCTCATCAGGTCGTATCGCATGATGATCTTGTGTTGCTCATCCCAGTTTGAGACATACAGGTACTTCTCATCGGGGGAAAGCGCGATGCCATTGGGCCCCTTGAGATCGGTGCTGATCTGTCGCAACACACCGTTGCGCAAGCAGTAGACGCCAGACTCTTTCAGCTCCTTGCGCGGATCGTCATACACGCGTGGCAGGCCAAACGGAGGGTCGGTAAAGAAGAGGGTGTCGTCAGATCGATAGACCAGGTCGTTGGGGCTGTTGAGGCGCTGTCTGTCGTAGTGGTCGGCCAGCGTGGTCAATGTTCCGTCCGGCTCAAGGCGCGTGATGCGCCGATTGCCATGCTCGCAGATCGTCAGGCGCCGCTTGGAATCAAGCGTGAGACCGTTCGAGCCCGGCTGGTGATACTCCACAACGTCCGCGCCGCTGTAGCCGCTGCTTTCCTTGAATACTGACACGCCGCCGGTCGGGGACCACTTGTAGATGCGGTTCGCGTTCGGATCACTGAAAAGCAACTCGCCCTGAGGCAGCCAGACGGGCCCTTCGAGGAACTGGAATCCCTCAGCGACCTTCTCAATCGTGGCGCCGGGGGGAATGATCGAGTCGATCGTTGCATCTATGCGCTCGATCCTCGTTATCACCGACTGTGGCTCAATCGCATGAGGCTCAGCATGAAACGAGAGTCGTGCACGTCGAATCCAGATGTAATTGGGCGGCGGGTCGGAGATCGGGCCGTTCATGCCGAAGATCGCCAGTTGAATCGACTGCCCGGGTCGCACGTTCCGGCCGACCACGAGCCGGTTGGGCACGTTGTACCCCGCCACCACCGATCCGCCCGACTGGCCGAGGTCGCGCGCGAGCACGCCATCCACCCAGACCTCGGCATAGTCATCAACAGTCGTTTCGAGCACAATTGTCGTGCCCGTGGGGTCAATGCCCTCGATTTGCGGAGGGACAGTCAAGTGCAATCGATACCAATTGAAGCACACTCGGCCGTTGCCGCGACGATCTTCAAGCGACGTTGGGTTGATAATCTCCCAGTTCGAATCGTCGTAGTCCCTGGCGCCGGCGTGGGGTTCGATGTCATAGGTTCGATTCGGTGGACCCGACGGCTTGCGATCGGATCCGACGCTGCGGAACTCTGAATCGACGATGCGCACATCGTGATAGCGCCATTCGGCATTCACGGCTGCGACGCCCTCATGCGTCATCAGATCAATCGTGGCGAGGGGTGCATCGAGCGGCAGCCCATCACCAAGACAGCAAGTCGCGGTGATCGCAGCGCAGGCTGTTGCGGCGCCGATGAGTTGTTGAATGGGTCTCATAGTTGACTCTCACTTGCGAAGCGGGACCTTGACGACGTAGTAGAGCATCGGACCACCCGACGCAATCTCCTTGAACCAGTGAGGCGTACCGGCCGGGACGACCATCACGTCCCCCTGTCCCAGACGATGAACCTCTCCACCGCGGATGGATGAACCCCGGATCTCGTGCGGTGCGATGTTCCGACCGTCCTCCACCGTGCCCCCCGTGACAAACGTGGCGCTTCCCTGGAGCACGTAGATCACGTCGGCATCATCCGTGTGTACTTCGGCCTGGCCGGACGCCTCACGCCGGCTGGCGTGCACCTTCAGTTGGTCGTTCTCGATCAGTGGCACGCCATGCGCAAACGCCGCGGACACCTCTGGCGCGGGAATCCGGATCACGTCGCGAAGTGAGATCATCGACTGCCCACTCATGCTGCGCGTCGCAACCGCTTCCGCCGCAGCCGTGGCGAACTCATCGTCCTGATCGGCGCTCTTTGCCCCGCTGACGCCGACTGCACCCACGATCTGGCCGTCGATGATGATCGGTACGCCACCTTTCAGTGGTGTGAAGTCACTCAGAGCAATCATCGGCGTCCGCCCGTTGCGGATGATGTCCTCAAACACGCGCGTCGGCTTCTGAAACAGCGCCGCCGTCCGCGCCTTGCCGATGGAAATGTTTGCTCCAGCGGCAAACGTGCCGTCGAGACGTTCGAGCGCCATCAGGTTGCCACCTTGGTCGACCACGGCTATGGCGCCGCCGGCCCCGGTCTCACGGGCCATGGCTGTCGCGGCGTCAATCGCCACGCGAGCGCCTTGAAGCGTGAGCGTTGGAGCGGCGACAGTCGTCTGGCCAAATGCTGTCGACGAGAGGAGGGCGAGGCTCAGTACGAAGTAGCTCACGTGAGCCATACGGGATGTCATGCTTTGTCCTTTCGCGTTGTGGAAGAATCCGGCGCGCGGCTCGATCACCGCGCGCCGGACGTTGGTGGGTCGACTCAGTAGGGATCAGCGCATCGATTCGAACGAGGCCTCGCCCAGCAGCGTCTCCGCCCAGGCGCACCAGATCTGCACCCTGGCGACATCGGGAACGTAGCTGGGAACGGCAATGGAGCGATTCGTCTTGCCGTCCTTCACCTCGATGCGATTGAGCAAGTAAACATTCCCCCTGCTGTCCACGACCTGCCAGTGTGGCGCCGGAGCGTCGGGGACCTTGAAGTCATTCGAAAGCGTAAGAACGCGCTTGCCCTGGGCGTACGACAGCGTCACGCGTCCCGCATTGGCTTTGACTCCCATGAACGGCGAACTGGTGCGTGTCGACTGGTCCGCGCTCACGCTACAACAATCGGTGACGATGGGTGAATCGAAACTTGTTTCGCCCAGCAGCACTTCGGCCCACGCGCACCAGATCTGAACCTTGGCTACATCCGGCACATAGGACGGGACGATGATTGAGCGATTGAGTTTGTCCTTCTCGCCGTCCTTAACCATCAGGCGCTGTAGCAGATAGGCGTTGCCACGACTGTCGACGACTTGCCAGTGCGGAGCCGGCGCGTCTGGCGTCTTGAAGTCCTCCGAGAGCGTCAGCACGTGCCGCCCATCCGAATTGACGGAGTGCGTGACAAAGCCGCTGTTGGCTTTGACGCCCATGAACGGTCCGCTCTTGTGGTCGGCCGAATTCCACTGCACCGGCGTGGCAGCCTGGGCCAATGTGGCAACAAGACACGCAATAGCAAAACAGAAAGATCGATGCAAACGCAACATGACGGATGCTCCTTGAGACACGATGGGTTGAAAGAGGCACTCCGAGCCGGTCGAACGCCGCTCGGGAAATGATCACATTCGATGCCCGGGGACGCTGAAGGGTTCGTCATCACCTGAGAAACCTCGAGGTGACTTGGCGCCGCACAGCAGGGCCTGCAGCAGCAGTCGCTCGGCCTCGATCCAGTTGAGAACGGCGTTGCCGCCGTTTCGTTTCCACAACTCATCCGCGATGACGCTGACAACGCGTTCCGTCAGATCGATTCCTCCGCGCGGCCCGATCGCCGGGCGAACGATGAATCGTGTCGATACGGGTCCGCTCGAGTTTGAACCGCGGCTGCGACTGTACAACTCGGACGCTGAACGCGATGAAGTAGTGGTGCTCATGCGACATGTGATGCACCGACGCAAGTCGTGGTTACGGCGCGGGCACAGCCCTGCGGCGGGTGTAACCACATGCATTTGGCTGGCATCCGAATGGGATCGCAGTCCCGCCTCTGATTCGCCCCAACTTCCACCCCAGCAGGAGTCTCCGCCGTGAAAGCCGTCGCCGTTTTCCCTGAAGTCAAGGACATTCGCATCATTGATCACGACGAACCTCGCCTGACCGCGCCCACGCAGGTGAAGTTGCGCGTTCTTGAGATCGGCATCTGCGGCACCGACCGCGAAATATGTTCCTTCCACTACGGCACTCCTCCGCGCGGCCTCAAACATCTCGTCATCGGGCATGAGATGCTCGGCGAAGTCATCGAGCTCGGCTCGCACGTCACGAGTCTCAAGCGGGGCGATCTGGTCATTCCCATGGTGCGCCGCCCGTGCAATCAGCCGGGTTGCGTCGCCTGCCGCAGCGGTCGGCAGGACTTCTGCTACACGGGTGAGTTCACCGAGCGCGGCATCAAGGAGATGCATGGCTACATGGGCGAATACGTCGTCGATGAAGAGCAGTACATGGTCAAGGTGCCCAGGGAACTGCGCGATGTGGCGGTCCTCGTCGAGCCGCTCACGATCGCGGAAAAGGCCCTCATTCAGATTCACGACGTGCAGAATCGCCTGCCGTGGACGTGCCCTGTCAAGTCAGCGGAATTGGGCATCAGACACCAGTGCCACCGGGCGGTCGTGCTCGGCGCGGGCCCAGTCGGATTGCTGGGAGCCATGGCTCTGCGAGCCGCAGGGTTTGCGACGTGGGTCTACTCGCGCGAGCAAGCGCCCAATGCAAAGGCCGAGATCGTCAACGCCATCGGCGCGACCTACGTCTCTTCCACCACCACCAGCGTCCGCCAACTGGCCGAGTTGGTCGGCAACATCGATCTCGTTTACGAAGCGGTCGGCGCCTCATCGCTGGCTTTCGAAGTGCTTGAGGCGCTGGGGACCAACGGCGTGTTCATCTTTACCGGCGTGCCCGGTCGCAAGGCACCGATCCAGGTCGACACCGACCTGCTCATGCGCAATCTCGTACTCAAGAACCAAGTGCTGTTCGGCACGGTCAACGCCGGGCGCGATGCGTTCGAAGCAGCGATCCGCGATCTCGGTGTGTTCATGCAGCAATGGCCCGAGGCCGTGCAGGCTCTGTTCACCAATCGCCTCGACATCGAGCAGGCGCCAGCCAGACTCCGAGACGGGCGAGGCAGCATCAAGGATGTGATCTGTCATGTCTAAGACCGCTCCAACCCCCACCCGGGCTCAACCCGCCCAATCCGCAATCCGGTTGTGCCCACTTTCCAATGCCCAGGCGCCGCCCACCCGTCCCGCTGGTGGGTGCGAGTGGCTTGAAACGGACGGGCTGGGTGGCTTTGCGTCGGGTACGGTCGATGGCATTCGCTCGCGCCGGTATCACGGCCTGCTTGTCGCGGCCACCACGCCACCTGCCGGCCGCTCGATGCTCGTCAACGGCCTCGATGCCTGGCTCGAGACGCCCGAAGGCCGCGTTCCACTCACAGCGCATCGATACGCGCCTGGAGTCATCCATCCGTTGCCGATCGCAGATCTCGTTTCATTCAGCATCGAACCATGGCCCCGCTGGATCTGGAAACTCCCTCAGGGCATCCGAATCGAGCATGAGCTGCTCATGGTCAAAGGCACTTCGAGCGTCGGCTCCGCATGGCGGGTGCGCGGCGCGAAGGGCGGTGTGACATTGCGTGTGCGACCGCTCATCTCCGGCCGCGATTACCACAGTCTCCATTACGAGAATCCGGTGTTTCAGTTTGACGCGCAACTGACTGAGCACGGCGTGCGCTGGCAACCCTACCGAAGTACCGTACCGATCGATGCACTTACGAATGGTCACTATCACCATGAGCCGGTCTGGTATCGCCAGTTCCTCTATGAGGAAGAGCGCCTGCGAGGCTTTGACTGCACGGAAGACCTCGCCTCCCCGGGGTGGTTCGAGTTTGATCTGTCAAAGGGCGAAGCCGTGCTTGTTTTCTCGGCCGACTCCGAACTGACCCACGGGCCGGATCGGCCGGCGCGGGAACTGCTCAACGGCTGGCGTTCCTCGGAGCGCCTTCGCCGATCGCGCTTCACTGCTCCGATGGATCGTTGCGCCGACGCCTACCTCGTGCAGCGCGGCGGCCAACGCACGATCCTCGCCGGGTACCCCTGGTTCGCCGACTGGGGTCGCGACACCTTCATCGCCATTCGCGGTCTGTACATCGCGGCAGGTCGTCTCGAGGAAGCAGAGTCGGTACTGCTGGGGTGGGCCGGCGCCGTTTCCAACGGCATGCTGCCCAACCGGTTCCCTGACTCATCTTCCGGGAGAGCGGACGCGCCTGCGGAATTCAACGCGGTCGACGCTTCGCTGTGGTACGTCGTCGCCGTGTTTGAGTTCCTTGAAGCGGCGATGCGCGAAGAGTATTCCGTTGAACTCGAAACGCGGCATCGACTGCAGCGTGCCATTCTCGATATAGTACGCGGATACGCGAATGGCACGCGGTTTGGCATCCGCGCCGACCACGACGGCCTGCTTGCCGCCGGCGAACGCGGCCAGCAACTGACCTGGATGGACGCTCGCGTCAATGGGCGCGAGATCACGCCCCGCATCGGCAAGCCGGTAGAGGTGCAGGCGTTGTGGATTAACGCGCTGTGGATTGCCAGCCGCTTTGATCGGGAATGCCTGCGTTTGTATCAGTCGGCACGCGGCGCGTTCGAGTCTGGCTTCTGGAATGACGAACGCGGTTGCCTCTACGACGTGGTCGACGTCGATCATCAAGCGGGCCGCGTGGACGACACCATTCGCCCAAACCAGATCTTCGCGGTCGGTGGATTGCCACTGCAGTTGATGGTCGGCCCACGAGCCCGTGCCATTGTTGACCGCGTCGAATCTGATCTGCTCACTCCGCTTGGCTTGCGCTCGCTCGCCCCATGCGAGCCCGGGTATGTCCCTCGCTATGAAGGTGGCCCGTCCGAGCGCGATGGCGCCTATCACCAGGGAACGGTCTGGCCCTGGCTGATCGGCCCATTTGTCGAGGCGTGGGTGCGCGTGCGCGGAGACACCACTCACACGCGGCGCGAAGCGCGACGTCAATTTCTCGAGCCGATGCTCCCGCATCTCCACGACGCCGGTCTCGGGCACGTCTCCGAGATCGCAGATGCCCAGGCGCCTCACACGCCGCGCGGGTGTCCGTTCCAGGCGTGGTCGCTGGGCGAGTTGATGCGCCTGGATCGCCGGGTCCTGGCAGAGTGCTCGACCACGGGAGGTTGCTTCGATGTCGAGTAGCCCCGTTCCACCAGTCGAGCCCATCGCAGCATGGCGTAACCACTGGCCGGAGTACTTGTGCGAATCGCTCCTGATCGCCGTATTCATGATCTCGGCGTGCGTCTTCTCAATCGTGCTCTTCCATCCCGCCTCGGGTGCGACGACCGCAATGCCAAACGGCGCCGTCCGCAGGGCCGTCATGGGGCTGGCGATGGGTCTTACCGCGGTGGGGTTGATCTACTCATCACCCGGACAGCGCAGCGGCGCGCACATGAATCCGGCATTCACTCTGGCGTTCTGGCGCCTGGGCAAGATCAACAGTTGGGACGCGCTCTTCTACGTCGCCGCGCAGTTTCTTGGAGGCATGATCGGAGTGGGAATCGTCGAAATGATCCTTCCCGCTCTATTGGGAGCACCTTCAGTGCAGTACGCAGCGACCTTGCCCGGCCCGTCCGGCGCCGGCGTCGCGTGGTTGAGTGAGTTCGGCATCACACTGGTTCTTATGGTGGCGGTCCTGATCGCCTCCAACAACCGGCGCCTGACCCGATGGACTGGATTGATCGCAGGGTTGCTGGTGGCGTGCTACATCACTCTCGAAGCACCGCTCTCTGGAATGAGCATGAACCCGGCTCGGACCTTCGGCTCGGCGATCTGGGGCAACATCTGGACGCATTGGTGGATCTACTTCACCGCGCCGCCACTGGCGATGCTGCTTGGAGCTGAGATCTATCTGGCCGCGTACGGACGGGCAAAGGTCTACTGCGCGAAACTCCAGCATGTGAACGATCAGCGGTGCATCTTTCGATGCGAGTTCGATCGACTCATGAGTCCCGAACGATTCGTTCCTTCGCCGAAACGCGATGCATCCGATGTCCCCGAAGTGAATCCTCACAGCCTGCAGCCGCATCTGTCCAACCAGACGCCCTTCTACGGATAACCCTCATGCCCGCAATCGAACACTATGACGTCATCATCATCGGAACCGGGGCCGGCGGCGGCACACTGGCATATCACCTGGCGCCCTCGGGGAAGCGGATCCTGGTGCTTGAACGGGGCGGCTTCGTGCCGCGCGAAGCCGACAACTGGAGCTCGCGCGCCGCCGTGCGCGAGGAGAAGTACCACGCGCCCGAACAGTGGATCGACGGCCGTGGCAAGGAGTTTCAACCCGGCACGCACTACAACGTGGGTGGCAATACAAAGTTCTATGGAGCGGCGCTCTTTCGCATGCGCGAAGCGGACTTTGGCGAAGTCATCCACCACGGCGGCGTCTCACCGGCGTGGCCCGTCTCTTACGATGAGATGGAGCCCTACTACACCCAGGCGGAGTACCTCTACGAGGTGCGCGGCGAGCGAGGGACCGATCCCACCGAGCCGAAGGCCAGCCTGCCCTATGCCTACCCCGCCGTCTCGCACGAGCCGCGCATGCAGGAACTGCACGACCACTTCGCACGGGCGGGCTTGAACCCCTTCCACGTCCCGCTGGGCATTCGTCTCGACGAGAGGCGCCTCGATACGAGTCCATGCATTCGCTGCAAGACATGCGATGGTTACGCGTGCCTGGTCGGCGCCAAAGCGGACGCCCAGACGATGTGCATCCGGCCGGCCCTGCACTACGACAATGTGACCATGCTCACCAACGCAAAGGCACAGCGACTGATCGTCAATGCCAGGGGCGATCGAGTGACGCGCGTCGTTATCGAACGACATGGAACGATCGAAGAATACTCGGCCGACACTGTTGTCAGCTCGTGTGGCGCTGTGAACTCGGCTGCACTGCTGCTGCGATCAGCCGACGCTCGGCATCCAAACGGCCTGGCGAATGCCAGCGGGCTGGTTGGTCGAAACTACATGGCGCACAACAACTCGGTCCTGTTCTACTTCTGCGCCAAGCCCAATCCCACACTCTTCCAGAAGACGCTCGCCGTCAACGACTTCTACCGCCACGGCCCAGACTCGGAAATGCCGCTGGGCCACATCTCCATGGTCGGCAAATTTGACGGGCAGATGTTCAAGGCCGGCGCGCCCCCACTGGCCCCGGTGCCGCTGCTCGAAGCGATGGGAAAGCGCTCGATCGACTTCTGGATCACCTCTGAAGACCTGCCCGACCCCGAGAACCGTGTCACGCTCAACAGCGATGGCCGCATCCAACTCCGCTACAAAGAGAACAACCTCGAAGCCCATAACCGCTTGATTGCTGCGCTCAAGCAGGTCATGCGTACCTTTGATGGCGGCAAGTTCCTCACCAAGGGCGGCAAGATTCCACTGGCGGGCGTCGCGCATCAGTGCGGCACGCTTCGCTTTGGCGCTGATCCGGCAACCAGCGTGCTTGATGTCCATTGCAGATCGCACGAGATCGAAAACCTCTATGTGGTGGACGGCTCGTTCTTCTGTTCATCAAGCGCCGTCAATCCCGCGCTGACCATCATCGCCAACGCCATCCGCGTCGGTGATCACATTCTCGATCAACTCGGCACTCCAAAGGAACTGCGACATGCCTACGTCCCGACCCGCCGCCTCCCAGTTCTGGTCTGAGCCCACGCGCATTTCGATTGCGGCATGGGCCGCCTTGGGCACGTTGCTTGCCGTCCTGCTCACCCTTCCAACCGCGACGGCGGATCCGCCGATCGGTGAGAAGAGCCAGGCGTCGCAAGCGGGGCCGATCGCGACCCATCCCCTGGCGCAGCGCGTCATCTCGGTGGGCCTGACGGTGAATGACATGGATCGGGAGCTGGCGTTCTTCACCGAGTTGCTTGACTTTCAACTGAACTCTGACATCGAAGTGGCCGGAGACGCCTGGGAGCACCTACAGGGGGTGTTCGGCGCACGGATGCGCATCTGTACCCTTCACCTCGGGGATGAATCGATCGAACTAACGCAGTATCTCGCGCCAGCCGGGCGGCCGATTCCCGTCGATTCGCGCAGCAACGACGGCTGGTTCCAGCACATTGCCATCATTACCAGTGATATGGACGCTGCCTACGCCCGGCTCCGCGCGAACCATGTGCGACATGCGTCGACGGGGCCGCAAACCCTCCCGTCCTGGAACGCCAACGCGGGCGGCATCAGAGCCTTCTACTTTCGAGACCCAGAAGACCACGTGCTGGAGATTCTCCAGTTCCCAGCCGACAAGGGACGCGCCAAATGGCACGAGTCGGACCGGCTCTTTCTCGGAATCGACCATACCGCAATAGTCGTCCGAGATACCGAGCAGAGCCTGGCGTTCTACCGCGACCGACTCGGAATGATCATCGCCGGGGAAGCAGAGAACTACGGAACCGAGCAGGAGCACCTGAACAATGTGTTCGGAGCAAGACTGCGCATTACCTCACTCCGCTTCCCGGGTGATTCAGAACGCGTCGGCCCTTCGATTGAGTTGCTCGAGTACCTCGCCCCGCGCGACGGGCGACCCTACCCCGCGGACACGCGGGGCAACGACCTCTGGCACTGGCAGGTCAACCTCGACACCCCAGAGGCAACGACCGCGGGGACGACTTTGCGTGATCCCCTCATCCGCTGGATCTCGCCCGGCGTGGTGGAACCGGCGCCGGGCCCGGGTGGGTTCGTCGCCGGATTTCAGGTCCGCGATCCCGACGGCCATGCCATTCGCTTCCTGCAATGCCCGGAGGAAACCACCACGGCACGGCTCGAAACCAGGCCGTAACTCCGGCTACCGCAGCCGCATCCAATACCCGTGCCGGGACGACGGAGCCCGGCGCCAGTCCCCACTCGGGTACACCCGCGAGTCTTGAACACCATGTCCACTACACGCATCATCATTCTCGGCGGAGGTTTCGGCGGGCTGTATACCGCCCTCGAACTCGAACGACAGATCCGCCGCCGGGACGATGTGGAAGTCATTCTCGTCAATCGTGAAAACTTCTTTCTCTTCACGCCGATGCTCCATGAAGTCGCAGCCAGCGACCTCGACGTGACGCACATTGTCAACCCGATTCGCAAGCTGCTCAAGCGAGTGCAGTTTTTCTGCGGGGACGTCGAGTCAGTCGATCTCGACGCCAGACAAGTCACCCTCTGGCACGGCGATGAACGCCACCATCACGAACTTGAGTACGACCACCTCGTGCTGGGCCTCGGGGCGGTGACCAACTTCTACAACCTGCCGGGACTCGAAGAGCGTGCGCTGACGATGAAATCGCTTGGCGACGCGATTCGACTGCGCAACCGCATCGTCGCCAACCTGGAAGAAGCCGATTTCGAATGCTGCGCTTCAGCGCGCCGGCGGCTGCTCACATTCGTAGTTGCCGGCGGCGGTTTCGCCGGCGTGGAGACGGCGGCCTCAATCAATGACTTCATTCATGAAGCGCTGCCCTATTACCCAAACCTGCATGCTCAGCAGGTTCGCGTCGTCCTTGTCCATTCCGGCGAAGTGATTCTGCCGGAGTTGAGCGAGGCGCTCGGCCGTTACGCCATGCGCCAGCTTGCAAGGCGCCACGTTGACGTTCGAACTACCGCGCGGGTGGCCGGATACGACACGCACGGGGTGCACCTCGCCGACGGGACAACGATCGAATCCTGCACACTGGTCTGGACCGCCGGCACGTCGGCGCATCCCATGCTCAATTCACTCCCCTGCCGAAAGGATCGCGGGCGGATTTGCGTCACGGAGTGTCTCGACGTTCCCGGCTACTCCGGTGTCTGGGCTTTGGGCGACTGTGCGTGCATTCCGGACGCTCGCACCGGCAAGACCCATCCGCCGACCGCGCAACATGCCATTCGCGAAGGGCGCACACTGGCGCAAAACATCATTGCCAGTCTGAGCAATCGCAAACTCAAGCCCTTCCGCTTCCGCACCATTGGACAGTTGGCGTCGCTCGGACATCGGACCGGGGTGGCGAACATCATGGGCGTCAACTTTTCAGGCTTTGTCGCCTGGTGGATGTGGCGAACGATCTACCTGAGCAAGCTGCCGCGGCTGGAAAAGAAGATGCGAGTGGCGCTCGACTGGACTCTGGACCTGTTCTTCTCGAAGGACCTCGTCCAGATCAACACGACGCTGGCGCCGCACCTGTCCTCAACCGAGGGACAGCCGCAGCAGCCCGCGCGACCGGCCACAATGCCCGAAGCGCTGCTCGCTTTGAGACCATAGGACGCATCTCGAACGGGCAGATGGCCGACAGTGATGTATACCCTTCCAGGGGAGTCTTCCAAAAAGAACGTACGCATGACTACACAAGCAGCCAAAAACCCGTCGCCAGCCTCGGATGTCGAGTCACTCCGCCTCATCGAAGACTCCCAACGCCACCACAACTGGAAGCGTTGGGGCCCCTACCTCGCCGAACGGCAATGGGGCACGGTGCGCGAGGACTACTCGGGCAACGGCGATTGCTGGGGCTATCTGCCGCATGACCATGCTCGCAGCCGGGCGTATCGCTGGGGCGAAGACGGCTTGCTGGGATTCTGTGATCGGCAGTGCCGCCTGGGCTTCGGGCTCGCGCTGTGGAATGAACGAGATCCGATTCTCAAGGAGCGCCTCTTCGGCCTGACCAACACCGAGGGCAATCACGGCGAAGATGTCAAGGAGTGCTACTACTACCTCGACTCCACACCAACGCACTCGTACATGAAAGCGCTCTACAAGTATCCGCAAGCTGCGTTCCCCTACGACCGGCTTGTGGCCGAAAACCGTCAACGAGGTTCAGGCGACGGCGAGTTTGAACTCATCGACACCGGTGTGTTCGACGAGAATCGCTACTTTGATGTCGTTGCCGAGTACGCCAAGGCGTCGGCCGAAGACATGTTGATTCGAATCACGATTCACAATCGCGGGCCTGACGCGGCGCCGATTCACCTGTTGCCGACGTTCTGGTTTCGCAACACCTGGTCATGGGGCCGTCGTGGCGAAGGACAGGGCGAACGCGGCCGCATCCGCCGCATCGGAGACACCACGCTGGCCATTGAGCATCCAACGCTCGGCCAATACCAACTCAGCATCGACCCCGACGGGAAAGCGCCGCCGTTGCTGTTCACCGAGAATGAA
Organism: Planctomycetaceae bacterium; assembly: GCA_040255465.1. GTDB lineage: Bacteria > Planctomycetota > Phycisphaerae > Phycisphaerales > UBA5793 > UBA5793. Next base: position 18,257 of record JBDZVA010000003.1, read on the forward strand.
ACGAATACGCAACGTCTGTACAACGCCCCAAACCAGTCGCCGTACGTCAAGGACGCCTTCCACGAGTGCGTGATACACGGCAGGTCTGACGCGGTGAATCCGAGGGGCGAGGGCACGAAGTTCGCCCCTCACTTCTACGCCATGATTCCGGCCGGAAAGAGCGTGACGTATCGACTCCGCCTGACCAAACAGGATGAGGCGGGCGACCGGCCCTTCGGTGAGGAGTTCGAACGCTACATTGCCGCTCGCAAAAACGAGGCGGATGCGTTCTATACCGCACGTCTCGATGAGCACCTCGGCGACGATGAGCGAGCCGTGGCGCGCCAGGCCTACGCAGGTTTGCTCTGGAGCAAGCAGTTCTACCACTACGTGGTGCAGCAGTGGCTCGAGGGCGACCCGTCCCAGCCACCACCACCCGAGGGGCACAAGCACAGCCGCAACGAGGACTGGACGCACCTCTACAACCGCGATGTCATCTCCATGCCCGACAAGTGGGAGTACCCCTGGTACGCCGCGTGGGATCTTGCCTTCCACATGATTCCGTTTGCGCAGATCGACCCCGAGTTCGCCAAGGAGCAGCTTGTGCTCATGCTGCGCGAGTGGTACATGCACCCCAACGGGCAGATTCCCGCCTACGAATTTGCTTTCGGCGACGTGAACCCGCCGGTGCACGCCTGGGCCTGCTGGCGCGTGTACAAGATGACCGGTCCGCGCGGCCAACGCGACCGCGTCTTTCTCGCTCGCGTGTTCCAGAAGTTGCTCATCAATTTCACCTGGTGGGTGAATCGCAAGGACGTCGAGGGAAAGCACATCTTCGCCGGCGGATTCCTGGGACTGGACAACATCGGCGTCTTTGATCGCTCACGACCCCTGCCCACGGGTGGCCATCTCGAACAGGCGGACGGTACGGCGTGGATGGCCTTCTATTGCGCCACGATGCTCTCGATGGCGCTCGAACTGGCCAGTGAAGAGCCCGAGTACGAGGACGTCGCCTCCAAGTTCTTCGAGCACTTCGTCGCCATCGCCGACGCCATGAATACGCTCGGCGGTGATGGACTGTGGGATGAACAGGACGGCTTTTACTACGACCAGCTGCACATCGATCACACCAACATGCCCCTCAAGGTGCGGTCCCTGGTCGGCCTGTTGCCCCTGATCGCCGTCGAAGTACTCGAGCAGGAGGTCATCTGCCGCCTGCCGGGCTTCGACAAACGCATGCGGTGGTTCCTTGAGAATCGTAAAGACCTGTCACGTCACATCTCCTACGTCGAGACGATCGGCGAGATGCACGCTCACGCCCATCATCTCCTGGCGATTCCGTCGCGAAAGCGCCTCGAACGCGTGCTCCGCTATCTGCTGGATGAATCCGAGTTCCTTTCAGCGCACGGCGTGCGATCCGTATCGCGCTATCACGCCGAACATCCTTACGTCTATCACGCCGGCAATGAGGAGTTTCGCGTCGACTACGTGCCCGCCGAATCCACGACCGGCCTCTTCGGCGGTAACAGCAACTGGCGCGGCCCGATCTGGTTCCCCGTCAACTATCTGCTCGTCGAAGCGCTCGAACGCTACCACCACTTCTACGGCGACACACTGACGGTCGAGTGCCCCACGGGATCGGGAACCATGATGACACTGGATGACGTCGCGGCGGAACTGCGCCGCCGACTCGCGTCGATCTTCCTCGCTCAGAGCGACGGTCGCCGACCCTGCCATGGCTCGACCCAACGCTACGCCGACGACCCGCACTGGCGCGATCTTGTGCTCTTCTATGAGTACTTTCACGGTGACAACGGCCGCGGGGTCGGCGCCAGCCACCAGACCGGCTGGACGGCACTTGTCACCAGGTGCCTTGCGGATCGCTCCGCCGCCCCCGGGCACGCTCATCACCACCCTGCGCCCGGCGACGCTGAGACGGCGGCGCCCTCAGGACTTCCTGGTTCGACTCGTGGTCGAGCTCCGGTAGGTCTGATCCAAAGTCAGTAGACGCAGCGCCGAGGACGAGTAAACCATGACTTGCCAAGAACTTATCAGCTTTCTCGACGACTACCTCGAAAACACTCAGCCCCCGGCGATGCGTGAGGTGTTTGATCGACACCTCAAGATCTGTGGCGCGTGCCGCGACTATCTCAAGACCTACCGCGACACGGTCGAACTCGTGCGGGCCCAGGGCCTGAATCCGGACGAACCGGTGCCGCCGGAGGTTCCAGAGGAGCTGGTTCGCGCCGTCCTTTCCGCCCTCCGCGCGAAATAGGCGCCGCTTCGCCGGCCGCAAACTGCACGTTACGCGCGAATGGCCAGCCCACCCGATATCATCAATTCGGCCGCCGAGGCGTGTTGGAACCACCGCGGGAGTGCGGCTGTCAACGTCTGGACTCTGGCGCTCCATGACCAAGCCTGCCCGGCCATCCACTGAACGGCCAGACGCTGCCGCGCCAGTCTGCGGGAGCGCCGCAGATGAACTCGCCGCCCTGACCCAAATCGTCAGGGGCACCGCCCGAACTACGGGAGAGGCGTTTCTTGAGTCACTCGTGCGACATCTTGCCGCGGCGATCGACGTCTCGCATGTGTTCATCGCAAAGTTCAGCGAATCGCCTTCGCGCGTGCGCACGATTGCCTACTGGGCTCATGACCACATCGAAAAGCCCATCGAATGGGATTTGGCCGGTACGCCTTGCGAGGAGGTCGTTTCCGGGAAGCTCTGCCACCATCCGTCAGGAGTCTGGCGACTGTTTCCACAGGACACACCGCTGGTGGAGATGCGCATCGAGAGTTACCTCGGCGTACCCCTGATTGACGATCGTGGCGAGACCATGGGACATCTGGCTGTATTCGATCAGCGACCGATGCCTCAGGAGCCGCGGCAACTCTCCATTTTCCAGATCTTCGCCCAGCGAGCTAGCGCTGAACTTGAGCGCATGCGCATGGAGCACAAGTTGCGCGAATCCGAAAAGCTCTTTCGAGATCTGTTCGACGAAGCGCCCATCGGCTACGTCTACGAAGACACTTCGACGCGATTTATCAGCGCCAATCGTGCGGCTCAACGCATGCTCGGCCTCAAGGCAGAAGAGGTGGTCGGCACGGTCGGCTTGTCGCTGGTCGCACCGACTCCGGAGGCCCAGCAGCGCGTGCATGATTCGCTCGCCGCGGAGCAGTCAGGACACGAAAAAGGCGTCATCGAGCTTGAACTCCGCCGCAAAGACAACGGGAAACCCGTGTGGGTCCAGCGCTGGTCGCGCCCCGAACAGGATGGCAAGCACACACGAACGGTCATCGTCGACATCACCGATCGCGTGCTTGCCGAGCGGGAGGGGGCGCGCCTGCAGTTGCACAACAGCTACCTGCGGGAGGAAATCAAGTCCGTCCACAATTTCGACGAGATCGTCGGACGCAGTCCGGCGCTGGGACAGGTGCTCCGCAATGTCGAGCTCGTCGCCGCCACAGACGCCACGGTTCTGATCACTGGCGAATCAGGCGTCGGCAAGGAACTTGTCGCCCGAGCGATTCACTCGCGCAGCTCGCGCGCCTCATGCGCACTGATCAAAGTCAATTGCGCTGCCCTGCCGACCGGGCTCGTCGAGAGTGAGCTGTTCGGACACGAAAAAGGCGCCTTCACCGGCGCGGTCTCCAAGCGCATCGGGCGCTTCGAGCTCGCTGAGGGAGGCACCCTCTTCCTCGACGAGATTGGCGAACTGCCGCTCGATGTTCAGGTCAAACTCCTGCGCGTGCTGCAGGAACGCGAGTATGAGCGTGTCGGCGGCGCGAAAACACTTTGCGCGGACGTCCGCGTCATCGCGGCCACGAATCGCGACCTTGGAGCAGCCGTCGCATCGGGAGCGTTTCGCCAGGATCTGTACTATCGGCTCAATGTCTTCCCCGTCAAGGTCCCCCCCCTCCGCGAACGGCGCGCCGACATCCCCCTGCTTGTCCACTACTACGTCTCGCGCTCAGCCGCACGCATCGGACGACCGATCGAGCGAATCCCCACTGAAGCAATGGACCGACTGTGCGCGTATGACTGGCCCGGCAATGTGCGCGAACTTCAGAACCTCATCGAGCGCGCCGTGATCCTGTCGCCCGGCTCCGAACTCGCGTCCAGCGCGATCGTGCTTCCCGGCCAGGCGAGCGCCGGACATCAGGATCTCTCCATGAGCCCACCCGAGGCCGGCATGGGTCAGTCGCTGGAGAGGATCGAGCGCGATCACATTCTCGGCACGCTCCGTTCGACGGGCTGGGTGGTCGATGGCCCCCGGGGGGCGGCCCAGATCCTCGGTCTGCATCCAAACACTCTGCGCAGCCGCATGAAAAAGCTCGACATCCGCCGCAGTACTGACGCGGATTCGTAGTTCCACGAAACTTCGTGGCCGGGACGTCAGGACGCCGCGCGGCCAGTCACCACAACTCCATTCAGAATCACTAGTTACGGCGATCCGCCCGATTGGCATGGGGCTTGCTCTCAATTCGACGCATCCATTGGAGCCTCTCATGCTGCGTATCTCAACTGCCCCTCACGCCGACAACAGCTCACTCCTGAAGATCGAAGGAGTCATCGATGCTGAGGGCGTCGAGGCGCTGGACGACATCTGCCGTCGCCAACTGTCCAGCTCATCCCGCCTTCTTCTCGATCTCGCCAGCGTCACCTATGCAGACGATGTCGCGCTGACGTGCCTGCTGCGCCTGCGCCGTGCCGGAGTCGAATTCCAGTCCATCTCACCGTTCCTGCGCGAACTTCTTCAAAGGCCCAAGCCATGAACACACACGTCAGTTCCGGTAACCCGCCGATGGATTCAGCTCAAACGAGAACTCCTCAAGCTGCGCCGCTCGACGACGAGGCGGTGTTCGAAGCACTGGTCCGTTCGAACATCGGCCGCATGCTGGCGACAGCCAAGCGCATCCTGCACGATGAACAGGAGAGTCACGATGCGGTGCAGGACGCGTTTCTTCAAGCGTTCAAGTGCTGCAAGGACTTCCGCGGACAAGCACAAGTAAGCACCTGGCTGCATCGCATTACCGTGAACGCCGCACTCATGCGCCTCCGGAAACGAAACCGCTCCGAACGCGTGTCGATTGAGTCGTTCCTTCCAACCTTTGACACGACCGGTCATCGCCAGGATGTTCGCCCCGGATGGTCGAGTTCCCCGGCCGCTCTTCTTGAACAGAGCGAACTGCGTTCCCTCGTGCGCCAGCGCATCGATGAGCTGCCCAGTGACTACCGCACTGTCGTATTGCTCCGGGACATCGAGGGGATGAGTACGGAGGAGACCGCCAATGTGCTCGGGCTGAACTGCGGCGCGGTCAAGACGCGACTGCATCGCGCCCGCATGGCGCTTCGCACGCTCCTGGAGGCCGATTTGCAGTAGTCCGGGGGCCGGTCAGGTGCCGCGCCACGCGTCCGGTGCGGCGTCAGTCAGCGCCTTTGTGCTGCAGCTTTGCTTCGAGTTGGATCGCCTTCGGAAAGAGCACATTGTTCTCCTTGTGGACATGCTGGTGCATGTCGCGTTCGAGATGGGCCAGACCGTGGAGCATCGCGCGGTAGGTGTTGCATGCCCACTCCGGCGGCTGGTAACCATCGGTGGCGCGGCGCATCGTCTCGAGCGCATTGCCGGCGTGCTCATGCTCCGCCTCCATCTGCGCGATGGGATTCGCAATCGAACCGCAATGGAAGGAACGCGGTCCGTCCGCGTGCGTCATCTCGCGGATCATGGGAAAGAGAATCCGCTCCTCCTTCATCATGTGTTCGGTGAGTTCATCACGCAGCGCGCAAAAGGCCCGTCGCACGTCGGCCAGGCGCGGCTCGTGCTCGCCATGCACTCGAAAGACCTTGTCCGTCATCTGATCCAGACGCGGCAACTCAGCGCGAAGATAAGAGTGATGGGTGGCCACAATATGGTCGGCCAGCTCGGCAAGTCCCATGCCGTTGGCATCAACGAGCCCCGCCTCGTCGTCCTGATCCCTGGCGTCCGCCGACTGGAGCCGTTTCCTCACTTCTTCGACATTGAGACCTCTGCGTTCACAGGCCTGCGCCAGCGGGATCTTTCCGCCGCAACAGTAATCGATTCCAACGCTCTCAAAGACACGGGAGCGGCCGGGGCGCTCGGCAACGAGTTGGCCGACTGTCAGGGTTGAGTCAATACTTGTGGTCATGACGGGCTCCAAAGGGGGTTTTTTTGGCCTACAGGACGAGCGGAGGGCAAATAAAGGTCTTTCGTGCATCCATGCGCTCTTGACTTCTTTTAGCGCCGTGATATTGTTCAATCCAGCGGAACCACGGGATTATGACCCCGGTGGAGGAAATACCTGTGAAACTCCTATCCGATGCCAGCGAGTATGCCCTCCGGGCCGTCGTGTGGCTCGGTCAGCGTCACGGAGAAACACAGAAGGTGCGCGAGATCGCCGAGGGCACGCATGCCGCACCCGGCTACTTGATCAAGGTTCTTCAGTCGCTCGCCAGGGCAGGCATTCTCTCGGCGCAACGCGGCACGCTGGGTGGCTTCACGCTTCTGCGCGACCCTGCCGATCTTTCCGTGCTTGAAGTCGTCAACGCGATCGATCCCATTGAACGCATTCATACCTGCCCGCTCGGGATTGACTCGCACGGCTCGCAGCTGTGCCCCATGCACCGACGCATTGATGATGCGATGATGCAGATTGAGAGGAGCTTCGCCTCCGTCACGATTTCGCAACTGATTCTCGAGCCTGCTCAATCTCGTCCGCTCTGTGCAGCGCTTTGCGCCGATCCATCCGGATCCGTCGCTCGGAAAGGCGGGTGAATTGTGATCGACTCATCGCACCCCCCATTGAAGCGCGAAGAAGTTCTGGCGCCATTCAGCCGCGATCACTACACTGGCCTCGCTCAGTCCAGTCGACTTCGCAAAGCGACGAGTGATGATTCCGTTGCGTGTGCACGCCTCGCCGCGGACTTCATCGGCGCGTGGGACCGTGAGATCGCGGTGCACTTCGACGATGAAGAACGACTGCTTCTGGAACGCATGGACGAAACGGATCGGCAGCGAATGCTGCGCGAGCACCGACAGATACGGGACCTCGTTGCAAGTCTTCAGCAACCTGGCGATGGCACGCCACCAGACTCCGCCGCGCTGCGCGAGCTGGGTGAGCTGTTGGAGACGCATATCCGGTGGGAAGAACGGGACCTCTTCAACCGGATCCAGGCGGCGCTGGATGAATCGCAGCGGCGGGAACTTGAATCCCAGACGGTCGCAATTGACGCGGCACGAGGGCGCAAGCCGCGACCTCCTCGAACATAGCAATTACACGAAACGCCGACGACCTCCACACGACCGGGAGAAACACGTGAAGACTTGAATAGGATATATGAATCTTGTTATGGATTGATGATCGAATGAGTCCGAAAACGCCAGTGGACGAAAACGACGAACTCTGTCCTTCTGGCGCTCCGCCTTTGAACTCCAATGGGAGTCTCCAATGAGAAAGCAACACACCGCGTTTCAGGGTTTGGCCATCTGCTCGCTTCTTTCGGCAGGGATGCTCGGGCTTCTGGGCGCAGCCGGCCTCGCGCGAGAGCGTGGCACGCCCACTGAACCGCCTGCCGATCTTGCGGCGGCCGCACCCGTGAGCACTTCAGCCGCCGCGATTCCGCCGGCGCCACCTGCGACCGCCCAGCAGATCTTTGCAACCAACTGCCAGACCTGTCACGGCGCAACCGGAAAGGGCGACGGCCCCGCGTCCTATCTCCTCTTCCCAAAGCCGCGCGACTTCACGGCGGGCCTCTATCGGTTCAAGTCCACCTACAACGATGAGCCACCAGCCAAGGCGGATCTCGAGCGCACCATTCGCAACGGCATCGCGCGCACGGCGATGCCGGCGTTCAATGGTGTGTTGACCGATGAGCAGATTGCTTCGCTCATCGACTACGTGCTGTCGCTCAACTCCAAGGGGTGGCCGAACACACCGCCAGAGCCTGTCACCATTCCACCGCGTCCCGCGTTCACGGATGACCTGGTGCGCCAGGGAGGCAAAGTATTCGTCACCATGGGGTGCGCGCCGTGCCATGGCGAGACGGGGCGTGGCGATGGCCCATCCGCGCAGGGATTACTCGACTCAGACGGATTCCCACTGCCACCGGCAGATTTCACCACCGGCGTATTCAAAGCCGGCCGGACAAGTGAAGACCTCTATCGCACGATTCTCGTCGGCGTGCCGGGTACGCCGATGCCGAGTTTCCAATCGGCGATGAACGCCGGTATCAAAGTCGAAGGCGTCGATCCATCGACGGACATGGTCTGGGCCATGGTGGCCTATCTGGAGAGTCTCATCGAGCCGCGCGAACCGCAGGGCATTCAATCAGGCGCGACCATCGCGCCGGTGACGGGCGGCCAGACGCAGATGCTGACCGATCCCTTCGACGCCGGATGGCGGAGCATCACGCCGGTTGTCGTGTCGCTTCAGCCACTGTGGCAGCGCAAGTCGGCGACGCGATCAATGGAAGTCCGCAGCGCGGTCGTGGGCCATCAACTCGCGTTCTGTCTCGAGTGGACGGACCCAACCGTGAACGGCTCCGAATCGCTGGATAGCGCGACCGACGCCGCCGGCATCATGTTCAGCCTCACCTCCGACGTCCCAACCCTCACGATGGGTCAGCAGCAGGATGGCCAGCAGACGATTGTCAATATCTGGCAGTGGAAGGCGAGTCGCCAGATCGACGCTGACTCTGATCGGCGCCGCGATATTTCTCTTTCAGAAGCAGGCGACCCGGTTGACCTCTACCCCTTCAAATCCGGTGATCCGGTGACCGGTCCGCTGACCGAGCACGACCCCACCTACATCACCGCGTGGGGCGCAGGCAACCCGCAGTCGGATCCGGGCCTGATGACCCGGCCGATTCTGTGCATGAACGCGGCCGGATTCGGCACTTCGACGATTGCCGACGCGGTTGAGCAGAACGTCAGCGGCGCAGGTCGGTGGCGCGACGGCGTGTGGCGAGCCGTATTCGTTCGCGAACTGCCGGCGCACCACGAGGGTGATGTCGACTTCGCGACGGCGTCACACCTTCCCATCGCGTTCGCCGTGTGGGATGGCGCTGCGCTCGATCGAAACGGAACCAAACTGATCTCGGGTTGGCATTGGCTGGAGCTTTCTCGGTGACGAGCGCGTGCTGCGGGGTAGATGAACCACGATCGAAAAGCGAGTTGGAAGCAGGAAGGTCGGGCACATGAACAAGAAGAATCACACAGGTCAGAATGGCGGAGCACCCGGCGACGATCAGAAAGGACCGGAAAGCCTCGACCTCTCTCGTCGGCGCTTCATCGGCTTCCTGGGGGCGTCGTCACTCGCGGCGTTCGCCTGGCCCAGTGCGCTGGGCGGCCTCATTCCCATCATCGGAGTTGAGAACCCATTGCTTTCGTATCCGAAGCGCGACTGGGAACGCCTGTATCGAGACCAGTACAGCTACGACCGAACGTTCAACTGGGTGTGCGCCCCCAACGACACGCACATGTGCCGCATGAAGGCGTTCGTGCGCAACGGCGTGATGATCCGCTCCGAGCAGAACTACGACGTCCATCGCTACGGCGATTCGTACGGCAACAAGACAAGTCCCGCATGGCATCCGCGCGGCTGTCCGAAGGGCTTTACCTTCCAGCGCCGCGTCTACGGACCGTATCGCGCCAAGGGACCGGTCATCCGCAAGGGATGGAAGCAATGGGCCGACGATGGGTTCCCAAGCCTCTCCGACAAGCCGCAACTGCGATCGAAATACAAGTTTGACGACCGCGGCAACGACGAGTTCATTCGCCTTTCCTGGGAGGACGCATCACGCTATTGCGCGCAGGGCCTCAAGGCTGTTGCCGAAACCTACAGCGGCGATCCGGGCAAGCGCCGCCTGCTCGCCGATGGCTACGACCCCGATCTGCTCCACCATTGGGACGGGGCGGGCACCACGACGATCAAGATGGGATCCAATCTGCCCATTCACGGACTCGTCGGCAAATTCGGCATCTATCGCTTTGGCAACATGCTCGGCTTGCTCGATCATCACGTTCGCGGCGTCGACCCCGAACACGCGCTGGGCGCCCGCGCCTGGAACGAATACACCTGGCGCGGCGACCAGGCGCCGGGCACGCCGTTCGCCACCGGCCTGCAGACGTCCGACATGGATTTCAGCGATCTGCGATTCAGCAAGATGATCCTCATGATCGGAAAGAACCTGGTTGAGAACAAGATGGCGGAGTCGCACTGGTTCATTGAGGCCATGGAGCGCGGCGCACGCATCGTCAATGTTTCACCTGACTATGCCGCCCCCAGCGCCAAGAGCGACTATTGGATCGGCGTGCGTCCGGGGCTGAGCGATCTTGCACTCATCCTCGGCCTCATTCGCATCATCATCGACAACGACTGGTACGACGCCGACTTCACAAGACGATTCACCGACATGCCGCTACTCGTGCGGACGGACACGCTCAAACGCCTGCGGCCCCAGGATGTCATTCCCGGCTACGCCAACAAGAACATCAAGAATGGACCCTCCTTCCGGCTGCACGGCATGACGGAAGATCAGCGCGAAAAGATTGGCGACTTCTGCATGTGGGACGCAAAGGCCAACACCGTGGTCGCCGTCTCACGAGATGAAGTCGGCGCCAATCTCAAGTTCGATCCGGCTCTCAAAGGTGTGTTCAAGATCAAAACCGTCACCGGCGAAACGGTGGAAGTCATGCCCATCTTTGAGATGTACCGCCGGCATCTCAAGGATTACGACGTCAAGACCGTGGCGGAGATCACCGATGCAGACCCGGCACTGATCGAACGCCTCGCCAGGGACCTGGCCACGATCAAACCCGCCGCGATCCACTTCGGTGAAGGCATCAACCACTACTTCCACGCGACGCTTCACAACCGCGCCTGTTTCGTCTTGATGGCGATCACCGGCAACATGGGCAAACACGGAGCCGGTGTCTTCGCCTGGGCGGGCAACTACAAGGGCGCGTTGCTGCAGGCCGGCCCCAACGCCGGGCCCGGCGTCGGCGTGTATGCCGCCGAGGATCCGTTCAATCCGGTGCTCGATGAAAACGCCAAACTCACCAGCAAGAACCTCCGCCACTGCATGCACCACGAAGAACCGTCCTACTGGGCTTGCGGCGAGCACATCCTCAAGGTGGATACGCCCGAAGGCGTAAAGCGATTCACGGGCGACACTCACCTGCCCACTCCCACCAAGGCGTTCTGGTACAACAACGCCAACTTCCTCAACCAGGCCAAGTGGATTTACGACATCATCGTCAACACCCTGCCGAAGGTCGATCTCATCATCGACCAGCAGATCGAGTGGACCGGCTCGGCGGAATACTCCGACATCATCTTCCCCGTCAACTCGTGGGCGGAGTTTGAAGATCTCGAACTGGGCGGCTCGTGCTCCAACCCGTTCATCCAGGTGTGGGGCGGCGACGGAATCAAGCCCGTTCACGACAGTCGGGATGATGCCGTGGTCTTTGCTCTCGTCGCCAAGGCACTGGGCAACATGACCAATGATCGACGATTCGGCGACCTCTGGAAGTACGTTCTCGAGAAGAAGAACCGTGTGTACATCCAACGCGTGCTCGATTCGTGCATCACCACCGTCGGCAAGGACGGACCGTATCAACTCGATCGAATCATGCGCGGCGACTACGGCGGCGAGCCGGGCGTGGCGATGTTCCTCTTCCGCAGTTACCCGCGCGTCGCGTTCTTCGAACAGGTGCACGACAGCATCCCGTTCTACACCGACTGCGGTCGCGTTGCCGCCTATTGCGATCTTGACGAGGCGATCGCATGCGGCGAGAACCTGCTGGTGCATCGCGAGTCGGTTGAAGCCACGCCCTATCTTCCCAACGTCATCGTCTCGACCAGCCCCTATGTTCGACCGCTTGACTACGGAATCCCGCTTGACGCCATGGACGCGGATCTTCGTCAGGTGCGCAACGTCAAGATGCCCTGGGCGCAGGTCAAGCAGACGCCCAATCCGCTCTGGAGCGGCGGCTTCCACTTCTTCTGTTCCACGCCCAAGAGCAGGCACTCCACCCACTCCTCGTGGTCAACGGTCGACTGGAACTGGATCTGGTCCACAAACTTCTCTGACCCCTATCGCCGCGACAAGCGAGCGCCCGGCGTCGGTGATCGACAGATCCAGATGAACCCCCAGGCGGGTGCTGCACTTGGACTGAGCGATGGCGATTACGTCTACGTCGATGCGAATCCCGCCGACCGACCGTATCGCGGCTGGCAGGATGATGAGGGCACTTTCCGGCATCGCGCGTTCCGTTGCATGGTGCGCGTCAAGTTCAATCCGGCGCTGCCGTACCACTTCACCATCATGAAACACACCGGCTGGATTGCGTCAGAACGCACCGTGCTCGGCCACGAAAAGCGCAGCGATGGCAGAGCCCTGGCAAGCGGAACGGGCTACCAGTCGTCCTACCGCTACGGCTCGCACCAGTCGATCACGCGAGGCTGGCTGCCTCCCATGCACCAGACCGACAGCCTCTTCCACAAGAAAACCGGCGGCATGGGCTTTGTCTTCGGCGCGGATGTCGACAACCACGCCGTAAACACCGTGCCCAAGGAGACGCTCATTCGCATCACCAAGGCCGAGGCCGGCGGGCTGAATGGGCTGGGGGTCTGGACCAATGCCACGAGCGGCTTTGGTCCGATGGGAAGGAGCGAGGCCAACCTCGCGTATCTCGCCGGCGAACTCACCTCGATCGGAACACCGGAGGGCGACGATGGCTATTGAACAACTCCAGCACGACGCATCGCATCCCGCCAATCGACCGGCTGAGCCGGATCATCCGATGATCCTGGACGGCTCGATGGTGCCGGGCGACGTGGAACTGATGGCGCGCTGCATCTTCGAGGAACTGCTCATGATTGGTACGCCCATCGAGCAACTGCGCGCCATGTCAAATGACCCCGAATACCAGGCGCTGTATGGCATGCGCCTCGCGCTTGGCGCTCGCCTGGATGAACTTCTGGATGAGACGCGCGGTCGCGTCGGCGTCCACCGTCATGTCACGCACGAGTCAGACAACGACGTTCGCACGGCCACGCTCACGATCAACGCCTCGGGCCGCTGATCACAGCCCAGCCTATAGGAGCACATCATGCCTCGCGTCTACAACTGGCAACTCGGTCGGGAAATGAGCTATCCGTACGAAGAAGCGCATCCCAGGTCGCAGTTTGCGTTTGTCTTCAACATCAACCGCTGCATCGCGTGCCAGACCTGTACCATGGCGTGCAAGAGCACGTGGACATTCTCGCGCGGCCAGGAATACATGTACTGGAACAACGTCGAGACCAAACCCTTTGGCGGCTATCCGCACAACTGGGATGTCAGGATCCTCGACCTGCTCAGCAAGGCCAATCCCGACGGCCAGCGCTGGGGTCAGGGTGGCGACGTCGGGGCCCAATCCCCCTACGGGCAGTTCAACGGCAAGACCATCTTCGAGGCGGCTGAGAAGTACTACAGCGAGGCCGAAGGCGCCAAGCGCGTGCTCGGCTACCTTCCCAGCGATGAAGAGTGGACCACCGCGCCCAACATCCACGAAGAAACCGCCGTCGGCGATCTCTTCGGCGGCGGCAAGCAGTTTGGCGGATCCGCCCAGCTGCCGGACCACAAAGTGTGGTTCTTCTACCTCCAGCGATTGTGCAACCACTGCACGTACCCAGGCTGCCTCGCCGCCTGCCCGCGCGGCGCGATCTACAAGCGACCCGAAGACGGCATCGTCCTTATCGACCAGAGTCGCTGCAACGGCTATCGCAAGTGTGTCGAAGCGTGTCCCTACAAAAAGGCCATGTATCGCACCACCACGCGCACCAGCGAGAAGTGCGTCGGCTGCTATCCCCGTGTCGAAGGAAAAGACCCCGAACTCAGCCCCAACGGCGAGCCCCTTGAGACGCGCTGCATGGCGGTCTGCCCCGGTCGCATTCGCATGCAGGGATTGGTCGCCATCGATGATGAGGGACAGTGGGTCGCCGACCGATGGAACCCGCTCTACTACATGATCCGCGAGCGCCAGGTCGCGCTGCCGCTCTATCCGCAGTTCGGCACCGAGCCCAACGGCTACTACATCCCGCCCCGCTGGGTGCCGCGTCCCTATCTCAAGCAGATGTTCGGCCCCGGCGTGGAAAGCGCGATCGAGCAGTATTCCTGCCCGGATCGCGACCTGCTTGCCGTTCTGCAGCTCTTCCGCACAACGCAACAGATCATCTTCCGCTACGAAGTAATCAAGGGGCCAAAGGTCGCGGAAATCCAGGTCACCATGCCTGACGGTTCGAGCAAGACGCAGGAGATCTACAACGACACCGTCATCGGGTACAACAAGTTCAACGTCGAAGCCGTGCGCGTCACCGTCGAAGAGCCCACCTTTGAGCGGCCCGCCGACCTGCACGTCAACAGCATTTGAGAGGAGTCACTCGTGACCACGAAAGTCGATCCTCGCCGAATCCAACCGCGCACCCTCGCGGCCCGCTCCATGATCGGCGCTGCCCTGGCGCATGTGTGGCGTGACCCGTTGCGACAACCGTCCGGAGCGCAGTCGATTGTGCCGGAGGACCTCGCACCGTTGCGGCAGGCATGGGCGCTCACCACCACGGGCTGCGGCAACTGCAGACTCGACGAACTCAGTCTCGGCGAACTGACCCCCGACCGCGCCTCAATCGAGCCCCTCATCCAATGGCTCACCAGCGCGCCAGCGGATCGAGTCGCCGCATTCGACGCCGTCTTCGGCCTGGTCACGTCCAAAGACTGCCCGCCTCATGAGACGGACTACTGCCACTGGGAGGATCCCACCTACCGATCGAGCCAGATGGCCGACGTCGGCGGCTTCTATCGCGCCTTCGGCGTCGAACCCGGTGGCGAGCGGCCCGAGCGTCCGGATCACGTCAGCATCGAACTCGAGTTCATCGCGTTCCTTTGCCAGAAGCACGCCATCGCAATTCAGTCCGGCGATGCCGACCATATCGCCGTCTGCCGCGATGCGCTTCACGCGTTTGTTCGCGATCATGTCGCATGGTGGATGCCGACTTTCGCTCGCTGCGTTCAGCGCCGCGTGGATCGTCAGCGCGAGTCGATCGAACATCCTGAGCAGGCGGAGCTGTTGAAGTCGCTGGATGGGATCTGCGACCTGCTCCGCGCCTGGGTGGCGATCATTCGCCTCGACGCGGGCGTCCCGGCATCGCGCGAGATCATCGCCCCGAATGCCCCCTCCTATCACCCCGAAGAGGAAGACGAAGCGTGCGCCAGTTGCGGCACGGCACTTGGCGGCGCACCGAGTTGCAGCGCAGCGCCCTCGCTGCCGAAGTAAACAGGACCGACCGCCTGGGCGCGGCATCATCGGGCCCCTGGAACTGGATCTTGAATGCCGCACGCAAGCAACGGACCCATCCGTCGCGTTCACGGAACGCGCATTCTACCCGATCACGCGCCGCCTCATCGAAACGTAATCCCACAGCACGAAGCGGTCCAGATCCTTGCCGCCCGTAAAGAACACCCGACCGTGCGCAGACTCCGCCACGCGCTGGGCAAAGACGATGTCTTCGCGACTCTGGCTCCAGCTGGGAAGCAGAAAGATATTGATCGTGATTCCCTCCCGAGCACACAGAGCGGCTTCTCGAAGGGTCGCCTCCTCCGTCCGTGGATCAGGGGGATAGAGCATGTACAGCATCGAGCCTTCGAAGTGCGCGGTCGGCAGGCCATCTGTGATCAGTGCAATCTGACGGTTGGGCGTATCCTGCCCGGTGAGGACGCGCCGCGCGAGCGAAAGCGCGTGCTGGATGTTGGTGAAGTGTTGCGGGATGCGGAGCTCGCTCACCGTCGGATCGCCCAGATCGGCCTTCAGGCGAACCAGCGGGTTGCGGATCGACACAGGCTTTGGCAGCAGGCTCACAATCTCCGCAGGGGAGCGGAGCCTGGCCAGCGTGAACATCTCGATGAACGAAAGATGGTCACCGGGGTACTCCTGTCGAATGAGCGCATCGAATGCCAGCGCCATGCGCTTCACGTTGTAGTACTGTCCGCCGTGACGCATGGAGCCGGACATATCCAGAAGCACGCTCGTAGCGCACTTGGGGTTGTTGCGGGTGCGATGGATGAGAAGATCTGACGGGGAAGGAAATGTGAACCTCTCGCCAGTGCGGTCACCACCGGCATCCTGACCGCTCTTGCCTCCGCCTCGGATGAACGCATTGACGAAACTCCCCGCCACATCCATGTTGGCGAGCGAGTCGCCGAACTCGTAGTCCTTGGTCTTGGCGGTCTCAACGGCTCCATCGCCAATGATCGGCCCATCGTGGCGACCCGATCGCGCGGCGTGCAGATCACTGAAGATCTCCGAAAGCAGTCCTCTGCGGGCAATGGCATAAGCCTTGGGCGAGAGGCGATAGCCGTCTTTGGTCCGCTCCAGCCCCTGTCGCTCTGCCTCCTGGCGAATGTACTCTTCGATCTGGCGCTGATACTCGTTCAGCCGCTCCAACTCTCCGAGCCGATCTTCATCCTCGGCAAACTCGGCGAGATCCTCAAGATCAATGATCGCCAGTTGCGACGTCTTCATCGCCTCTCGAAGCTGCTCCAGCAGTTTGTCGATGGTTTCGAGTTCTTCCTTGATCTCCAGAGCCTTGGGTACCGAGAGCGGCTCGCGGCCGATGAAGGCATACTTGCCGGCCAATTGCTCGACCTCGTACTTCTCGCTGAGCCGCTGCATGAGTTTGAGCAGGCCGCGAGCGACGGGCGAGTGCTCGTTCTTTTGCGCGTACCAGAGCCCTTCGAGATCCCGCAGTTGCTCTTGTTGCACGGCTCGCGCAAGCGCGGCTTGCTGCTGCTTCTTGATGTCGATCGTGGACGCCTGTTGAAGGTAGTGACTGGCGGCGGCGCGGCGTACCGCGTCAGTCTCGTAGGTGGCGAGTATCTTCGCCTTGCGCTCTTCGAGCATTGCTATGAGCGATTGCAGGCTCGGTCCCAACCCGGCGATCTGAGAGGCGTCGATATGGATCGCGGCGGCAAGTTGCTCTTCCGAGAAGCCCTCGAGATCGCCGAATTGCATGGCGAAATCAAACGCAGCGCCAGCGACGTCGGGTGGCGGCGCGGTTGGCGAAGGAGACGACGCCGCGTCATAGCCGAGGTAGGTATGGATGAGCCCCCCTCGACCGCTGCACGTGGACCCTCCCTCCGACGGCGCCGGCTTCGTGCGGTCTTCACTCACGTTTCAAACTCCACGCGCCCGTGCCGCACGGAGCGGCTGACTCGATCGCTCGCCCACAATCCCGCCAGCACGAATTCGACGCAGCTTGCCCGCACTGCGGGATCGGTTGACGCATTCACCTCAAACGCCTTATCCCAGATGGGCGGCACTCGCTTGAGCAGTTGCTCATAGTGACTGCTCGGCAGCATGTCCCCCACTTCGATCTTCACTCCCCTGGAGAAGATCTCGGCGATCTCGCCAAAACCATGTTCCTCAACGTACTCCTTAAACACGTTGCGGATGGCTTCTGCAAAAATCGCGTCCAGGGCCTGCGCTTCGGTGAGCTGGTGGGTGGACATGAGATCGAGCTCAACCTTCCCCGCAGCAGTGGCGTGGAAGTGAGCCAGATCAGTAATCCGCGGAACCGTCGGCCGCTCGCCGAGGACGATTCCCCGGCGGCGTGCGGACGCCACCATCACGCGATAGTTGGCGATCGAGAAGCGTGCCGAGACTCCGGATGCGTGATCAACATACTTGCTCCGGCGCGCGACAATCGCCATCTCCTCCACGATCTCCTTCATGAAGCGAGGCACAACGACCGGATACTCGCCGTCGAGCGGCAGATCCTTGAGCGCTTCCTGTTCGGTGATCTCGATGGCCTGATCGCGCTCGCGCGGATAGTGCGTCTGGATCGTCGAACCGATGCGATCCTTGAGTTGTGGAATGACCTTGCCGGATCGGTTGTAGGTCGTCGGGTTGGCGGAAAAAACAACGACCAGATCGAGATCAAAGCGCACGGGCAGGCCGCGAATCTGGACATCGCGCTCTTCAAGGATGTTGAAAAGACCGACCTGCACCGAATCATCAAGGTCGGGTAACTCGTTCATCGCGAAGATCCCACGATGCATGCGCGGGATGAGCCCGAACGAGAGCGACTCCTCGGCGCCCAGCGAGACGCCGCGCGCCAGCTTGGCCGGGTCGATCTCGCCGATCACATCGGCGAACTTGGTTCCCGGAGCGAGGCGCTCGGTATATCGAGCTTCGCGAGGCCACCACGCAATGGGCGCGTCGTCGCCGTACCTCTCCGCAAACTCGCGGCCGACCTTGGTGATGGGTCGCATCGGATCTTCGTGGACCGGACAGCCTCCGTCTTCATCCGTGATCGCCAGGTAGGGAATGACGGGGTCGAGAAACCGCACCAGCTGGCGCATGAGGCGGCTTTTGCCTTGCCCCTTCTCGCCAAGAAAGAGCATGTCGTGACCGGCGAGAATCGCGTTGATGATTTCAGGAATCACCGTGGCGTCATAGCCGACAATTCCGGGGAACAGAGTCTGCGAACCCCGGCCAACTTCATTGCTCTTGAGCGCCGCGATCAGATTGCGCCGCAGTTCGGCCTTGACCGACTGTGATCGCCAACCCGCGCGCTTGAGGTCACGAACATTCTTGCCGCCATCGAGCGGGCCTGCTGTAGACATATGCCGCCTGTTCAAAGTGCTGTGGTTTCGGAGGTCCAGGACCGGTCGAGGCGCTCGCGCGGATGGGTGGTAGAACGCGACTCCAAATTCCCAGGTGCACCACGTCTGAACGCGCCGACCGCCCGATGATAGACGGAAAGTTGCAGGCCGTACGCAAACATCTGCTCGGTCTTTGGACTTTGCGAGCGGCACCCGCCAGACGATCGTTTGGGGCAGTGAACCGCGACGAGCTCACGCGACTCCCGCCCGCTTGACGCACGCGGCTCCCAATAGGGCTAACGCCGATCGCCTCGCACCGTGTGTTCCCCGGTCGGAAGCACCAACTCCGGCCGGCCGAACAGACCACGCTTGGCGCGCGTCACGACCCCATCCACATCAACCTGGTTGGAGCAACCTTCCGGAAGCACAACCCGAGCCCCCGGGCCGGGTGGAATCGAAACCGCCAGTCGGAACTCGCTCTCACTCTGCTCCCACGTGCACATAACCCGACCGCGCGGCGTAAGGATCCCGCCGCGACACCACTCAAGTTCGCCCGGCTCAGGAGCGATCAGCATGTCACTCCAGCCAGTCGAACCAGGCGCCTGTCGAATGCCAAGTACCCAGCCGTAGAACCATTCGACCACGTGGCCGAGCATGCAGTGGTTGAGGGAGTTGCTGCCGACCGTGATCGCGTCCCACGTCTCCGGCATGGTCGTGAGACCCTTGGACAGAATGCCCCCGTAGCTGCCTTCCGCGGTTCGCGAGTAGACGCGATGCAGCACATCCGAACGCCCCGCCTCGGCCAGAGCGCGGATGAAAAAGAGGTGCCCGACGTCTCCCGGAGTCTGCTGCCAGCCGCGTTTTTCGAGATCGACGATGATCGCCTCGAGCACGGCGCTGCGATCTTCTGCCGGCACGAGGTTCGCGCACAAGGCCATCGCATTGGCGGTCTGCGGACTCCCGGAGTTCTTCATCTGGCGCGATTCGGCATCGTAGAAGCGATCCAGGAACGCGCGGCGCACCTCGGCGAACAGACGGAGGTAGTGGGCCTCGTCCTCCTCACGCTCCAGAACGTGTGCGGCCCGGGCGACTACATCAATGCACATCGCCCAGCAGGCCGTAGCGCTGAGATCCGTCGGCGTGAATCGGCTCGGGCCGGGCGGCTGGCCGTGTCCGTAGTCGTACCAGTCTCCAAGCGATCCCGGCGCGATGTGGTCCGGGGAAATGCTGTCGACGTGGTCAACAAACCGCCGCATGCAGTCATAGGAATCGCGCAACACCCTCGTGTCGCCGGTCCACTCGTAGAGCTGCCAAGGGAGCAGCACTCCGGCCGCCCCCCACTCGACCGTCCACGCGTAGGCGTCGTCCTCATCGCGCATCAGATAGCGCGGCGCCACCGTAAGGATTCGGCCGCTGGGCAGCTGCGCATCATCGATGTCGCGCGTAATCTTGCGCAACCACGCATCGCAATCGTATCGATAAAGAAATGAGCGAGCGAGAAGGTGTGCGCATTCCAGCCAACCAAGTTTTTCACGGTGGGGGCAGTCAGTCAGCACATAGGACATGTTCGAGCGCATGGCCCAGTCAACAAGGTCATGTGTGCGGTTGTAGAGGTCACTCGAGCAACTGAAGGCGCCGGATTCCGGGTTGTCAGCGCGCACGTGGACGAGTTCGAGCAATTCGAGCACGGGTAAACCATTCGGGTTTGGTTGCCCGAGGGGCACGGCACCCTTCACCTGCACGTACTGAAACCCGTGGTAGTGGAACAACCACTGGTGCGTCTCGACGCCGCTGCCGCGCAGCGTGTAGTTGAACAGGGTGCTGCTGCCGTGCAGATTGAGCTGACGGACCACTCCACTGGCATCCATGACTTCAGATGGAAGCATCTCCACGACCGCGCCCGCAGGACCTCGCATCTGAAAGCGCAGGATCGCCGAACAGTTCTGTGCAAAGACGTAGGTCCACGTCCCCGGCTCAACCTCTCGGATCTGCGTTGGGCGAAACACCTCGTGCGCCCGAAGTCCGGGGAAGTCCTGCGCCTCAAGCCTTGCGCCCGGACCATCGACCTCCTCTGCCGCATGCCACGCGGCATCATCGAAACCAGGCGCATCCCAACCGGGGCTCTCCGGACGCGCATCAAAATCCTCGCCCGCGTACACGTGTGAAAAGACCACAGGACCGGCCATTGCTCGCCATCCCCGTCCAGTCTCGACCGACTGAACACGACCGTCGGTATAGCGGATCTCGACCCGCGCCCGCAGCAGGAAGTTATGACCCGCGCTGAAATCGGGCATTGCATCACCCTTGGTCCAGCGGCCTGCGGGTGGCGAAGCCACTCTCCAGAACCCGTTGCCCAGCAGCACGCCCACGGCGTTGACCCCCTGTCGCAGGCGCTCGGTCAGATCGAACTCCTGGTAGTAGATCCTCTTGTCGTACTCTGACCACGGTTCGTTAATCAGTGTGTCACCAACGCGCTCGCCATTGACGCGCAGGTCGAAATGCCCGAGACCAACGACGAAGATGCGAGCTGAGTCGATCTCAGCGTCTACTGAGAACTCGCGACGAAAGATCGGGCATGGACCCGATGGCGCTCGATAGTTCCACGGTGAGGTGCTGCCTGGTCCCAGGTGAACGATGCGGCCATCAATCGAGGTCCACTCGAGTTTGTGAATCCGCTGATGCCCCGCTGCGTCGGTGCTTTCCAGTGCTGCCAGCAGACCGGCCGGATTACTCGCACCAGTCTGTCCCGGGTCGTTGCGCGCCTCGATCTCAATCACATTGCGGCCAGGAACGAGCGCTTGAGCAACAGCGAGCGCATCCGGACTCCACCAGGCCGCATTCTCACCCACCATCTTACCGTTGACCGTCACCCGCGCGAAGTTATCCGCTGCCAACCAAAGAGTCGCGGCCTCGGGCACCGGCTCGTCGAGCGTCAGTTCGGCGCGAAATCGCACCGCGCCGATGGGGGCAGCCGCAGTTGTCGGATCTGGCTGCCCGGGCAGTGCGACCCACAGCCGCTGGGCCTGTTCCAACGCAATGGCCGTCCCCGCGTGGGTGATCCACGCCGCGTCGCCGAACGGATCCGCAGTTCGATCAGCCTGTGCTGCAACCGCAATGGAGGCGACCAGAGTTCCCACACCGCCCATCAAACAGGCAACGTGCGTGGCTCGCCTGAGCAGACACAGCCTTCGCGGTACCGCAACCGTCGCCTGCACACCTATTGACCGGAGCGTCATCGCGGTTCCTCCTCTGCGTGTTCTTGCCGCCACCAGTTGCGCGAAGCGCCCCTACTGCTGCCATCATGAATACTATCGAAGTACAATGGCTGGCTGCACGCGCAGCGCTGTTTTGGCTGCAACCAGTTGCTCAGGCTCCCTCGAACGCAGCCGCGATGGCTCTTGCCAGCGACTCGAAGCTCCGGTCGGGGCATTCGGTGAGAACCTCCCCACCTGCCTGACGTATGGCAGCGCTGGTCGTGGGCCCGATCGATGCCGCTGCCACGGCCAGCCCGCCCAGCCGAGTCGCCACACTGTGGACAGCCGATGGACTCGCGAACGCCGCCACATCGACGCGCTCAACGATCGAAACATCAAAAGCCCGATCGCGCACTTCGTACAGAACCGGCGTAATGACCTGCAATCCCTTGACGTTCGGCCGCAGCGAGCGCGACGAACCCGGGAAGCAGATCTTCGAGTCAGCGCTGCTGTGCTGTTCGATGTGTCGCCAAAGGGCGATCGAATCGCCAGATGAACTGACATACTCGACGCGAAGTCCGAGTTCGCGCGCGATCTGCGCCGACACTTCACCGACGACCGCGACGCGCGGCACGCGCGCCTCGGGTTGAGCCACGGCGTGGATTGCGCGGACGCTGGTGAGTACGAGCCAGTCATCGCGATCCAGTGCCGCGACTTCGGCGCGCGCATCACCGACGGTTCTGGTTTCGAGAACGGGCTCGGATACGGGAGTCAGGCCCTGGTCCTGTAGCGCACTGGCCAGCGGGCCGTCCGGCGACTCGTCGCGCGTGACCCACACGCGAGTCATCGATGAACCCAATCGAGCGCTCGCTGTCCAACCTCGAGGCCCAACCCCCGCGGCTCGCTGCCTGTTGCATACTCTTCAAACAAATCGCCGTCATCATTGAAGAGCTGGACGTGCAGCCGGACCGACCCATTCGCCTCGTTGACCGCGGAAGCGGCCAGCGGCGCGTGGCAACCCGCGTTGATCTTCTCAAGAAACGCCCGTTCCGCGATCACGCATCGCCGCGTCGGCTCGTGGTCGATGGCCGGCCCGAGTGCAGCAGCAGCCGTGCCTTCGCGGGCCTGAACAGCGACAGCGCCTTGAGCTGGAGCGGTCGGAAAACGATCAATGGGAAGATCGAGCGGGAAACTCGGCGTCAGACCAAGCCGTTGCACACCCGCAGCGGCGAGGCACACGGCGTCCAACTCACCACGCTCCGCGATGCTCAAACGTGTAGGCACGTTGCCGCGAATGGGCCGGATCTCACAGCCCAGAATTCGACGCAGTTGCGCCGCCCTCCTGGGACTGCTCGTGCCGACGCGCAAATCCTCGGCCGAGCATTCGCCGCCCAGGGCACGTTGAAGGATCATCAGCGCTTCTGGCCCCGAGGCGGCAAGCACATCGTGAATCGCGGCGCGCGGCGGAGTGGCAACGACAACCAGCCCGGGCAGTGAAATCGTCGCAAGGTCTTTGTGGCTGTGTACGGCCATATCAATATCGTCTTCCGCCAGGGCTCTTTCAATCGCAGTCACGAACGCGCCGGTCGCCCAGACACCCGGCTCCATCGGCGTATCGATTTCAATGTCGCCCTGCGTCTTGATGATCTCGAGCGTCGTCTCGACGCCGGCGCGCTCGGCAAGCATTGAGGCGACCATTCTGGCCTGCCACAATGCGAGATCACTTCCTCTCGTTCCGATTCGAATGGCGTTGGTCATGAGCAAACCGATAGAGATGATGCAGCAGCCGCGATGACCGCATCGATCTCCGCTTGGGTGTGAGCGGCTGAGACGAAGCACGCCTCGTATCCAGACGGGGGCAACCAGACACCCCGATCGAGCATAGCGTGGAAGAATCGGGAGAATAGTTCGTGATCGGCGCGTTGCGCCTCTTCGAAGTTGCGCACGGGCGCGTCGGCGAAGGTGAATCCAACCATGCCGCCGACTGAATCAGCCACCAGATCAACGCCGGCTTCGCTGGCGCACATCGCCAGCCCCTTGGCGAGGCGAGAAGTCAGCGAACTCAGCCGCTCGTAGAACCCATCGGCTTGGCACAACTTCAGAGTGGCCAGCCCCGCGGCCATGCCGACCGGATTGCCACTGAGCGTCCCCGCCTGATAGACCGGCCCAAGCGGACTGACCTGATCGAGCAGCCTCGCCGGGCCTGCGTAGGCCGCAACGGGCATCCCGCCGCCGATGACCTTGCCCAGGCACGTGAGATCGGGACGAATGCCGCAAACCACTTGATAGCCGCCCCACGCCACGCGGAAGCCGGTCATCACTTCATCAATGATCAGCAGCGCGCCGGAGGCCGTGCATCGTTCGCGCAGGCATTCAAGGAAGCCCGCATGCGGCATGACGAGTCCCATGTTTCCGGAGACGGGCTCGACGATGACCGCTGCGATCTCCGATCCCATGCGATCAAAGGTGTCAGAAACCGCTTTCACGTCGTTGTATCGAACAACGATGGTGTCCGCCGCAGCAGAGGCGCCCACACCGGGCGAGGTCGGAACTCCGTGCGTGATGGCGCCAGATCCTGCGGCGACGAGCATGGAGTCGGAGTGGCCGTGGTAGTTGCCGGCGAACTTGATCACGCGCTGCCGTCCGGTAGCGGCACGGGCGAGACGAATGGCGCTCATGCACGCTTCGGTGCCGCTGTTAACGAAGCGCATCTTCTCGTGACCTGGGAGCGCGGAGAGAACCAACTCGGCAAGCAACGTCTCGTCCTCACACGGCGCACCGAAACTCAATCCTCTGCCCACGGCTTCTTCGACTGCGGCAAGGACCTGCGGATGGGCGTGGCCGACGATGGCCGGTCCCCATGAACCCACTAGGTCAATGTACCGGTTTCCATCGATGTCCTCGATATACGCGCCTTGAGCACGCGCCACAGTCACCGGTGCGCCGCCCACGGCGCGGTAGGCGCGCACCGGGCTGTTCACGCCGCCGACGAGCACGCGGCTGGCTCTATCAAACGCTGCTTCCGAGGCTGGGCGGTGGGCATTGGTGCACGGAACCGCGATCTGCTGTTTTGTTGTCATCAGAGGTCATCTCCTGGAGGTGCGATGGCAGCCGTCGCACTTCAACTTCGATAATGATTCGCCGGCCGTCAAGGCAGTCCATGCTCCCGCCGCCACCACGCAGCGTAGTCCAGCGCGCCGTAGGTCAGTATGACTCGCGCCCCCGCCCGGGCAAGACAGAGCAGTGATTCGACAAGCCCGGCTTCGTAATCCATGAGCCCCTGCGATGCTGCGGCTCGCAACATCGCGTACTCACCCGAGACGTGGTACGCCGCAATGGGTATGTCAAACTCACCGGCGAGTCGGCTGATCACGTCGAGATACGGAAGCCCCGGCTTGACCATTAACATGTCGGCCGCTTCCGCGGCGTCCAGCCCCGCTTCGAGCGAAGCCTCGATGGCATTGGCCGGGTCCATCTGGTAGGTCTTCTTGTCTCTGGGCACTCCCGATCGCTCGACAGGCGCCGAGCCCAGGGCGCCGCGGAATGGGCCGTAGAAGCTCGATGCGTACTTGGCGGCGTAACTGAGAATGATCGTGTCCGTCAGCCCTTCGTCGTCGAGGGCTTCGCGAATCGCGGCGACTCGTCCATCCATCATGTCAGAGGGTGCGATGACATCGGCGCCGGCCTGCGCCTGAATGACCGCCATCTTCGCAAGGATCTCCACGGTTTCATCGTTGAGGATGCGGCCATCCGAGACAATTCCATCGTGACCATCGGACGAGAATGGATCGAGGGCCACGTCAGCAATCAGGCATGCTTCAGGGATCGCTTCATGAAGTGCTCGAAGCGAACGGCATGCAAGGCTGTCTTCACGCAGCGCCGCCAAGCCATCGGCCGTCTTCTGGTCATTGGGCACCTTGGGAAACAAGGCAAATGAGCGGACACCCAGCGTGCAGGCTCGCTCGGCGAAGCGAATCGCCTCGTCAATCGAAAGTCGATCGACTCCCTCCATACCTGCGATCGGCTGGCGCTGACCCTGTCCATCGATCAGGAAGATTGGACACACAAGTCGTTCAGGCGGCAGCACCGTCTCGCGCACAAGTCGGCGGATGGTCTCCGTGCGTCGAAGTCGTCTCGGACGAACAAAGGGTCGAGCGATCATACGGCCTCCTTCAAACTCGGCGTCATCCGGCGCGACTGGCCGGCATATGCGGCGATCTCGGCCGCCGTTTCCCGCGCCGCCACCACACGATCATTCACGCCCAGTCCGCCTGCCCAGTTACCGGCACACCACAGTCCGGGCGACTGATCCAAAAGCGCCTGAACGCGAGCGCAACGCGCCGCGTGGCCGGGACGGTAGACCGGAACGGCGCGGGGCCAGCAACAGGCCTGCGTCAGCACCGGCGCCCTTCGAAAACCCAGCAGTGGCTTTAGTGCTTCGTACGATTTCTCAATGAGCGCATCGTGCGACCATTTCATGGCTTCGGGCCAGCGCGTTCCACCAACAATGGCACGAATCAGCACATGGTCGGGCGGTGCCGCATTCTTGAAGATGCTGCTGGCCCAGATGCTCCCGAGCAGCGGCTCGAACCCTTCGCCCTTCGGAATGAGGAAGCCAAAGCCATCGAGCGCGTGCCCCACGTCTTCGCACCGGAATCCGAGATGAACAACTCCGAGCCCCGTCACTTCCACTGCGCTGAGTTCTTTGGCAACGCCGGGCGCAAGACACTCGAACAATTCAGCCGCCACCCACGGCGCGACAGCGCAGACGACCGCATCCGCCTCGATTCGCCCATCGCGGCATGTAACCCGATACCCGGTGTTCGATTGCTCGACGGCGCTCACCGGACAGTTGAGGCGAACTCGATCGCCGAGTGAATCAACCAATTGATCGATCAATGTCTGGAGTCCGCCGTCAAAGCCGATCATTGCGCGCTTCGCCGCCGGCGCGTCGGTTGGATGGGCCTGCTGCGCACCTTTGGCGGCCTTCATCATCCCGATGATCGATCCACCCGTTCGATCAGCCTGCGCGTAGCGCGGGATGCACGCATCAAAACTGAGTTCATCGGCTTCGGCGGCGAAGATGCCGACCGTCGCCGGACCTGCCAGATACTCGGCGGATTCCGGTCCCAATCGCCGCGCTGCAACTTGAGCCACCGTCTCGTCGACATCCCCCGATCGGGATGCAGATCGTACGACTCCTCGGAGCAGCCGAAGCCTCCCGGCCAGCGACAGCAGCGATGTGGTCAGCAATCCTGTGAATGAAGTCGGCACCGGGCACAGCTGCCCGTTGCGAATCACGTAGCGCTTCTTGGATGCATCGGCATCCACTTCCAGCGCGGTCAGGCCAAGTTCTCCCAGCAACTCGCCGAAGGCCGCCGATCGAACCATCACGCTGAAGGGACCCTGCTCAAGTGTGAATCCATCACGCACCAGTGTCTGAATGACGCCGCCGGCCTGCGGCGCCGCCTCGAGTACGCGCACGTCGATGCCGCGCCTGATCAGGCTTTGCGCCAGGGTCAGACCGGTGATTCCGGCGCCGATGACGACGACCTGTGTGCTTTCGTTCATCACTGGCCTTCTTTCTCGACAATGATGCATTCGTGGGCTGCATCGATCATCGCCTGCACGTTGGCAACCGGGGTGCCCGGCAGTACACCATGCCCCAGATTGAGCACGTGCCCATGATGCCGGCCCGCGCGAATGCACGCGCAGGCGGCGTTGCGAACCTCATCCGCCGTGCCGTTGAGCAGCAGTTGATTGTCCACGTTTCCCTGTACCGCGCCACCCGGCATGGCGTGCATGGCATCGCCAAGGGAGACCCCGGCTCCGACACTGATTACGTCCGCGCCGCTCTCAGCCATGAGAGTCGGCCCAATATCTCTGGCGAAGAGAACCGTTGGCGTTTCGGGCGCATGCTCGCGAAGCAGCCGGAAGATCTCCCGCTGGCTGGGGAGGGCCAGATCGCGATACTCGGCGTCGGTGAACATCGGCGCACAGGATTCGAACAACTGGACACCGTGTACGCCCGCGTCAATCTGCATGCGGAGATAGTCGACCGTCACGTTGGTGATGCGCTTCAGCAACTCCCTTGCCGCGTCGGGATGCTGTGCAAAAAACGCTCGCATCCGGGGCGCATCGCCCCGCGGACTCTCGCCTTCGAGCAGAAACGCTAGTAATGTCAACGGCGCGCCGGCAAATCCCAGCAGCGGCACCGCGTCGTTCAGACGTTCCAGTGTCAGCCGGATGCTCTCTGATACGAAGGCAAGGTGCGCCTCGCAGTCATATTCAATCAGTCGATCAGCATCGGCTGCAGAACGAATGGATTGTTCGAGCACGGGTCCGGGTCGAAAAACGAAGGGCGCGCCCATGGGGCCCAGCGGGGTGAGAATGTCCTGAAACAAGATCGCCGCATCCACCCCGAATCGCACGGGCAGAATGGTGATCTCCGCGGCGTAACGCGGATGGGCGAAGAGATGCTCCAGTTCCAATCCCGCCCGCTCGCGAAGCTCTCGATACCGTGGATCAAATCGCCCCGCCTGACGCATCAGCCAGACCGGTGTGCGCTCCGTCCGCTCGCCGCGCATCGCGCGCAGGATCAGATCGTTTTTTGGGCGAGAGTTCAAGGCTGACGCGCTTACGCGCTCGCCGAGAACGTCTGTTTCATACCCGTCCATGGCGCCTCCTCATCCAGATAGCCGTCAAAGACTGCCGCGACGTTGCGCATGAGCACCCGTCCAAGCGGATGAGTCAGTCGAAGGCCTCCGTTCGCGCTTCGCTCCACGAGCCCGTCTTCGATGAGGCGTTCGATCCGCCGGCACTCGCTTGCGAAGTATCGCTCGAAGTCCACGCCGGTCTCGTCCTGCAGCCGCTCGGGATCGATCTCAGCGCGGCAGTAGAGCTGCATGAGGGCCGCCTGACGCACCGCATCGTCCTCCGTCAGCGCCTTGCCGCGTGTTGCCGGATCGATGCCCGATTCCATCTTCTCGGTGTAGGTGTTGACGTCGTGCTCATTCTGGAGATACATCGTTCGAGGCAGAATACTGATCGCCGAACAGCCGAAGCCGAACAAATCGAGTTCCGCGCCCGTCGTCATGCCCTGGAACGTGCGATTGATCTCCCCGGTGCGCATCGCCCTGGCAAGCCGCTCATCGGGCAGTGCAAAGTGGTCCAGTCCGACGAACTCGTAGCCGGCCTCGGCAAACCGCACCGACGCCTCGAGCATCATCGTCAGCTTCGCATCCGAATCCGGCAGGGCGCTCTGATCGAGCCCACGCTGGTTGGCGATGCGGTCCGGAATGGCTGCGTAGTGATAGAACGCGATGCGATCGGGCATCAATTCGATCGTCTTTTCGATCATGCGCTCGACACTCTCGACCGTCTGCTGCGGCAGGCCGTAGATCAGATCAAAGTTGATGCTCGAAAAGCCGGCAGCACGGGCATCCTCGACGCACCGCTTCACCATCTCGAAAGGCTGGATGCGGCCGATGTGCTCCTGCACAACCGGATCGAAATCCTGCACGCCCATCGACACTCGATTGAATCCGACCTCGTGCAGCACACGCAATTGCTCCAGCGAAGTGACGCGAGGATCGACTTCGATTGAGACCTCGGCATCCGGCGCGATGTCAAACAGTCTCGCCGTGGCGCCATGCACTTTGCGTATCTGATCGCAGTCGAGATATGTGGGTGTGCCCCCGCCCCAGTGGATCTGCCGCACCACGCGACGCCTGCCGTTGATGCGGCCGATGTCCTGCGATCTCAGTTCCATTTCCGCAATGATCGCGTCGAGATATCGTTCGACTCGACCTGGACCCGATCTTCCATCCTTGCGCACAATGGTGCGATTGCAGCCGCAGAACAGGCACATGTGCTCGCAAAATGGAAGATGCAGATACAGAGACAAGTCGCGCGGCGAAGCTGCGTTGGAACTTAGCTCGCGAAGTTGGGCCGCCTGAGACGCATCAACATCGTACCACCAGGTCGGCATGGGATACGCCACGTGCCGAGGCAGGCTCAATCCGGCGTAACGCGAAAAGGTCTCGCGATTGATCACGGGTAGCTCAGACATATTGACCTCTCATTCGTTCGCTTGAAGTGGCCTGTTGACACGCACCGCCATGGCGGCACTCTTCGCACGAGCCGTTGACGCACCGCTTCAAGACCGGGTTCCAGTCCGCAGCGCAGGCGGCCGTTTCGACATACCGCCTCGCTTCTTCGAAGGCGGCCTCAAAGCCGGGACGAATCATCTGCAACTCGCCGTAGGCGATGGCCGCCCGGCCGATCTCATCGGCGTCGATCAATCGCACGCCGTCGATCGCTTCAAATCCTGCCGTGGAACCGAAGCTGTTGAAGTCGACGATTGTCAACGGTCGCAGGGCAAAATCGCGGCGTCCCTCGAAATGTTCGAATTTGAACACGGGCTCGCGGCTGTCGATTCCGAGGAACACAACGTCAGCTTCGGCCACCGCCTTGATGACTTCATTGTCATCGTAGTGATCCACCCGCAATCGCCGGGCGTGCGGGGCGACGCGCCGGATGAACTTCACAAGATCCTTCCGCGCCGTCCCGCGATAGGCGAACGTCAGGCGATCCGTGTCAATGGCTCGTCCTTCAACCATGATCCGCAGCAGTTGACGCGACGTCGTCGAGCCGCCGATGATGACTGCATCCGTTTCAGACGGGTTCCACGACAGGTCGAGTCGCGACAGGGCAGCCGCCGCAAAATCGATCATGTAGCCGCCCCACGCTGTCTCTTCGCGGATCGACTTCACGGCGTGGTCGACCTCTTCGAGCAGTCGCATCAGCCCTGGCGAAAGGGTCTGCGCGTGTTCGGCCATGAGTCGCGCCGAATGAAGTTGTTCCAGGACATCGGCGTCGCCGGGCAAGGTGCTGTTGAGTCCCGTGGCCGCGCGAAGCAGGTGGCGATACGCATCACGCCCCTTGAGCGAGATCGGCTCAATCGCCGCATCCATCCGCTCAAAGAACGCAGCCGAGAGCCCGGGAATCACCCGGTCGGATTGCGTGCCGTGATCAACCAGCGCGTACAGTTCGCTGCGCTGGCAGGTATTGAAGACGAAGCAGCCATCGACGTGAGGCTGCGTTCGACATCGCTGAACGCTTTCGAGCAGATCCACTCGCTCGCGGCGCAACGATCGCAGGCACGCGGCATCGACGAACTGGAGTCCGTTGGGATCTTCCAGCCGACCTCGTTTGGCAACACCAACCATCACCAGGCGTGAGATCAGCGCCCCGAGCCGCTCGTCCTCGGAAGAAGTGCAAAGCGGAAGAATCGGCAGATTTGGATCCACCGAATTGGGTCCCTTGCGGATCAGCGCCGACAGCGCGCCGATGAACTCATCATCGTCATTGAGCGCCGGCGCCAGGTGCAGCTTGCCGCCGTCGGATTGCTCGGCAAACTGCTCAGCGCCGAGCATGCCGATCTCTTCGAGCGTTTCGAGACAGTCCGCAGTGAAGCTGATCGGACACACAATGACGTTCTTTTCGCCGCGCTTGGCGAGATCTTCAAGTGTTTGAACCGTACTGGGCGTCAGCCACGGCACCGGCCCCAGCTTGCTCTGAAAGCTCAACGCCGTCCGCTCTTCCGGCCAGCCCAATCGCCGCCGCACCAGATCAATGGTCCGACGAATCTGCCCCTCGTACGGATCTCCTTCGCGGATATAAGAAGCCGGCATCGAGTGGGCGCTGAACAACAGCAGTCCCGTTTCGGGCGACAACCCGCGCTCGGCAATGAACCTGTTGAGCAGATGCGCCTGCGCTTCGACATAGCCCCGGTCGTCGTACCACTCCGCCCGTATGGTGACGTTGAGACGAAGCCCCTGGCGACGGAGTTCGCGATAGAGTTCTTCGGCTGCGGTGCCCGTCGTTGGGCCCGCCCATTGAGGATACATCGGCACGACGACGAGTTCGGTCACGTCGTCGGCGACGATCCGCGCCAGCACGTCCTTGATGCTCGGGCTGCCGTACCGCATCGCGTGGTACACCGACCACACGCCGCCCAGCCGCGATTCAAGCTTCTTCTGTTGGCGTTCGGTGATGACGCGAAGCGGAGATCCCTCCTCCCACCAGATCCGGCCGTACGCGGCTGCAGATTTCGCGCCGCGAAACTGCGCGATCAGTGCGGCCAGCACCGGCGTCAGCCTGCGGGCGTACCGGGGCAGTTTGATGACAAACGGGTCGGCCAGGAACTCGCGCAGGTAGCGACGGACGTCCGCAACCTCCGCAGAATCCGGCGTTCCCAGGTTCAAGAGCAGGACCGCTCGACGACGCGGGCGATGACACACGCACCGCGTATTGCCTCCCGAACACCCGTTGCACGGTTCCGGAGTGGCTTTGCAGATCATGATTTCTCCTTTGCCGTCTCGCGGCGCAGCTTCGCAAACCAGCGCGAGAGCCGCGTGACTTGGACAAAGACCAGAGGTTTCAAAGACTGGAGAGGGCGATCTCAGGCAACGAACTCTGGCGGCGCGCGCGCCGGAGTGCAGCAACGCCACACCTGATCGGCGCTGAGTCCTGCGGCCATCCGGATCATCCCGATCGGGCGCCGGTCATGCGTCAGAGCCAGTCGGCCGGCCAGGCCCCGCAGCAGATTCCTGACGCGCTGCCTGACTCGCCGGCTGCAGGCCACGGCGCCGCCCGAAGCAACGACCACGGCAGTTGCAGATTCAACAGCCAGCGCCGGGGTCTTGCGCCCCGCCACCGTGTCGCCGTGAATCAGCCCCGTCACTACAACAAAGGCGACAAACTCCAATCCGGGCCTACGGAATCGGAGCGCAACCGCATCGACGGCCTTGAGCAGAAACAACGCCGTCACCGCGAACACCACAGACAGACCAAAACCAGTTGATACGGATGGTGCGCTGAAGAATTCAACGGCCAGACTGACCAGAGGCCACAGGTGAACTGCGACCAGCAGCGTCCAGAACCCGCGCATGAACCACCAAAGCAGCGATCGACGTGAGGCTGGCTTCGGTTGGGACGGATTCATCTGAGAGACCTTCAACGCGGTACTTCCTCCGTGCTGGATGAGATGATATCACGATCGTCGACAACCGCTAAACCGCAAAACAGGCGAATATCACCCTGTTTTTGGGAGGTCAACATTCGCGTCCGATCCTCCCAGCAGCCTCATCGTCATGGGCGGGCTGGAGGTGCTCAACGCCCCCGCCCGGCGATCCGGCCCAGGAGAACCTGACCGGCGAAGTCGCCGCAAAACAACGCCTCTACTCGCCCTGGCGAACATCAGAGGCGCGTGGAGACGGCGACACCTCGATCGAAGCGATCGTCGTATCGTCGGCAAACCGGTCACTGCCGGTGAACGTCTCCAGCGCCGCAAAGACGCCCGAAACATCGCGGTCGATCGAATCTGATCCAGCAATGACGTCGACCAGCCTGGCAGTGCCAAATCGATCACCCTCTCGATTGGGTTGTTCCACCAGCCCGTCGCTGTACAGAATGAGCCGATCTCCGGGGCGAAACTCAATGCGAGCCTGTGAATAAACCAGCCCGGGCTGGACTCCAATGATCAGGTCTCCCGGCGAGTCCGGACAACGCGGTGTTCCACCGTTTGGGCAAATCAGCCAGTGGCCATGACCTGCGTCAACAAACTCGAGCGATCCCTCGGCGACATCGAGCACGCCGACCCAGAGCGTGGCAAACATACGATCGGCGGAATGGGCCACGAGATACGCGTTGGTCTCGGTCACGGCGGCTCCGGCATGGCCACAATTCGTGAGACTGGCGCGGAGGTGCGACAGAACCGCAGTCATGAGAATCGCTGCTCCGATTCCATGCCCCGTGATGTCGCCAAAGCAGATTCCGATCCGACCCTCACCGATCGGGAAGATATCGAAAAGATCACCTCCAACGACCGAGCCCGGCCGGGTTCGCGAGGCGTACCGAACGGCGCCGACCACGCCGCTTGCCTTTGGCAGTAGAAATGACTGCGCCTCCTGGGCAATGGTGAGATCTGCATCCAACTGCTCCTGTCGCTGTGCCAGTTCGAGCCGCTTCAGGTTGCACAGCGCGAGACTGGCGATGTGCGCCACCGTGTGACAGAACCCGGGCGCATCCGTCTGGGATCGAGTCTCTCCTGCGCGCGAGTCCAGGTAGATGGCGCCGACCACCACAGAGTCCACGATGAGTGGAGCGCACAGCGCCGCCGCAATACCCAGCCCTGCGATGCTCTGCCCCCATTGGCCCAGATCGCTTCGTGAAAGACGCGCCATCTGGCCGCCTTCGACCGCACGCAGCAACGAACGACTGAACACAAAGCCGTCGGCAGTCGCCTCCCGGCCGTCGCGAAAGCCCACGATCTCCACTTCGTCCGGGCACTGTGCCCAGCTCAGCATGGCCGCACGCGGGTATCCCGTTCCGGCCATGATCAGCGAAACCACCGCCTCGGCCAGTTCACTCTCGGTTCGCGCCTCGTAGAGGGCGCTGCATCCTTCGATCAGCAGGGCCAATCGCTGCTGCGCGAGAGACTCCAGCTCTCGTGGCGCGACAGCCTCAATGATCGTCCCCGGCGACACGGAGGTTTCCATTGCAGCAAGAGTGCGAGGTGCTGCCGTCACCAGGTCCACTCGAAACGTGGTTGTTCCCGCTCGCAGCATGTCGCCATGGCGGATTGGCACCTGCTTGTTGGCGCCGACTCGCACGCCGTTGACAAAGGTGCCATGTCGGCTGTCCAGATCCTCTATGGACCACCGATCGTCGCGCCGTGTCAGGATTAGATGTCGTCTGGAACAGCTCGCGTCTGAGAGACAGACGTCACATTCCGTGGCTCGCCCCATCAGAATTGGTTGATCGGAGTCCACGACGACTGGAGCCGAGGATGTTGATCCGGCCAGGGGAATCAGCCGGAGTTGCTGCGACGTCTCAACGTCTGCCATCCGATGGAACTCCATTTCAAGTCGGCGCGCCGATCAACCACGAAATCCGCGGCTTGCTGAACGGCAAATCCTAGTCGATTCAGCAACCCTGCGATCCGGCAAGGGCTGGCAACGTCGTCCGGCACGAGTTCGTTTCAGCCTACCTCGCCTCAACGCGAACTCGCATAGTCACTTCGGCCCCCTCGCGCAGGACGACGGCGGCAACCTCCTGACCGGGTTCGAGCGTGCCCAGGTATTGCGAGAAGGCTCGAAGATCAGCGATCTCCGTGCCGTCGATCCGCAGCAGAATGTCGCCGGCGCGCAAACCGGCACGCTCGGCAGGTGAATCCGTTACGACCGAGTCGACCTTGACACCCGGACCCGCAAAATCGAACGCCGGAACCGTGCCGAACGACACACGACGACCACCCGCGGCGGGCTGGCGATCACCGTGTGGCGAGGCGGATGCACCCTCGATGCGCACGGTCATTGGCTCTTCACGCTCAAGCACATACGCCAGCGCCTCCTTGACGAATGTGGCGACCTTCACAAGACCGGCGTCGTCAATCTTGTCAGGCGTATCGGTCGGTCGGTGGTAGTCGGCGTGCGCACCGGTGAAGATCTGGACCGCAGGCACGCCGGCATCGATGAAGCTGTCCTGGTCGGACCCGCCAACTCGGGCGGGCACGTTGCGGCTCTTGATCCCGGTCACAAACCCGACACCACGGAAGATGTGCTGCCACTCGTCGGCCGTGCCAGTTGCATGAACGGCGATATCACCATCCTCTAGACGACCCACGGTGTCCATATTGACGACGCCGCGGATACCGACGACCGGGAAGAGCGGATGGCTGACGTAGTATCGCGACCCCTGGAGCCCCGCTTCTTCCCCGGAGAACGCGGCGAAGACAAGATTCCGCGAGCCGCCGCCTTCGGCCACGAGATTGCGTGCCAGCTCGATCAGCACCGACACACCGCTGGCGTTGTCATCGGCGCCGGGGTGGATCTTTCCTTCATCACCGGCGTGCACATCGGGCCATCCGAGACCGAGATGGTCATAGTGCGCGCTGAGCACGATGGACTGATCGCTCCACGCCTCGCGCGTCCCGGGCAGAACGCCAATCACGTTCATCGCCTCAACCGGCTTGCCATCCGGCCCTTCGGCGACCGTGAAGTGCTGGAACCACGTGCCGTTGTCGCCCCCCGGCTTGAGGCCCGCAGATTCAAACTGTTGTGCGATGTACTTCGCCGCCTCCTCCAACCCGGGCGTTCCCATCCCGCGACCGCGCCGCTCGGGCGCTGCGAGCCATTCCACATGCTCACGGAGCAGGCGCTGGGAGAACACCGGTGGAAGCTCCGCCAGCGCAGCCCGCTTGTCGGGAGCGATCGACGCTGCCCCACCCCGTTCAAACTCCACGATGAGTGGCGAATCCGTGGCTTCCCACTGACCCTTCACGGTGTTGGTCGGCTCATCGCCTTCGAATGCCACGTATGAGTACTTGCCGTAGTGCGGCAGTTTGCGCGCCAGCCCCGGAAACGCGGCACCCGGCTCGACCGAGATCCACCCGATCGCCTTTTCGGCATTCTGCGGGTGGCGGCGAATCACGACGAGCGAATGATCGCTGACCGGCACCACATCTTGGCCAAGCGTCACGGCACCCTTCGTCTGAGCTGGATCTGCGTTCGGGTCAAACGCGAGCGCCGCCGAGGCGAGTCGGTTGGTCCGACCGAGAATCCAGACCGCCCGATCACTCGGAAGTGTCTTGATCTCCGCATCACTCACGATCTCAATGACGTGGTCATCCGTCTGCCAGCCGGCCATGAGATCGCGATACGCGCTCGCATCCTCCCCGGACGGAACCACGGCCAGGATCTTCGGCTCACCAAAGATCTGTCCAATCGAGCACGGCGTTTCGAGCGGATCAAGTTGCCGGAACACATCAAAGTCGGGATCCACAGCCAGTGCTTCGGGTCGCGCATCAACCGTGAAGGTGAAGGGTGTGGAGCGAGCGTTCAACTCGACAATGAACGACTTCTGCCCCGACGCGGTGGCAACCGCAACTGGCGCCGAGAGAACGAACGGCGCATCAGACTGCACCTGTTCAATCGTCCCGGTGATCGTGTACGTCGCCTCACCGGACGCGCCGGACTTGGGGCCCGTGACGTGAACATCGCGGGCCGCCAGCCTCGGCGCGCCACTCCGCTGAACCCATTGTGTAAAGAATGGCGAGAGATCCTCGCCGGTAACCGAATCAAAACTGGCGCGGATGTCATCAAAGGACGCGCGCAAACCGCGATTCTTGCGGTAGAACTCCGCAAGTGCTTCCCTGAACGCATCGTCCCCGACGCGGCGACGCAGCATGTGGAACATCATCAGCGCCTTTCCATAGCCAACGGCTTCGGTCGCGGCGCTGTGTCGATTACGGAACTCGGAAAGCGGGAAGTCTCGCCCCTCCTTCACGTAGTCACGATACTTCTGCAACGTACTGCGGCGATACGCATCTCCCGCGCCGCGCTGCTCCTGGATTAGGTGGTCCGCCATGTAAGCGGTCAGTCCCTCGCACCAGTTGCCCTGTTCATAGTCCACGAACACGGAGTTCCCCCACCAGTTGTGGAGAATCTCGTGCGGATAGGAGGAGTACAGAATGAACGGGAGTCGGATCACCTGCTCGCCAAGCAGCGTGAACGACGGCATGCCGTATCCCGTCTCCCAGAAGTTCTCAACGAGCGCGAACTTGCCGTAGGGATATGGGCCGATGAGTTTGCGGTACATTTCGATAAATCGGGCCGTTGCATCGAGGTACTTCTGGGCAAGCGCTTCGTCGCGCTGGTGCAGATAGACCAGCACCTCCACGGCTCCCGCCATTTCACGTTGCACCGTAAGCGGCCCGCCAACAAGATAGACCTGTTCAACTTCCGTGCCGGAATTCCACCTGGCGAGCTGTGCATTGTCAGGCGCGCCGGAGGCGTCGGACGTGCCGTTGCCCTGGCTGATGACGTGCCAGCCATCTGGAGCCTCGACCTGCACGCTGAAGCGGATCATCTCTTCGCCGAATTGCGCGATCCAGGCGCTCCCGCCATCGAGATAGACCCCCTCGGGACCAAGGATCCCGTGCGTTTCGCGAAATCCGCGCGCGTACTCTTCCTTCTGATCCGAGAGGCCGAAGTCGATGGATCCTTCGTAGGTGAGATGAAGCAGCCCATCCGTCGGGGCTGAGTCAAGCGCGTAGCGCACCGTCTCAACACCACTGGAACTCGTGACGACGTCGAGCCGGTGAATACCTGGCTCGCTGCGCGTGATTTGCAGAGCGTTGCTGAGGGTGAACTCCGCGCCGGCTCGCCGCACTGCGGGCGAAAGTGAAATCGCGTCTGTGACCGCCAGATGGTGCTTGTCGGGGTCGAGCACCACGTGCAAGTCATGGTCGACGGCGCCGATCTTCGTCTCGACACCCGCCGAGGCGACGGGGAGCTCCTCACCGCCGAGCCCGGGAAGCCATTGAATCGTCATTCGGTTCGAAAACACGCGCGTCTGATGCTCGAGGCTGCGCATCATCTCAGCGCCGGCGCAGAACACAGCCGGGACGATCAGCACGTTCTTGCGACCTTCGCTCTCGAGTTTAGCGAGCATACTCGGAAGCGACCGCTCGGCATCAGTATCGTCGGCAACTGCGATACGCAGGCGGTGAAATCGACTGGTCTTGTTCAGGGGATCATGTTCTTCAAGCGCGATCCAGGCCTTCGCGTCCGCCGCAGGCAGATCATCGGGAAGGACAAGCACCGTGGTGCCGCCGAACGGGCCGGGACAACGAGGAAGCGCATCACCAATAGTCGATGGATGAACGGCGGCTTCGAGAATCGGCGTTGCCGTTTCGTTGGCAGCGTCTTCGAAATCCACCAGCGTGACAGGCTGACCAGTCGCAGCGGTGTGCCGCAGCGCGTACAGGCGCGACCAGTGCTTGGCCCGGGCCGTATCCGCTGGAATGTGCATGTATGCAGGCGTGCTTTGCCCGGACAACTCCAACGCCGACAATCCGAGGGCTTGACGAAGCGCTGCCGCCTCTCGCCCATCTCGTCCCACTGCCGGGTTCTCGCTCAACACGAATGACGTCTCAAGGCCAACCTCGCGATAGGCCGCCAGTTCATCGCTCCACCAAGCCTGATCCTCAGCCGATCCATACACCGTCAGCGAGACGTTGCGATCCGGCGTCTCACCTTCCTCCGCCAGCGGCAGCGGGAAGTCCTTGAGCGTTGCGTACATCCGCGGTTCAAATGCAGCCGTCCGATGTGCCATGCGATCGCCGAGTAGAGCGATGGCCGCGGTCACCGTCGCGCCCGTTCCCTCGCCGGCAATGCAAACGCGCGCGGGATCGATCGGGTAGTGGCGCAGCAGGTAGCCCCAGATGCGCTCGGTCGCCGAGACGATCGCGACAAGATCTTCTGCGGAAGAGTCGGACCAGAACCAGCGCCCGCCTTCGCTCAGATCGTCAAGTTGGGCGCGGTAGGGTGGCTCGATCACGGCGATGGCCGCATCGTCGCCAAGGCGACCGCGCCAGAGATCGATGCCGTCTTGAGAGGAGAGTCCCGCGTCGCCGAGCCAGATCAGCAGCGGAACCGGGCTTCCATCGACCGCACCATCGGGCAGGTGAAGTCGGTATTTGAGTTCGCGATCGAGCGCGACCGACCACGTTCCCTCGTTCTGGTCCATCGCCCGTGTCTCTGCCATGACCACGAAATCGGCCACCGGTGCTCCGTCGATCGTGGCGACCGACGGATTCCGTGTCGAGCGGATGTCCACCGTGAGCACGCTCGCGCCGGGCTTGCGCAACCTGAACTGTCGAACGGTGCCGTCCCAGTACATGCTGTGGAATCCGCCGTTCACGTGCAGCACCGTCGAGCCGGGATGCGCATCCAGCGCCAGCGCGCAGGATTCGCCCATCGCGTTGTCCCAGAGAGTTTGTGTCGAAGTGAGGCGCTGGTCGTCGCTGCCGGCGCGCGGCATCATGGCCAGGTGTCCGCGCACCGCATTGTCGACGCGCCTCCAGTAGGCGGGCGTATTGGGCAGAATCTCCGCCGGAGCCTGCCGCCGGTCGCTCGCGTCAAGCGTGTCGAGCACGGAAAGCCCTTCCATCGCGACGCGTCGCGTCAGCGGTCGTGGAAAGTTTGACGCAACGACCGGATGCCCGCCCGCACGCGCGGTTTCAATCAAGGGCCGATACGCGCTGCGATACTGTCCCCACGGCCGCGCCTTCTTGAGGAATTCCGCCTCATCGATCTCTCTAGCAATGTAGGAATCGAGCACGGGCTGCACATCACGTTCGAACATTTCCATGGCCAGGACCACCTCGCCGCGCTTCCGCTTGAGCAGCCCTTCGTAGACCGCGTGCTCAACGCGATGGGTCGTCTCATCGAGATGACTCTCGCCCAGGAACACCGCGTCCGCAGAGGCAAGCCGATCGAGCATCCGGTCAAAACTCACACGCTCACCGGTTCGGCCATCGAGTACGGTGACGGCTCGATCAACGGGCGGCGCCGACCACGGCGGCAACGCACCTCCACCGGCCGGATCCACGGTGGCGGACTCGCCGAGCGTCATCAATGATCGCGGCGCCGCGCAACCCACAAGAAGAACCAGTCCGACCGCAATTGCCAAACACCAAGCCAGCTGCCGAATTGACACGGGAAACTCCTTCCGCGCGAGCCGCCACTCCGCCCGTCTCGTCACATGGGCAACCCGGGCCGTTCGTGCGGTCAGTATAGCGATTGGCGACGAATCGCCGGCCGATTGTGCACACACCTCCGTGCAGGATTAATGCGGTTCCGTCCGTTCGGGGCAGCGAAATCGAGTTTTCAGGGAAACGACCGCGCGGTCTGGACCCCAGGCTCGATTCCGCTCCGCCGAATGCCGCTCAGTCGCGTGCCGGTTTTCAGATGTTACACGCCTGTTGCAGCGCGTGGAAGACACATCGCGTAGAGTGTCAAAGGGAGGAGCGGTGAAAACCAATCAAAGCAACTGGACCGGCGTGCGGACACTCTCGGGACGCTTTGTCGGCACAGCGTCGTCGCGCCATCGAAAGGACGGATCATGAACGCCAATCGGACATCCACGCTGATCTGCATCACACTGCTCGCCTTCAGCAACCGGCTCTCAGCGCGACAGACAGGCACCAGTCCGCCGTCCGTCTCGAGCCGAATCACCTCCATCGGCCTGTTCAAGAACGGGCTCGCCGTCGTCCGACGCGAAGTCACGCTGCCGGCCGATGGAGTCTACGAAATCGCGGATGTTCCGCAGCCGGCGCACGGGACCTTCTGGGTCGAAAGCAGCGCCGTGATCCAAACGCGGATGACGACGCGCGAGTTCGAAGTGCCCATGCGGACAACGGCAGGTGTCAACCTTCAGGACGATCTCGCCGGCCGAACCGTCACCATTCATTTTCGCGATGCGGGCGGGCCGCCGGTGACCGGCCGCGTCGTCGATCTGCACGCTGGTGCGGGCCAGCCCGGCTGGGGTCGCTTATACGAAACGACATCGCCCCAATGGAGCCGCTGGGAGAACGCATCCCGGCCCTACGCGGGGAATTCACCCGGCGCGAGCCCCCGCTTCCTGGTGATCGACTCGGGACAGGGTTTCGACTATGTCGACACGTCAGTCATTGCGACGCTGCACGTCGATCAAGCCGCGACCACCGTGCGTGAACAGCGACCGGTGCTGCTGATTGCGGCAAGCGGCATCACAGCGCAGCCCGCCAACGTGGTCATTTCGTATCTCACGAAGGGAATCGCATGGGCGCCGAGCTACCGGATCGACATGACCGACCCGCGCATGCTGAAGATCGCACAGCAGGCCATCATCAAGAACGAACTCGAGGACCTGGACGACGTGCAGATCGATCTCATCTCGGGCTTTCCAAGCATCGAGTTTGCATCCGTTCTCTCCCCGCTTTCGCTCGAAACAACGCTGCAGGAGTTCTTCGTGCAACTCAGCCAGCTCAACCAGCTCGCCCAGTCGTCCCCGGGCGGCCTGATCAGCCAGCAGATGATCACCTCCAACTCGGTCTCGCCCTCCGACGGGTGGGCGAATCTTCCAATCACCCCGACCGGCGAAGGTGTCGACGTCCACTACCAGCCCATCGGCCGACACACGATGCGCGAAGGCGACTCCCTCATGCTCACCGTCACCACCAGCAGCGCGGCTTGCGAGCGTGTCGTGGAGTGGATTGTGCCCGATACGCGCGACGCATACGGCCGTCCTGCTGGCGAGTGGAGTCGCCAGCCAAATGTCGAGGACACATGGGACGCCGTGCGCTTCCGCAATCCGTTCACTTTCCCCATGACCACGGCGCCGGCCATGATCGTCGCCCGCGGCCGCTTCAACGGCCAGCGGACAAGCCGTTGGGTCAATCCCGGCGAACAATCAACGCTGCAGATCACCCCGGCCCTGAGCGTGCGAACACACGCCACAGAAAACGAAGTGCCCGGCGAGCGCGAAGTGACTGACCTCGGCGGACAGCGATTCAGACGCACCCTCACCAAGGGCCAGCTTCTCGTCGGCAATCATCGCAACGAACCGATCACCGTCATCATTCGCCGCCAGTTCTCCGGCGAACTCGTCGAAGCGGACGGCAACCCCGAACAAAGCCTCCGCGAGGAAGGCGTCTATTCCATCAACCCGCGCCACGAGTTGACGTGGAGGCTCACCCTCGCACCCGGCCAGGAACAAACGCTCGAGTACAGCTACCGCGTTCTCGTCTATTTCTGATCGCTGCCGCGCCCCACCCATTCACACAGCTTGCCTCCCGAAGAGGTCACCCGTGAATCGCTGCGAGCTCGGCCCACCGCTCGTAGAGTTCGGCAACGCGCTTCTGCGCCGCCGCGACGGCGCGATACGCCTCGCCCGCCCGGACATGATCCGCCGCCAGCGCCGGGTCAGCCAACGTCGCTTCAAGGCGCGCCACTTCGGCCTCCGCATCGAGGATCGATTCCTCCATCCCTTCGTACTCGCGCTGCTCTTTGTACGTGAGTTTGCGCACGGATGGTTTGGGTTTGGCGCGCCTGGCTTCGATCGGTGCCGCCGCCGCTCGTTCAGCGGTCGCGGCCGCGACCGCCTTGAGCCGCGCGCCACTCCACTGCTCATACGTCATGTACGATTTGGCGCCCGCCACCTCATCAAGACCGATGTACTCAGTCGCAATCCGCTCGAGCATGAATCGGTCG
This sequence comes from Planctomycetaceae bacterium, assembly GCA_040255465.1. Classification (GTDB taxonomy): domain Bacteria; phylum Planctomycetota; class Phycisphaerae; order Phycisphaerales; family UBA5793; genus UBA5793. Next base: position 61,189 of record JBDZVA010000003.1, read on the forward strand.
TGTGTCACGAGCACAATCGCGCCCGGGAATTCCAACAGCGCCTGCTCGAGCACTTCGAGTGAAGGAATGTCCAGATCATTGGTCGGCTCGTCGAGCAGCAGCACATCTGCCGGCTCGAGCATCAGGTTGGCAATGAGCACCCGCGCCTGCTCGCCGCCGGAAAGGTTGCCCACCACGTTCTGCAGTTGCACGGGCTCAAAGAGAAACCGCTTCGCCCATCCCGTCACGTGCACCGAACTGCCGCGGTATTCCACATGATCGCCAACCGGGCACAGCGCCTCCTGCAGGGTCTGCGTCGCGATGAGCGTGTGCCGATGCTGACTGAACGTGACGATGCGCAATCCCGCCGCCTGCTTGATCGTCCCGGTGTCAGGCTGCAACTCGCCGGCCATGAGCCGCAGCAGCGTGCTCTTGCCCGCTCCGTTGACGCCGAGCAATCCGATGCGCTGACCGGGCGCCAGAATGAGATTGATCCCCTCAAAGAGCCGCTTGCCGCCCATCGACTTGGACACGTTGTGCAACGCCAGCAGCTTTTTCGTTTTGCGCTCCGTGGTCTGGAAGTCAATCGTCGTCGTCCTGGTCGGGGCGGCATTGCGGTCCTTCGTTGCCTTCAACTCCGCGCGACGCTCCGCCGCGTCCGCCACCTGCGTCTTGTTGCGTGTTTGCCGACCCTGGATGCCCTGGAGCAACCAGGCCGTGTCGCGCCGCACCTTGCCCGCAAGCGCCGTTTGCGTCGCCGCCTGCGCTTCGAGAAACGCCTCCTTGCGACGCACGAACTCGCTGTAGTTCCCCTTCGCCTCAAACGTTCCGCCCGGATACGCCGGCGAAAGCTCGATGATCCGATCCGCCGTGTTCTCGAGGAACTTGCGATCGTGCGTAACGAAGATCATCGCAATCGGCGACTGCCGCACGAACGCTTCGAGCCACAGTACGCCCTCAAGATCGAGATGGTTCGTCGGCTCGTCGAGCATCAGCAGGTCCGGCTCATGCGTCAGCGCACACGCCAGCGACAATCGCTTGCGCCACCCGCCCGACAACGTCTCAACGGGTTGCTCGAAATCGACAAATCCAAGTTTGGAAAGTGTGATCGACGCCCGCGTCCCCGCGTCCAGACGGTGATCGTCCTTATGCATCAGTTCAGTCGTCACCGCCGACATGGGCGTCGCGCCTTCGTCGAATCGGTCATCCTGCGCCACATACACGAGCTTTGAGCCGCGCCGCCGGATGATGTCCCCCTCATCCGCTTCCTCAATCTGCGCGAGAATCTTGAGCAGCGTCGACTTCCCGGCCCCGTTGGGTCCGATGAGGCCGATGCGATCGCGGTCGCTGATGTGAATCGACACCCCCTCGAACAGCGGGCCGGCCGGGTAGGACTTTGACAAATCGGTTGCGGAAAGAAGAGTGGCCATTCAGGATGCTGCGTGCGATCTGTATGAGTGTGAGGGAAAGTGGGCCAGGCAATGCGCCGACCCCAATCGTACCCGCTCCGCACTCGCCTTCGCTGATCCGCCGACACTCAATTCGCCGCTCGCGGGCGCTTCGCCCCTCACTCCGGGCAAACGCCGGAGATGTTGCCGCGCAGGTCATAGCCGCCGTGGCGACAACAGCCGTGGTCGGCGGCCATCACTCGGCGCGATGAACAGACACACCGGATCGACGTCGCCACGCAAATCAGAAACATGGTCAGGAGAAACAATCCCTCATCGCCGATCAGGCCCATCAGGTCGTACAAGGCCTTGAGCAGCATCGCCAGCGCGATAAGAGCCGCGATCGCGACGTCGGCGGCGCAGACTCCGGCCGCCCGTGACAAATCCAGACGCGCCCGTCCGAACAATCGACGCGCCGAATTGTGTCGCAATGTTCACAACATGCAGCAAAAAACAGCGACACGACTCCATATCTGGTCCGTCATCTGGTAGTATGGCGTCCGACTCGAATTGGAATCCGGACCACAGTGGCTGCGGCCCGACGTGAGTCGCGCGGAGTGTCCCCCGCCTGAGGATCGGTTCCGCCAGGAGAGCCGCTTGCCCATCTTAAAGGTCAAGCATGTTCCGCTGCCGTCCCCGGCGCCACCAGTTCAAGTGTGGCTGGTGCTCTGGTCGACTGAAGTGCATCTACGCCATTCCTGTCTATCACCATGACCGTCGCAGCTCATCCCCGTAGATGAGTCGCGAATCACCATGTCCCGAGTGAATGAGGAGAACAGCAATGAACGCGAGCAGATCGGCACTTCTGTACATCTCGATTTCAGCCGGCGTTGTGGCGACACCGGCGATCTACGCGCAGGACCCACCCGCCCCACCTCCGGCCGTCCCCGCCGACGCGACTACCGCCTACGGGCACGGCACGACTGGCGAAGTCGTCTACAACCTCTCCTATGACCCGCTGGGCGCGCGGTTCTACGGGCAACAGCGACCCGGCTACGCCGAAGACCTTCATCTCACCCGCGCCGGGGATCTGGTCTGCTTCACCATCTCGGTCTACAACGGCTCGAGCAACGTCTTCTCGCCGGCCTTCGGGCCCGGAACCTACGATCCCATCGACGCGCTCGTGCAGTTCTATGACGCCGCGCCGGTAAGCCCAACCGGCTTCGACCCGAGCAGTCTGCTCGCGGAATACCACGTTCCCATTCCCGCGCCCGACAGCCCCAATGGCACAGTCTGGACCGTCACAACCGACCTGACGACTCCGGTTGCGGTGCCACAGGACATCTGGGTGTATGTGACAACGCCCGGAGCCAACGGCACCCAGATGGCGTACGGCCAACCCCTCACCTATGCCGGCCCGTTGTTCCACCCTGCACCCGTTTCACCGGATGTCGGCACCACGAATACGGGCATCTGGATCGGCGCTCCCTTCAACATCTTCTACCCGCCCTACGACTACCGCCAGGCGGTTACCATCCGACTCTCCGAAGGCAACGAGCCTCCCGTCGTTACCTGCGGCACACCCGCCGTCATGTGGTCGCCCAACCACGAGTTTGTCGATGTCAGCGGCAACCTGTTCACGATCGATGATCCCGACACCCTGCCGGAAGATCTGACGGTCGATGTCCGTGTCGTCTCCGACGAAAACGAGATCCCCGAAACAGGCGACGGAACCGGCAAACACGCGCCCGACTTCAAGACACAACTCGCCAACGGCGCCAACGGTTTCTTCCTGCGCTCGGAACGGCGCGGGCCCGGTGACGGGCGGGTCTACCTCGTCGTCGTCACCGTGAGCGACGGCTTCAACACCGTCACGCAAGTCTGCGTCGCCGCGGTGACGCCCCATGATCAGACGACCGAATCAATGATGCAGGTCTTGTCCGAGGCCGACGCTCGCGCGGCCGACCTGCAGGCGGAGATCGATCTCGTGGGGGTCGGCAACGTGGACCTCGCCGCCATGGGTCTCTACGAGCACGGCCTGAGCGGCCAGCTTGGACCGAAGCAGTAGTCGACAACAGCGCCAGTTCGGCGCCACGCCTGCGCAAAACCACAACGCCCGCGGCTCCGACGCCGCGGGCGTTGGCATGAAATGCTCAGTCGCGCGATCGACGAGCGGCCCAACCCGCCGCCGCGACTACTTCTGCACCTCAATCGTGATTGAGTTCGACTCCAGTTTCCCGCCAAACGAACTCTGGGGAAGATTGCCAACGACTTCAATCACGATCGCGCCGACGTCGGCGGCAATGTAGTCGGTAACAAACGACAGTGTTCGAGTGGTTTCACCTTCGGGCAGCGAAAACTCGCGCGGCTCAAGTGAGAATGGAGACTGATGCTCCAGATACGACGTGCGCCCGAGCGTGCGGCCGTCCTTGGTCCGGACCACAACTGACAAGCCGTCGAACGCGGAGTAGAAACTCGACTTCACGACGATCGGTGCGCCCGTGCGGTTGTTGATCGTTGCCTCGCAGTCGATGGTCACCTCTCCATTGCGGCGCATCGCCGACGGTGCGCCCTCGCCCGCCGGGCTGATCAACAGCGTGACGGCGCCGGACGCGGCCGCGGGCGTCCGCACTTTGGAGCAGGAACCTGCGAACAGAGCGGCAAAACACCAGACAACGAGCAGTCGATTGGCTCGCGGCATGCCACACCTCCCTGGGAAAAGGCAATACTATCTACCCTGACCCCGCAACTCCGTCCGTTTCGAGGGGCCTCACCCATCTAGGATTGGCCCGAAGTGAAAACGCAAAGCGCAGCGACGAGGATCCGGACCGCATGAAGCAGAATCCGCCGACTCACTGGCCAGCAAGATTGACGCTGCACGCGGGTGCGATCGTCCTGATCACATCTTCAGGCGCCTTTGCGGCGGAGATCAGCGGCGCGGCGGGCGGTGAACCGGACATGTGGCTGCGCCTCGCCGCACGATTGCACCCGATGGTGGTGCACTTCCCAATCGCGCTGCTTCTCACCGCACTGCTCGTCGAGACGTTCTCCCGGCTCCGGCGCAAGCCAGGGCCATCCCCCACAGCGCTGACGTGCCTCGCCCTTGGCGTCATCTCCGCCGCCTGCGCCATCGCTTCAGGTCTTGCCAACGAGGTATACGAATCGCACGGCAAGGCGCTTGCTGCAGCGATCGACCAGCATCAGCTCTGGGGCATCATCACCGGTTCCGTCGGCGCCGCTGCGCTGGTTCTCGGCTTGCTCTCACATGCGTGGAACCGCAAAGCCCTGCGGTGGACCTATTTCATCGCGCTGCTGGCGGCAGGAGCGCTGACCGCGGCAACAGGACACATGGGCGGCTCGCTGGTGTACGGCGAAGACTACCTGACGAGCGTCATCTGGCCCAGTGAGATTTCGCAGACGACTCCTGCCCCGGCCACGAACACGCCGCCGACAACTGAGGACGCAGGGAACGCGGCGGATCAAAGCACCACGGACGCCGGCGTGTACTACGAACCGGATATCCGCGCCATCATTGCCGCCCGTTGTGAGAACTGCCACGGTCCATCCAAACAGCGCGGCGGGCTGCGCCTCGATCACTATGCGGGACTCTTCGGTGATGATGAAACGCTCTGGGTCGTGCAACCGTTCGAGCCTGAGCGCAGCGAGATGCTCCGTCGCGTCAGCTTGCCCGATGGTGATGATGACGCCATGCCCCCAAAAGGCGATCGCCTCAGCGCTGAGCAGATCGGGTTGATAAAACAGTGGATCGAGCAAGGCGCGCCCGACGCGCCAACAAACGCTTCGGCCGACGACCACCCGGGTGAGACCAGATCCAAACCCGAGGCGCCACTACCATCGGGCGATACCACCTTCGTCATTCCGCCGGCCAAGGAAGTCAACTGGGCCTCCATCAAGGCGTCCGATCCGCTCAAGGCCGCAGAAGCGATCTCCAACCTAAGCAACCGAGGCGCCGCCGCGCGACAGATCTTGCGCAGCAGCGAAGCCATCGACGTCAACTTCAGCGTCATGGGCAAATCGATCAGCGACGATGACCTCGCGCTGCTCGACGGACTCGAAGACACGCTCGTCTGGTTGAATCTCGCCGGCACTTCGATCACAACTCGCAGCGCCCAGTCGCTCACCCGCTTCCCCCAACTGCGCCGCCTGCACCTGGAGCGCACAGCCATAGGTGACGACAGCCTCAGCGCGATCGCTGCCTTACCCCACCTCGAATACCTGAACCTCTACGGCACCGCCATCACCGACGCGGGGCTGCACGCACTGGAGAGCCTCACCACGTTGCGAGAGCTGTACCTGTGGCAGACCGCGGTCACAGCAGACGGAATTGCGCGATTCAAAAGCGCTCGCCCCGATGTGGCCGTCGCTTCGCCGTGGAGCGAACCACCCGGGGTTGAACCCGAGCAGGAAACGACACCGAACGATCCCTAGGCGACAAGCAGGCAACGTCAAGGAGAGCAGCATGACAGACAATCGTGGCCAGGCATGGAGTCGGCGCACCTTCCTCAAATCAACCGCCACAGGCGCCGCAGGTCTGGTTGCAGCACCGTACGTGCACGCCGCGCTCAAGTCCGGCCTGTTCAACCCCATCCTCGGCGAAGGTGACCATACCTACGAAGCCATCCACGACTGGCTCGCCCCGCCCGCCGGTCTCAAATGGGGCGACACGCACGGCCTCTGCCAGGACAAGACCGGCCGCATCTATGTCGCCCACACTGTGCATCCCACGAGCGATTCGCCCGACGCCGTCGTCGTCTACGACCCCGATGGCAAGTGCATCACTTCGTGGGGAGCCGAATTCCGCAACGGCGCGCACGGCCTGGATCTGCGACAGGAAGGCAGCGACGAGTTCATTTACCACTGCGACATCAACCGCCGCCTGATCGTCAAGACCACACTGACCGGCGAAGTGCTCTGGGAGAAGAGCTTCCCGCAAGAGTCAGAGAAGTATGAGTCTGTGAATCAGTGGCGCCCGACGAACATCGCCTTCGCACCAAACGGCGACTTCTACGTCGGCGACGGCTACGGCTCAAGCTACATCCACCAGTACAACATCATGGGCGATTACCTCCGCACCATCGGCACGCCGGGCAGCGACAAGGGCCAGCTCAGTTGCCCGCACGGCCTGTGGGTCGATGACCGCGGCGCCACGCCGCGCCTGCTCGTCGCCGATCGTTCGAACCATCGCCTGCAGTACTTCTCCCTCGATGGCGAGCCCGAAGAAATCATCACCGAAGGCATTCGCCAACCCTGCGACTTCAAGACGCGCGGCAAGTTGCTCCTCGTTCCCGACCTCGACAGCGTGGTCATGATTTTGGACGGCGACAACAAGGTCATCGCCAGACTCGGCGACGGAGCCCCGACCAACCTGCGCGGCGCTCCACGCGAACAGTTCATCCCCGGCAAGTTCGTCCACCCCCACGACGCCATCTGGCTGAACAACGGCAACATTCTCGTGGCCGAGTGGGTCCCCATCGGCCGCATCACGCTCCTCAAAAAGGTCTAGCGCGAACAATTCCCGGCGGGCTCCATCGAAAAGTGGTGACTTCGGAGCGGCAATGAACCCAAAATCCAGTACACTGATGCCCATGGCCACTCCTGTGCGACGACCCATCTCCCAAATCGGCGGGCAATTGTTGGCTGTCGCCCTTGCGGTCGTCGCGTCGCTGGGCGCCATCGCCTTCTCGACGGGCATCCCTACACCCACCAGCGCCCTCATCGACGGCGACGGAACCGATCCCGCCCGCCGCTCCGACAAGGTCGACTTCAACCGCGACATCCGCCCCATCATCTCTAACAACTGCTACGCCTGCCATGGCCCCGACGGCGAAGCGCGCAAAGCCGGCGTGCGCTTCGACATTCCCTCCGGCGCCGTCACACCAGCCAAAGACGGCAAGATCCCGGTCGTCGCCGGCCACCCCGAGCAGAGCGAGATGTACGCTCGCATCACCGCTGCTGATCCAGACGACCGCATGCCCCCGGCCAGCTTCGGCAAGACGCTCACCCCCGCGCAAATCGAACTCATCCGAAAGTGGATCGAGCAGGGTGGCAAGTATGAACGGCACTGGTCCCTCGTCCCGCCCACGCGCCCCGCACTGCCTCAGGTGAGCGAGCCATCGTGGCCGCGCAATGGCATCGACGCATTCATCATGGACCGTCTCGATGAAGCCGGCCTCGCCCCCTCCCCCGAAGCAGAAAACGCCCGCCTGCTCCGCCGCGTCACTCTCGATCTCACGGGCCTGCCGCCGACGATCGAAGAACTCGACGCGTTCCTCGCTGACCCGTCTCCCGACGCGTACGAACGTGCCGTAGACCGCCTCCTCGCCTCACCGCGCTACGGCGAACACATGGCCCGCTACTGGCTCGACGCGGCGCGCTACGGCGACACGCACGGCCTGCACCTCGACAACTATCGCGAGATGTGGCGCTGGCGCGACTGGGTCATCAACGCCTGCAACAGCAACATGCCTTTCGACGAGTTCACCATCGAACAACTCGCCGGCGACCTGCTGCCCAACCCCACGCTCGATCAACTGATCGCCACCGGTTTCAACCGCAACAACGTCTCAACCAGCGAAGGCGGCGCCATCCCGGAAGAGTACCTCGTCAAGTACGCTGTCGATCGCGTGCAGACGACCTCGACCGTGTGGATGGGCCTGACAGCCGGGTGCGCTGCGTGCCACGATCACAAGTTCGACCCCATCACGCAAAAGGAGTTCTATCAACTCTTCGCGTTCTTCAACAACGTGGACGAAACAGGCCTCGACGGCAACCAGAAGGATCCGCCCCCCGTCGTTCGCGCACCAACCAGCGAGCAGCAGACGCAACTCGACGCGCTCGCCGCCAGAGTAGCCGCGCTCGACGCGAAGATCAACGCCCCGGATCCCGTCATCGACGCGGCCCAGGCCGAGTGGGAGTCAACCGCAAGGCAGGAGGTGACCGGATGGTGGAACCTCTGGACGCCAACCCAGATGATCTCGACCGCGGGCAGCACCCTCACGCTGCTCGAAGACGGCTCCGTCCTCGCGGGCGGCGCCAACCCCGCCAAAGACGATTACATCCTCGTGGGCGATACTGACCTCACCAACATCCAACTCATCCGCCTCGAAGCGCTGACCCATCCTTCGCTGCCCTTCAACGGGCCCGGCCGCGCTGACAACGCCAATCTCGTGCTCACCGAGTTCGAACTCGTCGCCGTGTCGAAAACCGATCCGAGCCAGTCGCAGTCCGTGCACTTTCGCCGCGCGCTGGCTGACTTCTCGCAGCAGCGCGACGACTTCCCCGTCAGAAAGGCCATCGACGGCATCACCAACGACAACTCCGGCTGGGCCGTCGCCGGCTATGAACGGCGTGAAGATCGCACCGCCGTCTTCATCGCCGACGCGCCCTTCGGCTACGAGGGCGGCACCGAACTGCGATTCGCCCTGCGCCACCAGTCGAGGTTTCCTCAGCACGCCATCGGCCGCGCGCGCCTCGCTCTGAGCAACTCCTCTTCACTCGCCGCGCGACTCAACGAACCCATGCTCTCCACCTGGCATGAAGCCGGCCCCTTTCATCCTGATCAGCCCACGCAGCAAGCGGCAGCCAGCACCGGCTTCGAACCCGAAGCCAACCCCGGCGCCATTGATCTCAACGCCACCTATGGCGACGGCGTCATTCGGTGGATCGACAAACCTGAGTACGCAGACGGTCAGATCAACAATCTGGCCGAAGTCGACTACGCCGCGACCTATCTCTATCGCACCATCGAATCACCCACGTCGCGCACCGTCACCATCTCGCTCGGCAGCGACGACGCCTGCGTGCTCTGGGTCAACGGCAAAAAGCTCTTCGAGCAACTCATGCCTCGGGCGCCCGCTCCCGATCAGGATCGCGTGCAGGTGCAACTCGAACCCGGAACGAACCACATCCTGCTCAAGGTCGTCGATTTCGCCGGCGGTTTCGCCTTCTACTTCAAACTTATCGATGGCGAAGACGAATTCCGCAACACCCTCGCGCTCCAAACCCTGGCTATCGACCCCGGGCAGCGCACGCCCCAGCAGACTGATCTGGTTCGCACCATCTTCCGCAAACAGCATTCTCCCGCCAGTCGCGTGCTCTACGAACAGCTTGAGCGGGCCAGGGCAGATCTCGCGGCGTATGAAATGACCATTCCCACGACGCTGGTCATGAAAGAACGAGCCGATCGGCGCATGACCAATCTGCTCAATCGCGGCAACTATGACCAGCCCAAAGACGAAGTGCAGCCCGGCGTGCCGGCCTGTCTGCCGCCCCTGCCCGCCGATGCGCCCGCCAACCGCCTGACCTTCGCGCGATGGCTCGTCAGTCCAGATCATCCGCTCACCGCGCGAGTAACCGCCAATCGACTCTGGCAGCAGGTGTTCGGCGAAGGACTTGTGCAAACGAGCGAAGACTTCGGCTCACAAGGCAGCCCACCAACGCACCCTGAACTGCTCGACTGGCTTGCCGTCGAGTTCATGGAATCCGGCTGGGACGTTCAGCACATGCTGCGCCTCATGGTCACCAGCGCCACCTACCGCCAGACATCGCGCATCACCCCCGACCGCCTCGCCGCCGACCCGCGCAATCATCTCTACAGCCGCGGCCCGCGCTACCGCATGGACGCCGAGATGATCCGCGATTTCGCCCTCGACACCAGCGGCCTGCTTGTCGAAAAACTCGGCGGCCCCAGCGTAAAGCCCTTTCAACCCGAGGGGCTCTGGGAAGCCGTCGCGTACCCGGACAGCGACACTCGCTCCTTTAAGAAGGATGAAGGGCAGGCCCAGTACCGCCGCAGCGTCTACACCTTCTGGAAGCGCACCCAGCCACCGCCGAATCTTGCCACGTTTGATGCGCCCAGCCGGGAGTCCTGTTCCGTCCGTCGGCCGCGGACCAACACGCCTTTGCAGATGCTCACGCTGATGAACGACCCGCAGTTCGTCGAGGCCTCGCGCGTCTTCGCCGCGCGCATCATGACCGAAGGCGGCAGTACCGCTGCGGATCGAGTCCGCTGGGCGATCCGCATCGCCACCGCGCGCCGGGCCCATGACGATGAAACGGAGACGCTCGTCAGCGTCTACGAGCAGCAACTGGCCGTGTTCCACGCTGAGCCCGACAAGGCAGCCGCCCTGCTCGGCGTGGGCGATGCCATGCTCGATCCCAATCTCGACCAGGCCGAACTCGCCGCGTGGACGACGGTGGCCAACATTCTCCTGTCTCTCGACGAGTCCATCACGAAGGGTTGATGCATCATGGATCCGCGACACGAACAGTTGCTCATGATCAATCGCCGGCAGTTCTTCGGCCGCGCGGTCACGGGCATCGGCGGCATCGCCCTGGCGTCGCTGCTCAACCCGCGACTCTTTGCCGACACGCCGGCCCAAAACCTGGCCAAAGGCAATGGCCTGCTCGGCGCCCCTCACTTCGCCCCCACCGCCAAGCGCATCATCTATCTCTTCCAGTCCGGCGCTCCCTCGCAACTCGACCTCTTCGACTACAAGCCGAAGATGCACGAACTCTTCGACACCGATCTGCCCGACTCAGTCCGCATGGGTCAGCGCATTACCACCATGACATCGGGTCAGGCGCGCTTCCCCGTCGCCCCGACCATGTTCAAGTTCAGGAAATACGGCCAGTCGGGCACCATTGCCAGCGAACTCATCCCCCACATGGCCTCGATCGTCGATGACATCACCGTCATCCGCACCTTGCACACTGAAGCGATCAACCACGACCCCGCAATTACATTCATCCAGACCGGCGCCCAGCAGCCCGGCCGCCCCAGCCTCGGCGCGTGGCTCAGTTACGGCCTGGGCACTGAGAATCACAATCTCCCCGCTTTCATCGTGCTCATCTCCGAAGGCAGCGCCGTGCGCCCGTCTCAGGCGCTCTTTTCTCGACTCTGGGGGACGGGCTTTCTTCCCTCCGAGCACCAGGGCGTGCAGTTCCGCAGCAGCGGTGATCCCGTGCTCTATCTCAGCAATCCACCCGGCATCGATCAGCACTCACGCCGCTCCATGCTCGATGCCCTCGCCAGACTCAATCTCAAGCAGCACGATGAGTTCGGCGATCCCGAGACGCTCTCGCGCATCGCCGCCGCCGAACTCGCGTATCGCATGCAGACTTCCACGCCCGAACTCACCGATCTCTCCGATGAGCCCGATGAGACGTTCGAGTTGTATGGCTCTGACGCCCGCACCCCCGGCACCTACGCGGCCAACTGCGTCCTCGCGCGACGCATGGCCGAACGTGGCGTGCGATTCATCCAGTTGTACCATCGAGGCTGGGATCAGCACGACAACCTGCCGCGCGACATCCGCCTCCAGTGCCAGGACGTCGATCAGCCCTCAGCGGCACTCATCAAAGATCTCAAGCGTCGCGGCATGCTCGATGACACCCTCGTCATCTGGGGCGGCGAGTTCGGCCGCACCATCTACTGCCAGGGCGAACTCAGCATGGCCAACTACGGCCGCGACCACCACCCGCGCTGCTTCACTGTCTGGATGGCCGGCGGCGGCATCAAGTCCGGCCTCACCTACGGCACAACCGACGACTTCTCCTACAACATTGTCGAAAACCCCGTCCACGTCCACGACCTCAACGCCACCATCCTCCGCTGCATGGGTATCGACCACGAACGCCTCACCTTCCCCTACCAGGGACGCGACTTCCGACTCACCGACGTCCACGGCAAAGTCGTCCACGACATCCTGGCGTGAGCGGGCCATGGGGTCGAACGCGGACCCCTATCATGCCGACCGTGCCCGAAGAGAACGTCAACCACATCCCCGTTTTGCTCAACGAAGTCCTCGAAGTGCTCGCCCCTCAGCCGGGGGAGACGTTCGTCGACCTCACCGTCGGCCGCGGCGGACACAGCGAGGCAATCGCGCGACTGCTCGGCCCCACCGGCCGCATCATCGGTTTCGACCTCGATCCGGCCAATGCCGCGTTCTCACTCGAACGGATCCGCCACACCGGCTGCCCCGTTGATACCCACCACGCCAGCTTCGTCGACGCCCCATCCATCCTGCGAAAAACCGCGAATAGTGCCGACATGGTCCTCGCTGATCTCGGCTTCGCCTCCAACCAGATGGATGACCCCGACCGCGGATTCTCCTTCCGCAGCGACGGCCCGCTGGACATGCGACTGGACCCGACCGGCCGCGTCACAGCAGCCGATCTGGTCAACCACGCATCCGAGCGCGAGCTGGCGGATGTGATCTTCCGCTACGGGGAAGAGCCCCTGTCGCGAAAAATCGCCCGTGAGATTGTCGCGATTCGAGTCGACCATCCGATAGAAAACACGTTGCACCTTGCGGAAGTGGTGCGCAAGGCGTATGGGCCGCGAGCGCGGCAATCCCGAATGCACCCGGCGACGAAGACGTTCATGGCGCTGCGCATCGCAGTGAACGATGAACTCGGCCGCCTCGAATCGCTCTGGGATGAGTTGGAGCGCACCATCGACGCAGCCCGGTTGGGGGGCGGCTGGTTGACGGCCGGGGCACGAATCGCGTTTATCAGTTTTCATTCTTTGGAGGATCGCATCATCAAGCATCGAATGGCCGCGCTGATCAAGCGCGGCGTCGCGGAACGAATCACCCGCAAACCAGTCATCGCCGCCGAGGAGGAAACGGATCTGAATCCTCGGGCCAGGTCGGCTAAACTGCGAGCCATTCGTATCGCCCCGATGACCTGATGGCTTGACGAACTGTCGACCCGGTTCGGAGTGCTCCGGGGAAGAGTTGGAAGGAATCCACGACGACACAAGACGCTCAGCATGGAGTTGGCTTAGCGCACATGACACGCGAAAACAAACTAGCATTGATCGTTGGATTCAGTCTCCTGCTCGTGGTGGCAGTGCTGCTGGCGGACCACCTTTCTCCTGCGCAGCGGGATCAGTTGGCCAACCTGGACGCACCGTCCAACGCCGGCCCCGCCATCAACCTGCCCGCCGGAAGCGGCAGCGACGTCCGGCGGCAGTTCGCCAGCGGCGAATCCGACCAAACCCAGCAGCCCGCGCCCAAGCCGCCCGTCTGGATCGAGCGGCCCAACGAGGCCATGAGCGTCAACCGCAGCGCCGAGAGCGCCGACGACCCCATCCAGCGCATCAGCGAATTCGAGGGCGGCGGCCTCTCCGCATCCGCATTCGGCGAGCATCTCAATGGCGCAGAATCCCGGCCCGAACCCATCAAAATGGGCGAGACGGTCCTGCCTCCCTCAAACGGCCAGAGCCCGCCGCCCGATCGCGGTGACGCCACCCCTTACATGGTCAAAGACCGCGACACGCTCTACGGCCTGTGCAAGCAGTTCTATGGCGATGGCTCCCTCTACGAGAAACTTCAGAAGTTCAACGCTGACAGCGTGCCCTCCAACGGCCGCATCCGAACGGGAATGACCCTCTGGATTCCCTCGCGCAACGTCCTCGACGGCCGGGGCGCCGCCAATCCGCCGCGCACGCCGACCCAGCCGGCCACCCAACCGGCCGCCGAACGTCCGGCAAAGAACATCAAAACCATCAACTACACGATCAAGGAAGACGATCGCCTCTGGGACATCGCCAAGGACCACCTCGGCAAGGGGCACCGCTACAAGGAGATCGTCGAACTCAACAAGGACATCATCACCAACCCCGATGTCCTCCCTGTGGGCAAAACGATCCGCATTCCAGTGCGATAATCACTCGGACCTTGCCCGCCTTCAAAACCTCTCGCTGACATTCATCGCGCAAGCGACCGCTTGACGATGTACACACGCATGGCGATAGTGGCCAAACTCGCCGTTTGCGTGGTCATTGCCGGCGGAACTTCCTGCGGGCTGCTGGTCATCCGCCAGCATCGCATCGACGCCGCCAACCAGATGTCCCAGACTCACCGCCGCCTGCTCAAGCACGAGGAGCGGTCGTGGAAACTGCGCGTCGCTATCCACGAACGCCTCCGCCAGGATCGCGTCGCCGCACTCGCCAGCGCCCTTGAAACGGAAACCGGCGAAAAGCTCGTCCCCCTCCTGCTCGAAGACTGCGATCTCGTTGAACTCAAGGCCGCCGAGGGCATCGCTTCCCCAGTCGCCGTCAGCCCCGAGCACCGCAACGACCCACCCATCATTCGCGACACTCCCTAGAACCGCTCGGAAGACCAGATGTCCCCCACAGAACTGACCGACGCCGGCGCCAATCGATTCGGATTTGCGCTGCATCTGCTCATGGGCAGCCTCATCATTGCCTTCGTCGCGGTCATCGGCCGCGTCTCCCAGCTGCAGATGATGCCCAGCGCCAATCTCGTCAAGCACTCCCCGCCGACGAGTTCCATCCGCCCCGAAATGGCCAATCGCGGCGACGTGCTCGATCGACGCGGCCGCGTCCTCGCCACGAGCTGCGTCGGCTATCGCCTCTTTGTCGATCCCCAGGAAGTCAAAGACCCCTACACCATCGGCATCGACATCGCGCAACTCCTCGGCCGCGACCCCGTGGCCCTCGACGCCGAAGTCAACAAGCGACTTGACAAACGCTACGCCGTTCTCATCGACCTGCTCACCGACGCCGAAGTCGAGGCAATCGAAACCGCGGGCTTCAAGGGTGTCGGCCTCGAACCCATACTCGTCCGCCATCGCCCCTACGGCAACCTCGCCGCCCCGCTCATTGGCAAAGTCGGCACCGACCACATCGGCCTCACCGGCATCGAGTCGATCTTCAACAACATTCTCACCGGCGCGCCCGGATCCCTGCGCTACCTGCGCGATGTCAAACGCCGCGCCATGTGGGTCGAAGCAGACGGCCACATCCCCGCACACGACGGCCACACCGTCCGCCTCACCATCGACGTCGAGATCCAGCGCATCGCCGAGGAAGAAATCCGCGCCGGCGTCGAAGCCGTCAACGCCGCCGGCGGTCGCGCCATCGTCTTCGACCCGCACTCCGGCGAGATCCTCGCCATGACCGACATCCTCCGCGACCGCCCCGGCAACGGCCCGTTCACCGACGATCCCCTTCGCAAACAGGACCCAAGCATGGGTCGCATGCGCTGCGTGACCGATCCCTACGAACCCGGCTCCACCTTCAAACCCTTCGTCTGGGCTCGCGCCACCGAACTCGGCCTCGTCCAGCTCGACGAAGTCTTCAACACCCACAACGGCCTCTATCGCACCGAATTCGGCCGCCCGATTCACGATGCCTACCCCTATCCCGAACTCTCCTGGGAAGGCGTCATGATCAAATCGAGCAACATCGGAATGGCCCAGGTCGCCATGCGCCTGACCGATCGCCAGATGCAGCAGTGCGTCAACGACTTCGGCTTCGGCCGACCCACCGGCAGCGGCCTGCCCGCCGAAACCGCCGGCATTGTCACCCCTCCGGCGAGATGGAACAAGTACACCCAGACCAGCGTCTCAATGGGACACGAGATCGCCGTCAGTCCGCTCCAGATGGTCCGCGCCTTCTCCGCCTTCTGCCGCGACGGTTCGATGCCACCGATTCAGTTCGTAGTGCCGACGCAGGAAGTCCCGATCCTCCCCTATGTCACCCAACAACCCGTGCTCGAATCAACCGCACTGACCACGCGCCGAACGATGCGCAAGGTCATGACCGACGGCAGCGGCCGCAAAGCCAATGAAGTCGCCCACTACCGCATGTTCGGCAAATCCGGCACCGCCGAACTGCCCAAGTCCGACAGTCGAGGCTACTACAAGGATCGCTACGTCATCAGTTTCATCGCCGGCGCGCCCCTCGACGACCCCCGACTCGTCGTCCTCTGCATCATCGAAGATCCTGACCGCAGCCTGGGGCACTTTGGTGGAGCCATCTGCGGCCCAATCGCCGCAACCATGATGAACCGCTCGCTCGAGTACCTCGGCGTGCCCAGTGACCTGCCACTCGATGACCCGCCGCGCAACTGAGTGCGTTCAGCATTCCGAAAAACAAAAAGCCCAGGCAATCCCTTGCCTGGGCTTTGTGTCATTGCTGGAGATTCAGACTCACGGGAACTGATACACGACGTGATTCGAAGTCCGGCAGGCAGAAGGCTCAACCGCCTGCAGGTGAATCGTCCGCCCCGACGCGGCCGAAGGCACAAACCGGTTGATCTGCGCCAGACCATTGCCATCCGCAATCGCCGACCCCGCGATGATCGGGCGACTGAGTTCAACCTCGACGCCCGGGCAGTTCGGCACTGCCGCAGAACCAGCGTTCATCGAATAAACAAAGTAGACCCGCGCGCCCGGCTCTGCGTCCGTGGCGGCCAGCGTGTTGCTCGCCCCGGCAAGTCCCGGCACCGGCGCGCCCGTTTGCAGGAGGCCCAGTGCGTTGTACGCGTTGATGACGCCGAAACCATGCACAAACAGCGGATCGAAAGTCCCGTTTGCCACGAAGTAGTCCCCCGATGCAAATAGCGCTGCCCGCAGTTGGTCAACCGACCAGTTCGGCCGGGCGCTGGTCAGGCACGCCACCACTCCGGCAACCTGCGGCGTTGAGAGCGACGTACCCGAAGCCTGCGACCAGCCCTGGTTGTCCCAGGGCGAAACGCTGTAGACCTGCGTCCCGCGCGCCAGCACTTCAGGCTTGTTGCGGCCGTCGGCCGTCGGACCATCAGAAGAGAAACCGGCAATCTCACCCGTCGGCTCCACCGCGCCGCAGGTGATGACCTGGAACGCATCGGCCGGGGCCCCAAGATGAGACGTATTGGGATCCTGATCATGACCGGAGTTGCCCGCCGCGTTGCAGCAGTGCACACCGTTGGCCGTGGCGTTGTTCACGCCAATGGTGCACACAGCCGTCTGCCCGTTGAGATCAGACTGGTTGTACCAGTCGATGTAGATCAGCGACGCCGTCGCCATGTCGCCGCCGTTCGCCTCGATGAACTCCAGCCCGGCAACGTAGTAGTCTTCTTCGACCGGCGTCTCGCTCGTGATGTCTTCCGTCTTGCACAGGATGAACGACGCGTCGTACGCGGCGCCCACGTACTCGTTGGGAAGGTATCCACCCAGCGTGCCAAGAATAAGCGTGCCGTGCGTGTGCTGGTCCGGGTCATCGTTGGGCTCAGGGGCCGTGTTCTCATCATCCATCACAAAATCGTGCTCGGCGATGACCTGCAGCGGATGATTCGGATCGTTGAACGCATCGTGCGTGCGCAGAAAGCCCGTGTCGAGAATGCCGATGCGAATCCCCTGACCGGTGTAGCCCGCTTCATGCAGTTGAATGAGATTGATCTGCGTCAGTTGCTCTTCGGACCGTCCGTAAAACCCGGCGGGATTCTCGTCCCGACCCGCGCTGTCCAACGGGCTGATGCCCCCCAGCGGCTCAGGACGCCGCGAACGCGCCACCGGCTGCGTGCCTCTGACAAACGGCAATCCCCTGATCGCCGCGAGTTGGTCGGCCGTTGCTTCGACACTCACCGCGTTCACCCACTTCGACGTCACGCGAACATGCGCCCCCGTTGCCTTCACCGCGTCGACGTACGCCGACACAACCGGCACGTCGTTCACATCGAACAGTCCCGGCAACGTCCTCCGCGCCTGGCGCCGGGCAATCGTGTGCGGATCAGCCGTCGCAGCAACGCGGGCCAGCGCCGCATTGAGTTCAGCCGGCGAAGAGAGGCCCTTGTCTGCGAAGAAAACCCACTGCACCGACGTGGTAGACTCCGCAGCAACAGCCGGAACCGGCGTCTGCGAATACGCCGTCAGAGAAAAAGGAACAACAACGACAGCGGCAAGCAGGCAGTGGCACAGGCGCATTGGATCTCTCTCCCGATAGGCGGTGGCGATGAGCTGGCGCGATCACGGACGACAATATCCACAATTGTAATCGATATTCGCCGTAATTACAAGAAAAACAAAGCAAAAGCCCCGACAGGGCTCGTCCCCGACATCCCCCATTTGTGCCCGAGCAACGCCGATCAGGTCGCCCGCGTTAATCTGCGGTACTTGATCCGGTGCGGCTGGTCAGCCTCCGCCCCCATCCGCCGATGGTAGTCCGCCTCGTACGCCGTGTAGTTCCCGTCAAACCACCGAACTTCACTGTCACCCTCGAACGCGAGGATGTGCGTGGCGATGCGGTCGAGAAACCACCGATCGTGGCTGATGACCACCGCGCAGCCGGCAAAGGACTCCATCGCCTCTTCGAGGGCACGAAGCGTGTTGACATCCAGATCGTTGGTCGGTTCGTCGAGCAGGATTACGTTCGCCCCGCTCTTGAGCATCCGCGCCAGGTGAACCCGGTTTCGCTCGCCGCCCGAAAGGTTGTCAACTCGCTTCTGCTGATCGGCGCCGGTGAATCCAAAACGAGCCACATACGCGCGACTGTTGACCGTCAGCGAGCCGAGCTTGAGCTCATCATCCCCATCACTGATCGCTTCCCACACGCTCTTGCCGGCCGGCAGCGAATCGCGACTCTGCTCGACATACGCCAGTTTGACGCTCGGACCGATGCGGATCGAACCGCCGTCCGGCTTCTCCTGCCCGGTAATCATTCGGAACAGCGTCGTCTTGCCCGCGCCGTTCGGGCCGATGATGCCGACGATCCCACCGGGCGGCAGCGCAAAGTTCAGATCGTCAATGAGCAACCGATCGCCATACGCCTTGCTCAGGTGATCGGCCTCGATCACCAGGTTGCCCAGGCGCGGCCCGGGTGGAATGAAAATCTCGATCTGGCTCGCGCGCTCCTTCACATCCTCGTTGAGCATCGACTCATATCGACTGACGCGCGCCTTGCTCCGCGCCTGCCGACCCTGCGGACTCTTGCGCACCCAGTCGAGTTCTCGTTTGAGCGCCTTCTGCCGGTTGCTCTCCTGCTTCTCCTCCACGGCCAGTCGCGCGGACTTTTGCTCCAGCCACGAAGAGTAATTCCCCTTCCAAGGAATCCCCTCGCCGCGA
Organism: Planctomycetaceae bacterium; assembly: GCA_040255465.1. Taxonomy (GTDB): domain Bacteria; phylum Planctomycetota; class Phycisphaerae; order Phycisphaerales; family UBA5793; genus UBA5793. Next base: position 80,430 of record JBDZVA010000003.1, read on the forward strand.
TCGAGTTCAAGAATCCAGCCCGCCACGTTATCAAGGAAGTACCGATCGTGCGTCACGGCGATAACCGTGCCTTCGTACCGCTGAAGGTGTTGCTCCAGCCAGCCGACGCTCTCGGCATCGAGGTGATTCGTTGGCTCGTCAAGAAGAAGAATGTCAGGCTTGCGCAGCAACAGCCGCACCAGCGCCACCCGACGCTTCTCACCGCCCGAGAGCACGCTGACCTTGGCCTCAGGCGGCGGGCACCGCAGAGCGTCCATCGCCATGTCGAGCTGCTTGTCAATATCCCAAGCGTTGAGGTGGTCAATCTTCTCCTGAATCTCGCCCTGCTTCGTGAGCAGCTTGTCCATCTCGTCGGGATCGAGATCCTCGGCGAAGCGGTCGCTGATCCGCTCAAACTCGGCAATCAGATCAAGACTCTCCTTGGCGCCTTCACGGACCACTTCGAGAACCGTCCGCGATTCATCGACGAGCGGCTCCTGCTCAAGATACCCAATCGTGTAGCCCGGCGCAGCGGACACCTTGCCATCAAAGTGGGTATCCACGCCGGCGAGAATCCGCAGCAGCGAACTCTTGCCCGAGCCGTTGAGCCCGAGTACGCCAATCTTCGCGCCGTAGAAGTACGAGAGGTAGATGTCCTTGAGAACCTGCTTGCGATCGTGGCTCTTGGAGACGCCGATCATCGAGTAGATGATCTTTTCGGATTCAGTCTTGGATGAACCTGCCATGGACTCGCCTGTGAAAAGGAGTGATGTTGAACTCCAATCGTAGCAGTACTCCGCTCAACTGCTTCGCACCACCAGCGGCCACTTCGCCACGCTCTGATGCTGCGCGCCGCCGGGTCGCAGCACACTCTTGACCAGGTGAAACTCCTGAACCTCGAATGCTCCGGGGAGCCCGGGATCCTCCATCAGCCCGCGCCACGCCGGCCGTTCGAGTGGCTCTCCACCCCCGCCCCACTTGAATCGCGCCAGCGTCAGATGCGGCAGGTAACGATCGCCCGGCTCATCGCGAGCCGGGCGGGCAAACCGCCGCGCAATACGGCGCTGGAGTTCGAGCAGGTCCCCGGGTCCATCGGTTTCCATCGCGATCAGGCGCGGCCGGCCCCGCCTTGCGTTGCGCGGCAGCGCGATGATCTCCAACGGCGTCAGGGTGAACGCGCCCAACCCCTTCTTCGCCCGATCGATGCTCTCGATCGTCTCCGCCAGCGAGCGAGCCGCAACGTTGCCGAGGAAGTGAACCGTCAGGTGCACTTGCGCGGCAGAAACAAGCTGCGCTCCCGCACCCTCATATCGATTCGCGTGCTCATGAAGATGCGCCCGGACCGCTCGCAGCATCTGCTCGACGGCCCCTGCGGGCGGATAGACCGCGACAAACAAACGCAGCCCTTTGCCGCTGCCCGATCGGGTGCTGCGACGACGTCGTGGTTCGCGCTCGCTCGGCTGCATAGCGCCCCGATGATAGAGCACACGATCTCCATCTGCACCAGCAAGGCGCCTGGCGGTTTCCCGCCAGACGCCCCACGGGACCTGTGATCCCGTGATGGCCCGACCTGCGACGGCCCGAACGAATCAAGCAACTACGCAGCGTCGGGTCTCCCCCCGCGGACCCGAGGCGTGCTAGCGCCAGCGATAACTCGCCAGCGAGTGCAGCCCGCGGATAATGACTTCATCTCCAGCGACGGCGAGATGCGCCCAGCTCGGCGCATCGGGGATTTCGATTTCGTCAACCACGCGGTACGCTTCGGGATCTGCGTCAATCAGTCTGAGCATGCCGGTATTGGCCAGCGCGAGTATTCGCTTGCCCTGTGCAACAAGCGACCAGTACTCGTCACCGGTTGGCCCCGAGGTCCACTTTACCTCCCCCGTCGCCAACTCAATGCACGTGAAACGATTGCTGCGCGTAAAGAGGTAGGCGCAACCCTCGATCACCACCGGCGAGGTCATGTACCCCTGCACCGCAGAATCCCATACCGGCGTCGCCGCCAGCTCACCACTGTCGTCAGCCGCGAGATCGAGCAGCACCGAGCGTCCACCGTAGGACGAAGTGAAGACGCGCTGCTCGAAGACCACCGGAGTAAGAATGTTCATGCCGCGAAACGTCCTGATCGGTCGACGCCACAGCACGTCCCCGCTGTCCGCTGACACGCCGCACAGTTCCGCGCGGGTCTGCACGAGCAGTTGCTCCCGGCCGGCAAGTGTCGCCAGCGTGGGCGAGGAGAACGCACTGCCGTCCATGCCTCCGTCGTCAACGAGCACGCGCCACACGGTGTCGCCACTGCGTTTGTCGAGTTTGACAAAGCCGGCGCCCGCCTGCACGTACACATGGTCCGCCGTCACGAGAGGCGAACTCACAAAACCAAACGCGGGCACCGGGGAACCAAACCTCTCGACGAAGTCGACCTTCCAGATGACATCGCCCGACTCGGCATCGAGGCACACCAGCACATCGCGCATGCCTCCTGCAAAGATCCGCTCGCCGTCGCACGTCGGCGTCGAACGCACCCACGAACCGTTCTTCGCCGCAAAGAAGGGCACCTTGATGGCGCCCTCCCACTGCGACTGCCACAGTGGATCGCCGCTCGTCCGGTCAAACGCACGTACGACCTCCACTCGCGACTCGCTCGTCTCAACTGTGAACACGGCCGCTTTATTGACGACCGGCCCGGCATAGGAGGGGCCAAGATTCTCGACGCGCCACATCGGAGTCAGCGTGTCAGCATTCAGACGCTCGGGCCACGCCGGCCCGCCTAGGGTTCCATCTCGATTCGGGCCGCGCCACTGGTTCCAGCCGCTCGCGGATACCGATGTGTCTGAATTCAATTTCGTTTCTTGTGCAAGTGCCGTGCCGCCGCAGTGAGCCGCGGCAAGCGCAAACGCGGCCAGGCCCCGACAGGTTTGAAACCGAATATGCATTTGGACTGCCCCTGAGTTGGAAAATGGGAAGGAGAGACACGCCGTGGGAGGAGACCATCTCCTGTGGGACGGACTCTCCCTCCCCGTAGGCCAAACCAATTACATCTCCGCGGGAAGCAGAACCGAGTCAATGACGTGAATCACGCCGTTGCTTCCATCGATGTCCGTCGCGATCACCCGCGCGCCATCCACCAGCAACTGACCATCGCGCAGATCAAAGATCACCTGCTGACCCTGCAGCGTCTTGGCCATGTTGGCCGTAATCGCATCACGCGCTGAGACGCGCCCGGAGATGACGTGGTACTTCAGAATCGCGGCGAGTTGATCGCGGTTCTCCGGCTTGAGAAGACTCTCAACGGTCCCGGTGGGCAACTTGGCGAATGCCGCGTCCGTCGGCGCCAGAATCGTGAACGGCCCCTTGCCGCTGAGTGTTTCGACCAGCCCGGCCGCCTTGGCCGCTGCCAGCAACGTGTTGAACGTGCCAGCCTTCTGCGCGACCTCGACGATCGTCGCGCTCTGCGGCAGAACGACCGTGTCGATGACGTGAATCACGCCGTTGGCGCACTCGACATTCGCTGCCACGACCTTCGCGCTATCCACCTTGACCGATCCGGCGTTCACTTCGAATGCCAGCCGTTGACCATTCAGCGTCTTGGCGGTACTCGAGCGCATCACATCACGCGCAACGTAACGGCCAGGCACGACGTGGTACAGGAGAATTGCCTTGAGTTGACCCGCGTTCTCCGGCTTGAGAAGACTCTCGAGAGTTCCCTTGGGGAGTTTGGCGAATGCATCATCAGTAGGTGCGAAAACGGTGAACGGACCGTCGCCTCGCAGCGCATCAACCAGATTGGCAGCCTTCAGCGCGGCAACGAGAGTGTTGAACTGGCCGGCGCCGACCGCCGTGTCGACGATGTCCTTCGCCGCAGCCGTCGCAGGCGGAGAGGAAAGCGTTGCGGCAGCAATCGAACAGGAAGATCCTGTCGGCGACGCGCCAGTGGCGAACCCAAAGGCGGAAAGGGACAGGCCGACAAGAAGACCGCCGGCGAGAGTAGAGCGGGACAGACACTGAGTCATGGGTGAATCCTTCCAAGTAGTGCGATCACGAGCTTGAACCCCCCGACACGGCGCCGGAGGACTGAACGAATATACGTTCAATACGTTCATATCGTTCATACAATATCGCTCAATTCGTACATGTCAACTGATCGCGATCCAGCATCAGCTGCACAGTAGCGGCCGCTAGCCATGGCCAGACTCCAGCCGGCTCATCCACAAGCACTCTGTTTTCAAGCCGTTATGGCGGAAATGCATTGCTCAGTTTGATCCAATCCGGCTTTGGAACATTCATCCGTAGCATGGTATAATCATCCAAATCGATCACAGGAGCCATCGATGAGTTCAACTTTGTCCCCCCGCGACCTCGCCATCGCCATCGGCGTCAGCGAATCGTCCATCAAGAGATGGGCCGACGATGGCCTGCTGGCCGTGGCCCGAACGGCCGGTGGGCACCGCCGCATTTCCCGGGCCGAGGCGATTCGCTTCATCCGCGACCAGCATCTCCATGTGGCCGACGCCGCCCCCCTCGGCATGCCGGAGATCACCGGGGCCGTCGCGGTGTGGGGTGGACCGGCTCAACCCGATGCCCGCCAACTCTTCGATCTGCTCAGTCGCGGCGAATCGGGCCTGGCCCGCGGACTCATCCTCTCAACTTACCTTCAGGGTTCCTCGGTCGCCGAAATCTGCGACCACTGGATCGCCCCGGCCATGGATCAACTCGGTGAACTCTGGACGCACTCGGAGAAGGGCGTGTACATCGAGCATCGCGCGACGGACATCTGCATCCATGCACTGAATCAGTTCCGATCGATTCTGCCCGAGCCCAAACCCGATGCACCGGCCGCCGTTGGCGCGGCGCCATCCGGCGACATCTACCTCATTCCTTCCCTGGCCGCGGCGATCGTTCTGGCGTCGGAAGGTTTCAGAGCCGTGAACCTCGGACCCGACACGCCGCTCGCAGCCATCGAGGCGGCGGTGACCGAATACCGGCCGCGGATCGCGTGGCTGAGCGTCTCGATGGCGCCTTCCAATCCGAACGAACTCGCGGGCGCTCTGCAAACGCTCGACGACCAGCTCGTGCAGCGCGGCGTGAAGTTCATCATCGGCGGTCGCTGTGCGCGGCAGATCCGCTCGGCGCATCCGCTGCGCGCCTTTATCGCGTCATCGATGTCTGAACTGGTCGCTTTCGTCCGCGGCGCCATCACCGCCGGCGCCAAACCGTCGACCAGTGCCGGATCGACTGACTGAGTGCGGGCCGGAGCGCCGGGCGATCAGCCGCCGACGCACAGCGCCTCATGCTGCTCATCGCTGATCTCGCCGATGGCTTTGAACATGCGATCCGCGCCGTCGATGATCGCCTGCGATTCGGATTCGTCGAACTTCACTGCGTTGACGCGACTGCGGAACGCCGACCAGGTCGTTCGCTGTTCGTCCCCGTACGGATCGAGATAGGACAGCCCCGACTCGGCATCAATGCCCCAGGCTTTCTGCAGCGCCTTGCTGATGAAGCGATTGCCGTTCATGCTGCCCTCGAGCACGTACAGCGCGCCGATCAGCGCGAGGTTGCCCTGTTCGCTCCACTCGTTCAGTTGTTCCAGCAACGACGTCGTCGCCTTCAGAGGCATCACTGCGTCAGGATCGAGGCCGCTGGCCACCAGATCTTCGCGCAGGTTGTCCGAGTGTCGTGCGAGCGAGTGCCACGCAATAGCAAACGCGGGATGCGTCTCACGCGAGACCTGATCATCGAGGCAGCGTTCGAGTTGATCGTGAACGAAGAGCAGCTGCCCGAGGTACGCCGCAAACGCCGGCCGGGCGAGTGTGCCGGCTCCGAGTTGCCGTTGAAGCGGGCGAGACTCAGCCTGGCGGTGCAGTTCTGCCGTTCCGCTCTTGAGTCGATCCATGATGCCATCATTGTTCGTCATCGAGTCTTTCCTTCCCATACCCACCTATGGCCACGCGGCAAGCTGTTGCCGGCTCGATTCAGCCGGTCGCCTCCGCCAGACCAATGACCGCCGCGCCGGCGAGCACCAGCCACACGAGCCCCTTGACAAAGAAGAAGAGGAAGCCCACCGTGGCGACGCGTCCGAACCACTTCGAAGAACCCATCGATTCACCTTTCAGGAAGTCAGCGTGAGATGCCAGAGCTCCCCTGCGGATGATAGTCGACTGGCAATCGATCCGCAGGTGAAGCCCTCAAGTCATGGACGAATCGCGTCAGCGCAGAACCAGTCGGGGTCCGTCGTAGAGTGCGTTTTCGGAAGAGCCAATGCGGATGATCTGCCGCTCGTTGAGATAGTCCGCGTTGCAGGTGAATGCGAGGTTCATCCGCCGCGTGCGGGCCCACGTCTGCAGGATGCTCGTCGGCAGGTTGCGCGGAATGTCGAAGGTAATCGTCGAGCCGGGTCCGTTGTTGGCGCGGCTGTCATCGCCGACGATGCGCCGAAACTCGCCGGGCACCGGCTGCGGACCCTGGCCAAAGATCCACGTGCGTTCATCGAACGAGTCGGTGAGCACGCGCAGGTAGACGTCGAAGCGTTGCGGGTCGTAGTTGGTGTCGGGCGAGACGGTAAGGGTGACGGTGGCGCCGCGCCACTGATAGTTTCGCGGCACGCTGCTCAGATCCCATGAAGCGAAGCCGTACGAAAACAGATCGCGCGTCTCAAGCGTACCGGGATACCCGGTCGGGTTGAGTTCGAGTACGCCATCGCCCCACAGGCGGATGACCGGATCGCTGCCGGGGTTTGCCGAGTGCTGGTAGACCCAGACATCATCGCCGCAGATGCCCACGTCGAATTGGGCGAGTGCGGATGAGCCAAGGATGGTGACGCCGAGAACGGCTGATGCGAATTGAAGTGACTTGTTCATTGAATGCTCCCTCCAAGGTCGGTTTGCGGAACGCGCGGTCGGCTGAGCCGTCGACTCGTCGCGATCGGGGCCTGGGTGTTGATCTGGCGCGAGCAGCGCGAATTCGGTCGGCGAGAGTATCGTTTCGCCGGTGTGTTGTGACGAGTATTTGATTGTTGAGACTCAATCTCAACAATCAATGAGAATCCCGACGATCAGGGGAAGCACCCCGAGAACATTCCATAACTCCATTTATGTCAACAAGTTGTGCTTTCAGTGACTGCGACCCCCGGATAATGGGGAACCGGCCCCGTTGCCGGGATCGAGCCGAAGAGTACCATGCGATCGACTGGCGGGGCTGTCCCCGGGCCAGAGAGAGGAGTTCGCGATGGCGAGTTTCACCAGTATGCCCAGGGCCGGGGCTTTCGGGCGCCGGAGCCGCCGGCGACTCGGCGCCTTTACCCTCATTGAACTCCTCGTCGTGATCAGCGTCATCGCGCTGCTCATCGGGTTGCTGCTTCCGGCGTTGTCGCGGGCGAGGACGGCGGCGCGATCGCTCAACGGCATTGCGGCCGTCCGGCAATTGCAGATGGCGTACTACGTCTATGCCGACGACTTCAAAGGCCACCTCCTGCCGGGCTATGGCGATTCGTTTCTCGCGTACGACCGCGAAGGGCATCGTCTCTCGCCGCCCGTGTCCAACCGCTATCCGTGGCGGCTGATCAAGTATCTCGACTGGAACTGGAAGAGTCTCTACTACGACCGCGAGCCGGCGACGGACACGTACGAGCGCAGCGTGTTTCCGCGCTTCGGGCTCAACAGCCGCTTTCTTGGCGGCGACACGCGGTACTACGGCTTCGATGGCAACGCGACGCACCGCTGGGGCCCCTTCTACGCCCGTCGCATCGAAGACCTTCGCACGCCTGATCGCATGATCGCGTTTTCCGATTCGGTCTACGCGGCCCAGGGTCAGCGCTTCGATCCGGTCAACGGCGATGGCTTCTTTGAGATCCACTCGCCGTACTTCACCGAGCGCGAGTGGGATCTGGACAACCCGGTTTCGGCTTCGGATGTCGGCTACGTCGCAGCGCGCTGGAGCGGCAAAGTGAGCGTGACGTTCATGGACAACCACAGTGAGTCGCGCAGCCTCGAGAGTCTCGACGACATGCGGCTGTGGGCTCCGCTGGCGCGGCGCAAGGACTATCTGATTACGGATGGGATGCGCTGAGCGGAGTTGGCGTCCGCCGCGCGATCGTTGTTGAATGGTCGAGTTGCTCATCGTGCCTCGCCTCGGGTGTGCGTTGCCGCCGCATCGCGGCCGTTGGTTCGGGTCATCTGAAAAATGCGGCGTCCAACATAGCGTTGACGGTGCGCCGGTGTGCGATGAACAGGCCGCGATGAGGTCGTCAGGGCGGGGTGGGTGATCGAGTCGCGCCGGGGCAGGTGAAGTTTTTTCGCGGGCGGCGCAGCGCCAGGCGCGATTTCAGAAAATGTGCAACGCAAAATGCGTGCCAACACGGAGATGCACCATGTCGGGCATTTTTCATGCGCGCCGGAGCGCTCCTGTGCGCGATTTTTGAGCGCTGGTGCGCGCTTGCGAGCGCTTCCGTGTAAATGAGCGCCTCTGTGCGGGACGAATCAGGAATTTTGATCGATTTTCATTTTTCTGAGGGGGGTGATTTGGAGTTTTGCTCGACTTTTTTGCGTTTTCGAGAAAGCCGCGCACGGGATGCAGTCTGGATGGTGCGCGGGTGTGCGGGCGGCGAAGTTTTTCACCACGAAGGTCACCAAGACACGAAGAGGGCACGAAGAAAAGCCGGGATTGGGTGGGAATGCAGGGGAAAGGCAATTTACCGCAGAGATCGCAGAGGACGCAGAGAGATGAATTGGATTGGAGTTGGATCCGACGATGGTGCCATGCCTTGACCCGCTTCGGGCAAGGCATGCGATGGCGCGGTGGACCATCGAAAGAGCAGAGCGTTTGAGAGCCGTTGCCCGCTCGTCATGCTTCACGCAGCCTTCGACGCGGCTCAGGCCAGGGAGCCGATGAAGCATGGCACCCCGCGACGTGAAGCGGCGGGATTCGAGTGGCGCTGAACGCTTGTCGCTTTGGGCACGGGTTCAGTGTCGACGGGCCGAGGTCGCCGGGACTGTTATCAGCCCCGACATCGATCTCCGCCCGGGGCTGCGGCGTTCGATGCCACGCGATCGAGACGCCGCAATGGATTCCATTGTCAGATTCCCCGGAATTGGCTTGCAGTCTGGCGGGTTTTCTGGTATGTTGGTGCAAGGGAGAACGAGGAGCGAATCGGATGATCGGCGGGAAGAGACGGGGCATGGTTCGAGGGGTTGCGGGCCAAGTGCACGGAGGAGAAGAAGTGAATGGAAGCGAAGTCGCCGCAGCGCGAGATCGAACGTCCAACCCGGTGGGATGCGCTTCCAGAGCGGCGCTTATCGCCACCCTACGTTGGGACGCACGCTACTTGCTCGAAGGGTCTAGACATGCCGAACACGAGCATACCGCGCATTACTCTCGCCACCCTACTAATGTTGAATACCTCGCTACTCGCACAGGATTACCGCTACGCGGCATTCAATCTCCCGGGATTCGGCAGTCCGTTCCAATTCGACGGGCCCGGCGGAATCGACTCGGCGGGCAACGTAGTGGGCGGCGCCGGATTCGACGCGCACTATTTCCACGCAACACTCTGGCCCCATGACGGTGGAGTCGTTGATCTTGGCACACTCGGCGGCAACTACGCTGGCGCGGCGTGCATCAATGAAGTGGGAGACATCGCAGGCTGGGCCGGCTTCGATCCGAACGGCAGCATCCTCGATCGGCGCGCGGTCGTCTGGCGCAATGGACAGATCATCGACCTTGGTACGCTTGGCGGCGAAACGAGTGTGGCCTATGCGTTGAACGACGCCGGTCAAGTGGTTGGCGAATCTGAGTACGAGATGCAGAGCAGCCGTCCGAAGGCGTACCTGTGGGAGAACGGGCAGATGCGCGTGCTGCCAGCGCCACATCCCGACTGGGATGGCAAATCCGCTTTTGACATCAACGACTCTGGAGACATTGTTGGATATGGCTACGGAACAAGCGGCACCCTCACTGGTTTGCTTTGGCGGAACGGCGAAGTCATAGACATCGGCTCTCTTGGGGGCGCCGGATCTACCGTCGCCTATGCGATTAGTGACTCGGGCGTCATAGTCGGTACTTCCATCGCGCCCTCTGGAGACCGACATGCGGTGAAGTGGGTCAACGAGCAGATTGTTGATATCCACACGCCAAGTGCCGGAACGACCAGCGTCGCTCGAGGGCTCAATAGTCTTGGGCAGATTGTCGGGCACAATGGCGAGATCACGCGGGCGCTACTACTCAATCCCGGTGAGGACTGGCTTGATCTGAACGACCTTGTCCCGCCGCAGTTGGCGATACCTTGGGTACTCACATTTCCAAGAGCTATCAACGACGCGGGACAAATCGCTGCGGAAGGGAACTATGAATCGGACAGTTGGGCAGTTCTGCTTACTCCAGTGCGACCAACCATGACTTTGCAGGGACCTCAACCGGGCCGCGCGGGAACAACAAACGGACTGCGCGTCGCCAACGTCACCCCCGGCGCGCGCGTCACCTTCCTCTACTCCCGACACGGCGGCGGCACGCGCATCCCTGGCTGCGACCTCCAGCAGAACGCCCTGCAACTCGACAATCCGACCGTCATCGGCACGGCCACGGCGAACCAGAACGGCGTCGCCACCATCACCCGACCCGTCCCCCTCATCGCGCGCGGCCAGACCATCCTCTTCCAGGCCGTGGTCCAGAACCAATGCGCCATCAGCCAACTTGTGGTGCATCGGTTTGAGTGAAAGATTCGAGGCATTAGGGACTGGGCACTTGGGATTAGGGGGAAGAGGGGCGGCGATTGGAGGTTGGTCGTTTGTCGCGCGATCGCATGGCCTGCGCTCCCAACCTTCGACCCGGCTCAGGTCAAGCAGCGTCGCTTAGACCATGGCACCCGGCACCCGGCGAGAGAGTGCATCCCACGATTCGCGGGGCCTCATCGTGGGTGTGCCACGTCATGGTGCAGGTTCTTTGCGACGCACGTGTCGCCGCCCAACGCCGATGGCGATGACGGGTTGACGGAAGCGGGTGGCGGGCGGGTGCGGCGTTGACTCAGGCGGCAGAGATGTGTTCGACGGCGCTGAGGGCGGCCATGACGTCGCGGCAGATGGGAAAGACGCGATCGAGGCGCGTGATGCGGAAGAGGTAGGCGACGTTGCCGTCGGCGTTGACGAGGGCGATGCGTCCGACGCCGCGCGTCTGCTGCATCTGCGTGAGCATCTCGACGAGGACGCCGACGCAGACTGAATCCATGGCGGAGACGTTCTGGAGATCGAGGATGAAGTGCTTGTTGCCCTGCTGGTAGACGCTCATGAGGAGCTCGCGGAGCATGAGGGCCATCTCGTCGCCGGAGAGGGCTTCGACGGTCAGCGTGACGACCGCAGTTTCGCCGAGCCGGTCGAGGACGGCGAGGTTTGGATTGATGATATTGGGACCGGACATGCTTACATCCTTCACTTTCCCACCACCAGTCATCCAGCGTGTGCCGTGTCGGCGATCCACGCGATCGGCCGAGGGGCTCTGCACTCATCAATCCATTCGTCGCACTTGAACCAGTTCATAAGCAACTGCGGACAAAGGTCCTTCCGAGCGCGCTGGCCTGAGAGCGTGGGCAAACCCTGCCGCGCATGCGGCGCGGTTTTCGGACGTCGTTGCCTGCGGTGCGGCTCGTCGGTCAGGAGCCGGTGGAGCGGAAACCCGTGGACGGGTGCAGCGACTGCTTGGGCTTGATGGGCGTGGCGCGGAGGGGCCGCTCGGGCTCGGCGGGCGTCGCGGCGGGGCTGCCCGGCTGATTGCCCTGCAGAGGGATCGGATTGGCGTGCGGCTGGGGGGCGGCACTGGGCGGGGTGATGCCGTTGCGATTGGCCGGGGCGCCCGGCGCGATGGCCGAGTCGTCGCCGAGCCGGCGCCTGCGTGCATCATCGATCGAGCCTTCGAGCATGCGAAGGAAAGGCTTGATCTGATCGAAGTTCTTTGACGGTTTGCTATTCATGGCATCCACTCCCTGCTGGCAGTGATGTCGGCACGGCATGGGCGGGACTCTCGGACTTCATGCGGCATGAGCGGCAAAGCGTGCCGATTACGCGGACTGGGCAACGACGCAGCGACCACAGCGGCGGGCTGCGTCTACTATGAACCCGGCCGCAAATCGCACCAACCCGCGATCCGGTGCGCCCGATGGAGATCTGATCCGATGGCCCAGGTGCTCTTGAGCAACGTCTGCAAGGATTACCCGGGCCCGGTCCGCGCGGTGGACCGGGTGAGCCTGGAGATCGGCGACGGCGAGTTTGTCGTGCTGGTCGGACCTTCGGGTTGCGGGAAGTCGACGACGCTGCGGATGGTTGCGGGGCTGGAAGAAATCACCAGCGGCGATATTTCGATCGGCGGCAAGGTCGTCAACGACGTCCATCCGAAAGACCGCGACATTGCGATGGTGTTCCAGAACTACGCGCTCTATCCGCACATGACGGTGTACAAGAACATGGCCTTTGCGCTCAAGCTCCGCAAGGTGCCCAAGGCGGAGATCGATCGGAAGGTCCATGAGACGGCGCGAATCCTGGGCATTGAAAACCTGCTCGAACGCAAGCCGCGGCAGCTCTCCGGCGGGCAGCGGCAGCGCGTGGCGGTCGGGCGGGCGATTGTGCGCGAGCCCAAGGCGTTTCTCTTTGACGAGCCGCTGTCGAACCTGGACGCTAAGTTGCGGGTGGAAACACGAGCCGAACTCAAGGCCCTGCACCAGCGGCTCAAGACGACGACGATCTACGTGACCCACGACCAGGAAGAAGCGATGACGCTGGGCGACCGGGTGGTGATCATGTGCGGCGGCCTCGTGCACCAGGTGGGCACGCCGCTGGAGGTGTACCGGCACCCGGCGAATCGATTCGTCGCAGGGTTTCTCGGCATGCCCCCGATGAACTTTGTGGATGTGAGGGTGGAGCAGGAAAACGGGCAACTCTGGGCGGCCGAACGCGACGGCATTCGCGTTCCGATCCCGGAGCGGTTTGCCACCGCGCACGCCGACCTGGCGGGTCGGGAACTGGTGCTGGGCATTCGACCGGAGGCGTTCTGTCTGAAGACCAGCGGCGCTACGAGTGCGGGTCATGCCCCGATCGAACTCGAGGTGAAGGTCGTCGAACCGCTGGGCGACCGGATGGATCTGTTCCTGCACGGCCCGGCGGGCAAGCGGCTCGTGGCCCGGGTGGATGCCAGTTCGGCGATTCGGCCGGGGGGGCGGCTGGGGCTGCTGATCGATCTGGAGCGAGTTCATCTCTTTGAACGGGGAGAATTCGGCAACCGGATCGAGGCCGATCCACGTATATAATTCCGTGTGAGACCCGGCAGGATTTGCGGATAGCGCAGGGCATTCCGCCTGATCCGTCGCGAAATCGCGCTCGTGGCTTGCAATCAGGCCGCGTCGGGGTCTACTGGAGCATGGATGCCTCGCGGAGGATGCGATTCGTCGTATCGGACTTTTCATACGCCGCGCCATGAGAGGCGTGTGACGGAACTATTCGGGGGTTATTGGGCGGGCCGTCATGGCGACGCACGCCGCCCTCAGTTACAGAAGTGGAGAATACCAAGATGATCAAGATGTCACACCTCGCGGCGGCTGCGGCAGCCATCCTCACCTTGGGCGCTGCCCAGTCACAGGCCGCGCTGCGAGTCTACTACTACGAGCCGTTCAGCGTGCGGCCCGGCGCTGAGCGACAGTTCCAGCCCGGCGAACTCAACACCCAGCACAGCTGGCGATCCGTCCCCGGCGTGGCCAGCGTCGTGCAGTGGGGCAACACCGATCGCAAGGTGGGCGTGAGCGTCGTCTCGCGCGGCGCGGCGTTCGGCTTTGAGACGCTCGTCACCAGCCCGACGTTCGCCAGCATTCCGCAGCCGACCGGCGATGACTATGTCATGACGATGCAGATCGCCTTCGACCGGGGCGACGTGAGCTGGTACATCACGCCCAAGAACGTTTCGAGAAACAAGGTCATCACGCGCGTCAAGTTTGCCGCGGGCGGCAACGTGTTTGTGCTCGTGCCTGATGGCCAGGGCGGCGGCAGCTACGAGCGCGTTCCCAACGTGACCTGGCAGCCGCGCCACAACTACACGCTTGTGCTGGCGGCTCGCGGCGACAGCCGGCTTCAGATTTCCCTCGATCAGCGATCGGTCGCCGACTTCAACGGCGCTTCGTTCGTCCAGGGAATCGAAGCGATCTCGATCGAGACCGGCAACGAGCGAGCCGGGCGCGGCATGCTCTTTGGCATGATCAAAGTGCGCGACGGGCGCATCAATCGCTGACCGACACTGGACTGCAACTCCATCACGGCGGGCCGCTCTCGACGGGGCGGCCCGCTGCTGTTTTGAACGGCTCTCATTATCGAAGAGTACGTCCAGCCCGGTGCGTTTCGCAGGGCCTCCACGGCAGACTCCATCAGGACGCACGTTGCTCGCAGACCTGTAGAACTGAACGCAGCCGACGGCCGCGGGCCCGGCGGGTTGGGGGTGCCGTGCTTCGACCCGCTTCGGGCAAGGCATGCGAGGGCGCGATGAGCGTCCAAGAGAGAGCACGCTCGCAGGCCGTTACCCGCTCGTCATGCTTCACGCAGCCTTCGACGCGGCCCAGGCCAGGGAGCCAATGAAGTGTGGCATCATCGAGATCAGGCAGCGGGATTCGAGAAGCGCTGAACGCGTGTCGCTTTGGCACGAGTTCGGTGCCGAGGGGCAGAGGTCGCTGGGGCCGTCGCGACACGCAGAAAAAACTTCGATTATCTTCCCCAAATTGCCGCATTCGCCCTTGCACATTTTCCGTAAGCGGGTATCTTGAAGGAGTCGGCGGCTGGTTCGTTCGGGTCGCCGCCGTTCGGGGAGAATCAGGGGGGACCGGCGGGCGCGGCGCCTGCCGCGGAAGGACAACTTCCGGCGCGGTTCGGCTTGTCGCGTTGACGGCCGAATCGGGTCGCTGCACGTCTTGGGTGAGAACTCGGGCCGTAGGGTGGCGCTAAGCGAGGCTCCGCGAGCGCATCCCACCGGGTTGGACCGCCGATAGGTTGCGCCGCAGCCAGTTCATCACGGGACTCATGCAAGGAACCCGAGCCGCACCGGAGCCGCAGGAGGGATTCGACTCGCGGGCAGGCGACTTCGCTGGTACACGTTTGTTGGCCGGCGAGTTAGGGTCAATGCAGGGATGCGGAGGTTGGGAGCGCTGCGAAGGCGCTGCTTGGGCCGAGTAGAGAGATGCACGAGTAGACGCGATGGGAAGCGAAGGATGCGAACAGATGCAATCGAACGTCCAACCCGGTGCGTTTCGCAGAGCCTCAACAGCACCCTACATCGGGACGCACGCTACTTGCTACCTCGGGACGCACGCTACTTGCTCCCGTTCGCGGAATCTACGAGTCTGCGGCGGGTTCGTACGAGATCTCGTCATTCTCGCCCCATGCGAGCGCTTGTGATCCTGACGTAGTATGTGAGGACTGCGAACCTTGAGTGGTCCGCCACCCTCGGTGGACGGAGTTAGCGCTCCGTCCACTGATTTGACAGATATGGGAGGGCTCGTTATGCCACGGATTCATGATCGCTTTTGCGTTCCCATGGTGTCAATGTTGCTTGCAGCATCAACACCCGTAATTGCCCGACAATACCCATACGCCCTCTTCGAACTACCTCCTCTCGATGGTCAACTCCTCGGCGCCAGCGCGAACGAGATCAACGAGTCTGGCGTCCTGGTGGGATCTGCGGCACAGGGCAGCGGACTTCATCCAACGATGTGGAGTGATCTCGCGGTTACTGACTTGGGACCGCTGGGCGGCGACGCCTGGAGTGCCGCACAGGCAATCAACAACGCCGGCGATGCGGTAGGTTGGTCAGGACGGAGCGGAACGCACCACAAGGCGCTTCTGTGGATCCAAGGTCAGAAAATCGAACTCGGCACGCTGGGCGGAGACGTAAGCGAGGCGCAAGGAATCAATGATGCCGGGCAGATTGTCGGATGGTCTGAGGATTCACCCGGTGGGTATGCATATGGCTTCCTCTGGGAAAACGGGCAGATGCGTGCGCTGCCCGGTCTGGTCCAGCCAGGCGGGATGGCGTACGCGATTAACAGTAGCGGCGAAATTGTCGGCACTGCGTATCCTGAGTTTCCGCGAGATCGGGTTGCTGTGGTGTGGCGCAACGAGCAAATCGTTGAGTTACCCACTCTGGATGGTCACACCACGGTGGCCTTCTCCATCAACGATCTCGGACAGATCGTCGGACACTCCAAATTGGGCGAGTATTACCATGCGGTTGCCTGGGTGAACGACGAGATCTTCGATCTCCATCCGCGTGGAGTTCCCCGCCACAGCGCCGCGTTCGGCATCAACAACAACTCCGAAGTTGTGGGGTACTTCGGACACGCACCTTTGGATCAGCAGGCATTCATCTGGGACCAGGTGAAGGGAATGCGACTCCTGGACAAGCTCGTGCCTCCGCGCCTTGCCGAGCGTTGGTCCATCTATCAGGCCTACGACATCAATGATGCGGGCCAGATTGCGGCGTACGGTGCGGTTCCGAATCGTCCACTGACGTTGTACGCATTTCTCGTCAATCCGGTATACCCGTCACTGGACCTCGCGCCGCCCTCGCCAGGTCGTGCCGGCACATCGAACATGATCACGATCAGCAACGTGACGCCCGGCGCGACGGTGCAGTTCTTCTACTCCCGCCACGGCGGCGGGACGCGCATCCCCGGCTGCGATCTCCAGCAGAACGCACTGCAACTCGACAACCCCACCGTCATCGGCACGGCCACGGCGAACCAGAACGGCATCGCCACCATCACCCGACCCGTCCCCCTCATCGCACGTGGTCAGACCATCCTCTTCCAGGCCGTTGTCCAGAACGAATGCGCCATCAGTCAACTTGTGGTGCATCGATTTGAATAGACCATTCGACTCGCGGCCTTCGAGCGGCCTCAGGGCCGGGGGGACTCGCTCATGGCCGCGAGGCGCGGGGCAATTGGCACTGGGCATCAGGCAATCGAGTTTGGGCGGATCGGTGAAGGGAAGCGAAGTGTGGCTTGCGAGGAATCGAACATTCAACCCGGTGCGTTTCGCAGAGCCTCAACAGCACCCTACATCGGGACGCACGCTACTTGCTCGACCGTGAAAGTGGATCTGCAAATGAACACAACTCCGAAATGGAGGTTAGAATGTATCGAGCCCACTACAATCTGCACTTTCTGCTGGCCGCGAGCTTCGCGCTCGCGGCCCGGACTGCAGCGACGGCGCAGGAGCCCTATCGCTATGCGATCATTAATGTCGGTGACATCGGTGGCAATGGCACAGATGCCTCCGCGATCAACAACTCGGGAATCGTGGTCGGTCACACGATCGATCTGATCACAGGAACCTTAGAAGCGTATGTCTGGATTGACGGAGACTCTCGATACTTGGAGCACCTTCCCAACGCAGATATTACGCTCGCATCGGACATCAATGATCGCGGCGATGTCGTAGGTCGGGGACACAACGAGAGTGGCACACACCGCGCCCTGCTGTGGGAATCAGGCACAGGATCTCCGGTAGATCTGGGTACACTTGGCGGAGCGTTTGCAGAAGCCAACGGGCTGAACAGTCGCGGGGCAATTGTGGGCGGTTCAGAGTTCCTGAGTTCAGGCGCAAACCCGTTCCTCTGGGAGAATGGCAACATGATGGCACTTGGGGACTTCGGTGATCCAGGTGGAACGGCAGAAGCCATCAACGAGCAATCACAGATTGTCGGGGCTGCGAAGGGGAACACGTTCTCCCGTGTGCGAGCATTCCTCTGGGATGATGGTGATTTGATCAATCTCGGAAGTCTCCAAACTGACCGTCAGAGTTCTGCAGCGGACATTAACGAATCGGAGCTCATTGTCGGCAGCGCCCAGGTTCTCGATTCCACGTCCCGCGCCGTCATCTGGCGCAATCGAAACATCATCAACATTCACAACGACACCATCGGTTACGAGTCCTTCGCTTACGCCGTGAATGAATTGGGCCAGGTCGTCGGCGGTCTGGTCGTAGATGATTTTCCTCTCGAGTTCGGCGCATTTCTTTACGAAGGCAGTGGACCCATGGTCAACCTCGCCACGTTGCTGCCGCCGCGTCATAACTGGCTCCGACTCGAAGCCGGCTACGACATCAACGACCACGGTGAGATCGTCGGCCGCGCCTATCGACGAGGTTCGCAGGAGCGGCACGGCTATCTCGTCACACCCGTGCATCCCACACTCACACTGCAAGGCCCACAGCCTGGACGGGCCGGGACGCTCAACGGGCTTCGAGTCACCGGCTGCACGCCCGGTGAGCGGATCACCTTCTACTACAGCACACACGGCGGCGGCACACTCGTGCCCGGCTGCAACCACACCGACGGCGTCACGCTCCAACTCGACGACCCGATCCAGATCGGCTCCGCCGTCGCCAACCAGAACGGCATCGCGACCTTAACGCGCTTCGTCCCGACCGGTGCTCGCAACCTCGGCGACGTCCTCATTCAGGCCGTGCAACAGAACGGCTGCAAGATCAGTCAGTTGGTGGTGAAGCGGTTTGAGTGAGGGGAGTCAGGCAATTGGCACTGGGCATTGGGAGTCAGGCATTAGGGACTTGGCACTTGGGATTAGGGGGAAGAGGCGCGGCTGGTGTGTTGGGGGGCGGCTGCTCGTTCGCACACAGCACCCGAGGCGGGATGCGGTGTGGCACCCAGGCATCCCACGATTCGCGGAGCCTCATCGTGGGCGTGCGATGTCATTACGCGATCGCATTGTCTGCGCTGCCCACCTTCGACGCGGCTCGGGCCAAGTCGCGTTGGTTCGACCATGGCGCCCGGCGCGGCGATCAGTTCAGGTCGAGGTGGGTGATGACTTTGCCGCCGGACTGGGCATCGCGGACCAGGATGTGGATGCGCAGCGCGCCGTCGGCGAGGTGGCGCCGCTCGCGGGGGCGGGTCGTGAACAGGTGGGGCGTGATCTCGGGGGCCCGGCCGCGGGCTGAGGCGGCCAGCCAGGGGTTGAGTCGAGTGAGCAGGGTCTGGTGCTCGCGGACCCAGTCGCAGCCGATGTAGAGGCGCTGGAGGGCGGCATCTGAATCGTCCTCGGCCACGACGTGCAGGCCGCCGCGCTGGTCAAAGGCCAACTCCACGCCGGCCGCCCGGGGACATTCGACGTCCAGTGGCTGCAAGTCGCTCAGCAGAGCGACGAGGGTATCGCGATCGACTTCGGCCTGTGGCGTGTGATCGCCGGCGGCGGGAGGATCAATCGCGGGGCCGGGCGCGGCGGAAGCGCCTGGCGCTGCGGGCGCGGGTCCAGGAGCCGTCGGTGCGTGGTGATTTGGGTTTCCGTTGGATGTCGCGGCCACGCGGCGCGGGGGGATCACTTCGGCCACCGGAGGATCCGTGGGCGTCGGGGGCGCGAGCCGCGGGGGCAGCGCGACGCGACCACTGGCGGCCGCAGGCGTCGCGGTGGCTGGCGCAGCGGCCGGGGCGGCGCTCGCGGAGGGGGCCGGAGTCGGCTGGGGCTGGTTGAGTGCGGCGGCGAGGGTTTCAACGAGTGCGTCGTGTCGCGCGAAGCGACCGAGATGCCGCATGGGCACCGGCTGCATTCGGCGAACGACGGCCCGCAGTTGCACGGTGCAGTTGAGCGAATCGTGACAGGCCTGCACAATGCGATCGCCGGAGTTCGTGGCGGTGTGTTCATCGCTGCCGACGATCACGAGGCTCAGGCGCGGCGCAGGGTCGGCGGCAGCGCAGATCGCCTTGATCTGCGCGAACACGGCGACGGTGGCGGCTTCATCGGCGCCGGTGAGCAGGACCACCTCGTCGAAGGCGGACCAGTCCCGGGGTTGCTCTGACGAATTGGCGTGCGCTTCGACGATCCAGCAGGAGATGATGTGTCGCAACCGCGCCACGGTGCCGGGCAGTGATTCGGTGGGGCCGGTGAGTGCGGCAGCGGCGGCGTGTTGTGCATCGCGGCCGGAGACGAGATCCATGGTGGTGTGCTCGCCGCGCTGGCGGATCAGCGCGATGGGGCCGGCCTGAGCGGCGATCGCGGCCGCCGCCTGCTCGAGCCAGGGACCGGCGATCACCGGCAGGTTGACGCGCATCATCGCGACGAGGCGCGGCGAAAAGGCGACGCGCGGCCGAGTCGGGTGCGATCGGGTCTCGCTCGAAACAGCGCGGGCTGGAAAGGGCAGGGGCAACACATCGTCAGCGTTGTCAGCGGTCGAGGCCGACTCGACGGGCTCGGTGAGAAAGAGGTCGGCGAGATCGTCGTAGGCGTCGCGCGAGAATGGAATGTTGGGATTCGTCATGATTGCCGGGCGCGTGGAGCGCCACCACTCACACTCCTGGAAGTTCACTCATCCTGCGCACTCGGCCTGCCGCGCCGAAGATTCTTCCGCCACGGTCAACAGACTGTGCAACTGCCCCGCGTCACTGGGTTCGGTGCGCGGGTTGCCGGGATCGATGATCCAGTTGCCATCGACCACGAGGCGGTATCGATAGCGGCCGGGCGGCAGCGTAAGCCACGCCTCAAACGCCTGCAGCGTGTCGCTGTAGCGCATGGGCGTTTCCTGCGGCGTCCAGTGATTGAAATCGCCGGCGATGAAGACGCGTTGCGACGAACTGGCGCTGCGGTAGATCATCCGCAACCGCGTGCCGAACTGGGCGATGGCGCGGCCGCCGTCGGCGGGCGCGGGGGCGGGCTCGGCGAGGGTGCGGCGCGGTTTTGGCATCTCAAGGTGCTCGGGCGGGCGCATCTGATGCTGCGCCTGCTCTTGCGCCTGCAACTCACCGCGGCGCTGGAGCATGTACCTGGCGCGCTGGGCCAGTTCGGCGGCGCGGTTGCCGCCTTCTCCGGTCGGGCGCGGCCACATCGGTCCCACACAGGTCTCGACGCCGGGCGGATAGGGCTCCGGCTCAGACTCGAGCGGGGATCGATCCGCGGCCTCCTTGTGCGGCGGGCGGTAGCGCTCCAGCCACTGGGCGAGGGCGTCGTAATCTCGGCGGCCAGTTGATTCGGGGGCGTATTCGAAGATGGATTGCCCGAAGCTCGCGGCCTCACGCAGGGAGGAACAGTATCGAATGGTGATCGGGGCCACATTCTCGCTGTAACGCCGCTTGAGTTCTTCGAGGATCTCGCGCGAGAGTCGCACGGTGTCGTCGAACATGGTCGGCAGCAGAACGACGGAGAGGGAACGGCCGATGCGACGGGCGACGGTGTCGATGGTGCGCATCTGGTTCTCGGCGCCCTGCAGTGCGAAGTAACTCGTCTCGACGGGGACGATGATCTCGCTGCTGGCGCGCAGCGCGTTGAAGGTCAGCAGGCCGATGTGGGGCGGGCAGTCGAGGATGCACAGGTCGTAGCGGCCCGACACCCAGCGGAGGAGTTGCTCGAGGCGGCGATCGCGATCGGGCAGGCGCGAGAGGCCCCCACTGACGGCTTCGAGCGCGGCGAGCCGCACCGAACTGGGAATGAGGTCGAGGTTGTCCCCGGCCTGCCAGGTGATCTCGCTCACATCGACGGCGCGATTCAGGTCGGCCATGAGGGCGTCGCCGATCTGGCGGTCGATGGAGCCGGCGGGGACCGACAACCCGAGCGCGCAGTGGCCCTGCGGATCGAGATCGATCAACAGGACTCGCTTGCCTCGGCGGGAAGCGGCCGCACTGAGGTTGATGGCTGTGGTGGTCTTGCCACAGCCGCCTTTTTGATTGATGATGGCAATGGTTCGCACGAGGGCAGCCCCTTAGGTCCAGGCGTCAGCCACAACCCTGGTAACCGACGTCGGACTTATCGGAGGTTCGGAGCCTCGGGCATGAAATCCTCAAGGATTTGGCGGGCTGGCGCGCCGACTTCGCTGCGATGGCGGGCTCATGCCGGCTAGGGGCGCGGCGACACGAGGTAGAGGCGCATCTCCACCGGCGCCGCGCCTTCGCTGCCTTTTGCGGGCACGGACGTCGCGCGCTGTTCGAGATTCCAGCCGTGTTTTGCGGCCTGCTCCAGCACATCGTCGATGCCGCGACCAGCCACGATCAGCCACGTTTCACCGTTCGCGTCGATCCGCGCGGCCAGCGCGGCGGGCTCGACGAGCACGGGCTGTGAGCGTTGCAGCATCACCTGAAGTGGCGCGACGCCGGTGCGGTAGAACTCGAGCGGATGCGGCCGGGCTTCGATCTCGGGCCGCACCTGCCGGGCGAAGCTCCACAGCGAATCGGCGAGAGGATAGTGAGCCGCGTAGCCGTTGAGCCGCTCGTGCGCGATGAGGCCTGCGGTCGTAAGTCCTGCAATGGCAAGGATCAGCGCCGGTTGCCGGGCGGCCAACCGCCAGCCGAGGTGAGTGAGACACCACGCTGCGACCAGCGCAGCCGAGATGTAGGCCGAGGCGATGTAGTCGGCCCGCTTGCCGGCTGAGAGGGTGAAGACCACGACAACGAGGATGGTGTAGATGACGCCGCTGCGCATCCAGTCAGCCGGGCGGAAGGGGTCGGGGCGCGGATCATCGAGCGCCGCTGCGGCGCCGCCGTCGGCTCGCGCCTTGCGCAGATCAATGAGGGCGCCGAAGAAGAGAATCGACCACGGCACGAATCGCGTCACGAAATACAGCGGCATGTTGAGCGCGGTGCGGATGAGATCCCACGGCCCCTCCTTTACGCCTTCCGCGCCGGTGCCCATCGCGCGGTCGACGAACTCCTCGCGGAGCAGCGTGTTGTAGAGATGATCCGGGTCGATCCGCCACACGAGTCCGACCCACACCGCGGTGACGCCGAGCACGAGCGGGATGCCCCACCACGCACCGCACTCGCGCAGGGCATGGCTCGATCGGCGCAGCCGCGAAGCAGGCCCCCCTGCCGCACCGCGGGCATCGAACCACCCGAGCGCGGCGGCGAAGAGAGGAATGACGAGTGCCGGCGGTCCCTTGGTCAGCACGGCCAGGGCGCAGGAGATCCAGATGACGGCGCGCCAGATCGACCGCTGCCGGGTAGTGCCGGCGCCGCTGAGCACCAACGTCACCCCCACCCATCCCAGCGCGAGCCAGAGTGAGAGCAACGTATCGGGACGCACGAGCACGCTGAGTTTGAACCACGCGTAATTCGAGGCGAGGATGATGGCCGCGAGCGGTCCGGTGATGCCGCGCGGATCGAGCCGATCGCCGAGGCACCAGAGCAGCACGCACAGGGCAAGATACGCCAGCAGACTCGGCAGATGGTGCGGCCACTCGACGCGGCCGTCGGTGAGCCACACAATCGGCATGGCGATCCAGTTGTACAGCGGCGGCTTGGTGGCGGGATACGTGCCCTGCTGCATCGGCAACACCCAGTGGCGCCAATCGGTGGCGTGCAGGGCAAGGTCGGTGGTGTAGGCGCTGGTCTTTTCCTGCGTCTGATCGTGCAGGTCGCTGGCGCCGGTGAGTCGGGCTGCTGGGATGATCAGACAGATCAGGACAGCCGCGATGACGAACAGCCTCCGCCACGTCGTGGTGGGCGGGGAATCGGCAGTGGCGGCAGCGTCGATTGCATCGGCCATGGACATCGAGCATAGCCGGGCATTTCGGGGCTCGGAAACGGCCGGCATTATCGGCAGGCGGACGCGAACGGGTCTTAAGCGACCTGCGGATTCGGCCGATTTCAAGAGAGCCGCACCATGCAACTGCACGACGCCCCACAACCTGTCGCACGCTTTCAGGGCCTGCCGTCCGCCACGAGTGGCGCGATCGCGGCGTCGTTTGATAATGCCGTGCAGGTGGGGTTTGGCGGCCCGATGGGCGACGATCCGTACCATGAGGCGCCCGACTCCATCGATGTCTTTCCCGCATGGCTCGCGGGCGGCATCATCGTCGGGCTGAGCAGCATCTTCTGGGTGGGCCTGCTGACGATTCTCGGCTGGATCGTCTGATCCAGAGCGCCGCTCCCGAATCCACGGACATCAATCCCGTATCATGCAACTGAGCCCGACCTCGGTCGGCTGCTCGTTTCATCGCATGAGGGAATGACAATGCGCAATCGCGAAACCCCGATCAGCATGAGCATCCTGCATCGCCTCGCGCTGGTGGTGCTGATGATCTGCGGCGGCGCGGCGCTCACGTCGTGCAGCGAGCCGCCCAGCAAGCGAACCGTCGTCGTCTATACCAGCGCCGACCAGGAATACGCCGAGCAGATTTTCGCGGCGTTCATGCAGGCGCATCCGGATGTGCTCGTGCTGGCGCGCTACGACACCGAAGCGACGAAGACCACGGGCCTCGTCGAGCGGCTGCGCGCTGAGCGAAGCAACCCGCAGGCGGATGTGTACTGGTCGAGCGAAGTGTTCCTCACCCAGAAGCTCGCCGACGAGGGGCTGCTCGAACCCTGGAGCAGTGACGCCACGCGCGATTGGCCTGCGCCGTTTCGGGATGCGAAAGACCGGTGGTATGGCTTTGCCGCGCGGGCCCGGGTCATCGCGTTTGATCCGGCGCGTGTGAATGAGCCGCCGGAGCATTGGCGCGATCTGGCTGATCCTCGCTTCAAGGGTCGCATCGTCATGGCCGACCCGAACTACGGCACGACGCGCGGGCATGTGGCCACCTGGTTTGCGTTGTGGGGTGTTGACGAGGCAACCCAGTTTCTGCGCGATCTCAAGGCCAACGAGATTCGCGTCGTCAAGAGCAACTCGCAGGCGGTGCGCGATGTCGCCGACGGCCTGGCAGACCTGGCGCTGACCGATACCGATGACGTCTGGGCGGCGCAGCGCAACGGCTATCCCATCAAGTTGATCTACCCAAGGCACGGCAATGGTCCCGGACAGGGCACGCTGCTCATACCAAACACCGTGAGTCTCGTCGCGGGTCGGCCGACGAACCCGGATGCGCTGCTCCTGGCCGAATTTCTGCTCAGCCCGCCGTGCCAGGAGGTTCTGGCGCAGAGCGATTCGCACAACATTCCGATCCTGCCGGTCGGGGTGACGATGTTTGCGCCACCCGACCCGCGCTATGTCGTGCCGGACCCGCTCGTCGTGGACGTCGCCAAGGTCAGCGCCTCGATGGACGCAGCCATGCAGGCGGTGGATGCCATTCTGCTCGGTCGCGACCGCTGAACCCGCCGGCGGTTGTGGAGAAGGCCACCGTCGGCTCGTACCGTTGCCCCATGTCGTTGCGCATGTACAACACGCTTTCACGTTCCGTCGAGCCCTTTGTTCCCGCCCATCCGCCGCGCGTGACGTTCTATTCCTGCGGCCCGACGGTCTACGACTTTGCGCACATCGGCAACTTCCGCTCTTTTCTCGCCGCCGACCTGCTCCGGCGGTATCTCGAATTCAGCGGCTACCAGGTCCGCCAGGTCATGAACATGACCGACGTCGGCCACATGGTCGATGACGAGGCGGCTGACGGCGGCGGGCCGGACAAACTCGAAGTCGCCCGCCAGCGCCTGCTCGAATCGAAGAAGGCGGGCAAGCTTCCGCCGGGCGTGAGTCTTGATCCGGATGATCCTTATGCGATCGGCTCGTTCTATGCCGAGGCTTTCCTGGCGGACGCGCGCGTGCTGGGTCTCAAGGTGGCGAGCGAGATGCTCAAGGATCCGAGCCTCATGCCGCGCCCGACGCAGTATGTGCCGCAGATGATTGCGCTGACGAAGAAGTTGATCGACGACGGGCACGCGTATGTCGCGTCCGACGGCGTGGTCTATTTCGACGTGCAGTCGTTTCCCGAGTACGGCCAACTCTCCGGCAACACGCTCGACCAACTGCGGAGCGGCGCCGGCGGACGCATCGACGAGGCGAACCAGGCGGTCAAGAAACACCCGGCCGACTTCATGCTCTGGAAGCCGGACCCGACGCACCTGATGCGCTGGCCCAGCCCGTGGGGCGAGGGGTATCCCGGCTGGCATCTTGAGTGCTCCGCCATGGCGCTGGACCTGCTCGCCAGCGGCGATGAGCCGACGATCGACCTGCACAGCGGCGGCGAAGACAACATTTTCCCCCACCACGAATGCGAAATCGCGCAGAGCCGCGGCGTCACCGGGGCCAAGCACTTCGCGCGTCACTGGTTCCATCCGCGCCATCTCTTTGTCGAAGGGCAGAAGATGAGCAAGAGCAAGGGCACGTTCCTTACCGTGCGCGACCTGCTGGCGCGCGGCTACGGGCCGGCGGCGATTCGCCTTGAACTCATCAAAACGCACTACCGCTCCAACGCCAACTTTACCTTCCAGGGGCTCAAGGACACGGAGCGCATGACGGCGCGATGGCGCGCCTTTGTCGAGCGCGGCGAGGCGGGCGGCTCGGATCGACCGGCCGACGAGGCGGTCGCGCGCGAGTTTGCCGACGCCATGGACAATGATCTCAACATCGCCGGTGCGATGGGCGCGGTGAACAAGTGGATCGGCCAGACGGCAGAGCCGTCGCGCGCCGATGCAGCAGTGATGCGCCGCCTCGACACCGTGCTGGGAGTGCTTGAATTGCCCGAGCAGGCTGATGCGGCGTTGCTGGAACGCCTGGGCATCGCGTCGGCGGGCGGCAGCGTTGACGCGGCCCATGTTGAGCAACTGATTGCCGATCGCAACGCGGCCCGGGCCGCGCGCGATTTCAAGAAGGCCGATGCCGTGCGCGACGAACTGGCCGCGATGGGCATCGAGATCAAGGACGGGCCGGAAGGGACCACCTGGACCCAGCGGCCGCGTTAGACCGACGGTTCCCGCACCCTCCCACCACACGAGGTGCTTCCATGCTGATGATTCAATTGTTCAACTCCATCCGCTGCTCTCGCCCGTTGGTGGCGACCTGCACGGCGTGCCTCGCATTGACGCTTGTGGCCGCGCCGCTGGGCTGCGCCAACAAGAAGCCGCCCAAGGAAGAGCCAAAGCCCGGCGAGGAAGCGCCCAAGGCCGAACCCAAGCCCAGCGTGCTGCTTCCAGATCCGCGCAACCGGGTTCCCGCCTCCGGCGAGATCACGCAGGGACTCCTGCTCTACTCCGTGGGCACGAGTCGTATGCTCGGCCATCTTGTGCGCTTCGAGAACCCCGGCACAGCGCCGATCCTGCTGCTGCTGCATGACGAAAAGGGAATCGACGACTGGCTCAAACAGCGGGCCGAGGCGTATGCCCGGCTCGGCTACATCGTGCTCTGTCCGGACATGTCCGAACTTATGAACGAGACGTTTGACCAGCCCGTGATCGACAACGTGTCTGCCGCCATCGCCGAGGCCGAGCGACAACTGGGCCGCAAACCCGTGGGCCGCCTCGCCGCGATCGGCTGGGGCCGGGGCGGCGGCCAGGCGCTGACCCTGGCGCGGTACATGGATCTTGAAGCGATCGTCATCTGCTACGGCCAACTCATCGTCATGCCCGAGGCGCTGCAGAAAGTGCGCGAGCCGATCCTGGGCATCTTCGGCCGCCTTGACACCGAACTTCCCGCCGAGAAGGTCGAGGAGTTTCAGAAGGTCATGCAGCAGATGGGGGGCCGCTTCGAGGGCAATATCTGGTCCGACGAAGGGCACGGTTTCATGCGCACGCCCAACGATCCGACCAACGCGCGCGAAGCGGATCTGGCGATCATCAGTTGGCTCGATACGTACTTTGTGCCGTGATGGTGATTCGGCCGCGTGCGTCCCCGCGTCGGCCCGGCGTGTGGGGCCTCACCGCTGGGCGATGATGTAGGACACCCAGCCGGCGCAGACTTCGCCTTTGGTTGACGGGCGGAAGACGCCGTTGCCTTCGCCGTCTTCGTCGGTGCCTTCCCAGTAGACGGTGCTGCTGGCGAACCCCGCCTCTTCGAGCAACTCGCGGATCTCGGTGATCGACCAGAGTCGCCAGTCGTAGGTGAAGGCCTTTTTCATCTTCGTGCCGTCGGGAAACTTGAAGTGAATATGGCAGAGCGTTTCGCTGGTGATGGGGTTGTAGTGCGCCTGATCCCAGACGTAGGTGAAGCCGGCGCACTTGCGCGGCTCTTTCATCACGTCCTGCGCCTCGTAGCCGCCGTAGCAGTCGAGGTAGAACAGGCCGTCCTTCTTGAGGCCGCGACGCACCGCCTTGAAGTATGTGAGCAGTTGCGGCCGGGTCTTGAAGATGTAGTAACTGAAGTTGAACGCGGCAATGACGTCGGCGTGCGGCGCCCGCACCGTCGTGACGTCGTCACAGATGAGTTCGACGCGCGTGCGCTCCTCGTCGTTGAGCCAGGAGAGGTTGTGGGCGATGGCCCATTCGAGCGTGGGCTGGTCGAGATCGACGCCGATCGAATGATTGCTCTTGCGGGAACGGACCCACGTGCAGGCCATGAACGCTGTGCCGCAGAAATCTTCGCGCAACACGTCGGGCAGGCGGCCGCGAATCGAGCGGAAGGTGCGATCGATGAACTCAATCTCCGCCTCGGGGCTCTGCACCGAGCGCTCGTAGAGATGATGCTTGTCGGCGCTGGCGGCCGTGTACGTGGCTTTCCTGCTGGACTTGCGCGGTTTTTTCGAGGCGCGCTTTTCTTTGACGGCATTCTTTGGCATGGGGCGACACTTTAGCCCCCGCCTGCCGAGCCCGCACGAATCACGCGATTCAAATCACGGCTGGTCTGAATTCAGCCACACGCGACGCAGCACACCGGTGAGGGGATCGCCCGGCTGCTTGGCGTCGAGATCGTCAAGCCCCTGTGTGATCAACGCGGGACGGTTTGTCAGGTGCCCGATGTACGCCAGCAGCAGGCCGGCCTCGACGGTCGCACCCGGCCGCGTGAGCATCTCCGCCAACTCGCTCGCATCATCGTTGAGGCGATCCGCCCTGGGGAGCAGGTTGCTCGCGTATTGCGTGTTGATCAATTCCGGGTGCGCTTCGAACAATCGGCGCAATCCGAGTGCGGCAGAGCGATACTTGCCCGCGCCGAGTTGGGCATGCACCCGTCCGGCGATTGCCAGCGGATGATCGGGCGTGTAGTACAGCGACACATCGAACCAGCTCTCCGCGTCGAAGTACCGGCCCTCGGCCAGGGCGGTTTCGCCGAGGCGAACGTGATCGGCGAATTGACTCGTGTTGTCGCCCGCCAGGCTGGCGATCGGAGGCAGAGGCTGGCTGATCTGGTTGAGCTTGTCAGCGCTCAGCGCCTCGAGCGGGTTGGCCGGCGCGGGACCGACGCTGGGCATTTGGGCCTCGGTATCGATGCCGAGGACGTCTTTGGAGAACTGCCGCATCTTCGCCATGGCGTCGGTGCTGTAGGGCTGGCCCGCCTCGGGAAGGTTCTGGGGCGAGTTCCTCGTCGACATTCGCGCGACGTAATCCGCGTAGGAATCCTGCCCCGCCAGAAGCGGTTCGTTGGCGCTGGGGGACGCGGCGGAGATCGGGGCGATTCGATTTGACCACCCTTCCCGGAACGACACGCCGTCAAAGGTCCCATCAATTCCGCGCGTGAGCGAATTGCGAATCACCGGACTGTTGGATGGCAGCGCCGATGAGCCCGCGTCGAGTCCCGACCCAGTGAGATTCGGCGGCGTCAGCAGACCGCTCGCCGAGGCGGCCAGCAGCGAACTGCGATCGAGAAACGGATCGATGGTGTTCAGCGCCGCGCGCGAGGCGATGTTCAGGTTGCGATCCAGCACGGAGTCGGCGGTTGCGTCCAGCGTGGGACTGGCCAGAGCGCGCTGGGGCCGAAACTGCTGCGACGTGGCGTTGGCGCTGAGGTCCGGTAGGCTCGTGCCGTAGCGAGCCCGGGCGATCTCCTGCAGGTTCGCGCCGCTCATCGGGGTGAGCACGGCGGCGCCGGCGGCATAGGGCGAATCTCCGCCGCGAGTGGACGGGCCGGGCACCTGGTACAGCCCGAGCACGTTGGGTTGGCGCGGCGCGCCGCGGCGGGGAGCGATGTTTGAATAGTACGAGTCGCGTTCAAAGCCATAGGACTCCTGCCGCGCTGTTCCGCCGCGGAATGCAAACGTGCTGGTGTAGCCCACATCGCCGCGAAAGTTCATCCCGCCGGGAGCCGTGCCCGTCACGATCGCATCGTTGATGCGGTTGAGCAGGAAGCCCTGGCGAGGCTGGTTGTAGCGCGACTGCGTGCTCAGGTTCGCATCCAGGGCGCGGCCGTTGCCCAATGCGTTCTGCGCCAGTGAGATCGAGGGAAACGTCAGAGCCGCGGCAACCACGGTTGCTCCCGCCATCCGCTGCACACTGGCTTCCTGTCGTCGAGTCTGATGTGTCATGATCCACCTCCACCACTGGACGTATCGTGAGCCCGCGACCCGGGCAACCTGATTTGATTATAGAGAATTGCGGGCCGGGCTGGCAGGCGCCGGCCCAAAGCGCCTGGGCGCAGCAGAAAACACGGGAAAACCCCGCGTTCGGGCCGTGGAACTCGATTTCGATTCAGTTGACTTCTTCGACCGGCACGTCGGGCATGCCGATGGAGACCGCCATCTCCCGGGACTCGCCGACCGACGCGGGCACGATCCGGTAGACAAAATCGCCGGAGCGCCAGGCGTAATAGGCGCTCTGCCCGTCGGGCATCGCCTGGCGGTTGGTCGGCGTGACGAAGTAGGCGTGCCCTTCTTCAAAGCCGGCCGAATGCGTGAGGTCCGAGGGGCGCGAGCGCTCAATCCACACGCTGACGGTGATCGAGTCTTTCGCATAGCGCAGGTGGACCGACTCGACCGAACCGCCGCCGATGCTGCAGTTGCCCGCATCCTCGAAGGCAAAGCCGAAGGGCGAGAGGTCCGGAATTGCCACGTCCCAGTGCAGGTCCTTTGCCAGGTGCTCGACCAGTGCGGCCTGCGTGTGGAGGGTGAACTTGCGCCGCGCGTAGGAGGCGTCGGTGATGCAGCGCTCGTGCTCCTGGATCGGGAACCCGAGCGAGGCTCCACCGCTGCTGATGTTGATCTGTGTGGACCGGAACCAGTCGAACCAGTCCGAGCGGCCCATGACGCCGATGACGACTGCGACGCCGACGAGCAGCAGGAAGCCCGCGGCCAGGCCAGAGGGCACAAACCATCGGCGCGGGGTCGGCGCGGCCTGCCCGGCGAGGCGCAGTGAACGCGGCGGAGCGGCGATCTGGGCCTGGACGGCGGCGCGCAACTCGGCGGGCGCCGTCACCTCACCCATGACCCGGCCAACGGCCGAGCGAAGTCGATGCTCGAACTCGACGAACTCCCGATCTTCGGGATGCGCCGCGAGGTGGGCTTCGAGGGCGATCGCCTGTTCAGCGGTCAACTCCTCGTCGGCGGCGAGGCGGAGAAGATTGGTGGTTTCTGCGGGGTTCATGATGGACACCTGTCTGGCGGGGCCAACCTCTTGAGGCTCCGGCATCGTACCGGATGGTTGCACCACGCTTTGCTGGCATTACTCGGCATCGGACTTCTCGTCTTCCACGCGAATCCCAACTTCGGCCGCCAGCGGACCAAGTTGCTGTGCCAACGCGGCTCGGGCCCGGAACAAACGGCTCATTACCGTGCCGATCGGTACATCAACGATTAACGCGATCTCCCGATACTTCATTCCCTCGACGCCCCACAATAAAAGAACTTCCCGGTACTCGGGATTCAGCGAATTCACCGCGGCTTTCAGGCGATCATCGACCTGCTCCCAGTCCATGGCCGCCAGATTCCACGCCGGTCTGGACTCACCTGGACCGGGGCTGGCGCTGGGATGAAAGTGGATATTCTCGGACGCAGACGGGCCGCGCTGCTCCCTAACTACCCTGCTGTAAAAGACGTTACGGAGAATCTTGAACAGCCACGGGCGAATCCCGCCCCCTTTGGGCTCAAACCGCTCTGAGGCCTTGAGGGCTTTGAGAAAGGTCTCCTGAACCAGGTCGGCAGCGTCCTCGGGACGTCGCGAAAGTTGCAACGCCATCCGGTAAACCGCGTCGAAATGTTCCAGCGCCTGCGCTTCGAATTCGAGGCGATCCAATCGCTCCGCCTTCCGTCAGCCCCCTGCCGCCGGGCCGCACGGTGCGATCCGGTCCGGTGACATCCTATCGCTACAATCGCCCTCACACGCCCCACGGGACCATCATGAGCGCCTCGCGACGCAGTTTCTACATCACGACCCCCATTTACTATGTCAACGACCGGCCCCATATTGGCCATTCGTACACCACGACCGTCTGCGACGTCGCGGCCCGGTTTCATCGGTTCCTCGGCCTGGATGTGTTCTTTCTGACCGGCACGGATGAGCACGGCATTAAGGTCGAGAAATCGGCCGCGGAACAGGGGGTTTCCCCCCAGGAACTGGCCGACAAAAACGCCGCCCAGTTTCAGAGCGTGCTGCGCATGCTCGACTTCACCAACGACGATTTCATCCGCACAACGGAGCGCCGCCACACGCTCCAGGTCGAGCGGTTCGTGCAGCAACTCATCGCCAGCGGCGACATCTACCTCGGCCAGTACGAAGGCTGGTACGACGAGGGGCAGGAAGAATTCGTCCCCGACAATCGCGCCAAGGACCAGGAGTACAAGTCCGTCGTTTCCGGCAAGCCGCTCGTGCGCATGCAGGAAGAGAACTACTTCTTCCGCCTGAGTGCGTATCAACAGCGACTCGAACAGTTGTACAACGATCAGCCCGAATTCGTGCGGCCCGAAGCGCGGCGCAACGAAATGCTCGGTCGGCTGCGCGATGGATTGCAGGATGTGCCTGTCACGCGGACGAGTTTTTCGTGGGGCATTCCGATTCCCGGCCAGGACAAGCATGTGCTGTGGGTCTGGCTCGATGCGCTGTCCAACTACATCACGACCCTCGGACTCGGGCTCGAGCCGGGCGAAACGGATCTGGTGCCGCGCGATCGTGCACGGTTCTGGCCGGCGGACTACCACGTGATCGGCAAGGAGATTCTCTTCTTCCACGCGATCTTCTGGCCGGCGATGCTCATGGCTCTCGATCTGCCTCTGCCGCGCTGTGTCTACGCCCACAGTTTCTGGATCAGCGAGGGGCGGAAGATGAGTAAGAGCCTGGGCAACTTCATCGACCTGCCGACGATCCAGGGGTACATCGACTCGTTCAGCCTCGATGCATTCCGCTGGTTTCTCATCACGCAGGGGCCGCTGGGATCGACGGACACCGACTTCGCCCGGGCCAAGTTCATCGAGGTCTACAACAGCGATCTGGCGAACACGCTGGGCAACTCGCTCAGCCGGGTGGTGAACATGATCGGCAAGTATTTCGACGGCCGAGTGCCGGAGCCGGGTGCGTACACCCTTGAGGGATTCGACTGGCCGACGATCACGCAAGGGGCCGTTGATCGCATGGTTGCCGCGATGGGCCGGCTCGAATTGAGCGAAGCGATGGACGCCGCACTGGGCCTCGTGCGCCAGGTCGATGCGTTCATCGACGCGACGCGACCATTCACCATGGCCAAGGATGAGACGAAGCGCGATGAACTCGCCGCCGTGCTCTACCAGTGCTCCGAGACGTTGCGCATCGCGTCGGTGCTGCTGTGGTGCGCATTGCCCAACAAGATCGAGCGGGCGTGGCGGATGCTCGGGCAGTCGGTGGATCCCAGTGCCGGGAATCTGCGCGCGTTGTGCGCCTGGGGCGGGCTCGAGCCGGGCACGGCAGTGACCAAGGGTGAAGCGCTGTTTCCGCGGTATGCGGAGCCGAAGACCTGAGTGCATCGCGTCGCCGTGCCGGCATGAGCCCGCGGTCTGGTCAAATGCTGGTTTTGCCCTGATCGCGCCGCTCTCACTCCCTGATATCATCCGACCATGAAGATCGGCCTAGCGCAGATCAATCCGACGGTTGGCGACATTGACGGCAACGCCGCGCTCATCGCCGACGGCATCGCCAGCGCGCGTCGGGCCGGCGCCGAGATCGTCGCCTTTCCCGAACTGGCCATCCTGGGCTATCCGCCCAAGGACCTGCTGCTCAAGCACGGCCTCGTCGACCGTTGCGAGCGAGCTGTGCGCGACATCGCCGCCACGTGCACCGATATCACCGCTGTCATCGGCTCGCCTCGCGCGCACAACGCATCAACCGGTCGCGGCCTGCACAACAGCGCGGCCCTGTGTCGCGGCGGTCGCGTCGAACTCTGGTATGACAAGCGATTGCTTCCGACGTATGACGTGTTTGACGAGTCGCGCTACTTCGACCCCGGGCGGCAGGCGTGCGTCTTCGAGCACCATGGCCGACTCGTCGGCCTGACAATTTGCGAAGATTTCTGGAACGACGACACGATGCTCCAGCGGCGGCTCTACGCCGAGGACACGGTCGCCGACCTGCTCGGCTGCGGGGTTGAAGCCGTCATCAACATCTCCGCGTCACCGTTCGTGGTCGGCAAGCCCGACTTCCGTCGCCAACTCTTCGGCCGCATCGCCTCGCGCATCCGCGGCCCGGTCGCCATGGTCAACCAGGTCGGCGGCAACGACGACCTCGTTTTCGACGGCTACTCGATGGTCCTCGGCTCGGATGGCGGGCTGATCGCCGCCGCACGCGGTTTCGCGGAAGATCTTCTCATCGCTGAACTCCCCACGGAGCATCGTTGCGATTTCAAACGCGATGACATGGGTGACCTCTTCGACGCCCTGGTACTGGGCGTGCGCGACTACATGGGCAAGTGCGGCTTCAAGAGCAGCATCGTGGCGCTCAGTGGAGGCATCGACTCGGCCGTGGTCGCAGCGATCGCGCGAGCGGCTCTGGGCCCGGAGGCCGTGCGCGGCGTCGGCATGCCCAGCCGGTATTCCTCCCGGGGCTCCGTCGACGATGCTCGCGATCTGGCCGAGCGCCTGGGCATTCGTTTTGATCTGCTCCCCATCGAGCCGGCGCACGAAGCGATGCTGCAACTCGTCAAGCCGCTCTTTGATGAGACCGGCCAGGCGCCGGGCGTGGCCGAAGAAAACATTCAGGCGCGCCTGCGCGGCAATATCGTCATGAGTCTGTCCAACAAGACCGGCGCTCTGCTGCTGACGACCGGCAATAAGAGCGAACTGGCCGTAGGCTACTGCACGCTGTACGGCGACATGGCCGGTGGCCTGGCGGTCATCTCCGATGTGCCCAAGACGACCGTGTACAAGCTCGCTCGGTGGATGAATGAGCATCCCGATCGCTTCGGCATTAAGCAGCCGCCAATTCCAGAGAGCACCATCACCAAGCCGCCGAGCGCTGAGTTGCGTCCTGACCAGACGGATCAGGACACGCTGCCGCCTTACGAGATTCTCGATGAGATCATCCTGCGCTATGTGGAGCATTGTGATGAAGTGGCGCAGATCATCGAAGGGACGACGTTTGACGGCGATCTCGTTCGCCGGGTGTGCCGCATGATTGATCGGAATGAATACAAGCGGCGGCAGATGCCGGTGGGTTTGAAAGTGACCGGTCGCGCTTTCGGCAGCGGGTGGCGCATGCCGATCGCGGCGCGAGGGGTATGAGCGCATCTCAAAGCCCGGGCAAGGCCTTGCCCGGGCATTGCGACGATTCGTACGCGCACCTTACTTCGCAGGAACAAATCCTTCGCCGATGATGTACATCTCCGTCGACTCGTTGCGCGAGGCCTTGGGCTTGAAGCCCTTGACCTTGTCGAAGCGCGCCTTGCACTCGTCGAGCAGCGCGGGGTACTCGGCGCCTTCAAACACCTTGACGACAAACGACCCGCCGGAACGGAGCAGATCGCCGGCCAGTTCGAGCGCCCGCCGTGCCAGGTGCATCGACTGGTAGTGGTCGCTGTGATGGTGGCCGGTGGTGGCGGCCATCATGTCGGACATGACGAGGTCGAAGTGATGCCGGTTGGTGAGTTCGAGAATCGCCGCGGCGGTGATCTTGAACACATCGCCTTCGCGCGTGATGAGCGCTTCATCGCAGAATCGCAGTGGTCGGCGGACGGCTTTGAGGTCGTAACCCAGCACGAGGCCGCCCTTGTCCGCCGGGCCGACATGCTGGCAGGCGATCTGCAACCAGGCGCCTGGCGCGCAGCCCAGGTCGAGCACGTAGTCGCCGGGCTTGATCAGCTTTTTCTTTTCCAGGATTTCCTTGAGTTTGAAGGCTGAGCGCGCGACGTACCCGAGCCGCTTGGCTTCTCTGAAATAGTGATCCTGCACTTCGCGCGTGGCCGCCATGGGTCAAGTGTATCCACCGGCGTGGCCGGCCCCGGGGGACATGTCCCCCATCGGGCCCACCGGGACGCGTCGCGCCGGGGGATGGCTGGTAGGATGAATCATACACATGCTTTGGCGGAACCGGCCCATTTACCGCCCCGCACTTGGAGAATCACCATGACACGTCGCATTCCCTGTCTCGTGCTCGCGCTCGCCGCCCTGCTTGCCTCAACATCGCTCGTCACGCGGGTCCGGGCTGCTGCCCCCGATGAACACTGGAAAGGCGCGGTTAACCTGCCAGGCACGGAACTGCCCTTCATGATCCACTTCGCGAAGGACGAAGCCGGCGCCGATACGTGGACCGCGACACTCGACATTCCCATGCAGGGCGTCACCGGCGCCAAGATGGTCTCGGTCATCAACGACGGCAAGGAAATCGCCTTCACGTTCGCACAGGTCGGTGCGGTCTTCAAGGCGACGATCAACGACGACGGGCAGACCGCCACCGGCACGCTGAGGCAGTCCGGCCAGACGTTTCCGCTCACGCTGACGCGCCTGACCGACGAAGAGGCCGCGGCCGCCGTTCCCAAGCGGCCGCAGACCCCCCAGCCGCCGTTTCCCTACGAAGTGCGCGAAGTGACCTACAAGAACGAAGTCGATGGCATCACGATCGCCGGCACACTGACCCTTCCCGACGGCGACGGTCCGTTTCCGGCGGTCGTCATGATCACCGGCTCGGGTGCGCAGGATCGCGATGAGGCGATCATGGGTCACCAGCCCTTCTGGGTCATCGCCGACCACCTCTCGCGCCACGGCGTCGCGGTGCTGCGCAGCGATGATCGGGGCATCGGCGGCACCGGGGGAAACATCGGAACTTCAACGAGCGAGAACTTTGCCCTCGACGCGCTCGCCGGCGTCACGTTTCTCAAGGGCATCGACCGCATCAACCCGGATCACATTGGAGTGATGGGCCACAGCGAAGGCGGGATCGTCGGACCGATCGCGGCGGTCCGCTCCAACGATGTGGCGTTTGTCATCATGCTCGCAGGCACGGGTCTGCCGGGTAACGAGATACTGACCCTGCAGTCGCGCCTCATGATGGAGGCCACAGGAGCGTTCACCGACGAGCAACTCGACGAGATGACCGCCAAACACCGCGCGCTCATGGAAGCGATCATTAACGACAAGCCGCAGGAAGAGAAGATCGAGGCGATGATGGCCCTGATTCAGGCGCAGGGCGCACAGGGCGATGACGCCAGGCTGAGGCAGGCCGCGGCGCAGCAACTCGTGGGCCTGCACTCGCCGTGGTTCAAGTACTTCCTCACCTACGACCCGAGGCCGACGCTGCGCCGGGTGACTTGCCCGGTACTGGCGCTCAACGGCTCGATCGATCTTCAGGTGCCGGCGGACGAAGACCTGGCCGAGATCCGCAAAGCGCTGACGGAAGCGGGCAACAAGGATTTCACCGTCACAAAACTCGAAGGACTCAACCACCTTTTCCAGCATGCGACAACCGGCTCGGTATCCGAGTACGCCACGATCGAAGAGACGTTTTCGCCCGAGGCGCTGGACCTGATCACCGGGTGGATCAACGAGCGCTTCGGCGTGAAAGGTCACGCTGCAGAGGATTCCGCAACCGTCCAGTAGGGGTTGGCGATCAGGAGGATTGGTTTCCCCCGCCGAGTCGGCGCACGGCGATCGAGGCCAGGCACAGCAGGATGCCGACCGCCCCGACTCCTGCCGCTATCGGGTGCTGAATGCCCATGAACGGCGCCGTCACCAGCCAGTTGTTGCCGCGCATCATGAACGCGGTCCCCATGCCCAGCAGGCCGAGAAAAAGCAGCACCGAAACGAGCGTCGAGCGGCCGGAGGTCGAATGGTCCATGCCAGACGATAACCGATGCGGACCCTCGTTTCCCGTGCTGCGTGGGTGCAGTGCAAATGTTGCTCTCAGGACCGGCCGATGGACTTCTGAGCGGGCGTGCACCCCACCTGAGGGTCATTTCCTGCATGAATTCACTGGCTCGAATCGTCATGAGGCCGTAACATCTGATGATGGCCATTCGCAGACTCTTTACGGAACACGGCTTGCGCTGCACGCGGCAGCGAGTGGCGATTTATGACCGCCTCAGGGCCAGAAAGTCCCATCCCACGGCTGAAGAGCTCTTTGAAGACGTCCGCCACACCTGCGACGGCCTGAGCCTCGCCACGGTGTACAACACCCTTGAAGCGCTCTGTGAAGCGGGGCTGTGTCGCAAGCTTTCGCTCAACTGCGGCTGCGCCCGTTTTGACGCTGACATCGAGCCGCACCTGCACCTGCTCAACGACGACACCGGCGAGATTCATGACGTCCCCACCGACTTGAGCGAGCGATTGCTGACGCAACTGTCTGATGACGTGCTGCGCGACATCGAGCATCGCCTTGGCGTGCAGATCGACCGCGTTTCGCTCCACCTGCACGCGCGCACGGCCCCGCCTGCGCCCAACGGCACATCGAACGGGCACGTCAACGGCGCGAGCCGAAATGGTCAGACCAGCAACCACCGAGTCGCGGCGGCCCCTTCGCCAGTCGCGCTCGACTGAGTCGGGCCGCAGTTTCAATTCCAATTCTGCAGTGGACAGGCCGTCTCAGCGCGACTCGAGTCGCGTCCAGTGATCGTCATCGAGTTGCCACCAGCCGCGGCACGCCTCGACCTCCTGATCGGGAGAAGTTGAAGCGGAAATCGCACCGCCGCCGAGCACAAACGCCTCGCGGAAGGGATCAAAGCAGAGCGTCGCGCCGAGGCGCCGTCCGGGGCCGGGGGCCTGGCCGGCGCGATACGCGATCGACCACTTGCCATCGCGCCAGCGCCAGACATCGCCGATTGAGTACATCCCGCCGGTCACTACAATCCCACCATGCGGATCGCTGGCCGCGGCGAGCGCCATGCTGCCCGGGGGCACATCAGCCAGCGGCGTGCCGTCCGCTCCCATCCCCGGGTTCAGTTGAATCCAGCTCTGGCCGTCGAAGCACCACGTATCGCGGGAGTGACCCCGGATCGAGTAGCCGGCGAAGAGGATGATGCGCTGCGACTGCTGGTCATATGCCATGGCCGGCTGGTAGCGTGCCGGCGGGCCGGGCGTGTCGATCTGCCGCCAGCCCTCGGCGGTGAACTCCCAGGTGTCGTCGCGGCGCAGGTTGTCTGTGCCGCGCCCGCCATACACCACCACGGCCTCGCGCAGCGGGTCATAGGCGGCGCCATGCAACCGGCGCGCGGGCGGCGCTTCTCCTTCAAATGGTGTCCAGCTCTGCATGTCGAAGAGCCACGTGTCGGCGAGCACCGCGCCACCAGGCGCCTCGCCTCCATGCAGAACGAACTTCTCCAAGGCGGCATCGAAGACGAGCGTGGCGCCCCGTCGCACAGGCGGCGCGGCGCCGGGGCCTTGTCGCTGCTTCCACGATCCTTCGAGCCGAGTCCAACACTCCAGCGTCGCCTGATTCTCATTCATGCCCAGCAGCACGGCCTCGCCAGTCCGCGGATTCATCGCCAGCAGTTGCTGCTCGTAGGACGGGGGCCAGGTGGCGCGGTGCTCTGCCGGTTGGCCCCAGGCGGCCGAACGAACCCAGCAACTGAACACGAGCAGAATCAGAAGTGCCTGTCGCATCCGCGCAGCATACCGTCCGCGAGATCGTCGCACCACCCCGCGGCGTACCTTGTGACATACTTGTTGCGCCGGAGGCATCTCCATGCAGACACTCTACCTTGTCCACTGGCACGAGCAGGAGGCTCGGGAACGAGCCGGGCGACTTCGCCAGGCTGGATACGCCGTGCGTTTCGATCGCGTGGGTGAGAAGACGAGCCTCAAGGACCTGCGGGCTGATCCGCCTGATGCGTTCGTCATTGACATCTCGCGACTGCCATCGCACGGCCGGGAAGTCGCGGTGGCGCTGCGGCAGAGCAAGGCGACACGGCTGGTGCCGATTGTGTTTGTCGATGGAGCGGCGGACAAGATCGATCGCGTCCGCGCCGCGCTGCCGGATGCGACTTTCACGACGTGGGGGAAGATTCGATCCGCTTTGAAATCGGCCATGAAGAAGCGTGTGGCCGACCTCGTCGTGCCGCGCTCAATCAGCGGCCCCTACAGCGGCACACCGCTTCCAAAGAAGCTGGGCATCAAGCCCGGCTCGTCCGTTTCGCTCATCGGGGCGCCAAAGAACATCAACGCAATCCTCGGCCAACTGCCCGATGACGTCACGCTCATCCCCAACGCCCGCAAGCCCTGCAATCTCATCCTGTGGTTCGTGCAATCGCCGCGCGACCTGCTTCGCCGCATCGATGGCATTGGCAAACGCGTCGGCGCCGGCTCGCTGTGGATCATCTGGCCCAAGAAGACCTCGGGCGTAAAGACCGATCTCACCCAGCAGATGATTCGCGAAGCCGGCCTGGCGCGCGGGCTGGTTGACTTCAAGATCTGTGCCGTCGATGACACGTGGTCGGGGTTGCGCTTCGCCGTGCGGAAGAAGTGACTCCGCAACTTTTCTGATCGTTACTTCTCGGGCTGATCGGGCTGCGCCTCCACCCGATCGAAATCCTGCCGCCGCTCGCCGGCGACGATCGAGATCCGAGTGACCTCTTCTGCATCATCGCGCGTCACTTCGATCGGATACTTTGATGGGCTGCGGGAGAACTCCACGAACTCGATCTCGCCGGACTCCTTGCGTTCAAGACGCGCGTAGGTGATCGGCCCCTGCGGCGACCAGTGGATCTGTGCAGTGACCATGCGACCGGACATCGCCACGACCAGTTCGATATCTTTCGCGTCTTTGTAGTGACCCAGCAGCGGTGCAGCCCAGTCGGGCGGCTCACCGGCAGGCGGCGGGGGCGCGGGTGCCGGCTCCGGCGCTGCGTCGCCACGCGTGGCCACCCGACGATAGTCCGTGCGGCGCTCGCCGGAGACGATGGAGAGACCGGTCACGACACCACCACCATCGCGCTGCACTTCGAGTTCCATCGAGTTGGTCCACTCGTAGAAGACAACCTCGCCGTCGTCATCAGCGCCAAGCAGCGCCCGCGTCGGCGGGTACGACTTCCACTGCACCTGCGCTCGAGTGAGCGGTCCGTCCGGCTCGACGACCAGCACGTTCTCGCGCTCATCAACGTACCGACCCGCGATCTCCGCGCCCAGTTCCTTGTCCAGCGGCTTGGGCGGCTTCGGTCCGGCGCCCTCATCGCCGAACAGCACGCCCTCCACCGCATCGGCAATCCGCCACACGGGCACATCATCGCGGCTGCACAGCACGAACACCGCCGCATCTTGTTCCGGATAGCGCCGCACCTCGCAGGCAAAGCCGCGCACGCCGCCGTTGTGGCTCTGCATGAGTCGGCCGCGCTTGTTCTTGAGGATGAACCAGCCAAGGCCGTAACTCCCTTCCCCTGGCGTGAACATCTCTTTCTTCGACGCTTCGTTGAGAAGTTTGGTTCCCACCAGCGCGCGGTCCCATCGCCACAGATCCCAGACGCTGGTCACGAGCCCGCCCATGCCGCGGTACTGGAAGCCGTAGCTGCCGTAGGGATGCTCCAGCGCCGAGCGCGGCGCGCCGCGACCCGATTGACCGACGGCCACGCTCGCGCCTTGCGGCGCGGCATCGCCCGTGAACAGCGAATGCGTCATCCCGGCCGGCACAAAAATCGCCTCTCTGCAATAGTCGGTGTACGACTCATCCGACGCCCGCGCGATGATTTCACTGAGCAGCGAGTACCCTTGGTTCCAATACTCCCAGTGCGTGCCCGGCTCATGCTGCGGCCCGCCCTTGAGAAACACCGGCAACACTACGGACAAGTCATCGCCCGCCCCTTGCGAATTCGTTCCTGGAATGCCCGAGGTGTGCTGCAGCAGATGGCGAATGGTGATCGCCGCGCAATCTTCCGGCACACCGGGCAGGTGTTTGCTGATCGGATCGTCGAGGCCGAGTTGGCCTTCCTGCACCAGGCGCATCACCGCCACAGCAGTAAAGGGCTTGGTGATCGACGCGATCTCAAAGAGCGTCGAAGGCGTGATGGGATCGCGGCCATCAGGATCAGCGCTGCCAACGCCCACGGCTGCGACGACGCGGCCGTCTTTGGCCGCCAGCACCGCGCCGGTAAACCCAACCGATTCGTACGCCTGCACGAGATCAGCAATGGTGCGGCCGGTTTCATCGGCCGCGTAGGCAGCATCTTCGGGCGGCGCCTGGGCGGCAAACCCGCTCGCAGCGCTCAGCAGACATGCAGCGGCAGCGGCGCGTCGGAAGCGGCGGGCCAAGTCGGGGAGGGTTCTGATCGTGAAGGGCATCAGCGTCGCTCCTTTCGCGAAGGTGGAGACAATCGGCCGATCGGATCACTGTATCTTCGAAAGCCCGCCGGGGCAGACCGGCCGGACGGGGCCGGGAAGTCCAATTTGAAGCCACTGGAAGTCGCGAAACCCGCAACTGGCCGTCCCTTTGGCCCTACAGTCTGGGGATCACTTCTGGCTGATCTGGTCAACTTTCCATTGCGGAGGATTCACCCCTATGAAAATGAAACTCAGTGTGAGTTGCCTCATGCTGGCTGGTGCGCTGTGTGCGCCGGTGGCGATGGCCGCGCCCGAGATGAACCGGGCCACGACCACGCTGCTGGCACTCGACGTGCCCGCCATGACAGGCGAGCAACTCAAGGAACGGATGAACAAGATCGAGGAGGCGCTCAAGGGCGACAACGTTTCCGCCGTGCGCAGCGCGCTGGGCGGCGTGGCCATCAGCGGCCTGGCCATCTCCGATGAGCAGGCCAAAGCCATCGCCGACCAGCTCAAGGCCTGGGCCGCAAAGTACCCGAATCACGCGGCGCAGATCAAGACCAACCTCTTCCGGGTCGAGCATCTTACGATCGGCCGCGAGGCGCCCAACATCGAGGGCAAGGACATCGAAGGCGGCAAGATTCAACTCGCCGACTTCCGCGGCAAGGTCGTCGTCGT
Source organism: Planctomycetaceae bacterium (assembly GCA_040255465.1). Lineage (GTDB taxonomy): Bacteria > Planctomycetota > Phycisphaerae > Phycisphaerales > UBA5793 > UBA5793. The sequence goes on from JBDZVA010000003.1 coordinate 123,296, forward strand.
CGATTTCTTCGGCGACTGGTGACCGCCTTGCAGGGCCATGTACCCACACGAGCGGTCGCTCGTGGCAAGACTCAAAGATGAACCCTTCGCGCTCGTCGGCATCAACAGCGATCCGATCGAGAAGATCAAAGCAGCCATCCAACGGGAGAACCTCTCGTGGCACATGTTCTGGGACGGCGGCGACACCCGCGGCCCCATCGCCACCGAGTGGGGCGTCTACTCCTGGCCGACCATCTTCGTCCTCGATGAGAACGGCATCGTGCGCTACACCAACGTGCGCAACGAGAAGATGGACGAAGCCGTCGATGCACTGCTCGCCGAGATGAAAGAAAAGCAGGCGGAAAAGAAGAAGTAGTATCTCCTGCTGCGCTCGCTGCGTTGTGCAGCGAGCGAACCAGCCAGATCAGCCAACGCCAGCGGCGCCGAGACACCTCGGCGCCGCTTGTGGTTTTCTCGAGCGATTAATAGGGTCCGTCGTGCGGACCGCGGCATCCGGGTGGCATGGCCTTGCGCTTCGCATGGCTAGTCCGGTTCAGCGATCAACGTGCGCTCAACCCGGTGGGTTTCGCAGAGCGTTCGCAGCATTCCGCATCCGAGCAACGCGGCCAACTTGCTGCTCCAACACGCGCCCAATTGTCAGGTTCCACCTGACCTACCCGCTGCGCTTCGCACAGCCTCAACACCACACCTCCACCCGATCGACTCAGGCTGCCTTCTGCTGCGCTTGAATGCCGTACGTCCTTGACGCCCAATCACGGCTGACAATAACACGACGAAGTCGGTTCCACATCCGCCCGGGCCCAGGCCAGTTCGCGTTGTTTGGCCGCTTCGGCTGCCTCCGTTGACTTGCCTTGCGCCGCGAGCGCGTTTTCCAGCCCCAGCAGTGACCAGCCGTTGTTGCGGTGGTGCTCGAGGTCGGCCCGATAGACGGCCTCGGCCTCGGCGGAGCGGCCGTCGGCCATGAGCAGCGCGCCCAGCGCGTGCCGCACCGGCTGCATCCAGCCCGGCGGCTCGTCGTACACCAGTTCATCCTCCATCGCCACACCCTGGCGCAGCGCGGCGAACGCCTCCTCGCGCTGCCCTTGCCGGAAGCGCATCTCGCCGAGCATCATCTGCCGCGCCAGCGGCAGGATCACGCTCGCCGGGTTGTTGCCCACGTACCACTCGTCGCCGATCTGCGCCGCGAGCGCATCGAACGCCTGCATCTCAGCCTCGGCCTCGTCGGTTCGCCCCGTCGCCGAGTAGGCCACGCAGCGCGCGTAGTGGCGAATCGCCCGGCTGAGCAGGCGGTAACTCGGCGGCTCGGGTTCATTGAGAATGTCCTCCCACTTGCCAAAGCGGATCATCACGTGCAGCGGCGTGGGCATCAGGCCGTCGGCCAGCGTGACGTATTCGCGGACAAAATCCTCGGGCACATTCGTCTCGATCTTCCGCGCGGCGGTCATCGCCGTCTCGTAACGGCCTTCCATCATCGCCGCGTAGGCGAGGAAGTGGATGTTGTGGACGTAGTAGAGGACGTAGAAACGCGGCTTGGGCGCGATCTTGAAATACGCCTCGTCGGCCGCAATCGCCCGCTCGTTGGCATCGACCGCGTCGGCATAGCGACCGGTGCGAACGTAGATGTGGGCCGGCATGTGGACGAGATGACCCGATCCGGGCACCATGTCGACCAGCCGATCGGCCGAGGGAGTGGCCCGGCCGGGATTGGGCGATGCTTCCACCGTGTGGATGTAGAAGTGGTTCGCGCCCGGGTGGCGCGGGTGACGGTGCAGCGTCTGTTCGAGCACGCTGACGATTTCGAGCGTGCGGCCTTTGGGCCGGCCGTCGTTCGTCCAGAGATCCCAGGGTTGCAGATTCATCATCGACTCGGCGTAGAGCGCGCCGACGTCTGCATCCAGTGGGAAGTTCTTCCATGCCCGCTCCATCCCCGCCGCGTACGCCTCGTTGAGCGCGCTCCGATCCGCAGGCGCCGGCCATTCGTAGCGCCGGGCGAGCGCTTCGATCAGCGTGCGCTCCACGGGTGTGGCGTTGGCCTTGCGCTTGACCGCTTCCTGCGTCGCCAGCCAGGCGAGGCGCGACTGCTCATCGGTCATGACGGGGTTGTTGATGTGCATGCCGTAGGCGTAGCCCACCCCCCACCACGCCATCGCGCAATTCGGATCGAGTTCGCCGGCCTTGCGGAACGAGCGGATCGCTTCATCGTGGTTGAAGCCGTAGAGCAGTTGCAGCCCCTGGTCGAACCACTTCTGCGCTTCGGGCGAAGTCGTTTTGATTTCGCGGTGGTAGCCGGAGAAGCCCTCGTAGAACTTCGCCCGAGCCGCGGTCATATCGGGATCGGGTCGATCACTTGAAGACGTGGCGCAGCCTGTTGCAAGCGCCATCGCGACGAGCGCACTGCTCGCCGCGGCCATCCAACGATTCCATTGCATCATTTGCAGGTTCCTCCACACACGAGTTTGCCGTTCCGCCACACAGGAAAAGCGGCCGCGTTGCGGTCAGCGCGGCATGTCAGCCGTGGTTATGATGAGCGTCACCGGGCCGTCGTTGACGAGTTCCACCGCCATCATGGCGCGGAACACACCCGTCTGCGTTGGAACACGCTCCACATCGCGCAATCGCAGCACGAAATGATCATAGAGCGACTCGGCCACCTCCGGCGGCGCGGCACGATCGAAGCTCGGTCGATTGCCCTTGCGACAGTCGCCGGCAAGGGTAAACTGGCTCACGACGAGCGCTTCGCCCCTCGCGTCGGTGACCGATCGATTCATGAGCCCGGCGTCATCGGGAAAGATGCGCAGCCGGGCAACCTTTCCGGCCAGCCAGTCGGCCTGGGACTGTTCATCGCCTTTTTCGACGCCCAGCAGGACGACGACGCCGCGACCGATGGCCGCGCGATAGCCCGTCTCCTCAACGGAAACCGACGCCTGGCTCACGCGCTGCACGACGACCATCATGGGTAGAGCGTATGACCGGCGTTCGCCTCCGTCACTCAATCCGCGCGACGTTGCTCGTGGCGCAGGTGGTGAGGTCGAGGAGTTGGAGGTAGCCGCCGCAGGCGCCGGGGCCGGCGTTGGCGTTGAGCGTGCGGTTGCCGTTGGGGTCGGAGTTGCCGGTGAACACGTTGCGGATTTGTTGCGTGCCGAGGCCGAGCATCGTACCGGGACAGGGGCGGTTGTTGGGGATGGTGAACGAGCCGGTGCTGCGGGCGAAGAGGAGTGCGGCGGGGGCAGAGGGCGTTGCATTATGCCACTCGATACGGATTGGCCCGCCCTCCGGGCAACTTGTCGCGGCACTCAGCTGTGGCCCTTCGGTTGTGCTGACTCGCAGCACGAACGCATCACGCCCGCCATGATTCGAGTTTGTGGCGCCCTCAAAGTTGAGTGATCTCGTCGTGCCGCACAGATACAAATGTCCGAAGTGATCCGCGATGCAATGAAGGGCAGCTTCACTCCCGATGCCGCCCAAGTACATCATCCACCCAAGATCGCCCGACGGGCCTACCGATAATACGAAAGCGTCGGAATAAGCACCGTGGTGTTCGTTGATTCGGCCTTCGAAGTTGGTTGAAGCGGTTTCTCCCGCGACGATGATCTGGCCATTGCCATCAATCGCCGCCCCGTGCGCCAATTCTCCCTCGGTTCCGCCCAAGAAGATCATCCAGGCGAGGTCGCCTGAAGTGTTCACCTTGAGCAGAAAGCCGTCGGACCACGTGTCCCCGCCATGCTGCCTGTTGATCTGGCCATCGAATGTCTGTGAAGCCGTGCCTCCGACCAGGTACATGCATTCGTTCTCGTCATCAAGCACCATACCGAGCCCACCTTCGTCTTCAGCACCACCAAAGTATCGCATCCACATCGTATCGCCTGTGCCTGTAAGTCTGAGCGCAAACGTATCTGTAAAGCCGAGATTGGAATTGAGCTGTCCTTCGAAACTGAGCGATGCTGTGCTCCCCGTAACAAACACATCGCCGGATCGGCCGATCGAAATCGAGCTTCCCTGATCTCCGAGTTCGCCGCCATAGTACGTCATCCACTGGAGTGCGCCGGCGCCATTCAATTCCGCAACGAACACGTCACCATAGTGCCAGTGGTTGTCGTGGGTGGAATTGTTGCGTCCCTCGAAATCGATCGACTCGGTGGACCCCGTAACCAACAGGTGACCGGCGTCATTGATTGCGATGTCGTTGCAAACGTCTTCGCCGCTGCCACCGAGGTAGGTCGTCCACCTCAGGTTCCCACCTCGATCGAATCCTGCGACGAAACCGTCTTCCAGACCGTGGATGATGTTGCGACGCCCGGGCAGATCACTCGAGAGAGTGGTCCCGCAGATAGAGAGTGCACCGGAGCCGTCAAGGTCGAGTTTTAGACCACGCTCTTCATCACTACCGCCGAAATAAGTCATCCACGACAACGCGCCGGAGCGGGTGATGCTCGCCACGAACGCATCTGTCGCACCGCCATGGTATGAGTTGTTCTGTCCTTCGAAGTCGACCGAACCCGTCTCTCCTACCGTAAGCAGATTCCCCGCTGGCCCGATCGCATTCGCTTGTGCGACATCGTTCCCCGAACCACCAACGTACAACATCCACTCCACATCGGGATCGATGACAAGTTCGCGCGTGGGATCGACGGGACCATCGAGGGTGATGTGATAGGTTGTATTGTCATCCAGTTCGAAGCGCGCAGGGATGGGGTCGGAGAGATCGGACGAGCCTTCCTGCCACACGAGCGGCGCCGCGTCGGTGAGAGTTCCGAAGGTGGTGTTGATGTGCAGGTCGCCGGCGTCGTCGATGCAGAGCGAGTCGATGCCGTCGTAGTTGATGTGGATCTGCGAGTAGTCCGCGCCGGGTTGGACGTGGAACTCGTACTTGAGCACGCCTGATGCATCGGGCGCGCCGCTGATGTGCAGGTCGACGCCGTCGTAGAGATTGCGGTAGACCACTTCGCCAAACGATGGCACATTGCTCGCCCACTTCGATTCATCATCGCCGATGTAGTAGTTGAACTTCGCGCTCTGCGGCTCTGCAGCCTCAGGCAGCACGTCGTTGCTGCCGGGGAAGGTCACGGTGAGGGTGAGGTATTCGTGCGTTGGAACTGGATCATCGCTCGATCCGGCATCTGGCGCGGCGTCGCCCGAGAGCGGAGCGGTTGCACGATGTTTGTCCAACACCGCTTCCTCACGGGCGCGACTCGTCGAGTCGACCTCGCGCGCCAGGTGCATGGTGAACGACGATTCGCGGAAGGCGATGTCGAGGCCGCGCGACTTGAAGCCGTAGTAAACGCCGGCGTCACCCCACTGCCCCTGGTTCTCGACGAAGTACACCCCGCGCAGGCCGAGGCTGATCGCCTCCGTCGACTGGGCCGGGGCGGGCGCGCCTGAACCAAGCAGCAGCCCGGTCGCCGCGAACACGAATCCGAGTCTGATTCGATTCTTCATGAGGATCGCCTTTCGATTCCGCCAGTTGTGCGCGCCGGTCGTGGCAGGCGTCACGCTACGCCTTACACGCAATGTACCAGAAAGCGGCTGTTGATGCAAGCGATTTCACCTATTCTGGGTCAAATGCCGCCACAACGGGCAGCCGGCTCGAGCTTCATTCCGCCGCCGGCTTCACACGCGCGGCTGCTGAGGCACGCCCAGACGCGATCTCAGGCCGTCACCCTACCTCACGCTGGCCATTCGCCAGTTTCGCCCCTATCTTCCGCGTTATGGAATCGAAGCCCACAACTCGCTTTCTGGCTGGTCTGGCGCTGGTCGCCTGCCTCGCCGCGCCGGTCCTCGCCCAGGACAATCAACTCACCGCTGAACAGCAGAAGGATGGCTGGAAACTGCTCTTCAACGGCCAATCGCTGAATGGCTGGACGCCCACAGGCAATCCCGTCGCGTGGGTTGTGGAAGACGGCATGATCCAGTGCCGGCCCGGCGGCGGCGGGTGGCTGCGCACCGTTGATCAATACCGCGACTTTGAATTGTTCGCCGACTTCAAAATCGGCAAGGGCGGCAACAGCGGTCTGGCCATCCGCGCTTCATCGACGAGCGACCCGGCCTTCACCGGCATGGAGTTGCAGATCTACGACACCTTCGGCCAACCCATTGCACTGAACTGCTGCGGCGCCGTCTACAACGCGATCGCTCCGACCGAGCAGGCCGTCAAACCCGCCGGCGAGTGGAACACGTACCACGTGCTGATCAAGGACGACGTCATCAACGTGTGGCTTAACGACAAGCACATCCATGTCGATGAGAAGCTCGACAGCCGCGGCATCGTCCACGACCCGAAGGACAAGTGCCCGCTGCAGTCGCGCGTCAAGAGCGGCTACATCGCCTTCCAGGACCACGGCAACGGCGCCTACTTCAAGAACATTCGCATCAAGCCCATCGACGTGCATCCTCTTGACCGCGCGCCCCAGCCCGGCGAGCCAATGTGGGTCGATCTCTTCAATGGCCGCGACCTGACGGGCTGGTTTGCCAAAGGCAATGCGACGTGGACCGTGGAGGACGGCGTGCTGGTGGGTCGCGACGGCGTCGGTCACCTCTACAGCGACGGTGTGTACACCGATTTCGAATTGCGCGGCAAGGTGTGGATCAAGACCAAAGGCAACAGCGGCTTCTACTTCCGCGCCAATCCGCCCAAGGACAACCCCGACTCCTGGCCCGACGGCTACGAAGCGCAGGTGGACAACAACGATCCGAAGAACTTCACCGGCTCGCTCTATGCCCGCGCCTGGCCCGACAAACTCATCACCAAGGAGGAAGAGTGGTTCGACTACAACATCCGTTGCGTCGGCAATCACATTACGATCGCCATCAACGGCCAGACCATGCTCGAGACGGATCAGCATGACTACGCCAGCGGCCACATCGCCCTGCAAGGGCACAACCCCGGCTCGGAGGTCCGCTGGCGCGACATCCAGATCCGACCGCTCAACCAGCCGATTGCCGCCATGAGTCCGAGACCGCTGAGCGACGGCATTGTCGACGTCTTCTACTGCACGCACTCGGCGGGCTATCGCCACGATGTGCTTCCCGAGTCGCGCGCCATCATGACGAAGCTCGGCGACACCCACGACTGGCTCCGCGTCGTCACGAGTGATGACATTGCCGACCTGACGCCCGAGCGACTGGCGAAGACGGACGTCGTCATGTTCTACACCACAGGCGAACTGCCCATGACCGACGAGCAGAAGGCGGCGCTGGTCAAGTTCTGCGCCAGCGGGCACGGCTTCGTCGGGGTGCACAGCGCGACCGATACCTTTTATCAGTGGCCATGGTACGTGAACCACATCGGCGGCTCGTTTGACGGGCATCCGTGGCATGAGAGGGTCGGCATCAAGGTGCTCGACACCGACCACCCGGCGACGCGTGGCTTCGGTTCAGATCGCTTTGAGATCACCGATGAGATCTACAAGTGCCGCGATTGTGCCGCCGATCGGCACGTGCTGCTCCAACTCGACGGCTCCACCGTCGAGGATCGCGCCAACGGTTTTTTTCCCGAATTGAGCTGGACCCGCAACAGCGGTGACGGCCGAGTGTTCTACACCGCGCTCGGACACCGCTCCGAGGTGTGGAACGACCCGCGCTTCATCAACCACCTGCTCGGCGGCATTCGCTGGGCGGCTGGCGTTGAAGAATGATCCGTATTCCTGATGTGCCGCCAGGTGCACGTCAATTACTCTCCAGAGGGCATCGATGAAACGAACTCGAACAGGGCGAGCCATGATGACGGGCGCCGTGGCGCTGGGGCTCGTGGCAACCGCCGGCCTCATCGGCGCGTGGACGACCTTCGATCGTGGCGAAGGCGGCTCCTTCATCGCAGACGATCTCCGGCATTTTGAACCCTTCGACGTGATTGCGCCGTCGTCGCTTGATCCCGGCGAGCGGCTGATTGCTGAACTCAACTGCATCGCCTGTCATGCCGCGCCCAAAGAGATTGCCGACCGGCTCGACTCCAAGCAGGCGCCGAACCTGGGTCAGGTGGGTCGGCGCTACAGCCCTGACTACCTGCGGGCGTGGCTGGCCGATCCCCACAAGGTCAAGCACGGCGCGATGATGCCCAACCTGCTTACGGACATCGACGGCCCCATGCTGAGCAGGATGGCCGAGCCGCTTGTTCACTTCCTCGTCTCGCTTGGTGGCCTCGCCGCCCAAACGGAAACGGAATTCGACGAAACGGAAGTCAACCGTGGTCGCATTCTGTATCACCAGGTCGGATGTGTCGGCTGTCACGCGCCGCTCGAATCGCCGGCTGTTCTGAACCCCACACTCAAGCCCACCGGTGACGATCCCTATGGGGCGGAGCCCGTGCTCTCCGAGACGATACCCGATGGCGCAACCCGACACGTCGCACCGCTCGGCTCGTTCGCGCACACCACGATCCAGACTCTCACGGAGTTGCTGCACGATCCGGTTGCGGTGCGCCCGTCCGGCCGCATGCCATCGATGAACCTCAGCGAAGACGAGTCGCGCGCCATCGCGACCTATCTCATCGCAACCGACGTGCGCAAGGATCCTGCCGCCGCGGTGCAGGCGCCATTCACGCTTGATCCGACGAAAGCCGCAAGCGGTGAGCGGATGTATGCCCAACTCGGCTGCGCGAACTGCCATCGAATGGGGCCCAACCGCACCGACATCCTGCCACAGCGTCCGATGCCCTTTACCGGCCTGCTCGATCTCAAGAAGCTCGATCAGGGCTGCCTCGCGCCCAGGCCCGAGGCGATGACCGCCAACTACAACCTCACCGAGGCGCAGCGCCAGGCCATTCGCGCAACGTTGCGAACCGTCAAGTCGCTCTCCAAGCCACTCACCGACGCGCAGACGATTGATCGCACACTCAGCGCCATGAACTGCTACGCATGCCACCAGCGCGACGGCGAGGGCGGCCCCATTAACGCCCGCCGCGCGTACTTCATGACGGTGGGCGAAGCGGAACTCGGCGACGAAGGCCGCTTCCCGCCGCCGCTGACCGGCGTGGGCGGCAAGCTGCGCACTGCATGGATGATCGAGACCATTTCGAAGGGCGCGAAGGTCCGCCCGTACATGGCGACGCGCATGCCAGCCTTTACCACGCTCAACACGGAGTCGCTCGCGGCGAAGTTTGAGAAGGTTGACGCCCCGTGCCCGGTTGAAGATCTGCCCCCAATGGCCTTCAGCGCCCAACTCGCCGCCGACGGCCGCCGTCTGGCGGGCACCGGACAGGGCATGTCGTGCATCAACTGCCATTCGATTCGAGGCAGCAAACCCATTGGCGAACCCGCCATGGATCTGGTGAGCACGCACGAGCGATTGCGCTCCGACTGGTTCCGCGAGTATCTGCTCGATCCCGCCAAGTTGCGGCCGGGTACGCGCATGCCCAATCACTGGCCGCCCGATCAGGCCAATCCGTTTCCCGATGTGCAGGATGGCGACCCCAACAGGCAGATCGATGCCCTCTGGGCCTACCTCTCGCAAGGCGAGTTTCTCGCCCTGCCCGAAGGCGTGCCCGAAGAGGGTGGCTACGAGATTCTCGTGCGCGACGAGCCGGTCGTGTTTCGCACATTCATCAAGGGCGTGGGCGCGCGGGCGATCGCCATCGGCTTCAAGGAGCAGGTGCATCTCGCGTTCGACGCTGAGCAGTGCCGCATCAAGGGAATCTGGCGTGGGGCGTTTCTCAACGCCTCGGGCGCCTGGGCCGGGCGAGGCGGCAATACGACTGACGCGATCGGCGCCGATGCGGTGACCCCCGCCGATGAGTTCCCATTCAAACTGCTCATTCCCAACGGCGATCTTGCGATGACCCAGCCCGAACCGCAGTTCCGCGGCTATCGGCTTGATGATCAGCGCCAACCCATTCTCGAATACCAGTTCGGCGACTGGCTGATCGACGAACAGCCCCTGCCCATCGTGCGGCCCAGCGCGCCGGACCTGCGGCGGATCTTCGACGTGCACCTCGCGCCCGGCAAGGTGTCCAGCAGCGGGCTCGCGTTTGTCGTGGCCAATGGACAGAAGATCGAGATGACCGGCCGCGATCAGTTCAATGTCGACGGCAAGGTGGTCTATGACCTGCGCTATCCCGACACCGCCGTGGCCAAGGTGCTGAACTTCCAGGACGCCGACCATCTCGTGCTGTTCTTCGGCAACACCAATGTCCGCCAGGCTCACTTTGAATTGGAGATGACGTGGTAAGAACCATGAAGCAATCCGCGATCGCACTCACCATGCTGCTTCTCGGTGCGGCCGCCACCGCCAGCGCCATGCAGCAGCCGCTGGGCCCGAAACTCGACTACGTCAAGAAAGCCACGCGCGAAGAGACGCGCAAGGCGACGATTGCAAAGTACCTCCCCGCCGGGCTCGACTACGGGCCCTGGTGGATCATCGGTCCGTTTGAGAATGCCGGCAGCGGCGAACTGGATCGCATCTACCCGCCCGAGCAGGACGGCTTCAAGCCCGACGCCGTGTACAAGGGAAAGCGCGGCGTCGAGGTCAAGTGGGAGAAGACGGACTTTCTGGACAACAGCGCCATGGATCTGCACGTCTTCGGCGCCAACCCAGCCGACGACGTATTCAACGAGGACGTGGCCTGTTACCTCTATCGCGAGATCAGGATCGACGAGCCCGCCACGCTCAAGGTGCGCATGGGTTCGGACGACGGAATGAAAGTGTGGCACAACGGCCGCGTCATCGTCCACGCGGATGAACTCCGCGGCTGGGACGCCGACCAGCATGTCGTCGATCTCCACCTCGAAGCTGGCGTCAATACCATTCTCGCCAAAGTCATCAACCACCAGGTCGGGTACAACTTCTCATTCGGCTATGACAATCCGCTGGATCCGATGCTCGACGCCAAGCTCGAGTACCAGCTCGATCTCGACTTCCCCCGCTCACCTGAAGATCTCTACTACCGGATGCTCACGATTCCCGTTCCTCAGGACATCGTGCTCGAAGTGGGTGGCATGGACCTGCTCGAGGACGGTCGCCCGGCCATCAGCACGCGGCGCGGCGAGGTGTGGCTGGTCAACAATGCATATGGCGACCCGCCGTTCGACGCCACGTTCACGAGGTTTGCATCCGGCCTGCACGAGCCACTCGGCCTGGCCGTGCGCGACGGCGCCATGTACCTCGTCCAGCGCAGTGAACTCACCCGACTCGTCGATGAGGACGGCGACGATCGCGCCGACCGCTTCGACACCGTCTACAACGGCTGGGGCGTGAGCGGCAACTACCACGAGTTCGCCTTCGGCCCCAAGTTCGACCGCGATGGAAACATGTGGGTGACCCTCAACCTCGGATTCTGCGGCGGACTGGGAAAGAGCATCGTCCCCTGGCGCGGCTGGGCGCTGAAGATCACCACTGACGGGCAGATGACCCCAGTCTGCGGCGGCATGCGATCGCCAAACGGCATCGGCATGAACGCAGCAGGCGACATGTTCTACGTCGACAACCAGGGCGACTGGGTCGGCACCTGCCCGCTCGTCCACATGGAGCCCGGCGACTTCTGCGGCCACCCGGGCGGCAACCAGTGGTACGACCTGCCCGACGTGCCCGGCGACAATCCCGGCAAGCCCTATGCCGGCCCCAATGGCCCCGTTCCCAAGCACGAAGCCGCCAGGAAAATGCCTTCGCTCAAACTTCCCGCCGTGTGGTTCCCCTACGGCCGCATGGGGCAGTCGTCAGCTGACGTCGTCTGCGACATGACGGGCGGTTCATTCGGCCCCTTTGGTGAGCAGATCTTCGTTGGCGATCAGACGACGGCGTCGATCGCGCGCGTCTATCTCGAGAAAGTCGATGGCAAGTACCAGGGCGCCTGCTTCCCCTTCCGCTCCGGTTTCGATTGCGGCGTCAACCGCATGTGCTGGGGGACCGACGGCTCGATGTTTGTCGGCATGACCAACCGCGGCTGGGGCTCGCTCGGCCGCAAGCCCTATGGTTTGCAGCGCCTCGTCTGGACCGGCAAGACGCCCTTTGAGATTCTGGAAATGAAGGCGCAGCCTGATGGATTCGACCTCGTTTTCACAGAACCCGTCGATCCGCAGACGGCTGGCAATGCGGCGTCGTACACGATGAAGTCGTTCACGTACTTTTACCATGAGCCGTACGGCAGCCCGGAGATCAGGAACCAGCAGTTGGCAATCCTCGGCGCCGTCGTTTCGCCGGACCGCATGCGTGTCCACCTGCTCGTCAACGGGTTGCGAGAGGGATTTGTGCACGAGCTGTCCGCTCCGGGTGTGACCAGCGCAAACGGCGCGCCTTTGCTGCACAGCGAGGCGTATTACACACTCAATCACATTCCCGATACGCCGGTGGCCAGCGCCGCGCCTTAGGACCGACGTCTGCGGGACAATCTGACTCGACCGAAGGCCCGGGAGCGACGATTCCCGGGCCTTCTTTCTCGAATTAATGGAGTTTTGGGCTTCCTCCTTGTGGTCCGTCGCTGTTTCTGGTATGCTGGGGCGCAGGAGGTATGACATGCGCCACGCACTCGCCGTTCTCTCCGCCTTGACCCTTGCCGTAACAACCGCAGCCGACCCGCCGTCCCAGCCCGCTTCAACCGAGACGATCCGTCTCGGGCTGCGCGGGGTGTACTTTGTCGAGAACCAGGGGCAGTGGAGCGACGCCGGGGTTTACTACGGCTTCAAGACGCGCGGCCTCGACATCGCCTTTCGCGAATCGTCGTTCACCATGCACCTGGCGCGCGAGGTCGACTCGACGAGTCGCGCCCGTGAGGAAGCGGGTTTGGGTGGCCCGACGAGCCGCGCCCGTGAGGAAGCGTTGTTGGACGAACATCGTGCAACGGCTCCGCTCTCGGGCGACGCCGCGCCAGATGCCGGATCGAGCGATGATCCAGTTCCAACGCACGAATACCTCACCCTCACCGTGACCTTCCCCGGCAGCAACGACGTGCTGCCTGAGGCTGCAGAGCCGCAGAGCGCGAAGTTCAACTACTACATCGGCGATGATGAATCGAAGTGGGCGAGCAATGTGCCATCGTTTGGCGAAGTGGTCTACCGCAATCTCTACGACGGCGTCGACCTGCACATCAGCGGCGCGCCCGATGCATCAGGCGTGCTCAAGTACGAGTTCCACGTCCAACCCGGCGCGGACTACTCGCAGATCCACATCAACTACGACGGCATCGACTCGCTCTGCATCGACGACGCCGGCGACCTGCACATCAACACCACCTTCGGAACTCTCACCGACGCGGCGCCGCTCGTGTGGCAGGAAGGCTCGTCCGATCTCTCCGACCCCATCCCTGCGCGCTTCGAACTGGATGACAATACAACCTATCACATCACCCTCGATGGTCCCGTCGATCCCACGCGCGAACTTGTCATCGATCCCGATGTGGAGTGGTCGCTCTATCTCGGCGGAGAGGGCCAGGACGATGGCTGGTCTGTCGACGTTGATGAACAGGGCCACATCGCCGTGTGCGGTGAGACCAACTCCGAGACATTCGGAGGTCAGATCAACAGGAACTATGGCCTGATTGATGCATACGTGGTCAGCCTGGATGCCGATGGCGTGGTGCAGTGGATGACCTTTCTCGGTGGGAGCCGCGACGACAACGCCTACGGAGTAGGATTCGACAGCGGCGGCCAGATCTATGTCGCGGGCGCCACCTCCTCGCCGGACTTTGCAGGCCGCACGAATGACCCGTTTGGCAGTAGTGACGTCTACCTCGCCCGGCTCGCGGCCGGCGGCGAGCTCGAGTGGATGCGCTACGTCGGCGGAATCCGCGGTGAATGGGTGTATCGCCTCGCCGTCGCCGCCGATCATGCGATTTACCTGGCTGGCGACACCGAGTCACCTGACTTTGTCGGTGCAATCAACGCGATCCACAGCGACCGCAACGACTGTTTCGTGCTGAGGGCCGATGCAACCGGCGTCGTCGAGTGGATGCGCTACCTCGGCGGCAGTTACAGCGATTCCGCCTTTGGCCTGGCTGTAGATGTCGCTGGCAACGCCTTCGTCGTCGGACCGGCGTACTCGACCGACTTTGACGGACGCCGCAACACCTATCGAGGTGGACCGGCCGACGGCTATGTGCTCAAAGTCGATGCGCGAGGAGAACTCGACTGGATGGTCTACCTCGGCGGCGAAGGTCAGGAGTGGGCGCAGGACGTGGATGTAGCGGACGATGGCTCCCTGCTCGTAGGCGGCTGGACCGGCTCGCGCGCGTTCGAGCAGCGCACCAACGAGCACCACGGCGGCAATGATGACGCCTACGCCGCGCGCCTCGATTCCAGCGGCAAGGTTGAATGGATGACCTACTTCGGCGGAACCAATGACGACTACGCCTACGCAATCGCCGCCGACTCGAAAGGCGGCGCTGTCCTCACCGGGCAGACAGAGTCAGACGACTTCGTCGGTCGCTCGAATGAACTTGCCCAAGGCGGGCTCGCGATCATCCTGCACGTCAATCGCGAGGGGCATCTAACCTGGATGGCCTATTGCGGCGGACCGTCGCAATCATGGGGAAGCGACGTCGTCGTGGATGCAGCAGACGACGCACTGGTCGCTGGTGGAACGACCGTTGATTACAGCGCGCTGCTCCTGAAGTACCGCTTCAGCGATGGACTGCGCCTCTCTGTTTCGCCTTCGTGTCCCCAGGGCGGTCGCGCGCAACTCACCTGGTCCAACGCAACACCATGCACCCCCGCCGCGCTCCTCTTCGCCCGCAGCACCGGCTCGTTCACCATCCCCAACAACCGCCCCTGTCCCGGTACGATGCTCGGCCTCGGCACGCAACAAATCCGCAACGTGTTCACCGGCAACTCCGACCCCAACGGCAACCGCACGCTCAACGCCAACGCCGGCCCCGGCGCCTGCGGCGGCTACCTCCAACTCCTCGACCTCACCACCTGCGCCACGAGCAACGTCGCGCGAATCGAATAGCGACGCAGGCATCGCGACACGCCCCCGAAGCCCATGTTCATTGCACATGGGCTTCGATCGCGCGCGTTTCACCGCCGATCCCCACGCCTTCGCCCCCCTGCCCGCCTATCTTGATCTACCGTGCGCAAGCCCATTCTCACCATCAACGGCGTGACCAAGGACTACCCCGCCGTCCGCGCGGTCGACAACCTCTCGCTGACCATCAACGCAGGCGAGGCGCACGGCCTGATCGGCGAAAACGGGGCCGGCAAGAGCACCCTCATGAAGATGCTCAGCGGCCTTGAGCGCCCCACCGCCGGGTCCATCACCTTCGACGGGACGCCGCTCAACCTCCGCACACCCGCCGAGGCGATGAAACTCGGCATCGCGATGATCCACCAGGAACTCAACCTCATCGGCGAACTCTCGGTGGCCGACAACATCTTCCTCGGCCGCGAACGCACCACGCTGGGCCTCGTGGACCGCGGCTCGGCCGAGACCGCCGCACTCAAGCTGCTCAACCAGCTCGGCTCAAACGTCAGCCCGCGCACGCGCGTCAATCGTCTCTCCATCGCCGATCAGCAACTCGTCGAGATCGCCAAGGCCCTGTCGTGCGAAGCGCGGCTGCTCATCATGGACGAGCCCACGGCCGTGCTCAGCGAGCGCGAGACCACGGCCCTGTTTCGCGTGATCAACCAGATGCGCGTCCACCAGGGCGTGACGATCATCTACATCTCGCACATCCTGCCCGAGGTGCGCCGCCTGTGCGATCGCATCACCGTACTGCGCGACGGACAGTATGTCAAAACCGTTGAGCCGCGCGAAGTGGACGATGCAGAACTGGCTCGCTTGATGGTCGGCCGCGACCTGGGCGATCTTTTTCCGCAACGTGCGCCCCACCTTCCCGACACCGTGCTCGAAGTGCGCAACTTCTTCGTCGATGGCTGGGTGCGCGGCGCGGGGCTCGATCTGCATCGCGGCGAGATCGTCGGCCTGGCAGGGCTCGTCGGCTCGGGCCGCACCGAGTTTGCCGAAGCGATCGCCGGCCTCCGCAGGCGGCGCAGCGGCAGCGTGAGCATCATCGGCGAGCCGGCTGACATTCGCAGCCCCATCGACGCGATCCAGCACCGCATCGCCTACGTGTCGGAAGATCGCAAGCTGCGCGGCCTGCACCTCGACTTGAGCATCACGGAGAACTCCACGATGGCCAATCTCCCGGCCTACGGCTTCCCGCTGCTCAAGCCCTCAGCGCGCCAGGCCGCCGCCCAACAGCACGCGCAAAAACTCGGCACGCGCTGCAGCAGCGTGCGCCAGCGCGTCGGCTCGCTCAGCGGGGGCAACCAGCAAAAGGTCGCGCTGGCCAAGTGGCTCGACACCCGGCCCAATGTCCTCCTGCTCGATGAACCCACGCGCGGCGTCGACATCGGCGCCAAGCAGGAAATCTACCAGCTCATTCACGGCCTCGCGGCCGAGGGCAAGTCCATCCTCATGATCTCCTCGGAGATGCCCGAACTCATCGGCCTGTGTCACCGCATCCTCGTCATGCGCAACGGGCGTATCGTTGGATCGCTGCCCGGCGACAAAGCCACCGAGAGTGACATCATGCACCTTGCAGCCGGGCTGCGGGAGAATCGCGTCGCGTGATCCAGGACAAGCCCAACACCCCGACCGCCCCGACCTTCCGCTGGTCCGATTTCTTCGAGACCTGGGGCGGATTGATCGCCTTCGTCGCCCTCGCGGCGTTCTGCTCGCTGTTCCCGGGCACCCGCGATCACTTCCTCAACCCCGAGAACCTCCGCAACATCATCCACCAGAATTCGTTCATCGGGATCATCGCCATCGGCATGACGTTTGTCATCATCTCCGGCGGCATCGATCTTTCCGTTGGCTCCATGGCCGCGCTCATCGGCGGCTTGTCCATCTACGCGATGAACAAGTTGATTGGTCTGACCGAACTGCCAATGGGAGTGTTTCCCGCCATCAAGTACCTGATCGGAGCGGAAATGAGTGAGGGCGCCGGGGTTTTCTGCGCCTGCCTCGCAGCACCGCTCATCGGCATGGGGCTCGGCCTGATCAACGGTCAACTCACCACCAAGGGACGCATTGCGCCCTTCATCGTCACGCTTGGCGGCCTCGCGGGCTATCGGTCCATCATCCTCGCCATGGCCGACGGCGGCGAAGTGCGCTCGTCGAGCATGAACCTCTTCGAAGCCATCAGCAGCCCGCGCAACGGCATCCCCCTGCCTGCCTGGCACAACGCGGCCGGCGATGAAGTCAGCATGAGCATCACCTGGCCGATCATCATCTTCCTGCTCATGGCCGTGATCGCCCAGGTCGTGCTCAGCCACACGCGCTACGGCCGCTACACCATCGCCGTCGGCTCCAACGAGACGGCCGCCCGCTACAGCGCGATCAACGTCGACCGCGTGCGCATCATCACCTACACGTTGATCGGCCTGTGCACCGGCATCGCCGCCCTGCTGCTGGCCTCGCGCCTCAACAGCGTCGGCGCCTCGAACACCGGCAACCTCTTCGAACTCGACGCCATCGCAGCCGTCGTCATCGGCGGCACGCGCATGAGCGGCGGCAAGGGACGCATCTGGGGCACCGTCATCGGCGTGCTCATCCTCGGCATGATCGACAACGTGCTCGTCCTCGCCGACGTGTCAACGTACTGGCAGGGCCTCGTCAAGGCCGGCGTCATCATCCTCGCGGTGCTGCTGCAACGGAGCAAGGCGGAGCGGTAGGGGCAGCCCGGTGCTCAGTTGGCATCGCGCGGCGGCCAGTCGGTGATCTTCGGAGGAGGCAGCGGCGCTGCATCAGTCGCCTTGCGATACACATCCGAAACTGTCACGCCTTTCAGGTTCCCGCGTTCATCCACCCTCAATTGGAGCGATGCATCTTCGCCGGTCTCACAGGTGAACGAGTAGGTGATGAGAACTGTTGCATCACCAAGCGCTCGTGGTGCGCCCGCAGATATGTGCTTGAAATTGAACTCCCGTTCATCGTCCGGAAGCTGAACGGATCTGTACCAGATCAACGTATCCTCCGCCAAGCCATCGTTTCCCCACTCCTTCGGCCAGTCTCTCTCGTTCAACCACCCGACAATGCTGTTCAGCTTTGGACGCAGCGCGAATACGACTTTCGGCCATGGCGGCGGGTTTTCAAAGCCAAATCTGCGAACATCCCCGAGGCCATGCCGATCTCCGACTCCGACGAGAAGGCCAGCCTCCTCCCACCAATACGCTTGGGCGATGAACCCAATATGCCACGCCTCGTAGAGCACCTCACCATTCAGGTTATAGACGCGAATTGCATGGGGCGAATCTGAACGCTGCGCCAGGATGACAACAACCTCGACGCCTTCAGCTCTTGGAAAGACATCGGCAAGGAAGAAGTCATGAACGTAGTAGCCGAGACCACTTTCAGATGATTCAAGATCCGCTGGGACTCTTGGTCGCGTTGACGGCACTTGCGCAGTTGTCGCCCATATCGGCGAGTCAAGATTGCTCAGGTCGCAGACCCAGAGTTGGTGCTTGGTCGAGTGCTGTCCTGACGAAACCATCGTCAGCGCGACTTGCCCACCGCCGAACTTCCTGGGCCGGTTGGCGATCAGTGCCTTCACGTTTGCTCCCGGCTCTCCCAATGCGGCAAGAGGTTTTCCTAATACCGACATCAGCTGGGCGGTGTCCTTTGTGGGCGAGAACCAGAACCGGGCCGGCTGACGCAGTCCATACAGCACGGCCCATAGAGTGGTGGCCATGATGACGACGGCAATTGCCAAGGCGCCGATCGTTGTCGATATCAGAGGATGTCGACCCACCCACCTCGTTAGACCAATCCACCCCGACACCGGCCGCGCTTCGATCGGTTCGCCTTCCAGATGTCGATCGATGTCGTTCTTCAGCGCCTCGGCGGACTGGTATCGCTGCTCTCGGTCCTTCTCCATGGCCTTGGCCACGATCGTCTCGATATCACGTCGACACTCCCGATTGATTGCTGACAATGGCTGCGGCGTCGTTTCACGAATGATACGTGCGGCCTGCAGAAGGCACGAACCATTCGTGTCGTACGCCGGCTGGCCACTGAGCAGTTCGTAGAGCACCGCGCCCAGCGAGTAGACGTCACTTCGGCTGTCAATGTCGTGCGCATCACCATCGCACTGCTCAGGACTCATGTACTGGACCGTGCCGATGAGCTGACCCGCGAGCGTTTGCTGCGTCGTTGCCTCACAATCAGGGTCTGTCATGCGCGCGACACCAAAATCGATCACCTTCGGCTCGCCTTCCGAATCAACGAGGATGTTTGCCGGCTTGATGTCGCGATGAATGATCCCTTTCTGATGACCGTGGTGCACGGCATCGCACACTTTGGTGAACAGAGCCAATCGATCGCGGATCGAAAGATGCTGACCGCGGGCAAACTCGGTAATCGTCTGCGATCCAGGGATGTACTCCATGGCAAAGTACGGAATGGGCTCGCCTCCATTGCGCACCGATTCATGCACGTGCATGCCGGCTTCCAGAACCTGCGCAATGTTGGGATGGCGCAGCCGCGCCAGAATCTGCGCTTCATCCTGGAATCGTCGCAGGGCTGATCGCGACCCCAGCCCCTGCCGCATGACCTTGATCGCCACCTGGCGTTTCGGATTGTCCTGCATTGCTTCGTAGACGATCCCCATGCCGCCGCGCGCAATGATGCGCTGGAGTTCGTAGCGACCGATGCGCGTGCCGGTCAGTTCCGGCTGCGCGGCATCCAGATCACCATTACCTGAGAGCACGACCGCCGGCGTATCGAGAAAGGCGCCGGGCCGCCGATGGCTGCGCACCAGCAATTCGAGTTCGCGGCGCATGTCGTCGTCGCCGCCGCAGGTGATGGCGAGGTAGACCCGGCACGCCTCTTCATCCAGTCCGACTGCCGTCTCGAAGATCTCCTGAATTCGCCGATGCCGCTCCGGAGTCACGCTGCAGTCCTCCACGATCTCGGCACGACTGGGTCTACGACTCAAGCTCCTTGCGCAGCCAGGCGCGGGCAAAGGTCCAGTCGCTCTCCACGGTGCGCTTTGAAACGCCCAGCGACTCGGCTACCTCCTGCATCGTGAGCCCGCCAAAGAAGCGCAACTCAACGACTTTGGCCTGGCGTGCATCCAACGCGGCCAGCCGATCCATAGCCTCATCGAGGTCAGCCAGGTCGAGATCGGGCTGCCCGAAGTGAATAGCGGAATCGAGCAGCACTCTCCGCACGTTTCCGCCGCGCTTTTCCGCTCGCTTCGCACGAGCGTGGTCAACCAGCACTCTCCGCATGGCTTGCGCAGCGATCTGGAGGAACTCTGAATGGGTCGCTTCTGCTAAATCACCGCGTTTCATGATGCGCATCCACGCCTCATTGACCAACGCAGTGGCTTGCAACGTGTGGCCGATCGCCTCTCCGCGCATCAGGATCTCGGCAATTCCACGGATCTCGGCAATCACTCTGCTTGAGAGCTGTCCGTTTCTGGTCGCGGGCCCTACAACCCGATCTCGCTTTCTAGTAGTCTGCTCCGCCACGCTGCCCCCAATCACAAGCAGTCTAACGGTGCCCAGAGCCACTGACAAGCCTCCGTGCAGGCGGCTCCAAGGCTAATTGGGGACGTTTCCTTGGTGCAATACCAATCGGCGGTTTGCGGATGGCTGACTCATTATTCGCTGATTCAGTCGGAGGGGGCACTTGTCCTCACCCTGTGATCCGTCGGTCGGCCTTTGGCGTCCGCCCATATCACTGGACTCAAACCGCAAGTGAAAGGAGCAAGCCGTGAATCACGTAGCGAGAACTCTGACAACTGCCGGTTGGTGCGTCTGGTTTTCCATGATCGTCATTGTCACACCATCAATCGCCACCGCACAAGATTGCGGGTGGCAGTACCGCACGAATTCCGGGCCAGCCGGAAGAACTTCCCCAGGACTGGCATATGACAGCAGTCGAGGCGTCGCCGTCCTGTTTGGGGGTCAGACAGTCGATAACCAGCTGCACGACGACATGTGGGAATGGAACGGTTCACAGTGGACCGAAGTAGATGTCGTAGGACCTCGCCCCTCTCCGCGGAGTAATCATGCGATGACCTATGACAGTGATCGCGGGGTCGTCGTTCTCGTCGGTGGGTACACAGGAAGCTATGTCTTCAGCACGGAGACGTGGGAGTTCGACGGAACAACCCGAGCCTGGTCCTTGCGATCAACCGATGGTCCGGGCAATCGGGCAAGTTGCCGACTTGTGTATGACCCAATCCGTCAACAGTCATACCTGTTCGGAGGTGAGCGCACCCATCAACTACCGCTTGACCAGACATGGAGTTGGGATGGTCAGGTCTGGAGACTCGTGACAAACATCGGACCGTCGCGACGATCGCATTATGCCATGGCCTTCGACAGTCACCGTGGAGTCACAGTACTCTATGGAGGGGCGATCCCAGGGGGCACGATGTATCCTGAGACCTGGGAGTTCGATGGCCAGTCGTGGACTCTCGTGAGTGCTAGTTCGCCTCCCGGTGGCCGATACGACTGTTCAATGGCGTTTGACGAGTCAATCGGCGCATGCGTGCTGTTCGGTGGGAGCTTTGTTGACGGTACGCTGCCCACTGACACGTGGAGATGGGATGGCCTGCAATGGGAAGTGTGCCAGCAAGGACCATCGGGCCGCGTTCATCACCAAATGGTGTATGACTCGCTTCGGGGGGTTGTGATGCTCTTTGGAGGCTATCCCAATGATGGTCGGATCCGTTTCGGGGATACATGGGAGATAGGAGGCGCTCGCGACTCTGACTCTGATGGTTTGACGGACAGCGAGGAGCTGGTGCTTGGGACCGATCCGTACGACCCCGATACGGATGACGATGGTCTCAACGACGGCACCGAAGTCGACATGGCGGCGGGTACCGGGTGCCCCGATCCATTGAACCCTGACTCCGATGGAGACACGCTGTCTGATGGCGCCGAAGTCAGTTTGGGGACCGACCCATGCAACACCGACACCGATGGAGATGGTGTTGACGACAACATCGACGATCGACCAACCGAACCGGGCGTGAGCTCTGGCTATATCGAAGAAGCGTTGAACACCATTTGCGCCTACATCGATGACATGCCGCTGGAGATTTTCGCAGCGCCGAATGACAACGCCCGAAAGGGGCGACGTAACGCGATGTGCAACAAGCTGCATGCCGCCGCGCGAGCAGTCGCCAGCGACGACTGGCAGGATGCCTACAACCAACTGGAGAGCCTGCTCCAAAAGCTCGACGGTGCTGAGCAACCGCCGGACTGGATGGTCCCTGGCGAAGCGAAGGACTGCGTCCGCGACGAGATCACACTGCTGGCGTTCCTCATCTCATTAGGGTTCTAAGTCTTTACTAAATGACTCTGAGGTAAATGTCCCCCCGTTTGCCTCGACAGGCCCGCAGCCGAATGCTGCGGGTCTGTTTCATGCGCCGCCATCGGCCCACCCTGATGTGGCCCACGTCACCCCGCGCTGCTCCGGGCCGATATACTCCCCTCAACACCTGGAGGAGTACCCATGACCCGCATCGCGTTCCGTCATCTTTCGCTCACCACTGCCGCCCTGACTCTTGCCGCCCTGGCGCTGCCCGCCTGGAGCGCGGTTGAGAATCCGGCGACCTCTTCTCCCGCACCTGCCGCCTCGGAAAACACGATCGAGCAGCCCACTTTCGCCAAGCTCCGCATCGGCATTTCCATTCCCGCGGCGGATCATGGCTGGACGGCCGGCGTCGTGTGGTGGGCCAAGAAGGCTCAGGAACTCTACCCCGACGTCGATTTCACCCTCGCCACCGCCACCACGCCCCAGAAGCAGATCAGCGACATCGAGAACATGATGGTCAAAGGCATCGACGGCCTCGTCGTCCTCGCCACGGAAAGCGCGCCGATCACGCCCATCGCCAAGCGGGCCCACGAGCGCGGCATCTACATTGTCAATGTCGATCGCGGCTTCCTTGAGCCCGTCGCCGATCTCTTCCTCGAAGGCGACAACAAGGCCTTCGGCCGCAAGAGCGCGCAGTTCATGGTCGATCGCCTCGGCGGCAAGGGCAAGATTGTCATCCTCGAAGGCATCCCCTGCACCGTCAACAGCGATCGCGTCAACGCAGCGCTCGAAGTCTTCAAGCAGTACCCCGACATCGAGATCCTCGGCCAGCAGCCCGCGATGTGGAATCGCCAGAAGGGTCTGGAAGTGATGCAGACGTTCCTCGTCAAGCACAAGAAGATCGACGCCGTGTGGGCCCAGGACGATGACATCGCCATGGGCGCCTACAAGGCGATCAAGGAAGCCGGCCGCGAGAAGGAAATGTGGATGCTCGGCGGAGCCGGCATGAAAGAAGTCGTCAAGATGGTCATGGACGGCAGCGCGATGTTCCCCGCCAACATCACCTATCCGCCGTCGATGATCGCCACCGGGATTCACATGGCTGTCTCCAATCTGCGCGACGGCCACCGCGCGGCGGTCAGCCAGTTCATGCCCAGGCACCTGATGATCGACGTCGAACTCATCACGCCCGAAAACGCCAAGGACTACTACTTCCCAGATTCGGTGTATTGAGTCGCGACGACAGGTAAGCCGAGTCGTGATTAGCCGCGACCCGGAGGCTCTGCGCAGGGTCGCGCCAATACTGCAACCGCGCCCCGCCGTGATCCGTATGTCTCTGCGCCCATGGCGATGAAACTCATCACTCGCGCAGCCGTTCGAAGATTGCGCAAACTGTTCCTGTTCGTCGCCGCCGTGCTGGCGGTATGCTACATCGTCATGATCCGCATGCCGGGCAAGTCGTTTCGCGAGCCGTTGCCGCCTGCAACGCCTGAACAGCAGACACTGGCCGACCACCTCCGAATCGACCTGCAGACACTGGCCGGCGACATCGGCGAGCGCAACGCGTTTCTGCCCGGCAAACTCGAAGCCGCCGCCGCATTCATCGAGAAGCAACTCACGCAAGCCGGCTACTCGGTCCAGCGCCACCCGTTCCCGGTCCACGTCGGACTCGGCCCCAACCCCGAGAGCGACACCGTCTGTTCGAATCTTTCCGTCGAGATCCCCGGGACCACGAAGCCTGAAGAGATCATCGTTGTCGGCGCGCACTACGACTCCATCTTCGGCTCGCCGGGCGCCAACGACAACGGCACCGGCGTCGTCGCCACACTGGCCCTCGCCCGCGGCATGGCCAACTCATCGCCGCGGCGCACGCTGCGCTTCGTGTTCTTCGTCAATGAAGAGCCGCCCTTCTTCCAGCAGGAAGGACAGATGGGTTCGCTCGTCTACGCCCGGCAGTGTCGCGCACGCAACGACAACATCATCGCCATGCTCGCCCTCGAAACCATGGGCTGCTACAGCGACGAGCCCGGCACGCAGCACTATCCACTCGGCCTCGGCCTGCTCTACCCCACCACCGGAAACTTCATCGGCTTTGTCGGGAACTTCGGCTCGCGCGGGCTCGTTCGCCAGTGCATCGCATCGTTTCGACAGCACACGAGTTTCCCCTCCGAAGGCGCCGCCCTGCCCGGCCACATCCCCGGCGTCGGCTGGTCCGACCACTGGTCCTTCTGGCAGGCCGGCTACCCCGCCATTATGGTCACTGACACGGCTCCGTTCCGATACGCCCACTATCACGAAGCCGAAGACACGCCAGACAAGGTTGACTATGACCGCCTTGGCCGCGTGACCGAAGGCCTGCAGCGCGTGATCAATGATCTAATCAATGAGTGAACCTGTAGGTGCCACTCCGCACGCCGCTTCGGCTGCTGTGTGCGAGCGTGCAATGGCGCGATCGGAAACTCTTACCTTCGTAGGGTCCGCCGTGCGGACCAACAACGTGCAAAGGCCGACGGATCTTCTACGAGCCCCCAATCGTCTCGCCGGCACGAGACGCGGTCCGCACGGCGGACCCTGCGTCACTGTCCAGTTGCGAGCGAGGCTTCGACCGCGCGGCCGACCGTCTGCGCGTCGCCACAATCGTCGAACCAGCGATAGATCAGCACCTTTGCGGCCGCGCCATCAGCCGCACGCGCGAGAAGCGCGTAACTGATGAGAGGACCCCCCTTGCCACGGCGCACAGTCTTGACGACATCGACAGATCGACACTGCGCGAACGATTCAAATCGACTCCAAACTGGAATGCCAAACATGCGAAACTGGCGGTGACTGGTACGCGCCCCCAGGTCAATCCGGGCCGAGTGCCTTCCTCCGATCAGAACAAGTCCAACCAGAAAGAGGAACAGGATGAGCACCGCACCCAGGCCGGAGAAGATGCGATCCATCCAACCCAGCCGTGGATCCAGAACCTGCTTGATTTCCGCCGGGATTCTAATCGGGATGCAGCTTCCGGCCACCATGAGGCCAATTAGCATCTGCACGATTCCGATTCCCGAAACGATGAGAACGCCACGTCCGTCAGGATCAAACTCGATCCGATCATCGCCCGAGAGAATTGACCTCAACCATTCCAACCGAGAACACCCCCGATCGCCTGCGCACCACCCAAGTCGTTGCCGCCAAGTCATGATGATACATCACACCAATCCGTAGGGTCCGCCGTGCGGACCAACAACGTGCAAAGGCCGACGGATCTTCTACGAGCCCCCAATCGTCTCGCCGGCACGAGACGCGGTCCGCACGGCGGACCCTGCATCACCCGACATCCGCGATTCCAAGTCCCTCACCATGCTGCTCCATCAACCGCCTGCGCAGGAGCGCATTGGCCGGCTTGGTCAGCCCCGGATCATCTTCGATCCACTGCCGCGCATCGCGCCGGGCCATGTTGAGCAGGGCCATGTCGGTGCGCAGGTCCGCGACGCGCAAAGACGTCGATCCCGACTGTCGCGGCCCGAAGATCTCGCCCATGCCACGAATCTCAAAGTCCCGCTCGGCAATCTCGAAGCCGTCGCCGGTGGAAGCGATCGCGTCGAGCCGTGCTTTGCCGTCTTCAGTCGTCGCTTCGCCGATGAAGACGCAAAGTGACTTGGTCGAGCCGCGTCCGACCCGGCCGCGCAACTGGTGCAGTTGCGACAAACCAAACCGTTCGGCATGCTCGACGATCATGATCGAAGCGTTGGGCACATCCACGCCGACTTCGATCACCGTCGTCGCCACGAGGACATCGATCTGCCCGGCACGGAAGCGGTGCATGATCCGCTCGCGCGTTTCGCGCTTGAGCCGGCCGTGGATCGGCGCGAGGCGCAATCCCTCAAACCACCCTTCCTCGAGTTGCTTGAGATGCGATCGCACATCCTTGAGCCCCCCGCCGCTCGCCTCATCGATGGCCGGCAGGACGATGTACGCCTGCTCGTGCTTGTCGCGAATGCGCCCTGCGACGTACTCGTACACCTCGCGCGACTTGCCCGGCACGACCACGCGCGTCGCGATCGGGCTGCGCCCGGGCGGCAGACCCTTGATCGTCGACACATCCAGATCGCCAAAGAGCGTCAACGAGAGCGTGCGCGGAATCGGCGTCGCCGTCATCACCAGCGTGTGTGGCACGACGCCGCTGTTCATTTCCGTGCGGATCCTCAGTTCCGCCCGCTGGTGCACGCCAAAGCGATGCTGCTCGTCGATCACCAGCACGCCGAGCTGATGAAACGCGACCGGCTTACTCAGCAGCGCGTGCGTGCCGATGATCAGATCGATATCACCGCTGGCCAGCCGGTCGAGAATCGACTTGCGATCCGCCGCGCTGAGCGTGCCGGTAAGCAGTTCGATCCGCACGCGACTGCCTTCGAGCATCTCGGTTACGGTAAAGTAGTGCTGCTCGGCGAGAATCTCGGTTGGCGCCATCAGCGCCGCCTGCGACTCCGAAGCCACGGCCGCGAGCATGGCATACAGCGCGACCACTGTCTTACCCGAACCCACATCGCCCTGCAGCAGCCGGTTCATTGGCGTCGTGCTCGCGAGGTCCTTGCGAATCTCCTCGATCACGCCGCGCTGATGGCTTGTCAACTTGAATGGAAACCGCGCGATGATGTGCTCGTCGATCGCGTCGGCCGTGTTGATTGACACCGCATCGCTGTGTTGGCGCAGTTGCCGCCGCTTGAGCGCCACGCCCAGTTGCAGCAGGAGCAGTTCATCAAGCGCCAGTCGCCGCCGGGCCCGTTTGACATCATCCTCGCCATCGGGCCGGTGGATCAGCCGCAGCGCCGTGGCGAGATCGGGCACGCTGCGCTGCCGGCGATACGCCTCGGGCAAGTGATCTTCAACAAGTGCCGTCGCTTCATCGAGGATCGACTGGATCGTCTTGTCGATCTGTTCCGTCGCCAGATCTTCGCTGGCCGGATACACGGGGCGATAGCGTTCGCTTCGCTCCTGGACGGGCGCCTCGAGATCGATGACTTCCCACTTGGGATTGACGACCTGCATGTAGCTGCCGTATTTCTTGGTCTTGCCCTGGATGCGCAGCGTCATGCCGGGGTGAATCTTGTGCCGCAGGTACCCGCCGTTGAACCATGTCAGGTGCAGCCGGCCCGTCGAGTCGATGAGATTTGCCTCGAAGCGCGCCTTTCGACCCATCCCGGCCAGTCGCGTCGCGCCGACTTCGCCGCGCGCCGTCACAACCTGATCCGCCCCGATCTCGCCGATCGGCCGCTCGGAATGCTCGAACTCGTAACGATGCGGAAAGTGATGCAGCAGGTCGGCGACCGTCACCACGCCCAGCCGCTTGTACACCGCGGCCACACGCGGCCCCACGCCGGGAATGTACTGCACGGCCGTGTCCAGCCGCAGCGGGGGACGAGTTTGGGTGGTGTCAGGCATCAGGCAATAGCATACACGAAACCGAGGGCCTCCGTCGAGTGGGAATACACCCCCGCCTGATGCGTCATCGATTGAGCCCGGGCGCCCACCGGTACAATCTCGCCTGTCTTAAGAAGGAGAACTGAGCATGTCACTGATCATTCGACTCGCGGCCGCGACGGTGGCGGTTGCCCTGCTCGCTGGATGCGTTGTTGTCGGTGGGCGTCAGACCGTCCAGAAGCCCACCCGGGGGCACGAACTGATGGACCTGAAGGCCGCCTACGACGCCGGGGCCCTCACCTCCGAAGAGTACGACTGCAAGCGAGCCGAAATCCTGCGCCACTGAGACGGTTGGGCGCACTGTTGGTCGCCACACAGCACTCCGCTTCGGATGCTGTGTGCGAGCGGGCAAACGCAGACAACCGCCCATGACCAGTCGACACACAGCACCGCAGAGCCGGCTGCTGTGTGGCACCCACCCTGGATCGCCCGATCCCCCGCCGTCCCTCCGTCCGCCCCCTACCATTGCCGGTGATCCCTCTGCCGATCCTCGACACCTCGCCGCAGCGACCGACCTTTGCCCAGGGCCCGCGCGATCTGGCCGGCGTGCGGCTGCTGCGCATCAGCGTCACCGATCGCTGCAACCTCCGCTGCGTCTACTGCATGCCCGATGAGGGCGTCTCATGGATGGCGCCGCAGAAGGACCTGCTCACCGCCGATGACATCGAAGCGGTCGTCTCCGCAGCGGTGCGGATCGGCATCCGTCACGTCAAACTCACGGGCGGCGAGCCGACGATTCGACCGGACATCATCGAGATCTGCCAGCGCCTGGCGCGCCTGGGCATCGGCGACCTTTCACTCACGACGAATGGGCTGATGCTGGACCGACTTGCGCAACCGCTGCGACTGGCCGGCGTCGATCGCCTCACCGTCAGTTGCGATTCACTCCAGGCCGACCGCTACAACACCATCACGCACGGCGGCGACCTCGAACACTTCTGGCGCGGCGTGCATGCGGCTCACGAAGCCGGCTTTACCCGCCTCAAGGTCAACGTCGTCGTCATGCGCGGCATCAACGATGATGAAGTCGCCGACTTCGCCCTGCTCGCCACGAAGTATCCCTGGTCGATCCGCTTCATCGAATACATGCCCCTGGGCGACTCGGTCCTCACCGGCATCGATCCAACGCAAGCCACCGTCGGCAACGAAGAGATCAAGGCCCGCATCGCCGCGCGCGTGGGGCCGCTGTCCAGCGTGGAGCGGCACCGCGAGGTCGGCGTCGGTCCGGCGATGGTCTACACCTTCCCCGGCGCCGTCGGCCGCGTCGGCTTCATCAGCGCCATGAGTCAGCCCTTCTGCGAATCGTGCAATCGCCTGCGTCTCACCGCCATCGGCGAACTGCGCAGCTGCCTCTTCGACGGCGGCGAAGTGAGCCTCATGCCCGCGCTGCGACCCAAGCCGGATGTCGATCGCATCATCAGGCTCTTTGACGAGTGCGTCGTCATGCGCCCCGAAGTCCACTCAAATCGCGGCAACCGCGCCATGAGCCAGATCGGCGGGTAGGTTCGTACGAGTAACGTCTCACCGCACCGCGCGAACATCCCCCAACTCACCTTCAACACTCACCCGCCCGTTCCACGAGTTGATCTTCGGCCGCACCACCACGTCGATCGTCATGCCCGACGCCAGTTGCGGCGCCAGCCACCCCAGGCTCCAGCCCACGAAGCGCATCTCGCGCCCGCCGCGCGCATCGGCCGCCTGCAACGACAGGTGCCGCCCCTTGTCGCCCATCACGCGTGGATGACCAGACAAGCGCAAGTTGCGCACCAGAACCTGCGGCCGCGGATTCGACCGACCGAACGGCCCAAGGTCCATCAGCGCCCGCGCCGCTCCCTGATCAATCTCCTGCAGCGCCGCTACACAGTCGTACGAGATCTGCCCCACCATATCGCCAACTTCAATGTGCCTGTTCGCGTGCTCGGTGAGCGCTTCGACGAACGCGTCATACTCGGCAGGCGCCAGCGCCAACCCGGCGGCCATGTCGTGCCCGCCGTGCGTGAGCAGATGTTCGCCGACAGCCGCGAGCCCGGCGTGTATGGAATATCCCTCGATCGACCTTGCCGAACCCTTGATCACATCTTCGCACCGCTGCATGAGCACCACCGGCCGATGAAACTGCTCGACCAGTCGCGAGCACACGATGCCAACCACACCCGCGTGCCAGTCTTCATGTGCGAGGATGATGATGCGCCGATCATCGCCCGTCATCCCCGCCTGCTGTGCCATCTCGCGCGCCTGCGCCACGATGGCCCGCTCGGTCGCCTGCCGCTGGCGGTTCTGCTGTTCGAGTTGACTGGCCAGTTGCAGCGCCTCGGCCGGGTCTTCGGTGGTGAACAGCCGCACCGCTTCGCGCGCATGGCCCATGCGGCCCGCGGCGTTCAGTCGCGGCGCCAGCCGGAACCCGACCGCTTCGCAGTCGATGCGATCGGCATCATCCAGGCCCGCGGCCGTGATCAGCGCGTTGAGCCCGATGTTGTTCGTATCGCGCATCATCCGCAGACCGTACTTGGCGATGATGCGATTCTCATCAACCAGCGGCACGACGTCGGCGATCGTCCCCAGCGCCGCCAGCGCGAGATGGCTCATGAGCAGTTGCCGAAGCTGATCGCTCACCCGCTCCGAGCCGCACCACATCGTCGCCAGGCGCCACGCAAGTTTGAACGCCACCCCCGCACCGCACAAATCGCCAAACGGATACTTTGAGCCCGGCAGTCGCGGGTGCACCAGCGCCAGCGCATCAGGCAGCACAAGCGGGCCCGCATTGGGCAGGTGGTGATCGGTGATGATGAGATCGACGCCGAGTTCCTTCGCCCGCGCCGCCTCACCCACGGCCGTTATTCCGCAATCGACGGTGATGATCAGATCCGCCCCCTGTGCGGCGATCTGCTCGATCGCTTCGACGTTCAGGCCGTAGCCCTCGTCAAGGCGGTGCGGGACATACGTTCGCACATCCGCCTCGGGCGCGATGGCGCGAAACGTGTGGTAGAGGATCGCCGTGGCGGTAATGCCATCCACGTCGTAGTCGCCGTAGATCACGACCGGCCCGCCGCGCTTAAGCGCGTCGAGCACGCGCGCCGCCGCCGCTTCGATGCCCGGCAGCAGGGCCGCATCGTGCAGCAGGTGCAGCGTCGGATTGAGAAACCGCTGCAACACCTCGCCATCGACGATTCCCCGCGCCGCCAGCACCCGCTCGACGAGCGGCCGGCGCAGGTCATCTTCCGTCAACACCGTCCGCGGCCGCCAGCGGCACAACATGCCTTGATCGATCGTCTGCATCGAGCAAGGCTAGGCCCGGCATCGCCGCGATGGGCCGCAAGCCGCGTCCGATCACCTCAAACCGCCTCAGGTGCAACCCCCATACGGCCCTGCCGACCCCCGGCTTCCCTGTTGTCCCCTGCCGCACGCGCCACTACGATGCCCCCCTGTCAGACAAAGGGTTTGCACGCGTGGAAATACTTCTCTCAATCGCGATCTTCCTGGCCTTCGGCTTCGGGTTTGTGCTCGTGAACATGCTCGTGGGCGCCGTCGTCCGCCCCAGCGCACCCAACGCCGAGAAAGCCTCGATCTACGAATGCGGCGAGCCGACCGTTGGCTCGAGCTGGGTGCAGTTCGATCTGCGCTTCTACGTCGTCGCCCTGTTCTACCTGATCTTCGACGTCGAAGTGGCGCTGATCTGGCCCATCGCCGTCGTCTTTCGCTCGAACGCCGGCCCGGCTCTGATCATCGCCGGCGTCTTCATGGCCCTGATTCTCATCGGCTACGTCTACGAGTGGTACTCTGGCAGCCTCGACTGGATTCGCAGTAACGTCAACACCGCCTCGACCGACCGCATGGGCGGCCTGGCCGGGGCGCGGCTGGGCGTGATCGCCTCTTCCGCCGACGCCCGGCGCATCGCGCGGCGCGATCCTGAACTGCTCGAAGAAGAGGCCGCCGCGGGTGCGGCGACCTAGTTCCAGCCGGTCATGCACTTCAGACCTGAGGCTCAAGAGCCGATCATTCGAATCAGCACGCAGCGCAAACGGGGGTGTTCGGGATGTCGGCTCGGTATCGCTCGCTTCTGATCTTCGGAGCGCCTGGCGTCGGCAAAGGCACGCAGGGCAAACTGCTCGGCTCACTTCCCGGCTTTCTGCATCTCTCCACCGGCGACATCTTCCGCAGCCTCGAAATGGAATCGGAAACCGGCCGGGTCTTTCGCGAATACTCCAGCCGCGGCGAACTCGTCCCTGACGATTTCACCATCCGCCTCTGGCGCGAACACATGCAGCACATGATCGAGGCCGGCCGCTACAGGCCCGATCGTCAACTGCTCATCCTCGACGGCATCCCGCGCAACGTCACCCAGGCCGAAAGCATGGATGGCGATATCGAAGTGCTCCAGATTCTCCATCTCGTGGCCGGCGATGAAAGCGTGCTCCTCAAGCGCATGCAGCGACGCGCGAATTTCGAGAACCGTCACGACGACGCCGATGAAAACGTAATCCGCAATCGTTGGGCCGTCTACAACCGTGAAACCCTTCCCGTGCTTAAGCACTATGGCGAGGCGTGCTGCGTGCAGATCGACGGCATCGGTTCGCCCGGTCGCGTGCTGCTCAACATCCTCCAGGCCGCCGTGCCCGTGCACGAAAAGCATTTCAGCAACGCGCTGGAAGACTGAGTACCCTCGTCATTCCCGCGAAGGCGGGAATCCACGACGTGCAAGTGCACCGAACCGCCTCGCAAGCACGCCCGCAGCCGCTATGCTCTGACAGCCATGCTCCGCCGCGCCAGCACCATCGTGGCGTTCCTGCTCCTCGGCGCGATCGTCAACATCGCCGTGGCGTGGTGGTGTGCGGTGCAGCCGTTCCCGACCATTGCGACATCCGATCATCCGCACTACCACCTGTACCGCCGCGAGGGCGCTGGCAGCGCAAGTCTAAGGGCCATCCCCGGCCGCGCCGAGATCTATCAGCGCTCCGATACGCCCGCACTGTCGGGAATCCCAATTCCTTTCACTCCGCTCTCACCCGAAGCGTTCGTCGAACATCTGCCGCGCGGCTCCGTCTTCGGAAGCGGCGATCCGCTGGGCAGGTTCGACTGGCGGGACTCGTCGTACTACGTCGAGGCGTTCGCCGGGTGGCCGTGCCTGTCGATGACGAGTCGTCTCGCAGTTGCGGGCTGGAACAATGGAGCCACGCTCGAAATGATCGGCCACTGCGACATTCCAAAGTCCTGGCACAAACCGGGCTGGCCCCAGACCGTCCCCCTTCTTCCCGTGCCGCTCGGCTTCACCATCAACACCGCCCTTAATGCCGCGTGCCTGTGGGTTTTCACCATTGGCCCATTCCGCGCGCGTCGTCTGCTGCGCAGGCACCAAGGACTGTGCATTGTCTGCAACTACGACCTCCGCGCCACCACCACCGGTGTCTGTCCGGAGTGCGGTGCACACGCACCCGGCCGCGCAGCGAGCAATGAGCCGACCGGGGCTGGCCGACTCCGTTGCACACGATTCGCGGCGAAGATGCCCTGGTCCTTCATCCGGCGCACAGTGGCGTGCGTGTGCCTCGCCGCAATGTTGCACGTGGCGATCGTCATCGGCATCGGGAGATACGCTCGGCCGGAGCAATACGCGCCACAGGGGCGTTGGGCGCTGCGCTCACCGCAAGGTGAGTTGGTCTGGGTGGTGTCCCTGCAGAAGGTAACTGGCGCTCGCCATATCGGGGGGTTCATGACGATGACGGATCTCGTCGACGCGAGTTCTGTCAAAGGAGTCACGAATGGCTGGGCCGCCATCGCCGTGACCGATGAACAATGGGAACGCGTGTTCTACTGGGACGGTCCGAAACGAGTCGGCGAAAAGGGAAGTCACGAGGCGACGGACGAACTCTCCGTGAGGAGCGTCTTTCCCGCGTGGTCGCGCCTGAGCCGCCTGACCAAACTCGAAGATCTCATCGGTCTTGAGTGGTTTGATGAGTACGCCAGCGGCTGGCCCTTCCCGGCCGCATCATACCGACAAGCGTTCACAGATGGCGCAATCCAATACGAAGACGCCATCGTACTCGGCTCCGTACAGAACCAGTTTGTCTGGGTCGTCCCCACGCGCATCTACTGGCGGGGCGCACTCGGCAACCTGCTGCTCTACACCGCAGTTCTCCTTCCACTCTCATACGTTCCGGGTAGAGTTCGCCAAACCATTCGTCGCCGACGCGGCAACTGTCCCGCCTGCGGCTACAACCTCCGCGCCAACACCACCAGAATCTGCCCCGAATGCGGAACCGAGGCACACCCATGAAGAACACTTGGTGGTGGCTGCGCGGGCATCGACACGGCAACTACCAGTTGACGCTGCGCGAAGACATGATCCTCCTCGGCCACATCCTGTTCAGTTGGCACACGGCGGTCGGTCTCGCGCTGCTCGCTCTCAGTTGTGTCCTCTACTACGTGCCGACCTGGATCGTCGGCGACACGTGGCTTTCGAAGACCGACTCACCTTCCTGGAGCGGCGTGATTCCCGCCGCCGTCGGTGTGGTGTTTGGTCTGTTGGGCACGCTCGCCGCCGGTGTCGCGATTTCGATGGACTCCAAACAGCGGACCAACGCCGCACTCCGCCGCATCGGCTTTCCGATCTGTGTCAAGTGTCAGTACGACCTCAAGGGGCTCGAAGACGACCCCAAGGCCGACCGGTGCCCTGAGTGCGGCGCGCTCATCGCCGAAATGCCGCCGGTCGGAAAGCGATAGCACGGTTCCAATCTGTGCGAATCTTGGGTGCCACACCGCATCTCGCTTCGAGTGCTGTGTGCGAGCGGGCAATCGCGATCGTCTTCCAGAGAATAGTCGTCCGTTCTCGATCCCTCGCACACATCGCCCAGAGCGGCGAGGTGTGGCACCCGCTCGCACCCAGCCGTCAATTCTCGGGCTCCTGCTCTTGCTCCGTGTCCTCCGCGGCTCCGTGGTGAATCCCGGCCTTCATCTCTTCCCCAAGCCGCTTGAACTGCTCGAGCCACGCAGCCATGATCGCGCCTTTCATATCGCCTTGCGCCTTGGCCTCCTCGATCGTCTGCCCCCAGTAAAAGCTGATCCAGCCGTCGCAGAATGGCGCGCTGCGCCTGATGAACTCCTCCAGTTGATCGCCGCCGCACGAGAGTGGGAACATTTCTTCCACGATCAGCGGCTTGCCGACTTCGTAGACCTTCAGCGCATCAATGGCCGCATCAATCTCGTCCGTCTTCGGATAGAAGTGCACTGCCGCAAAGTCGAGCGGCCCCATCACGGCCTCATCATAGAAGATCGGCGGCGCGCCTTTGAATGTCAGCGCCCAGGGAATCACGCCGACCGTGATCATCGACTTGTCATCCACCCTGCGGATCGCATCACACATCTGCTTCACCCACGCCGCGGCCACTTCCTTGCGCGTCTGCCCCTTCAGATCGAGCGTGAGATACTGAACGAAGTTCATCCCCGCAAACTCGCCCGGCAGCCAGTCGTCCTTGACCTCGCCTTCGCCCGGCAGCACGGGTTCGTTCATCAGGTCGTAGCAGAAAATCGCCGGGCTTCCCTCGCATGCATCCGCGACTGACTCCCAGAAGCGAGCCTGCACCTTCCAACGATCGGTGGCATCCATCTTCGTGTACCACTCCGGCACGCGCTTTTCGAGGTAGCACGCCAGACCGGTGAGATCAAGATAGATTCCCGTGCGCTCGGCGAGATGCACGAGATCGGTCAGCCGGCTGAGGTTCGCTTCGTTGGGATCCTCGGCCGTGTCCATGAACTTCTCGAGCTGCAGGTGAACGCGAGCGACGTTGACGCCCAGCGCCTTCATCTCGGCGAAGTCTCCTTCTATCACCCGCCACTGGTCGGCCCAGTAGTCTTCGAGCAGGTTCGAATCGTTGTCGTGGTCGTAGTTCACGCCCCAGACGATGAACCGCTTGCCGGATTTCTCGCCGACAAAGTGCGTGCCGTCATCGCTCACGCGGATGCGTTCGAGCGGTGTGGCCGTTGAAGCGGACTCCTGCGCGAAGCCGATCACCGGAGCATTCGCAATGATCGTCGCGACCAGCATTGCCGCCGTTCTCATTCGTCGCATCGCTGCACCTCCTTGTCCCGAGATTGTATGGAGCGGTCCAGATCCACCCGGCTTGCTCCAACCCCGTATACTGCCCCGATCAGCAACAGGAGGTCCACGCGATGTGCTTACCCGCCATTCTCGCCGCGTCTCTTTCTTCGACGTTTCTGCTCGCCCCCCGCGCTGCACCCCCCGATTCACCGGTGCTGCCCAACATCATCTACATCATGTCCGACGACCTCGGCTATGCCGAAGTCGGCTGCTACGGGCAGACAAAGATCCACACGCCCAACATCGATCAGCTCGCCAAAGCAGGCCGCCGCTTCACCCAGTTCTACGCATCGGCCCCCGTTTGCGCTCCTTGCCGCTGTTCGCTCATGACCGGCCTGCACACCGGCCACTCCTTCATCCGCGACAACCGTGAGATTCAGCCCGAGGGGCAACTTGCCATCCCGAACGCCGCCGTCACCATAGCCGAACGGCTCAAAGCGCGCGGCTACACGACCGGGATGATCGGCAAGTGGGGCCTGGGCGCACCGGGCTCAAGCGGCGAACCCAACGCCCAGGGCTTCGATCACTGGTTCGGCTATCTCTGCCAGCGCCAGGCGCACAACCACTACCCCACTCACCTCTGGCGCAACGGGCAGCGCGTCGATCTGGAAGGCAACACACCCGGCAACCTCGTCGGCAAGCACTACGCCCACGACCTGATGATCGATGAAGCCGTGTCGTTCATTTCGCAGCACAAGGACGATCCCTTCTTCCTCTACCTGCCCTTTCACCTTCCTCATGTCGCGATCCAGGTGCCCGAAGATTCACTGGCGGAATACCTCGGTGTGCTCGAAGACGCCCCCTACGACGGCAGCCAGGGCTACCTCCCCCACGACACGCCCCACGCCGGCTACGCGGGTATGGTCACGCGCCTCGACGCGGCTGTCGGTCGCATCGTCGAGACGATCGGCCAGCTCGGTCTGAGTTCCAACACTCTCATCGTCTTCACCAGTGACAACGGCCCCACCTACGCGCGGGTCGGCGGGGCCGATTCAGAATTCTTCGACAGCAACGGACCACTGCGCGGCTTTAAGGGCAGCGTGTGGGAAGGCGGCATTCGAGTGCCCTTCATCGCTTCCTGGCCCGGCCGCATTGAGCCCGGCTCGACGTGCGAGATTCCCTACGCCGCGTACGACACCTTCGCGACGCTGCTCGATCTGGCCGGCGATCCCTCACCTCC
Organism: Planctomycetaceae bacterium; assembly: GCA_040255465.1. Classification (GTDB taxonomy): domain Bacteria; phylum Planctomycetota; class Phycisphaerae; order Phycisphaerales; family UBA5793; genus UBA5793. The sequence continues at coordinate 160,225 of JBDZVA010000003.1, forward strand.
GCCGACCGACGGCGTGAGTTACGCGCCGGCGATGTTCGGCCAACCAGACCCGCCACGCCACGAGTACCTCTTCTGGGAGTTCCCAGGCTACGGCGGCCAGCAGGCGGTGCGCCTGGGCGACTGGAAGGGCGTCCGCCGCGACATGCACAAGGGCAACCTCACCGTGCAACTGTTCAACCTCGCCGAGGACATCGGCGAAACGACCGACGTCGCCGCCGAGCATCCCGACATCGTCGCGCGCATTGAGAAGATCATGCTGCAAGGGGGCACGATCTCACCCGAGTTTCCATTCCCCGTACTCGACAAGTTGAGAACCGAGACTCCGCCCGAGCCTTGATGCCTCAGCACACAGCGCGGAAGCGAATCAGTTCCACCCGCGGCGTGATGTAGTGATCCTCAACGCGCTCTTCGTGACACAGGTCCGTCGAGAGGTACTTCTTGTTCGAATCGGGAATCACCGTCACCACGGTTGCGTCGGCACCCATCTCTTCGACGAGTTTCATCGCACCCAGCACGTTGGCCCCCGACGAGATTCCCCCCGCCAGGCCAATGGTTCGGCAGAGTTTCTGCGCCATGAGGATCGCATCGCCATCCCAGACATCGACGATCGCATCGAGCGAGTGCAGGTCGAGCACCGCCGGCACGAATTCATCCGAGATTCCCTGGATGCGATGATGCCCGCGGTGGCAGCCCGTGCGCAACGTCGGCGAGTTGGCCGGCTCCAGTGGATGCACACGCACCGGGCGGCCGTCGCGGCGCAGAAACCGGCTCAAACCCATCACGGTGCCACCCGTGCCCACGCCGGCCACGAACGCGTCCGCCTGCCGGTCAAAGATGCCCAGTTGCCGTTCGATCTCGGGACCGGTGTGCAGTTCATGCGCTTCAATGTTGGCTGGATTCTCGAACTGGCGGGGCAGGAATGTGTTCAGGTGTTCCAGCGCATACTGCTCGGCCAATTGCACCGCGCCGACAAAACCGCCCTGCTCATGCGAGACCGGGATCACCTCCGCTCCAAAGTTGCTGATCAACTGCACGCGCTCGCGGCTCATCCAGTTGGGCATGAAGATGCGCACGCAGTGGCCCAGCGCCGTGCCCAGCGCGGCAAAGGAGATGCCCGTGTTGCCGCTCGACGCCTCGACAATCGTGTCGCCGGGCTTGAGTTCGCCGGACTCGTAAGCGCAGCGCATGATGTGCGCCGCCATCCGGTCCTTGATGCTCCCCGTCATGTTCTCGATTTCGTACTTGGCGTAAAGGCGCCCCGGCCGACCATCGATGCGATACTCGATCTCGAGCAGCGGCGTATTGCCGATGAGCGCCGAGAGCGAATCAACCGGAGACGGAGCGGTTCCCACACGATTCTCCATCGCCTGACGTGTCGCACCGGCCGCCATATCAGTCATGTTGCTTCTCCGGGGCGCGCAGCGCCGCTGGACCAATGGCCCGTTTCCTCCGGGCAAACCGGTCGATTTCACTTTAGCCGCCCGAGCCGACGGTTAGAAACGGGTGCGTTTTCCTGTTATCGCAGAGCGTCAATTCCAATACACCCAGTGGGCGGCGTCTACCATGATCCCGCTTGGATGATTGCAAACGCTTCCTGCTCCGCGGAGGTTACCGGCGTGGCGTACGAACCGCTTCATGTCGATCGCGACGGACACATCCTCGAAGACATTCCATGCTCCGGCTGCAACCGCTCGCTCAAGGGCGCCGTCGCCAGCGGCTGGTGCCCCGATTGCGGCGAGACGATCGCGCTCTCCGTCGTCGGCCGCGCCGTCTGCCGCCTCGACGACCAGGGTCGCCTCCTTGAGAGTTTGCGCTGCTCCAGTTGCGGCTACGACCTGCGTGGCATCGATCCCGCCAGCGCGTGTCCCGAATGTCACGTCCCCGTCGGACAGAGCCTCGAGGGCAATCTCCTCCGCTATGGAGACTACCACTGGATCAAGAAAGTCGGCGACGGGTTGCTGCTCTACATCGTCGCGCTTGCGATTGCCGTGGCGCTCGGCATCGGCGCCGGTGTGCTGCGCATCTTCATCAAGGACCCGGCGGTCGTCTCGCTGGTGACCATGGCCACGTCGGTGATCTCCGGCCTGTTCATGATCGTGGCCATCTGGTGGATCACCGCGCCCGATCCTCACACGCCGATCACGGCGCAGCAGCGCCGCGGCGCCAACATGGCGCGCCTACTCATCATTCCGCAGGTCATCGCCGCGGGCGCGCTCGGTGTGCTCGGCGCGTTCGCCACCTCGTCGCAGGGTCAGGTGCTCGTCATGCTCTTCCAGGTGCCGATCATCATCCTGGCCGTGTTCGTCGGCGTGGGGCTGCTCATGCACATGCGCGAGATGGCGCGGCGCGTCGTCGACGACAAACTCGCCAACTGGGCTCGCACCATCATCTTCCTCACCATCATCGGCAACGGGTTGCTCATGCTGAGCATGGGCGCCATCGCCGGCACCGCACTTGTCACCGGGTCGCCGATGCCCGCGCCCGGGCAGCAACCGGCCAGCGGCATGCTCCTCGCCAGCATCGCCGGCGGACTCGGCAGTTGCACCGGCGGACTGATCGGCCTGATTGCCACCATCTGGATGATCGTTCTCATCTTCAAACTGCGCAAGTACTTCACCTCGGCCGCAAAAGTGGCCGCCCAGCGCGACGCAGTGTAGCCGCCTTCCGGCAAAAGTGGCTATACTCCGACCGGAAATGAGCCGCACGCTCCGACAATCCTCGCTCATCTGGCTGATGATCGCCTGCCAGTGCATGGTGGTCCTTCTCGGCCCGCGCGCCATCTGGATCTGCCGCGAAGACGACGGAACATCCCACACGGAGTTGATCAGCTCCACCTGCTGCGACTCGAATGACAGACTCCCGCCTCCGGATGCGGCAGGATTCTGTTCCGCGGGCGACTGCCTCGATGAGCCCATCGATCACGCGCCGGCCGTCAGACCCGCCCGCCCCGCCTCGGTGACCTCGCCGCGCCACGCGTTGGGCCACCACTGCGTTCTCTGGTCCTGCGCCGCGTCACGGTCCGCAATCGACTCGGTGCGATCACTGCAGGTGACGCTCGCCGCGCACGGTCCGCCCGGCCCATCGCGCCTGTCGCTGCGCGCCACCATTCTCTGACTGTAGTTCTTGAGATTTGTCGCCAATGGGTTTCCACGCCGCGCTCTGTCGGCCGCGTGACCACTCCGACTCTCTCAAGGACACTGCATGAACTCAACCATCACCTGCGCGCTGCTTGCAGCAACAATCGCTGCAACGGGATGCGCTGATCCCCTCGACCAATCCTGGGCCCGGCACTCGGATGCCGAAACCGAGACACGTCCACAGGCCGACCATCGGCGTGTGTCACGAACGGGTAACGAAGCGTCGACCGCGCCCGCCGACGCGTGGCCATCGCTCCACGCACTCAGCGTGGATGACGCCATCCGCATCGCCATCGCCAACAGTCCGGCGCTCGCGAGTGCCGGGTATCGCGTCGATGCCGCGAGCGGCCGCGTCACGCAAGCCGGGCTGTATCCAAATCCATCCTTCGTCTTCGACGCTGAAGGCCTCGGCGCCGATGCCGGCCGGGGCGGCGAAACCGTGTATCGGCTCGAACAGGAAATCGTGCTCGGCGACAAACTTGATCGAGCCCGCGCCGTGGCCCAGACCGACCATCGCACGGCCCACGCTGAAGCCGTCGCCCGCGAGTTCGCCATCGCAGCCGAAGTAAGACGCGCCTACATCGGCGCTGTCGCCGCCGAGGCGCGACTGTCGCATCTCACTGAGCTGGCCGAACTCGCGTCGCAACTCGCTTCCGCCGTGGACGCCACCGTCCAGGCCGGCGCTGCCACCGAACCTGATCGCCTCCGCGCTCAAGTGGCCCAGGACCAGGCGCAGATCGAGTTGCAGGCGGCGGCGCTTGATGTGAACGCAACCCGTCGCTCGCTGGCGCTGTCAATGGGTATCGACAGCGCCCTCAACCTGCCGCTCACCTCAACGTTGGAGGATCTGCCGGCGCTGCCGCCGCGAGACGAACTGTTTGCCGCGGTGCTCGACGCCAATACGCGCTTGTCCATCGCTCGCCTGGCCGTCGAGCGAGCACAGAGCGTGCACCGCCTCGCCCGCGCCAACTCCATTCCCAACCTCTTCGCCTCCGTCGGCCCGCGCTACTCCGATCCGGAGAGCGAAACGACGCTCGACTTTGGTGTTGGAATCGAGATCCCTCTCTTTGACCGCAACCAAGGCGAGATCAGGGCCACGCTCGCCGAACGGCTCTCGGCCGCCGCAGATCTTCGGAGCGTGCAACTCGACCTGCTCTCCGAGGTCGAGCAGGCGTGGTCAGATTACGAGGCCGCCACACTGGTCGTCACTCGTTATCGCGATCGCATCATCCCCGGTTCGCAGCGCACGCTTGATCTCACGCGCCAGGCCTACGACAGCGGCAAAACCGACTACCTCCGCCTGCTCGACGCCCAGCAGGTCTTCATCGCTTCGCGCATTGCCTACGTCGAAGCGCTGCAGCGGCTGCACGAGTCCGCCGCGCTGCTCCACGAACTGGCTCAACTCGACACCCCCTGGCGCGAAGCGCCGCACAACGAATCGACCACCGAGGAATCGCACCCATGAAATGTACCACCACCCTCTCTCTCGCACTGTGGCTCGGCGCGCCGATGCTGCCTGGCGGCTGCACGGATGAATCCTCCCACGATCAACATCAACACGCCGCCGACGTGCACAGCCAGGACGAATCTGGCGAAGAGCACGCCGACGTTGTCCAACTCACCAACGAACAGCTCGCCGCCTCGGGCGTGCGTCTGGCGCCGCTGGCGGGTGGCGTCATCAAGACGCACATCAGCCTGCCCGCTGAAGTCGGCCTCAACGAAGACGCCGTCGCACACCTCACGCCGCGCGCCGCTGGCATCGTCGCGCAGGTCCACGGCTATCTCGGGCAGGAGGTCGCACCCGGCGCTGTGCTGGCCATCATCGACAGCCCCGCGCTGGGCGAGGCCCGCATCGCCTACCTCCAGGCCGCCCAGGCCAGGTCCATCGCCGATGCCGAACTCGACCGTCGCCGCACCATCAGCGCCAACACTGAGACGCTTCTCGACATCCTGCGCGAACAACCCGAACTCGATGCACTCCGCACCCGCGCAGCCGAATTGCGCATCGGGGAGAATAAAGGCCAGCTCATCTCCGCCTACGTCAAGTTGCGAGCCGCCGAGACAAACTACGCCCGCGAGCGCGAGCTAAGCGGCAAGGGCCTCTCAACACAATCCGATCTCCTCGCCGCACAGGAAGCCTACAACTCCAGCCAGGCGGAGTACCTCGCCATCTTCGAAGACATCGACTTCAGCTTTCGAACGCACCTGCTCGAAGCCCAGCGCGCTGCGAGCATCAGCGCCTCGGCCGTGGAGAACGCGGAGCGCCGCCTGCACCTGCTGGGTCTCAGCGAAGAGCAGGTAGATCGCATCGCTGATGAACCCGACATCAACGTCGCCCGCTACGAACTCACCGCCCCGACTGCAGGCCGCATCATCGACAAGCACATCACACCCGGCGAAAAAGTCGGCGACGACGCAGCCGTCTACACCATCGCCGACCTGAGCACCGTCTGGCTCAACATCTCCGTCTACATCCAGTATGCCAACCAGATCGCCGAAGGCCACGAAGTGATCGTCCGCAGCGGCGAGCGCGAGACGACCGGCGTCGTCGACTACATCAGCGCAATCGCCTCCGAAGGCACGCGCACCGTCACCGCCCGTGTCGTGCTCGACAACACCAAACGCACGTGGAAACCCGGCGAGTTCGTCACCGTCCGCATCGAAACGGATGAGGTCACCGCCGACCGCGTCGTCCCCATCGACGCCATCCAGACATTCGAAGGTCGCCAGGTCGTCTTCGTGCAGGACGAGGACGGCATCGAACCCCGCCCCGTGCAACTCGGCCGGCGCAACGACGTCAACGTCGAACTCCTTGGCGATGACCTGCCGCTGGGCACGCCCATCGTCGTCGCCAATTCCTTCCTCATCAAGGCTGAACTCGGCAAGAGCGCTGCCGGCCACGATCACTAAGGACCAACCATGCTCGCCCGCATTATTGAATTCGCCATCCGTCAGCGCGCGCTGGTGCTCCTCGCCACGCTCGCCATCGCCGGCATCGGCATCTACGACTTCACCCGCCTGCCCATCGACGCCGTGCCCGACATCACCAACGTGCAGGTGCAGATCAACACCAACGTGCCCGCACTCTCGCCAGTCGAGATCGAACAGCAGATCACCTTTCCCATCGAATGGTCGATGGGCGGCCTGCCGCGCGTCGAACAGATCCGCTCCATCTCGCGCTACGGCCTGTCACAGGTGACCGTCGTCTTCGAAGAGGGAACCGATATCTACTGGGCTCGCCAACTCGTCGGCGAGCGCCTCACCGAAGCGCGCGAATCACTCCCGCCAGGCCTTGCCGAGCCGCAGATGGGCCCGATCTCCACCGGCCTGGGCGAGATTTACATGTGGTCCGTCGAAGCGACCGGCCCCAAGCCTGATGGCGGCGACTACACCCCCCAGGACCTCCGCACCGTGCAGGACTGGATCATCCGTCCGCAGATGCGCACCGTGCCCGGCGTCACCGAGGTCAACAGCATCGGCGGCTACGAGAAGCAGTACCACGTCACGCCCGATCCCGCGCGCCTGATGGCCTACGGCCTGTCCTTCCGCGACCTCATGCAGGCCATTGCCGAGAACAACGCCAACGCAGGCGGCGGCTATATCGAACACGCCGGTGAGGCCTATCTCGTCCGCGCCACGGGACTCATTCGCGACCCTGCCGACATCGGCAACATCGTCATCCAGTCCCACGACGGCGTGCCCATCCGCATCAGCGACGTCGCCGACATCGCCGTCGGCAAGGAACTGCGCACCGGCGCCGGCACGCACGACGCCGGCGAGGTCGTCATCGGCACGGCCATGATGATCCTCGGAGCCAACAGCCGCACCGTCTCCGCCGATGTCCACGATCGCATGGAGACCATCCAGAAATCTCTGCCCGAAAACGTGATCGCCCGCACGCTCTACAACCGCACCTACCTCGTCGACGCCACGCTGCACACCATTCGCAAGAATCTCTTCGAGGGCGCCATCCTCGTCATCGTCATCCTGCTGCTTCTTCTGGGCAACGTCCGTGCAGCGATCATCGTCGCGTGCGCCATTCCCCTCTCGATGCTGCTGGCGGTGACCGGCATGGTCCACAACCAGGTCAGCGCCAACCTGCTCAGCCTCGGCGCGATTGACTTTGGCATTATCGTCGACGGCGCCGTCGTCTTCGTCGAAAACATCGTCCGCCGGGCCTCCGAAGAGCAGGAACACAAGGGTCGCCGACTCACAAACGACGAGCGACTTGCCGTCATCGCCAGCGCCGGCCGACAGGTCGCCACGCCCACGCTCTTTGGCATTCTCATCATCATGATCGTCTACCTGCCCATCCTCACCCTCACCGGCATCGAAGGCAAGATGTTCCGCCCCATGGCCGGCGTGGTGCTGCTGGCGCTCGGTGCGGCGTTGCTCTTGACCTTCACTTTCGTCCCCGCCGCTTGCGCCATGTTCCTGCGCGGCCGCTTCGCCGAGCGCGAATCCCTTTTCATCCGCTGGATCAAGTCGGCGTATCAGCCCTCGCTCGATCTCGCCCTGCGCCTGCGCTGGATCACGGTCGGCGCCGCCGCGCTCCTCCTCGCCGCGACCGGCTGGCTTGCCACGCAACTCGGCAGCGAGTTCGTTCCCAAACTCGGCGAAGGCGCGCTTGCCGTCCAACCCGCGCGCATCCCCAGCATCGGCATCACCACCAGTGTCGAGATGCAGATGCACGTCGAGCGCGTCCTGCGCGAGCAGTTCCCCGATGAGATCGCCAGCATCTTCGCCCGCACCGGCACCGCCGAGGTCGCGACCGACCCCATGGGTCCCAACGTGAGCGACACCTACCTCATGCTCACGCCGCGCGAACAGTGGACCCGTGCTTCGACGCAGGAGGAACTCGCTGAAGAGATCGAACACGTCCTGCACGACATCCCCGGCCAGAACTTCGAAATCTCTCAACCCATCGAACTCCGCTTCAACGAACTCATCAGCGGCGTGCGCAGCGACGTCGCGGTCAAGATCTTCGGCGACGATCTCGACGCACTCCTTGAAGCCGGCAACGACATCGCCGCGATCCTCAACCAGATCGACGGTGCATCAGACGTCAAAGTCGAACAGGTCAGCGGCCTCTCCGTGTTGACCATCGACATCGATCGCCAGCGCATCGCGCGCTACGGCCTGAACGTGAGCGACGTACAGGAAGTCGTCTCCATCGCGTTCGGCGGGCAGGAAGCCGGCACGCTCTACCAGGGCGATCGACGCTTTCCCATCGTCGTCCGTCTGCCTGAAGATCTGCGCGGCCAGGTCGATCTCGTTCGCCAGTTGCCTATCCCCCTGCCCGACGCCGGATCGCACGAACTCGCCACGACCCACTCAAATGCCCGCACAAGCGGCAACATCCGTTACCTGCCGCTCGAGGCGGTGGCCGATGTGCAGATCGCCGAGGGGCCCAACCAGATCAGCCGCGAGAACGCGCGCCGCCGACTCGTCGTGCAGGCCAACGTGCGCGGCCGGGACATGGGTTCATTCGTCGCCGAGGCGCAGGACGAGATCGATGCCCAGATCAAACTCCCCGAAGGCTACTTCATCACATGGGGCGGCCAGTTCGAAAACCTCGCCAAGGCGCGTCAACGCCTCATGATCGTCGTTCCCATCGCGCTCTCGCTCATCTTCATTCTGCTCTTCACCGCGTTCGGCAGCGCGCGACACGCCATTCTCGTCTACACCGGCGTGCCGCTGGCGCTCACCGGCGGCGTCATCGCCCTGTGGCTGCGCGACATGCCCCTGAGCATCAGCGCCGGCATCGGCTTCATCGCGCTCTCCGGCGTCGCGGTGCTCAACGGCGTCGTCATGATCACCTTCATCAACCAACTGCGCCAATCCGGCCGCCCCCTGCGCGAGGCTGTCATCGAAGGCAGCCTGTCGCGACTGCGACCCGTGCTCATGACCGCACTGGTCGCCAGCCTCGGCTTCGTCCCGATGGCCCTCAACACCGGCATGGGCGCCGAAGTCCAGCGCCCCCTCGCCACCGTCGTCATCGGCGGCCTGATCAGTTCCACCGGATTGACTCTCCTCGTGTTGCCGACGCTCTATCTGTGGTTCGGCGGGCGGGACATGAAGCCGGCATGAGCGATCGGAGGCACCAACCAAAAAAAATCCCCGCTCGCTGCGGGGGTTTCCTCTCAACCTTCATGGCGGCCCAAAAAGCCGCCCATCCAATGCCCAGGAGAGGACTTGAACCTCCAAGGGATTTTACTCCCACCAGCACCTCAAGCTGGCGCGTCTGCCAATTTCGCCACCTGGGCGGGCTGTGACCGCTCTCGCGATCGGCCCGGAGTATAGGCCCCCTCGCCAAGTCTGCAAACCCGCTCTCGCAGTCCGCGATCCGATCCATCCATTCTCCAGAGCGGACCCCGCGCACGCCATCACCCACCCACCGCCCACGACGGACTCCCAAAACGACGGCAACCTCGCCACCCGACGGGCAGCGAGGTTGCGGGCAATTCTGGTCGGCCGGCGTGTCCGCCGCAGCCGTTGTGGTAGGCGGCCTCAACGGTCGTCGTAGTTGCCGAAGTTGCTCTCTTCGTAACCGCCGTAGTTGCCGCGCAGTCCATCCTCGTAATACCCGGCCTCGGCCTCGGCCATCTGGCGGCGCGCATCGATCATCATCTGCTGCTGCGTGTGCATCATCTCGATGGCCGCCTGCTGCATCTGCTGCTGCACCGAGACCGCGGGCAGCCCGCCCGACCCCTTGGCCGGCGAAGCGCTAGACGACGAGGTCATCTTCCCGATGAACCCGCCCAGCGCCAGCACGCCCAGCAGCACGCAGCCGCCAATGACGAACTTGCCCATCCCCGAATCGCCACCGTAGTGGTCATCGCCAAACTGCGAATCAAAGTCCATATCCATCGCGTTCACCCTCCATCCGCATGATCCTGCCCTTGCTGCGGCATGCCTGACGCCAGGCGCCGAGGGCATGGGACCATCCGGTATCGAGGGGTTTCGGTACGCCGCGCCAAGAACTTAACATCGACTCAGCCGCTCGCGCCCAACTCACCCGCCCAGACGGGTCGGTTCAATAATCGACGGACTCACACGCCCCCATCGCCACGCCCGACAACCTGCGGCGTCCCATACACACGCCCCACTCCCAAAGCCGGCCGCAAAAAACTCAATCCGCCATTGCCCACATCGAGCCTGCGCGGCGAGTTCTGGGTACCGGACGCTCGTATCGGCTCCCAGACGTCCTGGGCGCTTGCGTTCGACAGCACACCACCGCCTCGGCCGCACGCCGGGGCCGCACGAAGGAGAAACCCCAATGTTCAGCATGACTCTTATCGCCGCGTCGATCCTGACTTCCGCCGTCACCATGGCGCCCCCGCCGGCTCCCGAAGTTTCCGTCGCGCCGGACCAGTCTGCCAATCCCGCTGCGTTCTACCTCATTCGCCAGCCGTGGACGCGGCCGTCGGGCGCCTGGGAATCGCGCGTTCGCGCCTGCAGCGATCCGACGCCCACGAGCCTGGCTTCCATGGATGACTTCAACGTGCAGCGCAGCGGCAATCTGCTCGGCGTCCGCTGGTGGGGCGTGCTCACGAGCGGCGCTCAGATCGGCAAGCCGTACTACATCTCGATCTACGGCGATGCCGACTGCAAGCCCGCCAACGTGCTCTACCGCACCTGCGTGGTGCCGCAGGTCCGCGCAATCGGCGTCGATTGTCGCGACCAGCGCGTCTTCGAGTTCCGCACCCGCCTGGCGCCCTTCCGCGTCGATGCCGGCCGGCACTACTGGATCCAGATCTCCGAGGACGACGCCGCCAGCGCTACGCCCGGCGCCAACGACTTCCTCTGGTCCATGCACCAGCCCGTACGCGGCTGCCGCGCCCTGACGACGCCCAACTACGTCGACTACCGTCCGCTCTTCGACCCCTGCAACCAGCGCGAAAGCGACCTCGCCTTCGACCTGCTCATCAAGACTCCCTGATTCTCTCTTTCCGCTCCAACCCCAGAACCCGGCCGGCCAACCCCGGCCGGGTTCTTTTTGCGTTGCGGAGAGCGTTCTCGCGCTGCCGGCAATCGCCGCAAGCGACCATCAAGACAAACAGGCGGCCCCAACCGGAGCCGCCTGTTCAAGCAATCGCACTCAATCCACCCAGCGAATCAACCACCCGCGCTCGTTGCCGACGCCGTCTTCTCCTTCGCGGCCCGACGCGCCGCCACGGCCGGGTCGGCGTTGATAATCTGCTCGATGATCGCTTCCGTCAGCGGTTCTTCCTCGCTGCCGGGGAAGCCCTGCCAGCGCACGATGCCGTCGCTGCTCATGATGATCACGTGCGGAATGCCCGACACGCCGATCGCCTTGGACGTCCGCTTCTCGGGGTCGGCCGCCTGCGCGTAATCCATCTTCGTGGTCTTCATGAACTCGCGCACCGTGTCGATCTTCTCATCGCTGCTCAGGCCGATCACCACAAGATCATCCTTGAACTTCGCCTGGTACTCGTTCATGTGCGGGATCGCGCCGCGGCACGGCGGACACCACGTCGCCCAGAAATCGACCAGCACCACCTTGCCTTCCGTCTCCGGCTTGTCCGTCAGCCACTCGGCGGCAATCAACTCCGGCCCCTTCTGCCCGCGAATGTCATTCGCATACAACTTCTTCTCCACATAAGGCGGCCACTGCGCCAGCGACTTGCTCGGCGCCTCGTACGGCTCAGCGAGAATGCTCGTCACGATGTCATCGAGCTTCTCGCGATTCGCCCCGGCCACGCGCAGCGTGCCCTTGCGATCGATGATGAAATAGCACGGGATGAACTTGATGCCCAGCGCTGTGCCCAGGTCGCGCGTCGGGTCGGCCGCGAGGCCATACGGCAACTGGTTCTCTTCCGCAAAGGCCGGCATCTTTTCAAAGCCGCGCGATGAATGCACGCCAAGAATCTCGAGTCCCTTGTCGTGGTACTTCTCGTACATCTCTTTGACATGGGGAATGCCCGCAACGCACGGTCCGCACCACGTCGCCCAGTAGTCGATCATCACGACCTTGCCGCGATAGTCTTCCCACGAGCGCGCCTTGGTGCCGAGCCATCCTTCGAGTTTGGCGAGCGTCGGCGCCGGCTTGCCTTCGAGCTTCACCCAGTTCTCGCGCAGATCGGGCATCGAGTTGTCGCGCCACTCCGCCGGTTCAACCTGCGCGCCGGCCGCACCTGCAAACACGCCCAGCGCCAGCCCGATCGCCAGCGTATTGCTCATCATCTTTCGTGCCATGATTCAGACCTCCAGTAGGGGATTGCAGACAGATAAACCGCCGCAGCCGCCCACGATCATCGCGAGCCGCCGCAACCGGCCGCCTCATTCTACAACCAAAGACGCCCCACCACGGCCTGTCTTCCACATCATTATTGAGGAATTGATCGCACCGCATCGCGCCACAAAGGCCGGGGTGCCATGGTCAAGCGAGGCTCTGCGAGCGCCGGCCATGCGATCGCGCGGCAAACGAACACCACAGAATCCGCCGGGGTACCATGGTCAAGCGAGGCTCTGCGGGCGCCGGCCATGCGATCGCGCGGCAAACGAACACCACAGAATCCGCCGGGTGCCATGGTCAAGCGAGGCTCTGCGAGCGCCGGCCATGCGATTGCGCGACGAACGAACACCACAGAATCCGCCGGGTGCCATGGTCAAGCGAGGCTCTGCGAGCGC
>JBDZVA010000003.1:173115-877197 GCA_040255465.1 Planctomycetaceae bacterium
CGGCCATGCGATTGCGCGGCGAACGAACACCACAGAATCCGCCGGGGTGCCATGGTCAAGCGAGGCTCTGCGAGCGCCGGCCATGCATTCACGCGGTGAACAGCCACCACAGAACGCGCTTCACGTGCCGCCGCTACGCCGCCTTCGCCACCGGCTGCTCCGCCGCGTACTTCAACTCATCCAGATCCTGGTCGCACGCTTTCACGCACTTCCTGATCTTCCCATCCGTCAGCGGCGCCATAAGTTTGGCCGTCAGCGTCAGCGGCGTCCATGCGAGTTCGAGCACGAAGTTCGTCCCGCTGCCATCGGGCTCAAACCGCAGTCGCGCATCATACCGAAAACCATCGCAGGTGCAGCCGACCTGGTACGACTTGGGCGCATCGACCGCCGCAACCGTCACCTCCGCGTCCGTCTGCTGCCCCAGCGTGAAGCGCGACATGCGAAACTGCGTCCCCTTGCGGATCTCCCCTCCGGTGAGCACTTCCATGCTCCGGATCGACGTGATGCGCTCGACCACGCGCTCGAAATCAGTGGCGATCTCAAAAACCCGCTTGGGCGGGGCCGCAATAAACCTCGAAACGGAAATCTTGCCCATCGTCAGTCCTCCCGCGGCCAAAACGACCGATTCAGTCTCATCGGCTCCACCGCGCCCGATCTTCACACCCGCCAACCCCGCGGCCGGGAATGCCCCTCATTGCGGCGTCAGGACCGAAAATACCGATGCTCCCCAAGGTTCCCCGACCCATCACCACCCGCCTGGAGATTCCGCCATGCTCAAGGCCGTCCTCGGCGTCATCGTCGGCTACCTCGCGATGTCCATTCTCGCCTTCGCTCTCTTCACCGGAGCCTGGGTCATCCTCAAGGCCGAAGGCTCCTTCAAGCCGGGCTCGTGGGACGTTTCCACCACCTGGCTGCTCATGAGTTTCGTCGTCAGCATCGTCGCGGCGCTGGTCGGCGGCTTTGTCTGCGCCCTGATCGCCACGCGACGTTCCCGCGCCTCGATGATCCTCGCGGGCCTGGTGTTCGTGCTGGGTTTGCTGATGGCCGTTCCCGTCATGCTCGCCGAGCCGATCACCGAGCCGCGCCCCGCCGACATCACCATGACCGACGCGATGACCAAGGCCCAGCAACCCATGTTCGTCGCCCTGCTCAACCCCTTCATCGGCGCCGCCGGCGTCTCCCTCGGCGCCGCCCTGCGCAAGCGCTGAGTCGGCGCCTCGAACAACTCAAGTGCCGCAAACTCCACAGCAAGTAGAGCACGCTGGAAGGTCGGGTGTCGTTGAGCCTCCGCGAAACGCACCGGGTTACGACCTCCGAGCCACCACCACCGGCACCTGCCCCGAATGCGGTACACTCAGGAGTTGACACGGAACCAGTTCACGCTGGCCTGGATTCGAGTGCGAACACGCAGATTGCGGATTGCCACGATGGGCAAATGGAAGAAGACATTGAATCGATTGGTGCAGATGAGCCTGTTCTGGAAGTCGATGCTGACGGGCGCACTCGCTGCACTGCTCTGCCTGATCGCTTCCGCCTTGATCAGCACTCCCTCTCTCAGCGAATTGCTGGCCATCTTTGTCATTCTCCCGGCTGTAGCGATGGGTCTGGGAGTCATGTGCGCGCTGGTGCTGTACCCACTCGTGAAACTCTGCCTGCAGCGAAAGGCGCCTTTGCACGCCACGTTCTGTGCGTTCGTGCCGATCCTGGCTGCGGCAACCCTGTCTGGTCTCTTTCTGGAGCCGACGGGCACACTTGATCACATTCCGGCGGCAGTTGTGGCCACGGCGCTGGCGGCGATTCTGATCTGTGTGATCTGTGCGTTCTCGCTTCCAAACAGCGCTCCGGCCGGAACCCATCCGCATTGCAAGACCTGCGGCTATGACCTCCACGCCAACATTACCGGCACCTGCCCCGAATGCGGCGCGGCTATCACACCACGCGCCACGACGTAGGATTGACCGATGCCGTACGCTCAGCAATCGTCGCCCTTGCGCAAGTGGACGAAGCGTCTCGTCGCCTGTGTGATTCTCGGCGCCGTGCTGCAGTATCTCGTGGCCGTTGGGGTCGGTCTCAGCGGCCGCCTCAAAGTGCCCGGCAAGACCTGGCGCGCCGATGTAAGGGGAGAAGAACAATTCGCCATTCTGTCAATCCAGGAGACCCGCGCGATCGCGTGCGACAGGTACTCCATCATGCTCCTGGGTTACTACGAACCGCAGTGGCTTGGCGCCATTGACTGGACTCGAGCCGAATGGTTCGATCTCAAAACAGGCGAGCCGGCAATGCCGGTTCGCTCCGGAGAGTGGCCCGCGTCATCGCGATTCACAGAATTCATTTCGAGCTTGGATTTGACTGATGTTCCCATGCAGCCATTGGGGCTTCAGGATGAGGTGTACTGCGGCTGGCCGATGCGAAGTGCTTCGTACTTCACCAATCTCCCACCACGCACAACACGCTATCTGATCGACGACGCTATTGCCGTCGCCGACACGACGCTGAGCGCAGAGACAGTGCCGCGCGTCATTCCCCTCCGCATCATCTGGCTCACCACACTGGTGAACGCGGCGACCTATGGCGCGAGTCTTCTGCTACTGTGGCTCCTCTTGGTTAGTGTGCGTGCCCACTGGCGGCAAAGCCATGATCGCTGCCCCACCTGCAACTACGACCTCCGAGCCACCACCACCGGCACCTGCCCTGAATGCGGTGCGGCTACCATCATCCGCGAGCGATGATCACTCACAACCCCAAACCGCTCCGTCGCCGCATCGCATCCGCACTGCTGTGGACGCTGGGGTTGTTGCTGCTGACGAATGTGTGGTGGTCCGTCTGGTCGGCGCTCGGGATCGATTCGCCTCGAGGCTATGCGTGGGACGATCGAATGGGTTTGATGGAACTGCCATCGAATCGATCGCTGGTTCTGATCGAAGACGCCTCGGCCATGACATCGACAGGATATGGGCTCCGCCTCGAAGACGCGATGCCCTCCGATTATGCCGATGCCGATTTGAATGTCGTCCCATTCGGCGATGTTGCCCCATCATGGCTTCAGCGCCTCTGCCGAGCCTGGGTGCTGGAGTGGGATGAGGAGCTCGAACCCTTGGGCGAGTTCCGGTCGGTCGGCTGGCCGGTGCGAGTGCTCTGGACCGGCATGTACACCAGCCCCATTAATGCAACACACCACGGGATCCGGTTGTTCAATTCAGATGAGATGTGGCCACAAGGATACCTTTCCATTCGTCCCATCTGGACCGGCCAGGCGTTCTATGCAGCATTCTGGCTGTGTGTCGTGATACTCGTTCGACAAACCCGCCGGCGATTCCGTCTATGGCGCACTCACTGCCCCAACTGCAACTACGATCTCCGAGCCACCACTACCGGCACCTGCCCCGAATGCGGCGCGGCGATCACTCCACGCGCCGCGACGTAGGATCAGTCGACGCCCGGCTGTGGGCTTTGGGTCACGAAACCCACGCCACTCCGCCGACCGCTTAGAATCAAGACGGAGAACGAAGAGTCAGCAAAGCGAACCCGCGCAAGAAGACACGCGATGGGAGGCGAAGTGGGCAAGCAGCAGCATTCGAACTCCCAGCGAGGTGCGTTTCGCCAGGCCTCGGCGGTACCTCGCCCTCTATGGCAGCGATTGTGGTTGTGGGCGGCGAGTCCGAGGTTTTCACTCGTGCTCGTGCTAATCGTTTTTTCAGTTGGAATGGCAGTGCTGGTGTGGACCGATTTACCCTTAGCGGTCGAGCGTGCACTGCCCCTCTTTTTCCCTTTGATTCTCATCACGAATCTGCTGGCACGATGGCAGTTGCGCCGTCATCTCGTGCGCCACGATGATGCACTGTGTCCGAAGTGCTGGTACGAACTTGCCAATCCCGAGGCGAAGCGGTGTCCAGAGTGCGGCGCGCCGATGACTCGAGCGGACGCACGGGTCTATTGGAGCGCGTGGTTTCTAATGCCATTTGGCGACTGGGGCTCGTACTGGAGGAACCGCACCGAGGAGTAGGCGGCTGGCATGACTTCTCCAGCGAGTAGTGCGCATTCGGAGGCAGGGCGCTGTTCAGGCCCCGCAAAACGTACCGGCGACAACCTCCGAGCCACCACAACCGGCACCTGCCCCGAATGCGGCGCTCAACTCGCCGCAGCACTAGAACCGTCACGCACCTGATCGCGACCAACGCTCTCAGCCCGGAGTTCCCCGACCTGCCGCCCGGCGCCCCAAAAAACCCGCCCCATTCTGCAATGCCGCGGCCCGTTTCCCGTCTAGTACTGACAGAGACCGGCCGCCCCCGGCCGACGCCCGCCGGCCGCCTCGAACCGCCGTGGCCCTATCCCTCGTACTGGATGACATGATGACCCAACATCAATCCCAGCGACTGCTTCGCTCCCTCATCGCCTTGCTCTGTGCGGCACTGCTCTTTGTCGTCATGACGACGACCGCCCACGCCCAGGACCCGAAGCGCGAGCCGCGCGATGAGCCGCCGACCACGCGCGAAATCGACCCCGCCCTCGGCACGATCGACCAGCCGCCGCGCACCGGATCGTTCACCGCCACCTTCACGCAGCGCAGCCCCGCCAGCGCCATCAGCAAGATGAAAGCGCGCATGCGCTACGCCACCGCCGAGCCCGCCGACGAATACAACCTCGCCGACGAGTCCTTCGACGTCTACGTCCCCTCCGACTACGACCCCGCCAAAGCCTACGGCCTCATCGTCTGGTCGAGCCCGACCGACGCCGGCGCGCCGCTGCCGCAGTGGCTGCCCATCCTCGACAAGCACGATCTCATCTGGATCGGCGCCAACAAGGCCGGCAACGACCGCATCGGCTGGTACCGCTTCGGCCTCGCGCTCGACGCGGCGCACAACATGAAGCAGCAGTACCACATCGACCCCGATCGCGTGTACATCTCGGGCATGTCAGGCGGCGGGCGCATTGCCAGCCGCATGGGCGTCGCCTACGCCGACGAATTCAGCGGCGCGTTTCCCATCGTCGGCTGCGACTTCTACCGGCGCATTCCCGTCCCCGACCAGCCCGGCAAGGTCTACCTTGAACGCTACCAGCCGCCCGCCGGCAACATCTTCCAGAAGGCGCTCAAGCACAATCGCTATGTCCTGCTCACCGGCAGCGAGGATTTCAATCGGACTGAGACGCAGACCATCTACGAGAAAGGTTTCGTCAAGGAGCACTTCTCATTTGTCACCTACCTCGAAGTGCCCGGCATGGCCCACGCCCTGCCCCCCGCCGACTGGTTTGAAAAAGGCATCGACGCGCTCGACGCGCCTCTCGCCGAGATTCGCGCCGCCGCCGCCGAAGCCACCCGTAAACTCGAGACCGACGCGGCCGACGCGCTGAGCTACGCGCTTGAAATCTTCGATGGCGATCCCATCGCCGGCTACATTGAGCTGCTCAAAGTCGCCGACCGCTTCGAAAGCACCGACGCGGGCGCCAAGGCCCGCGCCAAAGCCGAGGCCTACGCCGCCGACCCCGCCCACAAAGCCGCGATCGACGCCGCACGGAATCACGACGAAGCAGCGCAACTCATGTCCATGATCGACAACTACATCAACGCCGGCCGCCCCGACCTGGCGAAACAGAAGCTCAAACGAGTCGTCGAACTCGTCCCCGGCACCGACCTCGCCAAAGAGGCCGAAAAGCGCCTCAAAGAACTCGACCACTGAGCGGCCGCCCAGAAAACACAATCTTCGTTCCCTCCCGGCCTTGCTCGGCTCGCCGTTGATCTGTTACAATGCGATCCGGCCGCGGCTCCAGCACCTGAGGAGTGAACGATGCCCCAGCACGATTGCCCGCTGTGTCACATTGCCAGAGACAGTCGCAAGTTCAAGCCGCTGTATGGCACACCGGTGTGCAAGAAGTGCTATAACAAGTTCGCCTCTCGACGCCAGTTCGCCTACATCGTCGACTCCATCGTCTTTCAGGCCAGCGTCTACGGCATCGGCGCGGGAATCGTCACCCTCGGCCTGGCGCCCGCGATGTCCGCCCAGACCGCCGATGTGTTCTCACTGGTCGCCGGCTACCTCGTCTTCCCGCTCATCTTCTTCTGCAAAGACGGCTTCGCCGGTTACTCGCCGGGCAAGTTTCTCTTCGGCGTGCGCGCCGTCGACCCCGCTACGCTGGCACCCATCGGCTTCGCCTCATCGTTCAAACGCAATCTCCCGCTGCTCATTCCCTTCATGGTGCTCGTCATGGCCTTCCTGCTTCAGAAGGGACACCGCCTCGGTGACGGCTGGGCCCACAGCAAAGTCATCTGGAAGAAGTACGCCAACCACCCCGTCTTCACCGGCTTGTTCGCCTGCGAAGTGTGCCAGTACGATTTGCGCGGCAACACGAGCAGCATCTGCCCCGAGTGCGGCACACCCATTCCCGGATCAAGCCCCACCCCCCGTTGCACCAGGTGCGACCACGATCTCACCGGAAACACGACCGGCCACTGCCCCGGCTGCGGCACCGTCATTCCACCGCCCATCGCTCCACCCGTTATCAGCGCCTGAGCCGCGCCTTCGGTCGAAGCGGGCGTTCAGCGCCTGCCGCGCGCTCGGTCCTCCCCTTCGCGCACCGATCGCCGCGCACCGCACACCACCGCGCGCCGCAATTCACTCCAACCACTCAAGCACACCGCTTCACCCCATCACGGAATCAGCGTCGCAGGCGTCAGCGTGCAGCTCAGCGCATCGAGCACCTGCACATACCGCGCGCCGCAGTAGCCGCCCGGCACAAACGCCGTCACCGTCGCCTCGCCGGACGCGTCACCCTCCGTTACGCCTCCCAGCACCACCGTCGCCGCCAGACCCGTCACCGTCCCGGCGCAAGGCTGCAGACTCGGGATCACCCATGAACCCGTGTTCGCCGAGTGAAGAAACGCAAACCGCGTAAACGGCGTCCCACCCGTTACCTCAAACGTCATCACCCCCGGACACGGCCCGGAGATCGTCAGCGACTGCGCCTCCGCCTGCCGCGTTCCGAAACCAAGTGTGAACAACATCACCACCAGCGCCACCACTTGCGTGCGATTCATCACATCGTCCTCCTCATGTCATTTTCGAACAGGCGCCCACCAGCGAACGCCCCCACAGAGCATCTTGTTAATCCAATGACGCCCAGGCAACTGCATTTCACAGCCTTCCCCGCGACTCCGATCCGATCACGCGGGCAAATCGCGCTCTCCGTTGCATCAGCGTCGAATCTCCGCGCGCACACTCGCGCACTTTAATGCAACAGAGATCTGAATCTCGGCGCTGATCCGCACGAAAGCCGCGCCCCGCGCGCCGCGTCGCGCATGATTGGGCCATGCCCCACTACCGCCCGACCCCGCCGCAACTCGCCACCCTCCACACCAAACCCACCTGGCACAACCGCGCCGGCCGCGCCGACCGCTCCGCGTGCCTCGAACTCCGCGCCAGCGAACTCTGGCGCTACGCCACGTTCCCCACACTTCGCCTGCCCGGCTACACCAACCGCCTGTCGCGCTTTCCCGCGCACGATGCTCACCCTCTATCCACTCAACGCGAGAACGCCGGCGGCGGGGTGGCGTCAACCGATGCATCTCAAGCGCACGATTCCGATCGCCGCCGAAGCTCGCGCCCGCGCTGCATCGCCACCGCTGCGCAAGTCGTCACGCCCCGCTTCCTCCGCCGCCTCCACGACTACCGCCTGCCCATGCAACTCGTCGGCGACCATCGCACCCGCAAGTCCAACGTCATGAAATCGCACTACCGCAACGAACCCGGCCAGCGCGCCGCCAACCCCAACCGAGGCGCCCTTCAACTCAAGTGGCTCGCCCTTCCCATCGACGACTGGACGCAGACCATCACCATCCAGCGCTGGTTCTTTCCCCTGCCGCCGCGCTTCGATCCCTACCTCAACTGCATGCAGCCGCGCCACCGCCTCCAGCACTTCCTCCTCTGCCCGCGCTGCAAGACCAAAGTCTGCAAACTCTTCCTGCCCCTGTGCACGCACGACGAACTGCGCGATGCCATCACCGCCCAGCAGTACGCCACGCTCCTGCAGACCCATCCCCTCACGCGCAACGCCCCGATCACCCCGCTCGACGCCGCGATCATCAATCGCTACCGCGCCCTCTTCCATCCGCGCTCGCTCCTGTGCCGCACCTGTCTGCACCTGCGCTACGGCGAATCCAAAGCCCGGGCATAAGCCACACCCGGGCCACGTCACAGTCAAGCCCACCTCTCATCCCCCCGCCTCAGCGCAACAAGAAGAGCGGCGAGCCCTCAAGCCCACCGCCCTGCGATACTTCTCTCTCCCCAGCCGCGCAGCGCTAGTTGATCAGAATCACATTCGACGTCGTACACGTGATCGTGTCAATGACCTGCAGATAGCGGTTGCCGCACACGCCCGCAGGAACGAACATGTTCACCGATGCGTTGCCCGAACCGTTCGCCGGCACAAACCCGGCCAGCGTCACCGGATTCGCCAAGCCCGTCACCGTGCCGAAGCAGATCAAACCGCCCGGCACTGTCCACGAACCCGTGCCGGCCGAGTGAATGAACGCAAAGCGCGTAAACGCCGCACCGCCCGTCACCGAGAACGTCTTCGTCCCCGGACACGGCCCGGCCTGCGTCAACACCTGCGCACTCGCCTGGTGTGAGGCCAATCCCAACATCAAGGCTGCAACGAGAACCACCAACAGTTTCTGCCGGCCCATCGCGCGATCCTCCACTGTGAACAGATTGGTTTCAGCAGGCGCGCCCATCTCGCCCCCTGCCTTACCGACAAGTTTAATCCCGATTCCACTCCTTGCAACCCGAGCAACGCATCCCCAAGCGCAACCGCCGCATCCAGCCACACTTGGACGCGCCGATTTCTTCACCACCGCCCACCAAAACCCCAGCCGCGCCCATCATCCCCGCGCAGCGCACGACTCGCTGCCGAGCGCCCGCTCAATCACTCCCCTGCCTCGCGGCTCTCACCCTTCTTGCTCGGCTTGACCGTCAGGTGAACGGCGAACAGCCACGTGGTCGTCAGCGTCGATGACACTTTCTGCAACACGCCCCACATCTCGACCAGGGCGTCGGCGTAGTACAGGGACACACAGCCAAGCGCCACCACGATGCACACCACTCCGAACCAGGCGAGCCCGCGATGGTGTTTGCAATGGAGCATGTACACGATGGCGACCATCGCAACCATGGTGAACACCAACGCGATGTTCACCATCAGATTGTGGATCGGCGTGGCCGTGAGCACGGAATAGACCTGAGAACCGATGCCCGCGATCTGGATGGTGTCGCGCTGCACACGGGTCTCAGCCAGCCGTGAGATGAGCTGATAGACCAGCGCCATGCTCGCGCAGAAAAGCAACAGGGCGATGATCGGAACGGCGCGACCAGGATTCGGCGTGCCATCCGGCAGCGTCGACGCGCAAAGCATCGAAACCGTCACTCGAGTCCAGTGCACATCACCCGTGTACCGATAGATCGAAAGCGCGAGAAGACCAACGGCCACGACGACGCCGACAATCGGAATGCTGCGGATGCTGAGACGCAACATGTTCCCCTTTCAGCGACGG
This sequence comes from Planctomycetaceae bacterium, assembly GCA_040255465.1. Lineage (GTDB taxonomy): Bacteria > Planctomycetota > Phycisphaerae > Phycisphaerales > UBA5793 > UBA5793. The sequence continues at coordinate 182,657 of JBDZVA010000003.1, forward strand.
CCCGCAATCGACCCACGTCAGTCGCGGCCATCACCAAATCTCAACGCAACCAAGTCCTGATCCACGAACGCGCGGCAATCAAAGAATCAAACGCCAGCAAACTCAACAAGCCACGCTGCAGCGTGATGATAGCGATCAGTGCCGCACGCCATGCGCAAGCCACGCCCCGCAAGCGCGAAGCACGCCACCCGCGCAGCGCACCCCGTCATCCCTGCGCAGGCACGCCCCCAGATCGATCCGTCCGCACCACCAGCCCCTCCCCACACTCGCTGCACACCGCACTGCGGCCAATCGGATACCTGCACGCCGGACACAGCCCGCGCTTCAATCGCCCGCGCCGGATCATCCACCGCCACCCCGCGAGAATCCCGGCCGCCAGCGCTGCGTAGAAGAGCGTGTCTACGACAAACCCAATCCAACGCGGCACCACCGGGAGAACGATCGGCCCTCGATGTCGAACGAGCGCAAACTTCGTGTTCCACTTTTCACTCTCATAAGTGTCCGCCAGTGCACCGGCGCTCCCAGGGCTGATCGACCACGTGTAGTGCATCATTGATCGCATTGGCAGGCCCGAGCGCCAACGAGACGCTGTCACCAGCTCTCTGGCGGAATCTGCGTGCAGATCCACCCGATCAAAGCCAATCGCTATGGCATCAGGCTCTCGCGCTCCCGTTGGAGTCGGATACGCGGGCAACGAAATCGTACTTCTCCACCATCGAACCTGCTCCTCCGTCGGAGTCCGCGGCGTGCCGATCCAATCTGAGGACTGACTGAACCACCACACCGCCGGCGCCCACGCTGCCGCGACAGTGATCACCGCCCCAATCAGCAGCAACACGCACACACGCACGATCAGCCCGAAATGGATCCGACGCCGGGGCATTGACTGATGTTATGAACGCACGCCGAGCGCGGCGTACACTGCGATCATGGCGACTTCGTCGCACGATCATTTACCCGAGGCGAAGGCGCAAGCGGGGCAGGTCCGTCCGCCCCGCCGCAGCATCATCGCAGCGCACCTCATTCACACCCTGTACGGCCACTGGGCCGCCAACGACCCGCGCGGCTCGGGCTCGACTGATTTCCTCGCTCCCAAGTTTGCCGCCCTCGGACCGATCCACCACGGCCGCAAACCGCAGCACCTCCAGCCGAGCCGCGACCAGCTTCGCGCGTTTCACGAAGAGCACACCAACCTGCTCAACTTCCCCCTCATCTGGATCGACGACGCCATCAGAATCGAGATCGCAGCAGCGATCGAAGAGACGATCGCAGCGCGTCGTTACACGTGTTATGCATGCGCGATCTGCCGCAATCACACGCACCTGGTGATCCGCACCCATCGCGACCGCGCGCAGACAATGTGGGGACATTTCACCACAGCCATCCGCGACCGCTTGCGCCTCCGCTTCCCGGCCGCGATCTCCCCACACCACCCCGTCATCTCAGCGCGGCCCTACAACGTGCTGCTGCATACCCCCGATGACGTGTGGACGCGGGTGCGCTACGTCGATGGTAACCCCGCCAAGGACAACCTCCCCGCCCAGCGCTGGGCGTTCGTGACGCCTTATGACAACTGGCCCCAGCACAAACACCGCTGAGAGCAGCGCCCGGAGGCGAAGGCGCGAAGCACTGCGGCAGCCTCCTGCGCCAAGGCGCCCATCCCCGCGCCCGCCCCGGATCCCGACCCGCACCAAAACGCACTAAAACCAACAAAAACCACCCGGACTGACGAGGATTCCGCCCTCTCATCACCCGACTACCCTCGCAGATCCTGAGCCTCGCCGAAGGGCATGACCCGCGCAGCGCCTTTGAGCCCAGGCGGAAACCGACATTTCTCCCCGTTTTCCGCACCAAACCAGTCAAAGAACAGCCCTCACCCGCCACCCCAGGTGCCCACTGCCTGATGCCCAGTGCCTATTGCCCAGTGCCTGAACGCAAATTCTCTACCCCCTCCGTGTCCTCCGTGACTCCGTGGTGAGTTCGTTGATCGCGAGAAAAACAAACAACCCTCGACGCAAGCGCCGAGGGTTGTGTTGTATTGCAAACAGTTGGGGATGTAGACGCCATTGACGACACGTCGCCGTGCCGGTATCCGCGTGAACCGGGCCGGGCCACTTTTGACGGTGGCGTCGAGCCGATTGAACGGACGAGGTTGCGCTGATGAATTCCATGGCAGATCGCTCTGACATGGATCTAAGGAATCCCTTAGAAAGGAGGTGATCCAGCCGCAGGTTCTCCTACGGCTACCTTGTTACGACTTAGTCCCAGTCACCGATCTCACCGTAGACACCTCTGAATCGAGGCGGCTTCGGGTGCTCCCGGCTTCCATGACTTGACGGGCGGTGTGTACAAGGCTCAGGAACGTATTCACCGCGGCGTAGCTGATCCGCGATTACTAGCGATTCCAACTTCATGCAGTCGAGTTGCAGACTGCAATCTGAACTGGGGCATGCTTTGTGCGATTTGCTCCACCTCGCGGTATTGCATCGCTTTGTACATGCCATTGTAGCACGTGTGCAGCCCTGGACATAAAGGCCATGAGGACTTGACGTCATCCCCACCTTCCTCCGGTTTGACACCGGCAGTCTCGTTAGAGTCCCCGACATGACTCGCTGGCAACTAACGACAGGGGTTTCGCTCGTTGAGGGACTTAACCCGACACTTCACAGCACGAGCTGACGACAGCCATGCAGCACCTGTGTACGTTCCACGGTAAACCGCGTCACATATGTTTCCATATGCTAATCCGTACATGTCAAGCCCAGGATAAGGTTCTTCGCGTTGCTTCGAATTAAGCCACATGCTCCACCGCTTGTGTGAGCCCCCGTCAATTCCTTTGAGTTTTAGCCTTGCGACCGTACTCCCCAGGCGGTGCACTTAACACTTTTGCTTCGACCCGGAGGGTATCAGAACCTCCCTGATCTAGTGCACATCGTTTAGGGCGTGGACTACCGGGGTATCTAATCCCGTTCGCTCCCCACGCTTTCGTACCTGAGCGTCAGCAATGGCCCAGCGGCCTGTCTTCACCTTCGGCGTTCCGATAGATATCTACGCATTTCACCGCTCCACCTATCGTTCCGACCGCCTCTACCATGCTCAAGACCGGCAGTATACCAAGCAGTTCCTCGGTTGAGCCGAGGGATTTCACAAAGTACTTACCGGTCCGCCTGCGTACGCTTTAAGCCCAGTGATTCCGATTAACGCTCGAGACCTCTGTATTACCGCGGCTGCTGGCACAGAGTTAGCCGTCTCTTCCTTTGGGTCTGGTCATTGTGTTCCTAAACCCTGACAGCAGTTTACAACCCGAAGGCCTTCATCCTGCACGCGGCATTGCTCCATCACGCTTTCGCGCATTGTGGAATATTCGTTACTGCAGCCTCCCGTAGGAGTCCGGGCAGTGTCTCAGTCCCGATGCGGCGGGCCGTGCTCTCACACCCGCTACCCGTCTTCGGCTTGGTAGGCCATTACCCCACCAACAACCTGATAGGACATTTCCCGCGCCCAAGGCGGATTGCTCCTTTGATCAACAGCTTCTAGACCCGTTGACCACATCCAGTATTACTCCAAGTTTCCCTGGGCTATCCTGAACCTCGGGGTACGTCAGAAATGCATTACTCGCCCTTTCGCCACTAGGTTCTATCCGAAGAAAAAACCTCGTTCGACTTGCATGTTTTAGCCATGCCGCCAGCGTTCAATCTGAGCCAGGATCAAACTCTTCAGTTGATTATCGTTGCACGATCGGGCGAACCCGATCGATGACGCATCGAAGAATAGCTTGCCTGTTAAACCCGCCACCAACCGAGGCTGGTTGCGGATTGGTCATTTATCGATCCGAAGATCGACACCCGTTGCGGCTAAACAACGGGGATTGGAAACATCCAATCGCTGGAATTGATTTCAGCGTCACAAGGATGTTTCCAGGGTTGAGGCCGTGAAGTCTCAACCCTTGGATTCGACCTCGAATCAATCCTGTGAAAGACTGACTCTCGGCCGCACCCTCGCGGCGTTTTTACATAACCCAACTGTTCACTTTTCAAAGAGCTGGATGCCATTTCCCAGCACCTGATCGCCCCGGTTGCCCGGCTCGATCACTGGATGACAAACCGATCGATGACCGTTGCCGATCAACGACACGCAGAGGGATGATACACCTCACCCCCAAAGGGTCAAGAGAGGGAAGATCATTTTTGGCTGGATTGACAACCGCCTTTTCATCCGCGCGCCTGCAAGCGCCGGAAAAACAGCATCTTGCGCGACCACATCAGCACCACACCTCCTGCGACTCGGGGAAGTGCCTGATGCGCACTTCGGCGCGCCAAAGAAGGCGCGGCCGCATCCGGGCAAAGACAGCGCCATCAGCGGCAAGCGCGGCGGCGAATCGTGGCTCCGCGATGACGCAAGATGGGTTTCGGGACCCGGAGGGCGGAGCGCCGGGGCCCCTGCTCCCCACGTGCGCGGGATTCGGCCTCAACTCGGCTGGATTCCGGGGCCAACCGGCCATCAATCGCCGTGCTTCTGGCGGAGGCGGGGGCTGAGGCGGAGGAGAAGTTGCAGGCGCTCGAACTCGTCGAGCCAGTCCTGCAAGGTGGCGAGCAACTGGTCGGTGGGCACCGGGGCTCCGGGGAGCGGGCACGATGGGCCGAGCTGGGAGTCGGCGATGGCGCGGTACCGGGTCAGGGTGCGGTCGCCGTAGAGGCCGATGAATTCATCGTCTTCGGCAAGAAAGACGACGGTCGGCACGCGGGCGCCCTGGTTGATCTGGATGATGTCGGAAAGGTCCTTATGCTGATCACGGTCGAGCCAGACGAGGTTGATGCATTCGGATCCCTCGGCGATGCGCTGGAGGAGCGGTCCCTGCTGGACGCAGTCGCCACACCAGATTCCTGAGAGGCAAATGACGTGCATTTCCCGGGAGAAATCGGCGAGCAGTTTGCGCTGCGAATCGGAGAGGGCGACCTGGTTGTAGATGCTCTTCCACGACTCCTGCTGAGCGGGCTTGCCCGTGGCAAGATAGTCGTCCCAGGAGAGGCCGGCTTCGAACTTCGCGGCGAGGAAGTCGCGTGTCAGGCCCGGGCATGGCGTGGAGGTCGAGGATGAGGTCGATGGAGCAGAAGTCATGGTCATTCCCGTCAGAGGGCGGAGGGTCAGGATGGCACAGGCATCAAAGGGAAATGGTACGCGTGGCTGGGGTGAGGGCGGGTCGGGAAAGAGCCGCAGTTCGGCAGGGGGCGGACTGGACTGTTGTGGGGCGTCCACGCCGCGAGCGGTGTCGGGGCTGTCGCGACACACAGAAAAAACTTCGATTATCTTCTCCACATTGCCGCTTTCGCCCTTGCACATTTTCCGTAAGCGGGTATCTTGAAGGAGTCGGCGGCCGGTTTGTTCGGGTCGCCGCGGTTCGGGGAGAATCTGGGGGGACCGGCGGGGAGGAGCCCGCCTGCGGGAGGTTCAACTTCCGGCACGGTTCGGCTTGTCGCGTTGACAGCCGGGCCGGCCGCTTGACCCTTGGATGGAGGTTCAGTCATGACGTTCCGACCCCCCCCCCCGTTAGGTTTTCGTTCAGTCTGGCGCTGTTTGGAGTTGGGGCCATGGTGCTCGCAGCAGGCGGCGAAACACTCTGGCACGTGAACTCCGCCGCGGCGGCTCAAGGGAGCAGCCGCCTCCGCACCCCGACGGCCGCGCTGGTGGCCACGCACGAAGCGAGCAGCGCTGCCGAATCGGTCTCAAACGCAACTGAATCGAAATCGAACGCCGCCGAGTCGAATGCGGCGATGCTGACCACCCCAACCTTCAAGCCGTTTGTGTTGGTGCGCATTCAGTTGCCCAGCGGCTACAGCAAGGGTGAAGTCATGGGTCTGAATGAAGCCGGGCAAGCCGTCGGCTGGGCCTGGAATTCATCAGCCGGGATTGCCAATGCGTTCTTCTTTGACCCTGCGAATGCGGCGGATCAGGATCACGGCGTGGTCATCCTGGATACAGACGACCAGAACATGGATGCGGCGTGGGCGTACTCGCTCAGCGACGAGGATCCGCCGACCATTGCAGGCGAAGTGATCTGGAAAGCGAACCCGGATTACCAGCGCGCCGCACTGTGGGACGGCCCCGATGACGAGGCGTACACCCCCTTTGCCAGCGGTGTGGTTAGCACCGCCTGGGACATCAAGTCGGTCAGCACCTCGACCACTCTCGCAGGCTCGTATGTCTCATCAGGCGAGTTGCGGTCGGTTGTTTACGATGGGTCCCTGGCGTATCCGGCCTCTGGTGTCGAGGGCGAGGCCGTCGCACTGAATCACAACGGCGAGGTGGTCGGTTGGCACACCGTGAGCGGTGAATCGCATGCGTATTCGTGGGTCCCAAGCAGCACGACTGACATCCATCCCAGTGGCTGGGACTCAAGCGGTGCAACCGCGATCAATGATGATGGTGACATCGGTGGATGGGTGGTTGATGATCCCAACGGTCGAGTCCCGGCGTTCTGGTACAACACGGGCTCAAACTTCTACTCGTTTACGCCATTTGTTTCGGTGGGCGCTCAGTCGGAGGTTTGCGACCTGAACAGCTACGGCGAAATGGCGGTGACCAACACGACGGGAACGGGCGGTGGCGCCATCTGGCAGGTGATCGATGACGAGGACGTCGCCTACAACTTCAACGCGATCACATTGATGCCGGACGCAACGGGCCACGTGGCCTCCGCGCGGGCGATCAACGACAAGATGTGGGTCGGCGGGAGCTACAAGGCAACGAGCAGCTCGGAGATTCAGCCGTGTCTCATCATCCCGTACGACGTCGACAACAACGGCGTCCCGGACTATCGCACGATCGTCAGCGATCCGGATACCTATGACAACAACGGCAACTTCCTGCTCGACTGGGCTGAGAATATCGACACGGTGGGCATGCGCGTGGGCTTGCACGCGCCGGGCACGCGCAGCAACAACTGGAGCTTGATTGACTATCGGCAGATATCCCGGCATCAGATGCATCTGCGGAATCTTGCTCTTACCGAGTCAGAGAATTACGACGAGTCTTATCCACTCGATCTCGTAGTCCAAGGCGGAGAAGCGTGCGAGGACTTTCAAGACGGCATCGAGAACTGGACACGCGGTACGACACAGGATCCTCGTCAAGGGGAACTCATCATCTGGATTCGATCGAGCCTTGAAGAGTCGGACATGGACTTCGACTATCTGCCGACAGATGGCGGCGCTGATGAACTGACTGACATTCACATTTTTGCTCACCGCTTTGCCAAGTGCATCGACTATGTCCAGACTGGCAACGAGGTGTTCGGAGGCGCCGGGCAATACAAGATTCGTTCTGACGACCTTTCGGGGTGGAGTTGGGAAGGAGATCCCCTAACACTCGGCGACATCCTTGATGATGAAGAGAATCTGGGCGTAGACTGCATGAAGGATGCGGTTGATGCGATATACGCTTGGCTCAAAGCACAGATGTGGGCGGCTCTCGAAGGTTCCGCCCTCAGCGGACGGCCGCTCCGCATGATTGGACCGGGCATACCTGGATCATTCGTGAAGAACGGCTTCAGTGCACAGTCTGAGGATCACACTGGTCGTTACGTCACAACTCATACCTCCGAGTGGTGCAACGAGAACCAAATGTACTTTGACCTTCACGATCACTATCTGTCGTACACGGATGCCGTCGATCCGATCGAGAAGCTCACCGACACGTCAAGTGCAGGGAGCGCCCCTTGGGATGTGCCAAACTGGCTTGCGTGCCTGGAGGTCGGACCGAAGGTGGATGACGAGAGTCAGTGGGCTGCAAACAATGCTGACGACTATGCAGCGTTTATCGCGTGTGGAACACCGGGATACAGTGATTGGGCAGATTTTGTTGACAGTTGGCAGGCCGCTCAATGGCCGACAGATCCAGACTTCGGGTTGAACGACGCTCTTGCCGCGCTGGCGAGTTTGGATTTTGCGGTAGCTTGCTATGGGCCGACCATACAGACTCAATCCCACAACGGAGTCTTTGATCTTGCTGCGATCCGCGCTACGTTTGTATGTTCAGGTCTCATCGCACGCACGAACAAGATGACAGAACTGAAGGATATCTACGAACAGGAATCTGAAACGTACGATATCGACACGTTTCAACCTCACTCGTCTGCGTGTGATGGGTGCCCGCAACAGTAGTGACTTGCTCGCCGAATTGGGCGAAAGCCCAATTCGGTAATTGTTAATCGCAGAGGTATGCTCATGAAAACCAACATCTGGAACGGGCAATTGCTGGTTTGGGTGCTGACAATCTCGATAGTGCCATATGGGTTGGACACGCCCTCCTATGCACGACAGAACCCTTGTCGGTATGCTGTGATAAAACTCGATACGTTGGGCGGAGAGGATTCGTACGGCCGCGCGCTGTCAGAAGCAGGCGACGTCGTTGGTGCCGCTTCGACTCTGCCGGATGGCAGTCACGCGTGCATCTGGATTGGAGGAACCGGCATTCCAGTGGACCTTGGCTCTTTGGGTGGCACCCAGAGCATGGCGCTTGGCATGAACTCGAACGGACTGGTTGTTGGTCGGTCCAATCCGAAAGGCGGATCGATCTTTGATGAGCGGCCGGTTCTCTGGCGCGACGGAGAATTGCTTGACTTGGGCACGTTCGGCGGAGATCACGGGGAGGCGTATGCAATCAATGAACTCGATCAGATAGCCGGTTGGGCCGAGTTCATTCCAGGCGAGAGCAATCCCCGACACGCGTGTCTCTGGATCGACGGCCAGATCACGGATCTCGGCACGCTCGACAGCACCGTGAGCGAAGCCCATGGCATGAACAACACCGGCTTGGTGGTTGGTCAAGCAGTCAGCGAGGCCAACTTCGGCTCATGGCGAGCCGTCCTCTGGGAGAACGGTCAGATTCGCGATCTGGGCACGCTGCGCCGGCTCAACAACGGCCAGTCGTGGGCCTATGACGTGAACGACCTCGGCTACGTCGTCGGCGGAGCGGACATCGATGTCAGCGAGCGTAGAAATGCTTTTGTCTGGTTCGACGGCACGATGTACGACCTGGGCCGACTGCCCGGCACGCACGCGGCCTACGGCAACTCGATCAACAACCAGAACCAGATCGTCGGAACCTCCATCATCCAGTTCCTTCTCTCCGACGCATTTATCTGGGAGCAGGGTGAGGGGATGAGAGCGCTCAACGATCTCATCGCACCGAACTCTGCCTGGCGATTGCGAACGGCCTGGGCCATCAACGAGGCCGGACAGATCACGGGTACAGGAACCCGATACGGCCGAAGCAGTCCGACAATTGGTTACGTTCTGACACCGGTCTCACCGACGATGACGCTCGAGCCTCCTTCGCCGGGAACAGCCGGCACGAGCAACACACTGACGGTAACGGATGTGTCACCCGGCGCGCGGGTGACGTTTGTTTACTCCGTGCGCGGCGGCGGGACGCGCATCCCCGGCTGCGATCTCCAGCAGAACGCACTGCAACTCGATAACCCCACCGTCATCGGCACGGCCATCGCCAACCAGCAAGGCATCGCCACCATCACTCGACCCGTCCCTCTCATCGCACGCGAGCAGACGATTCTGTTTCAGGCCGTGGTGCAAGGGGAGTGTGCGATCAGTCAGTTGGTGGTGCATCGATTTGAGTGAAAGATTCGAGGCATTAGGCACTGGGCACTTGGGATTAGGGGGAAGAGGCGCGGCTGGTGTGTTGGGGCGCGGTGGTGGTTTGGGGGTGGTTGCACGTTCGTGGTCCGCACGGCGGGCCCTACGAAGTTGGCGTCTGCTTGTCGTTGCTCGCTCGCACACAGCACCCGAGGCGGGATGCGGTGTGGCACCCCGGCATCCCACGATTCGCCGAGCCTCATCGTGGGCGTGCGATGTCATTACGCGATCGCACACAGCACCGGCCTTCGACGAGGCTCAGGCCAAGCGGCGGGAGGCGGTGTGGCACCCAGGCATCCCACGATTCGCAGAGCCTCGTCGTGGGCGTGGCATGTTCTGGTGGGGGCGCTTGGCGATGCGTGCGTCGCGGCTAAACATGGGTGACATGTTGGCGGCCGGCGCGGAGGCGTTCTACGCGCGCAGTTTTGGATTCAATGTGAACGTGCCGATGATCTCGGCCTCGGCGAGGATGTGGTTTTTCATGGCGTTGCTGATCTGCGGGCCGCGGAAGTTGCCGGGGACGCCGAGTCGGGCGAGGTCGAGGGCGAAGAGTTTGAAGTGGTAGTGATGGAGTCGCTCGTCGTTCCATGGGGGCGCGGGGCCGTCGTAGCCGCGGTAGTCGCCGCCCATGTCGCGATCGCCCGCGAACCAGTCGGTGTAGTTGGTAAGTCCCTGCTTTGAGCCGGCGGGCCCGGGGGGGTTGTGCTTGCCGCGCGGCGTGACGCCATCGCTGCAGGCGCCGGCGGCGATGGAGGTGCAACTGGTGGGAATGTCGATCATGACCCAGTGGTAGAAATCGCAGCGCGGCATGGATGCGGGAACGGTGCGACCTTCCTTGTTTACATCATCGCCCACCGTGGGGACATCGGGATCGACGCAGATGAGCACGAGCGACTTGGCGTTGGAGGGGACGTCGGTCCAGGCGAGATGGGGGTTGCGATTGCGGCCGAGGGCCGCGTGGGACTGTGGATCGGGAATGCAGAAGGCGAACTCATCGGGGATGGGCTGATTGTGCTTGAAGGAGTGGCTGGTGATTTTCATGATGCGGCTCCTCTCGACGCATGGCGCGGCCAAAAAGCGCGGCGGGTTGACTCTCTTTCGAGAGTAACCCGCCGCGCTGCACAGGTAAAGAGGATTGTTGGAATCGGGGGGATTGCCGCGTACTGCGGTGATCAGCGTTTGCCGGGGTCGGAATCGGGTTTGGATGCGGGGGGTTGAACGGGCGAGGGCGATGAACCCCTGCCGGCGGCGCCGCCTGCGGCGGATGACCTGCCGCGGCTGGGGCCGGTGGTGGCTGGGGCAGTGTTTGGATCGGCGTAGGGATCGGCGGTGGGATTGGCGGCGGGAGGCAGAGCGCCGGGCGTGGTATTCGGGTCGGCGTAGGGCTCGCGAACGGGAGGCAGAGCCCCGGGCGTGGTTGTCAGGGGGTTGAAGGCTGAGTTTGGCGACGGAGCGGTGGCGCCGCCGCCGGACGTCATGGGTGCAGGGGTGGCCGAGCCCGTGCCTGGCGGGAATGGTCGCGCCGGGTCGTAGCGTCGAAGGGAATCGGCATAGAGCATTCCCGGGGCCATGCGGGGCAGGGAGGCCTGGTCGATTGCGTTTTCTTCGAGTTGGGCGAGGATCCACTGGATGGGCTGGTGGAATCGTGAGGGGGCTTTGACGAACATCTTGCCGCCGACGATGCTGAGTGTGCCGAGGTTGCCGCCGTTGGAGTACCAGGCGTCGGGCTCGACGTATTCCATCATGAGTGATTCGAGCCGGGCTGCGGCGGCGTCGCCGTCGTTGGTCGTCTGCCAGATGAGATCGAGGACATTGCGCACGTCGAAGGATGCGAGGACGATCTCGCGGCGATCAAAGACCTCTGAGGTGGCGACTTCGAGCATGGTACCGTTGACGCGCCAGGCGAAGGGTTGCTGGCAATGCTCGCGGATGAGTTTGAGGATCTGGGAAACGGGTTGAGGCTTGGTGAGGGTGAGGTTGATTTCTTCGTCGAGCTGGACGCCTTGCTGACCGAGGGCGTTGGTGTCGAGGACGAGATCGAGGCCGGCGCTGGCGGCGAGGAAGCGAAGCACGTTTTCGAGGGAGTCGGCTTTGAAATCGACCTTGGCGGTCTTGTCGTCGAGGGCGCTGTTGGGGTTGGCCTTGGCGGGCGGAGTCGATTCGTAGATGGCGACGTTGGAGCGGGTCGGCTGCGGACCACCGATGAAGACGGTGGCGGTGGCGACGCTGATGGCGCCGAAAGCGAGGACGGCTGCGTTCATGATGGTTCTCCTGGTTCGTGACTTGGAAGCGTGGCTGAATCGTCGGGCCAGGTCGGCGACCTCGCCCAGTTCGCTGATGGCGGTGTTGATGGCTTCGGGTTCGGAGCGGCCGGTGATCATCAGATCGCGGACGCGCTCGCGGAGGTGGGCGTCGATCTCATCGCGGATGGCATCGCGCTGCGCAGCGGAGACGTCGAGGAAGCGCGTGAGCACGGCGAGCCAGGTGTCGATGGAATCGGTTTGCGATTCGACTGTGGCGGGGTGTTCGATGGCTGTGGTCATGTTGTGGCCTCCTCATCAGCGCCGCGGGGCGGGAGGAAGGCTTCGATCATCGCCTGGAAGGCCCGGTGGGCGGTGATGCGCTGGGTGAGGCGGCGGCGACCCTTGGCGGTGAGTTGGTACCACTTGCGTTTGCGGCCGGCGCTGGATTCGCCGGCGCGATCGCTGCGGACGGTCTCCCAGGTCGATTCGATGAGGCGGGCGGCTTCGAGTTCGTGCAGCAACGGGTAGAGGACGCCGGCGGTGAGGCGGATGGCGTCGTCGCTGCGGTTGGCGACGCGTTTGATGATCGAGTAGCCGTAGAGCGGCTCTTCGGCGAGGACGCTGAGTACGACGATCTCGAGCGACTCGCGTTGTGGTTTGACGTTCGGGGGCATGGGTGGCTCCATTGTGTCGGCTGACGGGAGAAGATTCGCCTGATCAGCCGTTCGGTTCCAAATATATCTGATTTCGATATATCGGCAAGTGAGAATCCGATATTCTCTTGCTTTTTGGTGGAAAAGATGGGCGGGATGGATGGAGGGTTGCTGTCCTGGTCGTGGTGCGAGGCGGGATCGACGCGGAGGGTCGCCATCGGAGCGAACCAACAACGAGGATGGGGCGTCCGAAGCCGTTGGATGTTGGCTTTGGGAGGCAGCAGGCGCGGCTGATGGGCTAAGGCACCTGCCGGTCGACGCGACTTGGGCGATGGGCCGGAGGTGGACGGGGATTGGAAACCGGTTTGGCTGCGGGGTCTTTGCGCTGTTGAGCGCGATCCGGTCGCCGAAGGCATCGTTGCTGGCTCGAACCGGGGCTCGGAGCGAACTTGGGTAAGGGCGAGATGATCCGAATCGGCGCAGATCCCCCCGACTCCGGTGCTCTGATGCAAATTCCGGCGGAAGTTTGGATAAATTCGCGCCCGTCGGTGGTTGTTCTGAGGTATTCTATCAACGTTGTCCCGGGGGCAGGCGCTCGCGGTGTCGTCGGGCGGCCGGTCTGTCTGTGCCTCTAGTCACGAACTTTTCGGAAAGTGAGAAGAAGAAGATGAAACGATTGGTGTGTGCCAGCCTGGCAGCTGCGGTCATTGCGACCCCGGTGTTCGCGGGCGAAATCGATCCGGATCTTCGCCGGATTATCCTGAATGCCCCGGACGATGAAGTGATTTCTACGCTGATTTACCTGAACGATCAGGTGAACATCGCGCAGATGAATCTCACCTTCAAGCGGGAGAACCTGAACCTGCGTGAGCGTCACCGCATCGTGGTGACCACGCTGCAGGAGAAGGCTGCAACGACGCAGGGCGCCTTGATCGACCATCTGACCGCGCTCAAGGCAGCAGGTCGAGTGGCGAACTTCGACGCCTATTGGATCTCCAACGCGATCCGCGTGGACACGACTCGCCGCGAGATCGTTCGTCTCGCCAGCCGCGACGATGTCCTTCGCGTGTACTTCAACTACCCGATCGAACTGGTCGCCCCGGTTGGCGAGCCCGTGGCGATTGATCAGGGCGGCAACGGCGGGCTGGACGCTCCCGAGCCGGGCCTGGTCGCGATTCGCGCTCCGGAAGTCTGGAGCGAATTCGATGTGACAGGATTCGGCGTGCTCACGTCCACCCTAGATACGGGCGTCGACGGCCGCCATCCCGCACTGGCCGACCGCTGGGCCGGCGTCGCCGACTCGCGTTATGCCGGCCACCCCGAATGGGCGTGGTTTGATCCGGTGACCAACACGACCTTCCCGCAGGCGTTTGGCAGCCACGGCACCCACACCATGGGCACCGTGTGCGGCGGCGCGCCTGGCGATCAGGTCGGCGTGGCTCCCGGCGCTCACTGGATTCATGCCGCGGTCATTGATCGCGTCAGCATCCAGCGCACGGTCGCTGACTCGCTGCTCGCTTTCGAGTGGCTGATCGATCCGGATGGCAATCCGAATACGAACTGGGACGTCCCGGCGGTGTGCTCCAATTCATGGGGCGTGACCACCGGCCACGGCTACCAGCCTTGCGATCAGACTTTCTGGACGCACCTTGACGCCTGCGAAGCCGCGGGCACGCTGATCACTTTCTCGGCCGGCAACGAAGGCTTCTCCGGCCTGCGTCGTCCCGCCGATCGCGCGACTGACGAGTACCGCACCTTTGCGGTCGCGGCGGTCGATGGCAACCAGCAGGGCTGGCCGATCGCTTCGTTCTCTTCGCGAGGACCGACGAACTGCACGCCCAACGGCCAGCCGGCGATCAAGCCCGACATTTCCGCTCCCGGCGTGAATGTCCGCTCGTCGATGCCGGGCAACTCGTATGCCCAGCTCAGCGGCACGTCGATGGCGTCTCCGCACATCAACGGCGTCGTCTGCCTGATGCGCGAGGTCAATCCTGACCTGCCCGTCGATGACATCAAGCAGATTATCTATGACACCGCCGTCGATCTCGGACCGACCGGTGAAGACAACAGCTACGGCTACGGCATGGTTGATGCCTACGAGGCCGTCGTCGCAGCGATGTCCGGCGAGATTCCGATGCGTCTGGTCACCTCGCGATTCGTCGCGGGCGTCAACGGCGACGCGGAAGTCTTCCGCGCCACGCCGGGTTCGCACGTCGTCTTCGTCTACAGCGTCCGGGGCAGCGGCAGCACCTATGTTCCGCAGCTTGATGTAACGCTGGACCTCGCACAGCCTCGCCAGGCCGGCATCCGCACCGCCGATCAGGACGGCCACGCCCTGCTCCGCACGCGCATCCCGCCCAACACGGTTGGCGTCCGCGTGTTCATGCAGGCGATGGAATACCAGCGCAAGTCAAACGTGACTGAGCAGGTTATTGAGTAATCTCGCGCCCCCTGGGCGTGAAACGGTCTTCGTGCACACCGCGGGCCTCCGAGCCCGCGGTGTGCCATGGAGCGTGGGCCAATGTTCCTTCACATTCACCGCTTACTGGAAGGAAGAAGAATGATGAAACGACTCGTTTGTATTGGAATGGCTGCCGCGGTCCTTGCGACCCCGGTGTTTGCCGGCGAGATTGATCCCGACTTGCGTCGGATCCTCCTGAAGTCCCCCGACAATGAAGTGCTCTCGACGCTGGTCTTTCTCAATGACCAGGTCGACATCGCTGTGATGGATCGCACCTTCGAGCAGGAGCGGCTCTCCCTGCGTGACCGGCACCGGATTGTCGTGACGACCCTGCAGGACAAAGCCAGCACGACCCAAGGCAACCTGCTGACCCATCTCGAAGATCTGAAGGCCGCCGGTCGCATCGCGAGCTACAAAGCCTACTGGATCTCGAACGTGATCCAGGTTGAGGCAACGCGTGGCGAAATTGTTCGCCTCGCGAACCGCGCTGATGTGCTTCGCGTGTACTTCAACTACCCGATCGAAACGGTCGCGCCCGTTGGGGGACCCGTGGCGGTTGATCAGGGCGGCAACGGCGGGCTGGACGCTCCCGAGCCGGGACTGATCGCCATTCGCGCTCCAGAAGTCTGGAGCGAGTTTGACGTGACCGGCGTCGGTGTGCTGACCAGCACGCTGGACACCGGTGTTGATGGAAACCATCCCGCACTCGCCAGCCGCTGGGCGGGCGTTGCCGATTCGCGTTATGCCGGCCACCCCGAATGGGCGTGGTTTGATCCGGTGACCAACACGACCTTCCCGCAGGCGTTTGGCAGCCACGGCACCCACACCATGGGCACCGTGTGCGGCGGCGCGCCTGGCGACCAGGTCGGCGTGGCTCCCGGCGCTCACTGGATTCATGCCGCAGTCATTGATCGCGTCAGCATCCAGCGCACCGTGTCCGATGCACTGCTCGCTTTCGAATGGCTGATCGATCCGGATGGCGATCCGAACACGAACTGGGACGTCCCGGCGGTGTGTTCGAACTCGTGGCGTCTGGTCACGGGGCACGGCTATCCGCCCTGCGATGAGACGTTCTGGTCGCACCTTGACGCCTGCGAAGCCGCGGGCACGTTGATCACCTTCTCAGCCGGCAACGAAGGCTTTGCCGGTCTGGGACGCCCCTCTGATCGCGCGACTGACGAGTACCGCACCTTCTCGGTTGCGGCGGTCGACGGCAACACGCAGGGATGGCCGATCGCTTCGTTCTCTTCGCGAGGACCGACGAACTGCACTCCCAACGGCCAGCCGGCGATCAAGCCCGACATTTCCGCTCCCGGCGTGAATGTGCGTTCATCGGTTCCGGGCAACTCGTATGCCCAGTTCAGCGGGACATCGATGGCGTCGCCGCACATCAACGGCGTTGTCTGCCTGATGCGCGAGGTCAATCCTGACCTGCCGGTCAACGACATCAAGCAGATCATCTATGACACCGCCGTCGATCTTGGCACCGAAGGCAAGGACAACGACTACGGCTACGGCATGGTTGATGCCTACGAGGCCGTCGTTGCGGCCATCAGCGGCGACATCCCCATGCGGCTGCGCGCGGGGACCTGGACCGCGGGCACCGGGACCGATCTCGAGATCTTCCGCGCCACGCCGGGATCACAGGTGGCGTTTGTCTACAGCATCCAGGGGCCGGGAAGCACTTACGTTCCGCAACTGGACGTGACGCTCGATCTGGCCCAGCCGCGTTCGGCTGGATTCAAGACGGCCAATCAGGACGGGTACGCCCTGCACCACATCCAGATTCCGTTTGGCACCGAGGGCCAGCATGTCTGGATGCAGGCGGCTGAATACCAGCGCAAGTCCAACGTGATCGACCAGGTGGTCGGTAACCGTCTGCGTCTGGAAGTCTCCCGCTGGGTGGCCGGCGTCAATGGCGACGCCGAGGTCTTCGGCGCCACGCCCGGCGAGACGGTCGCTTTCATGGTCAGCACTGTGGGCACGGGCAGCACGTATCTGCCTCGGTTCCACGTCTTCGTCGACCTGGCTCAGCCGGCCATCTGGAGCACCCGCGTGGCGGACCAGGACGGCTATGCGCTCGTGCGCAAGCGGATCCCGCCCGGCTCACAGGGCACCCGCGTCTGGATGCAGGTCGTCGAGTCGCGCAGCAAGTCCAACGTGATTGATCAGGTCATCGAGTAATCGATCCGCTGATCGACGTTGCATGTTCTCAACCAGCCCCGCGGGCGCCAGCGCTCGCGGGGCTGTTCTTTTTCCGCCTTCGGGGCGGCGATGCGGGCCATGGCCGACGGTCCCGCGGGGTGCTCTGGGGATGATTTTGGCCCACCCCGCGCCACGGGCCCCATAAACAGATATCATTGTCTGAATTCAAGTCGCGCCCAGGCGACGGCGTCCAGGTGGATGGAACAGACACATCAATCCCCTCCCTCCCATTCTCATTGCGCGCACCGATGTCTGACTCGCGCGCAAACCCCCATGCAGAGGCAATCACCGAATGACCACGGCCATCGCCAAGTCAACGTATCTCTCGACCTCCAATTCAACGCACCCGCGGGGCTCGCACGCTCGCGTGCTGCTGACCAGCGTCTTCGGGCCCTACGCCCGTGACGACGAATACGGCAGCCGCTCGCTGAACCCGATGGAGCTGTACCACAACCAGGTCACGCGCGTGCAGCGCGGCTTCTCGCTGCGCATGTTCCACCGTTCGTGGGGATTGATGCTCATCCAGAAAAACATCAGCGCGCCGTGCACGCTGCTCGACTTCCCGACGCTTGATCGACTCGTCGAAGAACTGCGCACCGTCCAGTACGACATCATCGGCATCGGCGCGATCATTCCCAACCTCGCCAAGGTGCGGTACATGTGCGAAATCATCCGCCAGCACCAGCCCGAGGCGAAGCTCATCATCGGCGGGCACGTGGCGAACTACCCCGACCTCGATCGACTCGTTGATGCCGACCACATCGTGCGCGGCGAGGGAGTCGAATGGATGCGCCGATACCTCGGCGAAGACACCACCCAGCCAATCAAACATCCGCGCATCTCGTCGGGCATCGGCTCGCGGACCATGGGCGTGACCATGCGCGAGAAGCCCGGCGACGTGGCGGCGGTCCTGCTGCCTTCCGTCGGCTGTCCCATGGGTTGCAACTTCTGCGCCACTTCGGCAATGTTTGGAGGCAAGGGCGCCTGCATTCACTTCTACGAGACCGGCGAAGAACTCTTCGAGGTCATGTGCGGACTTGAGAAGGACATGAAGGTGCGATCGTTCTTCGTGATGGACGAGAACTTCCTCCTGCATCGCAAGCGGGCCCTGCGCCTGCTCGAACTCATGGAAGAGCACGGCAAGGCGTGGTCGCTGTACATCTTCGGCTCGGCCAACGTGCTTCGGGCGTACACCATCGATCAGATCGTTCGGCTGGGCATCTCGTGGATCTGGATGGGGCTCGAAGGCAAGGACGCCGCCTACACCAAGCTGCGAGACGCCGACACGCGAACGCTGGTTCGCACACTGCAGTCGCACGGCATCCGCGTGCTCGGATCAAGCATCATCGGGATGGAGGATCACACGCTGGAGAACATCGACGAGGCGATTGATTACGCGGTGGAGCACGATACCGAGTTTCACCAGTTCATGCTCTACACGCCGATTCCCGGCACACCCTTGTACAAAGAGCACCAGAAGGCGGGCACGATGCTGCCGCCGGACGAGTATGTTGAGTCGGACATTCACGGGCAGTTGATGTTCAACTTCCAGCATCCGCACATCCCGCGCGGCGAGGAGGGGAAACTCATCCTCCGCGCGTTCCATCGCGACTTCGAGATCAACGGGCCGAGTGTGGTGCGCATCGCGCGGACCGTACTCAATGGATGGAAGCGCTACAAGGACCACCCCGATCCGCGCATCCAATCGCGATTCGTCTGGGAGGCCCGGGACCTGGCGGTGACGTATGCCGGAGCGTTGTGGGCCGCCCGAGAGCACTTCAAGCATGCCAACGAGGCGCTGTCATCGCGCATCGCCCACATCCTTGATGAGATCAAGAAGGAATTCGGCTGGAAGTCGCGTCTTTCGGCGCCGCTCGTCGGCCGCTATCTGCTGAGGATGCTCAGACTCGAAGAGCAGCGGCTGGCGAATCTCTGGACCTATGAGCCGCCCACTTTCTATGAACACAATGTCAACGTGTTCACGGCGGCCCGGACGTAAGCGATCGCCTCAGATGCGATCAAGGATGGGCAGGAAGCGCTCGCCGATTGTGGTGGCTCCGTAGATGCTGCCGGGCGGCGGGCCATCCACGAGGTGGCGCGCGATCATCGTCGCTGCGGACAGGTCCTTGAGTGCGATGGAGACGGCGCGATCAGTCGCCGAAGGCAGGGCATCGGTGACTTCAGTGAAGCGCGTAGGACCGTCCCCAACGACATAGAGCGTGGGCATGGACCATTTGCGCAGGGCGATCTCCTGAGCGCCGGTTTGGCGCACGGCCTGATCGAGACGGGCGCAGGTCGGCGCGAGGCGCTCGCCGCGCCTGGTGAGGATGTACTCGGGCCGCAACGGGTGGCCGAACCCGGGATTGCGTCGAATCCAGCCGAGGTCGATGAGTTCGTCGAGGGTCTGGCGGATGGAGCCGGGGTTGGCGCCAAGCGCGTGGACGAGCGAGACGAACTTCGCGCCCTGAGCACTGTGCAGTTCGGCCATGACAGGACATGCCCAGCGTCGTCGAAAGAGGGCCATCAGTCGGTCGAGGCGGTCCATGGCGGCAATCTTCCGTGAAAAGAGCAGGACCGGGCTTGCGATTACGCCAGCCAGGAGTTGCAGCACCGTCCTGCGCTGCAGTCGGGGTCGGTCTGGATTCTGCAGCCTGTTCATTGCAACCGCCCCGCGTTTGACACATAAAGTATAGTTGCTATACTCCTCAAGTCAACCAAGGAACGGCCCAACCAGCCGGAAGGAGAATCCCATGTCCTCTCCCATCGAGTACAACGGCGGCCTGACCATCGCCAGCAGCGTGACCGACCTCAAGAGGTCGATCGAGTGGTACACGAACGTGCTCGGCTTCACGCACCTCTACACCGTCGATGAGATCGGCTGGTGCGAGTTGCAGACGCCTGTCGAGGGCGGGCGGGTGAATCTCGGCCTCTCGCAGGTTGAGAAGGTCACGCCCGGCGGGCCGACGCCGACGTGGGGCGTCAAGGACATCGACAAGGCCCGCGCCGTGCTCGAATCCAGGAAGGTCCGCTTCGACGGCCCGACGCGCGAGTATCCCGGCATGGTGCGGCTGGCGACATTCTATGACCCGGATGGCAACTCGCTGATGCTCTACCAGTCGCTCGGGCAGGAATAGGCCAGAGCGCCGTATGCGAGCCGCTACCTGTCGGGTTGCTCGCAGACTTCGCGAATGCGCGCATACATCGTCTGCAGGCCGCCGACGTGGCTGAATTGCGCGTTCCAGCGGTCGAGCAGATCGAGGCTGTCGTCTCGTGACAGGTGGCCCGATTCGCGCAGGCTTCGCGTGATGAGCAGCACGAGTACAGCGTGGTCTCGATCGGAATGCTGCATCGCGCGGGCGGAGAGGGCGCTGAGGCGCTCGGCGGACGCATCGATCAAGCCGGCCACGGAGGCGGGATCGCGACCATTCCATTCGCTCAACCAGTTCACGGCGCCGCACAGATCCACAGTGCTCATCGAATCGTCGTTGAGCGCATTGAGCATCTGAGGCCCGACGACTTCGGGCGGATACGCCATTGGAACAAGTACGCGCTGCGTATCGGCGGCTCCGATCGCCTTCAGTCGGGCGGAGATGGCGGACGCAACGCTCAGGTATTCTGGATCCTGGGTCGCATGCGCCAATTGGGCCACGACGAAGATCAGGTCGGTACACCTACCTTCATCAGCATCGATCGACAACGCGGTCAATTGAGCCGCGTGATCGGGCACTTGGAGAACGGCGTCGATTTTCTGATCGAAATGAGGATCAGGAAACGGCGCATTCAGAACCGTTTGCAACCACTGCGGGATCGCAGGAGGCTGCGAAACTGCGGAAGGCGCGGAAGGCGCGGTGAAAGGCGCTGGATTCGCAGGTGTTGTGGTGGTGGCGTCCGAATCGCCGGGCTCGGACTTTCCGCAGGAGGCCGCCAGGACGAGCCCGCAAAGGACGGTTGAAGTGAGGATATGCTTGAACATCGCGCCGCCCGTCGGTTCCCATGAGCTCGGTTCCTTTGAACCATAGGCCCCTCAGCGCGCGGGCCGAAGGAGGCCAGCATGACGGCGATACATCTCTGCATCGCCGAAATCATCGACAAGATGCCGACGGTAACTGGCACCGCAATCAGCAGCATGGTCTGCGTCGGACTGTTTGTCGCGCTCTCCCGCGTGCGGTGGTGGCTCTACCTGATTCCACTGCCGCTGATCATCTGGAGCAACTTTGGCGAGTGGGGGCAACTGCACGAACCGGGGTTCGGCCAGGAGATCATTTCGGAACTGGGTTGGGACTATGTCATCGGCCGGTTCTTCTGGATTAATGGACCATACGTCTTCGCTGCGGCTTACGTCTGGATGCAACGACGCAGGCAATTCAGGCGTCGACGTCTGGCGCTGGGATTGTGCCCGGACTGCTCGTACAACCTCGCTGGACACAGCAACACCGATTCGATCTGTCCGGAGTGTGGCGCTGCGGGTAGACCCTGAGTGGCTACGAGACTGAGCCGAGAGACGGCGCTCCCACGTACTGAACCGAATGGCTCTTGATCAGGCAGACGATTGGCGTACCCGCTTGAATGTTCAGCGTCGTCGCACTGCGGCGGCTGATCTCGACGATGAGCGGAGCGCCGATGTTGACATCGACGAGCATGCGGCGTTCGTGGCCGGTGCAGCGCTGCACCGTGCCGCGCACCTGGTTGAGGATTGACACGCCCGACACTGGTGCAGCCGCCAGAGCGATATCCCAAGGTCGGATGGAGATCGAAACCGTCGCGCCCACCTCGGCGGCGCAGAGCGGTGCGAAGAGCCGGCCGGTTGGCCCCCCCTGCTCACTCGGGCCGATCTCAAGCACGGACACGCCGTCGTCCGCCTTGTGCTCGATCACGCGCGCCGCCAGAACGTTGTTCATGCCGCGATCGTGCACGACAGACAGCACCGCATCGGTGTGAACGATCTCGCCATAGCGACCGCAGCCGACCGATCTGCCACGTTCGATGATGAGCAGTTGATCGGTCAGTTGAAGAATCTCGGTCAGGTCGTGGCTGACGTAGACGATGGGCACCCTGAGTTCATCGCGCACGCGGCGCAGGTACGGGATGATCTGGCGGCGCAGGCGGAGGTCGAGCGATGCGAGGGGTTCATCGAGCAGGAGCAGTTGCGGCTTGCTGAGCAGTGCGCGGCCGAGCGCGATGCGCTGGCGCTCGCCGCCCGAGAGTTGATTGATGCGGCGACTAAGCAGCGGAACAAGTTTGAGGAGCGCCACGATGCGATCGAGTTCGCCGCCACCACCTCGCGCGGCGTAGAGCAGGTTGCCTGTTACGGAGTAATGCGGGAAGAGGCGGTGCTCCTGGAAGACAACGCCAACGCGTCGCCGGTGAGTGGGCACGTTTACGTTCTGTGTACTGTCAAAAAGGGGCTGCGTGCCAAGCGTGATCGACCCTCGCTGCGGTTGCTCGAGACCGGCGATGAGGTTGATGAGTGTGGTCTTGCCGGCGCCGGATGGGCCGAAGACGCCCAGGACGGGACCATCAGCCTGGAACTGCACATCCAGAGTGAAGCCGTCGCGCGCGAGGTGGACATCGGCCTTGATCACGACGCAGCGCCGATCCGCCGGGTAAGCCATCGCGAGCAAAGTTCGGAGGCGATGAGTGCGGCAAAGGACAGTGCAATGGAGATGAGCATGAGGCGCATGGCCGGGCCGTCGCCGCCGGGCACCTGGGTGTAGGTGTAGATGGCGCTTGGCAAGGTGCGGCTCACGCCCTCGATGTTGCCGGCAAAAGTGATGGTCGCACCGAACTCGCCGAGGCTGCGGGCAAACGCTAGGACCATGCCGGTGAGCACCCCGGGTAACGCCAATGGCAAAGTGATCGTCGCAAAGACGCGCCACGGGCGGGCGCCGAGTGTGCGGGCGGCCTGCTCGAGGCGCGGGTCGACGAGCTCCATCGCCAGGCGCACGGCGCGAACCAGAAGCGGAAAGCCCATGACCGCCGAGGCGATCGCGGCGGCTTTCCAGGTGAAGGCGATTTCGATGTGCAACGAGTTGTACAGCCAGCCGCCGAGCCAGCCGTGCCGACCAAGCGAGAGCAGCAGCACGTAGCCGACCACGACGGGCGGCAGAACGAGGGGCAGATGGATCGCCGCATCGAGAATCACCTTGCCGGGAAACTTCTTGCGCGCGAGCAAGGCGGCGCAGGCGATACCGGGAACGAGCATGATCGCCATGCTCCAAAGGGCCACGCGCAACGAAAGCAGCAGGGCTGACCATTCCTCAGGCGTCATCCCCCACCGTCCTTTACACTCTCAAGCACATGGAAACCAGCCCGTTCGAAGATGGTGGTGGCTGCCTGGTGCGTTCGCAGGAAGTCGATGAACTGCTGAGCTTCGTGAGAGTCGCTGCACCGAGCAATCGGGTAGCGAATCGGTTCATGTGTGTCACCGGGAAACCGGGCGATGACGACGACCTTGCCCGACTGGCGCGCATCGGTGGCGTAGACGATGCCGGCGTCGGCCTCACCCATTTCGACGAGGCGCAGCGCAGCACGGACGTCCTTGGCGGGGATGAGGCGAGATTGAAGCGAGTCCCACCAGCCGAGCGATTCGAGCGCCTGCTTCGCATAGCGACCGGCGGGGACGTGGGATGGATCCCCCACGGCGATGCGATGGATTTGCGGCAGGCGCGTTGCAAAGTCGAATTGCGGTGTCAGTTCAACTTCGAACTTCGCGGACGTGGCCAGTGCGATCATGACCAGGTCATTGGCGAGCAGATCGAAGCGGGAGTCGAGGCGAATCGCGCCGGCGGCCGCAAGGTCATCCATCCACGCTTCGTCGGCGGAAAGGAAGATGTCCGCCGGCGATCCGGCCTTGATCTGCCGGGCGAGATTCGAGGAGGAATCGAAACTGAAGACGAGGTGAGTACCCGTTTCTTTCTCGAAGCGACTGCCGATCTCGCGGAGGACATCGGTCGTGCTGGCGGCGGCGAATACGGCGAGCGCCGGCGCTTCGCGGCCAGACGGCCTTGGACCGCAGCCGATGGCCGGAATGAGCAGGATGAAGCAGATGGCGATTCGCACGGGTAGCACTGCGAGGATTATGGACGGAGGGTGGTGAACGGGCAAACGCCGGGCGGAGGCGCGTGCCGTCAGACAATGCTCCGGTTCTCTCCTATCGTCTCTCTCTACTGCGAAACGGAGCACACACATGGCCGGCGAGAAGGTGGTTCTGGCGTTTTCAGGTGGTTTGGATACGAGCTTCTGCGTCCCCTGGCTCAAGGAGCGGGGCTACGAAGTCGTCACGCTTTTTGTCGATACGGGCGGCACGAGCGACGAGGAGCGGGCATACATCGAAAAGCGAAGCAAGGACGTCGGCGCGGCGAGCCATATCACCGTCAATGCCGCGCAGGACCTGTGGGATGAGTTCGTCGTGCCGCTCGTGCAGTTCGGCGGGGCGTACCAGGATCAGTACCCCATGCTCTGCTCCGATCGATACGTCATCGTGCGCAAGAGCCTCGAGCACTGCCGGGCGATCGGCACGAAGAACTTCGCGCACGGCTGCACGGGCATGGGCAACGACCAGGTGCGCTTCGATCAGACCGTGCGCTCGCTGGGCGACTTCAACATCCTCTCGCCCATCCGCGACATCCAATCCGAGCACAAGCAGGTGCGGGCATTCGAAGCGGCCTACCTCAAGGAGCGCGGCATCGAAGTGCGGACGAGCACCACCAAGTACTCGATCAACGAGAACGTTCTGGGTGTGACGATCAGCGGTTCGGAGATCGACAAATACGACGCGCCTGATGATGACACGTGGAAGCTGTGCGTGCATCCCAGCAAGTGGCCGCGCGAGCGGCTGCGGGTGCGCATCGGCTTTGAGAAGGGCGTGCCGGTGAGCGTGGATGGTGAGAAGCTCAGCGGGCCGAAGATGCTGCAGAAGTTGAACAAGGTGTTCGGGGCCTACGGCGTCGGGCGGCACATCTACTCAAGCGATACGACCATCGGCCTCAAGGCTCGCATCGTCTTCGAGTGCCCCGGCATCGCGGCGCTCATGCACGCGCATCGCGGCCTCGAGGAGGCAATTCACACCTCGTGGCAGGCGGGCTTCAAGCGACAGGCGGCGGACTGGTGGGTGCAACTCGTGTACAAGGGCTTCTTCTATGAACCGCTCAAGAGCGACCTCGAAGCGGCACTGGCCAGTTCACAGCGGTTTGTGACCGGCGAAGTCACGCTTGAGACGTTTGGGGGATCGCTCTGTGCCGTGAAGGTTGACTCGAAGCACGTGCTGGAGCGGCCGGGCGCTTCGTACGCTCAGAGCGCTGACTGGACGGTGACCGAGGCGGTCGGCTTCATCAAACTCTATGGGCAGAGTTCGACGATCTCGGCGATGATCAATCCGATCCACAAGTTGTGATTGATGGCCCAAAGTGATCTGCTCAACTCGGCGCTGACTCACCTGCGGCAACTGGTCGCGGTGAATACGACCAATCCGCCGCGCGATGCGGGGCGGGCGCGCGAGATCCTGGGACTGGTGCAGACCGCTCTCAATGAATGCGGATTCTCGTGCGAGATCATGGACTTCGATCATGGCTGCATGGCGCTGCTGGCGAGGCGCGGCACGCCGCGCGTGCTGTTCAATAACCACCTTGACACCGTGCCGGTTGCGGACGGGTGGAGCAGCGCCCCATTTGCTCTGCGTGTGACCGATGATCAGGTGATCGCATTGGGCGCCTGCGATGTCAAAGGCGCGGCGGCGTGCTGGCTGGCGGCGGCGCAAGCGACCAGCGGCGACGCAGCGATGCTGTTTACCACGGATGAGGAAGCCGGGCAAAGTGTCTGCGTGCGATCATTCCTGCGCGAACATCGCGAGTTGTTGAATTCGTTCGATGCGGCAGTCGTGGCTGAGCCCACGAACTGCCGAGCGGTCACGGCGCATCGTGGACTGGCGACCTCAGCCGGGGTATTCACGGGTACGGCCGGGCATGGCTCATCGGCGCGGGCATTGCGCGACAGCGCGATTCACGAAGCCTGCCGCTGGGCGGCGGCAGCGATCGAGCACGCGCGGGGCTGGGAAGGCGAGCGCTTCGGCCCGCTCAACGGAGTGCGCTTCAACATCGGCACCTTCGAAGGCGGCATCAAGGCCAACATGATCGCCACGGAGGCCCGAGTCCGCTTTGGCATCCGTCCCCTGCCGGGGCAGTCGAGTGACGAAGCCATTGCCGCTTTCCAGTCGCAGGCGCCCGACGCCGGACGCGTCCGCTGGAGTACGGGTTTCTCAGGCCCTTCGCTGCCCACGGCGCCGGCAGATGTGGCCGAGGCGGTGGCGAAGGCACAAGGGGTCGCGGGGCGGCTTGGCTTGTCGCCGGGCGAACCCGTCGACTTCTGGTCAGAGGCATCGCTCTTCTCTGAAGCGGGGCTGACGAGCCTGGTCTTTGGGCCCGGCGACATCGCTCAGGCGCATCGGCCGGACGAGGCGGCACCGCTGGCAGATCTGGAAAGCGTGGTCACGACCTACGCGCGGCTTCTATCATCTTGACTCGTTTCGCCCCTCCCCGTCCCATGCCTCGAACACCGGTGCCGGCCCATGCGACAAACTCGCGAGATCATCACGACGCTGCTTTCGAACATCGGCTCGCGCAAAGAGGTCGATCAGTACCTCAAGCAATTCAGCAGCGTTGACTCGAAGCGATTCGCGGTGGTGAAGGTCGGCGGCGGGATCGTCACCGATCATCTTGAAGCACTGACCTCGGCGCTGACGTTTTTGCATCATGTCGGGCTGTATCCGATTGTCCTGCACGGCGCGGGGCCGCAACTGGACGTCGCGCTGAACGAAGCGGGTATCGAGACCAGCCGGATTGACGGGCTGCGAGTGACGACGCCGGAAGTTCTGGATATCGCGCGCAAGGTGTTTCAGCGGGAGAATCTGAAACTCGTCGAAGCACTTGAGAGTCTGGGCACGCGGGCTCGTCCGATCACGGCGGGGGTCTTCGAAGCCAAGCCGGTGGAAGACGAGCGCCTCGGACTGGTGGGCGAAGTCGTCAACATCCGCCTCGATGCGATCGACTCGAGCATTCGATCAGGGCACCTTCCGATTCTGGCCTGCCTCGGCGAGACGTCAGGCGGGCAGATTCTCAATATCAATGCCGACGTAGCGGCCTCCGAACTGGCGCTGAAACTCCAGCCGCACAAGATCATCTTCCTGACGCCGACGGGTGGGTTGCTGGATCAGCACGGGCGGATCATTCCCGCGATCAACCTCGCCGAGGAGTATGAGCACCTGATGAGCCAGCCTTGGCTGGGCGGCGGGATGCGGCTGAAACTGAAAGAGATCAACGACCTGCTCGAGCAGTTGCCGCACACGTCTTCGGTGTCGATCACCTCACCCGAGCACCTGGCGCGAGAACTGTTCACGCACCGTGGATCGGGCACGCTGGTGCGGGCCGGCGAGCGAGTGCGGTGCTTTTCATCGTTTGGCGACGCCGATGAGCCGCGACTGCGGGCGCTCGTGGAAGGGTGCTTCCAGCGCAAGCTCGACGACAACTACTTTGGCAAGAAGCAATGCTATCGGCTGTACCTCTCGGACTCGTATCGCGCCACGGCGATCCTCACGCTGGAAGACGAGATTCCGTATCTGGACAAGTTTGCGGTGACCAAGGAAGCGCAAGGCATTGGCTTGGGCGCGACGCTGTGGATGCGGATGCGCGAGGATAATCCCAAGATGTTCTGGCGCAGCCGGACTGAGAATCCGATCAACACGTGGTACTTCGACAAGGCGCAGGGCAGCTACCGCACCGAGCAATGGACCGTGTTCTGGTACGGTCTCGAAGGATTCGCCGAAGTGCAGCATTGCATCGAGATGGCGCTGGAGATGCCCCCTTCGCTCATCGCGCATGGGTCAGTCGAGCCATGAGCGTGCCGCGCAGGAGCATTGGCATTGTCGGCGCGCGCGGCTACGTGGGTGGCGAGCTCGTCCGGCTGATTGCGGGGCATCCCCATCTTGAGATCGGGTTCGTCAGTTCTCGCTCGACCGCAGGCGAGGAGGTGGCGGCGCATGTGAACGGAGCGCCGGCTGGGTTGAAGTTCAGCAGTCTCGACGCGCCGGATGTCGCAGCGTCGGCGGCGGATGTGATCATCCTGGCGTTACCCAACGGAGAGGCGCACCGATACGTCGAGGCCGTTGACGCGAGTGAGCGGCCGGATCGCGTGATCGTCGATGTCAGCGCCGACTACCGATTCGACGATAGTTGGGTCTATGGCCAGCCCGAGCGTTTTCGCGAACAGATTCGCGGGGCGACGCGGATTTCGAATCCGGGTTGCTACGCCACGGCAGCGCAGCTGGCGATTGCGCCGATGGTCGATGCGCTCAGCGGGCCGGCGACGGTTTTTGGCGTATCCGGCTACAGCGGCGCCGGAGCGACACCCTCGGATAAGAACAACCCGGAGATTCTCCGCGACAACCTGCTCCCCTACTCGCTCACCGGACACATCCACGAGCGCGAAGTCGCGCGGCATGTCGGGCATCCGGTTCACTTTCTGCCGCACGTGGCGCCGTTTTTTCGCGGCATCTCGGTGACGGTGTCGCTTCCGCTGGCTGATGCGATGACTATCGATGAGATGGCGCAGCGCTACGAGCGCGCGTATGGGAGCGAACCGCTGGTTCAACTCACCGGCGCCAGGCCGCCACTCGTGCGCGACATTGCCGACCGACACCACGTTTCCATCGGCGGCTGGTGCGTCAGCGAGGAGCCGGCGCGGGCGGTTGCGGTCGCGACGATTGACAACCTCCTCAAGGGCGCGGCGACCCAGGCGTTGCAGAACGTCAATCTCGCGTGCGGCTTTGATGAACTGGAGGGCATCGCCAATGGCTGAGAAACCCATTTGGGATAAGGGTGGCGCCGACGTCGATGAGCGCATCATGCACTTTCTGGCCGGCGAAGACGTGCGCCTCGATCAGCATCTGCTCGCCTGCGACATCCGCGCTTCGATCGCACACGTCAACGGCCTGCACCGCATCAAGATACTCGACGGCAAGGAGAGCAAGGCCCTTGTCGCGGCGCTGGGACAACTCCAGCAGCAGGTGGCGTCGGGCCAGTTCGTTCTGGATGAGCGCTACGAAGACGGGCATTCCGCGATCGAGGCTTTTCTGACCGAGCAACTCGGCGACGCGGGCCGCAAGGTGCACAGCGGGCGCAGCCGCAACGACCAGGTGCTTGTGGCGACGCGCCTGTACCTGCGGGACCAACTCGACCGGCTCCAAGCGCTGGCGCTGGACATCGCCGAGATGTTTCTTGAGCGAGCCAAAGCGGATGAGTCGACGCCGATGCCGGGCTACACGCACCTTCAGCGGGCGGTGCCGTCAACCATCGGCCTGTGGTGCGGCGCGTTTGCCGAGTCCTTTATCGACATCGCGGCGCTCACGCAATTGTCGCGGCAATGGATCAACGCCTGCCCGCTGGGAACGGCTGCAGGCTACGGGGTGAATCTCGATCTTGATCGGCAGGGCGTGAGCGATGAACTGGAATTCGATCGGGTGCAGGTCAACGCGATGTATGCCCAGAACAGTCGCGGGCGCTTTGAGCTGGCGGTGCTGGGTGCGCTGCACCAGGCCTTGCTCGAGGTTCGTCGGTTTGCGTGGGATCTGAGCCTGTTCACGACCGAGGAGTTCGGCTTCGTTCATCTGCCCGACAAGTTCACCACCGGCAGTTCGATCATGCCCAACAAGCGCAATCCGGATGTCGTTGAGTTGCTCCGCGCGTCGTGCGGCGTCGTCGAGGGCGCCATGACGGAACTGGCTTCGGTGCTCGCGCTGCCCAGCGGCTACCAACGCGACCTGCAGGCGACCAAGGAGCCGCTGATCCGCGCGATGTCGCGCGGACTGAGCGCGCTGGCGATCGTGCCTGATCTTGTCGCTTCCATAGAGTTCGACCGCTCGCGCATGCGCGAAGCGATCACGCCGGCGATGTTCGCCACCGATCGCGCGATTCAACTGGCGGCCGAGGGCGTGCCGTTCCGCGATGCGTATCGGCAGGTCGGCCAGGAGATTGACGCCATGACCAAGCTGCCGATTGATGAGAGCATCGCCCAGCGCACCTCACTGGGCGGATCAGGCAATCTTGGGCTGGACGGGCTGCGCAAGCGGCTCGACAGCCTCCGGTAGGCGAATCTACGCAAAGCGCAGTGAGTACACCAGCGGGAAGTTGGTTCCGAGGCACTTCCAGTGGTCGCCTCGATCATTCGAGTAGTAGACGTTCCCAGTTGTGGTGCCGAAGGCGAGAGCGTCGCCGACCTTGTCGAGACCGTGACGGAAGATGACGTCATAGCACTGCGCCTGGGGCAGGCCTTCGCGCAAGGCCCTCCACGTTTTGCCGCCGTCGGTCGTGCGACTGATACACAGGGCGCCGCCCACGGCGACGCGGCACTCATCGGAGATCGCCGGCGCCACCCAGGCCTGATCGGGATCGATCTCGTCGACGGCGACGGCAAAACCGAAGGACGCCGGGCCGTTTTGCTCCGAAACTTCGACCCAGTTTTGCCCACCGTCTTTGCTCTTCCAGATGCCGCAGTGGTTCTGCTGCCACAGGCCGCTGGTTTTGCCCGGGCACATGACGACGAGGTGCGGATCGTGGCCGACTTCGGGATTGGGCTCGGGGAGGAAGCTCGACTTGAGGCCGTTGTTGCGCACGACCCAGGACTTGCCGGCGTCGGTCGTTTCAAAGGTGCCGGCGCAACTCACGCCGATCAGCACGCGCTTGCTGTTGTTTGGATCGACGACGACGGAGTGAATGCCGGCGTTGTCGCGCCCACCGCCAAACCATTGCCCGCCAACGCGCGAGGGATGATCCCACAGCGGGCGGTTGAGCTGCCAGGAGTCACCGCCATCGTCACTGACAAAAAGGCCGCCGGGTTCGGTGCCGATGTAGAGTCGATTCGGCTCGTCATCGCCGCCGGGCCCGATGCACCAGATGTACTTGAGGGTGGCGGGGTTCTCGGGCGCTTTTGGGTCCATGCTCATGAGCGAGTTCTTGATCACCTCGCCTGCGGGATAGACCGGCGCGGGTACTTCCTCCCACGTCCGGCCGCGATCGCGCGAGCGACTGAGCTTGCAGCCCCAGTGGCCGTGATCCTGCCCCGCCCAGAGTGTGCCGGTGCGATGATCGATCATGGCGTAGGAGATGGGAATGCCGAGAAATGAGGTGCTGGCGAGTTTCCAGTCGTTGCCTCGGCGCTCGAAGAGGAAGAGTCCCTTGCGCGTGCCGAGTATGAGTGTGTCGCCTGTTGCAGCCATGTC
The DNA here is from genome assembly GCA_040255465.1 of Planctomycetaceae bacterium. GTDB lineage: Bacteria > Planctomycetota > Phycisphaerae > Phycisphaerales > UBA5793 > UBA5793. The sequence continues at coordinate 214,135 of JBDZVA010000003.1, forward strand.
GTTGCTCCGCGTTTTGGGTCATGCGCTGATGAGTGGAGATGAAGTCAGCCGCCCGAGAGCGCCTGCATGATGTGGACTGATGCATGATCGTCGAGCGGATCGGAAAGCCGCCGGCGATCCTGCACTGGTTGGCCGTTCACAAAGATATTGACGTGCTGGCGCAAGGCTCGATTGTCATCCACGAGATACCCGCCCAGCCCCGGGAAGCGGGCGTCAAGTCGACCAACCAACTCGGCGACGTCTCCTGCCTCAACCTCGAGCGTCGGCTCCTCCGCCAGAGCCGGGAAGAACCGATGCAGGTGGCGGGTGAAGGCAACGCGAACCATGAGACGCTCCGACGCGGGTCGATCAGGCTCAGAACCATACCCCTGACTGGGAGGCTGGTTGTGCAGATTTCGCTGAGATTGTGCCGTGCCTATCCGGCGACCGCGGCATCCGGAACGGCCGCGACGAAGCGCTGCTGACCGCTGTCGGAGTCGGCATCATCCGGCCCGTGATCAGCCCGATGAGACACCTCGCCGGGATGCGTGTCGGGGGCCGGATAGATGAGCAGGCGCAGGCCGTTGGCGACCACCAGCAGCGTTCCGCCCTCGTGGCCGAGGACGCCGAGCGAGAGATTGATCCAGCCAAAGAGCGTGCCGACGGCCAGCAACAGGATGGCGCCGAGCGCAAAAGCGAGATTCGCCTGGATGGTCCGGCGCGTCTTGCGAGCGAGGCGCACCGCCCAGGTGACGGCGCGCAGGTCTTCGTTCATGAGCACCACGTCTGCGGTCTCGAGCGCTGCGTCGGATCCGATGCCTCCGATAGCGATTCCGGCATCGCTGGCAGCCAGAGAGGGCGCATCATTCACGCCGTCTCCGACGACGCCGACGCTCCCGTGCTCAGCGCGCATGGTCTCGACGAACTTGAGTTTCTCGTCGGGATGGAGTTCCGCGTGGTGGGCGTCGAGGCCGAGTCGCGCGCTGAGTCGCTCGGCGACTGCGGCCACGTCGCCGGTGAGCATGACAATCGGCCGCACGCCAAGTTCGTGGAATTCGCGCACCATGTCTTCGCCGCCCGGCCGCGGTTCATCGCGCAGGACGAAGACGCCGGCCTGATCGCGCCACGCCAGCGCCACAGCCAGCGTCCCTCGGTTGTGCAGATCCTTCATGACTTCCTGCACACGCGCGTGAAGGCAGATGGGCATGAGATCGCGCACATGCGCGAAGCGGCCGAGGCGCACTTCCGATCCCTCGTGAACCCCCGAGACTCCAAATCCGGGCTGGAAACTCGGGTGATCACAGACAATCGGCTCGACGCCGCATCGTTCGGCCTCTTCGATGATGGCCTGGGCGAAGGGGTGCGTGGAGCCTTGCTCCAGTCCCGCGGCCAGTGCAAGAAGCGTGTCCGTGTCAGACCACGCGACGGGATGGACTTCCTGCACGCGCGGCCGACCCATGGTGAGTGTGCCGGTCTTGTCCAGCGCCACGCAACGGAAAGACGCGAGGCGCTCGATCGACTCGCCGCCCTTAAAGAGCACACCGGCGCGGGCGGCGCGGCTGATGCTCGAAAGTGTGGCCGTCGGCGTGGCGATGATCAGCGCGCAGGGGCTGGCGACGATGAGCAGGGTGATCGAGGTGTACGCCGCCTCCGACCACACGCGGCCCAGTCCAAAGTGGAGAACAGCCAACACCGCAAGGCAGACCACCACGACACTGACGCTGTAGGGCATCGAGAGTCGGTCAATCAACTGCTGCACGGGCTGGCGACGTTCCTGGGCGCTGAGCACGAGGTTCAGCACACGCTGAAGACTGGAGTCGCTCGCGATGCGGGTGACGCGCACTTCAATCGGATGACTCTCGTTGATCGTGCCGGCAAAGACTTCATCGCCCTGGGCGACCGGGCGGGGCTGCGATTCGCCGGTGAGCGAAGCCTGATTGAGTTCGGTCGCACCGCTCGAGACGACGCCGTCCGTAGGTACGCGCTCACCCGGCCGCACGAGAACGATTTCATCAATGGCCGCTTCGTCGGGCTTAATGGACACCCACTGGCCGCCGCGCTGCACACGCGTCTCGGTCGGGATCATGCTGTTGAGGGCTGACACGGCCGAAGTCGTGCGCTTCATCGCCAGGTCTTCGAGCGCGCCCGAGAGCACGAAGAGGAACAGCAGCAGCGCGCCTTCTTCGGCGTGGCCAAGCCAGGCGGCCAGTCCGGCGCCGAGCACCATGAGCACGTCGATGTTGAACTGAAGGTCGCGCAGCGCTTCGAGCGCGGCCCGGCCGCCGTAGATCATCCCGATGGCCAGGCTCGACCAGACGAGCCACTCTCCCGGCGTGGCTGGCGCGTGCAGGGAGCCGCCGCCGGCAGGCTCGGTCCCACCCTCGATCAATCGCATCATCGCAAATCCGACGGCCAGCAGCACCCCGGCCAGAACTGCAGCGACCAGTTCGTGGTTTCCGACGATGCGCGTGTGCCAACCGGCGGGAGCAGGGAGAGTGTTGTCTGTGGCGAGTGCGGGCATGGTGCTGAAGTTTATTCTGCGAATGAGCCTTCACCCGGCCGAGTGGAGATTGCCTGAAAAATCAGGGTGATTCTGCCAACCCGCATTTTCGGACGGTCGTCTGACCTGCCGATATGATTAAGATCGTGCCTCGACCGGGCGCGAACAACCGGACCACCAACGAAGGAAGGGCGCCCACCCAATGGGCTCAAACCAGATCAGACGCATCGGACTGCTCACCGGTGGAGGCGACTGCCCAGGACTCAATGCAGTCATCCGCGCCGTGACCAAAGCGGCGATCATGAACCATGACGTTCAGGTCTTCGGCATCGAAGACGGCTTCCTCGGCCTGGTGCAGAACCGAATTCATGAGTTGCTGCCTCAGGACGTTTCGGGCATCCTGACAGTGGGCGGGACGATCCTGGGCACCTCAAACAAGTGCAATCCCTCCCGGTATTGCACCGGCACCGATGAGCACGGCGCGCTGGTTTTCAAGGACGTAACCGACCGCTGCATGGAGCATTACCATCACTGGCGGCTCGATGCGCTGGTCGTCATCGGCGGCGACGGAACGATGAGCTGCGCCAAGGACTTTGTCCGCCGCGGCGTGACCTGCATCGGCGTGCCCAAGACCATCGACAACGATCTGATCGGCACGGATATCACCTTCGGGTTCCAGACCGCCGTCGAAACGGCCACCTGCGCCATCGACCGCATCCACACGACCGCCGCGAGCCACCACCGCGTGATGGTGGTTGAAGTCATGGGACGCAACGCGGGCTGGATCGCGCTTCACGCCGGGGTTGCATCGGGATCAGACGTTATCCTGCTGCCGGAAATCCCCTTTGACTACGACGTGATCTGCGGCTTCATCGCGGAGCGACAGACGCACCATCGATCATGCACGATCGTGTGCGTGAGCGAAGGGGCGCGACCCGTTGACGGCAAACAGGTGGTCAACCATCTCGATCCCACCAGCCCTGATCCGGTTCGGCTGGGTGGAATCGGAAAAGTCGTCGCGGACGAAGTCGAGAAGCGCACAGGCGCTGAAAGTCGCGTCACCGTGCTTGGACACGTTCAGCGGGGCGGCACACCGATCCATTCAGACCGGTTGCTCGGGACGCGATTCGGGTACCACGCGATTGAACTACTGATGTCTGGGGAGAAGAACCGCCTCGTGGTCATGCACAATCACCAGGTCACGGACATCAACATTCTCGACGCGGCCGACAAACAGCGCCTCGTCGCGCACGACGACCCGTTGATCGCCGCGGCCAGAGCCGTGGGGACCTGCTTCGGGGACCCGTTGACGAAGTAGGTCTGCCCTGATTCAATCGACGTGCTCGATCTGCTGAGCCTTGAGGTCGGTCATGATGCGATCCGCGAGGTCAGCGGGCACGCCTTCCACCACGAAGACCTCTCGGCCGCTTAATGCGAGCCGGCCCGTATCGTCTGCTTCGGTTCCGCAGGGATAGACGGTCTCGTTTTCATTTGCGGCATATTCCGCAACCGGTTTGGGAAGTCCGCACTTGGTCTTGAGAATCGACTGGTAGGCTTTGAAGAATTCCTGCGCTTCCTTCTCCGAGTCCCAGGTCGTCGCCAGGACGAACATGACGCGTCCATCTTCGCGCTGATACGCGCGATAGAGATCGCCATCCCACCCGGCGCTGGCTCTGGCGGCGCGTGGCGCCGGGCAGCCAAAGTTACCCAGCAGCAGGGCGAGATAGAACTCGCCGTGCATGGCGGAGTCGATCTGCTTCCAGCCGCGTTCCTGGAGGTAGTCGATGGCCTCCAGCGTCATCGGCGTGGGGTTGTCGCGCTGCTTGATGAACTTGTCCGGATGCATCACCTGCTCGCTGGTCGCGGGGAGGTGCCGGTACGCCTCGGCCACGCTGTCCCAGCCACCGGCGTGCCTCAGTGACATGACGAAGTAGGCGCCCTTGAGATAGGCGGCGAGCAGCGGGTGAAGGATGTAGGGCGGAATGGTGTCCATGGCTTCGATCGCCTTGGCGATATCACCATCCTCGAGCCCCATCGCGCCGGCGTCGATCTGCTTGCTCATCTTGATGATCGTGTCCGCGTCGAGATTCGCCTGCATCTGGAAGGTCATGGCCTCCAACTGCGGATTCGCGGAGAGGTCGGAGTTCATCATGGTCTTCATCTGCCACAGCGTCTGCACGTAGGTCGCTTCGCCTTCAACAAGGAAGCGAACAGCGAGCACTTCATCGTCGTTGCGCACGCTCTCGGCTTCTTCCTCCTCCAGATTCTCCAGCAGCTTGCCCAGTTGGAAGTGCTGATCCTGCAGGGCGTGGACCAGTTCGTGCGCGGCGATGGTCTTGAGGAACTCGGGCGCCATGTCCGTCATGAGGTAATAGAACGTTCCCGAGGGGGGGTCGTAGTAGGCCCCGGCCTGGCTGAGCAGCGCGTTCTTGAATTCCTTTCCCAGATCGATGGGTTGTTTGAGCATGCCCAGGCGAACGAGTCCGGCCATGAATCCGTCGACTTTGTCGGGCGGGAACATGGTGTCGAGTTCCTTGTCGAGGTACTTGCCCCAGTCCTCCATGGACTGATGTTCGGAGGGGACGGCTTTCAAGAACTTCAGGCCGCGCAGTTCGGTCAACTGGGTTTCGATGTCAGTCAGATCGGGAAGGTCTGGCGCTGCAGCCGCATCCTCGGGAGGGCCAGCCAGACGGGCGGCCGATGCCAGTTGGCTTGTGCCGGCCATGACGGCTGTGCCGAGCATGAGCAGCGTGGCCAGCCGGGCCGGGGTGCGGAGAAGGTGTGCGACAAGCGTGGTCATTCGGTTACTCCTGGCGGATCGGCCATCTTTGGGGTGGTGACGAGAGGGGCAAGCAGGCGAGAAACGATAGGCGGGGACGTCGGGTGCGAGCCGACATCCTAACTTCCGTACGGCATACACCCCGAGCAAGGGTCTACCGCGATGGTCGTTTTGTTGGTGTGGCGCCAAAGTTCAGGATTTTCTTGCTTCCCCGGATGGATTTCGCTTGCAATGCGCCGGTTTTGAAGTACCATCTTGGCGCTTCGAGAGATGGAGCAACCTTTCTGCCTGAGGGCGAGTCTGGGAGGACGAACTCGCCTGTTCCAGCGTTTCGCGTTTTCGGTACGAACTTGGCCGGACAGAAGAGTTCCGACCAAGCCGGGAACCCGGAGTGGGGGCTTTCCCATTTATTACTGATTTGCTGTCCGGACCGCCTAACGGCGATCTGCGATCGTTGTATGTGTACCCGCGCTAGAAATACGGCCATGGTGTTCATGGCTGGGGCGGGGAGATGTTCAAGCTTTCCATAGGAGAGTAGTTATGAAGAAGTATCAGGGTCTCGCGGTTCTCGCTGTCGGGCTTTGCGTTTCCGCGGCCCAGGCGCAGATTTCCTCAGTCGCTCCGTCCACCAGTGGACAGAACGGCACGATCACGCAGGACGAGTACAAGTGGGACGACGGCACGACCGAAAACCTCCTCGGCTGGACGGCCGGTGGCACGATGGCGTGGATGCAGTGGTTCGATGCCCAGGGCGGCAGCGACACGATCACCGAAATCCGCATCATCAACGGTTCGGCCCTCTATCCGGGCTATGGCAACGGCAACGGCTCGCCCGTTTCCGTCGGCATCTGGTCCGACCCCAATGGCGACGGCAACCCGCAGGACTCCGTGCTGCTCAAGCGCGTTGACACCACGGTTCAGAACATCGATACGGACACCTACCAGACCGTAGCGATCTCCCCCGGCCAGCCCGTGACCGGCCGGTTCTTCATCGGCGCCTGGATCACCCACAACGCCGGCCAGTATGTCGCCCCCATGGACCAGAACTCGGGCAACATCGTCGCCAATCGCGCGTACGTGTTCGGCAACTACAACGGTTACGGTGGATCGTTCAATCCGAACAACCCCGGCGACACGCTCAACAACATCATCTATGAAATGAGCAGCATCGGCTTCCCGACCAACTTCTGCGTCCGCGCTTCACGCGGCAGCGGTGGCGGCTACACGCTCAACATCACCGGCACCTGCCCCGGCCAGATCCGTCTGACCTGGAGCGGCGCTCAGCCCAACAAGCAGCAGGCGGTCGTCTTCGCCCGCAACACCGGTTCCTACGTGATCCCCAACGGCCCCTGCCAGGGTACCCAGCTCGGCCTCGGCACGAACCAACTCCAGCTTTACACCACCATCGGCACCGGCAACGGTTCCGGCGGCGTGAATGCAACGGTTCAGTCCGGCGCTTGCCGCGGCTATGTGCAGCTCCTCGTCACCAATGGCGGCAGCCCGTGCGCGAAGAGCAACGTCAAGCAGGTTCCGTAATCGGATCTGTCTTGATCTGATCGATCTCACTTGAGATCACTCGCCTCACCCCCGCAAGGGGGTGAGGTTCTTTTTGCGCCGCGTGCAGCCGCCCGGCCGATTCAAGCCGCGTCTACGATCCATCGATTCCATGGTCCACGCTTCCCGCCTCACAACATCGAACCGCGATCCGATCGCCCGGTCGGCCGAACTCCTGCTTGCGGGAGGCATTGTCGCCTTCCCGACGGAGACGGTGTACGGCCTCGGCGCCGACGCGACCAACCCGCTGGCGGTGGCGCGTGTATTTGAGGCGAAGGGCCGACCGAGTTTCGACCCTCTGATCGTTCACGTCGCTACGCAGCCCGCCGCGCGGGCCTGCGCGTCCCGGTGGCCCGATACCGCCTCGGCATTGTCCGAGCGATTCTGGCCCGGCCCACTGACGCTGGTGCTGCCCCGACGGCTTGCCGCGACTGCCGACCTCGTCACCGCCGGGCTCCCCACCGTCGCGCTGCGAATTCCCGACCACCCCCTGGCCCTTGAGTTGCTGGGGCGCTGTGGCAGGCCGATCGCCGCCCCGAGCGCCAATCGATTCGGCACGGTGAGCCCCACCACCGCCGAGCACGTACTTGATTCGCTGGGGGACGCGGTCGATTTCGTCCTTGACGGCGGTTCGTGCCGGGCGGGAATCGAGTCAACGATCATCTCCCTGGCGGGAGACCGGCCGGTGCTGTTGCGCCCTGGCGCGACGCCGATCGAAGAGATTGAAGCCATCATCGGCGCCGTGGAGAGGCTTTCGCCTCAGGCTGCGTCGAGCGATCGGCCACTCGCCCCGGGGATGCTCAGCCGCCACTACGCGACACGAACGCCCATTCGCTTTGCCGACGCGGAGGTCGGCGCAGTTCCCGCCTCGCGCTGTGGTCGGCTCTGCTTCACCGCACCCGCCGACGGATCGCGATACGGCGTCGTTGAGGTCCTTTCAAGGTCGGGCAACCTTCGGGAGGCGGCGGCAAACCTGTTCGCCGCGATGCGCCGCCTGGACGCTCTCGATCTTGACGCGATCATCGTCGATCGCTTCCCGCCCGAGGGACTCGGTCTGGCGATCAACGATCGACTGACGCGAGCATCCGCCCGATAGAGATTTGCAGGAACAATGGTCATGGATTGGCGGGTTATCCGGGTACACCATGAGAAACACACGCGCGTTTACAATCGTTGAGTTGCTGGTCGTCATCAGTATCGTGGGACTTTTGCTGGCCCTGCTGCTTCCCGCGCTGGGTCGGGCGCGGGCGGCGTCGCGAAGCGGCGTGTGCGCGTCGCGCATGCACCAGGTCGGCCTGGGATGGATGAACTACGCCACGGACAACCGCGGCGCGATCGTGCCCGGCCAGGCCGGCCGCTACGGAGACGAATCGCGCAACGTGTACTGGATCGGCAATGGCAACCAGTATCGGCCGCGCTGGTTCGCCCAGATGGGCGCCTCGGCAGGTTTCTACGCATTCCAGGAGCCGAGCCCGGATCCCGCCAACGAGCACACGATGACCGTCACCAGCGACGTGTTCCTCTGCCCGCAGGTGCCGACGTGGACGAACACGCGCAATTACCCCTACGGCTACAACTACCAATTCCTCGGCAACTCGCGATTCAAAGGTGACGACGAGAGTCGCGGCGCCATTAACCATCCGGTGCAGATGTCGCGCGTCGCATTCTCTCAGACGGTGATGGCGGCGGACAGCCTCGGCACCGCGGCCGGAAAGCCCGAGGCGCTGCGCACCGACAATCGACCCGATGGCAGTCGCGATCCGGGTGGCTTTGCGCGCGGCGGACACGGTTACGCGCTGGATCCGCCACGCCTCACCGCGACGAGCGATTTCGCCGACACGCGGCTGTCGAGCCGCGAGCATCGCTCGGGTCCGGACGAACGCCACCTCGGCAAAGCGAACGTGTCATTCTGTGACGGCCACGTCAGTACGATGACGGCCACTGAAATGGGATATCTCAAGAACGCCGACGGTTCCATCGCCTTCAACGGTCAGGGCACGACCAACAAACTCTTCTCCGGCACCAGCCGCAACGATGATCCGCCGGATGTGAATTGAAGCGCCGTCTCGATCATTGCTCCAACTTCACCCGGATGAATCGCGGGTGGTAGACGTCTGAGTTTTCGAAGTGGTACCAGAAGTCGCCGCAGTTGACGTTGTAGCTGATGAGCAGTTCACCGGGCGGGGAGAGGTGCGGATGGGCCTTGGCGTTGTAGACGAACGCGCCGGGGATCGTGTCCACTTCCTCACAGCGCCACAGGTGTTTCGCGGGACCGAACGGGCCCACGGGGGCGTCGCCAAACTTGCACGTCACCCACGGCCCGAGGGTGTCTTCCTGGTACACGAGAATGTACTTGCCGTTGGGCAGTGGCGTCACGCTGCACTCGGACGACACGCGGCCGGTCAGCACGGCCACGCGGTCCATGTCTGCGTTCCATTCGGCGCCATCCCAGTACCGCCACTGCGAGAAATCTTCGAACTGTTCGGGCAGGACGCGCGCGACGAGCAACTTCTTGATGAACGGATCGTTCTGCAGGCCGTAGATGTAGACGTATCCATCCGGGCGGGGCGCGCCGGCGGCTGCGGTGTTGTTCATGATGCTGCAGCCGAAGATCGTCTCGCCGCGCCCGCCGCTGGGCTCGAGGTTGTAGGCGGGGCAGTCGACCTGCACGAAATCCGCGTAGGGGTTGGGTGAATTGAGCGGCGTCGAGAGCAGCGCCAGCCCGGTGCCTTCGAAGCCAAACGCGCCACCCCCGCCGTTGCTGCGAATGCGCGAGGCGAAGATCTGGAGTTTGCCGTTGATGGCTGCGGCATCGTTGAGCCAGTACCACTCGCCGGGTTCTGAATTCGGTGTCTGCGGCTTGAAGAGCGCATCGGGGTTTCCGCGACTGTCCCGTCCCCACTGGAACGTGATCTTTGATGGATCGGGCGCGGGACCGGCAAGCAGCGCCATGGTGTTGTTCACCATCGTTGTGCCGCTCAGGCGATGCCGGTTCTGATCGACGCGGCCGATGAAGGTATCGCTGAAGACGAAGGCGGTGCGCCGATTGGGGTGATTGCGGTACATCTCATTGCCGTCGAGAGGGATGGAGTAAATGCCATCCGCCCCGGTCCAGCCGAAACGCCGATCGAAGAGGCGGGTCCATTCCGGCGCGGCTTCGACAGTGAACGATTGTGCCTGGGCGGCGACGTTCGCGCCCAGCAGGGCGAGCGTCGTCAGGACAGTGAGACGGGTAGGCTTCATCATCGTGGATTGGTTCGGCGAATGCATGTGACTGACTGTCCTCTCTTCAATGCCTGGGACCGGACCGACCGGCACCGCTTCTGGCCAAGCGCGGGCCCGGTCACTGGCCGGGAATGATCCTGAAAACCGGTACGGAAAGCGGAGAGGGCGTGACGGCTCTCTCCGGTAGAAGATACGTCTGCAGACCGTCAGACGATGCAAAAAACCTCGAATTCGGCGAACACAAGTGCCCCCGGCCGATAACAGAAGATCGAGACCAAGAACGCCCCGACAACGTGGAAGCATTCGCCCATGGCGTCTATCTTTCTGGCTCAACATCACGGGTAGGTACCGAAGCGGTCAAACGGGTCAGACTGTAAATCTGATGGCATAGCCTTCGGAGGTTCGAATCCTCCCCTGCCCACTTTCACTTCTCAGCAGATTCGCGTTCCGCGCCGGCGGGGCGGTCTTCCTTTTCCGGAATCGACACCGCACATGCTGACATGCTGGATGACCTCTGTTGCGCTCGCGGCCCTGGTTGGCCGCTGGCCCCAGCCACCCACGGGGACTGCTGCTGCTTCGCCTCAGCCGTTTGAGCAGGAAATCTCCGGCACGGTCGTCTCCATCAAAATGGCCCCGATTCCGGCCGGGAAAATCGACATTCCCGATCCCGACCAGCCAGGTCACACCAAGCCGCTCGAAGTCGGCCCGTTCTACGCGAGCACGACCGAAATCACGTGGGAGATGTACGACATCTTCGTGTACCACCTCGACCAGCCGCCGGGGGAGGCGGAGGGCGGCGATGTGGCAACCGACGGCCCCGAGGCCGTCACCCGGCCGACCAAACCCTACATCCCGCCGGATCGCGGCTTCGGCCATGCGGGGTATCCGACGATCTCGGTGACCTTCAAAGGGGCAACCGAGTTCTGTGTTTGGCTTTCCGCCAAGACGGGAAAGCTCTACCGCCTGCCGACGGAGGCGGAGTGGGAGTACATGGCCCGGGGCGGGGCAGCGCCGTACGCCCCCTACTGCTTTGGCGACGACAAGAGCCTGCTGGACGAGTACGCGTGGTACGAGGCGAACTCGAAACGCAAGACGCAACAGGTCGCACAGAAGAAGCCCAACGCCTGGGGTCTCTACGACGTCCACGGCAACGTCGGCGAATGGTGCATTGGCCTGGATGGAAAGCCCATCGCTCGCGGCGGCGCGTTTCTCAACAAGGCGGAAGACGTCGCCGTCACGCGCCGCGACAAGCAGACACCGCTGTGGAACATCACTGACCCGCAGATGCCCAAGAGCACCTGGTGGCTGTCGGACTGCAATTTCGTAGGTTTCCGCATCATCTGCGATCCTGACGGCGCGACGAAGGATGAGGCGGGCGAATCACAGCCGTAGCGCCGAAGCGCCAAACCACAACTCAGCACTGACAACAAGGGACCGGCCGCATGAACGACTCGCTCACGACGACCCCGAAGTTCCGCTTGTCGATGATGATGTTCCTGCAATACGCGGTGTGGGGCGCGTGGATACCCGTGATCTCGCGCTATCTCAACGCCGCGCCGGCGCTGGACGAAGCGGGACGTCAGATCGGCGGACTCGGATTCAGCTGGACGGCGATCGGCACGATTCTCGGCATTGCCGGCGCGGTCGGGGCGGTCGCCGGGCCATTTGTCGCCGGCCAAGTGGCGGACCGGTGGTTCTCCGCCGAGCGGTTCCTCTGCGTGATGTTCATCCTCGGCGGGATCGTCAAGTACATCACCGCGTCCGCGACCACGGAGAGTCAATGGCTGTGGCTCTCGATTCTCTATTCAGTCCTTTACATGCCGACGATCGCCATTTCGAATTCGCTTGCGTTTGCGCACATGAAGGATCCGGATCGGCAATTCCCGCCAATTCGATTGTGGGGCACGATCGGGTGGATCGTGGTCAGCTGGGTCTTTCCCATGGTGTGGCTGCAGACGGACCTGCACGTCCAGTCGCTCCCGCCCTTCGTCGTGGGAACCGAATACAACGATGTGGTTCATCGCATCGCGGACTCCCTGCGGTTTGCCGGCATTTTGAGTGTGGCCTACGGCATCTTCTGCCTCTTCCTTCCCCACACTCCGCCCAAGAAATCCGTCGAGTCGATCGCGATCGCCGATTCGGTACGCCTGCTGAAGAATCGCGGCCTGCTCGTGCTGACGATCGTCGCGCTGCCGATCTCCGTCGTGTACACGGTGTACATCATTCAGACGGCCCAGTTCCTGCCCACGCTGGAGGGCATTCGCGATTCGGACATCCTGCCGGTCATGTCAATTGGCCAGTTCAGCGAGATCTTTGTGCTTGGATCGCTGGGGTTGTTCCTCAAGCGCATGGGATTTCGCAGCGTACTGACGATCGGATGTCTGGCGTTCGCGTTGCGCTTTGCGGTGTTCGGGCTCGGCACGCCGACGTGGCTGGTCGTGGCCAGCCAGGCGCTGCACGGCGTTTGCTTTGCGTGCTTCTACGCGGCGGCGTTCATCTACGTCGATCGCGTGGCCCCCGCGCATGTCCGGCATTCGGCTCAAACCGTGTTCGGCGTCATTCTGCTTGGCATCGGGCCGGCGCTGGCCGGACAGGTGATCGGCTGGGAGACCAAGTACTCAACTCAAGAGGTGACGATCGCGGACTGCGTGCTCGTGACGCACCTCGTACCCCAGCATGGCGTGGGCATCAATGCCGACAGTCCGCTTGATGCCGTCTACGCGGGCGCAAGAGCGGATATGGATCGCTACGCCGCTGAGCATCCCAGTGACATGGCTCGCTCATGGCGCGGTCTGGCAAGTGACACCGCGGTCACGGCCCTGAACTACCGACGTTTCTGGATGATCAACGCCGCGATCTCGCTTGCTTCGATGCTCTTCCTGGCGATCTTCTTCAAACTCGATCCGCCGTCGGAAGATGCCGCAGCCTGAAGGCGAGGTTCAGTGTTTGGAGTTGATTCGCCGCACATAGATGTTGCGGAACAGCACCGTGTTGCCGTGCGCCTGAAGTTCAATGGCGCCGGTGGGGTAGATTGGTTTATCGCGCTCCCAGTAGTTCTCCATCACGGTGTTGTCGACGACCAGCGCGTCATTGAGAAACACCGTGACGCGGTCGCCAATCATCAGGATTCGAAAAGTGTTCCACCCGCCGGGTTTGCGGTCGGCGATGAGCAGCGGGTTGCTGGGGTTCTTCTGATTGTTGTACAAGCCGCCCGAGCCGATGTCGGGTCGATCCCAGATTTGCACCTGCGGGCTACCGCGCAGATAAATGCCGCTGTCGCCTTCGGGTTTGATCTTCCAGTCCACGAGCAATTCAAAGTCGCCGAAGTCCTCGGCCGTGCAGAGATTTGCTCCCTTGCCGTCGGTGACGATGCAGCCGTTCTCGACGCTCCAGTGCTCGCCGAGCGTCTCGAAAGCGGTGTGCAGGGCTCCGGCATACTGCGAGTTGTCCATCTTTGCAACTTCGGGCGGGCTGCCGACAAACGGCCGCCAGCCGTGGAGCGTTCGACCCTCAAAGAGTGAGACAAATCCCTCCGGCGCACCGCTTTCCCGGCCCGCCGAAGCACAGCCGCCCAGCACGACGGTGCTGAGGAGGACCAGAAGGGCAAACAGAGCGGCGGGAAGGCGGGCGTTCATGGATCAGATCTCCGCAGGGGGGTCGAACGAGGGTGAGAGAACCTGACGGTATCGACAGATTGATGGCGGGTCGAGGCGTCATCCCTGTTGCCAAACGCTCCTCGATTGTGTACCTTGATCCATTGCGGGAAGCGGCCGGCGACCACCGTCGGCACCCCGCCACGGCAAGGAGACGACCGATGACGCAGAAGAACCCACCCGCCAAGTCTGACAGCCTCACTCGCCGCGATTTCGTGCGCGCCTCGGCTGGAGCCGCCATCGCGGTTCCATTTGCCGTAAGTCCGCTCTCCGTCGCGGCCTCGGCGTTCGCCGCCGGCTCGGATCAGATCAAGGTCGGACTTGTGGGTTGTGGCGGGCGCGGCACAGGCGCTGCGGTCAACGCGCTCGATGCGGATGCCGGCGTGGTGATTCACGCCATGGCCGACGCGTTCAGCGACAAACTGGAAGGCAGCCTCAAGGGCCTGCGCGAGAAGGCGAGCGATCGCATCACCGTCAACGACGATCGCAAGTTTGTGGGCTTTGATGCGTACAAGAAACTTCTGGCCAGCGACATCGATGTCGTCATTCTCGCCACGCCGATTGTTTTCCGCCCTGAGCACCTTCGCGCCAGCGTGCTGGCCAACAAGCACATCTTCTGCGAGAAGTCGATGTCGGTGGATGGGGCCGGCGTGCGGTCGGTCCTCGAGACCACTGAGATGGCGCGCAAGCGCGGCTTGTCGCTCGTCGCCGGCTTCTGCTGGCGCTACAGCGACCCAGAGCAGGCGACATACCGCGAGATAAACGAGGGGCGCCTGGGCGCCGTGCGTGCGGTCCACACCCGCTACAACACGGGCGGCTGGGTCACCCCGCCAAAGCGCGAGCCCGAATGGTCTGACATGGAATACCAGCTTCGCGCGTGGCACTACTTCAAGGAATTCAGCGGCGATCACATCGTCGAACAGGCCTGCCACTCGATCGACAAGATCGCGTGGGCGATGAACGGCGAACTGCCGACGCAGTGCATTGCAACAGGCGGCCGGGCCCTGCGCACGCTGGGTAACGTCTACGACAACTTCAATGTCATCTACGAGTACGCGAGCGGCGCTCGCGGCTTCCATGTCTGCCGGCAGATCGAGAACACGCCGTTCGACAACAACGACTACGTCATGGGTGAAAAGGGCTACTGCTTCATGAACAGTTGGGGCAGCAACCCCGGCGATCACCAGATCACGGGGGAGAACCCCTGGACCTATACCGCCAGCGGCCCACGCCGCAACATGTACCAGACCGAGCACGAAGTGCTCTTCGACTCGGTTCGCAACAACAAGAAGCACAACGATGGCCAGTGGATGGCACACTCCACGCTGATGTCCGTGATGGGTCGCATGGCGGCCTACACCGGCCAGATCGTCACGTGGGAGCAGGCGCTGAACTCCAAGGACGAGATGGCGCTGAAGGAATGGGCCTGGGGCAGCCGCGAACCGCTACCCGTTGCCTTGCCCGGGCGGACGCCGCTGATCTGATTCAGCGAGCGAATCAGCGCGAGGTCTTGAACCCGACCAGGCGCTCCGTTCGCAGGCTCTCCCGCTCGGCTTCGAGCAGGCGGGCCACGGCGACGGCGTCGTCGATCGTGGCGTTGAGTTCGCGCTGCCCTGTCGCAATCGTGTGGAGCAGGTGGCGGATTTCACCGTCGTAGCCGGTGATCGGGTCGAGCGCTATCGCCTCTCGCTGCCCATCTCGCGCAATGAGCAGTTGCGGGTTGCGGCCGAGGTCGAAGTCGGCCGTGGCGCGATCAAAGAGCACGACGTAGCGCATGCGAAACTCAAATCCGGGGGTGTGATCCCAGCCACCTTCTGCGACGACGTGGCCGGGGCCGTTGCTCCCGTAGCGGTAGATCGTCGTGAGATGACCGGGCGAGCCTGCCGAAACAACGGACTCCGGATCGCCGAACACCCAGCGCACGAAGTCGGCATCGTGAATGTGCAGATCGACGAGCGCGCCGCCGGTGCGCGAGTCGTCGGTGTAGAACTGTGATGACCAGCCGGGCGGCGAGGCAAGCCGATGAAATGTCGCGCTGCGCACCTTGCCAAACGTCTCCGCAACGACCTGCTCGCGCAGCCACGACCACGCGGGCCAGAAGCGAATGCACATGCCCGGCATGCACAAGCGATCGCTGGCGCGAGCCGCATCGGCCACGCGCTGGACATCAGCGCTGCGCACCGCCACGGGCTTTTCGACAAGCACGTGTTTGCCGGCTTCGAGTGCGGTGATCGCCAGGTCCGCGTGGGAATCCGTGGGCGTGCAGATGCTTACAAGTTCGACTTCCGCGTCAGCGAGAATCTCCGCCGGTTGGGCATAGGCACGGACGAGTTTGGGATCGAATGCAGCACCTTCACCCGTCGCGATGTTGCCGCTCGCTTCAGCCTGGCCGGCCCGGCGTTCGGGACTGCTGTCGCACACGGCCACAAGTCGGTTGCGGTATCCCGCCGCGTCTGCAGCTTGATAGCAGCGCAAGTGCGTCTGGCCCATGAAACCCAGACCGATGACGCCGACGTTGATCGGTTTCGTATTGCTCATGCACGCGACTCCGCGCTTGCCGGCTCCAGCCGGTGTTGCACGAACCCTTCAATGGCTTCATACTCGGCCAGGCCCAATGCGTCGAACAGCGCGGCCGTGCGGCGATTGCGATCTTCCGCCCGCTGCCAGAACTCGCGCGCATCATCCGGTCCCGGGAACAGAGCACGATCCTTCTGCGATTCGTGCTTGAAGATCGCCAGGCGCTTCCGCATCACTTCATCGGGGCTGAGCGGTACGGCCATTTCGATATCCTCCGCCCCCCACTCCTGCCACGCGCCGCGATAGAGCCAGAGTTCGCAGGTCTTCAACCACGGCGCATCGCCGAGATCAGCCAGCGCCTGGTAGATCGCACGCAGGCAGACGCGGTGCGTGCCGTGCGGATCGGAGAGATCGCCTGCGGCATAGATCTGGTGCGGCTGCACCTCGCAGAGCAGATCGCGGATGATCCTGATGTCAGCCTCGGTCAGCGGGTTCTTGCGGACGCGGCCGGTTTCGTAGAACGGCAGATCGAGGAAGTGAATGTGATCCTGCCGCACGCCGGAGTAAGTCGCAGCCGAGCGAGCCTCGGAGCGGCGGATCAGTGTCTTGACGAGGCGCAATTCCTCGCTGTCCACCTCACCGGGGTCTTTCTCTTTCACGAACGACTGAATGGCGTCTTCGATGCGATCGGCCTGCTCAGCGCCGAATACCTTGAACGCCTGGCAGAACTCCTGGACAAAATCGGCGTGGCGCAGCGCGTTGGCGTCGAAGACCGCAATGTTGCCCGAAGTCTGGTACGCGACATGTACATCGTGCCCCTGCTCGCACAGACGAATGAGCGTGCCGCCCATCGAGATGACGTCATCATCTGGATGCGGGCTGAAAACCACGATGCGCTTGGGAAAGACCTGCGGCGTGCCGTCTCGATTGGCGGCGTCGGGCTTGCCGCCGGGCCAACCGGTGATGGTGTGCTGGAGTGACTTGAAAACTTCGATATTGATGTCATACGCCGAACCGCGCGCGCTGAGCAGTTGCTGCAGGCCGTTTTCGTTGTAGTCCTCGTCGGTGAGTTTGAGGATGGCCTTCTTGAGACGCGTCGCAAGCCAGATGGTGGCCTTTCGAGTGAGCTGCTGGTTCCACACAAGCCCGAGATTCTCGACTGGCCCCAACAGCCACGGCGTGCGAAACCGCGTCAGGACTGCTGCTGCGGGTCGATCGACCACCAGCCGCGCATCGCGATGTTCCTGGAGGAAACTCGCCGCCACGCTGGGCGTCACCGGCTCTTCGACAGCCTTCTGCAGCACCGGGGCCTTGTGCTCACCGAAAGCCAACAAGACGAGGCGGCGGGCGTCGAGAATTGTGCCGACACCCATGGTGATGGCTTTGCGCGGCACGTTCCATTCGCCGAAGAAATCGCTCGCGGCATCCATGCGGGTGACGCGATCGAGCGTGATAAGGCGCGTGCGGCTGTCGCGCGGCGAGCCGGGCTCGTTGAAGCCGATGTGCCCCGTGCGGCCGATGCCGAGAATCAGCAGGTCAATGCCGCCGGCCCGCTCGATCTGCGCTTCGTAATCGCGGCAGTAACCATCCACGGCTTCGATCGGGATCGTGCCATCGGGAATGTGAATGTTGTTCGGATCGATGTCGATGTGATCGAAGAGATGCTCGCGCATGAACCGGCGATAGGATTGCAACTCCTCGGGCTGCATCGGCCAGTATTCGTCAAGGTTGAAGTTCACGACATTGGCGAACGAGAGTCCTTCCTCTCGATGCAGCCGCACGAGTTCGTCGTAGACCGCCATGGGAGTCGAACCGGTCGGCAGACCGAGCACCGCCGTCTTGCCTGTTTCCCGCCGAGCCCGGATGAGCGAGGCGATCTCGCCGGCGACGGCCCTGCTGGCCTCGTCGCTGCTCGGGTAGACAATGGTCGGCACGCGCTCGACGGTGAGCGCCGGCTGGTGTTGAGCAGCGCGCGTCGTCTCGCCCGGGTGGTGCGTCGGCATGGACTGGTCTCTCCGCGGAATGTCACAGATGCGGGTGGATAGCGGTCAGGAAGTGTATCGCTGCACGACCGCCAGCGCGGTGCTGATATCCGCCACGCGAGAGGCGCCGGCCTCGCGCTCGATAACGAGATCGCAGTCAAGTCCCTGCTCGCGGCAGACCCCGAAGAAAGCCGGCCAATCGACATCGCCGGCGCCGACAGGAACCTCGCTGCCCCAGGTGCCGGGCGTTTTGGTGGCGATGGCGTCCTTGATGTGAATCTGCGCGATGCGCGGGGCGAGACGGCGCAGGGCGTCCACGGGATCACCCATGCCATAAAGGATCATGTTGGCTGGATCGAAGTTGACGCCGACTTCGGGTCGATCGAGTTCATCCAAGGCACTCAGCAACGTCGCCGCCGTCTCCTGTCCGGTCTCAAAGGCCACGCGCACGTTCGCGGCGCTGTACACATCCGCGAGTTGACGGAGTCGATCGAGGATGACGCCGCCCCGGGCGTCGTGGCGATCGTGAGGAATGAAGCCGGCGTGAAAGCTCACAAGCGGCACGTTGAGTTCAGCGGCGATCTGCGCGTTCTTCTCCGCGGCGTGAAGATTGGGCGGCCAAGTGGCGTCGGGCGCCACCCCGCCGGTGCGCCTGATGGCGTCGAGTGTCGAGTAATCTTCACCCTCCATCGCCATCATGCCCGAGAGGATTGAGATCCCGGCAGCATTCAGGACATCGCGCGTCTCCGCAAGCGACCACTGCCCGGTGCGAATCGGATCGAGCGCCAGTTGGATACATGACACGCCAGCTCGCTTGACCTTGTCAGCCAGATCGCGCGGCGAGGTCGGTTGCAGGGACCAGGAACAGAGACCGATTCGCATGCGGCAGTGTAGGTCTGAATCACCTACGCCACGACGCGCTCCGTGCCCTTGCGGCCGACGCGGACGGTTGGGTCGTGCGGCTCGTCGCCACCTGGCTTGACCTCGGCCAGGCCGAGTTGGACCAGCGGGCCGTGCGGGCGTTTCTTCTCTTCTTCAAGGCTCCGCAGCGCCGCTTCATCGCGGTAGGTGCCAAAGAGCATCGAGCGCACCGTGGCGAACATGCCGCCGAGGCCTGAGAAGGTGTGGTTGACGGCGGTGGGTTCGTAGCCGCAGTGGACCATGCAGTTCTGGCACTTGTCGTTGCCGGACGCGCGGCCGTAACTGTCCCAATCCGTCTCTTCCATCAGTTCGGCGAAGGTGTCCGCGTAGCCGTCCTGCAGCAGGTAGCAGGGCTTCTGCCAGCCGAAGAGGTTGTACGTCGGGTTGCCCCACGGCGTGCACTCGTAGTCGCGCTTGCCCATGAGGAACTCGAGGAACAGCGGACTCTGGTTGAAGCGCCACTTGCGATTGCCGCCGTCGCGGTTGCTCAGGATCATGTTGAAGAGATGGTGCGTGCTCTGGCGCTTGAGGAAGTTCTTCTGGTCGGGCGCTTTTTCATACGCGTAGCCGGGAGAGACCATCATCCCTTCGACGCCGAGTTCCATCATCTCGTCGAAAAAGGCGCGGACCGAGTTCGGATCGGCGCCCTCGAAGAGCGTCGTGTTGGTCGTCACGCGGAAGCCGCGCTGCACGGCCATGCGCATCGCCTCGGCGGCGTCCTTGTAGACCCCCTCGCGGCAGACGGCAAAGTCGTGGTGATCTTCCTGCCCATCCATGTGCACGGAGAAAGTCAGGTACTTGCTGGGGGTGAAAAGATCGATCTTTTCCTTGAGCAGGATCGCGTTCGTGCAGAGGTAGATGTACTTCCGCCGTTTGACCAATTCGCCGACCAGTTCGGCGATCTGCGGGTGCATGAGCGGTTCGCCGCCCGGGATGGAGACCATCGGCGCGCCGCACTCGTCGACGGCCTTGAGGCAGTCTTCGACGCTCAGGTTCTGCTTGAGGATGTGGGCGGGATACTGGATCTTGCCGCAGCCGGCGCAGGCGAGGTTGCAGCGGAAGAGCGGCTCAAGCATGAGGACCAGCGGATAGCGTTTGCGGCCGCGCAGGCGCTGGCCCATCACGTAGGTTGCCACGGTCCACATCTGGCTGAGAGGTACGCCCATCAGGCACTCCGGAAGTCGTTCGGCGGGCCGCGCGGGACCCGGGCCATCCCCGCCGCGCGGAATTGTGGTGATGGTAGGACGACTGGTCGAGGGTGCAAGGTCATTCCGTCCACCGACGGGAGCGGTTCGCGTATACTGCACCCCCGACTCCAAGCCCACCCGGGCGGGGGTCGGCTCATTATCGGCGACCTGCTGCGCCTCAATCTCGGACGAATCAGCCCCTGCGAGCGGACGTGGATCAGCGAACCGACGAACAACTTGTGCAAGCCTACCGCATGGGCGAGCGCGAAGCGATGGAACTGCTCATCCGACGGTACCAGCCTGAGTTGATGGGTTTTCTGACGCGCCAGTTGGGAAATCGGGCCGCCGCCGAAGACGTTTTTCAGGAGACTTTTCTCCAGGTTCACCAATCCGCCGACGATTTTGACGTTTCCCGGCGATTTCGGCCGTGGCTTTTCACAATTGCCGCGAACAAGGGACGGGACTGGTACCGTAAGAACAGCAGACGGTTAGCGATGGTTGACCTTTCCGCTCCGGTTCGCCCGGGAGGCACGTCCGGGAACGCCACGGGGGCGGAGGCCAACATCATTGACTTTTTGGCGGATTCGGGCGAGCCCATCGACGCCCACCTCGATGAAACGGAGTTACGGACACTCGTCCGAAAGACCATCGATTCGATGCCCGAACATCTTCGGGAGATACTGCTCTTGGCGTACTTTCAACGGCTCAGTTACAACGACATCGCAGAGTCTCTTGAGATTCCACTCGGGACGGTTAAATCGCGACTGCATGCTGCAGTCGCCCAATTCGCCGATCGATGGCGACGCGTGAACGGCAAGGCAGGGGCGGACTTCAACCAATGACCGAACAATCAACCAGTCAGAATCCCGATGCGCACGAGGTCTGCCTTTGCGAGGCAGACTGTGAACTGCTCGATGCGCTCGTCGAATGCGGGTTTGACGTGGACCGGTTTGAAGGCGCAGCGCGGATCCGCGCCGAGCGCCTCGTCCACCTGCTCGGCCTCATCGACCAGTATCCCGTCGAACCCACCGAGGGTCCGGCGCTCGTCGCCGACACCATGCTCTGCATCGATCAGTACGAACGAGGAAAGCGTCAGCCGGTCATCGCGACCATCGGGGCGGAGGAGGGCGCCTCGCCCTCGTTTCTGGGCGGATTCAACTGGCGAAGCACGCTGACCGCGGCCGCGGCCATTCTGATCCTCGTCAGCGTCACCGTGCCCATGCTTGCCAACATGCGGCGCACGGCCATGCAGCAGGCATGTCTGAGCGGAATTGGCAACATCGCCCTGGGCCTGACGAACTACGCCAACACCTACGACAACTCGCTGCCGATTCACACCGCCAGCGCGCCCAACGGCAACTGGCTTCAGAGCCGGGCCAATTCGGCGAATCTCTTCCACCTCGCCAAGGCCGGGTTTGCCACCTTTGAAGATCTGGCCTGCCCCGGCAACCCGTACGTGGAACCGTCGCAAACGCTTGCGATGCTTGAGAATTGGCCCTCTGCCAAGGCAACGAGTTTCAGTTTCCAGAATCTCATGACCCGCCAGCGGCCGCGCTGGAACACCCCCCCCACCATGGTCATCCTCGCGGACAAGAGTCCCATCGTCGAAGCGGCGCACCGCGGACAACCCATCAACATCGATACGCTGTCTTCCAGCCATCGTCGCGGGCAGAACGCACTGCTCTCGGACGCCAGCGGCATCTGGCTCGATTCGGCCCAGTTCGGCAACGACAACATCTGGGTGCCCGACTCCTGCCAGGCGAAGCACACCTGCCTGAACGGCACCGAAGTGCCCGGCTGCGAGACCGACTCGATGCTCATCCACTGAGCGATGCAGCGCCGAGTCAGATCGCGGGCGCCGCAGCCGCGACGGATTCCAGAAAGTCATCCAGTTCCACGTCGATGAGACGATCCAGCGCTTCAACGCCGTCGTCGTGGTGCGAAGACCACACGCACAGCCGGACCGGTTCGCCAAGCGGATCGGATTGAATCGCGATCCGACCGTGCTTCGAGTACACCACCGGCAACCGTTCAACGAGGCCGGCACTGAGCGCATTGACGCGCGAATTGCCAAGACTGATCACCGGTCCATGCTGAAGTGATTCATCGCCCAGGTAGAGCGCATCGGTCACGACTGTCGGTCGACAGATGGGCCCATCGCAGTAGGCGTGCTGCCAGCGGCGGATCGCATCGACGAGCCGCAGCGCGAGGGGTCGGTCATGGACCTCGGCGTCGAGGTGGATGCCCACGACGATCGGCAACAGATCGATCTCTTCCTCACGCCAGGGATCACTCGTCTGCACTATCGATGCTCCTGCGGCGCGGGGCCGCCCTACGATCGGGGACACTGAGATTCAGCCGGACCGATCCGGCCCACCCAACATCGACCGTCCCATGACTTCCGCCTCAAAAACCGATGACGACCGACCCATCCTGCGACTGGGCCATTCGCCGGACCCCGATGATGCGTTCATGTGGTTTCCCATCACGGGAATCGCCGGCGCTGAACCCGCGCTGGACACGGGCCGCTTCCGCTTCGAGGCGGTCCAGCAGGATATCGAAACACTGAATCGTCGCTCGGATCGCGCCGAGTTGGAGGTCACTGCCATCTCCGTCGCGCAATATCCGCATGTGTCCGAGCGGTACGCGTTCACCTCGTGTGGCTCCTCGATGGGGGACGGCTATGGGCCGCGCCTCGTCGCCCGGGCGAACCTGCCGCTCGAGAGTCTGCGCGACGGGACCGCGACGCTCGCCATCCCCGGCCGGCGCACCAGCGCGTGGCTCGCTACCGGTCTGATGCTCGGTGATGCCTCTCGGGTTCGCGCCACCGAAGTCCCCTTTGACCAGATCATCGAGCGGGTGGCGGCCAGGGAGTTCGACGCCGGGCTGGTCATCCACGAAGGACAACTCACCTTTCAGAATCACGGCCTGGTGCTGCTGGCCGACCTGGGCGCCTGGTGGACGAGCCGGACAAGCCTGCCGTTGCCGCTGGGCGGCAACGTCATTCGCCGCGATCTGGAGGATCGCTTCGGCCCCGGCACGTTGCGGGAAGTCACAGCCACCCTGCTTCGGTCGCTCAACTTTGCGCTCGAACATCGAGATCAGGCCATTGACTATGCCCTTCAATATGCCCGCGGGATGGACCGGGCTCTGGCGGACCAGTTCGTGGCGATGTACGTCAACAAGCACACCCTGGACTTCGGCCCGACGGGTCGGGAGGCGGTCCGGCGGTTCCTTTCGGAGGCGGAGGCGGCCGGCCTCGTCCCCGGATCGGCTGGCGTCGACTTCATCAATCCGACAGAATGATGGTGGAAATACCGGTTTTCGCTTCCGATGGCTTGAGTTTTGTGGTATGTTAAGGCGGAGAAGCAGCGTCGCTGGGGGATCGGTTCGTGGCTCCGACCCCCAGCGACCGCTCTCCGCCTCAGATTGCCGAGTCCCGGTGGAAAGTCCCCTTCGATGATGAGCCAATCATCCACGCCTCTGGAGACTGAGCATGGCTATGCGCCACCCTCAGCCCGCCAGTTCAGCGTCTTCCTCGATAACCGCGTCGGCAAGCTCTACGAACTGCTCGAAGTGTTCGAAGAGCATCCGCAGGTGCAGGTCTGCGCGCTGAGCGTGCTCGACGCCTCCGACCACGCGGTCATACGCATCATTCCCAACAACTCGAATCTCGCGCGCGGGCTGCTCCGCGAGCGCGGCCTGGCCTTCGCCGAGATGGATCTGCTCATCGTCGAAGTCGCATCGGCGC
Organism: Planctomycetaceae bacterium; assembly: GCA_040255465.1. GTDB lineage: Bacteria > Planctomycetota > Phycisphaerae > Phycisphaerales > UBA5793 > UBA5793. The sequence goes on from JBDZVA010000003.1 coordinate 238,183, forward strand.
ACTCGCTCACCCGATTGTGCCTCTACCTGCTCGGCGCTGAACTGAGCATTCACTTCGCCTACCCGCTCATGCTCACGTCGGGCGGCGGCTGTCCGGTCATTGCGCTCGCCGTTGATGACCAGGTGTTGGCAGGTCAGATCCTCCGGGCCAAGAACTTCAAGCTGCTTGGCGAAGCCGATCTGCCCGGGCCGTGCGCGGGCCCGTGAGCCAAACCAGACCGAAGCGCGAGCGAGGGCGAATCGCATCGATTGGGTCAAGACTCACATGCGCAGGTTTTCCGCCCCGTTCTTCCTCGCGGGCGCGTCGGGCTGGTGGGGTCTGGCCCGGTCGTGAAGATCGTTCTTCGGTAGAATCCAATCATGCTGGATCTGGCGTATCAATCGCTTGCCATCCTCGTCGCGCTCGGCGGACTGATCCTGCTCTACTGGTCGATGTTCCGCGACCGCGCGCGCGGCCGGCGGCGGTGTCCGAAATGCTGGTACGACTTGCGCGGCACGGAGTCGCTGACGTGCCCCGAGTGCGGACACCACGCTACGAGCGAGCAGGAGCTTCTCAGGACGCGTCGCCATTGGAATTGGGCCAGCGCTTCGATGCTGATTCTCGTTGTCGGTTCATGGATGGTACCAAGAATGGTGCGCGATGGGTGGATGTCTGTCACGCCAACACCGGTACTCATTGCGATCTTGCCGCATGCCGGGTCGGAAGGTGTTGGCGAGATTCGACATCGCTGGGCCGGCAAAGATTTCCAGTACACGGGCCAAGGTGACTTGGATCCGTGGGTGGTGCGATTCGCCCACTGGCAGGCGGCTCGATCGCTCGGGTCGGGGCACGATCTCGCGATGCGTCAGGCAATGGCAGATCTGCTGCTGTGGCTCAACGATCGGGAACCACTCGGCGATGCAGTTCTCGACTGGTTGTCCGACTCCGATCCGCAGGTGCGCGCAGCTGGAATTAGCTTGGTGTCTCACGTAAATCTGGAGCCCGTCGGTGGGAGCGCCATTGCGTCAAAGCTGTGCAGTCTCATGGGCGACTCAAACGCCAGCGTATCGATGTACGCCGCCGGCGCACTCGGTCGGTTTGTGAACGACGATCCAGCCATTGTCGAATCACTCGTGCTTGGGCTCCAGGATTCGTCGAGCGGCGTGCATCGCTACTCAGCGACCGCCCTTTACAATCTGAACGACGCGAGTCCAGCAGTTCTCGAAGGACTGGGACAGCTCATCCTGAGCAACGACAAGGCGGCGGCCCGGGCAGCGATCACGCTTGGAAAGATTGGCGACTCCTCAGTGGTACCGGCGCTCGTCCACGGAATCGGCAACCGCGATGGCTGGGTGCGCGAATCATGCGCCCGGTCGCTGCTGCAACTCGGCAAGATCGTCCAGTCGGAAGCGGTCGCCGGCTCGCTCGCTGCGATTCTCGATCACGACAACCCGGGCGTGCGAGCAGCCGCAGTCGCAGCGCTGCTCGGGCAAGGTTCCTTCGCCGAGCCACACGTGCAACGGATGTTGACTGCCATTGACGCACTCAACGTTGAAGAACTCATGCAGTGCGTTAGACCGCCTCTGCAGTGGGACGGGGCGATCGCGGTTCCGGTGCTGGTGGCAGTCGCTGGCTGCTGTATCGAAACCGTGGACACCGACACCTCGCTTCACAGCCTCGCGGCAGAAGCGATCACGATGATGCGGGAATACCCGGATCAGTGCGGCCAGATGACCCCGTTTCTCCGCGACCTGCTCGCGAGCCCGTACGACTGGCTGCGGGAGAATGCCGCCGTCACGCTGGGCTGCTTTGGCGAGCACTCTCGGATCACACTCCCCACATTGCGCCGTATGCATGAACACGCGGCAACAGATCGTGAAAAGCGAATTCTCGGCGAGGTCATCGACTCAATTGAAAACGAGATACCCAGCCGCTGAACGAGTGAGTGGCGCCGCCCCATTCACATACCGATGGTGCTCTTAAACCGCCATGTTGTCGATCAGCCGCACGGCGCCGACCTTGCCCGCCACCAGCGCCCGCGCCGGCAGGGCCATGTTCTGGATCGGCATCAGTGTGTGCGAATCGCGCACAACCGCATAATCTATTTCAACCTGGTTCGCCAGCAGGATTGATCGCATCGCGCTTTCCGCCTCGGCGACTGTCGAAGCCGCTCGCGCGGCCTTCAAAGCCTTGCTCAACCCAAGCGCCCGCTTGCGCTGGGCCGGGCCGAGGTACACGTTGCGGCTGCTCAGCGCCAGGCCATCCTCCTCGCGGACCGTCGGCTCGGAGTGGATCTGCACCGGCAGGGCCATCTCGCGCACCATGGCGCTGATCGTCAGCAGTTGCTGGTAGTCCTTCTCGCCGAACACCGCGGCACGGGGCTGGACCAGTTCAAACAGCCGATGGACCACCCGACAGACGCCGATGAAGAACTGCGGCCGACTCTTCTCTTCGAGCCCCGGTCGGCGCGCGACCTCGGGGATGATGATGCGCGGATCGATCGGTGCGTCCGGTCCATCCGGGTACATCTCCCCCACTTCCGGCGCAAAGACGACGTCTGCTCCGCATGCTTCCGCGCTGGTGCAATCGGCTTCAAAGGTGCGCGGATAGCGGCTGAAGTCTTCGCCCGGCGCGAATTGCGTGGGGTTCACAAAGATCGTCACCACCACCGGCAGCGGCTCGGCGTGGGCGTCGGCTTCCTCTCGGGCCCGGCGGATGAGCGACAGATGCCCCTCGTGCAGGGCTCCCATGGTCGGCACGCACACCCCGCCCAGACACTCTTCGAGATCCGCCCTGGTCCAGACGATCTGCATGGACAATCGTAGCGAGGCACGCCTGATTCGCCGCAGGCAGGCGGTTTCCGGAGTCGGGCGCGGTGCGGCCGGACTCACCTACAATCCGCCTCATGTCCGCCACCCCCTCCACCATCCGCAAGATCGCCTTCGTCAGCCTCGGCTGCCCGAAGAACCTCGTCGATTCCGAAAAGATGCTCGGCCTGCTCGCCATGGACGGCCTGGAGCCCACCAGCGACCACGACGCCGCGGACGCCATCATCGTCAACACCTGCGGCTTCCTCGAGGCATCCAAGGATGAGTCGATGGATGTGATCCGCGAGGCCGCCGACCGCAAGAAGGCCGGCAAGATCCAGCGGCTGGTCGTGGCGGGCTGCCTCGTGCAGCGGCACCGGGCCAAGATGCTCGAGTGGTGCCCCGATATTGACGCCCTCATTGGCGTGTTTGACCGCGATCACATCGTCGAAGCCGTGCGCGGTAACGGGGCGAAGCGCGAAGACCTGCCCGGCGAAGGCGAGCGACCGAACTACTGGATCGCGGGCAACGCGATCATCGCCGCCCAGCAGCGCGGCATGGCGGTGACGGGGCTGACCGTCAACGGCGCCGATGGCAAAGGTGTGGGGTACTTCGAGAGCGATGCAGCCCGGCTGCGCCTCACGCCACGTCACTATGCGTACCTGCGCGTCTCGGAAGGATGCAACCAGCGCTGCGCTTTCTGCACCATCCCGAGCATTCGCGGCAAGATGCGCTCCAAGCCCATCGAAGCGATCCTGACTGAGGCCGGCGAGCTCTTCGCCGATGGCGCGTTCGAACTCAATCTCATCGGGCAGGATACCACGAGTTTCGGCCACGACATTGGTTACGCGCCGGGATTGCCCGGCATGCTGACCGAACTCGACCGAGCCGCGCGCGACCACGGCAGCGCGTGGCTGCGACTGATGTATGCGTATCCATCGTGTTTCACCGACGAAATGATCGACACGATCGCGGACCTGCCCAACGTCGTCAAGTACATCGATATGCCGCTCCAGCACATCAGCGATTCGGTACTCACGGCGATGCGACGACACACCTCGCGGGCGCTCATCGAGGAACTCCTCGCCAAACTCCGCGACCGCATTCCCGGCATGGCCATTCGCACCACGCTCATCACGGGCTACCCCGGCGAGACGGAAGATGATCACCAGGATCTGCTCGAATTCATCGAAGGATTCGGCTTTGAAGCGCTGGGTGCATTTCAGTATTCGCCCGAGCCCGGCACGCCCGCCGAACTGGCCGAACGTAACGGTCGGCTGGCCGTTCCGGCCGAAGTGAAGCAGCGTCGCTACGACGAAATCATGCAGGTTCAGCAGCGCGTGGCCTTTGAGCAGGCGGGTTATCTCGCGTCGTTCTACAAGCGATACGCGGAAAAGAACCCGGCCAAGGCGCGCGACAACGGCGTGCAGTTTGACGTCCTGATCGATCAGCCCACGACAACCACGGGCGTGGCGACGACGGGCGTGAGCGAGGCGGGGCACCTCGCCGTCGGCCGGTGCTACTTCCAGGCGCCGCAGATCGACGCCGTCACGTTTGTGCAGAGTCGCGGCGCGATGACCCCCGGCGAACTGGTGCGCTGCATGATCGTCGATAACGACGGCTACGACCTGATCGCCCGACCGACCGCCGAACTCGAATCACGGGTGAGTCTGCCGATTATCTAGCGCCGCGTGAAATCAGGACGCGTCGCCGTCAACGAATCGGGGCAATGGAGCGAGATCGGGCTCGAGAAACGTCGACTTGGCCTGCGGTTCGACACGGCGCTGCGGGCTGTAGAACAGTCGCAGAATATGCTTGCTGTGCAATTGCGGATGCATGTCGTAGAACGCGTCAGCATCGCGAGCCGGATGTGAAGCGGCATACGCCCGGCGTGTCGTCTCGATCAGATGCAGCAGCGCGTGCGTCGTCGTCTCGTTGTACCCCATCAGCGTGCCTTCAGGAACCCGGTTCGCGGCGTTGTACGCTTTGATCCCCCTGCGGAGCCGGACCAGGCCGTCTTCGAAGCCGTGTTGGGACAGGTACAAGTAGGCGACCTTGACGTGCGTGCGATGCGTCCACCTGTCGAAGGGCAGCGTGCAGTCTTCAAACTGCCTGATCAACTCGGTATCGTTCATCGGGTCGGCTCCGAGGAGGGCTCCGACTCCTGCGATGTCGACGGCGGTTCGACCCTGAGCAGAAAGTCCAGCGCCTGGCGCATGCGCGGATAGATCGCGCCGCGCCAGCCGTGCCCGCCGGGATAGGTCTCAAACTGCACGGCTGCCCCGGCTGCGGTCAGTTGGTCGCGCGCCTGTTCCGCCAGGCGAAACGGGCAGACTCGATCGTCCGGCGAGTGTTCAATCGCGATGCGCCGGTTCTTTGCGTTGGCAATTGCCGGAAGCAGGTCGGGCTTGAAGACCGACATCGAGATGTAGAACCCATCGAACGGCGTCTGCTCCTGACACGCCATCGCGTACACCACCGGTCCACTCGACGACCAACCCATCAGCAGCAGGCGATCCTCATCGAGACGGCGCGCAGCGCGCACGTCATTCAGCACGGCGTCGATGAACTCCTCGGTGGTGAACTGCTGAGCCTCATCGGGCAGGCGCTGCGTGGGCCAGACAATCTCCTGACCATCGCGCCACTTCGGCGCCACCAACTGAACAACGAGAAACCCATCCGGCGCGGCATGCCTGGCGATCCGCTGCACGAACGGGTTGAAGTCAGCGCTGCCGTCGCCGCCGGGCAGGATCAGAAGCAGGCCATAGCCGGCCTCCGGTGAGGGCGATTCGGGCGCTGCGTTGATGAGGAAGTAGGTCTTGTGGCCATCTGTGCCGACCGTGCGCTGCTCCGAAGAAACGGACTCGACATCAGCCTGGCCGACGGCCGGGCCGGCGGCAAGCGCTACGCAAAGAGACACCACCAGGAGAGGGCGGATCCGGTTCATGAGCGATCGTATCACCTCGCGGCATCCCTCAGGCGCTGGCGGGTGCCTGGCGAGGCCTGACGATCGCCGCCATGACGATACCCGCGAGCGTCCAGCCGATGACTTGATCGAGCAATCCTCCAAGGCCGAACTCGTTGGGAAACCCGTACCAGATCACTTCAGACGCGCCGTAAGAGAACCAGGCAAAAAGGCCCAGCGACCCGACCACGGCAACCCGGCAGAGATAAGAGCAGCGCAGGCCTGCCAGGACGAGCGAAGCGACCAACGCCGCGACGGTGCTGGTGGCGAACTCAGCGCCCATCAACACGGCCATGTTGCCGTCAAACCCGTTCTTCTGCACGACCAGAAATGCGACCGGGCCGGAGTTGACCCGCTCCATCCACTCCGTCTGGGAGGCCGCGACGTCGGTGATGCTTGCATCCATTCCCGGCACGTAGTACAACCCCGACTCGGGGACATGGTCGGCCAGAGTCGATCGGATCTCCGTCTCGCCGGGCAGCTTGTCCATGTGCATGCCCATGCTGCCGATGGAGAGGATCTCATGCGAGACGAAACCCCAGATGAAGACGATCAGGCCGCCGGCGATCGATGCGACGAGAAGACGCGCCATAGAGACCACTCATTCCTGCTCGGACAGGATCGGGGGATTGCCGGCGGCCGAGCGGCGCCGACGGGACACTGGAATAGAACTCGGTCTGACAGCCACCGAAGGTCGAAAAACTCCGGCCCGTCAATCGTGCTTGCCGCTGGCATGGCGGACGGCCCGGTAGATCATCAGGGCAATGCCGCTGAGCAACAGGCCGCCAAGCAACCCGGCAAAGCCGCCGAAGACGGCTCCGGAGATGCGGTCGCGCGGTGAAACGAGCATGCCGATTCCGATGCCCAGGATGACACCCGCCACGATGGCGAGAAACTGGAAGAGGTTGTCTTTGCCGCGCACGTTGACGCCGATGACCGTGTCGCTGACGACGTTGTAGGTTTCGACACCCGACAGCGACCCGGGTGCACGCACACCGGGCGGCAGGACCGGCGGCCCCTGCGGAGTCACCCCGGCGGTGAGATGAGCGCCCGACGAACTGGGTTGTGCCGGGGCCGGATTTACCGGATCGTCGCCCTTTTCGTTCATGCGCGCTCAACTCCTTCGTCGTTCGGATCGCTGATCGGGTCGGTGGGCCCGCTCAGCGGGCAGCCGCAGGATGCTCGGAAGAGTTCATAGAATTCCCATTGGGCGTCGTGCTCGACGTAGAACTGGATCTCGTAGGGCTCCGCTTTGTCGGCCACCTCAGCGAGCGCCGCGGGCACCGCGTCGGGTGCTCTTGTATAGAACGTATACTCTCGAAAGCCGCTCATCGTCATGACCATGATCATCAGCCCCTGCTGATCGCCCTCGATCGCGTCGAGCAGCAGATCTTCGATTCGGCAGAGCGCCTCGTAGGCCGCGTGGTCGGGCAGGTCGTTGCGAGCCGGATTACTGATGGGCACCGCCACGCCGACGCGATAGGCGTACATCGGGTGGCCAGCCAGTTCTTCACCGGTCAGGTTGAGGCGGATGATCGTGAACTCTTTATGGTCGCGCGACTTGAAGAACTGCCACCGCTGATCAGCAGGGTATCGGGGGCGGACTGGCTGACCGATCGGCCTCATTGGTCCTACCTCGAAGGTCTGCGGCGACGGGTCCGTGGCGACAGGGCATGATACCTCAGAATCGCGGTCGGCTGGGGCGATTTTCTCAGGAACGCGAGGACTGGCGTTCGGAGGCGTCATCGGGCGCGCAAAAACAACCCCGCGGCCTTTAGGGCCACGGGGCTGAAGCGTCGGCAATGACCTACTTTCCCGCTGAGCAGTATCATCGGCGGCCTGGGCTTAACTGCTGTGTTCGGGATGGGAACAGGTGTTGCCCCAGACCTTTGGTCACCGACAAAGACCGGTCGAGCGTTTCCGCCCGACCGGACGAGTGACAAGGAATGAGTTGAGAATGCATGTCATCGCGTGGTTGAAATCTGGAGATGACGTATTTCGCACGAGGTGGGCTGGATGTCGCCTTGGTTCGGATCGGCCCTGCGAACAGGGGGATACGGACCGTGGTCGACATGACCAGGCCTTCGACCGTTAGTACCGCTCAGCTGAAGGTATTTCGACCCTTACACTTGCGGCCTATCAACCCGGTGGTCTTCCGGGGGTCTCTCGCTTACGCCAGCAATATTCATCTCGAGGGGGGCTTCCTGCTTAGATGCTTTCAGCGGTTATCCCTGCGCCACTTAGCTACCCTGCGATGGCACGAGCGTGCCAACAGGCGCACCAGGGGTGGCTCCTTCCAGGTCCTCTCGTACTGAAGAAGACTCCTCTCAATATTGCAACGCCCACGGCAGATAGGGACCGACCTGGCTCACGCCGGTCTGAACCCAGCTCGCGTACCACTTTAATTGGCGAACAGCCAAACCCTTGGGACCGCCTTCAGCCCCAGGATGTGATGAGCCGACATCGAGGTGCCAAACCGCTCCGCCGCTGTGGACGCTCGGGAGCGATCAGCCTGTTATCCCCGGGGTACCTTTTGTCCGTTGAGCAACGACCCTTCCACTCGGGATCGCTGGATCACTAGGACCTGCTTTCGCAACTGCTCGACGAGTATGTCTCGCAGTAAAGCTGGCTTATGCCCTTGCACTCGACGTACGGTTTCCAACCGTACTGAGCCAACCTTTGTGCTCCTCCGTTACAATTTGGGAGGAGACCGCCCCAGTCAAACTGCCCAGCAAACACTGTCCCTCGCCCGGCTTCACGGGAGTCGAGGTTAGGTCACAAACGAATTCAGGGTGGTATTTCAAGGGTGGCTCCATCCTGGCCTGAACCAGAACTTCAAAGCCTCCCACCTATCCTACGCAGAACAGGCTCGTGACCAATATTAGCCTACAGTAAAGGTCCACGGGGTCTTTCCGTCTTGCCGCGGGTAGGCGGCATCTTCACCGCCACTACTATTTCACCGAGTCGGTTGTGGAGACAGTGCTCCAATCGTTACGCTATTCATGCACGTCGGAACTTACCCGACAAGGAATTTCGCTACCTTAGGACCGTCATAGTTACGGCCGCCATTGACCGGTGCTTCAGTTGCAAGCTTCGCCTTGCGGCTAACCTACTTCTTTAACATTCCGGCATTGGGCAAGCGTCACACTGTATACGTCCTCTTGCGAGTTAGCACAGTGCTGTGTTTTTGATAAACAGTCGTCAGAGCCTTTTCTCTGCGCCCTCTCCTGGAACGGAGGAGGGCCCCCTTATCGCGAACTTACGGGGTCAATTTGCCTAGTTCCTTCACAACCGTTCTCTCGAGCCCCTGAGGTTATTCACCACGTCTACCTGTGTCAGTTTTAGTACGGAACTGGCGATTGTCCACGAACGGCTTTTCTTGGAACCTCCGCCCCCAGCTGGGCCCCGAAGGGCCCGGACATTTCTAGCCGTCCTGCTGAGCTAAGAGATCCGTCGCGTCGCTTCAACCGCACGCCAGTGCGCAGGAATATTAACCTGCTGTCCATCGACTACGCCTTTCGGCCTCGCCTTAGGATCCGGCTAACCCTGGGCGGATTTACCTTCCCCAGGAAACCTTAGACTTTCGGGGAGCGGGATTTTCACCCGCTTTATCGTTACTCAAGCCGGCATATTCACTTCCTGCCGCTCCACGAACCCTTCCGGGATCGCTTCAACGCTGACAGGAACGCTCTCCTACCACTCGCACAAGGCGAGTCCACGGCTTCGGTATCCGTCTTAATTCCCGATCATTATCGGCGCCGAATCCCTCGACCAGTGAGCTGTTACGCACTCTTTAAATGATGGCTGCTTCTAAGCCAACATCCTGGCTGTCTGAGCGATTCGACTACCTTAATAACTTAGACGGATTCAGGGACCTTAGCCGGTGGTCTGGGTTGTTCCCCTTTTGACCACGGATATTATCACCCGCAGACTGACTCCCGCGACAGAGACCGATGGTATTCGGAGTTTGATTGGGACTGGTATCCTTGCGGACCCAAGTCTCATTCAGTGCTCTACCCCCATCGGGTGTAACGCGAGGCTAGCCCAAAAACTATTTCGGAGAGAACGAGATATCTCCAGGTATGATTAGACTTTCACTCCTCCCCACAGCTCATCCCCCAGCTTTTCAACGCTGGTGAGTTCGGCCCTCCAGAAGGTCTTACCCTTCCTTCAGCCTGGCCATGGGTAGATCACCTGGTTTCGCGTCTATCCCCTGCGACTTCGCGCCCGTTTAAGACTCGCTTTCGCTGCGGCTCCGCCTCGTTGAGGCTTAGCCTTGCCACAAAGGATAACTCGCCGGCTCATTATGCAAAAGGCACGCCGTCACCCTTGCGGGCTCCGACCGCTGTGTAAGCACATGGTTTCAGCTACTATTGCACTCCCCTCGTCGGGGTTGTTTTCACCATTCAGTCGCCTTACTGATTCACTATCGGTCGTCAAGTAGTATTTAGCCTTACGGGGTGGGCCCCGCATGTTCATGCCGAGTTTCACGGGCTCGACATTACTCTGTGCACCCTCGCCGCTTTGTCGCTGCTACAGGACTATCACCTTCTTTGGTCGCACTTTCCAGCACGCTCGCAGCAACTCAACTTTGATTCCGGTGCCCCAGGCCGAAGCCTGGTTTGGGCTGTTCCGCTTTCGCTCGCCGCTACTGACGGAATCGCGTTTGCTTTCTTTTCCTCCAGCTACTGAGATGTTTCAGTTTGCTGGGTTTGCTTCATCAACCTATGCATTCAGTTGATGATGACCCTTACGGGCCGGGTTTCCCCATTCAGAAATCCCCGGATCGATGCTTGTTTACCAGCTCCTCGGGGCTTATCGCAGGTTTCCACGTCTTTCATCGCCTCTTGACGCCAAGGCATTCACCATGTGCCCTTATTGGCTTGGTCATGCCGACCTGGGCCCGTATCGATTCTCACCGCTACGAACACAAACCGACATCTCCACGCGGAGGCTTTTGCGACACCTCCGCAACTTCGAACCATCCCCCCGACCGACACTCGCGTGCCGCCCGTGGTGATGCCTCGAAGTCGCCCACCTGTCATGCTGACAGGTCATCTCGAGATTTCAGACTCGATGATCTAAACCACGCCGCCCGGAAAAAGCGGCGTGATTCCACGCATTCTCAAACTCACTTGTCAAAGAGCGGCTGGCAAAGTGGCCAGGAATCCCGGCCGCTTGCCAACAAAACCCGCCCCGATAGGGGCGAGAGAGATAGTAGCCTTCACCCGTCGGGCGTCAAGCATCCCGACCTTTGTCTCCGACACATTTCTCACCCATCTTCTCAAGATCCACCGCACTCGCCATTCCCCCGCTCCCAAAACGACAGGCTGGAGGGGACGCCCCCTCCAGCCGCGTCTGTAAGTCCTTGCAGGACAAGCTCAAGTGCGCGTGGCCATCGCCCGCAGCCGCTGCCGTTCCTGCTCGATCTGCGGGTTGCTCGGATCGATGACTTCAATCGAACCATCCGGCATCGCCACGAGGATGTGAACCCGCTGATTAAGGGCAGACCCTCCATCGATCTGAACGACATCCAGCAGCGTGGCGCCCGTGAAGAAGTTGATCTCCAGCGGATCGCCGGCCGGGTCGGCCGCCGGGATCATCCGCTTCTCGCCGATCGGCTCGCCGGGGCGAACCGTCACGTTCATCACGCGGTGCTCGCCGCGGGTGAAGGAATACACCTCGAAACTGGCGCTGCGGTCATCGATCTGGTCGTTGTAGATGCCAGTCACGGCAAAGAACTGCTGGGGCGGGTTGACGCGAACCGGGTTGGACCAGTCCGTCCAGGGCGACAGCACTTCCGACGACCCCGCCAGACTCTGCTGCGACTCGGCCAGACGCGATTCGCGGCCGAAGAACGGGTTGTAGAGGCCAACCGCGAGGCGATAGCGATACGTCGCACCCGGCTTGGCCGATACATCGTGCGTCCAGACACGTATGGCGGCATTCTCGAAGAGGCTCTTGACCGCGGCCGGCGGCATGCCTCCCTTGGTCATCGGCCCGGGCATGGGCGCTTTGCCGCCACCACCTTCGAATCCCGATCCGCCGCCTTCAAAGCCGGAGCCACCGCCCTCAAAGCCGCTGCCACCATCGCTCGGAGGCATCAGGTCCGGCCGCTCCATGCCCTTGCCGCGACCCGGCTGGAAGGGAGAGTTGGGCGTGTTGAGCGGTGCCGTGGCGTCGGGGAATCCGTCGTAGCCGGGATCGAGGTCGAGCAGCGCCTTCTTGGTTGCCTCGTAGGCCTCCTGAGCCTTGGTGATGGCCTCGCGACGCTGGCGTGTGATGCGCTCCTCGGGCGTTTCTTTGGGCCGACTGCTGGAGTCCTTTGGTTCATCAGGCTGGTTGACGCTTCCGCCTTCAAAGCTCGAACCCTTGCCGCCCTTTCCAACGCCGCCTGGTTCGCCGGACGTCGGCGAGTTCTTCTTGTCGGCGAGTTGCTTGAGGTAGCGATCAAGTTGATCCTGGGCTCGCTGAACATCGCGCCACGCGGCCTGCATGCGCTGCTCGGCTTCGATCACCTCGGGGCTCTTGGGAGCCGCTTTCTTGACGATGTCATATGACCACACGGTACCGTCCGCGAGGGCGAAGAACCCAGGCTGGTAGACCGCAGGGCCAAACGTCGCCACCTGCTGGAGAATCTCGTTCTTGTCGCGAGGCACCGCCTTTTCGAGGCGATCGCGCACGCTCATCTGGCCGGGGATCAGTCCAACGACTTCCGGGCTGGACCAGGAGCCATCCGGGAGCAGTTGCTGGCGCTGCGTGACGACGTCGATGATCGCCATGTCCTGATCGACCCACTGGCTGGGTATGGGCTTGCGATTCTCGACAAAACCCGAAAGAGCGCGGCGTAGCGCCACGCCGTCAAACTCAGCCGCGACATGCACTGCATGGATGTCATACGGCGGGCCGTCGGGAAATCGCTGGGCGAGTTCCGGATAGGCGGTGAGTTCTTCGGGATCGATCGTGTAGTTGAGGCTGGTCACCTGCAGGTTCTTGGGCTGCGGGGCCGCGACCTCGGCATACATCTCGGTCGATGTGCCGGCGAACCCGGCGTTTTCAGAACCGATCTTGTACGTGACCGGTGCGACCAGCGCCATGGGCGGCGCATCGGGAGTCACCGGGTTGTCATGCTGCTTTTCGAACCAGTCGGTGAGACGGCCGACCTCTTCGACTTCAAGTGAAGTCGGGCTGTTCACCTTGGCGTCGAGGTTTCTGGCCTTGGCGGCAAGAACCTCGTCGACCGCGGTTGGCGCAAGCAGTTTTCCGTCGAGATTGACGGCGTTGGGCTCGGTGAGAAACGCCTTGGCGGCGATGCCGATGACGATGACGCCGGCCACGCCGATGACAATCTTCTCCACATGCTGTTCAAAGAGACTAATTCCCTTGGGTTTCATTGTGTAGCCTGCCTTTCGATGGCGAACTCTGTGTGTGATGGATCAGCCTTCCGGAGTCTTTTCGACAATACCGAAGTACTGCCGAACTGGAGGCGGCATCAGATTGACCGTCCAATCACGCAGCCAGAGCGTTTCAATATTAAGTTCAACTTCAATGACCGGATCGCGGCCGTAGTAAAAGCCTTGCGCCAGATCGCCGGACACTTCAAGCGGCTGAGTGCGAAAGCCGACCACGCTCATGAAATTCGTGCTGTGGAACGCATCAAACAGCTCCTGCAGACGACTGCTGTCGACAATCAGCTTAACGTTGACGCGACGAATGTCGTAGAGACCGGTGCGTCCGAAGCGGCCGCTGATGGACTCGGCAAACGTCGGGGCGAACGGCTGGCCGGGATCGGCATAGGCGCTCGGGTCGGCCGCGGGCTTGGGAGCCCCTCCGCCGCCACCGGGGCTGAAATCGGCGGGCGCAGATTCGAAGCGGCCAAACTTGGACATCGAGGTACCCGGAGGAGGTCCCCCGCCGTCGGAGGGGCCAAAATCGGCGCCTCCAACAGGCATGACCGAAGGACCAAAGTCATCGCCGCCGGCCCTCTTCCCGCCGGCCGGATCGCTCGCCTCACCACCCGGCACGTTCATCGGCTTGAGGCTCGCCTCAGTGAGTGAGGGTGGATACAGGCGTTCGGGAATGATGCTCACGATGCGCTTCACCACGCTGGAGGTCTGGCCCGTGATGGTGCCGCGCTCGCCGTCCACCGTGTTGGCCTTGGTAATGGCCGCCAGGATGTCGGAGTTGAGCCAGTAGGTGTGCTGCCATTCGTACCAGCGGAACTTGTCGGGCGCTTTCTGATCCTGCCACGGATCGAGATTGAGCACGGACATGTCGGCGTACACCGAATACTCCTGAGCCGCCTGGGCGTAAATCGCCAGACGACGCGCGGTCATGGCTTCCGCCAGTTTGGTCTGCTCGGATTCGGAGAGCATCGTCTGCGGGTCGACGTTGAACTGCGTTCGCCGGTAGTTGCGGTCGAACTCGACGAGCTGCTCCTGCACCAAATCAGGCGCGGGCGGCATGCCGGCCCCGGTTCGCTTGAGCAGTTCTTCGTGGGCTCGGAGAAACGCGTTGTGAATGCGGAAGGGCAGTTCGTTCATCTCGCTGCGCGAGGGTTCGGGCAGCAGTCCAGGAACGAGTTGGCCTTCCTTGCCGGAACGGTTGACCTTCACCACCCACTGTTCCAGTTCGGTGGCGTCGGCCTTGATCTGTTCGCGAACGGCCCGGTATTCGTCGACCATTTTCTGGTTGACCGTCATGTTGTCCTCGATGGCCGGCGCGCCGGGAACGAGGGGTTTGACGACAACCTGCGTCGAAGACGCCTTGCTGATCTTGCCGTTTTGTGCGCTGACGCGATCAGCAATCTGCTTGGCGATCTTGGCGTTCCATGAACTGCTGGCGAAGATCACGACCGGGAGCACGATGACGCTGATCAGACACATGATGACGATCAGCAGGTGGGCTTTAATCCAGTTGAGTACAGGTGTCATGGCTTATTTGCCTTCCTTTCCGGCAGCGGCGCCGTCGACGGTCGCCGGTGCATTCGGATCGACGAGCTGGACGATCCATGAGACTTCGACCTGGTAGTACTCCGTGTCGGGAGGCAGCGTCGCAGCCGGCATCGGCAGCGGCGCAAGCGTCTCGAGGTTGGAGTTGCCCATAGGTCCGCGATTCTGCGGCATGAAGCCGCGACCACCCGGAGTCACGGTGGCTTCGCCTCCGCCCTCGAATCCACCGCGGCCCTTGCCGAAGCCGCCCGGGTTTTCGAAGGAGCCTCGGCCGCGTCCCGACTCGCTACCACTCGGATTGGCAACGGTGGTGTCCGGCGGCGTCTTGAGCGTGTCGCGGCGGACGATTTGGGGCCGCGTCTCGGGAAGATCCTTCACGATGCGATAAGGAGCGCCCTTGCGCTCGGCGTTCTTCTCGAGCCACTGAATGACAGACTGGTTGACGAGCGCGACGCTGTCCTTGTTGGAGGTCTCGACCTTCATCCTCAGCCGCAGTTGCGGATAAGTCTGGTCGCCGCGCGGCGGCACAAACACGTAGTCGAGCGACTCGAGTTCGAGCAGGCGGCGCTGGGCCGGCGGGATCGACTTGATCTTCTCGGGGTCGCCGCTGAGAAGCTCGGGTTGGGGGTTGGCAGCCGCGAGCATGCTCGAAACGTCAGCCATGATCTGCGGCCACACGTCTCGATTGTCGATCATGCCGCGGATGTTCTTCGGCTTGGCGGTGATCTCGGTTTCCTGCGTGATCTTGTCAAACTCAGTCTTGAGTCCCTGCGCGCGGCCGACGATCGGCTCGATCTCGCGCGAGTACTCAGTTGGCTGCGAGGTGTAGGCGTTGTCAATCATCGGACGCGCGAAGGCGATCATCGATCCAAAGACCACCATGGCCGCGGCAGCGCCGAACCACTTGATCTTCTGGCCCCACAAGCGATCGCGAACGATGCTGACGGGGATGAGATTGACGTCGATGGCGGCCAGGCCCAGCCCCTGCAGCGCCAGGCCGTATGCCGTGGCGGAGTTGAGGATGTGTTCGGCAAACTGCGGGTTGTTGCCCGTTGTGAGTCGCTTGAATTCGTCGAGGCGCGAGATTTCCATCTGCACCTGCTGGCTGAGGAACTTGCGCAGGCCGGGCAGTTTGAAGGTCGAACCGACGCCGATGAGGCGCGTCAGGTTCGCTTCACGGTGCAGCGACTGGTAGTAGCCGATCGATCGCTGGACGTCTTGGGCGAGATCGCCGAAGACCGGGCGCATCGCCGAGAGAATCTGCCGGCGGTACTTGCTCGTCTGGGCCTCGCTCTTGAGCTTCTCGGCCTTGCTGTAGGTCAGTTTGAAGGAATTGATCAGCGCTTCGGTGAAGTTGTGACCACCGATGGGGAACGTGCGGATCCAGGTCCGTCCGCCCTCGGCAATGATCAGGTCGGTGCTGGCCGTGCCGATGTCAAGAATGATCGTGCCCGGAGAATCAGGCTCGAGATTCATGTCATACTGCAGGCCGTTGTAGACCGCGACGGGCGAGATGTTGATCCCGTCGGGCGTCAGGCCAAGTTCGTTGTAGAGGTTCAGGCGAGCCTGCACGGCTCCCTTGGTAATCGCGAAGATGCCGACTTCGACTTCTGGCGACCCCTCGCTGGTGAATGTCTCATAGTCCCATTCCACTTCCTCGATGGGAAAGGGGATCTGCTGCACGGCTTCGAACTTGACGATGTCCGGAACCTTCTTGGGTTCGACGGGCGGCAACTTCGCGAACCGCGCGAACGCCCCGTTGCCGGGCACGGAAACGAGGATGGGTCCCTGCCGCATGTCCGGCTGCTGACTCATGAACTGGCCGATGGCCAGACGAATCATCTCGTCGCCGTCGACATCCGGAGTCGAAAGGACTTTCTTGTGCGGGACATACGCGAAATCTGCGAGTGTCACGTCATCGCCGTTGCGCTCCAGGCGTACGGCTTTCAGGGCATATGAACCGATTTCAATGCCCCATGCGCTCGAACTGGCCATGGCCAACTCCTTTGCGTCCAACGTGCGTACGAAGCGGGGACCGGGCCTTTGGGGCCTGATGGACCTGCTTCTCATGGCCGGCAAGACCACGACGCGGGTTCGATTGTCTGTGAAAAGTCACACCGTCTTTTAGCCTCTGCCAAAGGTCTGACATTCGTGATCGGATTGGCTGGGCGCCGAAACGGATCAACCGGCTGCTGATCACCTGGGGATCGGGCTTTCACCGACCGGCAGGGCTAAGGCAGAGGGCGGATCATTTGTTCGACGGGCAGCGTCCGAAAGACTCCTGTCGGAGGTCTGGATGCCGGGAGGCCCGTACCGCGTGGGCAGGCCCGGACACAATCCGGGGGACCCACTTACCAGGATCGCCACGCATGGCGATCGGTCGCACATCCTTTCTGGCCCGCACGGTGCGATGGTTGAATCGCCTCGGGCCGCTCGTCCGCCGGTCAGGGGTACCCGCAACACACGGAAAGGCCCGACCGGCCACGAAACCCAACACGCGCTCCCGCCGAACGGCGATCACACGATTGGGGGCTGTCTCCTACCTATTAGAACGGCTTGACCCACCGGTTGCAAGCGATTCCCAAACAAAAAATGCAAAAAAGTCGAAGCGGGACCTGATCCCGCGTCGGGGCGACTGTTTCGGCGAGGATTTCGCTATGCGAGTCCGGCAGTCTTCATCCCAGAGGCAGCACCGCAACCGCGTCCGGCCAGAGCCAGCCAAACGTTCCAGCCGTCAGCAGCGCGTAGATCACCCCGTCAAAGACGAACTTGGCCGTCGTCGACCACGGCTGCCCTTTCCAGATCGACTCGTGCAGGTAGCCGATGGCGTAGCCGAGCAGCGCCGCCGTGCCAATGATGCGGAACACATCGAGGTAGTGCGCGCCGGGCGACATGGCGTGCCAGCCGAGGTAGGCGACAAACACCCCCACCACGAGACAATTGACGAACCACCACATCAGGCTCACGTTCATGTTGAACCCGCCCGGAGGCAGAACGGTCAGCCAACCCACGGGGCCTTGTTTCATTTTCGCCTGCATCTCAGGCGAGCACATGTCCTTCATCGACTCCGCGCAGGGGAACATGTAGTTGCCTGCGGCGACGCCGTTGGATCGCATCGCGTCGAGGACCGCCTCTTCGTTTTTCATTTTCTTGACATCGCTCTTGTGGATCGGCAGCGCCATGTGGATGATGGAGCTGGCAACGAACACGAACACGGCGGAAAGCAGAATCGGCAGCCACAACTCGGTCAGGAACTCCATCGGGAATCTCCTTCGCAACAGGGGTACTGCGTCGGTCTCTTGCGACCCACGTTGCGCTTCAAGACCGACGCACGGTGTCCGCCCTCCGGCGGGATTGTACGCGGAGCCGGTGCGCCATATCGGCCTGCACTCATCCCGTCAGCCCACAAGCAGTTCGCCCGCCAGGCCCAGCGCAAAGCCCAGCACAGCCCCGAGCGCCGGCGACCAGTGCTGGTCGAAGTGCGAGGCGGGTGCGATGTCCTGAAAGATGAGGTACGTGATGCCGCCCGCCGCGATGAGCATGATTGCCGCCACGATTTCAGCGTGACCTGAGAGCACGTAGAAACCCGTCGCACCGCAGATCGGCCCAATGAGCGTCAACGCCGCCATCCAGCGGAGGATGCGGCCCGAGGCAAAGCCAGATGAACGCAGTTCGCGGAACGTGTTGAATCCCTCAGGCAGGTTCTGAAGCGCGATGAGCCCCGCCAGAACATAGGCGGTCTTGCTGCTGGTGCTGTATGCGGCTCCCAGGGCGAGGGCTTCGGGCGCGAAGTCCATGAGCATGGCGATGAGTTGCGCCGCCGAAGCGCCACACTGTTCGATCAGTTCGTCAACGACCAGAAAGATCACGCCGCCCGCGACAAAGCAGCCGACCGCCCAGCCGATCGTCAATGCCCGGGCGCCTTCGGGCACCAGCACGAGGGCGACCGCCGCGAGCACCGCGCCGCCGCCGAACGCCATCAGGCCGTGCAGAATGAGATCGCGCGACTCGCCGTGCCGCAGCCGCTCCCGTGCCGCGGCCAATCCCCCGATGGGAATGCCGGCGCCGGCAAGAAACGTGGCAAGCAGAACCTCGAGAATTGGACTCATGACGCGCCCATCCACACCCACAGGGGCCGCCGGGTCCAAGGCGAATCACCCGGAGACCGGAACCAGGCCGGACTGCACTACTTCGCGCGGCAGCCGAATCACCATGGGGCGCTCCACCGGCTTTTTCCCGACGAACTGCGCGATGAACTGCCAGTGGAAGAACGCGCCCAGAAGCACGGCCACGTGAAACACCTCATGGCCCTCAATGACGTGAGGGACAACCCGTGGCCAGTTCAGAAAGTGAATGAGCCCGCCGAGGGTGTAAGCCGCAGCTCCCCACGCCAGTGGCCGCACGAACTTCCAGCCATAACTCTGGATCACAAAGATGCCCGAGATAGCGCCGACCCAGCCCAGTGAGAGATACAGGCTCAGGCCGATCCACTCGGGAATCGAGTCGAAGAAGATGGTCTTGAGGGTGATGCTGGTGATCGCCGCCACCCAGACAAAAATGAGCGGCCCCCACCGCCGCCAGCCGCGAAACAGAATCGCGTGCGTCGGTGTAAACGTGCCGGCGATGAGTATGAAGATGGCGGCATGGTCGAGTCGCTCCATCACCACGTGGGCCGCTCCACCATCGACCATCATGTGGTAGACGCCGCTCATGGACATGAGGAAGACGCCGGCAAAGGTGTAGACCGCCAGCGCCAGCATCGCGGTGCGATCGCCGCGCCCCCGCAGCAGCAGCACGATTCCCAGCACGAGGAAGAGCGGCGCGCCGAGCAGATGGCTCATTGCGCTGAATGGTTCGTAGAAACCGGGCAGGTGGTAACGCTCAATCGTGGCAAGGAGCATGGCAAGCATCGGTGTGAGGATAGAGGGTCTGCGCGGCCCCGGTCGGGTGCATTGTGGAACATGTGCGCCAGCCTCCCTATCCTTGTCCGGCTCCGTGGACGATAACAGCCACTGGAAGACCACACCGAATCCGGTGGCTTAGCAAGGACGCGGTCCGCGTCCGAAGACATTCCGGTTTCAAGGGCACCGGAAGCCCGAACACTCCGGAATCAGAGAATCACTCTATATGAAGTTTGCAGAATTGGGGCTCATCGAGCCCATCGTTCGTGCTGTGGCCGCCGAAGGTTACACCACTCCCACCCCCATCCAATCCAAGGCCATTCCCGAGGTCCTCGCCGGTCGAGACCTGCTCGGATGCGCCCGCACCGGCACCGGCAAAACCGGCGCCTTTGCCATGCCCATCCTGCACCGTCTTGCCTCGGCTCGCTCCGAGCGTCCTGAGAACGGCCGCCGCAACGGCCGACGAAACGACCACCAATCCTCGCGTCTGCCTCGTGCCCTCATCCTCGCCCCGACCCGCGAACTTGCTTCGCAGATCCTCGAGAGTTTCCGCACGTACGGCCGGCACCTCTCGCTTCGCCATGCGGCCATCTTCGGCGGCGTGAGCCAGTTCCACCAGGTCCGCGCGCTGCGAGCCGGAGTCGATGTGCTCGCCGCCACGCCCGGTCGCCTCATGGATCTCATGGGGCAGGGCCTCGTTGATCTGAGCAAGGTTGAGGTGTTTGTCCTCGACGAAGCGGATCGCATGCTCGACATGGGCTTCATCAACGACATTCGCAAGATCATGGAGCGCGTGCCGACGCAGCGGCAGTCGCTGCTGTTCTCCGCCACGATGCCTGCCGAGATTCGCCGCCTGGCCGACTCGATGCTCAACGAACCCGTGTTCGTGCAGGTCGACCCCGCAGACTCCACGGCCACGGCCATCACACAGTCAGTCTACCACGTGTCGCGCAACAACAAGCCCGTGCTCCTCGAACGACTGCTCCGGGCCGGCGAGATGGATCGCACGCTCGTCTTCACCCGCACCAAGCATGGCGCGGACAAGGTCGTGCGCGTCCTCCAGCGCTGCGGCATCGGCGCGGTCGCCATACACGGCAACAAGAGCCAGAACGCCCGCACCCATGCCCTCAACGGATTCAAGAACGGCCGCTCGTCGGTCCTCGTCGCCACTGACATCGCCTCGCGCGGCATCGATGTCGATGAGATCACGCACGTCGTCAACTTCGATATTCCCAACCTGCCCGAGTCGTACGTGCACCGCATCGGTCGCACGGCCCGGGCCGGCGCGTCGGGCATTGCCGTGTCATTCTGCGATCATGAGGAAGTCGGCGACCTCAAGGCCATCGAGCGCCTGATCAAGCAGCCCATCGATGTCAAAGACGATCATTCCGATCTCACCCACGCCGCGCCGACGCACATCCCGCCGCAGACCAGGAACGGTTCATCGCGCCAAGGCGGCCGCCAGTCCTACAGGGGCGGCGGTGGCGGCGGTCGACGGCGGGGCGGCAACGCGGGACCGGCGACAGCCTCGCGCGGACCGCGCCGCGGACGATCGTCTCGATCCGGCAGCGCACGCTGATCGAGCTGACGGCTCTCTCCACGATACCACAAGGCGGCACGGGCGACTCGCCCGTGCCGCCTTCGTTAAGCATGGTCGCCGAGATTCAACGGCTCGCAGCCGCGCCGCCGGCGCAACCAGTTGATGGGCCGATGAACCCATCGCCGTCGCACCAGCCACCGCTCAAATCGATACTTGCCCGGACCATCCACCAGCAGCACACCGAGCACAATCGTCAGCACGCCCTGCCCGGGCAGCGCGAGCATGGCCACTCCCGCGAGGATGAACACGTAGCCCAGCATGTTCTTGCCAATGCGAAGGACGAGCCGCGCCACCGGATTCATCCCGGTCCAGCGACTCGGCGACCGCTTGTCATTTGCGAAGTAGTCGGCGGGAATGCGCACCACCAGCGCCGGCATCAGCAGCAGACTGCCAACGAACACCACCACCGAGGCAATGCTCAGGGCGAAGACCAGCAATTCATGGTGATCGATCCAGTTGATCATGGGATCGATGGAGGTCGCGCCCGTCAGACTGCGGCCTGCGCTCCGATCTTCGTTTGAATAAACGAAGCCAGATTCTCGGCGTCATCCGAGCCGATGCGCACCGTCCGGCCGTTCACCTTGAGAAGCACGCACTCCCAGCCCCAGAGGTTGTACGTCCAGCCGCGGCCCGGCACGTAGTGAATCCCCCAGCCATCGATGAACGAACTCTTCGCCGGCTGCACGAGGCTGATCTGGTCATACGCGACATGCTTGGAAAACAACGGGAGTGGACCGAAACGCACGAGCAGCGAATCACCTTCGTCCGCCACGGTCAGCGTGCAAAAGGACAGCGCCAGCAGAATCATCACGGCCCCGAAGAGGCCTCCGATCAGCAGGAAGCGCGCATCGCCGGAGTTGGCGATGGCGGCCACCCACGCCGTCACACCGATCAGCGCGAGCAACCATGAAATCGGTCCACGTTGCGTGTGCGAGTAGTGCATCAGAACACCTCCCGGAGCGACTCGCATCGACTCCACAATCATATTCCGATTTGACGGTGTCTCTTTTTGCGATCTCAGTTTCGATTTGGCCGCCATCGCTTCGGCTCGTACCATCGTTGCGCAACGACGTGGTTTCCA
Source organism: Planctomycetaceae bacterium (assembly GCA_040255465.1). Taxonomy (GTDB): domain Bacteria; phylum Planctomycetota; class Phycisphaerae; order Phycisphaerales; family UBA5793; genus UBA5793. The sequence continues at coordinate 260,467 of JBDZVA010000003.1, forward strand.
ACTCTACAAGAGAGGACGCACGAATGACCCTGCTCGCCCTGTCCACCGGCTACGGCATCGTCGGCCTGATCATCTTCATCCTCGACATCATCGCGCTGGTCAGCGTTCTGAGCAGCAGCGCGTCGGTCGGCAACAAGGTCCTCTGGGTCCTGCTCATTCTCTTCCTGCCCGTGATCGGCATGGTCCTGTACTTCCTGCTTGGCCGCTCCGCCTGAACGTCGCGTCACCGCGAATGCAAAAGAAACTCCCCGGCGCCCTTGCGCCGGGGAGTTTGAGCGTTCCATCTTGCGACGCGGTGCTGTCTTTACGGCAGTTGCGCCACGTTGCTTACCGTGCAGTTCGGGATGTCGTGCATCTGGAGATAACCACGGCATGCCGACGATCCAGCCTGTCCACTCCGGCTTCCACTGCCGTTGGAACCAGCCGGGAACGTGTTCACGAGACGGATGTTCCGGCTGCCGAGACCGAGAACGGTGCCGCGGCAGGGTCCGAACGGAATCACGAACGAACCCGTGTTGTTGGCGAAGATCAGCGCGACCGTCGAGCTGGGCTGCGCGCCGGACCAGTTCACCGTGACGCTGCCGGGGCACTGGCCAGAAACGCCAAGGGAGAATCCGCCCGAGCCGACTTCGGAGTAGGTGAAGTTGTCGAAATCGAACCCGAAGAAGCCGCCGTTGTTGCCGATGACGACCTGGGTGATATCACTCGCGTCGCTCACGAAGCCGAAGAAGGTGATCGAACCAGGATACGCGTGATTGAAATGTTGCATCGGGCCCGAACTGAAAGAGATGAACACATCAAAGTCAGTTGATCCCAGCGAGCCGATATCAAAGCCGAACGCCCGGATGGCCCGCGGGGTATTCGGATCAGAGGTATGGAACTTCAGCGTGACCTCACGATCGGATGGATTGAAACCGTCGAGGAAGCCGCCGGTGTACCCTCCGCCTGCATCGATGTTAAAGAAGTTTCCTGATCCGACCGGCGTCGAGTACGTCACGCCCTCCTGGATTGTGCCGGGAAAGATGCCGATGCCCGGAAGGTTTGTCTCGGAATTCAACACGCCCGTGGTAATCGGGAAGTGGAAGGTCGGCGTGAAGTCTTCGACGGTCAATGGACCGCCCGCGGCCGCCTCGAAAGCGGGCCGATTGCTGTACTCTGTAATCACATCGCCCATCACCGAACCCACCGTGCCCAGCCCGGCCGCCACGATTGCCGACAGACCCAGAATCGACTTTCTCATGCCGCTCTCCTTCTCCAGACCCGGTTCCGGCTCATCCCGCCTGCATTCACACGAAGCAGCGCCACGGAACGAATATCGCTGGTCAAGAACACGGGCGCCCCACTTGGGAGCTGTTGAGAAACAGTAGGCCACAATCCTGAGGAATTGCCAATGTTCCGGTTCCGAATCGGACACCATTGCGCAAGGAAATCAGACCCGACCCGGCCAAGCGGGGCGGGCGGCAGCCATTCAGATCTCGCCGGGCGGCCGCTCCTGTTATCCTGACGTTTGCTGGGGAAGTGCCAGTGTCGGGCGCGTGGCGCCTCAGTGAGCCGGTGCATCGGTGGACGCACCGCGCTGCCGCACGTGGCGCGGCGGCAGGACGCGCGAAGCGAGGCCAACCAGCTCCAGCGCCTTGATCTCGTAGTACGAAATGTCCACCTCCCACCAGCGATGCTGGTTGGAGGCGCTGGCCGGGTCGTGGTGATGGTTGTTGTGCCAGCCTTCGCCGACCGTGAGCAGCGCCACGAGCCAGTTGTTGCGGCTCTCTTCACCGGTGTCATACGAGCGATAGCCGAACATGTGCGACAGCGAATTGACGGACCAGGTGATATGCCACACGACGACTGTGCGCACCAGCACGCCCCACACGAGCAGACTCAAACCAAACTGCGTCCCCGCCATCAAACGATCCACCCCCGGCCCGGCAAGCAGCGCGCCTGCCGCCATGCCAAGGAGCATGAACAGCGTCGCGTGCGCCAGATACACCCAGAAGACCAGCATTGGCTTCTTCTCGAGTTTCAGGTAGAACGGATCTCGAATGAGATCCGGCACACTCCCCTGGTAGGCAGAGAGGGTGTGAATGCCGCTGTTGCGCAGCATCAGCCATCCCACGTGCGACCAGAGGAAATGCACCAGCGGACTGTGCGGATCGGGTTCGGTGTCTGAGTGTTTGTGATGGTGTCGATGATTGGCCACCCACCGCGCCGGCGTGTCCTGCAGACAGCACAACGCGAGCACGACGAATCCGTATTCCACCCAGCGCGGCACATCGAAGCTCCGATGCGTCAGCAGGCGGTGGTAGCCGATATTGATCCCCTGACCAAAGACATGCACGCCGATGATCATGACAACCACGCCGGTCCAACTGAAGAGCCAGGGCACGAACGCGGCCAGCGCGAGGCCGTGAATCAGCACGATGGGAATGGCGTAGACCCAGAGGATCTGACCGGCCACCGTGGTGGGTCGAGAAAGGTGACCGGAAGAGTGGTTCACCGGCCATTGTAGAACATTCCGCGACGCACCGCCTCACGCCGGGATCAGAATGACCGCATCAGCAACAGTCCCCTGAGCGACAAAATCGCACCCAACGGTCTCTCCGCCGCGTGAAGGTCGATCATTCATCCTGCGGAGGCAGGGGATTCTCTCGCCGGCTGCGTCCGCGCAAAGCAGCCTGTCGCGCGATGCGGCGGGTCAATCGCGATACTTCGCGTGGCATTCCTTGCAGGACGCCGTGATCTGATTGAACTGGGCGGACAGGTCTGCTGAATCTCGACGCCCGCCGGCCAACATATCTTCGAGCCCCTGCGCCAGGGCCATGTCTTTTCCGAGATGATCAGCGAAATCGCTCTCCTCTCTCGTGGCCCGATCACCCGCACCAAGAAAGCGAAAGAGATCAGCCATGCGGGCCGCCTCCGCGACGGGGACCAGGTCGGGATGATCAGCCGGCGTCGCCCAGCCCGCTTTCTCGATCGCTTTCAGGTGTTCGGCGATTTCATCAATCTCCACCATCCCCTTCACAAAGCCCTTCGGCTGCGACACCTCAGGGAAATCCGCCACGACTGCGTCAATTACACTCGAATCGACCACTTTGGAATTGGCGGCACAGGCAAACAGACCCTTGTAGTCCGGTGCCGTGCCTGAGATGTGCATCCGCGCGAGGGCGGAATCTGGCGAGAGCCAGTCAAGACTCACGGCAATCGCCGCAGCAGCGCCGGCGCTGCGATGTTTGCCGTGATGGCAGTGGATGTAGACCGGGCCATTGGCGATCGCATCGCGAGTAGCTCGGACCAGTTCGAGCTTGCGCTCTTCGTCAAACCCGTTGTAGCCGATGGGCAGGTGGATGTAGCGCAGGCCGAACGTTTTCGCCTTATCAACACTGGGCGCCGCGCCATCGACGCTGATGATTGTCCTGACGCCCATGCCTGCCAGCGTTTCAAAACCATCATCGCCTTCGGGCGCGCTGCCGGAGATGAAGTCCTCGTGATACGCCACGACATTCTGCAATCCGGGATACTCGCGCACGGCGACATCGGTGACCTTCGGTCCCTCGATCGACTTGATCGAGCCGATCTTCTCATCCTGCGGCGGCAACTTGGCCAGTTGCTCCACGATGTCATCGATGAGCATCTCGGGCGTGGTTTTGCTGCGATAGTGCTTGACGACGTTGCCATCGGGACCAAGCAGGAACTTCTCGAAATTCCAGTTGATCTCACCCAGGCTGCCGCGCGTCTTCTTGGGATCGGTCAGCAACTTGTACAGCGGGCAGATGTCCTCACCCTTGACGGACACCTTCGAGAACATCTGAAAGTGCACATCATACTTGCCCGTGCAGAATTCCTTGATCTGCTCGTCGGTGCCCGGTTCCTGCTTGCCGAAGTTGTTGGCGGGGAACCCGAGTATGACCAGCCCGCGCTTGGAGAACCGCTGGTGGAGTTGTTCGAGCCCCTCGTACTGTGGCGTGTAGCCGCACTTGCTCGCCACGTTAACCATGAGCACAACCTTGCCCTCATACCTGGCGAGGTTGATTTCCTTGCCGTCGATGTCCTTCATCTTGAAGTTCAGCGCAGCGGGTACGGTTGGCTCGGGGGCCGGCGCCACCGCCGGCGACGCCTCCTGCCGCGCCAGCGCCGACGAGCAGGCAACAAGAACAACCGAAGCGACGACAGCAAGAGATCGCAGGATCATGATGAACTCCCAGAACGGCGGTCAGATGGTCAGGTAGGCGCGGGATCATAGCGATGCGCCCCAGCCCGGAGCCGCAACAAATGCGGTCGGCCCCATGAGCCGGTTGCGACGCCCCCCGAAAATACCGGCAGTCGACCGCTCCGATGCGGGACCGCAGCCCACAAAAGCCGGATGCAGAATCGGTCGATAGCACCCTCTTGCACCACTGGTCCAACTGATCGGTCCGTGACTAACATGGAACGCTCGTGGGGCCTGGGCGTGATCGGCACTTCGTTATTCCCCGCATGAAGGATGGCAACCCATGGGGACCCTACGGACTCCCGAAGGATTCGGTACGACTCAGTTCATCGCGGCCGCCTCACTGGCGGCGATGTTGTTCACCAACTCGACGTTGGCCCAGACCACACCGGCAACCGAGGCGCAGAAAGATCTCGCCGAATTTGGCGACGCCGCTGTTCGTCCCGTTGATCGTCGCTTCACCTTTGTTGAAGAGACACTGCACGGCGCCCCTCCCGGCCACGTCGAATATGAGCAGTGGGTCACGTGGAAATCGCGCAGCCGCGCAGATCACGACTTCAACAAAGTCTCGTTCAAGCACGAAATCGAATACGGCCTGGCCGAGAACATCCACGTCGCACTCGAAGTCGCCGACTGGAGCTGGTTCGAGAACTCGATGACCAGCGGCACGTCCTACGACGCCTCGGGTGGCGAACTGAAGATCCGCTTCCTCGACCCGCGCACCGATCCCCTCGGCCTGGGCTGGAAGACCGAAGTCGGCATCGGCCGCGAGCGGCTCGAATGGGAGAATCGCCTCATCGTTGACAAGGTCGTCGACCAGTGGGAATTCGCCTATAACCTGATCCTCGGCGCCGACTGGGGTGGCGAAAAGTACTTCAACTACGACGAAAACGGCGGCGAAGTCGTGCAGTCGTTCGGCGTCTCGTACGAACTCAATCCGAACTGGTACCTCGGCGCCGAAGTCCTCCACGAGATCCCCATGCCCGACTGGGACCCCGTCAGCGAGCACAACCTCTTCGTCGGCCCCAACGTCGCCTACCACGGCAAGGGATGGGCGGTCGCCGCCACGGCGCTCTTCCAGGCGGTCGGCGCGGATGATGAGCCTCAACTCTTCGCCCGTTGCATCTTCGAGATCGATTTTTGATTCGCGCCGTCGTTCATTCCGCACGCGGATGCGCAGCGGCGCTGGCGCTGCTGATCGCTTCAGGCTGCGCCACGCAGCCACCCCCACTCGTCGATAGTGCGATCATCTTTGCCGGCGAATTGGGAGGCGCGGAGCCGGATCAGCTCCAGCGTGGCTATTCGTTCATGGTGATCGAGTGCGCTGACTGCCACCGTGCCGTGCATCCCAACGCGCATGCCATGTCGGGATGGGATGAGATACTCCCGCGCATGTTGCGCAAGGCCACGCTCGATGAACCCGCAGGGCGCGACATTCGAGCCTACATCTGGGCCGTGCAGAATGCACAGCCGAACGACTCCACACCACGGTCGATGTATTGACTCGGCGCATCAACGACAGCCCGGTCAGTGGGCGTCGAGCACTTCTCGCACTTTGACCAGCAATGTATCGGTCATGAACGGTTTGGAAAGAAAGACCGACGAGCCCTTCTCGACGCCGTGATGGGCAATCGTCTCATCCGTGTAGCCTGACATGAAGATGACGCGCAACCCCGGGCGCTCGGCCGTGAGTCTCTCCGCCAGCGCCACGCCGCTCATCTCCGGCATCACGACGTCCGTCACGAGCAGGTCGATGGGTTGTGGATGCGCGCTGGCAAGGCGAAGCGCTTCAAGGCCATCTTCGGCCAGTAGCACGTGGTAACCGGCTTCGCGCAGAGCGTCGACGGCGAGGTCTCGCACCATGGCGTTGTCTTCGACCAGCAGGATCGTCTCGATTCCCCCGCGCGGCGTTTCGGGATCCACTTCGACCGAGGTGTCTTCGGCCGACGCATCCACGATGCGCTTGAGGAAGACTTTGAAACTCGTGCCTCGCCCCGGCTCGCTGTAGACGGCGATGTGTCCGCCGGACTGTTCGACAATGCCATGGCACGTCGCCAGCCCCAGCCCCGTCCCCTTGCCCGGCGGCTTGGTCGTAAAAAACGGCTCAAACAACCGACTCAGCACGTCCGGCGTCATGCCCGTGCCCGTGTCTGTCACCGCCAGCATCACGTGCGGCCCGGGTGTGGCGCCGACGCGGTTGCGACAATACGCCTCGTCAAGGCGGATGTTTGAAATCTCGATTGTCAGTGTACCGCCACTGGGCATCGCGTCGCGCGCGTTGAGCGCGAGGTTCATCACGATCTGCTCCAGCTGCGACGAGTCCGCCAGCACTTTGCCTGCGTTGCCTGCAACAACCGTGCGCAGCTTGACATCTTCCCCAATCAATCGTTGCAGCATCGGCGCCAGGCCCGAGACCACATCTCCGGGCGCGAGCACGGTCGGCCGGACGACCTGTTTGCGCGCAAAGATCAGAAGTTGGCGCGTCAGTGACGCCGCCCGCTCGGCCGCCTCTTTCACATGCTCGAGCGGCGCGAGCGCCGGATGATCGGCTTCGAGTTTGCGCGTCGCCAGCGTGAGGTAGTTGAAAATACCCATGAGCAGGTTGTTGAAGTCGTGGGCGACGCCGCCCGCGAGCCGGCCGATGCCCTCCATCTTCTGCGACTGGAGCAACTGGGCTTCGAGCCGCCGCTTCTCAGAAATGTCGCGCAGAATGACGGTGTAGAAGCGCCGGCCATCGGACACGGCGTGCGAGATGGACGCCTCGATCGGAAACTCCCTGCCATCGGCATGCAGACCGCTGAGCGTTCCCAGTCGCCCCATCTCGCGATTTGTCGCGCCGGTGCGGCCGAAAGAGCGCACGTGCTCCGCATGTCCTTTGCGAAAGCGGTCCGGAATGAAGCGAGCAAGCGGCGCGCCCATGGCCTCAGCAACGGGGACGCCAAAGACCCGGGCGGCTGTCTGGTTGAACATCACCACGTGTTGTTCATCATCCACCGTGATAATCGCATCCATCGCCGAATCAATGATCGACAGCAGCCGCTGGTAGTCGGTGCGCAACGCCGGGTGAGTGGTGGCGTGCCCCGTGAGGTCGCGCGTGCGCAGCAGGAATCCCAGTGGAGCGTGGTCATGGTCGCGCAAGTCGGAGATCATCGTATGAGCGGGAAACGTGGTGCCGTCAGACCGCACTCGCCATCCGGTGTGCTCGAATTCGCCGGCGGCCGTGGCTCGCTCGAGAGCCCGCTGGGTCACCGTGGCTCCCCGATCATCTTCGCAGAAGAGAACGCTGAAGTGGCGGCCGATGATCTCGTTGGCGTGGAAACCAGCGATTCGTTCCGCATCCGCGTTCCATGTGACGATCTTCCCCTTGGGATCGAGCGTACACAGCGCCGAGTTCTGCATCGCGTGCGCGATCTCTCGATACCGCTCCTCGCTCTCCTGCAGCAACTCTTCGACGCGCCGGCGATCGGTGATGTCCACCACGACGATGGCGCCCCCGCCCTGCGGGTCGCGCCGACTTGTCGCGATAAGGCGAAACCACCGGCTGCCCGTCGAGCCGCCGCACGCGATGTCGATCGTGAACTCGTTGTCCGCGCCATCGAGCACGCTTCTCACCCCGGCCGAGGCGCGGCCGCTCGAAGAGAGTCGACCGAGCAGTTCCACGAAGTCTGTGCCCACTTCCGTCAGCAGATCATGCCGGCCAACCGCCTCCGCCCACGAGTGATTCACCGCGAGAATTCGACCCCGAGCATCAAGCAGCGCGCAAGGCGTGGCAAAAGGCTCTGCCGTGTCGCCTCCCGACAAAGTGGATTCATCACGATTTTCCGGCGTCGACTCGGTCATCAGACGGTTCCCCACGCTCTGCAAGGCTGAGACAGGCGCCATCGGCTCCTGTACTCCTAGTTCTCGGCTCAAATCAGTCGGAACTAAGGATAGTACTGCCGGTCCCGGGCGTACCTTTCAGGACCACCGCCGTCGCAACCGCTTCTTCTTGTTCCCGCAAGATCTGCTGCGGGAGACTGCGCCGGCCTTGGATCGAGGACAGCCTGGCTGGTGCTCCGCGCCTATTTTTCTGGTAATGAAGTGACGGGAGGTGATTCATGATCCACTCGCGTCCGTTCTTCGCGCAGGTCCAGGCCCACTATGACCTGTCGAATGAATTCTTCTCGCTGTTCCTCGATCCATCGATGACCTATTCGTGCGCCTGGTTCCAGCGCGCGGATATGTCGCTCGAGCAGGCCCAGATGGCCAAGATTGATCTCGCGCTGGGCAAGTGCGATCTCCGACCCGGCATGCACCTGCTCGACGTCGGCTGCGGCTGGGGCTCGACGGCGCGGCGCGCCGTCCAGCGATTCGACGTCGAGGTAATCGGGCTCACCCTCAGCCGAAACCAGCACGACTACGCCACGAGCAATCGGTGGAATTCGCGCAACGGCACTCCAGGCTGCATCGACTTCCGACTCCAGGGCTGGGAGGAGTTCGACGAACCCGTCGATCGCATCGTGACAATCGGCGCCTTCGAGCATTTCCGACGCGAGCGGCATGCGGCGTTCTTCGCGCGATGTCGCAGTATTCTGCCCGGTGATGGTCGCCTGCTGCTGCACTCGATTGTGGAGGTGGAGCAGCACAAATGGCGCGAGCCCCGCCGTCCCACGCGAGACGATATCGAGTTCGCCAGATTCATCCGCACGCGCATCTTCCCCGGCGCGCAGTTGTGCACCGCCGAGGCGATCACCAGGCAGGCGCAGCGAGCCGGCTTCGAGATCACGCAAGTGCAATCACTTCAAACCCACTACGCCCAGACACTCGATCGGTGGGCCGCCAATCTCCGGGCGGCGCGATACCAAGCCATCCGAGCCACGTCGCAGCAGACCTACGACACCTACATGCGGTACCTCTCAGGCTGTGGCAAGTACTTCCTCAACGGTCGCATGGACGTCGTCCAGTTCACCTGCTGCCCCGCGTGAGGATCGTCAGGGCGCCGTCAGTTTCGCAATCAGATCAATCGCTTCGCGAAAGGCCGGCGGACCGCCTTCATCGGCCAGCTGCCAGGTCCAGTCGAGATCATGATTCGCACCGGGGTAGATGTGCACGGTCAGATTCGTGCGGCCCGCATCGCGCAAGGCCTGTTCGGCTTCGTTCGCGCCCTCCACCCGGCACGTTCCATCAAGCGTGCCGTGATAAATGTGCAATGGAATGTCGAGCGTGCGCAGGTTGGTCCAGTTCGGCTCCACATCCCACCACTCGAGCAGGTACGCCGACGACAGGTTCGTCAACTGTGCCCACAACAGATCGTCGTTGCGCTCATCTACGGCCTTGAGAATCATGTCAAGACGCGGTTTGATGACCGCCGTCATGTCCTCGGGAGTGATCGATCCATTGCGATCGACATCCAGGGGCTCGAAAGGCAGCGATCGTGCGAGTGTGGCGTCGGCCTTGAGCGCTTCGTCGTACTCGGCTCGGGTAAGTTGCCCATCGTGCGCTGCGGGCACAAGATGCACTACGTTGCGCCACGGACCGACGCTCAACTGCCACACGATCGTGTCGCGCGCGTTGTCAGCCGCGTAGCCGAACATGAACACGCCGATAATGCCATCCGGTTTGAGGGCGGCCAGTTGCGGTGCGAGGCGGGTCCCTTCGCTCGCTCCGAGCAACACGACGCGCGCCGGATCGATCTCATCCCGCTCGCGCAGCAGATCCAGTGCTACGCCGTAGTCGTCGAGCATCACGCTCATCGTCGCTTTGCCGAATACCTCGCGATCGAGTTTCATCCACGGGCTCTCATTCAGCGCCTGGCAGCCGCGTTTGCTCATGCGGAAGAACCCGACCCCACGCCTGGCCAGTTCATCGGCAAAGAAGTCGAGGTATCGACCGATCTGCACTTTGCCTTCCCCATCGAGATAGCCGAACGGGTTGTCGTAGGTGCGCGCTCCGGCGCCATGAAGGTAGAACACCACCGGCACTCGCCCCTCCCGCTCGGCGGGCAGCGTCAGCTTTGCCTGCAGCGGCGTGCCGTCGCTGGCCTCGAAGGCGATGATTTCATCAACACCCGGGCGGGCCGGGGCATCAACCTCCGGGCTCTGCGCCACCACCCGCGGCGAGACGAGAGAGATAACCATCACACCAAGCCCGAAAACGACCCAACTCTGGATGCGGGACATCTTTGCTTCCCCTCCGGCGCGGCGGCGCGCTCGATGCGAATCATTGGGGGCAGCAAGGCGACAATCGCCTGGCACCACACCCCGAACCTCAAGACAGCAGGCCTCCCGGAGCCGCAAACCCCGCGCACCGCCGCTTCACCCTCGGAGAGATCACCTAAAACCACGGCTGGCAACTTATTGAGGATAACTTTCTCTGTTTATCAGCATACACTTATCCGATGTCAGCGATTGCCAAGCCCGGGAGCCACACATGAGCGAACTACTTGAGAACCAGACCGACAGGACCAGCCAGACAACCTCGCACGCGGCGGAACTCGCAGGTTGCGAAGACTGCCTCGCGGCCCAGATCGCCGACGAGACTGCACGGCGCAACCGGCCCGCTCAACCCAGCGCGGCCTGTGACGGTATCGGGTCCACAACGTCCCAAGCAGATGCCTTCCCGACGGGACACCCAGCCGAGACCTTCCGCAGCGAGAACGCCGCGATTCGGAAACTCGGCCGGGCCCTCCTCAAGCACCTGCCCATTCTCCTTGCAGAGGGCAAGCCCGTCACGCCCGAAGCCGTCGCCCACCTGCGCGAAGTGCTCAACCAGATCCTCGACATCGACAAGCACTACCTGCGCAAGGAGCACCTGCTCTTCACCTGCCTCGAGCGTCACGGCATCACCGGGCCATCCAAAGCCATGTGGACCCGCGATGACGAGGTGCGCGCGTTGCTCAAGGATTTCCAGGCCGCAATCACCGCAGAGATCGAAGACGAGGCGGCTTGGCGCCACGTGCTGCTGGCGACCGCCAATCGCCTCATCCCGATGATGCTCGACCTTGCAGAAAAGGAAGATCAGATCCTGCTGCCTATGGCGATCAGAACACTCACTGAGACGGAGTGGGTAGAGATCTGGGCGCAATCGCCTCAGTTCGGCTGGTGCATCGTCGATCCTGGCCGCGAGTACCGGCCGTCGGCAACGGCTCTGCTCGCAGCCACCGCCCCAACCACACGAAAACCAAAACAAGACTCTCTCCTCACCGCGACGGCGGAAAGCGGGGCGCTCTCGCTGGCCATGACGCCGGCAACCGCCCCCGCTCCGCCCGCGCGCGGCGCAATCATGTTTCCAACTGGCGCACTCACGCTCGATCAGTTGATCGCCATCTTCAACACCATGCCCGTCGATCTGACCTTCGTCGACGCCGACGATCGGGTGCGATTCTTCAGCGAAGGCGCCGGAAGGATCTTCGTGCGGCCCAAGGCGGTCATCGGTCGCCAGGTGCAGCATTGTCATCCGCCCAAGAGCCTGCATCTTGTAAACCAGATACTTGACGACTTCAAAGCAGGCCGACAGAGCGTGGCGGAATTCTGGATCACCCTCGCCGGGCGCTTCCTGCACATCAGGTATTTCGCCCTGCGCGATGAATCCGGCGCCTACCTCGGCACGCTCGAAGTCACTCAGGATCTCACCCGAGAACGAACGCTGCAAGGCGAACAGCGACTGATTTCGTACGACAATTAGATCGGGCGCGTCGCACGACCGTCCCGTCGAAATGAAGCTGGGCTCGACCCGATCACCGCTGACTCCTCGTGCAACGAAAGGCCTCAAGTCGTGAACACCGATCTGCAGATACCCGACTCGACGAGTCTGGCGGAAGTCCGCGAACGCTATTGCTACAACGTCGTGCTCCGCGATGGGTCGGTCGTTCGCCTTCGACCGATCGAGCCGGCCGACGCCGCGCGGCTGCTCGAATTCGGCCGCGGCCTCTCGGTCGAAAGTCTCGAGATGCGCTTTCTCCACCTGCCACGGATCGACAGCGCACTGATCGACGGCCTCGTGAGTGTCGACTACGACAACCGATTCGCTCTCGTCGCTGAACTAAGCGATCGCATCGTCGGCGTGGGGCGATACGCGCGAAAGCCGCGCCATCCGGAGACGGCTGAGATGGCGTTCGTAGTCGATGACGCCCTGCAGGGCAAGGGGCTGGGCACGGCCATGCTCGACCGTTTGGCCGAGGTCGCGCGCGATCACGGCATTTCCGCCATCGAGGGCGATGTCGTCGCACAGAACCAGCGCATGCTCAACATGGTCGCCGCCTCGGGCTTCGAAGTCATGCATCGACAGGACGGCGGGCTGCTGCGCGTCCGACTCGATCTCGAACCCACACCCGAATACGAACAGCGCCTCCACGAGCGGCAGGCACAATCCGCGGCCGCGTCCGTTCGCATCTTCATGGAGCCAGCCAGCGTCGCCATCGTCGGCGCGAGTCGCGACCCGGCCAAGATCGGCTCGATGGTGCTGCACAATCTCCTGCGCCTTGGATACACGGGTCGGATCTATCCGATCAATCCCCAGGCCGACGAAATCGAAGCCATCCCCGCCTTTGCACGACTCACCGAGGTGCCCGACCCGATTGAACTGGCGGTCATCGCCGTTCCCCTCGCGCACGTCGAAGCGGTCGTGGACGAGTGCATCGCCAAAAAAGTTCGCGGCATCCTGCTGCTGACTGCCGGCTACTCCGAAACCGGAGCCGAGGGACGCGAGCGCGAAAAAACGCTGCTCGCCAGGCTTCGAGCGGCGGGCATACGCCTTGTTGGACCCAATTGCTTTGGCATTATCAACACCGATCCGAAGGTGCGGCTCAACACGTCGTTCTCGCCCATCCAACCGCTCGAAGGTTCGGTCGGCCTGCTGACGCAGAGCGGCGCCCTGGGCCAGGCCATTCTCGACTACGCCCGCGATCTCAACCTCGGCCTGTCCAACTTTGTCTCCGTTGGCAACAAGGCCGATGTCTCCGGCAACGACCTACTCCAGTACTGGATGCAGGACGATCGAACCAACGTCATCCTGCTGTATCTCGAGAGCTTCGGCAATCCGCGCAAGTTCAGTCGCATCGCCCGGCAAGTCGCGCGGCTCAAGCCAATCGTCTGCGTGAAGTCCGGTCGATCCCGCGCGGGCGCCCGGGCCGCGAGTTCGCACACCGGCTCGCTCGCCGGCAGCGATCAGGCCGCCGAAGCCCTCTTTCGTCAGTGCGGCGTCATTCGCACCAATACGCTTGAAGAGCTCTTCGACGTCGCCACGTTCCTCGCCCACCAGCCGCTCCCCAGCGGACCGCGCGTGGCGATTCTCACCAACGCGGGCGGCCCGGCGATCATGGCGGCCGACGCCTGCGAAGCAGCCGGCCTCGAACTGCCAACCCTCAGCGATCTGACCGTCAAAACACTTCGTTCCTTCCTGCCCGCCGCGGCAAGCGTGGCCAACCCCGTCGACATGATCGCCAGCGCCAATGCCGAGCAATACGGATTGGCAATGAAGGCCCTGCTCGAAGATCCGAAGGTGGACAGCGTCATCGTACTCTTTGTGCCGCTTCTGGCCGGCTCGCGTGAGCAGGTCGCGACAGCCATCCGCCAGGCCGTTCCCGACGGGTGTCGCAAGCCGGTCCTTGCCACATTCCTCAGCGCCCAGGGCATGCCGCCCGAGCTTTCCGGCATTCCGAGTTATCGATTCCCGGAAGGCGCGGTGACAGCCCTCTCGCGTGCGCTTCGCTTCGCGCGCTGGCGCAATCGGCCGGCCGGCAAGCTCGTCCTGTTTGATGATTTCGACAGTGAGACCGCCACGTCAATCGTCGAATCCGTACGGGAGCGCGGCGGAGGCTGGCTTTCGGCTGAAGAGGTCGCCTCGCTGCTCAGTGCCGCGAACATCCCCATGGCCAGGTCACAGGTGGCCGAATCACTCGTCACCGCGCTCGATGCGGCCGGTTCAATTGGGTATCCCGTTGTGCTGAAAGCGGTCGGCCCGAGTATTCTGCACAAGACCGAGCTGGGTGGCGTAAAGCTGAACATCAACAGCGATCAGGCGCTCGAGGATGCGTATACGGAACTGTCCCAGCGCCTCGGCGAGCAAATGACATCTGTCCTCGTTCAGAAGAGCATTCCCAAGGGTGTGGAGGTCCTGATTGGCGCCACGCTCGACGAGACCTTTGGGCACACCATCGCCTATGGGATGGGCGGTACCCTGGTCGACCTGATTCAGGATGTCGCCTTGCGCCTCACCCCACTGACCGACAACGACGTCACCGATATGCTCGCCGAAGTGCGCGGCACAAGACTGCTTCAAGGTTGGCGCGGCGCTCCGCCGGCTGATCAGGACATCGTGCGCGAAATCCTCTCGAGGCTGTCCACCCTGCTGGAACTCTGCCCCGAAATCGAAGAAGTGGATTTCAATCCAACGATCGTCCTCGAACACGGCGCCACCGTCGTTGATGCCCGCATCCGCGTTGGCACGCGCTGGCAACGCCCCGGTTCACGTGCAATCTTCTGAGAGAAGCGCCAGTCAACCTACTTGACGCGCGCCACATTGCTCGCGCCGCATGTCGTTGCCGTTTGACACAACGAGATCGAGCCAGCCGTCGCCGTTGATGTCGGCAAACGCGCCGCCGGTCGAGTAGCGCAGATCGGCCGACACCCAGTCGGGATCATCCGGAAACGGATTCTGTCCTGCCGCGGCGCCAACGAGGCTGAGCAAGGCTGCCGCGCTGACCAACCCCGCTGTCACAACGGGTCCATTGAGACGACATCCAAGGCTGCGCCAAATCATGATCTGCTCCTTTGGCGGTCGTTAAACGCCCTCGTCCCACCCGGCCTTTGCGAACTGGCGGGTCCGCTCAGTGCGCTGCTCCCGTTCGGAGAATGCAGGATCCTCAATCGGGTATTCCCGAACTCGCGGGTGGCACACCCCACTCGCTGACTTCAGGGAGTTGACCCCGAAGTCAAATCCTCAGCCGCTCAATGCTCAAATCCCGCCGATCCTGCGCAGCGCCTGCTCCAACTGCGACCACCGCTGCTCGAGCGATCCACTGATGCCCAGCGACATGCGCACCAGCCCCGGCGAGATTCCGGCGGCATGTTGCGCCTCGTCATTGAGTTCACTCGAGGTGGAGGCGGCAGAGCACGACATAAGTGTGTCAAAGTATCCGAGACTCACAGCCATATACCCAAACTGCAGGTCGTTCTGCAACATCTCCATGAACTGCTCGGCCCGTTGCCGCGTCCCGAGATCGATTGTCAGCACGCCGCCCATGCCATACCCATCGTTCATGATCCGCGTCAGTATGGCATGATCAGGATGCGTGCGCAGGCCCGGATAGCAGACGGCCCAACCCAGCTCCGTGAGTCGCTGTGCAAAGACCAGCGCCCTCCGTCCGTGCTCGGCCAGGCGCAATCCCAGATGCGGCAGGCGCAGACTGATCTCAAACGCCATGCGCGGGTCCATTGTCGGCCCCAGCAGCATGAGCGAACCCGTGTGCAGATCCATCATGCTGGAGATGAATGCCGACGAACCAACCACCGCGCCTGCGATAATGTCGCTGGCGCCGTTCATGAACTTGGTCAGCGAGTGCACAACGATGTCCGCTCCATGCCGAATCGGGCTGACAATCATCGGCGCAAACGTGTTGTCGACGACCAGCAGCGCGCCATGCGCATGGGCCACCGCCGCCAGAGTCGGAATGTCAGCGACGCGAAGAGTCGGGTTCGTGATCGTCTCCACGTAGATCGCCCGGGTGCGCGGCGTCATGGCCCGCTCGATCGCCAAGACATCGTGCGTCGGCGCAAAAGTCGTCTTCACCCCGGTCTTGAGGGGGAGGTACTCGTTAAGCAGCGCGTACGTGCCGCCATAGATCGTGTTGCCCGAGACGACATGATCGCCGCTGTTGCAGATCTGGAGAATCGTCGCGGCAATGGCCCCCATCCCGCTCGACGTCGCATAGCCTGCCTGCGCGCCTTCAATCGAAGCGATCTGATGGCCGAGCACGTAGACGGTCGGGTTGAAGTGACGCCCGTAGAGATAGCATCCACCCTTTTCCGGCCCGCGCTGGCCGTGGAAGATCTCGGGCATGATGTCGGCGTGCATGACAGTAAAGGTCGTGCTCGCCTCGATGGACATGTTGACGCCGCCATGTTCGCCGAACTCGTGCCGCATCGCCGCCAGCGATTCATTCGGGTCAAGCGTGGACATGATGCCTCCTTCTCACGGCCACCCGCATTCGGTTCTAGCGAATCCAAGGACGGGCCGGCTCGCGCGGGCGCTGCGGCCGATTCCGCATTCTGCTATTCACGCTCAACGCGCACCTGATAGCAACACGGCTCGGACGTGCTCACTCGTCTCTCGACAATCTGGAGTAACGCTGTGTGCCTTCAGCCCGCCGTGGCGGTTTCGTCGCGCCCATCGCGACCATACAGCCGTCGGCCGAGCCAGAGCGACACACTCACCAGGGCGATGAGTACCGGCACTTCGACGAGCGGCCCGACGACCGTCGCAAAGGCAACCTGCGAGCCGATGCCGAAGACCGAAATCGCCACGGCGATCGCCAGTTCAAAATTGTTGCCCGAAGCCGTGAACGCCAGCGTCGCCGCCCGCTCGTAGTCCGCCCCGACCTTCTTCGCCATCAGAAAGCTCGCAAAGAACATGATCACGAAGTAGAGCGACAGGGGAATAGCGATCCGCAGCAGATCCAGCGGCAGGGCCACAATCTGGTCCCCCTTCAGGCTGAACATGACCATGATCGTAAACAACAGCGCGATGAGCGTCATCGGCGCAATGCGCGGGATGAACACTTCGCTGTACCAGGTCTCACCTTTGATCGGCCGCAGCACAAAACGCGTGATCATCCCACCAAAGAACGGGATACCCAGGTAGATCATCACGCTGCGAAAGATCTCCCCGATCGACACATCGACCACCGCTCCACTGAGTCCGAAAAGAGGCGGCAGATACGTGATAAACACCCACGCGTAGAGGCCAAAGAAAAGCACCTGGAAGATGCTGTTGAACGCCACCAGCCCCGCCGCGTAATCCGCGCTGCCCTTGGCGAGGTCATTCCACACCAGCACCATCGCAATGCACCGCGCCAGCCCGACCATGATCAGTCCGATCATGTACTGCGGATGGTCCGGCAGCAGAAGCACCGCCAATGCGAACATCAGAACCGGGCCCACAACCCAGTTCTGCACCAGCGACAGCATCAGTATTTTCCAGTCGCGAAAGACCTCCGGCAACTTCTCATACCGCACCTTCGCCAGCGGCGGGTACATCATCAGAATCAATCCGATCGCGATCGGAATGTTCGTCGTGCCGACCGACACGCGATCGAGCGCCTCAGCGACGCCCGGCACAAACCGACCGATGCACACCCCCACGGCCATGGCCAGAAAGATCCACAGCGTGAGGAAGCGATCAAGAAACGACAATCGCCGGGGCGCCTGCAGACATGGCGGCTGGCGAATCGCGCTCGCGGCCTGAGAATTCATCGACCCTCTCCTTGTGGCATGGCTCGCGCTGGTTGACCGTCCCGAGAGGAGGCGATCCATGCTTCGACGCACGCGCGTATCTCGTCGCGAACTCGTCGAAACACCGCCAGTCGCTCCTCTTCACTCCCCTGCGCGGCTGAGGGATCATCAAACGACCAGTCGAGCCGCTCGCACACGCCTGGCCAGATGCGCGGACAGGTCTGACTCGCCTTGTCGCACACCACGATGAGGTAATCAACTCTCCGGCGGCCAAGATAAGTCGCAATACCCTCGGCGCGATTCTGTGAAAGGTCGATGCCAACCTCCGCCATGGCGCGCACGGAC
The DNA here is from genome assembly GCA_040255465.1 of Planctomycetaceae bacterium. Taxonomy (GTDB): domain Bacteria; phylum Planctomycetota; class Phycisphaerae; order Phycisphaerales; family UBA5793; genus UBA5793. The sequence goes on from JBDZVA010000003.1 coordinate 278,443, forward strand.
AACGGATTGAGCACGCCCGGCTCGACACCGGCGCTGGCCACGTCGAATTGATCCCCAGCCAAGTGCTTCAGCCAACCCTCAGCCATCTGACTTCGAGCCGAGTTATGACTGCACACAAAGAGGACTCCCAGTTTGCGACTCATCTCAACTCCTCCTCAGGCGCTGGTATTCGCGCAGCAATTCCCACCGCGCCTGGCGCTGATGACTTCCCGATCACAACAGCCGCCGTGCTGCCGCAGTCGCCCAAGCCGCTGCATGTCGCGGCGCAACTGCGGCACTTCGCCGAGGCAACACCCCAGGCAATCCAGCAGACGGCCATGAAAAGCAGAGGTAGGCTCGGCGAGGGTGTAAAAGCTCCAGTTCCCTTCCCTCTCGCATCGAACCAGACCCGAGCGGCGCAAGTACGCCAGGTGCCGTGAGATCGTCGGCTGAGGCGCCTTGATTACCTCCACAAGATCGCCCACGCAGATCTGACCCTCGCGCAGCACATTGAGGATGCGCAGCCGGGTGCGATCGGCAAAGGCGCGGAACATGACATCGAGCCGGTCCTCAGGCATGATTCAACTATATTCGCTTATGCGAATATAGTCCATCCTCTCAGCCGGCAATGCAAGTCACAGCACAAGGCGCCCGCCATAAGCATCGACCCGTTCCCCATGCCTCGACTTCCGCGCCCGGCCTCTGGTTCGACCGATCAGGCTCAGCCGCGGCGGCTCTCAACCACTGCAATCCCACCCGCCTCGGTGTAGCATGTACACCATGCAAGCCGTGGCCGGCCCGACTCAGACCGATACTCCGCTCCTCGCGATGACGGCCATCTGCAAGACGTTCGGCTCGCAGGAGGTGCTGCGCGACGTTGCCTTCGACCTGCGCGCCGGCGAACTCCACGTGCTCGCCGGCGAGAACGGCGCGGGCAAGAGCACGCTCATGCGGATCCTCGGCGGCGTCATCCCCGCCGACCACGGTCACAGTCACATTAATGGAAGCGAGGTCCTGTTTCGCAACCCGCGCGATGCAGCGAACAGCGGCGTGGCGATCATCCACCAGGAACTCTCGCTCGTCGGTTCGATGTCCGTGGCCGACAATCTCTTTCTCGGCCATGAGTGTTCAACTGCCGGCTGGCTCCATCAGTCTGACTCAAATCAGCGTGCTCGCGAAGTGCTCGGCCGCGTTGGCCTGAGCATCGATCCGCGCTCCGCCGTGGACAGTCTGCCGATCTCTTCACAACAACTCGTCGAGATCGCCAAAGCCCTGGCTCTTGATGCCCAGATCATCGTCATGGATGAACCAACCAGCGCATTGAGCGAGCCGGAAGTCCGCAACCTCTTTGCCCGCATCGCCGATCTCAAATCGCAAGGTTGTGGGATCATCTACATCACCCACCGCCTCGAAGAGATCTACACCATCGCCGACCGCATCTCCGTGCTCCGCGATGGCGCCCTCGTCGCCACGCGCGATCGATCCGATCTGCCGCCCGATGAGCTCGTCCGCCTCTTGGTCGGCCGCAACATCAGCGACCAGGCGCCACGTCGATCAGTGACGACTAATGACATCCGGCTCCAGGTGCAGCACTGCACCGTCCGCGCCACTCGGGCCGATGTGCCCCCAGTCGTCGAGGACGTTTCCTTCGACGTGCGGCGCGGCGAGATCCTCGGCGTCGTCGGCCTCGAAGGTTCAGGAGTCAGCGAACTGCTCTGGGCGAACTTCGGTGGGCTCGCCAATCGCGCCACAAGTCAAATCACGATCGATGGCAGCCGCACGCGGATCAACTCGCCGCGCGACGCCATCGATGCCGGCGTCGCCCTGGTCACCAACGACCGCAAACGCACCGGCCTGATCCTCGGCATGGACATCGTGCAAAACTCCACTCTCGCCGCCCTGCCACGACTCAGTCCGTTCACTTGGCTCAATCACTCGGCCGAAACATCCCTGGCGTCGGAATCCGCCCAACAACTCAATCTCCGCGCCGCCTCCATGCGCCAGCATGTGTCAACTCTCTCCGGCGGTAACCAGCAGAAGGTCGTCCTCGCCAAGTGGATGGGAACCAATCCCCGCGTCCTCCTGCTCGACGACCCAACGCGCGGTGTCGACGTCGGCGCCAAGCACGAGATCTACCTCCTCATGAACCAGTGGAGCGAGCAGGGACGCAGCATCGTCTTCAGTTCATCGGAGTGGCCCGAATTGCTTCAGGTGAGCGATCGCATTATCGTGATGCACCGCGGCCGCATCGTGGCGTCATTCGAACGCGGCGCCGCCACACCAGCCGATCTGCTGCGAGCCGCCATGGGGTCAACACGTGACGAATGACGCGCCCGGAAGTTCGACCCCAAGACTCAGCATGGCGCCCAGCGATGAGCGAACAGGATGGCGCGCCCGCCTCACCAGCCCCACCGCCACGGCACTCTTTGCCCTTTGTTTCGTGCTGCTCATCGGCCTGATCTTCTCGGGCGACGGCGCATTCTACAAGTGGTCCACACACCGCGACGCCCTCCGCCAGGCGTCGGTCTACGGCATCCTCGCGTGCGGCATGACATTTGTCATCATCACCGCCGGCATCGATCTCTCCGTTGGCAGTGTCCTCGCGCTCGTCGCCGTGGCCTTCTCGATTCTCAGCATTCACAAAGACTGGTCGCCGTGGCTCGCCGTGCCCGCGTGCCTTGCGTTCGGCGCTGCGTGCGGTGCAACATCCGGCGCTGTAATCGCCAGACTCCGCATTCAACCATTCATCGTCACGCTCGCCATGATGGTCTTCGCGCGCGGCCTGGCAAAAACCATCAGCGGCGGGATGAAGGTTTCAACCGCGATGCAGCGCCCTGACGGGTCATGGGCCGCCGCGCCAGTTCCGGATGTCTTCAAGGCCATCGACTCGCGCCTGCTCGGCGACAACATCTCCGTCGTCAGCCTCATCTTCATTGCCTGCATTGCGATTTCGTGGATTGTGCTTTCGCGCTTGCGCTGGGGACGCTACCTCTACGCAATCGGCGGCAACGAGGAAGCGGCGCGTCTCTCCGGCGTGCCGGTCGTCGCCATGAAGATCCTCGCCTACGCGCTGGCCGGCGCGTTCTCCGCCGTCGCCGGCCTCTGCCAGGCCGCGCAGGAACAGCAGGGCGACCCCGAAGCCGGCATCGGCTACGAACTGACCGCCATCGCCATCGTCGTCATCGGCGGCACCAATCTCATGGGTGGGCGCGGCGGAATCGGTCTCACCCTGCTCGGCACGCTCACCATCGGCTATCTCGATAAGATACTCAGCGTCAACGCCGTCCCCGAGGCCAGCCGGCTGATGCTTACCGGTGTCATCATCATTGTTGCCGTGCTTCTCCAGCGACGCAAAGACTAATCCAGACAGGTGGTTCACATGAGACACGCAGTTACTCGAACGATTCTCGTTTCGCTTGCTCTCGCTGCGCTGAGCGTAACCGGATGCAAGAAATCAACGCCGACCTCCAACGCCGGCCCGGCAAACGCCTCGCCCGGCGCCAAGGTCTCCTACACCATCGGCATGAGCCAGTGCAACCTCGGCGAACCCTGGCGCGTGCAGATGAATGACGACGTCCGCAAAGCAGCCGAAGCGCACCCCGAGATCACGATGATCTTCAAGGACGCCCAGAACGACACGCTCAAGCAGCGCGCTCACGTTGAAGAGTTCGTCAGCGCCGGCGTTGATCTCATCATCATCAGTCCGAAAGAAGCACAGCCCCTCACCGAGCCCGTCGCCAAGGCCATGCAGGCCGGCATCCCCGTCATCGTCCTCGACCGACGCGTGCTCGGCGATGAATACACCTGTTTCATCGGCGCCGACAACAAGCTCATCGGCCGCAAGGCAGGCGAGTGGATCGTCAAGACGCTCGGCGGCAAAGGCAACGTCGTCGAACTCGAAGGTCTCATGACCTCCACGCCCGGCCAGGATCGACACTCCGGCTTCCGCGACGCCATCAAGGGCAGCGACATCAACATCATCTTCGAAGCCGACATGAAGTGGCTTGAACCCGATGCCCGCAAAGAGATGGAGTCGGCCCTGTCGCGCTTCGACAACATCGATCTCGTCTACGCCCACAACGACCCGGGTGCTCACGGCGCCTATCTCGCGGCTCAGGCGGCCGGCCGCGCGGACAAGATCAAGTTCGTCGGCATCGATGCGCTGCCGCAGGAAGGCGTCGTGTATGTGAAGCAAGGCATCCTCGCCGCGACGTTCCAGTATCCGACTGGCGGCGCTGAAGCCATCGACATGGCGCTCAAGATCCTGCATGGCGAAAGCGTTCCAAAAGAAATCACCCTCGGCTCGCGCGTCTTCACCAAGGAAAACGTCGACGCCGGAGGCGACCCGATTTGAGGACTTGACTCCGAAGGAGTCACAGCGTGTAGCCACGGGTGGAGCAACGCCGCTCTGAGCGTTGCGGAACCCGTGGAAGCAATCGGAGAAGCGAAGCAAGCCCCGAAGGGGCGAAAGAAGACAACCGTTGCGCGGAGAGTCCAACATGCCCACGCCAGAGACGAACCAATCCTGCGGATGCTCTGACTCTTCATGCGGCCAACCCACCCGCCGCGACTTCCTCCATACCACCGGCGTCGCCCTCGGCACACTCGCCCTCCCGCGCCTCTCCAAGACCCTAATGGCCGGACCATTCACCCAGCCTGATCAGATTTCCCACTTCATCCCCGCCGACAAAAAGCTCACCAAGGAGTGGCTTGCAGCGCTGACCGATCGCGGCGAACCTCGCGTCTGCCGCGGCGACGATCTCAAGTACATCGGCATGCCCGTCGGCGGCGTCGCAGCAGGGCAGCTCTACCTCCTCGGCGATGGGACCCTCGGCTGCTGGCAGATCTTCAACCAGCAGTACTTCAGCGGCTACGGCCGCGACAACTACGACCTGCCGCCAGCCACCTCACCTGTCGAACAGGGCTTCGCACTCGTCATCGATGATGAAGGCACGAATTCGGTGCGACGGCTGTCAAAGTCCGGCTTCAACGGCATCGACTTCACTGGCCGCTACCCCATCGCGGATGTGCACTATGCAGCAACCGACTGCCCGGTGAAGGTGCACATGGAGGTCTTCTCGCCCTTCATCCCGCTCAGCGCACCCGACAGCACACTGCCCGCGACCATCTTCAACATCACGGTCCGCAATACATCGAGTCGGACGATCGCGGTCGGCGTCCTCAGCTGGCTGGAAAATGCGATCTGCTTCCACAACGCAAAGTACCTGCGCGCCCAGCGCGCTGGTCGCGTCGAATCGCGCAAGGGGCGCGGCGCCATCGTGCACTCAATGCGGCCGCTGCCAAAGCCCGCGCAGCCGATCCGCGAGCCAATCGTGCTCGCCGACTTCGAAGGCGCGAACTACGGCAACTGGAAAGTCGAAGGTGAAGCCTTCGGCGTCGGCCCGGCTCATGGCACACTCGCGAACCAAAACCCCGTCAGCGGCTTCCAAGGCAAGGGTCTCGTCAACACCTTCCTCGGCGGAGATGGGCCGCACGGCCGCCTGACCAGTCCCGAGTTCGAGATCAATCGCAAGTACCTCAACTTCATGATTGGCGGCGGCAATCACAAGGGCGAAACCTGCATGAACCTCATCATCGCAGGTCAAGTCGTGCGAACCTCCACCGGCCGCAATCAGGAACTCCTGCGCTGGGACTCCTGGGATGTAGCTGAGTTCGCCGGCAGCAAGGCCACCATCGAGATTGTTGACACCAACTCCGGCGGTTGGGGCCACATCAACATCGATCAGATCGAACTGGCCGACGATTCACGCTTCGGCCCCAGCGGCCCGCTCGAAGAACTCGATGACTACGGCACGATGACGTTGATGTACGATGGCCCGTTTGTTGGCGGCGCCGATGTCGCTCGATCCGCCGGACAACTGGCCGACGTCGCCGCGCCAATCTCCGATCGCAACTTCACTTGCAATGCCGACGAGCGCCGATCGATCGGGATGCAGGCCGACTCCGTTGAACTCAAGCCCGGCGTCGCCCACACCTTCACCTTCGTCCTCGCCTGGCACTTTCCCAATCGCGCCAAGGCCGGCCAGCAGTACGCCGAGCGCTTTGCCGACGCCTCGCACGTCGCAACGTATGTGTTCGATAATCTCAACCGTCTTACCGATGACACCCGCCTCTGGGTCAAGACCTTCTACGACGACAGCACTCTCCCCCACTGGCTTCTCGAGCGATTGCATTCCACCGTCTGCAATCTTGCGACGGGTACAACGCAGTGGTGGAAGTCCGGCCGCTTCTGGGCCTGGGAAGGCGTCGGCTGCTGCTCGGGCACCTGCACCCACGTCTGGAATTACGAGCACGCCATGGCGCGACTGCTTCCCGAACTCGAACGCAGTGTCCGCGAGAATCAGGACCTCGGCGCAGCGTTGCACGAAGATGGTCTTGTCGGCTTCCGTGGCGAGCGAAACAACGCCTATGCGGCCGATGGTCAGGCCGGCACCGTGCTCAAGTGTTACCGCGAGCATCTCATGTCGCCCGACGATGCATTCCTCAAGCGCAACTGGCCCAACATCAAGCGTGTGCTGCTCTACCTGGTTGGGAAAGACGCCAACGACGACGGCATCATTGAGAACAGCCAGCCCAACACCTACGACATCGACTTCTTCGGCCCCAATACCTTCGTGGGTTCGCTCTATCTCGCCGCACTCCGCGCCGGAGAGGAGATGGCGAGACTCGTGGACGACGACGAGCTTGCCATTCGCCTGAAGAAGATCTTCGAACTCGGCCGCGACTACTCCGTCAAGCAACTCTTTAACGGTGAATACTTCATTCAGGATGTCGATCTCAAGGCTCATCCCCAGTTCCAGTACGGGCAGGGTTGCCTTTCCGATCAGCTGTTTGGCCAGGGCTGGGCTCATCAACTCGGTCTGGGCGCGATCTACCCGCCTCAGACCGTTCGCACGACACTCGAATCAATCTGGAAGTACAACTGGGCGCCGGACATCAAGACGCAGAACGACATCCACAAGCCCGAGCGCTGGTTCGTCCACGCCGGCGACGCGGGTCTCTTCACCTGCACCTGGCCCAGGTCAGCATTCCTCATCGACGGCGTGCGGTATCGCAACGAAGTCTGGACCGGCATTGAATACCAGGTCGCCGGGAACATGGTCTTCGACGGCATGCTCACCGAGGGCCTTGCGATCTGCCGCGCGATCCACGATCGCTACGAACCGAGCAAACGCAACCCCTACAACGAAGTTGAATGCGGCGACCACTACGCCCGCGCCATGGCCAGTTGGGGCGTTTACACCGCGCTGTGCGGCTTCGAATACGACGGCCCGCGCGGCCATATCGGATTCGCGCCCCGCCTCTCTCCCGAGAACTTTGCCGCCGCATTCACTGCTGCGGAAGGCTGGGGGCTGTACCGCCAGCAGCACGGCAAGGGAACACTCACCTATGCGATCGATCTGCGCTCCGGGCAGCTCCGAGTCAGTTCGATGTACATATCGCTCCCGCCGGGCAAAATTCCACCGCAGTTCGAGCCGCGCATCACACTGGCAGGCGAGCGTGTAGAGGGTATGGCAGAGCGCGTTGCTGGCTCGCGCTTTGTCATCACATTCGACTCGGCGATCACGATCATGGCTGGCCAGATCCTCGAAGTCAGCATTTGAAACCTGTGAGTTCAATTGGAGCGATCATGCGATACGTACTCTCCGGTCTCGCGCCGCTTGTTGCGCTCTGTCTCTTGTTCGGTTGCGCGTTGCACGTTGATCCTTCTGAGCCCATTGCGATCGGGCAGCCCGCCTGGTCCGCCGGCTCACTCGCCGATCTCATCACGTTGCGCGATGAGCGTTCGATGCGCGTTTCGTCCGCAGCGCCGCAGCGTTCGAGTAACTGGGACAACCGCCGCATTGAACCGGGTGGCACACTCACGCTCGCCAACCTCGAAGGCCCGGGTGTGATCAACCACATCTGGATCACGTTTCCTGATCCCGCGCCAGGTTGGCTCGGCCGCAACGGCAACGCCAACCACTCCCAACTCGTGCTGCGCATGTACTGGGATGGGGCAACCGAGCCCGCAGTCGAAGCGCCAGTCGGCGACTTCTTCGCCGCAGGCTTCGGCCAGCGCGCCGAGGTCCTCTCCCTGCCCGTGCTCGTGCAGGGCGGCGACGCCTACAACTCCTTCTGGCCGATGCCCTTCTACAAGTCCGCTCGTATCGAGATGGAGAACCAGAGCGACCTGCCGCTCAATTCGATGTACTACCAGATCGACTACGTGCAGAAACCATCGCTGCCAAAAGACACCCCCTACTTCTGCGCCCACTATCGCCAGGAGTTCCCCACGCAGTCCGGCCGCGACTATCTCATCCTCGACGCGGTCGGACGCGGCCACTACGTCGGCACCGTCCTCAGCGGTCGCTCGCGCAGCCCCGAGTGGTTTGGCGAAGGCGATGAGAAGTTCTACATCGACGGCGACACCACGCCAAGCATCCAGGGCACCGGCACCGAAGACTACGCACTCAACGCGTGGGGCATGGCGATCGGCACCTATCCCTACTTCGGCGTCTCTATCCTGCAGGGCGAGTGGGGCGCGGTGGGATGGATGACCACGATGTACCGCTGGCACATTCCTGATCCGATTCGTTTCACAAAGTCACTCCGCGTCGAGATCGAGAACGCCGGCTGGATCTCGACTGACGAACTCGCCGGGGGAGTCAACCGCGGTTTCGTCGAGCGCAATGACGACTACGCAACGGTTGCCTTCTGGTACCAGGTTGGCCAGCCCAGGCGATTCGCCGAACTGCCCTCCGCCGCCGAGCGTGTTTGTCCCAACCTCGATCTGATCATCGAAGGCCGCGACCTGCTGGCGACGGCTCGCAGCGAGAACGTCAATCCGCTGCACCTCCAGAGCGGCTTTCCGTGGACCGGCGACGGCCAACTCTTTGTCGACAACGAGCACGGCGCGGGGGCGTGGGTTGAGTTTGACTTCAACATCGAAACGAAAGAACTCCGCCAACTCACGCTGCGTTTCACCAAGTCCTACGACTTCGGTCGCTACCGGATTCTTCTCGATGGAAAGGAAGTCCGCAGCAACGTCGACTTCTTCAGCCCCACTGTCACGCTCGACGAAATCAGTCTCGGCAGCGAAATCTGGCCATCGGGCAAGCACACTATCCGACTCGAATGCCTCGGCTCAAACGTCGAATCGACCGGCACCAAACTCGGCGTCGACTCCGTGCGACTTCGCCAGCGCTGGAACGTGAAGCGGACTACGCCAAAGGACTTTTGATTGAGGAGTCAAGACCGGGTGCCACACAGCACTTCGCTTCGAATGCTGTGTGCGAGTGTGCAAGTGAGTTCGAATGTCTGCCGACGTTTGACACACAGCACCCGAGACGGGATGCTCTGTGGCAACCAATTGCAGCGACTCTGTCACCCTTTCATCATCTCGCGATATGCAAGTTGGTCGTCGTGCATGCGGTGGAACACGCGATGTTTGGCGTCGTGGAAGGCGCGAACGACGCCGCCGGTTGGTTCAATACTCTTCTCCGCATGATTCATCGCCGCCATTGCATCGAGCACCGTCGTGAACTGGCCCGAAGCCACCGCGCCGAGAATGGCTGAGCCGAGCAGAATCGCTTCCGGCTCCTTCGGGAGCACAATGCGCAGGCCGGTGATGTCGGCATGTTCGCGGATGAAGACGGGATTCTTCGTTCCCCCACCGCATGCGAACATCGTGTCGATCTGGTATCCGCTGGCGTTGAGCGTATCGACGATGTGTTTGGTGCCATGCGCGACGGCCTGGATCGTCGCGAGGTAGAGCAGCGCGAGATCATCGATCGTGTCCGACAAACGGAGGCCGGAGATCATGCCGCGCAGCGTGGCGTCGGCGCGGGGCGAGCGGTTGCCGTGAAAGTCGGGCATGACGTGCAGGTCGCGCGTCAGTTGAGCGGGAAAGTCGCAATGTTGCGCCAGTCGATCGAGATGCGCGTTGAGCAGTTCGTAGATCGTCCGCTGCGAGGCATTCGCTTCGGCCTGTAGTTCCGCGGCTCGAGCATGCGAGAAGATGACGTGATCGATGAGCGCGCCGGTCGCCGACTGGCCGCCTTCAGTGAGCCACAGATCAGGGATCATCGCGCCGAAATATGGTCCCCACACGCCGTCGATGAAATGCGGCTGGCGCGAGACGGCCATGTGACACGTCGAAGTTCCGCCAATCAGGGCGAGACGATGCTCCATGTCGGCGGCTGTCGGGTGTTTGCCATCGAGCGGCGCGCCGAGCAGGCCGAGGCCGCCGGCGTGAGCGTCGATGATCGAGACGCCAACAGGCGTGCCGGGTTTCAAGCTGAGTTCTTCGGCGGCCTTCTCCGTCAGACCGGAACCCGTCGCCTCGCCCGGCGGGCGGATGCGGGTGCCGATGCGCTTGAAACCATCAGCCGCAAGATCGTCAAGCCCGATCGCCTTCCAGTAGGTTGCATCCCAGCGCCCGACAGACTCGACCGAATCGGCGGGCTCGTGGCCGAGGTACGTCCACTTGCAGACCGTCGAACAGAGCGAGCGACCTTCGCAACCCGTCGCCCGGTACGTCAGGAAATCGGGCAGGTCGAAGAAGCGAACGGCGCGAAGCCACGTCTGCGGCAGATTCTCCTTGAGCCACAGCAGCTTTGGCGATTCCATCTCAGGCGAGATTCGGTTGCCGACGTATCGAAGGACACCATGACCCATCGCATTGATGCGATCGGTCTGCTCGATCGCCCGGTGATCCATCCAGACCATGACGTTCTGCTCGTCGTTGCCGGTCGGGCTGACGGTCACGGGCCTGTCATTCTCGTCAAGCGCGACCAGCGAGCATGTCGCGTCGAATCCAATGCCTGCGACGTGGTCAGCGCCTGCCCCGGTGCGATTCATCGCTTCCCGCACCGCTTTGCAACACGCGTTCCAAATGTCATCGGACGACTGCTCGACAAAGTCGGCTTCGGGTCGCCACATCCTGATCGGATGCGACGCGCTGCCAAGCATCCTGCCTTGCGCATCGAACACGCCGGCCCGGGCGCTGCCTGTGCCGACGTCGACGCCGATGAACAGTGAGCCGGCGGCGTTCATCGCAGATCAGTTCCCTGCATGAGTCGCACTTTGAAACCAAGCGCCGCGCTGAGTGCGATCATCTCGTCGAGGATGTCGCCGTACGCCACGGCAATGTGGTTCGACATGTAGTGCGCCATGACGGTGTCCTGCCGCACGCCGAGGTCGGCGGCCATAAAGGGCCACTGCCGAGTCGTGCCGTTCCACCAGGCGTCGCGTTTCTCGGCAGGCAGTTTGATCACTTCACCGGCGCCGACGTCCATCCACAGGTTGCTGCCACGAATGTAGGCGCGGGCCCAGGTCATCTTGCCCGGCAGACTCTCGCCGGCGAACGTGCCGCCGGGGACCGGGAAGTACCCGGCCGGCTGGCGGTACGAGTGCACGCCCTTGAGCGTGTCGGGATCGTGATTGAAGGCGTGGGCTCCGCACGAACCGGAGTTGAGCAGCACCCAGAGGAAGCGGCCGTCGTGCTCGCCGCCCCACCGCACGTCGTGGAACATCACCGCCTGATGCAACCCCTTGGCCTTGAGCAGCCGCTTCATCATCTCCATCGGCACGAGGTTGCCCTGGTCGCCTTCGGTGGCGCAGGCGATGGTGTCGCCGTTTGATTCGGGCCGGCACAATGAGTTGAACAGACCCTCGGCGAAGTCGCTCGGCGGCCTCAGGTTGATCAGGCCGAGCTGATACTGCCAGCCGAGGCAATTGCACTTGAACTCATCAATCAGATCGAGCACGGCAAGATAGTCACGCAGTTGCTCTCGCGTCGCATTCTTGTCAAAGTCCTTCGCGTCGGTTTCGCCGTAGTGGAAGTTGACGCCCTTTGAATTTACAAACGCCAAAGCTTCGTCGATGCGAGTGTCTTTGATGGACCGGCCGCGATCGATGATCCACGCCTGGTCGACCTTGTGTTCGGTGAAGCCGATGGGGTTGAGTCGGCGCGGGCCGAAGTAGCCGTTGATCATGCCCATCGACGTGTCGCCGAGCATGAGGGCGAGGACGCGGCGCTTGCGGATGCCTGCTGCGACCTCGTCGGCCAACTGCTTGGCTTCAATTGACGGCGTGTGCGGCGTCTTGAGTTCATCCTCGCGATACTCGACGCGGCCGGTCGTGACCCACTCTTCGAGTCGAGCCATGAAGTCGTTGTCCCGTGTCCAGTCGGCGGCGCTGGTCCAGACGCGCGAGAAGGATCGGTTGACGCTCTCGAGACAGGCGCCGGTGTTGAGCAGGCCGACGAGGCCGGGCCAGGTGCCGGAGAAGTTGCTGGCCAGCAGCAGCGGGTTGTCCCTGCCGACGACGCCGTCGGTCGTGTGCGGTCCGTAGAACCAGTGGGCGCAGACGCCGATCATGGGATCGTCGACGGGGCCGAGCTTCTCGATCGCTTCGTGCGGCCGGGTGAGGAAGCCGGGCACGCGATAGGTCGATCGTCCGAGCCGCTTGAGGGCGGCTTCGAGTTGAGTGGTCGCCTGCTCGACGTTGGGCAGGGCGAGTTCGTTGGGCTTGGCGCGGTAGTCGCCGGGCCAGAAGATGGCGATGGGCTGGGTCATGGCTTGATCTCCACGCGAGTTGCCGGACGCGAATCATACCCGGGCGAGGGAATGAATCGGACCTCTATAGAGAGGTGTGGCGATGCGCAGCCGTGCGCGGAAGAGACTGATTTGAGCGTGTTTCGCGCGGCCACGGGCAAGCGGATGAAGTGCGGAATGCAAGAAAGATGCCGCGCGGCGCTGGCGTCAACGCAGATTCGAGAAAAAGTGCAACGCAAAATGCGTGCCAACACGGAGATGCGCCATGTTGGGAACTTTTCATGCGCGCCAGAGCGCTCCTGTGCGCGACTTTTGAGCGCTGGTGCGCGCTTGCGAGCGCTTCCGTGTAAACGAGCGCTTCTGTGCGGGACGAATCAGGAATTTTCGTCGATTTTCATTTTTCTGAGGGGGGTGATTTGGAGTTTTGGTCAACTTTTTTGCGTTTTCAAAAAGTCGGCGCACGGGATGCAGTCTGGATGGTGCGCGGGTGTGCGGGCGGCGAAGTTTTTCACCACGAAGGTCACCAAGACACGAAGAGGGCACGAAGAAAAGCCGGGATTGGGTGGGAATGCAGGGGAAAGGCAATTTACCGCAGAGATCGCAGAGATCGCAGAGATCGCGGAGAAGAGCAGTTGGATTGGGGCGCAGGCCCGGCGGGTTTGGGGGTGCCATGCCTTGACCCGCTTCGGGCAAGGCATGCGATGGCGCGATGGACGTCCAAGAGAGAGCACGCTCGCAAGCCGTTGCCCGCTCGTCATGCTTCACGCAAAGCCGATGAAGCATGGCACCCCGCGACGTGAAGCAGCGGGATTCGAGTGGCGCTGAACGCTTGTCGCTTTGGGCACGGGTTCAGTGTCGACGGGCCGAGGTCGCCGGGACTGTTATCAGCCCCGACATCGATCTCCGCCCGGGGCTGCGGCGTTCGATGCCACGCGATCGAGACGCCGCAATGGATTCCATTGTCAGATTCCCCGGAATTGGCTTGCAGTCTGGCGGGTTTTCTGGTATGTTGGTGCAAGGGAGAACGAGGAGCGAATCGGATGATCGGCGGGACGAGACGGGGCAGGGTTCGAGGTCGCGCGGTGTTTGCAAGGCCGAACGTCCAACCCGGTGCGTTTCGCAGAGCCTCAACAGCACCCTACTTCTGCACGCACGCTACTTGCTGGTATGTTGGAGGGGTCGATGCGGGAGCATTGAGATGAAGATTGGCCGACGGCTCATTGTGACTTTGGTGATTGCGGTGCTGGCGAATAGTGCAGTGGCGCAGGAGTATCGCTACGCCTTCTTTCAATTGCCGCCGCTGGGCGGTGATGACAGTTACGGCGGTGGAATCAATGAACTGGGAACCTCCGTCGGGTCAGCATTCCTGCCGGGCAACGTCTTCCACGCGACCTTGTGGCGTGAGGGACAGTCGCTCGATCTTGGCACGCTCGGTGGCAGCGACAGTGAAGCACGAGCCATCACTGACGACGATTGGGTGGTAGGGTGGTCCCGGCTGCCCGGCGGCGAGCGTGGAGCGTTCCTGTGGCGCAATGGCCAGATGGAGAACCTCGGCACACTCGGTGGCAACAGCGCGGAAGCCTATTCGATCAACCAACTCGGCCAAGTGGTGGGCGCGTCCGACATCACTCCGGGTCAGGGACTCGGCCGCGCGTTCGTGTGGCGGGACGGCGAGATGATGGACCTTGGCGGATTCGAGGCGGATCGCTCGTCCGCCGCATACGACATCAACGCACAGGGACACGTCGTTGGACGCGCCGGCAAAGACATCCCTCCGAACTGGTCATGGCGTGCGGTCCTTTGGGCGGATGGTGAAATGACCGACTTGGGTTCGATCTATCCCGACAGCTGGGCGGAAGCGCAGTCGATCAACGACTTCGATCAGATCGTTGGATTCTCGCGAGCGGACCCAACGAGATTCCACGCGACGCTGTGGTACAACGATCGCATCTACGACCTGGGCACGCCGGGTACGGCTGAGTCTCTCGCCTACGACATCAACAATGCCGGACAAGTCGTCGGCATTGGAAATACAGGCTTGAGTGTCGTTGTGGCCTTCCTGTGGGAACAGCGTCGCGGCATGCAGCGATTGGGTGACTTGGTCCCTCCGAGACTCAACGGAATCGGCGGATTGAAATACGCCTGGGAGATCAATGACGCGGGGCAGATTGCCGCCACCGCCTACCCCACGGGAGATCCTATCGGAGGGATCGCCTGCTTGCTGTCCCCCGTGACGACCACGATGACGCTCGAATCGCCGATGCCGGGTAGCGCGGGAACGAACAACACCATCACCATCGCCAATGCCACCCCCGGCGCTCGCGTCACCTTCCTTTACTCCCGCCACGGCGGCGGGACGCGCATCCCCGGCTGCGACCTGCAGCAGAACTCGCTGCAACTCGACAACCCCACCGTCATCGGCACGGCGATCGCCAACCAAAACGGAGTCGCCACCATCACCCGACCCGTCCCCCTCATCGCGCGCGGCCAAACCATCCTCTTCCAGGCCGTGGTGCAGAACGAGTGCGCCATCAGCCAACTTGTCGTGCATCGGTTTGAGTGAAAGATTCGAGGCATTAGGGACTGGGCACTTGGGATTAGGGGGAAGAGGCGCGGCTGGTGTGTTGGGGCGCGGTGGTGGTTTTGGGGGGTGGTTGCGCGTTCGCGGTCCGCACGGCGGACCCTACGGTGGCGCTTGCACGTTCGCACACAGCACCCGAGGCGGGATGCAGTGTGGCACCCTGGCGAGAGAAGTGGTTGCACGTTCGTGGTCCGCACGGCGGACCCTACGAAGTTGGCGTCTGCTTGTCATCGCTCGCTCGCACACAGCACCGAAGCCGCTGACGTTGTGGTGGCGCGGCGCGTTGGCGGGCGGAGTGGCGGGGCTTTGCGGGGTGCGGCGCGCGTGTGTAGCATTTGCGGTGGCCCGCGCGAAGTCGTGCGATCGGCGGCGTTGGGACTGGACAGGACTTGGACTGAGGAGAGTGCGATGTTGAGCGGGCGCGTGAGCCGGGCGGCGTGGTGGATCATGGCGGTGGCGATCGTTGCGGCGTGCGGCGCGGCAGCGCGTGGCGATGAGCCCGTGTTGACGGTGCAGGTGGTGAATGACGCCGGGGATGCGATCGAGGGGGCGGAGGCGTATCTGATTGAGAACACGAATTCGATGCCGTTCTCGCGTACGTGGGTCAAGACGAATGCGGACGGCGTGGCTCGTTTTGATCCGGCGTCGGTCGGTGCGGGCTCGCGGCTGGAGGTGGTGGAGCAGCCCGTGTCGCTGGTGGTGCGGGCAGGCGGCTACGCGTGGTCGATGCAGAAGATCACGGTGCCGCGCCTCGAGCCCGTCAAGGTCGTGCTGAACCAGGGGCGATCCGTGGAATTGGTTCTGGGCGCTGCGGAAGGGATGGAACAGCCTCGGCGGCTGCGGCCGATCGTGTTTGCCGAGGGGCAGTCGGTGGCGGCGTGGCTGACGAATGTGCAGGAGTTCAACAAGGAGTACGGGGCGGAGGCTCGGTTCAGCGCGGCGATTCCTGAAGGGTTGGGAGGCGGGCGGTATCGCGTGGCCGTGCCGGCGGATTGCGGGCGATTCTGGGTGCTGGTGAATGAGGCGGGTTTCCTGCGGGCCTTCCAGGCGGGGCCCTTTGAAGCCGAGGCGATGAGCGAGCCGATCGCCATTGCACTGCCCAGACCGGCAACGCTGGCGATCCGCCTCGCGCCGGATGAGCAGACCGCACACGCCTATACCAACTGCGCGACGATCGTGTACGCCTCGCCGGAGATTCCGGATGGGGGGTGGAGCTTTGCGGTGCACGTGCAGTATTCGCCGGAGCAGACGCTGGAGGCTGAGTTGACGGACTTGTCGCCTGATTTCTACTCGGTGAACGCCATGACGGGGGACAAGAGCACGCGGGGCGATCGGTCGCGAGCGGACTACTTTCAAGCGCAGCAGGGGATGAACATCGCAGCGGGCGAGCGGAGCGAAGCGAATTTTGCGATGCAGACGTATGACGAAGAGACGCTGCGGGCGAAGTTGAAGGGCGAGCATGCGCTGAAGGTCAAGGTTTCGCTGGCGGATGGATCGCCGGCGGCGGGCCGGTCGTATGCGCTGGCGTTTGCGTTGCAGAAGTTTGGGCGGACGATGGAAGTGGCATCGGGGACCGTTCCCGAGAGCGGAGAGTTTACGGTCAACGGACTGCCGGCGGGGAGTGAAGCGTTTCTTTCGCTTCAGATCGATGATGAAGACGCGGGCTACGTGTTCATCGAAGGGGATCAGGCGGAGACGGTGTACGAAGTGAGCGTCGCGCCGGCTGTGGGCGACCTGGCGCCGGACATGGAACTGACTCGCCTGAGCGATGGTTCGACGTTTCGACTGTCGTCGCTGCGCGGGCAAGTGGTGTATGTTGATTTCTGGGCGTCGTGGTGCGGGCCGTGCCAGGAACCGATGGCGCACAGTGACAGCGTCATGTCGCGGCGGGCTGACTGGAAAGATCGTGCCGTGATCATCGGCGCGAGCATCGACAACGGAATTGAAATCATCCGCGAGCACGTGGACAGGCGAGGCTGGACGCACGTCGTGCAGACTTTCTGCAGCGAAGGCGAGGCGGGCTGGAGTTGTGAGGCGGCCAAGCGGTATGCGGTGCGCGGGGTGCCGACGTGCTATCTCATCGATCAGACCGGTCGCATCACGTGGACGGGTCATCCTTCGGAGATTGATGTGGAGAAGGAGATCGATGCGCTGCTTGGCGCGCGGCGGTGAGGCGGAGGAGCGTGTGCGATGGGATGGTTGAAGCGAAGGTACCATTCGACGTTGCTCAGGATCCTGGACAGGCGTGAAGCGGGCGTCGGGAAAGGTCGTGCGGCTGCGGTGCGCTAGGTGACTACTTGTTTATGACGAAAGCAGGTCGTGGTGTGGTCGTTGACGAGGCCCATGGCCTGCATGTAGGCGTAGCAGATGGTTGAGCCTACAAAGCGGAAGCCGCGCTTTTTGAGGGCTTTGCTCATGGCATCGGACTCGGGGGTGGTGGCGGGGACGTCCTTGAGCGTCTTGCGGCGGTTGAGGATCGGTTTGCCGTCGACGAACTGCCAGATGTAGGCGTCGAACGAGCCGTGCTCTTTCTGGACTTTGAGAAAGCACTGGGCGTTGGTGACAGCGGACTCGACCTTGAGCCGATTGCGGACGATGCCGGGATCGTTGAGCAGGCGGGTGATGTCGCGCTTTGCAAAGCGGGCAACGCGTGCGGGGTCGAATTCGGCGAAAGCGCGTCGATAGCCCTCGCGCTTCTTGAGGATGGTTTCCCAACTCAGACCAGCCTGGGCGCCCTCGAGGATGAGGAACTCAAAGAGGGTCCGGTCATCGTGCGTGGGCACGCCCCACTGCTGGTCGTGATAGGCGATGGACAGTTCGGTCCTGGCCCAGTCGCAGCGCTGGATGGTGCGTGCCGTCATGATTGGTCTCGCGGTGGCAGATGAGCGGGACAAGGATATGTCCGGAGTGGACACGGGGTGGAGACCCCAGAATCGCGGCGGATGCGGGCGCGAGGGGTGGATGCTGGAATACGGGCAACCCATTGCGAAGTTCATCCGTATGGTCCGTTCATCGCCGTATTCTGGCGTGACACACAGGAGAGGAATCTGGTGCAGTTTCAGTTTCACAGGATCGTGGGCATGTTCATCGCCGTTGCTGCGAGCGCGCTGATGGCCACGGTTGCGACGGCCCAAATCACCCGGCTCATGCCGCTGGGCGACTCGATCACGAACGGGTCGGATGGCGGTTATCGCACCGTGCTGTTCAATCGGCTGAATGAGCATGGGGTGACGATCGACTTTGTCGGCTCGAATGCGCTGGGCAAGGATCGGCCGCACCTGCCGGACTCGAATCATGAAGGGCACGGCGGATGGCGGACGTACAACATCCAGCACCATATCGTGGACTGGATGCGGCGCTATGAGCCGGACGTGATCCTGCTGCACATCGGGACGAATGACATTTCGACGGGAGCGGATGCGCCGACGGCGGCGAAGCGTCTGTCACGGTTGATCGGCACGATCTTCGACACGGATCCTGATGTGCGGCTGTATGTCGCCAGCATCATCCTGCGAACGGACAGCCCCGAGAAGGCGCATATTACCGAGGAGTACGCCGCACTGACGCCGGGCGTGGTCCGTCGCTGGCGGAATGCGGGGTTTGATGCGCGGTTTGTGCCGATGCACGAGTATCTTGGGCCGGGCGATCTTGCCGACCACCTTCACCCCAACGCGCTTGGTTACGACAAGATGGGGCTGGTATGGTGGGCGTATTACGACGGACCGACTGCTGATGCGAGACTGGCGATGACGACGCCGGACGTAAACCAGCCCGTGACGCTGACGGCTCGGCGCATGGAGCCGGGCGCCGAGGTGCACTTCTACGCGACGACGGCGCCTCTGGGCGCCACGGAGGTTCCGGGCCTTGGCGTGACGCTCGATGTCAATCATGCGTTATTCGTTGGCAGTGCGACGGCGAATGGTGATGGGGTGGCCACGTACGTGATTGAGAGTCTGGATCGATCGCTGCGCTACCGGACGATCCGCGTGCAGGCGGCAATGGCGGGGCGCAAGACGCAGGCGTTGATCAAGGTCGTGCGATAAGGTCGAGCCGCTCGCCGAGTGGGGCCCCAAGCGCGCCGGTTGATCAGCACTGGATGGACGGCAGCCAGGTGCCGCGCGGGGGCGTGTAGGGGCCGCCGTAGCTCATGGAGTTGAGCATCTTGAGGACGCGCGCGCCGCGGGCGAGCAGGGCGCGGAAGAGTTCGACTTCGCTCAATGGACAAATGAACTTGGCGGGCGGTCCGGCGAGTTGCTGACCCATGACGGTGAGCATGGCGATGAGATCGTCGTCGGTTTGTGCGCCCGCGTGGCCGAGCAGGCTGGGGATGAAATAGCCGACGACCCTGCCGCTGCGCTCGCGCACGAAGGCGGGGAATGGAACGTTGAGCATGATGGCGGCGTCTTCGGCACGGCTGTAGCCATAAGTCGATTCGCTGAGTTCGGCCACGGCGGGAAGATCGGCGGGCGTCATCGGGCGCACGCCCAGATCGCTTGCGGCCTCGCCGGGCTGGAGGCGCGGCGGGGTCATGAGTGCGGCGGAATCGACCCATGAGAAGCCGAGGCTGGTGTAGAGCGAGAGCGATGTGGTGTTGATCGCCTCCTGGAAGAGACGCACTTCGCGGCGGTCGCGCTGGCGGGCTTCGTTAATGATGTGCTGCATCAACGCGCGGCCGACGCCGCGCGATTGGGACTGCGGATCGACGGTGATCGGACCGAGGCCGCAGACGACGTCGGCGGTCTGGAGGAAGTTGGAGCCGATGAGGGTCTGCTTGCCGTGGCGGTCTTCTTCGATGGCGGCAACGCCGATGTAGTCGGGGCGATTGGCGAGCAGGTTGATGACCATGCGGCCATCGTCGGCGGATTCGAAGTCGACGGGCGCGTTGTGGCGGCGCTGGAGTGTGCTGAACGCTTCATAGCAGATGCGGCCGAGTTCGGGCAGGTGCTCTGGCTCAACGGGGATGAGGCGGAATGATGGCATGGCTTGGCTCCGAGTGCTGCGATCCATGGAGGATCGGGAGGCGGCAAGGATAGGTCAGGACGCGACGCGGGACGCTTCACTCCAACGTCGCACTCGGCACGCTCCAGCGCAGCGGCTCGTCGAGCGGAGTCGAGGCGAACTCAAGATGCACGACTCGGCGGCGGCTTGGTTCGACCGCCTTCTTCGACGCGTGGAGAATCAGCGGGCGCATCAGCAGCGATCCACCGGCGGGCACGGGGCAGCACACGCATACCGACTGGCACGCGGCTGCGTCAATCGTTTCGGCCAAGTCGAGGTCTGGCTCGGCATGAGATCCCGGTACAGCGAGTAGCGCGCCGTTGTCGGCATTGCACTCATCGAGATGCAGGCGCACCGTCAGCATGGCCGCCAGCACGCTCACGGGCGGACGGACGTGGTGGACCGCGGCCTTGATTGACCATGGGCCGTATCCCGGGGTTTCGTGCTTTGCGCGGACGGCGATTGTCGTATCGCGATGCCAGGTGACGTCCCAGTTGGCGCCCGGTCGTTTATCGAAAAGCAGCGCACGAGTGATGAACGCGTCGCGGCCGAGGATGGGTTCGACGAGTTGGCGGACGATTGTTGATTCAGCGAGTTCGCTCAGGAGGCTAGAGGATGCGAGCGGCGATCGCGCGCCGGCGCGGCCGTGATCGGACGAAACCATGACCTGATCAAACACTTGTCGCAGCGCGGGAAGTTGATCGGGCGAGATGACATCGGGAACGATCGCCAAGCCGTGCTTATCCAGCGCCGCAATCAGTGCTTGCTCTGTCTGACTGACTGCAATCGGTTTCACCATTGACAGTCTCCGAGCGATGATACCCGCGCGCGCATGCGGCGAGGCGGAGAACCCCGCCTCGCCGCGATGGGTTTACTCTCTGAAGTAGTCGCTGCGGTTCGCGCCGTCAAAAGCGGCCGGTGCGCAGGCAGCATCGTTTGAACCGCAGGCCGCTGCCGCACGGGCAGGGGTCGTTGCGGCCGAGTTTCTCGAGCAGTTCCTTTTCGCCCATGGGCGTAGAGACGGAGCGGCGGCCGCGCTTGACGTGCGTCTCGCTTGGGTAGCCGCGGCGGCGCTTGCTCATGGGCTCGACGTTGGCGCCGTCAAACTCGCCAAAAGCAGTGCTCGAAAGCAGTCGTCGCTGGCGCAGTGGTGGCGCGGATCCTGATTCGGTTGTGGTTGCATTGTGCACCTCCCTGTTGGTTGACCTGATCTGCCCGTCAAGTCATGGAGGTGTGGGAAGATGATGGCAAGATTGAAGCGCGGGTCAAGCCCAACCAAGGCGGCTTTCTTACGCGGATCGACGGATGTAGACATCGCCGTGCGCCGCGAGAGCCTCGGCGTTTCCGGCATCAGCCAGCGCCTGGAGCTCGTCCAGCCAGCGCAAAGTCGCAGGTTCGAGGCAAGGCTCCGAAGGATCGGCGTCAAGAACCAGCGCTTCGACCTCGACGCGAACAACGCAATGCGTTCCGTGGATCCACTTCGTGACCTTTGTCTTTCGTTCGTTGCCGTGCATACTCAACATTACCTGTCGAAGAAACGAACTGTGACGAGCAGCGCCCGGTCCGTAGATCGTAGGTAGGCCCAAACGGCTTTGACTGGCGTTCCGTCGGCCAGAATCCGCTCCGATTCAACGATGGGATTCGGTTTGTCGCCGGGACGTTCGACTATCAGCCTGGCGTGCTCAACTCCAGTTGTGATCTGCCACGCCATAATCCCTCGCTCGCGAAGCCGGTCATCAGCATGATTGGTGAACAAGTACCTCTCTGCCCGAACGGCGATCCGGACTTGATCAAACAACGTCGACATCAGATCACCGAATCGTGCCTGGGGATGTTGTGGGCTTCGCTGGTGTTGATCTGGACGAGTTTTTCGTGCTGGATCTGCTTGGCCGTGTCGGGGTCGACGTAGTCGGAGTGGCAGGAGAGCTTGGCGAGCGCGAGGTCGGCTTCGTGCTGATCCGTTGAGGAGCCCCCACCCCGTCCCTCCCCCGCGGTTCGATTCGACTCACCACAAGCAGAGCCGGAGGTGGGAGTTTTGCTTGCGACGGCACGTTTGGTCTTCGCGGCCAGGGCGTGGATTTCTTCGGGGCTGAGGACGCCGCGCTGTTTGAGAATCTCCTGCTGTTCGGGGCTCAGTGCGTCCGTGATCTTCGGCTTGTCCCAGGCGTAGTTCTCATCCTTGCCGGATGTGAACTCCTGGATCTCCTTGCTGATGCGGACCGAGCACCAGTCGTGGCCGCACATGGCGCAGAAGTCGGTATCGACGTCGAGATCTTCATCGTGCAGGGCCCGGGCGAAGTCGGGATCGAAACTGAGATCGAAATGCTTCTGCCAGTTGAGCGCGGCGCGGGCCTTGGTCAGTTCATCATCGCGGTCGCGGCTGCCGGGGATGCCCAGCGCCACGTCGGCGGAATGGGCGGCGATCTTGTAGGCGATGCAGCCCTGCTTCACATCATCTTTCTTTGGCAGGCCGAGGTGCTCCTTGGGCGTGACGTAGCAGAGCATCGACGCGCCGTGGTAGCCGGCGGCGGTCGCGCCGATGCAACTGGTGATGTGGTCGTAGCCGGGGAAGATGTCGGTGACCAGCGGACCGAGCACGTAGAACGGCGCACCGTGGCACAGCGTGCGCTGGAGTTTCATGTTGTACTCGATCTGGTCGAAGGGGACGTGGCCGGGTCCTTCGATCATGACCTGCACGCCGCGCCGCCAGGCGCGCTCGGTGAGTTGGCCGAGCGTTTCGAGTTCGGCGAGTTGGGCGCGGTCGGTTGCGTCGGCGAGGCCGCCGGGACGCAGCCCATCGCCAATTGAGAAGGAGACGTCGTAACGGCGCATGAGATCGCAGATGTCATCCCACATGTCGAACATGATGTTCTGGCGATTGTGTGTGAGCATCCACTTGGCCAGCAGTGAGCCGCCGCGTGAGACGATGCCGATGAGGCGCTGCCTGATAAAAGGCAGGTGTTCGCGCAGCACGCCGGCGTGGATGGTGAAGTAATCGACTCCCTGCTGGGCCTGGAACTCGAGCGTATCGAGGATGGTCTGCTCGTCGAGGTCTTCGAGACGCTTGCCGATGATCATCGAGTAGATTGGCACGGTGCCGATGGGCACGGTCGAGTTGCGGATGATTGCATCGCGGCACTCGTCAAGGTTGCCGCCGGTGGAGAGATCCATGACGGTGTCGGCCCCCCACTTCACCGCCCACTCGAGTTTTTCGACTTCTTCTTCGGTGCCGGATGAGACGGGTGACGCGCCCATGTTGGCGTTGATCTTGGTTTTGCTCGCACGGCCGATGGCCATGGGGTCGAGCTGGTAGCCGAGGTGCACTTTGTTGGCGGGGATGATCATGCGCCCGGCGGCGATTTCATCGCGCACCTGCACGGGTGAAAGGTGCGGCTCGCGCTGGGCGACTCGCTTCATCTCGGGCGTGAGAACGCCCAGGCGCGCGTACTCGAGTTGGGTGATGGGTTTGAAGTCGCGGGGGTACTCGACGGAGCGCATGACGCCGCGGGCTTCGGCGAAGGTTGCGCGAGCGAAACCCACGTTGGCTGAACGCGGGCTTCGAATCGCATCGCTTTCGATCCAGGTGCTCCAGCCTTCGGGGAGGAAGTCCCACGCGGTCTTGTCGGATGGTGCAGGCATTCCCGGAGTGTCGGGCGAGGCAAAGGTGAGCGGGCCGCCGATGTCAGCTGCGCGGGCGAATGATCCGGGCGTGGTGCCCTGCTGCTGCGTCGAAGGATTGAACGCGCCGTGGAGCGGTGCGGTGAAAAGGCCGGTGTGTCCGTTGCGGCTGGGTGTGTTGGGCATGGTCTGCCTTTCGGCTGGAAGTGCAGCGCGGGCTGTGCCGCGCCGATGAAGTCAGTCATTTCCGGGCATGATCTGTGATTCGATCGCATCGAAGTCGGGCAGGTTCATGTCGGGTCGCAGTCGGTGAAGCATCCAGATGCACTGGGCGCGGTGGTGTGTGCCGTGGGTGAGGACGTGCACGATCGCGGTGCCGCGCGTGAAGGTGTAGCGCTCGACCTGGCCGGCTTCGCTGGTGAGTTCGATGGTCATGGGGTCGTTGAACGTGCCGTCTGCATGGACGCGCCGCGCGAGATCGCGAAAACCAGCGGCGGCGCGATCGTGCAGTTCGATGAGTTGAGCGAAGGTGTGACTCTCACCTTCAAGGTTTGGCCGCAGGGTCGCGTCGCCGATGCGATCCGTCCAGCGGCGCATGGCGGAGATGATGTGCGTCAGCGTGTCGTGCAGGCTGCCGAGTCCCATGTCAAAGCGTTGTGTGAATTCCGCCGGGCTGAGTTCGCCACAGCAGCGCAGCAGTCGCCGCGTCGCCCAGCGGTCGTGTTCGAGGAGCAATCCGAGTGGTGTAGTGGAATCGCCGGGCACGACTTTCGCTTCCCTCCGCAGTTCGCCGGCCGATTGAGGTCGGGCGGGCTGGCTGATCAGGTTCCACGGGTGCCTCTCAGCGGTCGGCACCGATTGCCGCCGCGCCCCGAGCGTGAAGGGAAAGGATAGGTCGGATGGCGGCGGAGGCGATCAGGAATCGGGAAAGTCGAGTTCGAGATGCTCGCCGAGGGGTGTATTGGCCCATTGCGTGCCGCGTTCAAGGTAGCGGCGGCAAATGGTGGCGAGTTGGTTGGGCGTCGCGCCGTATGGCGGCGCGCCGACCTTGTGCAACTCGATCGGAAGTTCGGCGTTGATCTCCTCGGCCCAGAGATCGAGCAATTCGGGATCCTCCCAGGCGCTGCCGCTGAACTGTCGTGAGAGAATGGCGACGAGGTGCTCGGCAACCAACGCCTCCGCCGGCATGGACTGGTATCGCGGATCATCGTGGTCTTCGAAGGTGTGAAAGCTCCAGCCTGACGCGAGCAGGCCGAGGAACGCCTGACGAAAGCCGAGCGTCGTTTCCACGGCGTAGTGGAGTAAATCGTGAAGTGCGAAAAATGCACCCTGCGACGAGCGCTGGATGTCAACGCTCCCGTCGTTGCGAATGCAGGTGAGCACGCAGCCATCGCGTGTCTTCTTAAACCGGAGTTGCATTGTCGCGCTCACAGATGATCGCAACGTGGTTATCGCACATCATCATACGACACGGTTCGCTGTACGCGGCGGCCGACTTCGCTGGCGTAGCGGCGGCCGAGATCGTTCACGTTTTCGCGGGCCCAGTCGGTGAGTCTGGTTGGGCCGGCGGCCGGCTCGTCGGAATCGAGCAGGCTGCGCATGAGGCCAGCGATCTCTTCGCGGGTGATGATGACATCCTTGACGAACGGGTTGATGCACTTGCCAACTGCCAGGCCGAGCAGCGGCGGCATGGGAACGATCAGACGGCGCACGCCGATGATTTCTCGAATGGCGGCAACGAGTTCGCGAAAGGTGAAGCGCTCGGGACCGACGGCGTCGGCGGCGGTGTTGCCGGCGCGGTGCGCGTGATCGACCATCAGGGCGGCCATGTCGTCGACGTGCAGTGGGCGCAGTGTGTAGGACCCATCGCCGAAGAGGCCGAAGACGGGCATGTGGCGGAGCACCCAGGCGATGTTGTTGACGAGAATGTCGAAGCGGCCGAAGAGCACGCCGGGGCGAACGATGGCGTGCGGGACGCCGGTTGCCCGCAGTGCGTCTTCGAGTTCATGCTTGCCGCGGTAGTAGCCGAGGTCGTCGGCCTCATCGGCGTGGAGGATGCTGACGTGCACAATGCGCTGGACGCCGGCGCGTGTCGCGGCGTCGAAGAGTTTCTTCGTGTTGGCGACGGCGGAATCGAAGGTGAACTTGCGGTGGTTGAACCGAACCCAGTAGGTATTGTGCAGGACGGTCGCGCCGCGCAGCGACTCTTCGAGGCGGGCCGGGTCCTCGAATGCGAGGGGGTGGATTTCGAGTTGAGTGCCGAACGGGTTTGGTCGGTTGGGCGAGTTGGTGAGCGTGCGGACCCGGACGCCGCGCTGCAGGAGTTGTTCCGTGAGGGAGCGGCCGGTGTAGCCCAGGGCGCCGGTGACGACATGCAGCGGAGCGGGCTGGTTCATTGGCGACTCCCGCCGCGAGTCCAAATGCGGCCACGGCTCGACCATTCTTGCGTGCCGAGTGCGGCAGGCGAGACTTGCTTTGGAGAATCGTCCCGATCAAGGCGCGGGGATGAGAGTCAGTCGCGCATGAGAGAAACAGCGGCCCTGCCGGCTCTTCTGGCTGGTTTTGTTTTGGATCGCGCTGGCGCTCAGCTGCTCTTGCGGCTCTTGCGCGTGGTCTTCCTGCTGCGGGCGGCCTTTTCGATGGCATCGACGGCGTTGATGTCCTTGCAGCCGGTTTCGCCGTGGTCGATTTCCACCTTGCCGATGCGGCTGGCGGTGTTGAGCGCGCGGTCGCGGAGGTCTTCGCGATAGGTGCCGATGGCGATGAGCGCGTTGTTCATGCCTTCACGGGCGCGGTTGGCGGACGAGTGGATCTCGCGCTCGATCTGGTTGATCGCGGCGTCGAGCAGCGCGGGGTAGATCGTGACGCCTTCTTTGAGCGCCTCGGCAACGATGCCGAATCCGCAGCGGCGCTCGAACTCGCGCTTAGAGCGCGTCCAGCGATCGATGCGGCTGGCGGCCTGGGGGCTGCGGGCGACGAGAGCGGAGAATGAGTCGGCGAGGAGATAGTTGTCCACCTGACGGACCCACTGGTCGAGTTCGCTGGCGGTCAGCGCGACGGGATCGGCGACCATGGTGGCGAGCATGCGGGCATCGTGATTGCCGGTCGCCCAGAGTTGGCGGGCGAGATCGTGATCGACCTTGATCTTCTTGGTGATGGAGCGCAACTGCGCGGGACTGACGCCGAAGAACTCGCCCTTGACGCCGTGACGCGGGAAGATCTTGCGGTTCTGGGCGGTGCCGGCCTTTTCGAGGTCGGCCATGGTCTTGCTGAATGCGGGGGACGAGGGCGCGGCGGCGGAAGAGCCGGAGTGGAGCGGGCCACTTGATCCATTGCGCGCCACGGCCACGGGCCGTGTCTCGACCACTGGCTTGGTCGCAGCGCGCGGACTGGCGCTCTTGCGACTCTTGCTGCGGGTGGACTTTGCTGGGGTTCTGGTCTGCGCCATCTTCATGGGCCCTTCATCTCGGTCAACATGCTCTTCTACAGCCATTCCGGGGCGGAGATTCTGCCCGATGGCCACGGTGCCGAGCCGCTGAGGCCATGGCTCAGTCTGTTCTGCCGTGGACCGCGCCTCCCACGGGCCGACCGGCTGGGTCGGCCGCCCCAGACGGGGTCCAATTGCCGCGTAAGTGTAGGACACAAAGGGGGCGTGGGCGGAGGGCTCTTTGGGGAGAGAACCCGGAGAACGCGCCCGCTAGGCGAAGATCGAGCCGATTTTGAGAGCCCTGCGGAGGTCTGTGATCTGCCCACAGTGGGTTCCATTGTGGAAAACCATGCGCAAGACGAGCGATCCGAGGGTGGTTTCGGCCTGCCCCCACTTGATTCGTTCGTCAAGTTTGGCGTCGGTGGCCATTCGGGCGGCGAGGGCGATGCGATCGCAAGCCGAGTCAAAGATGGCGACGCAGCGGGAAAGTCCGGGATAGATGGCAGGATCGCTCACTGGCTTGGAGGCAAAAGAGACGGTTTCAGTGCCGAACCGATGGTTGTCGCCCCGATCGGCCTTGGGGATGAATTGGCCGTCGGGCAGCGGGTGGCCGTCGATCTTCTCAGCGGCCTTGTGCATGGTCAGGGCGCAATGTCCGAGGCACCAGGCGAGGTGGTTTGGCAGGTTTGGCGCCTGAGTCGTGTGATTGGAATCGTCAAACCCGTTGAGGTATCGACTGAAGAGCATCTTGCTGTCGATGACGCCGTTGGCGAGGATTTCACCGCGATTCATGTCAGGAATTCTCCGTAGGGCACAGGAAAACGGGCACTCCACCCCAATCGCGTGCGAACCGCGGCGGCTTCACCGCCTGATCCACTACCATTGAATACATGGCAACCGCATCAAGCGAGTGCGAAAGGAACAAAGATGACTCCCAGCAATACTGAATCCAACGAAAAGATCATCAGCCTGCTGCAGAAATCGTACAACGCTGAACTCGAGACGGTGATGAACTATCTTGCCAATGCCGTGAATCTCGACGGCATTCGGGCCGAGCACATCAAGGCTTCGCTTCAAGCCGATGTCGCCGAAGAACTCGCGCACGCCCAGCAACTGGCGGCTCGCATCAAGGTGATCGGCGGGACAGTGCCGGGCTCGCTCAAGCTCAAGTGGACGCAGGAGGCGATGCAGCCGCCCAGCAGCAGCACGGATGTGCTGGCGGTCATCAAGGGCGTGATCGCGGCCGAAGAAGCGGCGATCGCGGGCTACGAAGCCATCATCCGCGCGTGCGAAGGGACGGACTACGTCACCCAGGATCTGGCGATCACGCTGCTCTCCGATGAGCAGAAGCATCGCCGCGAGTTCATCGGGTATCTCAAGGAAATCGAGGCCAGTCGATCGTGAGCACTGAACCGCGACATCTCTTCGTCTACGGCACGTTGCGCAGCGGCGGAGGTCATCCGATGGGCGATCTCCTCAGCCAGCACACCACCCCGATCGGTCCGGCCACGGTACCCGGCCAGCTCTTTGACACGGGGCGCTTTCCTGCGGCCGTGCACTCGGCCGAGGAAGGCGATCTGATTCACGGCGAGTTGTACGAACTGGACGACCCCGATGAAGTCTGGCCCTGGCTCGACGAGTATGAAGGGTACTTTCCCGGCAACGAGGGCGATTCGCTGTTCGTGCGGCGACAGGCGATGGCCAACCCGCACAAGGGCACCCCGGCGTATGCGTGGGTGTACTGGTACAACCGGCCGGTGGATGAGTTTGAACGCATTGAGGGCGGCCGGTACGAGAAGTAGCCGTTCGCGCGTCGGTGAGGCGTTGGTCCAGACGGCCAGGCGCAGCGTGTGAATCGGTCGCTCAGCCGATGCGCTGCTGCCCGTTCATGTAGGGTTGCAGCACGGTTGGGATCGTGACTGATCCATCTTCATTCTGGTACAGTTCCAGAATGGGAATGAGCAGGCGCGGGCTTGCGGCGACGGTGTTGTTAAGCGAGTGACAGACGACGGGCTTGTTCGTCTCGGGATCGCGGTAGCGAATGTTGAGGCGGCGGCACTGGTAGTCGTAGAGGCGTGAAGCCGAGTGCGTTTCGCCGTACTCGCCGCGCGGCGAGCCGCCGGCATCGACCTCTCCACGACTGGGCATCCAGGTCTCGATGTCGATCATGTCGGCGTTCTTGGTGCCGAGATCGCCGGTGCAGCACTGAAGCAGACGATACGGCATTTCAAGGCGCTGGAGCAGTGATTCGACAAAGCCCATCATGCGCTTGTGCCACTGTCGGCTCTCGTGCTCATCAGCCCGGCAGATGACCACCTGCTCAACCTTGTCGAACTGGTGAATGCGATAAAGGCCGGTCGTGTCCTTGCCCGCAGCGCCCGCTTCGCGACGGAAGCACGTCGAGACGGTCGTGTAGCGGAGCGGGAGTCGGTCAAACTCGATGATCTCATCCTGGTGGTAGCCCATGAGTCCGACTTCGCCGGTGCCGGTGAGGTAGAGGTCGTAACCGCCGCCGCGATCGGTTTCGCGAACTTCGTAGGCCTGATCGCGGCCGCCGGGGAAGAAGCCGGTGCCGACCATGACTTCGTCGCGCACGAGGACCGGTACGCTCAGGGCGGTGAAGCCGTGCTCGTTGGTCATCATGTCGAAGGCAAAGCGGAGTACGGCGTTGTGCAGGCGCATGCCATCGCCAATAAGGACGTAGCTGCGCGAGCCGGCCATCTTGACGCCGCGCTCGAACTCGAAGAGGTTGAGGGACTGGCCGATCTCGACGTGGGAGCGCGGGGCAAAGCCCTTGTTCTGCGCAAATGACTTTGAAGTGTCAAACCACGACGAGTTCCAGCGGCTGATTTCGACGTTGTCGCTGGCGTCGCGGCCGACGGGCACATCGGGATCGGCGGGCTGGGGAATGCGCAACCAGATGTCGCGGCGTCTGGCGTCGAGATCGCTGACGATGCCAACCAATTCGCTTTCGCGCGTCTTGATTTCGGTTGGCCGCGCCTGAAGTCGCTGCATCTCCTGGGCCAGAGCCGACTTCTCTGCGTCCGGGGCCTTCTTGATGCGGCCGGCCAGCGAGCCGATCTCCTTGCCGATGCGATTCTTCTCGGCGGTGAGGTTCTGCAACTCGGTCTGCGCCTCGCGCAACGAGGTGTCGAGGGCGAGCAGCGCATCGATGTCGACGCTCACGCCCTTGTCGGCGGCGGCCTGGCGGAAACGGTCGGGATTCTCACGCAGTTGCTTGAGGTCAATCATGGCGGGCGCATCGTAGGCTGCGAAGCGACGCGGTCGAAGAGAGAACTCACGCAGAGGCGCAGAGATCGCGGAGACTGCAAGGGCAGCGGCGACCCCTGAAGAGGATCAGGAAGCGCCGGGATCGACAAAGTTATTCACGACCCGGTGGATGCCATCCTTCAGAAGGGGAGCGCCAAAGTTGATGAGCAACCCCACTCGCTTGTCCGCCACGCGCAAATAGGTGAGGAGTTGCTTCTTATGCACTGGAGCAAGCCGCTCGACCGATTTCAATTCAACGATCACCCGGTTTTCGATGACCAGATCTGCGCGAAACCCAACTTCCAGCCTCACACCTTTCCAGTCAACCGGAACTACTTTTTCAGCCTCGACCGCGTAGCCGCGACGCCGCAGCTCGTGAGCCGCAAGCTCCCGGTATACTGATTCCAACAGTCCTGGCCCGAGTTCGCGATGAAGCTCGATGCAGACATCGATGACTGCACTTGTGATTTCGTTTTCGGACGGCGGAGGGAGTGTTGGATCATCTGCGCGTCTCATCTCATTCGTCACCTCTGCGCTCGCTGCGCCTCCGCGTGAGACCATCTGATCGATCGCACCATGCATGCCAACACGTCCGAATGATGACCATCTCCTTGCGGCCGACCTGGCGTCTTGGGGGGCCGGGGCGTTACTTCGATGTCGGCGGAGCGGCCCAGTGCATCTTGCGCGTCAGGGTGCGCCAGTAGTTGTTGCCGGGGTTGGCGACGAAGCTGACCCGGCGCGAGTACTTGCGAATGACGACGCGGTCGCCGGCTCGCAAGGCGGCAAAGACCTGGCCGTCGAGCACCATGGTCGTCCCGGGGTTGGCGCGTTCCAGCGTCACCGTCAGACAGGTCTGCGGCGAGATGATGATCGGGCGGAACGCGAGGCTGTGGGCGGCGATGGGCGTGATCGCGAAGCAGTCGAGGCGGGGCTCGATGATCGAGCCGCCCGAAGAGACGCTGTAAGCGGTGGAGCCGATGGGAGTGGAAATGATCAGGCCATCGCCGTGCACGGAGGGCGTCGGTTCGCCGTCGAGGGTCAGGAAGAGTTCGATCATGCGGAACGGCGGCCCCGAGGTGATGACACAGTCGTTCAGCGCGAGGTGGCGCTCCCGCGCGGCGGACGGCTCGTTGCTGTTGGCGCCGTCCGTAAAGACCTGCACCTCGATGAGCATGTGCGAGTGCACCACGAGTTCGGATTGTTCACTGAAAATGTCCGGCGACGCGGTGAACAGGCCGGTCATGTCAAACTCTGCGAGAAAGCCGAGGCGGCCGAGGTTGACGCCCAGCAGGGGAATGCCGTAATTGACGAACCGGCGGGCCTGGCTGAGCAGGGTGCCATCGCCGCCCAGGACGACCGCGAGATCAACTTCCGTCGTGGGCGGCTGCTCGCGCGACATGGCTTCAAACTCACCGGCGATAATCGCTCGCTCGGCAAGCCATTGGCGAAACTCAGGAAGAATGGCCCGAATCTCGGCTCGATCGTGATTGGCAACCAGTAGGACGCGCCTGGGCATGGCCAAGGAGTATATCGCGGCGGAGAGGCGGCATCGTCGGCGCCGAGGAGACCTACCGTTGCTGCGGCGTTCGTTGTTCTCTTCTGCGACCCTGCTGCTGTGCGATTATGCCCGACACGCTGCGCATCAATGAGATTTTCCACTCCATCCAGGGCGAATCGTCCCGCGTGGGCTTGCCTTGTGTGTTCGTGCGACTCACCGGCTGCCACCTGCGCTGTCGCTACTGCGACACAGAGTACGCATTTCACGAGGGGGAACGGCGTTCAATCGACTCCATCGTCGAGGACGTGACTCGGCATCCGGCCCAGCTCGTGGAGATCACGGGTGGCGAGCCTCTGCTGCAGGAGGGCGTTCACGAGTTGATGAAGCGCCTGTGCGATCTCGGCCGCACGGTCCTGATTGAGACGAGCGGCGCGTGCGACATATCGATGTGTGACCCGCGCGTCATTCGCATTGTTGATTTCAAAACGCCGGGCAGCGGCGAAGTCGAGCGCAACGTGTGGTCCAACGTCGAGCAGCTCAACAAGCACGATGAGGTGAAGTTCGTCATCATGGACCGGGTTGACTACGAGTGGTCGCGCGACATCGTCCGGCAGCATGACCTGACCCGGCGAGCCGGGACGGTCATCTTTGCGGGCGTATTCGCCCAACCGCGCGGGCTGGAGATTGCGGGCTGCCGATCGCTGCCGCTAGCGGATCTGGCGCGGTGGATTCTCGAAGACGGTCTACCCGTGCGCCTGCAGACGCAGTTGCACAAGATCATCTGGGATCCGCAGACGCGCGGCGTGTGATGCCCCTGACGATGCGTTCCGGCCGAATCAATGCGAGCGATGACGCGGCTCGACGTCGCTCCCTAGTTCTTGACCGCGACATCGCCGCCCGCGACGATCGAGAAGGCTACGACAGACTCAGCCTGATTCTGCGACTGCTCGTCGACGATGCGCACCTTGAGGCGATAGCGACCCATGGTCAGGTTGGACGGCAGTTGGATCTGGCGCGGCAGGAAGAAGTCGTGCCGCACTTTGCCGCAAATGTCCTCGGCCGGCGCGGCGGGCCAGGCGTACACCAGTTCGCCCTCGCGCTCCGTGTAGAGTTCGAGTTCGTGGCGCACGCGGGTGACGAACTTGCCGTCTCCGCCGGGTACGGATTTGAATCCCTCGATCTCGACGTAGGTGAGAAGCGGCGTGGCGCGCAGGGCCGGGAACTTGTATGAGCCGATTTCGTCGTAGAGGCCAAAGTTGACGATGCGGCTGCACAGACGGAAATCGGCGATTCGCAACTGCCCGGCGGAATTGAGCGTCGAGGCGATCTCTTCAGTCTGCTTCACGACCGCGTCCACGCCGGCGCCGGTGCGCAGCGCTTCACCGACACGGGTGTAGAAGTTCTGATACGCGGCAAGCACTTCGCGCTCGCGGTCGGTCAGGTCGGCAATGCTCGCCGGATCGGTGCGGCGCTGGCCGTCGAGCATGAGCAGCGACGCCGCGACGAGATGCTCGCGCAGGGGCGAGTTCGAGTCGGCGGCCTGCATCGCGAGTTGACTCTTGAGCGGGGTGATGAGGTCGGCCATCTTGAGCACGGGCGGCGTCGCGTTGGCCGCCTGTTCGACGGTCGGTTGCAGGTCGGTCGATTGAATGCCGGCGTAAGGCGACGGCGGACCCATCAATCCCTCAGCCATCGGGGCGCCTTGCGGACCGGAGTAAACCGGTGGTTTCTTCTCGACAGCCGGTACGTTCGGATTCCAGACGACCTGCGGCCGGATACGCGTCTGCGATTCCGCGGCCTCATGTGCCTCGCTCGCTCTGGCGGCCATCATCGCTCTCTGCTTCGCGCCCTGGGCAAGGATGGATCGTTCCCAGGGATCGAGCGGCATGAGATGGATATCAGGGTCCTTCGCGGCGCCTGCGCCGATCTCGCTTGCCGGCGGGGCTTGACGCTCGCCAAGCGGCGGCAGGGCACTGGACGCGTCGTACCGCATGGCAGGACCTGGAGCCGGACCGCCGTTGCAGGAGCTCAGCGCCGCGATCGCAGCGAGCAGCACCGCCGGCCGAGCGAGGCCGGTGCGAAGATCCAGAAACGCGCGGGTATCGGTGGAATTGCGGTTCATCGACTCAGCCTCCTGCTGTGGTGCGGCCATCCTGGCCCATGTCGAGATCGAATTGCTCAAGGGTTCATCGTCCGGCCGGGCCGAGGATCGACAGAAATCGGATCGCCAATTGCTCAACTGAGCGTTCGGCGGTTCCGATGCCACGGCGCGGGCGGTGGACGGCCTGGACGCAGTCATGCATGAGGTTGGCGAGTTCGGGGCCGCTGGCCCGCCGGGCGGCGGCGAGCAGCGCGTTGACCGATGGCCCCCACAGGCGAAGTTGGCTTCGAATCGCCCCTTCGCTCTGCCCGGCATCGAAAAGGCGGCGGGCCGCGTAAATCTTGCGCGACAGGTCGGTCATGGCGTAGAAGATGGGAACGGGGTCGAGGCGGCTGACGGTCATGAGTTCGATGATCTTGCCCAGTGCGGCGGGTCCATCGCCGGTGAGCAGCGCCCCCTGCACTTCCCACGCCTTTTCCTCGCGGGAGAGTTGAATCTGATCGGTGACCAGATCCAGATCGATCACGCCGCCCTCGGTCTCGGTCATGAGCGAAAGGCGGGCCAGTTCCGTGTCGAGCCGGGCGAGGCTGGTGCCGATACGCTCGACGAGCAGATTGGCGGCGCGGGAGTCGATCGTGCAGCCATAGCGCTTGGCGCAACGCTGCATGCAGAATGCAACGGCCATCGGCACGTCGAGTGCTTCGCACTTGTACACGCGTCCGATGGCTTCGACCATCTTGTCGAGTTTGCCGGGATGCCAGGTCGCCGAGCGGAGCACGAGGGTGACGGAGTCAACGGGCGATTCGGTGTAGCGCTCCATGCCGCGTCGGTTGTCATCCCGCTTGAGAAACTCATCGGCCTCGTCGACGACGATGATCTTGTACTGCTGCATGAGGCCGAGGCTGCGCGCTTCGTCGAGGACGTCGGCTGCGCTGGCACTGGCGCCGTCGAAGTGGAGGACATCCACTTCACCGTGCCTGGATTCGACCGCGTCGCGCAGGGCGCGGAGCTTCTCGGTGCGGAGATAGTTCTCGGGCCCGTGGAGGATGAGCATGCGGACCGAGTCGTCCAGCGGGCCGCCGCCGCTTCCCTTCTTCGAAGTTGATGCGCTGCGCTTGGCCATGCGGGGGTGTCATAGAGGATCAGTCGCGTGGAAGCAAGCAAGTTGACTTCAAATCCGCCGGCCTTCGACCGTCAGACCCGTCTTGCGGGGGCGTTTCTTCGACGCGGCGCCATCGGCGCAGTTCGGGCAACTGGCCGAGCCGGACTTGTTGGGCAGCAATGGGCGAACGACGAGCCAGACGGCCCCGAGAGCGGCACCGGTGACGACGTAGAACTGCCAGTCTCCCAGGGGCAGGTCAGGCATCAGGACACCCCCATCAACGTGAGGCCCTGGTAGGTGATCAGCGCTGCGACCCAGGCCAGGGCGGACATGTAACCCAGTTGGAGCCCGGCCCACTTCCAACTGCCGGTTTCGCGGCGCGTGACGACAAGTGTCGAGAGACATTGCATGGCCAGGACAAAGAAGACGAGCACGCTGGCGCTGGTGGCGGCGGTAAAGACGGGCGTGGCGCCGTCGTCGCGTGTGGCGCCGCGGATGCGCTCGATGAAACCTGAGTCTTTGCTCACGTCGGCGTCTTCATCGCCGGTGAGGAGAATCGACATGGTGGCGACGAAGACCTCTCGAGCGGCGAAACTCGTGAGCACGCCGACGGTGAGTTGCCAGTCGTAGCCCAGGGGAGCGAAGACGGGCTGAATGACGCGGCCGAGCCGGCCGGCGTAACTCTCGCGCGTGGCGTTGCTGGCTTCGAGGCGATGCGCCTGGGCATTAAGTGCTTCAGCGGCCTGCGGATCGACGGGCATGACCTCGCTCGCCTGCTGGCGCAGCTGCACCGCTTCCTGCGGCGGGTCGGTGTGGGGATAGGCGCTGAGCCACCAGAGCACCACGCTGATGGCGAGAATAATCGTGCCGGCGTTTTTGAGAAACACCAGGCCGCGATCGAGCGTGGCCCAGAG
Organism: Planctomycetaceae bacterium; assembly: GCA_040255465.1. Lineage (GTDB taxonomy): Bacteria > Planctomycetota > Phycisphaerae > Phycisphaerales > UBA5793 > UBA5793. Next base: position 314,491 of record JBDZVA010000003.1, read on the forward strand.
GGCGGTGCGCAGCGCGGGCATCTTGTAGGATGGCAGTTCGAGCACCATGGGACGCGACCGGCCGCGCAGGATGGTGCGGCGTGCGATGAAGGCGCTGACCAACCCCGCCGCGGCGCCGAGCAGGTAGCAGCCGAAAAACGCCAGGCCGGCCAGCCAGGGGCGATCGCGGAAGAGCAGGCTCGTGAGCAGGACATACACCGGTACGCGAGCCGAGCAACTCATGAACGGGGCCACGAGAATCGTCGCGAGGCGATCGTGTCGATCGGGAATGAGTTTGGCGGACATGATGCCCGGCAGGGCGCACGCATGGCTCGAGAGAAGCGGCACAAACGCCTGCCCCGGCAGGCCGAAGCGGCACATGATGCGGTCCATGACGAACGCGGCTCGCGCGAGATAGCCCGTGTCTTCGAGCAGGCTGATGAGAAAGAAGAGCAGGCAGATCTGCGGCAGAAAGACGACCGTGGCGCCGACGCCGCCGATGACTCCCTGCGCCAGAAGGTCGTTGATGGCCCCCGGGGGCAGGGTGGTGCTGACCCACTCGCCCAGCGCACCGAAGACGCGCTCGATGAAGTCCATTGGGATCGTCGCCATCTGGAAGATGATGGTAAAGAGCCCGGCCATGACGCCCGCGAAAATGATCAGGCCGAGCACGGGGTGAGTAAACGCCTTGTCGAGGCGCTCGGTCACGGTATCACTGGCCTGCCCCACCGCATCGGCCCCGCCCACGCTGGAGGCGACGGCCCGATCGGCCCAGGCTTCGAGCAGCGCGAGATCAGCAGCGATGGCGCGCAGGCTCTCCGTGGACGATTGATCTCCAGGCGCATCGCGACTCGCGTTGAACTCCTCCACCGCGCGCACGATGGTGGACTTGATGTCCGCAGCGCCGGTTCCCTTGCGAGCCATGGTGGGGATGACGGGACAGCCGATCTGCCGGGAGAGTTCCGCGGCGTCAATGGTCAGTCCTCGGCGCTGGGCGAGGTCGATCATGTTGAGCGCGACGACGGTGGGAAGACCCTGCGCGAGCAACTCGCCGACAAGCAGCAGATTGCGGGGAAGGTTGGTCGCGTCGACGACGATGAGTACTGCATCGGGTCGACGGTACAGCGCCGAACCCTGCACGATGTCGCGGCAGACGCGCGATTCGGGGACGTCCAGCGCGAGGCGATAGATGCCCGGCAGGTCGATGATTTCCATCGCAACGGGAGTGTGACGATCGGGCGGGCAGTGGCCGACGCGGGCCTCGGCCGTCACTCCGGGAAAGTTGGCCGTCTTGGCGCGCAGGCCGCAGAGCCGGTTGAAGAGCGTCGTTTTGCCGGTGTTGGGATTGCCAAACAGACCAATGCGCAGATCGCGATTCTCACGTGCGTAGGCGGGCCGCCTGGGCGCGGCCTCACGGACGGCTGTCGCGCTGTCCGGATTGAGACGGGTCATGCTACGGCCGCAACATTGGAGGAAGGACAAAAATCCGCTGCGCGAGACTCTTGGCCAGGCCGATGCGAGTGGACTTCACCTGCACGATCCAGGGATCTCCGATCTTGCAGATCTTCAGCTGACAGTGATCGGTCATGCCCATCGCGTTGAGCATGTCGCAGTCTTCGCATCGCAGATCAGCCCGGTGGAACGTGGCGCTCTGACCCCGGTTGAGCTGGGTCAGGCTCACGGCGACGGGCTCGGCTGGGGCTTGATTGACGGAGTCTGAAATGGCCATGCGCGGATCCGTTTCTCGCAAGTGTAATTGAGACTGGTTCTCAATCACCGGGGTATTCATAGGACGGAGCGGGCTGCAACTCCACTCTCTACCACTCAGTTTGCCTGTTTTCCGCTCTCAGGCAACGTCTAAACGGATAATACGATCGCATTCAGGGTGGTTTCCCCAGTCCAGCCCCGACCTGCGCGGCTCCGAGAGCACTCCGAGTTCTCCCGCGCCCCACTTGCGGGAAACGTCAGAATGTGGTAACTTATCGGCGCTGGCGCCTTTCCGGGCCTGCTGGCCGGACTGGGCCACCCAGGGTGTGCTGCGCACCTCGGCGGTTCGTGTGCGAGCCTCAACGCCTCTCCGTGAATCTCGTCTCGGATGTCACCCCTGTCTCGTTCACAAGGAGGATCGGTCATGATTTCGAAGGATCGCTGCCGAGTGATGAAGTGGTCGTGGGTGAGCATGTTTGTGGCGATGGCGATGGCGGGCGCCGCTCTGCCACCCTTTGAGCGCACCGCGGGCGATGCCGGCGGAGCAGTCGATGATCTGGGCATCGCGCTGCTTGACACGCAGCCGCCGTATGACGACGGCACGTACGCATCGACGGACGCGATCGACCCCGGCTTCGGCTGGCGGGTCGCCGACGATCAGCGGCGTGAGACGCTCCAAGGCTGTGACATTATTCCGCTCGATCCAAACGAGGCGCCGTACTCGTTCTACATCGACCTGCAGGTCTCGCTTGATGTTCTTTATGCGATCGACGACGTGTACGGCTACCAGATGGCGCCGCCGATCAATCCGCTCGAACCGTACATCCGCTGCGTTGATTACTACGGCCATCTCGATGAGCCGAGCCGGCAACTGCAGGTTTCGTTTCATCGTGAAGGAATCTACGTCGTCTGCACCAGCGATGCGCAGGGCGCTTTCACGTTCTATACCGTTGCAGCCGGCGCGCCGCGCGGCGGAAGCGGGCGCGGCCCGCAGCGCGACGGCGTTCCGAAACTGCTTCAGGCGCAACATCTGCCGCGCGAACTGCAGATGTTCGATCTCGTGCTTGTCGAGAAGCCGGCTGGTGGCGACAACGGCTTTGACGCTGCGGCGTTTTCGAATTTCCGCCTTGTGCGAGCGCCCATCAAGCGAATCCAGTCGGTGCAAGAGGGTGTGGATGAGATCGCCGCCCGCTCTGCGGAACTGCGACGCCCCATTAACGTCATCATCGCGGGGCATGGGAGCGGCGGAACCGTCGGGATGGGCTCGGGCCAGGGGCAGGGCAACAACGAGCAGGACAAGGAATTCATCGGCGTCGGTTCAGAAAAGAATCAGATCTTCGTTCGCGGCACGCGCGGCAAGATCAAGGGACTGTACATGTTCGGCTGCAATGTCGCCACGGCGGGCGGGACGCAGGCGATGCAGAAGCTCGCCGATGCACTTGTCACGCCGGACAACCCCACCGTTGTCGTTGCAGGACACAATCGACTCGTCGCCGCGTGGACCGCTGCGGGCAATCGACCCGGCGGGCTCTACGTGTACGGCGATCGACGCAACCAATGCGACATTACCGCGACGGTGAAGCGAGGCGAGTAAGTCATCAAACGCATCACGCAGCGCGACAGGCACCACTCGATCAGGCGACCCACTCCCCCGCATAGGCTGTCGAGTAGGGCTCGGCCTGCGCCGCAAGACTCTCAAAGAGGCGTTTGGTGATCTGGCGCAGATGAAGCAGGTCGTGCGCGGCCCAGGAGGCCAGAAGATCTCCGGCGCGCAAGGAGCCGAAACGAGGATGGGTGTGCACCGTCTCCCATGACGCCGAATCGAGTGTTGCGAGCCAGCGCATATTGGCCTGGCGCGCTGCAACGAATCGTTTCAGTGCATCCTGAGGACTCTGATGCTGATAGTCACGCGATTTGGCCACACCTTCGGGATCGATGCCGGGCCACTCCTTCGAGGGATCGGTGAGCGTCAATTCGAGGCGCACGCGGAAGTCTTCGATCTCTTCATCTGCGAGGTGACAGAGTATTTCGACGATGGACCAGGCTTTGCCATCGGCGCCGCCGCGCCTTGCGAGTGTGACGTTGTCAACTCCCTTGATGAGGACGGAAAGCACCTCCGGGAAGCGCGCAAGCGATTCAATGCAGTGTGTAGTGTTCATCCCACATCGTAGTCACGGTGCATCCACCATCAGTACACCACTTTTTTCCCGCGCGCACCACCACAACGGGGGAAAGTTCCCTATCTGCGCAGCGTGTCTCGAAAGCGAAGTGATTCGACTGATGAACAAAAGCGACAACGGACGATACATTCATGACCGCCACGTCGCGGCGCCCGCCGTGTCCCTCGTGACGCGAGAGTATTCCAGCTGGAGGGCTGGAGATGTACCAAGTCCGGCGTTGAACCTGAAATCGTGCTGCGTCTTCGCAGAGCCGCTTGCGGCGCGAAGCAGCCTTGGCTGCCCGCGTTCCTTCGCGAGGGGACGGCTCTCGGACCAGTGTGCATGGAGGGTCAGCGCCGGACTCGTTTTACCCGGAGAGAAGGAGATGAATCAGTGCCACACGAGAACCTCAAAACGAACCATGCAGGCGCGCCCACGATCGCGCCGGTTGCGCCTGCGGAGATTCTTTGCGCGCCGAGCGAGACTGCACCCCCGGACCATCCTGACCATCCGCCAGCTCCTGGAGCGACACGTGACGCCAAGGCGGCAGCGACCAGGCGCACGACACATCCGCCGGGGCGGTCTCTTGATGAGGTCATGCGCGCATTTCGCGAGCAGCGCCGCATCACGAAGACGGAGGGACAGGCGGGCGCCGTGATCGCGCACATCGTGGCGCAAACGGGCCAGGGCTCGCTGCTTTCTGATCTCACAAGCGAGTAGCGCGCTTGGATCCGGGGCGGTGTTCCGTCTCGCCCCACCTTCCTGGACCTGCTACAACAGTGCATGAGTCATCTGCGCCATGACCTGCCGCCCGCCGTGCGCGCCCGCCTCCGCCGGGATCACACACCCGAGGCGATCCAGAGCCGGTTGAGCGCCGGCATGAGGCACAGTTACCTGCGCGACTTCATCTATGGCGCGATCGACGGCGCCGTGACGACGTTCGCGGTCGTGGCGGGCGTGGTCGGCGCCGATCTGCCTCTTGGTGTGGTGATCATCCTCGGGCTGGGCAATCTCTTCGCCGACGGATTCTCGATGGCGATCAGCAACTACCTCGGCACGCGGGCTGATCACCAGATCCGCCACCGCACGCGGCGCACTGAAGAGATGCACATCAAAACGATCCCCGAGGGAGAGCGCGAGGAGATTCGTCAGCTCTTCGCGGGAAAGGGATTCACCGGCGAGCAACTCGACATGGTTGTTGAGGTCATCACGGCCGACCCGAAGCGATGGGTGGACACGATGCTGACCGAGGAGCATGGGCTGGCGCTGGAAGGCGTGACGCCGTGGCGCGCTGGAGTGATGACGTTTATCGCGTTTGTGCTGATCGGGTTCATCCCCCTGCTGCCCTACGTCGTTGACCTGATCGCGCCCGGGACATTCGGCGGAGCCAAGTTCGAGTGGAGCGCCACGATGACGGGCGCTGCGTTCTTCATCGTCGGCGCCGTCAAAAGCCCGTTCGTTGATGAGCCATGGTGGCGATCGGGCATCGAGACGCTCATCATCGGCGGCATCGCCGCAGCAATGGCGTTCGGCATCGGCACGGCGCTGCGCGGGCTGGTGTAATCGAAAAAGAAGCGCCCGCAACTTGCGTTGCGGGCGCTTGAAACTCGCTGATCATCGCTACATGGATGGCTTTACGAACTCGCCATCTTGCGCAGCACCGTGTGGAGGATGCCGCCGTTGCGGTAGTACTCCACTTCGACGGGCGTGTCGATGCGGCAGGTGGTCGTGAAGTCGATCGTCTTGCCGTCGGTGCGCGTAGCGCGAACCTTGATGTCCTGGCGCGGCTTGACGGAGTCGTTCACTTCAATGTCGAACGTCTCCGTGCCGTCGAGGCCCAACGACGCGGCGGTCTGGCCGCTCTTGTATGTGAGCGGCAGAACGCCCATGCCCACGAGGTTGCTGCGGTGGATGCGCTCGAAGGACTCGGCGATGACGGCCTGCGCTCCGAGCAGGAACGTGCCCTTGGCGGCCCAGTCGCGACTGGAGCCCATGCCGTAGTCCTTGCCGGCGAGAATGACCAGCGGGCAGCCATCGGCGCGACGGTTGACGTCCTTCTCTGAGGTCTGACACGCGCCGTAGGCAACGGCTGCTTCAAAGATCGATGTGATGTCGCCGGTCTTGACGCCGTTGGACTTGCCAAGGTATTTGGTGAACCCGCCTTCCTTGCCACCGGCGAGTTGGTTCTTCACGCGGACGTTGGCAAATGTGCCGCGCGTCATGACGCGGTCGTTGCCGCGGCGTGAGCCGTAGGAATTGAAGAGGCTGACGGGCACGCCGTGGTCCGTGAGGTACTTGCCGGCGGGCGAGTCTTTCTTGATCGAGCCGGCGGGCGAGATGTGATCAGTGGTCACGCTGTCGGCAACCTTGACGAGACAGCGTGCGCCCTTGATGGCTTTGATCGGCTGCGGCTTGGTGGGCATGTCGACGAAGAAAGGTGGCTCCTGCACATAGGTCGACTGCTCGTTCCACTTGTAGATCGAGCCGCTGCCGGCGTCGATGGCCTGCCACTCCTTGCTGCCATCGAAGACGTTGGCGTACTGCTCGATGAACTGGTTGCGAGTGACGAACTGTTCGACGGCTTTGTTGATCTCATCCTGCGTGGGCCAGATGTCCTTGAGGAAGACATCCTGGCCGTCATTGTCCTTGCCGATGGGATCGACGGTGAGGTCGATGTCCATCGTGCCGGCGATCGCGTAGGCGACGACAAGCGGTGGCGAGGCGAGGTAGTTGGCCCGCACGTCGGGGCTGATGCGGCCTTCGAAGTTGCGATTGCCCGAGAGCACCGCACAGGCGACAAGATCGCCCTCCTTGATGGCGGCGCTGATGGGATCGGGCAGCGGACCGCTGTTGCCGATGCAGGTCGTGCAGCCATAGCCGACGAGGTAGAAGCCGAGCGCTTCGAGGTCGTGCGTGAGGTTTGCGGCGTTGAGGTATTCGGTGACGACCTTGGAGCCGGGCGCGAGGGAGGTCTTGACCCATGGCTTGCGGGTCAGGCCGCGCTTGACGGCGTTGCGCGCCAGCAGGCCGGCGCCGATCATCACGCTGGGATTGCTTGTGTTGGTGCAACTGGTGATGGCGGCAATGACGACGTGGCCATCCTTGAGCGCGAACTTCTGACCGTCGTAATCGACGGGGACACTGCCGACTTCGGTTTCGGCGCACGCCACGGCAGCGCCGCCGCCGGCTGCGGTGCCACCTTCGCTGGCCCAATTGCTCTTGGTCGTTCGCGCGCCGGGGCTGGGCTTGCCGAAGGTGTCGCAGAGGTCGCGATTCCATTGCGACTGCGACTCGGTCAGCGTGATGCGATCCTGCGGGCGCTTGGGGCCGGCGATCGAGGGCTGAATCGTGCTGAGATCAAGTTCGAGCGTCGAGGTGTACTTGATCTTGCGCGAGTCGTCGCGCCAGAGGCCCTGTGCCTTGTAATAGGCTTCGACGGATTCGATGAGTTCTTCGTCGCGGCCCGTGAGTTTCATGTAGCGCAGCGTCTGGTTGTCGACGGGGAAGAAGCCGATGGTCGCGCCGTATTCGGGCGCCATGTTGGCCAGCGTGGCGCGGTCGGCAACGGCAAGGTAATCGAGCGCGGGACCGAAGTACTCAACGAAGCGGCCCACCACGCCGTGGGCGCGGAGGATCTCAGTGACGCGGAGGACGAGATCAGTCGCCGTGGCGCCGGCGGGAAGGCGGCCGGTGAGTTTCATGCCGACGACTTCAGGAATGAGCATGTAGATCGGCTGGCCGAGCATGACAGCCTCGGCCTCGATGCCGCCCACGCCCCAGCCGACGACACCCAGGCCGTTGATCATCGTCGTGTGGCTGTCGGTTCCCACCAGGCTGTCGGGATAGATCGTGCCATCTTTCTCCCAGACGCCCTTGGCGAGGTATTCGAGATTGACCTGGTGGACGATGCCGGTGGCGGGCGGAACGACGCGGAAGTTGTCAAACGCCCCCTGGGCCCACTTAAGCAGTTCGTAGCGTTCGTTGTTGCGCTCGAACTCCTTTTCACTGTTGATGGTCAGCGCGATGCCGGAGTTGAACGCATCAACCTGCACGGAGTGGTCGATGACGAGATCGCAGGGTACAAGCGGATTGACTTTCTTCGGATCGCCACCCATGCGCTGCATGGCGCTGCGGAGCGCGGCGAGATCGACAACCGCGGGCACGCCAGTGAAGTCCTGCAGCACGACGCGGCCGGGCATGAAGGGGATCTCGACATCGCCGGGCTTGGTCGCGTCGTAGTTGGCCAGGGCACGGACGTCTTCCTCGGACACCACGTATCCGTCAAAGTTGCGCAGGCATGCTTCGAGCAGCACCTTGATTGAGTAGGGCAGCGAATCGACGTGGCTCATGCCTTGAGCCGCCAGCGCGGGAAGCGAGGCATACTGGAGCGAACGGCCGCCGACCTTGAGCGTGGCGCGGGCTTTGAAGGGGTGCGAAGACGATCCGGCCATGTGCGAACTCCCGTCTGGATGTGATGCGGCAAGAGCGTAATCGCGGTGGACTGCTCTGCCGAACTAATCTAGGACGGGTTCGGGTCGGTTCCAACTCCGCGTTGGAGAGTGGGAGACGGCTTCCGCGCCACCCGCCGGAAAGCGGGGATTCACCTGAGAGCGGCAAATCGTGGATCGAGTGGTCACGGAGCGTCAATGTCAAAGAGCCCGTCCGCTTCCTCGACGACCTGCTGGTCTTCAAAGGACACCCTGGAGGTGCCCAGCACGGCGACGTACTTCGACTCGATCACACGCGGCAACAGCGCCCCGCCAACGGTCTCGAAGTCGGAAAACCGTGTGGAAAGTCCGAGCGCTCCGGCCCCGGGCACATCGGCAACGCGATCCTGCCGGATGAGGCGGCCGGTTGACTTCTCAACGAACATCGTGCACGGGTGGGTGCCGGGCAGGGCGACGTGAACCATCCAGCTCGGCTGACCATCGACATCGAACTCGCGCAGCACGCGCACGGTGGCGCCGTTGGCGATCCAATCCCCGAACACGACAAACGCCTGCTCGGCTATCGCCGCCTGCGCAGCGGTTCCGGTCATCTCGGAAGCGGGTGCATCGCCGCGCCGCATCCAGACTTTTCCGTCGCGAATGACCACACGCACTTTGGTGCCCGCCAGGTCGATGTCGCTTCGGCCGCGATCCGCGGCAATGTAGTTCGTGATCGTTCCGGATCTCGAAGCCATCTCCAGCGTGCCTTCGCGCCGGATCACATTTGTCACGTTCGAGACGTGATGGGCGGCGACGACATTGGCGACGAGCGTCTCGGGAGCGGGCCACTCAGTCTTGCTGTTCATGCGCGACAAGGTCGCTTCGGGCGAGCCGGGCTTGGAGACGATCAGCGCCGCAGCGGGACCAATGTTTGTGCGATCAAACCGGATCTTGAGTTGGGGGGCAAGTTCGGCTTTCCATGTTGCGTCCGCTTCGTCGGGCACGAAGGAAAGTGCCGTGCGGCCCTGCAGCGTGGCGGTCAGTTTGCCCTCTTCGGCATCGATCGACCAGTAGTACGAATCCTCCTCATCCCAGTACTGGCCGACAAGTGGCGCGAGCTGAGCGGCATCAACGGCGGCCACGTCCCTGGACGGACCGCCAAGAAGCAGGTAATCGATCTCGCCTTCGAGAGTCAGTGGCGTGAGACCGCCGCGCGACTGGGTGAAGTAGACGACGATGAGATCCTGCTCGGGCCAGATCCAGGCCATGGTGCCGTCGGAGCCGCCGTGACCGAAGGCGACGCGTCGCGGGGATTCGCCGGAGGTGTCCGACCAGACCATCCAGAGCTGGCCGTAGAACGTCGTGAGACCGGTGAGGCCGCAGGGATACATCATCTCGCTGCGCGGGGCCAGGCCGCGCTCGATCGCTTGCTCTGAGAGCAGGCGTTTTCCATCGTGCATCCCGCCATCGGCCCAGAGGCAGAGCAGGCGCGCATAGTCGGCACAGGTGGCGTAGGCGGACTGCGAGCCGAGGAAGTAGGGAAAGAGCGGCTCCTCCTCCGGCGACCAGAATCGCGACCAGGCGCCCTTGCTGCCCGCGTAGGCGGACACCGCTTTCGCGCGGCGGGGGTCATCCTGGCCGAACACGAGCACGGTATCGGACATCGCGAGGGGATCGAGTAGGCGCTGCTGGATGAACTGCTCGGTGCTCATCCCGGCAACGACGCCGACGAGCGCGGCCAGCGTATCGGTGCCGTCGTCGCTGTAGTTGAACTGCTCGTCGGGTTTGAAGTGCAGGTCTGCCTTGGCCGCAAGTCCGGCGACATCTCGGACACTCTTGAATGACTTGTAGTCAGTGCCGACGAGTGACGAAAGCGGCAGGCCGCTGCGATGCTCGAGCAGATTGCGGATGGTGATCGCGCCGTGGGTGGGCGTGTCGAATTCGGGCAGGTACTTGCTGACAGGATCATCGAGCGCGAGTTTGCCCTCGTCGATGAGCATCTGGATCGCCGTGCCCACGATCGGTTTGGTCATCGAGCGGATACAGACGATCGAGCCGGGTTTCCACTCCTGCTTCGAATCGCGGTCCGCCCAGCCGTGCGCAGCGTGGAGCACCGTGCGGCGATTCTTAATAACGAGCAGTTCGGCGCCCACCGTGAGATCATCATCAACGAATCCCTGCACGACCGCATCGAGAGCCTCGAGAGACGTTGCGGATAGACCAACGCTTTCCGGATCGGCTGGGGGAAATGGCCCGCGCACTTGCGATCGTGCGGAAGTGACAAACAGACTGAGTGCAAGGAGTGCCCAGGTTGAGATGTTCATGACCGACCTTTCGTTGCGGCACAAGACGCGAACCCGCGCCGCACGCCGCGTTCGTTTCAATGAGAGGATTCTTCGAGTTCGGCAGTGGGCCGACGACATGACGTTGATCGCCCGCGGGCGGCAAAGCCAATCCAGGCCGGCACGAGCATCGTGGCAAAGATGGAGCCGGCCATCGTCATGATCTCCTCGCGTGGTTCTCCCGCACCCCACGATATCCCGGCTGCAATGCATGCGGCGAGACCAGTCGTAAGCAGCGCCCAGACGATCGGTTTCCAGCCGTAGTCCAAAGATTGAGTTGATTGACTGCATCTGAACATGTTGTAACTCTCCTTCCGCCACCCAAACGAATTGCGTTTGCCCGATATCCTCGCGCGGATCAATCCTGATTCGAAGCCTGAACGCTGAGCCCGTCGTCGAAGATGCGCTCAATGGGCTGGCCGAACAGCCGGGCGATCTTGAACGCGAGCGGCAGGCTGGGGTCGTACTTTCCGGTCTCCAATGCGTTGACGGTCTGCCGTGATACGTCAAGTCGCTGGGCAAGGTCCGCCTGTGACCAGTCTCGCTCGGCTCGGAGAACTTTGAGTCGGTTCTGCATGGCGTCACCGATAGCGTCGGGAGACGGCGAAGATACACCCGCCGTAGACAAAGGCGATCAAGGGCCAGGCGCCGGACATCTCAGTCAGCGGCAGCACGCCGGCTTTTTGAAGTTGTCCCCATCCCATCGCGAGAAGCACCGAGAGCAGGACGGTCAGGGCGAGCGCTTCGAACTGGATGCGGATGATCATCTCGTCGAGCCGTCGCATCGACCGGACGAGAACCAGCAGCATGACGCTGAAGGGGATGAGGGGAAGTAGGGCAACGGCGGCGCGGAGCCAGAGTGACGCCTCGGGAATGGCTCGAAGCCACTTTGCCACGCCAATCATCGCCGCGGCGGCGACAAGTGACAGGCCGAGGACCCATCCGGCCAGTCGACGTACCGCCTTTCGGCCCTCTTCCGTGGCCGGCTCATGATCGCATGCAAACCAGCTTCCCATGGCGAACCTCCTCTCGACACAAGTGTATAGCACACTCGACATAATGTCAAGTGTCATTTACTTATTGTCGCGCTCTATTGACAATACTGGCCAGAATCGGGCCGCTTCAATGGTTCGGTAGGTCGTCGAGGACGGTGGGATCCGGTTCCGCGGCGGGCGCGACGAGCCAGCGTTCCACGTGCTGGGTGGTGCCGCCGGGGGGGATGGCGGTGATGGTTCCGAGGAGTTCGGCTTCGAAGAGTTGCAGGCCGTAGTTGACGTACACCTCGACGGGCGCTTCGCCGTGTTTGGCGAGGCTGCCGTCGAAATCGTCGGTCAGCCCCTGGCGCAGCAGCCAGTAGCCATCGGTCCAGATGGCGATGACCGTTGGGCCCTGAGCGAAGAACTTGAAGGAATCGGTGCCGAGATCGCTCCAGTCGACGCCGTCGGTGTGGATGAGCAGCCAGCCGTCACGCGAAGTCGTCGCGCGGGCCCAAAGGGTGTTGGCTGCGTCGCCGCCGGAGATGCGAAAGTGATCGCTCGAGCGATCGCGAACCGCGATGATCGCGCCGGGCTTGACGGCGGTGTTGACCCACACCCCGCCAACGACATTGCCTCCCGTCGGATTGTGCAGGCGCTGATCGATGATCGCCGCGTATCGGCCGGGCGCAAGTTCGAACCACTTCTGCTCGACAAGGCCGCTGCGCGTCACCGGTCCGCGCGCGACGACACGGCCGGCATCCTGATTCACGATGACTGCCGGGCCGCGATCCATCGCTGGATCGGGCGGCCAGTCTCGCAGTTGCCCGGACGCATCCACCCACGCGCCCTGGGGACTGATCCAGGAATACATGCCGCCGAAGAACGTGTACGAACCGTCGGCAGCGGGTGGCGATTGCAGGTCTCGCACGCCCAGCAGATTCGGTCCGCCGGCCGGGCCGAAGGAGGTGATGCGATCGCGCTGTGCGTCGTAGGTCAGTTGGAGTTGCGCCGTGTGCAGCAGACCGGCGCGCTCGAGACGGTTGGCGCAGCCGCCGAGAACGATCAGTACCAAAATCAGCAGCGGTGAGATGATTCGTCGCGGCGGGAGACGCAGCGGAGGGCACTGATTGAGCATGTCTCATCCTTTGCATGGCGGGCGCCCGCGGCCACTCGAACAGCTCGGCGAGACTCGACGGCACGGCGGCCGGGGTCGGATTCGCCTACGATCGCGTTCCATCCATCAGCGGCCCCTCGAGCGTCGACCGGCTTCCCCGGCTGACCCGTAACGGATTCGATTTCATGCACTTCCACAAGCAGCCCAGTCCGCTCAGCCTGGCCCCGATCGACGATCTGAAGGTCACGGAAAACACGGTCGCAGCCGATGGTCAGGTCGTCTTAAGCAACGCCGCCATTCGAGTGGCCGCGCGCGCGCTCGATGGCGGGCTCTTTGAACTGACAATCAACCGCGAGACCGATCCCCTGCCGCGCCACACGCCGGCGCTGGCGCATGTGCCGGCGGCCGATGCCGGGGCGACGTGCGATGTGACCGATCAAGCTGTGCACCTCAGAACCAGCAACGGCGTCACACTCACCCTCGCGACAGCAGGTCTGCAGATCGGTCTGGCGATCGGCGGCGATGATGCATCAATCCCATTGATCGAACTCACCGATCAACAGATCATCGGATTCAGCGGGGAGAAGTTCGGCATCGGTCTGCCGCTGCCTGCCGCAACTCCGTTCTATGGATTCGGCGAGAAGACCGGGCCGCTCAACAAGCACGGCCAGCGGATGAAGTTCTGGAACCTCGATGTGTGCAGTGACATGCCACACGGCTGCCAGAGCGATTCATATGACCCGGCATACTGCGCGATTCCGGTGGCGATCTGGCCCGTGACGGTGAGAGATGGCTCGACGCACTACGTCGCGGTGCTCATCGACAACAGCGGCCCGGCGTGGTTCAACTGCCAGACGCCGGACTTCAAGCTGCCTGACCTGCTCTACTTCGGCACGTACTGCGGCGAGCCGCGCTTCTACATCATCACCGGCGACACGATGGGCGAAGTGTGCGCAAAGCTGCAACGCCTCACCGGCACACCCCCACTGCCGCCGCTGTGGTCGCTGGGCAATCAGCAGTGCCGCTGGGGCTACGACGAGCAGCGCATGTATCAGCGCATCGTCGATCATTACGCCGAAGAACACATCCCCCTGCACGGCTTCTGGCTCGACATTGATTACATGGACCGGTACAAGGTCTTCACCTGGCATGAGAAGCGCGTGCCCTCTCCCCAGAAACTGTCGCAGTGGATGAGCGAGCGCGGCGTGCGGATGGTCACGATTGTCGATCCCGGCGTGGCGATCGATGAGAATGATGCGCTCTACCAGGCGGGATGCGAACAGGACCTCTTCTGTCGCGCGCCATCGGGTCGGCATTTTGTTGGCATGGTCTGGCCGGGGCAGACGGTGTTTCCCGACTTTTCGCTGCCTGAGACCCGGCAATGGTGGGCCGACCAGGTGGCGCAGCACCTGGCGCGGGGGGTGCATGGCATCTGGAACGACATGAACGACCCGGCGACGGGCATGTGCGATGTCGATGACATGCTCTTTGACCGCGGCGCGATCCGGCACGACTACCTGCACAACCTGTATGGCACGCTCATGGCCGAGGCGACGTGGAACGGCTTCCGGCAGAATGATCCCAAGGCCCGGCCGTTCATCCTCACGCGATCGGCTTCGACGGGCATTCAGCGGTTCGCGGCGGTGTGGACGGGCGACAACGCGTCGAGTTGGGCGCACCTGCGCATGAGCATTCCCGAGACGCTCAACCTCGCACTTTCGGGCGTGTCATTCAACGGAGCGGATATCGGCGGATTCATGGAGTCGACCAACGCCGAACTGCTCGCGCGCTGGTACCAGGCGGCCGTGCTCTTCCCGTTCTATCGCAATCACTCGAACAACGCGACGGCACACCAAGAGCCGTGGTGCTTCGGTTCGGGCACGCGCGACATCATCCGCGAGGCGATCAATTTGCGCTATCGCATGCTCGGCGCGATCTACACGGAGTTCTGCCGACACATCGAAACGGGCGAACCGCTCGTGCGACCGCTGTGCTATTTCAGCGCGGATGCGAAGTACCGCGACGTGGCTGATACCTACGCGCTCGGCGAGAACCTCGTCGTGGCCCCGGTCGTCCATCAGGGCGCGAGCAAGCGGCACATCGTCCTTCCGCCCGGCGAATGGTTTGAACTCACCCAGCGCAACTGGGTCGAGGGCGGCGTGATCTTTGAACGGGCGGTCTCGATGAATGACATCCCAGTCTTTGCGCGGCGAGGCACCATCGTCTGCGAACCGGTGCCGGATGGCGGTTCATATGTCGGCTGGGATTGCGATCTGACCAGAGTGAAGTGGCGGCTGCATTGCTTCGGCGACAGCGGCCGGGGCGAGCAGGCGATCGATGATGGGCTGACATGGGTCGATGCTCCACCCGCGGCCGTGTCTGTGTCGATTGAAAACGGAAACGTAAGCGGTTCGTTCCCGCTTGATCGCGTAATCGAAGTGGTCGTGCACGGCGGCGATGCAGTGCAGATGGCGGTGGGAACGAAGCCAATGCGCCGAATCGATGCAAATGATGGGGCCGACCTTGATGACCCCGCCTCGGCGGTAGCAACGCTTGTGCGCATGCGCCAGCCAGCGGCGTGCGCAAGGTTTGCCAGATAGACGCAATGGCCCGCTGGAACACAGCATTCGCAGCGAATGGCTGTGCGGCGCCTAATCGTTCCAATCTCCCTTATGGCGCTTCTGCATCGACCACGATTGCATCGAGCGGTGCGACGATCGCCGTCGAGTTCGCGTATGCTCCGCCGAGCGAGGAGACGTCGTAGGACGAGTCTCCTCGATTGATCACGACGAGTAACCCCGATTCGTTCAGGCGGCGCTCGAAAGCGAAGACATCAGGCCGGCCGCTACCGAGGTGGCGCAACAGGCCGAGTTGCAGCACATCACTCTCGTTGCGCAGATTGAGCCACTTGCGGTAGAACGTTTCGAGTTCGTCATCAGGTCGATCATCGGGATCGACCATCTTGGGCAGGTCGGGCCAGGGGCGCGGCTTGCGGCATGATGGGTCATCGGCGCCGTGCATGCCGATCTCCTCGCCGTAGTAGATCATCGGCGCGCCGATGTAGGTCGCCTGCATGACCAGCGCGAGGCGGTTGAGCGCGTATGCACGGGCGTCGGGCTTCGACTCGTTGTACTCCTCGCCATCCTGCGGGCGGTTGCGCGAGTCGAAAGTGAAGCCGGGCCGGCCGTTATAGAGGCGAGAGACGAGGCGATCGGTGTCGTGGCTGGCGAGCAGGTCCTGCTGGACCATCTGCGTTGCCGTCGTTTCGTTGCCGAAGGCAGCGTCGAGGCGCGTGGCGAGGTCGCGGGCGGACATGCCCGGTTCGTTGGCAAGCCAGTCGATGACCGCGCCCGCGAAGGGGTAGTGCATCTGGGCGTCGAACATGTCGCCGCGCAATCGCGGCTGGGCCTCGCCGTCGGTCCAGATTTCGGCCACGATGTACGCGTTCGGATTGATCGAGCGAACGTACGCGCACCACTGTCGCCAGAAGGGATCTCCGACGTCCAGTGGCACGTCGAGTCGCCAGCCATCGATGCCATCGGATGGGTCGCCGTCGCCATTGGGGTCCATCCAGCGGCGCGTGATATCGAAGATATGCTGCATGACGGGTGCGACGAGCGAGCCATCGGGATTCTGCGCGAGTTTGGGCAGCCAGCCGCTCGGGCCATCCCACGCCGTCCACGACTTGAGTCGGCCGCGTGCGTCGAACTCAGCGACGAACCAGTTGGCGAAGGGCGACGCCTTGCCGTGCTTCACCACATCCTGGAACGCGGGGTGGTTGCGTCCGACGTGATTGAACACGCCATCGATGATGACGTGCATGTCGCGCTGGTGCGCTTCGTCGAGCAGTTTGAGGAAGGTGCGATCAGCGTCGGTCCACTTCCACGTATCGGGATCGTGATAGGACTCATCGGGATCGGGCTGCCAGGTTTCGGGCGGCTGTGTGTCGCCGCCGAAGTTGTCATCAACGTGGCGGAAGTCGCTGGTGTCATACTTGTGCATGCTCACCGCTTCGAAGATCGGATTGAGATAAATCGAATTGATGCCGAGATCACGGAGGTAGTCGAGTTTCTCGATCACGCCCTCGAGATCGCCGCCGTAGCGTCGATCCCAGACGACGTTGTAGAAGCGGCCGCCGGGTTGTCCGGTCTTCTGGCGGTCGTATTTGTCGGGGTTGTCGCCCGCGGCGCGGACGCGTTGCTGCCAGGCCTGCCACTCGCCGGGCGCGATGGTGCTCCACGGGGCGTTCCATGCCATGGGAAAGACCCGACTGCCGTGCGGGTCGTTGGCCTTCTGTCCGTTGCGAAATCGCTCGGGGAAGATCTGGTACCACACGGCCCGCTTGGCCCAGTCTGGCGTTTCAAAGAGCGGGTCAATGCTGACGTCGAATTCGCGACTGATGACGCCGGTCCGACCAGTGACGCGACCTGGAGATTCGATGCTGTAGGTGAGGCGAGTCGCGCCACGCGGCGCCGTGAGACGCGCCTTCCAGACACTCCGGTCGGGTTGCGCGTCAAACATGGCCATGGGAATCCGGCGCTGCGACCCGCTTGCCGTCGTCAGCACAACGGTGAGTTCGCGAGTGCCAGGCGGTGTGACTGCCGTAAGTTCGACGAGGCCGAGGCCGGCGCTGATGGCTTCGAAATGATCGGGTCGGCGCGGGTCGTGCCAGAACGAATCGACAATTGTGTGCGGCGCTTCGGCGATGCGAGCCCGACCGTCTTCAGTCTCCATCGTGAACTGGCCGGGGATCGCCTGAGCCTTGCCGACGCGCCGGTCGTAGATAATGGCAAACGTCTCGCCGGGCTGGGTGGGATGCGCAAGTGCGATCACGCTGCCGTGATGGCGCGGGTCGTGGATCTTGAAGGTCATCACGGCGGTGGATGGCGCATCGGCCACGGCGGCCCAGACCACGTCACCGTCGATGGGTGTGAAGTCGATTGATCCGCCGGGCACGCCGGAGGCAATGGCGCTGATGCGCTCGGTGACGTCAAACGCAACGCGCGTGGTCTTCGACCACTGGCTGCAGCGGATGGACACGTCGAGTTCGACGTGGCCCGGCTGCTGGGGCACCACGATGGCCCGGTCCGGTTGTCCCGCATCGTCTTGCACTTTCACTTCTCCCTGACCTTGCGACACGACACGAATCTCCTTGATGGTCTCACCGGCGGGCAGCAGACTGCTTGAAGCGTCGAGGATGAGCGGCACGCCGGCGCGCGGCTGGCCCACCACGTCAACAATCGCCACCGGCTCGGTGACGACGGGCCGCTGAAGTCGCCACTGCCTGTGAGTCGGATCGAGCAGGATTGAAACGAGGCGGCGCGAGTCGAAATCGAGGGCGATGTTCCCGCCTGGTTGAACGAGTTGGCCCGCCGCGCCCGCTGCGCCAAGATGCTCGATGCTCCAGTCGCCATCGCGGACGAACTTGAACTCGTGTTGACCCGCATCGAGCCAGGTTTCGATGAAGTAGTCGCCATCGGGCAGGCGCGTCAGGCGCCAGGCCTCGTTGGTGGTGGACCAGCCGTTGAAGGTGCCGGCGAGTCGCCAGACGGGGTCGGTCGATGCCGGCTGCGCCGCTTGAAGCGAATAGCAGCCGCTAATCAGCAACGCCAACAGCAGCAACAGCGGGAAACGTGGTGGACGAGGGAGAATTGCCGGACGGGTATTCACAGAGACAATGGTAGCGAATCGGCCGGGTCTACACTTGCACCGCAGAGTTCATTGAGGAATCCGCCGCGTGAAAGTCCTGTTCATTGCATTGGTCGCGATCTGGTCGGCGCTGACGCTCGTCGGCGTGGTCTGGGTGCTGCCCGAGCGCGATGCGGATCGCGGCATGATCGCGGCGTTCTGGGAGATGTCGGACCTGCCGGCAGTCGTGGAAATGGAACGGGCGTACGGAGCGTGGCACGCCCAGAAGTACGGTCTGCAGCCGCTTCGATTTACCGACTTGAGCGGCAAGGCCGCCGACGATGCGGCGCGGCTGGAGCAGGAGAGTCGCTTTCGCAGCTGGTACAACAACTCGCACGACAAGCCGCTGTCTAGCGTGGTGCGGCTGGTGTGGGCGACGGATGACAATCCCGCGCGGCGGCAGCAGATCCAACTCTTCCGCCGCTGGTATCTGCAGAACTATGGCGAGCCGATTGATGTCGTGACTGACCCGGCCAGCCGCGACACGCGCGAAGGCGCGCAGGTCACCAAGCCGGTGATTCAGTCCATCGGCGGCGCGGGGGCGGATCTGCTCGAGACGTATGGCCCCAAACAACTTGAGGCGATGGTGCGTTCAGGCATCGCGCTGGATGTGACGGACGAAGCCAAACAGCACGGCTTTGAGTACCAGCGCTGCTTCGATGCCGGATGGTCATCGTTCGTCTACAACGGCCGGCAGTACGGCTTCCCCGCCAATGTCGGCTATACGGTGTTGTTCTACAACAAGGCGATGTTCGAGGCGGCCGGCATCGACGCGCCAACCGGCGGCTGGACGATTGATGAGATGCGCGATGTGGCCCGGCGCTTGACGGTTGACTCGCCCGACATTCCCGGCGGGCGGCGCTGGGGGATCTTCGGCATGCACCCGTGGCCGATGGCTCTGTCCAATGGCGGGAAATTCTTCACTGACGACGGCACACGCTGCATCTACAACTCGCCGCAGACGGTCGCTGCGTTCCAGGCATATCTCGATCTCATGTACGTCGACCACGTCATGCCCAGCCCGGCGGATACGGCAAGCATGGCCGCGGCGGGCGGGTTCACCGGCGGCGGCAGCGGCGGGCTCTATTTCGCCGCCCGACTCTGCGCCATGACGATCGGCGGGCGCTGGGAGTACGCCACCTATGCACAAACCAACTCCCAACGCGTGATCGAGCCGGCGCTACGGCGGGCTGCGACCGATGCCGGCGACGCCACGCGCGCGACGATCAATCGGATCGTCGCCGCACTCAATCGCGACATCCTCACGCCCCTTTCGGATGCTGACCTCGCGCTGATCAACAATTCGCTTACGGCTGATGATCGCGCGCGGCTGCTGCGCATCGGCGTGGCGCATGTGCCAACCGTCGACGGCCGGATCAAGTACACTGACGTCGGCGCTCGCGTGGCGATGGTCAACCGCAAGAGCAAGCATCGGCAGGAGGCGCTGCGATTCCTCGAGTTCCTCGCCAGCAAGGAATACAACGACCGAATCAACGGCGCGTTCGATTCGATTTGCGGCGTAATCGAGTATTGCACCGATGCCAGCGGCATTTCCGGGCCGCCGCAGCCGCTGCCAGGCCTTGAGGACTTTGACTCACCGGTCTTCGTTCAAGCGATGGATGGCGCCGAGAGCCAGCAGCTCAGCCCCTTCATTGGTCCCGAGCGTCTTGGGTTCCTCGCCGGACGGGTGATGGATCAACTCATGAACGGCCGCATCGGGGCGGCGGAGGCGGCGCGGCTCATCGAAGATCAGGTCAACAACCAGATCCAGGCGAATGTCAATCGCGATCCGGAACTCAAGGCCCAGTGGGATGAACTCACCGCCGGAGCGAAGCGATGAGCGCAGGAAGCGGCAGTTCGCGCAGGCGCATGCTGATTGCGTGGGCATTTCTGCTGCCCAATTTCATCGGTTTTGCGATCTTCACGGCCGGACCGGTCTTGTTCAGCCTGTGGATGGCGTTCACTGACTGGTCGCTGACCAAGCACAACGAACTGACGAATCGCTCGCCGTCGTTCATCGGATTCGAGAACTTCCGCCGCATCCTGTGGGGCGATGAGAGTCACTTCTTCTGGACCGCGTTCTACAACACAGCGTATCTGCTGATTGGAATCCCCATCGGGATCGCAGGATCACTGCTGGTGGCGCTCATGCTCAATCGGCCGATCGGGCCACAGCGCGTCGCTGCGAAGTGGAAGGGTGTGGCGATCGCGCTGGTGGTCGGCATGCTCGCGGCGGGCAGCACGTACCTCGTGATGCATCCGGGGCCGGCTCCGACGCGGGAGGCGTTCGAGAGCAGCGCTGCGCAGATCCAGGGCGAGCAGGCAGCGCAGGTGACGCACCAGCAGGTGCTCGAGCGGCATCAACTTGACGTGCGGTCCGCCAAGGCTGCGGCGATGCTGCTGCTCACGCTCGGAGTGATCACGGCCATCGGCCTCGGTGGAGGCGTGGTCGTGTTTCGCACGATCTTCTATCTGCCGAGCCTGCTCGCGGGCATCGCCTTGTTTCTACTGTGGAAATCGCTCTACAAGCCGACGGGCGGGGCCATCAATGAACTGCTGCGACCGGTGTGCGATTGGTTGCAGGATGCGGCAACGGGCACGCCGGCGGGATTGTGGTACGGCGTGGGTGTCACGATCTGGATCGTCGGCGCCCTGGGATGCGGCTGGCTTGTGTGGCTGTCCGTCCGCAAGCGGCTCGATGCTGACTTCGGCTCGCTTTCGCTGGTCGGTTCGGCTCTGGCCATCGCTGCGATTGCGGCGACTGGCTTTGGTATTGGATACGCGCTGTGCCAGATGCCAACGCGTTCACTTTTCGCCACGGGGTATGCGACGTTCTCGACAGAGGAGGCGTCTTCAATTCGCGCCGATCTTCTCGCCGGCGAGACCGGCTTGAGCGCCGCGGAGATCGATCTCATCTTCGATACGCTCGGCGAGTCGATTGAACCACGGTTGCTGAGCGAATCGCTTGCTTCTTCGATCAGCGATGAATCGAAGGCGCAACTGGCGATCGGCCGCGTCATGGCTCGTGCCACGCCGGTGCACGACGGATTCACTTCGGGCGATGGCTTGCAGCCGCCGCGCTGGCTCGTCGACGAGCGCTGGGCCAAGCCGGCGCTGATTCTCATGGGTGTGTGGACGGCGGTCGGCGGGGCGAACATGCTGTTGTTCCTGGCGGGTCTGTCCAACGTGCCGCCTGAACTACTGGAAGCAGCAGAGATCGACGGCGCCGGCACGTGGCGGCGCTTCTGGAACGTCACCTGGCCGCAACTCGCCCCCACCACTTTCTTCATCGTCATCATGTCGACGATCGGCGGGCTGCAAGGCGGCTTCGATCAGGCCCGCGCCATGACGCAGGGCAAGTATGGCACTGAAGTGCTCACCTACTACATCTACAACCTTGCGTTCACCGACGAGTTCCAGCTCGGATTGGCGTCGGCGGTGGCGTGGGCGATGTTTGCCATCATCTTCGCCATGACGGTGCTCAACTACGGCCTGGGCAACCGCGCATTGAACGATTGAATCCAACCCAAAGATCGCCGAGAAAAACAGAAAGGGTGAGAAGCGCTGTAGCCTCTCACCCTCTTGTGTTTTCGATGACGCCCGCCAACCGACGAATCAGACCAGAATCTGCGCGGCCGGGTTCGACCACTGGCCGAGTTCCTGGCGGAACTTGGTGCCCTTGTCCACGATGAGCGTGCCGGTGGCGTCGACCTCGACTTTGAATCGTTCGAGCGGTCGCGGCGCGGGGCCTTCAAAGTTGATGCCCGTCTTGCGGAATCCTGAGCCGTGGCACGGGCACTTGAAGATCTGGGCGGCGGGCAACCAGTTGGGAATGCAGCCCAGGTGCGTACAGACGGTGTTGATGGCGACGACCTTCTTGACGCCTTCTTCCTCGAGCGTGACGATCCAGATGTTCTGCGGTTTGTAGTCTTCGTACACGCCGAGTTCGGTATACGCGGACACCTTGCCGACGCGAACGCGCGTGGGCGGCAGGATCGGCGCCTTGGGGATCATGAACGACTGGAGCCAGGCCAGCGACGTCGCGCTCACGAAGACGAGTGCCCCCCAGGCGGCGGCGAGGGTGACGCCAAAGCCGCGCCGGGTCATGCCGGTGCTCTGGGCCATCTTGTCGGCGGCGCGATCGCGAATGCGATCGGCAACCGACTTGCCTGCCTTGACGAAACCGGTGCCGACCATGGTGGCGAACTGCGCATCGGGCGGCGCGCCAAGCGGCAGCGCCTGCTGAATTGACTCGGGCTGGACTTTGGCGGTGCGAATGACGGAACGCGGCCCACCTGCAGACCGGCTGCCGGAGACGTGCGCCGCCTCGAGCAACTCGACCCACTTGGGATCGGGTGGAGCATAACTGACGGCCGCGGCAGCGCCACCGCCACCACCACCGCCCGCAGCAACTCCGCCTCCACCGGCGGGCGCCTCGGCCGCTTCTTTCTGCTTGGCCCATTCGGCAGGTTCGGGGCCCTCCACGTCGATCATGTCATACTTGATGACATCGACGGGGCAACCTTCGGCAGCGATGATGATCGACGGGGTGAGCGGTCGCGTGAAGTCCGGCTTGAGGGCCGGCGGTCGGATGATGCAGGTCTCCTCCTGCACGTCAAACACCTCGGGGCAGTCCGTTTCGCAGGCATCGCAGACGATGCAGCCGGGTGCGATCCAGACTTTGACGATTTCCTTGTGCGTTTCCGCCATTTCGTCGCACTCTCGCTGAGATCAAAAGCCGTTGTTCAAGGTCTTCATCGACGTGAATCAGACCGGGGATTCAGATGATACGCAAGGACGGCACGCTCCGCACCCGGGTCTAAGCCGGTTTTGCCTCGAGTTCCGCCTCGAATCAGCCGCCAGACTCCCCCGAGCCGCCTTGCTGCGCTTCGCGGGCGTCAAGCGCGGCCTGCGCCGACTGCCGAACCGCGTCGTCGGGGTCGGATTCGGCCAGTTTCTCAATCAGAGTCCAGACCCTCGGGGAGTGGACCCGGACCGTGAATCCCTGCAGGCGGGGGTCAAAGCCGACCACTACGTTGATCGTACTCGTGATAATCTTCCGCACTGAGGCAGCGTCGATGAGCCCGCCGTTGGGGAGACGAGGGTCGTACGGCTGGGTGCTGAGCCACTGGCGATCGAGCAGGGACATGACTACGGGCGTGCCTCGTTCGTCGCCGAGGACGGCCAGTGCGGTTCCGGCGTTCCAGGCGATGTCCCGATTGGCCCCCGACGCGGCGCCGAGTTCCCTGGCCAGCGCTTCGCGAACCTCCTGATTCTGCGGATCGGCCACCACGGCCAACACGGACATGGTGATCGGCGCCAGCGAGTCGATCGGCTTGTCTTCTCGGGGATTGTCGGTTGGGCGGGGCGCGTTGCGGAGGACTTTGAGCAGCTGGGGAGTCAGCGGTTGGAGCACCGCCATGTCGCCGCGCCAGCCATGCAGACCGGAGACCGCCGCAAACCAGTCCTTTTGATCGGGCGAATCCAGGAAGTCGCGAAACACCTCGACAGTGGTCGGATCGGCGAGAAGCCCCAGGGCGCCCATGACGGCGCGACAGAGTTCTTCGTGACCCCCTCGGTTGAGTCGTGCGATCCGCGGCAGTTCGGTGGCGAGCTTGTGGCGATCCTCCTCGGAGATCGAACTGCCGTTCGGATCGGATGCGTCTTCGATGATGCTCAGCAGGCTCAGCGCCATCCGGGCGCGTTCCTGGTCGGCGGGCACGCCTCCGCCAGTCTTACCGAGCGTGCCGAGGACCATGTCGAGGCTCTGGGCCTGGCCGCCCAGCGAGATGACGATGAGCCAGACGCCAAGCACGCCGCCGACGATGAGGGCGGGGATCAGAACGAGTTGGAGCATCTGACGCGCAAAGCTCGTTTCGGGTTTCGCGGCAGCAGCGCTCTGTCGTTCCTTCGCCTGCTTGTGCAGTTCGTAGGCTTCACGATCTTCGCGATCGATGAGGTTCTCGGGATCCGGTCCGTCGGCACCCTTGGGGCGAGGAAGGTTCTCTGTCATTGCTGCCACCACGCCTGCCTGATGCGATTCGCGGGGAGGGTGTCCCGCGACCGCTTGTGAAAAAAAGCACGGAGAGTGCGCCAAAAAAACGGGGTACTGGTGAGTCGAGGGCCTCTCGGCGATCCGCGCAATCACACCCCGCTGACGGCCGAATCCTAGTCGACGGCTTGCCTACCCGCCATCTTCGGTCCGCGTGGGCTCCGGTACCTCTGTTCGTGCCCGACCGGTTTCGGCCACGGTCAAGACCGCGCAGGTGATCGCGGCAACTTCGGCTTGCCGGCGCAGTGTGTGACACGCTTCGAGCAGCGTGGCCCGCGTGGTCGTTACATCATCAACAAGCACGATGGAAGCGTCGCGGAGAAAGGTCATGCGGCGGATGCCAAACGCCCCACGGATGTTCTCGCGCCGCCGCGAGGGCGGGACGGCTCGCTGCGGCGGACGCGCCTTTCGCTTCATGGCCCGCACGACGGGCAGATCCACCGCTGAGGCGACTCCGGCCGCGATGGTGCGCGAGTGATCGATGCCGCGCCGCCAGCGCCGCCACGCGGATGCAGGCACAGGAACCACCGCGTCAGCCGATACGCCGGCCTCGATCAGCGAGCGACCGAGTCGGCGACCAAGCTCCAGTCCCATGGCGTCCCACGCGTGGAACTTGATCTCGTGAACCCATTCGCGCAAATCGCCATCATGACGACCGAGACGGATGATCTGCTCCCACGGGTAGCGGCGATTTCGGCAGGCCGCGCAGCCTTTGCCTTCGATGAATTCTCCCGCGCCGACCGAGCCGGCGCAGCGAGGGCAGTAGTGGCGCCCGGCCGCGTCTGGTGCGAATACGCCGGAGGAGGATCCTGGGGGACCATCAAGCAGCCTCGCCGGGTGCGGTCGCGAGAAACCGAACCACTCGCGTTCGATGCAGTCCCCTGCCGCGATCAGTCGGGTGCGCCATTCCATGAGGCACAGCATATTGGCCAGAATCCGGGCGGTCCTCTGCGTCGATCCGACTCAGCCGGATCGACGGGCCATAATCACCCCGCGAGCACCAATGCCACAGCCACCAGTTCAACCCGAAGTCATTGGCCAGACGGAGCAGTGGCTCGTCATCAACAAGCCCAGCGGCTGGCACAGCGTGCGCATTGGCAGCGGCGGGCACGGGTCGGACGCCGCTTCGACGTCAGGTCCTGTGCTCCAGGACTGGCTGGAGACGCGCTTTCCCGAACTCGGCTCGCTGCGGGAGTCCGGCCTGGTGCAGCGGCTGGACCAACTCACCTCCGGCTGCGTGATCGCGGGTCGGAGCGAGGCGGCCGTCGCGCGGCTCAGAGATGCGCTTCGCAGGCCGGCGGGCGGGATCGGCAAGACGTACCTTGCGATGGTCGAGGGTAATGCATCGCCGGGTTCGTTCGAACTGTACTTCCATTCGCGCTACCGGCGGTCGCGCAAGATCTCTGTCGCTGATTCGGGCGGAGAGGGGGAGCGGGGTGAGTGCCGATGGCGCGTGCGCAAACGATTCCCCGACTGCGCGCTGCTGGAAGTCGATCTGCTTGGGCCGGGTCGGCGCCACCAGATTCGCGCGGGACTGGCGCACCTCGGCCACCCGCTGCTCGGAGACGAGTTGTATGGCGGACCGCCGTGGAACGGGCGCTTTGGCCTGCACGCGTGGCGGGTTGTGATCGATGGACAGACGGTGGAGGCCGATGCGCCGGAGCTGTGGACGCAATAGCCCCTGTCCCAAACGAACGCTCAATCGCCGCGACCCGGTCCACAGTTCTGCGCCCGTCGGACGGCTTCCATTAAATCGTTTGCCCCGAAATCCTGCGCGTTGGTCACGATGGTCAGACCATTGTCGATCAACCTGAGTGCGCGTTCCAGCGTGTTGTCTTCCCCTTCGAGCAGCACCCATATTTCGCGACCAGGGACGAGGAAGTCAGCGAGCAGATGAGGCTGGTCGCGCACGTCCTCCGAATAGAGAAACGTCGGGATGCGGATATTCAGCAGATCGTACGCGACGGGTTCTGCGATAAAGGACGCGTCGGGCTTGACGGCCCAGAGTCGATCAAGCCATGGAAATGCGGCCCACGGTCTCAGCACGGTGAACTTGTCCAAGCCCAGTCCCTTCACCCCAACGGAGATGGCGTTCGTCCACTCAAGCATCATTTGCGCGGACTGGACTGAATCGGAGGGATCGAAATCGTCGAGTTCATCATCGTCCCATCGATCCGCGAATTGCCCGCTGCGACCCCACCAGAAGTAGAGGTCGATGCCGGCTTGCCCCAAACGGCGCCATTCGTAACCTGTCTCCCGCATCGGCGGCGTCCATGAGGTGGTGATCTGGGGCGGGAAGTTGTTCTGACGATTTCGAAAGTACACCCCGGCCGGAGTGCGCACCAGCGCTCGCTCGTAGCCCGCGCCAAGCATGTAGCCAAGGTCGGAGTCCACGTCCCTGGCGAAGCCGTTGAGATCGGCGCGAGCACCGTTAAAGCCGCGCATGTTGTTGGGAGACAGCCGTCGCGTATCACCAAGCTGTTGCATCCAGACGGGACGCATGTCCTGGCGGTATTGCACGTCACCATACATCGATCGGAGAAACTTGCGATAGGGCCGCAGCGTGAATATCCAGTCTTTTGGCAGGTTGTAGTTCACGCTGAGGCGGTAATTCCGCGTCTCGCCGGGCTGGATCATTCCATCGAGGTAGAAGCGGACCGTCCAGTAATCGGCATACTGGGACCCGAACGGACCACGATAGACATTCGTGCGAATCTCATGGGCGTATCCCAGGACGTCATAGTTCAGCGCGAAGCCCACGGCAAAGTGCCAGTCGCGCAGAATAATAACCGGCGCGTAGAGCGACTCGGGGTATGCCGCCTTGCGCGAGGAGTACTGACTGCCATCACTCGCGTCGATGGTCTCCCACGCGCAACCGACGCGATGATCGAGATTCTCGATTATCGGCAGCAGTTGATTACCGGGGATCTGCAACGTCGGCAGACTCTGCGCCAGGCCGGTGTTGTTTGTGATCTGAAAGGTCATTCCAAAACCGTGAGCGTCGATCTCCACACGAGTTCGCACATCGCAGTTGCTGGAAAGATAGAACGGCAGATCGACTGCATTGCGGAGGATCCCCAGCGAGGGCGACCACACGACAAAGTCCTCGCCTCTCGGAATGAGAGACACGGGCAGTTCGTCGAGTGGCGGCGGAAAATCGCGCAACCAAACGCACTGCCGCAACTCGGCGGCCATCGATTCCGTCACTGCTTCGGTGGCGTCGAGCCCCTCGCGTACGTTCACCGCCAAGGCCTTGCAGCAGACGGCTGCGCCGATGAAAGCCGACACCACGATCCATGTTCGTCGGATGGACATTCTGTTCCCCTCGGTCAAAGCGGCGCAGCGCGGCGCTCCTCGCTTGTTGCAGGCTGCAAAGAGCCCGAATGGATTCGAGGCCCCGGTTCCAGAGAACCGAAACCGTGAGACCTGGTTGTTTACCGGCGGCATCAGTCGTGTAGCGCACCTGGCTGGGTGCCGACTGGAAAGGCAGCCCGTGTCGCGCTCGCCGCCCCCCTCTGCGCGCGACACTCCCGACGAGAAGCCAACGCGATGCTCGCTTCAGCGTCGAGTTCGCGGAGATTGTTCACACCCATGTCGGCGAAGCAAGTGAAAGCGAAACAAAAGTTCGCAGCCCGAACGCATGCCCACCTGTTCAGGGGCAAGTCTGCTGCGGATGGTTGCGCGACTATGCTCGCCCATGGATTGCGTCGATGTTGTTGTTGTCGGTGCGGGCGCTGCCGGACTCATGGCGACAATCTGGGCAGGAAGGGTAAACGAGCGTAGCCCTAAGCGAGCAAAGCTCATCCTTCTCGACGGGGCCAAGCGCATCGGGGCGAAAATACTCGTCTCGGGCGGCGGGCGCTGCAATGTCACGCATGATGTTGTCGACGAGGGCGCGTTCGCCGGTTCATCGCGCCACGCCATTCGAAAGGTAATCCACCGGTTCAATGCGGCGGAAACGGTTCGGTTCTTTGAAGCACTCGGGGTGGAACTGAAGCGCGAAGAAACCGGCAAGCTGTTTCCAACAACTGATGACGCCTCAACCGTGCTTGAAGCACTGCTCGGCGAAGTGCAACGCGTCGGCGCACACATCAGGACGGGACACCGTGTGGAGTCAATCGAGCGAACGGATGTGGGACACTTCGAATTGCGCGGGCCGTGGGGCAGCTGCCTTGCCGAGCGCGTGGTCCTCGCTACGGGCGGGCGCAGTCTGCCCAAGACCGGGTCGGATGGCTTCGGCTACACGCTCGCCAGTCGGCTGGGACATTCGCTGACCGAGCGCATCTTCCCCGCGCTCGTGCCGCTTCGCCTGCCGGAGGGCCATTTCATCCGCGAGTTGAGCGGGTTGACACTTCCCGCGAGACTCGAAGTGCGCAGCGCCACGGGCAAGGTGCTCGTTGCGTTCACTGACTCGACGCTGTGCACGCATTTTGGCTTATCGGGACCGTCGGTGCTCGATATTAGCCGCTACTACCTCGATGCGCACGCGGGCGATCCGGACACGCAACTCACCATCAACTGGCTGCCTGGTGAAGCGCCCGAGTCCATCGATGGGTTGCTTCAGGCACGAGATGATCGAAACATCGCAGGCGTGCTGCGCCGATTGCTTCCTGAGCGCCTGACCCGCGCGCTCTGCGAGGCAGCCAGGGTCGATCCCTCCCGACCGATCAGCCAGCTCTCGCGCGAATCTCGCCGCGCTCTGGTGCAGGCCATTACGGCGATGCCGCTGCCCATCATCGGCGACAAGGGCTTTGCCGTCGCGGAAGTGACGGCCGGTGGCGTGCCGCTTCGCGAGATCAACCTGGCCACGATGGAGTCGCGCGTGTGCCCCGGGCTATTCCTGAGCGGCGAGATCTGTGACGTGGACGGCCGCATCGGCGGGTACAACTTTCAGTGGGCCTGGTCGAGCGGGTACGTGGCGGGGGTGTCGGTGTAACGGTTCCGCAGGCAATTCAAAAGGCGTTGCCCGCCGACCGCACTACCATCGCATCGATCGCACCAGCGCATGGCTGAACCGACGCACACCAGTCTGGCGACGAACCTCTGCGGAGTCTCTCTGCGCAACCCCGTCGTGTTGGCGGCTGGAACGTGCGGCTATGTCGATGAGATGGCCGATGTGCTCGACCTGTCGCGCATCGGCGCAGTCGTGACCAAATCCATCACCGCAGAGCCGCGCGAGGGCAACAAGCCCTGGCGGATTCTCGATGCGCCGGCGGGGCTGCTCAACGCCATCGGCCTGGCGAACATGGGGATTGACGCGTTCGTGCGCGAGCAACTGCCGCGCGCCGCGTCGTGCGGCGCACCGGTCATCGGTTCGGTCGCCGGAAACGGCATCGCCGACTACGTCAAGGTGGCGAGCGCGTTTGACGCCTCACCGCACATTCCCGCGATTGAACTCAACGTCAGTTGCCCGAACACCGCCGATGGACTCATCTTCGGCGAGGATCCCGCCTCATTGCGTGCCTTGCTCGCTGAAGTGCGGCCGGCGATCACACGATCAAAACTCATCGTCAAGTTAAGCCCGAATGCGCCGTCGATTGTGAAGATGGCGGAAGCGGCGGTTGACGGCGGCGCCGATGCGCTGACGCTGATCAACACCTTTACAGCGCTCTCGATCGACGTGCACACGCGCCGGCCGCGCATCGCCAACGGAACAGCCGGCTACAGCGGGCCGGGCGTTCATCCCATCGCGGTGCGCATGGTGCGAGATGTCTACCAGAACGTGGCCAGGGGGGCCGGCAGGCCGATCATCGGGCTTGGCGGCGTGATGCGCTGGGAAGATGCAGCGGAGTTCGTCCTGGCGGGGGCAACCGCCGTGGGCATGGGCACGGCGCTGTTCGTCGATCCAAGGCTGCCCCTGAAAGTCGTCGCGGGGCTGGAGCGATGGGTCGGGCAACAGGGCTGCCGCAATGTGAGTGAGTTGATCGGACAGGTGGAGTTGTAGCAGACGCGCCGGCGCGATGGCATCGCGAACGATGACGCCAATCTTCGCGGGCGTTGGTCAGTCGAGGCCGGCGCGCATTGAATCCTTCGGAGAAAACATGAGCCTGACGAACAGCAACGAGATTCCCGATCGACCCGCCGCACGCCTCGCTCTCGAGGATGGCACCATCTTTCGCGGCCGGGCCTTTGGCGCAACCGCCGATTCGGCTGGAAAGCCGCTCACGGTGCCCGGCGAGGTGGTGTTCAACACGGCCATGTGCGGGTACCAGGAATCACTCACCGACCCCTCCTACGCCGGCCAGATTCTGACGATGACCGCTCCGCTCATCGGCAACTACGGCGTGAACACAGAGGACATGGAGAGTAAATCGATCCAGGTGGCGGGATTCGTTGTTCGCGAGTTGAGCCGCGTCGTGAGCAACCATCGCGCGACGGTCGATCTCTCGACGTGGCTTGCCAAAGCGGGCGTGCTCGCGATCGAAGGCATCGACACGCGGGCACTCACACGCTTGCTGCGCACCGAGGGCGCGATGCGCGGCATACTGAGCGCCGACGACTCACTCACCGACAAGCAGTTGGTCGCACAAGCCAAAGCCAGTCCCGCCATGGCGGGGAGCAACCTCGCCGCCGGCGTCAGCGTCAGGGAGGGATACGGCTGGTCGCAGAACCTCGGCCATTGGGCCGGGATGACCGACGAGCGATCGCCCCACGGCCAGACGCGCCCACGGCGCGTGGTCGCCATCGACTGCGGCGCCAAGCAGAACATTCTGCGTCACCTCGTCGAGCGCGGCTGCGAGGTGAAAGTCGTGCCCTACGACTCTTCCGCCGACGCGATTCGCCAACTCAAACCGGACGGCCTGTTTGTCAGCAACGGCCCCGGCGACCCGGCGGCGGTGGAAGCGACGATCAACACACTCCGGGCCATCGCGGGCGAAGTGCCGACGTTTGGGATCTGCCTCGGGCATCAGTTGCTCTGCCTCGCGCTGGGGGCAAAGACGTACAAACTGAAGTTCGGCCACCGCGGGGCGAATCAGCCTGTCAAGAACCTGCTCACCGGCCACGTCGAGATCACCAGCCAGAACCACGGATTTGCGGTCGAAACGGAATCGATGCAGGATGCCGACTGCGAGCCAACGCACGTGAACCTCAACGACGACACGCTCGCGGGGTTCCGGCATCGGAGCAAGCCCATCCTCGCCGTGCAGTACCATCCGGAAGCATCGCCGGGTCCGCATGACGCCGCCTACCTGTTCGACTGCTTCATCCGGATGATGGACACCCGCCAGCCCATCAGCGCCGAGGAGATGAGAGCGGCGTGGGAAAGCGTCAAGCCGGGCGTCGTCACCTCCTGAACGGGCGGCGGGTTATCAGGCGTCTTCCCGAAAGGCGCGGATGCAGGCGGCCAACCCTTTGTTAAGGTGTTCTCCTGCTTCCCGAAAGCCGATGGTCCCTCCTATAGTTGCCGATTATCTGGGTCGGCGGGCCACACGATTCCGAGCACCGCGCTGGCGCTCGGCCGGCTTCCCGCTGACGGGACTGCACTTGGGCATTTTTATCGACAACGCATCACGCGAAGAGTAAGGACGTCGCCACTCATGAACACGCCAGCAACGGCCGTCGATCGTCAATTCGCCACTGAAACCCTCGAAGGCGCCGTCATTCGATTCTGTGGCGACTCGGGCGACGGCATGCAGCTTACCGGTGGCGAGTTCACCACCACGTCCGCCGTGTTCGGCAACGACGTGTCGACGTTTCCCGACTTCCCCGCCGAAATCCGCGCTCCAGCCGGAACGCTGCCGGGCGTGTCGGGCTTTCAGGTCAACTTCGCCAGCACCGACATCTTCACGCCCGGCGACAAGGTCGATGTGCTCGTCGCGATGAACCCCGCGGGTCTGAAGACCAATGTCGCCGATCTCAAGGGCGGCGGCATTCTCATCGTCAACGAAGACGCGTTCAACAACAACAATCTCAAGAAGGCCGGCTACGCGAGCAACCCGCTCGAAGACGGTTCGCTCAACGAGTACAAGCTCTACAAGATTCCGATCTCGCGCTTGTGCGATGAATCGCTTGCTGAGACGGGCATGGGATCCAAGGCCATCGGCCGCGCCAAGAACATGTACACGCTGGGCATCGTGTACTGGCTTTTTGACCGCTCGCTCGAACCGACGATCCAACACCTCACGAACCTGTTCGCGAAGAAAAAGAACCAGCCCGAGATGGCTGAGATGAACATCAAGGCGCTCAAGGCCGGCTACTACATGGGCGAGACGGCCGAGATGTTCCAGAATCGGTACGTGGTGCCCAGGGCCAAGCTCGCACCGGGCCAGTATCGCCAGATCTCCGGCAACGAGGCCACGGCGCTGGGGCTTATTGCCGGCGCTCGACTCGCCAAGACCGACCTGACCTACGCCGGCTATCCCATCACGCCGGCGTCGGACATTTTGCACTTCCTCAGCGCCTACAAGCACTACCACGTCAAGACGCTCCAGATGGAAGACGAGATCGCCGCCATCTGCGCCGCCATCGGCGCCGCGTACACCGGCGACATCGCCGTCACCGCCAGCAGCGGACCGGGCATCGCGCTCAAGGGCGAGGGCATCGGGCTGGCGGTCATGACCGAACTGCCGATCGTCATCGTCAACGTGCAGCGCGGCGGGCCAAGCACCGGTCTGCCCACCAAGACGGAGCAGGCGGACCTGCTCCAGGCGGTGTACGGCCGCAACGGCGAGTGCCCCGTCATCGTCATCGCCGCCAAGGGACCGGGCGACTGTTTCGACGCCGCGGTCGAAGCCGTGCGACTGGCCGTGAAATACATGACCCCGGTCATGCTGCTCACCGACGGCTACATCGCCAACGGCGCCGAGCCCTGGCTGCTGCCGCACGTCGCCGACCTCAAGCCGATCGAAGTCAAGCGAGCAACCGAGTTCAACGCGCACGCTGACGATCATGATGGCGAAGGCAACAACGTCTTCTGGCCCTACCTGCGCAACGAAAACCTCGCCCGTCCCTGGGCGATCCCCGGCACCGCCAACCTCGAACACCGCATCGGCGGCCTCGAGAAAGCGCAGAACACCGGAAACGTCAGCTACGATCCGGTCAACCACCAGCGCATGGTGGATCTTCGCCAGGCGAAGGTCGACAAGTCCGCTCAGGACATTCCGCCCACGGAGATCTACGGCGTCGACAGTGGTGACGTGCTGATGATCGGCTGGGGCGGCACGTATGGCGCCATCCATGCCGCGACTGAACGCCTCCGCAAGCGTGACCACAAGGTCGGGACGATTCATCTGCGCCACATCAACCCGCTGCCGCCTGACCTCGGCGCCATCATCAAGCGGTTCAAGACCATCGTGGTGCCGGAACTGAACAAGGGACAGCTCATTCGCATCATCCGCGACCGCTTTCTCGTGGACGCCAAGGGCATCAACAAGGTGCAGGGCAAGCCGTTCCTTGTCTCCGAACTCGTTGCCGAGGTGGAGAGCCTGCTCCCGCAGAAGAAGTAACGGCCGAGGATTGCCGCGTCGCTGACCGCATGAACCAACCGGCCGCTGCCGGGCCGACTCACCAAACGACTGAATCGAGATTTCCATGACGCAGATCGAACTTCCCAAGTACACCGCCAAAGACTTCGCCACCGACCAGGAAGTGCGCTGGTGCCCCGGTTGCGGCGACTACGCGATCCTCGCCGCCGTGCGCAAGGTGCTGCCTGATCTGAAGCACCGCAAGGAAAACTACGTCTTCGTGTCAGGGATCGGCTGCTCGAGCCGCTTCCCCTACTACATGGGCACGTACGGCATCCACAGCATCCACGGCCGCGCTCCGGCCGTCGCCACCGGCGTCAAGGCCGCCAACCCCGATCTCGACGTCTGGCTGGTGACCGGCGACGGCGACGGCTTGTCGATCGGCGGCAACCACCTCATGCACATGCTTCGCCGCAACGTGAACCTCAAGGTGCTGCTGTTCAACAACCGCATCTACGGCCTGACGAAAGGCCAGTACTCCCCCACCAGCCTCGAAGGCCACAAAACCAAGTCCACGCCGATGGGTTCCATCGACCATCCGATCCATCCCATCAGTTTCGCGCTGGGCGTTGAAGCGACCTTTGTCGCGCGGTGCACCGACGTGAACAAGGGCGGCATGAATATCCTGGGCGATGTCCTCAAGGCCGCCGCCGCCCACCGCGGCAGCGCGTTCGTCGAAATCTACCAGGACTGCAACGTCTTCAACCACCAGGCGTTCTTTTATGCCACCGAAAAAGACACGGCCCGCGAGACGACCGTCCTGCTCGAGCATGGCAAGCCGCTCGTCTTTGGCAACAACCGCGACAAGGGCATCCGCCTCAACAGCACGCGCCTCGAAGTGGTCAGCCTCGACAAGGTGAAGGAAGACGACCTGCTCTTCCACGACGAGACGGATCCGGCGCTGGCCTTCCTGCTCAGCCGCATGAGCCACCAGCAGGGCATGCCCGAACCGGTTGGCGTGTTCCACCGCATCCAGAAGCCCTGCTACGAAGAAATGATGATGGCCCAGGTCAACAAGGCCGTGGAGCAGCGCGGCGAGGGCGATCTCGAAAAACTCATCCACTCGGGTTCAACGTGGACCGTCAGCGAGTAACACAACGCTGCGAGAAGAACACACACGGCCCGGACGATTTCATCGTCCGGGCCGTGTGCGTTTGATCGGCGAATTCGCCTTGGCGAAACACCGTATCACGGCAGCCTCTACTCAAATCGATGCACGACCAGTTGGCTGATCTTGCAGCCACTCTGTTGCACAGCCTGGAGGAGGACATCGCCGAGGTTGCGGGCTGCGGTCGGGACAAAGCGTGTGAGCGTTGCGATGCCGTTCTGGTTGGCGACGGCAGAGCCGATCTGGATCGGGTCGTCGAGTTGAAGGGTGACGCCGTCGGTGTGGTTGCAGCCGGGGACCAAAGTGCCACCACCGTGTGTGCTGTAGAAGAATGAGATGCGCTCGCCGGGTGTGCAGCCTGTCACGCGCAGGCCGTTCAGCGTCCCGGCCCGGCCGGGTTGCGGGCCTTGCAGTGTGAGTGTTGGATGGACCGGCGTGATGAGGACGGCCGTGTAGGCATAGTTGCTTCCGCCATCACGATCGCCGTAGGTGACAATCTCGCCATGGTCGTTGATGTCGAATCCAGTGACGATCTGCCGCCAGGTGTGGCGAGGCGGGAGAATCGTGAGCAGATTCACCATTGGTCCGTTACCCTCGTACAGGAAACCGCCGACGTGATCGAACTCGCCGTCCACATCGAGATAGCCGACGACCTGACCCATGTTGTTAATGGCAACGGCTCTCGATTCCTGGCTGATGGAAGACCTGTGAATACTGCGGATGACGCGGTCTTCCCACAGCACGGCCTGCGGAACGCTATTCGATCCCGCCGCGTGTCCGGCAATTACTCCCGCATCGTTGATATCCTCTGCGATGCTGAAGGAGCCATTGGGCAGCGTGCCGAGATTGAACATCCGGCCATCTTCCCATAGAAACGCGCGGCTGCTGAGGGGCTGAATACCGGAGACACCCACAAGTTGGCGAGATTCGTTGATCGCCTTGGCGCCCCCGCTTGCTCGACCGAGATCGCCCAGATCGATCATCTGGCCACTCTCCCAGAGGCAGGCATGGCGGCCACTCCCCGACAAATCGGAACTCCCGGCCACCTGACCCGTGTCGCTGATACCGTATCCGAACGAATCTTCGCCGCCCAGAGTTCCAAGATCGACTGCCGTTCCGTCCGCCAGCCACTTCACTGCATGCTGAATGCCGGACGCGACATAACTGAAACCGGTTGCTTCACCAGACTCATTAACACCATACGCAATCGCATCAAACCCCGGCGTGAGCGGGTCAAGATACTCGACGATTCCGTTCCGCCACCGGAATGCTCGAATCTCGTTGGACTGAGCATCTAATGTGTCGCCAGCCACAACTCCCGAGTTGTTGATGGCGCGAGGTGTGGTGGCGCCTCGTCCACCAAAATCACCCATGTCGATGATTGCAAAGCGCGCGGCCTCCTGGCCGCGCGCTGTGGGACAATGACTGACTCCAGCAAGTGTCACGACGATAGCGAATAGTGCGGGGCATGTCGTCATAAGACGTGTCATGTGATATTCCTTTCCGTCGGTGCGGTTGCGGTCATGGTCTTGCTACACAAGTGCACGACGCTGTCGGCGCATTGGGGTGTGGGATGAAGGCGCTGATTCTGTAGTAATAATTGTCTTCTTCGAGCTCGCCGCGAATCGCTGTCCATAGATTCGTGTAGTCAGCGATCCGCTGAGCATCCGCGATTACTGATTCGGCCCGCAGGACGGTGAGGTCGAACTGATCCCGCCTGGGGAAGCAAGTAGCGTGCGTCCGGACGTAGGGTGGCGATAAGCGACGCTCTGGGAGCGCATCCCACCGGGTTGGACGTTCGATCTCGCGTTGCGGCGACTTCGCTTCCATTCACTTTTTCCTCTTCTCCTGCTTCACACGGTCCATCCCAATCCCGCTTCCCCACCCTTCAAAAACCTCAGGGCCCGTCTCGCCAGGCGCGGCTCGTCGAGATTCACTCAAACCGATGCACGACCAACTGACTGATCGCGCACTCTCCCTCCACCACGGCCTGGAAGAGGATTGACTTGTTGCGGGCGATGGATGGGACGTAGCGCGAGAGGCTGGCGACGCCGTTGCCGTTCGCCGTGGCAGTGCCGATGAGCGTCGGCCCTTCGAGTTGCATGGCGTTGCTCTGGATGGTGCAGCCGGGGATGACAGCGCCGCCGCCGTGGGCGGAGTAGTAGAAGTGCACCGTCGCGCCGGGCGTCACGCCTGAGGCGCGCAGCGTGTTGGTCGTCTCGGCCCGGCCGGGCGATGGCGCGGCAAGGCCGAAGGTCCAGTTGACGGGCGTGAGCAGGAAGCCGTGCGCATCGAGGCCGGAGTCCGGTCCGCGCTTGCCATGTCCAACCATTTGTGCCGAGTCGTTGATGTCATCGACCGTCTCGATCTTGCGCCAGAGCGACTGCGGCGGTAGAAGGTCCTGCACCTCCACGTACGGCGCCTGGGCATTTGGCCAGATCACGTAGATGCTGTTGCCACTATTGTTGCGTTGCACACGACCAACAATGTGGCTGCGATTGTTGATGTGCAGGGCTGTCGCATCGGTATCGTTCGGCCGCAGCGCCAGCGTGGACGGAGCTCCGTTGTCCCACAGCACGGCCTGCGTCCCCGAATCACCGGTTCCGACAATCTGGTCCTGATCGTTAATGTCTGAAGCGAAGCTACTCGACTGCATTGGCCAGTTCAACTCTTGAATACTCTCGTTTATCCACTTGGTGGCGCGCCCAGCCACCGGACCGCCTCCAGCTGAGCCACCGACGACGATTCCAGAGGCATCGACAGCAAAGGCAGTACTACTTCGATACGGCGACAGAACACCCAGATCGATCATCTCGCCTTGCCGCCAAAGCACCGCGTGCTGAACTCCTTCGACTCGCGTCTCTCCAACAACTTGAGCAGCTGAATTCACGCCGTGCGGCTGCGAAAAATCAGACTGCCACACATCAAGATCCACCGGCTCGCCATTTGTCTGCCAGAGCGTTGCCGTTGCGAGACGGCCATTCATCAGATAAGTCTCACCCACGACCTCATCAAGGTCGTTGATCGCGCGTCCCTCGGCATCTCGACCCTCTGGAAGAAGAGGCAATTCTGACATCACTCCGTCGCGATAGATGTAGGCGCGGTACGTGTTCTCGCTTGCATAGAACGACGACCCCGCGACATGGCCCTGGCCGTTGACGCCGCGGGCAGTCGTCACGTCTCCGCCGAATCCCGGAATCGTCATGATCGCAAATCGCGGCGGATTCGAATCAGGGCCGAGTCCGCTGACCATTGATCCGATGGCGAGGACTTTGGCAAGCAAGCCGCACATCATGGGCAACTCCGTTTCGATGGCACGCCCGAACCTGGCCGCCGCCCGGGTGGCGGGGCGGATACAACCTACACGATTCTGCAACCCCGTGCAAGGAAAATCTCCCGCCTTGAGCTGAAGTGGTGCACATTGTCCCCAAACAGGGCTGGATGCGGGTTGCAACGCCCGATCTCTCGCGCCGGCCGCGCCGGGCGACGACGCGGCTTCGCTATAATCCCCTTTGCCCCCAGCAACCCGAGGAGTGATGATGGACAGCGCCGAGCGAATTGCACAGTTCCGCAACATGACCGAGGCGGACCCGACCAACGAGATGGCCCATTTCAGCCTTGGCAACGCCCTGCTCCAGGCCGGGCAGCCTGCCGAGGCGGTCGCCTCGTTCCAGCGCTGCATCGAACTCCAGCCTGAGATGAGCAAGGCCTATCAACTCGCCGGCCAGGCCATGATCCAGGCGGGCCGGCAGGACGAGGCCGAGGAATTGCTCACCCGCGGCTACGCGGTCGCGGCCCGGCGCGGCGATCTCATGCCGCGCAACGCCATGGGCGAGATGCTCACCACGCAGCTCGGCGCCCCGGTCCCCGAGGTCAAAGACGCCGCGCCCGATCCCGTCGTCCCCGAGGGCGCCTTCATCTGCCAGCGCACCGGCCGCCCGGGCACGCAACTGGACAAGCCCCCCTTCCGCGGCCCGCTCGGCCAGAAGATCTACGAGACCATCTCCAAAGAGACCTGGCAGCAGTGGGTCGCCCAGGGGACCAAGGTCATCAACGAACTCCGCCTCGACCTGTCGCGCGATGAGCACGCCAAGGTCTACGACCAGCACATGCTCGAGTTCCTCGGGCTGGAGGAGTTCGCCGCCTCGCTGCATTGACGCGGATTGAGCCCCGACCGGGCCCGGCAGACTCGATTTCGCACTCGGCCGCCGGGCTGGTACGATACCGCTCATCGCACGCGCTGATCTCGACCGATGTGTGATGCAGGAGGCCGCCGCATGAGGGTTCGATGGGTTGTGATGGGTCTGGTCGCCTCGATGCCCGCCGTCGGGTCGGCTCAGACGGCGCTCGGACAGGATCCCCAGACATTTGAGCGACTGGAACGCACGCTCCAGGACATCGAGCGCTCGCGCCAGGTCGGCGCGGCAAATCTGGAGATTTCCGAATCAGGCCGGCTGCTGCTGGGCGGCTACACGACGTTCGGCTTTGTCGCCAGCGACGACGCCACCAGCAACACCCGCATCCTCCGCCAGAGCGACACCAAACTCTGGGCCGACTTCACCATGGCCGGCCACGAACTCTACGGCCGGCTGCGCTTCAACTACCTCGACTTCAACACCGGCGACAGTTTCAACGGGCGCGGCGACAACCTCGACGAGCCCATCGGCGATCGCTACTGGTACCGCTTCGACTACCGCACCGCCCACATGGCCGACACCGGCGAGCGCTCGAAAGACAACGTCTGGTTCCAGGCGGGTCGGCAGTTCGTCAACTGGGGTTCCGGTCTGGCGCTGAGCGACGATCTCTACGCCGCCCAGGCTGCAATGGAACTGCACCACGTTGAAGTCATGGGACTCATCGGCCTGACCCCGTCGACGGGGCCCGTGGACTTTGACAGCTCGCGACCTGGTTTTGACACCGACGTCGATCGGCAGTTCATGGGGCTGATGTTCACCTACACGGGCTTTGACAAGCACCGCCCCTACTTCTTCTTCCTCGATCAGCAGGACCAGAACGACCGCAACAGCCAGACGGTGCTGCTGCTCGGCACGCCGTTCCCCACGCGGTACCACTACGACTCGCGCTACCTTGGCGTGGGCAGCAGCGGCGAACTCACCACCGAACTCTACTACCAGGGGGAGTTCATCTACGAGTACGGCCGATCGCTCAGCAGCAGCATCTCGCCGGGCCTGACACCCGTCGCGCAGACCGAAGAATCGATCAGCGCGTGGGCGGCGACGGCGCGATTGATCTACTCGCCGCGCTGGGGTCAACCCAACGGCGTGCGACTCGACTGGGAAGTGCTTGCGGCGTCGGGCGATTCGGATCGGCAGCACACCTCCAACACCTTCGGCGGCAACCAGAGCGGAACCAAGGACCACGCGTTCAACGCGCTGGGCTACGGCAACACGGGCCTCGTGCTCGGGCCCAACGTCTCAAACCTGCTCACCCTGCGCATGGGCGCCAGCGCCACGCCGTGGCGCGGCCAGGGGATCTTCGACAAGTTGCGCATCGGCGTGGACGGCTACCTGCTGCACAAACTCGATTCCAACGCACCGGTCAGTTTCACGACGACAGGCGGCGAGCGCTTTCTCGGGGCCGAGTTGGACTTCTTCGTCGACTGGCAGATCTACAGCGATCTGTCGCTCGATGTGCGCTACGGCCTGTTCATCCCCGGCGACGCGATGCCAGCCGGCAACGATGACGAGCGCCACTTCTTCTATGCGGGGTTGAACTATGCGTTCTGAGTTTCGCGCCTTTCTGCTCTTCATCGGCTTGAGCGCGTCGCTGCCGCTTGGCGGTTGCGCCCGCACCATGCTCGAGGCATCGATCGCCGACACGCACGGCGGGGCCGATGTCACCTCCGAACTCGACTTCTGGGATGCACTCGCCATGCAGGACGCCGTGAGCAATCGCGACGCCCTGCACGCGCTGCTGCTGACCTTTGACCTGTTGTCCGAATCGGACGCGGATCACGAGGAGATGGAGGAGGCCGACGCCAACGCCGAACCTCCCGCCGGTTTCGACGCCGAACTGACCATCGCGCAACAGCGCGGCTGGATCGGCGCCACCGACGCACTCATCGCCAATGAGACGGCGCAGGTTGGCTGGATGGCGCGGGCCATCTGCATCGAAGCGGGCATCGAGGGCGGCGTGAACATGCGCCTTTTCGGTCCGATACCCCGCTACGCCCTGCGCGAACTGACCTATGAAGGACTGATGGGAAGCAAATCGGAGAACCAGGCTCTCTCAGGACTCGAATTAATGGCAACGATCGGGCGCATCGGGGATCGCCGCACTGGACTGGCGTCCGCCCCGCGCCAGGACTTCTAGCCTCCAGCGCGCTGACGCGCGGGAACGGATGACTCGTGATGATCGGCAATCAACTTCGCACGCTCCTCTCCCTGTTGCTGGCGCTGAGCCTCGGGCCCAATCTGACGCTGGCCCAGGAGCAGCCCGCCGCGCCGACTCAACCTGGCGAGACGACCGTGCTCGACGATCAGCCCATCAACTACACGCTGCGCGAGGGCGACACGCTCGAATCGATCTCAGAGAAGTGGTATGGCAGCAAGGAGTTCGCCAAAGACATCGCCGAGGCTAATCCGAATCTGGATCCGAACAAACTCGTTGTCGGCGAGGTCATTATCCTGCCGCGCATCGATCTCGGCGACCAGCTCGCAAAGATCGCGCCGCTGGCCGAAGGCGAAGTAAAGATCCTCCAGGCCGTCATCATGAAAGTCGAAGGCACGCGGGCCCAGTGGAGGCCCGATGCCCAGTCGCCCTGGAAGAACGCGGCGATCAATGACATCCTCGCCACAGGGTCGGAAATCAGGACCGGCAAGGACTCCACGGTCACGCTACGCATCGGCATGAACGCGTCCATGCTGGTCGATCGCATCTCGCGCATCGTCCTTCCCGAGATGATCCAGGCCGGCGACACGCTGCGCACCCGCGTCACCATGCAGTATGGCCTGGCGGATGTGAAGGTCGATCACGTCGGCCTGTCCAACGACTTTGAAATCAAGACGCCGAGCGCGACGCTCGCCGTCAAAGGAACCGGCTGGCGCATCGTCTGGGATGGCATCGACGGCTTCCGCGCTTTCGGCGTGCCGACCAACCGCATCCGCGCCATTGAGATCGCGTACCTCAATGCCATCAAGGTGGCCCTCACCGCCGAAGATGCGTCGTCTGATCACCATGCGCTACCGTCGCTCGAGGCCTTTGCCCACACCTACTTTCTGCCTCTTGTTGGCGCGGTCTCGCCCGAAGAGGTCCAGTTCCTCACGATGATCGTGACCCACGGGCAGCGCCTGCTCCGCGACATCGGGCTCGATGAATCGTTCGGTCGGCAAGGCTACACCGAAACGCTCCAGGAGTTTGTCGAGCACCGCGACCAGGGTTCAGGTTGCGGCTGCTATGGCAACGGCTCGCCCGGCAACTGACGCGAGCCCGGCCCGACAACGGAAATCGCGACACTTCGCGGCTTGAATCATCCGATGTGAACCTACGGACCGGGCGCCGACGCGCGCTGGGCTGCAGGCGGGCTTCACGTCGGAGGACCTGGTGGGAGTGCGGTTTCGATTCTTTGGTGCGGGATCCGACCGTGGCTCAATGATGCCATGGCTCGTCGGCTCACTGCTCGCCGCCATCACCGCCTACATGCTCACCATCCCCTCCTGGAGCGACCGGGCTGAAGGTCTGGCCAGCGACTTCCTCTTTCGATTCGGCCGGCTCAACCCGCCGCGAGCCAGCAATCGGATCGTTCACGTGGACATCGACGACAGCTCGCTCCAGTCTTACGGCCGGTGGCCCTGGAAGCGATCGTTGATCGGGCGGGCCATTTCGACCATCGACTCCTACGAGCCGAGCGTGATCGCGCTCGATCTCCTCTTCGACGAGCCGGACTTCGATGATCCGACGCAGGATCAGGCCCTGGTCAAGGCGATCGCCGACGCCCGGGCTGAGACGATCATCGCGATCCAGTTCCCGCAGTCCACGGAACAGTTCGGTCCCCTCTGGCAGGGCCCCGACGGCGCTGCGGCGCTGCGCCGGGTCATCGATCTGCTCAAGCACGACATCCTGATTGATGCAACGACACTGATCAACCAGGCGGGGCTCGACGGCGCTCGCGCCCAGCGCGTCGGAGCGCGGTTCCAGTCCTTTCGCGAGCTGGCCATCGAGGAGGCCGCGCACGAATTGTCCGGATCAGGCGCGCTGACCGTCGAAGCGCTTCTCGGTCACATGGCGACCGAGAACCTGCTGGGCGTGCATGATCCGGGCCTGGATCGCGTGATCCGCAAGGTCGTTGATCGAATCAACGTGACGCGCGCCCTGGCGCCGCAGACGTCGGAACTGACTGACACCGGGGTGGTGCGGCTGGCGGATGACATCGAGGTTCCGATCATGGATGTGGCGCTGGCCGCCAGCCGCCCGGGCTTTGTTACGACTGAAACAGATCGCGATGGCGCCGTCCGGCGCATACCGCCTGTCATCGGCTTCGGCGGCCGCGTCTACCCCCAACTTGGCGTGGCAGCGGCGATGGCGCATCTGCGCCTGGGTCGCGCGGATATCAGGATCGACGGCGACGCGGTGGAGATTGGCCGGGCCCGCCTGCCTCTGAACCAGGGCGCCACGCTCATCACGTGGCCGCGCACCGAGGATGGCTCGCCTCCGCTTAACCTCCTCACCGGACACGTCGTGCATGGTTCGCAGAATGCCGCGCTCGGGCTCCTGCGTCAATCAGACAGCGATCCGCCGACCTACGGCCACATCGCGATCGGCGTGCTGATCGACCTGCAGGACAAACTCGCAGCGCTGGATGCGAAACGAGCCGAATACCAGGCGCTGTGCCGCGAGCTGACGACTGCGTTTCTCGCCTCGGCGGAGTTCTCACCCGACGACTGGGACGACCCCGCACGCCGAGCGGAGATGACGGCTCAACTCATCGACCAGGCTCGGTTCGTGCTCGGTGAAACGCCGGATGGCAAACCACAGCCGCCCGTTGATAACCCCACGTCCGAAGAAGTGGCGCTGTGGCGCTGGTACAAGATTCAATCCAAGATCGAAGGAGAAGAACGGGAACTCCTCGCGGCCCGGGATCAGCTGCAGCAGATGCTGCGCGGCAAGATCGTCTTCGTCGGCTGGGTCACGACGGGATCACTCAGCGACGTCTACCCCACCGCCGCCGGCCCCCTCACGCCGGGCGTCGTCGTCAATGCGATGATGGCCAACATGGTGCTGACCGGCGAAGCCTTTGATGAAGCGCCACTCTGGCTCGGCGCGATGCTGACCTTCGTGCTCGGATCCTTCGCTGCCTTCGTCGCCGGAATCCGGTCGATCCGTCCGCTGCTCGGCCTGCTGCTCGCCCTCATCGTGGGCCTCGGCTACATGGTCGTCAACGCCTTCCTGCTCTTCGACTCCTGGCACTGGCTCGTGCCGCTGGCGACCCCCATGACCGGCATTCTCGTCGGGCTGTTCGGATCGTCGTTTGCGCGCGGCCTGCACGAGCGCCGCGAGCGATCGCGCCTCACCCGCCAGTTCGGCAATCGCATCCATCGACGACTGTTCGACTACCTCCTCGAACATCCCGACGTCA
This sequence comes from Planctomycetaceae bacterium, assembly GCA_040255465.1. Taxonomy (GTDB): domain Bacteria; phylum Planctomycetota; class Phycisphaerae; order Phycisphaerales; family UBA5793; genus UBA5793. The sequence goes on from JBDZVA010000003.1 coordinate 359,103, forward strand.
TCGACATGGGCGGCGCCCAGCGCGAGGTCACCTGCCTCTTCGGCGATCTCGCGGGCTTCACCACCGTCTCCGAAGCAATGGACTCGCGCGCCACCGTCGCCATTCTCAACAAGTACATGGGCAGTATGAACACCCTGCTCACGGAACATTCGGCTTACGTCAACAAGTTCCTTGGCGACGGCCTCATGGCCTTCTGGGGCGCGTTCGAAGAGGAAGCCTCACATGCCGACCGCGCCGTCCGCGCCGCCATCGCCTGCGTCCAGCGCGTTGAAGAACTCAATCTCGACGCCGCCCGGCAGGGTGAGCCGCGACTGACGATGCGCTTCGGCCTGTCGTCGGGACTGGTCACGGTCGGCGACTGCGGCGCGCCGCCCGAGTTCAGCGATTTCACGGTCATCGGCGATTCGGTCAACCTCGCCGCCCGGCTCGAATCCGCCAACAAGCAGTTCGGCACGGCGATTCTCATCAACGGGCGCACCAACGACATGATCGGCAAGGACATTCTGCGCCGGCCCATCGGACTCATCACCGTCGTCGGCCAGTCCAAACCCGTCGAGCTGTTCGAGGTGCTCCCCGTCGAACCCGGCACCGAGGACGAAGAACTCATCTTGCTCATCGAAGCAACGGCCGCCGCCGTGCGCCTCTATCGTGATCGAAAGCTCGACGAAGCACAGACCGCATGGGAGCAACTCGTCGCCGAGCACGGCGAATCGAAGGTGAGCACGCTCTATCTTCAGGAGATCGCACGCTACCGCGCCCATGCGGATGAACTCTTCGACGGCGTCATCCACCTCTCCACAAAGTAGAAATGGCGCGGGCAGACCCCGCCCCGGCGCCGGCTACGCCAACATTCGCCAGACCCCGGCCACCAGGCCGCAGATCACGACGCCGATGGCGATGGGCATCAGCGCCGCCACCACCGTCCACTTGGCGCTGCCGGTTTCCTTGTAGATCGTGTAAATCGTCGTGCTGCACGGGTTGTGCATCAGGCTGAAGAGCATCAGGTTGACGGCCGTCAGTGTCGTCCATCCGCCGGCGGTGAGCAGTTGCCGGACGGCATCGTTCGAGTCAAGTTCAAACATCACGCCTGTGCCCGCACCCATGTGCTCCGCGCCCGTCACCATGGCCGTCAACATCAGAATCGTCGGGATGACGATCTCGTTGGCGGGGATGGCAATGACATACGCCAGCAGGATCACTCCGTTGAGACCGATCAGCACGCCGGCTGGATTGGTGAAGTGAACAAAGTGGCCCGCCAGACTGTCGCCGCCAACGTGCACGTTGGCCATGAGCCAGATCACCGCGCCCGCCGGCAGTGCAAACACCACGGCGCGCCAGAGCACGAACAGCGTGCGATCGATCAGCGAGGTGTAGATCGTCCGCAGGATGCGCGGCGGCCGATACGGAGGCAACTCCAGACTGAAGGTGCTCACTTCACCCTTGAGCACCGTCCGCGACAGCGCCCAGCCGACAACGAAAGTCAGCAGCACGCCGAACATCGCGACGCCGGTGACGGCTGCGGCTGACACCAGACCCGCCAGCGCTGCCGGGACCAGCGCGCCGAGAAAGACCGTCGCGATCAGGAATTGCGTGGGCCAGCGGCCGTTGCACAGCGCGAAGTTGTTCGTAAGGATCGCCAGCAGCCGTTCGCGCGGACTGTCGATGATGCGCGTGGCGATGACCCCTGCCGCGTTGCACCCGAAGCCCATCATCGTGGTCATCGCCTGCTTGCCGTGACCGCCCGACGCCTTGAACATCCGGTCGAGATTGAACGCCACGCGCGGCAGGTAGCCGAGATCCTCCAGAAGCGTGAACATCGGAAAGAAGATCGCCATCGGCGGCAGCATCACGCTGATGACCCAGGCGGTGGCCAGGTAGATGCCGTCAACGACCAGACCCGTGAGCCACCACGGCGAACCGGCGGCGTTGAACAGACTCTTGAGCCATGGGTGACCATGTTCAATCAGGATCGATGCGAGCCAGCCCGAAGGAACATTTGCCCCGGCAATCGTGAGCCAGAACATGACCGCAAACAACAGGATCATGATGGGAAAGCCCCAGATCCTGCTTGTCAGAATGCGATCCAGTGTCCGGTCAAATGTGGGTTGTGCGGCCTGGCCCGCACGCGACACCGCGCGATCCGCAATCCGCGCGGCCTGGCCGAAAACGGCCTCGACAACGTGCTCATGAAGATCGCCCGGAATCTGCTGCCGCCAACGCTGCGCCGCCGCGATAATGGCCTCCGCCTCCGGCGTTGGCGCGGATGTGGGAGACCCATTGGAATTCGGAAAGGTCGCGGAATCAATCATGACTGGCTCACCATCGGGCTTGTTTCGCCGCGGCCCGGCGCCACGGCCTGTAACGTGCCGAGCTGACCGTTGCGCAACGCCTCCATCATCGAATCGTCACCGCCGAGCAATCGCAGCGCCACCCAGCGCGGATTGGGCAACTCGGGGAATGCACGCTTCAGTCGGCTGAGCAGATCAGCCAGCGGCGCCTTGATGACTTCAGGCTCGGTTTCGAGGCGTTGCGGACGACAGACGAACGTTCCCGTCGCGACGTCATCGATGGCTTGCAGCAGTTCCGGCAGCCCCCGGCCGAATCGAGCCGACGTGGGCACCACCGGAACACCCAGGTCGCGCGCCAGTTGCCGCTCGTCCACCGTGATCCCGTGCCGCTTTGCTTCATCCATGAGATTGAGGCACACGACGGCGCGATCCGTAATCTCGAGGATCTGCAACACAAGATTCAGATTCCGCTCGAGGCGCGTTGCGTCGGCGACAATCACCGTCACATCGGGCTGACCAAAGAGGATGAAGTCGCGCGCGATCTGCTCATCAAGACTCGTCGAGAGCAGCGAATAGGTGCCGGGCAAGTCCACAAGTTTGAACCGCTGCCCCGCATACTCGTATCCACCCTCAGCACGCGCCACCGTCTTGCCGGGCCAGTTGCCCGTGTGCTGGCGCAGACCGGTCAGCGCGTTGAACACAGTGCTCTTTCCCGTGTTCGGATTACCGGCGAGCGCCACCACGAAGTTCCACGAATCCATCACCACGCCGAGTTTCCGGAGATTGGCGGCGCGATAAACGCTGCACGACGCGCAGCCCTCCTTTGCCGGCGCGGCCGGGGCCGTCGCCTGCGGGAGCGTGAGAGATGCTGGAGAAGAAGTCGTCTCGTTCATGCGCTTGCCGCCTTGCTCGTCGTGACGCGGATCAGATCGGCCTGCTGGCGCCGCAACGCCACGACCGAACCGAGCACGCGGTACGCCGTCGGATCACCCGCCGGACTCACCATCTCCACCTCAACCGCGGAACCGGGCACAAAACCCAGATCCAGTAACCGACGCCGCTCCTGGCCGCGACACGCCGGCGAAAGCCCGACGACATGCGCCCGCAGACCCGCCCGCAACCCCGAAAGGCATTCCCCCGCTTCAAGATCTGCCGGGCAGAGTTCGGGGATGGGTTTGACGGAGATGTTCTCCGCCAGAACCGGAGCCAGAACGTGCTCAGTGCCGTCTGCCCGAAAACGAATACGCGCCGGCGACTTCTCGATGACGAAGGCTCTCATCCCCGGGCTCAACCCCTGCGCCACGAGTTGACGAAAAACCGTTTCCGGCTCGTCCTCGATGTGCGTAATCAGCACCGGCGTGTCCGGCTCAACGGAATTGAGCGAGCGACCCGAATCACCCTCCAGTGGGCCATCGGATCTGGGAATCAGATCACCGTGGGGATCACGCATGGGATACCCGAGCTTCGCGGCCAGCGCATCAGTTTCCTCTGGCGTCAGCCAGTGCTCCTGCTGTTCCGCTCGGAGATGCCACTCACCCGCAGCAACCCCGGTGTGCTCCGCAAGATAACTCTCCCACAGGCGGTGCGCCCGGACGATGTGCAGCCCCATTTCCCGGCCGGCTGGCTTGAGCCGAAGCTTCCCGCCCTCGAATGTCAACAACTCGCGCGCCTCCAGTTCCTCCAGCAGGTGTGCGGCATCACCGGTGGTGATGTGCATCGCCCCCGCCAGACTGTTCAATGTGGCCACGCGCCCATTTGCCTCGCTCTTAAGGATGTGCTTGAGGGCATCTTCGCGACGGATCCGACGCGCCAGGCTCTGCGCCGACTGCCGGCGCGCCCACAGACCGTGCCGCGGCCAGAAAATGACCACCGCCACAAGCAGGCCGGCCAGGATGAGGGAGGTTCCAGTCACGAGGTTCTCTGTCCATTCGTGTCGGCCGGGGGGCGCCGAGCCCTTGATCCACAACTCCGCCTCACCGCGACACGATCGAATTTTGACTCATCAAAATATGATATACGCATAACCAGCAGTTGTCCAGAGGCACCATCAAAACTACGATCTGGATGACCACACGATCAAGGCCAGCGGAGCCCCCGGCAGATGCCAAGCAGCACCGTCGAGAACTACCTGAAGCGAATCTACATCGAGCAGCAGGCCGAGCCGGTGGGCGACATCGTCTCAATGAAGAGCCTCGCCGGAGCGATGGGCGTCACCGCCGGCACCGCCACCTCCATGGCCAAGAGCCTCGCCGACTCCAAGTTCGTCGCCTACGAGCCCTACGGCGGGGTCAAGCTCACGGCACGCGGCCGCAGCCTCGCCCTGCGTGTGCTACGCCGACACCGGCTCATCGAGTGCCTGCTCGTTGAAGCACTCGGTCTGGACTGGTCCGAAGTACACGATGAGGCCGAGAGCCTCGAACACGCCATCTCCGACAAACTGCTCGACCGCATTGACGAGTTTCTCGGCTTCCCCAGTGTCGATCCGCACGGCGACCCGATCCCCACAGCCGACGGCGAGATCCGTCAATCGGCCCTGACCGCGCTGACTGAAGTGCAGGAGGGCGCCGAGGTTCGCATCGCGCGCGTCCTCGATCAGGATGAACAGTTCCTGCGCTTCGTCGATCGCCACATGCTCCGCCCGGGCACACGGGCGCGGGTGCTGGCGCATGACCACGCCGCCGAAGCGGTGACGGTGCAGTCCGGCAAGCTCCCGGCCGTTACCATGGGGCGCACCGCCGCGGCGAAGATCATGGTGGAGTTGATCAAGAGTTAGGCCGCGCCCGTCGTGCCAACGGGCTCGCAGACCAGAATGCCGGAGGAGGGACTTGAACCCTCACACCCTTTCGGGCAACGGATTTTGAATCCGTCGCGTCTGCCAATTCCGCCACTCCGGCTTGGAGGCTTCTGCGGGGCGATGCTAGCCTCGCAGGCCCCTTTTTCCAGGAAGACTGCTCCCCCTGGCATCGCGCCAACCTGCGATGGCCATACTCAATCCAGCCGGCGGAACCAGATGTTTCGGAAGCGCATCGTGTTGCCGTGATCCTGCAGCATGAGCGGGCCGGGCTCGGCGCTTTCGGGGCTCATGTTGCCGCCGGTCACGCCCTTGAGTTCGACATGATCCTGCGTCAGCACGCCATTGTGCAGCACCGTGATCGTCGCCGGGGCGATCTTCTTCCCGGCCGAATCAAACTTCGCCGCGCGAAAGATCACGTCATACGTCTGCCACTGACCCGGGCCGCGCGATGCGTTCACGAGCGGTTCGTACTGGCCGTAGATCGCGCTGCACTGCCCGTTGGCGTACGTCTCGTTCTCAAATGAATCGAGGATCTGCACTTCGTAGCGGCCCTGGATGTACATGCCGCTGTTGCCTCGCTCCTGACCCTCGCCAAGCGCCGGCGTCGGCGTCGCGAACTCGAGATGCACCTGGGCGTCGTTGAACTTTTCCTTCGAAACGATCGAACCCGAGCCGGGCTTGACCGTCATGGCCGCGCCATCAACGACCCACTGAGCCGGCTTGCCGTCGAAATACGTCCAGCCGTCCAGATTGGATCCGTCGAAGAGCACCACGGCGTCGGAAGGCGCGGAAGTGGCCGTGCCCGGCGCGATAATCGGCGGCAGAGTCCTGGCGGACGCGGCAAGTTGCGCGGAAGCGCCTTGCAACACAATCCCCGTTGTCAGCAGTCCCATTCCGATGACAGCGGCACGCATCGCGTTGTGCTTGCCGGAGAACAGGTGTTGTTGCATGGTCATCGTTGCACTCTCCTCTTTTTCTAAGGGTGGCGGGTCACCGTGGTGTGCGAATCGTGCTCCCAACCCCCGGTGCTCGAGCGCCTGGCGCCGCCGCCCAAGTGACCGCCGGGTCGGGAATCGTACCACACCCGCATCGCCGGGCGCGACCCGGTCCACGGCCCGAAAACGCCGCGCCGCCTGATCTGCTCACCGGTCGTAAAACCGCCAGTTGGTCGTGTAGTCCCGGGTCAGCGGTATGTTCTCGAGTTTCGCGCGGATCATCTCCACGGGGATGCGGTTCATCTTCAGGATCGAGTCATGGAAGTCGCGATTATTCATCTCTCCCGTCTCGACGAGATCGCGATGCAGCGCTCGGAACTGCAGGCCGCCGAGCATGTACGCGCATTGATAGAGCGGGCTGTACATCCCACCCACGCTGCGCCGCACTTCCGCTGCCGCGTTGTCGCGCTCGTGCCCCACGCGATCCACGAGAAAGTCCACACACTCCTGCGGCGTCATCTTCTCAAGATGAAAACTCAGTGAAAAAATGATTCGCGCACATCGATGGCTGCGCCAGAACAGCATGCCGATCCGATCCTGGGGGGTCTGGGGAAAGTGCTCGTCCCACAACAGCATCTCCCAGTACAGCGCCCAGCCCTCCGTCCAGAACGGCGTGCCGAACATCTCTCGATAGGTGGCGTACCGGTCGGTCATGTACCCCTGCAGGTGGTGGCCGGGGATGAGTTCGTGATGGACCGTCGCGCGCGAGAAGTAGCGGTTGTTGCCGCGCATACTCATCATCTTCTGCTCGTGCGTCATGCTGTCCGTCGGGAATGCGACGCTGATCACCTCGCCGCCGGTGAAGAACGGCGTGATCAACTGCCGCTGAGGCGACATCATGTCAATGCGCCACAGATCCTTGCAGAACTCCGGCACGGTCACCAATTTGCGACTCTCGACGAAGTCGATCGCCTCGAGGGCCAATTCGCGAATGAGTTCAGGCTGCTTGCCCGGCTCGACGTGCTGCGTCTTGACGAACTCCAGCGCCGCGTGCCAGTCATCGCCATACCCGAGATCGCGACTGGCCTTGAGCATTTCCGCCTCGCACCACGCGAACTCCGCGTTGGCGATGTCAATCAGTTCCTCAGGAGTGTAAGGGATCATCTCCATGCGAAGATCACTGAGCAGCGCTTCGCGGCCGATCGGATCGCCGATGATGGCCGACTCGTCGTCAGGGTTCACGCCGGCCACCTGTCGGCGCAGGAAGCTTGCGTAGTCGCCCAGGGCCTTGTCCGCCGCCTTGTAGGGTTCGGCAATCCACCAGTCGAAGATCGGGTCGTACCCGTTGTAGAAGCCGTTCCATTCGCGCAGCGTGCGGCGCAGACCGTCCACTTCCCCCGCCGCCCGGTTCGCCACCGTCTTCTTCACGACGATCGGCTGCGGTTCGGCGCTGTCCGCCGCGTCCTCCTCTGCGCCTGCCTCTCCACTCGACTTGGGCTTGGCACGCAGGCCCTGCTGGACCCGCTTCTGTATCTCGTCAATCTGTTTCGCGAGATCGTTCAGCGCCGATGCAGCCGCAGGCGAGTCAACGGGCAGCATGTCCAGCCGTGCGTCATCCAGATCCGTGATGATGGATGCAAAAGGAATCAGCGCTTCCATGTCCGCGCGGTATCCGGCATCGATGTCAATCTGCCGCCGCTGGTAGTCGAGATGATTGCGAAAGAGGATGTAGTCGATCTTTCCATCCTGGTTAAGCGCGTCGAAATCAACCTGCCCGAGCCGCTGCTTCCAGTCCTCGTAGAAGGCGGTGAATCGCGCGATGCTCTGCGCTGAGAGATCCGAACCATTGAGCCGCCTCATGGCCCGCCGGTCCGTGTTGTATCGTTCCAGCATGGAAACCAGCGCGCTGGACGGCGCCACGATCAGTTCGCCCATCGCCGGCGGCTCATACTGCACTCGATCCTCCGTCTGGCCATACAACGGCGGGGCGATCAGGCAAGCACAGCACATGGAAAACACAACAGCGCGGTGGGTGGCTCGCAGGGTCGGCATCATCACTCCTCAAAGGCTACTGGTCGCACGGTTCCACTGAACGTGCGGGATCGTAGGAACCAGCGGCGCGCTGCGGGGCTGGCTCGGGCAGCCCGGAGACCGCCGCCGGCCCGGTCCGTCGAGCAGCCCGTCGCGAGGCGATTCGGACTTCTTGCGAGTCAATCGGGAGGAGACCACAGTCCCAGTGCTTATCGGGCGCGGGGCGGCTTTCCTGAACTCCCCAGCCCGCGAATCACGCCCGCCGCCCCCACTGCCGGGCCACGAGCCGTGGAGCCTGATTCCAGGATTGCCGATATGGCTTTGAACGACCCTGACGTCGGAGCCAAGCATGCTTCTGTGCGGAACCAGAGATCTCAAAGCCGGCATGACCGTCGGCGTTCCGGTGGTCCGATCGGGCCCCTATCCCGGCGAGTTCCTTGCCGCCGGCACGGTGCTCGACGACGGCCTGATCGCGGAAGCCCGGCAGTCGGGTGTGCGCGAAGCATGGATCATCCATCCCGCCACCAGCGACCTTGATGAAGCGCCGCTGACGGGTCTCAACGGGACGCTGCACAACCTGGCGCGGCGGCTGTACAAGCAGTTCGCCGATCCTGTCGTGCCGCAGATGACCGCCACCCAGGCGCTGGACATTCGCACGGAGATCGTTTCGCTCGTCTGCGACATCGTTGCTCAACGCCGCTTCATCAGACCGGTGGCGCCGGCGTTGGATCCGCAGTTCAGCGTCTTCGAACACGGCGTGAATGTAGCGGTGCTGAGCCTGTTCATCGGCATCGAACTGGAAGCGTACATCGTGCGTGAGCGGCCGCGCCTTTCACCATCTGAAGCACGCGACATGGTGTCGCTCGCCTTCGGCGCGGTCTTCCACGACGCAGGCAAAGTCGCGCTCCCGCCCGAGATTCAGTCGCACCACAGCGTGTACGAAGTCATCCGCGCCAAGTCAGCGCCGACCGACTACGAGAAGCACACGACGCTCGGCTACGCCCTGCTGCGCGAGACCGGCATCGCCGCATCCGCGCGACAGATCACCCTCAACCATCACCAGTGCTACGACGGCTCAGGCTGGCCCAACATGGCGCCGCTCACCAACGGTCGGCATCGCGGCGCGCAGCGCGGGCATGAGATTCACGTCTTCAACCGAATCGTCACTGTGGCGGACGCGCTGGACGCGCTGATGAAGGATGAAGTAGGCAATCCCCGGCCGGCCATCGCCGCGATGCGCGACCTCGCCGATGAGCGCCTCGAGCCGCGCTTCGATCCGGTCGTGCGCGAAGTGGCGCTGCGACGCCTTCCGGTTTTCCCGATTGGCTCGCTCGTACGCACCTCGGATGGCCGCTATGGAGCGGTTGTGCGACGCAACTCCGTCCAGCCCTGTCGCCCGACCATTCGCATTCTCGACATGGACTGCCGACACTGGGACATCCACCCCACGATCGACAAGTGTGAAACGGTCGACCTCGCCTACCGCCACGACCTGCACGTGGTCCGCTGCGCCGGCGAACACGTCGAACACTATCTCTTCGACCTGGCCCATCCCAAGCCACGCAGCGGCGAGCCCGACACCGACACCACGCCGGGGCTCTCGCTCGTCAAGTCGGCGTAGACCAACAGACTCGAAGCCCACCGCGGAACGCGACGCGAAAACGCTCTGTACCTGCATCGCAGAATGCAGCACTCTGTCCCTTGACCGCTTCAATCTCGCCGCGACGCCCTCACACCTTCAGCCGCGTCCAGCCGCCGTGAATGAATCGGGCGGTGAACATGAGGCAGCGGATCGTGAGTTCGCAGACCATCACCAGCCACAACGGATACAAGCCCTTCTCCGGATAGAGCAGCGCGACGATCACGCAGCCCGGCACGCGGATCGCATAGATGCCGATGCTCGTGAGGATCATCGCCATGCGCGTGTCGCCCGCGCCGCGCAGAGCACCGCGCAGCACGAGCAGGATCGCGAAAGGAATCTGGATGTAGCCGGCCAGGCGCAGCAGATCAGGCACGATCTCCGCGTGCATCGGCTGATCCGACATCAGCCGCACCATCGCCAGCGGATGGAAGATGAAGATGTAGCTGAACGACGTCATCACCACGGCCGCGACGCCGGCGCAGACCATCGTCGCCTTGGCCGCCATCTTCGGATTGCCCGCACCGAGGTACTGCCCCATCAGCGTCGCAGCCGCCGTGCCCATTGCAAAGCCCGGCAGGAAGCTGAATGACTCGAGCCGAATCGTGATCTGGTGGGCCCCGATCATCCCAGGCGCCCCCGACGCCGCGGCGAGCACCTGCCCGATGACGAGAATGATGATGAAGTTGCCCGACCACATGCCCAGCGACTCCCACAGGTTGGGCAGGCCCACGTTCATGAGCCGCTTCATCGACGCGAGGCGCGGCTTCATGCGGTGCCAGTGCAGCCGCATCACATCCTGGCCGCGCAGCAGCAGCCAGACGACGATAACAGCGCCGACGCACCGCGCGATGCACGTCGCGACTCCCACGCCTGCGATACCCATGGCGATCGACGGCATGCCGGTCCAGTTCACTTCGTGACCGAGCATCGTGAAATGCAGCGCCACGCCCGACAGCAATACGTTGAGGGGCAGGTTGACGACGTTTTCGATCATCATGATCCACAGCGGACTGCGCGACTCGCCGGCTCCGCGCAGACAGGCGACGCCGACATTGGTCACGACCATTGCCGGCATCGAAGCGGCGATCGGCCAGAGGTACTGCGCCATGAGTTTCGCGGCGATGGGATCGAGGCCGCACGGCCGACCGATGAACGGCGCCGCAATGGCCATCACGATTCCCGCGGCAATACCGATGATGACCGACAACGTCATGGATTGACCGAGCACGTCATTGGCCCGGCTGCGATGACCGCCGCCCACCGCGCGGCTGATCAGCGCCGTGGCCCCGATGGCCACCGACATCGTGATGACACCCGTGAACCACATGATGTACGTCGACAGGCCGACGGCGTCTGTCTCTTCGACGCCGAGGCGAGCCGCGATGGCTGTGTCCACCGTGCCCAGCAGGGCATCGAGAAACGACTGCGCCATGATCGGCCACGACAGCACCCAGATGGCCATGCCCAGCGTGAGGCCGGCGAGTTTGCCCGTGCGGATCTTCCCGTCGCCCTGGCGCGGACCCGTCGGCGCCACCGCCGACTCGAGTCGATCGGAGGCATGCGCGACTCCGGCATGGCGACGGTGCCTGGGCGCGGCAGATGAATCACTCGCGGCGAGCGGGCGATCCTCGACCTCCTCGCCAGATTCATCCACCGCCGGTGTGGTCACAACCAACTCTCCTCACACGCCGCGACAAACGTCGCCGGGCGAAAAACAGGAACGATCTGCAAGAATACGCGAACCGCAGAAGATGACCAACGCTTCGCAGTTCGTCGCCGAGGCGACGCGTCACGCCCCGCCACCTCAAAACGGACACGCGGACACGTATTCCAGTCGCTGGCCGGTGACGGGATGGGCGATGCCGAGGCGGGTGGCGTGCAACAGCAGCCGCTTGCTCATCGCCAGTGCGTCAGCCGAAGCGTAGAGGTCATCACCAAGAATGGGGTGCCCCACTGACGCCAGGTGAACGCGCAACTGGTGCGAGCGGCCGGTTGCGGGCGCGAGTTCCAGTCGCGCCGTGCCGTTCTCGTACCGAGCCATCACGCGGTAACGGGTGAGCGATGGCTTGCCGAACTCGTGATCGACGATCTGCCGCGGCCGGTTGGCGATATCGGCGCGAAGCGGCAGGTCGATCTCACCTTCATCGAGTTGCGGATGGTCCAGGACGATCGCTTCATACTGCTTGGTCACGGTGCGGTCGCGGAATTGCCTGCACAGGTCGCTGTGACTCTCGGGGGTCAGGGCGACGACCATCAGGCCGCTGGTGTCCATGTCAAGCCGGTGGGCTTCGCGAGCCCAGCCGAAGCGTTCGATGAGGCGGTTGATGACGCAATCCAGCCCCGCCTCCCCCTTGCCCTGCACGCTGAGCAGGCCGGAGGGCTTGTCGACGCAGGCGAAGTCGGCATCGGAATAGAGGATGTTCAAGGGTTTCATAAGTATTGACGTTGGGCGGAGATGTACAGAGGCTATCGCATCGGAGTTGGGGTGCTTTCCCCGATCCGCTTTCCCCGGGTTTCAGCCAGCCGTTGAAATCTCACTTCAAGACTATACTGGTGGTGATGCGTCCACTTAAGCGAGGTGCAATCATGGGATCGGGTCGAGGGAACGCTGTCGGATTGAATTCGCGCCGCGCTGTGGCATCGGGTCTTGCCGGTGCGGCGATGGCGTTTGCCGCGTCCGGTGCGCTGGCTCAGAACGTGGGCGGCCCGCCGGCGTCGAGTGGTGATCAGGCGGCAGTCAACTGGCGCGTTTCCGAGCGAGGCATCCTCGCGGACCACGTCCAGCTCACCTTTGACGAAGACTTCTTCAAGGCCGGCGAAGCGTATTTCAGCCCCGACAACCAGTGGGTCATTTATCAGGCCGTCGCCAAGCCCGCCGAGGGTGAAGAACCGGCGCCGTTCTACGCGATGTATGTGGCGAAACTCAACTGGCAGGGCGATCGACTCGTCAGCGCGGGCCGGCCGATTCTTGTCAGCCCGCCGGGAACCGCCAACACGTGCGGCTGGTTCGACCCCCACGACCCTTCGCGCATCTACTTCGGCTCGACGATCGGCAAGCCGACCGAGAGCGAAGCGCCCGGCTTCCAGCGCGACGGCTCGAAGTACAAGTGGATGTTTCCGACCGAGACTGAGATCATCACGATGATCGTGCCGGAGATCTGGGAAGTGCAGCACCACGGCACGCCTCTGCCGCCGGCATCCGAGAGTGGCATTCGCAAACTCACCCACAACAACAGTTATGATGCGGAAGGCTCGCTTGAGAAGTCCGGGCGATACATGGTCTACTGCTCGCTCGATGAAGCGCCGCGGCTGGGGGATCTTTACATCATGGATCTCAAGTCGGGCAAGGCGAATCTCGTCGTCGGCCGCGACGGCTACGACGGCGGGCCCTTCTTCAGCCCTGATGGCAAACGCATCACCTACCGCTCGGATCGCAACGGCAACAACCTGCTGCAACTCTTCGTCGCCGATCTCAAGTTTGACATTGACGGCACGCCGATCGGCATCACCGCCGAACATCAGCTGACCGACAACGCCGACGTGAATTGGTGCCCCTTCTGGCATCCGGATGGGCGTCACCTTGTCTACGCCACCAGCGCCATCAGTCACTTCAACTACGAAGTGTTCATCACGCTTGCCGATCCGGGAGATCTGCCGGGCTCGACGGGCAGCCAGCGCTACGGCCTGCAGACGCGGCGCGTCACGCATGCCGGCGGCTTCGATGGCCTGCCGGTGTTCAACTCGGACGGATCGTACATGATGTGGACGAGCCAGCGGACGATGAACCCGACGCAGAAGGGTTCGAGCCAACTGTGGGCGGCGCGGTTCCTCATGGAGCTCGACCCGGTCGCGGCGACGCCGACGGACCCAACGGCGGGGCATTGAAGGGTCAGGTACTGGGCACTTTGCATCAGGCATCGGGGGAAGACCAGAGCCGTCGGCGCGAGCCGGCGGCTTTTCATTTCGCGGTTGTGGTGCGATGCGCGACATGTCTACCAATACATGGAGCGGTGCGCTGGTGTGCGATGTCGGTTCGTGTTTGAGGACCTGAAGCGGGGTGCGGTCATCGCGCTGAGCCGAAGCGCGAAAAGTTTTTTCGCGGTCGGCGCGGCGTGGATCGCGATTTCAGAAAATGTGCAACGCAAAACCCGTGCCAACACGGAGATGCACCGTGTTGGGGGTTTTTCATGCGCGCCGGAGCGCTCCTGTGCGCGATTTTTGAGCGCGGGTGCGCGCTTGCGAGCGCTTCCGTGTAAATGAGCGCCTCTGTGCGGGACGAATCAGGAATTTTCGTCGATTTTCATTTTTCTGAGGGGGATGATTTGGAGTTTTGCTCAACTTTTTTGCGTTTTCGAGAAGTCGGCGCACGGAGTGCAGTTTGCGTGGTGCGCGGGTGTGCGAAGTCTCACCACGGAGTCACGGAGGGCGCGGAGAACGCACGAAGAATGGCATGGGATTGGGTGGAAAAGCAGGACAAAGGCAACTTGCCGCAGAGATTGCAGAGGATGCGGAGCAGATCGGTGCGTAGGTCAGGTCGGGACCTGACGGTTGAGCTTTCGGACGGCTCAGAGAGATGACACTCGGCCCCGTTGGCGTACGCGCGGTGTTGTCAGGTCTCGACCTGACCTACATCAGTGCGACGCATGCGTCGCCGCTGAACGTCAATCGAACTGATGCACGACGAGTTGGCTGATGGCGCATTGGTTCTGGACGACGGCCTGGAAGAGGATGGTCTGGCCGCGTGCGATGAGGGGGACGGGTCGGGTGATGGTGGCCACGCCATGCTGGTTGGCGACAGCCGTGCCGATGAGGGTGGGGTTGTCGAGTTGCAGCGCGTTCTGCTGGAGGTCACAGCCGGGGATGCGCGTCCCGCCGCCGTGGCGGGAGTAGAGGAAAAGGACTGTCGCGCCAGGGGTGACATTGCTCACCGTGACTGTGTTCTCAACGCCTGCGATTCCCGGCGTTGGGTCCGACAGTTCCGTCGTCGCATTGACCGGCGTCAGGAGGAAGCCCTTCGTGTGCTCACGGTCGTCGAGTCGGAACCCATTGCCCGTAATCTGTCCCGCATCGTTGTTGTGGATGGCCAGGCCGATGAACCAATTCGACTTGGGCGGGATCAGGTCGTTGAGATACTCGACGGGCTTGCCCCATTCCCAGATGCAGCCGATGTCCTGCAACTCTGACTGCTCCACGCGGACGGCACCCACAACTTGTCGCCGATCGTTGATCGACCACGCGTATGAGCTCGTCCAATTCGGCTTCGACGGCAATGCTCGTTTCCGGCTGCCGTGGTAAACGAACGCACGATAGTAGAAGTGATTCCATGCTGCATAGCCGACGACATCACCGGCTTCGTTCACGTCAATGCAGATGCCAACACCCTCATTGTCCGGCCGGAACGTCCCCAAATCGATAATCTGTCCAGACTCCCATATGACCGGCCTCCAAGTCGTATGGTCAACGCTGAAAGCCTGGCCGACGATGCGGCCTGCATTGTTGATCGCGATCGCTTCTGTGCTGCGGTAGTCGGCCGTATGTGCTAGCGCCGACATCTGGCCCCCCGACCAGAGAAACGCCCGAGTTCCTTGTTCACCAAGTTCGTCTATCGTTGAGCGTCCCACGACCTGGTTCAGATCGTTGATGCCATAGGCTTCCGAAAGTTGACCGTCGGCTAGGTAACCGAGATTCAGCATCTCGCCATTCCGCCAAAGGAAGGCGCTGCCGTCAAATCCTCTCTGGCTCGACGTCTGGGCCCATCCAACAATCCAGCGATTTGCATTGATCCCATGGCACTCGCTGTCCTCGCCACCGAGCGTACCGAGGTCGACAGGATGCCGACCGTCAACCCATACTGTCGCATGAAAGTCACTATTGGGTAAGGTCGCGCTCCCCACGACATTGCCGAAGTTGTCGAGCGTCCAGCCATAACTTGAGAGGCCCCCGAGCGTCGACAATTCGAAGACGGCGTAGCGACACTCCTGCGCCACCGCCGACATCGGGAGCGTGGTCGTGGCGATCAGGACGCTGATTATGAACTGGCCGGTTCGCATTCGTGGCTCCGCGAGTGGTTTCAACATAACCGAAAACCGGTCGCGGTGCCAGTGAATTCCGGCGAATCGGCGGGAATCGTGATGGGGTGAAGAGGTGAAGGGGTGATGCGAGGACGACGATTCTGCGGGGGAAGCGAAGGCGCGAGCGTGGAGCGATGGGCGCGGACGCGGGTGGCGCTCGAGTGGGTCCCGGGCATGGCTATGCCACGGGCGTTGGGGGCGCGAGCGTGCACGAGAGCGTCTTCCCCGGCACGGAGTGCCGGGGCTGTGCGTGGGCTGGAGGTGCGGGGCATCGCGGTTCGGGGTTGCTGGCGCGGCTTAGAATGCCCGGTCCATGTCCCGCGGATCTGATGCTGCTCGTTCGTCGTTTTTCACGCCGCTGTGGGTTTCTTCGGCGGTTGGAGCCGTCGTTGCGCTGGCGGTCGGCATCTGGGTGACGCGCGGCCGGGATGCGGAGATGAGCCACTTCATCCCGGCGCTGTTTGTCATGGGATTCGACGCCGTACCGGTGTCGGGGTGGCTCATCGCGGCGTGGGGGTATGGGGCGCTGGTGCGGCAGGGGCTTGGGTTTTCGGAGGCGGCGTATGGGGGTGTTGAACGCCGGGCCGGCGCAGAGCCTTGTCCCGACCTACAGGACAGGCGGATTGGGGCGCTGGATCTGGGGTTGGGGGTGCCGACGCTGCTGTGGCTCGACCATGCGCTGGGGGCGGCGGGTGTGCTGCAGATCGGCGGCAGCGCCGGCGGGTGGCTGCTGCTGTGCGTCGGGTGGCTGGCGGCTCTGCTGAGCGTGCGGCAGCGGGTGGCGGCGCGGTCGCTGTCACTCAAGATCGGCGGCGGGTCGTCGTTTGCGCTGGTCGGGGCCTTGCCGGCGGTGGTCGTGCTGCTGATTGCGGCGACGAGCGCGCCGGGGTGGCTGTGGGGCTCGGAGGCGAAGGGATACGACGTGCTGGAGTATCACCTGCAGATGCCGCGCGAGTGGCTCGGGCTGGGGATGATCCGGCCGCTGACGCACAACGTGTATTCGTTCGCGCCGTCGTATGTCGAGGCGGCGTACTACCACCTGGCGGTGCTGCTCGATCCGCTGGCGACGCGGCCGAGCAACGGCGCGGTGGCGGCGGCGACGGCGTGCCAACTGCTGCACGCGGCGCTGATGATCTGGGCGGCGCGCGAAGTGACGCTGTTGGCGCGGCGGTATGTCTCGCACTGGATGGCGCTGGCGGCGGGGGCGATTGCGATCAGTGTGCCGTGGGTCGTGGTGACGGGCTCGATGGCGTACAACGAAGCGCCGCTGATCGGGCTGCTGGCGCTGTGCTGGAGGTTGGCTGATGCGCAGCCGCGTGCGTGGCGGCCGTTCGTGCTCATCGGGTTCCTGGCGGGCGTGGCGTGCGGGGCGAAACTGACGGCGATCGGGGGCGTGGTGGCGCCGGTGGGTGTGCTGCTGCTGTTGCACATCGCCCCGAGGCAGTGGCCGCGGATGATCGCCGGATGCGTGGTCGGGGGGTTGATCGCGCTGGGGCCGTATCTGATTCGAAACTACGTGGCGCTTGACGGGGGCAATCCGCTGTTTCCTTTTGCGACGGGGCTGCTGGGAACAGCGCACTGGACGGCGGAGCAGGCAGCGCGCTGGCACAACGCGCACAGCCCGCACGAGCCGTGGCTGGCGCGGCTGGCGAGTCTGTGGGAAATGGGATTCGTGTACGGCCAGTGGGCGGGGTTGTGGTTCGTGGCGGTGGCGGCCGGCGTGATCGGGTGGATGGGCTCGACGAAGAAGGCGGCGCTGCGCGACGCATGCAGCGTGCTGGTGCTGCAACTGGGCTTCTGGCTCCTGCTGACGCACATGCAGAGCCGGTTCTTGCTGCCGTGTCTGCCGGCGCTGGTGGTGGTGATCGTGGTGGGATTGGACGTGGTGATGAGGCGGTGGCGCGCGGTGGGCTATGGCGCGAGTGTGCTGCTGCCGGTGGTGCTGGGTGGGTGGAGTATCGGGCTGTTTGAGGATCAGGGCGGCGGGAATCCGACGGCGTTTGTCGATGGCGTGGTTTTCCGCACGGGGGTCACGGCGGAGCCGCTGCCGCGCGAGACGGAGCGCCAACTGGTGGCGGTGAACAGCACGGTGTATCTGAACCTGCGTACGCGGCCGGAGCAGGGGTTGTATCTGCTGGGTGATGCGACGCCGTTTTACATTCTGCGGCCGGTGCTGTGGCACACGACGTGGGATACGTCGCCGCTGGGTGAGGCGATGCGGGCGCATCCTGGAGATGAGAATGCGTGGGCGCAGGCGCTGATCGATCGCGGCATCTCGCTGGTGCTGGTGAACTACTCGGAACTCGATCGACTGCTGAACACCGATCACTGGTACGATCCGATTTTTCAAGGCGTGGACATCAAGGCGTTCTTTGATGCGCATGCGCGGCCGATTGCGGCGTGGCCGGGCGGGCGTGTGCTGTATCAACTGGTTGACCCGGGCGAGTGATGGGAGATGGGCGTGACTGAATCGATCCTGGTGGCGACTTCGAACCCGCACAAACTCGAGGAGATTGCGGCGGTGCTTGGCCCGCTGGGGATCGAGACGGTCGGGCTGAGCGACATCGGACTGGACGTGCCCGAGCCGGTCGAGGATGGGGAGACGTTTGAAGCCAATGCGCGGCTCAAGGCGGTTTACTACGCGCGGGCGGCGCGGCGGATGTGTCTGGCGGATGACAGCGGGCTGGAAGTGGATGCGCTGGGCGGGGCGCCGGGCGTGTACAGCGCGCGATATGCCGGAGTGGGCGAGACGCGGGCACAGCGCGATGTGGCGAACAACGCGAAGCTGCTGCGCGAATTGAAGGATGTGCCGGCGGCGCGGCGGACGGCGCGGTTCGTGTGCGCGATGTGCCTGGCGGATGAGCATGGTGAAGTGCTCGCGGAGACGCGCGGCACATTCGCCGGCGTGATCATCGACGAGGCGCGGGGGAGCAACGGGTTTGGCTATGACCCGCTGCTGTGGCTGGCGGATGTGGGCAAGACGAGTGCGGAACTGGAGCCGAGCGTGAAGAATGCGCGATCGCATCGCGGGCAGGCGACGCGGAAGATGGCGGAGTCGCTTGCGGAAGTGAGGTAGGGCTGGCTCACGTGATCGCACGCTGGGCATGCCTCACGGGAACGTGCTGAAGCATGGAACCCGGCCACCGGGTGTCCCTGCCGGATCGCACACGGCACCCGAAGCGGGATGGGGTGTGGCACCCACGGATCACATTCAGGATGGCGCGCATGAAAAAGACCGCTCATGCTGGTGGGTGCGTGAGCGGTCTCGAAAGGTGCGGCGGTCGGGCGCGGGTCATTGCGCGCGGCGCCGAAGGTCGCGATCGTGCCGCCGCATCCCTGTCAGCGGTCACGATTCCGTTGATCGCTTGGTCGATCAACGGCGGTTGTTCATCAACTCGGTGATGGAGGAGTCGCCACGACGGATCCGGCCCACGGCGCCCACGCGCATGTATAAGCCAAGATCAATAGCGGTCGAGCAAAACAGCCGTGACCTGCGTGCAGTCGTTAATCAGCCGATCCTTGGCCGACGGCCAGCAGGCACACCTTTGTTCCGCCGAGGCAACGTTCGAGTCCGTTCGCCTCCATCCACCTTCGTCGTTGGTCTCCTTCTGATTCCAACGACGTGATGATCCAACTCCGACTTGTCAAAACGTCGCCGACCCCTTTGGGGGAAGGCGGCGTGATCATCGACCTTGCTCCGACGGGCGATCCCTCCCGGGCCCGTCCTTGCTGTGTCGCGATTCGGATTCCCCACTGCTGGTCATGTTCACTTCCGTCTGATCCTGCCTGTCCGCCTCATTCGCCCGGAGTTCCGGGCACCCGGCCGCGTCGCACGAAGCGGCTGAAGATTTCTTCCTGCTTGGCGAGGCGTTCTTCGAGTTCCGCGTTCCACTGTTTGAGGTCGCGGATTTCGAGATGGTCCCGCACGCCGATCAACACCACTTCCTTACCCAGAGCCGCCCGTTCCATCATCCGATCCGGCAGGCGAATGCGCCCGGCGGAGTCCAGTTCAAGTCGCCTGCTGAGCGGGAAGAGCAACTGGTCAAACTCCTGCACCGCTTCGTCGGTGACGAGGCCTTCCTCGATCATCGCCGCCAGTCGTTCGAACCCTTTCTCCGGATAAAGCCGAAGTGCCCGGTTCGAGCCGATGGTGAGATAGAAGGCTTCGCCATCTTCCACTTTCTTCATTCGAGAGCGGATCTCGGAAGGGATGGCCAGGCGTCCCTTGGTGTCGACCGTGTGTTCGAATTCGCCTGTGAACAGCACGACCGAGATCCTCTTGCCGACCTGATTGCCCACCGCGTTGCCCAAGTGGCGGCGGGTGCGGATAGGTTACCCCACGATGCCACACAATGCAACACTATTCGACTTTTTCTGGCGCAAATTGGTCCGAAACTTCACCGGCGACCCCACGTCTGCGCGGCGACCTTCCCGGCCACTTTTGCGCATTCGACTCAACGCACTGAAAGAGAACGGCTTACAGATTTGGATCGCCGGGTCCGAGACCGCAGAGTTATCCACGTTATCGGGCCGGGTTTGTGGAGAAGAGGTGGACGGACATGGCGGCTGCATGTCCCATCACACCGGGTAGAGCAAGAAAACACTTGAAGTTGCGGTTTGGATTGGTGATTCTCCGCATCCACTGCGGCTGTCTTGCGTTATGATGCCTCGGCGTGGCTTTGAGTACCAAACTGGAAGAAGGAGATTGAAGGTGAAGACACGGCAGAACTTGGCGTTGGCCTCTCTGGCCATCATGGGCGCACTCACGAGTGCAGCGCTGGCGACGGACGATGTGATCGCGGTGAGCTGGTCCGGCGATATTTACACGATCGACTCGACGACCGGAGGCGGCGGTCTGCTCAATGGCAGCCGCACGTTCACGGGACTCAATGCTTCGGCGAAGAACTCGGCGGGAGAGATTTACACCTCGTCGGGCACAACGCTGATCAAGGTGGATCCGACCACCGGCGCGATGACGGCCGTCGCCACGATGAACATCAACTCGCTGCGCGGCATGGCGTTCGCCCCCAATGACAGGCTCTATGCGTACAACGATGAAGGGTTCGGCACGCCTGACGTGCTCTACTCGATCGACACCAGCAGTGGAGCGGCGACGCAGATCGGTCTGGCCAACGACACGGGCATTCAAGGGATGGCCATCGACAGCCAGGGCCGAGCGTTTGCGTGGGATATCTTCAACGGGCTGGCCACGGTCAACCTCTCGACCGGCGCCACGAGTGATTTGAGTGGCGGGGGCAACACCGACATTCAGTGCATCGCTTTTGACGGCAACGACAATCTGTTTGGTGGTCGCGAAGCGTTCTACTCGATCGCGCTCAGCACTGGCGCCTCCACCCTGATCGGCTCCGGCGGGTACTCTGACGTGCGAGGCCTGGAGTTCCTGGGCGGCGGCGGCGGACTGAGGCTCCGCGTCGACGGCGCCTGCCCCGGCCAGATCACCGTTTCGTGGAGCGGCGCGACCCCCGGCCGGCCGATGGCCCTTGTGTACTCCAATACCACGGGCAGTTTTGTTGTCCCCGGCGGCCCCTGCGGCGGAACGCAGCTGGGCCTGGGCTCGAGCGGCCTTCGTGTCGCATTCCAGGGAAGCACGGGGCCGAACGGCTCGGGAGACCGGAGCAGTCGCGTCGGAACCGGCGTTTGTCGACGGTTCCTGCAGATGGTTGTTGTCTCAGGCAGCCCGTGCGAAACGAGCAACGTGGCGCAGATTCCGTAAGTCGCACGGATCGGTTTTCTGATTTGCACTCCAATCGGCCCCCATCCGAGGTTCTTCGGGTGGGGGCTTTTTCGTCCGGGGCTGCCGGGCCGGCACGCGACGCACCGGATCTGCGCGCGGCCGCAGCAGTCGCGACGGGCCAGCTCATGACGACGTTGGCGATTGCACCAGGTGCCTGATTTCGCGTTGAATTGCGGCATCGAAGGTCGCGACATCGAATCGCCGGGCGTTGCGGCGACATGCGTCAGCGCTCACAGCGGTTGATTCAAATTGACGAATGGCGTCGGCGAGTGCGGCGACGGACTGGCGATCGAAGGTCAGGCCGACGTCGTTGGTCATCCAATCTTCAGCGCCACCCTTTTTGAAGGCGATGACGGGACAGCCGCAGGCCATGGCTTCGACGGGCACGATGCCGAAGTCTTCGATGCCGGGGAAGAGCAGGGCGCGAGCGGTGCGGTATTCGCGGCGTGTCTGCTCGTTGTCAAGCGGGCCGAGGAAGGTGACGGTCGGGCCGGCGAGTTGTCGCAGGAAGCGCTGTTGGGATCCGTCGCCGCCGATGCGCAGGGGGATCTTCAGCGCGTTGGCGGCGTGGATGGCGAGGTCGACGCGCTTGTAGGGCTCGAGCGCGGAGATGATGAGGCAGTGCTCGCCGCGTGCGACTGATGAATCAGGGGTAAAGAACTCAGTATCGACGGGCGGGTGCACCACGGCGGCCTGGCGGCCGTAGCAGGATTCAATGGCGCTGGCTGTGTGGGTGCTGTTGGCGAGGAAGGTGTCAACGCGATCGCAGGTGTTGAGGTCGTACTTTCGCAGTCGGTTGCCGAACAGGCTGAAGCCGGCGCTGCGCAGCCTGCCGGCGAGTCCCCCACTTGCGTATTCGTCCGAGAGCGACCAGAGGTAGCGGGCGGGGCAATGGCAATAGCACAGGTGCGGCACGCGGTCGCGGCGATCGCTTTGCGTCGGTGGCCGAATCGCTTTGATCATCGCGGAACTTGTCGAGATGAGCAGGTCGAAGCGCGGCTCGATGCGCAGCGACTCGACGGCGCGGGGATAGAGCGGCAGGTACCAGCGTCGCAGGCGGCCGGCGGCGCCGGGCCAGCGCTGCATCGACGAGGTGTGGATGGTGCAGGCGTCGAGGGCGGGCGTGTAGCGGCGCGATGGATCGTGCACCATCAAAAAGAGATCGGTGGGTCCGAACATTACCGCAAGCCGGTCGAGGACGCGCTCGCCGCCGCGCATGCCCACGAGCCAGTCATGCGCCAGTGCGATGCGCGGCGCCGGTGCGCTCGTAAAGTCGGCGTCGGGAGTTGATTGAACGACTACCATCGATTCCACCCATGACTCACCAACACGCCGTTCATGCCGCGAACCTGCACGGCCTCGACTATCGGCTCGAAGCCGATCGCCTGAGCCCGCCCGTCTGCCCGATTACCGACGTGCACACGCACATCAACGGGACGAAGGCGGTGGAGATCTACAAGCGCGCCGCCGACCTCTTCGGCGTGCAGCAAGTCTATTCCATGACGCACCTCGAACACGTGGATGTGACGCGCGCCGTGTTTGGTGACGCCATGCGCTACATTGCGGTGCCCCAGTGGGGCGCGAGCGATCGGCTCAAGGCGTTTACGACGGACTGGCTCGATCGGATTGAGCAGTATGCCGCGATCGGCTGCCGCATCTGTAAGTTCTGGGCGGCGCCGCGGTCGCGCGACATCAGCATTGAACTCGGCGATCCGAATCTGTTCGCGCTGGATGGACCGGCGCGGCGCGAAGCGATGAGGGTGGCGCGGCGGTGCGGCATGATGTTCATGACGCACGTTGCCGATCCGGACACGTGGTTTGCCACGAAGTACGCCGACGCCGGCCGCTATGGCACCAAGCTCGATCAGTACAAGCCGCTTGAGCGCCTGCTGGATGAGTATGGCGATGTGCCGTGGATCGCAGCGCACATGGGCGGGTACCCGGAGGATCTTGATTTTCTCGATGCGCTGCTCACGCGGCACGACAATCTGTATCTGGATACTTCGGCAACGAAATGGATGATCCGCGAGATCTCCGCCCAGCCGCGGCAGCGACTCGTGGAGTTCCTGGCAAAGTGGACCGGGCGCATCATGTTCGGCTCGGACATCGTGACGACGGACGAACATCTCAAGCCAACCGCGACAGCCATGGGGATGGGACATCTGGCGGGCGATGAAGATGAGGCGTTCGACCTGTACGCAAGCCGCTACTACGCGCTGCGGACGATGTGGGAGACGGGATTCGAAGGGCTATCACCGATAGCCGATCCGGATCTGGCGATGGTTGAGCCGGAGCGATACGACGCGAATGCCTCGCCGCCACTGGTCGGCAAGCAGCTGCCGCGTGACCTGCTGAAGAGTCTGTATCACGATGCTGCGGCACAGCTTCTTGATGCGTGGCACGCGCGGGGATAGTCCCCGCTCAATTGGAGTCGTTGCTCGCTCGCACACAGCACCCGAGGCAGGATGCTGTGTGGCACCCGCGCTTCGCGATCGGCGTTCCGCTTCCGAGGTGTTCGCGCGAGGTTTTTGCCTTTGCATATGGTTAGTGCATCAGAACCCACGCCAGGACGTTGGCGTTGATGTACTTGGCATCGCGGATTTCATTGCCGCCGCAGCAGCAGCATCCGCCGCCGGCATTGCCGGTGTCGTTGAGCCCTTCGGGCGAGTAGACCATGGCGAGACGGCCATTCACGCGCAGGCCGAAAAGTTTCACTTCGGTGTTGTTGGTCTTGGTGCGCAGGCTGGTGATGTGAAAGACCGTCTGGAAGATGTCGTTGTCGAGTTCGAGCGGCTCGAGGGGCACATCGGCGAAGACCTGGGCGATCTCGTGCTTGAACGAGCGGTTCCAATCGGCGTTTGAGCAGCCGGCCGAGGCGAGGATGAACCCGCCGCGCTCGATGTACTGGCGGATGGCGGTGAACTGTTCATCGGTGAACTTGAAGGCGCCTTCGCCGCTGAGCACTGCAAAGGGGTACTTGTAGAGATCGGCCGACTCGAGCGCAACGTGGGCGGGCTGGTAGTCGACCTTGATCGCCGTCTCGCGCCCGAGCAGCGCGAGATAGCCCGAGGCGAAGCACTGGCTCGTCTTGTTGTGGTCGTACACAAGGTGTGCGACCTTGATTAAGGCCTGCCCATCGGCGGGCGGATCGGCGGCGCGCCAACCCGTTGCGGAGGCGGCCAGGCAGACGAGCGCGATCATGGCAAGACAATCGCGGAGGGGGCGTTGGGCGTTATTCATGATCACGTGGCTCCTGTGTCGGCGCAGCATCCTGCTCGGCGAGGCGCCTGAAGTAGCGGGCGGCGAGATCGCGATAGCGCGCGGGGATCGCGGCAAGGCGGTTGGAGTCGTCGCTCGATGAACGCTGCGGCGATCGCACGGATGAGCGACTGGCGGCGATCTCAGGAAGCGCGCCACCTTCGTCGAGCGCCGTCGCGTGCTGGCGCGGGCCATCGGGGTCGATGCGCCCCGCGATCGGCTCGACAGTGCCGTCGCGATTGATGAGCGGGCGGTTGCGGGCCTGGTCGAGCAGCGGGCTGGCGGTCGACTGACTGTCGGCGGACCTGCCGTCGCCGCCGGGTGACGGGTCGGATGCGCCGGCGCTGGGTTCGGGCGCGTTTCCCTGGCCGGCGGCCTGGCCGGGCATTGCCTGTGACGGCTGATTGCCTTGCGTGGAGCCGTCGATGTGTTCACCAGACTGGCCGGCCGAGTCGATGGGCGCGCCACCCTCTCCCGGCGCCTTGCCGGTCGCATCGGCCTGACCCGGAGCGGACTGCGGCTGGCTGTCGCCCTCGGGGGCCTCACCGGATTGGCCGGGCTGATCGCCGGACTCGCCCTGTTCGGCCCCGCCGGCGCTGTGGCCGGCCATGGCGGCGTACGTTTCTTCGTCAATGATGAGGATGTCGCTGGTCGCGGGTTGGGAGGATTGCGGGCCGCCGAGTTCAGCGGGGCGATCATCGCGCGCGGTTGCCTGGAGGCGAACGGTGTCACCGGGCCGCAGGTCGAGTTGAGAGAGGTCGATGGGCACGCCGGCGGTGGCGCGATCGCCGGTGTTCTGAAGCGTCGGAACGTCCTGATCGCGTTGCTCGACGACCTCACCATCACGAAGCACAGAGGCGGAGAGCGTCATGCTCCGGATTGACACATCATCAAGCGCATCGAGGCGTGCGGTGAAGCGCTGATCGGGTAGAGCGGCGGCGCGCGGAGGAGGCTGGCTGATTGACATGTCGGGTGGGGAGTCGGGCACGACGTCAATCCTGAGGCGCGTGGTCGTGGAGGGCAGATCGGTCGGGCCAATGAGTGTGAGATTGATCTTGTGTGATCCAGTCGCGCTCGCGGTCCAGTTCCATGTTGCCTGGCGCGCATCGTCGGAGAGTGTGGCAATCGGTGAGGGAGCGCCCGCTACCTGCATGGCGCTGAGCGGCAATGTTGAGGTCGCTTCCACGGTGAGTTGGCTGCCCTGGAGAACGCGCACGGGTTCGGGATTGTCGGGCAGGGGCAGTCGGCGCGCCGGCTGCAGCGGTGCGTACTGCGGACCGCGGATGGTGAGTGTGCGAGAAGCCCAGCGCGGCACTTGCAGTGGTTTGATTGTCAGCCACTCGCTGCGGCCGGCCGGGGTCTGGACCATGACCTGCATCGGCGCGCGGCAATCGCGAAGGGTTGCGGCGAAGTATTGTTCGCGCCCGGCCGACTCGGCGCGCTGAAGCGGCAGGCGAAATGGTTCGGCGCTTCGGTCGTGTGGATTTCGAACCACGAGGTCGGCGTGCGGCGCGACGCCGCCGGTGATGTGCACGGTACACCTCGCGTTGTCGCCGTAGACGATTTGCGAAACGTCCGGCTCGAATGCAATCTCAAAGACGAGTGGCGTGTAGGGCGGGTGATCGCCCCACGGGTCGATGAGACGCATCGTCACCGCATCAATCGGACGCGGCGCGATGAAGCCGGCCGCGAAGACAACGACCACAGCCGCGAGCAGCGCCAACAGCGATCGCGAGCGTGCGCGGCGGTCGGAGAGCCGGCTGGATTCGGTGGCGTGCGCGGCATCTTCGCCGCGCTGGGCGGAGCGTGTGAGCAGGAGCGACTTGACATCCTGAGGTCCGGCGGCGGAGGGGGCGACCTGCAACTGGAGTGCGGTGATGAGCGGGTTGTGCAGGAGGTTGCAGCGTTGTTCGATCTCGCGCGCCAGGCGCGATGGCGAGGCGCGGCGAAGCAGGGGCGGCGGAATGAACCGCCAGACGACTCGAACGAGCCCGACGACCAACGCCACGGCAAAGACGAATCGCACGGATGGCCCGACGGGCCAGAAGGAATCGAACGCGACGACCAACGCGGCCAGCAGGAGCCACTGCCAGAGCGCGATCGCCACGCTGCGGATGACGCTCGCCAGCGCGAGTTCGACCCGGGCGCTGGAGAGTCGCTGGCGGATCGTCGGGATGGGGTCGCGGCTGGACATGCTGAGATCTACTTCGGCTGACCAATGCTACCGCCGGGAGGGGATGGCGCCCCCGACTTTTTTTCGGCGAAGCGGCGTGGCGGGCAATATCGGCGGGCGAGGCGCTATTGCTCGGCTTGCCAGCGTTTGACGAACTCGTTGTACTGCTCGGGGGTGTCGATGCCGTGGTGTTTTGTCTCGGCGATGACGACCTGGATGCGCCGGCCGTGTTCGAGGACGCGCAGTTGTTCGAGATGTTCGGTCCGTTCGAGAGGCGTGGGCGTCATGCCGACGTACTCGATGAGGAACTCGCGGCGGTAGACGTAAAGGCCCACGTGCTTGAGCGGGTGGCTGGGGCCGATGGCATCGCGCTTGTGGGGAATGAGGGCGCGGGAGAAGTAGAGAGCGCGACCCATGCGATCGACGACGACCTTGACGATATTGGGGTCGGCGGGATCTTCGTCATTGGCAAAGGGGGAGGCGATGGTGCAGATGTCGGCGTCGCCGAGCGCTTCGACGGCTTTGTCGATGATGGCCGGGTCGATGTCGGGTTCGTCGCCCTGCACGTTGACGACGATCGTGCCTGCGGCAAGATCGCGGGCGACTTCGGCGAGGCGGCTGGTGCCGTTGGGATGATCGGCGCGGGTCATGACGACTTCGCCGCCAAACTCCCGCACGACGCGTTCGATGCGCGAGTCGTCAGTGGCGACGAGCACGCGCGATGCACACTGCGCGCGGGCGGCGCGTTCGACGACGTGTTGAATCAGTGGGCGGCCGGTGCGGGCGGCCAGTGGTTTCCCGGGGAAGCGACTGGAGGCATAACGGGCGGGAATGACCACGACCACGTCGCTCATGCCATCACTGCTTTGCCTTGAGATCTTTGATCAACTGGCGGATGGAATCGCGCTTCTGGCGGATATCGCGGAAGGCGAGTTGCTTGAGGGCGATGGTCTTGGCGTGCTCGCCGGCCTCTTCGGCGGCGGCGAGTTCGTCGTTCTCGCGGGCGTGGGCTTCGAGCGCCTCCATGAGGTCGTAGCGCATCGCGAGGTGCGTGTCATCGTCCTTGTATTCATAGGAATCGACGGCGGTGCGCAGCGACTCGACAGCCTCGTCAAACCACTCGTGCTTGAGAAAGCAGAGTCCGATGAGGTGCTGGGCCTTGGAGCGATGACGCGCGTCGTTCTGCGCTTCCTGCAGCGCCGGAATGGCATCGTCATACTCGCCGAGCTCGTAGAGGCGGCGGCCGAGTTCGAAGCGCAGTCCGAGGTCGGTAGGATACTTTTCGCAGCGTTCGCGATACTCGCCGACTTCGGCGGAGAGAATCTCGCGCTCGCCTTTTTCGACTCTGGCCTGATCGGCGGGATCGCCGGACGCCTCGGCCCGCTCGCGCAGGGCGCGCAACTTGCGGCGAGCCTGGAGGAGTTTGATGTCGCCGGCGGCCATTCGGAAGCGATACTCGGAAGTCGACTCGTAACCCTTGCGATAGACGCTGATCGCCTCGGTTTCGAGTGCTTCGTCGCCGGACTTGGCAAGCACGTCGCCGTAGCGACTGATCAGGGTTGGATCCTGGGGATTGGCTTCCCAGTCGGCCTTGGCGGCCTGGATTCGGCGTGCCATCTGGTCGGTGCCGGCGGCGTAGGTGTCTTCCTCGATGAGTTGCTTCTGGGCCTCCGCGTCGCGGATGCTGCCGCGGAAGCTGCCTTCCTCGCCGACGTTGGTGTCGTAGCGGCCCTTGTTCATGGTCGCCTGGGCGGAGAGGTTGCGGATGCGGGCCTGGAGAGCCGCGTCGGTCCGATCCAGGCTGAGCGCCACTTCGCCGACCTTGACCGCCATTTCGTAGGCGCCGATCTGCTCGAAAAGGTCGACGTACTGGACGAAGACGTTCTTGGCGGGCTTCTTGGAGCGGGCGAGGACGTTGATGCCGATCTCGCCGTACTGCAACGCCAGTTCATTGAGGCCGAGGTTGGCGGCTTCGTTGAGAAACTTGAGATTGAGATTTGAGTTGTAGACGTCGGTCATCCAGGCGAGTTCTGCGGCGGCGAGGCGATCTACGGGCCGCTTGTCGCCGAGCATCTCGCGGATTTCCTTGCCCGACGCGGGCTTGCCGCCGGTCTTGACGTGGAGGCTGGCGATCTCGAAGAGGCTCTTGTGGGCATCGAGATTGGTCGGATCGAACTTGATCCCGCTGAGATAGCATCGGATGGCGTACTCGTAATTGCGCGTATCCGCCGCGGTGCGAGCCTGGTTGAACCAGGCGCGCGCCTTCTCCGGCTGAATGTTGACGCCGCCCGCGTCGTCGCCTTCGGATGAGCCGTTGCCGCCGTCTTTACGCTTGAACCACGCCAATGAGCAATCCCCTGCTGCCTGATCCTGCCAGTCGCCTGTTCCGCTTATCGTCCAGATTATTGGATGGGATCAGGCCTCGGGCCTGTCTGCCATTGCGGCAAAGCGGCTCACACGATAGAGATTGTCGGCGCGCGCGTCAACCGGACCGCTCTCGGCTCTGGTGCGGCCGGGCTCTCTCGGGCGACGCCTCGCGGCCTACT
The DNA here is from genome assembly GCA_040255465.1 of Planctomycetaceae bacterium. GTDB lineage: Bacteria > Planctomycetota > Phycisphaerae > Phycisphaerales > UBA5793 > UBA5793. Next base: position 388,596 of record JBDZVA010000003.1, read on the forward strand.
ATCGCCCGATGAGCGTCGATCCAGCATCACTGACGATTCTGAGGTACCCCCACCCCTCGCTTCTGCGTGTCGCCAAGCCGGTGGCGGAAATCACGGACGAGACTCGAGCCGTCGCGGTACGCATGATCGAGCTGATGCGTGAAGCGAGAGGCGTGGGGCTGGCGGCGCCGCAAGTGGGACTGGCGTGGCGGCTTTTCGTCACCAACAGCGGCGAAGAAGACGAGCCGGATCGCGTGTACGTCAACCCCGTGCTGCGCCAGCCAGAAGGAGGACTGGAAGCCCACGAAGAGGGCTGCCTGAGCCTGCCTGACGTGCTCGGCGAAGTCTGGAGACCGCCAACGATCACGATCGAGGCGACAGATCTTGAGGGGAACCGCTTTACCCTGCGCAGCAGCGAACTGCTGGCGCGGGTGTGGCAGCACGAATACGACCACCTCGATGGCCGGCTGATCATCCACCGCTTCGGCCAGATGGCCAAACTCGCCAATCGTCGGGTTCTCAAGGAACTTGAGCGGGCGGGGCAACGATGACCAACCGTGTCACAGCCTGACACCCCAGTTCGTTTCGTTTTCTTTGGCAGCGGCGCCTTTGGGCTGCCGACGCTGGAGCATCTGCATGCGCAGCATGATCGATTCGAACTCGCGCTGGTCGTGTCGCAGCCGGACAAGCCGGCGGGTCGCAAGCGTCGGCTGACCTCGACTCCGGTGGCCGAGTGGGCGCAGGCAGTGGGCCTGCCGTGCATCAAGCCTGAGCGGGTGAACGAGCCGGCGGTCGTCGAGCAGGTGCGATCGCTTGGCGCGGATGTGTTTGTCGTAATCGCGTTCGGACAGAAGATCGGGCCGGCGCTGCTCGACGGCGTTTTCGCCATCAATCTGCACGGTTCGCTGCTCCCGGCGTATCGCGGGGCGGCGCCGATCCAGCGAGCGATGATGGACGGCTGCACGACGACGGGAGTGAGTGTCATTACGCTCGCACAGCGGATGGATGCGGGTGACATTCTCGCGGTGGATTCCACGCCGATTCGAGCGGAAGAGACCGCGGGTGAACTGCACGATCGGCTGGCGCTGCTGGGCCCGTACGTCGTGGCGCGCGTGTTGGAGCAGTATCGCACGGGAACTCTCGCGGCGCAGCCTCAAGATGAATCGCTGGCGACGGCCGCGCCGAAGCTGCGCAAGATCGAAGGCACGACGGCGTTTGACCTGCCCGCCGCGCGCGTTCGCGCACGCATTCACGGACTCAACCCCTGGCCGGGATGTGGGGTGGCCCTGGACGGCGCGCCGGTACGACTCATTCGGGTGCGCGACTGGCCGGACGAAGCGCATCGCGCCAGACCGGGCACGATTCTCGATAATCTTCACGTTGCCTGTGCGTCGGGCGCGATTGAGATTGTGGAGATTCAACCCGAGGGAGGGCGCGCGATGCCGCTCGCTGCGTACCGCAACGGACGTGTGCTGGAGCCCCAAATGCAATTCACGCCCCAATCGCTCGGGGCGTGAATCGCGAATCCGATGAATCTGTCAGAGTCGATTACTTGGTCGCGTCGCGGGTGGCGCGCAGCGTGGCGAGCAAGCGGTCAACGGCTGCATCGCTCAGAGAGCGCTTCGCTTTGCGGAGCATCCCGCCGAAGAGGTCGATCTCGTCGTCATTCCACGGGCAGCCGACGTTGCCGTTGGGGCCGTCGCTGGTCACGATTTTCTTGCCTTCAGGAGTGAGGAAGGCGAACCAGGGGATGCCGCCGCCCTCGGCTTCGCGGTAGCCAAGCAGCAGTTCGCTGCCGCCGATCATGCGGTCGGTGTCGATCTTCACCTCGACGAAATCCTTGGCCATGATTGCGGCCGTCTCCGGCTGGGCGAGCCAGTCTTCGAGGCGGTGGCACCAGATGCACCACGGCGCGCCGAAGTGCACGAACACGACGCGATTGCTCTGTCTGGCCTGACTCAACGCTTCGCGCATCACAGCGCCGGCGCTGAGATACGCGGCCTGATTGTTTTCGAGGAATTCGAGTACCTTGGCGACATCGTGGCCGGGCTTCTCGCTGTTCTTGAGTTCGAGTTCGTCGGTTCGCTGGTTCCTGACGACCTTGCCGTCGGCGTCGAGGACGGTGAGATACGGCACACCGGTTCCCTTGAGATCGGCGCCGTACTCGGCGGCGAGTTCCATGTTCTTGTCCCACTTGCCGATGTCAATCAGCACGAGGTCGTACTCGTAGAGCAGTTTTCGCTTGATCTTTGCGTCGGTTTCAAAGGTGTCGTGGAGCAGGTGACACCAGCCGCACCAGTTGGCGCCCCACTGGATCAGCACGCGCCGATTCTCTTTCTTCGCCTTGGCGAGGGCGTCGGCGATCTGCGTTTTGGCGTTGGCGGTTTCGTCGTAGATCGACTCGGGCTGCTGGGGCTGCTTGGCGCCCGTGGCAGAGCCAGCCTGCGCAAGCGTCGGTGAGGGAGTCAGGCCAGCCCAGCAGAGGGCCAGCGCACACACGAGAATCGACGTTCGGCGAATGGTCATGAAGAGCCTCCTTATTCGGGGTGCGATGTGGTCGCATTGTACCAGATTCGGCTCGCTTCCGGAGTCTGGCCGCCAGACTTTGCGGCGTTTCCCGGCGTGGCGGGTGGCCCGACGCCTAAACTTGGCCAGAGGGATTGAGATGGACGACTCGATGGCCGGCGCCACGACAACGCGGGTGATCCACCACGGACGCCGGTTTACGTTCGAGGAGCTTCAGGTCACCCGAAAGGGTCATGCCACGGCCCTGGACGCGGTTCGCGGTCCCGGGGCTGTCGTTCTTGTTCCCGTACTTGACGATGGCCAACTGGTGCTCATCCGCAACCATCGCGTCGTGGTCAATAGAATCCTCTGGGAGTTTTGCGCCGGCGGAATGGAGCCCGGTGAAGAGCCGGCCCGGACGGCGGCCCGCGAACTGATTGAGGAAACCGGTTATGAGGCGGCAAACGTGGTCCATCTCGGCACGTTCTTCACTTCGCCTGGCTTCTGCGATGAACAGATGCATGCTTTTCTCGCGACCGGCCTGCGGCACGTGGGCCAGCGTCTTGAGCACGGCGAGGAGATTTCAGTCGTGACGCGCACTCCGGAGCAGGTCTGGTCCATGATTGATACGGGCGAGTTGATTGATGCCAAGAGCATCGTCGCCATGACTCTCTACGAACGGCACAAGTGAAACCCTTTGGTCATTCATCTCGGGACTCTCGCACGACGGACGGTCGCCGGCGCATCGCGCCCAGCGGCCCGTGGCGATTGGCACAGCTCACCGAGGACGCCGCAGCCTGGTCAGTACCGGTGCTGCGCGTCATGGGCGTTCGCGTCCGCATCCATGTGCTCCTGATTCTGCTCGTCGCCGTGGAAATGGCTCGGTCGACCTTTTTGTCGCATCAGGAAACGGCGAGCGGCCCGGCCATCACGGCCACGGCGCTGCTGGCGCTGTTCATTGTCATCTTCGCCCACGAGATCGGCAAAGCGCTGATGACGCGCTGGATGGGCGGGAGCGCCGAGACGATCGTGCTCTGGCCGCTTGGCGGTCTTTCCGAACACCAGCAACCGGCAGCCTGGCGCCGGCGTCTCATCGCTTCGCTGGGCGGGCTGCTGCTCAGCCTCGTGCTCGCTTCGGCGCTGTGGCCGCTGCTCATGGAACTCACGCCCAACTGGTACACGACGATCACCCACCCCCTCACCCCCGGCGAGTCGTTCGGCGAGTGGCTGCTGCTGGCCCAGGGCAAGCCTGCATGGTGGGCGCTGCTGGTGTGGTGGGTGGGGTATGCGAACTTCATCGTGCTGGTCGCCAACGTGCTGCCGGTGTATCCGCTGGATGGGGCCCACGCGCTCGAGAGCGTCCTGACGGCGATGTTTGGTCGACGACGGGGCCGGAGCGCATCGATCATCATCGCGATGGCGCTGGCTCTGGTGATCGTGTTTGCCTCGCTGCTCGTCGAGCAGGTCACTGGAGTGTTCCTCGGCGGATTTGCGATGCTGTGCTGCATCACCATGGCGCGGCGGCACGCGTTCTTCGAGCAGCAGGCGGTTGAGGAACCTCGCCCCGCCACTCTGCCCGCAGCGAACCTGAACGCCGAGGACTTCGACGACGTGATCACGCGCGCGCCCCGGTCGGTTTCCAATCTGGAAACAACGGCCTTCCAGGTGCGACTGGAGACCTCTGCTGACACGCAGAAGGCGACCCAGAAGCGAGCGGTGCAATCCGATCGGCCGGCCACCGAAGAAGAGGTCGTGGACCGCATTCTCGCCAAGATCAGCACGGAGGGGTTGGCGGCGCTTTCCGACCATGAGCGGAAGATTCTCGAATCGGTTACGGCCCGTCGCCGCCGGGGATAGACTTCCCCTTCACTTATGGGCATTTACGACAGGCAATACGTTCGTGAAGACCACGGCGGAGGCGGGGGCGGCCCCTTCCCGTCGGGCATGGCGGCCATGTCGGGTTGGTCGTTCAACACATGGATCATCGTGATCAACGTGGCGGTGTTTGTCCTCGACAACCTGCTCAGCGGCGTTTCGCACTATTCGATCACGCTGCAGGACTTCAAGACTGGGCAGACTCTTCAGTCGCCGATGCTGCCACTGAGTTACTGGGGCCATTTCTCGACTTCGACGGCGCTGTCTCATTTTGAGGTTTGGCGGTTCATCACTTTTCAGTTTCTTCACTACAATCTTTTTCACATTCTGTTCAACATGATCGCGCTGTACGTCTTCGGGCCACTGGTCGAGCAGTACCTGGGAAGCCGGCGCTACCTTGCGTTCTACCTTTTGTGCGGCTGCGCCGGGGCGGCGTTGTACCTGGTGCTCAACGTGGCGGGGATGATCTACGCCGCCGTGACGCATCACACGGCTCCGTTGCTGCTTCTGAACGATCCGCGGCTCCCGCTCGTCGGTGCATCGGCGGGGATATTCGGCGTCCTGCTCGCCGCGGCGTACCTGCGGCCGAACCAGATCATCACGCTGTTCCTGTTCTTCATCCTGCCGCTGAGCATGCGGATTAAGACGCTGGCGTACGGCCTGCTGCTCATTGCCATCTTCGTGCTCGCGACTGGCGGGGACAACGCCGGCGGGCAGGCGGGGCACATCGGCGGTGCGGCGCTGGGCGCGCTGCTCATTCGACACGCGAACTGGCTGAACTGGGCGCTGTGGTTGCCACTGGACGGCTTGAAGAAGAAAGGCCATCACGCCTTCGGTCGCTATTCGAGCAATGATGGCGGGCGCGAGTTCTTCACCGGACAGCCTCAGAAGAAGCCGGGGTTCTTCGAACGGCGCAAGCGGGCGAAGGAGCAATCCGAACTCGATGAGGTTGATCGGATTCTGGCCAAGATCGCCAACCAGGGGATGGGCAGCCTGACGAGCCGCGAAAAAGGCATTCTCGAGCGCGACACGCAACGCAAGCGGGGTTCGTAGCACGGTGGCGGCTCTGCGCTTCGAGATTACGAGCCGATCCGCCTCCTGCCACGCGCGAGTCGGAGTCGTGCATACGCCGCATGGCTCGTTCGACACGCCGGCGTTCATGCCTGTGGGCACCAAAGCGTCGGTCAAGGGATTGCTGCCTGAACTCGTCAAGCGAACCGGTTCGCAGATCATCCTCGGCAACACGTATCACCTCATGCTCCGACCGGGCAGCGAGACGGTCGCCCACTTCGGCGGGTTGCATCGCTTCATGCAGTGGGACGGGCCGATCCTCACCGACAGCGGCGGCTACCAGGTTTTCTCGATGTCGGACATCAACACGATCAGCGACGATGGCGTTGTGTTCAAGTCGATCGTCGACGGCTCCTCGATTGATCTGACGCCTGAGCGGTCAATGCAGGTGCAGAACGAACTGGGCGCGGACATCATCATGGCGTTTGATGATTGCCCGCCGGCGAGCGGCGCCCTCGACCGCGAACAGGCCGCGCGTCTGGATCTGGCGATGGATCGAACGGCGCGGTGGCTGGAGCGCTGCGTCTGCGCGCATGGCCGCTCTGGCGATCAGGCGTTGTTTGGCATCGTTCAAGGCGGGACAAACCTGGAGCGACGCCATCGCTGCGTAGAGCAGGTCTGCTCAATCGATCTGCCGGGCTACGCCATCGGCGGGGTTGCCGTCGGCGAGGGGACGGAGGACATTCGCCGCATCGTTGAGCACACCGCCCCCCTGCTGCCGGCCGATCGGCCGCGGTACCTGATGGGTGTGGGATACGAATGGGACCTGATGATGGCGGTCCGGGCGGGGGTGGACATGTTCGACTGCGTGCTGCCGACCCGCAATGGCCGAAACGCCAACGCCTTCACCCGAGGCGGAGGGGTTCGATTGCGAAATGCGTGCCATGCGCGGTCTGAATTGCCCATCGAGGCGGGGTGCGAGTGCCCGGCATGCGGGGGGGGGTTCAGCCGGGGGTATCTGAGGCATCTGTTCCTCGCGGAGGAGATGCTTGGTCCAATCCTTGTCAGCCTGCATAACATAGCCCACTTTCAACGGCTGATGGCGGAGCTGCGCCAAGCCGTGGTGGATGATGACTGGGCTCGGCTTTTGGCCAACTGGCCGGTGCTGGGGGGCGCCCGAGCCGCTGTGGCCGACGACGCCTGATGGTTGCAACTTGCTGAAATGAAAGGCGTTGATTCGCCGGATGGACCGAACACCATGGACTTTCAATTGACGAGCCTGATGATCGCACAGGCGGACAATCCGGCGGACACCGGCACGATCCAACCTCCCGCGGGCGGAGACGCCGGCACAGCCGCGCCGGGCACGGGCGGTACGGGGACGCCGGCGCCGAGCAATCCTTTCGGCAACTTCTTTATCTTCATTCCCCTGCTGCTGATCATGGTCTTCATGATCTGGACCAGCAGTTCGGCGCAGCGCAAGGAGAAGAAGAAGCGCGAGTCGATGCTCGGCGCGCTGAAGCGACATGACCGCGTGCAGACGATCGGTGGACTGATCGGCTCGGTTGTCGAGATCAAGGACAGCGAGGTCATTCTGAAAGTGGATGAAGCGAACAACATTAAGATGCGCTTCGCCAAGTCTGCGGTGCAGCAGGTGCTGTCCGAAGGCGATGGCGATGAGGCGTTAAGTAAGTAGAACTTTCGTGGCGCGACGAGCGGGGCAAACCGCCAAGCGCGACACTGCGAATCACCCGCGGCTTGATGCAAGCCGATCTTCACAGGTCGACCGCCAGGAATCATGATCGGTCGGCCGTTTTGTTTCGGAACAAGGTCCCATGCGAACTCACTTGTGGAAGATTCTCCTCGTCCTGTTGATCGGTGTTGTCTGCGCCAACGCGATTTATCCTCCGCGCGAGAAGTTGAAGCTCGGCAAGGACCTCGCGGGCGGTGTGACCATCCTGTATGGCATCAAGCCGGACGCCAAGACCGACCGCCAGCCGACAGCGCCTCAGGTGACGCAGATGATCTCGGTCATCCGCGATCGCATCGATCCCAAGGGCATCTATGACATCAGCATTGAGGCTCTTGGCACGAACCAGATCGAGATTTCGATGCCGCTGCCTTCGCCTGAAGTCAAGGAAGCCAGGCAGAAGCTCGACGCGCACCTCGATTCGATGGTGGCGTCGGCGATCGAGCCATACGAACTGGATGAAGTCTTCCGCCTGAGCGGAGCCGAGCGGGCGGCGCGGGTGAAGGCGCTTTCGGAGGCTGTCCCTGAGCGCGAGGCGCTTTTTGCCGATGCGATCGAGGCGTATGACCGGGTTCAGAAGCTCGAGGCGGACTACAAGCCGCTTGAACAGGAAGCCCGGGCGGCTCGCCAGGCCGCGGACGATGCGGTGGATGCGGCCGTGGCTCTGGTGAACGAGAGGCTGAACGCAGCGCAACAGGCGGGCGTCGATGCGATCGAGCTGCCGAAGATCCCGAACATCACCGACCCTGCGGAGATGCAGGCCAAGGTTGATGAGTTGGTGACTGCGGCGCCCGACGCCGCTGCGGCTCGTGCTGCGATCGCCGACTACCTGGAAGCCAGCAAGTTCCACCTCGAAAAGATCGACGAAGCCTCGCGCGTCAAGGTGCTGTGGCAGATTCGTCTTGAGCCGATCGAACGGGCGGCGGTCGCGGCGGACGCGACGTTTGAACAATCGCGCGAGACGATTCTGAACACCAGCATCAACGTTGAGGAAGTCCGGCGCATTCTCGGCCTGGACAAGACGCCTCGCATGGTGCACGATGCCGCCACCGACAAGGACATCGCCGGCCCGAGTGTGCGCGACGAGGCGGTGGAGCGGCTGAAGGGCCGGTTCCCGGTTCTGGCCAGCGAGATTGATCAGGCGATCCAGTTGTACGACGCGTATCGCAGCCGGGCGAGAGGCTACGACGATCCGAAGGACCTGATCGCGCTGTTGCGCGGCGCCGGCGTGTTGTCGTTTCGCATCACGGCGCAGAATTCGGATCCGCTGCCGTTCCAGCAGTTGCGCGAGGAGTTGCGTGATCGTGGCCCATCGGGCAGCCGCTCATCCGAGCTCGTCCGCTGGTTCCCCGTTGATAACCTCGAAGGCTGGGCCAGCGACGAGCGCGAGCGGAACTTCCTGCGGAGCGATCCGGCGGGTTTCTTCTCGGCGCGCGGCTACGTTGCCGAGGAATTCGACGGCGTCGTGTACATCCTGCTCTATCAGACGCCTGATCGCTCGCTGAGCGAGACGAGCGGCCCGTGGAAACTGACCGGCGCCACGCGATCGATGGACCGTCGCGGCCGACCCGCGGTGTCGTTCCGCCTCGATGTCGCCGGCGCCCGCCTGTTTGCCCAACTGACGAGCGGCAACCTGCAGCGGCAGATGGCGATCGTGCTCGACGACCGCATCTTCTCGGCTCCGACGATCCAGGGTCGCATCAGCGACCAGGGCGAGATCACCGGCAACTTCTCAAACCAGGAGATCGAGTACCTCCTCAAGGTCCTCAACGCGGGATCGCTGCAGGCCCAGTTGACCGAAGTCCCGATCGCGCAGAACACCGTCGGGCCCAAGCTCGGTCTGGACAATCTGAAGCGCGGCCTTGAAGCGGGTATTCTCTCGTTTGTCGTCGTCGCGATCTTCATGATCCTCTACTACTTCGCCTGCGGCGCGATTGCCGACGTGGCGCTGGCGCTCAACGGCCTGTTCATTCTCGGCGCCATGGCGGTCAACCAGGCCGCGTTCACGATGCCGGGCATTGCGGGCATCGTGCTGACGTTCGGCATGGCGGTGGACGCCAACGTTCTGATCTACGAGCGCATTCGCGAAGAGATGGAAGGCGGCGCCGACATGAAGACGGCGGTGCGCCTGGGCTACGAGAAGGCGATGAGCAGTATCGTGGACGGCAACGTCACGAACCTCATCGTCTGCTTCGTGCTGGGATTCACGGCGTCGGCCGACGTCAAGGGCTTTGCGATTACGCTGGGCATCGGCGTGGTGTCCACGCTGTTCACCGCGCTGTTCATCACGCGGGCCATCTTCGACATCGGCATCGCCACTGGCACCATGCGTCGCCTGAGCATGCTCCCGATGGCCTGGAAGGCCCTGGGCCGGGCGCTGCACCCAAGCATCAACTGGGTGGCGCTCCGCAAGTACTGCTACCTCTTCAGCACCGTTGCGGTCCTGGGCGGGATCTCTTTGACCTACGGCACGTGGCGCGAGATGCTGGACACCGAGTTCCTCGGCGGCACCACCGTGACGTTCTCATTCCGCAACGACGACAACGGCAATCCGATCAAGATTCCGCGCGCTGAGGTTGAACAGCGGATCAAGAGTTATGCGGAGCGCGCCGTGGCGGCCGGCAAGATCGATTCAGCGCAGCAGCGCGCGTTGCTTGGCGTCAACGTCTTCAACCTCCACGCGGATGAGGTCGAGGGTGAGGGGTTCAGCGGTTCCGCGTTCATCATCAAGACGACGCTGTACGATCAGAAAATCGTGGAAGACACCATCGTCGAGTCGTTTGGCGATATCCTCGACATCCCGCGCATCGTTCAGTTCCAGGGTTCGGATCTCAAGGCGGATCAGAACCCGCCGGTGTATCCCATCACGAACGACACGCTGGGCGAGAACATCAACAAAGGCTCGGTCCGCACCAACGTGCGGCGCTATCTGGGCGGCGTGGCGATTGTCCTGGACGATGTCACGCCATCGCTTTCCATCGAAGAAATCCGCAAGCGCGTCGATTCCAAGCGGCGCAGCCCGGAGTTTGAGAACCTGCTGGGGCGCCAGTCAATCGTCGTGGGCGTCACGCGCGATCCGAATTCACCGATCGATGGACCGGCCCTCTACACAGACGCCGTGGTGGTCGTTGATGGAAGCATCTCCGGCGTGAGCTGGTTCGACAACCCCGATCTGTGGAAGACTCTCGTGGCGGATCGCGAGTGGAATCTCGTCCGCAACGCGCTCACTGAGCCTCCGACGCTGGACCAGATCACGACCATCTCGCCGACCGTGGCCGAGCAGTTCCGGGCGACGGCGGTGGTGTCGATCGGACTGAGCCTCATGGGCATTCTGGCATACATCTGGGTGCGATTCGGTTCGTTCCGGTATTCGGCTGCGGCGGTGGTCGCTCTGGTGCACGACGTGTGCGTGACACTCGGGTTGCTGGCGCTGACGCACTACCTCTACAACACCGCGTTCGGCCGAGTCATGCTGATCGAGCCGTTCAAGATTGACATGGGCGTCATCGCGGCACTGCTGACGATCATCGGCTACTCGCTCAATGACACGATCATCGTGATGGACCGCATCCGCGAGAATCGAGGCAAGCTGACGCTCGCCACTGCCGAGGTCGTGAACAAGTCGATCAACTCGACGATGAGTCGAACGCTGCTCACGTCGGGCACGACCCTGCTGGCGCTGGTGATCATGTACTTCGAGGGCGGCACGGGCATCCGGCCGTTCGCGTTCGCCATGCTCTGCGGCATCATGGTCGGCACGTACAGTTCGATCGGTGTGGCCTCGCCGATGGTGCTCACGCACCGCAAGCGGCCCGCGGCCACTGACGGAGGATTGGCGCGAACGTGATGCACAGCTCCGTGCCGATATGATGAGAACGGCTGGGCTCGGAGCCCGGCGGGCGTGAACGTGGTCGTGGAGGATCCAGCATGACCGGAACCAGCCGCATCGGTATCCTGCTGCTGCTGCTTCTCGCCGGGTGGGTGGTGATGTACTACCTGCTTTTCTCCCCCATCGCCAACGATGAGGGCGATCCGACCAACGGCCTGAACATTCTCGAAACCGACAGCGTGGGCTCGAACCCGGACGATCAGCCGCCGGTGATCGAGCAGTCGCCTCTGCCTCGCGTCGAGAACGATCCGTCGCCAACCAACAACGGGAACGAAGCGGGCAACGGCCCCCCGCCCGTGAATGAAACGCCCAGGAACGCCGAGCGGACGCCCGCGATCCCTCCGCCACCTCCAACCACGCCCTACACGGTGCGTCGCGGCGACACGATGGAGACGATCGCTGCGGGCTGGTTCGGCAGCAAGTCGAAGTGGGTTCTGATCGCCCATGAGAATCCGCTGGTCGACCCGCTCAAACTCAAGTCGGGGCAGAATCTCCGCCTGCCGGCGAAGGACGCGACGCTCGACAACATTCCGATGGAGGAGTTGCGCCGGCTGACGCGCAGCACAAAGTACGTTGTCGTCGATGGCGACAGCCTGTGGAAGATCGCGGCGCGCGTGTACGGCAACGGCGCGCTGCATCCGCTGATTTCGGAGGCGAACCGAGACGTTCTGGGTCGCAGCAATGATCTTCAGATCGGCATGGAGCTGGTCATCCCGCCGTACCAGAAGCCGGCGGACTGACTCGCATCAATCGCATTTCACCCGTTACATGACTGACGGCAAACCGATGCAACGTCGCCAGGACGAGACCTGGCCGAGGTGCATCATGACGTGGTTGGCAAACAGGAAGTGCAGGGCGTGGCCGATCTGCGGAAAGCGGGCGGCGTATCGCTCATGGGTCGTCGGTCGCTGCATCACCTCGTTGTCAACGGTTTCGAGGTAGTCGAGCATCACGGCGTGTCGATCGCGCAGTTCCTTCATGATCTCATCCTTGGCGGGATAGATCGACGCGTCGTCGAGGCACTTGCTGCCGGGCTCGAAGAGCGGAATGAACCGCTCGTTCGGTTTGGCCAGATCCGTGCGGCCAAGCAACGGCCCGAGGGCGCGATCGGGATAGAGCGCCAGATGGCCAAAGCACCACGCGGGGTGGTTGATCGTGGGGTGAGGCCGAAAGGCGAACTTGTCGGCTGGGATGTCTTTGGCCAGACCATCGGCGTATCCGAGGGCGATGCGGAGGTTGTTGGCGAGGAACTGTGCGGAAGTGGTCATCGTGTCTCACTCCAGTCTGGTGTGTGCATGTTGATCATCGCGCGAGCGATGGTTGAGTTTAGCGCGGTGACGCGAATGGCCGCCTGACTCAGGCCCCCAGGTATTTTGCGTAGATGCCGCGCGCTACTTCAGGCCGGCTGGTGCCCTTGACGATGGCGCGGCCGTTTGGGAAGACGGTCAGTTCGATGGGGCCGGTCGGGTCGATGAGGTTGGCGCGAAGCAGGTAGCGATTCCACTCCACCTGGCCGTGGGACTGCAAACGGGCGCCCAGCGCGGCAAGATCCGTCGTCGCGGCGTTGCGCGGGACGATCTGCACGGCATCGCGCCCGCAGAGCGAGGCGGTGGCGCCGCGAAACTCGCCGGCAAGGTGTTCGAACTTCCCCTGGCCGCAGCACAGGCAGTGCCCGGCTCGATAGGCGCCGCTGATGTTGAGGCGCTGGTGCTCGCCGCGCCAGACGTCGATGGTTGTGAGATCGCGGCTGACGGCGTCGAAGCGCCCGGCCAGGATCTTGATGGCCTCGACGGCCTGCCAGTTGGCGATGATGCCGACCATGGGACCGAGCACACCCGCTGTGTCACAGGTCAGGCTCGCGCCGGCCGGAGGCGCGGCGTCAAAGACGCAGCGCAGACAGGGCCCGGCATGCGCATCCCACTCCCGTGAGGGGCGACCTGCGGGGCTCGCATGCGGCAGGAACGTCGCCGTCATGCCATGCGTCGCGACCGCGCCGCCGTAGACGTAGGGGATGCCGCGCTTCACCGCGACGTCGTTGAGCAGGTAGCGGGTTTCGAAGTTGTCGAGACCATCGACGATCAACTCGGCGTCTCCGATAACCCGTTCGACATTTGAGGGATTCACATCGTCGACGACGGCCTCGATGTGGATACTCGAGTTGACTCGGGCGAGCCGTCGCCGGGCCGCTTCGGCCTTGGGCAGGCCGTCGGCGAGATCCTGTTCATCGTAGAGAACCTGCCGCTGGAGGTTGGTCAGCTCGATGAGATCGCGATCAACCAGGGTCAGCCGCCCGACGCCGGCACGGGCGAGCATGTCTGCGAGACAGGCGCCCAGCGCCCCGCAGCCGATGACCGCCGCGTGTGACGCAGCCAGCCGCCGCTGGCCGTGCTCGCCGATCTGGGGCAGGAGCATCTGGCGGTGATAACGCGAGGGGTCGGTCATTCGCGGATTCTAGGGAGTTCTCAGGCTGGCTCCCGGCTCGAAGTCGGGGGTCACTGGGCCCCCGTCCGAGAAGCAGCGGGATTGCCGCGTTTGCCGAGACCGCAATGGGCGTCGGCGAGGGCGTCTTTGCGTCCCTGACCACTGGCAACTCCCGCTTGCGAATTGGACTCTTGTTCAGACGGTGGTTGGCACGCAACCGCCGGATAACTCGCAAACCAGTTGGATCTCAGGGAAGGGAACACGACATGAACAAGAACCTGATCAAGTGCGCCACGCTGAGTCTTCTCTCATTCGGTTTTGGAACCGCCGCGCATGCTGACATCATCATGGGTCAGCCGGTCACGACTCCCAGCGGCCGCTCAACCGCGACGCTGGAATTCCGTGGCTCGAGCGCGGGCTACACGGGGGAGTTCTACTTTCTCGGCTGGGGGACCGAGGGAACGATCCTCAACCTGGCGCCGAACACGAATGGCAATGATCTCGGCCAGCTGCTCTTCAACAATCACGAGAGCACCTATGGATCGTCAGTGGCCCTGCTTGGCGAATTCGAATCCGGCAGCGCGCTGCACTTTGCGTACGTGATCGTCGCGCCCAGCAGCAAGTACGACCTGTTCCGCACGGATGTGGAGAACGACCGGTACAACTTCGCGTACGACGCGGAGAATGGCGACTACCGGCTTGAGGATCTGCGCCGCGATTACCAAAACTACGACGGCGACTACAACGACGCGATGTTCCGCGTTTCGTTCCAGAGCATTCCCGCGCCCGGCAGCCTGGCCCTACTCAGCCTCGGTGGCTTCGCCATGACGCGACGCCGCCGGCGCTGATTCGTCCCTCGCTTGACTTGCAACCCACCCTCCTTTCTGGAAGACACGCCCCGGAGCGACTGCTCCGGGGCGTGTTGTTTTTGAGATGCTTCAGTTGGCTCATCAAGGGCGACCAGGCGCGCCGGCCTGACGCCGCATACGCTCAGAGCAAGGTGACCTCTTCTCCGTCTCAACGCGGTTCTGGACCTGCTGTCGTCGCTGAGTCGACGTGGCGGGCTCTGGCGTCTATTCGGCATGAGCATCTGCTGCAAGAGATGTTCGGCTCTGTGGCGATGGCGCAGGCGGCTGCGGACGCGGTGCGGGCGGACCGGATGATCCTTCCGGGCTGGCTGGACATCCACGGTGATGTTCCCGAAATCGACCTGCCGTCGCGGCTGGTGCGGGTGGAGGGCAGCGACCGGGCGACAATCATGCTGGCGATCCACTTGAATGCGCCGATGACGCTGCTGGAGGGCAAGGCGATCCTGGAGAAGGTGAAACTGAGTTTCATCAAGGCGATGAGCACGGTTGGGCTGATCGTGCAGGCGTACCAGACGGGGCGCGTGAAGGCCGCTAGGCCGCTGCTGGTGGCGCTGGAGCGGAAGGGCCACGAGATGCCGCCGCCTGAGCAGATGGCGGCACTATTGTCGGCGCTGGACGGCCTCCAGTAAGGCCCGCAATCTCGGCAAATGGGCCGGGATTTTGCTTCCAATCGCGTCGCGTGATTGACCATTTTCGCGGCGAGGCCTAGGGTTGCCGTCCCGATTTGTCCAGATGTGGGCACGGGTTGCAGGCGGTCGATGCGGGCAGGCCCGTGCGATCGCTTGTTTCATCCTGATGAAGCGGATATTCTGACCGTCCCGATCCGAGTGGGGTGCGGAACGACCGGCATCGGGTGCCTGCTGCCACCGTAGCTCAGTGGTAGAGCACTCCCTTGGTAAGGGAGAGGTCATGGGTTCAAGTCCCATCGGTGGCTTTGGGCGACGATTGCCGGTCCTCGGACGGCACGGAGCCCGCTGAATCTCAGTCTCGAGCAATCGGGCTGGGTCGTTGAAATGTTCGGAAGTGCATTGCGCTGCGGCTCGATGCCCTTCGTGTAGAATTATCGAACTGGAATCCCAAGTCGGGTCGTCATGTCGGCGGCTCACCGAATCGTCTGAAGTTTGGAGGTTGCCTGCAATGGCTAAGGGTGTATTCGAACGAACCAAGCCCCACGTGAACGTGGGCACTATCGGCCACGTCGACCACGGCAAGACGACCCTCACGGCCGCCATTACCGCCGTCCAGGCCGCCAAGGGTCTCGCCACCTACAAGCCCTACGACGAGGTCGCCAAGGCGTCTGAGTCGGATGGCCGCCGTGACCCCACCAAGATCCTCACGATTGCGACCTCGCACGTCGAGTATCAATCGGAAGGTCGTCACTACGCGCACGTGGACTGCCCCGGACACGCCGACTACGTGAAGAACATGATCACCGGCGCGGCCCAGATGGACGGAGCGATTCTCGTCGTCTCCGCCGCCGACGGCCCGATGCCCCAGACGCGCGAGCACATCCTGCTCGCCCGTCAGGTCGGCGTGCCGTACATCGTCGTCTTCCTGAACAAGTGCGATCTGGTCGACGAAGAGGAACTCCTCG
Source organism: Planctomycetaceae bacterium (assembly GCA_040255465.1). Lineage (GTDB taxonomy): Bacteria > Planctomycetota > Phycisphaerae > Phycisphaerales > UBA5793 > UBA5793. The sequence continues at coordinate 404,489 of JBDZVA010000003.1, forward strand.
AACTCGTCGAACTCGAGATTCGCGAGTTGCTCAGCAAGTACGACTTCCCCGGCGATGACGCTCCGATCATTCGTGGCGCCGCGTTCCCGGCGCTCCAGAACCCGGGCGATGCCGAGAAGACCAAGTGCATCCAGGAACTCATGGATGCGCTCGATCAGTACATTCCCGAGCCTCAGCGCGAAACGGACAAGCCCTTCCTCATGTCGATTGAAGACGTCTTCTCGATCAAGGGTCGCGGCACGGTGGGAACCGGTCGTATCGAGCGCGGCACCGTCAAGGTTGGCGATGAAGCCGAAATCGTCGGCCTGCGTGCTGACAGTCGCAAGACGGTTGTCACGGGCGTCGAGATGTTCAACAAGACGCTCGACCAGGGTCAGGCGGGCGACAACTGCGGCCTGCTGCTCCGCGGCGTTGAGAAGACCGAACTCGAGCGTGGCCAGGTGCTCGCCAAGCCCGGCAGCATCACTCCTCACACCAAGTTCAAGGGTGAGGTCTACGTGCTGACCAAGGAGGAAGGTGGTCGTCACAGCCCCTTCTTCACCGGCTACCGTCCGCAGTTCTACTTCCGCACGACTGACGTCACCGGCAACGTGGCGCTGCTTGGCGGCGTGGAAATGTGCATGCCCGGCGACCACGTCGAAATGGAAGTCGACCTTATGGGCAAGCCCATCGCCATGGAACCCGGCCTCCGCTTCGCGATCCGCGAAGGCGGCCGCACCGTGGGTTCGGGCGTGGTTACGGAAATCATTGAGTAATCAGATTGAGCGTCAGGCTCTCCGGATCGATTCGAAGGAGTCGATCCGGAGCCTGCCGCCGAACGCCGCCCGCTCAGGCTGAGCTGGGCGGCGTCGGAGCGACACCATGGCGAAGAAATCAACGGGTCGAGAGTACGTGTGGCTCCAGTGCACCGAGAGCAACGATCTCAATTACCGCACTCAGGTCAACCTCAAGGGCGGAATGCCCGAGAAACTCAAGGAGGGGCTCATGAAGTTCTCTCCGAGACTGCGCAAGCACACCTTGCATAAGATCAAGCGAAAGTGATCCGTCGGACGGGGATCAGCCCTTCCCGGCGGCTCGACCGAGCCGGGCGAACCCTTGTTCAGCCCTGCATACGGGCGTAGCTCAATTGGTAGAGCAGCTGATTCCAAATCAGCAGGTTGGGGGTTCGAGTCCTCCTGCCCGTGTTTCAACCCGTCTTCGTGGCCTCGTCTGCAACCTTCCCCGCCGTTTTCCAAATCCATAGAGTTGAACGATTCACATGGCTGGCGCAATCTACAAACCGGATCAGGGCTACTGGACGCGAACCATGAGCGCGGTGGCGGTCGGCGTCATCGGCCTGGCTGGTGCGGTGTGGATCTACGACCAGCTGGTGGGCACGAGCATCTACCTGCAGGGCGGCCTGGCGGCGGCGTTCATGATCGCGACGGCTGCGATCATCTACTGGGTGTATGGCATCAACCGCACGACGGTCGATTTCTTCATCGCCACCGAAGGCGAACTCAAGAAGGTGAACTGGACGACGCGTCGCGAAATCGTGGGATCCACCTGGGTCGTGGTGATCGTCTCCATTTCCATTGCCCTGATCCTGTTCATCGTGGACATCTTCTTCAAGGAGTTGTTCAGCGCGATCGGCATCCTGACGGGGGGCAGCTACTTCGTCGAGCTCTTCAAGAGTCTGTTCAGTTGATCGCGCTTGCGCCGCACCGGCTTGCCTCGCCTCAATCCGGCTCGGTTGGCCCCGCCGCGCCACACGTCCAAGAGAAGGCGATACGATGTCCGTCAAGTCTGCAAGCGAGTCCAACCCCGTGGAAGTCAAAGTGACCGAGCCAGAAGAGAACTTTGCCGAAGAACCAACCTACCAGCCCGGCATGGACTGGTTCGTTCTCCGCGTGGCTTCCAACAAGGAAAACTACGTTCGCGAGACACTGCTGCGCAAGGTCCAGATCGAGGGGCTGACCAACCTCGTCGGCCGCATCCTCGTCCCCACGGAAAAGACCAAGACGATGAAAGGCGGCAAGCAGCGCATCACCGAGACGAAGCTCTACCCGGGCTACGTTTTCGTCGAAATGCGCCTCGAACCGGACGGCCGCATTCCCCAGGACGTCTTCTTCCTCATCAAGGAAACGACGGGCGTGGGCGACTTTGTCGGCACGGCCGGCCGCCCCACTCCGATGAGCAAGAGCGAAGTCGAGCAGATGCTGCACGACGCGCGCAAGCCCGACGAAGTGCCGCAGGTCAAGGCGGAGTTCAGCAAGGGCGACGTTGTAAAGATCAAGGAAGGCCCCTTCGAGAACATGGAAGGGACCGTCGACGAGTTCATGCCCGACAAGGGCATCGTCCGCGTGCTCGTCACGATCTTCGGCCGCCAGGCGCCGATCGAGGTCGAGTACTGGACCTTGTCTCGCGCAGACGAATAGTCTGCACGCTCCTTGCAACTCAGCGAATCCAAGTGACACGCACACCACGGAGTTATTGCGCGCCCGGCTCGCACTTAGGGGGCTAGTCACGATTCCAGCCGCATTCGGGGCAACTTGGGGTGGCTAGACCCCGCAAGTCGTACCCGCACTCGGGGCATCGCCAATGATGGCGTTGGCGATCGTGCACGACGATGGACATCGTCACATAAATCACGAGCCACACAAACGCAATCGGCAGTAGCATGATTGCCGCAGAACGGACGATCAACCCAACAAGAACAACCGAGTGCGTCTCGACGCCGGGCTCAATTGGGCCCCAGTAGTTGTCTCTGTCGTCAAGGCAGAGGTAGCGGCCGCTTGGGTCCCAGAGATTCGGAGCGGGATCGTCTTTGTGACCCCAATTAATCACCACTATTTGCTGCGGATTCTCGCCTCTAAGCAGTACACGCCGATCACCCATGAACTTGGCCGCCTGCAGCAGTTCTGAATCAATCTCATGGGATGGCATATGAACCCGTCGGCACGTTACCTCACACGATCGCTTCAGCACATTGAAGCCTGAACCGGGGCCGTAACCGAATGCGCTGACACTCACCTCGAATTCATAGGCCTCGCCGCTCGCGCTATGGCCCGAGAGTCCATAGACGGTGGCACGGGTGCCAAGCGATGATTCCGTGAGCCAACCAGTCAGCCCGACCCATGCAATAAGCGAAACGACGATGACCAGCATGCTCGGTTTCCAGTAGACCATGCTTGCCCCTCGTTGCACCCTCGCGACAGTAAGCTGCAATCAACCATGACTGCAGAATAATCTTACCGCGATTCTTCCGCAAGAAGCCCTGCTATCACGCGAGATCGCTCGAGGCGTCGCCACACACGTTGCTCGCAGCCTGCCATGTCAGCCAGCGACTTGATCGCCTGCGACACTGAAGTGTACTTGTCTCGATCGCGTTTGAGTTTCGCAAGAATGTCGGCTCCGCGCTCCGCGACATTGCGGCATGGGCGAACGGCGACGCGCGTGTCGAGGATATCGGCGATCGCCTGCGCGAGGGTGCGATCGATCGAACCGCAGGCGTCGGTGTAGCCGGTGAGGACGAAGCGGCGCACGGGCACGCCCTGGGACTGCACGCGATGCACGGCCGCTCGCAGGCCGAGCGAGATTCGTTCGCAATCACTCAGTTGTGCAAGAACCTCGGGCGCATGATCCAAAGCCGGATCCCATTCGATGGCGTAGGTGCAGTAGCCGTCGGCGAGTCCGGTTGGATGGAACGCCGCGCCCTGGATTGTCGGTTTCGGCACGCGACTGCTCATGGCCGTGCGGGGCGGCGCGGCGTCCAGGCGCGGCTCGCCGTGGCATTCGATGACCAGTGTGGACGGTTCGGCCACGCCTGCCGCCGCCAGTCGCGCGAGCAATCGGTCCAGTGGTTCGTGACGCATCACGTCGGGCGGCTTCCGTATAGTCCGTGTTTGCGAATGTACTCGAGCACGCGCGGCTCGATCACCGCGGACACGTCGCCGCCGTTCGCAATCGCGGCTCGGACGTCGGTGGAACTGACGTCAACGAACGGCGCGTCGATGATCCACTTCAAGTATTCATCAGGAACGCCGTCTGCCCGCAACGCGGCGAGCGAATCGGGTGGCCGCAAGGCGACCACCGGCTGCGCCAGTTGGATAATCTCAGATGGCTTGCGCCAGCGCGGCAGCGATCGCAACTGGTCGCTGCCCATGAACAATCGCAATTCCACGGTTGCCGACAGCGCCGCTCGCAGCGCGCGTAACGTGTCCACCGTGTAACTGGTGCCGCCGCGATCAATCTCAAGTGTGCTGATCGACGTGCGCGATTCATTTGCAAGCGCGATTCGCAGCATGGCGACTCGATGGGCGGCGGTGGCCGGCTGATCTGACTTGTGCGGCGACTGCGAGACCGGAACGAAGAGCACGTGATCGCAACGCGCCGCTTCGGCCGCGCGCATCGCCAATTGCACATGGGCCCGGTGGGGCGGATCAAACGTGCCGCCGACCACGAGCAATCGCTTGGTGCGGGGCGGCAGCGCGGGCTCAATCGGGAACGGGCTCAAGACAGCGTCTCCGCATCACAGAGGAGTTTCTCGAGCACTGTGACGACGCCTTGCATGGCCAGTTTCGAGGAATCTCCAAGCCGGCGCATGGCGGCGATTGAACGGGGCTGGCGCAGCAGGTCGTAGCCGATGCGCCACGGGCGTACGCGCCCGCTTCGGCCGACCCAGTGGTCGATGCCATCGGGCAGAATGGTTTCGACATCGTCACTGATGCCGCGCACCACGCCCCACGCCTTGTGGTGCGTCTGCACGGCCCAGGCGGCGAGGGCCGCGGACTCGGTGTCGACCAGTGCGGCGCCGGTGGTTTCGTGGGCGCTGCGTCGCTCTTCGGGCAGCCGGAGGATGCGGCGCGTGGTGAGGATGTCGCACATGTCCAGGCCGCGGCTGCCGGCCTCATCGCGGGGCCAGGTGGTGTTCCACTTCTCGCCGTCATCACTCACTACCCGTCGAGCGACGCGCACATCGCCGACGTGCAGGCGCGGCATGAGGGCGCCCGCCAGGCCGGCGAAGACGACAATGCCAAAATCGCTGCCATCGAGTTCAAGGAGAAAGTCGAGCACGCGATCCACGCCGGGCCCGGTGCAGTGGATGGAGACGTCGCGCTTGAGCCGGTCCGAGTCGTGAAGGAACTCAGCCTCATATTCCAGCGCGCAGAGCACGATGGGCCGACTGAGTCGTCTGCCTGGCGCTGCGGGTTGGCCGGCGTTGCTCACGCCCTGAGTCTAGGGATGTCGGCTGCACGAGCGGCAGCGCCGACGTCGAGCGGATCAGTGCCGATCGATGACGGGATGGTCCTGCGTCTCGTCAACGAGTCCGATGCGATTGCCGGGCTTCATCATGACTCCGACCATGGTGTCGAGGCCCTTGAAGCGGCGGCCGAGTTGCTCGATGCTCATGTTCGCCGCCTGCAACGTGCCGTTCGTGTCGTAGACGCTGTAGCGGGGCCCGGCGGCGGAGGCGAGGATGACGATCTCGTACTCCGGACCGATCAGCCGACCGATGATCTGCCCCTCACTCATGGACGTCGACCCGGCAGGACCGGCCGTGGAGGTGCGCGGGCTGATAATGCTGGCGGTCGCCACGAAGACGATCGAGAGCCCGAATACGGCGAGGAGGCGGTTGAAGGTGCGGCCGAAGGGGTCCATATCCCTGTTCATCGGCCGGGTTTGGACACGCGTTGATGGTGCGAACCAGATCTGGCCGAGGGGCGATCGGGCGGGCGTTCCATACCGCACAGATATTCAGGCCTGACTGGGGCGGGGTTTGGCCGCCTATGTTCCCGGGCCTACAATCGGCCCCTTCGAAGGATGTCTCGATCCTTCGCGGCCCAGCCGACCCCATCGTCTAGCCAGGTCCAGGACACCAGGTTTTCATCCTGGTAACACGGGTTCAAATCCCGTTGGGGTCGCTTTTTCCAATCGCCGTCTCACGTGCCGTTTTCGCGTGTTTGTGCCTTGTTTTGCAGGGCTTTGTGGACTTCGGTCGTTTCGACCACCCGTGCCAGTCGGGGACTGATTTGGACAGTTTGGGCCACCAGAAACGGTCCCTATACCGGTCCCTTTTCCGGTCCCACTCTTCTCGCCCTTCGGCTTATCCCACCGCGGTATCCGCTCGATCATCGCGCGGACAGCCTCGGCGTTCACATGCGAATATCGCGCCGCCTGGCTTGCCGTCTTGTGCGTGGTGAACGCCTGCAGGACCTGGCCGTGGATGCCCGTCTCAGCCGCCAGCGTGGTCGCGGTGTGCCGCAGGGCGTGGAAGTCCACGACGCGGCCCATGGAGTCCTTGGCCTCGATCCCAGCCCGCTCCAGATCCTTGTGCAAGAACTCCGCGCCCCACTTGGGGAGCAGGCCATCGAAGACCCGGTCCGTATCGACCGCATGCCCCGGCCGCATCGCCCGTAGCTCTTCAGCCAGGTCAGACCGCAGCGGCGCGAGATGGTCCGTTCGATTCTTCATCAGCGCGGCTGGGATCGTCATGCATGGCTTTTCACCTTCGAGCGTGAGATGCCCCCACTGCAGCTTGTGCAGCGTGCCCCGCCGCAGGCCGGTGAGCAGCGCAGCCAGGTACAGCGGCCGACGAGCTCCCGCCACATCCAGCAGCCGCTTGCACTCGTCAGCTGACAGGGCCCGGCGCCGGAAAGTCTGTCGGCCGCGGGCGTCGATTGGCCGCACGTTGGCGAGTACATTGTCCCGCCCGACGCCCATGAACGCCAGGAGCGCTTTCACTGCCGCGAGGTATTCGTTCAGGGTCTTTGCGGACCTGCTCTGCTTGCCGCGCCACGCGAGGAACGAAGATGCGTTCACATCCCGGAGCACGGTCCACTTGCACTCCGCGAGCAGACAGGACACACGGCCCTTCACATCGCAGATGTACTGCGCGTTGCGTCCGCGCGTTCGCAAGTCTGCCACGAACTCGGCGAGGTGTTCACTCAGAGGCCGGCCAACTCGTTGCAATTCCTGCTCGCTCGGCTCGAGTCCGAGTGCTCGGCGCTCCGCATGGCGAACGATCTTCCGCAGCTTTTCCTCGGCTACCTGCTTGTCTGTCACTCGCAGCGCCACGCGAATCGCCGTCGGATCATCGCCGACCGTGTACTCACCCGAGTACGTGCGCGAAGTGACGACCTTGCCACCGCGCTTTCGCTTCCGTTTGAATACGCGCATCATCGCCGCCGCCCTCCCTTCAAGCGTTCAACGTACGCCAGGACTTCATCAGCGGGAAGACAGCAGGATCGACCGACACGCACAGGCTGGGGCAGTTCACCGCGTGCGATGAGTCGGCGCACACTGCGCACACTGATACCGCCAAGGAACTCGGCCACGGTTGACAACCGCCAGAGGCCGCGTGGTACCGGAGTCGAGTTGGAGGCGCGATCATTCGTACGCATGATGCTCCCCCGGGATGCCGGTCCAGCGGCCGGTTCGCTTCATGTTGTCCTTCGCTCGCTCGATCGATCGCGACGAAATCATGATGAACTTGTGGCCGTCTGCGTCATACTCATTCCGCTCCAGAATGCCGACGCGCACAAGGTCGTCTACGGTTGCGCGAGAGCACCCCAAATCACCAGCAGCGCCGCCGGGCGACGGCCCCCATTGCTTTCGAGCCATGACGCCGTGGCCCCATTGGATGAACTTCCACAGCGCCTTCTGGCGCGGCGTCATGTCGGATTCCGCCACCATTGCCTCGCCGCAACTGGGGCAAATCAACTCGCCGGTTTCGTTCGAGGCAGCCGCAGGCATCACGGCCTCGCACTCGCTGCACCATCCCCGGATTGGCTCGCTACTGTTACTCATACGACACATCGTATGTCTTACGACCGATTCCCGTCAAGCTGTCTGAGAAATCGGAAAGAAAAATACGACATTTTGTATGTTTGGAGCTTGATGGCCCACCATCTGGTTGTACCATGCTCAAAAAGAGCCGCATCGTGGTTGTACACGACGCGGCCCAAGTAGCTCCCGTAGCTCAAATGGATAGAGCACGGTTCTGTCTAAGCCAGGGTTGTGGGTTCGAATCCCACCGGGAGCTGTCGTCAGCCAGAAGGCCGCCAATACCGAAAATCCCCGGTGGCTTGCGGAAGACTCCTCCAATCGTCCAGCGGTCCGATTCCCGGTACCAGCTTCCCGGTACCGAGATAGTTTACACTATCATCTACTCCCTATCGAGCCTTTCCAACCAGAAATTTGACAGATTTGTCAAATCACCCCCGACGACCTACTACATGTTGTGCTTGGGCAGGACTCAGGCTCGAATACTCCACGTTTTCCCATATCTACGTACCCCGGGGGTCAAGGATGGCCCCCGGGGTACGAGAACCGACCTTCACCGACTACCGCAGGCTGCCGGCCGGGCCGGCGACAGACGCCGTCTTCAGACAGCGACCAACCGTGCAGCGTCAAACGATGGCGAGAGGTACAGATCGCCACCCTTCACGACATACTTCGAGACGTAGGTAGCCACGTCTCCCTGTGACTGCGGCGGCTCAATGCGCGCCACACCGAAACCGAATCCCGACTTCGCGCGAGGCTCATGCCAGAGGTGCCAGCCCAGGCGACGCTCGAGATTCGGCAGCAGATTCGACCACTTGATGATTGCGTGGGCGTGCAACCTGCCGGACTTGTGCGGCTCGACGCCGAGCACCCACACCGGATGGCCCCGCCCCTTACGAATGTTGTTCGACCACGCGCCGGAGCGATGCACGTGCGTTACTGTCACGCGGCCATAGCCATCGCGCCGCTCTTTCGTCCTGATCTTGCACAGACCTCGCTCGATGGCCGTACGCTCCTGCCACTTGTGCAGCCAGGTGCGGAAGTTTCGTAGGACCTTCTCCTCGGCCCACACGTTTCCCGCATAGGTCAGCGTTGCAAACACGTCCCACTGATACCGTGCCAGGAACTCCGCCCAGCCCGCGCGCACGTTCTCACTGTTCAGCGCCACAACCTGCGCGCCGACATCGGGGCCGGGAGCGGGGCCGGTCGCTGCGCGTTCCGTCCCCGCCGCCCGGCCCTCCTCCTCTCGCATGGTCCACAACGTCTCAACCATCGGCGGGCCGTCCTTCGTTCGCTCGCGAGCACAGGGCTCGCTCACTGCGGACTCGTGGCCACTGCGGGGCTGCGCAGTCGCTCCCTCGCAAAGCCTCAGTCGCTCCCGCTTCGGGCTTCGCCGTTCGCAGAGCCTCACCCCCGAGCGGCCCCGCCGCCTCAACGTCATTCGCTAAGTCACGAAGCAGGCGCGGCAGAATCGCGCCAACGCTCTCAGCGCTGCTCATCACCTTCTCCTTGCAACAGGGTCAGAGAGTCAACCACCGCCAGGATGACGGCGCGGAGTTGGTCGGGCATGTTGGGCCACGCGCCGACGACTCGGGCGAGGTCATCGCCGAGATTCACGGTCCCTATTCCGGTCCCACCCGCGTTCTCGGGGCCGCTATTCTCGATTCCAGCAGGTTCAAATCCCGTTGGGGTCGCTTTTCTGTCGTTGGCGAATGGCGGGCTTGTCTGGCGGGCCCGCTCCTACGATCCGTGAGCCGTTCGGATTGGCGGGAGGTCGCGGCGACGTGCGAGACGACTTGACAACTCCACATCGGAAATGGCAGCGACCCCTTGAGGTGGCGGTCATCGTCTCGGTTGCGGTGCTCTGCGGCTTCGTGCTGTGGAAGGCCGACTCGGAGGGGACCGATCCGCCGGTGCTCGATGCGGCGGCGAAGTGGCAGCGCGATTCGATCTGGCACGATGGCAAGGCCGAGTATGCGGTGTATCGGGCCCGGCGGACGATCTACGGCAGCAGCCGCTCTTATGAAGCCAGGATCATCACCAATACCCAGCACATGGATCCGTCAACGACGACCAAGGCTGCCGACTGGAGCCGACCGGGCATGGTCCGCGTGTTCAAGCACAACGTCAGCGAGATCATCCCAACCGAGAACTACGACTACCGGTACCTGACCACAGTGTTCGTACGGGCCGACCGGCTTTCGCCGTTCAAGGTTGTGATGAGTTCGCAGGAGGATTGCGGCAGCACGTACAAGCAGATCGTGAATGCCTCAAACACGCTGAGCTGCGATCAGTTCTCGTATTTCCCGGAGGAGGGCCACGCGAGCAGCCGCATCGCGATGTCGGGCGACGTGTACCTGCAGGACGCGCTGACGCTGGTGCTGCGATCTTTCCCATTTGACACGCCGCCCACAGAGCCGGTGAGGATTCGGCTCATCCCTGATCTGACGGATACACACCAGAGCGACCTGACGCCGATGGACGCGGTCATCAAGTACGTCGGGCGTGAAACACTGGACGTGCCGATCGGTTCCACGATCGCGCACCACCTGCGTGTTGAGCCGGTGAAAGAGACGACCAGCGCTGCGGGTCAGGCGAGTGACTATTGGTTTGCGGCCGAGACGGGTCCGGATCGACTGAATGTGCTGGTCCGCTATGAAGGGCCGTTCGGGGTCGTGTACGAACTCGAATCCCTCAAAAGGTGGGCCTACTGGGAGCGGCCATGACGCGTTTGACGGTCGCAGGTGTCCGGCATCGGGAGGGGTGGGAATCCCGTCCAAGTTTCTGCCATTGATGAACCGATAGGACATGCGACGCCCTGATGCGCCTTGCCACTTACCAGACCAGCCCGCTCGACGAGCCTTCAATGGGTTATCGTGCGCGCATCGGAGGAACTTGCCCATGTCTGATCGTCGCCTGAGCACTTTGCGATCCACCCTGCTTCTTGCGCTTTGGGCCATGTTGTGGGTGGGTCAGGCGGCCGCGCAACTTCCGCGCGAGGACATCGCGGGGCAGGTTCGGGCGAAGATCAGCGGCTCACGGCTGTCAGGAGCGACCACGACGTGCCAGATCGTTGACGTCAACTCGGGGCAGGTGCTCGTCTCGATCGACCCGGAACAGGCGATGATCCCGGCGAGTAATCTCAAGCTCATCACATCGGGCACCGCCCTGCTCACGCTTGGCACCGATTTCACCTTTGAAACGCACATGGTCCGCAGCGGCGATCGGCTGGTGATCGTCGGCAGCGGTGATCCGGCGCTGGGCGATCCGGAGTTGCTGACTGCGATGCAGATGAGCATCGAAGCGTTTATCGATCTGTGGGTGAATGACGTTGTGGCTTCGGGAATCACAGAGTTCAGCGAACTTGTCGTGGACGACCGGGTCTTCGACCGCCAGTTCGTCCACCCGACGTGGGAAGCGGAGGATCTGCTCTACCCGTATGGCGCGCAGGTCAGCGGGTTCAACTACTTTGGCAACTGCCTGTGGTTCTATGCGTGGCCCGCGCGTCAGGCGGGGCAGGCGCCGACATTTCGCATTGAACCCGACGTTTCATCGTTTCTGCAGTTCTCGAACAACGCCAGCACGACCGGGAACGCGAAGGCAACCAATCAGATCTACGTGGTCCGGCCGCTGACTTCCAACCAGTTCTCGATGCGTGGAACCATTCGCCGTCCGCAGGCGGTGCCGATGAAGATCACCGTCAACGATCCGCCTTCGCTCTATGGGAAGATGTTCGCCGAGCGGTTGCGCCAGCGCGGAATCAAGATCGGCGCCAGCCGCGTCGCGAACAATGACGATCCGATGCCGTTCCCCGGCGAAGTGCTCGGCCGGCCGGTTCGCACGCCGGTGAGCACGATCATCACGCGCTGCAATCAGGACAGTGACAATCTGTATGCCGAGTCGCTGCTCAAGCGACTCGGCCACGACGTGACCGATCAACCGGGCTCGTGGACCAATGGAGCGGCGGTGGTTCGGCTGATTCTGAGCAAACACCTCGGCCCGAATGCGGCGACCCAGGTGCGCATGGCGGATGGATCGGGACTGAGTCGGGAGAATCGAGTCACCGCCGGCGTCATCGCCTCGTGGCTGGCGATGCTCGGAAAGAACCCGCAGACCTCGGAGATGTTCGTCCATTCCCTGGCGCAAGCGGGCGAGAGCGGCACTTTGCGCAAGCGATTTGGCGACAAGGATCTTGAAAGCGAAGTGCGCGCCAAGAGCGGTTACATCTCGGGAGTGTCGTGCCTGTCGGGATACGTGATCAGCCCCGCCGGCCGGCTCGTTGCGTTTTCGATTCTCGTCAACGACTTGAAACAGGGCGAAGTGTCGGTCGCCAAGAAGATGCACGAAGAGATCGTTGCCGCCATCGACAAGTATCTGATCGCCACTGACCCGCGCGTCGTCGAGGGTCAGGATGAAGAGACCGCCGCTCCTCAACTCGGCGGATGAGGCGGGCAGCCGGTCTGGAGACGCCCCGCTCAGGGATCCGATTCGAGCAACCCCATCGACCTCAATGCGGCAACAACGGCTTCATCGCAGCCCGGCGCTGCGCCATCGGTTGCGGCGTTGGTCGCCGCCATGATGGCCAGATCGCGTTTTGGCGCCAGCCAGATCACGGCCATCCACATGCCGTTCGAGCCTGAGTGCGTCAGGATCTGGCCGCCGGCCCATGGACGCGTTCCGGTGACCCAGCCCAGCGCGTAGTCCTGGTGATAAGCGTCTTCGTGAAGGACCTTCCAGGACTCGGTTGTGAGAAACGTCGACTCTTGGCCGCGCTCGCCCTTGAGTTGGGCTGCCGCAAACTTCGCCCAGTCGGCGAGCGTGACGTGGATGCCTCCTGCGGGCCAGTGAACCGGCGGATTGTCGGCGCCGCGAGTCCACGGCTTGACAGCAGAGAGACCGTCGCGGAGCGTTCGATGCCCCCAGGGTTGTTGGGCTTGTTCATGATTCGCATTGTCCGCGGATGGCGGGCCGAACCCCGCTGAATGCATCCCCAGCGGTTCAAAGACCTGCTGGCGCATGAGTTCTTCCCATGTCTTGCCGGTTGCCTGCTCCATCATCGCTGCGGCCACGACGTAGCCGAAGTTGGAGTATGCCATCATCGAACCTGGCACAGAGGCCGGCTCGCGCGAGAGCACGATCGAGGCCACGGCGCGGCGCTGCTCGATCATCGGGCCCTTGAGCGACCAGACTTTGCCCCAGATTGCGGGCTCGGGGGCTCGATCTTCTGGCAGCCCGGAGCGGTGCGACAGGAGTTGGCGCAGCGTCACCGGTCGATAGGCGGGCAGTATCTGCGCGCCGAGCCCTTCAACCGCACCCAGGCTTTCGTCAATGGTCGTGTCCCATTTGATCGTGCCCGCTTCGACGAGGCGCGCGGCGAGGGTGGCGGTCATCGCCTTGGTGCACGAGCCGATGTGCCAGAGGTCGTCTGTGGTGACAGGCTCGGGGGAGCCGGCGCGGCGCACACCGGCCGCGCCGCGTCCGACAATCTGGCCGTCACGCACGACTGCGACGGCAAGAGCCGGCAGATGACGAGACTCGATGATGGACGGGAGAACCGACGAGAGATCGCGCGCTTCCGGAGTTGGGTTCACGCCATCCTGAGCCGCCACAAACTGCACTGCCGAGGCGGCACAGCCCACAGCGAGCAGCAGGCTACCGACTCGACTTCGCGCGAACCCAGTGTCCCGTTTCGATCGACTACCCATGAGGAACTGAACTTTCTGCGAGCGCTACGCCGCTGCGGCGGCGGCCCGACCTCGCATCATGCGGTTCATGACTTTCACAACGACGAAGACGGACATGGCGACGATGAGGAATTCGATGACGGTGTTGATGAACATGCCGTAGCGCACCGCCACCTCACCGGTGACCGCACCAGATTCATCCGGCGTTCCGGCTTGAAGCACGAATTGCAGGTCCTTGAATTCGACACGTCCCAGCGCCATGCCGATGGGGGGCATGATGATGTCGGCGACGAGTGAATTCACGATCTTGTTGAATGCGGCACCGAGGATGATGCCGACGGCCATGTCCACGACATTGCCCTTCATGGCAAAGTCACGAAACTCCTGAACAAAACCCATGATCACACCTAGACCTTTCGCTGTGCGCCCGTGAAATGCCGGACGCCGGGCCACTCAACCAGGGATCGCTACTCGATGGGCGGCATGCCCTGCATAGCGCGCAGCAGCATGATCTGTCCCACGTGATAGCTGTCGTGAAATGCGACGTATTGGAGTCGATCGACGGGATGACTTTCGTCGGCAAGCGCGGCTCGGATGTCGCGATGGGATTGCTCCCAACGGCTGCGGAGCGCGTCCAAGCTGGTTTCAGTCGGCTGGGGCGGCGCTTCGAAATTGCGCTGCTTCCGCTCGTCGTCGAGGATGCTCTCGCCGCGGAGCCTTCGCAGCGTGACATCGCGCCAGAAGAGCATGTGGGTGACGTACTGCCAGATGCAATGGCGGTCGGGCTGTGGCCTCCAGACGGCCTGCTCCGGGCTGAGGCCCTCGAGTGCGCGACTCCACGGCGCGGCCCACAAGCCCTCATTCCAGGCTTCATCCCACAGGCGGAGCAGCATTGCACGATCCATGAGGATGCTCTTGTTCATGCGGGTCATCATAGCGATCTCAACCGAACCGCCGCGAGGGGTCCAGGCCGTCAAGCGGGAACGCCGGATTGGCGATGGGTCGCAGCGCGAGCGAGAGCAACGTGAGCACGTGATCGTCACCTGCAATGCGATTGGTGCGCAGCGTGTTGCAGCCGGTGCATCGGTGAACGAGGGCCCACTCGCCATCGCGGCGGACCTCCAGCGCGATTGGCTCCATCGGACTGCGGCAGGCGCAGCGGCGATCCCCCACTTCTTCATCAACGTGCCTCGACCAGAGGCACAACGGGCAGTGGTTGCGGTGACAGGTTCCATACGCCTGCGCGGAGACGGCCTGGCGGCAGTGGACGCAGGCAAACCCCTTTTCGGGGCGCGATTTGTGTGACATTGGTAAAACGAATCCCGAGTCGGCCGGGCTCGCGCTGCTCAAAGAGCAATCGCTTCACGCCTCAACCGCTTGACTGAATCTCGACGAACGGAGATGCTCGGGGACAACCCGCAACCGCTTGTGCCTCTATCTCCCGGCAGGCCAAAGCGCAATGCGACCACCACCTGCGTTGCGCATTCGCGGCACGGGCGGCGAGCGCAAGCCATGTGGTCGGTGACGGGTTGTGATCAGGCAGTGGGCTTCATCAGTTCCAAGTATAACGCGGCACTGCGCCGGTTCAATCGATCATCGACCGGCGGCGGCGGCTCCCCATCCAGCCAAGCCCGATCGACATCAGGGCGATCACGCCCGGCTCGGGAATGGGAAGGTACTCGATGGTCAGCATGGGTCGGAACGACTCGGTCCGATTCTCGCGGCTGTCGAATCGCTTGGCAGTAAAGGGCGTGGACTCGTTGCCGATAATCTCCCAGCCGAAGCTGGAGCCGGGATTGTCGAGCCAGGATTGCACATCGGCGACCAGAAGCGCGGTTGAGTTCCAGGTGTAGAAGCCGTCGGTCGCGCCGATGATCGTCGAGGCGCTGGCGTTGGCGTCAAAGTCGCCTCCGAGGTTAGTCCAGAACTGGTTGTTGTAAAAGGTGTGCCTCCAGGTGGCGTCGCCGGGCTGAGCCTGGCCGCCACCGCCCTCTTCGCCGGGCGCGATCGAAGTGCCTTCCCCCCAGTCGGCGAGAACGCGATGAAGTGAGACGATCTGGTCGCCGGAAATGGTCTGCGACATGTGCAGCGTCAGTGAGACGTTGAGGATCGTCGCGCCGCTGGGCAGGGCACCGGCAACATCGAACGCCACCAGCCCGCGTCGATAGGCAAACCCTGCGGTCGAACCAGTGAACAAGTGTTGACCGGCGCCGTTGCTGAGCGAACCCTGAAAGTCTTCATACAGCGTGTTGTCTTTGGAAGTGCCGATCGAGATGACATCGCCAAGCGCGATCCCAGCCGAACACAGCACGCCCATCGCAGCTGCGCAGATTGCAGCCGTCTTGTAGCCCCCGGTCATCTTCAACCCTCCCCAGGCAGATGGATTATCGGCGGCCATGTAACGCATCACGACCGGCCGATTATTGATCTTTCGATTCTACGCCCCGCCGCCCAGTGCGGAGAATGTCTCCGGACGCATGCGGCTCAAGCGCACCGGGATATCCAACCGCCGGCGGCATTTCGCTATTCCACACCGGCCGCAGGACGCTGAATTGGATGAGCGGCACCCGCACATCTTGCCCTACTTCACACGGTACAGATTCCGTGCCGCGTCGTAGATCAACCCTTCTTCCGCCGCGTCACCGTCGAAGGCCTGCTGGAAGAACCGGTACACCTTCTGGTTCTTCGTCACCGGGCTGCTCTCGAAGTAGGCGTGCGAGTCGCCGATTGCTTTCGCGTGGGTGAAGTCCACGTAGACCGCTCGCTGGGACTCCAGATCGAAGGGCCAGTGTCCGAGACGGGCTTTCTGCTCTTCCCCCATCTTCATGCGCGAGGCGCGCAAGGCGCCGTCGTTTTCGTTGATGGTGATGAACAGCCGGCGGCGTACGGGAATCCGATCGACCCACTCCCGGTGCGCCTCGTTGTTGGCGTCGGCCGCGGCCATGACAATGTTGTCGAAGATGAGCACGTTGCCGCGATAAGCCGATGACATCAGCAGGTGTTTGTAGAGGTAGTTGCCCATGGAATGGAGCATCATGGTGACGGGAAAGTCGCACCACTGCTCGGCCTGGCGGGTGAAGAACTGGTCCCATTTCTCGGCATTGTCGCCGTGCAACTCGCTCGCGCGTTTCTCAACTTTGGCGACGTGCTCCTGATGTGCGGACTGGAGGTAGTCGCTGAGCTTGGCCAGACAGCGATCCAAGGCGCCGACGGATGCCTGGGCATCGCGTTTGTCGCTCTTGTAACTCGCGACGCCTTTGAATCCGCCGCCGTTGGCCGGCCAGGAGAAGGACAGGACTTCAACGCCATAGGTGCTCGAGAGCCGCGCGGCGCGATCCAGCACATCCTTGACATTGTTATTGAATCCATGAACGTAGAACAGCAGGCCGCGACCCTTGCTCCGCCGATCGCCAACCATCCGTGGGTTCACACGCGCGAGCAGTTTTCGGGCGACGTAGCGGCTGGCGAAGATCGGATCGCCCTTCTCATCCACGGCGTTGCCATTTGCATCCACGGTGTGAGGCAGCTCGGCGTCGGTCGCCATGGCGGCGCTGATCTGGTCGGGCAAGATGGTGATCTTCCATTTGCCCCCGATGCGCTGTGCCTCCGCCATGCGCAATTCGTTTGGTCCGTGTCGATTGGCCACCTCTCCGAATGCAGTCACGTCGGTCCGACGCTCATCGACTTCTCTATTGGTCACAATGAACATGGGCGCACGATACCCGGATGGCGATGCGTCTTCAAGACGAAAGAAGCCCACGTTCAGGGAACGTGGGCCTCGGCGGCGTATCAAGTTGTGCGCACGTGTCAGGGCGTGTCGGGAAGAAGCTGAAGCAGGGCGGTCTCCGTCCCCGCGTTGACCGCGGAGGGCCCCATGACCCACCACTTGGCGCCGGTGACATCCATGCCCAGCGAGATCGGCACGGCACAGGTGCCATCCTTGGAGTAGAACACAGCGACAGTGCGGGCGCTCTCCGGCTGATCAAAGCCCATGAGCAGGCGATAGGGATCATCGGACGTCGGCATGTTGATGGCGGCCAGGAAGCCGCGATCCTCCGAGTTGATGATCGAAAGCATGGCCCGGCCCTTGAAGTCCGTCTCGGCCACCGAAAAAGCGTCCATTCGCGTTTCGGGATTGAACCAGAAGTCTTCGGGCAGTTGCTTGAAGGTCAGCCGGAGCATCTCATCGATGCGGTTTCGGCTGATCGAGTCGGCAATGCGCATGGCGTTGGAATAAGCGTCGATGGCGAACCAGGTCAGGCCGATTGTCACCGTCATGAGTACGAGCGCGGCAATTCGCCACATCGGCGAGACTCGGCCTGCGGCAAAGCGCTCGATCCAGTCACCGCGCGTTGGAAGCGCGGCAGCGCCGCCAATCGGGAACTGGAGGCTGCCGTGGAGGTCCTCCTCGACAAAGCGCTCAAATGTCCCCAGAACCCGTCGCTTGAGCGTCGGGGCGGGGCTCTGCTCCATGTACTCGTTCACGCGCGTCAACGTGCGGGCGCGAAGCTGCTCGTCGGGTTGCGCTTCGACGACCAGTTCGCCCATGGCGACTACATCATCCTGGATGGTCCGCAGTTCGCGTCGCAGCGAGGCGTCGGCGCGGCGAAACGCCGCCTCAAAGGCCTCCGACTCATCGGGATCGAGCATCCCGAGCGCGTCGCGGCCCGCCATTTCGATCAGTTCTTCTCGTGACAACTTCATGCGATACCTTCTTCACTCGGTACTCGTTCTCTCAAGACAGCCAGAGCGCGGCTTAGCGCCGACTTGACCGTCCCGATCGGTTTGTTCAGTTCCTGACCAATCTCCCGAAGCGTCTTGCCTCCGAGATAGGCCCGCTCGACCACCTGGCGTTGCAACTCGGGCAGGGCCGCAATCTTCTCTCGCAAGCGCTGTCGGCGTTCCTTGCGCTGCATCGCCACTCCGGGCGCCGCGATCGAATCGTCCTCGGCGGACCAGTGTTCGTCGAATCCCGTGAACTTCGGCCGGACGCGCATCCGCCGAAGCTGGTCGACGAGGTAGCGTCGAGTGATGAGCATGACCCAGGTGACGAGGGAGGCCCGATTTGGATCAAAATGCCCTGCGCTTTGCCAAAGTCGAACAAAAACCTCCTGAACCGCGTCCTCTGCATCCCCTTTTGTGGGGAGGAGTTGGTATGCCATGCGATAAACGAGACTGGCAAAGCGGTCGTACAGTTCCGCGACCGCTGCCCGGTCTCCCTCAGCGACCCGCTGCATAAGTGACCAGTCGTCGTGCATTTCAAGGAATCCTACCCGGTTTCAGGGCCCGGTACCCTACTTTCCGCAGCGTAAGGGGCTGAGGTTTCAGGATTTTGGGATCATCGGCGTGTTTGGATCATCCCCCCGTGTTTCAAGAAAATCAGCAAACTTTATGATTCTGGAGGGATTCGGGGTTGTCCCCGGCCGGTTTGTGGTACATTAATTGGGTGCGGAACGACATTGGAGTTCAGCCGTGGCAGGTGAAATCCTGAGAATCGATTCGAATGATGCGCCCTCCATGGGAGGTCGACGGAATCGTTGCGCTTGCCGTTCGGGTCGCACGTCGGCGGCGCGGCGCGGGTTTTCACTGATTGAACTGCTCGTGGTGCTCGGAGTTGCATGGATTCTCATCAGTCTGCTCATGCCGAGCTTTGCGCGCATCCGCGAGGCGGCCCGGCGCGTCGCTTGCGCCAGCAACATGCACCAGATCGCCATCGGGCTCGAGTCGTATTCGCATGACAATCGAAACCGGATGCCCAATTCATTCTTTGCCGGGGACACCTACCGCGATCCCAAGCCGCAGGACATGATGATCCTGAATCGCGGCGTTCGGTGGGACACATGGGACGGCATTGGCCGCCTGTTCACCAAGAACTACATCAACGCGGCCGGCACCTACTACTGCCCTTCTCATTCCGGGGATCACACGATCGATCGCTACGAGGGCTCCTGGAAGAAGAACAGCCGAGAGTTGATCTACGGCAACTACCACTATCGTGGGATGTTGAACCTGACAAGCCAGAAAGCCGACCCCATCGATCGCTACGATCGCGACCAGCTGCGCAATGAACATCCGGCAGGCGTTTCCCTGCTCGCGGACGGCTTGCGAACGAAGAGCGATTTCAGTCATGTTCGAGGGTGCAACCTCCTCGAGGATGACCTGAGCGTCACGTGGTTTTCGGACAGTGCGGGCCGGATCTACAACATTCTGCCCGAGACGGTTTGGGAATCCTGGCCGCGCGCTCAAGTCTGGCTTCGGCTCGACGAGGGGCTGAACCACGAGTAGTGGCGTCTGTCTTCAGCGCCGATCGTTCCTCAGACTGCCTACGCCCAATGCCCCCGCGCGTCTACCATGATGCCGCGATCGCGCCAGTTGGCAGGTGACGATTCGCGCCTGGTGAGTCTCCGTTGCCTCTTTCGAGTCAGTTGACGTCGATGCTCAAGCGAATCTTCGGCCGCAAGGCCCCCGCACCCAATCGCACGTTCATTACGGTGGTCTCCGGCCTTCCCCGGTCGGGAACCTCCATGATGATGAAGATGCTCGATGCCGGCGGCATCCCGCCGATCATCGATAACATCCGCACGGCCGACGAGGACAACCCCAAGGGTTACTACGAATTCGAGCGTGTCAAAGCGCTGGACAAGGGCGACACAGCCTGGGTCGCCGATGCGGTGGGCAAGTCCGTCAAGGTCATCTCGGCCCTGCTGCGCCACCTGCCACCCGAATTCGAGTATCGTGTGGTGTTCATGCGTCGGCGACTGGAGGAGAGTATCGAGTCGCAGAAGAAGATGCTTATCCGGCGGGGTGAAGATCCCGACAAGGTTAGCGACGCCGAGGTGCTCACGCTCCTGCAAAAGCACCTTGACATGGTCGACAACTGGCTTGGCAGCCAGCCCAACATTCGCTGCCACGACGTGCCCTACCACGAGATGATCGCCAACCCCACCGATGGAGTCGCGCGGCTCAATGCATTCCTGGGCGGTGATCTTGACGCAAGAGCCATGGCGCAGGTCGTCGATGAAAACCTCTACCGAAACCGGGCTGAATAAGCAATGAAGTCCATGCTCGCCAGGCATGGACTTCATCATTCGACTCGTGAGAGAGGCCGACAACTGCGTCAGCGGTAGTCCGTGTTCACAATCACGCGGATGTTGTCCACTCCGAGGTAGTGGAACTGAAAGATGTAGAAGTAGTCGGGGTTGAAGTAGTGGAAGTTGAGTCGATCCACATCGGTCACCACCTGATCCCAGGTGAACTCGGGCGGTGAATTGGGCCCAAGGGCCCACGGAACCCAGCCGTCGGGCGTCTGTCCCGTGACCTGGCTGGGCATGGGATATCGGTAGGTGCGGATGTTGCCGTTGAAATTCATCATCTGGCCCGTGACGTGGTAGAAGCCGAAATCGTCGGAGGAGTCGTTCGGCGTGCCATTGTCATTGACGATGGAAATGGACATGTCGCGGATGGTGTTGAAGTCGGCGGTTCCTGCGGTTGTCAGTTCGAAGCCGACCACGCCCTCGGTGCGGTAGTTTTTGTTGCCGGCGAGGCGGTTGGAGCCGTCGGTCTTTGTGCTGAGCGTGACGCCGAAGGTATCGACGGACGCCCGGAGGTAATGGTTGCCGTTATTGACGGCGATCCCCTCGTCACCGGCGTTGAAAGTCCAGCCGCGCTGGGGGTCGCCTCCGTTGATGTTCTCAAAGGTTTCCGTCAGGCGAATGATGGCGCCATAGGCGACCGCGGCACATGCAGCCGCCGCCACGAGGCCGATCGTGATCTGCTTGGTTCGGTTCATGGTTTCATCTCTCCAAAAAAATCGGGTCTCTGGATTGCCCGCAGGTCGGGAGTCCGCGCGGGCCTGGGGTCGTCACGGCCTGGGGACCGCGGTGGAAGCGGCGGCCTCGCGTGTTTGTTCGGAGAAAGCATACCCGATGTTCCCATATGTTCAAATAAACTTGCAAAATTGAATAGAAAATCGCGGGTGATTTGAACGACCCCTGGTTTGACCCCGATCCCGGGCCGGCGAAACTGGCATATGTCCAAGCGACTCAAGAAGATCATGATTCTCAACGCCGCCCAGCGCGAGGCGATTACCCAATCACCGGCGCGCCTCGAGGTACTCGATGCGATGTCCGAGATCGCCCCCTGCTCGGTGGCCGAACTCGCCCGCGAACTGGGACGGTCTCCCCAGTCGCTCTACTACCACATGGAGATCATGGTTGGAGTCGGGCTGCTGCAACAATCAGGGAGTCGCAAAGCCGGAAAGCGCGATGAGGCCCTGTACGACATGGTCAGCGACCACTTCCGTCTGGCGGGCAGCGACGACACCGCGGAAGAGGTTCGCAGCACACTGCTGCGATTCAACAGTACCGTCTTTCGACTCACCGAACGGAACTACCGGGCCGCGGTGACCGAGGGACTCGCCCGACGCGTCGGCCGGCGCGAGAACATCTACCTGCGGCGCCAGCGGGGCCGCCTTTCGGATCGGGATCTCGCCCGATTCTATGAGTTGCTCGACGAGATGGGGTCATTGCTCTCGGCGACCACAGCGGCGAGCGCGAAGCGCGGCGCCACTGGCGCGAAACCAACCGAGGAATCGACCCGCTCTTACGCCCTCACCGTTGCGCTGGTTCCTCTTGATCGATCCGACAAACCGGAAGAGGCTGTGCCCGCCAGGAGCCGGACAGCCGCGCGGCGGAAACCGAAGCGATCAACGTGAGTCGATCGGCTGGAGCGTGATGCTGCGCAGGTTCATGACCGCGAGCGCCGGCTTGCCGCGCGCCTCGACGCGCACATCGCATGTTCCGACGACTGGGATGGTCACTTCGCCGAGTTCGAGATTGGTGAAGTCGGTCCAGCCCTCCGTCGGACTAACTCGCGTTGTCAACTCGGTGTTTCCGATCCTGACGGCGACAAGTGTGTCAGCCGTGTCGGCGGGGCAGGACTCCGACATGACAACCCGGAAGCGCCCCGGCCGAGTCACTTCGAACTGCCATGTGACGACATCGTTGGGGTCCGTCCAGAAACCGATGTTGTCCTTGCCGCCCCCCGACTCATATCGCGCGGTAAAGCCGATCACGTTGGCGTCTACCGCGCGAAGGGTGATTGAGCCGTCATCGCTCTGGCGCAGCGGGATCGCGACGACGCGGGACTGCCCGATGATGTTCAGTGCGATAACCGTCGCGATGTCATTGATCGGCCTGGCGGGCAAGTCGATGAGTACCGATTCATTTCGACGCGAGGTGTGCAGCGGCGCACCGGACGAGTCGCCCACGATCGTGGCGCTGATCACATCGTTGAGCAGGCCGGGAACGACGAGCCTGTGATCACTGGGCCAGTCGAATACGTGCAGATAGAGGCGGTCGCCTCTGCCCGTGCAGCGGCCCCACTCGAGTCGTTTGAACGGACCGGCCGAAGTGCCGTAGATGCTTTCGCCGTTGACGCTCAGCCACTGTCCCACTTCGTGCAATCGATCGACGCTTTCGGGCGGAATCAGCCCTTCGGCGGTCGGCCCGACATTGAGCAGAAAATTGCCGCCCTTGCTGGCTGTATCGATGAGGTTGCGCACGAGTGTCCTGGCCGACTTCCAGTTGTGGTCATCCTTGCGGAATCCCCACGTGTCGTTCATGGTCATGCAGGTTTCCCAGTCGTAGCCGGGAATACCCTGGCCGGGAATCTCCTGCTCTGGGGTGCCGAAGTCGCCAACGTGCTGCGATGGATCGTGCAGGCCCGCCATGCCGCCGCGGCCTTTGCCGACGCGATTGTTGATGATGACGGCCGGCGCCACCTTGCGGATGTGCTCGTAGAGATCGCGTCCCCGTTCTTCGGTCCACTCGGGAATCCACTCGCCGTCGAACCACATGATGTCGATCGGGCCATAGTTGGCCAGCAACTCATCGACCTGCTTTTCGAGCACTTTGGCGTACTCGTCAAAGGTCGGGCCTGATGCGTCGGGATGATGCCAGTCCCAGATGCTGTGATACCAGCCAATTTTCAGGTCGTACTTGCGGCAGGCGTCGCTGATCTCGCGCATGATGTCGCGCTTGAAAGGCGTGGCCATGACGTCGTACTCGGTGAACTTCGAGTCGAACATGCAGAAGCCGTCGTGGTGCTTGGTCGTGATGACGAGGTACTTCATGCCCGCGTCTTTGGCAACGCGAGCCCACTGATCCGCGTTGAACTTCACGGGGTTGAACTGCGGCACCAGCGTCGCGTAGTCATCGCGCGGGATGTGGCCGTTGTGCATGATCCACTCGCCGACGCCGGGGAGTTTCTTGCCTTCCCATTCGCCCGCGGGAATCGCGTAGAGCCCCCAGTGGATGAACATGCCAAAGCGCGCTTCACGCCACCAGTCGAGACGATGGTCCGGCTCGGCGGGCGGCTGGACACCGCGGGCCCGTACCACCGGAAGAACCAGCAGCAGACACATGAGCACCCGGGCGAGACGCAGGTTCATGTCAGGCTCCAAAGTCGTCGGACCACCGGTAGGCGTTGATCACGGCTCGTTCGCCTTCCTTGCCGCCCTTGCTGTTGCCGTGCTCCATGCCGAGGATGCCCTGGTACCCCTTGGAATGGATGTGTCCGAACACGCGGCGGTAATTGACCTCGCCGGTGGTCGGCTCGTTGCGGCCGGGATTGTCGCCGATCTGGAAGTAACCGATCTCGTTCCACGCGGCGTCGATGTTGGGAATGAGGTTGCCTTCGGTCACCTGCTGGTGGTAGAGGTCATCAAGAAGCTTGCATGAAGGGCTGTTGACTGCCCGGCAGATCTCGTAGCCCTGGCCGATTGTGGTGAGGAACAGCCGGGGGTGGTCGCGGGGATTGAGCGCCTCAAGGACCATCACGAGGCCATGCGGCTCGAAGATGTCTGCCGCGCGACGCAGGCAGTCAATGACATTGGCGGTCTGGTAGCTCAACGAGATGCGATCCGTCACGGTGCCTGTCACCACCGTCATCCACTTGGCGTTGACGCGCTTGGCGACGTCGACGGCGGCGCGACACTCATCGAGAAACTTGTCGCGCTCGTCAGACTTTCCGCTGGAGAGTGTCGAACCCCATGCGGTGCCCATGTTGACGACAAAGATGCCCATCGTCATGCCGAGATCCGCCATGGCCTTGGCGATGCGGTTCTGCTCTTCGACGCTGCGCCCGGGCATGCCGTTGTCTTCCCAGGCGCTGAAGCCTTCGTCCGCGGCGAACTTGAGTTGGTCGACGTTGTCATCGCCGGCGTGGTTGCGGAACATCCCAAAGTGCGGCGCGTACTTGAGGTTGAATGGCGTGCCGCGCTTGTGGGCGAACACCTTTTCGCTTGTCATCGCCGTGGCGGCACTGGCCGTTGATCCGAGGGGAAGGGCCACTCCGGCCGCCGCGCCCGCCGCCGCCATCTTCACGAATTCTCGTCGCATCATGATCATGTCCTTTGCATGCTCCGGCTGCGCCGGGATGGTGTGTCTGTTTCAGATAAAGGGCGTGCGGCCCGGCACCGCCACGGGCGGCACGGGCAGCGAACCAAACTCGTATGCATCGGGGCTCAGGTCTTCCTTGGAGTTGAGCGCCTGCTCCCAACTGATCTCCTGGCCTGTGTAGGCGCTCATGCGGCCCATGATCGCCGTCAGCGTCGACTCGGCCACGCGCTTCGCCTCGTTGAGACCCTTGCCTTCGCGCACGCTGGCGATGAGATCGACGTGCTCCTGCACGTAGGGATCCGGATTCTCGTTCTCGAACTTCCACGGCTTTTCGCCGAACATCTCGGCATAGCCGCTGTGGGTGCGCAGGCGGCCCTTGGTGCCGTAGACGACTTCTTCAACGCGACTGGCGCAGCCGTCGATCTGCCGGCACATGCTCTCGAGGAACGCGCCGTTGGCATACTCGTACTCGATCGCGAAGTGGTCGAAGATGTGGCCGTATTTCGGGCTGGTGCGCACCTGCCGTCCACCCATGCCCATGGCCTTGATCGGCGGGCCGCCCATCGCCCAGTTCACGGCGTCGAGGTTGTGCACGTGCTGCTCGGTGATGTGATCGCCGCTGAGCCAGGTGAAGTAGAGCCAGTTGCGCAGTTGCCACTCCATGTCGCTCCATGAATCCTGCCGATCGTTCATCCACAGGCCGCCCTGGTTCCAGTAGCAACGCGCGGAAACGATGTCGCCGATGGCGCCGTCCTGCACGCGCTGCATCGCGGCGAGGTAGCAGGCTTCGTGGCGGCGCTGCGTGCCCGAGACGATGGACAGCTTCTTGCGCTTCGCCTCTTCGCCCGCGGCGATCACTTTGCGAATGCCCGGGGCATCGACCGCGACGGGCTTCTCCATGAAGACGTGCTTGCCGGCTTTGATCGCCGCTTCGAGATGGATCGGCCGAAAGTGCGGCGGCGTGGCGAGGATGACGAGATCGACATCCGCGTGATCGAGCAACTGCTGGTAGGCGTCAAAGCCGAGGTAGCAGTGGTCATCATCCACCTTGCCGCGCTCGTTCTTGGCGATGTATCCGCGACTGCCCTGAAGTCGATCGTTGAAGACGTCGGCCAGAGCCACGATCTGCGTCTCAGGCGCTGCGGCAAGCGACTGGAGCGCCGCGCCGGTGCCGCGCCCGCCGCAGCCGATGAGGCCGACACGAATGGTGTCGGAGCCGGCGACGTGAGCCGTGGCTGCGGCCCACGCGGCCGATGGGATCAGCGGGAATGCGGCGGCGGCGGTCAGGCCTGCGGTGGTCTTGACGAATTCGCGACGGGTGTACGGCTTCCCTTCACGATGGTTTTCGTTGCGATTCATGGCGTGCTCCTCCGGGTGAAGTGACGCCATCAATATAGCGCGGGAGGAGTGGGCTTGGGGCGCGCGGCTCAGGGCGTGAGGCTGCTTCAACTCCCTCCTCCCGTTCTGCTTGCCCTGAGTCGAGTCGAAAGGCGGGGCAACGCCGGGCGGAGGCCGCCCATCCTGGGAGCCCTTGACGCCATGACCGGGATCGAGTACATTGCGCAGTAGATGCGATCACCTCGTGAACTATCGATCCGACAAGGAAATCTTCATGTGCACCAATGATCTCATGCGACGGTTTTTGCGCCGTATCGGCGGCAGTCGCCGAACACGGTGGCTCGCTGCCCTCTTGCTCATGTCAGGTGTTCTGTCTGGCTGCGTCAATCCGATCACGCAATTGACGTGCGATGGTATGGCGAAGAAAGCTATCTCATCGATTGCGGCAGGCGACACAGAAACGTTGGCGAGCCTTCTCGAGAATCCCGAGGACGCACAGAAAGTGTCCGCTCAGTTTCCAGACGGATTGCCACATGGAAAGATCAAGTACCGTGGCGACAGTCAACTGTTTCCACTCCCCACGTATGATCGCTACTATGAAGTGCTGCCTCTGGCGGGCACTGATTCCGAGACACAATCCGTCCGCGTGGTTGTTAGGTTTGTGAGCGACCCCTTGCGCATCGAAGGCCTTTGGCCTTATGATTCCCATCCGCTCGACGACAAGACGCAGTCCGATTCAACCAGATAGGAACGCGAGGCAATGCCCGTCGCGGCCGCTACCCCGCCCGGAGGATCTTCTCCATCTTCTTGCCTTTGGCGAGTTCATCGATGAGTTTGTCGAGGTATCTCGCCTTCTGGGTAAGCGGGTTCTCGATCTCTTCCACCCGGTAGTCGCAGATCACGCCGGTGATGAGGTGTGCATTCGGGTTGAGCTTGGCGCGGCGGAAGAACTCCTCAAACGTCACCTTGTCCTTGATCTGCTTGTCTATCGCCTTGTTGTCGAAGCCCGTGAGCCACGTGATGACCTGGTGCAGTTCCTGCTTCGTCCGGCCTTTCTTCTCGACTTTCGCCACGTAATGCGGGTAGACCGAAGAGAAGGTCATCTCAGCGATTCGCTTGTCGTGCTCGGGTGTGGTGGTTGCCATGTCTGATCTCCTTCGCGTTTCAGTCGGGGTGCCGCGGCGGGGCGAGGCTTGGAGGAGCCGGGCACGCAAGCGCCATCTTCGTAGGCCGGGTCCGCTGCTTTGAGCGCGACCCGGCATTCTCGCAAACATCATACAGGTGTGGAACGGAGCGCGGCTCGATTGCTGAACTGCCGGGTCTGCGCCGAGCCTTGACCCCGGCCTACGCACACCGCACTACTTCACCGCCTCCAGCATTTCGAGAAACTCCGCCTTGCTCATGCCCCCCACTCGACTCTCCAGCGGGTTGCCTTGCGAATCGGTGATGATCGTCACCGGCGTGGCGCGGACGCCGTAGCGACTGACCAACTCGGCCGCGTTCGGATCGTCGACGTCGAGGATCAGGGGCACCATCGCTTTGTTGACCTTGGCCGCCACCTGTTCATCCGCCCAGACGGTGCGTTTCATGATCCGGCACGGCACGCACCACGCGCCGCTGAAAAAGAGAACCATCGGCTTGTCACTCTTCGCCGCCTGCTGCTGGGCCGACGCAAAGTCGTCCGCCCATACGATGCTGTTGGACGGCACGTAGAAGCAGTACCACGCATACGCGAGCGAGACGACGAGAAACAGCAGCCAGAACCCCTGCCAGAGTCGGTAGAGTCTGCCGCGCTTGCGTTTCGGTTGATCGGGTTCGGATGTCGTGCTCGTCATGTCGGTCTGCTCTCCTGCTGCTGATCGCGGCCGGTTTCATTGCCGGGGTCAAATCACTCGAAACTGTGGACAGTGGTCTGCGGGCCGGACGATCGTCGCATGGCGCAAGACCACCGGAGCCATCGTAGCCGGCTGCGGTAGGTCGGGACCGCCGCTTTGCTTGTCGTGAGCCTTGTCGAACGGGGCGCGGCCCGGCGGGCTGATTGTGCGACAGGCCCTTCGCCCACAAATCTCGCGCAACGGACACGCAAACGCCGGGCCTGCGCAAAGCCTTGTCCCGACCTACATGAAATCAACGCCAGCCGACGCGACTTGCTAGGATGAACACATGAGGCGCCAACGGTTCGTTCAATCGCTGATCGCATCGGTCTGTTTCGCCATCCTGTTGTGTGTCGGTTGCCAATCCATGCACGGCACCGACTCAGTTGATTCCAAATCCAGGACAAACCTGCTCGCCGCGGTGGAATGGTGCGGCGGCTACACCATGATTCCTGAGTTTCGAATTGACTTCGCGGTGTGGAATACCGGCGATGTCCTCTGGTGGTCGGCCGTGGAGAGTCACTATCAACACACCGTGCTGAATCCGGATCAGTTGCAGGATCTTCGTGATCGGATCGCCCATCTGCCGCAGTCCGACATGCAGCAGTTTGGGCCGATGTTGGTCGACGAAGGATCCACAATCATCACACTGCCGCTCTCATCAGGCAGACTTCGAGAATACCACCTGGGAGACTTCTACCTTCGTCGCGCGGAAGCGAACGAAGCCTCGCGTGACAAAGCGACTTCAGCATGGCTGGAAGCCAGACGCGAACTGCTGGCGATGCGCCCAAAGGAGGGTGGTGAAATCGTTGAGAAGATCACACCCACGCAACAACTGATCGAACTCACGTTTCCCGGGCAACTGAACGACTATTCCGAGATGGGTCGATCGTTTACAGAACTGGAAAACTCTTCTCGATAGCCGAAGCGCCGGGCCTGCGCAAAGCCTTGTCCCGACCTACGCGCGCTGCTCTCGGCGATTCGCCGCCTCACCCCGGCCAGCGCCAGGCGAAGATCGCGGCGGTGATGGCGGCGTAGATCACGCCGTCGATGATCGAAAAGATCAGCGTGCGTTTGTACGCGCCGAACCAGATGCCGCTGGGCAGGAAGGCGAAGCAGTACGCCAGCACGCCGGCGACGCCGACCGTCTGGAACACGCGGCCGAACTCCGCGCCGCGCGGCAGTGTGAGCGACGCGAGACACGCGATGACGACGCTCACCACGGCGGAGACGAGCAGAGTGCCGAGCATCTTGCCGCCCATGCTCAGCGGCGTGGGCCACAAACTCAGGTGCCCGATGGGCCCCTGCTCGATGGCCCGCTTGACCTTCTCCGATTCCATCGCCGCGCGGGTGCGAAAGTCGGGAAACAGATAGTTGCCGGGCTTGATGCCGATGGTGCGCACGGCGTCCATGAACGCATCTTCGCGGTCCGCCGGCAGGCCGACCCAGTCATCCCTGTGATGCAGAAACGGCATGCCGAAGAGGGTCGAAACAAACCACACCGCCACGGCCGAGAGCAGGATCGGAAGCCAGAGGGAGAGGAGGTCCATGGGTTGGTCCTTGGGTGAGTGGTGGGAGTGTATTCGGAATCGCGCGAAGGGGGAAGGTCGAGCAGGCCGGGCCGTGCGCGACGCCGCGCAGTGCGATTGTCGGGGAAGGGTTGCGCCTGGCGGCGTGATGGATGATGGGGTGATTGGGATTGCGCTGCGAGAGCGGTACGCCGCACTCCCGAACCCCGCTTGTCACCGCCCTACGAGCCAATCGGCGCTACTGCTGGCTCCAAGTTTTCTTCTCGAACCCGGC
The DNA here is from genome assembly GCA_040255465.1 of Planctomycetaceae bacterium. Lineage (GTDB taxonomy): Bacteria > Planctomycetota > Phycisphaerae > Phycisphaerales > UBA5793 > UBA5793. The sequence continues at coordinate 434,351 of JBDZVA010000003.1, forward strand.
TTTCTTCCCCCAGTCTATCCCTGCATCTGTTATGATACTCCTCGTTGGATCGCTCTCCTGTGGTCGGAGGTCTACTCATGTGCCGTTCACCCATGACATTGACAACGCTTGCGACGTTTATATCCGGAGTCCTTGCGATCGCCACGACGACATCGGGTCAGTTGGTCCATGAGTACCGGATACTGCGCGCGGACGACGGAGCGTGGCAGGACGAGTTCGGCTCCTCCATCGCGATCAGCAACGGCATCGTCGCCGTCGGGGCAGCCTTTCACGCCGACAATGGCAGCTCCTCCGGCTCTGCGTATCTCTTCGATGCGTCCACCGGAGTCCAACTCTTCAAACTGCTGCCGAATGATGGTGCATCGGGTGACTGGTTTGGAGCGGAGATCGCCATTTCCGACGGTATTGTGGCGGTCGGAGCGAAATACGACGAAGACAATGGTCCTTATTCTGGTTCGGCGTATCTTTTCGATGCTTCGACTGGCGAGCAGATCGCCAAACTACTTCCAAACGACGGCGCGATGTCTGACCGGTTCGGTGAGTCCATTGCGATCAGCGATGGCGTTGTAGCCGTCGGGGCCAACGGCGACGACGACAATGGCAGTCAGTCTGGGTCGGTGTATCTATTCGACGCATCCACCGGCGCTCAACTCGCCAAACTCCTTCCAGCGGACGGAGCAGCGAACGATTGGTTCGGCATCAGCGTCGCGATGGCCGACGGTATCATTGCGATCGGCGCTGCCCAAGACGGGGACAACGGCTCCGCCTCCGGTTCGGCGTATCTGTTCGACGCGTCTACCGGCGAGCAACTGTTCAAACTCCTGCCAAGCGACGGGAATGCGGGGAGTGTGTTCGGCTGTTCCATCGCCATAGATAGCGGTGTCGTCGCGGTCGGAGCATTTGGTGACGACGACAACGGCCACTGGTCTGGCTCTGCCTATCTCTTCGATGCGTCGACGGGTGCCCAGCTTTTCAAACTCCTCCCCAGTGACGGTGCTCGGGACGATAAGTTTGGCGGCTCCATTGCCATCGGCAACGGCATCGTCGCCGTCGGCGCCAGCAGCGACCACGACAACGGCAACGGATCAGGTTCGGCGTACCTGTTTGATGCGTCCACCGGCGAGCAGATCGCCAAACTCCTGCCGCGCCACGGCACAACCTATGACCGATTCGGCAACTCCATAGCCATCGAGAACGGCGTGGTTGGGGTGGGGGCGTCGGAAGCCGGCCGAAACGAAACAGGTTTGGTCTATCTCATCGACCCATCCGACGCTATTCACCTCGCCGTCACAACATCGTGCCCTGGTGCCGGTCCGATCCACATCAACTGGATCCACGCAACGCCAGACGGACGTGTCGTGCTCCTCTTCGCGCGAAGTGCCGGCAGATTCAGGATTCCGGACTCGCAGGCTTGCCGCGGTACGATGCTGGGTCTGAGCACCCACCAATTGCAGATCGCTTACATCGGCCCATCCGACGCCGAAGGTTCCGGCACCCTTCAAACGAATGCGTCGGTCGCGGTGTGCGGTGGACATCTCCAACTCCTCGACCGTACCACCTGCAACATAAGCAACGTCGCAGTTGCGGAGTAGTTCGAATTCGAAGACGCAAAAACGAACACGGGCGAAGGTGGCCCCTCGCCCGTGTCGTGATGCCTATCTGTTCAAGTCCCGTCCGGGTCAGTTGCCCGTGTAGGTCTTGATCGCGTCGATCGAGGTGCTCAGGCGCTGCTGGCACTCCTGGAGGTGTGAGCGGCTGTAGTCGTCGAGGTCGCGGGCGTTGTTGCTCTTGAGCACCTTGTCGATGCGGTCGCGGAGGTTGACCATCCACTCCATCGCCAGAGCCTGGACGGCGCGGGGCGTACCCCAACTGCCGTCGATCTCGTTGAGGTCGATGAGGTTGGAGATGTACTCGCGCTGGAGGTTGCGGCGGAGCGAAGAGATCATCGGCTTGCGGTTCGTGTACTTGCCGTTGGCCGCGTTGGACTTGAGCACCTCGCTCCAGATCTCTTCGGTGAGGCCGTTGAGCAGTTCGGGCAGCGTGAATGCATCTTCGTTTTCAGGAACGAGGAACTCGTTGTCGTAGACGCGCTTGAGAATCGTGGGATTCATCAGCGTGAGCAGCACGCCGCGCTGCACGCCCATGACGGTGTCGTGGACGGGGAATTCGGGGCTGCCCGAGTAGTTGTCCCAGTGGTTCTGCTTGTCGGTCGCGAGGTAGGCGAGCAGATCGGGGTTCAGGCCGAACGCTTCATCGCGGAACGCATTGTCGACGACGAACTTGAAGGCGGCGCGTTCCCGGGCGGCTTCGACGGGGACCATCGGCGGGCGCTCGTTGGGATCGCCCTTGCGATCGCGATTGACATAGGTGCCGCCGATGAAGCGGCTGACCATGCTGACCGCGCCGGCCTGCTGGTAGAGGAGCATGTTGAAGAACTGACGGGCGGGATACCACGGCTCGCCCTTCTTGACGGCGCGATCGAGCAGTTCGCCGCGCAGTTTGTGGACGAGGGCAATCTGACGCTGGCCGTAGGCGATCGGATCGGAGCCGAGGTCGAATCGTCGGACGAGCGGGTCGGGTCCGGCGGCGTCTTCGTCCGTGGCAAACTGGAGGCCCGCTTCGGCGACGCGGCCTGCGATCTCGGGGAGTTTCTTGTCGTCTGCGGTGTAGCCGTATTCGATCGCCCAGTAGTCGTAGGGACCGATGACGGGTGTGACCCAGTCGCCCTGCTCGGCGCCTTCGGGGGCGAGGTTGAGGGGGTTGTAATCCATGACCGAGCCGACCTGCGGCTCGCCGGCGTCCTTGTTGATGTCTTCGAGGGACTTCCAGGTGGAGGCCTTGAAGTTGTGGCGCAGGCCGAGGGTGTGGCCGACCTCGTGGGTGACGATTTCCTTGATGACCTGGGCGACGAATTTCTCGGGCAGACCGTCGATGAGATCTTCGTTGCTGTAGGCCGTCGGGTTCATGCGAGCGGAGATGGCGAGGCGGGCAAGGTTCATCTGGTGCGCCTTGCCGATGGCCATATCGCAGCGGCGGTTCTTCTGGACGATGCGGGCGAGCATTGCGCCGGGATTGGAATCATCCTTGGCGAACATGACGCCCTGGTGGTCGCCCTGCGGCAGGCCGGAGGGTGACTGCGCTTCGGCCACGCCGGTGCGCAGGTAGGCGGCGGGATCCCAGTGCGGGTGATCCTGGACCCACTTGAGCGTTTCCGGGCTGGCGTCTTCCTTGGGGATCTGCGCGATCATCTGCTGGTAGTTGAGCGCGTAGTAGCGAATCATCGAATCGTCGAAGATGATGTCGGCGTCGAGGATTTCGCCGGTCTCGGGATTGGCGCGGCTGGGGCCCATGGCGAAGGCGTCTTCGGAGGTGATCCAGCGGATGAAGTTGTAGCGAACGTCTTCGGGATCGAGGTCCATGTAGGCGCCGGTCTTGGCGTCCTGCTGGCGCACTTCGATGGCGCCGTCGATGCCGATCTCGCGGAAGGCTTTGTTCCATTCGAGAATGCCGTCGCGCACATAGCGGCGGTACTTCACGGGCACGGTGTGCTCGAGGTAGAAGATGATGGGTTTTTCGGGCGGGCTGAGGGCCAGGCTTGGATCGCGCTTCTTGACGTTCCAGCGATTGATGTAGCGCACGAACTGCTTGCCGTCGTCGCTGTCCTTGGCAAAGTCCTTGAAGACGGTGAGGAAGTAGCCGATGCGTTCGTCGGCTTCACGCGGCGTGTAGTCGGTGTTGGGAATGCTGCTCAGCGAGTAGTAGATATCCGTCAGGCGACCATCAGGACCAGGGCCTTCGAAGGATACTTCGATGTTGCCGGGGAATGCCTTGCAATTCTTGATCGTCGTGAGACGCGGATTGAGCGGAAGGGCAAACTGACTTGACTGCCCCACAAGCAGCGCGTCGAGATCGATCACCGGCCCGCCGCCTGGCCCCATCGTCACGATCGGCACGGCGATGATGACGCGATCGGAGTAGGTGCGCTCGACGGAAGACTTGATCTCGCTGTCGCCGCGCGCCTGGTATTGAAGTTCAGGTTGCATGAGCACGAGCTGGTCGTTGATGCGGCGCCAGTAGCAGTACATTTCGTTCCACTGCCAGCCGGTGAAGTAGCTGCCGCCGGCGATGGAGACGGCCGCGAAGAACCGCTTGCCTTCGAAGCTGCGGGGCAGTTCGGCGAGCAACTGGTTGTCTTCGTCGTTGCGATAGAGGGTGTACATGGACGGTGCGCCGTCGGCCGTCGAAATCACTTTGCGATAGCCGTCGCTCACCTTGTCGAAGGGAGGGAAGTCGGGTTCGGCCTGGGCGGCGGTCGCCAGCGCCAGCATGGCGGCACAGGCGGTGAGCGCGAGTGGAGCGGTTTTCCTGGAAATCGATTGGTCGGACACTGTTGAGTACTCCTTGAATGGACAGAGCCGAGGCGGCGGGTCGGTGCACGATCCGCGGATCGGAAAGTGAAGGATGGTTCCGCGCCCACCAGATGCGCAGCGGTTGAGGGATGATACCGGCATGGACGCGTGGCGATGCCCTGATCCGTCGGGAATGATGCCGGATTTGGTTTCGCCGGGGCGGCGGAATACACTCCCGTCCAACTTGTTTTGCCGCACGTCCCGTTCGTCTAGTCGGCCTAGGACGCCAGGTTCTCATCCTGGTAACAGGGGTTCAAATCCCCTACGGGACGCTTTTCTTGCGCGGGGCGAGAAGGTCGGCCATGCCCGGCGACGACTGCACGAGCGTTGGCCCGTCGGATCCCTCCTCGATCAGGACTTCGACGCCGCGGCACTGCCGAGCCAGCTCCAATCCGTCGTCTATCGGCAGCAGGCACAGCGCGGTGGCAATGGAGTCGGACATCATGCCGCGCGGCGCGACGACCGTCGCGGCGATGCGGCGTGACGAGCCCAATCCCGTCCGTGAATCGACGATGTGCGAGTATCGCCTTTCGCCGATCTGCACAAACTGCTGAGCGTCGCCGGAGGTTGACACTGCGGAATCAGTCAGATGCAGGACGGGCGGGCCGGCGGGGCTCGCCGCCCCCACTCCCCCTTCCACGGCTACTTCCCAGGCATCGCGATCGGGCGGAGGCTCCCCGACGACGATGTCGCCGGCCATGGCGACGAGGAACTGATTCACGCCGCGCTTGCGCAGAACGGCTGCGGCCGCGTCGCAGGCATAGCCCTTGGCGATGCCGCCGAGGTCGAGGCACATGCCAGGTTTCATCAATTCAACGGTGTGTTTGCGACGGTCGAGAATCATCCACTGCGAGCCGACGAGATCCTTCGCTGCGGCGATCGCCTCGGGAGTTGCCAGTGTGCCGGAGCGTCGCATTTCTCGCCAGAGTTTCACCACAGGGCCGGCGGTGACGTCAAACATGCCGCCCGAGCGGTCGTGCAGTTGGCTCGCGAACTCAAGAACCTCGAAGAGGTCGCGGCTGACCGGCGCCGGTCCTTGCCCCGCCTTGTCGCACAGGAGCATCAGTTCACTGTCAACGCGATAATCGCTCATGACGGCGTCGAGCTCGGCGATGCGGGCGAATGCCGCCTGGGCGGCGGTGACTGCGTCGGACTCGGTCGCCGTGTAGAGCACGATCCGGGCGCGGACGCCCATTTGCACCTGGCTGTACTCGTGGCGGACTCGCACGGGCGGCGCCGCGTCCCGCAGTCTTGGCGCGCAGCCGCCAATCGCAAGACCGCAGACGATCGCGATCAGGGACAGTTGCGGGCTGAGCATCAACGGGCGGGTCATCGGAGGTCCGAATACTACGACTGCCAAGCCGTTCGGAGCGCGGCGCTGTCGAGCCCGCCCTTGCGCGCTCTGCGGCTGGGATCGCACCCGACGAGCAAACACAAATGCGTTGCCACTCGAGCGAATTCTCCTTGTGTCCTCGCGCCATATCGGTTATGATGTTCTCATTGGCATGACCAACTCTTGAGGGGAGAACATCATGCGCCAAGCATCGTCCTGTTTTCTGACCATCTGCAGCCTGGCTTGCCTGTGCGCGGGTCGCGTGCTGGCGCAATCCACCGAGCCGGCAGTCTACGTCGTCACCTATCCCAACGCGGCACAGGGCAAACTGTCGTCGCTGACGATCAATCCCGACGGCACGCTCAACCTCGTCGGCGTGTATGACACTTCCGACACCGGGCCGCAGGCGATCAGCCTTTCGCCCGACGGTCGCTACGTGGCGCTGACTCACGGCACTGCCAACAACCTCACTGAGAAGCTCGACATCTTCGCCGTCAACGCGGACGCGACGATGACGTTCGTGCTGACCAAACTCGTACCGGACAGTCCGCTCGATCTGGTGTGGATCAATGATCACCTGCTGGCCGTGGCGCAGACCGACTTTGGCGGATCCAACAGCGTGGGTATCTACACCTTCGATCCGGTCGCCCCATCACTGACCGAGATCGCGCGGCATGACGCTGGTCGGTTCTGTTCGAATCTAGCGATGCATCCGCACGGCCGGTTCCTCTTCGCCAACGACTCGTCGAACAACGCGATCTACACCATCGAGATCTATCCCGACGACACGAGTGCGCTGATCGATACGCTGTTCACCGGTTTCTATCCGCTGGGCATGGGAATCTCCAGAGATGGATCGAAGATCTATGCCGGCGGCGGCATCAGCGGCGGCGGTCACATTGTGCTCGGCTACGCGATCGACGCGCTGAGCGGTTCGCTCTCCGGCCTGCCCGGGGCGCCGTACACCTCCGACGGCTCGTCTCCAAAACTCGTCGTCACATCCGGTGACGACAAGTACGCGTTCGTCGGCCACGGCACTGACGCCACGCTGCGCACGATGCGCATCAACAACGACGGCAGCTTGACCAGCACCGGCTATCAGTTTGACATCGGTTTGCAGGGCACGCTGGGCAAGGTCGCCGTGCTCGACAACCTGCTTTTCGTCACCGACAACTCGACGGCCATTGACGGCAAGAGCGGCGTGTATTCGTTCACCATTCAGTCCGACGGCTCGCTCATGATGAACGGCCCGGACCTCTTCAGCACGGGATCCAGCAGCCCCAACTCGGTGGCGGTGTGGAACCCGCGCCAGCGGATGGTGCTTGCAGTCAGTGATGTGATCATGGGCCAGCAGGCGGGGTTTCGGGTGACGGGCGCCATTCCATTCACGCAGTTCGGGCTGGTGTACTCGCTGCGGGGACCGGGTCGCGTTCGGCCCAACGGCTGGCACGTTACGATCGATCTCGCCATGCCGGCGCAGGCCGGCCCGATTCGCCGGGCGAACGCTGAGGGCAGCGCCGCGTTCACATTGCCGATCCCGGTGCGAAGCGTGCCACTCGTCTGGTTCCAAGCCGTCCGCACGGACATGAAGAGCAACGTGGTGGTGCGGCCGTTGATGCGGTAAGTGGCTCGCTGCAGTCTGAGATCATGTCAGTTGTCGGGCGCCAAGTCGCGCGGAGTGCCGGTATTCCTCACAATTCCGCCACCCTCGAAGACGACGATGGTTCCGGTCGGCGAGCGAACGGTGTTGCCAAAAGTTGAAATCGGAAACCAGACTCCGACGTATTCGGCTGACACAAGCTCGCGGTCAACGATCCGTGCAAGGAGGTGCTTTGCCTTGGCTCTTCTTGGCGCGGCAGCCAAGGCCCGGCAGAGCCTTGGCGAGAGCCCCGTCACTTCGTGGAGCCATTCCTCATCCGAGTTGGTTGGTGACACCAGCAGCCACTGTTCAGAAGCGCTATTCGATTGAACGATTGGGATGTCGTCTGGCTGGCGCAGGGCAGTCTCGAAACGCAAGGCCGCACCCGTGGGATTGCGCGAGCGCGCTGCTTCGATCGGATGGGTAAACTGCCAGATGTACCCAATCACTGGCAAGCTACTGAGAAAGAGCAGGCCGCAGACACTCGCGACGACAACCCAGGGCCTCGGACCTGTTCCTTCCGCGGCGTACCCACAAATCGGCAGTTTCCATTTGATGCGTCTCACGAAGTATCCTCCGCACACATCATCGAACGCGGAACTCGCGGTCTAGATCGCATCTTGCGTCTTCGGCGATCGCTTGCGTTTCGCTTTGGGTTTGCGGTCTTCGAAGATCGCGCTGGAAGTCTTCTCGTCGCCAACCAGGTGCACGGGGCCGGACTTGATGCGTTCGAAGGCTGATGCCGCGTTGCCCTTTCCGAACTCGATGCCGATACTGCGGCGATTGAGCGCCCGCGCAACGGTGCAGGTGGTTCCGCTTCCAAGAAACGGGTCGAGCACGAGATCGCGTTCGTTCGAGCAGGCGCGAATGACGCGTTCGAGGTAGACCTCGGGAATCTGGTTGTGGTGCAGGGCGCGGCGTTCCTTGTTGTTGCCTTGAATGCGACCCCAGTACTTGCCGTACCAGACATCCATCGGCACGCGCATGCCCTTGTTTTCATCCTTCGCCTGCGTGCGCGGGTCGTTGTAGATCGCAGCGCGATCGGACTGCTCGAGCACGGCGTCAGGGTTCCAGATGCGATTCTGCGGATCCCTGGCGAAGTAGAGCGCATGCACTTTGCTCATGATGAATGAACTGTGGCGATGCTGACCAAACCGGAAGTGCCACACACACCAGTTGATCATGGTCAGGCCGCGCCGCTTCAGATGCATGACGATTTCGGCAGCGGTATCGTCGGGAATGTTGACCCACAGGCTGCCGCGCGGCGACAGCGCGTTGATGCAGCCGTCGAGCCAGTCAAAGGTGAATCGCTCGTACTGGGCGCGGGGCATGCCATCGCGCCACTCGTCGTAAGGCACGTCCCAGTTGAACGGCGGGTCGGCGAAGATGAGATCGACCTGCCCCTTGTCGGGTAGATTGGCCAGCACATCGCGACAATCGCCGAGGTAGACGCGGGTGTCCGGACCATCGAGATGGTGCGCCGGCTTGATGGACTTGATGGAGACAGGCGCGTGCGCCGGCGCCGTGTCGCCAAAGAGGCGAATGTCGCCCGCCTCGGACGCGGCCTTGATCTGTCCGGCCGCGCGACGCTGCACCTGGGTGGCGCCGGATGGCATCGCGTAGCCGCCGGGTCGCACTTCAACAAAATGATCGGTGACCTTCTTCTCCGCCATAGTCGCACAGTGTATGCGATTGCCGGTGCTCGCGCCAGTCGGCCCAAACGGGCAACTGTCGTATCATGCCGCCATGAGCAGCAAGACCAGCGACATCCTTCTCGGCATCATCGGCGGCAGCGGGCTGGGCGAGCGGCTCGCTGGTGCATTCGGCGCCTCGCTCGATCCCGTGACGGTTGACACTCCCTTCGGCCAGCCGAGCGGGGTGATTCTCACGGGTGAACTCCTCGGCACACGGGTCGCTTTCCTGGCCCGCCACGGCGACGGCCACGTGCTCAACCCATCGGCTGTCCCCTACCGGGCCAACATCTTCGCGCTCAAGTCGCTCGGCGTGACGCACCTCATTGCCAGCGGCGCGACGGGGTCGCTGCGGGAGAACATTCATCCGGGCGAGATTGTGCTCGTGGATCAGTTCATCGACAAGACGGTCGGCCGCGAACGGACGTTCTATGAGCACGCCGCGGTGCACGTCGAGTTTGCCGAGCCGGTCTGCCCCGTCATGCGACACTGGCTGGCTGATGCGGCCGAGCGTGAGAAGTTGCACTATCACGACGGCGGGACGTACGTGTGCATGGAGGGTCCGGCGTTCTCGACTCGAGCCGAGAGCGAGATGCACCGCACGTGGGGCGGCGATCTCATCGGCATGACGGCGATGCCCGAGGCGAAGTTGGCGCGCGAAGCAGAGATGGCCTACGCGCTCATCGGCCTGCCAACTGACTACGACTGCTGGCGACCGGTGCCCGAAGGCGTCAATCGTGAATCGCTGCTGGGGGAGATCATCGGCAACCTTCAGCGCGCCAGCGAGGCGTCCGTGCAACTCATCCGCGCGGCGCTGCGCGATACGTCGATCCTGCGCACGACGCCAAGTGCGGCGCACGATGCGCTGGCGCTCGCGATCTGGTCAGACAAGTCGCGTCTTGATCCCGCAGAGATTGAGCGGCTGCGTCCGCTATGGGGTCGTCATTTCGGCTGAATTGAATTGATGTTGCGCCATTACTTGTTTGCGCCGGGCGCGAGGCGTGCAGCGCGATGAACAAGGCCGTTTTCCCGTTGCCGCGCGCGAGTCGCTGTCCGATACTTGATTGAGTTCCGACCCAGGCTGAAGGGTGTTGCGCACCAGAGACGCGATGTCCGTTCGGCCTCCAGCACTGGAGGTAGGTGATGCGGACTGGCGCTCAGGGAAGAGCAGCTATTCAGCGCCATGCCGCGCGCCGAGGCGATCTTGATGACGACACAGCCGATCGTGCCTCACCATCTGATCCTCGGCGCCGCGGCTTGAGCGCTGAACCCCTTCCCCTTACGACATCGCTTGCTCCCGCAGTTGAGCCACAAGTCACCGACGAAATGATCGCACGCATGGCTAAGCGACTCTGGGAAGCGCGTGGCGGCAACGCCGTGCTCAACTGGATCGAGGCCGAACAAGCCTTGCAAGATCTCGTGCGGCGTGCGCCGGTGTATCCGCTGGAGTCGCCCACCGGCAGGACGCCGCCACGAATGGGGGCGCGGGCTATCGCCACTTCGTTCAATTCGGCATGCTCCTGATGACGAGGAGTTCCGCTATGCGCGTCAATCCACGAGCGACGAACGGCCCAGGCCGACTCGCATACCAACCAACCGCTCCGCTGGCCGGGAGACGCCTGCTGCATGAAGAGATGAATCGGGACCTTGATACATTCCTCGGCAACCGAATTGCCACGCGCGAAGGGGAGATCGAGCGCGAGCAGGCGAGGATTCCAGCCTTGGACATCAAACAACCCGAGACGGACTTCCTGGTGTGGGTGAACTTGTCGGATGGCCGACTTGTCACCGCGGAATCCGGGCAGGACTCTGTGATTCGATGCGGAGGGGATCTCGGGCACGCGGAGCGGCGGTTCGGCTCATTCACGTCCTTCGTGGATCTGCCGGGGTGGATCGACCCGGTCAGCTTGACGGCGGCGCCTGACAACGGCATCGTGACCATCGCAAGCGCCAGACAGCCATCCGCCCGTCCCCGGACGGCGCCGATGCGGCATGCGGGCAATGGGACCAACGTCCCATCCATGGCGAGGACGGGTCATTGAGCCGACTTGGTGCAGCCGGCTCCGCCAGCGGCCACCGCGCTTCGCGCAGTCGGCAGACTGCGCGGAGCCATTGCAGGAAGACGGTCGATACCGATCTCCCCCGAGACCGGGAACTTGAGAACGGAGGCTGCGATGCCCGTCTGCATTGAAATCACGTGCCGCGATATTGAAGTCTCTCGCTCGACCAGAGACCTCGTTCTGGCTCACTCCCACGCCCTCCAGGAATACGCGGATGTGATCGACGTGTGCCACGTCATCATCCGGCGGCGCGGCAGCGGAGCAAACGCCAAAGCGGGCTACAGCGTCTCGATCGACCTGATTCTCCACGACGGTCGAGCCGTAGCGGCCTGCCTGCGTGATCGCCACCTCTACTTTGAGGGCCTTCGGGCCGCGCTTGACGAAGCCTTCCACGAATTGCGATGCTGGCTGCACGACATGGTCCCCGCCTGGCGTGAGTCGCCTCAGGAGTATGTGCCATGCGGTTGTCTGTACAGTTCGGACCCCATCGACCGCCCCGATGATCTGGTCGAGCCCCACATCATGCATCCGGCATTGCGAGGAACGCACTATTTCGTTGGGTAATTCGTCGTTTGACGCTGTACTGGACGCCGTGAAGTGCCGAATCGGAATAAAGTTGACTCGCGGGTGGTATTTGCAGCGAACAAGGTCACTTCACTCGGGGGCGAGTATGAAGCGGAAAGCGATTGGTCGGCGCCGCGGCGCCGAGGCGTGCGGGGTCCTGAGTGCCTTCGTGCTAGCGGTCTCCGCCGGCCATGCCCAGATCAGCAACGTGCGAACTGAGCAGACGGGAGCCGCCTTCGTGCCGCTCCACTCCTATGTCATGGCTGAGTCGCATGACGATCTGCTCTTTTTTGGCGGGCTGAGCGGGATGGGATTTCACAGTCGCGCCCGCGACGGCCGAACGACGTTTCCTTCGGATTCGTTCAACCGCGAGGTCTACCTGTACGACCCGGATACGCAGACGACGCAATCCGCCTCCGTCACCACGCTGCCGGCGCCTCTTAACAAGTTCCTTGTGTCAACCAACGCACAGGGAGTGCAGTACGGCAATCGGCTGTACATCTACGGCGGCTACGGGCCAGAGCCTGCGACCGAGTCGTGGGAAACCTGGGACACGATCATCGAGGTCGATCTCAGCGCGGTGCGCGACGCGATTCTCAGCAGTCTTGACTTGCCTGAAAGCGCCTTCACCATCCGCCACTCGACGGCGGCCCAGGTCGCCGGCGGCGCGCTGGTGAAGATCGGCGCGTACTTTGCGCTGGTCGGCGGTTCAAACTTCACCGGCAACTACGGCGATGAGCCGAACTTCAGCAACGTTTATCCTGAGCAGATTCACGTCTTCGATCCGACGGCGAGTCTCGTGAATCCCATACGCACCTATACCGATCCACAGTACCGCCGCCGCGACGGCAATGTCACACTCGTCACACTTGGACCGGCGGGGGGATCTCAACGCCCCGGGTTCCTCGTGCACATCGGCGTGTTCAAGCCCGGCAACGAGGTGCTGCCGGAAGTGTGGGAGCACCCGCTCGTTTACGACACGCAGTCGCGACAAGTCTCGCTCGATATCAACTTTACGCAAATGATGAATCAGTACGAGGCGCCGCGGGTGAGTTTTCACTCGGCTCGTAAGGGAGAAAACTACATCATCACGCTTGGCGGCCTGAGCGGCGCCAACTGGGATGGACAGGGCTTCGTGCCCAACATCACCATCCCGTGGGTGACGGATGTCACGATGCTGACGATGCGCGACACGAACGTGATCAGCGAGACGGTCGTGGGCGCGACGCTCAAGCCGGTCACGAATGCCGAACTCGTCCTCAATCCCGACCTGCCTCGCAACGCGCTCGGCCAACTCGACTGGGACGCCATGGTGGCGGGCGAAGTGCTTTTGGGCCACTTCTATGGTGGAGTCGAGGCGGTCAACCCTGGGAATTCAGCCCGAACCAATGCCTCGCCACTGGTCTACGCCGTCTACGCGACGATCGACAAGTTCAAACTCAGCGCCAGCGAATTGCACATCGGACAGGCGGCGACGTTGAGCGTAACGCGCGCCCAGCCGCGGGCGCGGGTGTACTTCGCCTATAGCATCCGGGGAAGCGGCCCGACGTTTGTGCCCTCGATTGGCCTGAGTCTCAATCTCAGCCAGCCGATCGTCGTCATCGGCCAGAAGACCGCGAACGCCCAGGGCGCCGCCGTGCTGACGCTGACGATTCCTCCGAGCACCCCCCCCATCGATGTCTGGCTGCAGGCCGTGGAGCGAGAGAGTGACGGCGTGTACGTGAAGTCAAACGCGATCGCGACGCACATCAATCCCTGATCGTCCTCTCGTGATCGACTACGATCCTGCATGAACGCACGAATCTGTAGCGGCGGCACAGCCGGGTTGCCCATTCTCGTGACATGCTCCACGCTCCTCGCCGGCGGTCCGCCGACCGTCGTGGTTGATCGCGACAATGTGGAGATCACCGAGAACTGCTTCATCCGCATCGGCGCGAATCCGATTCCCGACGCTGATGGCAACGGCGTGATCCACATCAAGGCAGATGGCATCACCGTTGAGTTCCCCAGCGAGAAGCGCGATCGCGAGATGATGGGCGCCGAGGAAGGAGCGCCGTGGGACACGCTCACGGGCATCGGCATCATGATCGACGGGCACAAAGACGTGACGATCCGCGGTGCGCACTGCCACCGCTACAAGGTCGGCATCTACGCCAGACACGCCGACGGCCTGACATTGCAGGATTGCGATGTCGCGGGGGGCTTTGCGACGCACCTGCGCTCTACGCCTGCCGCTGAAGACGGCAGCGACTGGCTCTTCCCGCACAACAATGACAATCACGAGTGGGTGAACAACTTCGGGGCGGGCATCTGCGTCGAGAACTCGGACCACATCACCATCAGCGGCTGCTACTCGCGGCAGCGACAGAACGGCATCATCATCGATCGCGTCAATAACTCGCGCCTCTTCGACAACGACTTCTCGTTCCTTTCAGGCTGGGGCTTGGCGATGTGGCGCAGCAACCGCAACGTCATCACCCGCAACGCGTTTGACTTCTGCGTGCGCGGCTACAGCCACATGGTGTATAACCGCGGGCAGGACTCGGCCGGCATCCTGATGTTTGAGCAGTGCAGCGACAACATTATCGCCGAGAACTCCGCCACGCACGGCGGGGACTGCTTCTTTGGCTTCGCGGGCCGCGAGGCGCTCGGTGAGGCACCGCCGCGCGAAGGGATGAGCGCCGCGGAACTCCAGGCGTTCTGCAAGGCGCGTGGCAACAACAACAATCTGCTGATCAACAACGATTTCTCCTATGCCCCCGCGCACGGCATCGAGATGACTTTCTCATTCAACAACAAGTTCATCGGCAATCGCATGGTGGACAACGCCATCTGCGGCATCTGGGGCGGCTACTCGCAAAGCACCATCATCGCCGGCAATACCTTCACCAACAACGGAGAGATGGCCTACGGCCTGGAGCGCGGCGGGGTGAACATCGAGCACGGCTTTGCAAACCAGATCATCCGCAACAGCTTCGAACACAATAAGTGCGGCGTCCATCTCTGGTCCGACCCTGACGAGGGCTTGATGAATTCGCCATGGGCCAAGGCGAATCATGTCGGGTCAAGCAATAACACGATCCAGCAAAACACCTTCACCGGCGACACCCTCGCGATCCAGTTGCGCGAATGCGAATCCACCCATATCGGGGGCAACACGTTCACCGACGTCGGCAAGGAACTGGAGGCCGATGAATCGAGTACGCCGGACAATCCCGTCTTTCTGTCAAACTACGAGAAGCCCGATTACCCTGTCTTTGGCAAGACTCGGCCGGTTGGCGCGCGGCCCGAGCTGCGCGGGCGCGACAAGATCATCATGCACGAGTGGGGCCCGTGGGACCATGCATCTCCGATGGTGCGCCTGAGCGCTTCGGATTCGCGCGGCGACGTCTATGACGTCTTCGGCGCCGCCGAGCCAATGCGCATCGGAGCCGCGCCGCATGACATTGACGTGAACATTGATGACAATGGAAACGGGCAATTCACGGTTCGCATCACCCCTCGCGACGCGGGGATCGCCTCCTACTCGATGCCTCTGACCATCGGTCGCGACTTCGAGACAACCATCTCCGGCACGATCATCAGAACTTCCTGGGACATCACTTTCTTCAAGTGGGACCGCGACAGCACCGACCCGCGGACGAATCTCGAGGGCTGGCGCCGGCTCGCCGACGGCCCCGCTGCGGTCCATCTCAAGAGTGACGGCCTGAACCTGCCCTTTGCCATGGGCGGACCGAAGGACCTTCCCGAATTCCGCAAACAGGCGGCACTGCAGCCGCTCGGCTCGGAGTTGTTTGGCACCATCGCCCGTGCAAGGGTGCCCCTTTCAGCGGGCAAGTGGCGCCTCACGACGCGCAGCGACGACGGCGTGCGCATCACCATCAACGCGCCCGGCCTCAAGGACGAGCACGTCATCGATAACTGGACCTGGCACGGCCCCACTGTGGACACCGGAGAATTCGAACTCAAAGAAAGCGCCAGCGTGGACCTCCTCGTCGAACATTTCGAGATCGACGGCTATGCCGTGCTTGAGTTCTCGCTCGAAAAGGTGGAATAGAGAGCGCGGGCGAGCCACGCGGGGGCGGTCGGCACCGTTTTCTGAGGGTTGCGCTCGAGCGAATCGACGGAATCGGGAATGGACGGTCCGCGGGGCGCATCCGGGTGATCATGTCACGGCCGGATGCCGAAAAGCGACTTGCTCGGTCGGGAGCCGCCCCTTACGCTTGACGTTGCGGGAATAGCGTTGCTCCAAAGCCGCCCCGAGCGTTTTTTGCCAGACGAATCGGCCGCCAGCCTTGCCCCGGCCGCTCTCAGGGAGTCGAAGGAATGAACTCAAATCCGCGATCGCGGCCCTTGTCCGTTCTGCGGCGATTGAGCCTGCTTTTGATCGCCTTGGGGGTGTTTGCGATCAATCCTCCGGGCCTCGCGCAGGACCAGCCCGTCGACGAAACGGTCCAGCCCGTCGATCCCCCCGTCGCCGACGAACCCGGGCAGAGCCTGCTGGTGATGAATGACGGCCGGAGGTTTCGTGGCAAGATCAAGAGCAAGGATCGCTTTGAGATCGTCCTCGAGATTGCGGGGATCGACACGCGATTCAAGCTCGCCGACATCCTCGACATCGTGCCGCTCAAGACCTTTGACGAGTATTACCGCGAACTCAAGTCTTCAATCACTCGAGAGAATTACCTTCAGCGTCTGCAACTTTGCCAGTGGATTTACCGTCGTCACCGACTCGAACTCGCCGCCACGGAACTCGAAGAGTTGCTCGACGACAACCCGCGTTTGGATGAAGCACGCGAGTTGCTTCGCATCGTAAATGCCGCCATCGAACTCGAAGACGCTCAGGCAGAAGCCAGGCTCGAGAAGCAGGGCGGAGACGGACCGAAGGCAGCGCCGGGGGAGGGTGCGGGCCAACTTTCGCCGACGATGCTGCTCTCGGATGACCAGGTGAACCTGATTCGCGTCTACGAAATCGATGTCAAGAATCCACCGCCGCTGCTCATCCGGCGCTCGACGATTGAGCGGCTGCTCAACGAACACGCGATGGACGAGTCCTTCCCCACTTCACCGGAAGGAAAGAAGGCATACTACCGGCGGGACCCGATCGACATTCTCTCCGACATGTTTCGCCTCCAGGCCCGTGATCTGTACGGCGAAGTGCACGTCCGGGGCGAACCCCTTTCGCTGAACAAGTTCCGGCTGCGGGTGCACAACACCTGGCTCATGAATTCATGCGCGACCAACCAGTGCCACGGAGGGCTCGAGGCCGGACGCTTTTTCCTCTTCAATAAGCAGTCGCACACCGCCAATACGGTCTACACCAACCTGCTGATCCTCGAGCGCACGAGCCTGCACGGCGAGCCGTTTCTCAATTACGACCGCCCGGAGCGGTCGCCGCTGCTGCAACTCGGCCTGCCGCAGGATCGCTCGATCTTCCCGCATCCGCAGGTGGACGGCTGGAGGCCGACCTTCCGGGACCAGTCGGATCCCCAGTTCACCCGCGCTGTGGACTGGATGCGATCGATGTACACTCCTCGGCCGGACTACCCCATTGAGTACCAGCCCCCGTTTGTCACGTTCGATCTGGATCGTGGAGAGGCGGTGGCCCCCGAGAGTGGAAAAGACGCAATTCCCGGGGGAACGCCCGGGCCCGCAAACGATCCCGAAAAACCCTCCCGCTGAGGGGTTGACGGCCGGCTCGACACGTTCCCGTCGGAGGGGACCGTGCTACACTAAGCTCTTCGGCGGTCCGCGCTTCGGTTGCCATTCCGGTGGGCGATTGCGCGGGGCTCGGACGAATCTGATACTGGACGGACCAATTCGAGGAAAGGCCCGCGAATGATGCAAATCACGACTTCGAGTGTTCGCCTGCTCGCCATTGGCGCGCTGATCGCGCTGCCGCTGACCGGCTGCGACAACAAGGCAGGCGAGGCGCGCAACACGGCCGAGGAGCAGCTTCAGGAAGCGGCGGCCAAGATTCAGACGTACACGCTGCAATCGGCCTATCCAACGCCGATGACCGATGAGCAGTCCGATTCGCTCACGACGCTTGCGGGACAGGTGAATTCGGGCAACAAGCCCGAGGGAATGTCCGACGAGCAGGCGCAGCGTCTCTCCGGTCTGGGAGGTTCGAAGTTCCAGCCAATCGGCGAAGCCAAGGCAGAGTTGACTGAAATCCAGAGCGGTTTGGCTGCGGGCAAAGGCAGCGGCGGACTCAACGAGCAGCAGGCCGCCAACGCGGCGCTCCGCACCGAAACCGGCCTTGGCATGGCGCGGCTTCATCTCGAAGAGGCCACTCGCTCCGATTCGAGCGTGCAAAGCGCCATCTCACTTGCCGCAGCCCATATCGACGCTGTCCTGGAGCTTCAGGCGATCGTGGCCGCCAACGCCGCGTACGACCCCTCGGCGGCGCTTCGCGAAATCGACAGCCAGGCGCAGGATGCCCGCAGCCGACTGACGAAACAGCAGAGCGACGTTCGCGAGATTCAGAAGAAGATCGCTGACCTTCAGACCCGGATTGACGCGGAAGTTCGCGAGACCAACCGACTCGGCGAACAGGCCGCTACACAGCGCGAAGCCGCCCTTTCGGCACCGCTGGACACCCGCATCGCCAGAATCGAAGCCGCCGCCAAAATCGCCCGCCAGGCCGACGGCCACCAGGTCGCGGCTGCAAACCTCGAATCCCAGGTGGATGTTCTCCAGCCCGATCTCGTTCGCGCACAGACGTTTGTCCTTCAGGCGGAAGGCGAACTGAAGGACCTCGACGCCGCACGCGCGCGAATCAAGACCCGCGAGCAGCAGGTGGCCGCGGAGGGCGCGCAACTGCAATCAGATCTCAAGAAGGCGACGGAAGCGTTCGACGCCATCTTCACGCCGCTTGCCGCTCAGTTTGAGAACGAGTTGATGCCGCGCTACGAGGCAGCGATCGCGGCGGCTGAAGCCGCCCTGCGCGACTCTCGCGGCGCCGGCCCCCGGAGCTCGCGTACCGCCAAGTCGCAGCAGGCGCTCGGACAGATCCTCTGGCGGCAGTCGATGAGCATCGAATCATTCGCACAACTCGTTCACCGGGTTGCAGCCAACGGCAAGGCGCTGGGTCGAAGCGGACAGGACGCGGCCACCGCCGACGCTCTGGACGCCCGCGCCAAGGAGGCGCGCGATGGAGCAGAGGCAGCGCTCAAGGAAGCCCTCGACTCGATCGGCTTGGAACAGGATTCTGCCGGCAACCAGAATCTCGCGACGCTGATCCGCCAGAGTCTCGAGTACATCACCGGCAAGGCGGTCGCGGAAGTGCGGGACCTGACGGAGCTGGCCGAGACAGTCCCGACCGTCGCGGAAGAACCCATCGATACGGGCGAGGGTCCGCTTGGCTTGCTTCAGCGAGCAAAGGCGATCGCGGACTCGGGCCGCTACAACGAGATCCCTTCGCTGATTCTGGCCACCAAGCCGAGCCAGCAGGCCGCGATTGATGCCGCCAGGCGCACCGCTGAAGCCAGCGGCAAGCTCAGCGCGGCATGCGAGCAGAAGTTCGGCGTCGGACTGAGTGAACTGATTGCCGATCCTCGCTTCAGCAGCGAGATGAGCCGGCTCGGCGATGGCGGCATGGCCTCCGCGGTGCTCCCTTTCCTCAAGTCTCTGCTGTCCGGCGGCTTGCCGGACTTCAGCGGCGTGGATCTGGAGAGCGTTCGTTTCTCGTACGACAATGCCCGAACAACGGCGTGGACCGACGACATTCCGGATCTGGCCGGCCAGAACTTCATCCTTCAGGATGGGCAGTGGTATTTCGAGGCGCCGGAGATCCCGCAAGAAGCATTGGCGATGATGAACGTTCTGATCGACCCCTGTGTCGCGGCGATGGAATCTATTGCCACACGCACGAACAACAACGAGTTTGTGGACCGGTGGGTGATGGTGAGCGCGTTCATCGACGAGTGGTCAAAAGCGATTCAGAGCGCGCTGATGAAGTCGATGCCCCAAGGCCAGGATCCCGGCGGCGTGGGTCGCCAGCGGGGCCGTGACGGTGGTGGCGGCTGATCCGTCGCCGCCAGGTGAGACGCGCTCGCTCCGTATCGTCAGGGTGCGCCTCCGTCCAACTGGCCGGAGCCTAAAACATGCACGCCCTCTTTGACGAACGACGATACCTGATTCCCTTCCGGGCCAGCCTGCTGCCGCAGATCTTCTGCGACACGTTGATCGTCGGTTCCGGTGTCGCCGGCCTTCGGGCCGCGATCGCGGCTTCGGCGCACGGTGAAGTCATCGTGCTCGCCAAGGCCGACATCAAGCGGTCCAGCACCGCCTGGGCCCAAGGTGGCATCGCCGCCGTTCTGGGCACATCCCAAGACGCCGTCCGCATGCATGTCGAAGACACCATCGACACCGGTTGCGGGTTGTGCGATGCTGAAGTCGTTCGGAGCACTGTCGCCGGGGCCCGGCCGCGCATCGAGGAACTCCGTCACTGGGGCATGCGCTTTGACGTCAACGAAGAAGGCGAGATTTCGCTCGGTCGCGAGGGCGGGCATCGCGAATCGCGCATCCTCCACTCTGATGGCGACGCGACGGGCCGCGAACTCGTCCGCTGCCTCGGACAGCACGTTCAAAAAAGTTCGGCCATCCGCGTCTTTGAGAACTGCTTTGCGCTGGATTTGCTCACCCTTTCCGATGCCGACAACAGCCCGGTGGTCGGCGCTATCACGCACCATCCAAAGTACGGCTTGCAGATGATCTGGTCCTGGTCCACGATCATTGCGACCGGTGGCGCCGGGGGTGTGTATCGCGAAACGACCAACCCCGCCGGAACCACCGGCGATGGGATCGCCATGGCGTACCGGGCCGGGGCCGCCGTGGCAGATATGGCGTTCATGCAGTTTCACCCCACGACCTTGTACATCGCCGGAGCCGAGCGATCCCTCATCACGGAGGCGGTCCGAGGCGAAGGGGCGCACCTCGTGGACCGGCGGGGCGAGCGATTCATGGAGGGCGCGCATGCCATGGCCGAACTTGCGCCGCGCGATGTGGTCAGCCGGTCCATCGTTGAGCACCTCGCCGAAACGGGTGATTCCCACGTGTATCTTGACGCCCGGCATTTCAAACCGGGCTTCTTTGCGGCGCGGTTTCCCGGCATCGCCGCCCAACTTGCCCGATTCGATATCGATCCGGAACAAGACCTCATTCCGGTCCAGCCCAGCGCCCACTACACCATCGGCGGCATCAGCGTCGACGAGTCCGGCCGGACGAACCGCCCCGGTCTGTATGCCTGCGGGGAGGCGGCGTGCTCGCGACTTCATGGCGCCAATCGGCTCGCGAGCAACAGCCTGCTCGAAGGGCTGGTTCGTGGCGAGATCACCGGCCGCATCTGCGAGGAGCAGCGGGAGCCGGTCAACGGCGGCCGGCCACCCAAACGCATCATCAGCGACATCCCGGTCTCCGAGCACGGCGGCCTGGACCTGACCGACGTGCGATCCAGCCTGCGCAGCGTGATGTGGCGGCATCTGGGCATCGTTCGCAACGGCCAGACCATGACCGACGTGCGTGAGATGATTGATTTCTGGGGTCGATACACGCTGGACAAGATCTTCGATGAGCCCAATGGCTGGGAAACACAGAACATGCTGCTGATCGCCTCCCTCGTCTGCAACAGCGCTCTGTGGAGGCAAGAGAGCCGAGGTGTCCACAGCCGTCGCGATTTTCCCGAACCGCGCGACGCGTTCTGCGCTCACGACATCTGGAGGAAGGGTCAGGGTGAACCGACGCTCATGGCCGCCACATCTGATCCTTCGGGAGTGCCGGCATGAGGCGCCTACGGACGAACCATTTCGAATGGGCCTGCGTCGTGCTGGCGAGCGCATCGCTGTATGCGTGCCAGGTTGAAGTGAATCGCCGCGACCACTGGGCCGACAAGGCCAAGCAATTTGAGCGACTGCATGCTCAGCAACCCCGGGAGAACACGGAACTGGCCAAACTCCGGGTGGAGAATCCGGATGGGACGACCACGCTCAACTGCTATCTCCCTGAGAACCTGGTGATGCACTTGCGCAATTGCATCGCCATGGCGGAAGTGGATCTCATCTACGACCAGTTGCTTTCCGATGCCGCCAAGCAGGTCTATATCGACGAGGATCGCGATCCACATGAGGCAGTGGACTGGCTCATCACCAATCAGCGCGACGTGATCATCATGCTCAACCGGATGACCGCGGGGCTGAGCAGCCCCGACGTCTCATGGCAGAGCCTGGACAACACGTATCGCATGCAGATTGTCTCGCCCGTCCGCACGAGTCTGCGGTTTACGACCCTTGATCTGATCCGCGAAGACGGGCAATTCAGACTCCTGCTGATCTCGTGAACCTCGCTGACGCTTACAATCAGGACAGCAACTGATCCTGAACTGGACTCCATGATGCCCAAAGGTTGGTTCAAGAACGCGTTCGCCGTCGACCCGCCGGGGCCAGCTGAACCGACCGAGGAGCAGAAGCCCGTAGTGGAGTGGGCCTGCCGCCAGATTGCGCAGAGGCGGCTGGCGCTGCCGGGTCTGTTTCTGCTCGAAATGACCCGACCGCTCAACTACATTGCCGCCAACACGATGCACTTTTTTCAGCCGGGCTTCTGGGCCCTGATGAGGCAGCAGACTTTTGAGAACTACGAGCACTTCTCGAAGTTCCTCGAAAGGCGTGGCTCGATGGAGTACATCATCCAGCGCATCGAGGAACTCGAAGCCGAGGCGAGCCAGCGCCGGACGGAAGCGAAGGATCCGGGCCGGCAGGAGCCACCGGCCGAGTAACCCCGCCTCCGCACCCCGCGAGCGCGGCCGAGTCGCCCCGGAGTGCTCATTGCCGGGTTCGCTTCCGGCCCCACTTCCGCGCCTCATCGTTCCTACACTGTGCCGATGAAAAACATCGATCCAGACAAGATTAAGGTGATTCTGGCGACCGACTGCGGCTCCACGACCACCAAGGCCATTCTCATCCAGAAGGTCGGCGACAGCTACCGCCAGACCCATCGCGGCGAGGCCCCGACCACCGTCGAAGAGCCCTTCGCCGACGTGACCATGGGTGTCATCAATTCCGTGACCGAAGTCGGCGAACTGGCCGGCCGGCGCTTCGTCGATGATGATGGCAAGCTGATCCACCCCGCCACGGAGACGGAAGGGTGTGACATCTACATCTCCACGTCATCGGCGGGCGGCGGGTTGCAGATGATGGTGGCGGGCGTGATCAAGGAAATGACCGCAGCCAGCGCCAAGCGGGCCGCACTCGGCGCCGGCGCCATCGTCATGGACACCATCGCATCCAACGACAAGCGCAAGGCGCACGACCAGATTCAGCGCATCCGCGAGTTGCGGCCGGACATGATCCTGATTTCCGGCGGCGTGGATGGCGGCAACACCACCCAGGTGGTGCAGATTGCCGAACTCATCGCCCCGGCCAAGCCGCGACCGCGCTTCGGCGGCAAGTATCGCCTCCCGATCATCTTTGCGGGCAACAAGAATGCCGCGCCGATGGTGGTCGAGACTTTCGATGATGACGTCGAACTGTCCGTCGTGGACAACCTCCGACCCGTCCTTGAATACGAGAACCTCGGACCCGCACGTGACCGGATCCACGACGTGTTTCTGGAACACGTCATGGCCCACGCGCCCGGCTACGACAAGCTCATCACATGGACGGATGCCCCGATCATGCCCACGCCCGGAGCGGTCGGCAACATCCTGCAGACCATCGCCAACACGCAGGGCATCAATGCCGTTGGCGTCGATATCGGCGGGGCCACCACCGACGTGTTCAGCGTCTTCGAGAAGACGTTCAATCGCACGGTGAGCGCCAACCTTGGCATGAGCTACTCGATCAGCAACGTCTGCGCCGAGGCGACAATGCCGAGCATTCTTCGCTGGGTCCATTTCGACATGGACGAGCGTGAATTGCGCAATCGTGTCAAAAACAAGATGATTCGACCCACGACGATTCCGCAGACGCGCGAGGCACTGATCTTTGAGCAGGCGGTGGCGCGCGAGGCGTTGCGGCTGGCGTACCAGCAGCACAAGGAATTCGCCACGACACTGAAGGGTGTGCAGCAGCAGCGCACGGTCGGCGACACCTTCAGCCAGCAGACCGGCGGGCAGACCATCGTCAACAACATGACGCTGGACCTGCTGGTCGCTTCGGGGGGCGTGCTCAGCCACGCCCCGCGCATGAACCAAACCGCCATGCTCCTCGTTGACGCATTCGAACCAGAGGGCTTCACGACGCTGGCCAAAGACTCGATCTTCATGATGCCGCACCTCGGAGTGCTGGCAGAAGTGCATCCCCGGGCCGCCACCGAGGTCTTCGAAAAGGACTGCCTGATTTACTTGGGAACTTGCGTTGCTGCAAAGGGCCTCGGCAAGGAGGGCAAGCCCTGCTTCTCCTATGAGATCAAGAGCAAGACGCTGAACGAGTCGGGCGAAATGAAGTACGGTGACCTTCGACTCCTGCCGCTGGCGCAGGGCGAAACGGCCACGGTTGTGATCGAGCCCGCCCGGGGGTTCGACTTTGGCGCGGGCCCGGGCAAGCGGATCGAGCGAGAAGTGAAGGGCGGCACGGTCGGGCTGATTCTCGATGGCCGCGGCCGTCCGCTGATCCTTCCCGAAGAGCGATCCGCCTCACAAGCCGCGATGAAGCGATGGGTTGAAGCAATGAACATGTATCCGAGCGAGTCGAAGTAATGGCCAACGCATACACACCCGGACTCAAAGTCACCCCGAAGATGACCTTCCGCACGCGGCGGGTGCTGCCCATTGCCGGCGATGTGCTCAAGAAGGTCGGCGACAAGGTGACCGCACGCGACATCGTGGCGCGGACGTTCATGCCCGGCGACATCACGCCCATCAACCTGGCCAACATGCTGTCGATGCCGCCCGCCGACGTGCCGGCTTGCATGTGCGTCAAGGAGGGGCAAGCCGTCAACGTAGATGATGTCCTGGCGCGCTCGCCGGGAATCTTCGGAATGTTTAAGCATGACGTGAAGTCCAAGGTCGCAGGGACGATCGAGACGATTTCATCCGTCACGGGGCAGGTCATCGTGCGCGGCGAGGAATTGCCCGTGCAGGTCGGCGCCTATCTCTCCGGCACCGTCGTCGAGGTGATCCCCAACGAGGGGGTCATCATCGAAGCCGAAGTCGCGTTCATCCAGGGCATCTTCGGCGTGGGCGGTGAGACATTCGGCCCGATCCGCATGGCGTGCAAGAAGCACAGTCAGGAGCTCACCGAAGACCTGATTACCGACGACATGAAGGGATGCGTCATCATCGGCGGCGCCCGCATGCACTACACCGCGGTCAAGAAAGCGATGCGAGTCGGCGTGGCGGCGGTCGTGTCGGGGGGTATCGACGACTCCGACCTCAAGGAAGTGCTCGGCTATGACCTGGGCGTCGCCATCACCGGTTCGGAACATATCGGCATCACGCTCATCGTGACCGAGGGCTTCGGCGACATCGCCATGGCCGAGCGGACGTTTCGGCTCTTCGAAAGTCATCAGGGCCAGGAGACAGCGGTGAACGGAGCAACCCAGATCCGCGCGGGGGTGATGCGGCCCGAGATCGTGATCCCGCTTTCGGCGGTCGCGGCGGACAAAACCGCCGGCGCCCGCAATGTGGCGGGGCTGCTGGAAGTCGGTACGATGGTGAGGATCATTCGCGATCCATACTTTGGGCTGATCGGCGCGGTCAAGAATCTGCCCTCTGAGCCTGCGGTGCTCGGATCAGGTTCCAAGGCGAGGGTACTTGAAGTCCGCTTCGATTCAGGAGAAACTGTGACGGTCCCGCGAGCAAACGTCGAACTCATTGAAGCCTGAGGAGATCACCGGTGGCCATCATGAACAAGCCCCGTTCCGTCCGAGGCGTCCTCCTGCTTGCACTGACGTGCCTCACCCTGTGTTCCGCACGTGCGAGGGCTCAGACCTCGGCAGATCCGATCAGCAACCTGCACGCCAGCGACGTCACCTGGGACGATGGCACTGCGATCAATCTCACGTGGGATGCCCCCGCCAGCCGGACTGAAGACATCGAGTCCTATTGGGTCTACGAAGCCGTTGCGAAAATCGGCGACTTCGAGATCGAACCCGACTACGTGTTCAAGGACGTCCTTGACGGCAAGACCACGGAACTGCACATCACCGGCGTGAAGCGCAACTACACGCTCGTCGACATTCGCGAGAACTTCGGCGAGCGGCTCGACTTTCCGGCGCTGCTCAAGCAGTCCCGATCCGGCATCCTCCCCAAGACCGCTTTTCCGGCGGGCTACAAGTACCGCGTGGTCGTCCAGTACAAGGGCAACGTCAGATCCGAGCCCGTCGACCTCGCCGAGCCCATCGTGACGCAGATGTCCATCTTTGACGGGGGGCGCAAATGGCTGGTGCTCATTACGATCACCTTCTGTGGCGCTGTGATGTTCTGGATCCTGCACGCCCGCTCGGGCAAGCCGATCAAGGTGCGCAAGATCGCTGGACTTGAGGCCGTCGATGAAGCGGTTGGTCGCGCCACCGAGATGGGTCGGTCGGTCGTGTTTGTCCCCGGCATTCAGGACATCAATGACATCCAGACCATCGCGGGAATGACGATTCTCTCGCGCGTGGCCAAGACGGCTGCCGAGTTTGACGCCAAGATCGAGGTGCCCACCAGCAAGTCGCTCGTGATGACCACGGCCCGCGAGACGGTGCAGGCGGCCTATCTCTCAGCCGGCCGCCCGGAAGCGTACAACCAGGATCTCATTTACTATGTCACGGACGAGCAATTCGGCTACGTCGCGTACCTTCAGGGCATGATGGTGCGCGAGAAGCCCGCCGCCTGCTTCTACATGGGTGCGTTCTTCGCGGAATCACTGATCCTCGCGGAGACGGGCAACTCGGTCGGCGCGATCCAGATCGCAGGAACCGCCATGCCCGCTCAGTTGCCGTTCTTCGTCGCCGCGTGCGATTACACGCTCATCGGCGAGGAGTTCTTCGCCGCCGCCGCGTACCTGTCCGGCTCCCCTGAAGAGCTCGGAAGCCTCAAGGGGCAGGACGTGGGCAAAGTCATCGTGGCGGTGCTGATGCTCATTGGCATCGTCGCTGCGACGATTTTCGCCATGACTGACATGGCACTGTTTGGATGGATTGTCGACTTCCTCCGGAACTCCGTTCTCTCGTAAAGCAGAAAAGGGCTCACGGAACATGAAACGCAACGTTCCACTGCTGGTCGCCATCATCGCCGGTTTCGTGATGATCGTGGCCTATTTCATCCCCTACACGGAATCGTGGCAGGACAAAGTTTCGATCTGGTTCGACGTGCTCGCGTCGATCGCTTTCATTCTCGGAGGCGGCAACCTTCTCAAGATCCAGCTCAAGAAGATCTCCGAGCAAAGCGCGGGTTGGGGGTACGCCGTCATCACAGCCGCGTCTTTTCTGGTGATGCTCATCATCGGCCTGTTCAAGATCGGCGCGCCCCCGCACCAGAATTACCTGCATATGAGCTGGTCGGGCGACTACAGCGAGACGGGGACACCCTTCTGGTGGCTCTACGAATTCGCCTTCAAGCCCTTGCAAGCCACGATCTTTGCGATGCTCGCCTTCTACGTCGCATCCGCGGCGTTCCGCGCGTTTCGCGCCAAGAACGTCGAGGCCTTCCTGCTGCTGGGCACGGCGTTCATCATCCTGCTCGGCCGCACCGCCGCCGGCCCCTACCTGACCAACTGGTTCCCCGACTGGATGTCCGGCTTGCGGGCACAGCCACTCACTGACTACCTGATGCAGGTGTTCAACACGGCCGGCAGCCGCGCGATCATGATCGGCATCGCGCTGGGCACGGCATCGGTTTCGCTCAAGATCCTTCTGGGCGTCGATCGTTCCTACCTCGGATCAGGAGACGAATGAGTCATGCTCGAGTTCTTCAAGACACTTGATCGACGGTGGATCTTCCTGCTCATGGGGCTGGCCGTGGCAATTCCCATTCTCACGGAAGCCAAGTTTCCCGAATCTGCGGGCAGCCTCTCCCAGGCCGTCTTCAACGAGATCGAAAAGCTCGATGAGGGCGACAAGGTGCTCCTCGCCTTCGACTTCGATCCCGGCAGCGAAGGTGAACTCGGGCCGATGGCCACCGCCTTTGTCCGGCATTGCTGCGAGAAGAAGCTCAAGATGTACTTCATGGCGCTCTGGCCCGTCGGCAACCGCATGATTGAAGAGAACATCACCAAGGTCATCAAGGCGGACTTCCCCGACCTGGTCTATGGCCGCGACTATGTCAATCTCGGCTTCAAGGCGGGCAACGAGGGCGTCATCAAGATCATCATCAGCGATATGGTGCAGTTGTACACGACTGACGCCGCGGGCACGGCTATCAACAGCATTCCCATGATGACGGATATCGACAACATTCGCAAGATGGATCTCGTCATCAATGTGTCTGCCGGGTATCCCGGCACCAAGGAATGGGTGCAGTACGCCGTCACGCGCTACCCCGAGGACATCCGGCTTGTCGGAGGCTGCACCGGCGTGCAGGCCCCGCTGCTCTACCCCTACATCCCCGAACAGCTTCCCGGCCTGCTCGCCGCCATTAAGGGCGCGGCTGAGTATGAAAAACTCGTGCTCGACAAGTACGGCCATCGGGATACCGATGGCGCGCTCGTTGAGCAAGGCAAGTACCTCGAGGGCCAGCGCCGTATGGGTCCGCAGTTGGTCGCCCACGTGCTCATGGTGCTCCTGATTCTCGCCGGCAACATCATCTACTTCACTGAACGTCGACGGGGGGGCCAGCGATGAAAAACAACAGCATGATGTGGCTCATCGTCATGATCGTCGGCGCCGCGTTGCTCGGCTTGCGCTGGACATTGGCATCGCACGGATTTGGCAAGGCCTACGTCGAAGTCACGGAGGAAACACGCTATCGAATACCCGGCGAAAAGGTCTATGAAACGGATGACCCCATCGACATGTGGGTCACCGAGGCGGCGGCCGCGAAGAGTGGTGTGGACACCAAGTCCATTCCCGCTGATCGGATTCGAATCCGCACGACCACTGAGGGTGCTTCGTATTCCGACTACATGACCGCGCAGAGCGCTACCCCCCCGGCCGGAGGAGCCGTTCCCAGTACCACTCGCTACGAGTTCAGCGTCTCGCGTACGGTCGGCATCTGGTTCGCAGCGTTCATGACGCTGTTTGTCATGACGTTCCTCATCGGCGACAACCCATTCTACAAGGTCGCTGAGTCCATCTTCATCGGCGTCTCCGCAGGCTACTGGATGGTCGTTGGTTTCTGGTCCACGCTGGTGCCCAATCTGCTCGCCAAGATTTGGCCGGACGCCATCCGGCACTGGGCCATGCCCGGCCTGAGTTCCTACGACACCAACGAGTGGCTCTACCTGGTGCCGCTCGCACTGGGCATCATGCTCCTGTGGCGCTTGTCGCCCAAGGGTGGCTGGATCAGCCGCTGGCCCATGGCGTTCATCATCGGCGTCTTCTGCGGCATGCGCCTGATTACCTTCCTCGCGGCCGACTTTGTCAGCCAGATCCGGACAGGCATCGTTTCCCTGTGGGTCAACGCGCCACAACTGGCCGCCGACGGCACGGTGATGCACGATGCAGCCGGCAACGTGATGACCGCATTCGACTTCTGGCTCTCGCTCCGCAATGTCTTCCTCGTCGTGGGTGTCTTCACCTGCCTCGTTTACTTCTTCTTCTCCATCGAACACAAGGGCATCGTCGGTAAGACGGCCCGTGTCGGCATCTGGTTCCTGATGATCACCTTCGGTGCGGCCTTCGGCTACACCGTCATGGGACGTATCGCGCTGCTCGCCATCCGCTTCGAGTTCCTCTT
The DNA here is from genome assembly GCA_040255465.1 of Planctomycetaceae bacterium. Classification (GTDB taxonomy): domain Bacteria; phylum Planctomycetota; class Phycisphaerae; order Phycisphaerales; family UBA5793; genus UBA5793. Next base: position 463,862 of record JBDZVA010000003.1, read on the forward strand.
CGACGACTGGCTCTGGCTCATCGACCCAAAGGGCGTTCACACCATTGCCGACGCCACGTCGCTGGTCTTACCGTTCTTCGGGCTCGGGTAACGCCGCACCTAACCGCAGGGCGGGCTCAACACCCCCACCATCGCCACAATGACTTAGCCATCAGTCGCCTCTGAATGGGGTGACTGATGTCATTTTGCGAGAGAGTCTTCCTCCCGGTTTTGATGACGCCGAGGCTGGCAGGTCAGCGGCAGTTGTGGCGTCGGCGCTTGCGGCACAACGGCAAGCACTGGCACGCACCCTTTGGGCCATGCAGACGGATCGCATCAGGACTCCCCGCGGAGGCAGGAGGCTTCGGCGCCCGGGGCGCCATTTGCGCGCTTCGCCTGGGGTGAGCCCAACCATGCCGCCAAAACACGTCTTGACTTGCGGATGGTTCGCTATCCGCGCACCTTCATCACCAGCATCGTCTGATCGTCGGCCGGCCGCAGGTTGGATTCGTGCTCGCGCAGCGCTTTAGTCACTGATTCGACCACGCAGCCGGGCTCACCCGAGCAGTGATGCAGCGCATCGTCGAGGCGCCGCATGCCGAACATCTCCCGGCGCGTGTTGAAGGACTCGATCACCCCGTCTGTATAGAGCACGAGCGTGTCGCCGACGTCCAACTGGACTTCGCTTACGTGAAGTCGAAGGTCGGCTTCGATACCAAGCGGCAGGCCGGACTCGACCGGCAGGGCCGTGACGGGCGAACCCTCGCCGGGCTTCTTGAGGCGAGGCGGGTAGTGTCCGGCAGACGCCAGCCGCACCAGGCGCGTCGTCGGGTTGTAGTGCATGCACAATGCCGTCACAAAGGTGCGATCAATCCCCTTCTTGAGCAGTTGCGTGTTAAGGTGCTCGAGCAGGCTGTCGGGTGAGATCGTCCCGGAATGGGGGTAGGCATGCACGATGGACTGCATCATCGCCATGATGACCGCGGCCCGCGCGCCGTGCCCGGCGACGTCGGCAATGAGTACTCCCCAATGTCCCGCGGCGTCCGCCGCGCCACCCGGAATCGGGATGTGGGCAAAGTCGTAGTAGTCGCCGCCCGCCTGCTCGCACGGCTGGTAGTGCGCCACCATTTCAATCTGCGGAATGTCGGGCAATCGGCGGGGAAGAAGCGATCGCTGAAGTTCGGCGACCTCGTGCAGTTGGGCCGTGATGCGGGTGTTGAGTTCTTCAACCTTGCGCGCCGTGACCATGTTGCGCGTGGCCTGGCCGAGGAGGTTGCTGACCAGAACCATGAGTTCCACCTCCGCCGGCGCGAAGCCGTTAGGACTTTGCCGAAAGAGGAAGTTCCAGTTCAGGGCTTCTCCACCATCAAACAGAGGTATGGCGAGGCAGGAGCCAAACTCGGCCACCTCGTCGCCAAGAGCCGGATCGCTGCGGAGATACAGATTGGTAAAGACGCGCGGGCGCGGCGTGTAGATCGCTTCGCCGACCAGCCCGCCGGTGTAGGTTGGCAGATTCGCCCAGTCGCGCCACGGATTGACGGTCTCGCCGGTGGGCCGACCGCCGAGCATGCGCCGCGTCACCTTGTATCGCCCGGGCGGCAGCGTCCGCACCGACACGGAGACCAGAGCGTCAAATGGCGTGAAGTAGCGAATTCCGCGGCCGGCGTGTATGCCAACTTCCGTCGGATCATCCGACTTGCTGATCGCCAGCAGGCAATCGATCAGCCCCTCCAGGCGAGAACTTTCAGTCACGATCGGCGGAGAAGTCATGTCGCCTCGATGGTAGGGCGCGCAGATATGAGCGTGCCGGTCCGCTGGCGGGTCAGGAGACGATCATGGCTCGGTTCGCGCGCCGATCAGGCCTTGGCCAGCGTGGCCGTCGAAGACGCCTTGGCCAACTCGCAGATCTGGTCAAAGGCCTTGGGGTCTTCGATGGCGATCTGGCTGAGCATCTTGCGGTTGAGAAGGATGCCCGCGAGCTGGGCGCCATTGATGAACTGGCTGTACCGCATGCCGCGCATCTTGCACGCAGCGCTGATGCGGGTGATCCACAGGCGACGAAAGTCCCGCTTGCGGGCGCGACGGTCGCGACGGGCAAACACGCCGGCCCGCGTGAGAGCGACCTTGGCTTGCTGCTTGTGACGAGACTTGGTTCCGTAGTAGCCGCGGGCTTCGCGGAGAATTCGCTTGCGGGCACGGTTGCGGGCTGCGCCCTTGCGTGTACGAGGCATCGACTCAACTCCTTGGGCAAGTACGGGGGCCCGTTCTGTCGCCTCGCTCTTCGAGGCCGCCACAAATCAGACTCTTGTTGTCCCGGCTCGCACCGACTGTGTGTTCCTTCAACTCCTGACCATCACCGATCAGGATTCGACACTGATCACGTTGCCCTCCGCATCGCGCACCTTGTCCGGGCGGATGCGGAAGTTGAGCAGCTTGCGAAGGCGCTTGCGCTCCACTTCCTTGACGGTTGTCGAGAGACGCAACTGACGGTTCTGGGCGCTGTTGTGCAGGCTCTTGCGGTGGCGCTGGCCCACCTTGGCGTGCTTGACCTTACCGTTGCGGGTGACCGACACTCGCTTTTGAAGTCCCTTGTGGGGCCGAAATCCATGCATGACCGTACTCCAAGCCAGCGGCTGGTGATCTGATTTGAGACCCCAAGGCTAGGCAAAAACCGGCCCGAGTCAATGGGTGGAGATCCCGGGTCCTGGGGCCCCGATAAGTCCATCTCGCGGGCGATCAGAATCAGCATCGTTCAGTCCAGACTCGCCAACTCAGCTCGCGAACCGGGCCGGTGAGAGACCCGGGGCCAGCGGCAAGGATGTCTGCCCATCCAGAACCAACTCCGCAAGCAGTTTGCCCGTGATCGGTCCCAAGCCGAAACCCATCATCGCGTGCCCCGTACCAAGATACACGTTGTCGTACTGCGGCGCCCGCCCGATCACCGGCAAGCCGTCTGCGGTGCACGGGCGGTAACCGAACCACTGGGTGAGTCGGCTGCACTCGTCAATGCCGCGGATGTACTTGCGGGCTCCTGCAACGAGTGCATTCACGCGCTCGTGCCTGACTCGATCGTCGAGGCCGGAGAACTCAAGCGTACCGGCCAGGCGCAGACCGCTCCCCATCGGGTTGATGGCTACGAATGTCTCTTTGAGCACGCCGGCCATCCTCACATTCACAGGCGGGGCGGAAAGTTCGACGTGGTAACCCTTAGCCGGCTGCATCGGGACGCTAATTCCAATCGCTCGCGCCAGTTGCGTGGTCCAGATCCCGGCCGCGAGGATCAGAACGTCGGCCTCCTTCACGCTTCCATCTGGCAATCTCACGCCATGAAAACGACCTTCGCCGACGACAATCGACTCGATGGGTTGCTCTGCGTGCACAATCGCTCCGTCGCGCTGCGCGCACCGGAGCAGGGCCAGCGTGAACGCGCGAGGATCGGCGAAAGCACTGTCTGTCCACACAACAGCGCCAAGCACATCGTCCAGATAGCCCGGCTCGCGCGCGTGCAACTGCCGCTGATCCAGCTCCTCGATTTCAAAGCCGAGCCGGCGCAGTTCATCGGCTTCGGTTCGACAGGCATCTCGAGCGCCGGGTGTTTTGAAGACCTCGATCTGCCCGCCACGGTGGTAGTTGGTTTCCGCCGCGATTCCCTCCGCCTCGAGGATTTCTTCAAACGACTGGATCGCGGCGCGGCCGAGTGGCGCGAGAACCTGCATGCTGCGATGAAAGAACTCGGGCTTGGACGCTCTGTTGAACTGCCACAGCCAGCGAATCAGATCCGGTCGGAAACGCGGCGGGATATAGAGTGGACTGGTCGAATCGAACATCCACTTGAAGGCCTGCCAGGTCACGCCGGGCTTGGGTAGCGGCGGATGGCCCACGGCGATCAGCCCGGCGTTACCACTCGACGCGCCAACGCCGAGCGCCTCGCGTTCGAGCAGCGTCACAGCAACGCCGCGCCGCGCCAGGTGGTAGGCGCTCGCCGCTCCGATGATCCCACCGCCGATGATGATGACTCGCGGAGTTGAACTGGAAGACATGGCAAGCCGGCCTTGGCAAGCAGAAGTGGATTGCGAGCACAGCGCAATTCGTGATCATTCTATGGTGTGCCGCATGATGCGGGGAGGCGCGATCACTCAAGGTAATACCGGAGCCGAGCCCGATCCTGCCCGCGCGCCAGCCGGCTCGGGTACAATGACGCCTCATCCAACCCGGAGATTCAGGCATGCACCTCGCTCCCAGATCCTCTCTGCCGCTTACGGCCGGCGCCATCGCGCTAATCACCTGTCCGATCGCCCTCGCACAGGACGATCCGGACGCCAGCGCGCCCGAGGAGAGCGCCATTCACTGGACCATCTCGCCGCGCTTCCGCTACCAGTTCGATACCGGACTCGACGCCGGCAATGGCGACTACCGCGTTTTTCGTGGTGGAATCGGCGCCAAGGCCAACTGGGCGGCCACTGACAAGGTGCAACTCACGTTCGGCCTTGGGTACGAGTACAACAAGTACGACTTCGACCGGCCGAACTCGTTTATCGCCGGCACGGCTGATCCCTTCTCCGACATTCACATTCTCGATCTCGGGTTGACGGCGTACGTCGCCACCGACAGCGACTGGTCGTGGTTCGCCGGCATTCGCGGTCGCCTGGCTGGGGAATCGGGCGTTGACATCAGCGATGCAGGCACCATCGGCGGCGTGGGCGGCGCTTCGTGGAACATGGGAGAGGGTCGCTCCATCGGCGTCGGGATGCTCGTCAGCAGTCAGATCGAAGATGACGTCCAGGTGCTGCCGATCTTCAACATCAACTGGCGATTCAACGAGCAGTGGCGATTCGCCAGCAGCGGCGCCATGGGTGAATTCATCATGGCTCTTGACGAGCAAAGCGAACTCGGCTTCGGCGCGGCCTGGGAGAATCGACGTTTTCGTCTCGACGATTCCGCCCCGCAACTTGCAGCCGTCGTCGAAGACACCGGCGTGCCCGTGTTCGTGCGCTACTCGTACCGGCCGAGCGACTCCGTCGCGCTCAATGTCATTGGCGGCGTCACGCTCTTTCAGTCGTTCGAGGTCTCGAACCGGAACGGCAATGCCACCCGCGATTTTGACGCCGACCCGTCCGCCTTCATCGGCATGAATGTGAGCATTGGGTTCTGACCGTCACCTGACCAGAACCCTCTCCCAAGGGGAGAGGGGACAGTCTGTCTCGCCGCTCCCCTACTTTTTCGCCTTGCCGCCCGCCGCCTTGGCGTCTTCGGCCTCTTCATCCGCACTGTTCGCGGCCTTTTCGATCGGCGCAGCCGGGTCGACCATCGCGCCGCACTTGATCAGCACCTTGGTGCGGATCTCGTTGAAGAGTTCGGGATTGTCGCGCAGGAACTGCTTGGAATTCTCGCGGCCCTGACCGAGGCGAATGTCGCCGTAGGAATACCACGCGCCGGACTTCTGCACCACGCCTTCCTTGTCGGCAAGATCGATGAGATCGCCGGACGCGGAAATGCCTTCGTTGAACATGATGTCAAACTCGGCGTCGCGGAATGGCGGTGCAACCTTGTTTTTCACCACGCGGGCGCGAACGCGGTTGCCGACATTCTGATCTCCATCCTTGATCGAACTGATGCGGCGGATGTCGATACGCACGGAGGAGTAGAACTTGAGCGCCCGGCCGCCGGGGGTTGTTTCGGGCGAGCCGAACATCACGCCGATCTTCTCGCGAATCTGGTTGATGAAGATGACGGTGGTCTTGCTCTTGGAGATCGCACCGGTGAGTTTGCGCAGGGCCTGGCTCATGAGGCGAGCCTGCAGACCGACGTGCGTGTCGCCCATCTCGCCTTCGATTTCCGCACGAGGAATCAAGGCTGCGACCGAGTCGATGACGACGACGTCCAGTGCGTTGGATCGCACAAGCAGTTCGCAGATCTCCATCGCCTGCTCGCCGGTGTCGGGCTGGCTGACGAGCAGCTCGTCCACGTTAACCCCCAGCCGCCGCGCCCAGGACGGGTCGAGCGCGTGCTCGGCGTCAATGAAGGCGGCAACTCCGCCGTTCTTTTGCGCGCTGGCGACAACGTGCAGCGCCAGGGTGGTCTTGCCGGAAGACTCAGGGCCGAACAGTTCCGCCACGCGACCACGCGGCACGCCGCGCCCGCCCAGGGCGAGGTCGAGGCTGATGGCGCCGGTGCTGATGCCCTCGATGGCCTGAATGTTCTGGCCGTCGAGTTTCATGATGGCGCCCTTGCCGAAGGCACGCTCGATCTGGGTGATGGTGCGGTCGAGCGCCTGGGTGCGGCCGGCGATATCGCGTTCGGTGGTGGCGGTGCTCATTTCGACTGGCGTGCCCTTTCTGGAGGATCCCGAGGAGGCGGAAGAGAATCGTGATGATCGTCCGTTTCTGGATGCTTTGCTTTCAATCATAACCACGGGATGCTCCTTCATGTCGTCGGCGTCGTTCGAGGCGAAATCGTCAGGCGAAACCATCTGAGCCACCTCCATGTTTGGTTTCCGATAGGATTGCCTATCAAAAGCCGAATGTCAACAGAACAGTGAACAAAAACCGTACTATTACTCACTTTTTCTCCCGCCCGCCCGCTGAAACCGATTGGACGAGCATCCGGAGACGGGTCCCACGATTGAAGTTCGCGGCAGGTCCGGGGCAGGAGCCCCACTGGAGATTCACCCGCGTGGTAGTCGGTTCGCCTCATGCCTCGATCGAGATGCGGATGCTGGCCGACGGCGTCGAGTACCGCCTGCCCCGCCGGGATCTGGGCCCGATCCGCTTCGTCGGCGCCCTCATCTTCCTCGTTGGGCTCATTTTTGCCGGCGCCGCAGGTGCGATGTCGATCGCGGCCTTCCGGGTGCTGGTCTTTCGCATTCCCATGCAGGGTTCGCCCCCGACGTGGCCGATGCTTGTGTTCCTGCTCGTGTTCCTGTTCATTGGCCTGCTGATCTGCAGCGCGGGGCTCGGCTTCTTCACAGGACGCTCGGTCGTGCGCATCTGCGGCTCCACCATCACCGCCAGTCACACACTGGGCGCGTTTCGCCGCCGCTACCGCGCCGATCTGACCACACTCTCGTCACTCTCCGTCGTTCGCGGCCAGACCAGCCGCAATGGACAGGTGATCACCAAGGGTGTGCTGGCGAACCTGAGCATGCTCGTGGCCCAAAGTGAAGATGCGGACAAGCCGATCTTCCTGGCGATCGGGTATCCCGCGGAAATGCTCCGATCACTCGGTGATTCCATCGGCGCAGACCGCGGCATCAAGACCCAGCTCGTCCGTGGATTGAGCAGACGCCGCCATCTTCCGTCGGCAGATCGGCTCGCGCAACCCATGGGCAGCCATATCGTCGTGACTCAAACTCCCGATCAGTTGACGCTGACCATTCCAGCGCGCGGCGTACTGAAGGGAAGCAGCGGCCTGTTCACGTTCTCACTGCTCTGGTTCGCGTTCTGCGCTCTCTTCACGGTGGGCATCGGCGTGGGCATCGGAAAGGGCACACCCGGGTCAGGCGGGCAGAGTCTGATTTCGCCGTTTGCCTGCTTCATCAGCATTTTCTGGCTGGTGGGGATTGGCACATTGATCTACAGCATCAATATGGGCCGCCGCCGCGCCTTCATTGATGTGCTCAACGGGCAGACCGTACTGATCAACCTCCAGAGCCTCTTGGGCCTCAAGCAACACCAGTGGACTCGCGATGAGATCAAGCGCATCGTCGCAGGCCACAGCGGTCTCACGGTCAACAACCGTTCCGTTGAGGAACTGCAGTTTCATGTCTGGCAATCGCGAACCGGCCGTCGTCGCAAGACAAAGAAGTACGGCTTCTTTGCCGGTCGAGAAAGTGACGAACTCGACTGGCTCTCCGAATTACTCAACCACGAACTCGGACGTGGGTGATCCTTACTTCGACTCGTCCGCACTCTCGCGCAGCCGGCGAAGGGCATCAAACGCCTGGAGCGGCGTCAGGCCGTCGAGATCGAGTTTGCGGAGTTCTTCGAGCACCGGACTGGCGACGAATTCGGTAAACAGGTGCAGTTGGCTGTCGCCGCGGCTCGGGGCGGCCGGAGCGCGGAGGTTGCCATTGCCACGCTCGGTGTGCACTTCGAGTGTGTCGAGCAGACTCAAAGCCCGCTGCACCACGCTGGAGGGCAGGCCGGCGATCTTGGCCACGTGAATGCCGTAACTGCGATCGGTCCGACCCGGCACGATGCGATAGAGGAAGATGATCTCCTCCGCCCACTCGCGCACCGCCACGTGCAGGTTGCACACCGCAGGATCCTGGTCGGCGATCGCGGTCAGTTCGTGGTAGTGCGTGGCAAAGAGCGTGCGGGCTTTGGCCCGCGCGAGCTGCTCGGCGATCGCCCAGGCGAGGCTCAGGCCGTCGAGCGTGGATGTGCCGCGACCGATCTCGTCGAGAATGACCAGACTGCGCGGCGTGGCGTGGTGGAGGATGTTGGCCGTCTCGGTCATCTCCACCATGAACGTCGAGCGGCCGGCGTGCAGTTCATCGCTGGCGCCGATGCGCGTGAAGATGCGATCGGTCAGACCAATCGTCGCCGACTCGGCCGGCACGAACGAACCCGTGTGCGCCAGCAGCGTGATGATCGCGATCTGACGGATGTACGTGGACTTGCCGGCCATGTTGGGCCCGGTGATTAGCGCCAGCGTCGCGGGCTGCGCATCTTCGCCCTCCCCACTCGCGTCCGCCACGCCAAGGCGGCAGTCATTTGGCACAAACCGATCCTTGAGAATCTCATCGAGGACCGGATGCCGACCCGCGACGACATCGACGCACGATTCCTCCACAATGTGAGGGCGGGCGTAGCGGCTGCGCACGGCTTGCTCGGCAAAGCCGCGCAGCACGTCGAGTTGGGCGATGCAACGCGCAAACGCCGATAGCGGCGCCGCCTTGCCCGCAGCCTCATGGCACATCTGGGCAAAGAGCCGCTGCTCGCGATCGATCGCCCGATCGCGCGCGGTGAGCACCTTGGACTCAAACTCCTTAAGGTCCGGCGTGATGTAGCGCTCGGCGTTCTTGAGCGTCTGTTTGCGCGTAAACGTATCCGGCACGCGACTGGAGTGCACCGCGGTGACTTCGATGTAGTAGCCGAAGACGCGGTTGTAACCCACCTTGAGTGAGTTGATACCTGTCGATTCGATGAGTTTTTTCTGGTAGCGGGCGAGCCAGTCGTTGGCGTCGGTCTGCAACGTGCGGCACTCATCGAGCTGGGCGTCGATGCCGTCGCGAAACAGCCCACCCTCGCGCATGTGGTTCGGCGGAGCATCAACACAGCGCTGCACGATCGACTCACCGAACGGCTGCAGTTCCTCCCGCAAGGTATCCAGCGCCTCAGCAAAGGGATGCAGCGCGCTGTTGGCCGCCAGCAGCGTGTGCAGCTCGTCCAGCGCCACAACTGATCGCCCCAGCGCCACAAGGTCGCGCGGCGTCGCCCGTCCCATATTCATGCGCCCGGCAATGCGCGCGACGTCGTTCATCGCGCTGAGTCGTTCGCCGAGTTGGCGGGCGGTTTCGCGATCTTCAACCAACGCTTCAACGGTTCGCTGCCGGGCGGCGATCCCTTTGACATCGCGCAATGGAAAACACAGCCAGTCGCGCAGCAGGCGCTTGCCCATGGGCGTGCGGACGTGGCGGACGAAGACGCCCATGAGTGAGCCGTCCGTCTCGCCGCTGCGCATGGTGCGCTCGACCTCGAGGCTGCGCAGACTCGTGGCGTCGATCGTCAGGAACTCGCCCAGCGCCCGCCGCACCGGAGGACGAATATGCGCCAGGCGCGACGCCTGCTCCTCGCCTCCCTGCGTTTCGTTGAGATAGCGCAGCAAGGCGCCCGCGGGAGCGAGACCCGGATCATCATCACCCAGACCGAAGCCGGCCAGCGTCGCCACGCCGAAATGCTTGCAGAGCGTTTCGTGCCCGTCCCTGTGGCGGAAGTGCCATGACGGCCGCCCCGTCAGTGCACACGCTCCGAGTTCGCGCACCGCAACCACGCGCGGCGGCGGCTCACCTGTCGCCGTCTCCGCATAAAGCAACTCATCCACGCCAAGTCGATTCACTTCATCGGCCAGCGCGCCCGGCGCAATGTCGAGCACCTCCAGCGAACCCGTCGAAAGTTCCGCCAGAGCCAGCACCGCCGGTGAATCATCACCCGCCTCGGTGAACAGCACCGCTGCGACATGGTTCGATCGTGAATCATCCAGCAGTGTTTCATCAACCAGTGTCCCGGCCGTCAGCACGCGCGTCACCGCCCGATCGACCACGCCCTTGGCCTCGCGCGGGTCCTGCACCTGGTCCGCCACGGCGACGCGATAGCCCTGTTCGATCATCCGCCGCAGGTAGTTCTCGACGGCGTGATAGGGCACACCCGCCATGGGCACGCCCTTGGTGCGTTCGGTGAGCGTGATGCCAAGCACCTTGTGCACGAGCAGGGCATCATCGAAGAACATCTCGTAGAAGTCGCCCATGCGAAAAAAGAGCACGCACTCGGGGTGCTGCTTCTTGAACGCCATGTACTGGCGCATCGCCGGAGTGTCGGTCGGATCGTTGGCGGCCATGGGTCGCGGTGAGTTTAGGAGCCTGCGCGGGTGCGGTATTCAACCGAAGTTGGAGGTTCAATGCGGAAATACCGCTTCGCCCTCGGATCGCGACCATATCATGCCCCAAAGCAATCAGGCATGGCTGCATCGTCGCGCAACGCATCGCAACCCGTCGCGACGATGCCGCATCGGGAGAGTATCCGGGTAATGATGTTTCTGCAGGAATCCACCGACGACGGCAACTCAGGCGTGGTCAAGGAGGCGGCCGAGCAGGTCGCCGCTCGCCTGCCCGAATCCGCCGACGCGGCCCGCCAATCCGTATCCGGCTGGATCGAGCAGTGGCTCCCCGCCTCCTGGCACGAGCCGCTGGTCATCTCGGGCATCTCCGCGCTGGCACTGCTCGCGCTGGCCATCGTGTCCCATCTCCTTGTGCGGCACATCGTGCTGCCCGTGATCCACGCGATCCTGCGCCGCAGCCGCTTCCAGTGGGACGATGCGATCATCGAGCACAAGGTGCTGCACCGGCTGGTGCCCGTCGTCCCCCTGCTCGTTGTTAACCGCGGCATTCTCGCCGTGCCGAATCTCTCCGAGGAACTGACCTCCTTCGTGCAGCGGCTGGCCATGGCGATCATCGTCGTCGTTGCGGTGCGGGCCCTGGGCGCGCTGCTCACGGCCGTCAACGCGGTCTATAGCCGCTACGACGTGTCGCGCGGCCGGCCGATCAAGGGGTACCTCCAGGTCGTCATGATCCTCGCGTGGTGCTCGGCGGCGATCGTCGTCATTGCCGCGATCGTCGATCAGTCGCCGCTGTTCTTCCTCAGCGGCCTGGGCGCGATGACGGCGGTGCTGCTGCTCATCTTCCGCGATTCGATTCTCTCGCTCGTGGCGGGTGTCCAACTCACGAGTAACGACCTCATTCGCGTGGGCGACTGGATCGAGATGCCCACGTTCAACGCCGACGGCGACGTGGTCGATATCGCTCTCAACGTCGTCAAGGTGCAGAACTGGGATCGCACGATCTCCGTCATCCCGGCCCACAAATTCCTCGACTACTCGTTCAAGAACTGGCGCTCGATGTTCGAGTCCGGCGGCCGACGCATCAAGCGGGCCATCAATCTCGACATGAACTCCATCCGCTTCCTCTCGGAAGCTGAGATCGAACGCATGCACGGCTTTGCGCCGCTGCGCGACTATCTCAAGGAGAAGCAGAAAGAAATCACCGAGTGGAATAAGAACAACGCGCCGGATGATTCGGCTGAACGCATCAACCGCCGACACCTGACCAACATCGGCACGTTCCGCGCCTACATCCTCAACTACCTGCGGCAGCATCCAAAGGTGCACGATGAAATGACGCTGCTCGTGCGCCAACTCGAGCCCGGGCCCCAGGGATTACCCATCGAGATCTACTGCTTCATCAACGACACCGGCTGGGCCAACTACGAAGCGATTCAGGCCGATGTCTTCGATCACCTGCTGGCGATCGTCGGTGAGTTTGGTCTGCGGGTGTTCCAGGCGCCAAGCGGCGGCGATCTGACGGCACTGGCCACGCGGCAGATCGAGGTGGCTGCGTCTGAGTAAGGAGCGAAACCGGTCGGATCAGCTTGTCGCGGTAGCAGCCGGTCGCGGCAACCCAAGGAAGTTCGCCAGCAGCAACGGACCGTCCACAGTTAGAAAACTCTCCGGGTGGAATTGCACGCCATTGAGCGGTGCGGCGCGCTCCGGCCCCTTCCAGCGCAGCCCCATGACGACTTCATCATCCGTCCACGCCGATACCTCGAACTGATCGAGCGGCACCGTATCGCGCTGGACGATCAGACTGTGGTAACGTGTCGCGACAAAGGGATTGGGAAGGCCCTCGAAGATCGCGCGGCCATCGTGATGAATGAGCGACGTCTTGCCGTGCATGATCTGCTCGGCCCGGCGGACGACCATGCCGTGCTGGGCGCCGATGCACTGATGGCCGAGGCACACGCCCAGAATCGGGATGCCGCCACGAAAGGCGCGAACGACTTCGTTGCAGATCCCCGCCTCGTTGGGGGTACACGGCCCGGGCGAGAGCACGATGTGTGTCGGCCCGAGGCGTTCGATGTCGTTCACCGTCACTTCGTCATTGCGCACAACGCGCAGATCCACTGCCGGATCCAATTCGCCAATGCGCTGGACGAGGTTGAAGGTGAAACTGTCGTAGTTGTCGATGAGCAGGATCATCGGCGGAGATGATAGGTGCGCGGCGATCGCAATGAGCGCTTCGCTACGCCGCCGTCGTGCCCGCTATGCCGTCCATCGTGACCACAAAGAAGCGATCCGTGATGGGATAGGGCAACCGCTTGTAGTCGATCTCAACGCGCGAGTGGACCTTCTCGGCAAAGTCGGCCGGATCGGCCGTCACGGCCAGGAACGCATCGCGAGCCGGGGCGGCCACGAGGAAGTTCGATCCCAGCACCGGCGCCAATCGGCCATGCAATGAACCAAGCAGGAGCCGACTGGCGTCGTAACCGTCGTTTTCCTGGAAGATGGCGGCGCGTCCGCCGTTACCGGCCTCGATCACCCGGAGTTTGAGTTCATCGGAGTACGCGCTGAGGTTTCGCCGGGCGACGCGATCGATCTCCTCGATGTCCACCCCCCACTTGAGCATCTGCTCGACGGTAATGCTCACCGTCAGATGCGGCATGTCGATGACGTAGAGCACGACCGTGTCGTTGACGAACTGCTGGTGCACAACGAGCTGAGAATCGAGGTGGCCGAAAATCGACTCGGGCTGAATGCGCGGCATGATGCGCGACTTGGCAAGGTCAAAAGGCAGGGGCACGTTGGCCGCCTCTTCGCCTTCCATGAGGTGATCGAGGAACTGTTCGACGATTTCGACACCGCGATCCGGGTCGTTGAGCACCATGCGGTAGAGGTTCTCCAGCGCCAGGTGCCGGCCGTCGATGAGCATCTCAAACGTGCCGACCAGTTCGACCTTGCGCTCAGGCGTCAGGCGCGTGAGCAGCGCCATGACCGCTTCGCAGAAGGCCTCGGGTTCGTGCGGCATTCGTGCCATGTCGCCTGTGCTCCCTGCGGTGCGTCCTGAGTCGCGAGTCGATGATCCCTCCGAGCCACTATCGGCGCGGCCGCTGCGGTTCTTTGAGCAATGTCCGATTGCCCGTGTGCGGCGGTTTCGACTGGGCGGCGACGTCCGCACCTCCCTGTACGGTTCCTGTGCGTTGCGGGTTCCGCTCCAAAGCAATCAAAGTGCGAAGCCTATCGTTTGCCATGAGTTCGACGTGCCGGGTTGGAAATGTCGTTATCGGGCCGGGGCAGCCGCTTTGCATCATCGCGGGCCCCTGCGTGCTGGAGTCCGTCGACCTGTGCCTGCGCATCGGCGAGACCGTCGGCGCGACCTGCGAACGGCTGGGCCTGAGTTACATCTTCAAGGCCAGTTTCGACAAGGCGAACCGTTCGAGCATCACCTCGAAGCGGGGCCCGGGCACCGAGCGCGGCCTGGCCGATCTCTCGATCATTCGCGAAAAACTCGGCGTGCCGGTGACGACCGACATCCACGAGCCGAGCCACGCCGCCGTCGCCGCCGAGCACGTGGACCTGCTCCAGATCCCTGCGTTCCTCTGCCGGCAGACGGATCTGCTCGCCGCGGCCGGCGCCACGGGCAAGGCCGTCAATGTCAAGAAAGGTCAGTTCCTCTCGCCTTCCGAGATGAAGCACGTCGTGCGCAAACTCGAAGAGTCGGGCTGCAACGAGATGATGCTGACCGAGCGAGGCACCTTCTTCGGCTACCACCGCCTCGTCAACGATTTCATCGGTCTGGGCGATCTCATGGAGATCGGCCCGCCGGTGTGCTTCGACGCCACGCACTCGACGCAACTGCCCGGCGCCACGGAAACAACTGGAGGTCGCCCAGAGCGAGCACCGCTGCTCGCCCGAGCGGCCGTGGCCGCCGGCGTGCCATGCGTGTTCATGGAGTGTCATCCTGAGCCGAGCAAGGGGCTCTCGGACGCGTCGAACATGCTCAAACTCGACGCGGTCCCCACTTTGCTGGCGCAACTGAAGACGATCTACGAAGTCGTGTAAGCAGGCCGTTTTTGCGCGACTGGATATAACTCCAAAGAGTCACTTGACCACACGCCGATGAGTGACCATGCTTGCACAGTTCTCCGGCAGGCAAGGATGAGGCTGGATGCGAATCGAACCATACCAGGGCGGGTATCGGATGGTGCCGTCGACGAGCGCGACCTCGCCGATCCAGCGGGCCCGCGACGCCTCCGCTGACAAAGCCGCAAAGTGCGACACCTGCGAGTCACCCGTCACCGTGCGCGACGTCGATCGCGTCGAACTCTCGTCGCTGCAATTCGAGCAGGCGGAACAGGAATCCTCGCCAATGGCCTCGTCGCAGCAGCGCATCCGCGAGCGACTCGTGGCAGGCGTGGTGGATGGCCGCATCGACCTTAGTGGCCCGGGCGGGGGCAATCCGGTTCTCAATCGGGCCTACTTCCTGAGCGAACGATCGGTTGCTGATTTCAACGCGTCCGCCGTGGGCCGTTCGATCGATGTCAGCGGCTGACCGATTGGGGGCGTTCGCTCACGCCCGACGGCCCAGCGGCCGAAGTACACTAAGTCATGACCCAGCGCGACCCAGCCCGCACCGACGCGAACCCGTCGGAGACGATGCAGTTCTGCTGGATCGACTCAGGTGAAGCGCATCTGGCGACCTCGATCGACCTGCCGCGCAGCGCCCCTCCGTGGCCCGTGATCATCATCGTGCACGGCTTCAGCGGCGATCGCATCGGGCGCAGCTACCACTTCGTCGAGTTCGGCCGCGCCCTCAACGCGCTGGGGATGGCCTGCGTGCGCTTCGACCACGCCGGCTGCGGCGAGTCGACGGGCGACCAGCGGTTGTACCACATGGGGAGCATCGAGCGCGACTGCACAGCCGTTGGGCAGTGGCTCAGCCGCGATGGCCGCTTCGACATGGCTCGGCTGGGGGTGGTGGGATCAAGCATGGGCGGGCTGGGCGGCCTGATGACCGCAGCGAGGTTCCATGCAAAGGGGTTGCTGCTCTGGGCGCCGGTGTGCGACCTGCCGGGCATTACAAAGGAGGTCGCTCCGCCGGACCAGGTGCAGAAGTCGATTGAGCAGGTCGGCTTTGCCCCGTTCAAAGGACTGCGCATCGGGCCGACCTACTTCGACTATCTCGACCACCTCGATCCCGCCGAGCAGATCAAGTCACTCCGCTGCCCCGTCTTCATCGCGCACGCCCGCGAAGACCAGGCCGTCCCCATCGAGCACTCGCGCGAGTACCTCCGGCTCTGCCACAGCCACAGTGTCTCCTGCGAGTTGATGGAATTCGAGGGCTCAACGCACGACTTCCATCTGGAGCCGGCCCGCTCGAAGCTGATACGCGAGTCGGTGCAGCGCATGAATCGGTGGCTGGTGCAGAAATGAGGGTGGCCTGCCGGTCGCTCCGCTGATATCATCGCCCGCCATGATCCTCTGATCGCCGCATTCCGACGTGCCATGTTTGCCGCCCGCTTCAGGCGGCGCTCCCTTGGCCGGGCCATCTGCGCTGACCGCGAATGCGACCTCCGCCCGCTTTACAATCCACCCAGCATCCACGCCGCCGGCGACCTTGCGCCCGGCGCGACATTTGAACGGCCAAACCTGTATGACATCGTTTTCCCAGGAACAACAACAAGCCCGCTCTCTTGCCGAACGAGCCGTCCTCGTCGCCTGCCATCTGCCCAGGTCGCGCTTTGATGCGCGTGATCCGCTGGGCGAATTGCGGGATCTGGCCGAAACTGCCGGTGCGACCGTCGTCGGCGAGGCGATTCAGAACCGCCGCACACCTGACGCGGGCACCTACATCGGCACGGGCAAACTCGAAGAACTCAAGCGCCTCGTCGAGGCTCTTGAAGCGACACTGGTGATCTTTGACAACGATCTGAGCCCTTCGCAGATCCGCAACATCGAGAAGATCATCGAAGTCAAGATTATTGATCGCAGCGAACTGATCCTCGACATCTTCGCCAACCGCGCCACAACAGCCGCGGCCCGACTTCAGGTGGAACTGGCTCAACTCGAGTACACGTACCCGCGCCTGCGCGCCATGTGGTCGCACCTCGGGCAGATCACCGGCGGCGCGCCGCTGGGCATCGGCACGCGCGGCCCGGGCGAAACACAGATCGAAACCGACCGCCGACTCGTCCAGCGCCGCAAGAGCGTGCTCAAGGCCCGCCTCGATGAAGTGCTCGCCCGACGCGTGCGCGAAGTGGCCCACCGCCGCAGCGAACATCGCACCGTGTGTCTCGTCGGCTATACAAACGCGGGCAAGTCAACCATCTTCAACGCGCTGACCGGCCCGGCCGGCGGCGGCGGGGCCTATGCCGACGACCGCCTGTTTGCGACGCTCACCACGCGCACGCGGCGCTGGCCTCTGGGCGCCGGACAGGACGCCCTGCTTTCCGACACCGTTGGCTTTGTGCGCGACCTGCCGCACCACCTGATCGCCTCGTTCCGCGCGACGCTGGAAGAAGCAATCCACGCCGACCTGCTGCTCATCGTCATCGATGTGTCTGACCCGATGGCGTCGCTCCAGTATGACATCGTTCGCGAGACGCTCGCCGAATTGCTGCGAGACGATCCGCTGCGACCGCGCGAAGAAACCATGAACGCCGAGAGTGCAACCTGGGTGAACGGCCAGCCTGAAGCGCCGCCGCCAACAATCGATCCAGACCTGCCTCGCCACATCCTCGTGCTCAACAAAGTCGATCGACTCGAGGACGAAGCCGAACTCGCCGTCTGGCACCAGCGCGATCCATCCGCCATCGCCATCAGCGCCAAGACCGGCCGGGGACTCGACGACCTGCGCGAAATCGTACAGGAACGGCTGATGGGCGAACTCATTGAGATCGAGTTCTCCGCCCCCTATTCGGCCGCTAAAGCGATCGCGTATGCCGAGTCGCGTGGCGAAGTGGTCGAGCGGGACTATGAGACCAACGGGGTGCGTCTGAAAATCCGCATCGGCCGGTCCCACCTCGACCGGCTTCGATCGATGGGACTCCCGGTTTGACCGCACGTTTGGCGGGCAGGCATCGACCAGCACGCGACAATCGCACTACACTGCTGGCTTGAACTCCATTGAGGATCGGTCATGTCAACACTCGCTCGATTCGGGTTTCTGCTCTGCTCACTGCTGGCCCTGGCCGCGCCCGCGCCGGCGCAACAGGCGCCGGCAAACGGCCCGCCTCCCAATGTGCCGCGCATCCACGCCCTCGTCAACGCGCGCATCATCATGGGTCCCGGCAAGGTGCTCGAAAAGGGCACAATCGTCATCCGCGACGGCGTGATTGAGTACGTTGGCGACGAGGATCTCGTTCCGGCCGAAGCGCGCGTCTGGGATCTCAGTGGCAAGACGGTCCATGCGGGGTTCATCGACCTCTCCGTGCCCGTCAAAGCGCCGGCGAGTCTGCCTGATTCGCCCGGTCTGCACTGGAACAGCCACGTGCGATCTCAGTTCAACGCGCTCAACGCCGCAGCGCTCGACCAGGGCGCGATTGATGCGCTGCACAAGATCGGTTTCACCGTCGCGCAGATCGTCCCGGATCGCGGCATCTTCCGGGGGTCGGCGGCGACGATCGCCCTGACCAATTCAGGCAGTGAACCGATCGTCCATCAGAACATTGGCCCGCAGGTCATCCAGTTCGAAACCGGCGGGTGGAACAGCGACGAGTATCCCGGCTCGTTGATCGGCGCCGTGGCGCTCGTTCGCCAGACGCTCATCGACGCCGACTGGTACAACCACTGCGTGGACATGTACCGTCTCAACCCCATGCACATCGAGCCCCCCGCGCCCGCCGACTCCCTCGCCGCGCTGCGCTGGGCTCTCCGACAGCCGGCCCAGCCGGTGATGTTCAACACCGAAAGCGAACTCGACGTCTTCCGTGCTCAACGGCTGCGGGACGAGTTCAAACTCAACCTTATGTTGCGCGGCAGCGGCGATGAATACCTCCGCCTTGGCGACGTGCTTGAGACGAACCTCCCCATCGTCCTGCCCATCAACTTCCCCAAGGCGCCCAAGATCGAAGCCATCGAGGATGCCGACTCGGTCGACTTGCGCACCATGATGCAGTGGGAACAGGCGCCGACCAACCCGCGCCGCCTCATCCAGGGAGGCGTGACGGTCGCACTGACCACCGACACGCTCAAGAGCCGCGACACGTTTCTCGATAACCTGCGACAGGCCATCAAGGAGGGCCTGACCGAGGATGAAGCGCTGGCCGCCCTCACCACCACACCTGCAAAGCTGGTTGCGCTCGACAAACTCATCGGCCGCATCGAGCAGGGCATGGTGGCGCACCTGACCGTCATCGAGGGAACCGGCGAACTGTTCGGCAAGGATCGAACCGTCTCCGCGCTGTGGGTCAATGGCGACCGCATCGAGATGAAACCCGAACCGGCCGTCGACCCGCTCGGCACCTGGGCCGTCACAATGAACGGCGAAAACGAACCGAAGTTCAATCTGCTCATCACCGGCAAGGCCGAGGCCCCCGAGATCGAATCGCAACTCGGAGAAAACAAGACCAAGGCCAAAGCCGTGTCCTGGCGTGTCGAACGACTCAGTTTCGTCCTGCCCGGCCACCTTTTTGACCGCAGCGCATGGGAGCAGTACTCGGGAATCGTCGAAGGCGGCACGATGCGCGGCGTGATCCGCACCGCCGCGGGCGAAGAGTTCCGATGGACAGCCACGCGCCAGCCACCAGAGCAAAAGCCGCAGGCCGAGCAACCCGAAGCGGAAGCAGAGGACGCCAACGTTGCACAGGCCGGTGACACCAAGGACAAAGAGGGCGAGACCAAGAAAGAGGAAGAGTACGTCAAGGCGCCCGAAACCTACCCGACACCGCTTGGCGCCTACGGCATCCTCGAACCGCAACCGCGACCTGCTGCGATTCTCGTGCGCAACGTGACACTCTGGACCAGCGCCGAGGCCGGCATCCTTGAGAACACTGACGTGCTCATGCGCGACGGCAAGATCGCACAGATCGGCAGCAACATCGCCGCGCCGCCCGACGCGGTCGTGATCGACGGCACCGGCAAACACATGACCGCCGGGTTGATCGATTGTCATTCGCACACGGGCATCGATCGTGGCAGCATCAACGAAGGCACGCAGGCGATCACCGCCGAGGTGCGCATCCAGGATGCGATCAATCCAGATGACATCGACTGGTACTGGCAACTCGCCGGCGGCACGACCGTCGTCAACCAGTTGCATGGCTCGGCCAACCCGATCGGCGGGCAGAATTCCGTCGTCAAGATCCGCTGGGGACTTGGCGCGGAACGATTTCGCTTCGAAGGCGCCAAGCCCGGCATCAAGTTCGCGCTGGGTGAGAATGTCAAACAGGCCAACTGGGGCGACAACTACACGACGCGCTACCCGCAGTCGCGCATGGGCGTCGAGTCGCTCATCCGCAGCGCGTTCCTGGCCGCCCAGGATTACAGCGAGCAGTGGCGCCGTTACGAAACGGGCGCGACCACCAAGTCGCGTCAGTATCCGCCGCGCCGCGATCTTGAACTTGAAGCGCTGGCCGAAATCCTGCACGGCGAGCGCCTCGTCCATTGCCATTCGTACCGGCAGGATGAGATCCTCATGCTCATTCGCGTGGCCGACGAGTTCGGCTTCCGCATCGGCACCTTCCAGCATGTCCTGGAAGGCTACAAGGTGGCCAGCGAGATCGCCGATCACGGCGCCGGCGCCTCGTGCTTCAGCGACTGGTGGGCCTACAAGTTCGAGGTGTATGACGCGATCCCCTACGACGGTGCGATCATGCACAATGCCGGCGTGGTCGTCAGTTTCAATTCAGATTCCGATGAACTCGCCCGCCGCATGAATACTGAGGCGTCCAAAGCGGTGCGCTATGGCGGGCTTGATCCCGCCGAGGCGCTCAAGTTCGTCACCATCAACCCCGCAATCCAGCTCGCCATCGACGACCGCGTCGGTTCCATCGAAGTCGGCAAGGACGCGGACTTCGTCATCTGGTCCGGCTCGCCGCTGAGCACCCTGTCGCGATGCGAACAGACGTGGATTGACGGCCGCCCGATGTTCACGCTCGAGTCGGATGCGAAGCTCCGCGAAGTCGCCTCGAGCGAGCGACAACGCCTCATTCAGAAGGTGCTCCTCCAGAATCTCAAGGATCCCGAAAAGAGCAAGAAGGATGATGCGGCCAAGGAAGAAGACGAGGCGCCCGACGACGACGCCCAGCCGGGTGACATACCGCCGCGCAACCGAATCCTTGCGGAGATGATGCGGCAACGCGAACTGCGCGGCTTCGACCCGCATACCTCGCGACCTGGCGAGTGCGGATGTTGCGGCTACTTCAGCCAAGGAGGTGAGCGATGAACTTCACCGGATACACCACCATGCAATCAGCCATCGCGTCTCTGGCGCTGATACTCACGGCCACCATCGCCTCGGCTCAGTCGATCCAGATCCCCGGCGAGCCGCAGAGCCGACCTGTTGCCATTGTGAACGCAACGGTCCACCCCGTGTCGAGCGAAACGATTGAGCGCGGCTTCGTCGTCTTTGACAAGAGTCTCATCACACAAATCGGCTCTGGCGATTTCGCCGGCAACGACGTCAACTTCGAGATTGTCGACGCCAAAGGTCAGCACGTCTATCCCGGCCTGATCGCGGCAGACACGACCATCGGCCTCAGCGAGATCGGCGCGGTCCGAGCCACCAACGACACGAGCGAGACCGGCCAGCTTACGCCCGAGGTTCGCGCCGCCGTCGCCGTCAATCCCGACACCGCACTCATTCCCGTCGCGCGAGCCAACGGCATCCTCACCATGATGGTCGTGCCCCAGGGTGGCGTCGTGTCGGGCTACTGCTCCATCATGCGCCTCGACGGCTGGACGACAGAAGAACTCACGATTAACGATCGCGCCGGGCTGGTCATCCGCTGGCCCAATGTTCGGCCGCGCACGGCGTGGTGGGTGCAGCAGAGCGAAGAAGAGCAACTCAAGCAGGCGCGCGAGCGGCTGGATCGCATTGACAACCTCTTCCGTGACGCCGCCGCCTACCTTCAGGCGCGAAAGGCTGATCCCGAACTGCCGGTCGATCTGCGGCTCGATTCAATGGGCCCCGCGCTTGGCGGATTTGCGCCCGTCTACATTCACGCGAACGACTCGGCTCAGATCGAGTCCGCCGTGGCGTGGGCGAACCGGCTCGGTCTCAAAGCGGTCATCGTCGGCGGCTCCGAAGCCGATCAGTGCATCGAGTTGCTCAAAGCGCACGACATCCCCGTCATCATCGTGGGTACGCATCGCATGCCTTCGCGCCGCGATGCGGCATACGACGAACCCTTCACGCTGCCCCGGAGATTGCGCGACGCGGGCGTGCGCTTCTGCATCGCCAGTGGCGAGGAGCCGGCCCACGAACGCAATCTCCCCTACCACGCCGCCAAGGCCGCTGCGTACGGCCTGCCCGCCGATGAAGCCCTGCGCTCCATCACACTCAGCGCCGCAGAGATCCTGGGCGTCGGTAAGACGCTCGGGTCGCTCGAAGTCGGCAAAGTCGCAACGCTCATGATCACCACGGGCGATCCACTGGAGATCACCTCCGACATCGTCGCCGCGTGGATCGACGGAAGCAGAGTTGATCTCGACAATAAGCAGAAAGCCCTCGACCGCAAGTACCGCCACCGATACGGACAGCCATGAGCGACCAGCGCGTCACCGTGATGGGGCTGGGTCACTTCGGCGGCGGGGCCGGCGTGACCCGCTGGCTCGTCGAAACGCGCGGCTGCGACGTGCTGCTGACTGATCTCGCCCCGCCCGATGAACTCGCCGACTCGCTCGAGTCGATTCGCGACCTCGTCGACTCAGGCCGCGTCGAACTGCGACTGGGTGGACACGACGAATCTGATTTCGCCGAGACCGATCTCGTGGTCGCGAACCCTGCCGTGCCGCGACCGTGGGAGAATCGGTTTCTCAACGCGGCACGCCGAGCAGGTGTGCCGATCACCACCGAAATCGAACTGCTCCTCAGCACCCTGCCCAATCGTGATCGCGTCATCGCCGTCACGGGAACGGCCGGCAAGTCAACAACCACGGCGATGATCCACCATGCGCTGTCGAACCAGCAAGCCGGGGCAAAGGCAATGCGCCGCCGCGGGTCCGCCCACCTCGGCGGCAACATCGGCGGATCACTGCTGGGTGTTCCCATCGAACCGGACGACTGGGTGGTACTCGAGCTCTCCAGCGCGATGCTGCACTGGCTGAATCAATCGCCCAACTCCGGCTGTGCGGGGGAGGGCCGAGGAGGGGGCGCCTTGCAGTTTGGGCCCGCTTCGCCTTTCGCTCCTCGCATCGCCGTCGTCACCAATCTTTCTGACAATCACACCGACTGGCACGGCTCGCTCGCGCACTACCGTCAGTCCAAGCAGCATCTGCTCGCGCATCAGCAGCCCGGCGACACCGCGATACTCGGCCCAGGACTGAACGACTGGCCGACCAGTCGCGGCGTCGATCGTCTTGAGATTGACGCCGACGATCCGCGCCTCGGAGACATCGCGCTGCTCATTCCGGGCCGGCACAATCGCCTCAACGCACTCGTCGCCGCAACCGCCTGCGCCGCGGCCGGGCTCGACGTAGCCGACGCGCTGCGCGCCATCGAAACCTTTCGCGGCCTGCCGCACCGCCTGCAGCTCGTAGCCGAGACCGAAGATGGACGCCGTTTCTACAACGACTCAAAATGCACCACGCCGACGGCGGCAATACTTGCCGTCAATTCGTTTGACGACCCCGGCCGCATTCACCTCATCGTCGGTGGTTATGACAAGAAAGCCGACCTTGCCCCGCTGGCTGCCCTGGGCTCGCGCGTGTCGCGACTGTACGCGATTGGCGCTGTGGGTGAGCGCATTCACGCCCTGGCCGAGCCGGGTTCCTGTCTGCAGTGTCGCACGCTCGAAGTTGCGGTGAGCAACGCCGCCACGCGGATGGCCGCAGGTGACATTCTGCTGCTCAGCCCGGGCTGCGCGAGTTGGGACCAGTTCACCAACTTCGAGCAGCGCGGCGATCGCTTCACACACCTCGTGCGAAGCCGGATCGAAGCAGGCGCGTCCTGATCGCTTGCGGCAACGAACAGGGCCGCACGTCGTTTCCGGCGTGCGGCCCCAGATGGCTTTCAATCCTTCTTGCCCTGAGCACTACGCGGTCGTGTCTTCCGCAAAGTGGTCACTCCAGATTTCATCGACGACGCGGTCAATCTTGCCGTTGGTGTCATAGCGACCCGATTCGATCTCCCGTCGAACCTGGTCAATGAGTTCCTGTCGCACCGGCGGGTCATGGAGCACTCTGTCGAGCAGCGCCAGGCGTCGGGCCGTGGGCGAAAGCTCAACCGAGTCGGAGTCGCGTTCAAAACGGCTGGAACCCGAACTCGCCGCGTCGGCTGAGCCATTGGATCTATACTGATACGAGTCGGCCTTCGGGATGGACCCGGGCCCGAGTGGAGCGATGCCGCTCATGAGCGATGAACTCCTCGAGAGTTGCGCGGCCTGCGAGAATCGGACTACGGGTTCGTTTCGCGGTCAGCCGGCTGGTTTCCTCTCCACTCCGTTTGAAGATATCGACGAGGCCCGAGAAAAGACTTGAAGTTGCGACAGCGGCAGCGATTTGGCCCAAACCTTTGTCAAATATGAACTTGCGCTGCGATAACTGGAGGTGGGACGTGCGAAACGAACTTCACATTTCTTTGGTGATGGCCAAGGCACGCGCCGCGGGCCGTTTTATTGGCACCGCCGGGTGTTTCATTCGACCGGTGGCTGTGCTTGCCGCGCTGACCCTCGCTTCCTGCGACGAAACCAAGTCGGTCAGCCCGACACCCGTGAATCCCACTCCCGCCAACAGCGAGAGCATGGGCGGAGTCTCCGGCGAAGCCTCCCAACCCACCGAGGCGCGCTGGACGCCGACGGGAGGGTCGAATCGCGACGCCGGGCCGCCGGATACACAGCCACCCATCCAGTCCACCGCCCCCGATCGGGAGGGGTGGGCCATCGTGCTGACAACCTTCACCACACAGAACCACCGCGAGCAGGCAGCTCAATGGCTGGCGCTGGTCCGGGAAAGGACGCCATTCACGAGCGCGTGGATCGAATCCGATGAGCGGGGGTCAGTCGTCCGCTACGGCTCCTATCCCAGTGTCGACTCGAAGCAGGCCCAGCAGGACCTCACGAGAATCAAGCGATTCGAATACAACGGCGGCCAGCCTTTTTCCCGTGCCTACCTGTCGCGCTACGGGCAATCGAAAACGGCAGGCCGTCTGCGCGAGTATCACCTCAGCCAGGCGCTCAAGTTCTTCCCGGGACAGGATACCGTCTACAGCCTGCAGATCGGGGTCTATGAAGCCGAGCAGGACACGACGGCCGAACAGGCCCGGCGACTGGCCGAGGAAGCGGTTATGCAGTTGCGCGCTCAAGGCGAGATGGCCTTCTACTACCACGGTCCGAATCGCAGCATGGTCTGCATCGGCGCGTTTCCCTCGACAGCCGTGGACGCTGCCACGGGCTTCTACAGCACCGACGTGCGCGCCCTCCAGCAGCGCTTCCCCTACAACTCCTTCAACGGCCGCTCGCTCAAGCAGAATATTGTGACGATGACCGGCCAGCGCCGTGAGGAAATCCAGCCGAGTTTTCTGGTGCAGGTGCCGAAAGACTAGCGGTCGCGGTTCCGAGAGTCGCAGCGATCGGCGTGTGGTGCGATGCGAGGCGCTGATCAGAGCGCACTCCGCGCTACTCCCCTCGCTCGCTCGACTCGATCTGCCGCCGCAACGCCGCCAGGTCGAGTGACTCGATCGGTCGACCATTGAAGAGGTCAGTTCGGGCCAACTCCCGCTGGTGCGGCGCGCAGCGCGTGATGACCACGTGCAGGCCCTCCTCATCAAATGAGATGCGGTCGAATCTTCCGAAGTGCCGCGAATCAGCCGTCGAGAACGTCGGTTCTTCGAATCCCATCTCCACCAGCCGTTCGGCGAGCGTGCCGATACGCTGGCTTGTGAACACCCGGATGTAAAGTGTGACGCCCGCGTCGATGAGCCCGCGTGCCGCGCGTCCGAGCAGGTGAGGATCGCAATCGTCCAGCACCGCCATGACGCGCTCAGCCACTTCCCAGACATCGACGATGCGCTTCTGGTATTCCTTGACTCCAATCGCCTGCATGGTCAGACCCTGCACGTGCCGTCGCACCAGGCCGCGGCTGGGTCGGGGGACTTCCACCCAGCCCGTCTCTTCGATGGCGCGACGGATACCCTCATCCACCGACTCTGCCTGTCCGGTGTGTACGAGCCGCGCCGCTTCCTGCGCCAGAAGATCAATCCGTGCGTCCATGCCCATGACGTATTATGGTCAGTTGCACATCCTGTGTCGCCCCGCAGGAAGTCCGCACTGGCTGGACGTCGCCGGCCTCAATCTGGCAAAATGTGCCGGGGAATGCCGGCTTGAGAGTCTTGACGGTGGGGTTAGGTTGCTTCGTTCCGTTCGTCTCTACCGGAGTGCTTAGCCCATGCGCCATTCATCCCCCCGAAACGCCCCGCTTCTCCTTGCCATTCTGATCACGATGATCCAGGCCCCAATCGGCTTTGCTCAGGGCCGCCGGGCGCCCGTCGACATCACCTGGGACAACCTCGAATCGCACATCGACCGGGCTGTCCAGGCAGGGTTCTGCGGCGCCGTGCTGGTGGTGCACAACGGCGAAACCGTCTTCAGCAAGGGTTTTGGCCTGGCCAATCGCGCCGCCAAAACGCCCAACACGACCGACACGATCTTCGGCATTGGATCAACGCCGATCGACTTCACCAAGGCGGGCATCCTGCTCCTGGCCCAGCGCGGCAAGCTCGATCTCAGTGACCCAATCACCAAGTACTTTGACAACGTGCCGGCCGACAAGCAGGTCATCACGATCGAACACCTGATGACGGGCCGCTCCGGACTGCAGAACTTCCACGATCTGCCCGGCGACGCGAATCCGGACCATACCTGGATCGATCGCGATGAAGCCATGCGGCGAATCTTCGATCAGAAACTCCTCTTCGAACCGGGACAGGGGCAGAAGCATTCGCACTCAGCCTGGGGGGTGCTCGCCGCCGTGATCGAGATCGTCAGCGGTCAGTCTTACCAGCAGTTCGTGCAGGCCGAACTCTTCGAACCCGCCGGGATGGAGAGCACCGGGTTCTTCGGCACGATGTACCCCATGGAACGCGTCGCCATCGGGTATGGCGATCGGACCTCTGGTGAAGTCAACGCCCCGCCGTATTGGGGTCGCACTTCCTGGCTGGTCATGGGTAGCGGCGGCATGGTGTCGACCGTCAACGACCTTTACCGCTGGAATCAGGCCATCCGCCAAGGCAAACTGCTCGAGCCGGAGTGGGCCGCGAAATACTGGGCGCCGCCGGGTGCCGTCCTCGACGGAGGCGACATGTTTGGCTTCGAGATCATGTACACGGAAGGACCTGATTCGCTCTTCTATGTGATCACCAACGAATCGTCGGAACGCAACCGCGTGATGATGGATCTGGGCGAATCGCTCGCTCAACTGGTCACCGCGGCCAGTCGGCCCAAGTATTCGCTCGGCGTCTCAATGGGAATCCATGACAACGGCGCGGTGGTGATCGAGCAGGTCGTCCCCGGCAGCGCCGCCGAGGCTGCCGGGCTTCGAGAAGGCGATTTCCTGCTCAGCCTCAATGGCCAACCGCTCAACGGCGACCCGCTTGACGCCATGATGCCCTTTCTCACGAGTGGCGATACGATGAAGTTCACCGTACAGCGCGACGGCAAGGAACTGCAGATCGACGTCAAACCGCGGAAGCGGAAGTGACTGGGCGCGGGCACTGAGGTGATGCCCCTCGCGTTTGCCGGCTAGGATTGGCTCCACTCGGTCTTCCACAGCCATTCATCGACACGCTTTCCCTTGCCGCAACCGCTTCGCATCCTGATTACCGGCGCCTCCAGCGGCATCGGCCGCGCGCTGGCCGAGCACTACGCGGCCGCCGGACACACCGTGGGAGCTGTCGCCCGCAGAAGCAACTTGCTCACCGATCTGGCAACGCAGTATCCGACGATCACCCCCCTGCAAGGCGATGTGGCTGACGCAGCCGGCATGGATCGGATCATCCGTACCTTCGCCGAGCAGCACGGCGGGCTCGATCTCGTCTACGTCAACGCCGGCATCGGCCAACACAGCAGGGATCAGGGCTGGAACGCCCAGCGCTGCCAGCAGATCGCCGAGGTCAACATCCTCGGCGCGACCAACACCATCGTTCCGGCGGTCGCGGTCATGCTCGCACAGGGCCGCGGACGAATCGTCGGCGTCTCCTCCCTGGCCGGTTCCACCCCATTGCCCAGCGCCGCCGCCTACGGCGCGAGCAAGGCGTGGCTGACGTTCTACCTCGACGCGCTGGACATGGACCTGTCGCCGCATGGCGTGCACTGCTCGATCGTCATGCCCGGCTACGTCGCCACGCCGATGGTGGATGGATCGGATTCAGCGCTCGTCACCCCCGGAGCAAGGCGGGCGGCGGCGCTGATCGCCAGCCGTGTCGCGCGCGGCGACCGGATCATCCGCTTTCCGCGGCGCATTGCACTGCTGACATCAATCGCCAGATTTGCTCCGCGCTCGTTGCGCATCTCCGCCCAGGAGCGTCGCCTCAACAAGCGCAAGCAGCACCGAGGCCGCCACGGATGATCGACTGCAAGGCCAAGCCGATCATCGTCTGCTCTTTTCCGCGTTCAGGCACACACCTTACCATCGACGGCCTGCGCCATTTCTTCATCGAGACCTATCGCCGACAGGGATTCGGCCAGGCAGTGCACAGCCTCTACATGAATCTCGACCGCCTCGATCCGCAGCATCCCTACCCGCTGACAGAGAAGAAAGCGAAACACATTCTCGCAACCTGCCCGAAGCGCGTCATCATCAAGACGCACTGCAGTGTTGAAATCGACCAGGTTGGAGAAGCGAATCACGCGCTGGCTCAGGAGATCATCGACGCCGCCGACATCGCGTACGTCGTGCGCGATGTGCGACCGGTGATGACGTCGTTCATGGCGCTGCGGCCACTGAAGTTCCCCGACTCGCCGCGCGAGATCAGCGTCTTCCTCCGCACACCAATGGACGGCGGCGAGGGTCCGGCCGCCAACTGGGCCAAACACGTCTCCGGCTGGCTCGATCGGCCCGGCGTGCATGTGATCAAGTTCGAAGCGATGCGCGAGGATTACGCCAAGGCGATCAGCACGTTGGGCGAGCAGTTGCATCTCACCAGCAACAAGTACCCGATCCAGATGTTTCCCAAGCCGCACTCGATGTTCGAGAACCGCATCCGCCGCTGGCTCGGCATCCAGAACTCGTCGGCGATTGACAACCTGCGCATGGCCTTCGAAACGCCCGACTGGAAACAGGTCATGACCACGGCCGACTTCGATCTCATCCGCGATCAGGCCGGCGACGTAATGGAACGCCTTGGATACAAGATGTGACGCGCACCACGTTGTTCGGCGGGGAGGCATGCGTCGCCGCTAAACTACGGCGACGACCATCTCACTAGCCAGCATCTTCAACCTCTTCTTCAAAATGCTCAGCAATGTCCCGGGCTCACTTGCCGCGCGATTCGGCCGGTAGTACACCTCGGCCGGCGTGTCACCGACCGCATCCACCAGTCGCACCGTACCCGGCACGCCCTGCATTGCTTCAGCCAAACGCGCCGCCTGCGCCGTGCGGAAGATCAGATCGCTCTCATGCCGCACCAGCGCCCGCACGCCCGTCATCGCCGCCAGCACCCGCACTTCCGTCAGTCTGAAGAGCATCTCGGTCGTCGCGGGAAGTGTGCCGTACGCATCAACGAGATCGCTCTGCACCTTGGCGAGGTCCTCGAGGCTCCGAGCCTGGCTGATGCGTCGATACGCCTCCATCCGCCGCAGGTCCGCCGGGATGTACGACTTGGGAATCGACGCTTCGAGGTCGAGTTCGACTTCCGTTTCGACCGGCCGCAGGTCAGGCTCACGCTTGAGCCCCTTCACCGCGGTTTCCAGCAAATGGCAGTACATTTCATACCCCACCGCCGCAATGTGCCCCGATTGCTCGGCTCCAAGCAGGTTACCCGCTCCACGAATCTCCAGATCGCGCATCGCAATCTTGAATCCGGCCCCGAGCATCGAGAACTCCTCGATCGCCCGCAGCCGTCGCGCCGCAACCGAGGTCACCGTCTTGTCGCGCGGCAGCAGCAGGTAGCAATACGCGCGGTGCTTTGATCGCCCAACTCGGCCGCGCAGCTGGTGCAGATCCGCCAGGCCAAAGTTCGTTGCCTCATTGATGAACATCGTGTTGGCGCTGGAGATATCGATGCCGGATTCGATGATCGTCGTGCACACGAGAATGTCCGCTTCGTGGCGAATGAACTTGATCATCACCTTCTCGAGTTCGCGATCGGGCATCTGGCCGTGTCCGATGATGATCCGTGCATCGGGCGCCATGCGCTGCACCTGGTCGGCGATGCTCTTGATGTTGTGCACCCGATTGTGCACAAAGAACACCTGCCCTTCGCGCGCCAATTCGCGCCTGATCGCCTGCGCCAGCCGCCGGTCGTTCCACGGGATGACTTCCGTCACCACCGCGCGCCGATCCGTCGGGGCCGTAGTGAGCGACGATATATCGCGCAAGCCGAGCATCGACATGTGTAGGGTGCGCGGGATCGGCGTGGCGCTGAGCGTGAGCACATCAGCCGTCAGGCGAAACTGCAGCAGCCGCTGCTTGTGCTCGACGCCGAATCGCTGCTCCTCATCAATCACCACCAAACCGAGGTCGGCGAACTTCACATCCTTGCTCAGCAGACGGTGCGTGCCGATGATGACATCGACCGTCCCCTCGCGCAGCCCCTTGATGATGGCCCGCGACTGCTTGCCCGTCTGAAAGCGCGAAATCACCTCGATTCGGAATGGGTAGTCGGCGAAGCGCCCGCGGAAGGTGTGGTAGTGCTGCTCGGCGAGCACGGTGGTCGGCACGAGGATCGCCACCTGCTTGCCGTATTCCGCCGCCTTGAACGCAGCGCGGATCGCCAGTTCCGTCTTGCCGAATCCGACGTCGCCACACAGCAGCCGATCCATCGGCCGGTCGCCGTGCATGTCCTTCTTGATCTCCGCGATCGACGCGAGTTGGTCGGGTGTCTCCTCGTAGGGAAACTCCGCTTCGAACTGCTTCTGCCACGTCGTGTCGCCAGGGTAGCGGATGCCCGGCACGTGCTGGCGGGCCGCCTGGATGCGCAACATCTCGGCCGCGAGGTCGCGCACGGCTTCGCTGACCTGCTCCTTCTGCCTGCCCCACTTCTTACCGCCCATATGCGACAGCGGCGGCTTGCCGTCAAATCCGCCGATGTACTTCTGCACCAGGTCAATTCGCGTCAGCGGCACGTGCAATCGCGTGCCACCGGCGAACTCAAGCGTGAGATACTCGCGTGGCGTCGCGTCTTCATTGCGCCGCCCATCCACGCGATCGATCTTCAACGTCGCCAGTTCGACAAACTTGGCGATGCCGTGATCGCGATGCACCACGTAATCGCCTGGCGCGATCTCCAGAAACGCATCCATCGCCCGGCCGGCGCGCAATCGCTTTGTGCTCCGCCGAATGTGATATCGGTGCAGCAACTCGTGGTACGGCACCAGTGCGATGCGATGGTCATGCTCATCCACCCACACGAACCCGCGATGCAGGTACGAAACAACGGACTCGATCTCACCCACCCCATCCGGCGCCGCGTCGGCCACGAGTTCGCGAAACCGCTGCCGCTCGCTCTCGCTGCTGCAAAGAACGATGACGCGCGAATCTCCTGCCGCCATCTCGACGAGTTCGCGCACCGCCTCCTTCGCCTCCTCGGCAAAAGGCGGCAGCGATTCAACCGGCAGGTCGATCGTCGCATCCGGGTCAGTCGCGCCGACGGGGTGCTGATCGATCTGGAGATACGTAAACCGCCGCAGGTCCGCCAGCACCGCCGGCGGGCCATACACCGCGCCGCCCGACATGGCCCGTTCGTAGTAGCCGCGCCCCTGCTCAGTCACTTCCATCAACTCATGCAACACGACAATCGCATCTTCGGACAGATGTCTGGTGAGCAGCGTGCCGCCTTCATCGCCAAGCAGGGCGCTGACCGTCGCGCCGACGATCTGCACTTCGTTGATGCGCCGGTCGGTCGCGAGCGTGTCCGGGTCGACTTCGCTGATCGATTCGATCTCATCGCCGAAGAAGTCGAGCCGCACGGGGGGCGTGTCGTCGCCGCGCCCGGCCGGGTAGATGTCCACCAGACCGCCGCGCACGGAGAACTGACCCGGCCCCTCGAGCGACGGCACGCGCAGATATCCCGCCTCTTCGAGCCACGCGAGCAGCGCCCCCGTCGGCTGCGTCTGCCCCACACGCAGATTCAAACACAAACTCCCCAGCCGCCCGGCCTCGGGCACGGCTTGCATGAGCGCGTGAATCGGCGCCACGATCACCGGCGGCGGCGCGTCGTCAATCAGCAGCCGCACCAGTTCCAGCCGCTGACCGAGCAACTCAGGATTGACCCCCGTCTCGCCCGGCAGCACTTCCAGCGCCGGAAACAACCGAGCCGCAATGCCCATCCCGCCAAGTTCTTCGACCGCCTCGTCCGCATCGTCGATGTGGGCGGTCACAAGCAGGATCGGCGGGCTTTGCTCTCTCCCCCGGCTTCCTGTCCTGAGCCCAGCCGAAGGATGCGGGGGAGGGCCGGGGTGGGGGTCTTGTTCTGTTCCCTCTCCCCGCTTTGCCTGCCCCGAGCCCCATCGATGGGCGGGGGAGTGCGGGGGTGGGGGCGCCTTTGTCTGGTTTCGGTCCAACTTGCTGACCAAGGCCGCGACCACCGCGCTCACCGTCGAAGCATTCCCACCCGCAATCCGCGCATACGTCTCCCGCCCGCTCGCCAATCGCTCGGCCAGCCGGCGCACCTCTGCATGCTCGAAAACCGGCGCAATCCAGTCCAAAACCATCCTCAGCAGTGCGCAATCCCACGCCGCGAACCCCGGAGCATTCCGGGGCCGCTGACGGGTGCATTCAGTTGGTCGATTCTATCGCCCGGCCAGCTACCTCCGACCCGCCACAGCGGAAATGCCACATTTCGTCCCGTCCTGAAGCGAAAATGGAGATCGCTGCCATTTTCGTGCTTCCGGGCGTAGGTGCCAGCGCGTCGTGTTATACTGTGCAGATGGGTGTTCGCAGCCAGATGGATGCGCAAAAACCAGGTTGGACGAATTGCCATTGCGGACCCGAATTCCCGAAAGGCGGGGTCACCATGTCATTGATTTCCACCCAACTCGGCCGGCTGATTCGAATCGCGCTCGCTCCTCGACGAGAATGCAACTCTCGTTGCTCAGTACTTGCCACGCTTTCCAGCTTTCTGATGACGATCTCGTGCGTGCTCACTGTGCCCACCCCCGCCGCGCGCGGTCAGGGTTGCGAAGAGTGGTTCGATGTTGGAGCGGCGGGGCCGGCTCCGCGCCGGGATCACGCAGCCGCCTTTGACAGCGTACGCGGTGTGACCGTGATGTTCGGTGGTGAAGGTGTATTCGGCGAAACCCAAGAGTACGACGGCCGGCGCTGGCGATTAGTATCGACTCAAGGACCCAGTGCACGGCTCGGGGCTGCGATGGTCTACGACGCTCAGCGCGGCCAAACTGTCCTCTTTGGCGGAGACGATCCCCAGTCTCAAGGCGACACGTGGACGTGGGACGGTATCACCTGGCAAGAACTGCCGTTGCAGGGACCAGCAGCGAGGTACTCGCACGCCATGGTCTACGACTCGCGGCGAGGTGTCACGGTGCTATTTGGGGGACAGGATGACGAAGCCCGAGTATTCGGTGATACGTGGGAACTCGACGCGAGTGGTTGGCATCGCGCGTCGGGCTCCGGTCCACGCGCGCGATTCGGCCACTCGATGACATACGACAGCCGGAGAGGTGTCGTTGTGCTACATGGCGGGTATGGCAGTGCGTATCTTTCCGATACTTGGGAGTGGGATGGTGCGCACTGGCGATTAGTCAGGGAGTCTGGCCCGACGGCCCGAAACGAGCAGGCCATGGTATTCGACAGTGAACGGGGAGTGTCGCTACTCTTTGGTGGCGCGGACAGGTTTGGCAAGATCGACGATGCGTGGGAGTGGGATGGGGTTCAGTGGACCCAACAAGTGGTTGCTGGACCAAGCGGAAGATCTGGCCACTCGATGACTTACGACAGCGCCCGCGATGTGGTTGTACTCTATGGTGGTGAGGACTCTGGGTGTCTTCGAGGCGACACGTGGGAATGGAGTGGAACTCGATGGACTCAAGTTGCCGACGTTGGGCCCCCGGGCAAATACGGCTTTGACATGGTCTATGACGAAGCGCGAGACAGAACGATCATGTTCGGCGGCTGGGATTACGCGTGGTGGCGCGGCGACACGTGGGAGTGGGACGGGCGCAGGTGGACTCGCTATCTGGTGGACGGGCCCGAGCCTCGGTCCGGTCATGCCATGGCCTTCGATTCCAATCGGGAAGTCACTGTTCTGTTTGGTGGTAACGACGACTTCTTTCCCAACTTGAGATCGGACACATGGCAGTGGGACGGATCGGAGTGGACCAAACTCTCGGATATCGGACCACCGGGACGTGACAGACACGCAATGGCCTACGACTCTCTTCGTCAAGTGATGGTGGTGTTTGGCGGCAAAGACTACACAGTCTTCGGTGGATTCGGTGACACGTGGGAGTGGGATGGTGCCGAGTGGTCGCTAAGAGCCACAACCGGTCCGGCCGCGCGAGAAGATCATGCGATGGTGTTTGACGCCCGTCGTGGAGTGATCGTTCTGTTCGGCGGTAGGGACAACTCCGCCCGCGCCATGCTCGGTGACACGTGGGAGTGGAATGGCCTCAGATGGGTACAAGTCTCGGATGCCGGTCCAGCACCACGAGCCAGACACTCGATGGCCTTTGACAAAGACCGGGGAACCGTCATGGTGTTCGGCGGCATGCTGGATGAGTCTGAACTCAGTTCGGAGTTATGGGAGTGGAACGGCCAGTCTTGGCGACTCCTTGATCAGGAAGGAGCGTCGCGGCGACACGGCGCGAAGATGGTCTACGAGACCAGTCGTGGTGCCCCAATCCTGTTTGGAGGCAGCCAGCTCGCCGATCGTGGCAGTCGATACTCGAATCGCACCATGCAATACCGCTGCGCGCTCACCCTCACCGTCACCGCTTCCTGCCCCGGCGGCGGACCCATCACCGTGAGGTGGTCACAGGCTACACCCAACGCGCAGGTCGCGCTCCTCTTCGCCCGCACCACCGGTTCGTTCGCCATCCCCGGCGGCAACCCGTGCGCCGGCACACGCCTCGGTCTCGGTTCCCGGCAAATCCGCCTCGCCTGGCACGGCCCTTCGGATGCCAACGGTGCAGGTACGCTCAACGCCAACGCCCCCGGCACGGCATGCGGCGGCTACTTCCAGCTGCTTGACATTCCGACATGTATAACCAGCAGCGTCGTTCAGATTGAGTGAGCCACCGGCGGGATGGTTAAGTCGAGCTGATACAGGCCGTTGAGCGTGATGGTCGCGGGGGACGTCAGGGGCTTTCGCCTCCTGCGCGAGTAGGATCGAGAACACGCAAACATCCCCACGCGAATCCAAAGACCCGGACTCCCTATGGCCGATCTTCTCTTCTACACGCGGAGCAACTGCGGCCTGTGCGACCGCCTCAAGACGATGATCTCAACCATCATCGAAGATGACGGCCGGGATGACCTGCGGCTCATCGAGGTCGATATCGACAGCGACCCCGGCCTGATCGAGCAGTTCCGCTTTCGCGTGCCGGTGGTCATGCACGAAGATGCGGTCATCCTCGAAGGCAAGCCGGACGAACAGGAAGTGCGCCAGGCGCTGGAAGCGATTGAGTGATCGGGACAGAGACGAGCCGGTCAATTCTGGCGGGTCAAGACAAAGGCGCCCCCACCCCAGCCCTCCCCCGCAGAGCCGAGGGAGGGAGCAAGAATGGATTCCCGCCTGCGCGGGAATGACGATTGAAGAATGAAACGCGACGCGATCATCCCGAGCATGTTTCACCGCCGGCTGCTGCTGCTGCTGGTTATGGTGGTCCTTGGCATGTTCGCCCTCGTCGGGCAGTTGTATCGCCTGACTATCGTGCAAGGAGCGCAGCACCTGACCGAAGTCGAATCGGCTCTGGTCGACCGCGAGTTGCTCCCCACCTACCGCGGCCGCATCGTTGATCGCAAGGGCGAGGTGCTGGCGCTCGACCGCCCCTGCTTTGACATCCTCGTTGACTACCGCCTGATCAGCGGGGAATGGGCCATCGCCGCGGCCGGCAGCGAAGCCCGGCGCACCCACCGGGATGAGTGGAACGAATTGAGCCGGGCCCGGCGCGATGAGCTCATCGAGGAGTACCGGCCGCGCTACGACCGGCAGGTCGAAGCCGTGTGGCGAGACATCGCGCGGCTCGGCAACACGCCGCTCGAGGAAATCGAGCAGCGGCGCGACGCCATCTCCGCCCGCGTCGAAAACATGGCCAACCATCTCTACAACGAGTGGCGCAAGCAATATGAGCGACAGTTTCAGACGACGATTACCATCGAAGAGGTCGCCAAGCCCATCCGCGAGCAGCGCCAGCCGCATGTCATTCTGACCCGCATCCCGTCCGGCCAGGAAGCCGGATTCAAAGAACTCTCCGCCAACGGCCCGCAGATCGACAAGAACCAGCCGGCCGTTTCCGTCCGCACCTCGGGCACTCGGGACTATCCGTGGTCGCACACAACCGTAACGCTCGATCGTTCTCACCTGCCCTCGCCGATGCGCAGCGACGAGCCGCTCACCATCGAGATCGAA
This sequence comes from Planctomycetaceae bacterium, assembly GCA_040255465.1. GTDB lineage: Bacteria > Planctomycetota > Phycisphaerae > Phycisphaerales > UBA5793 > UBA5793. Next base: position 500,289 of record JBDZVA010000003.1, read on the forward strand.
GACTCGATGGCGCAACTGCTCGGCTCGTTGCGCGATCAGGTGAATGAACAGGAACTCGCCGCCCGCCCCCTCTACGGACCCGACCGGGAGATCAGCGACCTCACTGGATACCTCCCCGGTGATGAGGTGGGATCGCGCGGCATGGAGCAGACTCTTGAAGCCGCCCTGCGCGGCACCCGCGGCATCATCACCCGACACGTCGACGACAAACCCGACGAACGCATCGAGCCCAAACCCGGCGGCGTGGTTCAACTCACCATTGACACCCGACTGCAGACGCGCGTCCAGGGCATTCTCGACCCGCATTTCGGCCTCACCCGCGTCCAGCCGTGGCACGGCCAGGAGAACGAACTTCCCCTTGGAACGCCCCTGGCCGCCGGCGCCGTTGTCATCGATGTCAAGACAAGCGAAGTGCTGGCGATCGTCTCATCGCCCAATGCGCTGCCGGCCTCACTCCAGAAATACCGCGCCAGCCTCAAGGGCGATGACCTCGTCCAGTTTGATCGGGACTTCACACCGCCCGGCGTATTCAGTCGAGCGACGGACATCCCCTACGCGCCCGGCTCGATCGTCAAGCCGCTGTTCATGTCGTGGGCGATGTCGCACGGCGGCTGGGGATTGCAGCAGATTGTCGATTGCCAGGGCCACTTCTACCCCGACCAGAAAGAGATGCTCCGCTGCTGGATCTACCGACCGCCGTCCTATGCGGTACACGGCCCGCTGGGCCCGGTCGAGGCGATCGCCCGCAGTTGCAACATGTATTTCTATACGATCGGCAACACGCTCGGGCTGAAGAAGTGTGTGCAGGTGTACCGTGACTGGGGACTTGGTCGCCCGATCGACCTGGGCGTTTCACTCTACAACCGGTCCGTTGAGGAGTCAGAGCTGGCAGACCCGAAGAATCTGCCCGGGCGAAGCGAGCCGCTCATGCTGGCCATGGGTCAGGGACGTGCGGCATGGACGCCCCTGCACGCCGCAGCGGCGTACGCCACCCTGGCGCGCGGCGGGTACTACATCTCGCCCACACTCATCCGCAACGACCCGCGCGGCGTGCAGCCCATTCGCGAAGATCTCGAACTCGACGATCAGGCCGTCTACCTCGCGCTCAAGGGCCTCCACGAAGTCGTGAACAACCAGCAGTACGGCGGAGCGCGTCACATCGACGTCGGCACAGGCGAACACAAGTACGAGCCCATTTTCAATGCCGAAAGCGTGGACGTCTGGGGCAAAACCGGCACGGCGCAGCAGGTCTGGCCGACGCGCATCATCCGTTACGACGTCAACGGCGATCCGCTGATCGATGCAGCAGGTCGGCCTGTGTTCATCGAGCGAGGCAGGGCAATTGGATCGCACTCTTGGTTTGTCGGACTCGTCGGGCCGGGGTCGGGCGACGGTCGCGGTCGGCCGGAATACGCCATCGCCGTGCTCGTCGAGTGGGGCGGTTCGGGCAGCCGATGCGCCGGACCCATCGCCAACCAGATCATCTACGCGCTCAAGGCCGAGGGGTACCTCCCATGAGCGGTCCGTCGTCAACGCGATTGATCACGGCCGGCTCGCCCTGGGCCCGGCAGCACCGCCTTACGCCCAACACCCTCAACCAGGCCGCACCATCTTCGGCTGTGCCCGGTGTGCTGTGGTGGAATCCGGCGTGGTTCTCCGTCGCCGCAGCCGTCGCGCTCAGCGTGATCGGTGTCTCAGCCATCAACCTCACCGAGCCCGTCGGCGCCGGCGAGAACTGGATCAAACAACTCGTCTTCCTCGCGGTTGGCCTGGTCGCGTGCGCCGCATGCGCGATGCCATCCCCTCGAACGTGGCGCTACATCGCGTATCCATCCATGGTCGGCGCGATCCTGCTGCTCGTGTTCGTGCTCATTCCATTCATCCCGCACGAAATCGTTCGGCCGCGCAACGGAGCGCGACGGTGGATCAACCTCGTACTCACCGATTTTCAGCCCAGCGAAGCGGCCAAGATCGTGCTCGTGCTGGCGCTGGCCAACTACCTGCGCTATCGCAAGAACTACCGCACGCTCAGCGGCCTGCTCGTGCCGTTCGCCATCATGCTCGTGCCGATGGGATTGATCCTCGTCGAACCCGATCTCGGCACCGCAATGCTCTTTGGCCCGGTGCTGTTCGCAATGCTCCTCGCGGCCGGGGCCAAATTGAAGCACCTGTTCACGATTGCGGGGCTCGGGGCCATCACCATTGCGCTGATCGCAACGGTGTCGCTGCTCGCGGCGCAGCGCGATCCGCCGAGCTACCCGATCCTCGAAAAGCACCAGGTCGATCGCATCCAGGGACTGGTCAACCAGATCAAGGGCGATCGCCGACACGCCGACACCATCAACTACCAGGCCTTCAAAGCGATGACGATCATCGGCTCGGGAGGGTTTTTTGGCCTCGGACCTGAGCGCAGTCGGCTCATCCTCCGCACACAGCGCTTGCCCGAAGATCACAACGACATGGTCTTTGCCGTGGTGGTCAACCGCTGGGGCTTCGTCGGCGCGACGGCGATGGTTGGCATCTACCTCGTCTACCTCGTCGGCCTCGTCATGACCGCCGCAACAAGCATGAACCCCTTCGGCCGGCTTGTCTGCGTGGGCTTTGCGGCCATCATCGCTTCTCAGATGGTGGTGAACATCGGAATGAACATCGGCCTATTGCCCATCACGGGCATGACGCTGCCCTTTGTCAGCTACGGCGGCTCAAGCCTCGTCGCCAACTTCGCCATGACCGGCATCGCCCTGAGCATCGCCTTGCGGCCCGCCGGCTACTTTGCACGCCCCTCGTTCGAGTTCGACGAGCAGCACGAAGGGCTGGAGCGCGTGGAATACATCCGATAGCAACCGGCTCTGACGTTCCCCGCCTCCGATGGCCGCCCCGTCGCGAACGAACCCTGCCATGAATCGCTCTCACCCGTGCCGCGCTCTTCGGACTCACACCCCATTGTCTCGCTCTCGGCTGGCGCCAGGGGTCGAGCTTCCGCGGTCCGTTCAGGGGAGACGTTGTGTTTGGTGCCCTTCGACGTGTCTCATCTGGCCTCCCTTTCGATGCACCCGATCTGACTCGCGTCACGGAAACTGAAATCAGATCGCTCAGTCGGATAGGTTGGCCCCGGAGATCCACGTCGCTTCGCAGCCGGGGGCTTCGGTCACAGTGACGCGGGCCACGCTGACGCCGGCGGGCACCGCGGCCGCCAGTCGCTCGGCGACGTACTTCACCACCTGCTCGGCGGACGGGTTCGTGCGCGTGAAGGGCTCCACCTCGTTGAGGTTGGCGTTGTGGAAGGGAGCGATGATCGCGTCCACCGCCGCCTCAAGCGCATGAAAGTCGCACAGCAGGCCGTCGGAATCAAGCCGGTTGCCTTTCACGACGACGGTCAGGCGCCAGTCGTGGCCGTGGAGCGTTTCCCGCTTCCCGCCCAGAAGCAGCGCATGAGCCGCAGAAAACACGCGTTGCACGCTCAATTCGAACATGGCCCAATCGTAGCGCCAGCGGCTGGGCCACCCATTTGCAGCGAAGATGTGAATTGGTGCTCAACTACCCCTCATTATCGGCCGATGCCCCCGATTGGAGTGGATCACCCTGGCTGGAAAGCGTCGAATGCGCGAGATTACGATCCAGAACCTGCGCGAAGGACATGTGTTGCCGCTGGACCTGTACTCGGTCTACGGCATCAAACTGCTCACGCGCCGCACGGCCATCACCAAGGCGCTGCTCAAGCATCTGGCGACAATCGGACCTCGCTTTTACCTTGCCCAGGACGCCCGCGCGTTCGCGCCTCTGGCGGTGCTGCGCGAAATCCAACCCGGCGATCTCCGCGCCACCCAGCGCGCGCGAAGCGACCTGGTCGGCCTGGGTGGCCGCGTCGCGGCACAGGCGGGCATGGTGCTCGAACCGCACCACCTCGACGCGCTGGCCGAGGGCGCTTTTGAGGTCGTCAAGTCCGAACCCGAGCATGTCGCCGCATCCCGACGCAAACTGGCCAATGAGATTCTCGAGCGACGCCAGCAGCAATGGCTCACGCTGAACCAGTCGGTCCCCGTGGCGGACGATCCGCTCGGATTGGACGACGCCGCGAGCCACTCCGATTGGCCCGGCATTGATGAGATCATCGCCTGGCGCGACGAACGCGTGGATCACATGCGGATGCAGTACGCGAGGCTGCTGGCCGGGCTGCCAGTCAAACTCGCCGTATTCGAACGCATCGTCGATGAGATGATCGGCATGCTTCGGCGCAGCCCGAGTCATTACGCCCAGATCGCCCTGCTCTGCCCTCGGGCGGCAGACTATCTCCCCGACCACGCACTGAGCACGTCGGCGCTGGCGATCGCGATTGCCGCACGCCGCTCCTGGCCCGTTGAGTACATTCGCCTCGCCGGACTCGCCGGCCTCGTTCACGATGTCGGCATGCTTCTGCTGCCCCAGCGAGTGCGCACCGAACCGGAAGATCTCGACGAAGTCGATCGAGCGCGCGTCATGCGCCACACCGGCTATTCCGTGGCGCTGCTCGATGACATTCCCGATCTCCCTGATGCAGTCGCGTGTGCTTCGTATCGCCACCATGAGCGTGACAACGGCAAGGGCTATCCCGAGGGCCTCAAGTCGCGCGAGATCGGCGATCTGCCCCGCCTGCTTGCCGTGGCCGACATGTCTGCGGCGATGAACGAACCGCGCCCCTTCCGACCCCAGCCGCTCGCGCACGAGGCGATCCAGACCATGGTGCAGTACGGCGTGGACGGGTTCATTCACCGTCCCCTCGTCCGCGCGCTCGTCGAGACGGTCGGGCTCTACCCCATCGGCAGCTACGTGCTGCTTTCCAACGAGCGGGTCGCCCTCGTCGTCGGCATGCACATCTCGGCGCCCGATCGACCGATCGTGCGGATCTGCGATGAACATGGCTGTATGCGCGGCGATCTGATCGATCTGACTCAGAACGAGCCGTGGGAGTTGTTCGTGCTTGACGGCACGCAGCCGCCCGCCGAGGAAATGGCCGCCCGTCGGGAGCGGCTTGCGGGGTGATTCCCCCTTTGATCGGGGCGAATCCGGTCGCCTATCCTCCGCTCGTCATGTCCACGCAACACGATTCAACACTCATGCTCTCCGTTTCGGGCGCCCGTGGAATCGCCGGCACTTCCATGACGCCGGCCGTCGCGGCCAGTCTCGCCCGAGCCTTCGGGCAGGACCTGCTCGAAAGCGCCTCTGCAGGCGGAACGCTGGTCATTGGCCGCGACGGTCGACCCTCCGGAGCAGACCTCGAAGAGGCTGCACGCACCACCTTGACCGCCATGGGCTTTCGCGCCGTGCGGCTGGGTGTGGTGACCACGCCGACCACCGCCGTCATGCTCAAGCACCTCAAAGCCGTGGGCGGCATCGTCATCACCGCCAGCCACAACCCCATCAAGTGGAACGGCGTGAAGTTCCTGACCGCAGAAGGCGCTGCCCCGGCCAAGGCGCAGGCGCAGCGCATCATTGATCGATTCCGGGCCATGAAGATCAACGCCGCCGTCCCGCCCGCGGCGCCGGGGGCGTTGCAGGATGACTCGGGCCCGCGCGTCCACGTGGAGCGCGTGCTATCAAATATCGATGCAAAACCCATTCGCCAGCGCCGATTCAAGGTCGTACTCGACTCTGTCAACGCCTCGGGGTGTGTGGCCGGCCGCATGTTGCTCGAACAGCTCGGCGCGGAGGTCATTCACCTCAATGGCGAGCCGACGGGCGAGTTTGCTCACACCCCTGAACCGATGCGCGAAAACCTGACTGACCTCGCCGAGCAGGTCGCTCAACATCACGCGAGCGTGGGCTTTGCGCAGGATCCTGACGCCGACCGACTCGCCATCGTCGATGAGCAGGGACGTTACATCGGCGAGGAGTACACCTTTGCGCTGGCCGCGGAAGAGATTCTGTGGCGCAAGGCGCAGAGCGGCGCCGCGGGCCAATCCGTGGCCGTCAATCTCTCCTCAAGCCGCATGATTGACGATGTCGTGTCCAGGCACGGCGCCCGCGTCATTCGCACACCCGTTGGGGAAGCGAACGTTGTGGAAGCGATGAACAGGCATCACTGCATCGCGGGCGGCGAAGGCAATGGCGGCATCATCTGGCCAAAGATCTGCTGCGTGCGCGACAGCCTGAGCGGCATGGCCCTGGTGCTCTCTCTGATGGCTCGACGCAACGAACCACTCAGCCGCATCGTCGACGCCCTGCCGGCCTACGCCATCGAAAAAACCAAGACCCCCATTCGCCCGGGTCTGGCGGATCGCGCCATTGACGCATTGGCGGAGAGATTCCCCCAAGCCTCACAGGATCGCCAGGACGGGCTTCGCCTCGACTGGCCCGACCGCGGCGCGTGGCTCCACGTCCGCGCGAGCAACACGGAGCCCATCCTGCGCCTGATCGCCGAGGCCCGCGACGCCCAAAGCGCCCGGGCCATTATCACTGAGGCGGCCGATCTCATCGGAGCCCTGTGAGCGGAAACGTCAGGATCAAGTCCATCAGCGCAGCGGCTTCGAATCGCCCTGCTGCTGGGCCGCCTCCCGGGCCGCTTCTTCGGCGTACTGCATCTGCTGACGCATCATGCTGCGGACCTGTCGCAACGCCTTCTGCTCGGGCGTTTCCTCGGGGACGTCCGGCATCGGCACGCGATTCTGCTGCGCGGTATTGAGAACCGCCCACGCCTGCTCGATCGCGGTCACCACGTAGCCTCGCTTCTGCCTGCTGAGATCATTCTGCCGCTGGATCTGCTCTTCGTCCATCAGCAGTTCCTTGCCATCGAAGGGCATCTGCTCCTGACTCACGCTTTCATCGGCAAGCGATGACATCGCGCCGGCCATGGACAGCATCATCGGGTTGTTGTCCTTGAGCGACTTCTCAATGGAGTCCTCGTGCTCGGCGAGCAGTTGCGCCAGCGACTGATTGGCGGTCGCGACCTGATCGCGGTACATCATGGCGACGCCCTCGATGCCGCGCCGCTGCTCGTCACTGAGATCGTCCAGCGCCAGCACCTGCTGGAGGAACGAGTCCGCCTCAGTCGGGCGATAGATGTGAGGATAGCACTCCTCGCGAAACCTCCGGGTGAGCGCTTCGCTGGCCGGCCCGGGAAGAGACGTCGCGATGACCTGCGAGTGCTTGCGGTTGGCGTCGCGAATCTGCCGCCGAACGGAGAGCACGCGTTCGAACTTGTCAAACATGCTCTCCAGCGCCCCAGGATCGGTGTAGTCGATGTTGCGCACGTCTTCAGCGGCTCTGATGCGCTGCCTGAGCAGACCATCGAGCTCCAGGGCATACGACTCGAGCAGCGGCGTGATGACGCTCCGCTGCGGACCTTCCAGTTTCAGATCATCAACCAGCGCGATGACATCAACCCCTTCGCCGGCGAAGAAGGCGCCCACGCCCAGTTGCGTGCGCCGGCGACGGTCGCGCTCGAATCCGGGCCACTTCGCGAGTTGATCCGGCGTCAGCGTCGCCTTGACGTTCTCGAAGAAACTCAGACCAAACTGCGTGCGGCGGTCCATCCACTCGCGCTGCTCGGTCTGCATGTCCAGACCCACCTGCGCCAGTTGCTGCATGTCCGCCCCGCCGGAATTCATCCCGCCAAGGCTTTTGAACTCATCCATCAGCGACTTGAGGCGATCACGGTGCTGCGTCGCCGCCTCCGCAAACTGGTCCACGTAGCCCTGATGCAGGGCGCGCACAAGGTCGCCCTGCGACTCATCCAGACCAATCGCCTTGATGATCTCACCCACCACCGTCGCCTTGATCAGCGGGGGCTCGAGCGGGATCTCCAGCGTGTTGATTCGCTCACTGAGGTCCATCTCCTCGTCCTGTGCCGCAGCAAGCCGTGGCTGAACAACCACCACCAGCGCCACCAGGGCGATCAACGAGAGTCTCGAGCAAGCCTGGAGCGTTCTGTTGAGTCGTTGAAGCAACATCGGTACACCTTCACTCGCAGAGGGATTTACGGAGAGGGTCAATCGGAGTTCAGTGTCATTATACAGATGGACGCCGCGACGGAGGCGTCCGGCCCGCGCGAATCGGGGACATCTCAACGCACCGGTTCAGGCAATCCGCCCTGCCTCAACAGGTATCGCCCTGCACCCACATTCGCGAAGCGCTCCTCGGTACCCTCCGCGTCGGGCCAAACCACAATCACCTCGTCGGCGAGCGCAGCCGACCCCAGCCCAAAGTGAATGAGCAGGTCGTGCTGTTTGCCGTTGTGCCCGCCGATGCCGATGAGTTGACGCTGCATCATCACCTCGCCGACGCGCACCCTGACGACAGCGCCGAGTGCGTCTCGATTCGTCCCCCGCGTTTCGTCGCCTCGCAGCCGAAACTCAATCGAGCGTGCTCCCGTCGGCGCAAGGCAGCGGAACAACCGCAATCGCGGCTCGCGCCCTTCGCGCTGCTCAGCCGTAAACCGGTTGAACGTCTGGCCCGCCAGCACATCGAGCGATCCGTCGCCATCAACGTCGCTCAGCGAGATCTGCTGCGATCCATCGTGATCAAGTCGAACCTGCTCTGTCACGTTCTTGAGCGATCCATCAGGTTGCTGTGCGAACAGGCGCAGGCGTTGATCATCGGGATAGTCGCCGCAAGAAAGCAGAAGATCGAGCCGACCGTCAAGATCGAAGTCTGCCAACTCGGCGAAAAGATCACCCTGGTTCCAGTTGTTCACGCCCTCGGGGACTCGATCAACGTTTCGATCAGGATCCGGATCAAAGTGCGCCTCATGACCACTCTTGCCGTTGCTGATGAGGAACCGCGACCGATCAGATGATTCGCCGGCCCAGCCATGCGCGATCTCAGCCAGGAACAAGTCCCAGTCGCCATCGTTGTCCACGTCGCCCACTGCACAATCGAACGTGTTGCCGTTGGCGCGAAACGGCTTCTCATCCTCTCGATCGAACCGCGCATCCGTCTTGGCTCGCTCCTTGAGCCACTCGGGATACCGGCCGTGACGGATCGAGTCACCATCAAAACCGACGCGCGGAGCAATCTCATCCCACAACGGATACTTCAGCCCCGGCCGGAGGTCGGGCGGCAGCGTGGACAGCAGCGTCGGGTTCCACTGATACAAGCGGTTCCATCGTCGGCCATAACTGAGTTCGATGATCTCAGGCAGGCGCAGTTCCGTTCCGGCTGGTGACGGCAGAACATCAGCAATCATGGCGCCGTACGTCGGTCGCCCGCCGCGGTCGTCGACGTCATCATCCGCAAAGGCGTACCCGTCCGTCGACCATGGCACGCGCTCGAACTTTCCCGCCTCGGTCTGGAGCAACAGGTCATTGTCGAAAGCGGCCAGCGACGGGCCGTACTGCGTGTACCAGTTGCCCAAATAAAGGTCCAGCCGCCCGTCGCGATCAGCATCACCAATGGCAATCGCCGCCGTCGTGGCGGGTCGCGCCGCTTCAATCGGAACTGCGGCGCCGAACGTCCCATCGCCGTGACCTGGCAGCCACGCAGTACGCTGGCCGTGATCGATCCACTTCTCGTTGTTGGAGTCGATGTAGCGCGTCACGATCGCGTCAGTGTGCCCATCGTTGTTCAGGTCGGCGAAGACAAGACAGTCGCCGGCGTAGAGCATCGGCAATCCCGTTCGCCCCACCTCGACGTACCGAAACCCCAACTCTGTCGAAGAATCAGCCATCTCCAGAAACAACCGCGGCCACCGCACCCCCGCCGGCGCCGCCTCGTGGTCCACGCCCGGCGGCGCGACAAGCGACTGCACCACCACATCAGGCTGCCCATCGTCATCAGCATCGACGAACAAACCTCGCGCAACCGTCGTGCCGACCACATCGCTGCCCAGACCGACCTGATCGGTGATGTCCTCAAACCGAAGTCCGCCGCCGCCATCCGGAGACTGAGCGAGGGAAACGGCTGCAATCGACAGAGCCAACCCCAGCGCCAGGCGGTCTGTCAGGCTCACAATCTTCATGTTGATCTCCCCTTTCCGGGGCTCGCAGATGCCATCGTCATCCGAGCGCAAGCCGCGCCAGTGTAGTGCGCGCTGACCTCGAGATGGCCTCTTCCTGCCTTGAAACCCAGCGTCCTGACGCGATTCCGGCGCTCGGACCACCTCAGCCGGCCATTTCGGACCAAACAGGACTCGAACCGCCGCAATGGGCCATGCGTATGGTCACATGATTCACCCCGACCGGCTCTACCGAAAAGATTCCGGATTTGCGGCACTTGTGACACCAAATCATCCGTTATCATAATAATCAGCGGTAGAAGACCCCGGCCGCCGCGTCTGGAAGGCGGGGGAACTGACACGAGGAGTGTACCGATGGAAGACATCCGCACCGTACTCAATCACGCCGCCCGACGGCTCGGCCTCAAGGCATTCGTCGATCGAGTACACCTCGTGGCGATTGCCGCCACCGCCATCGCACTGCTGCTGGTCATCCTCAGCAAAGCGCTGCCGGTGGTGAATGATGCGGTGAACTGGGTGTTCGTCGGCCCGGCGCTGGCGCTCCTCGCCTTCGCCGCAGCCATCGCATGGTGGATGCCCAATCGTCCCTCCCCGCTGCACGTCGCCGTCGAAGTCGATCAGCGCCTCGAACTCAAAGAAAAACTCAGCACGGCCATGCTCTGCCGCGGCCGCGAAGACGCCTTCGCTCAGGCGGCGATCGATGACGCCATCGCCGTCGCCAAGAAGCCGGAAACTTCGCGCAACGTGCGCAAACGATTTGCCGTAGCCGCGCCGCGCCAGTGGTGGATCACTCCCGTGCTCCTGGCTGCCACGATTCTGACCGGCGCCACGGTGCCGGCCGGCGACTGGTTCGCCAAAGCCGAAGACCAGTTGACCGTCGACCAGCGCAAAGAGATCGAGCAGATTCGCGAGCAATACGAAGCGGCGATCAAGGAGGCAGCAGAGAAGACCGGCAAGGACCCCAAGGAACTCAAGGAAATGCTCGCCGAGGCGACGCCCGAGCTCGCCGAACCGGAAGCCGCCAAGCAGCCCGAGCAGTTTCAGCGCGAAGCATTCAAGAAGCTCAGCGCGCTCCAGGATCAGCTGCGCAAGCAAACCGACACCGAGCAGGCCCGCGCTCTCGAATCGCTGCAGAACAAGCTCAACAAACTCGATCCGTCGAGCGACAGCGGTCCAACGGGCGAGCTGAGCAAGGCGCTGGCCAAGGGCGATTTCTCCTCGGCCAAAAAGGCGCTGGACGCAATTCAGAAGCAGATGGAGCAGGGCAACCTGCCCGACGATCAGAAAAAGGCGCTCGCGGATCTCGCCAAGCAACTCGAAAAGCTCGCCCAAAACCAGGATGCGATGAAAGAGCAGCTCAAGCAGGCTGGCATCGATCCCAAGGCCATGGAAAACATGGATGACCTCAAAAAGGCGCTCGATCAAGCCCAGAACCTCACCGAAGAGCAGAAGCAGCAGTTGGCTCAGGCCGCCCAGGCAGCCCAGCAGGCGGCCCAGGCGATGCAGTCCATGGCCGGGGCTTGCCAGTCCATGGCCGGCGCCCAAGGCGAACCCGGCATGCAGGGCGCTGCCGGTCAGGAAGGCATGCAGGGCGCGCAGGCCATGGGTGACCAACTTTCCCAGATGGAGATGATGGCTCAGCAGTTGGCTGACCTCAACGCCGCCTGCGAAGGACTCGGCGGACAGTGTCAGGGCATGGGACAGGGACTTGGCAAGGGTGGACAGGTCGGCCTCAGTCAGGCCATGGCGCAGATGCAGTGGATGCAAATGCAAAACAATGGCAAGGGACCAGGCATGGGCCAGCGCGGCCAAGGCGCCGGAGGCAGCGGATCGCGACTCGCCACCAAGATGTCATTCACCGATGAAAAGCAGAAAGTCTACACCGACCCCAACAGCCAGATCATCGGAACGACCTTCATCGAGGGCAAGCAGGTCATCAAGGGTGAGTCTCAGGCCAAGTTCGCCGAGACCGTCCGCGCTGCCGAAAGCCGAGCCCGCGAAGACGTCGAAGAGAATCTCCTCCCGGCCCAGTACGAGCAGGCCATGAAGGTGTACTTCGGCGAGCTGCAGAAGCGAGCGGAAGTCGTCAAGGAAGCGCCTGCTCCATCGCCCACCGAGACTCCCGAAGAAAAGCCCGAGCAATAAGCAAGCCTTAACGAACGCTGATTCACGCAGCCGTCGGCCGACCGACGGCTGTTGTGTTGTTCGGGCGTCCTCGCAGGATTCCACGACGCGGTCGTGAGTGTCCGATATCCTGTTAACCTTCATGCAGCGGCGACAGTATGTCAACACGACGCCCAAGGGCACCGAAACGCTGGGGTGGCTGCTGCCCCGCGGCGCGCTCGCGATCGCGCTGAGCATCCTCTTCGTCCTCGAAGTCGGCTTCACCACCCCGCTCATCTCACCCGGGTGGTTCACCGCGCTCAAGGCCGTCATCCTGGCTGGACTCTGGGCCGCCCACATTACGGCCTACTACGTTCGCAAGGATCGAATGGACTGGCTGCGCCAGCGCGGCGTTGAACTGACCATTCTCCTCGCCGCCACGGTATTCATGTTTGTCCACCTCGGCGCTTCGCATGCGCTGGGCGCGTTGCTCATCCTCCACATCCTGCTCCAGAACTACGTCGCCACGGCCCAGCACGTCATCCGCTACAGCCTCCTCTTCGTCGGCAGCTTTGCGGTGCTCATCGGGCTGGGCACGCTCCTGCTCATGCTCCCCCGCGCCACGCCCGAAGGCAATCCCATCGGGCTGCTCGACGCGCTGTTCACCTCCACCAGTGCCGTGTGCGTCACCGGGCTCATCGTCCGCGACACCGCCACGGAGTTCACCGAGTTCGGGCAGATCATCATTCTTATCCTCATTCAGCTCGGCGGCCTGGGCATCATCATCTTCGGCGCGCTGCTCGCGACGATGCTCTCGGGCACCATCTCAGTGCGCCACGCCTCCAGCCTGCAGGAAGCCGTCTCCGCCGTCGAAAGCGGACCGGGCAACGTCGAGCGACTGGTGCGATTCGTCGTCGTGGCCACGCTCCTCACCGAAGCCGTCGGCGCCGTCGTGCTCTACTTCGGCTGGATGCCCTACGCCGCAACTGACGCGAGCATCGGCGATCACCTCGCCTTTCACAGCATCTTCATTTCGATCAGCGCTTTCTGCAACGCAGGCTTCTCGATCTACTCCGACAGTCTTGAGAGTTTCCGCTACCATTGGACTTCCCATGCCGTGGTCTCTCCGTTGATTGTCTGCGGCGGACTGGGGTTTCCGGTGCTCTACAACATGTGGCACGCCCTGGTCGCGCAGGTGAAATGGCGACTCGGACGCACCACGATGCGCAAGATGCACCGCGACCGCCTTGTGCGCCTCAACCTGCACACCAAAGTCGTACTCGTCACCAGCGCGGCGGTGTTCCTGCTGGGAACCGCAGGCATCTTTGCCGGGCAACTGGTGCCCTACCTGCAAACCTCGATCGACACGACTCCCACCGTAGACGCCCAGCAACTGCCTCCTCTGAGCGGCGGCGAACTGGGCCGACGCCTGCTTGACGCCTCCTTCATGTCCATCACCGCGCGCACCGCCGGCTTCAACACCATGGACATGGAGGAACTCACCACCGCCAGCCGCTTCGTGCTCATGATGCTCATGTGGATCGGCGGCTCCCCCGGCGGCACGGCCGGCGGCGTCAAGACCACGGTCGTCGCGGTGCTGTTGCTCACGATCCTTGCCACCTTGCGCAATCGCGATGAAACCGAGGTGTTCAGCCGGTCACTGCCTGAAACGCTCGTGCGCCGCGCCGGGGCGCTGGTCATGCTCGGCTTTGTCATCGTCGCCGTCACGACGTTGTGCCTGACCATTACCGAGTCATTTCGCTTCTCGTTTCACCTGTTTGAAGCCGTCAGCGCGACGTCCACGGTTGGCCTGACGCTGGGCCTGACCTCTGAACTGACGACCTTTGGCCGCGTCGTGATTATCGTGGCGATGTTCCTCGGACGCGTCGGCCCGCTCGCCCTGCTGGGCGCCGTGGTCTTTGCCGGCAGCGACAAGGCCCGTTACCGCTACCCATCCGAGCCGGTCATGCTCGGCTAAACTCATCACTCGCGCCGCGTTCCACGGAGCCGAAGGCATGGCATCAGATCGATTTGTGGTCATCGGATTGGGTCGATACGGCTCGCGCCTCGCGGTCAACCTCGCCCGCGCCGGCGCCGAAGTCATCGCCATCGACCGCGATCGCGAGGTCGTCGAAGAAATTCGCGACCGCGTCACCCTCGCTGTCGCCATGGACGCCACCGACGAGCAGGCGCTGCGCCTCCAGGGCGTCGATAAAGTCGGCATCGCCGTCGTCGCCATCGGTCACGACTTCGAGGCCAACGCACTGACCACCGTGATTCTCAAGCACATCGGCGTCAAGCGCGTCATCAGCCGCGCCGGCAACCCCATGCAGGTGCGCATTCTCAGCCGCATCGGCGCCGACTCCGTCGTCAACCCCGAAGACGAGACCGCCGACCGATGGTCACACAAACTGCTCGCGCCCTATCTCGTCGATCACATCGAACTGGCGGAGGGCTACGGCCTGGTGCAGATGCCCACGCCGCGCGCCTGGGTGAACAAGACACTGGCCGAACTCGACGTCCGACGCACCTACAGCGTCAACATCGTCGCCATCAAGCGCCGCGTGCTGACCTCCACGGAAACAGGGCAGGAAGAGTACGACGAGATGGTCATGGACACCCCCATGCCCACCAGCCGCCTCAACAGCGATGACATCCTCATCATCGCCGGACGCGATGAAGACCTCGAAGACCTGCCGCAGTAGCTCTTCAGCCCTTCCCCTCGCTCAACTTCACAAACTCCGCATGCAGCCGCGGATAGACCCGGCCGTCGCGCAGCAACTCCGCATGCGTGCCCTGCTCAACGATCCGCCCGGCGTCGATCACCAGAATGCGATCGGCGCTGCGAATCGTGCTCAGCCGATGCGCCACGACGAAACTCGTGCGACCTTCAAGCAGGCGTTCGAGCGACTGTTGCACCCGCGCCTCGGAGACCGTATCGACAGCGCTGGTCGCCTCATCGAGAATGAGCAATCGCGGCCGGGCCATCAGGGCGCGGGCGAAGCAGATCAACTGCCGCTGGCCGAGTGACAGTGCCGAGCCGCGCTCGCCGACCTGCGTGTTGAAGCCCTCAGGCAGTTCCTCAATAACATCGAGACAGCCCAGCCGATGGCACACTTCGCGCACCTGCTCATCGCTGGCCCCCGGCCGAGCAAAGCGAATGTTGTCAAGCACGCTGCCGGTAAAAAGGAAGTTTTCCTGCTGCACGATACCGGTCTGCTGATGCAGATCGCCCGGACTGATCCGTCGGATGTCAATCCCGTCGAGCTGGATGCGGCCCGAGCCATGCAGGTAGAACTTGGCAATGAGATTGATGATCGACGTCTTGCCGCTGCCGGTGTGGCCAACCAGCGCGATCGTCTGGCCCGGCTGGGCGGAAAAAGTGATATCGCTCAGAACGGGTCGGTCCTTCAGATAGCCGAAGGTTACGTTTTCAAACTCGATCCGCATGCCTTCATCAAGCGTGGGCAGGGCCACAACCGCATCCGCTTCTGGTTCGAGCTGCGCCGGAACGGTGTCAATGAGATGAAACACGCGCTCGGCGCCCGCCATCGCCTGCAGCACCACGTTGTACATGTCGCCGATCACGAGAATCGGCTGGAAGAACACGCCCGTCATCATCATGAACGCCAGCAGGTCCGTGACCGTCATCGCGCCCTTGGCGATGCGCAACCCGCCAACCAGCAGGGCGATGGCGATGAACAGTTGGCTCGTCACATCCATGAGCGGCAGGTACAACCCCTGCGCCTTGGCCACCACCAGGTGCCGATCGCGATGCAGGTGGCAGATCCCGCGGAACATGGCGCTGTTGCGATCCTCACGCGTAAACGCCTGCGTCACGCGGATGCCGGCAATCGACTCCGCCAGGTTGGCGGTCAGCAGGCTGTACGTCTCTTGTACGCGACGGTACGAGTTGGAAAGCAGTTGCCGAAACCGCCAGTTCACGAGATAGACAAACGGCGCGCCGATGAGCACCGTCACCCCCAGCACCCAGTCATAGGCGAGCATGACGACGAGCGCATAGACCATCTGCACCACGGCAATGGTCAGGCGCGGCGCAACTTCAGACAGCGCCCGGCGCAATGCGTCAATGTCGCTCGTGCCGCGCGCCAGAATACGCCCCACCTTGGTGCGGTCGTAAAAGTCCATCCCGAGCACCTGCAGGTGCGCGAAGATCTCCGAACGCAGGTCGCGCACGACGCGTTCGGCCAGCGTCGCCACGGCCACCTGCCGAATCCGCATCACGACATACCACAGCATCGCAAGGGTCACCAGCGCGCTCACGCCGATGTAGAGCCACTGCGTGGGCGTGACGCCGAGCTGATCGCGCCAACTCTCAGGATGCTGCTCGATCGCTCCGCCAATCGTTTGCGCGACGATGAGCGGAATCGTGCCATTGAGCACGGCCAGCACCACCGCCAGCACCATGATGCACCAGAACAGCGCGGCATAGCGCATCATGCGACCCGCCACGCGCCGCGTCATCGCCCAGTCAAAGGGCCGAATGCGCTCTCCGGCGTCGTCGCTGGGCGAAGCCGCGGTCAGCACCTGGGCTGCGGTCAGGTTGGTCGCGCCGACCTGCGTCATCGCACCGCCTCCTGAGATTCGATCGTGTCCGATTCCTCTTCACGATCGTGGTCCAGCTGCAACGTCGCCGCCTCGCGGTAGTGTTCGCTGTCACGCATCAGGTTCTCGTGTGTCCCCTGAGCCGTGATGCGGCCGCGCTCAACCACCAGCACCCGGTCGGCCCGGCGCAGCGTACTCAGGCGGTGGGCAATCACCAGCGTCGTGCGGCCGTGCATCACGCGATCCAGATTCGCCGCGATGCGCACTTCGGTTCGCGCATCGACTGACGCCATCGCATCATCGAGCAGCAGAATCGGCGCATCGGGCAGGATCGCGCGGGCGATGCTCAGCCGCTGCCGCTCCCCGCCGGAAAGCGTCAGGCCGCGCTCGCCGATGATCGTCTCGTAACCGTCTTTGGAAGTGCTGACGAATTCCTCGGCAATCGCATCCTGCACCGCGCGATGCACCGCGTCGTCTGTCGCATCGGGAACGCCGAAACGCACGTTATTTGCAATCGTGTTTGAGAACAGGAACGGCTCCTGAAACACGATGCTGACAGCCCGTCGCAGCGCGGCTGGATCCCACTGCCGCACATCGACGCCGTCGACGAGCACTCGCCCACTCGTGGCGTCGTAAAAACGGCCGATGAGGTTGAAAATCGTGCTCTTGCCGCCGCCCGCCGGCCCAACCATCGCCACCGCCTCGCCCGGCTCGACCACGAACGACACATCTTCCAGCACCAGCGGCGCGTCCGCACGATACCGGAACGACACGTGCTCAAACTCGATGCGCCCGCGGATCTCACCCGGCGAATACGCCTCGGCCGGCGCCGCGATCTCGATCGGTGCATCGAGCAACTCGAACACCCGCGAAGCGCCCACGAGCGATTCCGGAATGCTCGAAGCGCTCGACACGATCGCATCCACCTGCCCCGCCAGTTGCCGCACAAGGCTGAAGAACACCCACAACGTCCCCAGCGCGATGCCGCCCGCCGCCGGGCCGACATTCACGAGATGCCCGCCGTAAAGAAGCAGAATGGCGATCTGCAGGAAGCCCAGCGTCATGATCCACGGCAGCAGCGCGCTGTTGGTCTTCACGATCGACATCCGCGCGTCGTACGCACCGCTGTTGCGCTCGGCGAAGCGATCGATCACCTGCTTCTCCTGGCCGAATCCTTTGACGACCTTCACGCCGATGATGCACTCCTGCAGCGTCTGGATCAGGCGGTCGAGCGCCTCGCGATTGCGGCGCAATCGCGTCTCGATCGATCGGCTGTACTTCACCAGGATCCACGCCTGCACCGGAAAGACCACCAGCACCGCCAGCGTCAGCAGCGCGTGCTCGCGGAACATGTAGAACAAGAACAGAGTCAGCGCTGCCGTCGAGATGATCAACTGCAGCACCACGCCCTCGATGAACAGCCGCACCGAGCCGGCGTCGCCGGTCACCCGATTGATCAATCCCCCCGAGTCGTGGGTGTCGAACCACGAGAACCCGAGGCGCTGGAGCTTGTCGTACAGGGCGGTGCGCAGGTCGACGGTGATGCGCTGGATGAGCTTTTCGCTCGTCAGCCGCGTGCGGTAGCGGGCATAGGTGCGCAGCAGCGTGATGACCAGGACCATCCCCGAGGCCAGGCTCAGCGTCTTCCAGAGCACCCAGTCGCTCGGCGGGGCGATGCCCAGCGGCCAGTGCGGCTCAGCCACGGAATCGGGCTGGGCCTGGTGCCGCAGGATGTCCAGCGCCAGCCCACTGTAGATGAATCCGCACAGCGCCAGCGCCTCCACCCCCACGTCCCACACCAGCGCCAGTACGCACCCCCAGCGGTACCGCCACGTCAGCGCAAACAGGCGGCGGAAATGGTCCGCCCGGTTGGCGACGTTTGCGGCACTATCCGTCGAGGAAGACTCAGAAGAGGGGGCAAACAGCGACACACGCGATGATAGGCGCGGCCGCATTCACCCCGATATGATTGCAGCCCTGTACGACCGACTTCGTCTCGCCCCGTTCTTCGGACCCCTCAATGAACCAGCCTGACCCACAAACTCCCACCTCCGGCGGCGCTTCACGCCACGGCGGAACCCTCATCACCGGAGCCAATGGCGAATTCGGCCACGGCCTCATCCGCACCCTCTACGACGCCGGCCACCGCGACCTCATCGCTCTGGACGTGCGCGAGATCGACGGGTCCCTGCGACCCATGTGCCGCGAGACCATCGTCGGCGACATCACCGACGACGCCCTGCTCAGCCGCGTGCACGCGAACTACGAAATCCGCTCCATCTTTCACCTCGCTGCCCTGCTCAGTACGCGCAGCGAGTTCAACCCCGAAGCGGCGCATCAGGTCAACGTCGTCGGCACACTCCACCTCCTCAAACTCGCCGTCGACCAGGCTTCATCGCACGGCCTACCCGTCCGATTCATGTTCCCCAGCAGCATCGCCGTCTACGGTGTGGGCAGCCTCGACCAGAAGAAACGCGCCGGCGCCGTCAGCGAGAACCAGTGCCTGCAGCCCACCACGATGTACGGCTGCAACAAACTCGCCTGCGAACACCTCGGCCGCTACTACGCCAGGCACTACCGCCAACTCGCCAAGGACCGTCCCAGCGGCGAAGGGCGCGTCGACTTCCGCTGCATCCGCTTCCCTGGCGTGATCTCCGCCTTCACCTTGCCATCAGGCGGCACGAGCGACTATGCGCCCGAGATGATCCACGCCGCAGCGCGCGGCGAACCGTACGCCTGTTTCGTGCGCGAAGATGCCCGCATCCCCTTCATCACCATGCCTGACGCGATTGAGGCGTTGCTCAAACTCCACGCCGCAGAGGCTGAGCAACTGACGCGCACGGTCTACAACATCACCGCCTTCGCCCCCAGCGCCGCTGAGATCGCCACCATCGTGCGCCGCCACTTTGACTCGGCCGACATCACCTTCCGCCCCGACATCGAGCGTCAGGGCATCGTCGACTCCTGGCCCGAAGACACGACCGACGCAACCGCCCGCAAAGACTGGGGCTTCAAGCCGCAACACGACCTCAAGGCCGCGTTCGAGGAGTATCTGATCCCGAACATCCGGGCGCACTACGCGAAGCTAGTGTGACACCAATCTCAGAACGCCACCCGTTGGAGCGCGATGCGCCGCGTACGATCTGCAACCCAATTCGATTCGGCGAGGCGGTATGCGAGAGATTCCGTGGACAAGCCGTCAAATCGCCTCCGAATGGGAAATGCGATCTGTCGGCAGAGTTCGTGCAGACTTTCAACCTGATATGGCCGGGAAACACCGTACGTTTCAAGCCAGTACTTGGAGGGTCCGAAGTAGATGAACGGTTTGCTCGGACGAAAACACTCAAATACTGCGATGTCGATAAGCCACGGAGGAGCGCTGGAGCGAGCCGCAAATGCGTTGGCTTGTCGCTCAAGATGCTGAATGGTTCGAGGGGAGAGTGAAGTCTCGGTCGTCACGATAAACTCCGACCGCCCCTCCTCTGCAAGTCGCTGACGCAACCACGGTCCCTGAAGAACTCCGTGTCCCAGAACTTCGTGGTGCAGCGTGAAAGTCCGTCTTGGATCGCCTGACTCCGGCCCGATGGAAACATCGATGAACGCTGAGTTCGCTTCGACATCATAAATGCCCAAGATCTTGCACCCGTCATCATCGACACCAAGTTCGACACCTTCAACAATCTCTACTTCATAGTCCGGGTAGACAACCGACTCGTACAGATCCCGAAACTGCATTCCACTCTCAATAATCGAGTCGCGGCCAACCACAGATTCGTACTTAGCAATGATCGCGTCAGCACGCCGCATGATCTCAGCATTTGTGAAAGGTGGTGCAGGAATCGACCGGCGTGAAGATTGCGTCATCTCGATCTCCGGAACAGTTGAAGAGCTTTGCTGTGGCGTTCAGCCAACTCGATTTCCATCTGCTTGATAGTCTGCTGGCGCGCAAGGCGCAGCAACACATCAGGCTCGACGCCAAGGGCTGCGGCAATTTCGCAAAGTAGATCAGCGGAAGGGACTTCGTCCGTGGTTTCAATTCGAGATATGTATCCGGGAGACTTATCCAAGGCCGCCGCGAGCGCGCGAACAGTCATGAGTTCGCTTCTCCTCGCTCGCCGTATCGCCTCACCCAATTGTCCCATGCCATCGACTCCGATGTTTACCCAAAATGGTAGACGCCGCGAGGCATGACGTCCACGTCTTGGCGCGCTCGAGCATGGTTGACAGGAACCGGATCCCCAAAAAACAAACTCGACGGCTCTCGCCGTCGAGTTCGTGTGCATTTTGATCGTTGTATCAAGGCTGCACATTCACGGGCTGCACATATCGCAATACCCGTCGGAACTGCGCTATGCGTGCAGCCCCTTGATACAGACATACAGGTTCGTCACTGGATCACCTCGCTTTCGTAAACGGGCCTCCCGATCGCGACATCGACCCTCGGCGTGCCGCTCCGGATTTGACTGCCCCGCACCGTCGCACGGGGGACAACGCCCGTCGCACCGGGCTCCTTTTGAGCCGCAAGCGACGCTCGTCGGGTTCAGGTCCGTCCGCGGAAGCCGGGTTCTCCGACCCGTTGGATTTCGCGTTCCCCGATAGTGAAGAGTATCGTCGAAAACCGCGAGTCGTCAAGAGAAATCTGCCCATCTGGAAGCACGTAGAGCAGATTTTCTCTGGTCCGATCAGGAGGGGCAAAAGGCCCTCCGGAAAGGTGATCTGACGGCCCCGACGCGGCAAAGACGCCGCCCCGGCCGCCCCTCTCAGCCCTCAATATCGTCCGACAGATTGCCCAGTCTCACCTGCTCGTCCAGGTACGCCTGGAATTCGCCCATCTTGTAGCTGATGAAGCAGAAGGCATGGTGCAGCGTCACCCACTCGATGTCCGTCGGATCCGCCTCAAGGTCATGACGCAGTCGATTCAGTTCGGCCAGCAGTTTCTCAGCCTTCACGGCGAGTCCTTCCATCCACAGAGGTCCGGTGAGTCAGTTTCGGTCGCCCGATGGTAGTCACCCGCGAGCCGGTCGCAGCCGGTTCCATCCGAGCGCCGCCGCAAACAGCAGCGCCAGGATGAGCACGACCATCGGCCCGACCGGCAGACGTCCGCCCATGAAGCCAAACGACGCGAAGTAGCCGCCGATCATCCCCACCTCGCCGACGACGACGCTGGTAATCAGCACGGTCGACAGCCGCCGGCTGATGAGCAGCGCCGTCGCCCCGGGGACGATGAGCAGCGCATTGACGAGAATCAGCCCGAGCAGTTTCATGCACAGCACGATGATCGCCGCGATCATGATCAGCAACAGGTAGTGGAGCAACCCCGTCCGCACGCCAAAGACGCGACTGACCGTCTCGTCAAATGCAAAGAAGACGATCTCCTTGTAGAGCAGCCCCAGCACGACAACCACCAGCAGCGCGCAACCCACCGCCAGCCACACATCCTGCGACCGCAGGTAGAGAATGTTGCCAAAGAGCACCGCATCCCACTGCGTCGGCGGCGTGATGCGCCCGCCGGTAAGGGCCTGGTACCACGCATCGCCACGCAAGTGCAGTCGCATTTGATCAAGGAGAAAGCCGATGCCCATGGCCGCCACCAGCAGGATACCGATCGCCGTGTCGATCATTACCTTGCGACTGCGACTGAGCAGCGCAATGACGATCGCCGTGCCGATGCAGAAGATGAAGATCGTCAAGTCGCGCCACCACCCGCTGGCGGCCAGAAACGCCGCCAGCCCCACGCCGCCAAAGCCCGCATGCGTAATGCCCTGCCCGATAAACGCCAGCCGCTTGAGAACAATGACCACGCTCAACAGCGAGCACGCCGCGGTCAGCGCGATGCCCGCCAGCAGCGGCGCCAGAAAGCGAGGCTCGAAGACGTCCCAGATCGTCATGGCCCTTCGTCCCGCAGCGCCACTCCAGCGAGATTGTGATTGAACACCTCCGCCAGCACCTCGCGCGTCAGGCCAGAAGGTGCCGCGTGGAAGTGCAGCCGACGGTTCAGGCACGCCACCTGGTCGCACCCGGCAACGATGGCCCGAAGATCATGGCTCACGATAAGCACGGTGAGTTCATATGTGCGGTGGATCGAATCCATGAGTTGAGCAAACTTCGCCTGCCCCACTTCATCGATTCCCACCATCGGCTCATCAAGCACCAGCAGCCGCGGCCGCCCCGCCAGCGCCCGAGCCAGAAAAACCCGCTGCTGCTGCCCGCCCGACAGGTCGCCGATCGGTTTGCTCGCCAGATTGGCGATCCCGGCTTGCTCCAGAGCGTGGCTTGCCGCATCGCGATCTTCCGCGGACGCCCGCCGGAACATCCCCGTTCGTCCCACGATCCCCTGCCGCACCACCTGGGCCACGCTGAGCGGGAAGTTGATTCCCACCTCGTGCCGCTGCGGCACGTAGCCGACCATGCTGCCCCCGCAGGCCTCACCGGGCGTGCGACCAAAGACGCTGATGCGCCCCTCACTCGGTTTCAGCAGCCCCAGGATCAGTTTGAGCAGTGTGGACTTTCCCCCGCCGTTGGGCCCGACGATTCCCAGCCGCGTCCGCAGCGGGATGTGCATCGTGATTTTGTCGAGCACCCGCACACCGGGCACATACGAGAAGCAGACCTGATCCACGCACACCGCGTCGCCGGAGTGGTGCTGTTCCAGCTCAGTGGAGTGATCGTGATCGTGATGGCAGCAATGTTCCTCAGCCACCCGTTTCCTTCACGGCAACATTCTCCCGCAACCCTTCGACCAGGTTCTTCAGATTCGTACGCATCAACGCATCATACGACTCGTATCCCGGCCGATTCGGATCCCCAAGGGGATCGAGCAGGCGTGGCTTGACCTCGCCGCCGAGCCCTTCGATCGCTTTGGAGTCGAACTGCGGCTCCACAAAGACGGCGCGCACTCCCTCTTTCTCGATGTGCCGGCGCACTTCCTGCAATCGCGCCGGCGTGACATCATGCGTCTCAAGACTCAACACCGTCGCGACAACGCTCAGATGAAACTCGTCTGCAAGAGGATTGAACGCATCGTGAAAAGTGATGAGGCGCTTGTCTGTAAGCGACTCGAGGGCCTCTTCGTAGGCGACGTCGATCGCCGCCAGTTGCTGCTGCACCTCGGCTTCGCGCCGACCGATCTCCACCGCCTGCTCCGGATACAGCACCGCCAATTCCTCGGCGACCTTCGAGACGAGTTTGGAAGCGTTGCGCGGGACGAGCCAGACGTGCGGGTTCGGACCGGCGTGGCTGTGCTCGTCTTCGCCGTGATCGTGCCCCTCGTGCCCGCCGCCGCCGGTATCAAACTCGCCGAGTTCGCCGCCGAGTATCGACATCAGGTGCACGAGCCGCAACCCATCGGCGGCGCGATCACGGTACGCCTGGGCCATCCAGTCATCGATGCCGCCACCATTGACCACGAGAATCGCCGCCTCGTTGAGCGCCTTGACATCAGCGGGCGTCGTCGTGTAGCCGTGGCTGCTCACTCCGGGCGGCAGCAGCAGGGTCACTTTGATCCCCGGACCGGCCACCTGTCTGACAAGGTCATAGAGCGGGAAGATCGTCACGACCACGCCGCTTCCCGCAGGCTTCACAGACGTTGAGCCCCCCTTGCAACTGGGCATCGCCAGCGGAACTGCGATTGCCAGAAAGAGCACAAGACGGATGGGAGCGAACAGTCGACGCACGAGCAACGTTGCAGACATGGCAGGATTGTCCCCAATCGGCTCGGGTAATCCACTGCATTTAGCCGCGCGGCGAGCCGATCAGAATAACGTACCGCATCGAGCCGCGTGAAGTTCGATGGTTTTCAGCCGATTCTTGCCAGCGTGCCGCCGCGCGATTACAGTTGGCGTGAGGGCTGGCCGACCGCGGTCGGGTGGCTCGAATCTGGGGTGGTAGCTCAATTGGGAGAGCGCTACGTTCGCAATGTAGAGGTTGTGAGTTCGATCCTCATCCACTCCACTTGACGTTTCCCGACGTCGCAAAAGCCCAGGTACAGCCGTGCCTGGGCTTTTCCATGGCTCGTGCGGGGTCATTTCCTGCGCTGAGGTTTCGAGCCTCCACGGCTATGATGTTCCACGCGCGCCCGGGGAGGCGGGGAACCGCAGTCCGGCTCCGGTTGCCGCCCCTCTCAACTCGCGCCAACTGGAGCACTCATGGCCCTGTTCTCACGCAACAAGACCCGTACCGCCCCGGTCGCCGTCCCTGCCTCGCACGGCCGAACCGCACCCGTCGCCGCCTCCCACGCCGGTGTCGATCGCAACCTCGAAGCCCAGATCCAGACCTTCGGCCGCGCCTTCCTCGAACGGGCCCGCAGCCAGAAAGCCGGCGTGCTCAGCGCCCAGTTCTGGTCCGACAGCCTCATGGAATGGTCCATGAAGGACCCCAACTTCAAGGTGCAGCTCTTCCGCTTCGTCGACGCCTTTCCCATGCTCAAGACACCCGAGCAGGTGCACGACCACCTCGTCGACTACCTCACCCAGCCCGGCGTCACCGTGCCTTCGGCGATTTCACTTGGACTCAAGGCAGGAGGCATCGCCAAGGGTCTGTTCACTTCGACTGTCACAAAACAGATCACCGGCATGGCCAACAAGTTCATCGCCGGCACCGATGCCGCCTCCGCTCTGCCCGGCCTCAAGAAACTCTGGGATCGCAACGTCGCCTTCTCCGTCGACCTCCTCGGCGAAGCGTGCGTCTCCGAATCCGAAGCACTCGCCTACCAGGCCAAGTACCTCGATCTCGTCGAAAACCTCACATCCGAAGTCAGCTCCTGGAAAGCCAATCCGAAACTCGAATCCGACTACCTCGGGGCGATTCCGCGCGTCAACGTCTCCATCAAGATCTCATCGCTCTACTCGATGACCGATCCGATCAACACGGCCGGGAGCATTCGCGCGCTGATGGATCGACTCGAACCGATCCTCGTCGCGGCCGAGAAGCGCGGCGTGTTTATCAACTTCGACATGGAGCAGTTCGCGCTCAAAGACCTCACGCTCGAACTCTTCATGGCCTGCTGCGACAAGTTCGACTTCCACGCCGGGCTCGCGATGCAGGCCTACCTCCGCTCCGGCCCCGATGATGCCCGACGCATCATCGACTGGTCCAGGCGAAGCGGCCGGCAAGTCACCGTCCGCCTCGTCAAGGGCGCGTACTGGGATTACGAGACGATCCAGGCCGAGCAGAAGGGCTGGCCTGTGCCCGTCTGGTCGCGCAAGAGCGACACCGACGCCTGCTTCGAAACCATGGCGGGCCTGTTCATCGAGAACATGCCCCGCAGCAAGGGCGATGGCGGCGTCAAGCTCGCGCTCGGTTCGCACAACGTCCGCTCCATCGCCCACGCCATGGCCCTGGCCCGCAGCCTCGACCTGCCCGACAACGCCATCGAACTGCAGATGCTCCACGGCATGGGCGATCAACTCAAGGCCGCCGCCGTTGACAGTGGCCTGCGCCTGCGTGAGTACGTTCCCGTCGGCGAAATGTTGCCGGGCATGGCGTACCTCGTTCGCCGCCTGCTCGAGAACACGAGCAATGAATCCTGGCTCAAGGCCGGCTTTGCCGACAACGCTTCCACCGAAACACTGCTTGCCAATCCGCGATCGAAGTCTGTCGGCCCCGATCCCGGCATCGAAGCCTTCAACTCGCTGCCCGAGCGCCACATGCTCGCGCCGGCTGTCGAAGGCGTCGGCGACAATCGCGCCTTCTTCACTGACCCGCCGCGCGACTTCTCACAGGCCTCCGTGCGCGAAGCGTTCAAACGCGCTGTCGACGCCGCCGTCGTCCCCGCCGTCAAAGCCGACAGGACCGAACAGGACGCCGAGCGAGCGCTCGCGGCGGCCCATGCCGCCCTGCCGCGCTGGCGATCGACTCCCATCCGCGAGCGGGCCAACGTCCTCTGCCGCGCCGCCGCCCTCATGCGCAAGCGCCGCGATGAACTCTGCGGCGTCATCATTCGCGAAGCCGGCAAAACCTGGCGCGAAGCCGACGGCGACGTCTGCGAAGCGATGGATTTCTGCGAGTATTACGCCCGCATGGCCGTCTCCCTTTTCGAGCACCAGCGCCTCGGCCGCTTCGTCGGCGAACTCGATCAGGTCGTCTACCAGCCGCGCGGCGTGGCCGTCGTCATCAGCCCGTGGAACTTCCCGCTCGCCATCCTCTGCGGCATGACCACCGCCGCGATCGTCACCGGCAATCCGACGCTCATCAAGCCGGCCGGCCCGACGCTGGGCATCTCGAAAATCTTCTACGACATCATGCTCGAAGCCGGCTGCCCCGCCGATGTGATCCACTTCATGGCCGGACCCGGCCGCACCGTCGGCGCCAAACTTGTCCGCGATCGTCGCGTCGCGCTCATCGCCTTCACCGGCTCTATGGAAGTCGGCCTCGACATCGTCGGCGCCGCCGGCCAGGTGCCCGAGGGCCAGGGCCACGTCAAGAAAGTCGTCTGCGAGATGGGCGGCAAGAACGCCATCATCGTCGACGCCTCGGCCGACCTCGACGAAGCAGTGCTCGGCGTCCGCTACAGCGCCTTCGGCTATCAGGGGCAGAAGTGCTCGGCTTGCTCGCGCGCCATCGTGCTTGAGACAAACTATGACCTCTTCGTCGAGCGACTCGTCGAAGCCACCCGCGCCCTCAAGGTCGGCAACCCGATCGACCCGAGCGTCGATCTCGGTCCCGTCATCGACGAGCCCGCTTACAAGTCGATCATGAAGTACATCGAGATCGGTAAGCAGGAAGCGAAACTGGCGCTCGGTGAGGCGTTGCCTCCCGCCGACCAACTCATGCCCGGACGACACTACATCCCGCCGCACATCTTCATTGATGTACCGCCATCCGCTCGCATCGCGCGCGAAGAGATCTTCGGCCCTTTGCTGTCGGTCATCAAGGTCAAGACATTTGATGAGGCGCTCGAGATCGCAAACTCCTCGCATTACAAACTCACCGGTGGCGTCTTCAGCCGCAAGCCATCCAACCTCGAGAAGGCGCGAGCCGAGTTCCGCGTCGGCAACCTGTATCTCAACCGTGGATGCACCGCCGCACTCGTCGGCCGACAGCCCTTCGGCGGCTTCGGCATGTCCGGCGTCGGCACCAAGGCCGGCGGCCCGGACTACCTCCTCCACTTCGTCGAGCCCCGCACCATCTGCGAGAATACGATGCGAAGAGGTTTCGCGCCGGAGTTGTGAGTTCTCGAGGCACACTGGATGGCCGACCCGCTCGACATCGACGCCGCCAAAGAACGTCTCAGGAGCCTCGAGGCGGAAATCAGTCGAGTACGCGCCTTGCTTCCGCAAGAGAAGCAGCGCACGTCCGCCCCGATCGTGAACTGTCCTGCATGCGGCGCCGAGATGGAACCCGGCACCATCGCCGTAAAGGAAACGCTCTGGGGCTTTCTGTTCGTCGGCGCTTCGTATCAGCACCTCTTCTTCCGAGGCGACGGAGCGAAGAAGGATGAGTGCCTGATGACTTCCGGCGTACCCACCCGCGCCAATCGCTGCCCAAACTGCCACACAGTACTCTTCAGAAGCCGTTCCTGATCGCATTTCTCCGCCGGCATACCATTCCTCACACCCCGGGGGCTACGGAGTGCGACATCATGGCCACCGCAACCCAACCCGTCGATACCAAAAAAGCCGAGCGCCGCAAACTTCACTTCAACTCGCTCGCCGAGTTGAAAGCCGAGATCGACCGACTCGCGTCGGGCGGAGTGCGGACAACCGGCAACTGGACGCTCGCCCAGGCGATTGATCATCTCGCGGCGATCTTTGAAGGTTCGCTCGACGGCATCCCCGCCAAGGCGCCCTGGTTCGTGCGAATGCTCGCGCCGACGTTTCGCAACCGAGCCCTGCACAAGGGCATTGATCCCGGCATCAAACTCAGCGGCGACATGCTGCGCGTCCTGCCGCCCGAGAACGTCACGCTCGACAACGCAACCGCCCGCATGAACCGCGTCTTTCAACGCCTCGACAAGGGCGAGAAGATGCAACAGCCCAGCCCCGTCTTCGGCAAGATGACACACGAAGACTGGAGCAACCTCCACATGCGCCACGCCGAACTCCACCTGTCGTTCATGCACCCCATCGGCTAGCCGCGCGGCGTGCCGAACCGCTCGCGCAGACTCTGGCACCGGAAGTTGAAGATGTTGCGCAGATCGCGCTGCACCAGCAGGGCATTGGCCAGCGCGCCGCCGATCATGTCGTAGATGACATGATCCCTGCACAGCGTTCCGCCATCGCACTCCCGAAACGTGTGCTCGTGCTGCCACACGCGATACGGCCCTTGCACCTGCTCATCCACGAACCGATGCGGCGGCTCCCACGCGCTGATCAGACTGCGCCACTTGAACGGAATGCCGCGCACCTTCAATCGATAGTCCAGCAGCACCCCCTGCCGCATGTCGATCGGTCGGGGCGTAAGAATCTGAAACCGCAACGAGTCAGGCGTGATGGCGTCGAGATTCCCTGCGTCAGAGAAGAACTCAAACACCTCCTCCACCGGCCGAGGCAGCCACAGCGACGCCCGCAACTCGAATCGGCCACCCGCCGCCCTTGCAAACGAGACAACCCCGCGCTCGGTCGAGGCGTTTCGCTGCTTCAGACTTGCGACGCCGTGTTCAGTGGCACTCATGCTCTCAAAGATACACCGGCCGCCAGGCGCGGGTTCGCCGCGGTTGACGATCCCGGGAACTGCCCGTAGTCTGCTGCTTCATTCGGCCGTCCAAACCCGGCGGTGGCGATCTCGAAAGGATGACCATGTCTCGATGCAAGTCGACCCCGTCCCTCTTTGCCTGCCTCGCGCTGGCCACCATCTCCTGCGCCATGTCGCAACCGGCCCAGCCCGTCGCCGCCCCGCCCGGTCAGGGCGCCGACGAACCCATCACCCTCGAGCTCATCATGTCCGATCCCGACTGGATCGGCAACGCGCCGCAGGGTGAGTACTGGGCCGATGACAGCCAGAGCATCTACTACTCGCGCAAACAGCAGGGCTCCGACGAGCGCGATCTCATCCAGATCGACCTCACCGGCAGCGTCATCCGCATCGTCAGCGACGAGGAGCAGCCCTTCATCGACACGCGCGGCGGCTCGTACAACAGCGACTACTCCTGGAAGGTCTACACCCGCGGCGGCAACCTCTTCGTCAAGGACCTGGCCAACGGCAAGATCACCCAACTCACGCGCACCAGCGAAAACATCTCCGGCGTCGAAGTCATGCACGGCGATCAGCGCCTCATGTTCCGTCGCAACGGCAATCTCATCATCCGCGAACTCCGCACCGGCATCGAAACCCAACCCGCCGACCTGCGCAACCAGGACGAACCCGACGATAAGAAAGAAGACAAGAAAAAGCAGGACTACCTCACCGCCCAGCAGGAGCGACTCTTCGACACCATCAGGCAAAGCAAGGAGAAACGCGAAGCAGCCCAGGAGCGACGCAAGAAAGAAACCGAGGCGGACTCCACGCGCCTCAAGCCGTGGTATCTCGGCAAGGGCATCGACATTCGAGGGACCGATCTTTCGCCCGATGGCCGCTGGATGCTGGTGCGCACGGCAAAATCGGGCGCCAAGTCCGGCCGCAACGACACCATGCCCCAGTTTGTCACCGAAGACGGCTACCTCGCCACCCGCACCGTGCGCGAAAAGGTCGGCACCAGCGAACAGGTCGGCGAAACGCTCATTCTCCTCGACCTCCAGACTCGCGAACGCCACGATCTCGACTTGAGCATTCTGCCCGGCATCAGCGACGATCCCTTTGCAAAGCCAGTGGACAAGAGCGAAGAAATCAAAGGCGATCAGGACAGTGAAGATCAACCGCCCGAAGCGCCGAGCGAAGAAAAGAAAGCCGATCCGCGCCCCGTCTCCGTCCGACGCATCACATGGAACGGAGACGGCACCGCCGTCATCATGCAGATCGTCTCCGAAGACAGCAAGGACCGCTGGATCGCCTCCGTCGATTTCAATGGCTTCGCTCTCAAACCCCAGCACCACCTCCACGATCCCGCCTGGATCAGTTGGGGCTTTGGCGACATGGGCTGGCTTGCCGACGGCCGCACCTTCTACTACCTCAGCGAGGAAGACGGCTACTCGCACCTGTATCGCAAGTCTGTGGATGAGGAACGGGCCACGCAGCTGACTTCAGGCCGCTACGAAGTGTCAGGTGTCCGCCAGAGCCGCGACAAAAAACGTCTCTACTACACCGCAAACGCCTCGCACCCGGGCGTCTACGAAGCGTGGACGATCGATCCCGCCACCGGCAGGTCAAAGCAACTCACCACACTCGGCGGCATGAACGACTGGTCCCTCTCCCCCGACGAGACGCACCTGCTCATCTCGCACTCCACGACAACGCGCCCCGCAGAGTTGTACGTACAGTCAATTGACCCACTCCGCGAACCCAAGCAAGTGACATGGACGGTGAGCGATCGCTTTGCCTCCAAACCCTGGGTCGAGCCGCGCATCGTGGAGGTTCCATCCAGCGAGGCGAACCGCCCCATTTACTCGCGCCTCTATCTGCCGCCAAAGGACACACGACAACCGCGCCCCGCCGTCATCTTCATCCACGGCGCCGGTTACCTTCAGGATGCCCACTACGGCTGGTCCTACTACTACCACGAGTTTATGTTTCACACGCTGCTGGCCCAGCGCGGCTACGTCGTTCTCGACATGGACTATCGCGCCAGCGCCGGCTACGGCCGCGACTGGCGCACCGCCATCTACCGCCAGATGGGGACGCCCGAACTCGTAGACCTCCGCGACGGCGTGAACTGGCTCGCGGCCCACTGCAACGTCGATCCAAAACGAGTCGGCACCTACGGCGGTTCCTATGGCGGCTTCCTCACCCTGATGGCCCTGTTCCGCGATCCCGACCTCTTCGCCTGCGGCGCCGCCCTGCGTCCCGTCACCGACTGGGCCCACTACAACCACGGCTACACCGCCAACATCCTCGACACTCCCGACATCGCTCCCGAGGCCTACGAACGCAGTTCACCCATCGAGTTCGCCGACGGCCTCCAGAACCCGCTGCTCATCTGCCATGGCATGCTCGATGACAACGTCTTCGTCGAAGACACCATCCGCCTCGCGCAGCGACTCATCGAACTCAAGAAACAGGATTGGGAGGTCGCACTTTTCCCCGTCGAGGCGCACGCCTTCACCGAGCCGACCTCATGGCTCGATGAGTATCGCCGCATTTACAAGTTGTTCGAAGATCACCTGTGGATCGCGCCGGAAAACGCCGCACAATCGACTACGATGGAGCCCACCGTGGGTCGGCGTTGAGCATCGGGTTCCTCGCCGTCGCGCGAAGCAAAGAGAGGTCGAGATGACAGGGATCGCAGAACCAATGAGCGCCTTTCGGCAACTGCCCTTCATGGGCGTCATTCGCGTCAACGAAGAAGCCATGAAGATCGGCTATCGCATGGGCGATCCAAACTGGTCCAACCTCGGCCAGGGCCAGCCCGAAATCGGCGTACTCCAGGGCGCTCCGCCGCGATACAACAATCTCAAGATCGACCTCAATGACCACGGCTACGGCCCCGTCGAAGGTCTGCCCGAACTGCGCCAGGCCGTCGCCGATCACTACAACCGCCTCTATCGCACCGACAAGTCATCACAATACACGATGGAAAACGTCGCCATCGCCGCAGGAGGTCGCCTCGCGCTCTCCCGTTGCGGTGCCACCATGGCCGACATTCGTCTGGGCTACTTTACCCCTGACTACACGGCCTACGAAGATCTGCTCACCACCTTTGACCACCTCGATCCGGAATGGATTGAGCTGACCGCCGACACCGCCTTTCGCATCGACCCCGAGCAGCTCGACGCGCGCGTGCAGCGCGATGGCCTCGGCGCTCTGCTCATCAGCAACCCCTGCAATCCAACTGGCGTCGTAATCCACGGCGAAGACCTTGCCGCCTGGGTCCAGATGGCCCGCCGTCGCAACTGCACGCTGCTCATGGATGAGTTCTATTCACACTTCGTCTATGGCCCCTCGTTCAACGGCGCGGTGAGCATCGCGCCCTATGTCGAAGATGTGAACGAAGACCCGGTCGTGATCTTTGACGGGCTGACCAAGTGCTTCCGCTATCCCGGCTGGCGCGTCGGCTGGGTCGTCGCCCCGCGCGACGTGATTCGCTCGCTCACCGCGGCCGGCAGTTTCCTCGACGGCGGCCCCTGCCGCCCCATTCAGCGTGCGGCCATCGAAGTGCTCCAGCCCCAGCGCGCCGACCAGGAAACGCAGGCCGTGCGCAATGAGTTCGCCATCAAGCAGCGTCTCACTATCGACAGCCTCACCGCACTTGGTATCGAGTTCCCCGGCAATCCTGAAGGAACCTTCTACGCATGGGGGAGCGTGGAGAATCTCCCGGCCCCGCTCAACGATGGCGAAGGCTTCATGCGCGAGGCATTCAAACATCGCGTGCTGACGGTGCCCGGCGAGTACTTTGATGTGAACCCGCACCGCCGCCGCACCGGCCGCTCGCCGCTCTCGGGCTTCGTGCGTTTCTCCTTTGGCCCGCCACGCGCCAACCTGCAGGCCGGCCTCGATCGTCTCGGCGAGATGATGGCGACGTTCGCCAAGTGATCGCCCGCCCCGGCGCGCCAAAAAGTCAGCAGGCCCCATGCCCGTTGCGGGATGGAGCCTGCTGTGCCGGATGATGCGAGAGGTCGGTCGGGAACGGTTGATTATCCCGGATGAATCCGGTGTGCGGCGATGAGTGTTAGCCGAGCGACCGGCGCATCTGTTCATCCAGAAACTCGCCGAAGACGGCCGCACTGGACAGCAGGTTTTCAAGAAACTCGGACCATCTGTCGAGATCATGCAGGCTTCTTGCTCCGCGACAGGGCAATTGCCTCCCTTTTTCTCTGAAATCGGCTATGCTCTACCAGTTGGAGGTGTCCCATGGCTGATCCAAAAACTGGCAGCAAGATCAAGCCCGTCAAAGTCGAAGCGCCTGCCCCGGAGCTCGACGAGGCTGCCGATGCCGCCGACGCTGCGGCACGGGTGCTGCCGGCCATCTACGACGAACTCCGCGCCCTGGCGGGCAGCTATATGTCCAAGCGCCGCCGCGACCAGACCCTCCAGCCCACCGCCCTCGTCCATGAGGCCTACCTCCGCCTCGCCGAGGGCCACAAGGTCGATGTCAAGAGCCGCACCCACTTCTTCGCCATGGCCGCCCAGGCGATGCGCTGGGTCCTCGCCGACCACGCCCGCCAGCGGTGTGCCGACAAGCGCGGCGGTGACTGGCATCGCGTCACGCTCAACGAATCACTCACGCCTGACAAGGCCCATGCCGAACTCGACACGACCACCCTTCTCGACCTGCTCGAGTCACTCTCGAAGAAGGATGCCCGGGCGGCTCGAATCGTCGAACTCCGGTTCCTCGCCGGACTGAGCATTGCCGAAACCGCCCAGGCCATGAACCTCTCCGAAGGGACGATCAAGAACGAATGGCGATGGGTCCGCGCCTGGCTCATCGAGCAACTCGCCCGGGAGAAGTCTTCGTGAGCGAAATGGACGGGTACGACCGCGCCAAGGAACTCTTCCTGGCGGCGTACGAACTGCCCGCAGCCGAACGAGCCTCACTTCTCGATCGCGAGTGCGGCGATGACGCCGAGCTCCGCCAGCGCGTCGAAGTGCTTCTCTCGCTGGATTCGGCCGCCACGAGCATCGGCGACACGTCCGGCTACGAAGGCCCAAGCGCATTCGAGCGCCCCCTGCCCGAGCGCATCGGCCCCTATCGCATCACGGGAATCATCGGCGAAGGCGGCATGGGAACCGTCTACGAGGCCGTCCAGCGCCGTCCACAGCGGCGCGTCGCCCTCAAAGTCATTCGTGGCGTCCTCGCCACCACCCAGGCCATGCGCCGCTTCGAGCGCGAAGTCGAGTTGCTCGGCCGCCTCCGCCACCCGCAGATGGCGCAGATCTACGATGCCGGCGTCCACCATGAAGACGCCAACCAGCGTTTGCCGCTCCCTTATTTCGCGCTCGAACTCGTCAATGGCAAGCCCATCACTCAGTATGTCACTGAAAACAAACTCACCGTCGAAGAGCGACTTCGTCTCATCATCCGCCTCTGCGATGCCGTCGGCTACGCACACCGCAAAGGCGTGATTCACCTCGATCTCAAACCGGGCAACATCCTTGTCGATTACGCCGGCCACCCCAAGATTCTCGACTTCGGCATTGCCCGCGCCACTGAACAGGAACAGGCCGAGCCGACCGACCCCGATCGCCCGCGCGTCGTCATGGGCACCGTCCCCTACATGAGCCCGGAACAGATCCGCGGCGAGCCCAACGAGATTGACACGCGCTCTGACATCTACGCCCTCGGAGCCGTGTGCTACGAGCTGATCGCAGGCCGCACCCCGCATGGAACTGAAAACCTGCCGCCGGCCGAGGCTGTCGACACGGTCATGGAATCCGATCCCATCCCGATGAACGAGGTTGCCAGTGAGCGCGTGCCGCGTGATCTCGAGAGGATTATCTGCAAGGCACTGAATCGCTCGCGTGAAGATCGCTACCAGACCACCCGGGAACTGGCGCAGGACCTGGAGCGGTTCCTGGCCGGCAAGCCCGTTTCGGTGACGCCCCACACTGCGTGGTACGTCTCGCGGCGCTTTGCAGCGCGACATCGATTCATCGTCGCCGCCGCCGTGAGCGCCCTGGGCATCCTCCTGGTGCTCAGCGCGCGACTGGCCACCCTCTCCATGGCCGCCGAGCACGTCAGCGAGCATCGCAACGCCCTGCGACACATGGTTGAATCACTCCTGCTCGATCCCCTCACGCCCGCCAACGCCGAGGCCCGGCTCGATGATCTCACCAGATGGCGCGATGAACTGGCGGCCTATGCCGACGCCGACGACCCGCTGCCGAGCCTGTTGAACATGGCCATCGGCCGCTCGCTCATGCTCTCGGGGCAGGAAACCACCGCCAAAGGGATCCTCGTCCCGACCGCCGAGCGCCTGTTGACCCAACTCGGCTGGACCGACCCGCGTTCCCGGCAGGCCGCCTCCATTGTGGCGGACTGCTTCGAGCGATTGGGTGAGACCGACCAGGCCGTCTGGTGGCGGAAAGTCGAAGCGGGAACGGAGTCGCCGGCCCGCTGACCGTGGCACATTCGCAACAAGGAACACCAATGATTGCCATTCGCATTCTCCCGATTCTTCTCGCAACGCTCGGCACTTCGCCTTCCGCGTCCGCGGCATCAGTTCAGGCTGCAGTGTCGGCGCGGAGTCACGCCGCCGAACCCCCGACGGTCGTCTACGTCGTTCGACATGCGGAAAAGAGCGACGCGGATCCCACGGATCGCGATCCCGCGCTCTCGCCTGCGGGAATCGCGCGAACCGAGTCGCTCGTCGCCGCGCTGCAGGATGCGTCGATCGAAGCCGCCTTTGCGACCGAGTACAAGCGGACTCAACTCACGGTTCAGCCGGTCGCTGCAGCCCACCACATCGAAGTCACCATCACCGATGCGCGAAACCCTGCCGCGCTGGCCCAGCGCATCACCGAGGAGTTTCGCGGACACACCGTTCTGGTAGCCGGCCACTCCAATACCGTGCCCGCGGTGCTCAAGGCTCTGGGAATTGCCGATGCGCCCAAACTTGCCGAAAGCGACTACGACGATCTCTTCATCGTCACGCTTGCAGGCGAAGCGCCTCCGGCGTTGTTGCATCTGCACTACGGCGCTGCCGATGTCCCCGACGCGGACAAAGTTCTGTTGGCCCAGCAAGCCGGCCAGATGCTCGATGCGTTTCACGCCGCCGCCGCACGGGCGGATGAAGACCTCTACTTCGGCTGCTTCGAACCCGACGGCCTCTTTCTCGGCACCGACGCCACCGAACGCTGGACGCTTGACGAGTTCAAAACCTTCGCGCTCCCCTACTTTCAGGGCGACTCCGCGTGGGTCTACACACCCGTTGATCGCAAGGTCAACGTATCCGATGACCTGCGTTACGCGTGGTTCGACGAGCAACTGACGAATGCCAAATACGGCCCGTGCCGCGGCAGTGGCGTGCTTCACCGCAGCGCCGGCAACTGGCGAATCGTCCAGTACCACCTCACCATGCCGATTCCGAACGATCTCGCGGTGGAGTTTGCCAAGCGCATCGCCGCGCATCAATCCGACGGGAAGTGACCCGCGTCCGACGCTTCGCCCATTCGCCGAGCGTCACGCGGCTCATCGCTTGCTGATGCTCAAGGCTCTCCCTCGCCGTGCAGCGTCTTCCATGCCTTGACGAATGTCCGGGTTCGAGGATGCTCGGCGTTCCACGCGGGCGCCTGCGCGGCATCGGCAAGCAGGTACAGTCCGAGCCCCACCATACGGTCGATGTGGCTCATGTTGACGTAGTTCACCTTCTCCCAGTGGTCGCCGCGCTGGTGGTAGTCGGGATAGACGTATGCAACGCAGAGCGTGTGAGCCGGAATGCCCTTGATGGCAAACGCGACGTTATCGCTTCGGCTGAAAAACGACTCGCTGTTTGCGGGGTGGTCATAGACATCGACACCCATCGCCTGGCCCGCCTCGACAAAGGAGTCCGTCAGCGTTGAGAATGCGAATCCGGTCAGTGATGCGCGATTGATCTGCGGCCCCTCGCTGCTGTCGGTGCGGCCGATCTGCTCGAGGTTGATGTTCCCCACCGTTTGCTCCAGCGGGACGATGGGATGGCTCGCGTAGTACTGCGAACCCAGCAGCCCCTTCTCCTCGCCGAACACCGTCATGAAGAGAATGCTCCGCGCCGGGCGATCCTCCGGCGCCAGCGCCCCCAGCGCCCGCGCGATGGCAATCACGCTCACCGTGCCGCTGCCGTCGTCGTTGGCGCCATTGAAGATGCTGTCGCCGTCCACAGGCGAGCCGACGCCGAGATGGTCGTAGTGCGCGGTGACGAGCACATACTCGTCGCGCAACGTCTCATCGCTGCCGCGCAGCAGTCCGACGACGTTGCGCAGCTTGACCGGCTCGCCTCGCATGGGACCGAGCACGAGATCAACCGTCCCGTCCGTCGGGCCATTGCCCAGCGCATCAAACAGCGCGACCACTTCCGGATCGTGCGACCACATCAATGGCGGGTTCATTCGAAAACCCCGCCCGCGCGACTGAGGCGATTCCGGATTGACCAGCGTGCCTGTGCCGAATCCGCTTCCCTTGGGCCCGCTTCGATCAACGCCAATCACCGCGACGACGCCCGCCTTGGCGAGTTTGGGCAGCAGCGCCTGCATGGCCATGAACGCCTCGCGACGCGCCGCCTGCGACACACTCTGGTAGTTCGCCAGGTCCGTGAGCACCACGGCGCCCTTGAGCGCCTCAGCATCCATGGCCTCCACCGCGTCCGGATCGGCTGAGGCGACTCGCACCAGCCGCGCGCCGGCAACGCTCACCTCGTCTTCCGTGAGGATCGACATGCGATCATAATTCAACGCGATCGTCCTACCGCCGCTGGTCATGCTTCCGGAGAATGCGTCAGCGCCGCGACCGTTGACCTCCCAGTTCGCCGTCTGGAAATACCCGTCATCGCCGATCGGCTCGAGTCCCGCACCGCGAAACTGCGACGCGATGAAGTACGCCGCAATCTCCTGCCCTCGAGACGGCGTGTCGCGTCCTTCGAGCAGGTCGCTGGCGATGAATGACAGATCGCCCGACAGCGACTCAGGCGTAATCCGCTCCAGCGCGCTGCGCATCGAGGCGGGAA
The DNA here is from genome assembly GCA_040255465.1 of Planctomycetaceae bacterium. GTDB lineage: Bacteria > Planctomycetota > Phycisphaerae > Phycisphaerales > UBA5793 > UBA5793. The sequence goes on from JBDZVA010000003.1 coordinate 538,551, forward strand.
CCCTGCTCCATACCGCCGCTCCGGCGGTCGTCGCATCGCTCTGCGCCAGCGCCGGCATCGCCGCCACACTGACTGCGATCGCGACAAGCAGACTGACGCGCGCAGCACACAACCCTGATAAATGTCGCATCTTTGATGGTCCTTACGGCTGTTGGGGCGTCTTGCCCTCGCGATGCCAATCGACGCCGAGGCGGCGCGGCCAGTACTCATCCGGCGGCGGCGCGCTCGCATCGCCATTGGGCCGAATGTGGCTGTAAATGCCTTCTTTTTCCTTGTCATACGCGACCCGGCCGTTCACGACCGTCCACCGGGCCAGCGTCATGTAGTGCAGCAGATCGCCATCGGCGATCACAAAATCCGCGTCCTTGCCGATCTCGATCGAGCCAACCCGATCGTCGATTCCCAGCACGCGCGCCGCGTCGATCGTCACCGTTCGCACGGCGTCGTCATTGCTCATTCCGCCGCGCACCGCAAACGCCGCCTCCAGCGCCAGGTGCAGCAGGTCACGACCCGCGAGGCCACCGAGGCTGATGCTGTAGCCCGGCCCGAACAGACTGCCCACCGGCGTCACCGCCACGCGCACGCCATGATCGTGCAGGATGCGGGCATTCTCGATCGTCGAACCGGTCGGCCGATTGAACTGGCGGTTCTCATCGACCCGCTGGCGCGGCGTGATGATCGCCGCCATCCCCGCCTGCGAGACGCGCGACGCAACCGTCCACGCTTCATACGCGCCGCGCACGACGAACTTGATGCCGTACGTATCCGCCAGCTCGCAGTACTGCAGCAGTTCATGCGTGTCGTTGGCGTCCACCAGCGCGACCGACTCATGTTTGAGCAACTTGAGGTACGAGGCATACGGCCCGCGAATCCACTTATCATCCGGCGCCTTGGCTTCGGGATTCTCTCGCTTTTCCTCTTCGTAGGCCGCCACATCGCGCAGATACTGACGTACGCGATCAAGACCTTCGCGCACGCGCCGCTTGCCGCCCGGATCGTTCGATGAGTACGAGAGCGATTCGAAGAGATTGCGCTTGACGATCATGTCGTCAAGCGTGCCGTACGTCAGTTTCGCCGCCGTGTCGCCGCTCACGGCCGTGGTAATGCCCGCCGCCAGCGCCAGCGACATGTTGAACGAGTAGACATCGGTCCCGTCCTCCGGGCTGCCGCCGCTGTGAATCCCACTCGATCGCACGGCAACGAGTCCGGGGTACACCTGAAGCCCGCCGACATCGAGCGTCTCCGCATCCTCCGGTATCTCAATGTTCCTGCCGATCTGGAAGATCTTCCCGTTGCGACACAGGATCGTCACGCCATCGAGGACCGGTCCGGAGACGGTATGCACCACGCCATTGGTGATGGCAAACCAGCGATCTTCCTCGGCCTTCGTCTCCTCGGCCGGCGCCGCGGGCAGCGCCTCGGGTGGCGGCTGGGCCGGCTGCTCGCCGCGTCGCGGGCGGCGCGGCTGGCCGATGGCCGGCATCGCCGTAACACCGATGAGCATCGCAACCGACGCCGTGCGAAGCCAGTTCCTTGTAGCCACTCTCATCGACTCGCCTGCCTTTCCGGACTCTCCCACACCACTTCACCGCCGATCATCATCCGCTGCACGCGTGCCGCCGGGTCGAGCACATCACCATCAAGAAAGATGAGGTCCGCAGTCTTGCCCTTCTCGATCGAGCCGAACTGCTTGTCCATGCCGACCAGCTTCCACGGGTTGAGCGTGATCGCCTTGATCGCATCCGCCCGACGCAGCCCGGCGCGAACCTGGTCCGCCAGTCGCGTTCGATACTGATCGAGTTCAAACGTGCTGTCCGAGCCGGGCGTCAGGGCCACTTCACAACCAGCCTCGATGAATTGCGCCACCGGGTTGTTGCGGTTCGCCGTCTGTGGAAACCGGCCGATCAGTCCGTGCGTCAGGATGAGCGCCTTCTTCTCGCCCAGTTGCTCGGCGATGCAGTGAAAATCGGACGAAATCCCCAGCCGCAGGTAGTAGTTGTGCGCCAGTTCCTTCTGATCTTCGAGCACCTGCTCGGCGTGAAGGTAATCCGCAGCGCCCCCGAGCACGATGAGCGCTTTCACGCCCGCCTTCTTCTGAATCAGATCGACGATCGGCTGGTGCGCCGGGTCGATCTTGGGCGGCTCGAACTCCTTGGGCTTCTCTTCCTTGGGCGCCTCACCCTTACCATCAGCCGGCTTGGGTTCGGCGGGCTTCTGCTCGCCCTCCTTGCCGTTGGCCTTGTCCTGCTCGGCTTTCTTCTTGGCTTCTTCCGCTTCCTTCTTCTGCTTCTCGTCCCAGTCCTTGCGGGCCTTCTCCACCTTGTCGATTTCAGCCTGCGCCTTCTTGATGGCCCCCCGCCACACACCCTTGTCGCTCGAGGGATTGGTCATCCACACCAGCAGGTAGTTCTCCGCGTCGAGGACACGATCCTCCTCCGGCCCGGCAGTGCGATAGATGCTCGCCACCCCCGGAATGCCCCCACCCGGCGGACACCACGCCACGGCGGTGTAGCCGTTGCTCAAGAGCGGCTCAAAGTCGATCTCGTCGAGCATCGCATCATCAGCGCCCTTGTTGTTGCCGTGCACCCCGCTGCGGTTGTAATTCGGCAGGCCATACCGCGTGAACGCGTTGAGCAGCCCCGGCATGACCGTTTCGTTCGACGCATCGATGATCGTCGCCCCGGCCGGATACTCAAGCCGCTTGCCGACCAGTTCGATCTTGCCGTCGCGAATGATGATCTCGCCGTTCTCGATGTCTTCACCCGTCACGGTGATGACGTGACCGGCCTTGACCACGACGATCTTCTCGTCACTGCTTTGCGCCACGGCTCGGCTCGGCGACAGCAGGCACGTCGCGGCGACCGCCACGCCAAGCGCCAGGCCGGCCAGTGAACGGTGTGTTGGAATCTTCACTGCGTTGGGAATCACAAATCGCTCCAATCAGAATCGACGCATCTCGTTACGAACGTCGCGCACGATCTTTCCATCAATGACCGTCATCCAGCACACTGATCGCGGATCGATCGGATCGCCGGACCAGATCGCAAAATCCGCATCCATGCCCGGCTTGAGCGAACCAACTCGATCCTCCAGCGCCAGCGCTTCAGCGCCGATGCGGGTCAGTCCGCGGATCGCTTCGTAGGTTCCCCAGCCGTAGTAGCACGCCATCGCCGCCTGGTAGGAAAGTTCCTCCTGCGGAATGACCGGCGAGTCGGTGTTGATGCCGAGCTTGGGAATCCCCGCCTGCCACCACCGCGCCGCGTTGCCGAAAATCTTGCGCTGCGTGCCGTCGAAGTAGAGCTGGCGCGGTCCGTTGATGGTGATGACGTCCTGGCCCTCGATCACCAGCGGCGCTGTCTTGTAGCCGTCAAACGTGCTGTGATCGAGCACGGTGCGAATTCCGAACTGGTTGTGCACCATCATGAGCGTCATCATGACGACCTGGTACTGCTGCGTGTGCACCGACGCCATGAACTTCCGGCGAAACAGATCGCGGAACGCGTCGTACGTGGGGCTGAAGAGCGGCTTCTCCTTGAGCTGACCCGACTCATACGCCGTCATCGCGTCGTGGTAGTCCTTGGCTTCCTGAAGCGTCTGCCGCAGGTTGTAATTCATGAACGAGCGGCCGACGCGGAACCAGTAGCGCTCCGGGTTGCCGGCCTGGGCGATCTTGATCGACGCGGGGAACTTGATGACCAGATCCTCGACGAGACCGTCGCCGAATTTCACTGCGGTCCCCAGACCGCTCATGTTCGTGCCGCTGCCCGAGATGAGCAGCGCCGTCGTCACCCCGCCGGCCCGCGCCGACTTGAAATTCTCCGTCCCGGGATTGACCGATTCGAGCGTGCGCAGGTCCGGGTTGGTCAGGTACACGTAGTCGTGCAGGTCCGTTGAAGCCCCGGCTTCGTGGCAGTGCAACTCCACAAAGCCCGGCACCAGCCAGCACTGCGGCATCTCGATGATCTCGGCGCCGTCAGGGATCGTCACCTGCGACGCCTTGCCGACCTGCTGCACCTTGCCGTCTTTGACCAGCAGCACCGCGTTGTTGATCACGTCGTCGCCATCATCCATCGTGATGACCTTGCCGACCCGATAGGCGGTCACGGCAGGCGCCGCATCATGCTGCGCCAGCACACCCGTCGCTGAAGCCGCCAGAACCGCACCCGCAGCAAACCAGCAGCGGCAAGAACGCAGGGAACTCAAACACTTCATCGTGACACCTCCTGCCCGTTGATGAACACGCGCTCCACGCGGCTCGCGGCATCAAACGGGTGACCGGAGTAGATAACGAGATCGCCATCCTTCCCCGGCTCGATCGATCCGACGCGGTCGTCAATCTGGTACATCCTCGCCGCGCCGATGGTCATGGCTTCAAGCACATCCTCCGCCGACATGCCGCGCTCCACGGCGTACAGACCAACCGTCGGGAGCGAGCGGGCGCCGTCTTCGGCGTCACTCTGAAACGCCACGGGGATGCCGTTCCGCCGCAGGTCGTCGCCCTGCAGATAGGGTTTGCGCTTCTCCGTCCGCATCACACTGCGGGGCAGCACGACGCCGGCCTTCCCCGCCTTCAACTTGTCAATCGTCAGACGAGCGTCGTCCGCGCCGAGCAGGACGATGTGCTCGATCTTGTATTGATCGCTGAGCACGCGAAGCACCGCCTCGATCTCCGGCGCCGAACCCGCCGAGACCACGGCGGGAATCTTGCCCGTCAGCAGCGCGCGAATCGGTTCGAGCGCATCATCAACCGTCGGCGGCAGGGGCCGGCCGTCTTCCCCCGTCGTGCGGCGCTTGGTGCGCGTCACCTTGAATTGCGTGCTCTCCTTGTCGATGCGGCGCATCTCGATATCGACCTGGATCATGCCGCGCAAGCCGGCAGTCCCCTTGATGTGATCCGTCTCGATGATCTCGCCCTCCCAGAAGGGCGGGGCCGGCAGATCGACAGGCGCATTGATTTCAACCGTACCCGAGACCTTCTTGCCGTTGAGCGTGCCCGTGATGCGATGCTCCAACTCCGTGGCTTCGGGCGGATCGGTCAGTCGACCTTCGATCTGATTCCCCGAGAGATTCAGCGCGACCTTTGCATCGACAGGCTCGGGAATCGGCCCACCCGAAGCGCGAACCGACCACGTGCCCGTGATGGGATCTTCCTCGGGCTTCTTCTCCGGCTCTTCGACGACCTCCGGCTTGGCAACCGGCTCAAGTTTGCCCTCGGCCTTCTTCTTCTCCCACTCGGCAAGGTCTTTTTCGTACTTCTCCCACTTCTCGAGATACTTCTTGCCCGCTTCGAGCGGCTGCTTGAGCGCATCATCAATCGACTGCGGGTCATTGCCGCGCACGTCGAACGCGACCGCCGCAGTCGCGTTGATCACGCGCTGCTCGCGCGTGTTTCCAGCCGTCTTGACGGCCGTGATCTGCGAACCTCGATTGTGGAAGCGATACGGCGCCGCCAGCACCGTCGTCACACCCGCTGCGGCGACGCGCTGCTCGGCCACCTCGGTCACGCCATAGAGCGGCGCGAGCGAGAAGTTCGGCCCCAGTGCGCCCGAGTCGCCCTCCAGTCCGAGATGTCCAAGTCCATCAATGAGCCCCGGCGCGATGAACGCATCCGGGCCGGCATCGACCACCTGCGCATCCATCGGCACCGGCACCCGCTTGCCGACTGACACAATGCGCCCGTCTTCAATGAGCACCGAGCCATCCGTCAGCCAGTCGTTGGGGCCGAGCCAGATCGTCCCGCCGCGCACCACCAATGCGTTGCGCGTCGGCATCTGAAACGCAGCTCGCCCGCCAACGTAGACTCGCTGCACGTGCGTGGTCGTGTCGAGCGGATGGCCCGTCAACACGAGCAGATCGGCATCATGACCCGGCGCGATCGATCCGACGCGATCGCCCACGCCGAGCAACTCGGCCGGCACGCGCGTGATCGCTTCGAGTACGGTCTGTTCACTCAACCCTGATCGCCGCGCCATCGCCGCCGCAAGCCGCAGATCGACGACCGAACCGCCGTTGTCCATCGCCAGCGCCAGGCGTACGCCTTCGAGCGCGGAGAGATCGCCGACATCGGGCACCACCGCGCCGGGATCAGATCCGACGTCACCCGCAGGCGAGCGGAATGCACTGTCGATCGTGTACACCAGCGGCACGCCGGACGATCGCAAGTCCCCGGCCACAACAGACGCTTCGAACCCGCCGACGAGATAGCCCGCGCGCCCGTTGGAGGCAAGGAACCCGATGGCGCCGACGATGTCCTCCGCCTTCTGCGCCTGCACGCGCACGGCGTGCTTGTCAGCCCACAGTCGGCCGAGGATTTCGCTCTGGTAGTTGTACGCCTCTCCGGGCGGGCGCGGCGTGACGGCGCTGGCGATCGCCTCGCGCAGGGCGAGGTACTGATCAATGCGCGAGGCGGGCCGCTGCCGACGCGCCGGCACGATGGCGTTATCCGGCGAGGGTTTGGTCAGGAACTCAACGATATTGGGCGGATTGAAAACCGATTCGCCCAGCGTGATCGTCAGATCGCTCGAATCGCGCAGCACGCGCGACGCCGCCGGACCCGCCAGCCGCACCACCGCCCCCTGCCCGCTCACGAGTCGATGCCAGCCGGGCGTGAGGTGAACCGTCGTCACTCCGCCGGAGAGCACCGGCCGAAAATCACCGTACACGTTAAACGAATCCACCGCGCGGTAGGCCGGGCCCACGGATTCATCGCCGCTGTGCGAGCCGACGAGGTCAGACGAAGCCGCGACAAAACCCGGCGTGATCGTCGCATCAGGCAAATGCGTCACCGGCACGTCGATCGGAATGTCGATCGTTGAGGCCGGACCGACCGCAGCGATCTTGCCGTCGACAACGAGGATCACGCCGTCTTCGATCACCCACTCCATGCCCGGCGCCACCGGCATGATGCGGCCGGCGCGAATGGCAAACGTCGGGCCATCCGCCCGCGCCACCGGCGAAATCACGCAAAGTACAAACGCCGCAAGCAGCAGCGGCAGCAAGCGCAAACGCTTCATTGACCATCTCCCCGTCGCGGACGAGGTCGACCACTCTCAGCAGGCTGGCCGCCGTTTCCCTCCGCGGGCTTGGCGTTCTCACCTTCCGCCGGTTTGGGCGCGGCATCACCTTCCTTCGGCGCCGCCTTCTCCTCATCCTTCTTCTTCGCTGCTTCTTCCGCTGCCTTCCTGGCTTCGTCCGCCCTGCGACCGACGTCCTCGAGCCGCAGGATCTCTGCGAGCCGCGGATCGTCCTGGCGGTCGTACGCCAAAACGCCGTCGATGTAGACGTTTTCAACCCACGAGTTGAAGTCGAGCGGATCGCCGTTGTAGATCACAAGGTTGGCGACTTTGCCCGCCTCGATCGAACCAAGGCGATCGCCCAGGCCCAGCATGGTCGCGGGGTTGAGCGTAATCGCCTCCAGCGCCGTCCGCCGCGGGATGCCGTTGCGAACGCACAGCGCTGCCTGGTACGTAAGGTAGCGCTCGGCCATCGATGAATTCGGGTTGGGCTGCAGGGCAAACGTCAAACCCGCATCGTGCATCTTCTTCGGGATAAACGTCTCGGTGATCTCCCCGCTGATCGGATCGCGCTCGCGGTAATACAGATCTTCAGGCAGCACGACGGGCCGGCCGGCCCTCTTGAGTTCGCCGATCGCCTTGAATGTGTCATCGCCGATCAGCAGGATCGTGTGATCGAGAAATCCCTGCTCCGTCGCCAGCGCGATCGCCGGCGCCACGTCCATCGGCGAGCCGACGTACACCCACGCATCGAAATCACCTCGCTTGAGGCGCAGCAGGTTCAGGTGCTTGTCGTCGTAGTCGGAATCCTTCAGCATCGGCCGGCCGCGCTTAATCGCCTCCGCCGGGCCGACGTCCATCTTCTTCTTGTCCTTCTCGAGCGACTCCTCGTACTTCTTCTCAGCAATCGAGTCCGTGTACTCTTCCAGTTCGCGGAACGTTTCGCGGAACGTCGCCATTTGCTGCATGCGGTCGTAGCCGTTGCGCGGCGAGACGCTCATCTTGATCGCCGTGCCCAGGTCGACCGTCATCTCCTCGGGCGTCAGTCCGATGGGTCGCACGACCCGGCTCATCCCGGCGATGACGGTGTTGTTCCCCTGCATGACATGGATCGAAGTGATACCGTCGCGCAGCGCATCTTCAAAGTAGAGCCGCGACGGATCCATGGCGTCGCCGACATCGAGAAACGGCGCCACGGGCAGACTCTCGTTGGCAATGTCCAGCCCCCGCCACGACTGCGGCTCAATGAGCCCGGGCATGATGACCTTGCCGGAGCAATCGATCTCCATCGCGTCAAAGGGGATCTTCACATCGGTGCCCACGGCCGTGATCTTGCCGCGCTCGATGAGAATCGTCGCCCCGTCCAGATCCGGCCCGACCACGGGAATCACCCGCGCGCCCGTCAGCGCGACCTTGGCGGGAGGCTCAGCCGCCCATGCGCTGTGCCGGCCTGAAGAAAGGACACACGCCGCGACGGCCATCGCACCGATCAGGCCACAACGCATCGGTTTCATCAACTATCGCTCCCATCTTGCAGATTTCAGAACCATCACCCGTCGCGAGCCCCGCCGCGCCATCGCGACGCCGCGCCGCTCACATCCATCTCGCATCAGCGAGCGTCGTAGACCAACTTCCCATCCATCACCACCGCCACGGGGCGCGAAGTGGACTCGAACGGCCGACCGTTCCACACCACCAGGTCGCCGCGCTTGCCAACCTCGATCGAGCCGACTTCGCCGTCCACGCCGAGCATCTTTGCCGGCGTCAGCGTCACCGCCTTGAGTGCATCGTCAAAAGACACACCGGCACGCATCGCATACATTGCCTGCCGCGCCAGGCCGTCCTCTTCACGAAGATCCATCGCCGTAATCGCCGTGTCAATCCCGGCGTCAAAAAGCATCTTGACCGTCGAGAGGCGCGACTCGCGCGTCTCTTCCGAGTACGCCCGCACGCCGTTGGGGTCGATGTAGATCGGGCCAAAGATCACCGGCACGTGGTGCTCGGCAATCACCGGCATGCACTTGTACGCTTCGGTCGCTTCGACCAGCGTGAACTTCAATCCAAACTCATTTGAAAGGCGAAACGCCGTCTCGATGTCGCGCTGCAGTCGTGCCTTGATCCGCAGCGGCACCTCGCCCGAGCGAATGGCGCTCAGACTCTCGAATGCCTCGACCGGCGGCTGGTCGGCGCCCGTCACCGGCTGGCCCGCCTGCGCCTTCTCCGCATCGTAGAACGCCTTGCGGAACACCCACGCCACGCCCATGCGCGAATTCGGACGACGCGTGCGGCTGGTCACGTACGTGCCAAAGGGAGACTGATTGCCCCCGCCGAATCGGAACGAATCCGAACCAAACGACGCCAGCACGTCGCTCGAATCATTCATCACCCGGCTCTTCATCGGCCCGGCCGTACGCACCACCGCGCCGCGCGGCCCGATCACCGCAGCCGAATCCGGAGCGGCGAACACCGTCGTCACCCCACCCCGCACCAGACGCTCAAAATCCGGCGAGCGGAAGTTGATCGTGTCAACCACAAACGTCTGCGGCACCACCTCCGATGACGACTCCACCAGCGAGCTGCGCGGCGTAAGTCCGGAGGCATAACGCAATTGATCAGCACCCGACATGATGACCTGGCCACACGTCGGACAGACATTCCCTTCGCCCATCGCCTCGTGCGATGCGCTGTTGGCGCATTCGCTGCCGTTGCAGCACGAAACACCATCTTCAAGGCTCTCCGGCTCAGTCCACGTCAGCTCCGGCGCAGCGAGCGCATCGGTCGCGACGGCTTCACCATCGTGATGATCATGGCCCTGCGCGGCCCACTGCGCCAGCACCGCGGCACTAGGTAGCGCCAGCGGTTCGCGCGGTCGGCCGCCTCGCGATTCGGCAGTGATGCGATCCGTCGGTTCAAGCAAGGCATGCGCGTCGATCAACCCCGGCGTCACCGAGCCGCCCTCAAGTTCAATCACCTTGGCGCCGCTGGGCACCGAGAGGTCCATTCCGCCGACGGCCACGATGCGACCGTCGCGGATCACGACCGTGCCCTTGGCAATATCAGCGCCGCCATTGAACCGGCCGTGAATGGACACGCCACGAATGACAACCACCTCATCGGCAGCGCGGGCGCTCAGGCCGGTCAGCCCGATGCAGATCGCCGCCGCTGCAAAAGCCATGCTGAAGAATCGAGAGGTTCGCATTGAGAGGCGACTAGCGCGCGGTGAGTTCATGACCGCATCCTTTCCGTCCGAAAGCCTTCGCCTTCGGGCCGCTGGGCACATCACCACGCCTTCCATGCATCCGCATCATCCGATGCAGCCGCAGGCTCGGCTTTGTGCACTCGTTTCCCGCCGACCCACACTTCCAGCACTCGTGCATCGAGTCGAAGCGGATCCTGCGAAAACACCACAAGGTCAGCGTCAGAGCCCGGCGTGAGGGCGCCAACGCGATTTCCAAGTCCGGCCACCGCCGCGGCATTGATCGTCAAGCCGCGCCGCGCCGCCGCCGGGTCAAGTCCGTAACGCACCGCCAGCGCTGCCGTCAGGCGCAGCGCATCCGCCTCCAAATACGGCAGGCCGCCGGAGAACGCCACCTCACACCCCGCACGGCCCAGACTCGCCGGCCCGGCAAGCAGTCGGACATCCGATGCAAAAGTGTATGGTCCAACCACGACCACGCCGCCGTTTTCTGCAAGTTCTGACGCCGTTTCCACCAGGTCTGCCGTGTGGCGAATGATCGGCGCCACGCCGTACTGGCCAAACAACTGCGTCGCCGCATCCACATCCTCATCGGATTCCGCGGCCACAAGGACATCCAGTTCCCCGCGCGCCACCCGGGCCAAGCGCGAGGCGCCCCCTTCCGACTTGGCCTTCCGCAAAACACTTCGCAGTTCCTGAAGCACGCCCGCCCGCGAACTCGGCCCAAGTTCATCATCCCACGAACCCGGCCCGAGCGTGACCGCCAGCGGCCCGTCGCCCCGAAGCACTCGATCCACCCCCGGCGGCGCAAATGTACGAACCGTTGCACACGTGCCCGACACGATCCCCGTGCTCGCCGGTGCGATCATCGCCGCCGTTACGCCCGCGCGACCCGCATCGAGAAGCACCGATGAGTACGCATCCAGTGCATCAACCACTGACACATCAGGTTCAAGCGACGTCTTTCGCTCCACGTTGTTGCCCACGACTCCCAGCGTCGAGGCCACATCGATCAGTCCCGGACAGATCACGCCCGATTCAAACCGATACGTCTTGTCAACCTTGACCTCAGCCGGGCCCTGCAGCACGCGCTCGATGCGACCGTCTGCGATGACCACGGTGACGTCTTTCATGAGCGAGCCATCCGGCCCAACGCCCCATGGCGCGCTGATCGCAATGCGATTCTGCGCCGCAGCCGTTCCAGTGCCGATGCCAAGTGCCAGCGCCCCGCAGCAGGCGAGCAAAGTCCGTCGCATCCAATTCACTGCTCGCCTCCCTCGGAACCGCCGGCCGAGCCGGAATCGCGATACACCAGTTTCCCATCCACGTACACGCGCTCCACCCGCGAGCCGGCCGCAAGCGGATCGCCCGACCAGACCACTACATCCGCCGCCCGGCGCGGAGCCAGTCGGCCGAATCGATCGCCCACTCCGAGAAACTCCGCCGCATCACGCGTCACCATGCGCAACGGGTCAACATCACTCACATTCGCTGCAACCATCTGGGCGTTGAGCAGCACAAAACGACTGCTCAGTCCGTCGTTCACCCCGGAACCGACGACCCACTTCACCCCTGCATCCGTCAGCACCGCAGCGCTGCGATCGAGCTGCCGGCGGTACTGGTCGTTGCGATGCAATCCCGAACCCATCATCGAGCCGAGCACGACGGGGATCTTCGCATCAGCGAGTTGGTCCGCCACGAGGTACGCTTCGCTGCCGCCTTCGATGATCGCATCGAGATTGAATTCCGTGGAGAATTCGATCGCATTGAGGATGTCGCTGCTGCGATCCGCGAGAATCCGCACCTTCATCTCTCGATCAATCGCCTTGAGCACCACGTCCGCACTCGGATCGGGCGATGGCTTCTTGGGCTTGGCGATTTCGTCCTTCTTCTCATCCTTCTTGTCGCCTTCGCCCGGCTTGCCGCCCTCTTTCTTGTCCTCGGCGGGAGCGGGCTTGCCCTTTTCGCCTTCCTTGGACTTGTCCCCCTCCTTCGCCTCCTTCTCCGCCCGCTCCTTGATCTTCTGCTCATACTCCTTGAGGTCATCCTCATAGGTCTCGAGCGATTCGCGATACGTCCGGGCGTCCTTGAACTGGCGCCGGAGCGACTCGAGCGTCGCCAGTCGACGCAGCGCCGCATCCCCCGACCCGAGATCGATGCACAGCGCCGCCTCGTCCTTGACCGCCTCGCCCGCCCAGCCCCCGCTCTCGCCCGGCGCGAGGCGAACCACCGCCCCGGTGCCAACAATGCCGCTCGACCCCGTTGCGGGCAGGTACATCATCGTCACGCCGTTGCGAAACGCCTCGCGGAACGAGTCGGTGTCGTATCGATCGAACGCATCGAACGCGCGGTTGATCGGGCTGCCGCTTCGCGTCGCCGTCATCCCCAGCGCGCTGTACACATCGATAAGGCCGCAAGTGACATACCCGCCCTTGCAGTCGATGCGCGTCGCCCGGCCCTGAACTTCGATTGCCGGTCCGACATGCTCAATGACCTCGCCGCGAATGACAATCATCGCGTCGTCCATCGTGCCGCCGTCCGTCTTGATCAGCGTCGCATGTTCGAGCACGGTCGCCCGTTGCTGAAGCCCGAAGTTCGGCTGGGCCAGCGCCTCGGCGCCGATTGCCGCGACCAACGCGGCCGCAACAGCCGCCACCCCCGACCAGCCGCGCGACCAGTCGGTGCGACACATCTTGCCGGGCTGAGCAGGCGCCTCGCCGGCATTCACACGATCAAACGTGGCGATCATCCGCGTTCCTTCTTCACCGCCTCGACTCAGCGGCCCAGGCCAGTTGATGTTCAGCGCAACACCCCGTCGGCGCAGCGGTTCAGCATAGCCGTTCAGTCGTTGTAGCACAAACGCCCGCCCAGGTTGCAGGATCGGGTTTCTCCCCGCCGGGCCCCCGATTCCACCAACCCAAAACGCCGGCAATCGGGTCCGCGGGGCCACCCGATTGCCGATCGGAAGAGATCAGTGAATCCCGACGCTTAGCGGTCGGAAGCTTCGGGCTCCGGAGCCGTCTCCGACTCCATCTGGATGATCAGCCGCGGACAGATCAGGATGTACAGTGGCTGCGACGGCACGTCTGCTTTCCCGCGGACGACAATCGGCTTTCCCTCCGCGCCCCGAAGGTCCAGCGTCGTCGCGGCGCCAAGCAGCGCGAGAGGCGCGCTCTTCAACTGGATCAGCGCCGCGCCGCCGTCGGGCACCGTGATCGTGAGATTCGCCTCCGATCGCTGCTGCACCGGGCGAGGTCCGCTCAGGTCGAGCTGGCTGACGCTCGGATGCACGTGCAGCATCACGCTCTTGCGATCGTTCATAACGAACGCCCGGATCTCGACGCTCACCCCCTCATCCACTTTGATATTGATCTTCTCCCCCGAGCCGTCAGCATTGGGAACCGCCACTTCGGTTGAATTCGCGATCGACAGCGTCGCCCTCTGCCCGTTCATCGTGAGCATGCGCGGTGAAGCCATGAGGGACACTTCACCCTTCCGGCTCGTCGCGTCGCTGATCAGTTCGATCTCCTTCGCTGTCAGCGTCACCACCCCGACTCGCTCTGGCTCCCCTTCCGCCGGAAGGTCGATCCGCACGTCGCCCTGGCCAATCAGTTTCGTGAGTCCCGTGATGAACCTTGTCTCCACCTCGATCATGAGTTGACCGGATGTACGAAGGTCCGCCAGCAGGGCGGCAATGCGCTGATGCGCCTTCGGACTGGCCGTGATCACCAGCGAGCTCATTCGCGGGTCAACGCCGACTCTCGAAACACCCCCCGCGCCAGCCGCCCTCTTCACCTGCTCCACCAGAAGCGACGAGATCTCAGCAGCGGCCAACTCATGCGGATCGCCAGCCCCGGCCTTCCCTTGCTCCGGCGTCAGTTGAGGCAGGGTCAGAACCTGGCCGACCTTGATCGCATCGGCATCGCGCAGTCCGTTGCGCTCCGCGATCAGCAGCGCGGCATCCGGGTCGCCGAGCAATCGCGAAGCAATCAGGGCGAGGCTGTCACCTTCACTCACGATGTACCGGGACTCGGCAGCCAGCAGCGAGGTGAGAAGCGGAGAACGCAGCGCCGGCTCTCGGCTTGCCAACGACGCCTCAATGAGGTCGCGAATGTCATAGACCACGGTGACCGAGTCAGCCGGTTCCTGTGGATCCTGCACGTGTTCGAGAGCCGGGACTACCTCCGCGCCGCCGGAAACCGACTTCCGAAGCGCAGGCGCCGGGGGCGTTTCCCCCGCCGGCGGCGTATCCACGCGGGCGTCCGTCAGCGTCGCGCCGGCCAGGGCCGTGAACATGACCATCGCGGCAATCGAGCCGCGACGCCGATTTGAAGTCGTCGTGGAGATCATCTGAATCCTCCGGGAAAGAAGAGAGCGCCGGCCAAAGAAGCCCACCGCCAGCGCCGGACAAGGTTCACCAACCAGACGTTCGAACAGATCAACCAGCACCCGGCCGTACGCCCGTCGTTGCGACGGACCCACAACGCCCAGCACCATCTCATCACAGATCAGTTCCCGTTCCTGCCGGCAGCGCGATACGACATAATGAACGAGCGGATTGAACCAATGCACGATCGCAACCACAGTCAGCACCCAGTTGATCAGCACATCGCGCCGCTTCACATGCGCCATCTCGTGCAGCAGCACGAACCGCAGCGTGTCAGACTCAAATCCAAGCATGTCGCGCGGCAAGAGGACCATCGGCCGCCACGCGCCAAACAGCGCCGGCGAACCGACATCGGCGCTGCTGCGCACTTCGACCGTCCGGCGCACTCCCAACTCGCGCCGCGACCGCTCGACCAGGTCGAGAACCGCAGGATCATCCACGCGATCGCTGCCCGTGCGAATCCGCCGCCCAAAGCGCCAGTGCGACAACAGCACCGCACCGCCGAGCAGCGCCGCGCCAATCAACCACGCGATAACCACGACGCTCCGCCAATGGGCCGCCAGCCACCCGACCCGAACCGACGGCGCCGCAACAGCCCCCTCCGCCTCTGAAGCAAGCGGCTCGAAGTCGACCGACACGCGCAGCCCGCCATCGCTCGATGGTCGGCTCACCGCAAGATTCGCATCAGGCGCCGGTGCAACCGGCCACAGGTTGAACACGCTCACCGGACTCGCGGGCAATGTGGGCAGACACAACCGCACGACGACCAGCAGCCACAGCGCGTGCCGCCACGTCGGTGCGATCCGCCGACCCGCGCCCCACAGCACGAGCACCACCAGCGCGGCGAGCACGCCCGCCTGCCAGTTCGCGCGCCAGAGCCACGAGCCGAGATCGCCGATCGTCGCGAGGTCAAGCGTCACTCCGTTCATGACGACCGCCTTTCGTCGAGCAGGCGACGCAGTTCATCAATCTCGCCGGGTTTGAGTCGTTCGTTGGTAACGAGATGAATGAGCGCAGGCATTGCCGCCCCACCGAATACCTGCTCAAGAAACGACCGGCTTGCATGTCGAATGCACTGCTCGCGCCGCACCGCAGGCGAGTAGAGATACTTGTTGCCTTGCGTCTGGAACTTCAGCGCCCGCTTGCCCACCAGCCGGTTGAGCAGCGTCTTGACCGTCCGCGGGCTCCAGTCCTTCTCACCCTCGAGTGCCTCGACCACCTCGGCCGCAGTCAGCGGCGAGCGATCCCACAGCACCTGCATCACGGCCCATTCGGAAACTGAAATACTCGGAGCAGAAGCCATCACACCCTCGCTGGCAGAAACGATTACATCCGTAGTCTACTACATCTGTAATCGGAGTCAAGGACTTGAGTTCAAAAACGAAAAACCGGTCGACCACGTGACCTCGGAAGACTCGAGCACGAGCGTGCCGCCATCGGGTGTTTACGACTGCCAGACGAACGTTTCAAGAAACTCGCGCAGGTGCCTCGCCGTCGGGAAGGCCTTGCCGATCAGGTCGTTGCGCAGGCCGCGGCAGATCGCCTTGATCTCCTTTGGCTGCTTGGCATAGTGCCGGCGCCCGCCGACTGCGTCGTAGAGCAACCGCGCGAGGTTCTGCACATCCTCTTTGAAGTGCGTCGCAGTCGGCTTGCCCCAGTGAAAGAAATCGACGACCTTGACCTCGAAGAAGATCCCTTGCCGCCGCACCATGACATTGCCGTCATGCAGATCGCCGTGGTACTCATGCAGGTTGTGCACTTCCTCCAGGCCGCGGGACAGCGCGTAGATCAGGTGCATCGCTTCGAACGGCGGCATGCGATGTCCCGGATGCCGCTTGACGAAGTCGCAAAGCAGTTCGCCATCCACGTACTCCGAGATGAGGCACGTGATCGCCATGTCCTTCTGACGAAACACTTCGGAGTGGTGGTATTGGATGACGATGCCGCATTTGCTCAGCCGTTCGAGTTTCTTTGCGTAGAAGGTCACCGCGCGGTCGTTGACGTTGCGATGCGGAAAGAAGAGTTTGGCGGCGCGGTGGATGCCGGTGCGCCGCTCGACCACCTTGTACACTTCGCCTTCCCAGCCGCTGCCCAGGCGCGACTCGACGACGTACTTGCCGCCGATCACCCTTCCGGGGCGCAGGTTGAAGGCGCGGATTTGAACAGGCTTGGTCGGCATGAGCGAGGATCATATCACCCCGCCCGGCGCCGCCACTGCCAATCAATGCATCACCCTTTCTGGCGAAAAGCGATCAGCGTCAAATCATCCGGCTTGCTCGGCATTTCGGCGGCCGGCTCCATCATTCGGCTCAGCGCCAACTCCACCAGCGCCCCCACCGCCCGGTCCAGCGGCCCCCGTCGCACCCGTTCGATAATCTCCGACATGTACAGATTGTCGAAGAGCCCGTCGGTTGCGATGAGCACCGTGTCGTGGGTCTGCAGCCGAATCGTCGGCCCAATCTCGATTCGCATCTCCGGCAGGCCGATGGCGTTGGAGATGATGTGCCGGTCCTTGTGATGCACCGCCTCATCGGGACAGAGCATTCCGGCTTCGACCGCGTAGGCGACCATCGAGTGGGAGATGGACTGGAAGTGGACCTTGCCGCGCTGACCGACGACGAGGATCTCCGAGTCGCCGATGTGGTACGGCCGAACGAGGTTGCCGTCGATTTCGACCATTGCCAGCGTTGTCGCCGCGCCGGTGCCGAGGCCGAGCACCTGGGCCTGGGCGGCCTCGATGCCATTGAGGATTGCGGTCCGCAGGGCCGACTCGTCATCGCCGATCTCCGCCAGCGCCTCGCCGAGAACCGCCAGCGTCTGCTCCGAAGCGTCCGCCCCTCCGGTCCGTCCGCCGACGCCGTCGGCCACGGCGAGCACGACCCGATTCCGATCCACCGGCAGGACCGCGAGGGCATCCTCGTTGTCCGTTCCCTTGGCGGGACTGCGGATCGTGGCGTACTCGACGATGCCACGCGACAGCGTCACCCGGGCCGTTTCGGGTGTGTTGCTCCGGCTGAGGACGAGGTGCGTCGCTTTGGGACTCATGGCAATCACGTGCTGGGGCTTCCAAAACTTGAATATCGGGCCGATAACGGGCTGGACTGAATCCACTTTCCCCGGCTGAAGGCACTTGGGCTGCTCTCGGGTGCTTTCGATGCCGCACAACCGGCCGCTTCGGCCATTTCCATGTTCGGTATCGCTTGGCGCAAGGTCTTTCCAATTCGATTCTTATCGTGGTGAGGGATGGCACGCCCCCCTTGGTCCCTGGATCGGCCCTGACCGGAACGCCTCCCCCGGCCGGGGCCCTCTTTCGGCGGGCCAGTTGGCCGCGGCCGGACCTCGCCCGCGCAGGCCGACGAGCCACGCCACGGGCCACCTTTGAAGGGTCGGGGGCGGAAGATGTCGGGACCGCAGCCCCCCCACGACCTCCGGTCCCCAACACCCGACCGACCCCTTCTTTGAGCCACAGGTGCCGGCGAGATGCATGGATGCGTCTCGCCGGCTTTTTTCCGTTGCGAGATTCGACGCTTGGCATGATGGGGTGATGGGGTGAAGTCCTTCGGCGGGGCTCAGGATCTGCGGTGGTGTCGGGGTGCACCAGACTGAAGCGCGAGCGAAGAGTCTGGGTTCCGATGGAAGTTCGTCCTCGCTGGCGCGTCGGTCTGGTTGACGCGTCGATGGCGACGTCGAGTTGTGGGCGATTGAAAAGCACGTCTACCAATAGGGATTCGCGTGCGCCGGTGTGCGAAGTCGGGCCGCGTGGCGTTGTGAAAACGACGTCGGTCGTGAGCGAGCTGCGCGGAGACGGACCAGTTTTTTCGCAGGCGGCGCGGCGTGAAGCGCGATTGCGAAAAATGTGCAACGCAAAATGCGTGCCAACACGGAGATGCACCGTGTTGGGAACTTTTCATGCGCGCCGGAGCGCTCCTGTGCGCGATTTCTGAGCGCTGGTGCGCGCTGCGAAGCGCTTCCGTGTAAATGAGCGCTTCTGTGCGGGCCGAATCAGGAATTTTGATCGATTTTCATTTTTCTGAGGGGGGTGATTTTGAGTTTTGCTCGACTTTTTTGCGTTTTCAAAAAGTCGGCGCACGGGATGCAATTTGGATGGTGCGCGTGTGTGCGGGAGGCGAAGTTTTTCACCACGAAGTCACGAAGACACGAAGAGGGCACGAAGAAAAGCATGGGATTGGGTGGGAATTCAGGAGAAAGGCAACCTACCGCAGCCATTCGACTCATCGCTCAGGCCCCTTCGGGGAGATCGCGACCCTTCGGCTCGCAGAGCCTCGCTCAGGGCGGCGACGCGCCGGAGGGCGCGGAGAGAGGCAGTTGGATCGGGGCGTAGGTCGGGACAAGGCTCGGCGCGGGCCCGGCGGGTTTGGGGGTGCCATGCTTCGAGCCGCTTCGGGCGAAGCATGCGATGGCGCGATGGACCATCGAAAGAGCAGAGCATTAGAGAGCCGTTGCCCGGTCGTCATGCTTCACGCAAAGCCGATGAAGCATGGCACCCCGCGACTGTGTTGCAACGGTCAAGGGCACTCGTGACTCAGCGGACGCTCGTCATGCTTCACGCAAAGCCGATGAAGCATGGCACCCCGCGACGTGAAGCAGCGGGATTCGAGTGGCGCTGAACGCTTGTCGCTTTGGGCACGGGTTCAGTGTCGACGGGCCGAGGTCGCCGGGACTGTTATCAGCCCCGACATCGATCTCCGCCCGGGGCTGCGGCGTTCGATGCCACGCGATCGAGACGCCGCAATGGATTCCATTGTCAGATTCCCCGGAATTGGCTTGCAGTCTGGCGGGTTTTCTGGTATGTTGGTGCAAGGGAGAACGAGGAGCGAATCGGATGATCGGCGGGAAGAGACGGGGCAGGGTTCGAGGGGTTGCGGGCCAAGTGCACGGAGAAGAAGAAGTGAATGGAAGCGAAGTCGCGGCTGCGCGAGATCGAACGGCCAACCCGGTGCGTTTCGCAGGGCCTCAACAGCACCCTACCTTGGGACGCACGCCACTTGCTCCGAAATGGAGGTTAGAATGTATCGAGCCCACTACAATCTGCACTTTCTGCTGGCCGCGAGCTTCGCGCTCGCGGCCCGGACTGCAGCGACGGCGCAGGAGCCCTATCGCTATGCGATCATTAATGTCGGTGACATCGGTGGCAATGGCACAGATGCCTCCGCGATCAACAACTCGGGAATCGTGGTCGGTCACACGATCGATCTGATCACAGGAACCTTAGAAGCGTATGTCTGGATTGACGGAGACTCTCGATACTTGGAGCACCTTCCCAACGCAGATATTACGCTCGCATCGGACATCAATGATCGCGGCGATGTCGTAGGTCGGGGGCACAACGAGAGTGGCACACACCGCGCCCTGCTGTGGGTAGGTGGCGAGGGTGCTCCTTTGGATCTTGGCACGCTCGGAAGAACGTATGCTATGGCGAACGGGGTTAGCTCAGATGGAAAGGTGGTCGGCGCCGTAGGGCAGACCGGAGTCTGGGCGAATCCATTTCTTTGGGTTGATGGCGAGATGACGGCACTTGGCGACTTTGGTCAACCCGACGGCTTCGCAGAGTCGATCAATGATCGTGACCAGATCGTAGGAGCAGCGGCCGGGAGCGAATTTTCTGGCGTTCGGGCATTTCTGTGGGAGAACGCAGAATTGATCAACCTAGGCAGTCTGCTGAGCAACCGGCAGAGTCACGCTACAGACATTAATGAATCGGAGCTCATTGTCGGCAGCGCCCAGGTTCTCGATTCCACGTCCCGCGCTGTCATCTGGCGCAATCGAAACATCATCAACATTCACAACGACACCATCGGTTACGAGTCCTTCGCTTACGCCGTGAATGAATTGGGCCAGGTCGTCGGCGGTCTGGTCGTAGATGATTTTCCTCTCGAGTTCGGCGCATTTCTTTACGAAGGCAGTGGACCCATGGTCAACCTCGCCACGTTGCTGCCGCCGCGTCATAACTGGCTCCGACTCGAAGCCGGCTACGACATCAACGACCACGGTGAGATCGTCGGCCGCGCCTATCGACGAGGTTCGCAGGAGCGGCACGGCTATCTCGTCACACCCGTGCATCCCACACTCACACTTCAAGGCCCGCAACCCGGCCGGGCCGGGACGCTGAACGGACTGCGCGTGACTGGGTGCACGCCCGGCGCGCGCATCACCTTCTACTACAGCACACACGGCGGCGGGACACTTGTGCCCGGCTGCAATCACACGGACGGCGTCACCCTTCAACTCGACGACCCGATCCAGATCGGCTCCGCCGTCGCCAACCAGAACGGCATCGCGACGTTGACACGCTTCGTCCCGACGGGCGCCCGCAACCTTGGTGATGTGCTGATCCAGGCCGTGCAGCAGAATGGGTGCAGGATCAGTCAGTTGGTGGTGAAGCGGTTTGAGTGAAAGAGGCGAGGCATTAGGGACTTGGTGGCGGTGATGGGGTGAGGGGGTGTTGGGGTGTTGAGTGGGTCCCGGGCATGGGTATGCCACGGGCGTTGGGGGCGCTGGAGGTGTTGGATGGCGCTTGTTACTTGCGTTTGCTCTTGAGCCACGCATGCAACTTCTTCGCGCTCCAGGTGTTGATGCACTGCTCGGCGGGGAGCCAGCCTCGGCGGGCGGTGAGGACGCCGTAGATCAGGTTGTCGAAGTGCTGCTGGCGGTGGGTGTCGGTGTCGATGGCGATCAGGCCGCCGGCCTGCACGACGGCGCGAACGTGCATGTCTCGCAGATCGAGACGCTTCCAACTCGAGTTGATCTCGAGCGCGACGTTGTGCTCTTTGGCCGCGGCGATGATCGCCTGCATGTCGGGCTCGAGGCCTTCGCGCGCGGCCACCATGCGGCCGGTCGGGTGGCCGATGATGTGCACGTAAGGATTGCTGATCGCCTTGAGCAGGCGCTTGGTCGCCGTCTTGCTGTCCTGGCGCAGCGAGACGTGGGGCGAAGCGACGACGACGTCGAGTTCGGCGAGGACCTCGTCCTCGTAATCGAGTGTGCCGTCTGGGAGGATGTCGACCTCGGCGCCGAAGAGGACGGTGATGTTCTTGTGTTTCGTTGCCGCGGCGGCGACGGCTTTGCGGTGCTCGCGCAATCGCTCGACGCTCAGGCCGTTGGCGATGACGCTGGAGACGGAGTGGTCGGTGACAGCGAGGGTGTGGAAGCCGCGCGACTCGGCGCCGGAGATCAGTTCGTCGATGCTGAGTTTGCCGTCGCTGGCGGTGGTGTGGGCGTGGAGTTCGGCCTTGATGTCTTTGAGTTCGATCAGATCGGGGATGTCGGCTTCGAGTTCGCCGCGATCTTCGCGCAGCTCGGGCGGGATGTAAGGCAGGCCGAGCGCTTTGTAGACGTCGGCTTCTTTGGCGGCGGCGACGGGCTTTTCGCCTGAGTCCTGCGGGCGCTCGTCGAGGCCTTTGTAGAGGCCGTATTCGTTGAGACGGTGCTTCTTCTTGATGGCGAGCTCGCGGAGGCGGACGTTGTGTTCTTTTGCGCCGGTGAAGTAGAGCCAGGCGGCGCCGAAGTTGGCTTTGGGGACGAGGCGCAAGTCGGCCTGGATGACGAGGCCGCGCAGATCGACGCGGACGGAGCACTTCGTGTCGCCGCGCGAGAGGACCTGGGTGACGCCTTCATAGGTGCAGAAGGCTTGCCGCATGGCCTCGGCGTCCTTGCAGGCGGCGAGGATGTCGATGTCGCCGATGGTTTCCTTGCCGCGGCGCAAACTGCCGGCGTACTCGACCTGTTCGGCGCCTTTGACTTTGCGCAGTGCCTCAACGAACTCGATGGCGACGGGGCGGACGATGCCGATGGGCGTGCGATCGCCGGCCTTCTCGCGAAACTCAAGGGCCTTGCGGATGTTTTCGATGGTCTTGTCACCCATGCGCGGCAGTTTGCGCAGCTCGGGCGAATCGAGTTTGGCCTTGAGATCTTCGATGGACGTAACGCCGAGTTGGTCCCACATGAGTTTGACGGTCTTGGGGCCGAGGCCGGGAATCTCAAGCACGGCAAAGAGGCCCGCGGGTACTTTGTTGAGCAGCTCGGTGTGTTCAGCGATCTCGCCGGTTTCGAGGAACTCAACGATCTTCTCGGCTGAACCCTTGCCGATGCCTTCGATCTTGGTGAGTTGCCTGATGCCTTGCTGCGGGTCTTCATCGACGATGGCTTCGACATCCTGCGTGAGGTCTTTGAGAACGCGGGCGACGCGAGCGTCGGAATTGATGCGGAAGGGGTTGGCGCCGGTGAGTTCGAGGGCGGCGGCCATCTGCTCGAAGATCTGGGCGAGTCTGGCATTGGTGTTGGTGGGCATGGAATAAGGGTATCGCGCGTGGAAGCGGCGGCGAGGGTGCGCGAGGGGGTGGACACGCCGGGCATCGAGGCAATGCTCTAGCGAAACCTGAAAGGAGACCTGCGTGCTTTCATTGCTTGCTCATGCCGGTGCGGCGACGGCGCCGCACGCCGACACGCTGGCCAATGCCCTGCTGGCGCTGGTCACGCTCACGGCGATGGAGATCGTGCTGGGGATTGACAACATCGTGTTTATTTCGATCGTCGTCGAGCGGCTGGAGGAACACAAGCAGGCGATGGGACGGCGCGTGGGGCTGCTGCTGGCGATGGGGCTGCGCATCGCACTGCTGCTGAGCATCACGTGGGTGACGAACCTGACGGGGGCGTTGTTCACGCTCTTTGGCGAGGCGTTTTCGGGGCGCGATCTCATTCTGCTCGGCGGCGGGCTCTTCCTGGTGGGGAAGGCGACGTTTGAGATACACGAGCGCATCGAGGGGCCGGACCATGAGACGTCGATGCACAGGAAGGCCGCAGCGTCGTTCGCACAGGTGATGGTGCAGATTCTGATGCTGGACATGGTCTTCTCGCTGGACTCGGTGATCACGGCGGTGGGCATGGCGCGTGATCCGTGGGTGATGGTCACGGCCGTGGTAGTGGCGGTGGGTGTGATGCTGATCTTTGCGGGTCACATCGCGGCGTTTATCAAGAAGCACCCGACGCTGAAGATGCTGGCGCTGGCGTTTCTGCTGCTGATCGGGGTGATGCTGCTCGTGGAGGGGCTCGGCGGGCACGTGAACAAGGGGTACATCTACTTCGCGATGGCGTTTTCGCTGGGGGTGGAGGTGCTCAACATCCGGGCGTCGAAGAAGCGCAAAGCCGTTGCAGCGCAGGCGGCATGAGATAGGATTACGACGCCTTCATCTCCGGAGATTCGATCATGGTTCGCTCAGGCCGGTTTCTTTCGCGCGTGTTTGCCGTTGGCGCTGCGGTTGTTTTGATCGGGGCAGTTGCGCCGGCGGTGCAGACTCCTGCCGCGCCGCCCAAGGGCGAACAGGAACAGAGCGTCAAGCCCGGGATCAACGAGCGGTGGAAGAGCGATGACATTGCCCCGCTGGTGCAGACGCTGGAAGACGAGGGGCGGGAGATCTTCTCGCAGCGCGAGCGGATTGCAGCGCTGGTCGGGCCGCGCCGGGGCAGCGTTGTGGCGGACGTGGGCGCGGGCAGCGGGTTTATGACGGAGTTGTTCGCCGGGCTCGTTGGAAGCGCGGGCAAGGTGTACGCCGTGGACATCAACGCGGGGCTGATGGAGCGTCTGGGCAAAGACGCGGCAGACAAGGGCATCACCAACATTGAAACGGTCGTGTGCGGCGAGCGGAGTGTCGATCTGCCGGCGAACTCGGTCGATCTCGTGTTCATCTGCGACACCTATCACCACTTCGAATACCCGAAGAGCACGATGCACTCGATCTACGAATCGCTCAAACCGGGCGGGCAGGTGGTGGTGGTGGATTTCTATCGCATTGCGGGCGTGTCGCCGGAGTGGATCATGGGGCACGTCCGGGCGGGTGAAGAGGTGTTCACGCAGGAGATCGTGGATGCGGGTTTTGAGTTGATCAATCAGCATTACCCGGCATATCTGCCGCAGAACTACGTGTTGCGGTTTCGCAAGGTCTCGGATCGCTGACCGCGACGCCCCCCCCGCCCCGCCCCGCCAATCCGCCCCCACCGCGCCACGGAAATGGCCGATAGACTTGCGGGCACCCCATGCCACGCCGCACGAAACCCATCCCGACCTGGCTGCGCCGACTGCTGCTGACTCCGACGGCGGAGTTGAACCGGTGGCAGTATGTCATTCGCTTCCTCGCCGAGCTGGTCCGCCACGGCATGAAGCAGCTCAAGGAAGACCGGGCCGGGCAGATGGCGGCGGCGCTGGCGTTTCGGACGATCTTCGGGCTGGTGCCCGTGAGCGTGATCGGCCTGCTGATCTTCCGCGTGTTCGGGGGTGTGGAGCGTTTTGAGTCGTTCGTGCGCGACCTTCTTGCCGCGGTTCAGTTTGATACGGTCAGCATGCCACCGGGCAGCGATCCAGGCAGCGCGGAGGCGATTCAGAACGGCGGAGCGCTGCTGGATCGGGTCAGTGAACTCATTCAGCAGATCAACGCGCAGGTGAACTTTGAATCGATCGGCATGGTCGGGCTGCTCGTGCTGGTCTGGGCTGCGATCGGAATGATGACGACGATCGAGCGGTCGTTCAACACGATCTGCCGGGCGTCGGAGAACCGGCCGCTGTCGCGGCGCGTGCCGCTGTATGGCTTCACAATCATCATCGGTCCCGCGCTGCTCTATCTCAGTTTCTTCCTGGACAAGCGATTTCAGGAAATCGTGACGCAATTCGCAGACAAACTCGGACCCTGGGCGACCTCGAGCATTTCGGCGATCGGCCTGATCACCTCGCTGGGCACGACGTGGCTGTTCATCATGCTGCTGTACGTCTCCGTGCCCAACACGCGGATGAAGGTGTCGGCCGCGGCCCTGGGGTCGCTGGTGACGGCGGTGTGCTGGTCGATCGGCGCCCGGGTGCTCGGGGCGTACATCTCGACGATCTTCGGCAAGGGGGCGAACTACTCGGTGCTCTACGGAACGCTGGGGTTGATTCCCGTGTTTCTCTTGTGGGTGTACCTGATGTGGATCATCGTGCTCTTTGGTCTGGAGCTGACCTCAGCGCTGCAGGCGGTGGGGATGCGGATGGTGCGCTCGATCCCCGATCGGCCCAACGTGCCGCCGGTGATGGACCCGGCCCTGGTGCTGCCCATGCTGCGGGTGGTGGCGGAGCGTTTCGAGCATGGTGAGCCGACTGATGCGCGGCAGATCATGGAACAGACGCACATCAGCGAGCGGGCGATCGAACTGGTCCTGGCGACGCTGGCGGTTCACGGGGTGCTGCACCGGATCGAGCCCAACGAGCGACCGACCTTTTCCCTCGCGCGGCCGCCGGCCAAGATCGCCCTGGCGGAGGTGGTGGATTACACGCAACGTCTGCTGGGTTCGAAAGATGCAATCGGTCCGGACTGGCCGATGGTCTCCACGCTCCGGCAGGCCCAGATCGGCGTTCTGGGAAGCAGGACGCTGGCAGACCTGCTTGGGGGCGGTGAAAAGGCGTAGCAGGAGAGCATTACAGATTGCTCATTTTGACCCTGAGAGGGGCCGGACTATCCTTTACCTAGTCTGTAGTGGCGTGTTTTTTCGGCTTGCTTGCGTGGAGTACGCAGATGCACCGTTGGGAAGAACCCAGTGCGTGGTAGGCACCGAGTCAACTCGCACGCTCCCCGCACGCCCACGAACCGGGCTTTTGAGGGGCGCGTCATGACCTGAGGCAGGGCCACAGGTTGGGTTGACCGGTTGTGAGGCGCTGTCGCGTCGCGCAATCGCACTACAGGCCACAGGCGCTGCGGATGCGCCGGTGGTTTTTTGTTTACCGACTCTTGCGGTCCGGCCGCGGGGTCTGACGTGATCGACAACTGAATACACAATTCGGCGAAAGGACAATCTTAAACATGAACCAGGAAACCCTCCGCATCATCGACTCCATCGCGCGCGACCGCAAGATTGACCGCGAGTCGCTGTTCCGTGATATTGAAACCGCGATGATCTCCGCGGCGCGCAAGCACTTCGGCTCGCTCGACACGGATGAGTTCCGCTGCGCGATGGACCGCTTCAACGGCGAGATCCGCCTGTGGAGGCGCTTCCCCCCTGCGGAGACTGATCCTGTCACCGGTGAACCGGTCGGCGAATGGACCGAGATCGAAATCGACCTGCGCGAACTGGGACGCATCCCGGCCCAGACCGCCAAGCAGGTCATGATCCAGCGGTTCCGCGAAGATGAGCGTGAGGCGCTGTTCGAAGAATTCTCCAAGCGCGTCGGTGAAATGGTCACCGGCACGGCCCAGCGTTACGAAGGCGGCGCACTGGTCATCCAGATTGATCGCGCCGAAGGCTTCATGCCGCGCAGCGAACAGATTCCCGGCGAGAATTTCCAGCCGGGCGATCGCGTGCGGTGTCTCATCCTCGACGTGCGCGACATGGGCAATCAGGTGAAGATCGTGCTGAGCCGGGCGCATCCGGACTTCATCCGCCGGCTGTTCGAGGTGGAAGTGCCCGAAGTCAGCGAGCGGATCATCGAGATCAAGGCGATGGCGCGCGAGCCCGGGTTCCGGACAAAACTGGCAGTGTCGTCGATCGACTCGAAGGTCGACGCCGTGGGCGCGTGCGTCGGAGTGCGCGGCAGCCGCATCAAGAACATCGTCGATGAACTCGGCGGCGAGAAGATCGACATCGTCCGCTGGAACGACTCGAGCCAGATTCTGATTCAGAACGCGCTCAAGCCGGCGGAAGTGAAAGACGTTTCGCTGTGCTTCGAACTCGGCCGTGCCACGGTCGTCGTCGACGAAGAGCAACTGAGCCTGGCGATCGGCAAGCGCGGGCAGAATGTCCGACTCGCGGCCCGGCTGACGGGCTGGGACGTGGACATTCTCACGCCGACCGAATACGCCAAGGGTCTCGAGGTGCTCGTCGAGACGCTCCGCCAGGTCGAAGGGGTGACGGAGGAGCAACTCGACCGCCTGGCGGCGCTGGGCATGGTCAGCGTGTTCGACGTCGAGGAAGTCGGCGCGGAAGTGCTGGCCGAAGAGCTGGAAGTGACTCCCGAGCAGGCGGATCAGATGGTCGAACTCGCATCGTCCAAGGCCAAGGTCGTGGCCGAGGAACAGCAGCGCGAGAAGGAAGAGGACGCCAAACGCCGTGCGGAAGAGCAGCGACTGGCGGCCAGTGTGCTGGACGGCGCGCCGGAGGAATCGGCGGGCCCCGAGGCGGAGCCGGCGAGCGACGACGCGGGCAGCCACGACGGAGCCGCGCAGGCCGCGACGATCCTGGGCATGGGCCGAAAGCCGGCGCCGGTCGCCCAGCCGAGCGGAGAAGAAGGATCATGATGGGCAGTCTTGTGATGGAACACTCGACTTCCCGCCTGGCCGGAAAGACCAGGCATGCATTGAACTGAGGAGCAGCCTTTGGCCAAGAAGATTCATCAGATTGCGAAAGAACTGGGCATCAAGAGCAAGGACCTCGTGGCTCGCTGCGAGTCCGAGGGTATCCCCAACATCACGAATCACATGTCCAGCGTCTCGGCGGGTCTTGAGCAGACCATTCATTCGTGGTTTGCCGGCGCTGATGAGGACGTGCTGGAGGACTCCACGGAAGAATCCGGCGCCTTGACCGCCGTCGCAGCGCGGACCACCAAGAAGGCTGCCAAGAAGGTGCGGGCGACGGCCAAGAAAAAGACGGTTGCCCAACACGTCGAAGAGGAAGCAGACGAAGCGGCCGCAATGGCCAAGGCGCTCGAGGAGACGCGCAAGATCGCCAAGAAGGGCGCCGGCGAGTCGTCTGAAGAGGTCATCCGGCGCGTGGAGGCGCAAACCGCGACCACGGCGCCGGCCACCCCTCCAGCCGCACCGGCGATGCCCGAGGAACAGCAGGAGTTTGAAGAGAGCGAAGTCCCGGCTTCCGTTCCCGGCAGCCTCGCCGCCGCAGCCAGTGCGCCACCCGCCGAGGCGGCCGAAATGGCGCCGGCCGCGGAGCAGGAATCCGAATCGGCGCTGTCGCCATCAGCGGCGAGCGAACGTCGTCGCGCCGTGGCGGTGCCAAACGTGCCCAAGCGACCCAAGCAAGTCACTCCTGCGGGTCCGATGATCGGCGAAGTCCAATCGCCGGCCAAGCTGTCGGGACCCAAAGTCGTGCGCATCGAGGAAGCCGAAGTGGTCGATCGTCCACGGCGCCGACCGCTGGGTGAAGGCGGACCCGGCCGTGGCCCCGGCGGACCGGCGGGGCCGATGGACGCGCCTCCTTCGGGCGGCGACGTCTCCAGACGCAATACGCGTCGCAAGAACCGCAGCGGCCGCGAGGGTCGCAGCGCCAGTGCTGACGGACCTTCAGGAGACCGTCCGGCTCGCAGCCGCAACTGGGGGCAGCAGGATCTGCTTGAACGCGAAGAGCGCCTCCGCGGCGCCCACGGGTACATCAAGACGGTCCGCCGCGACGCGAGTCGGGCGGATCACGGCGGCGAAAAGGCCAAGACCGCCGCCCAAGTAGGCGGCGTGGTCAAGATCCAGGAACCCTTCTCGATCAAGGAACTCAGCTCCGCGACCGGCGTGCAGGTCAACCAGATCATTCGCGCGATGATGAAGAAGGGCATCATGCAGGCGAATCCCAATGCCGGCATGCCCACGGATCTCGCCATCGAACTGATGCTCGAACAGAACATCGAACTTGAGGTCGAGGAGAAGCAGTCCGCCGTTGATGTGGTCACGAAGGAATTCGAAGATCGCGAGACGATGGACCTCCAGTCGCGAGCGCCGGTCGTGGCGATTCTCGGCCACGTCGACCACGGCAAGACCTCGCTGCTCGACGCCATTCGCCACACGACCGTTGCGGCGGGCGAAGCGGGCGGCATCACGCAACACACGTCCGCGTTCCGCATCAACGTGCGGGCCGGCGACGATGACAAGACCATCGTCTTTCTCGATACGCCCGGCCACGAGGCGTTCACTGCGATGCGCGCCCGCGGCGCGCAGATCACCGACATCGTCGTGCTCGTCGTCGCCGCCGACGACGGCCTCATGCCGCAGACGATCGAATCGATCAACCACGCCAAGGCCGCCGAAGTCCCCATCGTCGTCGCGCTCAACAAGATCGACAAACCCGAAGCGACGGACAACAACCTCCAGCGGATCTACGGCCAGTTGGCCGAGTACGACCTGTCGCCGGTCGAGTGGGGTGGCAAGACGGAAGTCGTGAAGACCTCGGCCACCAAGAAGATCGGCATTCAGGATTTGCTCGACACGCTCGACTTCCAGGCGCAGTTGATGGATCTGAAGGCGGACGCCGCAGGTCCGGCGCGCGGCACGGTCATCGAAGCCCGCATGGTCGAAGGCCGCGGCGCGGTGGCGAACGTGCTCATCCAGGACGGCCGCATCAAGGTTGGTGATTTCATCGTCATCGGCCGGGCCTACGGCCGGGTGCGCGACATGACGGATGATCGCGGCAAGCGCCTCAAGGAGGCGGGCCCCTCGACGCCGCTGGAGATCTCAGGCATCAACATGGTTCCCGACGCGGGCGACCGCTGCTACGTAGTGTCCAGTCTGCGCAAGGCCGAAGAAGCCGCAGCGCAGCGCGTCGGCCAGGAGCGCGAACGGGCGCTGGCGGCGCCGAAGGTGACGCTCGACAACATCTTCACGCAGATGAAGGGCGCCGAGCGCAAGGATCTCAACCTTGTCGTCAAGGCGGACGTGCAGGGATCAGTCGAGACGCTCAAGCGTTCGCTCGAGGACATTTCCACCGACGAACTGAACATCCGCGTGCTGCATGCGGCCGTGGGCGGCATCACCGAGTCCGACGTCATCCTCGCGGAAGCGTCGGGCGCCATCGTGCTGGGGTTCCACGTCATCTCGTCGAGCCGGGCTCGCGAACTGGCGGACAACAAGCACGTGGAGCTGCGGACATACCAGGTCATTTACGAACTGCTCGACGACGTGCGCCAGGCCGCCAGCGGCTTGCTCGCGCCGGAGATCAGGGAAGAGGTGCTTGGACACGCGGCGGTGCGCGAAGTATTCAAGATCACCAAGGTCGGCATGATCGCCGGCTGCTACGTCACGGACGGCACGATCGAGCGCAACGCGAAGATTCGCGTGACGCGCGACGACATCGTCGTCGAGAACAACCGCGTGCTCGAGCAGCTCAAGCGATTCAAGGACGACGCCAGGGAAGTTCGCTCCGGACAGGAGTGCGGCATGAAGATCGAAGGCTACGACGACATCAAGGTCGGCGACATTCTCGAATGCTACCGCATGATTGAAGTCAGCCGCAAGATCTGAACCGGGGAGACGTGATTGAGCCATCGCCGCGAACAGATTGCGTCCGTGATGCACCGCGCCGTGCAGGACGTCTTTACGCGCGGGCTCAATGATCCGCGCATTCGGGGCATGGTCACCGTTTCCGAAGTCACTGTCTCATCGGATCTGCGCGAGGCGACGGTGCATGTCTCGATCCTTCCGGCCGAGGTCCAGGCGGGAACGATGCAGGGTCTGGTGGCTGCGACGAGGCGCATCCAGCACATGGTCAACGAAAAGGTCGACATGCGGCGACCGCCGCACATCAAGCTTCGCCTCGACGAGCGCATCAAGAAGCAGGCAGAACTCCTGGGCGCCATTCGAGACGCCATCGGCGGCGAATCGGAGCCCGAGCCGAGCGAGCTGGACGACATTCGCCAGGAATTCGAACAGATTGCCCGTCCGACGCATCCCGAAAGTACCGGGGGCGATTCCGGCTCCTAGACGCGTTGCGCAGGCATTGCAGACATGAGGGAAGTGGCGTTGAGGGACGCGAAAGTTCACTCCGGTCGACTCTCCAGCCTGCTCAAGACGGCCGGTTTGAACGGCCCGATTGCCGCCGCCCTCGCCAACTCCCCCACCGAACAACTGGTCTGGGGCTTCCTCGCCTGGGAGTGCTCCCAGAGCCGCGCGGCGAAGGCGTACGAGCGACTGCGCAGCCGGGTTGTCGATCTGAACGAACTACGTGTCTGTCTCACCGATGAAATCCAGTCGCTGATGGGCGATCGGTACCCCCGGGCGCGCAAGCGGGCCAGCCGCATCCGTCGCGTGTTGCGCGACATTCACCGGCGCGAAATCAAGGTTTCCATCGACCATCTCCTTCAGGCCCCGGCTTCGGACGCCGCGGCGTATTTGATGGGTCTGGACGGCATGTTGCCCTTTGTCGCCAACTTCGCCTGCCTGCATGCCTTGAATCACCCGGTCATCCCCATCGACCAGCGACTCCACGCCGCCCTGATTGAAGAGGGAATCGCGGACGCCAAGGCGTCGGCCGAGGAGATCAGCGAGGCCATCGTGGAGCAGATCGAACCCGAACAGTGCGCTCAGGTGCACCTGACGCTCTGGGCGTGGATCGACTTCCGCGATCCGAGCAACGAGGCGGAAGGCGGGGAGTAATCGTCCCGACGATCGTCGGGTGCTGGCGGCACTGGAATCGCCCCCCGCGCGGATGCGACCAGAAACACACATCTGGCAGGACGGCACGCAAGACAGGCGGGTGTTCTGGTCGATTCCTCAGGAGGAGAGGCCGCGCGGTGGCGGCGCGGCCCGTACCATTGTCTGCGGTTTTTTTGAACGCCACGCACGGGATGCGACGCCGCCGGCCCGTCACGCCAAGGGAGTTTGTTCGCCGATGCTTCACTCGAATCGAGGCCGATTCGGCCAATCGCTGCTTTCCACGCTCTGTTTCTCGCTCGTGCTGGGCGCGTGTTCGACGCAGCCCACGGATGCCGGCTCGACCGCGGCCAGTCCGTCCCCTTCTGTGCAGCGATCCCAGGCGCGTTCGGCATCGCCGGCCGCGACTTCCGTTTCGCTGCGCGTGCCACCGGGTGTCGATCTTGAGCGGCTCGCGCCCGTTTCCCCCGACGACCCCAAGGCCAGGCTGTCGCTCGCCGAAGCGCTGGCGATGATCTCGCCGACCGATGTTCTGCCGCCCGCGCGTTCTGCGGCCCCTCCGACGGACGACGTGCTGCGCGCCACGACGCGCTTGTATCTCGAGGCGCGCGCGATGTCGATCGACGGCCGCTACTTCGACTCGATTCGCTCGCTCGAACAGGCGCTCAAGCTGGACCCCGGCGCGACGGCGTGCATGCGACTGATGGCCGACAACTACCTGTCCACGATCGGCCCGGCCCGCGCGCTGCGCCTGTACGAAGACATCCTCGCGCTGGAGCCGGACGACCTGGAATCGCTCCTGCGACTGGGCACGGCGGCATGGCAGCGGCGCGATGCGCCGCGCGCTGCGGGGCTGCTTGGCAAGGCCTACGCGCTGCTCTCCGATGAGCAGGTCGCCGCGGGGGATCAGGATATCTGGTTCCTCACCGCGCACGAACTCGGGCAGGTGCTGCTTGCCCAGGGTTATGATGAAGCCGGCGTCTCAGTGTGGCACGATCTGATCTTGCGTCTGCCCGACATGCCGCCGGAGTCGGCGCGATTTCAAAGCGAGGTCGATCGACTCTACCGCGTCGCGCCGGAGATGTGGCGCGATCTGGGCGACGCCTACTGCCGCCTGCAGCGCTTTGACGAGGCGATCGACGTCTACGGCCAGGCGTTCGCCGCGGCGCGCGTCAGCAACGAAGACATGCTGCCGCGCCTGATCTGGGCTCTTGGCAAGGCCGGCCGCACGCAGGACGCCATCGAGGTGCTGCTCGAAGCCATTGACGATCCGCAGCAGACCAACGCCATTGAACTCGTCTCCCTCTTTCGCGATACGCCACAAAGCGACGCTCTGGCGGCGGCGTTGCGCCAGCGCCTGGGCGAGAAGCCGGGTGAGTTGAGGTATGTCCAGGCAATCGCCGGGTTGCTTCCGCCTGATCGCAGCGACGCGATCATTCTCGACTTCCTTGCTGAGCACGGCGGGGATTCGAGCGTGCTCAGCGACCTGCTGCCCTGGGCCGTTCAGCGGCTGGCGCCGGTGCAGCCGGTTCGACTCATCATCACGCTGGCGCAGAAGAGCGGGGAGCTTCCCGACCACCTGCTCGATGAACTCGTGGCGCTCACGGATGAACCGCGCCAGTACCTGAAGGCATGGGATGACCTGCCGGCGGCGATGAAGAAATCCGAAGAGGGTCAACTGGTCCGCATCGGTCTGCTCTTTCGCGACTACCAGTATGGTGAAGCGCGCACGGCGCTGGACCGGCTTCTGGCCGACTATCCCAACTCGACTCCGGGCCTGCTGAGCAAGGCCACCGTGCTGCTGGTATTGAACCTCACGGACGAGGCGGCGGAGGTCGTCGAGTCGATCAAAGGCCGCGCCGGCGACCCGATTGAACTCACGTATGACCGGGCCCTGATGTGGGCGCAAATCGGCGAAGTCGATAAGGGCCTGGCGCTGCTCGATGACCTGCAGGCGAAGCGGCCCGATGACATCGACATTGCCGAACACCTGCGTCGCAAGGCGCGACTGCTATCGGGCGCTGGCCGCAACGAAGATGCGGCAGCGGTGCTGAAGGAGGCGATGGCCCGGTCGCCGCGCGATCCGGCGACGTTTGGCGCCCTGATTCGACTCTACGGATTCCGCGGACCGCTTCAGAATGGTGATCAGTTCCGCGAGCTGGTGCGCGGGCTGTACTCGGCGGCGCCGGAAAGTCGGGTCTTTCGCATGCTGCGAGCCGAGCAGGACGCGGGACAGGGTCGCTTCGATGACGCCATCGCCGCCTTCCAACTGCTGCTTGCCGAAGACGCAACGGACCAGGCGGCGCTGGAAGGCCTCGTCCAGATCTGGATCGCATCCAGCCGGGCGTCGGAGGCGTCCCAGTGGCTGGCGACCAAGCGCATCAACCGCCCCGGCGACCGCCATTTGCGCGATGCGTGGCTGCAGACGCTCATTGCCGACCATCGAGGCGGCGACGTGGTTGACATTCTCCGCGGCGCGATTGCGACGCATCCGCTCGACTTCGGCTCGTATCGACTGCTCGAAACCGCACTCAAGAGCGTGGGTCGCGAGGAAGAGGCACAGCAGGTCACGCGCGACCGGTGGAGTCAGCAGCCCGACTCCGTCGCCAAGAGCCTGGCCATGGCAGAACTCGATGTCGGGCAGGGCCAGGGCGAAAGCGCGCTGGACCACCTGCGCGCGGCGCTCACGCAGGCGAGCGATCATCTCGGGCGTCACATCGAAGACATCACGTCACTTGCTTCGCGCATCGACGCCGAAGGCCTGCGGTCGCAGGCGCTGGGGCTGATCGAAGCGATCGGCGAGGAAGTGATCGCCCGGAAGGTGGTGGCGCCGCCATCGGTTTTCATCGCCTACATGAACGCCGTGGCGGAACTCGATCGGCCTCTGGATGCGATCATCAACTCCATCGAGAAGGCTCGGACGCTGCAGCCTGACATCGAACTTGAGATGACCGCGGTGGCGACGGTCAGCCTGGCGCGACACGAGCGCCTCGACGACGCCTGCGCGCTGTGCGACCGGTGGCTGGGAACAGAGCGTCCCATCGAGGATCGCGAGGCGGGGCTGACGCAGTGGCGCCTGGCGCAATGCGCGATACGGGATGAACCGGAGCGGGCCATCAACCTCGTCCGCCGCGCGCATCAGACCGAAGCGTACAAATCCATGCCGATTCTCAACGCGCGCCCCGTGGCGGGCAAGGGCGGGGGCAATCTTCTGGCTGAGTCGCTCTATGTGATGAGCGGCGAGTTCTCGGCGCAAGGCAACGATCTCTCGCATGAAGTGCTTCTCGAAGAAGCGCTCAAAGTCGACCCCGATCACGCCTTGGCCAACAACGACCTTGGCTATTCGCTGGCGGACCGCAACGAGCGTCTCAGTGATGCCGAAGCGATGCTCGTCAAGGCCACCATGGCCAAGCCAACTGATTCGGCGGTGCTCGATTCGCTGGGCTGGGTGCGGTACAAGCTGGGCAAACTGGAAAACCCGGACGAGGAGCCGCGCGAGGTGTACGAGAACGCCGCCATCCCGCTGCTCGAAGACGCGGCGTTGCTTCGCCGCAGCGAGGGGCGCCCCGAGATTGACACGACGGTGATCCTCGATCACCTTGGCGACGCCTACTGGCGGGCTGGCCGCAAGGACAAGGCCCTGGACACCTGGCAGCAGTCGGTGCGCAACTTCGACCAGTTCATCCAGCTCGCTCAGCAGACTGGCGCTGCGGACAACGGCAATGCCGAGGTCGAGTTCTACCGCAAGTATTACGGCGAGACGATCGACGCCACCCGATCCAAGATCAAGGCCGCCGAATCCGGGAAAGAACCCCCGGTAGCGTCCTCGCCGACACTGGACAAGAATCAGCCCTGATCTTTCCCCGTTACCGACAGACCAGGGAGCGTTTCACACATGGCCGGGCACAGTAAATGGGCCAACATCAAGCATCGCAAGGCACGCCAGGACAAGGTCCGCGGCAAGATGTGGTCCAAGTGCAGCCGCGCCATCATCGTCGCCGCGCGCCAGGGCGGCGGCGACCCGGACATGAACCTCACGCTGCGCTATGCCATTGACGACGCCAAAGCCGTCAACATGCCCAAGGACACGATCGAGAAGGCGATCAAGAAAGGCGCCGGCCGACTTGATGGCGACGTTGAGTACATTCCCATGCGATTCGAAGGCTACGGCCCGGGCGGCGTGGCCATGATCATCGACTGCCTCACCGACAACGTGAACCGCACCGCGCCGGAAATCCGCATGGCCTTCGACAAGTACCACGGCAAACTCGGCGTGAGCGGTTCGGTCGCCTTCGGCTTTACACAGCGCGGCTATCTCATCGTCCCGGCCGAGGGCGTCGCGGAGGAGCTCATCTTTGAGAAGGCGCTCGAAGCCGGCGCCGAAGACGTTCAGAAATCCGACGATGTCTGGGAGGTTTTCACCTCCCCCAACGATCTGCATGCAGTCAAAGAGGCGCTGGAAGGCGCGGGCATCTCTGTCGATTCTTCCGAAGTGACGATGTTGCCCAACAACACCGTTGAGTGCGCCGGCGACAATGCCGAGAAAGTGCTGCGCCTCGTCGAGGCGTTTGAAGATCTTGATGATGTCCAGAAGGTCTACACCAACGCGCAGATCGACGATGACGACCTCGCTCGCCTCAGTTGACCAGCAGCGTGGTCTTCCAACTCAGCGGTCCGATGTCTTCATATGAACTCGGCTCCAGATCGAGCCGGTAGATCACTTCGATTTCGCAGCGCGGCGAACCGCCGGGCGGGGCGTGCAGGCCCAGGACGTGAAACTCCACGCGATTGGCATGCCAGCCGATTTCGGCATTCGAATCGGCTGCCTCTTCAATCGTGAATTCCTGCGGCGCGCCGTTCACGCGGATCTCGACGATCTTCAGATGGTCGATGCGATAGGGCACTTTGTCGATTCGCTGCCACTCGCGCCCGAAGATGGCGGTGAGCTTGATGGACGATGGCGACTGCCGCGTATCCGCATTGGCCAGGAACATCGGCGGAGGCACGAGATTGAGCCACCGGGCCATCTGTTCATCGGTGAGACGCGCCTGCTCCATCTGGATGGTCAGCCAGCGCTCGGGCTCACGAGATGCATCAAAGATCTGCCGGTGCGTCTCGTCGAGCCACCAGTCGGCGTCGAGCAGAGTGTCCGTGATCGACGCGGCGCTATCGAAAGACAAGGTGTGCTGTACGGCCCGATCACTGAGCGAGTGCAGTGCGATGTCGCCGTACCACGCTTTGCCGACATCGAGGCGAAGCAGCGAGGCCGGCATCTGCCAGGCCAGCCCTGGCACTCGGATCATGCCGAAATGAACCGCCATGGCGCACAGCGCGCAGACGACGGTCATCGTCGCGGCATTTCGCAGGGTTCCACCGATCCACCCGGTGGCCCGGCCGCGGATCCGACCGATGAGCCTCGTTCCAATCGCCGCGATCAGCCAGCAGGCACTGACGACTCCACCGGATGCGAGAATCGAGACGATCAGCCACATGAGATCAGCCCGCGAGCAAAGGAGTGGAATCGACGGCCTGCTCGTCGGAGTGGCCGGCAACCGCCTGGGGTCCGCCGACGAGAAGCGACAGGACCAGCGTAACGCTGGGAACGAGCGTCAGCCATTCGAAACCGGGAAAAAGAAACCCCAACGCGGAAAACGGCGTGAGCAGGACGATTACGATGGCCAGCGTCATCTGATGCGCTGATGGCCGGCCGAGGCGCGGTCGGACCATCATCAATGCCACGTACGCGGGGAAGATCAGCCCAGTGAAGATGAACCACCAGCGGTAGTCAACCAGCGGCAGCGGCGCCAGCACCCAGGAGGTGATCAGCACGGGCCAGACCCACCGCCCCACTACCTCGCCCGCAGGCGTACTGCGCCGCGATTCGATTTCCTTGAAGTGTACGGTCATGGTGAACCATGACTGGATGAGTATGTGCACCACAATGGGCCAGAGGAAACCGATGATCGAATAGAGGACTGTGCCCATCAGCATCAGCGCGAAGACGACTCCAAACAGTGCAAATGTGGTCTTGCCGGGTCCGCGCCCGCCCACCGCGATCAGTGCGCGATGAAAAGTCAGATCGAGATATGGGCAGAGCAGAAACCCGATCACGAACACGGGGACCAGGAAGACCAGGCCTGCTGCGGGTCGCGCTGCCCAGACCGCCTGGCGCAGAGGATCGCCGGAGGCTGCGCTCATGAAGCCGGCGAGGTTCACGAGGCAGATGGAGAACAGATACACCCCGCCGGCCACCCGCACAAGCGTGCGGTCGCTCAGCGTGCGCGCGAGCCACGCCAATGCGACAATCGGCAGCGGAACCAACGTCGCACCGGCCCAGAACGAGCCTTTGAATTCATAACCCCAGACGGCGCCGAGGAAGTAGACATGAAACGCGATGGTGATCAGCGAGAACCACAGCATGGCCGCGGTGTTTCCGGCGATGAGGGCACGGCTGCGCGCAACCGTGCCAACTCCAATCCCGAACAGCACGACGCCGGCAATGTTGGGGATGGCGAACGCCGCCACGGCCGGCCAGCCGTAGTGGTCGAGCAGCACGACGGGCAGGTACATGCCGATGCACCACGTCCACGAGCACGCGAGATACACGGCCCAGCCGAGCAGAGTGACAAAGGATTGCGAGGCGAGTTCGGAGCGCTCGGTCATTTCGATTTGCGGCGCTTGCGACGCCGACTCAGGCCGCGATTACCCTCGGGGCCCTTGGGCGTGCAGTGGAACGTCACATCGCATCGGCCGACGCGCGGATGGCGCCGTTTGCCGCTCACCTGCTGGAGTATCTCGAGCGTGAGATCGATGTTGAACTCGACGCCGGCCGCCAGCCGCGCCTTGAGTTCGTCGCGCGGGTCCACCTTGTAGATCGCCGGTCCGAGGCAGGGCCGCAGGAAGCGATAGTTGATGTTCTTGCAGACCACCGTCCACTTGCCGCCAAGTTCGCCAAAGAGGTACATGCCTGCGGCGATCTCGGAATTGGCCACCAGCGCCGCGCCCGCCATGGCATCGTAGAAGTTGCGATTGAAGCGGCGGAACGGCAGCACGTAGGTAAACGTGTGCGGGTCCAACTTCTTCATCGTCAGGCCGCTGTGAAACGCGATGGGCAGGTAGAGTCGGGACGTGATCTTGCGGATGAACTTGTACTTGTGCGCCAGGCGCTCGACCCACGCTTCGAAACGCGGCCAGCCGCGCAACTCCGTCTGGCGGGCTGCGGCGGGCTCGATGTCCACGGAGAGGTCTGCGGATGCATCGGCAACGGTGGCCAGATCGCTCACCGGCGCCGGAGCATGCACGCCGTTCGCCGCCGCACGTGCCGGCCGTGGCGTGGCTTCGACGCCGGAGAGTTCCGACTCACAGAGGTCGTACGAGCCCAGTTCATCGGAGGTCGATTCGACGCAGAACTCCGGATCGGGGCCGTGCTCGATGGCGGCGGTCTCAGTGGTAGCCGCGCCGCCCAGATCTTCTTCAGGGCCGAGTCGAGTTGCGAGATCTGGCTTGTTCACGAAATCGCATCCACACCGGAAGGGCTGTCAATCCAATGCAAGGCACGCCAACATGATCCCAGTGCCACGAGTTGGCACGGTTCGTGCGGCACCACAATCCTTCCGACGCTGCTCGTCGGAGGACGCACTGGACTGTGCACCGCTCAGTGGCAAAGGTTATTCGATCCAAGCCGAAGCGGCCACCGCCGCAGGCTCCCGTTCCGTGCGCCCCCGTCCGGGCTGGACGTGAGGGGCCCTGAAAGGGAGGAAGTTCATGCCCGCACCCGCAGCGAATCGCCGGCCGTCTGCCTCGGGCGGGGCCTCTCGTCGCGCCACACGGCTGCGCTGGATCGGGCGGATCAAGGTCCTTTTTCTCCTCGCGGCGCTCGGGCTGCTCAGCGTCCTCGATCGCGCCGGCTGGCTGCTGGCCGACCAGCCCGATGGCGATCTCTACCACCTCATTTCAGCACGCGTGGTGCGCGTGATCGATGGCGACACGATCGAGGTGCAGATCGCCGACCACCTCAGGGGCACGGAAACCACCCGCGTGCGGCTCATCGGCATCGATTGCCCCGAGGTCGCCCACCCCGCGTTCTCGAACCAGCCAGCCCAGCCCTTTGCAGCCGAGGCCACCGCCCTGACGAGGCAGCTCGTCGAGGGCCATGCCGTGCGGCTGCGCCTCGAGCCGCAGAGCACGCGCGACATCTACGGCCGACTGCTGGCCCACGTGGATCTGGAGGACGGGACAAATCTTGCCGAGCACCTGCTCAGCGAAGGGCTGGCGCGGCGGGAAGATCGGTGGAATCACTCGATGCTGATGCGCTACCGCCAGCTCGAACTCGCCGCCCGTCGCGCCCATCGAGGCCTGTGGCCCTGATTGGACCTGCCCGGTCGCCGCAGCGCGATACCATGCCCGCTATGAAAACCGACATGCTCGGCAGTCATCTTTCAGTCGCCGGTGGATACGTCAACGCGCTTCGCGAAGCCGAACGCCTCGGCATGCAGACCGTCCAGATCTTCACCAAGAACCAGCGGCAGTGGAAAGCCAGCCCCATGGACCCGGCCGCGATGAACGACTGGCTCACGGAACTGCATCGATTGAAGTGGACGCAAACGGTGAGCCACGCGAGTTATCTCATCAATCTCGCCACGCCGGCGGATGAGCACTTCGCCAAATCCATCGATTCGATGACCGATGAGGTGGAGCGAGCCGAAGCCCTGGAGGTGCGCTACGTCGTGGTGCATCCCGGCTCGTCGCTCGATTCGTCTGAGGAGGCGGGCATCGACCGGCTCGTGAAGGCCCTCGATGAGATCACCAGGCGCACCAGAGGCTTCAACGCGATCATCTGCCTCGAAACGACCGTCGGAGGCGGCAACCAGATCGGCGGGCGCTTTGAGCACCTGGGCGCCATTCGCCAACGCCTGGCCCAGCCCGACCGTGTGGGCACGTGCTTTGACACCTGCCACGTCACGGCGGCGGGGTACGACATGTCCACGAGCAAGGCGGTGAAGGCGGTTTTCGAGCAGTATGACCAGATCGTCGGGCTGGACCACCTGCTCTGCTTCCACCTCAACGACTCGAAGTTCGGCGTTGGCAGCCACCGCGACCGGCACGAGCACATCGGGCTTGGAGAGGTGGGCCTGCCGTGTTTCGAGTACATCATGCGATCCCGGGCGTTTGCCGGGACGCCCAAGATCCTCGAAACGGAGAAAGCGGAGACGGACGACGGCACGCCGTGGGATACCATAAACCTCAGACAATTGAGGGCTCTTGCCGAAAAGAGGAAGACCGCGGCAAGGCCGCGATCCAAAGCCGCGACCCCAAAGGCCGGCACACCAACCGGCAGAAAAAAGGCCGGCAGCCAGACACGCAAACCATCGCAGCCCAGGCGATCACGGAAAACCACCTGATGCTCCACATGCTCGACTCATCCTGTTCTGCCACGGCTCGTCCGCGGTTCTCGCCGATGTCCGGGCGCCTGGCCGCCTCGCTGTGTCTGACCGCGGCGATGCTTTCGCTGACGTCGTGCGGCCTGTTCCGCCAGCAGCAGCCCGGCACGATCTCCAACGTGCCGGTGACTTCGAACAACATGGCCAACGCCGAGCAGCACGTCAAGGAAGCCGAATCCGCGCTGAACACCGGCGACAAGGACGCCGCCCTCGTGGCCTTCGCCGCCGCCATCGAAGAGAACCCTCGCATCGTTCGTGCTCACATGGGAATGGCTGAGATCTACAAGGAGCGCAAGCAGTGGCCCGAGGCTGAAGTTTCGTCGCGCAAGTGGGTCGAACTCGAGCCGCGCAGTTACGACGCCCGCTACATGCACGGCTACGTGCTGCATCAACTCAATCGGATTCTTGAAGCCGTTCGCGAGTATCGCCAGGCGCTGGTCCTCCAGCCCAACAGCCACGAGGCGAATCTCAACATCGCCACGGCGTACCTGCAACTGAACCAGGCGGTTGAAGCGCTGCCCTTC
Organism: Planctomycetaceae bacterium; assembly: GCA_040255465.1. GTDB lineage: Bacteria > Planctomycetota > Phycisphaerae > Phycisphaerales > UBA5793 > UBA5793. Next base: position 580,447 of record JBDZVA010000003.1, read on the forward strand.
GCCGAGCGAGCCGTGCAGGTGCAGCCCAACCACGGACCGAGCCGGGCGAATCTTGGCGTGATCTACGCGGCTGTGGGCAATCACGAGAAGGCGGTGCAGAATTACCAGGCCGCCATGGAACTCATGGAGCCTTCGCCTGAACTCATGCTCAATCTCGTCGAAAGCCTGCGCAAACTGCAGCGCTATCCCGAGATGGTCAACACGCTCGAGGCGCTCATTCGATTGCAGCCTTCAGCCGACGCGTATGAGCGGCTCGGCTACGCCTCCTTCAAACTGCGCGACTATGAGAAATCCGAGTCGTCGTACCGATCGGCTCTGCAGCTCGACAAGAACTACTTCCCGGCGATGAACGGCCTGGCGGTCAACCTGCTCAATGACTACATCCGCTCAAACCGCACGAACAACGACGCGCGACAGGAAGCGCTCGAACTGCTGCGCCACAGCCTGCAACTCTCCAAGGACCAACCCAAGATCGTGGAATTGCTCAGCCGCTACGGGCGGTAGCGCGGTCAAACCGTGCGCCACTCCGCAGGCACCTTGCCGTGCTCGGATCGAATGCGCGAGCGGATGCCTCCGCGGCCCTTCCAGTCGGTAATGATCTGCAACCAGGCCGGCTTCATAAGCGAAATGAGATCATCGCGGATGCGATTGGTCACCGCTTCGTAGAAGATGCCTTCGTTGCGAAACGACTGGTAGTAGAGTTTGAGACTCTTGAGTTCGACGCACACGCCGCCCGGCGCCGGCTCGTAGCGCAGCGTGATCACGCCGAAGTCCGGATGCCCCGTCTTCGGGCACAGGCTCGTGAACTCTTCACTCACGTGCTCGATGACGAATGGCGAGTCGGTCGGCGTCGGAAAGACTTCAAGAAGGGTGCGGTCGGGCATGGGCAATGCTACCAGCGAATCACCCCTCCGCCAGCGGCTCATCGCCCAGCACGCCGAGCCGCTTGTTCATGTGCCGGTACATCAGGGCGGCCCACCTTGAGTAGACCGCAAAAGCGGGGTCTTCGCGGTTGAGCGCCAGTTGCGCAATGCGCACCCGTTTGAGGTCGACCGGCGGGCGCCAGAGTGCGAAGTATGGATCAATCGTCACGTCGGGCGCGAACGCGACGAGCATCTCGCACAAGCGGTCGGTGTTGATCATGTCCGTCAGGCCGCGCTGTTCGCCGAGCACCTGAAAGCCGAACTTGTCGGCGTCGATCTGCAGCACGCGGCCGTCGCGGAGATGCAGATCGATCTTGTGGGCGATATGCGTTTCGCGCTCGGGTGTGAGAAGATCGGGATCGGTTGAATGAAGCGATGCGTAGAGACCGGCGGCCAGGCCATAGGAGCCGCACATGCCGTAGACGGACATGCGCCGCAGGGGCGCAGCAAAGATCGATTCCTGTGGCGGAGTGGAGCGCACCTTCGACTCGCTCGTTCGGCCGCGCACGATGACTTCGATCGCGCCGGGATCAATCGACGTCGGTTCACAGCGCCACAGATCGAGCAGCAGACGCCCCTCGTGCAATCGCATGTCGCGGATCTTGATCGTCGGGCCGAGCCACTCAATCTCACTGAAGGTCGGCGCAAACGCAATGCCGCCCGCTTTGTCAATCGCGCGGGCCGCGCGCTGCGCGACGGCGTCTTCGAATGAAGAGACGATCATGGGCGGCTGGACGCCGAGTCGGAGTCGTGCCGTTACCGTGTCGAGCCCGGTGGCATCCGCAACGAGTCGGGCGTTGTCATCGCGCGAGGCGCCGTCGGGCCAGGCGATGATGGAGAGAAACGCGCGATCACCGGTCGCCGGGTTTGAGTCTCGTGCCGCCGGGCCGGTCATGGCCGCGCTTTGGCTCGCCAGTCGCGGATCAGATCGGCCGGCGTTCCCTCCTTGTAATCCTTGAACTCGCCGGCGTCAAAGTACGTGCCGCCGCAGGTGCTGCACTGCTCGTACCAGATGTGCGGCTGCTGGTGGTCGACCATGCGGATCATGGAGCCGTGACAGCGCGGGCACTTGAAGTTGCCCATCGCGTTGTTGGCGCGTCCCTTGGCCGGATCGCCCGTGTCGATCGCTTCACTGCCCTGGCGAGTCTTGAGCTCCTCCTGCTCAAGCGTGCCGAACCAGAGCCCGTCACAGCCCGTGCAGCGTTCGACTTCGATTTCCTCGAACGCCACACTCTCCATCCCGGCTTTGCATTTCGGACAATACATTAAAACCTCCGTTCAGAGTCGCGCGAGTTCACTCCCCTGCGAGCGACGACTCAGGCCTTGTCCGCCTTGTCCGTCTTGTCCCTGGTCGACTTGCCATCTGCGTAGAACGGCGCGATGGTCTCGTTGCCGTCGCGCACTTTGCCCAGCACGCCGGGTAACTCGATTCCGGCCTGTTTGGCGAGTTCGTGAACAGCGGGCAGCGAACCGATGAGGCTCGAGAGGAAGTCAGCTGTCGAGCCGTTCTGGCCGTGGCCGTTGCGACCGCTGTCCCAGACGGTGATCTTGTCGATCTTGAGATTCTGGATCGCCTTGACCTGCTCGGCGACGATGTTGGGGAGTTGCTCGATCATGAGCAGCGTCGGGGCGACCTGCGGATTCTCCGCACAGGCCGCGACGAGTTTGCGATAACCCTCGGCCTTGGCTTCGAGCACCTTCTGAATACCTTCCGCCTCGGCCATGTACTTGGCGAGAATGGCGTCGGCGTTACCGCGGGCTTCGCGCCGCAACTTCTCGGCTTCGGCCTCGGCCGCGATCTCGACGCGTTTCTTCTCAATCTCCTGTGGTGCGAGTTCGTTTTTCGAGAGCCGGGCCAGCTCCTGCTCGCGCTCAGCGATCAACACAGCCTCCAATGCCTTGGCCGACGCCACTTCCGCGCGCCGCTTGGCTTCGGCTCGAATCTCGGCGAGCTTCGCGTTCGATTCGGCAATCTTGGCATTGGACGTGTTCTCACCATCAACCGCCAGCGACTCGGCCTCGGCGACGCGAATGCGCTGCTCCTGTTCGGCCTGCTTGCGGGCGGCGACGGTTTCAGCCATGCGCTGAGCGGCGGCAATTTCTTGATCGCGCTTCGACTCCACTTCGCCCGTGACCGATGCGGCTTCAAGTTTGGCCAGCGTCACGCGCTGACGGCGCTCGGCTTCCTTCTTGCCTTCCGCAGCCGACGCGCTTTCGCGGGCCACGTTGACCATCTTCTCGCGCACCGCGATCGCCTCGCCCGTGGCGCCGTCGCGCTCCTGCTCGGAGACTTCGACCTTGGCGCGGTTCACGGCTTCGGCCGCGGCTCGCTTGCCGATCGCCTCGATGTAGCCGCTCTCGTCGGTGATGTCGCGGATGTTCACGTTGATCAGTTCGAGACCGATCTTGTTGATTTCCTGCTCAACGTTTTCGTTGATCAGGGCCATGAACTTTTCGCGGTCCTTGTTGATCTCTTCGATCGACAGCGTAGCGATGACCAGGCGCAACTGGCCGAGGATGATGTCCTGGGCCTGCTCGCGGATCTTGCGGTCGTCGAGCATGAGCAGACGCTCGGCGGCGTTGTTCATGAGCACGGGATCGGTCGAGATGCCGACGGTAAATGTCGCGGGCACATTCACGCGGATGTTGTTGTATGACAGCGCGCCCTCAAGGGGGATTTCAATGACCAGCGGCTCGAGGGAGATGTACGCGTAGTCCTGGATGAGCGGCCACACAAACGTGCCGCCGCCGTGCAGGCACTTGGCCGCCCGGCTGCCGCCGACCTTACCGTAGACGACAAGGATGCGGTTACTAGGGCAGCGGCGATAGCGCGACGCGAGGAAGAAGGACATGAACAGAAAGATGAGCACGACTGCTGCGGGCAAGCCGAACAGCAGAATCGGGTTCGTTTCCGCCGCCATCAGTATCGAATCGAAACTCATCGCTGCCCCCTTCCAGGGAACTGAACATCATCTCAGAGTCACGCCGCGCGCGTGGCTTGTGCACGTTCAAGCAGTATCCGGAGCCACCGTGACGGTGTTGTCGCGGTTGACCGTAACGACTTTGATCCGCGCGTGGCGCGGCAGTTCTTCGCCGCTGCTCACCGCGTTGTAGATGCGGGCGCGATCATTCACGACCAGTCGCACCTTGCCCCGGCCCGCGCCGCGCGCCGGGATGCCCGCGTAAACCGATCCGGTGCAGCCGACGGCTTCCTGGATGCGGATGTTGCCGCTGGCGCTGAGCAGCCCGATCGACTTGAAGAGCATGGCGAGAATCCAGACGATGAGCACGCCGCCGCCGATGGCGCAGAGGAAACTTGTCGCGACGGGCCAGTCCAGCCCGCGGTAGGCACCCAGGCCGCCCCAGCCGAAGCCCATCACGAACCCGGCAATGGTCTGGATGGAGAGCACCTTGAACGCGTCTGTCGAGTCGCCCTGGTGGTGATCGTGCGTGCCGAGATCCTCGCCGCCCGCATCGAAGTCGTGGCCGGCGCCAATCTCGTGGCCGCCACCCATGTCGTGGCCTCCGCCCACGTCGTGGCCGCCCATCTCATCACCGATGCCCGCTCCAATGAGCATGAGGACCAGGCGCATGAGAAAGAAGAACGAACCGGCCACGGCCGGGATCGTAAAGAGCGGAGCATAATCCGATGTCAGGATGTCCATCACGTTGCACCTCCCATCGCCGGCCCCAGAATGGTCCGGCATCTGGACACTGTCATTATGCCATGTCCCCGGGGACCGGACCTGTCCCCGTGCGGGAGATTCCGGACGCGTCAAGGGGCCTGCAGGCAGCGTGGCCTCGTCCTGGCACCGTGATTGCGGACGGATTCAATTGACCCGACCCCGCGCGTCGCGGATAATCCCCGACGAAGTCTGTTGCCGGAGAGGTGGCCGAGCGGCTGAAGGCAACGGTTTGCTAAACCGTCGTACGGGTTATTACCTGTACCGCGGGTTCGAATCCCGCCCTCTCCGCTTTTTTTCTGCGCTGATGGATCGCGTAGGCCGGCGTCAAGGCTCTGCGCAGACCCGGCGGATGCGCGTCAGGCGCGCTCCACTGACCCCCGTGTTTCCTAATCCTCGACCCGCCCCGCCGCGGCGCCGGCGGCTACGGGGATGGCGAACCGCCCTGCTCGCGGAGTTGTCGTATCACCTTGTTCCAGTATCGCACCAGTTGCTGATGCGTGGTACGATCAACGGCCCGCTTGTTGGCTGGATCGCGCGGCTCGCCTCCGAGGATGCTTGGCGTGATTTCGACAATCTCCATTCCAGAGGCGGCGGCAGGCTCGGTTCCATGTGGGACTTCATCGGGAAGAGGCGTCGATCCAAGCGTCTGCACAAACGCGCCAAACGTCGCCGCATACGGTTTGGCAAGAGTCCAGTCCATCCCGACGAAGGGCACCTGCACAACGGCCCACGGTGACCGACGCGTGTCGAATCCAAAGGCTTCGCCACCGCCATTACTGCCAAAGATGAGCAGGCCGAGTGCGTAGGCTTCGACCTGATACGCTTCGTTCAAATCGGCAAGAACTTCAACAGGAAAGAGAATGACGTACCGGTCGCCGATGAAGCCCTCGCCGCCATTGGTCAACTTGAGGAATTCAATGTAATCGGGCGGCAATTCAACTCCGATATCGCGCTGGACGTCTGCGATGACGACGTCGGTTGCATTCGGTCGCGTGGAGAAGTTCTCGAAGTAGTTGCTGGCGTCGCGCCGCTCTCGCAGCGTTTCGAGGCCCACGGTCCACTGAAAGACGTCAACGAAGTCGGTGAAACACGTGGGGCAGATCCAATGCTCATCGTTGGCTGTGGCATACCCCGCATGAAGATCGTCGGGCGATGCGGAGAACTTGGCCGCGCAGAACTCGCAATGATCATGGTCCCATTCCGCGCTCGGCGCAGCGTAGGGCTTCCTGATGAGATGCGCTCCCATGAGGAATCGTTCCTGGCCTTGAAGCCGCCAGTCAGTCATCGCTGCTCGCCCCGCCCCCCCAAGCCTTCGCGTCGCGGCTACGTGTTGCCGCGCATCCACTCCCACTGCTTGCCCATCCCTTCAACCAACCCCGTGTGCGGCTCGTAGCCCAACTCCGCCTTGCTGCGCGTCAGGTCGGCCCAGGTGCGAGTCACGTCGCCGGGCTGGTTGGGCTGGCGGTCGATGACGGCCTTGCGGCCCACCGTCTGCTCGACGGCTTCGATCATCTGCGCGAGCGTCACGGGATGCTCGCCGCCGAGGTTGTACACTCGGAACTTCTCAACCTGGCCGCAGCGGTCAATGGCGCGCATCACGCCGTCGATGATGTCATCAACGAACGTGTAATCGCGGCTCGTCGAACCGTCGCCGAAGACGGGAATCGCCTCGCCAACCGAGACGCGCTTGAGGAACTTGTGAATGGCCAGATCCGGCCGCTGGCGCGGGCCGAAGACGGTAAAGAAGCGCAGCGCCGTGATCGGCAGGCCGTGCAGGTGGCTGGCGGTGCGGCAGATCAACTCAGTCGCCACTTTGGTCGCGGCGTAGGGACTGATCGGCCGGCTGACATCATCTGTCTCGGCAAAGGGCGCCTTTTCATTGTTCCCGTAGACGCTGGACGAACTGGCCGCGACGAAGCGCTTCACGCCGGATTTGACGGCTGCGTCGAGCAGGCGCTGCGTACCGACGACATTCACATTCGCGTAGAGCGACGGATCCTGAATGCTCGGCCGCACGCCGGCGCAGGCGGCGAGGTGCACGATGGTGTCGGGCCGGCCGGTCTCGAAGGCTCGCTCGACGTCCTCGGCTCTGGTGATATCACCTTCGACGAGTTGCGCCCCGTCATCGAGCGCCGGCCGGACGTTGCTCTGCTTGATCTCCCGGGCGTAGAACGGAGCGAAATTGTCGAGAATGGTCACACCCCAGCCGCGCGCCAGCAGCGCCTGGGCGAGGTGCGAACCGATGAATCCGGCGCCGCCGGTGATGAGCACTCTGGACATGGGCCAACATGGTAGCGGCCCGCTCGAAGAGGGGGCTGCTCTGATCTGGGTCAGACGCATCGCCCGCCTATGCTGGTGCGCTTCATGCAGTTCGAATTCCTCATTCGGAGCGATCCGGCATGCGTTCTCTCTTCCTCTCTGCAGTGATGGCACTCCTTCTTGGTCTGCTGACCGCCGCGCCCGCAATGGCGCAGCAGCCGGCCGACTCGCCGACCGATCAGGCGCGCCTTGCGGGCGCCATCCAGATCCGGTCGGCGGACGGTTCGCTGGCGTGGTATGAGCCGGCCGGCGACGGGTCGGGCGTGTTCGTGGCGCGTGACGCGCCGGGCGCATTGACATCTGCAAAGTCGCCGTGGGGGCTGCTGCTTTTTCTGTTCGGCCTGTTTGGCCAGGCGATGTTCATGGGGCGATTTGCACTGCAGTGGATCGCCAGCGAGCGCAGCGGCCGCAGCGTCGTGCCGCTGGGGTTCTGGTGGCTGAGCCTGGCGGGGGCGAGCATCCTGCTGACCTATTTTGCGATTCAGCGCGAGCCCATCGGCGTGCTGGGCCAGCTGCTCGGCTGGCCGATCTATCTGCGCAACGTCTACATGGTGCTGCGCGATCGTCGAATGGGGGAAACGGACTCGGGCGACATCGCCGAGCACCCGATCCCTGATCCGAATGCGGAGGCGTAGGATCTTCAGGCGGCTTCGGGCCGGAAACTCGCCAGTCTTGTTGCGCAGCGGGCGATTTCGTGGAGACACTCGCGCGCTTCGGGCGACACGTCGATGAACTCGAAGCCGATCTCGTGGCGGCGGAAGCCCGTGCGGCGGATCCAGACCACACGCGCGTCGAGCCGGACTTCTGCGGCCGCAAAGGCGAGTGTGAGCGAAACCGAGTCGTCCGCCGTGATGCGAAGCGAGCCCTTGTGCCGGACACGCATCCCTGTGGCGGAAAGATCAACCACATCGCCGAACGTACACGAGAGCATGTCGCAGCGGAGGCGGCCGGTCCGGCGCACTTCCGCGCCACGATCTTCCGCGGGCGGCGGGCTGTCATTTCGGGCGAATCGCATCGAGAGAATCATCGACCGCTTTGCCCAGATTCTTGATTTTCGACGCCCGCGCGGCGGCAAGGCGGACGGCTGGCATGGCGGGCGAAAGTTCTCGTCTTATCCACATCGGCACTTGTGAAAACAGGCAACCTCTCCTACCCTGTTGCGGCTCAAAAACGAGGGCTCGGGCCTCTCCCACCCCGTTGCCGAGTCGATACCGGGCACCACATCATGCAGTTACTCAAGGGAATCGGCGTATCTCCGGGAGTGATCATCGGCCGGGCTTTCGTCCTCGATGATGTCACGCTGCATGTCCCGAAGCGTCAGATTTCGCCCTCCGACCTCCCCCATCAGCACGAACGCCTCGATGCCGCCGTCGCCGCATCGATCGAGGAATTGCAGAACCTGCGCGATCGCGTGGCCAAGGAAGTCGATGCCGAAGCCGCCAAGATTCTGGAATTTCATATTGTTCTCCTGAGAGATCCTCACTTTCTCGATCCGGTGCATGAGCGGATCCAGGAGCAGGAAGTCTCCGCAGAGTGGGCAGTTACGTTCGAGATCCAGACCATGGCGGATAAGTTCCGCGCCCTGGACAGCGAGGCGTTCCGCTCCAAGGTCTCGGACCTGCTCGATCTCGACCGGCGCCTGCTGCGACACCTCATTGGCGAAACGCAAAGCCGCCTCAAGCAGGTGGAGGGCGAGGTCATCATCGTCGCGCACGATCTCACGCCGAGCCAGACAGTGGGTCTTGACACGAACCACGTCAAGGCGTTTGTCACCGACGCGGGCGGCCGGACGAGCCACACGGCGATCATGGCGCGGTCCATCGCCATCCCCGCCATTGTCGGCCTTGAACGCGCCATGACGGACATCTTTGAGGACGATCTGCTCATCGTCGACGGCGATCGCGGCGTACTCATCATTGATCCAGACGAAGCCACGCTCGAGCAGTACGGCAAGCGGATGGAGGTCCGCCGGTCCTACGAACTCTCCCTCGCCGACGTGGCCCGCGAGTCTGCTGAGACGACCGACGGCGTTCGCATCAAGCTCTACGGCAACATCGAGTTTCCCTTCGAAGTGGAGATGGTCGAACGTTACGGCGGCGACGGCGTTGGGCTCTTCCGCAGCGAGTTTCTCTTTCTGGCCCAGGACCGCGACCCCTCCGAGGAGGAGCAGTACGAAGCCTTTCGCGATGCGGTGAAAATGTCCATGGGCCGGCCGATCACCATTCGCACGCTCGATCTCGGGTCGGACAAGTACACCCAGGGTCGCCAGGAGACACCCGAGCGCAACCCGGCGCTGGGCTGTCGCTCGATCCGCTTCTGCCTGCAGAATCTGCCGCTTTTCAAGACACAGTTGCGGGCGATACTGCGGGCTTCGACTGAAGGGGACTTGCGGGTCATGTTCCCGCTGATCACCGGCCCGCTGGAACTGCGGCAGGCGCGGATGGTGCTCAACGACGTGATGGAAGATCTTGAAGAAGAAGGGATTGCCTTCAACCGCAACGTGCCGGTGGGAATCATGATCGAGGCCCCTTCAGCGGCAATCATGAGCCATGCCTTCGCCCGGGAGGTCGATTTCTTCTCGATCGGGACCAATGACCTGATCCAGTACACGCTGGCGGTGGACCGGACCAACGAACGGGTTGCCAACCTCTATTCTGCGGCCCATCCGGCGGTTCTGAGGCTGATGAAGGACGTGATCCGTTCGGGTCGGCGGGGCGGGATTGAAGTGAGCCTGTGCGGCGAAATTGCCTCCGACCCGGACTATATCATGTTGCTGATCGGGATTGGCTTGCGTAATCTTTCATTGGTCCCATCCGCGATACCCGACATCAAGAGGGTCATCCGCGCGGTCGATACCAGAACTTGTGAACTTATCGCCCGAAAGGTCGGTTCGTTTGATTCTGAGCGTCAAGTCCTGAATTTCATTCGAGATGAGACGCGAAAGGTAATGCCCGAGGGGTACGACGGTCGTTCCGTCGGCGGTGGATTGGTCTGACCAATTCGCCCCCTCGACCGATTCACGCCTGCTGCGTGTCGTTCATGATGCCGGATCGATCGCCCGAAGCCCTGTGGGTGCGACGGAGCGGATTCCGATCAGGCCCGGTCCCTCAGAAGGACCAGTGGTGAACCCGCAGCGACAATCGAGCAGCGCCCGGATTGGGCGGACGGATGGCCGATGGTCGCGCGTAGCGCACTACCAATCTCGCCCAGCGGCAGTCAAGCCGACGGCGAATTGCGCTCCGCATCCATCCCGCCAGCCGATTTCCCCTCCGGACAACGCCGGTTGACCACACGGAAAGTCTGTGGTCCATGTCCTCCATCAAGAAGCAACTGATCGTCAACCATTCGCCCGGCGACGAGACGCGCATCGCGCTGCTCGAAAACGGCCGCCTCGAAGAAATCTACACCGAGCACGAAGCGCACAGCCTTCACGTCGGCAACATCTACCTCGGCAAGGTCATCAACGTCGAAGCGGCGATCCAGGCCGCGTTCATCGACTTCGGCGTCGGCCGCAACGGCTTCCTGCACGTCTCCGACCTCCACCCGATGCACTTCCCGGGTGAAGACGCTGAGACGACCGAAGCCGTCGGCCAGAAGACCCCCCATCGCCAGCGCCCGCCGATCCAGCACTGCCTCAAGCGCGGGCAGGAGATTCTCGTCCAGGTCCTCAAGGAGGGAATCGGCACCAAGGGGCCGACGCTGACGAGTTACCTCTCCATCCCCGGTCGTCTGCTGGTCATGATGCCGCACATGGAGCAGCTTGGCGTCTCGCGCAAGGTCGAGGACATCGAGCAGCGCCGCGCCATGCGCAAGATCCTCGACTCGCTGGACCTTCCCGAAGGCTTCGGCTTTATCCTCCGCACCGCCGGGCTCAGCGCCGTCAAGACCGAACTCAAGCGCGACCTCGCCTACCTCCAGCGCCTCTGGAAGACGATCGACAGCCAGCGCGGCAGCGCCAAGGCGCCGTGCGAGCTCTATGTCGAATCCGATCTGCTCATCCGAACGATCCGCGATGTCTCGACGGCGGACCTCGAACAGATCATCATCGATGACGAGAATGCCCTCGACCGCGTGGTTGAGTTCCTCCAGATCGTCGCACCGCGGCGCAAGGGGCCGGAGGTCACCGCCTATCGCGATCGTGTGCCGATTTTCCACCGCTTTGGCGTCGAAGAGCAGTTGCGCAGCACGCGCTCGCGCGATGTCCCGCTGCCCGGCGGAGGTTCGATCATCATCGATTCGGCTGAGGCGATGGTCGTCATCGACGTCAACTCCGGCCGCATGCGACAATTCCGCGACGCCGAGACAACCGCCTTTCGAACGAACATGCAGGCGATCGACGAGATCACGCGACAACTGCGATTGCGCGACCTCGGCGGGCTGATCGTCATCGACACCATTGACATGATTTCCGGCGAGCACCGCCGCGAACTCGAGACGCGCCTGCGCGAGAACCTCAAACGCGACCGCGCCAAGACCGAGTTCCTGCGCATCAGCCAGTTCGGCCTCATCGAGATGACCCGCCAGCGCATGCGCCCGCCGCTGCGCAAGGCGCACTCGATGCCCTGCTCGGCATGTGAGGGGCGCGGACATCTGCCCACGCCGGAATCCACCGCCAACGAAGCCATGCGCGACATGGCGTACTGGATCGCCCATCCGCACGTGGCGTCTCTCGAAGTGGCGGTCGGCCAGGGCGTGGCCGGCGTGCTGCTCAGTCGCAAGCGCCGCGCCATCGTCGCCCTCGAAACGGAGACCGGCAAGCGCATCGACATTCGCGTCAGCACCGAGATCCAGCCCGAGCGCGTTGACTTCTACGCCTACGACGATCGCAAGACGGATCTCGATCTCGCCACGCTCGCCACCTCGTTCCCGAAAGAACTCCCCTCCACGAACGAACCCAAAGTGCAGCTGGATCATGTGCCCAAGGTAGTTCGCGAAGTGGCGCTGCCCGATTCTCAGGACGAAGACGATGAACTCGAAGTCGAAGTCGTGGACGAATCGGATGGCGACGAGAAGCCCGTCGAGGGTGACACGGCCCCGCCGAAGCGCAAGCGCCGCCGACGCCGATCCAGCAAGGGACGCGACACGGGTGCGGCTCCTGCTCCGGCCGCCGAGAAGAGCAGCGCCCGGAGCGAAACTCCAGCGCCAGCGTCGAACAACGGCGCAATGACCGGCGAGGGCGCTCCCGCCGGCAAGAAGAAGCGACGTCGACGCGGCCGGCGCGGCCGCGGCAGAGGTGGCGAAGCGGCGCCGGGCGCTGAGAACGGCGGCGAATTTGCGACTGGGGCCCAGGCGCAATCACCCACGCCGCAGGAACCTGCCGCCGCTCCCGAAACGGCAGCCAGCCACGATACAGTCGAATCGCACGAGCCGTCGGGCAAGAAGAAACGCCGTCGGCGCCGTTCGCGCAGCAAATCGACCACCGAACTGGCCGCGTCCAGCGGCGAAGCAAAGGCTGACACGACCACCAAAGCCACGGAAACCGAGCCGCCGCAAGCCCCAGCGACTTCGGAGACCCCGCGCAGCAAGAAGAAGCGGCGCCGACGCTCCTCCAAGAAAGGCGATCAGGACCAGTCGGCCGGCGATGCAGCCGCACCGATCGCGAGCGAATCATCCAAGTCCAACGGATCGGTCGAGATCAGCGAAGCCCCCGGAGCGGAAGTGAAGGTGACCAAGACGCGCCGCCGACTGTACGGCAGTCGCCGTCGCCTCACTCCTGCCGAACTCGCCAGCGTCCAAGCGTCCGATGAGGCCTAATCGCCGATGACCCGAACCCACCGCCCCAGACGCATCGTCGTGCTCGGCTGCACCGGATCGATCGGCGCCAGCACGCTGCAGGTCATCGAGCATCTCAACTCGATTGAGCCGGGCTCATTCGAAATCGTCGGCCTCGCCACCGGTTCGAACGCCACACAGATGTTCGACCAGGCGCAGCGCCACGGCGTGCGCCATCTCGCGCTGGCGCACCAGTCCGCGACCGCCACCGCGCCATCGGGCGCGACGCTCCTCACCGGCGCTGAGGCAGCACGACAACTCGTGGCAAGTGTCGAGGCGGACATCGTGGTGGCGGCCATCGTTGGTTCCGCCGGTTTGTCCGCCGTTGCAACCGCCATCGAGCGTGGCTGGGACATCGCGCTGGCCAACAAGGAAACGCTGGTCGCCGCCGGCGAAATCATTATGCCGCTCGCCGTCAAGCATGGCGTGCACATCCTGCCCGTCGACTCGGAGCATTCCGCCATCTTCCAGTGCCTGCAGTCACGCCGCGCTGATTCGGCCGCGCGCGATGGCCAGCCGCCGTCGATGAACCTCGATCACATTCGCCGCATCGTGCTGACGGCCTCGGGCGGCCCGTTCCGCACGTGGTCGCACGATCGCATCGCCGGCGCCACCGTTGAACAGGCGCTGAGTCACCCGACGTGGAAGATGGGCGCCAAGATTACGATCGACAGCGCATCCATGACCAACAAGGCGCTGGAGATCATCGAAGCCCGCTGGCTGTTCGGCCTCGAATCCGATCGCATCGATGTCATCGTGCATCCCCAGTCGATCATTCACAGCTTCGTCGAGTTTGATGACGGCTCGGTGCTCGCACAACTCGGCGCGCCGGACATGCGCACGCCGATCCAGTACGCGCTGACGTGGCCGGCCCGCCCCGAGGGGTGCGCCAAACGCGTCGACTGGACCACGCTGAGCCAGCTCGACTTCGAGCCGCCCGATGAGCAGCGCTTCCCCGCGCTGCGCCTGGCGCGTCACGTCGTCGAAACGGGAGGTACGAGCGGCGCGATCTTCAATGCCGCCAATGAGGAGGCCGTCGCCGCCTTCCTCAACGGACGCATCACCTTTGGCCGCATCTCCGAACTCGCCGCCGAGGCGCTCGAATCCATCGCGTCGATGGCGGCGTCGACGCTTGACGAAGTCATGGATGCCGACCGGCAGGCGCGCGAACTTGTCCGCGGCCGGCTCGTATCGACACAAGCGACGGCGCGGATCGCGCACGGCCGGTAAGGAACTCACATGAGTTCGACGGAAACAGAGATTCTCAATCAGTTGCGCACGGTTCACCGCCGCGTGGCGCTGTGGTACTACCTCGCCGTGGCGTACGGCTGGATCGTGGTGCAGGCCGGTTTTCTTGTGCTGCTGATTCCCAAGATCACCGACAACTATGACGGCATGGATATCAAGTTGCCGCAGGTGACAAAGACGCTCGTCGCCGCCTCAGACTGGATGGCGGGCCACAACCCCGGCCAGAGCATGCCCGGGTGGATGATCGCCGTGCCCCTGGCGTTCATCGTGCTCACCCTCAGCGCCGTCATCTTTCGCAGGGTCACGATTCTGCTTGCCCTGATCCCCATTCTGGCCATTGCTTCGCTGATCGGCGAACTTTTCCTGCTTCTCGCTCCACTCTACCAGCTTTCCGACACCCTGACGCAATGACGCCCATCGACCGCCGGCCTCATCAGCCGAGGCGCGCCAGGGCCTATCCTTTCATGGCGGTCAAGTGCCCCACGGGCCACGCGTGCGGCACAACATCGCTGATACCCCCACAGACCCCGGATACCTGACGCATGTCCACGTTCTTCGACTTCCTGCTCCTTCTGCTCGGTTTCAGTCTCGTCATTTTCGTGCACGAGCTGGGCCACTTCGCCGTCGCCAAGTGGGTCGGCATCAAGGTCGAGCAGTTCGCCATCGGCATGGGACCAGCCCTGTGCTCGTGGCGCAAGGGCATCGGCATTCGCTCGGGCAGCACGCAGGCCGCCTACGACGCGGCGCTGCGCAAGGGCGTACCCGCATCCGAACTCGGCGAGACCGAATACCGATTCAACTACCTGCCCATCGGCGGCTACGTGAAGATGCTCGGTCAGGAAGATCTCGACATGGCGGCCGTGGTCCACGACCCGCGCTCCTACAGCAGCCGCCCCATCTGGGCCCGCATGTGCGTGGTCTCGGCCGGCGTGGTGATGAACCTCATCTTTGCGATGGTGCTGTTCGTCATCTGCTTCATGTGGGGCATCAAGACGCCCGCCCCGATCATCGGCGGCGTGCAGTCCGACAGCCTGGCCGCCATCACCATGCCCATCGACGCCGCCAAACTCGGCATCACCACGCCGGGCATCCTGCCGGGCGACCGCGTGACCGCCATCAACGGCAAACCGGTCCAGACGTGGGAGCAGGTCGTCATGGCCGCCGCGCTCGCCAAGCCCGACGAGTCGCTGCACGTGCAGGTCGATCGGCGCGGCACCCGGCTCGCGTTCGATCTCGTCCCGCGCGAAGATCGCGAGACGCAGTTTCTTGCGCTGGGCCTGTCCACGACGCAGAGCAGCGCGATCATCGACTTCAAACCCGGTTCCGAGATGGCCCGATTCGTGCAGTCGATGTTCGATCGCGCCGACATCGGTTCCGTGCGCGCGACACCGGGCATGAAACTCACCGAAGTCGATGGTCAGCCGATCGACGCCGTCTGGCAACTCAGCCGCGCGATCGATGAATCCAACGGCCGAGACCTCCAACTCACCTTCACCGACGCGCAAGGCGGCGATGTGCAGCGAGCCACGCTTCGCCCCGATCCTGACTTCATGATCGCGCAGGCGCAGCATGACACAACGTGGTACGCCGTGCGACACGTCCTCGGGCTGGTCCCCGCTCCCGAGATTGTGGCCGTCGAGGCAACCAAAGCCGACGTTCCGGGGCCGGCCGCCGGCGACGTCATCGAGCGCCTCGGCGATGTGCGCTGGCCCCGCGCCGATGAAATGGCAGGCGTCTTCAAGCCCCGTTCGACCGTATCCGTCTCTGTTCGGCGCGGCGATCAACAGGTGACCTACGACGTCAGCGTGTCGCGCACCGGCTTGACGGGTTTTCAGATCAGCGACATGCCTGCCATGTCGCCGCCCATCGTCGCCGACACGCTCGCCACAGTGCCCGGCGACGCAACGAGCGCCGGCGAGCCAACGGAACTCCCTTCCCCCGCGGCCTCACTCAACCTCATGCCCGGCACGCGGCTCATCTCCATCGACGGCACGACGGTGGCCACCTGGCGCGATGTGTTCATCGCCCTGCGAAGCGCACTCGACCCGTCCGCCGCCCAGTCAACGGTCCTGCTGACCTACGAACTGCCGATCCCCGGCCATCCCGTGGAGTCAGCGTCGTGGTGCATCGATCAACCCTCGGCGCGAGAACTGCTGGCCTTGCAATGGCACAGCCAGCTCGGCGTCAACATCTTCGAGCCGATGCTCGAGGTGCAAAAAGCAGACAACCCCATCGCTGCGGTGCAGATGGGCCTCGATCGCACCTGGAGCATGATTGTCACGACCTACCAGACGCTCGATCGCCTTGTGCGCGGCACGGTGGATGTCAAGCAACTCAAGGGCCCGGTGGGCATCGCCGAAATCGGCACCAAAGTCGCCGGCCAGGGCATCCCCTATCTGCTGCTGTTCCTGGGCATCATCAACGTCAATCTTGCGGTGCTCAACTTCCTGCCCATCCCCATTGTCGATGGCGGGCTGATGGTCTTTCTGATCATCGAAAAGCTCAAGGGCTCGCCCGTGAGCATCCAGATCCAGAACGCCGCGACCGTGGTCGGCCTGCTGCTCATCGGCAGTCTCTTTCTCGTCACGTTCTACAATGACGTCATCAACCTGATCGGCAATCTGGCAAGTTGATCGACCCCGCCGGCGTATTCTCGGTTGGCGAGTTTGCGGCATTCTTGGGGATTGGGGAAGTATCCTCGAAAGATGGCACGAGACTTGCATCCGGTGCCGGTTCTGGTATTGTCGGATGCGGCCCGGACAATCGGCGCCAGCCTGTTGCAACGGCCCACGCGTTGCATCGCGCCGTCCGCCAACCATCGCCGCAGTGCTCGTGCACTTCGGGCTTCTACTGACTGGCCGGGAGGATTCAGCCCGGGGCACAATGGCTGCGGATCGTCAGAACCCACACTTCCATATGTTGTGGGCGCAGCCACGCAATCGGAGATGACGACGTGTCCACGACTTCAACACAACAGGATGTCACGCTCGTTCCCGGAAGTGAGCACTACTCGCTCAAGTACCTGCGCGGCGGACGCCTGTTCAGTTACGCCCACCAGATCAAGGGTGCGCTCTCCTTTGAGCCGCGCAAGGTGGCGGAAATTGGCGCCGGTGGCAAGATGGTCTCCGCCGCCATCCGCTCGATCGGCATCGACGTCACCACGATCGACGTGCAACCCGATCTCAAACCCGATGTCGTCGCGTCGGTGACCGAACTTCCCTTCGAGGACGGCCACTTCGACGTGGTCCTCTGCTGCCAGGTGCTCGAACACCTGCCCTTCGAGCAGTTCGACAGCGCCATGCGCGAGTTGCGCCGCGTTTCCCGCAAGGGAGCGATCCTCAGCCTGCCTGACGTCACGCAGTCGTTCATCATGAACATCAGGCTGCCCGGGATCCCGAATCTCTCGATCGACTGGACTTTGCCGCGCCTCCGCGCCAAGGACATGCCCAGGAAGCGATTCGAAAAGAGCGGCCACTACTGGGAGATCGGCTTCCGCCCGTATCCCATCACGCGTATCCGCAAGGCGATCACCGACGCCGGCTGGACCATCGACGAGGAGTGGCGCGTCCCCGAACGCCGCTGGCACCACTTCTTCCGGCTCGTCGTCTGAGCGGAAGCCTGCCCCACCCGCATGGCGGTCTCGTGGCTGAAAGTCTGGTCGCCCAATCCTCGGCACGCAGCGTCGTAGACTGCCAGACCTCTTTCACCACCGGAGCCGGCATGCCCGCTCCCGCCAATGAGAAGCAGATCGTCTGGCGGCTGCACCTGCGCACCAGTCCGCAAGCCGTGTTCGAACTGCTCGCCACCGGTCCGGGGCGGGCCCGGTTCTGGGCCGAGTCGGCGGAGGAGGTCGACGGGTGCGTTCGCTTCCAGTTCATCAACGGGATGCGGACAATCAGCCGCATTCTTTCACGGCAGCCGCCGCATCGCATTGAGTTTGATTACTTCGACAGCCGGGTGGTCTTTGACCTGCTTCCGGACGGTGCGGGCGGCACGGACCTCACGCTGACCAACACCGGCTTTCACCCCGACGACTACCACGACATCCTGCCCGGCTGGCTCAATGTCCTGCTGCCCCTCAAGGCCGCAGCAGACTTCGGCGTCGACCTGCGCAACCACGACACAACGCGCACCTGGGATCACGGCTTTGTCGATCAATGAGGGAGTTTGGTCGATCGCGCTGCGCCGGTCGTTTGCCGCGCCACTTGCTCTGGCGCGGAGACGATTTCATCAACGACCAGCGCCGCCGGTAATCAGCCTCGTCGACCTCGGATGCGATCGCCGCTGCCTCCGCTGAGGAAGCCGGAGTAGTTTCGCATGAGCAGGTTGGCTTCGATGCGCTGCACGAAGTCGAGACCCACGCTCACCACGATGAGCAGACCCGTACCGCCGAGGAATGACGACACGGTAAAGGGAATCTGCATCGAGTGGGCCACAACCGTCGGGATCACCGCGATGATCGCGAGAAAGCCGGCGCCGACGTAGGTCACGCGCTCGAGCACCGTTTCGAGGTACTCGGCCGTGCGCGGGCCGGGGCGCAGGCCCGGAATGAACGAGCCGTGATCGCGCAGCTGCTCGCTCATCTCCTTGGGGTTGAACTGGACGGTGGTCCAGAAGTAACTGAAGAAGTAGATGAGGATGATCTCGAGAACGACGTAGGGGAACTGGCCCATCGACATCGCCTGACCGAGGAAGTAGGTCAGCCCGGCCCACCACTTCACTTCGCTGCCGCTGCTCATGCTGGCGAGGCTGGAAAAGCCGACCGAAGGGAAGATCATCAGCGACTGGGCGAAGATGATGGGCATGACGCCGCCGTGATTGATGCGCAGGGGCAGGAAGGCCTTCTGCCCGCCGTAGACCTTGCGGCCGCGCGTGTGCTTGGCCTGCTGGATCGGAATGCGCCGCTGGGCGACGGTGATCACGATCGCGCCGGCGGTGACCGCCATGAATGAGCAGATGAGAAACAGCACCGCCAGCGGGCCATACTTGGCGTCGCTCGTCGCATCGAGGCTGAAATCCTGGGCCACGAGGCTGACGGCCGTTGGCATGCGAGCGAGAATGCCGGCGGTGATGATCAGCGACACGCCGTTGCCCAGGCCGTACTTGTCAATCTGTTCGCCGAGCCACATGAGGAACGTGGTGCCCGCAACCAGCGCCAGAACGCCTTGAATGCGGAACGACCAGAGCAGGCCGGTATTCTGCGCAATCGTCGGATAGATGAGATTCTGCGACTGCATGTAGGTCATCCAGGCGAAGCCCTGGACGATGCACAAGCCGATGGTGGCGTAGCGGGTCCACTCGGTGATCTTCTGGCGGCCGGTGGGGCCTTCCTTCTGAAGATCCTGGAGCGGCTTCCACGCTGATGCAAGGAGCTGAAAAATGATGGAGGCGGAGATGTAGGGCATGACGCCCAGGCCGAAGATGGTCGACTGGCCGAGATCGCCGCCCGTGAATGTCGAGATGTACTGAGCGAGTTTGCTCGCGGCGCCGCCCGAGCCCTGCGCCTTGAAGAACTCGGCGAGGGCGGACTGATCAACGCCCGAGAGCGGAATCCAGAAGCCGACCCGGTAGATCGCAAGCATGGCGATCGTGAAGAGGAGTTTGTTCCTCAGTTCGGGAATGCGAAAGACATTGATAAAGGCCTGGAACATAGTGGGCGAGCCAATCTGCGAATCAGTCTGAATCAGTCATCGTTCGCGCTCAACCGGCGATTGAAGCCGCTGCCGAAAGACACAAGGCAGGAGGATTACTTCTTCTTGGGCCCGGCGCCGGGTGCGCGCTTCCAGGCCACCTTCATGCTCAGCTCGATGCTGCCGCCGGCCTTTTCGATCTTCTCGCGGGCGGCCTCGGACACCTTGCCGGCCGAGATCGCCAGTTTCTTGGTCAGATCCCCGCAGCCGAGGATCTTGATGGGCAACTCGGTGTCGCGAATCAGCCCCTTGGCGATGAGCGAATCGGCGTTGACGGCGTCACCGGCGTTGAAATGCTTCTCCAGATCACGGACGTTGACGACGTAGAAGGTCGTCGCGAACGCCTTATTGGAGAAACCGCGCTTGGGGATTCGCCGGAAGTACGCCAGCTGGCCGCCTTCGCGAGCGAGCTTGGAACTCCAGCCGCTGCGCGACTTGGCGCCCTTGTGGCCACGACCCGACGTCTTGCCATGTCCGGAACCGCGGCCGCGCCCGATGCGCTTGCGGTCCTTGTATCGCTCGACGAGGTTGGTGATCTCATGGATCATCATGATGCGACTCTCTTTCGGACACGCGGTCGCCAACGGGCGGCCGCTTCATTTGCATAGTCATCTGCCGCACGCATCGCGTACGGCGGCCATTCAATCCTGGGCCGGCGCCGTTTCGCCGCCGCCTGGAGCAGCGCCCCCACCCGCAGCGCCGCCGCCGCGCCGTCCACCGCCGCCGCCGCGCCCGCGTCCACCGCCACCGCCGGGTCCGCCGCGACGACCGCCGCGTCCACCCTGCTGCTCCTGCTGCTTGGGTTCTTTGCGAACGTACTCGACTTCAGGCGCGTTGGCGGTGAACTCTTCGACGTGCGTCGTCTCGATGGAGACGCCGCGCAGCTCTTCAGTCTTCTGCTTGGAGCGAAGTTGCTTCAGGCCTTCCATCGTGGCCTTGACAAGGTTCTTCTTGTTCGTCGACCCATAGCACTTGGTCAGGCAGTCGCGCACACCGGCGAGTTCCAGCACCGCGCGGACCGTGCCGCCCGCCACGACACCCGTACCGGGGCTGGCCGGGAGCAGGCGCACCTGGCTGGCGCCGAAGCGGCCGAGCACGGTGTGCGGGATGGTTCCCTTGATGAGTTGAATCTTGTTGAGGCTGCGGCGAGCATCCTTCTCGGCCTTTTCGATAGCCGGGGGAACTTCCTTGCCCTTGGCGTAGCCATAGCCGACTTTGCCGCGCCGATCGCCGACGACGACGAGCGCGCCGAAGCTGAAGCGGCGTCCACCCTTGACCGTCGCAGCCGTTCGGAACACGCCGACCGTGTTCGACTCAAAGCTCTGGGATTCGTTGGTTTCGTCAATCATGTTCATTGATCCGATTCTGATGGCCACGCTGGTGGCGACCGATTGCTCCGTGCTCAAGCGAGAGCGCGATTAGAACTCCAGTCCGGCTTCGCGTGCGGCATCCGCCATGGCCTTCACCCGGCCGTGATACCGCAGGCCGTTGCGATCGAACTGCACCTTCTTGACGCCTGCCTGGACCGCGCGCTGGGCGAGCAGGGCGCCGACCGTCTTGGCCGCCTTGGTGTCGCCCGTCGAGTCGCCCTTGAACTCCGGATCGCGCGAGCTGGCCGCGGCGAGGGTCCGCCCGGCGACGTCGTCGATGACCTGGGCGTAGAGGTACTTGAGCGATCGATAGATCGACAGGCGCGGCCGCTCGGGCGTCCCAAAGAGACGCTTGCGCATCCCCCGCTTGCGACGTTCCCGACGAGTAACTCGATTCGATGTCCGACTCATTTCGATATCCTCCCGGGCCTCGGCCCGAGCACTTAGTAGCGGTGTCACGCGGTGCGTCAGCGACCGACGACCGTCTTGCCTTCCTTGCGGATGATCTGTTCATCCGTGTACTTCACGCCCTTGCCGTTGTACGGCTCAGGCTTGCGCTTCGAGCGAATTGTCGCTGCGAACTGCCCGATCAACTGCTTGTCGGGCGAGTTGAGGGTGATGATCTGTCGCTCGACGCCGACCTTGAGGCCAGCGGGCACCTGCATCTCAACGGGCTTGGAATAGCCGAGGTTGAGCACCAGCTTGTTGCCCTGCAGGTTGGCGTTCCAGCCGACTCCGACGACTTCAAGTTTCTTCTCGTACCCCTTGGTCACGCCCTGAATCATGTTCTGGATGAGCGAGCGCGTGGTGCCCCAGTAGGCCCTGTACGCCTGATTGCGCATCTTGGCCTCGGGAATGGTGCAGGCGATCTCGCGCTTACCGGCATCCCACGCCACGGTCACTTCGGGACGATGGGTCACGTGCAGTTTCTTGTCGCCCTTTTCGATGGTGATGTCGCGATTGTTGATCGTGACGTTCACCCCGGCGGGGACGGGGACTGGTTTTTTTCCGACTCGAGACATGATCTGCTCCTGCTGTCACTTGGCCGTGATGGCATCGCCCGATTGGGCGTGCTTTCCGACCGGCGGGTCAATCGACCGTCGCCAGCAATTCGCCTCCGACTTTCAATTCACGACACTTGCGATCACTGAGCACGCCGTGGCTGGTGGACACGATCGAGATGCCCAGGCCGTCGAGCGGCCGCTTGAGGTTTTCGATGCCGGTGTAGACGCGCTTTCCGGGCTTGCTCTCGCGGCGCAGGGTGTGCAGAACGGTTTCGCCGCGCGGGCCGTACTTGAGATGCACGCGGATCAGGCCGCCGAGGCCGTTGTCGATCACGTCGTAGCTCTCGATGTAGCCTTCATCGCGAAGCACATCGCACACGCCGCGACAAACGCGGCTGTTGATGCAGTTCACCGTCTTGGTGCGGTTCTGCAGACCGTTGCGGATGCGGGTGAGCAGATCGGAAATCGGGTCATTGAATGACATCAGTCAAACCCTCGTGTGTTCTGTCAATCGCGGACTCGGGACCACATTCATTGAACATGGCCGTCGGACCCGCGGGGTGATTGCTGTTTACCAACTGGCCTTACGCATGCCGGGGATGAGCCCCTGGTGCGCGAGTTCGCGCAGCATGATGCGACTCACTCGAAACTTGCGGTACACCCCGCGAGATCGCCCCGTGATCTCACAACGCCGCACGATGCGCGTTGAGAACTTGGGAGTTCGCTTCAGTTTTGCCATCTGCGCTTTCGTTGCCATCTGTCCAATCCTCCGCGACATTTGCCGCGTTCATTGCCTTCTGAAACTGATTACGACTCTTCCCGCTTGAACGGCCAGCCCAGTTCAGCCAGGACGAAGCGGCTGATGGCGGGCGTCGAGTTGCGGAACGAGATGTTGATGTGCATGCCGTGGTTGAAATTCACCTTGCCCATGTCGATCTCGGGGAAGACCGCCTGCTCGCTGAAGCCGAACGAGTAGTTCCCCTGCTTGTCGAAGGAGGTGTCCTTGAGCCCGCGAAAGTCCTTGACGCGCGGGATGGCGAGATGGACCAGCCGCGAGATCAGGCTCCACATGCGGTCGCGACGCAGCGTGACCATCGCCGACGCCGTGGCGCCTTCGCGGACCTTGAAGTTCGCGACCGACTTTCGCGAGAGGATCAGCACGGCCTTCTGGCCGGAGACCGTCGAGAGCGTCGAGAGGATGGTGTCGCGGATCTCCGGCTTGAGCTTGTTATTCTCGAGTTGTTTGCCCATGCCCGTGTTGATCACAACCTTGTCGATGCGCGGCAACGCCATTGGATTGGTGATGCCGAACTTCTCTTTCACCTTCGGGAGAACTTCGTTTTCGAACTTCTCCTGAATGGCGGTCTTGCGGGATGTCGGGGCAGCGGTTGCTGTACTCATGATCTGCTATCCAGTCGTATCTGGCGCGTCGAGGTATTCGATCGCGACTAAACCTTCCTGCGTGTTCCGGTCTTCTTCATGCTGCTGGCGGCGCTGCCGCTGGCCTTGGCGGTCGACTTGCCTCCGCTGGCCTTGCCGCCTCCGCCCTTCTTCTTGGACGTCTTCTTGGCCCCCGTCTTGCGGGTTCCCGTCTTGCCGGTTCCGGCGCCGGCGGCGCGCGGGCCGTGGACGGTGCCGAGCTCCTGCCCGCCGCGAGCCGCGACGCGCACCTTCGAGCCGTCCGCCTTGGTGGTGAAGCGGACGCGCGTGGCGCGGCCGTCCACGACGGGACTCACGTTGGAGAGATGCATGGGCATCTCCTTGGTGATGACGCCGCCCTGCGGATTGGTCTGCGAAGGCTTGAGGTGCTTGGTGCGGGTGTTGAGTCCCTGCACGACGACCTGGTTTTTCTTGGGGATGACTTTGAGCACGGTCCCGGTGCGACCCTTGTCGGACCCGGCCGTGACAATCACCGTATCACCGCTGCGCACATGGGCTGGCATGACTAGAGCACCTCCGTCGCAAGCGAGACGATCTTGAGATAGTTCTTCTCGCGAAGTTCACGGGCGACGGCGCCGAAGATGCGGGTGCCCTTCGGATTGCCGTCGTCGTTGATAAGCACCACCGCCGTGTTGTCAAAGCGGATGACCGACCCATCGGGGCGGCGCGTCGGGTAGGCGGTGCGGACGACGACGGCCTTGACCTTGTCGCCGGCCTTCACGTCGCCGCCGGGCAGCGCCTTCTTGACCGAGCAGATGACGCGATCACCCACGCCGGCGGTGCGGCGGGTGAAACGTCCCTTGGCGGTTGAGCCGCCGAGCACGCGGATCACATAGGCGATTTTCGCGCCTGTGTTGTCCGCCACCTCGACTCGTGATTCCTGCTGTATCATGACTTGATCCGTTCATCTTGGTCCGCGCCCGGCTTGCTGTCAGCAGAGCCGCACGGGATCGCTTCCATCCTTCAGGCGACCGACGCCGGGCTTTCGTCGTGAAGTCGAACTTCACCGACTGCGTTGGCGAGTACCTGAACAACTTTCCACTGCTTGGTCTTGCTGACCGGGCGGCAGGGCATGATCTCCACCCGATCGCCCACGCCGCTCACGTTGTTCTCATCGTGGACGGTGAGGTACGAACGGCGCTTGATAAACTTGCCGTACTTCGGATGCCGCACCTGGAACTCGATGCGCACGCGCCGGGTCTTGTCCGTCGAGGCGCGATCAACGATGCCGATTTCGACGCGGCGATTGCGCTTGCGAGGCTGGCTGGTGTTGGCTGCGGTACTCATGCTTTCGTCTGCCTTTCAATCTCGCGGCGCTTCCGCTCGGTCAGCAACCGGGCCACGTCCTTGCGAGACTTGCCGAACTGCGAGGAATCTTCGATCTTCTCGGTCACGGCCTGCGTGCGCAGGTCGAAGAGGTGTCGCCGAACGCGATCGACCTCGACATCGACTTCCTCGTCGCTCAGTTTGTGTACTTCTTTGGCCTTCATTTCATCATCCCATCTGTGAAGCGGCTCGCGCGAGCCCTTCGTTCGGTTCGATCAGACACTCAGCCGCCTCGTGACCATGCGGCACCGCACGGGCATCTTCATCGCCACGCGGGCCAGGGCGCCCTGGGCCGCGGCGTGCGGCACGCCGGCGATCTCGAAGAGCACCGTGCCGGGCTTGACACGCGCTGCCCAGTAATCCGTCTCCGCCTTGCCCTTACCCATGCGGGTTTCGATCGGCTTCTTGGAAATCGGCTTGTCCGGAAACACGCGGATGAACACCTTGCCTTCACGCTGCAGGAAGTGAGCACACGCGACGCGGCCGGCTTCGAGCTGCCTGGCGCTGACCCACGCGGGTTCAAGCGCCTGCAGGCCGTAGTCGCCATAAGCCACGTAGTTGCCCGCTGTCGCATTGCCGCGCATTCGGCCGCGCTGCTGCTTGCGGAACTTCATTCTCTTGGGCATCCGAGGCATCGGAGTTCATCCTCTCGTATTCAAATCCGCGTTCATACGCTCGCGGCTTGTCAATCACTTCGCACCGATCGTCAACTCAACGTCGTCCCCTGGCCCGGCCGCGACCGCCGGCGGCAGTGGATTCGGCTTCTTCGCCCGCTTCGTACAGTCCCTTGTAGACCCACACCTTGACGCCGATCGTGCCGGACTTGGTGAAACTGGGCACAAAGCCGTAGTCCACGTTCGCCTGCAGCGTCTGGAGGGGAATCGAGCCGAGGCTCACGGTGAGGCTGCGGCTCATTTCCGCGCCGCCAAGACGACCTGAGACACTGATCTTCACGCCCTTGGCGCCCGCCTGCATGGCGCCTTCGGCACGCATCTTGAGGATGCGGCGGAAACTGGCGCGCTTCTTGAGCTGCTCGGCGATGCCCTCGGCAATCAACTTCGCATTCGTATCCGGGCTCTTGATCTCGACGATCTTGATCGACACCTGGCGGCCGGTCATCGTCTGCAGATCGCCCTGCAGTTTTTCGACCTCAGCGCCGCGCGGGCCGATCACCAGACCCGGACGCGCCGTCTTGAGCACGATCGACAGTTCCTGGCGCGTCCGCTCGATGTGGATCTCGGAGACGGCGGCGAAAGGCGGCGTGCGATTCAGGCGCTTGTCGACGTACGCACGAATGCGATAGTCCTCGACGAGCAACTCGCCGTAGAGCGCCTTGGGGGCGTACCACCGGCTGCGATGCGGCTCAGTAATGCCGACTCTGAATCCAAGCGGATGACACTTCTGTCCCATGGTTACGCCACCTCCACCGCCACGTGAACGTGGCTGGATCGTTTCATAATCGGGTGCGCCCGCCCGCGGTCCTTGGGCTGGAAGCGCTTCATTGTCGGGCCTTCATCCACGCGCGACTCGCTCACGACCAGCCGACTCACATCAGCGTCGTTCTCTTCCGCACAGGCGATGGCCGACTCGAGGGCCTTGCGAACGAACACGGCCGCCCGCTTCTTGCTGAACTTGAGCATCGTCAGCGCCGAATCGATGTCCTGGCCGCGAATAAGATCCGAAACGAGTCGAATCTTGCGGGCCGAAATACGCGCCCACTTGTGGGCGCCATCGAAGCGAACGATGTCCGTCACGGGCACGTTCAAGGCCGCAGCCAGCGAGCGAATGTCTTCGCGCTTGGGCGCGGGCTTGAAGTTGCCCTTGGACCAGTTGCGCAACGCCGAGGTGGCGTTGATGCCCGGCCGCTTGATCTCGGACGCGAGGTCTTCCGGCTTGATGCCGGCGGACTTGACGCGGGCGTTGAATTTGAGTGTGTTGAGATTCATGATGCGTCAACCTCTCGGGCAACTCAGCGCTTGGCGCCGGCGGAGATGCCTTCCTTCTTGTTGGTGTGGCCGCGGAACTGGCGGGTCGGGCTGAACTCGCCGAGCTTGTGCCCCACCATGTCCTCCGTCACGAACACGTCCAGGAACGAGCGGCCGTTGTGCACCTTGAACGTGTGACCGACAAACTCGGGCACGATCGTGCAACGGCGCGACCACGTCTTGATTGGCTCGCGACGGCCGGACTCGGCCATCTTCGTAACCTTGACGAAGAGATGCTCTTCGACGAACGGACCTTTTTTCAATGATCGGGCCATGATTCAGATTCCTCAGATAGTCAACTGGCCGTATCGCTTGCTGCGACGACGACGGATAATGCGCTTGTTGGATGCGAGTTTGCGCTTGCGGGTGCGCCCGCCCTTGGCGAACACGCCGGTCTTGCCCGCCGGAGCGCGGCCGCCCTTGGACTTGCCTTCGCCGCCGCCCAGCGGATGGTCATAGTGATTGCGCACCATGCCGCGCGTCTTGGGTTTGCGGCCGAGATGCCGACTGCGACCCGCCTTACCCAGACGCACCTGCTGGTGGTCGGCGTTGCCGACTTCGCCGATTGTCGCGCGACACTCCACGGACACCTGGCGAAGTTCGCCCGAGGGCATCACGATCGTCGCCCACTTCTCTTCGCGGTTGGTCAGGCGAGCCGACATGCCCGCGGCGCGGCAGAGTTGTCCGCCCTTGCCCGCCACCATCTCCAGACAGTGGACGTTCAGGCCCGTCGGGATGAACTTGAGCGGCATGCAGTTGCCGACCTTGGGCTCGATGCGGGTGCGGCCGCTGAGCAGCACGTCGCCGTCCTTGATGCCCTTGGGCGCGATGATGTAGCGGCGTTCGCCGGTTTCGTATTCGAGCAGCGCAAGGTGAGCCGAGCGGTTCGGGTCATACTCGATGCCGATGACCTTGGCCGGCACCCCGTCGAGGTTGCGCTTCCAGTCGATGGCGCGGTAGCGGCGCTTGTGCCCGCCGCCGCGACCCCAGACCGTGATCTTGCCCTGGTTGTTGCGGCCGGCCGTCTTCGAATGGCCGCGCAGCAGCGTCTTTTCGGGCGTCGACTTCGTCACCTCCGCATGGAGGTTGACGGAGGAGTTTCTCCGCCCGGCGCTGGTTCTCTTGTAAACTCGAATCGGCATGATTCAATCCTCGTGATCCTGGCCGCCGCTCGTGCGACGACGCGGAGATTCAGAACAGTTCGATCCGGTCGTCGGGATGCACCCGCACGACCGCCTTGCGCACATCGCCGGTGCTCGTAAAGCCATACCGCGTGCGGCGCAACTTGCCGATGCGATGGCTCGTGTTCACGCTGACGACGCGCACCTTGTACAGGTCTTCAACCGCCCGCTTGATGTCGAGCTTGTTGGCGCGACGATCGACAGCGAACGCGTAGCGATTCATCTCGGTGCCCGCGGTGTTCTTTTCGGTCACCAGCGGTTTGCGAATGACGGTGGTCGATTCCATTAGCGGCCTCCCTTCGCGGTCGCCGCAGCGCCGTTGCCGGCGGTGGGCCCGGTGTGGTGCTGGCTGTCGATGAATGCCTGCAGATTCGCCTTCTCGATCACCAGGTAACGGTGGTTGAGCAGTTCAAAGGCGTTGAGCTGCTCCCAGCGGATCGTGTCCACGTTGTCGAGATTGCGAGCCGAGCGGCGAGCGTTGACGTTGGCTGAGTCCAGAGCGATCAGGCACGTCCGGTCAACGCCGACCTTGTCGAGCATGCTCTTGAATTCGCTGGTCTTGGGCGTCTTGAAATCGATCTTGTCGATGATCTTGATTTCCTGGTCGATGGCCTTGGCCAGCAGCGCGTTGCGATTGGCCAGGCGGCGCATCTTGCGAGGCATGTCCCTGCGGAAGTCCTCGCCGGTGCGCGTCTTGGCGAAAGCGACACCGCCGCCCTTCATGACGTTGGTGCGGACCGGGCCGCGCCGGGCGTTGCCGGTGCCTTTTTGCTTGAAGAGTTTGCGGGTCGAGCCTTGCACATCGGCGCGGCTCTTGGTGCGGGCCGAACCCTGACGCTGATTCGCGTGAGAGCGGACGTAGGCCTGCTTGAGCAGTGCGGGGCGAATCTCGCCGCCGAGCAGCGCTTCGTCGACCTTGAACGTGTCGACCTGCTTGCCTTTGGAATCGTAAATGGGCAGTTCAATCATGGTGCTTTCACCTCTCGCCTATCCTCCGACGCCATCCATTGATGATCCGGCGTGGCAGGAATCGACTCGGTTTTCTGATGCAGCGCTGAGCCGCACTACTGTTTCTGTCGTCGCCGGGCAGTTCCCATTGAGCGTCGGGCTTTCCCAGCCGGGGGGGAGTCTCACCCCGCCCGCATGTCATTCGCACTCACCTCGTTGGAGTTATTTCTTCTTGCCGCTGGCCGCGAGCGCTTTCGCCCGACCCAGCCGCCGCGAAGTGCGGACGTAGAGTAGGCCCCCGTTCGGACCCGGGACAGCCCCTTTGACCAACAATATGTTCTTCTCAGGCAGAATCTCGATGACATCGAGGTTCCGCGAAGTGATCTGCACGTTGCCCATCTGCCCGGACATCTTCTTGCCCTTCTTGGGCTTGGGGCCGGTGCCTCGGTTGGTCGCATGGCCGGCGATCGAGCCCGGCGAGCGGTGCTTGCGCTCCGTGCCGTGCGTCGCGGTCAGGCCCTTGAAGCGGTGCCGCTTCATCGTGCCCTGAAATCCCTTGCCCTTGCTGACCCCGATGACATCCACAAACTTTGTATTTGCAAAGACTTCCACCGTCAGTTCCTGGCCGAGTTCGGCGTCTTTGGCGTCGTCTTCGAGGCGGATCTCACGGTGGAATTTCTTGGGGCTCACCCCGGCCTTGGCGTCGTGGCCGATGAGCGGCATCGTCGTCCGCCCCGCCTCAACATCCTCAAAGCCGATCTGGATGGCGCTGTAGCCCTCTGCGTCCTTGGTCTTCACCTGCGTCACGAAGCAAGGTCCGGCTTGGATCACCGTCACGGGCACGTTCTTGCCCTCTTCAGTGAAGTAGCGTGTCATGCCGATTTTTCGGCCCAATAGTGCGTGTGTCATGGCGACGTTGCTCCGTGGTGAGCCAGAGGTCGTCAGGGCCGATTCGGTGAACATTCACCGTCGTGCCGCCGCGACGTGGCCGTTGCTGAAGACCTTGATTTTCAGGGATTTGAGCGATCCGGGAACCCGGTCCGCCGCACCCCACCAATGCAAACGGCCGCCCCTTCAGGCGACCGCGACAAATGAACTCAGATCAGGCCTTGATCTTAACGAACACGCCCGCAGGGACGACGAGGCGGTTGAGCGCTTCGACGGTGCGGGCATTGGGTTCCTGGATATCAATGATGCGCTTGTGGGTGCGGATTTCAAACTGCTCGCGCGACTTCTTGTCGATGTGAGGGCCCCGCAGCACCGTATACCGCTCGATGCGGGTCGGCAGCGGGATCGGACCGGACACGCGGGCGCCGGTGCGCTTGGCGTGATCGACGATCTCGCGGGCCGAGGCGTCCAGCGCCTGGTGGTCGTAGGCTTCCATTCGAATACGGATCTTGGCTTCAGTCATTGAGTCACCTGGATCAGTCGTCAACTATCGAACTGCGACAAGGGAAACGACACGGTTCGTGCCGCTCCACGGCCGCTGGCATGTGCACCTGCATGGCCCACCACCGGGTTGCCGCACCAGCCACGAGGCCGGCGCGCTGTGAAAAGCCCGTCAGTATATGGATAGTCCGGGGCCGGTCAACTCAGGCAAACTCCCATCCGGGGCTTCATGAGTCCAGCGGCAGGCCGCATTCCGGGCACTTGCCCGGCCAAGCCCCACCCTCCGGTGGCGACACCGCGTAGCCGCACTGCGGACACCCAGTCGGCGGCATGGCGATCACCCAGGCCGCAATCGCTCGCGAGAAGATCCCCAGAACCCCGCCAACCACCGCCATGGCCACCCCGCGGTAGAACGATTGCTCCTCGCCGATCCCCTCCCACATGCGCAGAGCCGTCTCGAAGTCCCACACGCCCACACCGAACGTCAATCGCTTGAGCGCCAGGTACGCGCCGATCGCGACGAGGATCAGCGCGACCCCGCGAATGACCCACGTCACAATCCCGCGCACCAGATTGATTCGCTGCGTCGTGATCTTTTCGCCAAACATGGGACCTCCGAAGTTGAGTCGATCAGGGAACAGTAGCGTGATTCGCCGAACATCGAGGCGCCATCAATACCAGACCGCTTCCCCCGCACCAATCCGGTAAGATGCCAGCAGCAGACTGCCGACCCGAGGAGTTTCACTTGCGCCGCACCCTCCTTCTTCTCCCACTTGTGCTGCTCACCACTGGTTGCACCACGACCCACTGGTACAAGGGCAACACCCACACCCACACCCTCTGGAGCGACGGCGACGCCGCCCCCGAAGTCGCTGCGCAGTGGTATGTCGAGCACGGCTACAACTTCCTCGTCCTCTCCGATCACAACATCCTCTCGACCGGCGACAAGTGGTTCCCCATCATCGACGCTCCCAACAGCCGCCTCACCACGCAGCACGTCGACGATCTCATCGCCCGCTTCGGCCCCGACCACGTGCAGACGCGCGAAGTCGACGGCAAGCGCCAGATGCGCCTGCACACACTCGACGAACTTCGCACCCAATACGAGAAGCCGGGTCAGTTCCTCTTCATCCAGGGCGAGGAAATCACCGACCACTTCAACAGCGCGCCCGTCCATCTCAACGGCATGAACCTCGTCGATCTCATCAAGCCGCGCGGCGGCAACAGCGTGCGCGAAGTCATTCAGAACGACATCGATGCCGTGATCGAACACGGCCACGAACACAACCGCCCCACCCTCGCCCACGTCAACCATCCCAACTTCGGCTGGGGCCTGACCGTCGACGACATCGCTCACATCCGCGGCGAGAACTTCTTCGAGATCTACAACGGCCACCGCAGTGTCAACAATTACGGCGACAAAACCCATCCCGGAACCGAGCAGATGTGGGACACTGCTCTCACCCAGCGCCTGACCGAACTCCACCTCGGCCCGCTCTTCGGCCTCGCCACCGACGATGCGCACAACCATTACCAGGTGCCCGAAGGCCATTCCAACCCCGGCCGGGGCTGGATCATGGTTCGCGCCAAATCACTCAACGCCAACGCCATCATCGACGCCATGCACCGCGGCGACTTCTACGCCAGCAGCGGCGTGACGCTGGACAAGATCGAGAATAATCAACACAAACTCACCATTCACATCCACGCCGAGCCGGGCGTCGCCTACACCACGCGCTTTGTTGGAACGCGCCTCAAGCCAGATGCCGACGGCGACGGCCGGCCCGACCTCGGCGATATCGGCGAAGTCTTCGATGAGACAATGAGCAACCCCGCCACCTACGAGTTCGCCGGTGACGAGTTGTACGTCCGCGCCGTCATCATCTCGTCAACGCCGCACCCCAATCCCTTCGCCAAAGGCGATCACGAAATGGCGTGGGTGCAACCAATCGTTACCGCAAGATAAGCGGCGTTGCGCGCCGGCCACCTGAGCACGGGGCAGCGAAAAAAGACAGGCTCCCGACACGATCGTGCCGGGAGCCTGCAAAGAACCCTTCAAATCAGATCGCGCTCAATTACGGAATCTGATCCACGTTGCTCGTGTTGCACGAGCCGGCTTCAACCAACTGCAGGTAGTGGCCGCAGGCGCCCGTGCCGGCGCGTCCATTGACCGAACCGCTGCCGCCGCCGGTGCCGATGATGTTGACAATGCGCACCTGTCCCTGGATGCCAAGCACCGTGCCGGCGCAGGGTCCGGTGGGGACGGTCGTGCTTCCGAGGTTGTTGCCGAAGACGATCGCCTGCTGAGCGCTTGGCGTCGCGCCGCTCCAGTCCACACTGACGGTGCCCGGGCAGGAGCCGCCCACGTTGAGGCGATAGCCGCCGACAAACTCGAAGCGGACATCTTCCATGATGGTGATGTAGCCATTCTCCTGATCAATGAGGCGGAGGTAGCCGATGCCGCCAGAGGCTTCGTAGCCGACAAACACGGCATCGCCGCCGCCGGGCATCATCGCCGTGCCCGTATCGATCAGCGTGTGAGACGGGCTGTAGACCTCGACCGTCCAGGTCGTCTGCGTCCCCGTCGAGAGCAGCATGCCGACGCGATTCGGATTGCCGGCGCCCGTCAGGTCGTACTCGAGATCCGAAGCACCCCAGCTGTCCGCCAGCGCGCGGCCGAGCGACGCTCCGGGAATGTTGTCAAAGAACGAACTCCAGTCGATATTGCCGCGCCAGCCGCCAAAGCCGGTGCCGCCGCCACTGTCGGTCACGGTAATCCCGCTGCCGATGTCGGCCGTGGGGTGTGAGAGCAGCGTCATATCCGTGGCGTTGAAGTCAATGACCGTCTCGCCACCCGAGAAATCATTCAGCCCGATAAACCCGTCGCCAAAGGCGACTCCACTCAGAGCCAGAACACAAGCACCAGCAAGCAAAGACTGCTTCATCTCATTCTCCTTCTCAAAATGAACAACAAACCACGATGAGTTGCGCGGATCAACGCGGAGGCAGCCATGCCACACTTCGATCCGCATCAGAACGACACCAGTCGCGACCATAGTGTATTTGGTTTTGGCCGGACACTGGCGGCGAACTTGGCTTTTTTTGCAAGAAAATCGCCCTCCGCTCACCGTCGCCACACCCCGTCTGCATGACGATCGCGGCGTCAGAACGGCGCGTAGAAGTCCCACGGCGCCTGCCACTCTTCCACCTTGCGAAAATACCGGTCCTGGTGCTGCCGCATCCTCAGCCCCCGACTCCGCCCACGCAACACGCGCCCCAGCAGACGCGTCCGGCCGAGGCTGCCGTAATCAACCGGCAGGCCGACGTCGATCTCTTCAAACCTGCGATGCGACTGCACAAAGCCAATGGCCTTGTCCACTCCCGCCATGCCGCAGTCGTTGAAGCCGACGATTCCCCCAACGGGCATCATCTTGTCAATGTACCAGAAGTCGAGCATCGCGTGGTCAAAGGTGTGCCAGCCATCGATGTAGCCGAAGTCGACCCGAAGACCCATGCGCAGCAGCGCAGGCAGCGCGGTGTAATCCGGCTCGACGAGCAGTTCATGGTGCTCGCCGTAGCCCGCTCGCTCGACCGCCGCCCGTCCGGCGCTGCGCCACTTCTCCGTCTGCTTCGGATCGATCGAGATGAGTTTCCCGGTTCCGCCAGCCGCCTCCAGCCCCGCCAGGATCGCCAGTGCCGAGGTGCCCAGCGCCATGCCGATCTCCACGCACGCGCTGGGCCGGGCATCGCGCACCGCTCGAAACAGCGCCTCGGCATACGCCGCCGGGATGTGCGAGTGAATCGCCATCGGCGTCCCGTCGGCGCCGGTCGTTTCGCCCGTCTCAAACATCTTCGCCAGCACCGGGCAACTCTGCATCGCAGTGGTCACGGCAATTCCAATCTCAACGGCCACGGACGGGCATCACCGGCGGCCCGCTGGGTTCATGCTATCCGCATGC
This sequence comes from Planctomycetaceae bacterium, assembly GCA_040255465.1. Taxonomy (GTDB): domain Bacteria; phylum Planctomycetota; class Phycisphaerae; order Phycisphaerales; family UBA5793; genus UBA5793. The sequence continues at coordinate 614,687 of JBDZVA010000003.1, forward strand.
GCGCCTCCCAACCCCCTTTCTTCGCCGCCCGCCACGGAATCAGCAACTCGCTCCCGCCCATTGGCCCGCATCGCTACCATTGTTCATGAGTGCGCCGGATTCACGCTGGGGATCAGATCGATCGCGACAAGTCATCGTGACCGTCGTCATGGTGGGCGTCCTGCTCATCTCGCTGGCTATGGCGTTTGCGTTGGTCCAGACGCGATCCAGGGCCAGGTCCGTGGGAGTGTCCGGCCCCGCAGCCACGCTGGAACTCCGCCTCAACGCCCGCAAGACGCACCGCCTGTAGGCCGATAAAGATCGGGTTGCACTCAGGAATCAGTATCGACAAGGAGACGGGTGATGGACCCTCGCAGCTTTTTCGGACGACACCTGGCCACCTGCACGCTCGCAGCCGCGCTGCTCGCCGGCGCTGCCTCGCAAGCCTCGGCACAGGACGTCACACCTTCCGAACCGATCACCACGCTCAGCAGCACGATCTACGAAGAGGAGAGCATCGGGTTGACCATGCGCCTCCCCGAAGGCGCCAAGGTCACGAGCAACCCGCAGTCGACCCGGCGCGTCCTCGTCGAATCGTTCGACATGCTGTGGATCGGCACGCTCGAAGTCATCCAAACGCGCAACGATGAAGAGACGATCGCCGCCGTCGCCGATCGCGCCATCGAAGCCAGCCGGGGCACCACCGATAGCGAGAAACGCCGCGTCAAAGAGTGCAAGACCCGCTCGCGCGAAACCGTGGACATCAATGGCCTCAGCGCCGAACAGTTCGTGCTCGATATGGCCTTTGACACCCGCGACGGCGTCATGCGTGAAGTACGCGTCTACTCCATCTTCAAGCCTCTGCCCGGCACCTTCGTGGTCTACGGCGTGCGCGGCGACGGCACCCACGCCGACGCCATCATCAAGGCCACCAAGGCCAGCGTCGCCACGTTCCAGTTCCGTGACCCCGCTCAGGTCAAACGCGAAATTCAGGAAGGCATTGACGCCACCAACAAAGTACTGGCGCAACTCACCGCCGATGAATACCGCAGGATGATCGTCCCCGACTCGTGGTACCGCGTCTACTCAAAGGGCGATGGAATCGACAATGAGATCGCCTACTACCGCATCCAGGAAGACATCGGGCCGCGCGGCCTTCTCGGCACCAATCGCGACAAGTCCAAATTCACACCCACCGAAGCCGAGGAGGGGCTCCTCGTCAGTCAGTCGGCACGGTTCCTCGTCGCATCAGAGAGCGCCGCGGACGCCTACGTCTCTGAGATTGAAGGTCTGGCCTGGGTGGCGTTCGACCGCAAGTCGGAGATCTGGTACACACGCCAGACCACCTACGAAAAAACCGACCGCGGCTATCGCATCGCTTCGCGATCGTCGATCAGCGGAACCCGCCAGGGCGGCCGCATTGACGTCGCCGTGAACGTGGACGACGTGAGTATCGCCAATCCCTCGTTTACGACTCCGGATGCATTCCTCTCCCAGGCGGAGCAGCACCTGATCTACCGCATGCTCAACCCGGGCAGGGAAGGATCGTACATCATGTACCTTTTCCGCCCGCAGACGGCCGACGTCAAGCGCCGCAGCGAGATCATCAAGGCCACCAGCAACCCCGATCGCTTCACCGTTGAGTCGCGGCAGGATCCGTCGCTTCCCCCGACGATCAAGACCATCACCGCCAAGGGAGAAATCCTTCGCATGGTCTCCCCGGAAGGTCAGATCACCGAGCCGACGGATCCGGCTCAACTGCAACGGCTCTGGCGCGCCAAGGGTCTGCCGACCGGACCAATTGTCCCCATTGCCGAACCTTCAATACCTCGCCGGTAGAGCCGTTCAAGTTCAATTAGCGTCGGCTGGCGCTGAACGCTCATCGCTTCGGACGAGCGTTCAGTGCGTCAGCCTGGCAGTCAGGGATGATCTGCGACCGTCGAATCGGCGCTGGCGCCCGGTTCAGCGGCGTGCTCGATCACGATCGGACCCGTGCCGGAACGCTTCGTGTGATGTTTCAAGGCGTAGCTGCGGGCAAGAGCCGGAGTGCGCACCACCAGTTCAACCGGTTGAAGGTCAGGCGATGCGGCGAGTGAGAACTGCACTCGGCTGAGTTCATCAAGCGACTCGGTCAACTCCACGCTCACGTTTGCCGCGTACTGCGCCGCGATTCCGTATTCCTTGTTCACCGCGATGACCGACTGCCAGGGCCCGACGTCGACTTTCAGCGCCTTGTCGGGCGACACCAGTGAGATCGGCCCGGGCGCCTGCCCATCCTGATCGACGTAGGTCAGCACCAGCGTGCGCGGCTCGGAGACATCGAGATCAACACTCGGCGTCGACAACCACAAGTCGCGCCGCACCTGCGCGACCGCGCCCAGCGTGTAATGCGTCTTCTCACCCGTTGACCAGTGCACCACCACCTCGGTCACGAACGGACCGGACGCGTGCAGCGTGGCCGTGGCTTCCAGCCAGCCGGACTCGCCGGGCTCGAACACCTGCACCGGCGCCTCGACTTTTGTACACCCGCACGACGGCTTGATCGCGGCGATCTCCAGGCGCTCGGCCGTGTCATTGCGGAACTCGAATCGATGGGTGAACGGGTGCGGCAGGTTGACCACGAGCCGTCCCGCACTGAACTCCTGCGCCTGGGTGTGCCCCGGCGCGTCGGGGCCAGTGTGATGCGCGACGAATGCGGTGAGTCCAAGCAGTATGAGAGCGGCGACCGCCGCCCCCACCAGAATCTGGTGGCGCTTCATGATCTTTCTCCCCTGTCTGATCGGGAGACCGGCCGCCCCTCAGCGGCCCGTTCCCTCTATTGTCAACAGTCGCACGCACAACATGGGCGCAATCGACACTGGATGGCGCCGAAGCGCGTCCAGTCAAAGTCCTTCAATTTCAATTCCACCCTGTGCGTTCACGCCATCGCGTCAGCTGCCGCTGAAGCGATGCCGGAAGAAGAGCACGGCGGCGCCAACGGCGCCGGCTGCCACCATGAGATACCCAGTCAGTCGCAGCCAGTCACTGAGCGAGCGCGTCGCGCCGGGTCGGTCCGCGGCCGTCAAGGCCGGGTCAACAATCGGCGTCGATCCGAGCATCACCTCTGTGTAGCGCGTCGGATCGATTGGTGCGTCGATCGTCTGCCGCAGTTGATGCAGCCGACCGCCGAGCAACACGACGTCCTCGTTCAATCGATAGGTTCCGCCCCAGCGCACATCGACAATCTGGCTGTGCGGAGGCAGCGAGGCCAGGTCGACGACGAAGTCGGCATCCGTCCACTCCGGATTCACTTCGATGGCCCGCACATACGTGGTCTGCTGGTACTGCTCCATGTCTTTGGCGCCCGGCCTGAACGTCGTGTACGTGTCAAAGCGCCCGGGCATCCAGACATCGCCCACTTCGCGCAATTCAGTGGCGACGACCTTTGAGTAGAAGTGCAGTGTCCCTTCGGCCAGGGCCTTGCCCTGCACGATACTGTGTGCAAACGTCTCCCATTCCAGCAGGAGCCAGTCCCGTTGCGGGTCATATCGGTAGACAAAGATGGCGCTCGCCGCATGCTCGGGACCCGTGAACTTGACCTCGACCACCGGACGCCCGTCAAGCGAGACGTTGCGTACTTCGGCATCAATGGCCGGGTCCGCCAGCATCGCCCCCACGCTCTGTTCCGAGTGCCACATGCGCAGACCCAGGGAGGGCCCGAGTTCGTCAAGCTCTTCAATCTGAAGATGCTGTTGCGAGATGATGACATTGTGACGAGACGTCTTCGCCTCGCCGTCGAAGTAGCTGTCCTGCACCGTCAACTGGCCGTCCCACGTGTCAACCTGGACAATCGGCTTGGGGCGATCACTCGTCCGGGGCCGCCGCGTTTCCTCGCGGTAGCGGCCCTGCCCATCCGTCAGCCGAGTGATGATGGTGCGCAACTCCTCCGGGGGGCGCGTCCCCGCCGGAACTCGTAACTCGTACTCAATGCGCAGCGACTGCCGGGCGCTTTCCGCCTCCAGCAGCGCCTTGGCGACCTCGGCCCGGCTCAGGTCCTGGCCACGGGACGTCGCGGCGCCCGAGGTGATCAGAATCGCGACGATGAGAGAGATTCGCCCGTGAGTCATGTCGTCCTCCCAATCGCGAGATCGATGATACCGGCGATCCCCGCCCCTCGTTTCCTCATCATCGGCTCAACAGGCTGACACGTTCGATTCTATCGCCCGTCAGGACGGGACGGATACACACTGCAGGAGCTTGCACAGGTCCGGGATCACGATGTCGCCGTAGCACACGCCCGAAACGCACATGCCAACGTTCTTCGGACCGCAATCATAAGGCAGATCGTTGGAGGGCTCGCAGAAATAATTCGGCCGCACGACGCAATTGGCGGTGCCGTAGAACGTGAACGGGCAGCGGTAGCAGCTCGTGCCGTCGGGCTGCTCATGGCACTGCCCGAAGTAGTACACATTGCACACCCGCGTCATCGACATCCAGCAGTCACGGTCCGGCTGCAACTCCTGGTCGGACGCGCCCGAAGGGCTCGTGCCCACGAGCAGGCTGGCTCCGCTGAGGACCAGCATGGCCAGCCCGTATCGGGCCAGCGATCGCTTCTTGAAATTCGTCATGGCGTTCTCCTCCATCCCCTCCCTTTCCAGTAAGGCGACCGGACAACCGCACCGCGCAGTCATGGCGCCCCGAAACTCGTTGCGGGTCAAGCGCGAAATACCGCACATTGACAGTGAGCACCGCGAGATCGTGATCCGCCGTGCCCGCTCACTCACCAACCGCCGGTGAGAAGCGATGTTCGAGTAACAAGATACATCGAAGCGTGTGAATGTGAAGCCGAATCCAGTGAATTGCACACAAAACATGCAATTCAAACTGGCTCATGGTCCAATCATGGCGCACGCTCTACGCCAGACATCACCGCGCGATCATTCCGCGCCGCAAGAACCGGGATTTGCAGCATGAAGCGACAACGCCATTCTCTTCGCGCGTTCACCATCATTGAGTTGCTGATTGTCATCTGCATCATCATGATGCTCATCGGCATGTTATTGCCCGCGCTGGCAAACACGCGAGATGCTTCAATAACAACAACGTGCGCGTCCAATCAGCATCAACTCGGACTTGCGTTTGCCCAGTTTGCCGGAGATCATCACGACCTCCTGCCGCGCGAAGGCAAAGCGCCGTGGGAAGGATCGCTTGCCGAGAGTAAATACATTCCCTGGGTTAACGCCGTGCAACCTTACATCACACACAGCGCGGGGCGCGGGGATCTCAGTTCACCGATCCTTCTCGACCCGGCCCATCCGAATCCGAATCACCAGGTCCAATACGTCGTGAACGGAATCGGCTTTCCGGACCTCCCGCGCGGCATCGACGTCGTCGGCTCCGATCGGCGGCCGGCGACGCCAATTTCGTTTCTGCATCGGCCGTCGGAAATGATCTACCTCACCGCGTTCACGGACGATGCCGATAACAGCATCGCCGGCAATGCCTTGCGCGGCGACCTCGTCTACGACGTCGGCGTCTACGACGTCTGGAACGTCGCTCACCTGCTCGGGCCGGATCGCGGCTCCAACCCGTTCGCCGGCAACGTCCGACGCGTCGGCATCAACCGCCATGGCCAGAGCAACAACGTCCTCTTCGCCGACAGCCATGTCGACCGCCGACCTTCGGAGTTCATTCAGCGACCCAGGGAGTGGTACGACGGCGTGACGTGGAAACCCGAGCGCCCCTGAACAACGCCAATTATCCACGCCCGCTTACGCGATCATTTGTCCGTGACATCATCGATGTCGATGGGCGGCGGATCATGGGCATCGCGCTGCGGCGGTGCGCCTTCCACCGGTCCTTCCGGCGGAGGCGCCATCGGCTCGCCGTCGTCTTCGAGCCACTGATCGAGTTCCGCATCCGCCTCGTCATCCTGCAGATAGGCTGGCAGCGGGAATCGAACCGGATCGATCTTGTACAGTTCCTCGTCGAGTTGACGAGTGCGCGACGCCATGCCGGGGATGATGTACCAGCGTTCGCGATACTGGCTCGTCTGCCCCGGTGCGATCTCGTTGATCGGGCCGAGCAGCGCCGCTTCGTGCCGCAGGCGAGTGAAGTTCACCGCCACTTCGACGGGCGCCTGTCCCGCTTCGGTCAGCGTCGAATCAGACTCGGGTGTCCATGGCTCGCCGATTCGGACAAACCAGTAGCCGCGCCGGTGAATGGCAATGACGCGATCGGAGGGCACGGTCGCCTTGAACGTGCCGCCCATGCCGAGGAAGCCGTAGTAGCGCTTCGTGCGGATCAGCGTCCAGCGGCTGCGCGTCTTGGTGACGTTCTCCCAGACTTCCTGAGCGCCGGGATGACTGCTCAGCGTGATCTCACGGTCGCCCTCGGGGGTGATGACGGCAATGACCGAGCCGGGCACGGCGGCGGTGCTCAGCCAGACGCCGCCCCACTGCGGCTGGTCGGTCGTGTTTTTCAGGCCGTTGGTGACCAAGGCCCGCGGGCCGTACTGGTCGCGGCCGAGTTGGACGCTCTTGATCTCCTGCAGACCGGAGTCGAGGACGGGGCCGACGGCTTCAAACTCGTTGAGGCCGTGCCGCGTGGCCAGCGTCGGGCCGGCATCCATCGCCAACGGCGGCGGCCAGGGCTTGGGATTGCCCTTCGCATCGGCCCACGCGCTTTGCGGGCTGACCCAGGAGAACATGCCGCCGTAGTAGGTGTATTCATCGCTCGGGGCGGCGGGCTCATCGAGATCCTTCACCCACAGCAGGTTGTACCTGCCGCGCGGCCCGAACCGGATGAGTCGATCGTGCGTGGTGTCATACTCCGCGACGAGTCCAGAACCGATGATCCGCTGGTGCAACCGCGGCTTGTAGGGGCCATAGCACCCTGCCACACAAAGAGCCAGCAGACCCGCCACGGCGAGTCTCGATAGGTCGCGCCACGAACTTGAAGACCGGTTCACGCTGACTCCTCCCGATGGTCGCCCGGGTTCCGGCGCAGCGGCCCGTCGGCCGGGGCTGCACCTGCGGGTCAGTTTAGCGCGGCGAGACGGCGATCGAAACCGGGTCATTCGGCATCACCTGCCGGAGCCTTGGCTTCTTCGGGATCCAGCGAAGGGGCGCGACCCTCGTCCACGTCGGCGTCGGGAGAATCAGCGGCCCGACCCGAGATCGCGTCGATCCGTTCGCGGAGATCGCCCACGTAGGAGATGCGGATGCCGAAGTTCTCGGTGATCTTGACCGCCGAGCCGACGCCGATGGCAACGTTGTTGACCAGCAGCTCGAGTTCCTCATCCGCGTTCTTGGCCATCTCGATGATCATGCCGGGCACCCACTGGACGACCTCATCCACGTGCATGGCCCGCTCGGCGATGCGAACGATCAGCGGGACCTCGAGTTTGAGTATGGACCTGATATCGGACTTCATCGTCTTTCCTCTATCGGATAAGTCGGGGCGGGAGTCGAAGAAAAGGTGGGGGCAGTTGGGGCAGGTGAGGGGGTGTCGGGGTGAAGGGGTGAAGGGGTGATGGGGTGAAGGGGTGATGGGGTGATGTCCTTCGGCGGGGACTCAGGATCTGCGAGGGTGATTGGGGGTACCAGACTGACGCGCGAGCGAAGAGTTTGAGTTCGGAGAGGCGTTCGTCCTCGCTGGCGCTTCGGTCTGGTTGAGTCGTCCATGACGATGCGGGTTGTCGGCGATTGAAAAGCATGTCTACCTATGGGGATTCGCGTGCGCGGGCGTGCGCGGCGGGGCTGGATGGCGCTGCAGGAGACGGGGTGGCGAGGATCGAGTCGCGCGAGGTCGAGCGACTTTTTTCGCGGGCGGCGCAGCGCCAGGCGCGATTGCGAAAAATGTGCAACGCAAAATGCGTGCCAACACGGAGATGCACCATGTCGGGAACTTTTCATGCGCGCCGGAGCGCTCCTGTGCGCGATTTTTGAGCGCGGGCGCGCGCTGCGGCGCGCGTTTGTGTAAATGAGCGCCTCTGTGCGGGCCGAATCAGGAATTTTCGCCGATTTTCATTTTTCTGAGGGGGGTGATTTCGAGTTTTGCTCAACTTTTTTGCGTTTTCGAGAAAGCCGCGCACGGGATGCGATTGAGGTGGTGCGCTTGCGCGTGAGGGGGTGAATGGGTGACGAGGTGAAGGGGAGTGGTGTCGCGCGGGCCGCGTCAGGGTGTCACGCGTGGCAAGATCGCCGCGCCGCATTCGGGGCAGGTGCCGGTGGTGCTGGCTCGGAGATCGTAGTTGCAGTTGGGGCAGTGGCCGGCGCGGCGGCGGAGGTGGCGGCGCGTTGCTCGGAGCAACCGGAAGCACACCACCAGCATCGACAGCGCTGCCGCATAGAGCAGCGTGTTGCTGATGGCGCCGTGCCAGTGGATCCTGAGCGGGATGACGCGTGGCGTGATCCATGGGCCAGGTTGGGTATTGGCGAGCACGGCGCCATCATGCACGTCAAACCCGCCGGAGACGTTGCGCCACCGGGCGACGTAGGAGGCGCTGGTCATCGGCCAGCCACAGCCCACCTCGACAAACCAATCCCAGAGATAGATGGTCGGGTAGCAGTTCGGATCTCGATTCGCCGCGAGGCGCGTGAAGCGCGACCATGCGGGCGGCTCGCCTGCGCCGTCGACGAGTTCAAACTCATCCTCCCAGACGACCGTGTTCCAGTCGATCGGCGGCGGCGCCGCCAGGGTTCGAGGGCCGACCGGCGCGGCTGAATACGCGCCGAAGAGGACCTCGCGGCCGGGGGACGGGTACCTGGCCAATTGGAGACGGGCGGACCACCGGCCTTGAGATCCCTGGAGGTTCCAGCCGGTGCCATTGCTGTAGGGGTACGTCCCCACCAGGCCGAATCCCGCGGCCACGACGTACTGAGCGAAGGCGCCGAGCAGGAGGCAGCCGATGAGTTGTTTGACGAGTCGGCCGAGCGCGGAGGATGGGCGGGTGCGCGGCATCGGGGGATGTTACGTCGTTGTGTTTGGACTGATCGCCGCGCCGCATTCGGGGCAGGTGCCGGTGGCTCGGGGGTCGTGGTTGATGCGTTTCTCGCGGGCCTGGATCACAGCCTGTCTCGGCGTGCACGCTACTTGCTCACTTGCACTCATAACGCAATGCGTAGGATTGAAGTGGAATGAATGGTGCCCAGGCGATTCTGCTTTTCGCGATTCTGGCTTGGTGCATCTACTTTGGTATTCTCGGCTATGCGATTTGTGCCTTGTGGAGGCGCAGATGCCGATTGCGCCAACGTCAGTGCATAGGTTGCGCCTATGACCTAGAGGCTCAAATCGATTCCCCTGTCTTACGATGCCCTGAGTGTGGAGCCGTACAGCCGGGACGGATGGAATGCGTGCTGCTGCAAAGGCGGATGAGGATTCTGGCCGTGTTGACCGCAGCGTCAACGATCGTCGCGATAGCCTTGGTCGCGCGAGACTGGGCGTATTCGGGCGGCCCGAGCCTCGCGGACTTGCATTCTCGGTCGGCGACAGGGTCCGGCCGGCGGGCAGCCGCAATGCCGCGGGGAGCTTCGCTCGCGATCGATCAGATTGACACATTGTGGCTGAGTCGCTGGGAGTGGATCCACTTCGACTCACAACGTCGGTATCCCTCTGACGTGGCGCCAACGGGGCAGGGAAACTTCGACTGGGACTCTATTCGCACGGATATCATGGCAGAGGAGCAAGATGTGCGCGTTCGGTTCCAGAGCGACCGAACTTACGCCATGGAGTTTCTTCGGGAATACCTGTTGCCGTGCATTCAAGTTGGCGAGGCGCTCCGACTGAAAGACGGGGGCATCGCGATCAACCTGTTCATAATCCCGCCGGCCACCATAAATGCCGGGTTTGAAGTCCATCTGGTCAAGGTGTCTCATCTCGCGCATACGGTTTTTGTGTCTGATGACTCAACGCCCACGTGCGCGGTCACAGGGGTAGCGGACGCCGAACGCACCACCACTGGGGCATACGTTGATCGTCCTGCGGAACTGACAGTTGTTCTTGATTCGCTGTCGTGGGGATCCGACTCCCAGTACGAGGTGAAGTGCGAGTGGGAGGCCTGGATCGTGCTCGAAGGAGCGCGCCTGGGTCCTTTGCACTGTGAGACTTTGCGTGTCATAAGTCTCAGCAAGTAGCCGGGTGCCGTGGTCTAGAGGGCCGGCGTGCGACCGGAAGGCCACGCGGGCGCGCGGCGGGTGGGCTGTTCACTTTGAGAGTCAATCGCGCGAACGCGTGGCCTTCTCTCTCCGAGCTTCGGTCAGACCACGGCACCCGAACCCACTTCCGCGCCGCAATCGGGGCAGGCGCCGGTGGTGGTGGCACGGAGGTCGTAGTCGCGCGGACTCTGCGACGCGTGCGTCGCCGCTAGTCTGTTGAGATTCTGCGACGCATGCGTCGCCGCTAAAATTTGGTGGGTTGTTGCTGCTTTGGAGGCGACTGTGAATCGACACTTCGATGTCATTGTCATCGGCGTGGGCAGTATGGGGGCGGCGGCGTGTTGGGAACTGCTGCGGCGCGAGCCTTCGCTGCGCGTGCTTGGGGTGGAGCAGTTTGACATTCCCAATGCGATGGGGAGTCATCACGGGCATTGCCGGGCGTTTCGCACTGCTTACTTCGAGCATCCTGACTATGTCGCGCTGCTGCAGCGTTCGCTGGATCTGTGGCGCGAGATCGAAGCGGAGAGCGGCACGGCGCTGCTGCACCTGACCGGTGGGTTGTACCTGGGGCGGCCGGACTCGGCGCTGGTGCGCGATTCGATCGGCGCGGCGGAGTTGCACGGGCTGGGGCATGCGATCGTGCAGCGCGATGAACTGGCAGCGCGGTATCCGCAGTTTCGCGTCGGCGCCGATTGGATCGGATTCTTCGAGGAGCAGGCGGGGTATGTGCTGGCCGAGCAGACCGTGGCGGCGTATGCGCAGGCGGCGCGGAAGCGCGGGGCCGAACTGCACGAGCGCGAGGCGGTGCGGTCGTGGCGGGCGGGGCCCTCGAGCGTGACGGTAACGACGGATCGGGCGACGTATGAGGCGGATCAACTCATCATCGCGGCCGGGGCGTGGGCGGGGCGCGCGATCGCGGATCTGGGCGTGGAGTTGAGCGTGACGCGGCAGGTGGTCGGGTGGTTTGAGCCGGGCGCGGCGGAGCTGTTCGGCGCGGATCGGTTTCCGATGTGGGGGATCGAGTCGGCGGCGGACGGGCCGGGGATCTGGTACGGCTTTCCGTTGATGGCGGAGAGCCCGGGTTTGAAGATCGGGCACCACTGGCCGGGCGAGGCGTGCGATGTGGAGTCGGTTGATCGCGAGGTGCGGCGTGAAGATGAGGATGTGCTGCGCAGCGCGATGCGGCGGTTTGTGCCGAATGGGGCCGGCGCGATGGTGGCGGCGCAGACGTGTTTGTACGCGAACAGTCCGGACGGGCATTTCATCGTGGATCGGCATCCAAATCCGGCGCGGCATGATCGCGTGACGATTGCATGCGGCTTCAGTGGGCACGGGTTCAAGTTTGTGCCGGTGATCGGAAGGGCGCTGGCGGAGCTGGCGATTGATGGGGTGTCGAGCGAGGCGATCGGGTTTCTGGGGCTGGGGCGGTTGGGGTTGAAGTAAGAGGTGCGCTGCGCGGGCTGAGCGGAACTGGATTCCGGCCTTCGCCGGAATGACGGAGGACGGGGAGTGCGGCGTGTGGTGTTGAGTTGCGAGGCATGCGTTGCTGCTGAACGCATGTGGCGACGCATGTGTCGCCGCTAAGCTCGTGAGACTCTGCGACGCATGTGTCGCCGCTAAACGTGTTTGGCGTCGCCGCTAATCGTCCGGTGCGTTGATACACTCTGCCGGTGTCGCTGCTTAATCCATTCAGTGCGTTGATCCTGGCGGGCGTGGTCGTTCCGGCCCTGCTGCTGCTGTATTTTCTGAAACTGCGGCGCAAGGAGGTGTGGATCGGTTCGACGATGCTGTGGAGCAAGGTCGTCGAGGACCTGCAGGCGAACACGCCGTTCCAGCGGTTGCGGGCGTCGTGGCTGCTGTTTCTGCAGTTGTTTCTGCTGCTCGCCCTGCTGCTGGCGCTGGCGCGGCCGATCTTCGGGCTCAAGCAGGGTGAGGGCGGGCAGCGACTCATCCTGCTCGTTGATGTGAGCGCTTCGATGGGAGCGGAAGAAGCGAAGACGGATGGAGAAGATCCGAAGACGCAAGCGGTGACGCGGCTGGCGCGTGCGAAGGCAGCGGCGGACGAGATGCTCGATCGCCTTCGACGCGGCGGCGATGAGGTGCAGGTGATGGTGGTCGCGTTCGCCACGCGGGCGCGGATTGCGCAGACGTTCACTTCCGACCTGCGGTTTGCCAGGGCGGCGATTGATTCGCTCGACGTGCTCGAAGAGCCCGGGTTGCTGGGGCCGGCGCTGCGGCTGGCGGAGACGTACGCCGGGCCCGAGCAATCGGGCAACGGGGAAGCGCCAGTGCGGACGGTGCTGCTGAGCGACGGACGGTTTGGTGATGATCAGACGCCGAGTTATGCGGGGGGTGAAGTTGAGTTTGTGTCGGTGAGTCAGCGAAGCGATGGCGCCGACGGGGGCGCGGCTGATGTCGACAATGTGGGCATTACGTTCCTGGCAGCACGGCGGGACATTGTCGATGTGTCGCAGGTTGATGTGCTCTGCGGGCTGGCGAGCACGGCGGCGGATCTGAAGACGGTGCGCGTCGAGTTTGCGATTGACGGAAACGTGCTCGAATCGCAGGCGGTGTCATTGGAGGCGCGCGAGGCGGGACAGCCGAGTGAAGGACTGGCGCGATTGCGGTTTGTGAACCTGGCTGGCGGCGTGCTGCGGGTGACGATCGCACGGGGTGATGCGCTGGCGACGGACAACACGGTGGGACTGTTGCTCTCGCCGCCGCGCAAGGCGACGCTGCTGGTGGTGTATCCGAGCGGCGAGAGTGCTGCGGACGAGTACCTGATGAGCGTGGTGAATGAGTTGCCGCTGTATGAGGTGGAGACGTGGCCGGCGGACCGGTTCGAGACGCTGCTCAAGAGTGGTGAGGCGCTGCAGTCGAGCGATGGGCAGGCGTTCAGTGCTATCATCTTTGATCGAGTGTCGCCGAGCGCGGTGCCTGATGCGCCGACGCTGTCATTTGGCGCGCGGCCACCGGTGCCGGGCCTGAGTCTGACGCCATCGGATGTTCCAAATCCGAGCCGGCGGATCCTGAGCTGGAGTCGGCAGAATCCGATCATGGCGAGCGTGGGTCTGGACACGATTGCGGTCGCTGACGAGCGGCGGCTGTCGCTGCCGGATAATGACAGCGAGGCGCTGGCGATCGCCGAGGGCGGGCCGATCATCGGCGTGGTCGAGCCGCGCCGGGGGCGGCGGCACATCTTGGTGAGCTTTGATCTGCGACAGAGCAACTGGCCGCTGCACGTGAGCTTTGCCATCTTCATGCAGAACGCGGTGGACTATCTCACGCAGCGCGGCAGCGCGGATGCCGGGCAGATGATCCAGACCGGCCAGACGATGACGCTGCGCGCATCGCCGGGCGCGACGAGTGTGACACTGACGGGGCCGGATGAGCGGACGATGCCGGTGCGGGAAGATGGGTCGGTGACCATCGGGCCGCTGGATCGCGTGGGGGTGTATGACGCAGAGGGGCTGCCGGCGGAGAACGTGCCGATCATTGCGAACCTGCTCAGCGAGGTGGAGTCGAATCTGCTGCCGGTTGAATCGGTGCGGATCGGGCACGAAGCGGCGGCGGCGCAGACGGTGGATCGATCGACGCCGCGCGAATTGTGGCCGTGGCTGGTGGCGCTGGCGCTGGGCGTGCTTGGCGTGGAGTGGGTGGTTTTTCTTTTGCGGGCGCGGTGGCGGTGATTCGCGACGCTTCGCAGAGCCTGCGCATCGCGGCTAAACACGCCCCAGGCGCTGCTGCCACTCGCGGAGGCGCGCGTGGTCGGTGAGATCGAAGTGAAGCGGGGTGATGGTGATGTTGCCGGCGAGCATGGCTTGCACGTCGCTGCCGGTGGTGGTGTGCTGGAAGGCCATGCCGTCGCCGACGCACCAGTAGTAGATCTGACCATTGGGACTGACGCGGCGTTCGTAGCGGTCGGTCATGCCGGCGAGGTTCATCGGGACGATCTTGATCGGCGGCAACTGGCCATCGCTGGTGGTCGAGGGGATGTTGATGTTGAGCACTGAACCGGGCTGGAGCGGGCCGTGCTCGAGGCAGCGCTGTATTGCCTCGCGCGCGTGGCGGGCGGCGACATCCCAGCGGACCTTTTCAAACGCGCGGCGGTTGAGTTCGCTCTCGACATAGAGGCTCACGGCGATTGAGGGCAGGCCGAGGAATGCGGCTTCGATCGCGGCCCCCACTGTTCCCGAGTAGATCACGTGGATGCCGACGTTGCAGCCCATGTTCATGCCCGAGACGACGAGGTCGGGGCGCGGATGCTCCGGATGATGTTCGGGCCAGACGTTTTCGATGGCGAGTTTGACGCAGTCGGCGGGCCGGCCGTCGATGGCGAAGCCGGTCATGCGTTCGTTGATGCGCATCTGGCGGGCCATGAGCGGGACGTTAAAGGTCACGCTGTGGCTGGTGGCGGACTGCACTTCGAGCGGGGCGACGGTGAAGACTTCGCCGAGGTTGAGCAGTTCGCTGTGGAGGGCTTCGATACCCGGGGCGCGAAGGCCGTCGTCGTTGGTGAGGAGAATGCGCATGAGCAGTGATTCTAGCGCGATGCGAACTTGGCCCTGTTTGATTCCGATGTGGCGGCAGCGCGGCTTGGCGCGCTATCGTGTCGCGCGACTTGACACCCACTTTCGGCCCTGCAATGGAGGACCGCATGTCTGTCTACAAACGTCTGGCTGAACTCGGCCTTGAACTGCCGCCGGCGCCCAAGCCCGTGGCGGCGTACATCCCGTGGGTTCGCACGGGGAATCTGGTGTACACCAGCGGGCAGGTGCCCCTCGTGAACGGCAAGGCGCTGTGCGTGGGTGTCGTGCCAACCGAGGTGCCGCCGGACAAGGCGCAGGCGGCGGCGAGGCTGTGTGCGCTGAACATGCTGGCGGTGCTGCACGCGGCGACGGATGAGGATCTGGACCGGGTGACCCGGGTTGTTCGGCTGGGGGTCTTTGTCGCGTCGAGCCCGGAGTTTGGCGGGCAGCCCCAGGTGGCCAACGGGGCGAGCGAGCTGATGGTGGCGGTGTTCGGCGAGGCAATCGGGCGGCATGCCCGGTCGGCGGTGGGGTGCAGCAGTCTGCCGCTGAATGTGCCCGTGGAACTGGAAGGCGTTTTTGAGATTCGGTGAGGCCGCCAAGGGGCTTTGCTGAATTGCCCGAATCGACGTTGCCAGCGCCGCACAGGCGTTTACAATGGCGCGACCCTGAACGAACCGGCCGCGGCTCAGTCTGTCCGAGGCCACTCCCAGAGCCCATGAACCGCGGAGAGAGCATCCCATGACTCATATCGTCGCCGAGCCCTGCATCAAGTGCAAGTACACCGACTGCGTCGACGTCTGCCCCGTTGACTGCTTCCACGAAGGGGCGAACTTCCTCGTGATCGATCCGGATGTGTGCATCGACTGCGGCCTGTGCGTGCCTGAGTGTCCGACGCAGGCGATCTTCCCGGAAGAAGACCTGCCCGAGAAGTGGGCGGAGTACGTGGAGATCAACGCGCGGCTGACGCCGGACTGGCCGGAGATCACCGCCAAGAAGGATCCGCTGCCCGAGGCGGAAGAGTACAAGAACGTCGAGAGCAAGCGCAGCATGCTCGATGAGAGCGCCGGCGGCTGAGTCGGGCGAGATTGATTGAGGCATATCAAGCACGAAGCCCATGTTCAATGAACATGGGCTTCGGACGTTTTCGCTGTCGTGTCAATCGAAGACCATCGGCGCTTACTTGATGCCGTCCTTGGCCGCCATGTACTTGATCATGTCGATGAGGCGGTTGCAGTAGCCGACTTCGTTGTCGTACCAGGAGACGATCTTGAAGAAGCGGTCGTTGAGTTCGATGCCGGCGCCGGCGTCGAAGATGGAGGAGCGCGGGTCGCCGATGAAATCGCTCGAGACGACTTCTTCTTCGGTGTAGCCGAGCACGCCCTTCATCGAGCCCTCGGCGGCTTCCTTCATCGCGGCGTTGATTGCGGCCAGCGAAGTGGACTTGCTCGTGCGGAAGGTGAGATCGACGGCGGAGACGTCAGCGGTGGGCACGCGGAAACTCATGCCCGTCAGTTTGCCCTTGAGCGACGGGATGCAGAGCGTGACGGCCTTGGCGGCGCCGGTGCTGGCGGGGATGATGTTCATGTAGGCGTTGCGTCCGCCGCGCCAGTCCTTCTTGCTCGGTCCATCCTGGGTGGGCTGGGTCGCGGTGACCGCGTGGATCGTGGTCATCAGGCCTTCTTCGAGGCCGAAGACATCTTCGATCACCTTGGCCACCGGTGCAAGACAGTTGGTCGTGCACGATGCGTTGGAGATGATCTTGTCCTTGGCGGCGTCGTAGGTCTCGTGATTGACCTTGTACGCAAGCGTTTTGACCTTGTCGGTTGACTTGGTCGGTGCGGAGATGATGACGCGCTTGGCGCCGCCGGCAAGATGCTTGCCGGCCCCCTCGGCGTCGGTGAAGAGCCCGGTACTCTCTACGACGTAATCGCAGTTCACGCTGGCCCATGGCAGGTTGGCCGGATCGCGCTCGGCGAAGCACTTGGTCACTTTGCCGTTGACGGTGAACTGGCCTTCGCCGGCGTGGACGGTGCCGTCGAAGCGGCCGTGCACGGTATCGTGACGCAGCAGGTATGAGAGGCTGTCGGAGGGGACGAGGTCGTTAATCGCGACGAACTCGATGCCGCCATGTCGCAACCCGGCCCGGAACATGAGCCGACCGATGCGACCGAACCCGTTGATGCCGACGCGAATGGCCATATCCCAACCTCCGATCGAGTGCAGAAACCTTGTGAACGGCCGGCGTGAAAACACCGCGCTCGCCTCGGCGCGCCGGGCCTGAAGACAACAGTAGGCGAGAGAACAAACGTAACGGCGCAGCGGCAAAGCGTCAATACGGGACTCTGCCGGATATCCGCCCTCCGGGATGATGTTCCCCCTTGTGCCGCATTCGACCCCGGCATACGCTCAGGCCATGCAACTTTCCGCGCGAGTCAACCGGCTCAAGCCCTCGAGCACCCTGGCCGTCAGCGCCCTGGCCAAGGAGATGACCCAGCGCGGCATCGACGTGATCGGCTTCGGGGCCGGCGAGCCGGATTTCACCACCCCTGCTCACATCCGCGACACAGCCAAACACGCTCTGGACCAGGGTTTGACGCACTATTCGCCCGTGCCCGGCGAGCCGGCGGCCCGAGCGGCGGTGGCGCGCAAACTCATCCGCGACAACCACCTCGGGCATATGACGGCTGAGAACGTCATTATCTCGGCGGGGGGAAAGCACTCGTTTTACCTGCTTACCCATGCGCTCTTTGACCCCGCGTGCGGTCTGGAGATGATCCTGCCCACGCCCGCCTGGGTCAGTTACCGGCCGATTGCTGAGATGGCCGGAGCGACGGTGGTCGAAGTTCGCACGGGCGTCGAGGACGACTTCAAGATGACGCCGGCCCAGCTCAAGGCCGCGCTCACGCCGCGCACGCGTCTGCTGCTCATCAACTCGCCGAGCAATCCGTGCGGCACGATGTACTCGCCTGAGGAACTCAAGGCGCTGGCGGCGGTGATTACCGAGCACAACGCGGCGGGCGGACAGGTCGTCGTCGCCGGGGACGACATCTACGAGAAGATCGTCTACGCCGAGCCGGCCTTCGCCACGATCGGGCAGTTTCTCGATCCGAAGTGGTCCGTGACGCTCAACGGGTTGAGCAAGGCGTACGCCATGACGGGGTGGCGCATCGGCTACGCGGCGGGCCCGGTCGACCTGGTGAAGGCGATGACCAAACTGCAGGGACAGATGATCACGTGCATCGCCGCGTTCTGCTTTCCGGCGATCGTCGAAGCGCTGGAAAACGGGGAGACGGATGTCGCCGAGATGAAAGAGCATTACCGGCGACGGGCGGCGCTCATGCATCAGCACGTGAGCAGCTGGCCCGGCGTGCGCTGCCCGAAGCCGACGGGCGCGTTCTACCTCTTCCCGGATATTTCAGCGTGGTTCGGCCGGACAACGACTGCGGGAACGACACTGCGGACGAGCCTCGACGTCGCGACGGCATTGATCAACGAAGCCCATGTTGCGGTCGTGCCCGGCGACGAGTTCGGCGGCTGCGGGCCGAATCACATCCGGCTGAGTTTCGCGTGCTCGACGCAGCAGATCGAAGAAGGCATGAAGCGGATGGGCGCGTTCGTCGGCGCGTTGAGTTGAGAACCGCACGACCTGCCGGCCATTTGTTGCGCCCCTCGACGCCATGCCTGCGTCCTGTCTTGTAGACTGTGCTCGTTGGACCTCGCTCCTGCCGGGGCCGACCTGTTGCGTCTGGTTGGCGGAAAGGAGGAATCCGTGAAGAAGTGGCTGCTGCTCAGTGTCGGCATCGTGATTCTGATGGCGATCGCGGTGGTGCTGGTCGTGCGGGCGTTCATCCCCACACCGATTCCCGAAGTCCCCACCATCGCCGACTGCCCGCTGGCGATCCACATCAACGAAATCGACCTGTCGACATCGGGGCTGATTCTGGTGAGCCTCGACAACCTGACGCGCGAGGACATCTCGATTGATGTCTCAGCGTTCGGCGCCGCGGTTTCGAAGTCGCTGCGTTTGTTTGACCCGACGGGCAATGAATGGAAATGGGTCGACTCGAAAGGCCGCACCGGCGACCCGGTGAGCGCGGACAATGCGTGGCAATGGTCCGGCCGCTGGGGACAGGCTGGGCGGATCACCATCGAGGCAGGCCGCACGGAAAACTTCACCCTCATGGTCAACCCGGATTACGGCCTGACCGCAGTCGAATGGATGGCGCGGATGCGCGGCGCTCCGGACCGGCTGCTGTACGTGATCGACTGCCGCGTCTCGACCGGCGCCTCCTCTGCCGACTCGCCTGACGCGATCCGCGTCACCGCCAGCGGCGAGGCTGCGTACAAGCCGCGACCGTAGGTCGGCGGGACTGGATTCTCCGATGCCGCGATCTCTGCCGTTGCCCGGCACCGCCTATGATGGGGCATGCATTTTGACTCGCACCAATCCATCATCGACGACCTCGAGGCGCGGATTTTAACGATCCGCGACTCTCTTTGACGTCGACTCCAAACTCAAGCGCATCGGTGAACTCGAAGCCATCATGGGCGGCGGGGACTTCTGGTCCAGCCAGACGGCGGCGCAGAAAACCGTAGCCGAACTCAAGGTTCTCAAAGCCCAGATTGACCCGATGCTCCGGGTCCAGCACGACTTCGACGAAGCCCGTGTCACCTATGAGCTGGCCCGCGAAGCCGAGGACAAGGAACTGCTCGCGGAGGCGGACGAGTCGCTGTTCAGCCTCCAGCAGCGGATGGACAAGGTCGAGTTGCAGTCGCTCCTGTCGGGGCCGCACGACCACCGCAACTGCTTTTTCACGATCCACGCCGGCGACGGAGGCACGGAGGCCAACGACTGGTCCGAAATGCTCATGCGTATGTACATCTACTACTTTGAGCAGATGGGCTGGAAGGTGGAAGAACTCGAGAAGAGCTACGGCACGGAAGTCGGCATTGACTCGGTCACGTTCCACGTCAAGGGCCCGTTCGCCTTCGGCTATCTCAAGTGCGAGCGGGGAGCCCACCGGCTGGCGCGGGTCTCGCCCTTCAACGCCCAGGGTAAGCGGCAGACGAGTTTCGCCACCGTGGATGTGACACCCGAGATCGAGGAAGTCGATCTGCACATCCCCGACAATGAACTGGAGATCACCACCTTTGCCCGGTCGAGCGGCCCGGGCGGGCAGAACGTCAACAAGGTGGCGTCAGCGGTGCGGATTGTCCATAAGCCGACCGGGATCATGGTCGTGGCGTCGTCGTACCGCGAGCAGCCGCAGAACCGGCGCCAGGCGATGGAGCAGCTCACGGCCAAGCTCCAGCAGATCGCCGACGAGAAGCGGGAGCAGGAACTGGCGGCCGCATCGGGCGGCAAGGTCGACCGCGGCTGGGGCACGCAGATCCGCTCGTACGTGATCTACGACAACCGGGTGAAGGACCATCGCACGGGCTACGAGGTGATGAACCCGCAGCGGGTGCTCGACGGCGACCTGCAGGGGTTCATTGACGCGGAACTCCAGCGGCGGCGTGCCGCGCAGAATTGAGCGGGACGAGAGACGCGATCACGCGCTTTCTGACCCGCGCCCCGGGAGTCCGCAGGTCGGCTGAAACCCGAGCGGACCACTCGCACAGAGCGCCTCGACCGACGTTTTGTGACCACGATCCGGAATCATTTCAACAGAAATTCCAGAAAACCGGAAATAAAGCCAAAAACAACTTGCAAGTTACGCTGCATCCAGTAATATAAGGCGCATGGACGTAGCGAACTCACGCTCGCTGCGCCGCCATCGAAGGGGGTCTTTGCTGGTCTTCTGAGCCACGATTTTCTGCGTCGCATTCTGATTCAGAATCGATGAACCGCGGAGGCTTTGCTTCGCGCCTGGTGTGGTTTCGGTTTAGACATCCCCCTGTCGTTCTCTTGGCGCCTTCGTCGAAAGACCAAGGTCTGCCGTTGCCTCGATCCGGATCAATCCTCAGTCACGGTGTTCGTGCCTGATCCGGCAAGTCGCCTGGCAGAAAAAGGAGAATGACGATGAAGAAGCAGAGACTGATCGGAGCCGCACTCGTGCTGGCCGCGGCCCCCGCGTTTGGACAAACGTACGACAATGGAGGCATGGGAGAGCTGCCCGGCGGGTGCGGCGGCGGAATGTACAGCGCGATCGAAGCGCCGAGCTCGATCTACGGCAACAACACGATCGTGACCTCTTTCCACCAGGCCGACGACTTCAACGTTCCCAACGGCCAGGTGTGGACTCCCGTTGAACTGACCTGGTACCTCTACCAGACCAACGCGCCCACGAATGACCCGATCGTCAATGTCTACATCCAGATCTGGCGCGGTTCGCAGGCCGACATGATCGCCGGCACCGCCACGCTGCTCGGCGGCGACATGACGACCAATCGTCTCACGTCATCCACGTTCTCCAACATCTACCGGACCACCGCAGCCGACATCACGAACTGCGCCCGGGCGGTCAAGGAAAACAAGATCGACATGAGCTGGGTCGGCGCACTTCCCACCGGTCAGTACTGGATCGAAGTCGGCAGCACCGGCAACCCGGGCTTCAGCGGCCCCTGGGCCAACCACAAGGTGCCTCGTGACGGCACCGAGAACTCCATCTTCTTCACCGTTGGTGGCGCGTGGGCTGAAAACGTCAACACCGATCTCGTGACGAAGTGGGACTATCCCTTCAAGCTTCGTTACACCTCCGGTGGCGGCGGCTACACGCTCAACATCACCGGCACCTGCCCCGGCCAGATCCGTCTGACCTGGAGCGGCGCTCAGCCCAACAAGCAGCAGGCGGTCGTCTTCGCCCGCAACACCGGTTCCTTCGTGATCCCGGGCGGCCCGTGCGCGGGTACTCAGCTCGGCCTCGGAACGAACCAACTCCAGCTGTACACGACCATCGGCACCGGCAGCGGTTCCGGCGGCGTGAACGCGACGGTCAACAGCGGCGCCTGCCGCGGTTACGTCCAGCTCGTGACGGTCGCTGGCTCTCCCTGCGCGACGAGCAACGTCAAGCAGGTTCCGTAATCGGATCTGTCTCGATCTGATCGATCTCAACTGAGATCCTGGCCTCGCCCCCGAATGGGGGCGAGGTTTTTTTCTCTCGGGAGAAAGAACAATCCAACAGCACGCGGGAAAAGATGCCTCAAACAAGCGCCCCCCGCGAAAAGAAACCTGTCGATTCCTCGGGGTTTTCCGTTGCGAGTGCCGTGAGTTCCGGTATATTGAGAACGTGGTCTGAAGGCGGGTGGGCGGTGGTGACCCCAGGTGTGCAAGCGGTCTCAGCGCGGATCGCCTTCAGAGCGTGTGGCGGAACTCCGGAAGCGTTCCGGACCGTCGTGGGCTTCGAAAAACGCAAGGAAAGGAAGAAACGTGATGAGAAAGACACTTGGACTGGCTGCGGCACTGGGATTGTGCGTGGCGGCGACCGGCGCCTCAGGCGATGTCCTGGACGCCAACCCCACCGCCAACAACGGCGGATCGTCGGGATGGGGGCTCTACTTTGACCTCACTTCCAACGGGCCGGGGCTGGCTGTCACCCACATGACCACGGCGAACAACGGCACCGCCTTCTCCTCATTCTCCGTCGAGATCTTCGTCCGATCCGGCAGTGGGCTGGGCAACCCGGGACCCGGCCAGTCGATGGACGGGTGGACGTCGCTGGGTACGGCGCCGGCCACGCAGGGCCCGGAGAACAGCGGCATCTCGGACCTGATCGACATTCCTGACATCGCCGTCGGCCCGGGCGAAACCGTTGGCGTTGCCGTGCTCTTCTCCACCAATGGTCCGCGCTATTTCGGCACGGGTTCACCGCCGCTGCAGGTGTTCGAGGATGCCAACCTGAAGTTGACCACCGGGGATTCGCGCTCGGCTCCGTTCACGAGCGGCGGCAGTTTCTTCTCGTCGCGCGGCCTGGTGGGATCACTCACCTACGAAGCCGGCGGGTATCGCTGCTCGGTCACCGGCGAGTGCCCGGGTACCCTGAACGTCGCATGGGCCGGCGCGCAGCCCAACCGGCAGCAGGCGATCGTCTTCGCCGCCAGCCGGGGCAGCCTGATCGTTCCCAGCGGCCCGTGCCAGGGAACGCAACTGGGTCTGAGTGCCCAGGGCATTCGCATCGTCAGCACCATCGGAACCGGCGGCAACGGCACGGGCAATGTCAACGGCAGAGCCGGCACCGGCGCCTGCGGAGGATTCATCCAGCTCGTCACGATCAGCAACCCGTGCGAAGCCAGCAACGTGGGTCAAATCCCGTAACGCGGCTCTGCAAGTTCGATTGATCGATCTCCAGTGAGATCAAGCGCCTCGCCCTCGAATGGGGGCGAGGTTTTTTCATGCGTGAGCGGCGGGGCGCGGGTCCGCAGGTTTTGCGCTGCAAGAACCCGAACAAAATCGGGGTCAAAGACGCGAATTCACTTGGCGTGGGCCCGTTCGTCGGTATGCTTTGGCAAAGGTGCGATGGGCTTGCGGGCTGGTGGGAACATGCTCGCGGGCCACGTCAACGGTGCAAAGGGGCAGGAGGTCCCGAACTATGCTGGTCATCACTCGACGCGAGGGCGAAGAGGTCGTCATTGGCGATCCTCGTAATCCGCAGGGAATTGTGCGAATTGCCGGCATCAAGGGCGACCGCGTGCGGATCGCTTTTGAGTTTCCGCGCGAGGTGCAGGTGCACCGCCGCGAGGTCGCCGACCAGATCAAGGCCGAGGACGATCCGGCCGTGGTGGGCAAGATCGGCCGCGCCGCCGGCTCCTGATCGAGCCGTATCGCCACCCACTTATCCACATTTCCACCGGCCATCCCCTGATTGCAACGGGGAAGGCACTCCGTTTTTTTGCGGTCTGCGGTGATTTTGGGCCGGACCGACAATTTACCAAACAAAATTCAGAAATCCGCTGGACGCATGCCGAAAATCGGTCATGATTAGATACCGAACAGACACCAACTACTGTTCGGCAGGAGTGTCCAGCATGATTACCCTCTCTCGAATCGAACGCACCGCACTGGCCCAAGGCTGGCATCGGCTGCTCGATGATGTGCTCAGCAATGGTCGGCCCGTCGATCTGCCCATCCGGCTGCGACTGACGAACGCGGACACGCTGCACGTCGTCTCGGCGGGCTTCGCGTTGCAGCGCGTGTGCGAGTTGTCGTATGCCGTGTGCCCGCTGGCGCAGGCGCTGTGTGATGATCTCCTGCACGCCCAGTGTGACGATGGATCGTTCGGCTCGGTCGCCGCCACGGCGGTCGTCACGCGAGCCCTGCTCGACCTGCGGCACATGCCCGGCAGCGAATCGATGGCTCAACGACTCGACTTTGCGATCGACCATGCACTGCATGCGCTGGCGATGAGCCAGGATGATGACGGCCTGCTGGGAGGCTGCGAGATCGACTCGGCGATTGCGCTGTGGCAACTGGCCGGCCGCGCGGAGTTTGATGCGGCTTTGCGCGTTGAAGAACTGGAGGACGTGTTGAACGTGTCGCGCTGGCAGTGCCTCGCGGCGCGGGCGGCTGTGGCGGCGTGAAGGAAGACTTGAACTCGCGGCGCGAGTCCCCCACCACCGATAACTCACCATCCACGGAAGGACGGACAGAAATGCGACGGATCGAACCACAACGACCGATGACGGGTTGGCGACGAATGGACGGCCGGACCTGGAGAGGCACAAGGCGCGCGGAGGGATCGATGAGCAGGGATGAGAGAGCCGGAGAAGATCGACGACCATTCGCGCGTCACGAGACGGCCGGACCCGGCGGAGCAACCGGCCGCGACCAGCGCGACGACCAGCCGCAGCGCAAGCACGCCCAGATGGTGTTCATCACGCCCATGGGCATCCCGATCGGCCCGTCGATCCAGGAAGAACTGAACGTCCCCGACGATCTCGACGACACACTGCCGCCGGGCGATTTTCCGGGGCAGTTGCTGCTGGATCTGGGGTTGAGGTGAGGCGAAGCGGCTCGCGCTGCAGGCAGCGGCGCATCGGGTGATTTGGGTCTGATCAGTTCGCCCGGTGCACCGATTCTTCGCAACCAGCTAATCAAACGGCACGAATACGCCTGCGGGTGGCGATAGGGTTCCTCGTGTTGGAGGATCGCGATGCCGCAGGTTCGAGGGATTGTGTGGTTGGTCGTTGTGATGCTGGTTGCCTGCACAACCACGGCGCGCGGCGATGGCATGTATTTCCCCTCCAAACTCGCCGCTCGTGATCCGTCGATCCCCCATCAAACGGCGCTCATCTCCTATCGCAATGGCGTGGAGACGATGGTTGTGCAGTCGACGGTGAACGCCGACGGCGATGAAGTCGGCTGGGTGTTGCCGCTTCCTGCGCCGCCTACGTCGATCGAGACTGCGACGCCGGGAACACTGGTGACGCTCGAGCAACTGGTGCAGCCGCGAGTGATCGAGGCGAGAGAGTTGACCGACTCGCTGGCGTTTGCGATCTTCACGCTGTTGGCGCTCGCATTCATGTTCGCCGTCAGTTGCGTGTTGCACGGCCGGCGTTCTGCCACAGTGAAGGTGGCTGGATACGTTGCAGCGCTTCCGGTGATGCTCGTGCTGGCAGCAGCGGTACTCCTTCCCAGCCTCGGTCGGGCGCGGCAACAAGCGGCCGCGGAAGGTTCGACCCTTGAACACGGCGTGACGATGCTCATGCGGGCAGACGTCGGCTCATACGACGTGACGGTGATCGCCGCTGAATCCGGCGAAGACGTGCGTATCTGGCTGGATGCAAACAATTTCACGTGCAGCGCCAAGGCGGGAAGCGCGATCGATGCCTACGTCGCAGAGGGCTGGTGTTTTGCCGCCGCGAGGATTCGCTGGTCAGCCGACGGCGAGCTGTCGCCGCATCCGTTGAAGGTCACTTTCCCGGCAGATGAGGTGGTGTATCCAATGAGGCTCACCGGCGCGAGCGCGACCGAGCCCCTGGCGCTCGATCTATTCGTGGTGGGAGATCTGATGGCGGACTCGCGCGATCTCGATCTGTGGCGATGCGAGGCACTCCAACTCGATCCCAAGGATCCGCATACACCTGCGGACGAACCGCCCATCTTCAGCGGCGGATCATCGCGTCTTCAAATTGGTCACCCGGGAATCACTTCGCTGATGTGGGACGGCGCGACGCTGACCCATCTACGCGGCTCACTCACTCCCGCACAAATGACGAGTGATGACGTGCACTTCATATGGGGCACGCCACAGCCCTATCGGCGAACCGTCTACTCGGAGTCTGCAGCGACGAAACACGGTGCGATGGTTTCCATGTACCTGGCGGCGCTGACGCTTTTCATCGCGTCGCTGGCGGCGCTGCCATCGCGCTGGCCACTGAGGCAAACGCGCAAGAGAGTGCTGTGGCCGGGACTGGCAATCGCCATCCTCGCCACGCCCGGGTTCGTTGCCTTTGCTCCGTCGGCCAGAACAGTCGTCGATGAGCATTTGTTCGATCGTCGCGACGCACTAACGCGGATGCAATTGAAGCTGTGGGACATGCAATTCGATGCATCGTCGGCCTCCGCTTCCGAGAAATTCATCACCGATCTGCGCGCCGGTTTGCCCGACCATCTCGTCTGGGGCGATGTGCCCTGCGGCGTGGTCATCGACGAGACCGAGACCGGCTGGGACGTTTCCGTCTATGACACCAATGCCCTGCCGATGAGGGTGCATCTGGAGCGCCTTAAGGACAAATAGCTGGGAAGACCAGCTGAATCTGAAACAGTCGACCCCCCCGCCCGTCATAGGTACGTAGAGCGAATCGCGCTGCGGCGCTCGGTGATAAGGGGTTTCACATGGGGCGATCATTCAGGTGCGTGCCGGCTGTGTTGGTGGTCGTTGCGATGATGGCGTCCGACCCGGCTGCGGCTCAGTACCGCAGCAATCCCGTCGCCGTCCCGGTCGACGCGCAGCCGGCGACGCTGGTGCAGTCGGCCATCGTGCGGCACGACGAAGTTGAGTCGGCGGAGATTCGGGAAGTCGTGTCTGTTTCGCCCGACGGTCATCGCGCCCTGCTCATTGCCGGCGACGAAGGCCTGGATGTCTGGGCGGCGGCGTTTTCGTTCTGGCCCGAAGCGGCGGTGCTCATACTGATCATCATCGGCGCCTTGCTCGTGCGGCGGACGAGCCGGCTGCGGCGACTGCCGCGAGGCGTTCCCTGCTGCGCGGTTTGCGGCTACCTCATTCACGACATGACGCCGCGCTGTCCGGAATGCGGCATCGCGCTCACGGCGCGAGCGCTGCGCTACGGCGGCCCGGCGCGTGTGCATGTGGCGCTGACGGTTCTCATCTTCGTGCTCGTGGTCGGGGCTTACCCTCTCTTTCAGCGCGCCCTGCCGCGCGAATCCGAATGGGTCGCCGAACACGCGCGATGGTATTCGCCGGCGCTGGCTGAGAAGTTGCGCGACCATTTTCCGGAGTGGAGCGGGAACTACATCCGCTGGCCCGAATCCATTGTCGAGTTCGACGTGGAAACGGGCAAGGTGTCGCGAACGCTGCACACCGCGCAGTGGGATCTGAGCGGCGCCATGGCGGCGCCGGGCAGGGGCGGACGACTGGCGATGGTTTCGGATGGCGAGCGGGTCATCGTGCTGGACACCGAGAGTCAGCCTTGGCCGAAGGTTGTCTACCGTGCGGCAGAGTCGACGCGACCTGAACTGATCGGATTCTCGGCTGACGCCCGACGGCTGTACTACTACGAGCTGGAGTCCGGCATTCAAAGTGTGTGCTCGCTCGATCTGGCGACGTCGAAGGTCACTCGGCTGAAAGCCATACCCGCCAGCGGCGGCGGGTGCTTTGGTCCGTCGGGGCCCTATGTGAAGGTCGACCCGAGGCTCGATCTGGCGATCGTCCAGGACTACGGCGCCATGAGTCGCGGTGAAGCGCCACTGCGTCTGCTCGATCTGAAGAGCGGGCAATGGGCAGAGGCGCTGGATCGCACGGGTGATTGCTGGCGAGCGCGGTTCACATCTGACGGTTCGGCGGCGATCGCGATCGACTGGCAGGCGGAACTTCCCGTCCCCACTGCTCCGGGCGCGCGCAACCTGCTCGTCTACTGGCCGCTGGATGATCCGCAGTCTCCGGTGCATGTGATCGTGCCGTTCGACGGCCTCGACGAACTGGTGGCTATCGATGCCGCCGGGCCGCGCGCGTG
Organism: Planctomycetaceae bacterium; assembly: GCA_040255465.1. Lineage (GTDB taxonomy): Bacteria > Planctomycetota > Phycisphaerae > Phycisphaerales > UBA5793 > UBA5793. Next base: position 642,465 of record JBDZVA010000003.1, read on the forward strand.
GCGGCTTGTCGCCAGCCACACGCTGGAGAGCGGCGAGTGCCTGCTGCTGGCGCGGTACGTTGAAGTTGGTGAAGACGGTTCGCTGGAGGTCGCGGATCATCATCGGCTGGTTTCGTGGCCGGCCGAGTGCAGCGCGAGTTCGTGGTCGGATGCTGAATTGGAGTTGCGCGGCGCGGTGCTGGAGTGCCGCAGGACCGATCGAGATGGTGTTGCGGCGGCGCTGCTCGTGTATGACCTCGACCTGCCGCCGCTTGATGCGGGGCGGCGCGCGCGACAATCGCCGGACGCACCCGCCACGGCGATTGCCTCAAACTGACGCCCCACCTCATGCACCCCTTGGTTTTTGGCCGGTTGCCGGAATGCCTACGCGGGGGACAGCCGATATCCTTTCGGAGAGGCTGTGGCGATCGGAGCAGGCAATGAACTGGCGCGACCATATCGATCGAAATCCTGATGTGCTGGGTGGCAAACCCAAGATCCGGGGGACGCGCATCAGCGTCGAGTTGATCGTGGGCCGACTCGGAGAAGGTTGGACCGTCGAACAATTACTCGAGGCCTATCCGCATATCAACGAGACGCAGATTCGAGCCTGCCTGGCCTGCGCGGCCGCAGCGCTCGCGACGGATGACGTGCTCGACATCCCGCTTTCCGCGGCTTGAGCATGCGAATTCTCGCTGACGAAAACGTTGATCGGCCGATCGTGGCGTGGCTTCGATCACAGGGGCACGACGTGATCGAAACAGCGACGACGACCCCCGGCGATGCTGACGAAGCGATCATTGCCCGAAGTCGCGAAGAAGGTCGAATCCTGCTGACATTCGATCGTGACATCGGCCGCATTCTCCAATCAGATCGTCGACCGCATCCTGGCGTGGTGTTTCTGCGACTCGGTGGAACCGGCGAGGAACTCTGGGATACGTTCAAGCGTGTCTGGCCACGCGTCGAACCAATCGCCACCAACCACTTTGTCACTGTTCGCAATCGGCAGGTCCGAAGCCGTCCCCTCCCGATGCAATTGGAAACGTGAGAGGCATCCGCAAACGAAGCGGTCGAATCGGGCTGACTCAATAACCAGGTCCTGACCGCGTTCTGCGGTGTCGTCCCTCATGCACCCCTTGGTTTTTGGCCGACAATCCACGGGCGCCGTATCATCTGTTCCTGCGTCCGATACCTTTGTCGGCGCAGCGAGACTGACACACCCACCTCGGGGAGGATGGCCTGAGATGACGTTCAATCCGTTTTCTGGTTCTTTTGATCCCGCACACCCGGCTTCGAGCGACCCGCAGGTCGCCGCGGCGGCGATGCAGGCGTTGCCTCATCTGACCAATTCGGTCAACTACCAGCGCACGCGCGAGATGACGATCGACGAACTGCTGCTCGAGAACCGCGTCGTGTTTCTCATCGGCGAGATCAACTACGGCAGCGCGGCGCGGGTGATGATGCAGATGCTCTACCTGGATAACCAGAAAAAGGGCCAGGACATCAACCTCTACGTCAACAGCCACGGCGGCACCGTGGACGACACGCTGGCGATTTACGACACCATGCAGTTCCTCTCGGCCGACGTGGCGACGTACTGCATCGGCCGGGCGTATTCGGGCGGATCGCTGATTCTCACGGCGGGGACGAAGGGCAAGCGGTTCATGCTGCCGCACGCCAAGGTGATGATCCACCAGCCGCTGGGCGGCGTGGGAGGCCAGGCCGAGGACATCAAGATCCAGGCCGAGCAGATCATCAAGAGCAAGCGAGCGCTGGCGGAGATCCTCGCCAAGCACACGGGCCAGACGGTCGAGACGGTGCTGGCCGACTCGGAGCGGGACAAGTACTTCACCGCCGACGAAGCGAAGAGCTACGGGCTGGTCGATGAGGTGCTTGCCGTCGATCCGGCCGCCAAAGAGAAGATCAAGAAGGCCGCGTCGAATTCGTAGGGTTTGATCGATCGACACCGGTCCTTCGCGGACAATTACAGCATCATCTGCGCGGCCCAAGCCTGATCGTGCGTCGCGCTCAATCAAGGATTTCATCATGCCGAATCTCATTCCGATCGTCGTCGAACAATCCGGCCGCGGCGAGCGCGCTTACGACATCTATTCGCGTCTGCTCAAGGATCGCATCATCTTCCTCGGCGGAGGCGTCGATGACGACGAGGCGAACCTCATCGTCGCGCAGTTGCTCTTCCTGGCCAATGACGACCCCAAGTCGGACATCCAGTTCTACATCAACTCGCCGGGCGGCAGCGTCACGGCGGGTCTGGGCATTCTCGACACGATGAACTACATCCCCTGCGACGTGGCGACCTACTGCGTCGGGCAGGCGGCATCGATGGGCGCGGTCTTGCTGGCCGGCGGCGAGCCGGGCAAGCGCTACTGCCTGCCGTCGAGTCGCATCCTGCTCCATCAGCCGCTCATCGGCGGCGTGATGGAAGGACAGGCGACGGACCTCGAGATCGAGGCGCGCGAGATGCTGCGTCTGCGGGAGATGCTCTACAAGGGCCTGGCCAAGGCGACGGGCAAGAGTTTCGAGCAGATCGAAGCGGACTGCGATCGCAACAAGTGGCTCAGCGCTGAAGAAGGCAAGCAGTACGGCCTGATCGACGCGGTGCTGAGTCGCGCGGAGATGATCGGAGCGGGGAAGAAGAAGGAAGACTGAGCGACTCCACGTCTCATCCCATATAAGGCTGAATCCACGGCCCCACGTCAGATGGCGTGGGGCTGTTGCTTTTGGACACGCAAGACACGGGCTCAGACACGTAGAATGCGCCGGGGCAACTGAAGGGAGTGGAGCGCATGCGGCCCGGCCGGCTGGCATTGATCTACCGATCAGGTGCACTGTCACTCATGGCGGGCATCGTGTTCGGCTACTTGACGTTCTTCGTATCGCTCTTCGGCACATCCGTGCTGTGGTTTCTGTACGGTCCATCGAAACCCCCGGCGGCTGCATCAACACCAACACTGGCACTGACTTCGCTCCTCCTCGGTTTTGGCGTGTTCGGCGTGTTCCTGTGGCGGTGCCGCCGCCAGCGGCAGTTGCTTTTCCGCGAACTCTGGCCGCATCGGCTGGCAGTCTGTCCGACCTGTATCTATCCCCTCATGCGCCACAGGGAGCGCTGCAGCGAGTGCGGCCGGGAGATCAAGTGCTGCGAAGCGCAACAGTTCTGGGTTGGCGTGTTTTGGATGCCGATCGACGTCATGTGGCCGGAAGGGTGGGTCATTCGAAGGGCAGCACAGCGCCGGCGCAATCGCGGCTGGTCGAGACGACACTTCGGCCGTTGGTTCAAGTGGTATCGCCCGCGATCCCTGCTGCCGCTGCGCTGAGCCCCGCGAGCCGGCTCGACCGACTCGCCCCATCCACGATATACTCTTCACATGGGACGGATGGCTCACGGCACTCAGACGGAGCGGAGCGGGCAGCGCAAGGCTGCGGCGATCTGTTCGGTCGTTGTGTGTGTCGCGATAACTTCGGCGCTGGGCGGCTGCACGAAACCCCTGTTTCCCGATAACACATACAGGACGCAATACGACCAGTACGACCGGCTGCGCGGGTCGTTTGTCGAGCCGCATCAGACGGACCTGTACGGCAAGCCGGTCCCCGCGCTGCGCCAGCGCCTGCGTCAGAACTGATGCCTGACTGGTGAGCCGCGGTCCGCAACGCTGCGAACTCTTGCCCAGCCACCTAAAGCGGCATGACCTTGGGAGTTTTTCGGAAATTCACAAAGATTTTTCGTCAACGTCGACGATAGTTCATTGGCAGACCGGAATGGTGGGGTACACTGATTGTGACCATGATCCCAACGACTCGTTTCGACTTCGCTTCCCAGCCGCACCGCCGCGCGGTGACGGTGTGGGGTGCGTTTGTAGCGACGATGACGGTTGTCGGGGGTCTGCTGCTGATCAGTGACCCGGCACCGGCGCCGCGGCTGAGTTCGAGCCGCCCCGCGCTGAGCGCCAATCTGGGTGTTCGGACGATCGGCACCGTGTTTGACACGGCGGTACCCGTCAAGAAAGAGCAGTGGCTTGAGATCATCATCCACGACTCGGGCAGCCAGCACGGCTCGGTGGAGAGCCTGGCCCGCGAGGCGCAGTCCGGCGGGCTCAAGGGGCTCGGTTACCACTTTGTGATCGGCAACGGCAACGGGATGGGTGATGGCGAGTTGCACGTGGGCTATCGGTGGAACGAGCAGCTCGCGGGAGCACACATTGCCGGACCCAACGCCGCGTGGCACAACGTGCACAGCGTGTCGATCTGCCTGGTGGGCAACGGTCAGGCGGCCGAGTTCACCCCGCGGCAGATCCAGCGCCTTGTGGATCTCGTCCGAGGTCTGCAGGAAGAGCTCGACATCGATATCGAACACGTCCTGCTCAACTCTGCCCTGACCGGGCGACCCAGCCCGGGACGAAACTTCCCCGAACAGCGATTTCGGGACCAACTTCGTCTGAACGGCTGAGATTCGGGCCGCGCATCCCCGTATAATCGATTTCCTGGTGAGAAAGGCGGTCGCCCCGGCACAGGGTTCACGCCTCCGACATGTTTGTATCAAGTTGTGCCCAGATGGGGCCGATCCCAAGGGATAGGCGTCGAAGTGACAGTGCCGGTATGCTTGACCGGGAAAGCAGAACGGCGTTAATGCCCCCAGCAGGGTTGAGACGTGAACCAATCAGCGGTACAGCGAGAGTACACTGTGGCGCCCGGTACAGAGATAGCAGGTTTTCGCGTCCTCAAGGAACTTGGCACCGGTGCCGCGTCCTTCCTCTACCTCGTGCAGGACCCGCGCTCGAAGCAGATCTGGGCCCTCAAGCACGTCCGCAAAGAGACTGAAAAAGACCAGCGCTTCCTCGATCAGACCGAGATCGAGTACTCTGTCGGCACGCAACTGAACCACCCGCACATCCGCCATGTCGAGCGACTCATCAAGAACCGCCGCGTCCTTCGCGTGACGGAGATGTTCCTGCTGCTCGAACTGGTCGACGGCATTCCGCTGGACAAGCAGCCCCCCACCACGTTCCTCGAAGCCGCCGATGTCTTCACTCAGGTCGCCGACGGCCTGCTGTACATGCACGGCCGCGGCTTTGTCCATGCGGACATGAAGCCCAACAACGTGATCGTGACCGAAGCGGGCAAGGCCAAGGTAATCGACCTCGGCCAGTCGTGCGCGGTGGGCACGATCAAAGAGCGCATCCAGGGCACGATGGACTACATCGCGCCCGAGCAGGTGCATCGCCGGGCTATCACGCCGTCGACGGACGTCTATAACCTCGGCGCCACGATGTACTGGTGCGTGACGGGCCAGCACATCCCCACCGCGATGACCGACCGCACGGGCTTTGGCGTGGCCAAGGATGACCACCAGATCGACCGGCCGATTCCGCCCATCGAGATCAAGCCGAACATCACTCAGGAGTTCAGCGATCTCATTCTCGAATGCGTCGATCCTGATCCGGAGCGCCGGCCGAGCATGGAGACAGTCCGGAATCGACTTCAGGTGATTCACCTGCGACTCGAGAGCGCCGAGCGCCGGGCCAACGGACTGCCTCCCGAGACTGCGAGCTGAGTCGGTTCCTCGCGGTTGGACACCGAATCATACAAAAAAGAGAGCGACGCCTCTTCGGGCGCCGCTCGATGGGTTTTCTGAACTGTTGGTCGCTCAACTCTGGCGACGACGGCGGCGCATCGCCAGTCCGCCGAGGCCGAGCAGGACCATCGATCCCGGCGCGGGGATAAGATCGCCCTTGAAGCGAATGCGGTCGATGTAGAGCGCTTCGGAACTGGAGTTGCTCTCGAGTTCGAAGTGGAGTTGAGCGGTGCTGTAGCCATCGAGGCTGATCTGGCTGGTGATCCACGCGCCCTCGATGCCGAGGTCGTCGATATCCGAACCGGTCGTGTTGATGAGATCGAGTTCGGTGCTGCCGTCGACGGTGACCCAGATGCGGAAGTAGTCGTCCTGCTCCCAGCCGGTTTCCTGGGCGAAGAAGTCGATGCAGACGGAGAGGTTCATGTAGCCGGCGAGGCTGACGGTGTCGAAGGTGGTCGTCATCAGGCCGTCGGAGTCGGAGATCTGAAAGCCCTGCAGGCCGTCGGTGTAGGCGCCGACGACGCCGACAAAGTCGGTGGTGCCGACGAAGTCGCCATCGGTGAGGCCGACGTCGTTGCGTGTGTTCCTGTAGTAGGAGGTGAAGCCGAGTTCGCCGCCGCTGGAGGTCCAGTTGACGTACGGCTCGCCGGGGTTGTCGAGCAGCGCGTGGTCAATGCCGGCGTCCAGCGTGTCGACGTATTGTACAGTGAAGACCGGCGGCTCTTCAAAACTGGTGTAGGCGATGACGTCGGCGGATGCGGCGGCAGCCACGACGCCGAGCCCGAGCAGAACGAGTGAAATGTTGATGGCGCGATTCATGATCTTTCTCTTTCCTCCCTTTGGTTGAATGCGGAACGAAGCAGGGCCAGCCTTCCGGCCACGTCGGAAGCCGACTCTGACACTCTTGGCGCGCCGAGCGACGCTCGCCATTCAATCGTGCGTTTTTTGCGCGAATTGAGAACTTGCCCTGTTTCACAGGCGGGTGTGGAGATCGAGACGATCTCGACGCGACGCATGCGTCGCCGCTCAACGTTAGTTGTCGGCGCTGACGGTCATCAATCGAATCGATGGACGACGAGTTGGCTGATGGCGCATTCGTTCTGCACCACGGCCTGGAAGAGGATGGTCTGGCCGCGTGCGATGAGGGGGACGGGTCGGGTGATGGTCGCGACGCCTTGCTGGTTGGCGACCGCCGTGCCGATGATGGTGGGGTTATCGAGTTGCAGCGCGTTCTGCTGGAGGTCGCAGCCGGGGATGCGCGTCCCGCCGCCGTGGCGGGAGTAAAGGAAGGTGACGCGAGCGCCGGGGGTGACGCCGGTGACGCGCAGGCCGTTTGTGGTTCCAGCGCGGCCCGGTTGCGGACCCTGCAAGGTCATCGTGGGAAGTACGGGTGTGAGCAGAAGAGCCCAGTGGTCGTCGTTGTAGCTCGCCGTGACCGGGATCTGGCCCGCGTCGTTGATACTCGTTGTTCGTTCCATGATCCAGTCGCGGAGCAGAAAGGGCGGCACGAGATCGTCGAGCAGGATCATCGGCTCGCCGGGATTGAGCACGAATGCATGCGAATCGAGAACGTTGCCGTTGTCGCCCACGATCTGGCCGACTTCGTTGATGGCGCGCGCGACGCTTCTGGGGCCGATCGTGAGAGTGTGGATGTCCTCGAGCTCCTCATTCACCCACCTTGTCGCGTGGAACTCGCCGCTGGATACTCTGGAGTACCCAACGATGACGCCTGAGTCGTTTATGGCGTAGGCAGCGCTGTCCAAGTTGCTCAGCGCCCCCAGTTCGGTCACTTGGCCGCTCTGCCAGAGCAGCGCCTTCAGCACACCATCAACTCCGTATCCGTTTCCGACAATGTCCCCGACGTTGTTGATGCCGAACGCCGCGCGTCCATCCCAATCCGGATGAGGCGCCGGCAGCACCCGCATCTGACCGTTTTCCCACAGGTACGCCTTCGGTCGACTGCTCTGCATCTCATACTCGGATTCGCCAACGACCTGTCCGGCGTCGTTCATCTCATATGCCACACTCGTCTCGCCGCCGAGGGTGCCAAGGTCGATGATCTGTCCACGGCGCCAGACGACAGCGCGTCGGTCAAGGATGCTTCCGTTCGGATCGAACCCGGCCCAGCCTGCGATATCGCCCACTTCATTGATGCACGCGGCGCCAGCGTAGTTTCCTCCGAGCGTGCCAAGATCGACGATTCCGCCGCTATGAGGCCAGAACGAGGCATGGAAGTACCGCGGGTCAAACCCGGCGCCGCCCACTACGTTACCTGCCGCGTCGATTCCACCCGGTGCGTCGAACTGGTAGGCGCCCCCGAAGTCCGGGAGTTCGAAGACCGCGTAGCGATACTCCTGTGCCCGCGACTCGTACCCGAGTAATGCGGCCGCCGCAATCACGATCAGGCTCAGGCTTCGACGCATCATCACTCCTTCTTCCCCACCCCACCAACATACCAGACAACCCGCCGAAGTGCAAGCGAATCTCGGGGAAACTTGCGGAATCCGCCGCGGGCTGAAGGCCATCGTCGCAATTGGCGAAACACCGGATACGACCACCGCCGGCACTGAGGCCGGCGGTTGCGGGAGGAAAGATGAACTGGTGCGACCCGACCCGACCGTCAGCGCGGCGGGCCCGTCGGTGCGGCGCTACGGGCGCTCGTCGAGGAGGCGCTGGAGCGCCTGGCGGTAGTGCTCCATGGCTTTGTCGGCCTGGCCCTTCTTCTCATACACGAGGCCAAGGTAATAGTGCGTGCGGGCGGGGTCGGTGTTGAGCACGAGCGATTCGCTCAGGGTTTTTTCGGCGTCGTCGAGTTTACCGTCGTGATAGAGCAGGATGCCGCGCTGCAACTTGGCGCGGCGGCTGGCGGGTTCGGCCTTTTGCACTTCTTCGACAAGTGCCTTCGCCTCGTCGAAGCGTTCCGCTGCAATGCACAGCGAGGCCAGATCGAGGCGCGCTTCCACGTCCGTCGGATCGACTTCCAGCGCCGAGCGCAGTTCGCGCTCGGCTTGCTCGCGCAGTCCCTTTTCGCGAAGCAGGCCGGCGGCGGCGCGGTGGCGCGCTGCGCGATCGGAGGGAGTGTCGTGGTGGAAGCCCCTGGCGGTGAGATGCTCTTCCAGTTGTTTGTCATCGAGCATGCCCAGCGCGTGGCGGGCGTAGGCGTCGAGCATGTGGACGTAGTCGGGCTTGTAGCCGGCAATGACATGAGCGAGGCGCCCCTTGGCGTCAACGACGATGGTGGTGGGCAGAACGATGATGCCGAGCTTGCCGTAGAGCACGCGCTCGAAGTCGAGCCCCATCGGGCCGTGAATGCCGGCGCCGTCGCGGAAGTCGCGGAACCAGCTCGTCTGCACGACGTCGGCGGTAACGTACTGCACTTCGAGATCATCGCGCTTGAGGTCGGCAAACATCTGCTGCGACTCGACCATGACCTTGGTCGAACTGACCTGCTGGGCGGCGACGTAGACGAGCACGAGGGCGCGCTGGCGCGTCGACGGGTTGTCGACGGGCGTGTCGCCGATCGACTTGAGCGAGTAGGTGGGGATCGGCTGGCCGATTTTGACGACGCGAAGTTCATCACCCAGCGCCGCCGCCGTGAGCCCGAGCGCGAGCGTCGGAATCAGCAGAGTGGTCCAGCGTGTGGTTCTCATGGCATGCCCCTTGTCCGCGGCGAGTGGTGCCGGCGCCGCGCTGCTATTTCTTCTTCTCTTCGACCGGCTTGGCTGCGCCCGTCTTGCCTTCGCCCGGCCAGATCGCCGGCTTGTCGGGCGGCGGATACACGACGGGCTTGTCGCGGTTGTATTCGTACGGCACGTGGCATCCGGGCGCACACTTGCCGCCGTCGTTGAGTTTTTCAAAGTTGATCGGCAGCATCCAGCCGCCCGTGCCGAATGGCACCGAGTCGCGGATGTGGTTTTCCTTGTTGCTCGCGTGCGTTTCGTGGCAGGCGCGGCAGGTGCGGCCCTTGGTCTCTTTGTTCACGTGCAGGTAGTGCAGGTTGAGATCGCCGTTGCGGAAGTTGGTCAGCGCGGTGGTCCGCTCGTCGTGCACGACGTCTTTGTCGTGGCAGGAGAAGCACAGGGCGTAGCTCTCTTCGCGGAACGGAGCGTAGAACTGCGGCGGATACTCCTTGATGAGCAGGCGGAAGTTGCCCCCGCCGTGGATCTCGTGGCACGCGGCGCAGTTGCCCTGCGCGACGGGACCGTGCAGGCTCTTACCCGTGGCGAAGACGGCTTTCATGTTCGAGAGGTCGCGGCCGTCGGGCATCTTGATCTTGCGGTCGTGGCACTTGAGGCACAGATCCACCATGTCGGTCTTGAGGATCGACGCGAAATCAGACGCGTGCGGCTCGTGGCAGTTGAGGCATTCCTGATCGGTCGTGACCGCGGCGTGCTGCGTGGTGGCCGTGTCGACGATGTGCTTGATCGACTCGTGGCACGAGAGGCACAGCGCCTTCTTCTCTTCGTGCAGCATCATCGGATGGTCGGAGGCGTGCGGATCGTGGCAGGCCGTGCAGTCGGTGTTGACCGGGCCGTGCACGTAGCGCATCGTGTCGAGCTGTTCCTTGGTGGAGGTGTGGCACTGGATACAGAGTTCGCGTCCCTCGGTCAGCAGCAGGTGCTGATTCTTCGAACTGTGCGGCGAGTGGCAAGCCGCGCAAGCCCCGGCGGCCACCGGACCGTGGACCGATGACTTGCCGGCAAAGACGTTTTCGTGGCACTGCGAACACAGCGCCGATGGGCTCTCGGCCTTGAGCAGCAGGCGACTGGTTCCGCCGTGCGGATTGTGGCACGAGAGGCAATCGCCGGTCTTGAGCGGCTCGTGGACCGTCGTCGCGTCCTTCATATCCATTTCGTGGCAGAAGAGGCACAGATCCTTGGCCTCGCGCACGAGCGCGAAGGTGTGGTCCTTGGCGCTGACGGTGCTGTGGCAGGCATCGCACGCGCCGACGGCGACGGGGCCGTGCGTGACGGCGTGGTCCTTGACGGCGGCGTGACAGCCGGACGTCATGCAGGACCCGGGGGCGATCTCGATGGTCGGCCTGACGTCGGGCGGCTGAATCTGAAAACCCATTCCCAGGAGCGCCACTCCCACCGTCAACATCCCCGTTCCGGCAAGCAGTCTTCGACTGAGTCTCATGGCTGACCTCCCGATTCTTTTCCATCATCGCCCGTCGTCGGTTGTTCACCTAGCGCTGGGGTTGGCTCCGGACCATCGCCCGGCTTGCGGTGATACGTCATCGCGACGTGGCAGCCCGGCGTGCACTTGCCGCCGTCTTCCATGCGTTCAAATCCGATGGGCATCAACCACTTCGAGTTTTCAAACGGCACCTGCGAAGCGAGATGTCGCTCCTGATCGGAGCCGTGAATGGCATGGCAGGTCTTGCAGGATCGTCCCTTTTCGTCGCGGTTCACGTGGAGGTAGTGGAGGTTGCGATCCCCATCGCGGAAGTCGGTCAGTGACGTCGTCTTTTCTGAGGTGACGAGATCCTTGGGATGGCAACTGAAGCACAGCGCGTAGTCCGCGAGATCGAACTTGGCGTAGAACCCGCTGGGGAACTCCTGCTTGAGCAGTCGATTATGCGTTGAGCCGTGCACGTTGTGGCAGGCGGAGCAATCGCCGGTCTCCACGGGGCCGTGCAGGAAGCGCTTGCCGCTCACGCTCGAGGTCATGTCGGGAATGGTGCGGCCGTCCGCCGCCTTGACCGGCTGGCTGTGGCATGAGAGGCACAGCGTCGTCTGGCGATCGCGAAGCAGCTTGGGGCGGCCCGCCGCGTGCGGATCGTGGCAGTTGGCGCAGGACTCGCCGGTGAAGACCGCAGCGTGCGGCGTGGTGGCGCCGTTGATTGCTTCGCCGAGTCCGGTGTGGCAGTCGAGGCAGAGTTGTTCGATCGGCTTCTTGAGGTGAAACTCGACATCGGACGTATGCGCGCTATGGCAGGTCGTGCAATCCTGCTTGGCGGGATCATGCACGAAGGGTGCGTTGGCGATGACGTACTTGGTGTCGGTGTGACAGGTGAAGCAGTGTTCGGCGGCGTCGCCGCCCCGCAGCAGGTGGGCGTTGTTCGATTCGTGGGGCTGGTGGCACGCGGAACACTCGCCGGCGGCGTATGGACCGTGCGGGTGTTTGCCTTGATCGAGCACGTGGCACTCGACACAGGTCTCCTGTACGGTGCTCTTCACGAGCAGGAACTTGCGGCCGGCGTGCGGATCATGGCAGCCGATGCAGCCGGGCTCCTCGAGGGCGGCGTGCTTGTGCAGTTGCGTGTTGCCGGTCTGGTGGCAGAAGGAGCACGTGCTGTTTCCCTCGCGGAGAAGCGGATAGACATGTCCACCCGTGTCGGCGGCGTGACATGAGAAGCAGTCGCCAGCCGCGAGCGGGCCGTGGAGCCGGTCCGCGAGGCCGAAGTTGGCGTGGCACTCGGGAGTGATGCAGGTGGTCCCCTCAGGAAGCGCCCCAGTGGGGCGCGAGGCGGGATGGTCGGCCGCGATGAACCGGGGCGTAGCGGGTTTGACCGACGAACTCGAAGGTGAGTCCATGTACCGCATGGCGGTGTCGGCGGATCGCGAGATCGTCGCCTCTTTGGGCGGCTGGGATTTCTTGTCTTTGCATCCGCCGAGGAGGAGCAATGAGATCAGCAGCGCACTGCCGACTTCCCACGCAGCCGCCCGCCCGCGGCGCACCGGCCGCAGGTCGAGTCGCTGGACGGTGGTCGGGCGCGGGTTCATTACGGCTCTTTCTCCGGTTGCTGGGGCGCGAGGCGCTTGACGATCTCCTTGCTGTTGTCGATAGAGAGACTCAGCAGCGCCGTGGCGTAGGTGACGTTGTGTACGCCGTGCGAGGTCTTGACGAACTGAACGTTCTCGGCGGCATCGTTGAAGAGCCGCTGCAGTTCCAATCGCTCAGCATCGCTGGTGATGGATGCACTCGCCATCGCGACTCGCGCGCCTTCGACAGCCACTTCCGCCTGGGTCAGCAGTTCGCTCACCGAGTTTTTCCAGATGTCGAGCACGCCGATGTAGCGGTTGCCGTGACAGGAGTCGCAGGCTTTCTGTGCGGCGAGGTAGGTGTATCCCGATACGCCGTGCGAGGCGCCGCTGGTTTCTTCGAGGTGGCAAGCGATGCAGTCGACCTGTGCGGTGAACATTGGGCTGGGCATGCTGGGCACGCCCTGGCCGCCCGTGCCGCTGTACATCTTGGCGGGGCCCGAGTGGGTCGACTCGTGGCACTGATTGCAGCCTTCGGCATCCTCGCCGGTCTGGTGGATCGTGCCTGCGAGGGTGAGAGCCCGATTGGTATTGGCGTTGAGGTGATGCTCAATCTGCACGTGGCAGTTGGAGCACTCGATCTTGTTGTCGGTGACGTGGGCGCGGTGCATGAGTTGCGTTTCGCCGTACTTGGCGAGTTGTTGCGGCTGGTTGTGACAGGTCCAGCAGAGTTGGCGAGGCACTTCGCCGTCGCCCTTGATTGCTTCCGAGTGGCAGTTTTCGCAGGCGACCTTGCGGTCGAGGTATTCCTGGTGGTTGAAGATGCCGGTGGCCAGTCGGATGTCGCCCTTGGGGGCGCCGTGGCATGATCCGCAGCCGCCTAGAACTTCCTCATCGCGTCCGTGCTTGACGCCTTTGAAGTGGCAGGTGAAGCAGGTATCGAGCGTGACGACGAGGTGCTGACCCTGGACGATTTGCGAGTGACAGGAGACGCAACGGAGTTGCTTGCCGCGGCGCAGTTCGCCCAGATGCGGGGTGTGGTTGAAGTGGATCTTGATCGTGTCGCCGCGCTGTGTCGGCACTTCCCATTCGACGAGGCCGTCGAGCAGGCGGTGCTCATGGCATCCATCGCGCAGACAGGAGTCGTCGCGGATTTCAGCGTGCGGCTTGGAGCCGTAGGTCCGAGTGAGGTACTTGGCGACCTGGCTGCTGGCCTGCCACTTTCCCTTGAGCGTGTTCTCGAAGCCGGGTTCGAAGTGGCAGTCAACGCAGGGGACATCCTTGTGGGACGACTCGTGCCAGGCCTGGTAGTAGGGCTCCATGATGTGGCAGCCGCGGCAGAAATCCGGCTCCATCGAATACTCGGCGAAGGCCAGACTGCCGCCGACGATGATCACGACGCCGTACGCCATTTTGGCCCAGATCGTCAATCCGTACGGAAGCCAGCTCCGGTTGACGCGCTTGAGACCGAGAACTCTCCCCCATGTGGGAATCGGGGGCTTGGAATCGGGGGCCGTTTTCTCATTTTCGGCAGCAATAGTCATGTCAGGCTCCATTCCGGACATCAGGGTGCAATTCCCGTGCCGACTGAGGCTAAAGAGCGCGAAGTCCACCCAGAATAATGAGTACCACCATGCCCGTACCGACGAGCATTGCCAGCACCCCGACCACGATCGCCGCGAGCCGCTGCCAGCGCGGCGCCGGAGTTGTGCGGAACTTGTCCAGCCGGTTGCGCTCGACGAGGTGGGCGTACTCGGCAGCCCGCTCGTGCTTCATTTCCTCCTCGGGCACCCGCCCGGTGAAGATGACGTCGTCGACGGGGAATTTCTCCAGCCGCAGGTGGGCGTTGAAGAAGTGGATGGTGAAGATGAAGCCGACCGCGAGCAGCGCTTCGTAGCCGTGGACGACCATGGCGATGTTGAAGACCCAGCCCGGCAGCCAGTTGGCGACGAGTTCGGGGAACCAGAGCAACAGGCCTGAGCCACCGATGATGAACGTGCCGATGATCTCGGCCCAGTAGTCAAATTTCTCCCAGTAGGTCCAGCGACCGAAGGACGGCTTGCCGCGGCCGGTGAAGAACCAGCGCCACATGCCAAAGCAGTCTTTGACGTCCTTCCAGCGCGGGAAGAGCGAGTGCGGGCCGAAGAGCCAGCCGAGCACCGTCCTGGTCGGCCCCAGCGGGGTCGAGCGGGCCTGCTCGGCAACTTCCCGCCCGGCGCGAATCGTTCCGATGACGTGGAGGACGAAGTTGAACATCAACATGATGGCGAAGAACCGGTGCCAGTTGCCGGCGGCATCCACGCCGCCAAAGACATCCGCAATCGTGAGCGCCCAGGGGCGATCGGAGAAGAACAGCGGAATACCGGTGAAGGTCAGGCCAAAGAAGCTGATGATGACCAGGATGTGATTGACGCGGTTGATGCGCGTGAAGCGGCGAATCGCCACCCCACCGCGATGGTCCGGTCGCGGGCCGTTGCGCTTGCGCTCGATGGACATCCGGATAAACCACATGATCGAGTGGAGACCGAAGAACCCGAACGCGGCGGAAATGACGATGAGGAAGTAGAGCCAGACGCCGTGCAGCAGCGGATAGCGGGCGCCGTCTCGATAGTCCGCGTGCGGATCGAAGAGAGCGAAACTGGGCGTCGCATTCTCGTGGCACTTGGCGCAGACCTGGACGCGATGTTCGCCGTGCAGGGTCGAGTCCGGATCGCTGATGGGCCGGATGTCGTGTGCCCCGTGGCAGTCGCTGCAGCGTGCGGCTCGCATGGAGCCCAGCCTGGTCACCTGGCCGTGGTAGCTGGCGCGATAGGTTTCGTAGAACGTGGCTCGCCGGGTGCCCGACATCGCCGGATCGTCGTGGCACTCGCCGCACTCATTGACGATGTCGAGCATGAACGACGGTACATTGGTGCGCGTAATGCCGTGCGCGGTGTGGCAGTCGGTGCAGACCGGCGCCTTGTGCGTTTTCTGATCGCCATTGGCGAGCACTTGCGCATGCACGCTTTTGGCGTACGTTTCGTTGATCCCGACATGGCAGCGGCCACATGTCGTCGGCACATTGACGCGATTGACCAGCGCGCGTTCGTCGGCGGCGGGATGAATCTCGTGCGCGCCGTGGCAATCGGCACATGTGGCGGCGACAACCAGGCCGCCTCGTGTGACCAGTTGTCCGTGAACGCTGTCAAGATAGGCCCCGACCAGCGCTTCGCCGCCCCCCTCGACCGAGGGGTTTGTGGCATGCTGCTTGTGGCAGCCGGCGCAGGTCGCGACGATGTTGATCGGATAGGTCTTTGAATTGCGATCGCGTGGTGGGAGGATGTCGTGTCCGCCGTGACAGGTGGCGCACCGTGGCGCCGGCCCGTTTCCGACGCCGGGTTTTTCGGCGTGCACGCCCCGCACGAACGCCGCGCCCTCCGAAGTGTGACACCCAGAGGTCGTACAGGAAGCGGGCTGAAGCGTCTGGCCATGGGGTAACGCGGCAGCATCCACATGGCACTGCACGCACGAAAGAGTTGAGTGTTCGGGGAAAGGCATCTGTTCGGCTGAAAGGAAGAGCCCCGGCCGGGTCGGAGGCTCGTCCGGTCCCGGCAGGTTTTCGCGATCGGCCTGTCCGATCATCGACCGTCGCTCGAACGGATCGAGTGTGGCGATGTGGGCCTGCCCGTGGCAGTTCAGGCAGCGGCGGTTGTCGGCCGGCGTCGGGGCCGGTTGCGCACCAACGGATCCAACGGCCCACATCCAGGCGCTCAACCCAACCAGAAACACAATGGCGCGGGAAACCACACGAGACTTCGACCGCTCAGCGCGGCAGCGCTTTTCGATCTTGTTTCTCAACACCTTCACAATGCACCCGCCTCACGACCCGTGCTCCCGGTCGAGGAAAGAAGACTTGTAGTACACGAGTAACCCCGAGAAGATCAGCAGCAACGCGACCGCAGCCAAACCGACAACGGTCTGCTCGCGCTGCTGTCGCCGCAACCGCTCAATCAGTTCGTGCGTGGCCTGAATCCGATCCACGCCATCACGAATCTCGGTTGCAAAGTTATTGATCTCCCGCATATTGAAGCTGTGAAAGACCTGCCGCAGGCGTGAATTGACTTCCGCCGCGTTGTGCTGCGCCTGCTCGAGGGAGAGATTGCGATACCCCCACTCAGAGAGGTCGGTGCTCAGCTCGGTGGAGAGGTCGACCTGCTCTTCCGTCTTGATGAGGATGTCCTTGATCCGCTTGACAGACTCCATGGTCGCGGCCCGGTGGCAGGGCGAGCAGCGACCGCCCTCCGATCGCGATCGGGTGTCGATAATGTCCGGCGAAGGTTGGGTGATCTTGTGACTGCCCTGGCCGTGGCAATAAAGACAGGTCGGGTCGCCGAAGTCACCGTGCGGGCTGCCCAGGTGCTTTTCCTTGATGTCGGCGTGGCACTTGCCGCAGAAGTAAGATACGGCTCGACCTCGCGTCTCGCTCACAAACTCGCGATCGTTGAGGTAAGTCACCAGGAAGTCGGTTTGGCGCTCGAGATGCGCCGCTCGCTTGAATGCGTCGTCCGATTCGAACTGGTCGCGCCGCAGCATCGCGTTGCCGCCGTGGCAACCGTCACAGCCGACGTTGGCGGCGAAGTGCACGCTGTGCTTCCACTCGAGTTCGACGATCTCACTTGAACGCCCGGAGAGATTCATGTGGCACTGGACGCAGTTGTTCCTGGCGTATGGATCCTCGCCATAGCCTTCAGCCTGCTCGGGCGTCGCACCCGGTTCAGCCGGCGGACTGGCGTTTGCTCTCGTTGTCTGCACGACGATGGCGGTCAACCCCACCAGCAGCCACAGGCCGTGGTGTTTCATAGCGCCGCTCAGTGGTTTGGGAGCGGTCCCGGATGGATCCTGGGAGGGCGTCGGTGCGCCGCCGTTCTCGCGATAGAGAACCTTGCGGATCGCGCGCCGCTCGTGCGCCACGAGTACGTAGAAGACCAGAATCGCGATCCCCGTGAAGATGAAGAACATCGGATGATGCGCGAAGTATTCGCTGATCGGCGCGAGACGCTCGCCCT
This sequence comes from Planctomycetaceae bacterium, assembly GCA_040255465.1. GTDB lineage: Bacteria > Planctomycetota > Phycisphaerae > Phycisphaerales > UBA5793 > UBA5793. Next base: position 659,786 of record JBDZVA010000003.1, read on the forward strand.
CGGCGGTCATCGTCTCGGGCCAGCCGCCCCAGAAGGTAAAGACGATCGCCAACGCGGCGACCAGTGTGACCGCGATGCGGTAGAACCACGTCGGCCTGGTGCGGGCCCGCAGCCCTCGATACCAGAATGGAAGCAGCACGATCACGATGATCACGGGCCCCTGGCTCAACACGCCCCATGTCTTGCCGCTCAGGCCCAGCAGCGTGGTGGGCCACACACGCAAGTACTGGTATACCGCCAGGAAGTACCATTCAGGCTTGATCCCGACTGGCGTTGAGCCGTGCGGGTTGGCCGGCTGCTCCTCATGCGCCAGGCCGTGCAGCCCGAGCATGTCCAGCAGAACCGGCAGCGTGACCAGGAACATGATGATCGCCAGGCAGATGAGCACTGACACGGTCATCTTGATGATCTCATTGGGCCAGAACGGCTCCAACTGATCCGGCTCGTATTGCTCGCGGTAGTCGACGCCCATCGGCGTGTCCTTCCCTTGGCCGCCGAGTGTTCGGCGGTGGCCTCTTACAGAGGCTTTGAAATACCCGTCCGGCGGATCATGACAAAGTGCAGTCCCATGAACGAACTCATGATCGCCGGCAGAATCCAGATGTGCAACGAGAAGAAGAACCCCAACGTCTCGCCGCTGATTGCTTTGCCCCGCCGCACCCACTCCACGATGTCCTGGCCGAAGTATGGAACCGCGCTGGGAATCTCCGTTCCGACTTTGGCGCCCCAGTAGCTCAGTTGGGTCCAGGGCAGGAGGTAGCCGGTGAAGGCCATCATCGTCGTGAGCAGGAGCAGAAACACGCCGCTGACCCAGTGCAGTTCGCGCGGCGTCCGGTAGATCTTGTAGTAGGCGATGCGGGCCATGTGCATGAGCACGAGGGTGATCATCAGGTTCGCCGCGACGGCGTGGATGCGCTGCACGAGCCAGCCCATGGTCACGTTTGACTTGATAAACGTCACGCTGTCCCAGGCAGCGTCCGGGTGCGGCTTGTAGTACATGAGCAGCAGCATGCCGGTGAAGACCTGCACAAGGAAGGTAAAGAACGCCAGTCCGCCGAAGCAGCCCGCCCACGACAAGGTGCGCGGCACCCACTTTTTGGTGACGTTCTTTTCCAACTCCGGCGTCACGTCGAAGCGTTCGTCGATCCAGCCGTAGATATAGCGAATCACCCGCATGTCCCGCCTCACGAAATGATGAGTATTCCGTCCTTGACTTCGAAGGGCACTTCACGCAGCGGCGCGCTCACCGGCCCACTCACGACCTTGCCTTCGCCGCTGAACACGGCTCCGTGGCAGGGGCAGTGGAAGTTGCCGTGGGCGATATCCCACACGACGTTGCAGCCCAAGTGCGTACAAGACGCGTCGAAGACGCGCGGGCCGTCCTCGGCCATGACCACGATGACCTGCTGCCCCTGGAAGTCGGCGTAGTACGCCTGGCCGACGGTCAGCCGCTCAAGTTCGAGCTCAACGGGTTTGGATTCTCCGACCCGCATCGGGAGCTTCAGGAACGCCACGATCGGATACACCACGGTTCCCACGGTAATGGCCGCAGCCGAGCCGATGCACACTTGGCAGAATCGACGCCGGCCGTTGCTGACCGGTTCGTGCGAATGATCATGTTCGTGTTCATGCGCCATCGTCATTACTCCGCGCTCTGGCGTTCCAACAGCAATTCGGCCGCCCGTTTGAAACTCGCCGCCGCTTCGGGCATCTTCTCGCGCTGTTCGTAGATCAATCCGAGCAGGTAGTGCGCCCGGGGCTGAGATGGATCCCGATCGAGCACGTCACGTACGAGCCGCTCGGCTTCCGTCAGTTCATCGCCGCCGCGCACGGCCTGCACGTAGGCGACGCCAAGTGTGGCTTCCACCATGTTGGGGTTGCTTGCCAGCACGGCACGGAACTGCTTTTCCGCGTCCGCGATGCGATGGCGTTTGAGATTGAGCCGGCCCAGACCGAGGCGAGCTTCAATGCTGTCTGGCCAGAGCGTCAGCGCCTCGTGGTACTTTTCATCGGCCATCTCGTCGAGGCCGCGTCGCCCCAGTTGGCGCGCCAGCTGGGTGATGCGATTGGCGCGAATCTGCTCTTCGGTCAACGAGCTCTCGTTGGACGGATGGAGCGATTCGTCAAATCGTTCCGGACTCAGCCGCCCGAGCCCGACGAGCAGCGCATCGGTGAGGACCTCGTCGAAGCGCGGCATCAGTCCCGCCATGCTGTAGATGATCTTGCCGTCCTTGCCCACGACCACGACCGTGGGCATGACGCTCACGCGGTACGCCTCGAACGCCTTGCGATCCGGGTCGTGCAGGATCAGTCCCGCGAGCCCCAGCGACTCAGCCTGTGTTTTCAGATCCAGTCGCGATGCATTCTGCGCGACGATGAGAATTGGCGTAATGGTGTCGCCCGCCAGCCGGGGGTCGTTGAGTACGCGATTGATTTCAGCGCAGCCCTGGCGCGTCGGCTGGTGGTAGAGTTCGCCGAAGATCAGCACCGAGGGCCGATCCTTGACTCGAGCGGAATCAAAGGCGTTGCCATCCAGATCGGAGAGCGCCAGCACTGGCGCTTGTGAGCCGCGCGGCGGAATGGCGCCGAGCGAGTCCGACGCCACACCCATACTCGCCATCAGAACGGCACAGCCAACAACGCGTGACGCGGTCAGGCGGAGTCTCATGGACCGCCTCCCTTCGACGGATTCGCTTCCGATGGACTCTGCAATTCGCCGCGGGCGTAGGATCGCTCCACATGGCACCCCGGCGCGCAACGCCCGCCATCGGGCAGTGCTTCAAAGTTGATCTCCAGCATCCATCCGCTCGATCCAAACGGCACGGCTTCGCGGATGTGGAACGGCCGCTTGGATGCATGCACTTCGTGGCAAGCCCGGCAGGTGCGCCCCTTTTCCTGATCCACGTGCAGGTTGTGGAGATTGGACCCGCCATCGCGGAATCGAGTGACGCCAACGCCCGACTTGCTCGTCACCATCTCGGGCAGATGGCAGGTGAAGCACAACGCGTAGCGATTGATCTCGAACGCAGCGTAGAACTCCGGTGGATACGGCTTCACAAGCAGATTTGCATTCGCACTCTCGTGCGGCTGATGGCAGGATGAACACGATCCCGCCCGGATCGGACCATGGTGGTCCGGCGAGTCGTGCAGCAGCAGCGCCATATTGGTCAGGGTCCGACCGCTGTCGGTCCTGATGGACTTGTCGTGGCACGACAGGCAGGTATCAGGCTCAGGCTTCTTCTGAAGATTCGGCAGCATCGAGGAGTGCGGCGAGTGGCATCCGGTGCAACCGTTGGCCTGGTGAACGGCGCCGTGTACGACCGCCGCCGAACTGATAAGGTCCATCAGTTTTTCATGGCAGGTGGCGCAGAGTTCATCGGTCGGAGCGCGAAGCATGAACTGGTTCGGAGAAGCGTGCGGATTGTGACACGTCGTGCAACCCTGCTGCATCGCCTCGTGGACGTGCAGGCCCATGCCGCTTTGCTCGACCTCCGCATGGCAGTCCGCACACAGTTCGTTCGTGTCCTTCACCAGCAGGTTCGGCTTCCACGACGAGTGCGGCTCATGACAGAGAATGCACGCTCCAGCGGCGACCGGGCCGTGCACGTGCTCGTCAGGTTTCTCTTCGTGCATATGGCAACTCAGACACAACCCCTTGGTGGGGTCGGCGACGAGCATCATGCGGTACTCTGAGCCGTGCGGATCGTGACAACCCGTGCACTGGCCGTTGGCCACGGGTCCGTGCACAACGGTGCGGTGTTCCATCAGGTGGCAGGTGGAGCAAAGTTCGTCCTGCTTGATGGTCTTGAATCGATGGTCGCGTGGCTCTTCGTACTGGTGGCAGGCTTCGCACTTCTGCTGCGCCACCGGGCCGTGGACAAACTTGTGGTCGCGCTTAGCGGCGTGGCAGCCCTCGGCGGCACAGGTGTCCACCGCCGTGGTCGGCTTGGGCAGGGGCGGGACATCGCCGGCCAGACTTGTTCGAGTCATGATCAGCCCGAAAAGTCCGATAGCCGCTGCCACTGATGACAAACGGCTCCATGAATACGGGTTTTCGCGGTGTCTCGACAATGCAGCCTCCATGGCACCCGTGCTCCTTCATGCACGTTTCATGCCATGCAAACCAAGAAGACCACCCCGCTTTCCCGTCACGAAAACCCGCATTGCAACCCGCGAAAGCGCCACCGGGACTCGGGTGCAATGGTGCTTTCCTGTTTCTGAGAAACGTTCGCGGACGTGGTTCCCAATTACGGAATTCCAGAGCCTGAAATCTCGCCATGGTGAAGACCACCTCTCAGTTCTTCGTGGTATGGAACTTGCACTGGCTAACACAACCAAGAACGGAGACATACATGAAACAGCCTTTGCTTGTCCTGATGTTCGCGCTTCTCATCGCCGTTCCGAATCTCGGATCGGCTGTTCCACAAGTACCGGCAGGCCACCCCGGCACCACGAACACGCCACCTGGCCATCCCAACATACCGAGCACACCTCCGGGCCATCCCGAGACGAATCCGATGGGCCCAGAGCTGGCGCCGGCCGGCGACCCAGCCGACTACCCCGAGTACGTCAAATCGATCGAGTCCATCGTCAACGCAGCATTCGAGGCGATCTCCGGCCCGAGGGGTCAAGAACGAGACTGGGAAAAGTACCGCCAGCTTTTCTTCAAAGATGCACGCCTGTACAGCGTTCGGGTCGTGCACACAACTTCGATCGTCGGCGGCCTGACCGTCGAGGAGTTCATCAAAGCCGAGAGCAACTACCTCAAGGGCTCTGGGTACTTCGAAAAACCGCTCAACATGAAGATCGAACAGTTCAGCAACATCGCCAGCGTGCGGAGCGTGTACGAGGTGCGGCATCGCGCTGAAGAAGAAATGCCATACCTCCGGGGAATTTACAACATCCAACTGGTCAACGCCGGTGGGCGCTGGTGGATCCTCAACATGCTCTGGCAGACTGAAGATCCCAGAAACCCCATTCCGGAAGAATACCTGAAGTAGCGACCACGCAACAGCTTGCCCAATCCATCTCCGCCTCGCACCTCGCACCGGCCCTCCCGACTTTTGGGTGGGCTGGTCGAGTACAATTCGCCGTCCCGTCCCGCCCGGATGCTGACCGGGCCTGGTTCAACGTGCGAGATTCGATGCCCAAGTCCATACTTATTGCCGAAGACGAACAGGTGCTGCGCGAGTCGCTGGCCGAACTGTTGACCCAGGAGGGCTACGAAGTCGTCGCGACCGGCGATGGCAAAGAGGCTCAGGCCATGGCTCTCGAGCGGTCCTTTGACCTTGTCATTTCGGACATTCGCATGCCCGAGATGGACGGCATCACGCTGCTGCATCACCTCGCGCGACTGGCGCCACAAACCCCCGTGATCATGCTCACGGCCTTCGGCACTGTCGACAGCGCCGTCAAGGCCATGCAGACCGGGGCGGTCGACTACCTGCTCAAGCCCGTTCAATTCGACGATCTTCTTCTTCGCATCAACCGGGCCATCGAGCACGGCGAGATGGTCCGCAGCCATCGGCGCATGACCGACCAACTTGCCGCCGAAGGCTCGTTTCACAATCTCGTGGGCGAATCACCCGGCATGAAGCGACTTTTTGGCCTGGTTCACAAACTTGCCACGGTCAAGAGCAGCGTGCTGCTGCTGGGCGAATCAGGTACGGGCAAAGAACTCTTCGCCCGCGCCATTCATTACAACGGCATCACGCGCGACAAGCCCTTCGTCGCCGTCAACTGCGGCGCCATTCCCGAGAGCCTGATTGCGTCAGAACTCTTTGGCCACCGCAAGGGTTCATTCACGGGCGCGACGGCGGACCGGGCCGGCTACTTCGAGGCGGCCAACGGAGGCACGCTGTTTCTGGATGAAATCTCCACCCTGCCGCTCGCCACGCAAAGCATGCTGCTGCGGGTGCTCGAAGAGCGCGTCGTGGTTCCCGTCGGAGACACGAAGCCCCGGGCCGTTGATGTTCGCATCATCGCCGCGACCAATCGCGATCTGCGCACCATGGTCGCCGCGGGCGAGTTTCGGGAAGACGTGATGTATCGCCTCGACGTGGTGAAACTGGAACTCCCGCCGCTGCGCCATCGGCGCGAAGACATCCCGCTGCTCGTACACCATTTTCTGCAGAAGTACGCCACGCAGATGAGCAAGCGCGTGCCAGGCGTCACCAACGGCGCGATGCGGGCCCTGCTCAACCATGACTGGCCGGGCAACATCCGCGAACTCGAAAACGTGATTGAACGCGCCGTCATCTTCACCGATGGCGATGAACTCGGCGTGGACGATCTCCCGTTCCAGAGTGTGGAAGATGACGAACCGGGCGAAGAGCTGCGCGAGGCGCTCCGTCAGTTCGAACGCCAGCACATTCTCTACTGCCTTCGGCGGCACGACTTCGACAAGAACAAGACGGCCGAGCAACTCGGCATCGGCCTGTCGAGCCTCTATCGAAAGATGGATGAACTCGGCATCGCCAAGCAGCCCGACGAGTCGCCGGACAAAGCGACCTAAAACAGCAACTTGAACAGGTAATCCAGCCGGCCGCGCAGCACAATGCGTTTGCCCGACTCGCGCATGACCTTGCGAATCTGCGCGCGGTAGGTTGGGTGATAGCAGTGGGTCGGGCAGTGCTTGCACGCGGGCTTTGGATTGAAGGGGCAGGTGGTCCGCTTGACCCACGCGTGGGCGAGCAGTTTTGAGCATTCGGGACAGAGGATCAGCGGCCGGCGCGTCACTCCGGCAAGCCCCTCCGCCACGAACTCGGACTTGTCGCTTTCTCGATTTTGGTGATTTGCCTTGCAGTACATCTCAATAAAGAGACCCAGCATGCGCAGGTCTTTGCGGAGTTTCCGGTCCTTCAGAACCTCTGACGCCAGTACGGGCAGCCGAAATGAGCGATTTGCCGTCGAGATCATGCCGTTCCTCGGAAATCGCGTTTGCAAATCCCGTGCCGCCCTCCTCTGGCGCGCCGTTTGTAGGGCATTACCCGATGCTCCGCAAGCGACTCCTTCTTGGACTTGGCTCGATGATCGTCCTGTTCGCCGTTCTGGCAATCGGGGCGGTCCTGCTGCTCGACCGCATCGTCGGCGAAATCGACGAGATCAAGGCCACGAGCACTACCTATATCGCGCACCTGCATGATCTGGGCGGTCGCATCAGCGCGGTCGAGAGCGCCCTCTATGCGTCCGACTCCGACTCCCCGAGCCAGGAGGAACTCAAGCGGCTGGCGGGCGACCTGCGCTCATCTCTCGATCCGCTTCAAGCCGACGCACTGAACTGGCCTGAAGGATCCGAGGCTCCGGCGATCCTCACCCGTATTCTTGCCTCGCTGCCCGGCTTTGCCGATCGGATTGATGCGCTGGCGCTCACCAACCTGCCCGGCACGTACTACACCGCGCGGGATGAAGTGCTCCGCAGCCACATCGCCCTGCAGACGGACGTACTCGATCTCACCCGGCTCGCCCGCGCCTTCGCCTCCGACAGCCAGACCGCAATGACCAATCGCTTCCGCTGGGTCGTCCTCGGGGTGGCGATCGCCTCGATCCTCGTGGTCAACATCTCGATCCTCGTGGTGCTGCGCACGGTCGGCCTCGTGCTGCGTCCGATGGAGGAGATCGTGGACGCCACCACGGTGTGGAGCGGTGAGCGGTTCGATCATCGCATTGCCCTCGATCAGCCTGACGAGTTCGGGCAATTGGCCCGGGCACTCAACCAGATGGCCGACCGACTGGAAGTGAACGAAACGCGAAAGATCGAGACGCTCCAGCAGACGGCGAGGATGCTCAATCATGAACTCAACAACGCCCTGGCGATTATCAGCCTGCAGGTGCAACTGCTCGATCGGTCCAGGAACGCCTCGCCGGAACTCAAAGATCGACTCGATCGCATCCGCGCGTGCCTGGCCCGCATGACCAACACGGTCGATTCGCTCAAGCAGGTTCGGCGCATTGTGCTGACGGATTACGTGCCGGGTGAGAAGATGCTCGATCTGCCGCGCTCAATCAGCGAAGCAGCGGACAGCGACGAGGGCCCGCGCGAGGCGGAGATTGCCGTAGTCTCCACACTCAGTTCCACCCCAACTCGACAGGGCTCCGAGCACTCGTGAACAGCACGCCTTCGACTGCCAACCACCGTCTCCTGCTCAGCCAGATTCGCTGGCTGGTGGCGCTGCGCTGGGGCGCTGGATTCGCCGTCGCGCTGGCGGCGCTTATCGACTGGCTCTGGCTTGAGTGGTTCCCCAACGCCACGGCGGCGCTAATGCTGGGCGTCACGATTCTGGGGTTCAATGCCATGGTCGCCGCGTGGACCCGGCGCAGCATTCCGCTCATGCGGCATCCGCGCCGGCTGCTGCTGGCGGTGTGGATCCAGATCGGCGTCGATCTCACGCTGTTGGCCATCCTCACCGTCTGGACCGGCGGGCTCACAAGCATCATCAGCGGCTTTTTTGTGTTTCACATGGTCTTTGCGAGTCTGCTGCTCGGCCAGACGATGGCCTACCTCGCCGCCACCTACGCCGTGTGCGTCTTCTTCACTCTGCTGTGCAGCCTCGGCGATTCGCCGACGACGCGGGCCGACACGCTCGCCGCGACGGGTTTTATCCTCACACTCTACATCACGGTGTTTATCGCCAACCACCTCACCACGCGCCTGCGCCGCAATGAACAACGCCTCTACGAGCACTCGCGGCGGATACTGGACATGTCGCACCGCCTGCGCGATCAGCAGCAGGCGATGGTGCAGCATGAAAAGATGATCGGCCTGGGTCAGCTCGCTGCCGGGCTCGCGCACGAAATCGCCAATCCGCTCGCCTCCATGGACAGCGTTCTCCAACTCATGATGCGCCGACCCGATCGGCCAGCAGGCAACGCACTGCGGACGCTGCGGGAACAGATTGAGCGCATCAGCAACATCATCCGCCAGATGACTGCATTTGCGCGTCCTGACGATCCGACCGGACCGCCGGTTCCCATCGGCCAGCTCATCGAGCGCGTGACAAGAATCGTCCAGCTCGACACTCGAGCCAAGCGCCTGCAACTGGTTGAGGATCTTGATCCTCACCTGGTCAACGATTGGGCGGTGCCTTCGGCCACTCAGCAGGTGCTGGTCAATCTCGCGATCAATGCGCTCGACGCCATGGCGGACGCAGCCGCCCCGTGCCTGACGATCCGACTGATCCAGCGTCATGACAAGAACGTGATTGAGGTTCAGGACAACGGAACGGGCATACCGCCGCAGAACCTCAATCGCATCTTCGAGCCCTTCTTCACCACCAAGCCTGTTGGCAAGGGAACCGGCCTGGGACTGTCGATCTCCTACCGCCTCGTCGAAAAGCACGGCGGCACGATGCGCGTGCAGAGCACGCCGGGTCAGGGGACGACCTTCACCATGTCCTTCCCCTCGGCGCCCGAGGCTAAGCGGCCCTCGACCCCGTCAACTTCTTCGGCCGAGGTCATTCGCGTTTGACTGCCTGCCACTTCACGCGTACCAATCGGCGATGAATGACACAGGAATTCAACTCCGGCTCTCATGATGCGCACCCTACTGCTCCTTCGACACGCCAAGTCGGGTCATGCCGATGACTCGATACCGGATCACGACCGCCCGCTGAGTGAGCGGGGCCGCCGCGCGGCGCCGCGCATGGGCCAACTGCTCATCGACGCCGACCTCGTCCCCGACACCATCATCAGTTCGTCATCGCAGCGCACGCAGGAGACGGCCGAACTCGTTGCCGAGGCGGGCGATGTTCTCCAGGCGGTCGAGTACGACGAACGACTCTACCTGGCGTCCGCGAGAACGATTCTCCGCGTGCTGGCCCGCCTGCCATCGCGTGCTCAGCGCGTCATGGTTGTCGGTCACAATCCGGGCCTCGAAGATGCAGTCCGCACCTTGACGGGCCGCAGCGAAGACCTGCCCACCGCCGCCCTGGCGCACATCGAGTTGCCCATCGAATCGTGGAACGAACTTGAGGGCAAAGTGAGAGGCACGCTGCAGAAGGTCTGGCGACCCCGCGATCTCGACTCGGACGACTAGGTCGGTGGCGCGAAAGCGATCGCGGCAGAACATTGAGCGTGGCGAGGCGTCCTCTTGGCCCCGACGGGCGCGCCGATCCACGCATCGTTCAGGTCAAGGCGTCGACGGCCTGGCGCCGGCAAGACGCTGACCGAGTGCGGTGAGGGACGTGAACTCCCCTTCCACAAGAAGTTCATCACCATCTTCCAGCACCGTCTCAGGCCCCGGAAAGAGACGGCTGCCTTCCGCTGACTTGCGTCGCACCACACCGATGCCGAATTCCGTCATCACCTCTCCGACCTTGCGTCCGCACATTGGTCCCCCGTTGCACACGCGCCACCGCTGCATGACCACGAGCTGGTCGTCAATGGCAAAGCTGTACTCGATGGAACGATCGACCGCAGCCATCGTAAACGATGGCGCGGAGATGGCTGACTGTGACATCGCCAGGTGAATGTTGAATGCGTCGCCGATCTTGTCCGCCATGCGCTGGTCGAACATGCGCAGGATGACGGGCAGTTCGGGCACGATGTGGCGCGCATCAAGCGCGATCTCGAGGTTGGCGAGGTCATCGTCCGTCGCGAGGATGATGCTTTTGGCTTTCTGGATGTTGGCCTCTTCGAGGAGCGCCTCGCGCCGCGCATCGCCGATGAAGAGCGGCGAGCCGTCGCGACGCACATCATCGAGGAACTGGTTGTTCGGGTCGCGCTCGAAGACGACGACGGCTTCCCCGAGCTTGCGCAGCAGTTTGAAGACTCGAAAGCCCAATCGGCCGAGCCCGACGAGCACCACGTGATCGGTCATTGACGTCGCCATCGTTTTGCACCAACTTCGTTCATAGCGCCGGCGGTCGCGCAGCATCAGCGAGAAATCCACGATTCCTTCGATGATGATCGTCAGCCCGAACACCGGCATGAGAAAGAACAGGGGGCGGATCGCCCAGGACTCCGGGAACCGCTCGGGGGGCTCGCCGAACACCAGGCTCCACGAGTAGTACACCGACTGCCAGATCGACAGCGGTTCGGGATCGTTGAAGAACCGGAACACCAGGGCGCCGCTCGCCACGATCAGCACCATGAGCAGCAGCCGCGTTCGGAAGTGGATCATCGCCGTCCGCGCAAAGCACCACTCCCGCCACCAGCGCGATCCGACGAATCGACCTCGCTGGTCCGCTCGATTGATCTTGAGGTGGTCCAGTCGTCGCCCGGGCATGCAGTGAACTCCGTCTGAGCGGGGTATTCAATACCGCCGCAGAGCCCGGGTCACCCGGCGCCTGCCGGGCTATGGTCAGCTCCGGCGGCGCTGAGTTTGGCCATTGAATGCGGCTTTCTCATTGCAGTCGGCGCTCAAATCCGTTAGAATGAAGGCCGCGGAGGCGTCGGCACGCCTCCGCCGATCTTCAGTTCCAGGGAGAGAGAGGAAACCACACATGTTCGCGTCATATTCTGCTCGTCGGCTTGTTCTGACCCTGTGTGTTGCCGCGTGCAGCACTCCGGCCTTTGCTCAGGCCAACCGCATCGTCAGCGTCAATTCCGACGGCAATCCGGCCAATAACAACAGTTACTACTCCGCAATCTCCGCCGACGGCCGATTTGTCGCCTTCCAGAGCGAAGCGAGTAATCTCGTCAGCAACGACTTCAACGGGCAGTACGACATCTTTGTCCGTGATATCCGCACGGGCCAGACCACGCTCGTCAGCGTGTCGACCTCAGGCTCTTCAGCCAACAGCCTGAGCCTTCAGCCCTCAATTTCGGGCAACGGCCGCTATGTGCTGTTCGAGAGCAACGCGAGCAACCTCGTCAGCGGCGACACGAATGGCACGTGGGATCTGTTCATGCGCGACCTGCAGACGCAGACCACCATTCGGTTCAGTCTCGATTCCAATGGCAATCAGGTCTTTAGCCGCAGCGATTCGCCGAACTTCGCCGCCGACAATCGCTACATCATCTTCCACAGCGACGCCGCACTGGTGCCCGAAGACACCAACGGGTTCACCGACATTTACCGCTACGACGTGCAGTCCCGCGCCGTCATCCGTGTCAGCACGACTTCAAGCGGTGCGCAGGCCAACGGCACAAGCTACCATCCGTGGATCTCCGCGGACGGCAACATGGTCGCATTCATGAGCAGCGCCACCAACCTCGTCGCCAACGACACCAACAATCAGGCGGACGTCTTTACCAAGAACATCGGCACCGGCGAGGTCCGGCGCGTCAATGTCTCAACGCAGGGCACCCAGTGCAATGACGAGACCGTCTGGCCGAGCATCTCGGGCAATGGACGGATCGTGTCGTTCTGCAGTCGCGGCAGCACGCTCGTCACCGGCGACACGAACAACAACTGGGATGCGTTCGTTCACGACCTTCAGACGTCGACGACCACGCGCATCAACGTTCGACCCGATGGCTCACAGGCCGACAGTTACACCCGCTCGCCGACGACCATGACGCGCGACGGCCGCTACGTCACGTTCGCCAGCCTCTCAACCAACCTCGTTCCCAACGACACCAACGGGTTCCAGGACATCTTCGTGCGCGACCTGCAGACGAATACGACCATTCGCACCAGCTTTGCGTACAACGGCGGGCAGTGCGGCGACGACTGTTTTGTACCCTTCATCGCTGCCGACGGTCGCTATATTACTTTTACCAGCGAGGCCAACGACCACACGCCCGGCAACAACTATGCCGGCCGCGACATCTTCTGGCAGGATCTCGACGCGGCGATTCTGCTCGATCAGCAACCGCTCCGCCGCGGCGAACGTACAGAGTTCCATGCCTATGCCGCCAATCCCGGTGAAACCGTCTACTTCCTCTACGGCACGAGCGGTGTGGGTGGCGGCCCCTGCCCGCCCCAACTCGGAGGTCTGTGTCTCGATATTCGCAACGCCGTGCAGATCCTCGGCTCCGCTCGGGCGGACAACTCCGGCCACGCCATGATCAACCCGCGCCTCCCGGCCAATGCGCCGCTGATCGAGGTTCACACGCAGGCGGCCGTTCGGCGCGGCAACAATGGAGTCGACTCCGTGAAGTCCAACACGCTTTCTGATACGATTAGGCCATAGTCCGATCGACCACATGACAGGAGAGCCACGATGACCATCCAACTCGCACGCGGATCGGCCGCGCTGACGCTGCGCACCCGGTTCCTGCTGACGGTCACGGCCGTCGCCGCGCTGGCGTGCTCTCGCCTGGCCACACTCGCCCTGCCCCCGCTGCCTGACGATTTCATCAACGATGATGCCATCATGTTCGCCGTCTTTGATCTTGCGCAGGCCACTCCCTCGGCGATCGACGCAACGGGGCGCGGGGTCATCGAGTTCATTCCAGAGTTTGGCGAGCAGATCGCGACAATTCGCCGCGATCACGAGGCCTTTCTGAACGCGGGCGGTCGCTACATCGTCATCGCCGCAGCGGACACCCAGTCGAACGATCTCTATGCGTTCATGCCGGTCGCGGGCGTCTATGTTGACGCCGAGCATTGCGATGAAACGGCGCTGACTGAACTCATCAGGAAGCACTCGGCGGAGGTCGTCAGCGATCCCGTCATCGAGCGTCACGGCGACTGGGTCATGCTGTGGAAAGCCGATCGCATGCGCCTGATCAACCGCAAGGAGGATGGGCCACTGCTCGAGATCCCCAACTTTGATCCAGTTCGCGCCGATCGACTTCGCGCCGCCTTCGCCGCGCTCAACGGACGTTCGGTGGGCTTGATGATGGTCCCCACGGACGAGATGCACGAAGAGGCCCAGCGCGAGTTTGGCCAGCTCGATCCCGACAACGATGAGTATCCGGCCGCGATCCCCATGCTGCTCGCCTCCGCAGTGCAGATCCACGGCTGGATCGACCTGGGGCACAACCCATCCGTAACCAGCGTCATTGAACTGCCCGAAGCGACCATGGCCACGCAACTCACCCGGCTCATCCAGGGGTTGCCCAAGGCCTTTAACGCCGAAATGGACGGACTCGACGAAATGCTGGACGAGGCCGAGATGCAGTTGCCACCCGAAGTGAAGCTGATGTACAAGGTGCTCCATTCCTACACCTGTATGCAACAGGGCAGCACGGTGACCGTCTCCATCGGTCAGGCCAAGTTGCGCCCGATCCTCGATCTCGCCGGGCCGATCCTCGAGAAGCAGCGCGAGCAGGCGAAGAAGTACCAGGCCATGAACCAGCAGCGGCAGATCGGGATGTCGCTCATCATGTACGCCACCGACCACGACAACCAGTGGCCCGCTTCCCTCGATGATCTTGTTGCGGGAGGACAGGTCACGCGTCAGCAACTCGACGAACTGCTCACGCATCCGATCACCGGCGAGAAGATCGCGTTCAAATACGTTAAGCCGGATCGACGCTTCGATGAACTCGAAGACCCTGGCTCGGTTGTCGTCCTTTATGAACTCAAGAACGGCCAGATCAACCGGGAAGGCTGCATCTGCTACGCCGACGGCCACGTTGAAATGGGGGAACGCCAGTAATGAATTCGGCTCTGAGGTGCTCAACCGGACATGCCGCACGCCGAACTCGCACGCGCCGGTGCTCGGCTCTGACATCAATCGCGTGCCTGCTGGGCTCCGGTCTGATGGCGCGCGCCTTGCCGCCGCTGCCCGATGACTTCATCAACGACGAGACGCGCATTCTCGTCTGCGTCGACCTCGCGCAGGCCACGCCTTCCACCATCGACGCCACGGGTCGGGGCATCCTGGAGAACCTTCCGGAATTTGGAGAGATCTACGAGGAGCTCCGCACCGACTTCGATGCATGCACCAACGCAGGCGCTCGCTTCATGGTTCTCGCCGCCGCCGATACCCGATCGCAAGACGTCTACGCCTTCATGCCCGTGGTCGGTCTCTTTGTCGATGCGGAACAGTGCGACGAGGCAACGCTGACGGAGCTACTCAGGAAACACACCCGGCCGATTACCGACCATCCCGTGATCGAGCGACACGGCGACTGGCTGCTGCTGTGGGAATCGCAACGCCTGATCCTCACCCATCCGCTCGAGGATGGGCCCGATCTTAACATCCCCGGCTTCGATCCTGAGCGCTGCAAGCGCGTCCGCGCCGCCTATCAGGCTCTCGACGGGCGCGCCATCGGCCTGGCGTGGATTCCAACCGATCACATGCATGAGCAGGCCCTTGAAGAGTGGAACGCGCTGCCAGATCAGATTCACCAGTCGCCGGTCGGCATCCGCCTGATCGCCCAGCTGGCGCAGGAGATCCACGGCTGGATCGATCTCGGCCACAACCCTTCTATCACCGCCGTCGCCGAATTGGCTGAGGTCGCGCAGGCAACGCAACTTTCCGAGCTCATCAGGTCGATGTCTGACCGCTTCAAGGCCGAAGTGGAGCGCCTGCAGGAGGAACCCGAAGCGGCCCGCGAGGAAATGGCGTCAGAGATGGCGCTGGCCGGTCGCATCATCGGGGCCATCAACTGCGTCCAGCAGGGCAGCACCGTCACGGTCTCCATCGGCCAGGCTGACCTGCGGCCGATCCTCGATATGGCCGGGCCGATGCTCGTGCAGCAGCGCAGGCAGGCGCAGGAGATGGTCCTCATGTCCAACGCGCGGCAGATCAGCATCAGTCTGATCATGTACGCCAACGATCACGACAACCAGTGGCCCGATTCGCTTGATGTGCTCGCGGAAACAAGGCTTATGACCCGCCAGCAACTCGACGAACTGCTGACGCACCCGGTCACGGGGGCGAAGCTCGCCTTCGAGTACGTCAAGCCTGACAAGCCGATCGACAAACTTGAGCACGCCGAAGACGTCGTAGTCCTTCGCGAACTCGAAAACGGCGCCGTCAAGAAGGGCGGCATCACGTGCTATGCCGATGGCCATGTCGAAAGTGGTTCGTAGCCCTTCCCCGCTGCATTCGACTTCGCACTCTGTCGCACCGCCCTAGCATCCAGCCGTGCCATCCCGACCCGATCGCAGACCGTCGCATCCATCATCGAAACGTCGCCCACCCGGGCAGCGCCAGGCGCCACCGCGCCGCAGCCCAGCAGGCAAACCACCGCTGCGCCTGATGACGACGACGCTCTGGGAGTACCCCAGCCAGCACTACGACTCACCCAACGTCGGCTCGATGCAGGGTGACAAGAACTACACCGGCGCCACCCCCTCGTGGGTCATCTGGCAACTGCTCCAGCGCTACACCCGCGACACCGACACCATTCTCGATCCGATGTGCGGCAGCGGCACGACACTTGATGTTGCCCGCGATCTCGGCCGCGCGGCCGTCGGTTTCGACCTCGCCCCGACCCGTGCCGATATCAGCAAGGCCGACGCGCGCAAGTTGCCGCTTGCGGCGCACAGCGTCGATTTTGTCTTCATTGACCCGCCCTACTCGACGCACATCGACTACTCGAATGATCTCAACTGCATCGGCCGCCTCGACGCGGGCAGCGATGATGGCGGCAAGGCCTACTACGAGGCCATGCGCAACGTGATCGACGAGTCGGTGCGCGTGCTGCGCAATCGCCGGTACTTCGCGCTGTATGTGAGCGATTCATGGCGCAAGAAGAAGGGCCCAAGAGGCAGCGGCGCTGGCGTGTTCATGCCCATCGGCTTTGAACTCTTCAACATCATGCGCCGCCGGCTGCAACCTGTTGACATCATCACGGTGGTGCGCCACAACCAGAAGCTCAAACGCGGCAACTGGCATAAGACCGCCGAAGAAGAGAACTTCTTCCTCCGCGGCTTCAACTATCTTTTCATCATGAAAAAGATGGGCGACTGATCGTCGTATCAGCCTGACCGGATATACACCGTGCGTTGCGAGCGGACTTTGCTTCCCCCGCCGCCGATAATGCCCAGGTCGATGAGCACGGCAATCACAATCACCGCCAGCCAGCCGCCGCTGATCGAGTGGTTGCTGGCATGCCACGCCCAGGCGTAGGCCAGCGTCGTGAAGGGCATGAAGAAGAAGCCGAGGAACGGCCAGAGATTGTTCTTACATGCTTCGCCGATGTAGTCGGAGAAGATGACCAGGAGCACGATGGCCACGCGCGGGGCAAAGATGGCGATGAGTCCAACGAGACAGGGCATGCACAACCCTACGGGTGATTCCCGAGCGCGGCAAGGGCTCTGCCGCGCCTACTGTGGGCGACGTGTTGCGCTCGTTCTGGCCATCCTCGATCCACCCCCTGGCGCGGCGGAACTACCGCCACGAGTTGTCCGCGGTTGCCACTTGGCCGATCGCCGTGGCGATGATCGAAGGCACGGTCACAGGCATTCTCGCCAAGAAGGCTTTCGCTGACACGCCGGACTGGATCATCGCCACCCTCGCCGCCGCCCCGGCCTTCAGCAACATGTCCAGCCTGATCTGGGCACGGCTGGCCAACGGCAGTCGCACGCTGCGCCACCTGCTCATGCTGCAACTGGGTATCGTGGTGCTGGTGGGGTGCATCGCCCTGCTGCCGCGATCCACCACCGGTTTGTATCTCTTCACGTTGTGCGCCGTGCTGGCGCGTCTGCTCATGACCGGCGTCATCACGCTGCGCGCGGTGCTGTGGCGCGCCAACTACCGCCGGCATGAGCGTGGCACGATCACCGGCCGGCTCATCATTGTCCAGACGATTCTCGTGTCGTCTTCCACGCTGCTGCTTGGCGAATTGATGGACCGGGACCGCGACAGTTTTCACTACGTGTATGGCGCGGCGGTGCTCTTCGGTCTGGCCGGCGTGTGGTTCTTCTCGCGCCTGCGCCTGCGTCACCCGTTTCTCATTCGCCCGGGCATCGCGCCGCGACAGCAGCCCCAGGGCTGGTCGATAGGCGGCCTGCTTGCCGAGTGGGCCAGCACGCTGAGTGAGATGATCACGATCATGCGCGATGACGTCGCGTATCGCGGCTTCATGGTCTGCATGTTCATCCTCGGCATCTCGAATCTTGCCATGGACGGCCCGCTCATCAAGGTCGCCGACGAACAGTTCCACCTCAGCTACATGCACTCGATCCTGCTGCTCAACTCCCTGCCGCTGGCACTCATGCCCGTGTCGATTCCGTTCTGGTCGCGCCTCATGCGCAACAGCCACATCATTCGGTACCGCTCGATTCACTCGTGGACTTTTGTCATCGCCCAGTTCTGTGTCTTCGCAGCGGTCGTCAACGGTTCGCTCGTTCTGCTCACCCTCGGCCTGGCGGTGCGCGGCATGGGGTTCGGCGGCGGTGAACTCGCGTGGAACCTTGGCCACAATGACTTTGCCACCAGCGACCGCGCCAGCACCTACATGACCATCCACGTGACCTTGACGGGCATTCGCGGCCTCATCGGCGGGTACATTGGCATGTGGCTCTACGCTGGTTTCCCGACGAGTCGCGGAGTCGTCCCGCTGCTGGGCGAATACTGTTTCTTGTTCTGGGCCATCATCTGCACGTGCGGGGCGCTGGGCTTTGTCTACCTCAACTTCCGCCTGGCGCACCTGACGCGCAACGGCCCGGAGGAGCAGCGGTGATGCAACACATTCTCGGCCACGATCGCGCCATTGATGTCCTGCAGAGCGCCCTGCAGGCAGGGCGTTTGCATCACGCGTGGATCTTCCACGGCCCGGCCGGCGTCGGCAAGCGCACCACGGCCGAGGCACTGGCGGCGATCCTGCTCGATCCGAATGCGGCGCCCAACCTTTCCGGCCTCATCGAAGCCGACCCCGAGGGCAAAACCGCCCGCCTCATCGCCGCAGGCACGCACCCGGACCTGCACTTCATCACCCGCAGCCTGGCGTCCTATGTGACAGACGCTCGAACGCGTCGCGGCAAGCAGACGAACATTCCCGCCGAGGTCGTGCGCGAGTTCATCGTCGAACCCGCCACGCGTTCCGGGCACAACGGCGCGTCACGCGCTTCCAAAGTGTTCATCATCGACGAGGCCGAACTGCTCGATGACAAGGGGCAGAACATCCTGCTCAAGACGCTCGAGGAGCCGCCGCCCGGCACGGTGCTGATCCTGATTACGGGCAACGAAGATGAACTCATCCCCACCGTGCGCAGTCGCTGCCAGCGCGTGGCGTTCGGGCCGCTGGATGATGAGGCGATGTCCCGGTGGATCAAGTCCGCGGGATTCGACATCAACGCCGCGCACAAGCGCTGGCTGGTGCAGTTCGCCCAGGGCTCGCCGGGACTGGCCACCCAGGCGATCGAACACGGCCTGTTCGACTGGTACCTCGCGCTGGAGCCGATGATCCGCACGATCGAGTCCGGCGCGTACCCGGCTGAGATGGGGACGACCATGGCCAAGCTGATCGACGCCCACGCCGTCGCCCGCCAGAAGGCCAACCCCAACGCCAGCAAGGAATCGGGGAATCGCGAGGCGGCGGACTTCGTTTTTGTTCTGCTCTCCCGCGAGATACACGCTGCGATGACGCGCACCATCGCAGCCGGCGACGACGTTGAGCCGCACTTGGCGGCGTTCGATCTCATTCATGACGCCGAGCGGCAGCTCGACTCGCACCTGAACCTGTCGCAGGTGCTCGAAAACCTGGTCATCCAGTGGTCGAATCTCTTCGACACTGCTGCGGCGTGAACTCGATTGGAGCGAAGGGAACGCTACCCCTGCACGCTGATCGAGAGCCCGGCGATGCGATCCTCAGCGGATCCGGCCCGGCCGTTGGGCGGAGGCGGGCTGCCTGAGGGCTTGGACCCGTTGTGGCTCGCTCCGGCTCGCTCTTCGCGGAGTTTCTCCATCGCCATGAGCCATGTCTCGCGCTCGTATTCGAGCAGACTGATGACCTCATCGACGATGTCGGCGTCGCGTTGCGAGCTGGCTTCCATGAGCCGGCGATACATGTAGGTGTAGAGAGCCGCGAGGCGCTTGCAAAGATCCGGGGCAATCTCCGGTCGCAGGGCGCTGATCAGTTCCATCAAGATGTCCTGGCACTGATGAATGCCCTGATAACTCTTCTCGAAATTGCGCTCGCGGAGCCCCTGCGCTCCCTGGCGGGCAAAGCCCAACGCTCCCTCAAGGAGCATGAGCCGCAATTCCTCAGGTGATGCGGAAAAGACGCGCTGGCGGAGATAGGCGTTGGCCTGTTCGTTCATAGATCCCATCTGATCGGTCGTTCAGGCAAAAGACATTCACGTTCGATCGAAGGTCCGCATACGGCGTCCGCCCGGGGTTATCCGAACCCTCGAATCGACCCAAGTGCGGTCTGCTGCTGCTGGAGCGAGGCGAGCGCGGTCTCCATTGCCGAGAACTGCCGCTGGAGAATCCCACGCCGCGACTCAAGCCGGACGTCAAACGCCGCGATGCGCTTCTTCTGGATCTCGATCAGCGTGTCGTAGTTCTTGTTGACGACCGACATCGAGCCGTCAATCGTGTCCGTCATGCTCTTGAGCACTTCATTGAGCCGCTCAACGACGCCCAGCGATTTGTAGATCGGTTCATTCGACTTGTAGGTCACCCCACCGCCGAGGTCGATGTTCTGGTCGTCGGCGAGCTTGCGTGCGGCAAAGACATTGGAGACGGCATCGGGATCGGCGATCAGCGCCTGGCGCAACCGGTCCTCGTTGAGGACGAGTTTCCCGCCGGTCCCGACGGTGATTCCAACCTGGGCGAGATTCTGGTATTGCGTCTCGACACCCAGCGCCGAACTCTGCACGGTGCGGTACAACTGAGATTCGATACTGGCAATTGTGGAATTGCCCAGCAGTATGCCCTTCTCTTCCGTATCGGCATTGTACTTGCCGAGATCGTTGATGCGGCCGATGACCGCGTTGAACGCCGTGATCCACGACTTGACGCTTTCGATCTGCTTGCCGGTGTTCTCAGTCACCGTGAGCGTCACGGGGGATTCGCTGGCCGACTTGAGATCGATCTTCACGCCCGTGACCACGTTATCGAGCGTGTTCTTCCTGCTGGTGATGAGAATCGCCTTTGCGGGGTCGCTCGAGCCGAAAAAGACCACCGCATCCTGCGCTTTGCTCAACGTGCTCAGGCCCAGATCGACGTCGCCCGAATCGACGATCAGATCGCCCGCCAGACCGGAAATCTTGCTCGTGAGCGACAGGAAGTAGGGCTTCTCGCCGGTGCCGTTGTTAATCAGTGACGCCGAGACGTTGAATCCCGCATTGTTGATCTTGCTGATCAGATCATCGAGCGTGTCGGTCGGATCGAGCGCGACAGTCTGCTCGTAGGAGCCATCGATGAAGTTGTTGTCCGTCGCATCCGCGGCGGTTCCGATGATGTTGAGATCTTTGGCGGTGCTGCCGGTGAGGCTTTCGATCTTGATCGCGGCCACCGGATCCGTGGCGGTGCTCTCGATGAGCAGGCCGTCGCCGGTGTCATTGATGCGGGCGTTGACCTCCAGTGGCTTGGAGTTGATCTCGGCAATGATGTCCTGAAGCGTCTTGGCGTCGGAGCCAATGTCGATGGTTGCGTTGTTGCCCAGGCCATCGGTGATCTTGAACGTGCCTTTGCCAATTCCCCGGCCGTAGTTCATCTCGGTGAGCAGTTTGGCGCCCGAGACGTACTGCAACTGGAGGTTGGTGCCGCGCACCGAATCGGCCGCCACGCCGCCCGGGTCGGTCTCGATGCCGAGTACGGGAGCGGCATCGCCGCCGATGATGAGATTCCCGCCCCCACCCACGGTGTCGGTGATGAGCAGGCCGTTTCCGGCTGAGTTGAGCGAAGCCGTCACGTTGAGCGTCGCCGAGGCGTTGATCGCCGCAATGATGTCGCTCATCGACGAGTTCGAATCGAGGGTGATGCTGTCGGAGTTGCCGGCGCGGTCGGTGATGTCGAGGGTCGTGGCGCCGCCCAGGCCACTGCCGCCATTGAGACTCTTCGTGAGCACCGAATTCAGCCCGGCTCGGATGCGATCGCCGCCGATCTTGGTTGGCGTGCCGGGGTCGGCCGCCTTGAAGATGCCCAGGTCGATGGCGCCTTGCGTGGCGCCCGCCGTTCCGGCCAGCACCTGGAACGTCGAGCCACCGGCCGTGTTGTCCGTGAGCTCGATGCTGACCCCGTCGGCGCTGATGGCCATGGTCACCGAGCCGCCGGTCTGCGATTCGATACGGTCCTTGACGCCCTGGAGCGTCGTGACCGCTTCCAGCGTGTCGGAACCCGAGGTGATCTTGCCGAGTTTGATGTCGTGGACAGTTCCATCGGCGGTGCGGACCTGGAAGTCCGTGAGATCGAGACCAGCGTTGATCTGCACTCCATTGCCGCCGTTGAGGGCGGCCAGTCTGCTGTTGAGGCCAATGCTGTTGAGTTGGGTGCCGACGATTTCGCCCGACCCCGTTCCGGCGATACCCAGCGAGGTGGCCGTGGTGTAACCGGTGGCGTTGGCGATGGTCAGCGACCCGCCGCCCCCGGCCGTGTCTGTCACCGTCAGTCCGGTGCCGTTGTCGCTGACTCTGGCAGTCACGTTGACGGTCGTGTCAGAGTTGATCGCGTCCAGCACGTCGTTGATCGTGACGGCGCGGGAGAGGTCGATTGTGGAGATCGCGCCCGAAGAGTCCGTAATCTTGATCTTGCCGCGGACGACGCCGCTGCCGTTGTTCAATTGGGTCAGGGCGGTGTCTGTCTCGAGGCGACCCTTGCCGAATTCAAATGAGATGTTCGACAAACCCAGCGCGGTCGCATCCCGATCCGTAAACCCGTTGGAGAGATACTGACTCGTCGAGACGAGTCGATCGACCAGGAACGTGTACGCCCCCTGTTGAGCCGAGGGAGTGGCCGTGCCGCTGAGCACTGCTTCATTGCTGCTGGTGACGGTCTTGGACTGAAAGGTCTTGTCCGTGCCGAACTTGGCGGATGCCGACTTGAGCGCGAGCAGCAGGCTGTTGAGTCCGAGAAACGCGGACTGCTCCGATTGCAACTGGGCCTGTCGATTGAGCGCGAGCACCTTGGGGCGCGACTCGACCGCGAGCAACTGCTGGATCAAGGCACCTGTGTCGATGCCGCTGATCAATCCGACGCTGGTGGAAATACCGGTCATGAAAACTCTCCCGAGAATCGCGTCCCCGCCACTGACCCGATGATCCCGTCCCCGAGGCGCGCAGTGTGAGCGGGGTGGCCAACGCTCTTGAGCAAGGCGGATGCCTGACTCCATGCCGAGCCGGGACATCCGGCACGCATCCCTGCCGCCGACCGATCCCCGGTTTCAGCTCCGTGGCGCCGGCTGCGGAGTCCCAAAGGGATTATCGACCGCGCCCGGGGCCATCCTTCAGCGGACCCGGGCCGCGCAGGGCTTGCGCCTTTCGGCAAGATCGACTCTCCGGCCGCCTACCTTGAAGGGCACGCTGCAATCCGCGACATAATCAGACCCGTTTGGCCGCTCCGCCCCTGATGCGACTTACCTGAGCCCGGCTGCGGGCCGATCTTCCACCTATGAGTCTGGCTCAGCAGAGCACGCGATCCGACCGCGTTGAGGTGATCCTGCAGCAGTTGCACACGCTGCCAACCCTCTCCGCCATCGCCATGCGCCTGCTCTCCCTCACCTCCGACGATGAGAGTGAGATCACTGAGATCGTCAAGATCATCGAGTCGGACCCGTCCATCACGGCCAAGGTGCTCAGCCTTTGCCGCCGCTCGGAAACTGGCCTTGGGACCAAGATCACCACCGTCGATCGGGCGGTGGTCATGCTCGGTTTTGAGGCCATCCGCAACGCCGTTCTTTCGATCGAGATCTACAACCTCTTCGAGAGCACCCGGCCCGGCCAGCAGCGCGGGTTGGACATCGACGAGTCGTCGACGGGCAAGCCCTTTGACAGCGCGGGATTCTGGATGCACAGCGTCGCAGTCGCAGTCGCCGCCGAACTGCTTGCCAAGCGCCGCACCCATGACCCGCGCATCGCGCCCGATGAGGCGTTTGTCTGCGGCCTGCTGCATGACCTGGGCAAACTCGCGCTCGAACGACTCCTGCCGCGCGGCTACGAGCGCGTCATCGAACTCGCCGAGCAGCGCCAGGGCAACATTGCCGAGATGGAGCGCCGCGTCATCGGCCTGGATCACCACACCACCGGCAAACGCCTGGCGGAACAGTGGAATCTGCCGCACATCATTCAGGACGTCCTGTGGCTGCACGGCCAGCCTGTTGAGTCGCTTCCCGTACTGCCTCACGAGGGCATGATCGCGCTGGTCACTCTGGCCGACCATCTCGTTCGCAAACAGCATCTCGGGTTCTCGGGCAATCACGTCTTTCCAGACGATCAGGCCACGCTGTGCAAGCACGTCGGCGTCACCGCCCAGGATGTCAGCGAAGTCGCCAGCCTCGTTCACGTCGAAACCGCGGCCCGATGCGAGATTCTCGGCCTCTCCGAGACGCCGCCGGAGGGCCTGTTCCTCGCTTCGATCGCCCGCGCCAACCACGCGCTGGGTCGCATCAACGAGACACTTGAACAACGCTCGCAATCGGCACATCGCAGCGATCAGGTCATGCGCGGCATCATCGACTTCCACCAGCAGGCGACACCGGGACTTTCCATCGTCGCAGTGTGCGGCAACGTCGTCGCCTCAGCCGCAAAGGAATTCGGTCGCGGCTTCTACGCCATGCTGTACTCTTCCGCGCGCTCCGACGCCTGGCAGATCGGACAGTTCTCCTGCGACGGTCGCCTGCTCCGGGCCCAGACCGTCGAGGTTCCCGCGGCGGGGCTCGACGTCGATTCGCTCGCCGACGAACTCCAGGTTTCCGTCGGGATGATGGCGTTGCTCCCCGCGCTGACCGAGTCGATCGGCGACGCTTCCGACATTCGCAACGTCCGCCTCCTGCCGCTGCGCACGGGCTGGGGGCTCTCGGCCGTGCTGCTGCACGATCGCCCGGTGCGCGAGATGGGCTTGTCGCGCACGCAGATGCTGGCGCTGTGCGAGACGTGGGCCACCGCCATCGCCGCCGCCCGTCAGCATGAAGGCGCGCGACAACTGGGTGAGCAACTCGCGGAATCGAACCGCATTCTCACCGAGACCCAGGCCAAGCTCGCCCGTTCCCAGGCGCTGGCCAGCCTCGGCGAAATGGCGGCCGGCGCCGCGCATGAGATGAACAACCCCTTGTGCGTGATCTCGGGCCGCTCGCAGGTGCTCGCCAGCCAGCTGGCCAACCCGCGCGACCGGCGCATGGCCGAACAGATCGCCGAGCAGGCTCAGCGCCTCAGCGATCTGATCACCAGCCTGCACCTGTTCACCGAACCGCCGCGCCCCGAGGCCGGCCGGGTCGGACTGGGCGAACTCGTCAGCCGGGCCGTCAAGATGGCCAGCGAGCGGGTCGGCAAGAACGCGCCGATCTCCGTGCGCCTGTCAGCCGACCTCCCCGACGCCTGGCTCGACGCCGATCAGGTCAGCAGCGCGCTGGTCGAGTTAATCGTCAATGCAGCCGAGGCGCGTCCCAAGCACTTTGTCGATGTGCAGATTCAGGTTGACCCGCGCGAGAATCATCTGCTCATCCTGGTCAAGGACGACGGGCAGGGCATGAACGCCCACACACTCGAGCATGCGTTCGACCCGTTCTTCTCCGTCAAGCCGGCGGGCCGCCAGCCGGGGCTCGGCCTGGCCCGCGCCCAGCGGCTGATCGCCGCCAACGAAGGGACGATTGAGTTCGAGTCGCAACCCAATGTCGGCACGACGGCGCGGATCGTGCTCAAGTCGTGGCGGGTTCCCGACGACGAGCAGACTCCGAGTGCGCGCTCGCAGGATGCACCTACGGGCGAGGTGCAGGCGGCATGAGGTTCTCAGACGGTCAGCCCGCAGTCCGATTCGATCGCCGCGCGTGGACAGGTCCACTGCAAACACGGAGGAGGGTGTCGTGAAGAAGGCTCGCAGCAAACCCATGCAGGTGGACTCGACGACGCAAACGCCCGCAGCGCCCGGGCGCTCGGGCCGCGTGCTCGTGATCGACGCTGATCCCGCCGCAGCGGCCGCCACCGAGCGCGCTGTAGCCGGATCAGCAGTCATCATCGTCGCGGCGCCCAACATGCCGCAGGCTGTCGAGCGACCCGATTTCACCCAGTTTGATCTCGTTCTTGCCGCCGCGCAGGACCTTACCGAACTCGAAGACACCGCACTGAAACTGCGCGAGATGCGCTCAGCCGCCCGCCTCGTCGTGTTGTGCGCCAAGGATGATTTTCAACTGGCCGTTCACGCCATGCGAGCCGGCGCGATCGACTGCCTGACCCTGCCGCTTTGCGAGCGCGACCTGCGCGTGCGCCTGCTGGATGCGCTTGACCACGCGCAGCGCGACCGCCAGCAACAGCAGCGGTTCGATCAACTCAAGCGCATCTGCAAGCGCATGAATACGACCCGCATCGACGTGACCAACCAGGTCGATTCGCTCTGCAACGATCTCGTTCACGCGTACCAGGAGCTCACCGACCAGATCTCGCACGTCACCGCCGTGACCGAGTTCGCTGCCGTCATCCGCCAGGAGCTCGACGTTGAAGAACTGCTTCGCACGACGCTCGAATACCTGCTGCGCAAACTCGGCCCGACCAACGCGGCGATCTTCCTGCCTTCGGCGGGCGATGACTTCACCCTCGGCGCCTACATCAACTACGATTGCAAACAGGACACAAGCAACTTCCTCCTCGAGCACCTGGCCGATGTGATCACGCCCCTCATGCTTGAAGAGAACGAACTGCTCGAGTTCATCGACAACGTCTCCCTCGCCGACTGGATGGGCGAGGATGCCGATTTTCTCGTCGATTCGCATCTGCTGACATTCTCCTGTCAGCACGACGGCGAATGTCTGGCGATTTTCACACTTTGGCGCGATGTGAAGGCGCCATTCGCTCCGGATCTCGTCAACATGCTGCGTTCGCTCTCGGCGGTGTTTACACGCCAGCTCGCGCATGTCATCCACGTCCACCACCGCCATCTGCCCGACGACGACTATCCGCCGTTTACGGACAGCGATGATGAGGGCGGACTCGCCGCCTAGTGCAATTCAACCGGGCCGAGCCTACTCAACCAGCCGCCCCTTGAGCGTCAGCGTGCGAGACTCTTCGATGAACACGGGCACGATCTGACCGACGAGCGCCTGCGCCTGCTCGCGCGGCACATCAAACACCGTGATCAAATCACCCTCCGTGCGGCCGCTCAACTGCACGATCGACGAGTCATTCCACTGCGCCGGAGCTGGAGTCGCGCAGCCACCGGTCCCGCAATCGCCATGCTCGTCCGCGCCGAGTGACTGTCCATTCAGTGTCACGTCGATCACGCCGCGCCCGCCCGCCAGCACGGGTTCACGCCGCGCCTGCACGGTGGACATGCCTTCGACAAACACATCCAGCGTCGAGCCGATCTGGGCCGTGTGGATAGAGCGGGAGATCTCCCCCTGGACTTCCAGCAGCGCGTTGTTTCGCCGCCGCTTGGTTTCGTCGGGCACATCATCGGGGAGTTTGTCATACGCGGGCGTGCCCGGCCGCGGCGAATACTTGAAGATAAAGCAGTTCTTGAATCGGGCCCAGCGCATCAGTTCTGCCGTCGCCTCGAAATCGGCCTCCGTCTCGCCCGGAAAACCGACGATCACGTCGCTGGCGATCATGGCGCCGGGCAGGTATGCGCGAATTCGCTCGATGAAATCGCGGTACTCCTCAACGGTGTAGCCACGGTTCATCGCTTCGAGCACTCGATTGGACCCCGACTGCACCGGCACGTGAATGTACCGGCAGATGCGCGGGCAATCGCGAATCACTTCCAGCACGTCATTGCCGAAGTCGCGCGGGTAACTCGTCACAAAACGCAGCCGCTTGAGATGCGGCACCTCATCATGGATCCGCCGCAAGAGATCGGCGAACGTCGTCACCGTGTGACCCGCCAGCGGGTCGCGCTCATGCCCGCCGGTAAAGGATCGGCCCTTCTGCGACTGCACGAGTCCGTCGACGATCACCGCTGAATCGTGCTCGAAGCGATAGTGATTGACCGTCTGACCCAGCAGCGTGATCTCGACCACGCCGCGCTCGACGAGCGTGCGGCATTCTTCGATGATGTGATCCGGCGGGCGATGCATTTCCGCGCCGCGCGTAAACGGCACGACGCAGTACGTGCAGAACTTGTTGCACCCGCGGGTGATGCGGACGTAGGCGCTGCGACCTGCTGAGCGTTGATCTTCCGGGGCGAAGCTGCGCGCCAGGTCCAGCAGTTCGAGGCTGTCTTCCGCCGCGGCCAGCGTGCCCGAACGGCGCGAGGTGTTGCCCTGCAGCGCGATGGCCGGCTCACTTGTCGTGCTCGCATTGCGCAGCAGCAGCGGCAACTTGTCCAGCTCACCGGGGCCGCAGAGCAGATCGACCTGCGGAAACTTGCGGATCATGTCGCGCCCGTCGCGCTCCGCCATGCATCCGAGCACCCCCAGCAGCAGATCGGGCTGCCGAGCCTTGCGGGCCTTCATCATCCCCAGCCGCGACCAGACCTTCTGTTCCGCCTGCTCGCGGACCGAGCACGTGTTGTAGAGGATCACGCCCGCTTCATTTGCATCGGGCGTGAATCGATACCCCAACGCGCGCAGCTGCGTCGTGACCAGTTCGGAGTCCAGCTCATTCATCTGGCATCCGAAGGTTTCGAGGTACACAAGTTTCGCAGAGTCGGCGGACATGGCCACAATCATAGGATTCAACCGCGAGGCGCGTATCATGCCCACAATGGCACGCGAGCGCATTGTCACGGCTGAACGCCTCGACCCCGATGAGGAACGACTGAACTGGTCGCTGCGCCCGACCCGCCTCGACGAATACGTCGGCCAGCCTCAGCTCGTCGAACGCCTCCGCATCGCCATCCAGGCCGCCAAACAGCGGGGTGAGCCGCTCGAACACGTCCTGCTGCACGGCCCGCCCGGCCTGGGCAAGACGACCCTCGCGCACGTCATCGGCCATGAGATGGGCGGCCAGGTCCATCTCACCTCCGGCCCCGCGCTCACGCGAGCCGGCGATCTGGTCGGTCCACTCACCAAACTCAAGCGTGGCGACATTCTGTTCGTCGATGAGATCCATCGCCTCCCCGCCGCCGTCGAGGAGTACATCTACCCCGCGATGGAAGATTTCCGCATCGACGTCTCCGTCGACTCCGGAATGCACGCCCGATCGATCACCCTCAACGTCGAGCCATTCTGCCTGATCGGCGCGACGACACGTGCCGGCCTCGTCTCCGGCCCGCTGCGCAGTCGGTTTGGAATGACACACCATCTCGAGTTCTACAGCGAGCAGGACCTGCACACCATCGCGCACCGCTCCGCGAGTCTGCTTCACATGCAGTGCGACTGCGAAGACACCCTGGCGCTGCCCGCCAAGCGCAGCCGCGGCACGCCGCGCATCGTCAATCGTCTGCTTCGCCGTATCCGCGATTACGCGCAGGTGCACAACAACGGCGTGGTCAACGCGGACATTGTCGCCGAAGCGCTCACCCTCGAAGGCATTGATGCACTCGGCCTCGATCCACTCGATCGGAAGTATCTCAAGGTGCTCGGCACGACGTTTCAGGGCGGTCCCGCGGGCATCGAGGCGATCGCCGCCACCATGAGTGAAGAGTCGGATACCCTCGAGGAAGTCGTCGAGCCCTACCTGCTCCAGTGCGGCTATCTCACCCGCACCCGGCGCGGCCGCCAACTCACCCAGCGGGGAGCTGCGCACGTCGGCATTGCACTGGCCAGCCCCGGCTCCGAAGCGCCGCTCTTTGAAGAGTAGTCATGGGCGCAGGCCGGCACCGCAGCCAGATAGGGCTGGTCTCGATTCTACTTTCGCGCGCCGACGGTTACCTTCACCAGTTGCTCTTCCTTGCACAGCACGCCGCCGGGCGCGCCGTCGATCACTTGCTGGATCGTCATGGCGCCGAGGCGCTGCTCCATCATTTCCATGATGTGGTCCATCTCGCTGTGCAGTGGACACAGGTGCGTCTTGTGCTCAAGGCGGTCGAGCGGGCAAACGCGAATGCGCGGCAGCGGATCGATGGCATCGACAATCTGCAGCAGTGTGGTGCGCTTCGGATCGCAGAGGATGCGGAAGCCGCCGCCGCGCCCGCGCCGGCCGCGCACCAGCTTCGCCCGCCCCAGCGACTGCAAGACCTTCACCGCATAATCGGCCGGGACTCGGGTCTCCCGCGCCACGTCAATGGCCGTGAGCACGCCGCCGTCGCGGTCGATAGCCTCGGCCAGTGCGATCATGATCCGCAGTGCGTACTCGGCAGTGGTGGACATCATGCGGCTGCGATCTCCTGATTCAAGCCTCTGAGACGATCAGAACTCAACGATTGGCCATTTCGAATTTCTTCATGAACTCGACCAGCGCCGCGCACGCCTCGGGGGGGAGCGCGTTGTAGACGCTGGCGCGCATCCCGCCGACCGAGCGGTGTCCCTTGAGTCCGTCAAAACCAGCCGCCTTCGCTTCCGTGATGAATTTCGCTTCCAGTTCCTCGTTGGGCGCTCGGAAACAGATGTTCATCAGCGAGCGGCTGTCCGGCTGGGCCGTGCCCTTGAAAAAGTCGCTGTTGTCGATGCAGTCATAGATCAGCTTCGCCTTGGCTTCGTTGCGCTCAGCCATCGCCTTCAGCCCGCCGAGCTGCTTGATCCACTTGAACGAGAGGCCCATCACGTAGATGCCAAAGGTATTGGGTGTGTTGTAGAGCGAGTTGTTCTCGGCGTGCGTGGAGTACTTGAGCATCGTCGGAATGTCATCGCGCACCGACTTGAGCATGTCATTGCGGATGATCGTCAGCACCACGCCCGACGGCCCCAAGTTCTTCTGGGCGCCCGCGTAGATGATCGCATACTTCGAAACGTCGATCGGCCGGGAAAAGATGTCGCTGCTGGCGTCGCACACCAGCGGCATGCCCATGGGCACGCCCGGCTCCTGCTTCCACTGCGTGCCGAAGATCGTATTGTTCGAGGTGTAGTGCACGTACGCAGGCCGCGCCGAGTAGCTGATGTCTGCCGTCTTGGGAATGTGATCGAAGTTGCTTGGCTTACTCGACCCGGCGATGTGAACCTCGCCGAACAGCTTCGCCTCTTCGACCGCCTTCTTCGACCACGTGCCCGTGAGCAGGTAATCCGCCGTGGCGTGCTTGTTGAGCAGATTCATCGGCACCATCGCGAATTGCAGCGAAGCGCCGCCCTGCAGGAACAGCACCTTGTACTTGCTCGGGATATCTGCCAGTTCGCGGCAGTCCGCTTCGGCTTCTTCGATCACCTTCGTGAACGCCTTGCCGCGGTGGCTGTGCTCGAGTATGCCCACGCCGCTGCCCGCCAGATTCCACAGATCCTTCTGTGCCTGCTTGAGCACCTCTTCGGGCAGAACTGCAGGTCCGGCGCTGAAGTTGAAGACGCGATCACTCATGGTTCACCAATCTTTCTGATTCAGGCACCTGGGGCCAGGCACTGGCAGATGCACTGCGCCATGCCGGCTTTCACGAGTGCCTCGTGCTTCTCTCATTCAATCGTCGCCAGACTCACACTGATGATGTTCTCGTTGCCGCTCTTGATGCGGTCCATGGTGCCGTTCTTCGGCGAGCCGTCCAGGTGGACCTTGGCGCACGTCGCCTCGGCTCCGTGGTAGATGATGTTCTCGACTTCCTCGACGTTGATGTTCTCATCCGCAAGCACCTTGAACACATGCGAGAGCACGCCCGGCCGATTCCGATGTCGCACTGAAAGCACGTGCGTGGCGCTGCTTCGCGCCAGGCGATTGATGCAGTTGGGTACTTCTCCGCTTTCGACATAGCAACTCATGATGCGAATGACTTCGTGGGCCACTGCGATCTGCGCCTCATCCGTCGAGGCGCCGATATGGTGCGTGCCGTACACGCTGCTGTGGTGAGCCAGTTCGCTGTTGAAGTCGCCAACGGGCTTGCCGGGCTCGTTCTGAAAGACATCCAGTCCGCAGCGGATCCCCTTTTCTTCGATCGCCTTGAGCAGGGCGGCTTCGTCAACCACGCTGCCGCGCGACGTGTTGATCAGGTACGCGCCGGGCTTCATCGCGGCGAGGAACTCCGCGTTCACCAGGTTCTTTGTATCGCCGTTGGCGGCAACATTGATCGACACGACGTCACCGAGGCGAGCCGCTTCGATCGGCGTCGCGCAGTAGCCAATGCCCAAATCCTCGGCCTGCTCGGTGGTCAGACTGCGCGACCACGCCACGACTTTCATGCCGAACGCCTGCGCCCGGGTCACAATCTCCTTGCCGATCTGACCCAGGCCGACGATGCCCAGCGTGCGGCCGTAGAGCCCGTGTGCTTTACTGTATTCCTTCTTGTTCCACTTGCCGGCGCGCAGGTCAGCGGTTTGATCCGGAATACGTCGATCGCAGGAGCAGATCAGACCCATGACCAGTTCGGCGACGGCAATCGAGTTCTTGCCCGGACAGTTCGCGACGAACACACCCAGACTTGACGCGGTCTTTACGTCAATGCTGTCCGTTCCCGCACCGGCGCGAATCACCAGACTCAGCCGCGTCCCCGCCTTGAGCGCGTCGCCCGACACTTTCTTGCCGCGCACGATGAGCACGTCGGGATCGATTTCCGTCATCATCGCGGGCAGTTCTTCGGCGGGCACATCCGGGTTGTGAATGACCTCGCAGCCGAGTTCCTTGAGGCCGTCGACGCCGACCTTTTCAAATTTCTCCGCGATAAGCACTTTCATGGCTCACCCTCACTTCCAAATTGGCCCACTCTATCCTCTTCACCACTCAATCGAGTGTATGCACCAACAAACCGCTGCGGAGTTTGGGCTCAAACCAGGTGCTCTTTGGGGGCATGATCCGCCCTGCATCCGACACCGCCATCAACTGCTGCACCGTCGTCGGATACATCGAAAACGCGATCGCCATCTCGCCGCTGTTCACCCGCTTTTCCAGCTCCGCCGTTCCCCGAATTCCGCCTACAAAATCAATCCGCTTGTCCGTCCGGATGTCGCCGATGCCCAGGATCGGCCCGAGCACTCGGGCTTCGAGCAACGCCACATCCAGCGATTCGATCGGGTCGGTCCGGTCGATGCTCTTTTCGTCGATCTCCAGCAAGTGCCACTTCCTGTCCAGGTACACGCACACCGAGCCGGGCGCCGGCGGAACAGGCTTGTGCGTCGCACTCACTCGACCCACGCCGCGCAGCTTCTCGAGCGCCTGCGCCGCAGTCAATCCGTTGAGGTCTTTCACCACGCGGTTGTACGACAGGATCCGCACCTCAGAAGCCGGGAACAACACCGCGAGAAACCAGTTGTACTCTTCGTTGCCCGTGTGCTTCGCATTGCGCTCGCGCAGTGCCTTGCCCGCGCGCCAGGCGCTGGCGCAGCGATGGTGGCCATCGGCCACATAAACATACGGCACCCCGGCAAATGCCTTCACAATCGCATCCGCCGACGGCGCCTTCCACATCGTGTGCTGCACGCCATCGACAGCCGTGAAGTCATACAGGGGCTCGCCCCTGGTCGCCTCGGCGATCAGCTTGCCCAGCGCCGCATCATCCTTGTACGTCAGGAACACCGGCTCGGCGTTCGCGTTCATCTCCAGCACGTGGCGCGTGCGATCATCTTCCTTGTCTCGCCGCGTCTTCTCGTGCTTCTTGATAAGGTCGTGCTCGTAGTCGTCAATATGCACGCAACCCATCAGCCCCGTCTGCGCCTTGCCGCCCATGACGAGGCGGTAGATGTAGATGCTCGGCGTCGCATCGCGCACCAGCGTCCCCTCGGCCTGGAACCGATCGAGATTCTCGCGCCCCTTGGCGTAGATGCGATCATCATGTGAATCGACGCTCGCCGGCAGGTCGATGTCCGGCCGGCACACGTGCAGGAAACTGACGGGATTGCCCTCCGCCAGTGCCGCCGCCTCATCGCGATTGACCACGTCATACGGCACCGACGCCACCTTGGCCGCAAGTTCCCTGGGGGGTCGAAGAGCACGCAGGGCATTGAAACGCATAAGGGCCTCCAGCAGCCGGCACGGCGGATATTCGGGTCCGTATGAGGGTAAGACCGCCGCCCCCGCGGGCCTAGCGCCAGGGCAGTAGTGCCTTGCCCCTAAAGGAGCCCGCACCCAGTTGCACCGAAGAGTTCGCCCGCCTTGCCTCACCAGACCGAAAAGCCGGACAAATCGTGCCGAATTGCCCTGTTTGCAGCCGCATGAGCCAGAATCATCGGGTATAACTGAACCAGCACACGGCGCGGTGCACAGTCACGACCACCTCCACACTCGGAGACGCTATGAGCGATCAACTTCAGCCATCCCATCGATTGCTCGCCTTGGCAATCACCCTTGTTGCAGCGGCAACGAGTTCCCGGGCCTGGGCACAGCCGGGTGACGCGCCCGGCGCAGAGCGCCTCGCCATCGCCATGCGCGGCGTTCAGTTCGTTCCCAACCGGGGACAGTGGGCCGACAAGGATATCGAATTCGGCTTCCGCTCACGTGGCCTGGACATTGCGTTTCGCGAGTCATCGTTGACGATGCATCTCGCTCGCGAGGAAGAAAGTCTCACGCTGGCCGTCTCTTTCCCGGGCGCGAACGACGTCACCCCCACGGCGGGCCAACCCCTCGCAACGCGCTTCAACTACTTCGTCGGCGGCGAGGGTCGCCATAGCGTCAGCGGCGTCCCTTCGTTCGCCACACTCGTCTACCCCAACCTCTACGACGGCATCGACCTCCACGTCATGGGGAGCGAGACGGGCGTGCTCAAGTACGAGTTCCACTGCGCGCCCGGCAGCGACTACGGGCAGATTCAGATTCGCTACGACGGAGCCGACTCGCTGTGCGTTAATGACAACGGAGATCTGCACATCAACACCACGTTCGGAACTCTCACCGACGGCGCACCGGTTGTATGGCAGCAAGGGCCGACTGAGCGCACCACCATCCCCGCGCTGTTCGAACTCATCGACGCCAACACGTACCGCATCGCTCTGACCGGCCCGGTCGACCTGACCAGAGAACTGATCATTGATCCGGATGTGGATTGGATGACCTATCTCGGCGGTACGTGGGATGATCGGGCCAATGATGTGGCAGTTGACGAGGATGGATATGCACTGGTCACTGGTGAGACTGGTTCAGTCGATTTCGAGGGCCGGCGGAATCAAATGCACGGCGAGCATGCCGACGTTTTCGTGGTAAAAGTCAACCCGTCGGGCAATTTGGAGTGGATGACGTATCTCGGCGGCTCGGGGACTGACGAAGGCGAAGGCATCGCCATAGATGGGGCTGGCAACCTGCTCGTCACCGGCTCGACCACTTCTGCCGACTTCGATGCCCGGAATAACTCTCACCACGGTGGCGAGTACGACGCTTTCCTGGCCAAACTCGATTCATCGGGGATCCCTGAATGGATGACTTATCTTGGCGGCAGCCACCAGTGGGATTATGCCCGATACATCTCAGTCGACGCGCCGGGCAACGCCATCGTCACCGGATACACAAACTCCACGGACTTTGAGGGCGGTACAAACTCGCATCACGGCGACGCTGACGCGTTCATCGTCAAGGTTGACGCGAATGGGATTGTCCAATGGATGACCTATTTGGGCGGCTCGGGTGAAGATCTGGGTTATGGCGTCGCGCTGGATCGCGACGGCAGCTGCGTCGCCACGGGCCGGACTGGCTCGAGCGATTTTGAAGGCGCCTCGAACTCCCCATACTGGATGAGCGATGCGTTTGTCACAAGAGTCGATCCAAACGGAGCGATTGTTTGGATGTCATATCTTGGCGGCAATCGTTCTGAGTCGGGCACGGGTATTGCGCTGGACAGCGAGGGGAGTATCCTGATTGCCGGGGACACAGAATCTACCAACTTCTACGGGCGCGTCAACTCTCGATTCGGCCACACCGACGCCTTCGCCATGAAACTCAGCGCGTCGGGTGTTGTTCAGTGGATGACCTACCTCGGGGGGAGCCGCGACGACTGGCGAATCGATATCGCTGTCGACAGCACTGACCACGCGTTCGTCACGGGCCAGACAGATTCAAGAGACTTTGACGGGCGAACGAACTCGTATCACGGTGGAAGCTATGACGCCTTCATCGTCAAGATTCGGCCTTCTGGCAGCCGAACTTGGATGACCTATCTGGGCGGAGGTTCAATGGACATCCCGCAGGCAGTAGCCATTGATGGTAACGACGATGCACTGATCGCTGGTCGCACATTCTCCACCGACTTTGAAGGCCGTAACAACGCCTCGCGTCGCGGAGGCACGGACGCGTTCGTTGTCAAGGTTCTCAATGATCCCGAACGTGCGCCCATACTGTCTGTTGCCGCCTCCTGCCCTACCGGCGGTCCAATCCGTGTTGGATGGTCACAAGCAACACCCGCTGCACCGATCGGGATTGTCTTCGCACGCAGCACCGGTTCAGTCCGCATTCCGCCAGGGAACCCCTGCGCCGGCACCGAACTCGGTCTCAGTACGGATCAACTTCGGCTCGTCTATCAGGGCACCGCCGGACCGGAGGGTTCGCGCACGCTGATTTCAACCGTCGGCCCCGGCGCCTGCGGCGCCTACCTCCAACTCCTCGACATCGCCCGCTGCAACCTCAGCAACGTCGCCAGAATCGAATAGCCTCGGTGCATCCACCCGATCTCGCCGCGCACTCCGCACCTCCGCCGCGCCACCCGCGCAACCGGCGGCGCACTCGTGCGTATGCCTGATTCGCATCCCGGCCGCCGCAATCAATCGACGGTTTCAGTGCCATTTCGCCATTCCGCGCCGCCACGTGCAAACCACACAAGCGTCCCGCTGGCAAACACGCCAATCCGGTGTATAACCAATCGTCCGAATCGACGGCTGCACGTCTCAACCCACCTGGGGCCGCCGACCAATCCTCGAATGGAGCACCCATGTCCCGCGTCGCCCTGTCGTCACTCATGTTGGTCGCGCTGACCGCATTCAGCACCACCAGGCTCACCGCCCCCGCGCTCGCCGACGACGTCTCGACCCCCGGCAGGCAACCCGCCGCCGTGACGCTCACGCTCACCCCCACCTGCCCCACCGGCGGCCCGGCCACCATCGCCTGGTCCGGCGCTACTCCCAACGGCCGGATCATCCTCATCTTCGCAGGCGAGACCGGCGCGTTCCGCGTCCCCGATGGTGGGCCATGCGGCGGCACCATCCTTGGCCTCGGAGCCAACCTCATTCAAGTCGTCTTCTATGGCCCCACCGGCCCGACCGGCTCGCGCACCATCAACACCTACACCGGCCCGGGCGCCTGCCGCCGCTACCTCCAACTGCTTGATCTCACCAGTTGCGAACTCAGCAACGTCGCTCGCTTCGAATAGCCCGGCGCCGGCGTCTCAGGCCTCGACCTTCTCGGGCACCTTCAGTTCTCGCCGCACGATCTTTCCCGTCGGGTTGCGCGGCAGCTTCTCCAGCAGATACACATCGCGCGGCACCTTGTACTGCGCCAGATACCCCCGGCAGAACGACCGCAGCGCCGTCTCGTCAAACACGGCCCCATCCACCAGCTCCACAAACGCCACCGGCACCTCGCCGCGCGATTCATCGCGCACGCCGATCACGGCGCTCGCCGCCACGCTTTCATGCTTGTTGAGCACCTCTTCGATCTCGCGCGGAAACACATTCTCCCCGCCGATGATCATCATCTCCTTGATGCGCCCGGTGATATAAAGGAACCCGTCCTTATCTTCGCGCGCCATGTCGCCCGTGCGTAGGAACCCCTCTTCATCAAACGCCGCCGCCGTCTCCTCGGGCAGCTTGAAATACCCCTGCATCATGTTCGGCCCGCGCAGCCGCAGCTCGCCATCCTCATTCGCTCCGAGCACGCGCCCATCCGCCCCCACGATCTTCACTTCGATCCCCGGCAGCGCCCGACCCACGCTGTGCCGCCGCGTCTCGCTCGGCCGACACCAGTGGCTCACCGCGCTCGTCTCCGTCATGCCAAACCCTTCATTCAGCACCACGTTCAACTTCTCGCGAAACCCCTGCGAAATCGCGTCCGGCAGCGGCTCGCCGCCCGACACCACAAACCGCAGGCTCTTCCAGTCCTCCGCCGTCTGCTCCTTTACGTTCAGCAGCGCCGTGTACATCGACGCAATGCCCATGAACGCCGTCGGCCGGTGCCGCCGCATCAACTGCACGATCTTGCGCGGCATGAACCTCGCCGTAAACACCACCTTCAACCCATGCACCAGTGGCAACAGCGTCAGCACCGTCAAACCAAACACGTGAAACTGCGGCAGCACACCCAGCAGCGAATCGCGATGGTCAAACTGCGCCCACGCGTAACACTGCTCGATGTTCGCCGCGATGTTGCCGTGCGACAGCATCACCCCTTTGGGCTTGCCGCTCGTGCCCGATGTATACAGCAGCACCGCCAGCTCATCGCTGCTCACCCAGCGCGGCCAGCGCAGCGTCGGCATCTGCTTGAAGTTCATCGCGTCCAGCCGAATCAGCTTCGGCCCCTTGGGCGCTTCGCCCACAAACTCAAGCATCGGCCCGACGGTGATCAGCGCGTCAATCTCCGAGTCATCCACCACGTACTGCAGGTCCGAACGCTTGAGCAAATAGTTCAGCGGCACCACCGTCCGCCCCAGCAGCCACACCCCCAGCGCCGCCATCGGAAACAAGCCGCCCGTCGGCAGCAGGATCCCCACGTGCCGCGACTCGCTCACTCGCTCCACCTCGGCCGCCAAGTGCAGCGCCCCCACCAGCAGGTCGATCCCCCGCCACGACCGCTGGTCATCGACAATCATCACCCGCGTGGGATGCCTCACGATCTGCCGCAGTATCGCCCAGGGGGTATTCATGCCACAATACTCGACCGATCCGCGGCAAGGTCAACAACCTCGCCGTTCACGCCAAAGCCCAGGCCCACAGCCCAGGCCCAAAGCCCAGGCCCAAAGCCCAGGCATGGCCATGCCTGGGCGTTACCCTGGCGCTTCGCCACCCTGCCGCAGGCCCTGAGCCAATTCGAAGGGAGCGAGGCCTTGCGAGTCGAACGGCGACCCCTTTCTCCCCCTTCCCCCTTGATCCAGTGCCTTCCGTTCGCTATCAAGCATGTTCCCACAACCGCAACCTCACGACAGCCGCTTCCCATGCCTGAACCCAACGACGAACTCGACCACATCGACGTCCCCGCCCAGGCCTTCCGCGCCCTCGTCGACAGCGTCGGCGTCAAGCGATTCTCCTCGGGCATGGGCCTCTCCACCCGCCAGGTCAATCGCATCCTCTCCGGCGCCCAGCCCAACCCCATCGAGCGACTCATCAAAAGCCTCTCGTGCTGCGATCCCGAAGTCGGCGACCGCATCCTCGATC
This sequence comes from Planctomycetaceae bacterium, assembly GCA_040255465.1. Taxonomy (GTDB): domain Bacteria; phylum Planctomycetota; class Phycisphaerae; order Phycisphaerales; family UBA5793; genus UBA5793. The sequence goes on from JBDZVA010000003.1 coordinate 698,951, forward strand.
TCATCTGCCAGGAGATGGGCGGCTACTTCATCCGCGAGGAAACCATCGAAGCCGCCTCCGTCAACGCCGTCCGCGAATGTGCCGAAGCCATCGCCGCCATCAGCGACGGCCACATCTCCAAGATGGATGAACTGGTCATCCGTGAAGCCGTCGCCGCCCTGACCAGCCTCGCCCAGATCGTCAAGCGCCAGAAGATCCGCCGCATCAACGTCCTGACCGATTGATCGCGCATGGGTTCGAACGAGCCGCGCCCGTCAGGAAGCGGGTTTCACCAACCGGCCGCGCAACGCGCCGAGGCACTTGGCATTAGGCACTCGGCACTAGTGAAAAAACCAAAAGCCCGGGCATAGCCACTCCAAGTCCTGAGCCACGTCGAAGGATGCCTGGGAATCGCCCCATCACCCCTTCACCCCTTCACCCCCTCACGACCCATGCCAACCAGACTCGAAACCCTCATCCGCCGCGCCAACGACGAACTGCTCACCAAGGGCAATCTCGCCGCGATCCCCGACTTCTTCGCGAAGGACTACGTCGCCCACGCGGCCGGTAAGACCCACAAAGGCCACGCCTTCATCAAACGCTGGCTCAAAGAACTCCGCAAAGCAATCCCCGACCTCCGCGTCAAGAAGATCGAGATCATCCACCAGACCAAGGATGGCATCGCCTGGCAACGCACGCTGACCGGCACGCACAAAGCCGAACTGAAACGAATCCCCCCATCCGGCAAGCGCGTGCAGTGGACTGAGTTGTTCATCACCCGCCTCGCGGGCGGCCGCATCGTGGAGGACTGGATGCAGTCAGATCTCGCGGCGGCGCTGATGACCAAACTGCCGCGCAAGTAACCGCTCGTCATTCCCGAGAAGTCGGGAATCCACTCCCCTGATCAACCCGGCGCCCCGCCACACCACCCCTAGTGCCAAGTGCCTAATGCCAAGTGCCTTGTCTCTTCCTTCGCCGCGCCCACGTGCAGAACGATTTGCACATGGCTCTTAGGACCCTTGGTTCGCACCGATTTGCGATTACCCACCACGGCTTGCACGGAAAAAGTGAGTCCGGCGGTTGGTATGGGCGACAACTACAGTTGACAACTCACGCGATGGTGCTATAATGAATATTGCGAGGCTGGTTGCGTCTCGGCTTTATGTCGGGGCCAAAGTGAACGGCTTTCCGCGATCAGGGATCTAGAGCACTGCTCGATCCTTCCTCCTCGCTACAACTCGGGTTCTAGCACGTGATCGACGTTCGATCTACTCGTGCTCCTCATTGCGGCGTTTCCGCAATGACAGTTCTTCCATTAGTCCGGCTTGATGTCGGGCAGAAAGGAATTGCGCTATGCAATCCGATTACAGCATTGTTCGACAGGATCAATTCATCCAAGCGACCCGCGATAGCGGGTACAAAGGCACTGACAGTGCACTCTCTGAGTTGATCGACAACTCAATACAGGCTCGCGCAACCTCGGTTTCCGTCGAGTTCATTGCTGTGGAGACTGAGGCGAATGGACCTGGTAGACGTCCGATGCCAAGGGTTGTCGAGGTGCTCATTGCCGACAATGGTGTCGGCATGGATGCGGAGACCTTGCGTCGCTCGCTACGATTTGGTGACGGCTCCCGATTCGGAGACCGTACAGGTTTGGGTAGATTTGGAATGGGACTGCCGAATGCCAGCGTCAGTCAATGCAAACGCCTTGAGGTGTTTTCTTGGCGCCGCGGATCCAAACCACTGCACACCTACATCGATATTGAGCAGATCAGTCGCGGAGAGATGATCGAAGTTCCGATTCCCAGAGAAGCCGTCGTGCCGGCGGCCTACGCGCACTTGACAACGTCACCTTCCGGTACATTGGTGGTCTGGAAGGAATGCGATCGCCTCGACCACGACGGCAAGGCGGAAACGCTCGTCAAGTCTCTGAGGGCCTCGCTCGGGCGAATGTTTCGGTACTTTCTCATCCGCGATTTTGATCTCACAATCGATGGCACTCGTGTCGGACCCGTTGATCCGCTGTATCTGATGCCGCAAGCGCGACCTGACGGTGAGCAACTCGCGATGCAGCATGGCGATACACTCAGATTCGAAGTTCCAATTCCTGGCAAGACCGATCTCACGTCAACAGTCGAAGTCACGCTCGCACTTCTTCCCGAGGACTGGCAGGAATCCTATCGAACTGAAAAACAATCCAAAGAGCGTACGCTTGCCCGGCAGATTCAATCCACAGCCGGATACAGCATCGTTCGCGCAGAACGTGAGATTGATCTCATCCGCAGTCCGTACCATGCCAAACACTGGACTGATACATGGTATCGCGTTGAGATTCGCTTTGATCCTGAATTGGATGAGGTATTTGGCGTCACGCACACAAAGCAGCATGCCCGCATTCAACGCGGCTCCTCAATCTACAATCAGATGGAATCTGCAATAAAAGCGAATATCGCAACGCTCAAAGACATGATCGTCGCTCGCGGCAAGGCTGCTCACCGTCGCAAGAAACAGGGCCCAAAGCCGGCGGAGGAGCTCATCAAGAGAATCGAGCCGCGGCTCAAGCCAATTGAAGGCTTGGCCGACAAGTCCATCCGCGAGATACAGGGCGAAATCGCCGACTTCCTGAAAGATCGCATTTCATCTGGGGCCTCTCCAGAACTTGCGGAAGAACTCGATCGTCGACTGACGCACTTTCCAGTAATCATCGAATTTGAACAACTTCCCGGCGCGCCTCTATACCGCGTTCGGGTAGTTGGCCGCTCAATTGTGGTCATGCTCAACACAGCCCATGCCTTTTACGAACGAGTTTATCGTCGGCTTGAAGAACAAGCACCCATCGCAAAAACCGGCGTCGATCTTCTCTTGATGGCACTCGCAAGGAGCGAAATCACCGGCAGCGACGATGCTCGTGACTGGTATGACGCACAGCGTCAGGATTGGAGTCAGAATCTGAAGTTGTTTACGACTCAACTTCCAGAATTCGATGCTGATGATGATTCTCCAGACAGTACCGCGAAATGACGCGCGGGTAGCACCTTTTTGGCCAGTGCGGGCGCGAACGGCGAGTTCGCGCCCGCATACTGATCGACACACCTCACAACTGAGCAGGTCGCTATATGAGCAGATTCGGACAGCAGTTTCTATCCGAAGTCGCCGTGCGAGGCTATGTCACTGCTTTCGTTGACTTGCTTGGATTGAGTAACAGACTGCTCGGTCTCGATGCACTGTGCAGACCCGAGAATCACGCCAACGCCAAGCAAATCGTTGGTCGTTCCCTTGCTCCAGTGCGGTTCCTCCGGAAGTCATTCGAGGAATTCTACAGGAGCTTTGAAAGTGCGCACAGCGAGGCACTTGAGGCCAACGTCCAACAGCTGCCGGAGCCCCTTCATCAACTGTGGAAAGAGCTACATACACACGAATCCGTAATCCATTGGTATTCAGACTGCGTGAGCATCTCTGTTCCCATCAATTCAGAATCCAACGTCACTACAATGCGCGGCATTTGCTCAATGTTCAACGCGCTTTCCGTTGTGTACCTTCAGATGCTCGCGTCGCACCAGCCCATGCGAGGTGGAGTAGAAATTGGATTCGGCGCCGAGATTACGGATGGAGAGGTGATAGGGTCTTGCTTGGCGAAAGCGTATCGCATTGAGCAACGCGCAAACACCCCGAGAATCTGCATTGGCGCGGAGGTGCTCAGGTTGATCGAACATGAGACCGAGCGACGCCAATCCGAACCGACCGACGCTATCTGTGGGTACCTTGCAAGACTGAGCAAGTCGTGCTTGATGGTTGATAGCGACGAGGCGGTTTGCATCAATCCGTTGAATCCAAGATTCCTCAAGTCGCTCCACCGCGAACCCCGTGCGAAGATTCTGTACGAATCGTTTGGCTTCATTCTCGCAGAACTTCGTAGAGCGACGGTCGCCGGAGATGCGTCACTCATCACGAAGTACGAGTGGCTAAGGGACGTGTTCTCGCACGCCGATCTGGAATCGTGCATTCGTGCAAATAGCAAAGACCACTCTGGATGGGATCAGCTGGAGTAATTGCCGATCGCGATCCGGCCACCCCTGCTGCGTGCCGGAATACCTGGAATCGCGCACAAAGCGCGGTGAACTGGTTTACTCTCCCAGCCCGCCACTGTCTCACATCGTACCAGCCGCCAAGCTCCCCACTCACCTCGACTTGCGTCAATCACAGGCGCGCACCGGTCAACCTCGGCTGTCGATACGCTTCGCGCGCTGTTGCACCGCCGCAAAGCAACACTAAACACGGTTTCCGACACCACAGACCGAGATCACACGAGGCCGCGCGCACCACACCGCGCCGCAGCGCGCAGGTCCGTGCGCACCAACACGCGCGCGAAAGTGTCTTGCACAGACGCGCTCGCCCAAAACACCCCCGCGACCAGGTCGATCCCCTACGCACACATGTGCGCCCCTGTCTCGTGCGCTTTGTGCGCGGCGCCTCCGAAAACGCGCGAAAAGTTCAAATCACCCCCCGATCGGGCAAGTGAAAAAGTCGAAAATTCCTGATTCGTCCCCAAAACCGATGAGCAAAAGTCAAGCTGGGTCGAGTGAGCGCCAGACAGCGCATACGCATGATCACTTTTCGCCCCTGCGCGAGCGCCGGCGCGCGGGCGAACCAAGCGCCCCCGTGCGCGGCACGCCAATTGCACGGAGCAAAGACCGGCTCACGCAGAGGCGCGGAGTCGCAGAGTTTTTTGAGTTGGGTTTTTGATCGATTCACCGACGCCATCCTGTCTCTCGCTGGCTCGAATTCGCCCGATCTCAAGCCCCTCCAGACTCCCTCCCCGCTCTGCGTCCCGGCGTCTCTGCGTGAGCCCTCTTCCTACGATGGACCATGTCCGACACCGCCGGGCAATCGCGATCCATCCTCTTTCGCTCGCTGGTCATGGCGGCGCTGGTCATGCTCGCCGCGTCGTTTCTGCTGCCCTTCGGCTGGCAGCTTGCCGCGAGCCTGACGACCAACGCCGACATCGACCTCGTCTCGCGCACCATGTGGCCCGGCGACGTCCGCTGGTCCAACTTCGCCGCCGCCTTCGATCGCGTGCCGCTCGGCGTCTACTTCTTCAACAGCATTCTCGTCGCCGGCTGGGTGACGATCCTGCAGGTCATCACCAGCGCCATGGCGGCGTTTGCCTTTTCGCGCATCAGCTGGCCCGGCCGCGATCGCGTGTTCCTGCTCTACCTCGCGACGATGATGATCCCCGGGGCCGTGCTGATGGTGCCCAACTTCGCCATCATCCTCAAGCTCAACATGTACAACTCCTACTCGGGGCTGATCATCCCCGCGGCGTTCAGCGCATTCGGCACCTTCCTGCTGCGGCAGTTCATGCTCTCGATCCCCACCAGCCTCGACGAGGCGGCGACCATCGACGGCGCGGGCTACTGGCGACTGTTCTGGGAAGTGATCCTGCCGCTGACGAGGCCGGGGCTGATCACGCTGGCGATCTTCGCCTTCATCGGCAACTACTCGTCGTTCTTCTGGCCGCTGGTGCTCATCAAGAGCGAGAACCTCCGCACCCTGCCCATCGGCCTGCTCGCCTTCTCCGACGACTACGGCACGGATATTCCGCTGCTCATGGCTGCGAGCCTCATGGCGATGCTGCCGCTGGTGGCGCTGTTTGTGCTCTTCCAGAAGCACCTCGTGCGCGGCATCCAGATGGGCGCCGTGAAGGGATGATGGGATGATGGGGTGATGGGGTGATGGGGTGATGGGGTGATGGGGCGTGACCAATAAGACCGGCGCTCGAGCGAGCAGACCCCTGAAAAACAAGCACAAAACGCAACGCCCGGGCAAGGCCTTGCCTGGGAGTTATTCATGCAGCGCGCGATGAGCGCGAAATGAGAGCCGAACGAAAGACTGATGCCCGCGTCGTTCACACGTTCAGCGACACGACCGACTGCCGCTCGACGAGTCGAACGGGGATGCGGCCGGCGGGCGGCAGGACGTGGCGAGGCGCCTTGGCGGGAACCGCGACGCTTGGCGCCTTCGCCTCACCATCGGAGGGGCCGGCGGCCTTCGCGGCGTCGGCCGTCTTCTGCGCGTTGCCGTTGCTCTTGGCCAGGCCAAGGCGGCGGAGCATGCGGGCGCACGCGGCCACGCCGAGGTCGTAGTAGTTGAGTCGCACGGTGGTCATCGGCGGGTCGGCCGTCGCGGCGGCGGGGAGATCATCGCAGCCGACGATGGAGAGATCGGTGCCGACGTGCCGCCCCATCGCGCGGGCGGCCTGGTAGGCGCCCAGCGCCATCTTGTCGTTGCCGCAGAAGATCGCGGTGAGGTTGGGTTCGGTTGCGAGCAGCTGGGCCGCGGCGCGCTGGCCGGGGCCGACGTTGAATTCGCCATCGACCACGAGACGGTCGCGAATGGCCACGCCGTGTTCCGCGAGCCGATCGATGAACGCGTTGGTGAGTTCGTCGGCGGTATAGACCTTGGCCGACGGGCCGCACACCATGCCGATGTGCCGATGCCCCTGCGCGAAGAGGTGGTCGGCGACGAGGCGCGCGGCCATCGGGTAGTCGCACAGGATCGAATCGAGATCCCACTGCGGGAAGCGGTTGTTGACGATGATCAGCGGCCGATCGGAGCCCGAGCACTCTTCGAGCCAGCGGTGTTCTTCGGTGGCGCCGAGGAAGAGCAGCCCGTCGACGGAGCAGTCGTCGAGGATGTTGAGGTAACGCTTCGACCGGACGAACGACCGCCGCGCGACCTCGAGGGTGATGCGGTAGTCCTGCTCGGCGGCGTGGTCGTAGATCCCCGAGATGATCTCGCCGAAGTACGCATCGGCAAACGCCATGTGCAGGTCCGGCAGGATGATCGCCAGCGTCTTGCTCGACTTGGACGGCAACCCCTGGGCGAGGCGCGACGGCTTGTACTGCAGCCGGTCGATGGTCTTGAGCACCCGGGACCGGGTCGCGGAGGAGATGCGTTCGTCGACCTGGTTGATGATGAGCGAGACGGTGGTCGGGCTGACCCCGGACTCACGGGCGACGTCGCGGATGCTGGGACGGGACTTGGCCATAGGGCGTTTCGGGGCTCGCGGGGGGTTGCTGCAGGGTCCTTCAGTAAAACAGTTTACCTGATTTCGGGGCAGATGGTAGCAGGAACCGGAAAATCGGAGGAAATTCCTTCGGGGAAGAAAATGGACTTTTTCACACAAAATGGGGAGTCTTTGCCGTCCGGAGGGACAATTCCGATGTACTGTATAGTTGGTGGAGGTAAAACAGTTTACCAGCGGGTCTGCCCATCCCCTCCCGGCAACCCCGCAGGAGGCATCAGATATGGTCCGGTCAAACGAAGTCCGCACTGCTGAGGCATCGCGCTCCGTTGGTGTGCGTCGCGCGGGGTTCACGCTCATCGAGCTGCTCGTTGTCATTTCCATCATCGCGCTGCTGATTGGTCTGCTGCTGCCGGCGCTGAGTCGGGCTCGCGAAGCAGCGCGCCAGACGGGCTGCCTGTCGAACGTGCGACAGATGGGCCAGTCGTTTCAGATCTACAGCGATGACTTCAAGAACTGGTACCCAATGGTGCCGTGGAAGGACTCCAACGGCCAGCCGGTCTACGACCGAGAGGAAGGGCAGCACGAGTACGGCGGGCTGTCGGGCTTTTTCAATTTGTACAACTATTCGTCGCCGCGCGGGCGATACAGCGACGGGACGACCAAGCCGGTGATGAAGGGGTACATCAACACCGGAGCGATGCTGCTGTGTCCCGCCGACAAGCTGGACAATACCGACAATGCGTATCGCGGCGGCGTCCGCCAGCCGACGCCTCAAGTGCTGCTCGAGGGTGATCCGAACAATCTGGCCACCCAGCCCGGCGTGAGCTGGTTCAACATTTCGTACCTCTACATTGCCGGGCTTCGCAGCGATGAGTCGGGTCCGCTTGCGGTGTTCGCAGATGAGACGAACTGGAGCGACTTCGGCACCAAGGCGTTTGATCGCCAGGGCGCCAAGGGCTACTTCGATGAAGACAACCACGGCACAGCCGGCGGGAATGTCTTCTTCAACGACGGCCACGGCGCATGGGTGGCGAACGACGACATCCTGGGCATTTACGACACGATTGACAAGCTGCGCGGCACGCAGCAAAGCAACCACTCGAGCAACGAGCAGATTCATACGGTTGACTGAATGCAGGCAATTCTGCGGCCGATCGGCTGCGCGATCACTACCTGATACTCGAACGGCATCTCTTGAAGGAGAAGGAAAGATGAGACGGCACACCCAGTTGTTCAGCGCTTCGGTTCTTGCGGCATTCGCCGGCGCCGCAGCGTTCGGCCAGACGGTCAACGTTGACGGCACAGGCCTGACCACCGAATACAACGTCCTGCTCTGGACCAACGGCACCAATCCGACGGGTTTCGGCGACAACAACGACCCCTCGATCGGCGCTGCCAACGGCTCAGAGATCGACGCGGTGCGTGCGAAGTTCGGCGTGGACATTTTCAATGAGCCCATGCTCTTCCTGAGCTTCTCAGGCAACCTTGAAACCAACTTCAACAAGCTCGACATCTTTTTCGACACGGTGCAGGGTTCGGGCCAGAACCCGCTGCGCGGCGACAACCCGGACATCGACTTCAACGGCCTCAATCGGATGGGTGAGAACAGCGATCCGAACAATGGCACCATTGGACCCGGCCTTGGATTTGATGCGGCAGTCACGATCAACTACTGGATCGGCGTCACGACTGGCAATTACGACCCAAACACACAACGAGCCGAGGTGTACGCCAACTACTGCGATCTTGACGGCCAGGTCGCGTATTATCTTGGCAAGGGAACCAACGGTCTGGGTTTCCTTTCAGACGGCAATGATCCGTTCGGCTTCCTCGCGACCGTCGACAACTCCAACATCGCGGGCGTGACCGATGTCGCGGCTGATCCCAACGCGGCTGGAATCGTCAACACGGGCTGGGAAATCGGCATCCCGATGGCGGCTCTGGGCAATCCAAGCGGCGACATTCGCATCGTGGCGTTTATCAACGGCACGGGCCACGACTTCATCAGCAGCCAGATCGTTGGCGGACATCCGTTCGGCGCCAACAACGCGGGTGAACCGCGCGTGTTCGACATGAGCACCATCCAGGGCAATCAGTATGTCACCCTGAGGCAGGGCGGCGGCGGGTATGTCCTGGCGCTGAGCGGTTCGTGCCCCGGCACGGTGCGCGTGCAGTGGTCGGGCGCGACGCCTCGCGTTCAGCAGGCCATTGTCTATGGCGCTCGCACGGGCAGCACGACGATTCCCAACGGGAATCCGTGTGCCGGAACTCGGCTTGGCGTCGCGGGGCAAGTGCGCCTCATCGACCCCCCGGGATTCTTCAGCACGGGTCAGAGCGGCTCGGGCAGCTTGCAGGGCAATGCTTCCAGCGGGGCCTGCGGCGGCGTGCTTCAACTGGTTGAGGGCGGGTCGTGCAACGTCAGCAACGTGGCGGCGATCCCGTGATCTGATCGCGCGTTCCTTCTCGGATACAACGCCTGCGTGGGGTTGACGCCCCGCGCAGGCTTTTGGGAATACGATCAAACCGATGCGGCAAGTGCTGAAGGGGCCTTGCCGGGTCACTATCTACAAGGAGAGAAAGATGACGATTGCAAGACAGCTTGGAATGACAACGGCGGGCATGCTGGTGATCGCGTCAGCCGCAATGGCCGATCCCATCATTGACGGCACGCGCGATGGCTCGTATGGATCGGCGCTGGCCATCCAGAACAATCAGACGGGGTTCGGCGACAGCAACCTCGGATTGATCGACTGGGCAAACGGCTCTGAACTCGATGGGGCCTACGCCCGCGTTCGAGGCGGCGTGCTGTACCTCATGCTGACGGGCAATCTCGAATCCAACTACAACAAGCTCGAACTTTTCTTTGATACGACAGCCGGCGGCCAAAACCAGCTTCGTGGCGACAACCCCGATGTCGACTTCAATGGCCTGAACCGCATGGGAAATGACGGCAGCGGCAACGGCATGCGCTTCGACAACGGATTCGAAGCCGACTTCTACATGACCGTGACGGGCGGCGACATCGGCGGAGGCAACTACGGCCTCTTCTCCAACTGGGCGCAGGTGCTGACGGGCGGCGGCGGCATCGGACGCTACCTCGGGCAGGGCGGCGCCGGCACCGATGGCACGCTGAGCGGCGGTGACAACCCCGACGGCATTCGCGTCACCATCAACAACAGCAACACCGGCGGAGTCGGCGGCGGCAGCGGTCTTGACAATGGCGACGGCGTCTTCACCGGCATCGAACTGGCGATCAACCTCAATGCGATCGGCGCCCCGACCGGGTCGTTCAATGTGATGGCGTTCATCAATGGCGGCGGGCACGACTACCTCGCCAACCAGGTGCTCGGCGGCCTGGGTGGACTCGACAATCTCGGCGAGCCTCGCTTTGTTGATTTCAGCCAGATCGACGGCCTGCAGTATTTCACGATTCCTGCGCCTTCGGCCTTCGCGCTGCTGGGCCTCGGCGGGCTTGTTGCCACTTCGCGTCGTCGTCGCATCTGAGCCCGGATGATCGCGCTGGCGGCAGCGCGGCGGCCTCATTGCGAAACCAGAACTGGAGCGTCATCGGATGATCGCACCGGACCAATCCAACGCGCGCGTGAAGGGGAAGCGATCGTCGCTTCTCCTTGGCGCTGCGCTGCTCGGTGCGATGTGGCTCTGCCCGTCATTTGCCTGGGCCAACGACGGCGACAGCCGAGTTCTGCTTCAGATGTTCGAGAGCCCGTGGGAGAATCTCGATCACCGCATGCCAGACATCTGGCGTGCGGACTATCGCGGCATCTGGGTGCCGCCGCCGGGTCGGGCCGACAGCGGCGATCAGAGTGTGGGCTATGACGTCTATGACCGCTTTGACTTCGGCCGGGTGGAGAAGCGCACGCTCTATGGCACCGCGGACGGCATGGCGCAGTTCAATCGCATCGCGCACCGAGCCGGCATTCTGACGTACGCCGATCTGCTTCTGAACCACAACGGTTTTTCGGACAACGGACTGAACGGTTTCCTCAACGCCGGCGACTATCCGGGGTTTGTGATCACCGCGCCGTTCTTTCCGTACGGTGACTTCCATGATCCGAACGCGGGCGGCGATCTGGAGATGCGACTGGCGGGTCTGATCGACATCGCCCAGGAGTCGGACCTGCAGTACATTCGCCATCCCGTGGATCCGAACGATCCGCGCAACATCCCGCCGGGGCACGTGCCGCTGTTTGGCCGGCTGGCGGACATTCCGGATCCCGCCAACACGCGCTATTACCCCGACCGGCAGGGCGACTCGATCACCTTTACCAACCCCTTCACGGGTCAGCGGGTGACGAAGTATCGCTTCAATACGCGCCGACCTGAGACTGGCGATCCGATCGTCGAAAACGCCACGGGGCTGCTGCTCCGCTACACGCAGTGGATGAACGAGGTCGCGGGATTCGACGGCTTCCGCCTCGATGCGATGAAGCACATCCCCAACTGGTTCTTCGACGAGTACTACGACAACGCGACGTACCTCGGCGGCCGGTTGATGCTCGACGGCTCGCGGCTCAATCCATTCAGTTTCGGCGAGGTGTTCGACGGCGACCTGGGTAAGCTGCTCAGTTACCGGAGGCGCGACGGGGTGGCGAATCGCGACGTGCTCGACTTCAGTCTGTATTTCACGATGCGCGACAATCTGACGTTCAATGGCTTTACCAACGACTGGCGGGGCATCGTATCGCGCCCCGTTGACAAGGCGGACAACGGCCTGATGGATGGCAGCGCGGGCGTGCGGTTCGTCCAGAGCCACGACAGCGGCGGGCCGGACCTGAGCAACGTGGCGCATGCCTACAGCCTGCTGCTGCCCGGCCGGTCGATCGTCTATTTCAACGCCAAGCAGTTCGGCAATAACAGGCAGTTCCCTGCTGATGGGAGAGGCGATGCGCTCGGCGGGATGTACGGCGAGACCATCGCCACGCTGACGAACATTGCCAGCACACACGGGCGCGGCCGTTACTTCGAGCGCTACCTGACCAAGGAGCTGCTCGTGTATGAGCGGGAGGCGAATCTGCTCGTGGCGCTGAACAACCGGCTCGACTCGGGCGTTGACACCATCACCGTGCAAACGGCATTCCTGCCCGGCACGCCTCTGGTCGAACTCACCGGCAACGCGAATGACGGCGTGATCGATCCGGACAATCGCATCCCGTCGTACGTCGTGGTAGACAGCAACCGGCGCGTGACGTTGACCATTCCTCGCAATACATCGCGACTCGGCCAGCACAACAGCGGGTACGTCGTTTACGGGCCGGCGACGCCGACGGGCAACCTGATCCTCACGAACGTGGACAAGATCCTTCAGCCTGAGCCGTACCAGCAGGGCAATTCGTTCGACAACGGGTCGAAGCGATTGAGCCCGGTGGCGGTCATTCGCACGCCGACTTTCAAGGTGAAACTGCGGACGCAGCAGGTGGTGATTCCCGGCTACGGCCACGACGCGGAGGCGGACGGGGACAACGCGATCTTCCGATTCAACGGCGGCGTTGACTTCACGGGACAGGGCTTTGCGAGCACGAATCCTGATAATGATGTGGCGTACGGGTTTCAGCAGTTCGTCGAGAAGCGCAGCCCGCTCTACGGCGGCGGTGATGGCGAGTACATTCAATCGATCAACGGGATGCGTCTTCCCGAGGGAATGAACTTTCTCACGATTCGCGCGTTTCGCCGACGCGCTTCCAACGACGGCAGCGCGATCTACCGCGATTTCAAAGCGCCGATCTATCTCGATCTGGTCCGGCCGCCGATCGGCGCGGCAGACCCGATCGCCGCGGCGAATGATCGATTGCCGGTGATCACGGATGATCACTACCTGTTTACGCTGACTTCGCTGGACGGTACCGTCGAACGCATGCACCTGCTCAACGATGTGACAGGCGATCCGCTGCTCGCACTGAATCTGGAAAACAAAGCACAGCGCGTCGGGCCGCGCGAGTTCATCCATGAGATGTCGGGCCTGTCACAGGGCGTCCTGCGACTGAGCATTGTCGGCATCGAACCGACCGGCAACTGGTCGTGCGAGCGACTTGACGTGCTGGTGCGGCTGAGCGCGCGCGGCGATGTCAACGGCGATCGGGCGGTTGACGCTCACGACTTTGACATGCTGGCGGCGGCTCTCGGCGCTGATCTCGCTTCGCCCGACTATGACCCGAGCGGCGATTTTGACGATGACGGCGACATCGATGGCGCCGACATCGACGCCATGCGGGCGCTGCTGCGAGATGTCGATGCGATGCGCTCCATGACGGCGCTGGATGCATCTTCGAACTGAGCGCATCGTATGAGCAGCACTCTTGTGCGTGCCGGCGCCGCCCGGGCGCCACTTCGGTTGAAACGTCCATGCGATCAACCAGTCTACTCGATCGCTGTTTCGAGCAGCAACTGCGAGGAGAGCATGAACGTGATCGCGCCGGAGATGCCCAGCAGCACGGCGATGGCGATGAACGCGCCGCCGAGGCCGAGCGAACCAATGAGCCCCTGCGCCATCAGCGGCCCGCTGGCCGCGAACACCCACGCACCGCCCATCATCAGGCTCGATGCGAGGCTGGTGCGATGGGGAAGCAAGCGTTGAGCCACTGCAATTGAAACGGGCGTCGCGGAGGCGAATCCGATCCCGGCGCAGACCGCCAGGGCGATGGCGATCCATGTCGTTGCCCACGGGAAGCACACGATGGCGGGGACGCCGATGATCGCTGAACCGACGAGCACGCGCTTCTCGCGCCCGGGTCGGACAACCGCGCCGCCGAGCAGGCCGCCGACCGCCATACCCACGGCCATGGCCGCCTGCATGCGACCATTGAGGATGGACGACGAGGCGCGCAGTGCGGTATCGAGGGACTCCGCGCCGCTGGCGCGGAGCGTCACGGCTTCGGTCCATCGGACAACGAGCGTAATTAGCGCCTGGTTGACGGTGAAGCGGATGATGTTGCCGACGTAGAGGATGGCGACGGAGGCCCATCGGCGACGCACTTCGGCAGGTGAGAGAGCGGCAGCGCGATTGCCGGCCTCCACATGGCGGTGCGGGATGGCGCCGACGGCCAGCCAGAGTATGAGAGCGCCAAGAAAGCCGGGGACGATGAACCACGAGAGCGAGCGCAAGCCGAACTGCTCATTCAGCGCCGGCACGAGGAGGCTGCCAATGGTCGATCCGATCATGCCGCCGGTGAAGAAGACAGCGACACCGATGGAGCGGCGGCGGCCGGAGAGCTGACCCATGGCCGAGGCGCCGACGGGGTGGAAGGCTCCGATACCGGCCGTCGCGATCGCCTGAAGGAGCAGCAGTTGGCCGTACGTGCCAACGAATCCCAGCATTGAGAGGGCCATGGCCGCGGCGAGCAGGCCGAGAGGGCCAAAGATGCGGGTGTTGTACTTGTCACTGGCGGCAGCGACGACGGGCTGAATGAGCCCGCTGCACAGCGAACCAACCGCGAGCAGCGCAGCGCCCTGAGCCTGACTGATCGTGATGCGCCCCTCGAGCACGGAGAGCAGCGGCACCACCGTCATTGAGAAGCAGTCGACGACGACGTGGGCCGTGAAGAGAGCGGCAAGACGGGCGGGAACAGCAGTGACGACCGCAGATCGCGAAACCGCCGGACTCGGTGCCGGGGCGGAAAGACCGGCCAGCGGAGCGGCCGGAACAATCGGCGCATCGGGTGTTTCGAGCGTGGCGGGCGGAGGCATGGACGATGGTAGTCGAGGGCCGGCGCGAGTAACCGGTGCGGGCAGTACCTGAATCGCAATGGCCGCAGTGTTCAGGACTTCGACGGATCGATGGGAATCTCGAGCACGAAGCAGGCGCCCACCTCGCGCGAAGGCAGAGCGGCGTGCCGCAGGTCGCCGCCCATATCGCGGGCCAGGCTGCGGCACAGCGCCAGGCCAAGGCCGACGCCGGCGGTCATTTCCTCGCCCGCCCGCTGGCCACGGCGAAAGGGCGCAAAGAGACGACGGGCGGTGTCGCCGTCGATGCCCGGGCCGTGGTCGCGCAGGTTCATCAGCACGCGGTTGCCGGCCCGCGAGATGCGCAGATCAATCGATCGGTTCGCGCTGCCATTGGCGTACTTGCACGAATTGTCGACGAGATTGGTAAGGATCCGGCTCACGCTGTCGCGGTCGGCGTGAATGGTCTGATCGTCGTCGATATCGCTGGCGACTGTAAACTGCATCTCGTGTTCGGCGCTCTGGCGGGCGAGCAGCGGCAGCACTTCATCGAGCAGCGCTTTCACCTTGATGCGTTGAGGTGAGGTATGCTGGCGTCCTTCTTCGAGGCGCGCGTAGGCGAGGACGTTTTCGACGAGTCGGGCGAGGCGCGATGATTCGCTGCGCAGAGTTTCGAGGTATTCGCGCCTGCGCGACGGATCGGGCACCATGTTGTCGGCGAGCATCTCGGAGTAGAGTCGAAACGTCGTGAGCGGCGTGCGGAGTTCGTGCGTGACGGCCGAGGCGAAGTCGCTGCGCCGCTGGCCGTACAGCAGGCTCGCGTGGAGCATCATTCCGCCGGCGCTCAGGGCGAGCAGGACCACGGACCAGACGATGAGCAGCGCCAGGCGTGTGGGGGTGAGACCACTCAGGGATGCGACGACGGGCGGCAGGCCGGACACGATGACCGGAACCGTGGCGAGGTTGACCGATGGCGCCGCGCTGGCGGCATCCAGTGGCGCGATTCGTGGCAGAAGATCGGCGTCGGGCATCAGGTCCGCCACTTCTTCGAGCAACGTGGCGCGCAGGTGTGGCCAGTCCACCAGAAACCCCTGGAGATGATGATCTCTGCCGACGTGGATTTGTCGCAGGTAGATCAATGCGGACTGAGGGGCGGAATCCGTTACCCACAGTGGCACAAACGGTCCCACCTGAACGGTGTCCGACTTTTCGAACGCAAGCGGCAGCAGATCAGGGCCGGCATCCAGCTGCTGGGCTGGCGCGCCTTTGCCGAACTGTTGCGCTCCCTGCTGGTATGCCTCGTTGCTTTCCGCGTTGCGCGCCTGTCGTTTGGTCTGTTCGACAAAGGACCAGTCGGTTTGAGCCTTCTGGTAATCACGGCCCACGACCTGCTGCAGGGGCAGCGTCTGGGCGGGCACTTCGGGGGTCATGGCGAGCGCCTGCTCCGCCGCCTCCACCTGCGCGCGAATTGCGGGGACATCGAGAATCGAAGCAATGTGATCGAGCGCCGTGCCACAGCTGCGGATCTCCTCCGAGGTGAGCAGGGTCGATTCGGCGAGATCGCGATGATTGCTGGTGGGCACCTGGGGCGAACTCAACTGCCCTGCTGAATCGATTTGAAAGTGAAGCGTGATGAACGGCTCGCGGAACGTGAGAAGCGGCGAGGGTGTGAGCACCGCGCCTTCCTCGATCGGCGTAAGCATGCGCGTGTACGCCCGCTCTTGCGGATAGTACGAGAGGTACTCGAAGTAGGGCCGAGCCGACTCGCGAGCCAGACGGGGCCCAACCCATGAATCCATGCGCCACAGCGCCAGGCGCAAGACTTCCTGCCGCCGCGCGTCCGCTCGCGCGGCGAACTCGGAGCGCTCCAGCGCCAGCACCTCCGAAGTCACCCAGGCCAGCGCGAGCACAACGAGCACCGCTCCTGCGGCGAACCACTTCCACCATGCGCTTTGCCGGCGGGTCATGATGGATCGACCTCCACGTCGCGGCCGAGCATGTAGCCCTTACCGCGCACGGTCACAATCGACTCGATCTCGCTCCGGCCGCCCGCCAGTTTGTCGCGCAGCCGGGCCACGTGCATATCCACGGTGCGCGTCTCAACACCGCGCGGGTCGATGCCCCAGACGCGGTGGAGCAACTCATCGCGGCTGATCGCCCGGCCGGCATTGCACGCGAGGTACCGCAGGATCCCTGTCTCACGCTGCGAAAGTGTCGCGCAGCAAGACGTACCTTCGGACACCTCACCGCGATCGAGCCGGACGATCACGTTTCCCAGGCGCAGTCGCTGGACGTCACTTGGCCGCTCGGGGCTGCGGCGAAGCACGGCCTCGACGCGTGCGAGCAGTTCACGGGCGCTGAACGGTTTGATGACATAGTCGTCCGCGCCATTGACCAGCCCGCGCACGCGATCGTCTTCGCCGCCGCGCGCTGTGACCATAATGACCGGCAGCGTGGGCCGGGCAGCGCGGAGTTCTTCAAGGATGCTGAACCCATCGCGCCCTGGCAACATGACGTCGAGCAGCACGAGATCGATGGTCGCCTCCACTGCCAGAGCCGCGCCGCGCCTGCCCTCGGCTGCTTCGATCACTTCATAACCGGCGTAGCGGAGCGCATCGACCAGGCCGCGCCGGATGGCGGTGTCATCTTCGATTACCAGCACGGTCGGTTGCGTCACGATTGGTTCTCCGCACTCGGAGGATCATACATCGGCCAATGGCGCGACACATGACTCGCGCAACGCCTCGCAGCGCGGCAACGGCGTGGCGCCGTTTCGACGCCACGCCGCGCACAGAAGTTCGGGGGAAGGGCATCCCGAACAAAAGGGGTTCCTGGACGCATCAGCAATCGGACAGGTCCTCCGCCTGCGGGTCCTGGTCAACCTGCGGCTGAGGCTGTCCATCCGATGGCGCGTCGAGCATGGGATCCGGCTTGAACTTGAAGCCCTTGCTCTGGGCCTGGGCCCGGATCGCGCCGCGCAGCGCCGTATCGAACGATCGATCTGCATCCGTCTGATGCTTCTTCATTTCTTCGTTGACATACGCCTGACGCTTGGCGGCGAAGTCGGCGATCTGCTTCTGGACCGCCTCGCGCTTCTTGCCCATCTCGGTGATGTAGGCCAGCTTCTGTTCGAGCGTCATCCCGCGCATCGCCTCAGGGAGCAACTCGTCTTTGACGTCTGCGAGCTTGAAGTCCTCCTGCTTGCAGGCGTCGATCAGGTCCCAGCCAACATTTGAATACAGTTCGCTGCCCTTGGTGGCGCATCGCTGTGCCGCAGTGGCGGTGTTAAGTGACTGGGCGTTTGAGTCCTGTTCTGCCTGGTTCATGGCGCCCCAGGCGCCCTTTTCGCCGTAGGGCAGATATGTCGTATTGATGGCGCTGCTCAGTTCGGCAAGCTTGTCGTCGAACGGCGATGCGATGACGATGTTCCCGTTGTTGTGGTCGATCGCCGCGTAGTGGCCATCAGCGAGCAGCGCCACTTCCCGCCAGCCCGGCGCGATTTCATCAGCCGGATTGCCGCAATAGATCGCGTTGACCATGATGCCTCGCGAGATCAGACTCTTGCACACGTCGGGATAGCGAAACGTCTGATCCTGGTCGGCGGACTCGTTGCCGGCCACAACGACGAGCTTGAGCGTGCTGTCTGATGGGGTCCACTCGAGCCGTTCGCCGGCTTCGCGCAGCACTCGACCGACCAGTTCGGTTCCGCCGTTGGTGCGCAGGGCAAAGAGCTGGCGCGAGACCTCATCGAGATCTTCGGTGAATGGCGAGTCGATGTGCACCCAGCCATCCTCGGCGACATGTCCGTCATTGCCGTACGTCAGCAGCGCCACGCGCAGGCGCGGCGTCGGAGTGGCCAGCGCCAGATCATTGACAATGTCCCAGAGTTTGAGTTTGGCCGCTTCAATCAGGCCGTCCATGCTGCCGCTCGTATCGAGGCAGATCGCCAGTTCGACGGTCCGGCGCGACGCCTCGCGCGGGTTGCGGATGATCGGTGGCAGATGACCGATGAACTCGGCGCGGAGCGGTATGAAGTCCTCTCCGATACCCTGCTGCGCGGTTTGCGGGGGAGCGGCAAGCGCCAGTGCGGTGGCGGACAGCAGAGCCAGGCTTGAGACGCGAAGCGTTTGCATAGTGTTCTCCTTGGAAACGATTGAGCCTTCGCCGTATTACGGGATCGAGGCCCCGGGTTGACGGGTTATGGTGTCGGGACGTTGCGGACGAGAATGTTCCTGCCGTTGAATCGGAGCATGATGTCGCCATCGAGTGAGAGCACGCCCTGCCGGTTTTGCTCGATTAGCGCCTGAAGGATCGCAATGTGCTCGGGGCTGCCGAACTGCACGGTTTCGTCGGGTTCGATCGCGTCAGTTCGTTTGTCGCCGGGCGCAATCAGTTGCGAGTCGATCCAGCAGCCGTCGCGCTTGAAGAAGGCGCGATCGCAGACCTGCTGCACAGCCGAGATCTCGACGCGGTTCAGCTTGTCATCCACGTAAAGGTTCTGGTAGTTCAGCTTGGCTTGGACCTTCTGCTGGTTGAAGTTCATGCCCTGGTTGACGGCGCCCTTGCCCCACCGCTGCTGGACGGCGCGGCTGTCGAGGTTGATGTTGCATTCCACCTGGAGATTGGACCAGTCGGAAAGATCAGTGCCTTCGGTGGCAAGGAATGCGGTGTACTCCGTGAGGATACCAAACTCGGTGGACAGACGCAGAATCTCCTCGGCCAGTTCACGATAGCGTGGATCATCGAAGACCGGGGTGTTGTTGGTGATGCTGCCGACCGAGGCTGCACCCGCCTGGCGAATCTGATCAACGAGATAGGCAATGCGCCGACTCGCCCATAAGCGAGGCACAAAAGCGTTGCGCGTCGTGGCCGAAGAGAGGTCGAACTCGAACTCAAACTTCTTTGGCTCGCCGAGGAAGTCGCCAACCAGTTGGAAGTGCATGGGAGACTTGTCCGCCTCGGTCTGTCGGTACTGCCCGAGCACGATGAGTTGATCACCATCAAAAAGATCTGGCAGCGCCGCCGGTATCAACTCGCGCACGGCGGCGCCGGTCGTCACCCGGCCCTGGCCGTCAATCGTGTTGAGCACGGCATTGGCGAGCACGGGGCCGGAGAGCCGGCGGAACGTCTGTGCGACCTTGAGTTCAACGTCCTCTTCCGGCTGCACGTACACCGACACGGCTCGCGTCACGTCGGACAGGCGATCGAGCAGCGGGACGTTGACGTCATTGCCAACACCGAAGGTAAAGATGCGCCGGTGCTGCGGATTGCCCTTCTCCGCCAGGGCGCGAATGTCCACCTCGGACGTCTGCCCAACCGTCGGCAGACCGTCGGTCAGGAAGAGCACGATCGGCAGACGGCCTTCGGTCGATTCATGCGATTTGAGCGCTTCGACCAGAGCGTCGTGGATGTTCGTGCCACCGCCGGATCGCATCATGTCGAGGTAGACGCGAGCGGCGGCTGTACTCTTGCTGTTCTTTTCGACCGGCTGGTTGGCGAACATCGAAACCGTGGTGGAGAAGTCGATGATGTTGAATGCTTCGCCCTCCTCGAGCCCTTCGAGCACCTGAAGCGCCGCGGCCTTGGCCTGATCCATCTTCGGCCCGGCCATGGAGCCGCTGCGATCAATGACGATGATGACTTCGCGCTTCACCTTGGGCCGATCCGTCCCGGATTTGACCGGCAGACCCGCGACGAGCAGGAAGTAGCCACCTTCGATTTTGGGATCGGGATACGCATAGAGCGAGGCCGTCATGCCGCTGACTTCACGCAGGTACGACACGCGGAAGGAGCCGGGATCGAGCGTGCTGGTCGATGCGATGTTCGCGCGGATGTGATTGCCTGAGACGCGCTCGGTCTCCAGCGTGTGGCTTGGCGAATAGACCATCGAGATCGGCTGCTTGGACTGCAGGTCCACCTGCACGTTCCATGGGTGCTGGCGGTCGAGCGACTCGCTGCGGGGCAGGATGTAGTCCACCCGGGCTCCATCGACGCTCAGCAGGTGCTCGTAGGTCAGGCGCACCTTCTGGTCGCCGCCAGCGGGCACCGGAAAGACGCTGGACCGCACCAGGTTGTAGCCGGCAAATTCGAGCAGCGCCGGGTCGCGCACCTTGGCGACGATCGCGTCGTACAGCCGCCGGGCCTCATCGCGCCGCATGACTTGCGCGGTCGGTTCAGCGGATGCTCCATCAAAGAGAAACGAGCCCACCACGGCCCCATCGGGCACGGGCAGCAACAGCACGGCCTCGGCCTGACTGGCTGAGCCATTGTGCAGCGAGATTTCGAGCGTGGTTGTCGCGGTCGAGTCGAGGATGCGGACTTTCGCATCGACCCTCTGGATCGTCACCGGGTCGCCGGTCCGGACGACGGTGAAGCTCCGCGTCTGCGGCATGACAACCTGCGTTGCGCTGCCCAGGCTGGAGCGGATGATGATCTCGACCTGATCCTGCGCTGCCGCCGATGGAGCCAGCAGCCCCAGCAGAGCGAGCAGGCTGGTTATCAGGCGTGGGATGTTTCGGTGCGTCTGTCGCATGCGTCAATCTCCTGTGAGCCGGCCTCAAAATGCGTGCCCGCCACAGTAGATATACGCTTGAAACGCCTGGTTGCGCGCAACAGCCCTGTAACAAGACCCGGCCGCGGAACCAGCCGGAGTGGCTCAGACCTGCCCCGTCCAGTCGTGATCGTGCTGCTTGAAGAGGCTGCGAAGCGACGCGACCTGCTCGGCCGGCAGCGGACCCTTCTTGAGCAGTTCGATATTGCGGCGGAAGTGGCTGACCCGGCGCGTGCCGATGATGATGCTGCACACACCGATCTGGAACGCAGCGAAGCGCAGGAACAACTCATCCCAACTGAGCGGTTCGGGGGAGAGTTTCATCGCTTTCGCCCGCAGCCAGTACTGCTCGCAATACTCACCCTTGGGCTGCTCGGCGAATCGCCAGAATGCGTTGGCCAGCGGACGCTTGATGATGACACCCAGGCCGTTGAGATGGCAGTGCGGCAGGGAGCGGTCGAGCGATCGTTGATCGCAGATGTTGAGCGAAGTCTGGATGCTGTCGAAGTGGTTCGACTCGACGGCCCAGAGGAGTTCTTCGTTGTCGCCGCTGTAGGCGGCGTGGCGCACCTTGCCCGCCTTGACGGCGCGGCGCAGCGCCTCGATCGCTTCACCCTTTCGCAAGATGTCCATCGAGCAAGAGTGCAGGTGCATGATGTCGATGCGGTCGGTTTTGAGCAAGCGCAGCGAACGATCAATGTCAGCCGTGATCGCATCGCCCGACCAACTCTCATTCATGCTGCTGTCAAAGCCGCATTTGGAGGAGAGGACAAACTCCTCGCGCCGGCTGGCAATGGCCCTGCCGATGCGCTCCTCGCTCAGGCCATACATCCCGGCGGTGTCAATGAGGGTGACACCCGAGTCGAGCATGGCGTTGAGCAGTTCGTTGACTTCGACATCCGTCACGCCGCCCTTCTCGCGCGGAGCGTGCCAGATGGCGGCCCCACCGAAGCCGATGACGGAGACGTTCAACCCGGTCTTGCCGAATGGTCGCTGTTCCACGGCGTTCTTCCCTCGGGTGGTTTACTTGCGTTATCCTACGCTCGCGCGGGCTGTGCAGTTGCCAATCGCAGTGGGGACCCCTGCTGCTGCTGGCCCCGTTACAATCTGCCGCTCTATCCGGGGAAACGAACCCATGTCGCCGGGCCCGCCGCTCGATAACCTCATTCGCGAGTGCATGCGCTGCGATCAGCATCGCTTCATACAGAGGTTGCGCGCCCTGGCCGGAACCGGGGATACGCGACCCCGGCGCGGACGGGGCGGGCGGGCGCGCCGTTCCAATGACTCGATCGAGACATTGGAGGCGGACATCCGCAAGTCGATGGATCGGGCGACCGCGCGGCGCGCGGCGCTGCCGCGCATTACCTATCCTGCCGATCTGCCCGTCGTGCAGCGGCGCGAAGAGATCGCCGAGATGATTCGCGACCACCAGGTGGTCGTGCTTTGTGGCGAGACGGGGTCGGGCAAGACGACGCAATTGCCCAAGATCTGCCTCGAACTGGGGCGCGGCATCACGGGCATGATCGGCCACACTCAGCCGCGGCGCGTGGCTGCTCGCACCGTTTCATCGCGCATCGCCGATGAACTGCGCATCCCCATCGGCAAGCAGGTCGGCTACAAGATCCGTTTCGGTGATCAGACGGGCGAGAACACGCTCATCAAGATCATGACCGACGGCATTCTGCTCGCTGAGACGCAGAACGATCGCTTTCTCGATGCGTACGACACGATCATCATTGATGAAGCGCATGAACGCGGTCTGAACATTGACTTCCTGCTGGGCTACATCAAGCAACTCCTCCCGCGACGACGCGATCTGAAGATCATCATCACGTCAGCGACGATCGACCCGCAGCGTTTCAGTACGCACTTTGATGATGCCCCGATCATTGAAGTGTCAGGACGAACGTACCCCGTCGAGTTGCGCTACGCCCCCATTGTCGCTGAAGCGGATGAAGACGAGGCGCCGGATCTCATGGATGCGGTGATCAGCGCGGTCGATGAACTCGTGCAGAGCGAGCGAGGCGACATTCTCGTCTTTCTCAGTGGCGAGCGTGAGATCCGCGAGGCGGCTAAATCGCTGCGGCATCAGTCGGGGCGGGGGATTGATGTGCTGCCGCTCTACTCGCGATTGAGCAGTGCTGAGCAGAACCGGATTTTCCAGCCGCACCAGCAGCGGCGGATCGTGCTGGCGACCAATGTCGCCGAGACGTCGGTGACGGTGCCGGGAATTCGGTGCGTGGTCGATCCCGGCCAGGCGCGGATGAGTCGTTACAGCACGCGCACCAAGGTACAGCGACTGCCGATCGAGGCGATCTCACAGGCGAGCGCCGAGCAGCGCAAGGGGCGGTGCGGCCGCGTTGAGCCGGGCGTGTGCGTGCGGCTCTACTCCGAGAGTGACTTCAACAGTCGGCCCGAGTTCACCGAGCCCGAGATCCTTCGCACCAATCTCGCCAGTGTTATCCTGCAGATGAAGGCGCTTCGGCTGGGCGACGTGGAACGATTCCCGTTCATCGAGCGGCCGACGGCACGGATGATCCGTGACGGGTATCACACGCTCCACGAACTCGGCGCTGTCGATGCGCACAACGAACTGACCGACCTCGGTCGCGATCTCGCGCGGCTGCCCATCGACCCGCGACTGGGGCGCATGATCCTGCAGGCCGATCGCGAGCATTGCCTGGCGGAAGTGCTCATCATCGCCGCGGCCCTATCGATTCCTGATCCACGTGAGCGACCGCACGATCAGCAGGAGAAGGCGGATGCCGCCCACGCCCGCTTTGCGCATGAAGACTCCGACTTCCTTGCGTTCGTCAATCTCTGGCAGGCCTATCACGACGAGGCCCGCCGCCTCTCGCACAGCAAGGCGCGGCACTGGTGTCGGCAGAACCACGTCAACTTCATGCGCATGCGCGAATGGCACGACATTCACACGCAACTGCGCGAACTGGCCCTCGAAAGCAAGCTCCGCCTGAACACCGAACCCGCAGCCTATGACACCGTGCATCGGGCCGTGCTCTCCGGCCTGCTGAGCAACATCGGCCTGCGCACGGACGGCCACGAATACACTGGCGCACACGGCACGAGGTTCTTTATCTTCCCGGGTTCGGGCCAGTTCAAGAAGAGTCCGGCGTGGATCATGGCCGCCGAGGTTGTCGAGACTACGCGGCTTTACGCCCGCTGCGTGGCGAAGATCCAACCCCAGTGGATTGAGACGCTTGCCGAGCATCTGGTCAAGAAGCACTACTCCGATCCGTTGTGGAATGAGGGTAACGCGCAAGTGACGGCAGCCGAGCGAGTGTCACTCTACGGCCTCGACATCGCCTCGGGACGGCGCGTGCACTATGGCCCGATCGAGCCCAAGGCGTCGCGCGAACTGTTCATCCATCACGCACTGGTTGAGGGCGAGTGGCGGACCAGGGCGCCCTTCTTCGAGCACAACAAACAACTCGTCGCCGAAGTCGAGGAGGTTGAAAGCAAAGTCCGAAAGCGCGATGTGCTCGTCGATGTGCAGCAGCGATTCGCCTTCTACGACCAGCGGTTGCCGACGGACGTGTTCAGCGGCGCCACGTTTGACAAGTGGTGGAAGGAGATCCAGCGCACCCAGCCGCGCGTGCTGCATATGACGCGCGAGGATCTCGTGCAGGTCGAGCGCAGCGCGGCTGACTTTCCGGATCGCCTCTCAATCGGGGACCTCACGGTCTCGCTGCGATACATCCACGATCCGGGTGCGCCAGATGACGGCGTAACGGCGGTCATACCCGTGGAGGCATTGCATGAGATCGACGCGGCGCCTTTCACCTGGCTCGTGCCGGGCATGCGGATGGAGAAGATCACGGCCCTGATCAAGTCGCTGCCCAAGGGGACGCGCACGGCCTTTCTTCCCGCTGCGGACTTTGCGACGACCTGCGCGGAGAGCATGGAGCCCGATGGCCGCACGCTGGAAACGGCGCTGGCGGAGTCGCTGCTCGCGTTGCGAGGCATTCCTCTCAAGCCCGGCGACTTTCAAGTCGACAAGCTCGATCGGCATCTGCAGATGAACTTCCGCGTCGTCGATCGGCGCGGTCACATCATCGGCGAGTCACGCGATCTTGAGCAGCTCCGCCGCGATCTGGCCGGCAAGGTGCGCTCGCAGTTGCAGTCGATGTCCGACAAGCGGTTCTCGCGCACCGGCATCACCAATTGGGACTTTGATGCGTTGGCGGAGTCAATCGAAATCAAGCGCGGGGGCATGACGGTGGCCGCGTACCCCGCCATCGTGGATGAGGGATCATCCGTGCGGCTCACCATTCTCGATACGCCCGCGGCGGCGCTGGCGGCCAGTCGCCGGGCTATCCGTCGTCTCTACGTCATTGCCGCGCACGATGAACTGGCGCACCAGCTCAAGACGATGCCGCAACTCAATCGACTCAAACTCCTCTTCGCCTCGCTCGGCCCGCCGAAGCTGCTGCACGAGCAGATCATCGAGGCGGCGGCCCAACAGGCGTTTCTGGGTGATGGATCGATCCCGCGAACACGCGAAGCGTTCGAATCGCGGCTCAACGAAGGCTGGGTGCGGGTCGGCGAGGCGATGTTCAGCATCTGCTCCATCGTCGAACCCATCCTTGCCGCCCGGCACGAGGTGGAGTTGCGACTGGGCAAGCAGTTGCCGCCGACGTGGAAACCGATCGTCGATGATCTGAAGACGCAACTCGCCGAGTTGCTACCCAGCGAGTTCCTGCGCACCACGCCGCTGGAGCGGTTGCGCCATGTACCCCGTTTCCTGGCCGCCATAGTCCGCCGGCTGGAGCGTTTGAGCGGGACAGGAACTCAGCGCGACGCGCAGCACCGGCAGACAATCGATGTCCACCGGGCACGACTCACGCGGGCCATGGCGGCGCGCGATCCGAATCAACCGATCGATCCACGCATCGAAGAGTACCGCTGGCTCATCGAGGAACTCCGCGTGTCTCTTTTCGCGCAGGATCTGGGTACGGCCGAGCGCGTGTCGCCGCAGCGGTTGGATAAGTTGTGGGCGCAGATGCAGTAGATCGAGACACCACTCTGTCGAGAGCGTCTACCACTGGCCAAGAGCCCCGGACGGGCGGCGGCCCATTCGTCACGCGGGCGTATCTCGAAACGGCACCGCAGCAATCTGGTGATCATCTTCATAGACGATAACGCCCGGCCGATCGGTTCTGAGGATCTCGGTGGCGATGCCGTATCGGTTGAGTACGACGCAGAGCTGATGCATGCGCTGGATGTGATCGTGAGCGGTCTGCCGGTACCACGAGATGGCGTTGGGAGCCGCGTTGATCTTGCGCGAACGAGAGAACCGATCGGGCGCATCCAGATGCGCTTTGTACCAGTCCAGCACTGAACGCATCGCATCACGATCCGCCGATTCAATGAGAGCATTCGAGGCGAGCAGCTCGTAGGCAGCCTGGAACACACCGAGGCGGCAGTGCGAATCTTCGTCGATTCGGGAGCAGACGAAACGCAGATACATGGCTGTCAACTGGGTTGCTTCCGTGACTCGGTCGAGAGGAAACCCGCTTCCTTGCGGGCGCGGCTCGTCAGGACGGACATTCGGAGCGCCCCCACTCCGGCCCTCCCCCGCAGAGCCGGAGGAGGGAGTCCAGCACATTACTTCTTCATCCACCGCGCCCACCACTCGGTGATCTGCCCCAGGCGGTGCAGCCTCATGTCCGGCGGGCCGCCTCGGCTCATGCCGTGGCTGGTTGAGCGCGGGTAGCGCACCATGCGGGCCGGCACGTTCTGCAGCTTCAGCGCCGTGAAGACTTCTTCACCCTGCTCGATGTTGCAGCGCAAGTCGCCTTCGCTGTGGATGATGAGCATCGGCGTCTTCACGCCCTTGAAGTATTTGATCGGGCTCGCGTTCCAGCGCGCTTCAGGGCGGTCCCAGGCGTTGCCTTCCCAGTAGTGGTCGGGCAGAGCCATGTAGTCGCTGTTGCCGAATTTGCTCACGAGATTCGACACGCAGCGGTCGGTGATCGCGGCGCGGAACTCGTCGGTATGGCCGACGGCCCAGTTGGTCATGTAGCCGCCGTAGCTGCCGCCCATGATGCCGATGCGCGTCTTTTCGATCTGGCGATGTTCCTTCATGAAGGCGTGCACGGCCTGGATGTCGATCCAGTCGGCTTTGCCCCAGCTGCCGCGAATCGCCGCGGTGTGCTCGCGGCCGTAGCCCTTGGAGCCGCGCGGGTTGGAGAAGACGACGACGTAGCCCTGGGCCGCGAGCATCTGGAATTCGTGGAAGAAGCCGATGCCGTATTGCCCGTGCGGCCCGCCGTGCACCTCAAGAATGCCTGGATACTTGCGCGAGGCCTTCGCGTCGGGGGGCATCATGACCCACGTCTGCACCTTTGTTCCATCGGCTGTGGGTATCCAATGCGACTTGATCCTGGAGAGTCTGAGTTGCCTGAGCAGCGGGCCGTTGAGGTTGGTGAGTTGTGTGATGGTGCGCTTGACCGTGGCGACATCGGCGACGGCGACCTCGTCGAGCGTGGTGGTGGTGCCGCGCACGATGGCGATGCGCTTGCCGTCCTTGCTGAGATTGCCAAGTTGATAGGCGGAGGGGCCGCGGGTGTGGAAGGCGATCTTGCCGCCCTTTCGCAACACGGTCGCGAGATGCGTTTCGCCGTGCCAGCCGATCTGGAGGTAGAGCCGCCGACTGTCCGACGCCCAGCGAAACTTGGGCGCAAACTCCGCCTCGGAGGTGTCACCGATGGACACAGCCATCATGCAGTAGTCCTCGCTCCCGGTCAGGCTGCGCGGCGAACCCTTGACCGGATCGCAGACGAACAGCTCGAGGTTTTCGGTGCTGTAGGAATCATCCAAACCGATGCGGCCGGCATAGGCGAGAAATCTGCCGTCTGGCGACCAGGCCACGTTGCCCTTGGGGCCTTCGGGCATGTTGCGAACGAGCGTGATCTTGCCCGTGGCGATGTTGATGCGGACGATCTCATCCTTCCAGGATCGAACATGCGCCAGGCGATCGCGATTGCGCGTCACGGCGAGTTGCTTGCTGTCGGGTGAGAAGTCGTAGGAGAAGAAGCCGAGGTTGTCGCGGGTTTCGATTATGCGCGACTTGCCGGTGGCGACATCGACGATGTGCAGGCGATAGCGCTGGGCGTTGAAGTAGCCGTCGCCGTCGTAGCGGCAGAACCAGTCATCGAGGACGCGCGGCGGATCGGTCAGCCCCCCCTCTTCGCGCTGCTTCTTGGCGGCGCTGGTCCAGTCCGGATCCTGCTCACGGAAACTGACCGCGAGCATGGTTCCATCGGGCGACCACTTGAAATCGCGAACGGAGCCTTCGGGAAAGTCGGTCAGGTTGCGCGCTTCGCCGCCGGCTGCAGGAATGAGGGCGACCTGCGGCCGTTCCTTATCGCGCGCGCTGATGAACGCGATCATCGAGCCGCACGGCGACCAGCGTGGATGCCGGTCGCGCCCGCCGTTTGTAAAGGCGCGCGGCTGGCCCCAGGTGGACTTGCTCTCAGCGCTGACCATCCAGAGGTTCTGCGCGTAGGCGTTTTTATCGCCGACGGTCTTGTTGACGAAGACGACATGATTGCCATCGGGCGAGATCTGCGGATCGGAGAGCCAGCGGAACTGGAGGAGATCTTCAGCCGTGATGAGACGACGCCTGGAGGGTCGCTGTGCGGATTTGCGAGCGGCGGGCTGCTTCTTGGCGCGTTTGGCGGGCATGGGGGAGCGCTTCCTTCCGGTCTGTGATTTGATGGCGACGAGTGAATGATGCTACGCCCGCTCGGAACAAAAAATGCCAAAGCCCGGGCAAGGTGCGGCCCGGGCTTTGGCGGAATGAACGTCACTGCGATCGAGTGATTACGGGATCTGCGCGACGTTGCTCGTCGTGCAGGGGTTCTCAACGACGATGAGTTGGAGGAAGCCGCCGCAAGCGCACGCGACGACTCGACCTTCAGCGCGGCCGCTGCCGCTGCCCGAGTCAAGCACGGTTGCAAGACGGAGTCCGCCTCGGCCGAGTCCAAGTTCCGTACCTGCGCACGGACCGCCGGGAACGACGAAGCTGCCTTCGTTGTAGGCAAAGACCACGCCCATGTCGGAGTTGGGCGTCGCGCCCGACCATGAGACGAAGATCGTTCCGGGGCAATCGCCGTTGACTTCAAGCGAAAGACCAGCAGTGGTTCCGCTGTAGGTGCGGAAGGTGTAGTCAAAGCTGGGGAACGGGTTGAAGCCGGGGTTGGCGAAAACGTGGCCATAGGGATACTGGTTGGTCACATCGCCAGAGATGCCCAGCGATGTGTTGCCGGTAAACACAAGGTAATACGTGGTGTTGGGCGTGATCGAAACAGGATTCCACTCTACGTCGACCCACTCGCCGGAATTTCCGATCGCGGAGCCGGTCGCAAGCATGTTGCCACCGCCGTTGGGCAGTGCATCCCACAGCTGGATTTCGACATTGTCGCTGGAGCCAACGCCCGGCTGCAGGAAGATGCCGGCGCCGCAGATGTTGTCAGAGTTCTGATGCTGGAACGACTGAGCGAGGTCACCCTGCCCGAACCCAGCCATATAGGCATTGTTCGTGTCGGCATTCTGATCAATATTGCACTGGGCGAATGCGCCGGTGCTTGCGGCCGCGACGAGCGCAAGAGACATCATTGCTTTCTTCATTTCATTTCTCCTTCTTCCATTAGCGTGACTGTAACTAACAATTCTCCACCACTGTACTTGAATGGAGATATGGTCCCATTGTACTCGAACTCGACCTGAAATTGCCCTAACACGGCGAGAACTTGCGGCATTTCTTTGTGATCCGTGCCGGATCGGAAGAGAAACGGGAAACGACCCTGTTATTACGCCTCAAGAGATGCGAGATTATGAGACGTTGTACCCGCGATCTCGCGAACCACGACTCAATCGAAGCCTTGCGCGAGAGGAACGCGGCCCGTTTCTCGGTTGATGATCATCGCGCCTGGAGGATGCGCTGTACCGACCAAAACGGCAACAACCCCATTCAAGAATGGGGTTGTTGCAACAGTCGAGGCCCGCGAGATGTGTCGACAGATTACGGCATCTGCGCGACGTTGCTGGTTGAGCATGGACTCTCAACGACGACGAGCTGCAGATAGCCGCCGCAGGCGCCGGTGCCGGCCTGTCCATTCACCTGGCCGCTGCCGCTGCCCGTGCCGACGGTGTTCACAAGTCGAATGTTGCTCGCACCGAGACCTAATTGAGTTCCCCGGCACGGACCAGAGGGCACGACGAGGTTGCCGGTGTTGCTGGCGAAGACGATGCCCATCTGCCGACTGGGCGTCGCACCCGACCAGGCGACGGTGATCGTGCCCGGGCACCGGCCACGCAGCGAGAGGACGACACCACCGCCGCCACCGCCCGAGCCGAGCCACTCCGCGACGTTGGCCGAGAACACCCCGCCATCGAGGGTGTTCCAGCGATCATCCTCAAAGACATTGACGTCCAGCATGGTCAGAACATTGTCCGTTCCATTTCCGGACCAGAGCGTGGCGGTGTTGGTGGTGAAGATGTTCAGCCCGCCATTGGCGATGCCGCCGTTGGGAATGTTGACGGTGGTCACGCCGTCGGTCAGGATCGGAACCGGGTTGGCGACGTTGTAGTTGCCGTTGGATTCCTGGTTGGTGGAAGAGCCGCCAGCGACGGTGCAGATATCGTTGTTCCAGGAGAACCAGAGGCTCGGGTTCTCGCCGATCATGAGCACGCGCCGTCCCGTCGCGATGTACTGCGTGAGATTCGTCTTCTCGGTCGGAGTGAGGACGGCGTTGAACTCGCGAATCTGCACCATCACGGCGTCGTACTGGAGCATCTGCGAGTAATCTTCCAGGTTGGGCGCGATATCCACCGTGCTGAACCATGAGTTGATCTCGGCAGAAAAATTGTCGTAGCGGTAGTCGCCGTAGCCGAAGCCATAGCCGTGCCTCTCCTGCGACGCAAGCAGTCGCTGCTGGGCCATCGCGGAGGTCCCGCTGAGAACGACGGCGGCAACCGCACATGAGACGATCAGACTGGTTCGTGACATCGGCCTTCTCCTCCTTCAACGATCGAGCAGACGATCGATCCTGTGATTGGCGGTCGCGGTTCGGATGATCCGAGAATCCCTGCGGGCCGCCTGAGTGCTCTCATGCTAACGGAAACATGACCCTCTTGTCAATCCCGAATCGATGCACTTGCCAGAAGTCAATCAATTGGCGTTCACGCACACCGGTGCGAGCCGAGAGGCCGCTCCAGCCAAAAAAGCGACAACCCCATCCGGGGATGGGGTTGTCGCGGGATCAAGACCTGCCGTCGGGGCAGGTGTTCAATGCGGTCATCACGTCGCGTGATTACGGGATCTGAACGACGTTGCTGGTCGTGCAGGGGCTCTCAACCACGACGAGCTGGATGTAACCACGGCAGGCGTTGGTGCCGGCGCGGCCATTGACGCTGCCGCTACCGCTTCCGGTGCCAACCGTGTTGACGAGCTGAAGATTGCTCGTGCCGAGTCCAAGCTGCGTTCCAGCGCAGGGGCCGCCGGGGATGACGTACGAGCCGGTGTTGCTCGCGAAGACGATGCCCATCTGCTTGTTGGGCGTGGCGTTCGACCAGCCAACGGTGATGGTGCCGGGGCACTGACCACGGAGAGAGAGCGTCAGGCCGGCTGCGCCACTGGTGGTGCGGAACGTGTAGTCAAAGCCCGGGAATGAGCCGTAGCCCGGGTTGGCGTACACCTGACCGTAGGGGTACTGGTTGGTCACGTCGCCGGAGATGCCCAGCGTCGTGTTGCCCGCGAAGCGCAGGTAGTAGGTGGTGTTGGCGGCGATGGCCACGGGTGACCAGGTGACGTCGACCCAGTTACCGGCCGTGCCTTGGGCCGAACCGGTCGCGAGCATGTTGCCGCCGCCGTTGGGCAGGGTCGTCCAGAGTTCGATGGTGACGTTGTCGGTCGAACCGACGCCGGGCTGCAGGAAGATGCCGGCGCCGCAGATGCTGTTGGCGACCTGGTGCTGGAAGGACTGGGCGAGGTCTCCCTGACTGAAGGCGGCCATGTAGGCGTTGTTCGTCGTCGCGTTCTGATCGATGTTGCACTGGGCGTTCGCGCCGACAGTGGTGGCCGCGATGAGCGCAGCGGACAAGAGGAACTTCTTCATTCTCATTTCTCCTTCTTCCCGGATGTTCCGGGCAAACCAAAAATAACACCGCTTCCATCGCCGACGATTGGCGGATGGCGGTACTTCAATTGTACCGATCAGCGGGAAAAAGCCACCACCTTTTCCCCCAAGAATAAGCAGATCAGCCCGAATAGGGGTTGCGCATGGCCCTCAAACCCCGCCGGATTCCTCTCTGGCTATCGGGGACGTCCGGGACATCCGCAGCGCATCCGGGCGCCGCGATAAGATTCTGGAACACAGTTCTTATCTTGGGCGAACCAGAGCGTAAGCTGGGCAAACTAAGGCGTCGCCGCAGAGTCGCTAGTCGCGCTCAAACACGATGGTCAACATGTGGTCCGCCCCCGTCTGTGGGTAGGACAGGTTCACGCGCCCGTTGAGTTCGCTCGATACCAGTCCCGTCAACAAGCTCGTCCCCCCGCCGAGTCGCGGCGGGGTGGCGGGGGGCGGTCCGCCGTGCTCGCGCCAGCGCATCTCGACAGCCACCGCACCACCGGAGGACTGTTCGTCGCGCGCGTGCCAGTGGAGATTCACTCCGCCCTCGGGCGAACTGAGTGAACCGTACTTGATGCTGTTGAAGAGGAGTTCCTGAATCGCCATCGCCAGGGGGATCGTCTGCCGCGCCGCGATGCGCAGGTCAGGCCCGCTGCAGGTGATTCGCGGCGCCAGATCGGTCGGGATCGTCGAGCGAATGACATCCGACAGGCGAACCGGACTCCAATGCACTCTCGAGAGCAACGAGTGCACTGCCCCCATTGCGGCGACGCGCGATCGCAGCGTCTCGGCGAACGACGCCACGGTCTGCCCGTCATCCTGCGCCGTGAGATCGATCAGCGAGATCAGCGCGGCGAGATTGTTGCGGATTCGGTGGTCCAGTTCGTTGAGCATGAGGCGCTGACGCTCGACGCTCTGCCGATGCGCCTGCTCGGCCCGCTTGCGCGTCGTGATCTCGCGCACAATGGAAAGCACGCGATCACGGCCGCAGGGCACCATTCGCACTTCATAGTGGCGCCTTTCATTGGATGGTCCGGTTTCGTACTCATACATGTGCATGGTCCGCTCGTCAAGCGTGCGCTGAAGCAACCGCTGGTGGCTGGCCACGTCCGAACCACGCATCACCTCGGCCATGCGCCGACCGAGAAACTCCTCCGGCGGGGCCGCCAGCCGGGCGCCCGGCGGAGCGTGATAGTCGAGGTAGGTCCCATCGCGATCCATAAGAAAGATGCAGTCGGGCAGCGCAGCCAGAAGCGCCTTGCTGCGATCTTCCCGGGCGCGCATCTGCTCTTCAGCCTCCCGCTGCTGCGTGACATCCATGAGGACGCCGCTCATGAACGACGGACCTCGTTCCGGAGTGACGCGAACCATCCGATCTTCCACCCAGATCCACTCCCCGTCCTTGCGACACACGCGGAAGCGCGACATCAACACGCCCACGGATCCCTGCTCATGCCATCGCTTCACCCGCGCCTGCTCTGACTGCGCATCTTCAGGGTGGATGAGCGCCGGAAAGAAGTTGCGGTCTGCGGTCAATTCCTCGGCGGAGTAACCCAGCAGGTGCACAACGTTGTGGGAGATGAACTCGCGGCCTCCGCCCGTCTCGTACAGGACGAGGTCGTGCAGTCGCTCAAGCACAACCGCGAGGCGACTCTCAGTGGCGATCAGCGCATCGAGGATGGATGCTGACTCGGGGGCGAGCCCTGTCGCACGGGGATGAACGACACCATCCGGCGGATCCACTGGCATGGCACATCGTAAGGCCAAATCGGCCATCCGTTCCACACGAACACTGTCGCCGGAACACGCCGCGACACCGACATTCCGCCTATCGAATCCGAATCACGTTGCTCGTCGTGCATTCGCTCAGACCGACGGCTTGCAGATACTTGCCGCACGCGCCACTCGACGCCTCCCCTTCAATGTTGGCGATCCCGTCTGCGTTGAATCGCATGAGCGCGATGCGACGAGCCGTGGCATTCAGCCCAAGCGTCGTCCCCGCGCAGAGTGATCCATTTGGAATACGTGCGTGTCCAGTGGCGTCCGCGACGACCAGGGCCGCCCGCGAGCCGGGCGCGCCGTTGGACACGCCGACGGTCACGGTCGCCGGGCATCCGCCAACGAGTGCCATGGAGAGACCGGGCGGGCGATCGCCGTTGCGGAGAATCTGGACCGTATCGTCGAGTTCGTCAATCAGACCGAGATCGAGATCACCATCGTTGTCGGCATCGAACATGACTGAGCATGACGCGGCGCTGGTGGCTTCGAACTCGCGCAGAAAGGTGAACTGACCGGCGCCGTCGTTGATGAACAGACTCCAGTCGCCGCTGAAACTGGCGCAGATCCAGTCGAGGTCGCCATCGCCATCGAGATCACCGAGATCTGTCGCCAGGGGAAACTCGTCAGTAATGTGACTCGTCGCCAACCCGAGATGGCCCTGGCCATCGCCCATCAGCGCCACACCGGCGCCGGGCGAGAATGCGTTCACGCCGACCACGTCGGCGTTTCCATCTCCGTTCAGGTCGCCCACGGCGATCATCCAGGTGTAACCGCCGCTCGATTGTGACGAGGCCACGGTGAAGGTTCCATCGCCGTTTCCCGTGAGGATGACGATTTCAGTCGAGTTCACCGTGCTGGCGACAAGATCGAGGATGCCGTCACTGTTCATGTCCGCTGCGGCCAGGCCGTATTCACCCGATCCACCGCCTTCGAAGAACTGCGGCGGATTAAACGTGCCATCGCCGCGGTTGATCAGCGTCGACAGATTGCTGCTGCTCGAATTCGAATTCACAATATCGATGTGCCCGTCGCCGTTGGCGTCGAGTACGGCTACGCCGCGCGGCGCGCTGCCGACGTTGTACTGCGTCTGGGGGTTGAACGTGCCATCACCTCGCCCGAGCAGCACGGAAATCGTGTTGGTCGTGATATTGGCGACGCAGATATCCGCAAAGCCGTCATGATTGAAGTCGGCCGGCTCATTGGGACTGGCCCGCCGACCCACGGGATACGGCCCGGAGAGATTATTGAACTCGCACGTCCCATCCGCCTTGTTGATGAACACGCGCAGATCGGCTGAGTCTTCATTGATCGTGGTCAGGTCGAGAAAACGATCGCCATCCAGATCTGTCGCCAGCGCGCCATACGCCCGTGTGCGAATGTTCGGGTTGCTCCGCGTGCTGAGCGTCTGCACCGGCTCGAATCCCAATCCGGCCGGCCGAGGCTTCGTCCAGAACAGGAAGGAATACCCGGCGGCTCGCATCGGATCTCCCGAGGCGCTGCGGATGTCATGCGACAGGACAACCATCACCGTCTCGCCGGCCGAGAGCGGCTGACTCGGCGATAGCGTCACCGTTCGATCCTGATCCGAGAATGAAAACGCCCCGGCGACCGTCCCGCTCCACCGGCCGAACGCCCAGAATGACGCATCGCTGATCGTACCGCGATCGACGGGCTGATCGAAGGTGACGGTGATGGGAGTATCCACCGGCGCCACCAGCGAGTTGGACGCCGGGCTGATATTGGTGACCGCGATGTTCTGCGCGATGGCTGGGCCGGTCAGAAAGACCATTGCACAAAGCGGCAACAGGCCGTAGCACCGACTGAATACGTGCAGGGGTTTGGTTCGAAGGTTCACGGTCTCTCCTCGACAGAAATGCATGGATCTTCGGATGGGTCCTTGGGGTCCCGCTCTCTGAACAAGTCGAACCGGCCGATACCCGGTGGTTATTCCGACCGATTTCCCAAGGTTGGCGGCCACGTCGATATTCTGTGGCCTCTTTGCAATTCCCCGCTAGCGTCATGACATGGAACAGACGCCGCCCGTCGAGATAAACCCCGCCGACCTGATCAACCTGATTGAGCGTGGAGACGGCCGCGCGTGTGCGACCTACCTCGACACGCTCGACCCGTCTGAGATCGTCTTTGCCGTCTCACGTCTCGAAGAGGAGGATCGTCAGCGGCTGTTGCGGATTCTCGACCCGGATGATGCCGCCGATCTCATCGGCCTGCTGCCACAGGCTCAGGCCGTGGATGCGATCGAGGACATGCACCCGACGGCGGCGGCGAAGATCATCGAAGAAATGCCCAGCGACGAACGGGCCGACCTCGTCGGCCTGCTGGATCGTGACGATGCGCTGGCCATTCTCGAGCACTTGGCTGAATCAGACGCAAGCGACCTGCGCCGCCTTGCCGCCTATCCGCGCAACAGTGCCGGCGGCCTGATGATCACCGAGTATGTGCAGTACCCGGCAACTTTCACCGTCGCCCAGGTGATCGATGATCTCGGCCGAAATGCCGAAAAATACTCGCACTACAACATTCAGTACGCCTACGTCGTCGATGACGACGGGCGGCTCGTCGGTGTGTTGCGCATGCGAAACCTGCTGCTCACGCCGCGCCAGCAACAACTCGGCGATGTCATGTTCCGCGACCCGGCGTCGGTCCGCGATACCGACGCTCTGGATGACCTGGTGGAGTTCTTCGATGAACATCGCTATTTCGGTGCGCCCGTCCTTGACGTCGACGGTCGACTCTGCGGCGTGCTGCAGCGCGCCGCCGTCGAAGCGGCCGTGGCTTCCAGCCGCGAGAGCGACTACCTCAGGTCGCAGGGCATCGTCGGCGGCGATGAACTGCGCTCCATGCCCCTGCTGCTCCGATCGCGCCGTCGCCTCTCCTGGCTCAGCGTCAACATTCTGCTCAACGTCCTGTCCGCCAGCGTCATTGCCTGGCACCAGCAGACGCTCGAAGCGGTGATCGCCCTGGCTTTCTTCCTGCCCATCATCTCCGACATGAGCGGGTGCAGCGGCAACCAGGCCGTCGCCGTGAGCATTCGTGAGCTCATCCTTGGTGTGCTGCGACCGCAGGAAATCTGGCGCGCCATCTTCGGCGAGATCTTCCTCGGCACGCTCAACGGACTCGTGCTCGGCCTGCTCATCGGCGGTGTCGCCTTCCTCTGGAAGGGCAACGGCTACCTTGGTCTGGTCGTAGGCTCGGCGCTCATGCTCAACACCATCGTCGCGGTGGTCATCGGCGGCGCGATCCCACTTCTTCTCAAGAGGTTGAACTTTGATCCCGCGCTCGCCGCCAGCCCCATCCTGACCACGGTCACCGACATGTGCGGCTTCTTCTTTGTCCTCTCGTTCGCGGGCATGATGCTGACCCACCTCACCTGATGCCGTGTTTCAGCGGGTTTTTCGCGGCCGAGCGTCGTCCATGGGCTGTGGTCTCGCCCGCGGTATCTTCGTACCATGAGGTCAGCAAAGGAGTTGTTGCCATGCGCTTCCCAACCCTTCTGGCTGCGATGCTGCTGCTGATCACCGGCACTGCGGCGCTGGCTCAGGACACGCCGGCGGATCCGATTCAGAAAGAACTCGAAGCACTCCTCGCCGAGCACGAACATTCCGAACTGGGCTACCCCGAGGCGTATCGCGCCTTCCGGCCTCGCTTTGAGACATTCGCTAAGGACCATCGTGGCACCGAGCCCGAAGTTCGTGCCACGCTCTGGCTCATTCAGCAGACGTGGTGGCTGCGCGAAGGCAACAGCATGGACAAGGTCAACGAAGCCGCTATGCCTCTGGCCGAAGACCTGCTCAAGCGCCACCCCGATTCGCCGCAGCTCGATTTGCTCGTCGAGTACAAATACAACTTCAGCAAGGAACAGCGCGATCTGCTCTTCAACCGGCTGCTCGAGACATCGCACGAACCGCGCGTAAAGGCTGCGGCGCACTTCGGCCTGGCGCAGGCGTCGCCGGCGCGCGATGCGGATGGCGCGCCCAACCCGCACTTCGTCGCCCTCACCACCGAGTTTGCCAACGTGAAGTGGCGCGAGACGACCTATGGAGCAATCGCCGACGCCTGTCTCAACCCAATCTCGCCCGCCGACCTCGCGCCTGGAAAACCGGCGCCGGAGATCGAAGGCATCGACCACAACGGCAAGCCGATGAAACTCTCCGACTATCGCGGCAAGGTGGTGCTGCTCGACTTCTGGGGGGATTGGTGAGGCCCCTGCCGGGCCATGTACCCACACGAGCGGTCGCTCGTGCAGAAGTATCAGGACAAGCCATTCGCCATCGTCGGCGTCAACAGCGACCCGACGCTTGACTTCCTGCGCAACGTGATGAAAGAGAAAGAGCTGACCTGGCCATCATTCTTTGATGGCGGCGGCACCGGCGGCCCCATCGCGACGCGCTGGGGTGTACGCGGCTGGCCGACTGTCTACGTCATCGATCACAACGGCATCATCACCGAAGGCAATCGCGGCAACCTTGACGAAGTCATCGAACGACTGGTCAACGAAGTGCCGCCGGCTAGAAACTGATGCACCGACCCATTATCGACGGCTGATCATCACCAGCCCGCACGAAGTCTCGCGCGCCAGGCGCAACACCACTTCGCCGAACACCTTGCGCCGTCGGCCGAGCCGTTGCAAGCCGAGTATGACCAGATCGCACTCGCTCGCCCGCCGCGTCAGTTCGCCAACGACATCATCCGTGCACGCCACGACCAGTTGTGCGTCTCCCGACACTTCATCCTGGCCCAGGGTTTTCAACTCTCGCTTCGCTATCGCCTGCTCGCGCGAGGTTGCCTTGGCCGGCAGGATGCGCAGCAGAGTGATCTCGCGCGCGCCGAGACGATGGATGCTCGCCAGCAACCGCGCCCGCAGCACTTCGTGTCCGCCGCGACCGCCGATCGGCACCAGCACGCGCTTCACGTCGTTGAGCACCCATCCCGTCGGAGCCCGAAGCACAACCACGTCGCAGGCAACGGAGGCCATGAGTTGCTCAACGCGCGCTTCGATGCCCTGGCCGGTGAGATTGCTCAGCCCGATCAGCAGGCTCTCGCAATCATGTACGCCCGCTACGCGAGCAATCTCGCTCCACGGGTCGCCGCTCACGGTCGTCAGAGCGCCCGGCTCCAGTCCCGTGGCAAAGGACGTCGTCATGGCCTCCCGCACCACAGCCAGCGAATCCGCCAGCGAGCGAGGCGTCTCGCCCGGCTCCCACTGCTCAGGCGCCGCCACCACCGACAGCAGCAGGACGCGTCCAACCTTGGGTGGCGCCAGGGCCGTGGCCATCCCCACCATGGCTGTCGCGTTCTGCGGATTGGCGATCGGCACAAGCACCAGCGGGCTGCGGCCGCGAAGCCGCACCAGTTCGGCATCAAGCCCCTGCGAGTGCGCATCGACCGTTCGCGCCCGCCGCGCAAACACAGAGGAGTAAAGCAGGCCGCCCAGCGCCAGCCAGACGGTCACGATGATCCCCGCGCTGGGCACGCTCACACCCTGGAAGACCGCCAGCGCCAGGCACGACAGCGCGCCGGCAACTGGGATGAGCGGAAACAGAGCGGTGCGAAAGTAGGGATGCGACACCCCGCCGCGCTGCCGCGCCATGATGGCAATGCGATGCGCCAGCGCAAAGGTGATGAGGAACACCAGGCTCGACGCCGCACCGATCGCAGCCACATCAGGCGTGAAAACCAGCACCGCGACGACGATCAGCGCCGTCGCCAGCACCGCCGAGGTTGGCGTGCCACGCTTGGGATGCAGCGTGCCAAGCCAGTGCGGCAAGGTGCGGTCGCGCGCCATCGCCCGAGCGATGCGCGATGCAGCGAGCAGATTCGCCTGCAGGGCTGAAAGCATCGAAAGAATCGCCGCCGCGACAACCAGCCAGTATCCGATCGGCCCGAGGTAGCGCTGCGCTGCAATCGCCACGATCGCCTCGGGCTGATCGATGCTGCGTTGCGTGATCGACTCGCCCGGCCCCATGCCCACCGTCGCCACCACGAACAGCAGCGGCAGGTAGATCACCAGCGCCAAACCCAGCGACGCAAACATGGCGCGGGGGATGTTCCGTCGCGGGTCTTTGATTTCTCCGGATACCGCCGCGATGAGATCGAATCCCTGCAGCGCAATGAACGTATAACCCATCGCCTGGACAAGACCCAACGCTCCACCTGAGAAGAACGGCGTGAGATGTTCTTTGATGGAATTCTGCGGCGTCCCGACCAGTCCCCACAATCCCGCGCCGATCAGTACCGTGAACACGACGACTTTGCCGACGTTGAGCCACTGCCCACCACCACCGGCCCGCAGTGTCAGGCTCAGCGAATACAGAAGCGTAGCCGCCACAGAGAGCGCAATGACGGCGCTGTGCCCAACGAGCCACGCAGGCGGTTGCCCGCTCGTCGCGCGATACACCTCTTCAATCGCGATCACGGCAAACGCGCCAAAGCCGTAGCCATACAGCACTGCCGCCACGATCGAGGCGAACCAGACCACCCACCCGACGCTGAACGCGGCCTCGACGGTAAGCACCTTCTTGGCGAATGCGTAGGTTCCGCCCGACTCGGGGAACTGCGTGGCAAGCTCAGCGAAACTGAGCGCTGTCAGAAACGCAATGACGCCGTTGAGTGCAAAGGCGATAATCGCGCTGGGCCCGGTCGTGGCAAAGGCGACCCCGGTCAGTGCCAGGATGCCGCCGCCGACGATGGCGCCGACGCCGATCCCCGTCGCACCGAGCAGGCCTGTCGTCCGGTGCATCTCCGATTGCTGTGCCATGACTCCACGATCTCATCGCATTGAGAATGGAGCAGTCTAGTGCATACTCAACGCCTTGTTGAGGCGGGCGGGACAGGAATCGATGCAGGCAGCTGCTTCATTAACGATCCGTGGCTCGGACCGGAATCTGCACTTCCAGCCACTTGTCGCTCGCCCGCACCTCGGGCCCGTTGTAGAAAAGGGCTCGTGGCTCGCCGGCTTCCTCCCATTGATTCTGCCGTGCCAGCCAGTTGCGCAATGTCGAGAGTCCCTCGTTTACGCGGTCGATCTTGTAGTCGCCTCGCATGCCGACGGAGATGACGGTCACCGGATCAATGTCCTCAATCCGGACGCGCTTGTCTTTGGGATCAACTCCGGCCGGCGCCAGGTCGCTGCTGCGGTACAGGAAGGACATGGTCCACGCAGTCGGCCGCGTCGCCTGCCCATCGGCAAGTCCTTCGTAGTTCATCTCCACGGGCGAGGTCATGGCAATCTCACGACGCTTGATGTGATTGAAGAGCGGAAAAAACGCGAAGTTCATGCCCCAGTCCGGCGACATCGATCCGCCGATGGCCGCACGACGAACAAGCGGGTAGTGCTTGAGATCGATCGCGCCCGGCGGCGTGGGGTCGGGGTACCCCTGCGGCAGCGGCGTCAGGATCCGACTGCTCCCGGAGCGGAATCCGTCCTCCCTGCTTTCGACCGATGCTTCCACGTCACCGCCGACGCGTCGGATCACGCTCTGAGTTTCATCATCCGGCCACATGGTCTCACCGGAGCGAGTCTCGGTCATCGATGCCTGCGGGTCCGGCGCATGGAGCGAACATGCGGGCAGGACGATAGTGACAACTACGAGAATGAGCACCAAAATGAACATCACGGAAAAAGCAGCCAGTTTCATGGGAGACCCCCTGTTCTATCAGTTCGTTCGCAGTGCAGGCGGTGCGGGTCTGGACGAGCAGTCGTTACACACCGGTCCTCATAAGCGAAAGTACTTCCGCCCGCGCCGCTCGATCTTCGCGGTACACGCCGCGCACAGCCATCGTCGTGGTCATCGCGTCGGGCTTCGCTACGCCGCGCATGCACATACACAGGTGCTTGGCTTCGACCAGCACGCAGACTCCGCGCGTGCCGAGGTGCTCCTCCAGCGCGCCGGCGATCTGTTCGGTCAATCGCTCCTGCAATTGCAGCCGCCGCGCGAACACATCAACGGTCCGCGCGATCTTCGAGAGACCGACCACCTTGCCACTGCCCGGCAGATACGCGACGTGCGCCTTCCCGATGAACGGCAGCAGATGATGCTCACAGGTGCTCGAGAAATCGATGCTCCGCACGACGATGAGTTGATCCGACTCGTGATCGAACGTCTGGGCCAGGTGTCGCCCCGCATCCTCTCGCATCCCGGAAAGCAGATCGCGGAACGATCGCGCCACTCGGCGCGGCGTCTCCTGCAGCCCGTTGCGATCGGGATTCTCACCCACCGCCAGAAGGATCTCACGAACGGCCCGCTCGATGCGAGCGAGGTCAACGCCGGTGCTCACGCCCGAGTTGAGCCGGAGTTTACTTCCATGAGAGAGCCGGTCGATCGAAGTCCCCACCAGACCCGGAGTGCTGGGGTGGGTGTCGTTGTCCAGAATGGGTGCCACTGGGTTCATGCGGCGCTCCTTGATGCACGATTATACGTTCAAAACGTTCATATCGTTCATTATACTCCGAGAGTGGGCTCTGTCAACCAGGAAAAACACAAGGATGGGTCCCGTGGAGGCTCAGCGGATGGCAATCCACCGGCGACATACTCCCCGGCGGCGGGCGAGCAATTCCGTGCCAGTCCAGCCCGGGATTGCGCACCAGCGCGGCCCGCAGCGGTTGCCGTGCGTTTTCCGAGCCATCAATGATTCAAAAACGGAGCGGGCCAGAGCCGCGCAACGCGCCGAGCGGACCCGCCCAGGCGCGGCTCATGAGACCAGACTCTGCCGACGGCAGATCCTCCAAAGCGGGCAAAGGGACTCGAACCCTCGACATTCAGCTTGGGAAGCTGACGCTCTACCAACTGAGCTATGCCCGCGCACCGGTCCGTTCCAGATCACGCCAGTTTGGGCCTACTGGTTACGGCTCCGACGGAAGTTATTGTAGCCGCGGACTTGGAATGGACTCTGCCCTTCGTTCCGGGGTCAAGGTTCGGAACGGAGGCGGGTCGCCATTATTGCTGTGACAACCGCCGCGCCATTGTACTCAGCGGGAACTTGTACCAGCCCGGATCCTCGTATGAGGTGATGTCATCGCGGACCTTGAGCACAGTGAACATGCCGCCCATCTCGATGTTGCCGAACTGGCCATCACCCATCATCATTGGCAGGGTGTTCTTCGGGCCGGGCATGCCGGCCATATCCTGCATCTCCGCCATACCATCGCGCCCCATGGCCATGTAACCGGGCAGCAATTCCTGAATCTTCTGCTCAACTCCAGACTGCTCGACGCCAGTTGTGTTGGTGACGGAGTGTGACATCGCATTCATCGTGTGGTGCGACATGTGGCAATGCAGGGCCCAGTCGCCGGGGTTGTCCGCGATGAACTCCACATCGCGCGTCGTGCCAACGGGAACAAGCACGGTTGTCTCAGGCCATTGCCCGGCCTCGGGAATCTGCCCGCCGTCTGTGGCCACGATCTTCCACGCATGGCCGTGTACATGAATCGGATGATTCCACATGCTCAGATTGCCAAATCGAATGCGCACGCGATCGCCGGTGCGCACCACGAGGTGATCAATGCCGGGAAACACGCGGCTGTTGAACGTGAACATGTTGAAGTCCACCATCACCGCAGGATCGGGCCGGTACGTCCCCGGCTCGACCGCCCAGTTATGG
Source organism: Planctomycetaceae bacterium (assembly GCA_040255465.1). Classification (GTDB taxonomy): domain Bacteria; phylum Planctomycetota; class Phycisphaerae; order Phycisphaerales; family UBA5793; genus UBA5793. The sequence continues at coordinate 742,734 of JBDZVA010000003.1, forward strand.
AGCATGATGGCAAAGTCGCGATCGATGTGCCTGCTCGGCTGCTCGCGTGGATGCACAACGAAAATCCCCATCATTCCAAACGCCATCTGCGTCATTTCATCGGCGTGCGGGTGGTACATGAACGTGCCATGCTGATCGGGAATCGTGAATTCGTAGACCCACGTTTCACCCGGCTCAATGCCCGGCTGCGTCAACCCGCTGACGCCGTCCATGCCGCAGGGGATGAACAATCCGTGCCAGTGAATGCTGGTGTGCTCGCGAAGGCGATTGGTGACGAACAAGCGCACTCGATCACCCTGGACCACCTCAATCGTCGGGCCTGGGGTCTGGCCGTTGTAGCCCCAGCACTTCACCGTCATGCCCGGCGAGAACTCGCGATCGACCGGTTCGGCGACGATGTGAAACTCCTTTGCACCATCGACCATTCGCCACGGCATTGTCGTGCCATTGGGAGTGACAACGGGCGTGTATGGCGAATCGCCGCGCATCGGACTGAGTCCATCAGGTTTGGGTCGAGCAATCGGTGGCACTTCCTGAGGAAGAGCGCGACGGGCGATGACAGCCCCGGCGCCCACGGCCAGGCCGGTTGCGAGAAGATTGCGTCTGGTCAGCATTTCAGTGTTCTCCAATGTGCTGCATGTTGATGTTGGGCACGGCAGAAGTGTTCGGCTTCGGCAGTGGCGCGGCGGATTGGTGCGGCGAGTCCGGAAGTCGGCCGCCCACCGCACGCTCGAGCTCGGCACGCGTGGACCAGTAGTCGTGAATCGCGCTGAGGTACGACCGATATGCCGCGATCTCTTCACGCTTGGCCGACAGAAGATCGAAAGTGTCCAGGAGCATGTAGTTGTATTCGCGCTGCGTGAGATCCGTAATGCGCTCACGCAGCGGAAGGATCGTGTCACGGTAGTGCTCGGCCTCATAGCGCAATGCATAAAGCTGACCACGCAGACGGCGCACGTCGGCGCGCGTCTCGATCGCGAGCGCTTCGAGGTTGGCTTCCGCTTGCCGACGAGCCGAGTCGAGCCTGCCAATCTCGGGCTGGCGCTGGTTGAAGATCGGCAGTTCGATGGAGAGTTGCGGCCCAAGCACCCACTGACCGTCGGTGTCGCGCGATGCCTGGAACCCCACATCGGTCGTCAGTATCGAGCGCCAGTCGCGCTGCAGACCAGCCGCCTTGGCCAATACCTCGGCTTCCTTCGCAGCCGCCGCCAGATCGAGCCGCTGATGGATGGCGAGGGCTTCGAGATCGGCCATGTCCGGCTCGGCCGTCGGCAACTCGGGAAGCCGATCGACCATCGACCACGTGGTCTGCGTACCCCACAGACCCAGTTGGGCGTTGAGACGTTCGCGCAAACCCGCGACATCCGATGCACTGCGCGCATAATCGAGCCTGGCCTGCTCATAGAGCGACTCATGATTGGCCAGCGCCAGTTCACTGATGTTCCCCGCCGCCTCGACTCGACGGGCGAATTCTGCGCCCGCTTCAGCGGCCACGGCAATCTGCCGCAGGAGCGCCGAAAGATTCTCAGCCGCCTGGAGATCGAGAAACAGCAGTCGTGTCTGGCCGGCCGTGCGGATCACTTCGTCTGCGACTGAAAGCGTTACCGCATCCAATCGGGCCGCGGCAATCTCCTTACGTGCCGGCATGGTCAGCAGCCGCACGATGTTGAGGGTGAGGCCGAAGTCCAGAGCCGTGATGCTCGGCGCCCGATCCGGAAACCCGGCGCCCGCGGTCAGAGAAGGATTCTCCAACTGCGCCGCTTCAAGCAGATCCGCCTGTGCAAAACCCAGCCGCGCATACTCCGCTCGCAGACGCCGGTTGTTGAGCAGCGCGATCTCCACCGCCGAGTCTGCGTCGAGCGGTTTCGCCAGCAGTTGACTCACCCTTGCGTCGATGGCATCCTTCGCTTCCTGCGAAGTTGGCTGCATCAGCACAGCCGCTGTTCGATTTGCGATCACTTTCTGCACGCCACTGAGATCTGAGTCGGGCGAGGTCGTCGCGCACCCGGTTGCCATCGTCGCGATCGCCAGCAGCGCGGCTGCTCTCATCACGGGATATCTCATCGCGGTTCCCCATTCTCTCGATGATCCTCCCCATTGGCTGGGACGAGTTTCATCCCGCACTTGGGACACTTCCCCGGCTCGTTCGATCGAACATCCGCGTGCATCGGGCAGACGTATTGAATGGCGCGGGGCCGCGTCTGACTCGTGTCGGGTTGCATACCTGGCATCTCGCCCACCCCTTGATCTCCGGCGCCATCGGCGCTTTCTTTCAGGGATTCAAGCGGCATTGCAAACGGATTGGGCGGCGCGGTAAACTCCACCGAAGCGCTCATCGCGCTGGCGGGGTGTCCGGGACCAGCTGGCTCGATCGACGCCGTCTGCACGCAACCGGCAACGACAAATAGGACGCAGACACACGATACGAGTTGACGAATGCGCTCCATCGAGATCTCCGATCTGGGTCACGAACTTGGATGGGGCGCCCCGTACGAGGAGCGGGCGATTCACGCGCATCACGCGCTTCGAACCCACCCGCTCCCCGCAATCGGAGCGTCATTTGCCAGTGTTAGTGGCGATCGTGTTCGTCGTGAGCGGCACCGGGCAGCCCGCCCTGCGCCTTCCACGCCGCATCAATCGTGCCGAGGAACCTGGCCGGCTCCTTCTCGAACTTCTTGATGCAGCCCTTGCAGCAGAAGCGGACGAGATGGTTGTTGTACACCAGATCGATCGGATCGCCCATATCGCCGCCGAACGCCTCACCGGAAACGACACACGTCGCTACGGGGTAGTGCTCGGCCTGCTGCTTAATCACGGCAGCGTCAAGCTTGGCCAGCGTCGGCTTGGGATCCTTTTCAAACTTCTTGACGCAGTCCTTGCAGCAGAAACGCACGAGACGGTTGTTGTAGACGTAGTCGATCGACTCGCCCATGCCGCCAAGTTCTTCGCCGGAGATCGGGCAAGTCGTCAGCGGATAGAAAGCCATCTGCGCCTTGACGATGTCCGCGTCGATCTTTTTCCAGTAGCCGGCCTTGTCGGCCTCGAACTTCTTGGGGCAGCCGCCACAGCAGAAGCGCACCTCGCGGCCGTCGTACGTCTTCACGATCGGATCGCCCATGGAGCCGAGCTTCTTGCCTGTGACGGGACAGGTCTCGAGCGGATAGGGATCCGATTTGATCTCCTTGGTCGGATCAGCCTGGTTGTGGGCGGTGGTTGCGGGAGCGGCAGCATGCCCGTCGTGCTGGGCCAGCGCGCCACTCGTAGCGCCGGCGACGCAGGCGCATCCGACAAGAACTGAGATTCTGGAAATGGTACGAGTCATCGAGATTCTCCTCTATGAGAAAGGGTGAAATGACACTTACGCAGCGTCAACGAGACGCTGGTCGGTTGTCGCATGAAACTGCCGGTGAAGCACAAGGCGCTTCGCGAGATAGAACAGGGGTGGATAGATAAGCAATTCGAGCAGGAAACTCGTCGCCAGACCGCCGATCATCGGGGCCGCAAGCCGGCGCATGGTGTCCGCACCCGCGCCCGACGCCCAGAGCAGCGGCACGAGTCCGATGAAGGTCGTCATGACGGTCATCGTCTTGGGTCGGATGCGCTGCACGGCTCCGTCGTGGATCGCCCACCAGAGATCATCGCGGTTGCGCATGCGCCCTTCGCCGGTGAACCGTTCAAAACTGTTGTCGAGATAGAGCAGCATGACCAGGCCCGTTTCCGCATCAAGCCCCGCCAGCGCGATGACGCCGACCCACACCGCCAGCGATAGATTGTAATCGAGAAAGTACAGCAGCCACACCGCGCCCACCAGGCTGAAGGGCACGGCCAGCAGCACGATGCCCACGCGCAGCCAGCTCGTTGTCGCAAGGTAGAGCAGCAGCACAATCAGCGCCGCCGCGACCGGCACGACCACCATCAACCGCGCTCGCGCCGCCTGCATGTACTCATACTGGCCCGACCAGACGATGTTGTAGCCCGCGGGGAGTGTCACATGCTGCGCCACGGCTTGCTGGGCGTTGTGGACATAGGTGCCCACGTCGATGCCTGCAATATCAACGAACACCCAACTGGTGAGTCGCGCATTCTCGCTCTTGATCATCGGCGGACCCTTGTGGATCACGATGTCGGCCAGTTGGCCGAGGGGAATCTGCGCGCCCATCGGCGTCGCCACGAGCGTCTGCTTGAGTGAGTCGATGTTGTCGCGCAGCTCATGTGGGTAGCGAACGTTGATCGGATAGCGCTGCAGCCCTTCGACGGTGTTTCCGATGCTCATTCCACCCAGCGCGGTCATGACGACATCCTGCACCTCGCCGACCAGCAGTCCGTAGCGCGCGATGGCCTCGCGATTGATCACGATGTCGAAGTAATTGCCGCCCACACTCTTCTCGGCAAAGGCGCTGGTCGTGTACTTTCCCGTGCCCTCGGAGGTCTTGACGGTCGTGGCAATCTGGCCCGCAATATCCGAGAGCGTCTGCAGATCCGGCCCCATGACCTTGATGCCCACCGGCGTCTTGATGCCCGTGGAGAGCATGTCGATGCGTGTCTTGATGGGCATGGTCCAGGAATTGGTCAGGCCGGGGATCTGGACAATCTGGTTGAGGCCCGGCACGCGTGTGCCATCCGGCCAGGCGTAGCCATACACCAGTTCATCCGTCGTGATCGGGCGCGTTTCGTCAAGAAGCAACCGAGCGATCCATTTTGTGCCGGTGGGCCATGAGTCAAACGAGCGCGGCACCTGTCTCCAGAGCGACTTGTCGCGGCGCAGGGTGATCGTCGTTTCAAACATGCTCGGTGGCGCGGGGTCGGTGGCGGTATCGGCGCGACCGGCCTTGCCCATCACGCTGAGCACCTCCGGCGCCTGCATGATGAGTTTGTCCGTCTGCTGAAGCAGTTCGCGAGCCTTGGTCATGCTGAGGCCCGGGTCCGTCGTGGGCATGTAGAGCAGGTCGCCTTCTTCGAGAGGCGGCATGAACTCGCTGCCCAACCCCGGGAATGCACTCGCGATCGTCGGGAACCGTTGGGTCGCGCTGGCGCCAAAGATCTTCTCGAAGCCAAACAGCGGAACCGCCGTACTGGCGACGATGACCGCCGCTCCGCCCAACACCAGCCAGTGGAAGCGCATGGTGAGCACAAAGAAGGGGTGGTAAACGGACTGCAGCACGCGCGACAACGGGTTTGCCCGTTCGTGAATGATCTTTTGTGGCACGAGCAACATTCCCAGCAGCACGATCCAGCCGATCGCAAGCCACGGCCTTGCGCTCTCAAGATCACCGAGCGGCGCCACCCACAGGATGGCCGCCGGAAGGAACATGGCCGAGATTGTGATGGCCGTGTTGCGCTTCCAACCCCACTGCTTTGGCAGCACGCGCGGCGTGATGAAGTAGCTCATCAGAACGGGGATGATGGTGATGGCGAGAAACGCCGCCGACCCCATGGCAAAGGTCTTGGTCCACGCCAGCGGCTTGAACATCCTGCCGCTCTGCTCACCGAGCACGAAAATCGGCAGGAAGGAAACAGTGATGATGAGCAGACTGAAAAAGAGGCTCGGACCGACCTCGCGGGCCGCCTCGGCGATGATGACGCGCCGATCCCGCGGTGGCGCCGGTCGGCCGTCAGTCGCGGCCGCATGCAGGCGCTCTTCCTCCCGGTCTAGGTGCTTGTGGGCATTCTCGACCATGACAATCGAGCTATCGACCATCACGCCGATGGCGATGGCGATGCCACCCAGGCTCATGATGTTGGCGTCGATACCCACCACGTGCATGAGGACGATGCTCGCCAGGACACCGGTCGGAACGACGAACACCGCCACCAACTCGCTTCTCGCATGCAGCAGAAACAGAATGCACACCAGGCCGACGACAATGATCTCCTCGACGAGGGTGTGCTGAAGCGTGCTGACGGCGCGATCGATAAGGTCCGACCGATCGTACGCTACGCGAACGCCCACACCCGGTGGCAGGCCCCGCTCCAGTTCGGCGAGCTTTGCCTTGACTCGCTCGATTGTCTTATGCGCATTCTCGCCGAACCGCATGACGACAATGCCGCCCACGACTTCGCCCTGCCCGTTCCACTCGGCGATGCCCCGTCGAATCTCAGGTCCAATGCGAACCTGAGCCACGTCGCGCAGATACACGGGCTTGCCCTCGGGATTTGAAGCGAGCGCGATCTTGCCGAGTTCATCGAGCGCGCGCTGCGTCCGCATGCGATCGATTGAGCGGCCGGCTTTTCGCGCTTCGGCGATGTCTTCCGCAGACAGTGTGCCGAGGTACCCCAACCCGCGCACCATGAACTCCGTCTCGCTCATCTCGATCAGTCGGCCGCCGACATCGATGTTTGAGCGCTGCACCGCCATCTTCACGCGCGACAGCGGGATGTTGTACGCCAGCAGCCGCACCGGATCGACGACGACCTGGTACTGCTTGATGAATCCGCCTACCGGCGCGACTTCGCTCACGCCCTCGACCGCGGTCAGCTCGTAACGCAGATACCAATCCTGCAGACTGCGCAGCCCCGCAAGATCGATGTCCGGTTCGACGAGTTCACCGCCGTCCAGCGGGCAGCGGTCAAATCCCTTGATCAGTGTGATGGGTTTGAGCCGCGAACGGACGTCCTCCGGCGCTTCCTCCGGTGAGTCGTATCGACGATTCTCAACCGGGTCCGAGTAGACCATCCTGGGTTCATCGAAGAGGCGATGGAGGACGAGTCGCTGGCGCACCGCTGCATCCTGCGGCGCTTCGTTCGGCGTTGCGTACCACCGATCCGACTCGGGGTCGTGCCACACGCCGTTGGGGTGCTCGGGGCAATACCGGCCGGTGGTCAGCACGTATTCGTACGCCCAGCCAACCCCCGTGGCATCGGGGCCGAGTTGCGGCGAGACGTTGTCCGGCAGGCGGCCACCCACGAAACTCAACTGCTCGAGCACGCGACTGCGAGCCCAGTACATGTCGGTGCCGTCTTCAAAGATGATGTAGACGAAACTCGATCCGAACATGCTGTAGCCGCGCACCACCTTGGCATACGGCACGGCGAGCATCGACGTCGTCAACGGATAGGTAATCTGATCTTCAACGATCTGCGGCGCCTGGCCGGGATACTCGGTACGAATGACCACCTGTACATCGGAAAGATCAGGAATCGCATCCACGGTGATGTTCCGCGCTGACCAGATGCCGCCGGCGATCAGGAACACCGTCAGCAGCAGCACCATCGCGCGGTTCGCCATACACCAGTCGATGATTCTGGCGATCATGGCGACGCTCCCCTCTCGACGCCGATGAACTCGTCCTTGATGGTCCCGCAGCCGGGCATGTCCGTGTCATACGGGTTGGCCACCTCCGGGCTCGCCTGAAGCCAGTCTGCCTCGACCATCGGACAGTGGATGTGATAGACCCGCGGCGCGACGTCGGCGGTCGGCGGGGCGAGACGCATCAACTCGATCATCCCATCGGACATTCCGCGAAACGCAGTGCGGAAAGTCTCGATGTCTCCTGAATCTGCGGGCGTGGCTGCCTGAAGGCGCGCAATGGCCGGTCCCAATGGCTTGGGTGCTGCCGTTTCAAGACTCGATAGTGACGTGCGCAGACGATCCAGATGTGCGGCCACACCCGCAAACGCATCACTCGCCAGTTCGTCGTGCATGGCCAGGTACGCCCGGACAAGATCATCGATTGAACCTTGCGCGGCCCCGTCGAGTGACTCGAGTTGCGGCGTGGCCGGTGTCTCGATCGAAGAAGGCTTCGGTGCGGTCGAAGGTTGCCGGGGCTCGCCTGATGCGCCGGTCACGGGGAGTGCCGTGCGTTCGTCAAAGCACCCAAGCATGACCGAACCGTAGAACGGATTGCGCACCGGCCCGGCGCGTTGCAGCCACGTGCTGCCTCCCTGACCCTCGCGGTACATCGGGCAGTGCAGTTTCTGGACTTCAAACTCGTACGACGGAGGTACGCCCGTGGCGCTGATGAGTTTGCTCAGCGCGATGTTCAGGTCGGCAAATGCGAGCCGCGCTGCTTCAATGTCCTTTGCGTCACTGATCTCCAGCGCCTTGCCTCGCACCGTGGCAATCTCTTCATGTTCGTGCCAGAAGTGCGGAGAGCCCGGAATCTCGGTGCGCAGCAGCCCATCCACCGCACCGGCGATCTGTCGGGAAGGCTCCTGCACGCCAGCAGTCGAGTCACTCGCCAGCAGATCCCCGATCGCAAAGGACTGATCCAGCACGGTGATGATCGCCGTCGCCACCTCGGCAGGCAGCGTCGTGAGTTCACTCTGACCCGTCACCGCCACGGCCCGCTTCTGATCCGCCGCGAGATCGCCCCTGACCATCTTCGCCAGGCTCTCACGGAGTTTGGCCTCGCTGTCCAGCAGAAACTGCCCGCTGGTCACGACCATCTCGCCCGCCTTGAGCCCATCGAGAATCTCGACGTGGCCGTCATCGGTCTGAACACCGAGCAGCACATTGCGCGGCTCAAAGTGCCCTTCGCCAACACTGACGAACGCTACGCTGCGCTCACCCGTGTCGATGATCGCCGAGCGCGGCGCCAGCGTGCGGTCGCGCGCCAGCGTATTGCGCAGCTCGATGCTGGCGTACATTCCCGGCTTGAGCAGGCCGCCCGGGTTATCGAACTCGAGCCGCACGTTCACCTGCCGCGTCTTCTCATCGAGGTAGGGATAGATGTAGATGATCCGGCCTTCGAACTTCTGGCCGGGGACGTACGGCAGACTCATCGTCGCGCTCTGCCCCTCCTTGATGAACGGCAACTGGTACTCGTACATGGAGACCTGCACCCACACCTTGGAGAGATCCGCAATCTGGTACACGCGCATGCCCTGATCGACGCGCATGCCCTCATTGGCGTGCTTGGCGATCACGATGCCGTCGAAAGGGCTGCGGATCATCATGTTCTTGGACGGCGCACCGCGCTCCTGGAGTTCCTTGATCTGCTCGGGCGTGATGTCAAAGTACTCCAGTTGCACCCGCGCGTCGTGAATGAGTCGATCGGCGTCCAGTTCCGAACCCGGCAGAAAGTCGGCGCCGACCTTGCCCTTCATCTGCAGGGCAGACAGGTACTCGCTCTGCGACGAGTACAACTGGGGCGAGTAGAACTCGAACAACGGTTCTCCGACGCGAACTCGCGCGCCCTCATAATCGACATACAGCTTTTCGATCCAGCCCGCCACCTTGATATTGACATCGCGCACACGCGTCTCGTCGTAGGCCACCGTGCCGACCGTTCGAATGGTGCGAACCACCGGGCCGGTGGTCACCGGCGCGATGCGCACGCCGATGTTCTGCGTCACGACGGGATCAATGCTGATCTCACCGGTGAACTTGCTCGGATCGAGCGGCACGAGATCCATGTGGCAGATCGGGCACAGACCGGGCTTGGGCAAGATGACCCACGGATGCATGCCGCAGGTGTAGAAGTGCGGCGTCTTGTCCGAGCCAGCGCTCGCCTCGTCGGCAACCCCAGCGCTGCTCGAGGAGGCGGCTCTGATCGCGTTCTCCGCCCCTCGCTTCGCCGCCGGCCCCCACATGGAGCCAGCAGCGAATCCGACCGCCAGACCGATGATGATCAGCAGCATCACCCACAGCCGGGGTCCGCGCGGCGGCCTGGGACTCGGCGCCGGATGCTTCGTCTGCTCAGGCTCTACGGTCGTTGGCGACTTGGCTTCATTTGGCTGATTCATGGCTTAACCTCTGCGCCCGTTGCCTCGCGCTGCACGTCCTGTCCCACGACCTGCTCGAGTTCCGCCACGCTCCGTTCGAGTGAGGCGAGGCTGGATTCGTACATCAGTTGAAAGTTGAGTAGTTTGCGCCAGTTGTCGATGAGGTTCAGAAACCCCACAGCGCCGGTGCGGTATCCGCTGAGCGATGCTTCGACCGTATGTTCCGCCTCGGGCACGATGACATCGCGCAGCAGCACCGCCTGGCGCTGCTGCGTCTGCACGCGCGTCAACGCATCCTGCACCTTGAACGCGATGCGATTGCGTTCGCTGCCGAGCATGGCTGCGGTCTCGACAAGTCCGCGCGTCGCTTCGCGCTGGGCCGCATCAAGTCGGCCGGTCCAGACGGGCAGGTTGGCGCCGAAGGAGAACCACCACTGGTCCTGCCCGTTGGCCGCCATAGACAGGCCGTTGTCGTTGACAAAGTTGTACGTCACGCCGACTGTAAGATCGGGGAACCGATTCAGCCGCGCCTGCTCACGCTGTTCGCGGAATCGTGCGATCTGCTCGCGCACCAACTGAATCTCCGGGCTTGAGGACTCCGCTGCCGCAAGCAGGCGGTCCAGATTCATGTCCACGTGCGACAGTTGCACCGGTTGGGGATCCGGCAACGGCGTCTCCACCGGCTGGTCAATCAGCGCGTTGAGCATCGCCGCAGCCGTGATGCGATTCTGCTGGAGCGTAATCAATTCATTCTCGAGGTTGTTCAACTCGACCGAAATCCGCAGAACGGACTCCTGCGTCGCGATGCCGGTGCGCAATTTCGCCGAGACGACTTCACGTACGCGATTGAGCAGATTGCGATTGCGCTCCGTCACCTCGATCGCTCGAGCCGAGTAGTAAAGATTCCAGTACGCGCGGCGCGTATCGGCGATCACCCCCAGGCGAACGCGCTCGAGCTCCTGCTCGGCAATCGCCACGTCCTGCGCCGCGATGCGGCCTCGTACGTCCAGTTTCCCGGGATAGGGCAAGCGCTGGCTCAGGCTCGTCATGACCGCCACCGATCCCGCCGCCGTCTCCGCCATATCACCAAACGGCGCGATCGAAATCATCGGGTCATCCAGGCTCGTCGCCTGGGCAATGCGCTCGCGCGTCCGCAGGACGCGCTGCTCGGCCGCCACGATCGCCAGGTTGCGCGAGAGCGCCGCCTGAACGTAGTCGTCCGCAGTGGGCGCTTGGGGCAGTGTCGCTTCCACCGCCTGGCGCTCGGGGGATGCGCCGGGTTGAGCGCGTTTGAGCACCTCAAGCTCCGACGCCGTCACCTGCTCCAGATCGTGGATCGCAAAGGTCGTCAGCGGACCGTCGAGCGGCCCCGATGAGCAGGCCGACAACATCCACGCCAGTCCGGCAACCGAACCCGCTTGCCCGATTCTCTTGAGGGTCATCAGTGGACCTCTTCCCTGACATCGATTCACAACAGAACTCGAGAGCCGCCGGCCCCGCGCGCCGTACGACGAGCGCGCAGGACACAACGCGGAATCGCAGTGCATGCAGGGATGAGACCTTGGTTGTGCCTTGAGCGCCTTCGCGGCCCGCGCGCTGCGTTAGCAACAGCGCCACGTCGCCGTTCGGCGCGCAGCGGTCCCGCCGTGCGCGCACCGTCTCCGCGTGGGCTCGCTACGTTCTCCAGACGCCCTTGAGAGCCTGGATCGTGTTGTGAGATGCGGTAGCGGCATGGAGCTGCCGCGAGGGAGGAATGAGTTGAGCAGCGCGCGGCCGTGGCAGCAGGGCGACCACCGTCGCCGCGGGAATCTGCAGATCGACGCGCAACTCCTTCGGCTGTGGCGCAGGCGCCGTCGGAACCGGCTGTCGCGAATGAGCTGCGCAGGCGCAGTCCGCGTCGACGGGCGTGATATCCGGTTCGGGCACCGCCTGCTCATCGCAGCACGACACCGCCACCTGCGGTTCGCAACACGTCATGTGGCACGCGGGCATCTCAGTCGACCGTGCCGCCACACCGGACAATCCCAGTTGCGAAAGCAGCAGGCCGAAGATGAGTGTCAGCGAAAGTTTCATGGCAGGCAGGGCTGCGCCAGACTGGCAGCCTCTGAATGATCCTAGTCAGCCTTGACCAGACGGCCACCACCGTGGCCCGGGACGATTTCCCCCAACCAGTTTCTGTTACTCGCCAGCCCTTCATTCCGTTCGACCGAACCGCCGGTTTGCTGAAGAGCCGACCCTCCGGAACCGAAGCCGTCATCAACAAATACGTCCGGCTCCGAAGTTATCCGGGCCCATTCGGGCCCATCACGACCCCCCTTACGGATCCAGCAGCGCCGCGCGGAAGATCAACGAGAACGTCCCCTGCGACCAGCCGCGGTACTGCGGCCGAAACCCGAACAGGTGTACCTTGCCCTGGCCATGTTCGACGCGCAGCCACGCACCTTGATTTTCGATGACCTCCGGACTCTTAATCCAACCCGACAGCAGCACGCGTGTGGGTGCATAGCGCAGCAACGTCTCCACGCGACCGGCTGATTCGATGCCGGCGTCCTTGCGCTCCTTGTCATTCGTCACGCGAAACGCCGATGATCCCGAAAAGAACAGCGCGACGGAATCCGGCAATCCGACCGTCAACTGACTCTCCTCTGCAATAGCCCGCAGCACACTGCCGGGGCAGGAGAAACCCTTTGCGTCCGGGCCGCGCGCGACATTGACCACCGGAAGTTTCATCAGGTCGATCGCCCACTGGCTCGAAGAGTCCATCGTAATCAGCGTGCCGCCGCCGCGCACAAACTCCTCGACCGCAACAGCTCCCTCGGGCGAGAGACCACGAGTATACTCATCCGCGATCGAGCCCGGACTGCGACCATCATCGAGCTGCCGCGAGCCGATGTCGGCGATGATCAGGACATCAAGAAAGTCATCGAGTTGCCCGGCGCGAATCATCTCGTTCTTCACCGACACGTACGGGATCTTCCACGTGTCCAGCACGTAGCGCATCCACCCCTCATCCATGCTTCCCGACCAGGGCGAATACAGCCCGATGCGCGGCAGATGATCCACGTCGATCGCGCCGGTGCTGGTCTTGGATGCGTCCGAGCTGAGCAGGAACATGCCCGCCCGCTCGCCGCTGGTAATGAACGACACCTTTCGCCCCGCCTTGAGCAGCGCCGCCACGTCGGTCCACGCCGAACTGTGTTGCGCGCTGAGCAGGCTGTTTCCTCGCCGCGCATCGCCGCCAAACTTTGCCATCGCGTCAGCCAGGTTGTTCACCCGCTTGAGAGGCGCTTCGACCCTCTGCATCACCTCCACTCGCCGCACGCCGAGCAGGTAGGGCAGCGTCCACCCCGCCACGTCATAGGGCGGATCGCCATCGGGATACCGTTGCACTTCCATCAGGTCTTTCACGTGCGTCCCGTACGGCTGCTCGCGCTGAATCACGATTGAACCGGCGGGATAGGTGCGCCCGTCCACTTCGATCGCCTTGTCACTCACATTGATTTCCACACCCGTCGCGAGCAGGACATCCACGAATCGCCGCACCGCATCCGGATCACGATTATCACTCGGAATGATCCACGCGCGCGGGGCGCCGTCCGCCGGGGCGGCAATGGTGCGCTGCGCCGCTTCCACCGCATTGCGCAGCCAGAGCGAAGGCTCGCGCGAGAGGCTTCCGATCAACGACCGTCCGAACCCCAGTTCGTAGTCGATGATGTCTCGAATCCGCCACCATCCGCCGGGCCACGGCATCGGAAACTGGTTCGAGGGCGCATACTGGCTCCCCACCGGACCGGATAGCCGATTGATCGGCAGGAAGATCGGTGAGGCGAGGTTCGCAGACGCCGCCTCGGTCAGAATCCCGATGATGTTGTGCCGGACTGGCACGTTGCGATTGCCCCCGTTCCACCACATGTCATACGACACACCCGTCGCCACGCCGGTGAATCCCCAGCGCGTCAGGTCGAGCAGGCCCCGGCTGCTGAGCGCATCGATACCCGTGATGATGTTCGGATCGAGATTCGGGTTCAGCGGATCGCGATACGGCGGCACGAACAGCCGCTCGCCGTTGCTGCCCTGCTGGTGCACATCCCAGTAGATCTGCGGAAACCAATCGGTGTAGAGCAGTTGGCTGACGATCCGCGTCTCGTTCTGCGTCAGCATGAACCAGTCGCGATTGTTGTCGTGACCCGCATAGTGCTGATACAACTTGAGCAGATCCGTGCCCTCCTGCGGCGTGCCGACCGTCTGCCGATACCAGTTCGTGACATGGTCAACACCGTCCGGATTCGTCATGTAGAGCACGACGACCATCTTGTCGCGGGCGCTCTTCCACGGCTCCTCGTCGGAGGACGCCAGGTTGTAGGCGAACTCCATGCCGAACTGCACGCCGGCGCATTCCGTCGCGTGCATCGCGCACGACACAAAGAGCGTCACGCGTCCATCGCGCACGGCCCGATCGATTTCGGCCTCGCTGTGGCCGCGCGGATCAGCCAGCAGGCGCGAGTTGGCCTTGATCGTGTCGAGGTCCTTCAAATTCGCTTCGCTGGAGATGATGCTGATGAGAAAGTCGCGCCCTTCCGTCGTCGTGCCGACTTTCTTCGTGATGACGTTCGGACTCTCCTGACCAAGCCGAACGAGATACGAACTCGTTTCGTCCCAGTCAGTTAGCGTGAAATCGCCACCGATGGGTCGGCCGAGATGCGCCTCCGGACTCGTGACGTCGGCAAGCGCGACACCCAGAGCGTTGGACAGACTCAATGAAAGCGAACACGCGAGCACTGCATTTCGTATCACACTCAGACTCCTTGTTGCTCGGATCACGCCACCGCCAGGACGAGCGTCCCGCGCGGCACCGCGCCGCATGGATTCCACTTTAGGAAGGAGAGGCCGCCTGCGTTCTGCGCCTCGAGGACTCATTTCGAGGATTCGACAGTACGACCCGTGCCTCGAAAAGAATTGAATTTGCGGCACAATCTGCTCTGCCGCACCGCTCAGCGGGACACTATCAGGAATTGAGGGCAATTGCCCATGCGCGATGTGCTCCGGCGCGCGAATTATTCCTTAGTATCAATTGGTCAATCGCGACTTGAATGAAAGCAGGAGGTCATCATGACAACCAGCACGCAAACTGAAGAACTCAAACATCGTGTACTCGCACGAAAGAAGGAACTTGAGGCCCGACTCGAAAAGCTTCAGGCTGACACGGCCCAGGCAAAGAATGAGAACGTGGAGAAGCTCCGGCGCAAGCTGCGCGAACTCCAGAACACGCTCTCAGAGGACTGGGGCAACATGAAGGACGCCACCATCGAGCGCCTCAACCAATGGCTGCGAACCGATTAAGCCCGAACCGCGTCCGTTCGTCCGGCCGGCGCTCGCGCCGGCCGGGCTTCGGACACGGATTCAGTTCCATCAAACCCGCACTGGCCAATCACACTCCACAAGGAGACCGATCATGACACTCACACTTCACGCCGTCGAACTGACGAAGTCCAACGAGAACAACATCGTGTCCGTTCGACTCACCGGCAAGCTGACCAAAGACGATTACGAGACCTTCGTCCCGGCGCTTGAGGCAAGCATCGCCGAACACGGCAAGATCCGCTTGCTTGTCGATCTCGACGACTTCCACGGCTGGACCGCAGGCGCCCTCTGGGAAGACATCAAGTTCGACGCCAGGCACTTCCGCGACATTGAGCGCCTCGCGCTCGTCGGCGACAGCAAATGGGAAAAAGGCATGGCCACGTTCTGCCGGCCGTTTACCACCGCAAAAGTCAAGTACTTCAATACGGCCAACCGCGAAAAGGCGGTGCGGTGGATTGAAGAATCGAACTGAGCGACAAGCCGGTCAGCATCAGCGGTTCGCCGAACAAACGGCCGTCACCTCGCAAGCCGGTCGAGTGAGGCGGCACTTCGATCCAACTCCGATGGATCTGAGCTGTTTGTTGGTACGTCCCTGCATCGCCGAGCAGTCAATGGGCTGGAATCCCATTGACCACACCATGGGTGCCTCACGAGTGTATCTGTTGGAGGCCGATCCGCACGAACTGTCGTAGCGGCGGCCCCAGTGATAACACCTCGAAAGGAGGCACGCCATGTGCCCAAACACCATCACTCGAAACGCTCGTATTCTGTGCTCCGTCCTCGCCCTGGCTACGCTCAGTCCGCTGGCCCTGGCCAAGGACACGACCATGACCTTTACGGTGCCGAGCAACCGTCTGCCGAGTCTCGTAAAGGTTGAACTCGGCGACTACAACCCCGCTTCGGTCGTCATTCCGAACGGCTCCACCGTCAAACAAAAGCGCGACTTGATTCGCGACGCCATCAAAGCCGCGAATCCCGGTCTCGTCGTTGAAGATGTTGGCGACAACGGTCTCAAGATCAAAGACATCCACGACAATACCGAGGTGAAATTCGATCCAGGCAAGACTGGCGAAGCCAAAGACAAGATCTCCTGCGCGGCGCCACCGAACGGCGCAATTGAGTTCACCGGCCCCTTCGATCCCTTCGACTGGAACTCCGGCGAAGCCGTCTTCACCGCCGGCATCGTCACCGACCTCGGCGAACTCGAAGTCGCCGTAACAGCCAGCGAGCTCAACTTCCAGACCGAAGGGCCCATCATCTGCCAGGCTCTCTTCCAGCGCCTCGCGCCTCGCGCTCCCCAGTTCGGCGCACAGATCAATTTCGCCGGCGATCGCCTCGAAGTCTACTTCGACCCCGCGTACTCCATCACCACCGGCGGCGTGATCTTCGGCACGACCTCGCAGAGCGAAGGATGCTCCGGCTCACTCAACGTGGGTCGGACCTCCGGCTACCACCTTGAAATGGGCGGCGCCTGCCCCGGCACGGTCAACCTCCGCTGGAGCGGCGCTGATGCCAACCGTCAGCAGGGCATCCTCTTCGCCAGCAGCACCGGCGCCTACGTCATTCCCAACGGCCCCTGCCAGGGAACGCAACTCGGCCTCGGCACGCGAAACCTGCAGCTTTACAACATCATCGGCACTGGAAGCGGCAGTGGCAACGTCAACGCCAACGCCAACGCCGGTGCCTGCCGCGGCTACGTGCAGTTGATCCAGACCAACAACTGCAACACAAGCAACGTGGCCCAGGTTCCCTGATTGTTTCAGATTCTCATTCTCTCTTTCCAGAAGGGGAGCGCGGCCCAGCCGCGCTCCTCTTTCGTTTTCGCAAGGCGATCCGCCGAACCGGTCGCCCGCGGGGCTCGTACCATCAACTTTCCGCTTAACCGTCGAATCGCAGGAGGCCGCACCATGGACCACGATCGCGCCTGGCTCCGCCACGCCGTCGCCACCCTCGCCTATCGCGGCGGCAAGGTGCTGCGCGACGCCCCCGAGTCCATCGCCGAGATCCGCGTCTGCCCCACCTGCCGCTCGACCATCGAGATCCTCGCCCACATCAACGACCTGCTCGATTGGGCCCGCTCCATGGCGCTGGGCGCCGAAGCCTGGAACACCTCCAGCCCGATCTCGTGGAGCCGCGAACTCGATCGCTTCTATGCCGGCCTCCAGAATCTCGACGAAGCGCTGAGCGCCCCCGAACCCCTCACCGTACCCGCCATGCGCCTTTTTCACGGCCCACTCGCCGATGCGCTGACCCACGTCGGCCAACTCGCCACCCTTCGCCGCCTCGCCGGCTCACCGGTGCGCGGCGAAAACTACTTCGAAGCCGAAATCAAAGTCGGTCAGGTCGGCGTCGTGCAGCCGACACCGAAGTTTGAGTTCGATTAATCTGCGTCATCACTCAGATCCGTCTCATGCGATGACGCCCCCTCAGCGCTCCGAGCAGCGCCCGGCGTTGTCCTTGGGATAACCTGTTGCACTCGCCACGCCATTCTCAACAATGCACGGGGTGCACCATGACACGACACGATCCGCGAAAGACCCACCCTGATCACACTGCGCCGGCACAGACGCCCCTTTCCCGCCGCAACTTCCTTGTGACAACCGGCGTTGTCGCCGCCTCGGTCGCCGGCCTTAATTCAACCACCAGCGGAAAGACTCCAATGCACTCCGTCGCGGCGCCGGATTTCGACTCAATCTCCATGCAGCCTGCGCCACCCCCTGAGGCGACAAGCAACATCACCGTCGAATCAATCGAACACGCCGAACAACTCGCGTCCCTCCAGTTCACCCCCGCCGAACGCGAGATGCTCTTGCCCGGCGTGCGTCAGGCGGCCGCGTCGTACAAGCGCCGTCGCGAAATCCCACTTCCCAACGGCCTGGCTCCCGCGACCACCTTCGATCCGCGCCTGCCCGGTCGATCCTACATCGACGGCACATCGCGCTTCGTCCGCAGCGCCGTCGAACCCGGCTCTCTGCCCGCCAGCGACATCGACATCGCCCACGCCCCCGTCACATCACTCTCGCACTGGATTCAGCGCGGCGTACTGTCCAGCGAACGCCTCACCCGCATCTACCTGGAGCGCATCAAGCGCATCGCACCCAGACTCGAGTGCATCATCACCACCACTGAAGACCTTGCGCTCAAGCAGGCGAAGGCGGCGGACGTTGAGATCAGCGCCGGCAAGTACCGCGGCCCGTTGCACGGCATTCCCTATGGCGCCAAAGACCTCTTCGACACCGCCGGGATCCGCACCTCTTGGGGCGCCACGCCGTACAAGGATCGCGTCGCCGAATCCGATGCCGCAGTCATTCGCAAACTCAACGAAGCCGGCGCGGTCCTCATTGCCAAGACCACCCTTGGCGCTCTCGCGTATGGCGATCAGTGGTTCGGTGGCCGCACCAACAATCCATTCAACCTGCAGCAGGGCTCGAGCGGATCCAGTGCCGGTTCAGCCGCAGGGGTCGTCGCCGGACTCTTCGCCTTCGCGCTCGGCACCGAAACGCTCGGCTCCATCGTCTCTCCCTCGATGCGATGCGGTGCGACGGGATTGCGACCCACCTTCGGCCGTGTCCCGCGCACCGGCGCCATGGCGCTGTGCTGGTCGCTCGACAAAGTCGGCACTCTCACGCGCACCGTCGAGGATGGCGCGCTCGTCCTCGATGCCATTCGCGGCCGCGACGATGGCGACCCCGCCTCACTCGACATGCCCTACCAGTTCGACGCCGCAACGCCGCTTGAGAATCTCCGCATTGGCTACGACCCAGCATGGTTCGAGGGACGCGGCGCGATCGATCTCGACCGGGCGGCACTCGAGGCGATGAAGCAAACCGGCGCGCAACTCATCCCCATCACCCTGCCGGAAATGAACGCTTCACCGCTGAGCACCATTCTCAGCGTTGAAGCCGCCGCAGCCTTCGAAGAACTCACGCTCAGCAATCGCGATGATGAACTCGTCTGGCAGTCGCCGCAGGCGTGGCCGAACACGTTCCGCGAAACATGGTTCGTTCCCGCCATTGAACTCGTGCAGGCCTTGCGCATCCGTCGCCAGGTTTGCGGGGCGTTCGCGACGGTCTTCGACAACGTCGACCTGCTCATCGGCCCATCTTACGCCGCCAACCTGCTGCTCATCACCAACCACACCGGCCACCCGTGCATCTGCCTCCGCACCGGCTTTCGCGAAAACAACCGCCCGCACGGCCTGACCCTCTGGGGCGATCTCTTCAACGAAGGAACCATCTGCCGCGCTGCCATGGCGCTCGAAGCGCAACTCGGCGTGTGGGACGTGCGGCCGGAGATCGAATAGAACCCGTAGGGTCCGCCGCGAGGAGCACGAACGTGCTGTCTCTGTGATTGCCCAACATTGCCACCACGCAATACGATTGGCCATGGGGCTAGACAGCGTTGAACTTGTCATGGAGGTCGAGGACGAATTCAGAATCCGTCTTCCCGATGCCGAGTGTGAGAAAGTCCGTACGGTCGCAGACATCGCCGCGCTGGTGATCTCGAAGCTGCCGAGGTCGGACGGTGTCTGCGCTTCTGCCCGCACCTTCTACAGCCTGCGCCGCCAGATTGTCCGACTCACTGATCTCAGTCGCCGTGACATTCGACCCGGTGTTCAGCTCACCGCCTTGTTCCCACTTGCCAATCGAAGGAAAAGGTGGGCCGCTCTCCGCGCTGTGGAGCGCAATGTGCCGCACTTGCGAGCGTCGACCCGGGCCGAACGCACGCTCCTGTGGATGACCGGGTTTCTCGCCCTAGCGTGGCTCACATGTTCAGCCCTCGGATGGCTGGCGTATGGATTCTCAAGTGTTGCCGGCCTGTTTTCCGTCGGCGCATTTCTCGCAGGCGCGTGGCTCCTCACGGGCATCAACGCCCGCTTCGCCACACACTTCCCTGCCGATTGTGTAACGCTCGCCGATCTCGTTCGACTGAAAATGCCGGTGCAATTTCCCAATGCAGCCGGCGACCAGCTCATCCTTCAACACCGAGTCATGGAAGACGTTCGCCGCCTCACGGCAAACCAACTCGGCCTGCCCCTCGATCAGGTCAAACCCGAATCGCACCTCGTCAACGATCTGGGCATGGACTAACACGAAGCACTCGCCGTGCGGCTCATAAAGGTGTAACCGCGCACCTGCTCCTACTCCGGTAGCGCAGTCCGAGCCTTCGGCTGCACTCCCACTGCCGCCCCGCACTCAGGGCACCGCTCCGATTCGCTGCCGCGCAGGTCGTAGCCGCAGTTCTCGCACACGCCATGCAGGTGCGAAGCGATCCACCGATCGATCACCCACGTTGCGACTACCACAACCAACGCTGCCCCAATGGCTGCACCAAGCACCCGGTATGCAACAGGCCACAAGAGCCTCAGATCGTACTGCCTGCCGAACGTAGCGGGCCGATTCACCACCTGCCGCCAGAACGGCACACCGAGCGACCCTGCCGGCCAGAGCGCGAGCCGATTACCGATCCAGCCGACTGGTGCGGGGCGCAGGGGATCAACGGGCATGGGAAATGGAAGCCACTCCACCTCCGCGTTGTCAACTACGACTTTGCCGTTGAGAGTATCAACAACTCGCACATGATTGGGCCGATCCGCCGCCTCCAGGTGCAGCGGCCACGCGCCGCCCGGAATGCTGCGGAAGGGGTTCGCCGGATCTGCGACCGGTGCGACCTCGATGCTGACCTCATGAATCAGGCAATACGGCTCCTGCGACACCTCCTCGCGCAGTTCAGCCAGATACAAGGTCCCATTGATTCGCGCGCTGAAGCGAGTTGCCGCCCATTGGGAATTCGGCTTGGCCTGCACGAACGGCTGTGCCAACACCCACCCCGCCACGCCGAGTGTGATCAGCAGCAGGACGTACTTGCTTATCCGAATCCACTTCCGTGCTCGCACCATCGCTGAACGCTCCTTGCGATCATCTCCTGCGAACCTCGGCGCAGCTCGACACCCCTCGCACCAGACGCGAGCGACGCAAGCCTATTTCAAAAAAGAAAGCGGAGAGGGCGGGATTCGAACCCGCGGTACGGTTTCCCGCACACACGATTTCCAATCGTGCACCTTCAGCCGCTCGGTCACCTCTCCACGGCTGGACGAACGCGACGGAATCACCCGCCACGCCCGCCTCAAAAAAGGTCAGGCCCACATCGTAGGCCCGGTGACCCCGGTGAGCCGTCCTCCGATCATGAGCCTTAGGCCTTAGAGTCGATTGACGGCGCGGAGACTCGGTGCAGCCGAGCACCTACTCCCTCCGTGCCTCTCCTCGTCCTCTTTGCGGCAAGCCGTCCGCATCCGCCGCGCAACGGCCGCCATAATCACCCGTGACCGATCCCAACCAACCCGAGACGATCTGCGGCCTCATCATCATCGACAAGCCCTACCGCTTGTCATCCACCTCCATCGTCCGCGTTGTCAAGCGCCGGGCACGCGGCGTCAAGACCGGCCACGCCGGCACGCTCGACCCGCTCGCCTCCGGAATCCTCATCTGCTGCCTCGGCCGGGCCACGCGCTGGGTCGAACGCCTCATGGCCATGCCCAAGACCTACGAGTGCACCATCGACCTCGCAGCCCTCTCGTCGACGCAGGACCTCGAAGGTGAGATCACGCCTCTGGATAGCCCGACGGTGCCGACGCGCGAAGCGATCGACCGCGTTCTCGCCGAGCAGTTCACCGGCGATATCCTCCAGACCCCGCCACAACACTCGGCCATGCGCGTCGGCGGCAAGCGGGCCTACCACCTCGCCCGCAAAGGCCGCGACTTCACCCTGGAGCCCCGCCCCATTCGCATCGACTCAAGCAAAGTGCTGAACTACGACTGGCCCAACCTCACCATCCGCACCACCTGCGGCCGCGGCACCTACATCCGCTCCCTCGCCCAGGACATCGGAGCCGCATTGAACGTCGGCGGCTACCTCACCGCCCTCCGCCGCACCGCCATCGGCCCGTTCGATGAATCGCGAGCGTTCAAACTCGACGACGTGCCGGATCCGATTGAACAGACACACTTGATCGACGATCACGAGTTCGACTGACGCAATCAGCTGAAATCAACTGATCGGCGAACCAGCCGGCACCGGCCTGTCGACGGCCAACAGGATGACCTTGCGTGCTTCCTCGCCATCGGTGAGATCGCTTGCCGCGCAGAGCATGCCGTTGCTCACTTCGCCGCGGATTTTGCGAGGCTCGAGGTTGGCCACGATGACGATCTGCTTGCCGACGAGGGTCTCGGGCTCGTAGTGACCGCGAATGCCGGCGCAGATCTGCCGCCCGGCTTCGCTGCCATCGTCGAGTTGGAGCACGAGGAGTTTGTCCGCGTTGGGATGATGCGCCGCGGCCTTGACCGTTGCCACGCGCAGATCGATCTTCGCAAAGTCGTCGTACTTGATCGCCTCTTTGAATTCCATGTCAACCTCGCAAAGCGTGAAAGTGTCAAGCGTGAGTGAGGCCAAGTTTAGCGCGATTGGTTGCGGTGGATCCGAGCCCCGCCCGTCAGGAAGGGATTGATGCGATCCGTCGTTCAGGGATGTCTATCCGCACCGTGACGCCGCTACGTGCTGCACCCGCGTGGTCTGCGCGGCGGACCCTACTTCGCGATCCCGCGCTGCTTCAATTCGCCCGCCAGTTCATCCATGAATGGGCGATCGATAGCCGCATCGAACGGCCGAGCCGCCTTCCAGTCGTAGAACCAGATCGGCCGGGTGCGCAAATCATCCGGCTCTTCGTTGTAGCGCGGAAACAGATGAGCGTGCAGCGCCGGTTCGAGATTGCCGAGGATCTCGTAGTTGATCCGCGCGGCTCGAGTCACGGCCAGCATCGCATCACCCACATTGATCATGTCCTTGAGGAACACATTGCGAGATTCGTTTACGAGGGCGTTGAGATGCGGTACAACTGGATCGGGCAGCAGCAGGCAGTAGCCGCGCACCATCTGCACGTCTCCCATAACGACCCAGCCAGAGTTGACGCGGGCGACGACGCGCGGATTCGTCCCGGCGTTGGCCTCGGCGACGCGCTGATGAATGAGCGTGGACATCGCCAAGCGTAGGCCCGGCAAGCAGCCCAAAACGAGACGCACAGGCGACGGCGCCTGTGCGTGGAAGGAGATGAAACGCGTGAGGAGTCGAGCAGGTCAGACTTCGAGCAGTTCGACGATTCGTGCAACGAGCTTCTCGATGTTGAACGGCTTCTTGACGAAGTCGTCGGCCCCGGCCTTGAGCAGTTCGTTGATCTCGTCGGGATTGACCACGCCGGAGACGATGATGATCTTGGTGTTCGCAAGCTCGTCATTTTCGCGGATGCGCTTGCACACGATGTTGCCGTTGATATCCGGCAGCATGTAGTCGAGGATGATGAGGTTCGGGCGGAATGACTCGGTCACCATGCCGGCTTCGTAGCCGGTCTGGGCCGTCTGCACTTCGAAGCGATCATCACGCGAGAGCACGTCGACGAAGAGTTCGATGATCTGGTCGTCGTCATCGACGACGAGAATGCGCTTTTTCCCGCCTTCGATCAGATCCGGCGGAATGTCATTTTCGCGCATGAACTTGATGAGTTCGGCACGAGGGATGCGCCGGAAGCGCGAACCGGGCACGCGGAAGCCCTGCAGTCGGCCGTTGTCGAAGCAACGAATAATCGTTTGCTGGCTGACCTTGCAGATGGCGGCGGCTTCGCCGGTGGTGAACACCTGCTTCTTGGAGATGTCGCTGCTCACGCTCGCCTCCGCCTGGCCTTGCAAGCCTGTCGAAGCTCGCCAGCGGCCGTCAGTTTACCCAAACTTCCGATCAGTCCCAAAGTACCCACTTTTACCTTCCTGCACCAATCGGCGATGGACGGGGCCGTCTTAACCCCTTCATGTCGTGAGACAGGGGCAACGAGTGCCGATTCTGCGGATTGCGCAAGGGAGACCGATCGGAAGTCTTTGCAGGAACTGATCTTGCTTTCCCGGTGCTGCAGGAGCGGTTTTCGTTGCCGTGCCGCAGAACTCTGTAGCGCCAAAACCCCGCCGCCGGTTCCGCGAAAGTGCCAACAAGGGGTAAGGATGACGTTAGGATCGCGGTCAAACAGAGGCTGAAATCAGCCTTTTCGCTGCCTCCAGAGCCGAATTGCCTCTGGTTCGCGCGGATAGAGGGGCAGAAGGCACTCGGGAGAAGTGGTCTGCCCGGCCGCGAGCAGGCGGCAGCCGGCCTGGAAGACGTTCGACGCATCAGGTCGAACGTCAATGAGGTTGATACCCGCTGATGCAGCCGCGGCCGCCAGGTCCGTGAGCCGATCCTGCGGCTGACTCACGGCGATCTGGCCGATCCCGAGGCGGCTGGACCTCTCGATAATGTCCTGTGTGGAAATGAGTTGGCCGTTGGAGAGACAGCCCCGCTCGTGGAATGCGGTCCAGAAGTGGCCGTGCTTGCCGGAAAGACAGACGGCCAGCGGCGCGCCCGCCCCCACCACCTGAACCACCGCATCCGCCTCCGGGACCGCAAAGAGGTGGCACTTCAGTGCGAGGGCGAGCGTTTTTGCGGTGGAAACGGCAATTCGCAGGCCGGTGAAGCCGCCGGGACCAATCGAGACCACGACGCCCCCTAAGTCCTTTGGTGAGGCGTTAATGCGATCGAACGCCCTCGCGATGGCGGGCATGAGGTCATCATCGTGGCGGGCGGCGTGGGAAACGGGCTCGAGATGCTCAAGCGCCTCGCCCCACCCGACGGCGACGGAGGCGTTGGATCCGCTGGCCTCGATGGCCAGTGTCACTTTGGAGTCGGCGCCGGGCATGGGCAAGTCTATCGACGGGTGGAGGCGGAGGAATCGGGCCAAGGGCCGAGGTCATAAGGACTCGTTGCCCGCATCGGCCGATATTCATAGAATCATGTTCGCTCTCGTCGCGGTGGCATAACCTCATGGAAGAGGCGATGAGGAAGCGAAGACGCACGCATCGATCGCCCGTCGCTGTACGTCGTTTGACGAGCAGCAACGGCGCATGCGATCGGTGTTGACTGATTTGAGGAATGGCTTCGCATGACCATGACTGACCCGCAAGCAGTGACCCAACCCGTCGAGCGTGTGAACGCCACAACGCGTTTGAAGTGGCTGCGCGACATGATGCTCATCCGCGAGTTTGAACTGCGGACGATGCAGGCATACCAGGAAGCGAAGATCGGCGGCTTCTGCCACGTCTACATCGGGCAGGAAGCGTGCGCGGTCGGATGCATCGCCGCGACGAATCCGGATGACCCCGTGATCACGGCGTACCGCGACCACGGCCACGCCCTGGCGCGCGGCATGGAAGCGCGATACGCGATGGCGGAGATGTTCGGCAAGGTCGGCGGGTGCGCCAAGGGCAAGGGCGGATCGATGCACCTGTTCGACAAGCGAACGCATTTCTACGGCGGACACGCGATCGTCGGCGGGCAGAATCCACTGGGCATCGGCCTGGCGTTTGCCACCAAGTACGAAAACGAAGTGCTCGGCGAGGGAGAGAAGCGCGTCACGCTGTGCTTCCTCGGCGATGGAGCGCTCAACCAGGGCGCGCTGCACGAGGCGATGAACCTCGCGACCGTGCTCGAACTGCCCTGCATCTTTGTCCTTGAGAACAACCGCTATTCGATGGGCACCGCGATCGAGCGCGGCACGTCGATGGCGCACGACCTGTCGGTGAAAGCGGCTGCGTACGGCATGCCCTATTACCAGGCGGATGGCATGGACGTCTGCGCTGTGTACAACACCATGAAGCGGGCCGTCGATCGAGCCCGGGCCGAGCAGTTCCCCGCGTTCGCCGAGATCAAGACGTACCGCTTCAAGGGTCACTCGATGTCCGACCCACAGAAGTACCGCAGCAAGGACGAAGTTTCGGAGTACGAAGACAACGACCCGATCCGCCAGCTTGGGGATGTGCTCACCAAGTCGGGCGACCTGAATGACAAGGCGTTCAAGGCGATGAGCCAGAGCGTGCGCGATGAAGTGCGCGATGCAATCAAGTGGGCGGAGCAGTCACCCGAGCCGGATCCCGCGGTGGACCTCTACGGTGATGTGGTGACCGAGCCATTCGGCGAATACGGCCCGACGAGCCTGCCCGAGATGTGTGATCACGAGCCCGGGCAGTTGCCGGACAGCGACTGAAGCAAAGGCGCAAACATTCAGCGTTGGCAATCAGAGTTTGATCAGTAGAAAGAGAGTTCCATGAGCGCTGCTGTTGCGACACGTCAGATTCAGTAC
Organism: Planctomycetaceae bacterium; assembly: GCA_040255465.1. Taxonomy (GTDB): domain Bacteria; phylum Planctomycetota; class Phycisphaerae; order Phycisphaerales; family UBA5793; genus UBA5793. The sequence continues at coordinate 768,964 of JBDZVA010000003.1, forward strand.
CGCGAAGCGCTCCGCGAGGCGATGAGCGAAGAGATGCGCCGCGACAAGCGCGTGTTCCTGATGGGCGAAGAGGTCGCGCATTACCAGGGCGCGTACAAGGTCAGCCAGGGGATGCTCGAGGAGTTCGGCGACAAGCGCATCATCGACACGCCCATTTCCGAGAACGGCTTTGCCGGACTGGGTATTGGCGCGGCGATGATGGGGCTGCGGCCGATTATCGAGTTCATGTCGTGGTCGTTCTCACTCGTCGCGGCGGATCAGATTCTCAACAACGCACCGAAGATGCTCTACATGTCCGGCGGACAGTTCGGCTGCCCGATCGTCTTTCGCGGCAACGACGGCGCCGGCGGCCAGCTCGGCTCCACACACTCATGGACCGTCGAAGGGTTGTTTGCCAACGTGCCCGGTCTGCGCATTGCGATTCCTTCGACGCCGTACGACGCGAAGGGGCTGCTCAAGACCGCGATCCGCTGCAACGACCCAGTGTTCTTTCTCGAATCGGAGCGCATGCTGGGCAACAAGGGACCGGTGCCGGAAGAGGAGTATCTCATTCCCTTCGGCGTGGCGGATATCAAGCGCAAGGGGACGGACTGCACCCTGGTGAGTTTCGGCCGGCCCGTGCACTTCTGCCTCGAAGCGGCGGAGAAACTCGCCGAAGAAGGCATCGACTGCGAAGTGATCGACGGACGGACGATTCGTCCGCTCGACATCGACACCATCGTTGAGAGCGTCAAAAAGACGAGCTACTGCGTAGTGGTCGATCAATCGTGGCCGTTCGGCTCGGTGGCGAGCGAAGTGGCCACGCAGGTGTACGAGCGTGCGATGGACTACCTCGACAATCGTGTCTTCCGGGTGTGCAGCGATGATGTGCCCGCGCCCTACAGCAAGACGCTGGAGCAGGCGATGCTGCCAAACCCCGGCAAAATCATCAAGGCGGTCAAACAGGCAATGTATCTGGAGTGACAAAGCGCCAAGGCGCCTGCAGGGTTTCGCAGAGCGCGGCTGCAGTCTGGCACACTAATCAACGGGTGATACGCAATGGCGATTGAAATCAAAATGCCTCGTCTGTCGGACACCATGGAAGCGGGCACGCTCGTCAAGTGGTACGTAAAGGAAGGCGAGCAGGTCGAGTCGGGCCAGGTGCTTGCGGACATCGAGACGGACAAGGCGACGATGGAGATGCCGACCTATGACGCGGGCAAGGTCGCCAAGATCATGCTCAAGGCAGGCGCGAACGTCGCGGTCGGCGAGACCGTCATGATCCTCGCCGAAGAAGGCGAATCGGTCGAGGAGGCCGTCAAGTCGATCGGGAGCAGTTCATCGAGCGCCGGCGAAGCGAAGTCGGAAGCGAGCGAATCCGGTTCGCCCAAGCCGTCAAGTGCGAGCACGACAGCAACCGCGACGGCCTCCCCGGCGCCGACCTCCAATGGAGCGGCGTCGAGCAACGGTTCGACCGGCCGCATGCTGGTCAGCCCATTGGCGCGCCGGATCGCCGAAGAAAACGGACTCGATCTCAAGTCGATCAAGGGCAGCGGACCGCAGGGCCGGATCATCAAGCGCGATGTGCTGGCGGCGCTGGGCCAGGACGAGCCGTCGCAAGACGTGGCGGTAGGCGCTGCTGCATCCGCTCCGGCTCCGGCGATGGCGGCGCCGACCACGCCACTGGGCGGCAAGGTCGCGCTGAGCAACATGCGACAAACCATCGCGAAGCGACTCGTCGAATCGAAGAACACAATTCCGCACTACCAGGTGAGTGTCAGTGTGAACGCCGACCCTCTGCTCGATCTGCGGATCACGCTCAACGAGCAACTCAAGTCACAGAACGTCAAACTGTCAGTCAACGATTTCCTCGTTCGCGCCTGCGCTCTGGCGATTCACCAGCATCCACACTTCAACGCGGCGTGGAAGAGCGATTCGCTCCAGATTGGCGAGCATGTCAACATCGGCGTAGCGGTGGCGCTGCCCGAGGAGCGAGGCGGCGGACTGGTCGTCGCAACTCTGCGCGACGCTGATCGCAAGGGCTTGCGACAGATCTCAGCCGAGACCAAGGCGCTGGCGGATAAGGCGCGCGGTAAGGGACTGAGCCTCGAGGAGATGTCGGACTCGACATTCACGATCTCAAACCTCGGTATGTACGAAGTCGACTTCTTCACAGCGATCATCAACCCGCCCAACGCGGCGATTCTCGCAGTCGGCGCTGCCATGAAAAAGCCCGTCGTGCGCAACGATGAACTCACCATCGGTCACGAGATGAGTTGTACGCTGTCGTGCGATCACCGCATCATCGACGGCGCCAGCGGGGCGCGATTCCTTTCCACGCTCAAGGGCATGCTGGAGAACCCGGCGACGTTGCTGGTTTGACCAGACGTCAGCAAGACCCGGCGCGGCGCCACAGTCTCCCGACGGCCACTTGCCATCACTCAGGGTTGGCGATGAAATGTGGGACACCCCGCAGGCGGCCTGCAGAGGGTGGTTATTCAATCGTGCGCTCCGCGACGTTGGACCTCTTCTCGCGCTGCGCCGCTTGCAGGAGGATGTCGCGCAGCGGGGCGTTGTTGGGAACCGTGCGGACGATCGTCGCAACCCCGGCCTGATCGGCGGTTGCAGTGCCGATGAGTGTCGGATGATCGAGGTTGAGCGTGACGTTGAGTTGGGGCACGAACATTGAGCCGTAGCCTGTGAACGTGTAAACGAAGTAGGTCTGGCGGCCCGGCGTGCCGCGGTGGGCGCGGAGCGTGGTCGGCTCGCCGCGCACAAGATCGGTTGCCTCCAGGAGCATGCGGGTTTCAAGGTTCGCGCCTACGAGGTGAATCGCGCCGGCGAAGATCTCTTCAGCAGTCGGGAGAATCTGATCCGCCGGCAGGATGAAGCCGTATCGGCCGGTGTCGCGCAGTTCAAAGGTGAACCCCCACGCGGCGCGCTCGGAGTAGGTGTAATCCTGCATCACGCCGCTGCTGGGATAGAGACGTGAATACCACGGACCGGGCGAATAGGTGACGTTGTGCACCGAGCGGATGACATTGGCGATCTCCTGCGCCAGAGGCGTGAAGACCGCGCCGTCGATGCTCGGCTGTGCCGTGAAGGCCCACGGGTACAGCACGTACTGTGAGTAACTGTGGATATCGATGTGGCGCACGATCCACGGCCGATCGAGCAGGAAGTCGCGCAGCGCAGCGGACTCGGGTTCGGAGAAAGGACTCGTGCCGCAGTACAGATCGCTGCCGGGATCGTGCGAAGCGCCGATGCCGCCCCACTTGTACGACCAGTTGCGATTGAGATCGATGCCGAACGTCCCATTGCCGTTGTTGCGCCGGTTCTTGCGCCAGAGCCGGTTGTTGGTCCAGGTGTAGACATAGCCATCCACGTTCACAATGGGGACGATGTAGAACACGTGCGTATCAACGAGGGCGGTCAGCGCAGGGTCAAGGCCGTACTGACGGATGAGCTGGTCGGCGATGTAGGTGGTGGTCATGCCCGCCACCCATTCGCGCGCGTGCTGGACGCCGTTGAAGAGCACGCCGGCCGTGTCCGGGCCGGGCGTGGCGCCGCTGATCTGAAGGCCCTTGATCTCCCGACCTTCGACACTTGTGCCAACAGTGACGACCGCGGCGATGCCAGGCTGCAGCGCGGCAAGGTCGTCGAGGTAGGCGTTGATCTGGTCGTAGGTCTTGTAGTCTTCAAACCACAAGCCGGCGTTGGCCTGATCGCGGCCGGCGGTTCGTGCTTCGTGATCGATGAGTTGCTGAACATCGGCGATGAGCACTTCATATGGAATGCCGGTGGCATCGAGCGCCGCTCGGTTCTCCGGCGCCAGACGAACGTCAATCGGCCCGACGCCGACGCCGTGCGACCAGACATCAGGCGTCAGTTTGAGCAAGGTCTGGAGTTCGTGCTCGTTTCGCGGCGTGGCGCGGACAACGAGGTGATTGTCAAACCGAACGCGCTGGTCGACAGGCGCAGCAGGCAGATGACCCTGCGCCAGGGCGCTGGCGACGGTGAGCCCGATGGCGATGGCGGCGGCTGAAAAGATGCGATGCAGCATGGTTTTTCTCCCTCTCCGGTTGCCGCAGCACAGCGGCCCCGGCCAAAGTGTACCACCGGATGCAGCGGGGCACAGACGCAACTCGTGGATTTCGTTTTCCCGGCTATCATCGGGCACCATGAGCACCACCACTGCCTCCCGATCGGGCCGCGTTGAGAATCTCTTCATCACAGGCATCGAATCCGCGCCGATGCAGCGCGTCGAGCACGTCCAGGCCATCGCCGGGCAGGGTTTGAAAGATGACCGGTACGGCTCGAAGCGCGGCACCTTCTCAAAGGGTGAGTCCGAACCGGTTTCCCCCGGGCAGCAGATCACGCTCATCGAGGCTGAAGCGGTCGAAGCCGTGCGGCGGGAGTACGAAACGACGCTCGACCCGATCGAGACACGGCGAAACGTTCTCACGCGCGGCGTGGCGCTCAATCATCTCGTCGGCCGCGAGTTCAAGGTGGGCGGCGAAGTTGTGTTGCGCGGCGTCAAGCTCTGCGAGCCATGCGGGCATCTGGAAAAGCTGACGCGTGAAGGAGTGCGCAAAGCACTCATTCATCGCGGCGGGCTGCGCGCGGAGATCGTGCGCGGCGGAACGGTGCAAATCGGCGACGCCATTACACCAATTGAGTGAGTCAGGACTCCGAGAATCCTGCCCGCCTGATGCACAGGGGAAGATGACCCTGTTCTGAGTTGCCTGGCGCGCAACTTTCCGGATTCCGCAACCGCAATCAGCCGCAAGACCGTATGGTTGAGAAAGTCGCTACGGCCATCCGCGATCGAGTTGCGGCGGCCTGTCGCGTCTCGACACAGGAGGATGGGACGATGCATTCCGAGAGGGAGAACAAGACGACAGCTGCCAGACGAACGCTCACCGTTTTCAGTCTCGGTTCGCTTGCCATGATTGAGGGAGTATGGACCGGCGCCGCGGCCCGAGCGCAGCTTCCGTATTTCTATCCGACCGCCGAAGGATCTCACGACTTGGCCGCCGCAGACTTCGATCGCGACGGCCGCACGGACCTGGCGGTGAGTTCCGGCAATGGCCAGATCACCGTGCTGTTCAACGACGGAGACGGCCGGTTCACGCGCGTGAACGAACTCGAGACGGGCGGTGGCGACTACATCGTCGCCGGCGACGTCGACCGCGATCATGACATGGATCTTGTCACGGCAGATGGGACGACGATCCATGTGCTGCTCAATGATGGCACGGGCCAGTTCAGCGCGCCGGTTGACTACACCACGGGACACCGGGTATACGGCCTGGCGCTGGGCGATGTCACGGGGAATGCCGCACCAGACATATTCCTCAGCGAGTTTGAGGCAAGCACCGGGTGGTGCCAGTTCCTGCTCAATGACGGTCGAGGCACATTCTCCCCCGATCTGCCCGGGACGTTCTCGGGAAGACACCCCGCTGAGTTCAGCGCCGTCACGGGCGATTTCGATGGCGATGGAGATGTCGATGCGGTCATGATGACGCAGGACTTTCAGTTTCCCAACTACTACCTGGACATACGGCTCTGCGTCCTGCTCAACAACGGCAACGGCACACAATGGACTAGCCGATGGCAGATGGTCACCACCGACGACTTCAACGCGCCGCCAATGCACCTCGCGGGCGGAGACTTCGACGGTGATGGTGATCTGGATCTGATTCTCAATGATGGCGGGGAAGAAGGAGGAGAAATGGCCAGCCTTTTCTTCCTCGCCAACGACGGCCGAGCCCGATTCTCACGCGAACTCATTTGGACTCCAACATGGGACTACGCCACCGGCGCCTGCCTCGCCGATGTCAACGGCGATGGCCGCATCGACGCCGTAGCCATCGCAGATCTCGGGTTTCTCCAGCGCGACCACTTCCAGGCGTACGCGCTCATTACCGGTGAATCCAGGCAACGCACGATCGCTGACGATCCAAACCGCGGCGGTTCAATCGTGGTGAAAACTCCCGATCTCAACGGTGATGGCATGCTCGATCTGGTTGCGGTCGTTTCGACTCCCGAGTCGGGCGTGCTGGTCACCCTGAATCGGTTTGCGCCCCATCGGCCGGTGCTGGCTCAATCACCGCTGGTGCGCGGCCAACCCACCACGTTTGAGATCACCGGAGCGCTGCCCAATGAACGGGCGTGGTTTCTGTACAGCCTTGGCGGCATGGGCATGTCAACAGGTATCGAGACGCTTGGCGGGCTGTCCATTGATCTCGCTTCACCCACGCTGGTCATGGGCTCAGCACTGACCGACGCCTCCGGCGTGGCGCACCTCGTGCGAACCGTACCCGTTCGCGCGCCGGCAGACGCCATTCTCGCGACGCAGGCCGTCGTCCGCCGTGGACCGGGAGGCCGAGATTCGGTGAAGACGAACTTTATTACGATGCCGATCCATTAAGGCCCTACCGGATGGACTGATATCATCGGGCAGGCGCAGCGCAGTCGAATAACCCACTGCGCCGAGGAGCCGGCCATGCGCGTCATGATCATCGGTGCATCAAACGATCGTCAAAAGTTCGGCAACAAGGCGGTGCGCGCGTACCTGCGGCAGGGCGAAACGGTGCTGCCGGTCAACACCCACGAACGCGAGATCGAAGGACAACAGGTCTGGGCCAACGTGAAGGATGTGCCCGGCCCGATTGATCGCGCGCTGTTCTATGTGCCGGCGTACGTTGGCCTTGGCGTCATCGAGCAACTCGCGCAGCGCAGCGACGTCGGCGAAGTCTGGCTCAACCCCGGAGCCGAGTCGGATGAACTCATCGCCAAGGCAAAGTCGCTGGGCTTCGATCCCGTCATGGCCTGCGCCATCGTGGATATCGGCGAGGTGCCGTGAAGTACGTCGCGAGGCGGCGATCAAACTGATATCCTGATTCCATGATCAGCAGACTCGGCTCACTCCTCGCGGGCGTCTTTCGCAAGACCTGTCCTGATCCATTTGTCATTGCCATTCTCCTCACGCTGCTTACGGCGGGGCTGTGCTGGGCACTGACGGATGCCGGCCCCAGGGAAGTCATCGACGCCTTCATCGGCGGCAGCGGGATGTGGAACCTCCTGCTGTTCTCAATGCAGATGTGCCTCGTGCTCGTCACGGGCCACGCACTCGCGTCTTCGCCGCCCGTGGCATGGATGGTGCAGTCCCTGGCGCGGCAGCCCGGCAGTGCGATGCAGGCCACCGCCCTCGTCGCTCTGATGGCCGGCGCCTGCGCGGTGCTCAACTGGGGACTCGGCCTGATCGTCGGCGCACTCATGGCGCGCGAGGTCGGCCGGGCGATGGCAAGCAAGGGCATTCGCGTGCACTACCCCCTGCTTGCAGCCGCGGGTTACGTCGGGCTCATGGTCTGGCACGGCGGTTTGTCCGGCAGTGCGCCGCTCAAAGTCACCGCAATGAGCGACCTGCAGAACATCCTCGGCCCCGACCTGGCCGCTCAGGTCAAACCCATGCCGCTCCAGACAACGATCGGTTCGATGATGAACATCATCATCACCGGCGGCCTGGTCATCGGCGCGCCGATGCTCTTCGCGCTGCTGCATCCTAAACGCGAAGAGGAAATTGAGACGTTCACCGACTTCCGCGTGCCGACCTACATCGGCGAGCCTCCTCTTGGAGTCGACGACAAGGAAGCGCAACTGCACATGGATGAGCCGCCGCAAACCGTGCCCGAGTGGCTCGAGCGTTCCCCCTGGCTGGCGTGGGTGTTTGCGCTGCTGCTCATTGCCGCACTGGTGCAGGCCGTGAAGAAACTGCCCGGCGTCGGCTCGATCGACCTCAATCACATCAACCTGATCATGCTCATTCTCGGCCTGAGCATGCACGGCTCGGCGGCTCGGTACGTTCGCGCGGTCGATGAAGCAGTGCGCGGCTGCGGCGGAATCATCCTCCAGTTCCCCCTCTACGCCGGCATCATGGGGATGATGAAGGACACACATCTGAGCGAGATGATCGCCACCCGCATGGCCGAGCTGGCCAACGCCCAGTCACTGCCCCTGGTGACATTCTTCAGCGCGGGAGTCGTGAATCTCTTCGTGCCCAGCGGCGGCGGGCAATGGGCCGTGCAGGGGCCCATCGTCGTCAAGACCGCCCTCGACGCCGGCATTGAGCCGAGCAAGATGGTCATGGCTCTGGCCTACGGCGATCAACTCACCAACATGCTCCAGCCCTTCTGGGCCCTGCCGCTGCTGGCCATCACCGGCGTGCGCGCCCGCGACATCGTCGGCTACACGGCAATCGTGATGATCGCCGCGGCGGTGTGGATCGGGGTGTGGCTGCTGGTTTTCTGACGAGCCGCGCCCGCAAGAAATCTCGGCTTTCTTCTCCACATTACCACATTCGCCCTTGCACATTTTCCGTAAGCGGGTATCTTGAAGGAGTCGGCGGCCGGTTCGTTCGGGTCGTCGCCGTTTGGGGAGAATCAGGGGGGACCGGCGGGCTCAGCGCCTGCCGCGGAAGGACAACTTCCGGCGCGGTTCGGCTTGTCGCGTTGACGGCCGAATCGGGTCGCTGCACCCTTGGATGGAGGTTCCGTCATGACGTTCCGACCCCCCCCCCGTTAGGTTTTCGTTCAGTCTGGCGCTGTATGGAGTTGGGGCCATGGTGCTCGCAGCAGGAGGCGAAACACTCTGGCACGCGAACTCCGCCGCGGCGGCGCCGAGAGTTAAGAACTTCCCGATTGTCGGTACCGCGCCACTGGCCTCGATCGGCGCCGCCCGCTCGACCGCATCAAGCGTACTGACAACCCCCGATTTCAAGCCACTTGTGTTTGTTCCACTCGAGCCTCGGCCGGGCGGCGGAAGTCCGCTGGAGTTGGACACGGATGGGGGCGTTCACATCAACGCTGACGGCGATGTGGTCGCGACGTTCATCGACAACGGCGACTCCAACATCTACTTCTGGCGCGACTCCGGTCTGTCGAATGGGACAAGTACGCTCGCCGGTTGGCAGGGGCCACTCAAAGACGAGTACGGCACCGCGATCGTCGGCTCTGCGTCGGGCATCAATGCGGCAACCGACATCGGCATCTGCGGAACGCACGACGTGAGCGGCACCGACACGGCGTTCTATTACGAGTTTGACAATCTGGATGATCGCGAGGGCACACTCTACGACATCGGAAGCGGATACGGGTTTGACATCAGCGAGAACGGCGTCGTCGTCGGCACGTCGTTGACCGGCATATCGGTCGCCTGGAGTGACACCATCGGCTCACCCGTGCCGCTTCCTCCGCTGACCACGGGCGGCAATACCGGCGCATACGGCGTGGATCCTGACAGCTCGGGCTACCCCCATATCGTTGGCGCGAGCGAAGACGTTGATTCGTACGTGCAGGCTGTAAGCTGGTACAAGGATACGAGCTGGCACGCGGTGGCGCTCAGCAGCCTGGGGACAGTGGCCCAGTACAGCAAAGCAGCGGACATCAACGCCGATCTTCACGCCATCGGATCGACGTATCAGACGAGCGATGGCTCCGTCTTGTACTCGCATCTCTGGGTCTATTCAAGCGGTCCATCCTGGACTCAGGAGGACATTTCAGACGTCGGAATGGCCACAGCAATTAACAATCAGACCTATCCCGAAGTTGTGGGGTACGACCCCGATACTCCGCTGTCAGCCAAACTCTGGGTGGCCACGGATCTCGCGCACTCCACCTTTGACGGAGTGACACTTGATCTCGCGGACATGACCATTGGGCTCCCAGATGACCTGCTCGATCTTCAACCTACGGACATCAACGATGCCGGTGAGATCGTCGGGATGGCCAAAATCGATGCCGAGACAGACTACTGGATTCCGTTCAAGATCGTACCGTACGACACGAACAACAATGGCGAACCGGATTACCGGGACATCATTCAGGACCCAACGAACTATCCCGACACCAGCCCCGCCAACTGGCTGATCGATAAGAGCGAGACTCTTCGCGTCGGCATGTATGCGGCTGGATTCAACCCGGAGAACACGTTGGCGGACCAGGTCGAATTGATCCAGGCCGTTCGATTGCACCTCGACAGCGACGACATCGCCTATGTCGCGCACAATACTGGCGGTGCCTGTGAAGGCATGGGAGACGCGCTGGAGGCATGGCGGCAATCGGAGGATCAAAAAGAGATCATCGCCATGATCCGCGTGAAGTATACGAATACCCATTACGACTACATCCCGACGGGCCAGGACAAAGAGGACTATCTCGACGATCTCTTCTGCTTCGCCTACCGCTACGCCAAGGACATCGACTTCATCCAGTTTGGCAATGAGATCAGCGGCGGACCGGGAGAGTGCTGGATTGACACGACGGGCTGCACCGATTCGGGACTAGGCTCGCATCACGGGACGTGTTTGCCCCAGGCATGGGACGACGTGCTGGCGTGGATGGAAGTTCAGATCGCCGTCGCACGAATGGGCTCTGCACTCGGCGGTCGACCTTTGCGATTCATCACTCCGGCCGCAACACGGTGGTCGGTGCTCATCGGTAAGGATGGCGATCTAAGCAACAGTCCAGACTTCGACGATCCCGTGGACTTCAATCCGGATCGGGAGGCGTACAACATCAAACGCCTGATCGATTTCGGCAACGAGCAGCAGGCGTGGATCGATCTGCATCTCCACTACGACATCGATGGCGATTTGGAAGAGGCGATATCGGCGTTCGTTGCTCCACCCGACAACACGTGGGAGGTGCCGCACTTCAAGACTTGTATGGAGTGGAGTCCGGTTCCGACCGATCAGTGGGCAGAGCAGAACTCAGACGAATTCGTGAAGTACTTCTGGGAAGAGGATGGAGATCCAGCCGCTCAGTGGGATTCTTTCGTATATGATTGGGGTGAAGACGACGTCAATGGCGGACTCGGGCGTACTGGATTCCCCAACTTTTCAACGGATCTGACCGAAATGGAGTCCGCCGGCTTCCTGCATGCGATGTACGGTGAATTCGATCAGGGAGATGTGCCTTGGCAAGACAACGGCGAAATCGATCCCCCCGGTCCCCCGCTCCCGGAAAAGTGGGATCTGACTGTATTGCGCGCCAATGAAGTGCTGGCGCAATCGGTCAGAATCGCGGATACAACGTATCTTTTTACGGAGTTGAAATCGGACTTGAAGACAGAAATCCTCGGTGGAGGTTTCAAGATCAATGGCTTTGCTCCTCACGACAGCGCCCCCACGACGTCCTGTGAGTACATACCAAGACCACGATGACTCACCAGAAGGGAATAGCATGACCTTCCAGATTCATTGTCCAGCTAGTCTCATCTCGGTACTCACTATGGTTCTGCAGGGATTCATCCAATTGTCTGTAGCGCGCGGCCAGGAGGCCGCGCGCTACGCGATTGTCGACATCGGCGACATTGGCGGCAGAGGTACGTATGCGTGGGGGATCAACAACGCTGGAGATGTCATCGCCAGCACAATTGATGCTCAGACTAACGATTTGCGCACTGTCATCTGGAGCGCGGGAGTCGTGCGCTTCCTCGATCCGCTCCTGCCCGGAATGGACGCGAAGCCATTTGACATCAACGACGCCGGTCAGGTAGTCGGAAAGAGCTATGTCGCTCTTGGCGTGGAACATCCCGTCTTGTGGCTCGCCGACGGCACAGCAATCGACTTGGGCACACTTGGTGGCGAGGATTCAATCGCATATGGCATCAACGACTCGAGTCAAGTTGTTGGTGCGTCAGATCTTCCCGACCAAGGCAGCCACGGCGTCCTGTGGTCGGACGGTAAGATGATCGACCTCGGCGATCTCGGCAGACCGAGCGGCGGGGCGAATGCGATCAACAACATGGGACAGATTGTGGGAATATCAGGCATCCTGCCATCAAGCGCGCGGGCATTCGTGTGGCAGAACGGCGAAATGACCAATCTTGGAACGCTACCCAATGGTTCCCGAAGCGACGCTCGTGACATCAATGACTCTGGGTTGATTGCTGGCGTCGCACACGCTTCTAATGGAGTCGACTACGCCGTGATCTGGGAAGATCACGTCATTCGCAGCATCCACAACCCTTCGATTGGAGTCCAGTCCGCTGCGAATGGCATAAACAGTCTCGGGCAGATCGTCGGGTTTCTCGACGTAGATCGCGTCTCTGAACACACGAGCGCATTCTACTGGGAACCCGGCGGCTCGATGGTGGACGTCATGACGTTGCTCCCGCCAAATCACGCTTGGCGCCAAGTGCTCGGCATGAACGACATCAATGATGTCGGCGAGATGGCCTGCTATGGAGATCTCATTGGAGGAAGCAACGGCGCGTATCGCGGCGTGCTCATCACTCCGGTACATTCCGCACTCACACTGCAGGGCCCGCAACCCGGGCGGGCCGGGACGCTCAACGGACTTCGAGTCACCGGCTGCACGCCCGGTGCGCGCGTCTCGTTCTACTACAGCACGCACGGCGGCGGCACACTCGTGCCCGGCTGCAACCACACCGACGGCGTGACCCTCCAACTCGATGACCCGATCCAGATCGGCTCCGCCGTCGCCAACCAGAACGGCATCGCCACCTTGACGCGCTTCGTCCCGACCGGCGCTCGCAACCTCGGCGACGTACTCATCCAGGCCGTGCAACAGAACGGCTGCAAGATCAGTCAGTTGGTGGTGAAGCGGTTTGAGTAGACCATTCGACTCGCGGCCTTTCAGCGGCCTCAGGCCCCGCGGGGACTCGCTCATGGCCGCGAGGGGTTCGGCGTCGCAAACCAATTGGGGGCGAAGCCTCCGCGGAAGCAGCGCGCCATTCGGATCCCGCCGTGCCCGAGAGGCAATTCACACACGCAGATGCATGTGATGCTCGGCAGCGGATTCGCCGCCGATGCGAATCGCATCAGGTTCCGTGCCCCATGTGACAAAGCCCAGCGATTCATACAGAGCGCGGGCGGCGGGTGTGCGATCCGAAACGGAGAGCCAGATGCACTCGACGCCCGGCCAGGTGCGCGCCGTATCGATCGCGAGGCTCATCACCGCCCGACCAAGCCCTTTGCCGCGCGCTTTCGGCGTCACGTACACACCCCAGATCAGGGCGCGGTGACGCGTCTTCTTCGGATCAAGACGCACGACGCCGGCAGACGCGAGCAGGCGCGATGGATCATCCTCATCAACCGCAGCGGCAATTCGGTTTTCATGCTCACGAAGTTTCGCCGCCACGGCATCGCCATGGACGGCAAAGTCATCATCAAGGCTGCGCAGAAACGCCCACGGCGTATCCACCAGCATCTCGCGGCGCAACGCGGCGTAGGCCGGGGCATCATCGGGTGTGAGCAGACGGAGAGCGGGCATGGCCAGACGGTATGCGTGCGCACGCCGATGATCCGCCGGGCGGGATCCCGCACGCATGCTCAGGCGGCGTCGTTGTCAGTGAGCTGGGTGCGGCAGAGCTGCTGATACAGGCCGCAGCGGTCGAGCAGATCTTTGTGTTTGCCGACGTCCACGATCTTGCCGCGATTCATCACGACGATGCGGTCAGCGTTGATGACGGTGCTCAGGCGGTGCGCGATGACCAGACTGGTGCGGTCCTTGCAGAATTTCTCGAGCACCGCGTTGATCTGCGCTTCGCTGTCGGCGTCGATCATGCTCGTGGCTTCGTCGAGAATCAGTATCCGCGGATTGCGCAAAATGGCCCGGGCGATGGCGATGCGCTGCCGCTGACCGCCCGAGAGCGTCACACCCTGCTCGCCGACGATCGTCTCGTAGCCTTCGGGCTTGGCGCGGATGAATTCATCGGCCATCGCGGCGCGGGCGGCTGACATGATGAGCTCGATGTCGATCACGCCGCTGCCGTAGCCGATGTTGTTGTTGATCGTGTCATTGAAGATGATCGTTTCCTGCGTCACGACGCCGATCTGGCCGCGCAGACTCTTGAGCGTGACGTCGGCAATGTCCGTTCCATCAACGATGACCTGGCCGGAGTCGGGATCGAACAGGCGCGGGATGAGGCTGAGCAGCGTCGTCTTCCCGCAGCCGTTGGGCCCGACGAACGCCACGACTTCGCCGTAGTTGACCGTCAAATTGACGCCATTGATCGCCGGAGCGTTGGCGTTGGGGTACGTGAAGACGACATCGCGAAACTCGATGGTCCGACCGTGCTGAGGGAGTCGCTTGCGGGTGTCGCCGCGCGATTTCTCGACCTTCATGCGGAGGAGTTGATAGAGGCGATCGGCGGCGGCCGCAGCCTCGTAGATGTCATTGGTCAGTTGCATGAGCGGCCGCACGGAAGCGCCGGCGGCTCCAAGAGCCGCCAGGGCGCCGATGGCCTGCGTGCGGTCGGCTGCGCCGTTGAGGATGTACCAGGCGCTCACGCCGCCCAGGACAATAATGCCGACCATTGTGATCGTCTCGACGACAGGCGAACCCATCGCCTTGGCGCCTCGGATCGACAGTTCCGCCGCCAGGAGTTTCTTGTTGGCGCGGTTGAAGCGACCGACTTCCTGCCGCTCGGCCGTGTGCACCTTGACAACGCGAATGCCCTGCACGGACTGCGTGATCGTGGCGAGCATCGCAGCCGCTTGACCCAGCGCCCGACGGGCGGCGATCTTGATCTTCTTACTGAAGTAGCGCACCACGGTCGCGAGCACCGGCGTGCCGATCATCGCGATCAGGCTCATCTTCCAGTCGAGCCCGAACGCAACAACCAGGGCCGCGATTCCCTTGAAGAGTTCGGCGACAGCCTTGCTCGTGATCGCCGTGAACCCTTTGCTCAGCTGGTTCGAGTCGCGGACGATGCGGCTGATCGAATCCATCGTGCCCTCGGAGACGATGGACCGCAGCGGGAAGTGGATGACGCGATAGAACGCAGCCTTGCGAATGTTGGAGACGGTGCGGATGCATGCCGTCATCGCCAGCAGCGTGTGGCAGTACTTCGCGAAAGCGCCGATGATGGTCAGGATGAAAACGGCGCACAGGACCAGCAGCACGCCCTGGAACGCGTCGGTCGGGAGCATGTCGATCCACGCCTGCGGAATCAGGTGATGGACCTTGACGTTCACGTCATTAACCAGGTCGGGAAGCGTGCGGTCGTTCTTCCCCAGCATGGCATTGAGCACGAGCGGGATCGTGGCGATGCCGGCGCCAAAGCAGGCTGCGGAGATCGTCGCCGCCACGAGCGCCATGCCAATGGTCGCCTTGTACCGCAGGATGTGTCTGGCGAAACGCCAAAAGTTTCTCATGAGGGGGACATTATCGCAGTCGAGATGAAGCGGAATAGTGGAAAATCGCGATCAGGCACAATTCACGCGGTTTCCCTCGAATCCCTTTCATCGGGCACTGGGCGGATGTACGCCAGCCTTCGATCGGTTCTGGCCAGCCCAAAGGATTTGTAAAGGCTCAGAGCCGGAAGATTCTCCTGATCGACTGCGAGCGTGAAACGAGTGTAGGGACGATCCGATAACTGGCGCATCGCCAGACCCATCAATCTTCGGCCAAGTCCACGCCCTCGATGACGCGCCCCGACCCCCAGATACGACAGTTCGACTGATTCTCCATCGGCGATGGGGTTGAGCAGGAGCACAGCCGCCGGCTCGTCGCCCCACATCACCAGCGTCCAAAGTTCCGGATCTTCCACACCCGCGCCCATGTGGTCGCGGAGGACATCATCAATGTCGCGCACCCCGCACAGCGCCGGGCAGTCGAGCGTGTCCACGTAGGATTGGAGTAGTGCTTCTTTGAAGAGTGGTTCAAATCGCGGCTCGTAGTGCAGCAGGCTGACTTCCGTCGGCCATTGAACGCTCGGAATCCGGCCTGAGCGGCTGATGCGACGCTCCATATAGCTCAGCACAGCCAGGCGCTGGTAGTGGGCCCGCTCAAACGCCGACGCTGTGAGCGACTCCTGCGGCTCCATAAGAACCTGGGCCAGAGCAATCCGGGCGGGGTCAAAATGCCGATGGGCGTGGTCGATGAGTCGGGCCAGCCGAGGGGCATCCTCGGGCAATCGCGGCGGACTGACGAAGATCATGGCTGTTCGCCCGCTGTTGGGAAGGGCGATGAGGGCGGGATTCAGCTCCCCCCCATCGTTCTCCAGGGCCCAGCACTGGTCGGCGTCGAGGCGCTGGGAGCGGATGAAATCGAGAAACCGACCGGCGGCGGCCAAACTCGGATCGGCCCCCCGCGCCACGACGAAGCGCAGGGCATCGAGAAGGCGATCGGGCGGAACCTGGAGCGGGGCACCGGAATTGAGGCGGGTGTGGGCGGGCACGAGGCAACGGGCTCGCAAATCTGGCCGGTTCTGGGCGTCCAAGGTCTGGTCCGGCGGACCAGTATCGGGTATGCTAGGACTGCGCATTGCCGGTTAGCCGCTGGGAGATCCGAGATGTTTCAACTCAACTTGAGAACACGACTTGCAGCCGCAGCCCTTCTTGCCGCCTTCGTGGTGGCGTTGGGGCCGGGAATCCCGACCGCTCTGGCGGCTCCGGAGCCCAGCGCCAGGCCGCCGCGCTGGGAGTTGAAGTTTGAGGTCGTGCACGATCTTCGACTGCTCAAAATCGACAGCGAGTACTACTGGTTCATGACCTATCTCGTCACGAATCGCACGGGTGAAGACCAGGTCTTCGTTCCCAACGCCATTCTCGCCACAGACGCCGGCGACATCGTCAAGGATGGAGAAGGCGTTCCCTACGAGATCACGCAGAAGATCATCAAGTTGATGAAGAGCCCCTTCCTCGAATCCAAGAACCAGATCATCGGGCAGTTGAAGACCGGCAAGGAATACGCGCGGGAAGGCCTGCTCGTGTGGAAAGCCGGAACGCTGGCGGACGTGCGCGATGTGCGGGTGTTCTTCGGCGGGCTGAGCAGCGACACCCAGGTCGTCAAAAACCCGGTGACCGGCGACAACGCCGTGGTGCGCAAGCACCTCGCCCGGCTCTACGACTGCCCCGGCGACCCGCAGGCCGACCCGGCACACGCAGTCGAGTTGCGCAAGCAAGAGTGGATCATGCGGTAGACCAAGGCTAACCTTGCCGGCTTTTCCCGGCGTTCCGGGACCGGTTCGATTTCACGGAGTACGACGTCATGGCACATAAGAAGGGGCAGGGCTCGACCAAGAACGGTCGTGACTCCAACCCACAATACCGCGGTTTGAAGCTCTACGGCGGCCAGATTGCCAAGGCCGGGTCCATCATCGTCCGCCAGGTCGGCACGCCCTACAAGGCCGGCTACATGGTCAAGCGCGCCAAGGACGACACGCTGTTTGCCATGTGCGACGGCACCGTCCGCTTCCGCAATCGCACCGTCGACATCATCCCCGCGGATGATTCCATCCCGCGCTACACCGCGGTCGAGGCCGCCACGGTCAACTGACCCGGCGAGCCCAATCAGAACTTTCGCAGGAGCGACTCAAGTGGGTCGCTCCTGTTTGTTTTTTGCCCTCCGACTTCCGTTGAATGGGGCCGCAGGCGGATCGATCGCGAGAAAATGTGCCAATGTGGCGGATTTCCCGTTGACACACGATCCCAGATCCGTCATACTCGCCTCAGACACCCCGGCCGGGCCGCACACCCGGCGAGGCCAGACCTGAACGGTCGAGCACAGCGGCCAGAACAGGAGACATGTCGTGTTGATCAGAACCGGGCGATTCGGACTCGTTGCGCTCATGGCGGCTGCCGCCCTTGCATCTGCCTCCCTCGCGCTGGCCCAGACCACCTACTACGTCAACGGCTCGTGCGGCAATGATTCGTGGACCGGACTCAGCCCCGTCTGCGAAGCGCCCGACGGACCCAAGGCCACGATCCAGGCGGGTATCAACGCGGCCGATCACTTCGATTCCGTCGAAGTCGCCAACGGCATCTACCGCGGCGAAGGCAACAAGAACATCGAGTTCTTCCAGAAGGAAATGAGCATCCACTCCGTCGGCGGCCCCACCAAGTGCATCATCGATTGCGAGAACGATGGTCTGGGCTTCACCTTCTGCACATTGCCGGATGATCGACCCGTCACGATCGAGGGTTTCACCATCCGCAACGGAAGGCATCACTTCGCAGGAGGGATCTGCATCACAGCGGCCGAAGTGACGATCGACAACTGCATCATCGAACAGTGCGTGGGCACGGGCGAGGGCACAGACTCTTCCGGCGGCGGCATCATGATCTCCCAATCACCGGTTCTGATTACCCGCACTCTTCTCCGCTCTAATACCGTCGGCGCCGGACTCGGGAGGCCGGCGACGGGAGGTGGCATTCACATCGAGGGGTTTTCGAGAGTATCGATCGTCGATTGCCGCATCGAAGCCAACGAAGCACTCTCAACGTCGGGCCAGTTCAGTGCCGGCGGTGGGGTCTCTTCTGATGGCCATACCACTTTGCAGATGAAACGTTGCGTGGTATCAGGTAATCGTGCGGTGTGCACAGGATTCAACAACCGCGCGGTCGGCGGCGGCATCAGCGCAGGAGGTGGTCAATTCGGGCCTTCGTCCATCAGTGAGACAAAGATCATCGACAATGTGGCCCGCAGCGATGACCCGAACAGTGTTCCTCTCGGTGGAGGCGCGTATCTAGCTCGCGACTGCACAGTTAACGATTGCCGGTTCGTGCGCAACAGAAGCGGCGACGGCGGCGGTGTGTACATCGCGGGTGATGATGTCGATCTCTATGACAGCACGCTTAGCGACAATACGGCCTCACGCGATGGCGGAGGAATGTACGCCGCGGGGCAATTCTGTCGCGCCGAGCGACTTCACTTGCTGCGCAACCACGCAGAGCGAGACGGCGGCGGCCTCTGGGACGTGCTCGTCACCGCCGAGGAGATCGTGGTCGCGCACAATACCGCCAATCGAAACGGAGGTGGAATCTACGCCACCATCGTCTCCACTTTGGACAACTCGCTGATCGCGGACGATCAGGCAATCGGTTCGGGTGGAGGCGTGTTTGTGGTGCAGACTCCAGATTCCATCTGCAATGTGACCTTCGTTGGTAATCAGGCCAGTGAGGGAGGTGGCGGACTGCATGTTGTGGAGGGGGGTAACGTAGGCAGTCGAATGATGACCAATTCGATTCTGTGGAACAACTCGCCCACGGACATCATCGACCTGTCCGGCGGACTCATAGTCGGACACTGCGATGTTGAGGGTGGCTGGCCGGGAATCGGGAACCTCGACGTCAACCCGCGCTTCTTTGATCCGAACAACGACGACTATCGCCTCAGCAGCGGTTCCCTGTGCATTGATGCTGGGAACAACCGCCACGCGCACCGCGATCGCGATCTCGCGGGTCAGTCGCGCCGCACGGATGACTCCGGCATGCCCGACGCAGGAGTCGGATACGTCAACGTTGTCGACATGGGTGCGTACGAGTTTCAAGGTACAAGCGAAGGCTTCATCACCGTGCATCCGCGCCCGGGTGTCGCAGGCAGAGACAACCAGTTGCAGGCCGCCGGGGCTGCGCCGGGCCACGTCGTCTATTTCGTCTACGGCTTCAGTTCCGGCTCAACGACCGTGCCGAGCTGCCCCGGGCTGACCATCGACATCGCCAGCCCGCGCATCGCAGCGCAAAGCACCGCCGACGCCAATGGCTACGTGTCGAAGATCATCAACATTCCGATCGTTGGAAGTGGCCGCGCGATCATCCTCCAGGCCATCGATCGCGGGGCCTGCACCGTGAGCAATCTCGTGCGGTATCGATTCCCGTGACTTGAGTTAGCCCTTCGCCGTCGTCACCGACGGCGAGAGGCCAGCAGGTCTTCGAGCAACTTCGCATGCGCTTCCACGCAGCCCTGATTCTCCCTGATGACCGCGAGGCCAGCCGCGGCAAGTTCATTGCGGCGCCCGGCATCGTCGAGCAGTGCGCGAACCTGCGTGGGCAGTTGCTCGGCGGTGGTCTGAAGCATGCCGCCGCCGTCAAGCAAAGCGCGGGCGACGCTCTCGAAGTTGCGTACATCAGGCCCGACAATCACAGCCTTGCCCAGCGCGATGGGTTCCATCATGTCGCTGCCGCGCTGCTTCGAGAAGGTGCGCCCGACGATGATGAGATCCGCCAGCGCGTAGGCGGCGCGAAGTTCACCGATCGAATCAAGCAGGAAGCGATTGCTCGTTCCGCTGTCCGCACGCGCTCCATCTTTGATCTGCGAACGCCGAACGCACGGCGACAGGATGCGCGCCGCCTCATCAAACCGCTCGGGCTTGCGCGGGGCGACAAGCAGTTGCACATCCTTCGGCACCGCCGCATGAATCAGCGCTTCTTCGCCCGGCCCCGTTGAGCCGGCCACGACGATCGGGCGCGAGCGATCGATGCCCAGCAGTGCCGCGAGTGTGTCGGCCGCAGCGGGCAGACCCTCCTGCCCCTCCAGCGCGTTATCCCATTTCATCGTGCCGACCACGCGCACACACTCGGGCCTGGCGCCGACCGCGATAAAACGCTCGGCGATCGGCTCGTCCTGTGCGACCACCAGGCTCAGACGACGAAACGAGGGACTGACCAGTGGCCGGGCTCGCCGGTATCTCGGAAAACTGCGATCCGACAGGCGGCCGTTGATCACCGCCACCGCAATCCCCCGCCGCTCGCACTGTCGCGTGAAGTTCGGCCAGACCTCGAGTTCGACCAGGGCCACCGCATCAGGCTGCGTAGCGCCAAGAAAACGCCGCACCGCCCAACTGAAATCCAGCGGGTAGCGCACGACCGGATGCTGCTGACCGAACAGGGTCTTGGCGCGGGCCAGGCCCGTGTCCGTCGTGGTGGCGATGACGATTTCGTGCTGCTCGGCGAGCCGCGCGACCAGGCCGCGAATGGCGTTGACCTCGCCGACGCTGACTGCGTGAAAGAGAAGACGCGGCTTTCCGGGAGGCGGCAACGACTCGACGCGGCCCAGTCGAGCGCGGATGTCGATCGGCGGCTTGCCGCGCAACGCCCGCCCTACGAGCCACACCGGCAGGCTGATGATCGCAGCGACGAGATAGAGCACATCCACCAGCAGCGACATGGCGGGGATTCTAAGGGCGCGGCCGGGCGTTCGATCGCCAGCCGTTAGAATCCCGGCATGACCATCCTCTACATGCTCATCGCGATCGGGTTTGAAACGGGCTGGGCGGTGGCGATGAAGGCCTCCGACGGGCTGACCCGGCCCGCAGCCACCGCCATCACCATCCTCTGCTACCTGCTGAGCGTGGTCTTTCTGGCCCTGGCCGCCCGGCGTCTGGAGTTGAGCATGGCCTACGCGATCTGGGCCGGCTCGGGCGTGGCGCTCGTGGCCTTGTCCAGCGTGGTGCTGTTTCGCGAGTCTCTGTCGGTGGGCAAGATGATCTCGATCGGGCTGATTGTGGCCGGGATTGTCGGCGTCCACCTGTGCTCACGGGCCCCGGAGACCGATCAGGCGGATCAGAAGAGCCATTCTTTGGCCGATCTGGGGTGAAGAACCAAGGTGGGGCGGGGAATCGGCAGATATTTTCTCGGGGAGATGACGCCCAAAACCGAGTCGTGCGTCTACTGTTTAGGATCGACCCACGCCATCCGGAACCGGGTTGACGCAATCGTTTTATCAGACGCGCTGTTGGCAGCGCAGCAGAAGGGGATATCCATCATGGCAATGTTCGGCACTCGGCACCACGCAGCACTCGCCCTCACGCTCGGCGTCCTGGCGATGGCCCCCACCGCATCCGCTCAGCTCTTCGGCCGCACCACGCCCGGCCCTGACGGCGACATGACTTACGTGCGAGCCGCCAACATGAAGTTTGAAAGCGAATCGCACGACTTCGGCGTCGTGCCGGACACCAACCAGGTCGTCTGCCGCTTCAACTTCACCAACGTCGGCAATGACATGCTGATCATCTCCGAGGTGACCAGCGAGTGCGGCTGCACCGTCCCCGAACTGAAAGTCCGCGACTATCTCCCGGGCGAGAGCGGGTCGATCGAGGTTCGATTCGAGCCCAAAGACCGCCCAGGCAAGCATCACAAGTTTGTCACCATCAAGTCCAATGACGTCAACTCTCCCGACGGCGTCCGCAAGGTCGCCATCGACATCGACGTCTACCAGGCCGTCAAGCTCTCGGTCCCCGCATTGAGCATCGGCCGGCTGATCTACGGCCACGGCGGCAGCGGCGAAGTCACCCTCACCTCGAGGCGGTCGACCTTCGACCTGCTCAAGACCGAGATCAGCGGCGCCTTCCTCACCTCGGAAGTCACCAAGCGCGAAACGCTTACGGATGACGACGGCACGCCGCTGCAAGCGATCACCGTCAAGTTCACCGTCGATCCCGCCGCTCCCATGGGCTACCTCGACCGGCAGATCATGTTCACGACCCGGCTGAGCAAGGAAGACAGTGCCGAAACATTCGAACACCTCGTGCGGTTCCACGTCAACGCCCACATCGCCGGCCAACTCCAGGCCACGCCGGAGCGACTCACCTTCGGCACGCCGACTGCGGGCGCTGAGTTCAATCGCGAAGTCCATGTCTACAACCTCGCCGACAAGCCCTTCAAGATCACCGGCGTTCGCGTCGAGACGAATTCCGACGTCAAACTCGAGGTCACGCACGACACCGTCGCGATCAACGGCAAGGACGTGGCCCGCATCAAAGTCGCCGGCACGGCACCCGAGGAACGAGGCAGCTTCAACGGCACGATCTACGTGACCACCGACCTGCCCAACGAGAAGGAACTCGAGATCAAGTTCTTCGGCAGCGTCCGCGCCGGGAGTCGTGGCCCCATCATCCTCCCGAACCAGAAGTCCGACAGCGGCGGTGCCGCGACGCAGCCCGCGGGAGATGGCGACTCGGCCGATCATTGATCGACCCTCCCTCGCCTGATACCCACCGGATCGAACCTGAGGAGCCGGACCGATGGCCTGCTGCAACCCGTTGAAGTGCGCGATGATGCAGACCGTCGTGCTGGCGTGCATCGCAACGGCCGCCGCGACGGCCAACTACTTCGGCGCCACGGAACAGCGTTCGTTCATCGACGCCTACCTGAAGGCATCTTCTGGGTCCAAAACCACTGCAGCTCCGACAAATGCCACGAGTTCCCCGACAGGAAGCGACCCGGGGACGAACGATCCCGCGACCGGCAACGGCCAGGCGAACGGGACGGTGCCGGAAGAGGGCGCCGCCACATCGCAGGCGGATCCGAACAAACCGTTTGGGGTTGACAATCTCCCCGAGATGATCACCGTTGAGCAGGCGGTCGTGCTCTACAACCTGCCTTACGAAGATCCCAACGCGCCGCTGGTGTTCTTCTTTGATGCGCGTGAGGTCGATCATTACCTCAAGGGCCACATCCCCGCCGCCTACAACGTCACGCCGCAGAGCTTCTTTGACAACACTCTGCCTGCTGAGATTGACGAGTGGCCCAAGGATTCAGTGATCGTCGTCTACTGCGACGGCGGCAACTGCGATGCCTCGCACCTCGTCGAAACGCGACTCAAGCAGCAGAAGCAGTTCACGCGAGTGTGCGTGATCGAAGCCGGGTACCCGGGATGGCAGGAACTGGGACTGCCCACCGAACAGGGTCGGCGGCCGGCCAACTGATTCAACAGCGGAGCACACCGTGCCACAGACATGCTGCGAGACTTCCCCGCTTCCAACGGGCGCGCGATTCGGCCTGCTCGTGGCTCGCGTCGTGATGGCGGCCCTGTTTCTGTTCAGCGGGGCGGCAAAACTTGGCTGGCTGATGCCCCTCAACTCCATTGACCTCCT
Organism: Planctomycetaceae bacterium; assembly: GCA_040255465.1. Lineage (GTDB taxonomy): Bacteria > Planctomycetota > Phycisphaerae > Phycisphaerales > UBA5793 > UBA5793. Next base: position 792,568 of record JBDZVA010000003.1, read on the forward strand.
CAAGCCCATCGCCAAGGCGGGCGTCGATCCGCTCGCCTTTGCCGGCGCCATCAAGGGCTTTCGCATTCTGCACAACGACCTGATCCCCTTCGCCACGTTCGCCATTCCCTGGCTCGAAGTTGTCTGCGCCTTCGCTCTGCTGCTGGGGCTGGGCACGCGCGGGGCAGCGAGAATCATCATCGCGCTGCTCCTCATCTTCTGCCTGGCCATGGTCAGCGTGATCATCCGCGGCATCGATGTCGAGTGCACCTGCTTTGGCAAGTTCCTCGGCGGCACCGTCGGTTGGCTCAGCATCCTGCGCAACGTCGTGCTGCTGGCGATCATCTGGCCCGTGGCCAGGTGGGGCGCCGGCATGCTGGCGATCGAGCACTTCTGGGTCAGGCCGTGCGGAGACGCCGCGTAGGCAGGTTTCCGACTCGACCTACGATGGTCTGATGAAACCACTATTCACAATTCACGAGGGCGAGTTTCTCGTCGGCGAGCAGATCTCGCGACAGTTTGGCGATCAGTACGAGGTCTGGATTCCAGCCAAAGACGATGGCATCGATCTACTGGTTACGCACCGGACAAAACGCAAGCCAGGCGTGAGGATTCAGGTCAAGCACTCGCGAGGATTCGAGCCTCGCCACTCGTTGCCCAGAGAGCATGCTGACTGCGTGCGAGGTTGGTACACACTCAACCCTGCGAAGATCAGAAGCAGTTGTGCCGACGTCTGGGTATTTGTGATTCTCACGTTGCGACACGAAAAGCACTTCATTGTGTTGCCGACGGCCACGCTGCGACAGCGCATTCCCTCAAACACCAAGGGTCCGTGGCACATCTACTTGAGTATTTGGAAAGACAAGAAGTGCTTCAACACACGAGACCTGAGCCAGTCGCTGCTGCTGAAGGCGATCCAAGGTGGGGCAATCAAAAAGCGGTTGAACTACTCAGATTTCGTGAATAATTGGCAAGCCATTCACCGCTTGTTGTAGAGTAAGGTGCCACTGCGCCTGAGTAACATTTCGACTCGACCTACGATCAGCGCGCCGTGATCGACTCCATTCACCATTGTGAACGCGAAGCCCTCAGGCTACTGATGCGGCGAATGCTGGCGCTGGAACTGCGCGGCCGGATGGCATCCGCGCACCGGGTGCGGCGCCGGCTCGTCTCGCGCATTCGCCGGCGCCTGAAAACGCGCCAGTCGGCATGGCTGTGGCAGTGTCTCGGCGACGCCGCCGTTCGACCCGCCACGGCTCGCCGCGCCCTGCACAACTCGCTTCGCCTTGAGCCGGACTACTGGGAATCGCTCTACGCCCTCGGTGAGGTCGAATTGAACGACGGCCGAATCAGGGACGCGGAAGTCCTGGTGGACCGGCTATTGCAGCAGGAGATTCCGTGGGATGCCGCCTCGCTCGTGCACGACCTGGCCCGGCAGGTCTACCAGCGCGCCGGCCGCCGCGAGGATCAGCGCCAGGCAATCAAGGCCCTGCGTGAAGCCACCAGCGACCCGCGACGCGCCCAGTGGACCTTGGGTGACACCATGCCGGAGGTGTTTGAGACGATCCGTGAACTGGTTTCGTGGTCTGCCCGGACGCGAGATCCCTCTGCGAAGAGGCTGAACTAGCGAGAAGACGTATGCGATGAACCCGATTGACCAGGCGCCCCACTGGTTCAGTCACGCTCCGCTTGGTTCTTCGGCGGACAGCGCTCAACTGCCTGCGTCCAGGCCGAGCTACGATGCACCCTCGACCGCGCGCAAAGGGGTGGCAGCCCATGGATCTCGAACAAATCGTGCTCGTCGTGCAAATGTCCATCGGCCCGGTGATCGTGATCTCCGGCGCCGGGTTGCTGCTGCTGTCAATGACCAATCGCTTCGGCCGGGTCGTCGACCGCATGCGCATTCTCGCCGACACCCTGCGCAGCGGCGCGCGTCACGACAGCGATCGCATCAGGAAAGAACTGCGAATCCTGTTGCGCCGCGCCCGCCTGCTGCGGATCGCGATTGCATTCGCGGCATCGAGTGCGCTGGCGGCAGCCCTCTTGGTAATAGTTCTGTTCATCTGCGTCCTGCTGCAAATCGAAGCGGCAGTGCTTCTCGTGGTCATCATGTTCATGCTCAGCATGGGACTGTTGATCGTGAGCCTTGGCTTCATGATCGCCGACGTCAACGCCTCGCTCGCGGCGCTGACGGTGGAGATGGAGATCGCGCCGCGTGGCGAGTAGCTTCAGCGTGCCGCACGCTACTGGTCCGGATACTCCGCCGGCATCGGATCCGCTCGCCACGTGCGGCGGTTGAGGTCGTCATCCTTGAGCAGTTCGGCTCCGCCCGAGGCCACGTGCTGGTCGCCGTACATGAAGTTCACCTCGTTGTTGTGGCGCGGGGCAAGGTCGCGGCCGCGCACCATCAGTCGATACGGGCTGTCACCGAAGATGAGATCAACGGCGGTGATGCGATCGGGCTTCTTCGAGCGGAAGCGCCAGTTCAGGCCGTAACTCTGCTCATTGGTCGGGATCGCCTGCGGGCAGGGAATCCGCCAACTGGGCGGCTGTGCCGGCGCGGCGTTCTCCGCCTCCTGGAGATTGCGGGCAAAGTCCGTGCTGCCTGGCGGAGGTTGCTGCCCCGAGCCAAATTGGCCACGGTAGCCGAAGTCCTTTTCATCCGCCACGGTCCGGAACCGCGCCGGGCGCAGGTCATAGGCGGACTGCGACCAGCGATCGAGTTCCCACGCCTGCTCGAAATGAAGCAGCCCGAGTCCGTGCAATTGAGAAGCGCAAACCGTGGTCCGCGACGCCACCCGGGCGCTCGCCAGGGCCGGGCTGAGCAGGGCAATGAGCAACCCGAGGATGCTGATCACGACAAGCAGTTCGATAAGCGTAAAGCCCCGGCGCATGCCCACCCCTCCACACGGGTTCGGATCCATCAATCCACCGGGCGCGGAGCGCACCGGAAGTGATGGCATCGGAAGAGTTTGGCTGCGGTTCGAGCAAGGACGTGCAAATCAGGGCGCAGCGGCGCCGCCTACGCTGATCTGGGCCAGCCGTGCCGGATGCGCCGAAAAAAAGTTATCGGGACGCGGTCAACTCTTCTTGGGCTGCGAGGAGAGCCGGGCGGCGGTCAGCACCTCGTCGAGGAGTTGCTCAATCTGAAACGGCTTGAAGAGGACGCATTGCAGGCCCTCCTGGCTGGCGCGCACAATCGAGTGGTGCGGGTCATACCCGAAGCCCGTCATGAGGATCACCGGAACCTGCTCGTCCAGACGCCGGGCGGCGGCAAATACCTGGTAGCCATTCTGATCGGGCATGGAAATGTCGGAGATGATGAGATCGACATCGCCGGGCTTGGCGCGGCTGAGCAGATCGATCGCCTGCTGGCCATTCTCGCAGATTGTCACCACGCAGCCGCGCTTGGTGAGCACGGCCTGAATCGTCTCGCGGATGTTGGGCTCATCGTCGGCGACGAGCACGTGCTTGTTGAGCAGCAGCGGATCGATCTCGGAGTTATCGATCGCTTCCTGAATACCAAGGATGCTCTTGGGCCCCTTGGCCACGTCCTCGACTTTGCGGCGAACGATGTTGACGAGTTTGAGCACCCGGTCCACGTGCCTGAGGGCAACCGGGTCGGTCAGGACTTTTTCGCGCAGAGCCTCGGCCTCGGCGGTAATGTCGTTGAGCGGATGGCTGATCTCACCGATCACGTTCACCGCCACCGTGCCGCTCGTCGTCACGCGCTCGACCACCAGCAGGTCGAGGATGTTGAGCGCCAGAGCGATGTAGCGGCCGAAGATCTCGGCGATCTGCCGGTCATCCTCAGAAAAGGCGCCGGGGCTCAGAGCCTCGATGTTGAACACACCGATCACCTGGTCATGCAAACGGAGCGGAACGCTGAGCGAACTCGCGGCGTTGTCCAGACCCGGCAGGTAGCGAGGATCGTTCTGCACGTCGTGACAGATGTAACTGCGCCCCGTCGCGGCGACGTAGCCGGAGATGCCGTTGCTGGTGGTCTCGGCATGAAGGTCGTAGTCCGCCACGGATTGCGGCATGCCGACCGTCATGACCGGCAGCAGCCGCTTGGTTTCTTTTTCGAGCAGGTAGATGTTGAAGTGATCAAAATGCATCAACTCGCGGGTGAAGTTGATGATTTTTTCTTCGAGCAGGGTGAGTCGCTGCGCGGTGTTGAGCGAGGCGACGGCCTCGGATTCGATGCGGACCAGTTCGCTGCCGGCCGCGTCGATCGCATCAAGCTGCTGCTGGAGGCGGCGGCTCTTGGTGGTATCCCAGACGATGGCCAGGATGCGCAGCCCGTCGCCCGAGAGACGGTTGGTGTCGACCACCGGCGAGGCGATCATCTCATAGAAACGACTGTCCTCGGTCTGAAAAGCAAAGCGGCGACTGGCATCCTCCGTCACTTCGACCTGTTCGGAGAACAGTCGAGCCGTTTCCTGGCACGTGCGCTCGACCTTCTTGGTGACGCTGGGATTGAACTGCTGGTACTTGCGGTTGGCCCAGACGAGGTCGCCCGTGGCAGCGCAGAGACAGACGCCCTCGCCCAGCGCGCTAAGCAGCGTGCCGGTCTGGCCGTCGGCGAGCGCTCGCTCCAGGGGCATGAGACTGGATGGGTCGGCGAGGACAAGTGAGCCGGCTGCCGCCTCCTGTGCCGCCTCGACGTCGCCGACGAAGCGCACGTCGAAGTGCTGACAAAGACTTGCGGCGATTTTTGAGTTCGGCTCAATCGCTCCGTCGAGGATCAGCAATCTCGGCCGCTGGGCCTTGGGGCTTTCGGTGGGTTGCGTCGTGTCAGCCATACTGCGGTCCAGTCCGCCCTCCGATGACGTGCAGTGTAGAATCACTGTCGCCTCAGGCAATGATACGTGCGCGGGCAACCGGCGGATCATTTTGTGCCGGTTGGCCGCCCTTGACGCGTCCTGAGGAACTTCAGGCCCGGATGGCCCGCCGGGTTTGCGTACTTGCGATTCTCTGCACGGGAGTGGCCCAACGCATGATCGAGATCGAGCATCTCACCAAGTGCTATGGCTCTTTTCGCGCCGTGGGCGACGTTTCGTTGTCCATCCCCAACGGCCAGGTTCTCGGCCTGCTCGGCCCCAATGGGGCGGGCAAGACCACCATCATCCGCGTGATGACCGGCTACCTGCCGCCCACCCGGGGGAAAGCGTCCGTCGAAGGGTTCGATAGCGTCACGCAGTCCCACGAGGTGCGTCGCCGCCTCGGGTACCTGCCCGAGTCCAATCCGCTCTATGGCGAGATGCGCGTCGTCGAATACCTCGACTTTCGCGGCCGCATCTTCGGCCTCGCCCGCGCCCAGCGCAAGACGGCCGTTGATCGCGTCGTCGAACGCTGCTGGCTCAAGGAGATGCGCAAGCGACAGATCGGCCGGCTGAGCAAGGGCTACAAGCAGCGCGTCGGCCTGGCCGCGGCCATGCTCCACCAGCCCCCCGTGCTCGTCCTCGATGAGCCCACCTCCGGACTCGACCCCATCCAGATCCGCGAGACGCGTCATCTCATCCGCGAACTGGCCGGCGACCACACCATGGTCCTGTCCAGCCACATCCTCCCCGAGGTCGAAGTGACGTGCGACCGCATCGTCATCATCGCGCGAGGCGGGATTCGCGCCGACGGCACGGTTGACCAACTGAAGCAGAAGGCGGGCGACTCACAGCATTACGTACTGGAGGTCAAGCCCGAAACAGGTAATGGATCGATGCGCGAGGCGATCGGGAAGATCTCCGGCGTGTCGCGCGTCGACGAGACGAGCATCGACGGATGGACGCGCTACGAGATCACCGGCGACGCCACATCGAGCGACCTGCGCGAGCCGCTGGGTCGCGTGGTGAGCGAGACGCGCGTCCCTTGCCGCGAATTGCACCGAGAATCGGGATCGCTCGAGCAACTGTTCGTTCGAATCACCTCGGAGGGAGAAGCACCATGAGCCAGTTGGTGGCCATCGCCCGCCGCGAGTTTCTCTCCTACTTCAGCACGTCGGTCGGCTATGTCGTCCTGGCGCTCTACCTGCTGATGAGCGGGCTGCTCTTTGCCTTGTCCGTGTTGCACACGGGTGTCGAAGCCTCCATGCGGCCGTTCTTCGACCTGTCTTTCTTCCTGCTCCTGTTCATCGCACCGGCGATCTCGATGCGACTCATCAGCGAAGAAATGCGCCTGGGCACGATCGAGTCGCTCATGACCTGCCCGATCAGCGACGCCCAGGTGGTGGTCGGCAAGTGGATCGGAGCCGTCGGGTTCTTCCTCGCCATGATGGCGCCGACGCTGATTTATCCGCTGGTGCTCGAGTGGTACTCGGCTCCGGACTACGGCTCGATCTTCGCCGGTTACCTCGGCCTGTTGCTGATCGGCGGACTGTATCTCTCGTTTGGCACGCTTGCTTCATCCATCTGGCCCAGTCAGATTCTGGCCTACCTCGTGGCCGTGTTCTTCTGGCTGATCTTTGTCGGACTGACCAGTTGGCTGCCCCGCTTCATCGGCGATCCGTGGTCGGCCATCCTGTTCAAGATGAGCATCGAACTGCGCTACAGCAATGACTTCTCCAAGGGAGTGATTGACACGTCGACGATTCTCTACTTCGTGTCGGGCATGGTGTTCTTCCTCGTGGCAGCAGTCAAGATCGTGGAGTCGCGACGATGGCGGTAGACAACAAGACTCAAGACCGTTCGGGCGCTGCGGACCTCGCAGGCGAAACGGCCGGCAGCCGACGGCTCAAGTACGGCCTGAGCGTGGGCATCCTCCTGCTCTCGCTGCTGATCATTCTCGGCGTCATAAACTGGCTCGGGTCCGACACGGCCTATCGAATGGACCTCACGGCGCGCGGCCGGTACTCCATCAGCCAGCAGACGCGCAACCTGCTCAAGTCGCTCGATGAAAACGTCACCATCACGCTGCTCTTCGCCGAAAGCGATCCAACGCTCAACAGCGACCAGCAGCGGGCCGTCAAGTTTCAGCGCAGCGAGGTCGAGGATGTGCTCCGCGAACTCCGCAATAAGAGCGACAAGATCGACGTCGTGAGAATTGACCCGACCGACAAGGGAACGATCACCAAATACGACGCGCTGCTCGAACAACTCAAAGCAATCTACAAAGACGAGTCCGACACCTACGAAGCGGCGGCCAGGTCCGGCAAGGCGGCGCTGGACGAGCTAGCGACATTCGCCGGCGGACGATCCGAAGCGCTCATCAGCGCCTCGGGCGATCTGCCTCCCGACAACCCCCTGTTTCGTGATTTCCAGACCGTCATCCAGATCCTGGCGATCATCCCGCGCGAGATCGAGACCGTGAACAAGTCGATCGACGAGAGCCTCGACGTCTCGCCGATGGCGGGCAACCCGTTCCCGGATCTGCAAGGGGCCGTGTCGATCGTGCGCGCCGCGGCACAGTTGCGAAGCGGTACACTCAACCAGATCGCTGACTTCTTCCAGCAGGCGATCGACGCCAAGACGCTGCCCGAAGCGCTGGTCGACAAGATCCAACCGATGATCCAGGGCTTTCGCGACATGGCCTCATCGCTGCTCGATGAGAAAGAGAAGATCGACGATCTCAAACCGCTCGAACTGACCTCGATCAACTCGGCGCTGCGGTCGCGCAACTGCGTCCTTCTGACGAGTTCAACACGCGCCACCGTGCTGCCCTACAACCGCCTCTTCCCCCCGCCCAGCGCCCAGCAGGCCATCGATGAAGGCTCCGGTTCATTGCAGCGGTTTGCGGGTGAAACGGTGCTGGCCTCGGGCATCCGGCAGTTGACCCTGACCGAACGGCCCAACGTCATCCTCTGCCACGCCGAACAGACGCCGTCGATTCTGACTGGTCGGCCGGGCGGCGTCGACCTCTCGTCGGTCGCCGGCCAGTTGCGGGATCTCGGCTTTGACGTGCAGGAGTGGAATGTCAACGGCGGACCGCGTCCCGTCATCGATCAGAAGATGGGTCAGCCGGTGTGGGTCATCATTCCCCCTGCCCCGACGGGCCAGCAGATGATGGCCGGCGGCGAGTTGGCGGATGCCGCCAAAGAACTCGTCGCTCAGGGCGCCAATGTGATGATGGGCTTCTTCCCCAGTCTCGTGCCGGGCCTCGGCCAGCAGGATCAGTGGAACGCAGCCGTGGAGCCGCTCGGAGTGACCGCCGACTCGGGGCGATTGATCATCGAGCAGATTCCCGGCCCCAACGGGCTGGACCAGTTCCCCGCAGCACACGAGTTCGTCGATTTCCTCAGCGACAACCCGATTGCCACCGCCGTGAAGGGCGAGCCGACGCAACTGGACCTCGTCGTGCCCCTCCAGATCGAAAAGAAAGACAACGTCACCGCCACCCCACTGCTCGAACTCAAGCCGAGCGATCGCATCTGGGCGACGGAAGTCATGAAACTCCAGAGTGGCGGCCCGCCGACGCCGTCGGATCCTCGTGACGTCCAGCCCTATCCGGTCGTCGTCGCGGTGGAGCGCAACGGCAGTTTCGGTCTCCAGCGGGTGCTTCTGGTGGGGTCGGCGCGGTGGTGCTGGACGGGCATGGCCGGTCAGTACGACTTCTCCACGCAACTGCCCATGTACCCGGGCAATTCAGAACTGTTCACTGCGGGGGCCTGCTGGCTGGCGCACCTCGACGACCTGATTGCCCGCAGTCCGCGAGCCGAATCGGTGGCCCGCATCGAGAATCTGTCAAGCGGGGCGCAGATCTTCTGGCGCTGGGCGCTGATCGGGGGCCTGCCGGTTCTGAGCCTGGTGGCGGGGATCTTCGTGTCGGTCAGTCGGCGCGGCTGAGCGCCTCTACGCCGGGAGGCACAAAAGAACCGAAACAAAGCAATGGGAATTCGGAATGCTGCGGTGCGCTCCTATTCTGTTTCTGTAACTTCCGTACCTCATTGCGGTCGACCGAACCGGCCCGCCCTCCGCGATTCCGTGGCGCATCTCCGGGAGATCAATTCATGAACATTCGTCTGACGCTCATCGTGCTGGTCCTCGCCGTCGCCGCCGGCGTGTTCGCAATCATCAAGCTCAAATCCCCTCCCACGCCCAGCGGACCCATCGTCCCGGCGGGCACAAGGCTGCTCGACCCCGCCACCTTTGATCCCGACAAGGTCACGCGCATCACCATCGAGAAGAGCGGCGGAGAAAACTACGTCTTCGAAAAGACCGGCGACGACTGGTGGCAGACGCAGCCCGTGCGCTTCCGGATGGTCACCTGGTCAATCCGCATGCTCGCCACCTCCGCAGCTGATCTCACCATTTCCGAGACCATTGCCAGGAAAGATCTCAAGGGCGACCTGAGCCCGGACAAACTCGGCCTCGATCCTCTCATGGCCAGCGTGACGTTTGACACCGCCGAGGCCCAGTTCCGCATTGAACTCGGGCGCATCTCAGTGGGCGATAAGGCCTATGCGCGGCTCAAGCCCGATGGCGACGTGAGCATCGTCGAAGATAAACTGCACCGGCGCGTGTTCGACAGTTCGCCCAGCGACTGGCGCATCAAGAACCTCTTCCAGGACATCAACACCGATGTGGCGCGCATGACCATTCAGCGCGATGAGGCCGGCAAGACCATCAGCCTCGTCAAGACGAATGGCAAGTGGCGCCTGGCGCTGCCCATCGACACACCCGCCGACGAACAGGCCGTCGCGCGACTCATCGGCAACCTCGGGTCGATGCAGGTCGAGAGCTTTGTCGATGACAATCCAACCAACCTCGCGGACTATGGCCTGGATAAGCCGTGGGCCACCTTCACCGCCGAGACGGACAAATCCGGTGCGGACGGCAAAGTCACGACCACGCGCGAATCCGTGCTGCTGGGCAATCCCTTCGACCTGCAGAATGCGGCGCGTTACGGCAAGCGATCCGATCAGCCGCCGATCGTCAAAGTCCGTGCCGGCGACGTGAATACGCTGACACCCGATCCCGCCACGCTCGTTTCGCGGACAGTCATCCTCCTGCCGCGTCAGGAGATTCGAGCGCTCACCGTGGACGGCCAGGAAGGGCGGTTCCGCCTCGAACGCAAACTTGAAGACTGGACCATTACGCTTGACGATGGTTCGACGGCCCCGGCCAGGACCGAGGCAGTCCTTCAGTTGCTCGACCAGTTGACACTGCCCTGTCAGGGCGTTGAAATCACCGCCAGGAGCGCTCCGGTCGAAGGCAGTTATCTCGGCAAGGTGGCCGCGGAAGGCTTCAGCACCGGCAAGGTGGCGGAAGTCACGTGGCACCGGCGCCAACAGGGCGACGCGACACAGATCGTGTTTACCGACGGCTCAGGCGCGCGGCGCTGGCGGGCTATGGTGAACGTGCCGGACCTCGTGCCCGAGGCCTTCTCCGCATCAACGCCGACAGGCGGTGGCGAAAACGGCGTGACCAACGAACCCGAACCGATCAAGTAATCTCAAACGCTGCGGCAATCAGCGCCATCGGGTTACGGCAGCGTCCACTCGCCATCGCGGTACGCGGTCAAAGTCGTGTTGATCTCGTACCAGCGAGGTAGCATGGTGAGATCGAGCACCGGACGGGCGCGGGCTTGGTCGACCGCCATGCGCGCCGACCACGACGCCTTGTCACCCGACTGCAATGCAACTTCGAACAGGATCATCGCGTCGAGGTCCGAAGGGCTGATCCGCTCACCGGGCTCGCCGCCGCACAGGTTGCACACAATAAAGTGCTGTCCCCCGCACAACGAACACTGCCCCGGCGCCGCGCCGCCGCGGCACGAGGGACACTTGATGATGCGCTCGTTGCGACACGTCGGGCAGCGCGGGTAGTTGCGGCAAAAGGAGATGATCCGTCCGATCGACCCGAAACTGCGGCCAAACTCTTTCACCAGCCGCTCGGTCGCGTCGTTGAGTTCGAGTGCCGCCAGCGCTTTCTGACCATCACCCTGCCGGTAGAAACCCAGCATGGCCGACAGCAGCGCCGCCGAGCGCCGGTACTCGCGTTCCGCGCTCCGCAGCCCGAGCGTTTCAGGCGACTCGATGCTTTCCGTATCGCTGAGCAGTCCTGCAAGCGAACGCAGATCCCGTTCTTCGATGGACCGGCCGCGCCGCTTCTCAATCTCGGCCAGCGCCAGACAGGCGCTGCGACCGTAGTGCTCGCCGTCCAGTCGCGCAGCAAGCACGAAAAGATGAATGGCCACATCGAGTTGACCTTCGTCGATCGCCTCCTCACCGAGAAGGAAGTACGCCCCGGGATTCGACGGCGACAACTTCTCGAGACGCGCATCCAGGCTCGGCAGCGGGCTCGTCGGCGCCGCAGGCTGGCTCGTGCCCACTTCGTTCGCATACGACGGCGCCGGGGACTGCGCGGCGGTCGGGCGGACAGGCAAGGCCATCACCACCGCCAGCAGAAAGTGTCTTGCCACACCTCGCATCAGAAATCACCTCCTCGCGCCGCCTGGCCGAATCGAATCTCCCAGACCTTGGTCATCGCCCGCTCGGCTACAAGCAATTGCTCCATCGCGTTGCGCGACACGGCCAGCCGCAGCGTCGTCGAATCGAGTAGATCAGAAAGCTCCTGACGGGCGCCCGGACGCTCGGCGGCGGTGACATAGCACGCCGCTTCGAGACCGGCGAGTTGCCACGCGTGGAAGCGGCCGATGGGATCATCGAGCACCGCAGCGCGAATCGCCGCCCGATGGAGAATCTGGTGGAGCGGCGCCGGCAGCGGCGCGATGGGCTGCATCGGTCGGCCGACTTCGACCCACTGCTCGAACGCCAGGCGGGCTGCCTCGGCCGGGTCGGTCTGCGTGCCCGACTGATGCGCGAGCCGGTCGCCATACACGCCGGCCACCAGCCGGGCCAGCGAGTCAATGCTGGCGTTCGCGCTCAGCGCGCCGCGCAGGTTCGCGACGTGTTGCAGCAGCGCCAGGCGGGCGCGAGTGTACCAGTCTTCCTGCCGCGGGTCTGGAAGATCAACGCCGGTAATCCGCTCAATGGCGTTGGACAGGCCGATATCGGAGCGATCGGGGATCATCTTGTCGGCCAGAGCAAGCAGGACGTTCGGTCCGGACGCATACGAGCCCGCAATGGTCTCCAGCGCCACGGGACGGATCTCGCGAGGCTGGCCGTTCAGCGCGACGTCGGCGAGAACAGCCGCGTTGATCGGGCCAAGATCACCGAGAATGTCCTGACTGATCGTCTCGACGAGGCGCTTGGCGCCCTCGCGGTCGTTCTCCTTGCTGGCGCGGAAGTAGCGCACGGCCCAGTCGCCATCGCCGCCGACAGGTGGCGTCGCGCCCCCGGGAGGCTGGGCCGTGGAAAGTCGGGCGGCCGCAATCCTGGCCTCCGCGTCGGCCAGCAGCGTCGCTGCATCTTCAGGCCGCGCCGCCCAGATCATCGAAGCCGCGGTGTTCTGGAACGCGACGGCAAGCGTCTGCACCAGCAGCTCTTCAGGGCTGCTCCGCACGGGATCAGCGAGCAGACGATCGGCCCGCAGTATCCAGTCGGCCACCTCCGTTCGGGCTGGCGCGTTGCCGGTTGCGGCGCCGGCGCTGCTCCAGGCTTCGGCCAGCTTCTGTCGCAGCGTCGCGCGATCTTCGGCGCCCGCGTTCGTCGGAACGATAAATGAATCATCAAGCCCCGGAATGGCGCCCGTCGAAACGATCCACGACGAGACCACGGCGAGATCAGAAGCCGAAACGCGAGGCTCATCCCACCAGGCCAGCAGCGCACCGCGCGCCGCAGCCGACGTCTTCCAGCGCACCACAGAGAAGAGCGCCGCAACCACGCGGCCGGCCCGCTCCGAAGCCGAGATGTCCGGCCCCTCGATGAGCACCTGCCGCGCCGATTCGAGCGCCAGGGCCTCCGCCTGATCCTTGTCCGAGACCGTCGTGACGCACTGGAGCCACGCAATCCACAACTCCACCGTCGACGCTTCGCTGACCACCGTGCCCACCAGCGGCGCGATCATCTCACGCAACGCAAAGCGAGCGGCGCCGTCAAAGTCACCAGAGCGAGGCGGCGCGCCCGTCGGAACATGTCGCCGCCAATGCTGCTCGATCACCGATCGCGCCGGAGCGGGAAGATCCGGCTCGCGCATCATCACCGCCAGCATGCCGACCGACCACGCCCGACCGGAGATGCCCTCAGTCGTCATCCAGCCCGGCTGATCGGGATCGATCAGATCAACGAGCGACTTCGCAGACGTGCCATCCCGGCCAAGGCGGTAGATGCACGAGACGAGCACATCGCGCAGCCGCTCTCGCGCATCTGAATCGAACTGCATCCACTGCTTGCGCCCCTGCGTCGTTGCCGACGCGAAGAGATTGAGCACCGACTGATCAAGCCCGTTGGCCACGGCGGAGTCGCGGTCGAGCCGTTCGAGCACCCCCGCAAAGGTCTGCGACATGGGACTGACGGGCAGGCTCAGTTCCTCACGCGGCACTGTGGGCAGCAAAGGCGTGGTGGATTCCTTCAGCGGAGCCAGCGGCGCCGGGCCACCGCCGGTCAGCGACGGATCAGGCTTGGGTCCCATCATGTTGATCTGGAAAATGACCCAGCCGGCGAAAGGAATGACGATCGCAGCGCACGCAAGAAACGCCAGCAGCGCCGCGAAGAGATTGCGCTTGGCCGCCTCGTGCGCATCGCGATGAGAGAGAACATCCGAGACATTCAGTGCCGCAGCAGTGTCGAAACCTCCGGAAAAACCGGATGGCGACGGACCAACCAGCGGCGTGTCGCGCGGCGTGGCCAGCGTCACGGGCATCGTCAGGATCGCATCGAGCAGCGCCTCACCCGAAACCCCGTGCTGCGCGCCGGCGGCGATGATGCGATGCCGGGCCTTGCCGTTCCATCCGCCGGCGGACACCCACGCGGCCAGCAGATCGCGCAGAAACGCCGGCGGGTAGTTGGGCGCGCCCGACGTACTGCGCGCCGAGCCGTTTGATGAGGCCCTGGACCGCCCCGGCGCGGCAGCAAGGCGCTCCGGCGCCGTGCCGTGCCGTGCGCTCTGGTAATCAGCAATGAGTTCGCCGCGGGACGCAGGATCGAGCAGCAGCGCCGCAGCGGCGCGAATCTCGCGGCGGAGCACATCCGCAGCGGGATCGGCCGCGTGGGAATGCGTGTCGATCCGCGCCAGCAGCGAATCCACCGCAGTGCGGACGTGATGCGGCTCGCAGCGCTCAGGCGTCAGCCCCAGCAGGGCAAAAGGCCCGATGCGGTCGGACGTGGTCCCGAGGATCTCCAGGCGCATCGAGGCCAGCGTCATCCGTTGCCTCCCGATGATTTCATCTGTGCCTCAAGCGAGCGAATCCGATCCCCCCACGGCGCGGGGCCATAGTCGGGATGCAGGAGAATGTGCTGGGTCATGACGTCACGGGCCCGCGCGGGTTCAGAGCCGTTGAGCAGGCGCATGAAGTGGTACTTGGCCTCGAACCACTCCGGAGTGGTTTCGGGTGAGCCGGTCATCGCGGTGCGCCAGTACTGGAGTGCATTTTCGGTGTCCCCATGGCTTTCCGCGATGATGGCTGAGCCGCGCAGGATGCGAAAATGTCTCGGCTCGGCCTCGAGCAGCCGTCCAAACCACGCCTCGGCGAGGGCGCGCAACTCCGCGTCCCCGCCGGACGTCATCGAGTCGAGCGTGAGGGCGGCATCCGCAACGTTCAGCATGATCGCGGCGTTGGCCGGGTTCTCGGCCGAAGGCGGATCTCCGGCCCCTCGCAGCGCCCGCCGACCGTGCAGCACCACGCGGCGTAATGTCTGTTCCAGTCGTGTATCTTGTTTAAACGTCTGCCAGTCCTGCACCGCATAGACGTACAGCGCGCGACTGGCGGACTGCGCAAAAGCGCTGTCCGGATCAGATTTCCACAACTCCTCACACCACTGCGCCGCTTCTTCAAAACCACCCGAGAGAATCTGCGCCTGGAAGCGGCGGTAGTCGAGTTCGCCCGACACCTCGGCAAGGTTCATGAGGCCGGCGGCGCGGGCGGTCTCAAGCCGATCCAGAATCTGCCGCGCTTCAGTTACGCGGGCCACGCCGCGCGTCAGCAGCACGTCGAGAACGCGCCGCGCGCGCGTCAGGTACTGCTCGCGCGCCGTCGCATCGGCGCCGCCAATGAAGGCGCGGCGCTCGTCGCCTTCGAGCAGCGGGATGGCCACTTCAAGATAGCGTTGCGCGGCCTGGATCCGCCGGTCGGATGGTGCATCCCGGAAGAGAAGATAGAGCATGCGCTCGGCTTCCGCACGCGAGGCGGCGTACGCATCGCTGCTGGGCGGAATGGCAAGGAGTTCTTCAACCGCATCAAGCGAGGGCTGAGCGTCCGCCGTGGCCTGGCGGAATCGGACGCGACCCGCGCGGCTGCTGGACGGGAACCTCGCCACAAAGCCCTTGAGCGCTCGATCGAGATTCGCCTGCGCCTTGGCGTCCGTGCCAGTGGAGGCAAGACGCTCGCGGCAGACGATGCTCATCCACATCGCCGACTCGGCCTCATCGCCGGTAAGTTGCCTGGACATCTCCTCAAAGAGCGTGGCGGCCTGGTCAAGACGACCCTGGAAGTACTGCGACCACGCCACCAGCACGCGCGCGTGCCGCGCCGCCTCGGGCCATTTGCTCGCATCGCGCCGCTCCGCCGTTGCTGTGAGCATCTTCTCCGCCTGCGCGTAGAGGGCGATGATCTTCGCATCCGTCGCGGGATCATCTTTCCCATGCGACTCTCGCGCCGCTTCGTAGGCCTTGATCGCCGGGACGTACGTCAGAATGAAGCTGTCGCCGCCAAGAGTGTCGAGCTGGAACACGTCGGCGATTTCGATCACCTGGTGGAGCTCGCCCATTTCCGCAAGCATGTTGACCGCCTCTTCGCCCAGCCGACGCGCCTGCGCATCGCCCGACGATTGCGACCGCTCCAGCGCCAGCACGGCAAACAGACGGACGAGTGTGGTGCTCAGCACGCCCTCCTGCTTCCACTTGTTGATCGAAACCTCGATCTCGTCCCAGCGCCCCGCTGCAAAGAGCACCACGAGTCGGTAGCCGGGCAGGATCGCCTGCACGCGCGGCGACTCCGGATTGGCAGACTGAACAATGTCGAGCCATGCCAGACCCGTTTGCGCACGACCCGCCTGCGCCTGGCAAAGCGCGATGCCGATGGCAGCGCGAGCGGCGTGTTCGGCCGTCAGAATCGACTCGGGCACTTCTTCAGGCTGGGGCACGGAGCCGTCGAACTGCAGGATGTAGCCGAACAGGCGAACTGCATCGTCGAGGCCGGATGTGCCGCCGCTCAACCAGGCCTGGTAGTACTTCGCCCATCCGCCGTAGTACGCGGCCTGCATCGCGAAGGTGTCGAGTTGCTGCAGCTGCGCCTCGACGGCGTCCGATTCGATCGGCGCTCCGCCAAAATCGGTGGTTTCGAGCCTCCTGATACGATCGCGAAACGTCGCATAACTCTCCGTCATCGCCGTCCCGACTTCGCCCATGAGGCGCACGGCCGTGGCGCGCTCGGCCTCGGTTGCGCGGCGGAGCCGGTGCAGTTCGGCGAGTCGTTCAGCGCGGAGGTAACTCGCCTTGTGAATCGTCAGCCGCAGCGTCTCGGTGTTGGCCTTGGGCACGTGGTTGAGCATCTCGCGGCTGCGACGCTCCCACTCAGCGCGCTGCGCGTCGTCTCCGGTCTCATCGAGCATGCGGCCATAGAGAACGGCCAGTCGCTCGGCCAGCGGAATTCGCTCATCGCCGAGCGATTCCTGGAACCGCGTTTCGAGACGCGCGATGACCAGTTCGGTGAGATTGTGCTTCTCGAGGTAGGCGATGATCGGGTCGTCATCATCACGAGCGATCGCCGCGCTCGGCAACGCCCCAAGCACCACCGCGCAGCAGACCGCAAAGCCCGCCAGGAGCAGCAGGCGGCATCGAGGAAGATGTCTACTTCGTTTCAGGGACATACGTCACCTTCTCGAAACCCGCATCGCGGCAGCACTGGATCGCCCCCACCGCAAAACCGATGGGCACCGCATCCTGAACACGAACGAAAACGCCCAGTTCGTGCGGAAGATCCTTGAGCAGCGCCAGCAGTTCACTGCGCTGCTTGATCACGCGTGAGCCAATCCGATACCCCGGCTGGCCGTCAACCAATTCAACGGAAACCACCTGCGGGCTGAAATCGGTGCTGCGACTGGCGCTGTTGACAGACTGGGTCTGGATGTTGGGCGTCAGTTGCGATTCGCTGGGCGTAATGATCGATGAGAACAGAAAGAAAATGAGCAGCAGAAACACGACGTCAATCATGCTCGCCAGATTGAGCTGCACACGGTTGCGGCCGTCGGGTTTCGTCGGTTGGAACTTCATCAGCGCGCAGGCTCGGTGGCCAGTCTCCAGCGCCACACCCCGCGCTCACGGAGAAAGGCGCCCAGGTCGTTGATCCACTGACTCGGTCCGCGCTGGTCGGCGCGGATGACAACTTCAAACTCTCCGATGCTGCCCCCGTCGGATTTGAGCCGGGCGATCTCCCGATCTATCAGGTTCTTCACCGCGGCCTGGTCCATCTGCTGTTCGCCGACAATGTAGCGGTTTGTCCCCTGCGCCAGAATGTTGATGACCAGCGGCGGGACCACAGCGCGCACGTCCTTCTCGCCCTCTTCCTTGGGCAGCTCGAGTTCCGCGCGAGCCCGCTCGACGAACTGGGCCGTCGTCATGAAGAAGATGATCAGCAGGAAGATGACGTCGATCATCGCCGTCAGGTCGAGATCAGGCAGGTGGACGCGCTGTTTCGCGGTGAATCTCACGTACCAACCCTCGCGGAAGCCGCCGACGGTGGAGAGGCCGGCCGAGCCGAAGCCGCCGGAGACGGCGCCGATGCCGGACGTCCGGGCGCCGCCGTCGCGGCGCGATTGATGCCCGCCGGCGCAGCGCCCGTCGGCTCGAGCCCGACGGTGATATCTTCGATCGTCTGCGCCGCCATCGCCGCGTAGTGATCGATGCGGTTTCGCAGGAACGTGAAAACCGCCATCGTCGGAATGGCCACGCAAAGACCCATGAGCGTGGTAATCAGCGCCTTGGAGATATCTGACGCCAGCAGTTCAGGTCGAGCGCCGACGTTGGAGATCGTGCCGAACGCGCCGACCATGCCGATGACCGTGCCCAGCAGGCCGAGCATCGGCGCGATCGAACCAATCAGGCCGAGCGCATCGGTCTTTCGATAGAGTCGGGCCACTTCTTCAGCGCCCGCCTCCTCGATGGCGTCCTTGAACTCAAACGGGCCAAAGGCGCTGCGCTGATATCGATTGAGCCCCTGGGCGAGCACCCGCGTCAGAAACGAGTCATTCTCGATGCGCTTGCACACTTCCAGTGCGCCCACCACATCGCGGGTCACGAGCAGCCCCTGCAACGCGGCGACCAGGTGCGGCGGGACGAGCCGCTTGGGCTGGATCG
Organism: Planctomycetaceae bacterium; assembly: GCA_040255465.1. Taxonomy (GTDB): domain Bacteria; phylum Planctomycetota; class Phycisphaerae; order Phycisphaerales; family UBA5793; genus UBA5793. The sequence continues at coordinate 810,894 of JBDZVA010000003.1, forward strand.
CGATGATGTTCATCACCGCAAGCGTCAGCGCCACCAGGCTGAGGATGATGATGATGTAACCCGTCAGACCGCCGTTCTGGATCTGCTCGAGCAGCGTCATGCCGTGCGGCTCGTCAGTCTGGCCAAGCACGAGCAACGAGTGGAGCATCGAAGGAGGGAGCACACCGATGGTCATTGCTTTTTCTCCGTGGCGGCGATGCGGGGCGCTGCTGCCGCGTCATTGAGGGGATGCGTCGGATAATCGAGTCGAAGTTCGCTTCGCAGCGATGCCGCAGGCTCAGGGCGGCCCATGCTGTCAAGTGTGCGGGCGGCGGCATCGATCGCGAAGCCTGCGAGATACGAATGCTCTTCCCGGTATTTGGCCGGCAGCGTCAGCAGGTCGACGAGCCCTTCGCGCTGCGTGCCAAGATCGGGAACCGCCACGCGCACCAGCCCCCGCACATACCACGCCCACGGCGAGAGAAGACCTTCCTCCCGATACAAACGAGAGAAAGTCCGATCGATGTCAATGGGAAACGGCTTGATCTTTTCGATCGCGGCCACCATGGCTGTGATGATCAGCGTTGCAGGATTCCGCTGCCAGGAATCGTCGGCGTGATAGAACAACGCGGGATCCTGCACGCGCAGTCCCAGCGCGAGTTGCGCGGCGCGGCCGTAGAGCGCGGCGATACGCTCCGTCGTCGGAGAATCCGGCACATAGTGACCCAGGTCGGCCAGCAGCTGCTCGACGCCCACGGTTCGCGTCCAGATCGGCGGCAGTTGCGGGCACACGCCGCTCTGCGGATCGACAATCGGCTGCATGCCAAGATACGCCGTGCGCTTCAGGCCACTGTCGAGCAGCCGGTGCATCTCCAGCCACGGGATCACCGCCGCCGCCCGCGCCCCGCGCGCCAGACGACAGCGCAGCAACCCTTCGGCGACGATCAACGCCGTCGGATCCGTGCGGTTCATCATCTCGGCGAACATCGGGTCGAGAATCGGTTCGGCCGCCGCATAATCCTGCCGCTCCACCCGCGATCGAGCGCGCCACAGCTGCTGGCTGAAATCCTGCATCGTACTGAACGTCTCTGCAAAACCCTCGCGATCCGTCTCGAGGTAGCGCACGCGATCCCAAGTGACGAGCACATCAGTGTTCTCGTTGCCCCGCGACACGCGGAACCGCACTCCGGCATCATCCACTTCCAGCGCCCGACCCTCAAGCGGCGACGAGGTGCCGCGCTCGAACAGACGATCGGCACGGGCGGCCGGTGCGACAATCAACATGAGAAACAGCCCAGGCAAGGCGCAGCACAGCCGGAAATCGCAATAGGAGCGAAAGCGCCTCAGCCTCACGGTTGCCCCCCGCCACCGCCGCCGGGAACTCCGTTGTCAGGCACGTAGCGATACTCACCGCCCGACTCCTTGGCGATGCGGCGCATGATCTCCTCGCCGCCGCGCGCACCGAACACGATGGTGTTGATCTTCGTCCGGCGACCGCGCGTATTGAGCGCTCGGATGAACGAAGGCAAGACGTCCGTCTGCTGACCGTCCGTCATGAAGTAGATGACATCGGGACGAGGCTTGAGCTTGAATGCTTCTTCGAACGCCGGCGCCGGCTCCGTTCCGCCGGCTGAGACGAGGCGGTTGATCCACGCGCGCACCTTGAACTTCGCCGCATCATCGGCTTTGTACCAGCGATACTGGTCGTTCATGGCAAAGGCGTTGTCGCTGTAGGCGATGATCAGAAACGACGCGTGCTCCGGAAGAATGCTAATGGACTCGACAAGATTGCGGCGCAGCGTGCCGATGCGATCGGCCTCGGCCATGGAGCCGGACACGTCCACGATGTAAACGAACCGCGTGCCGCGCGCCTCGATCCCGAAGAAACTTGTTCCCGCGCCGCCCCCGCCCAGCATTTGGCCCGGGCTGAACTCCTCGCCCGCGCCGCCGAGCGTGTCGATGGCGCCGGGATCAGCAAGATCCACCGCCACGCTGGCCGGATCAGCCTTGAAGAGATCAGCAGGCGACTCTGCCGCAACCGTCAAACTCGGATCCATCGGAGTCGGAATGGTGTCCGACGTCTGCTCATCAAGTTTGGTCAATTCCTCGTCCGCCAGGGTCGCAAACTCGATCTGCACGTCACTCCCGTCGCCCCGCACCGGCGGGTTGATCACCAGGATCGCCGCGATCAGCAGAAACAGGGCGTGGAGGAACACGGACACCGCTGGACCAATCACCTTCTCCGGCTTGCGATACTGCGAAGTGTGACGCGATTCCTCAGCCACCACTTCGTAGACCGAAGGCTCTTCAGGTTTGGGTTCGTTCAGGTTGGTGGTCGGCTGGTGGTTCATGCCTGATCCTGCCGGCGGTTTGGGTTGCGGGGGTCCCGTGCGTCAATCCTTCGAGCCGTTCCCGTTAACGCGGTGTCGAGCCGGGCCGTGCGGTCCCGGCAGCATCCTGGCCGCATCGGTCTGTTCGGCTGCAACCCCCTGGCGGTTGCGACCGAGAAAAACAGTCGTGCGATTCGTCCTATCGGATGCGCGGTCCGGTCCTGGCAATCACGAAACGATTATAGGACAGGCATATCCTCGCAATCGGGGCTCTGGCGTACTTGACCACCCCCCCGCCTGCGACTCCAATGCTCTTCACCTCTGAACAGGAATCCTCATGCCCGAGTCGTGCCGCTATCGGAAAGTTCTGCTGAAAGTCTCCGGCGAGAGCCTCGCCCAGACCGGGTCGCTGGGAATCGACCCGGAGGCCCTCAATCTGCTGGCCCACGAGATCATCGCCGCCGTTGAGACCGGCACCGCGCTGGCCGTGGTCGTCGGCGGGGGCAATATCGTCCGCGGAGCCGCCCTGGCCAAGGCGGGGCTCATCGCCCAGGCCAGCGCCGACTACATGGGAATGCTCGGCACCATCATCAACGGCATCGCACTCAAAGAGACACTCGACACGCTCGGCCAGCCCGCGCGGCTCCTTTCGGCCCTCAACATCACCTCCGTCGCCGAGCCCTTTATCCGCGGCCGCGCTCTGCGGCACATGGAAAAAGGCCGCGTCATCATCCTCGGCGGCGGAACGGGCAACCCCTTCTGCACCACCGACACCGCCGCAGCCCTGCGCGCCACCGAACTCAGCTGCGACATCATCCTCAAAGCCACCAAGGTCGATGGCGTTTACTCCTCAGACCCCAAGAACGACCCCAAGGCCAAGCGCTACGAGAAGCTGACCTTCGAAGAGGCGATCAAGGCCCAACTGAAGATCATGGACCTCACCGCGCTGTCGATGTGCATGGAACAGCATCTGCCAATCGTCGTGTTCGACTTCAAGGTGCGCGGCAACATCAAGGCCGCCGTCGAGGGCCGGGCCATTGGCACGATGATCACCTGCGCAAAGGAATCCTGACCGCAGCCAGGAGACGTCCACTCGGCACCGCCGGCCACGCAATCGCAAGCCGATCGAACGAACCGGCCGATAGAATTGGTTGCGTGCATTTTTCTTGACGCTTTGATTCCCGATCCCCCGGCTGATCCGGGGGCTGATGGATTCGCTTTTCCCTTCCTGCCCAGTGCCCGGTGCCTGGTGCCTAGCCCCTCCCCAGGTGTCCCATGACTCCACTCCAGGCGGCGATCCTCGGTCTTGTCGAAGGCATCACGGAATACCTGCCCATCTCTTCGACGGGACATTTGATTCTCACCTCGTGGTTGCTCGGCCTCGATTCGCCAGAGGTCAAAGAAAGCGTTGACGTCTTCAACATCGTCATCCAGGGCGGCGCGATTCTTGCCGTGCTCGGCCTCTACTGGCCGCGCGTGCTGCAGATGCTCAAGGGACTGATCGGACAGAACGCAGCAGGTTTGAAACTGGCGATCAACATCATCGTCGCGTTTCTCCCCGCGGCAGTGCTTGGCGTGAAACTCGACGACATCATCGACAAGTACCTCTTCTCGCCAGTCCCCGTCGTCGCAGCATTGGCGCTGGGCGGCGTGTGGATGATCGGAATTGACATCTGGTACAAGCGCCGTCATTCCCGCGCAGGCGGGAATCCAGTAACGGCCTGTCCAACAGACGAATTGGAGACGCCAGGTGCGCCTGGCACGATCGAGAGCCTGACCATCATGCAGGCGCTCGCCATCGGTTTGTTCCAGTGCGTCGCCATGTGGCCGGGCACAAGTCGATCCATGATGACGATCGCCGGCGGTATGATGCTCGGCCTCAAACCCAAACACGCCGCCGAGTTCAGCTTTCTCCTCGGCCTGCCCACGCTCGGCGGCGCCTGCTGCTACAAGGCCCTCAAGAACCACGAGCAACTCGCCACACTCGGCGTCACCCCCATGGTCATCGGCATCCTCGTCGCCACGATCTCTGCGGCGCTTGCCGTCAAGTGGCTCGTCGCGTTCCTCAACAAACACGGCCTGACCGCCTTCGGCATCTACCGCCTCATCCTCGCTGCTGTCTTCGGCGGCCTCGTCTTCAGCGGCGTGGTGACGCTGACGAACTGACCGCGAGCGATTCACCGCATCGCTCGTGATGCCCGAGTCTGGCTTTCGCCCCGAAGGGGCCCGCGAATGTAGTCACGGGTGCAGCAAAGCGCGGGCGCAGCCCCGCAAGCGCAACCCGTGGAAGCGATGCGCCTCTCACTCTCCCCGACCCGAAGGGGCCTGCGAATGTAGTCACGGGTGCAGCAAAGCGCGGGCGAAGCCCCGCAAGCGCAACCCGTGGAGAGCGACGCACAACTCCCCCTCCCCGCCCCGAAGGGGCCCGCGAAGGGAACATACTCTCAAAAACGTCAACAATCCCACATGCCCGGCACCTATTCACAACTGCTGCTGCACATCGTCTTCTCCACGAAGCGCCGCCAGCGCTGGATCAACACAGAACTCGCTCCGCAACTCCACGCGTATCTCGGCGGCATCGTTCGATCCGAAAAAGGAACGGCATACGAGATCGGCGGCGTCGAAGATCACGTCCACCTCCTCGTTCGCTGGCGGCCCGATGGCTCAATCTCCAACCTGCTCCGCAACATCAAAACGCGATCATCCCGCTGGATTCACGAAACCCGCCCGGATCTCAAATCATTTGCGTGGCAGGAGGGCTACTCCGTCTTTTCTGTGAGCAAGTCGCAGGAGCAGGCGGTCAAAACCTACATCCAGCGCCAGCCGGCGCATCATGCGCGCGAAGACTTCGCAACTGAACTGATTCGTCTGCTCAAAGCGCACGAGATCGAGTACGACGACCGTTACGTAATCGATTGACTCAGTCGCAAACGATCGTCCCGCACGCCCCCTCGGGGCGAAGACTCATCACCACGAACCTTCACCACGGGTTCCGCTCGCCGAGCCTCGCTCCACCCGTGGCTACATTCAAGCGCCCCTTCGGGGCGAAGACATCCCGATTACCGGGAAGACGACGATCGAAAATGCGCGTCGTCGCAGCTGGCGCCGAGGCATCGACAGATGACGACGCCAGGTCGATCGGTTGCTGCGGCGAATCGCGAGCAGTCCACGATTGCGGCGACAAATGCGAGAATCGCGTAGTAACCGGGTTCGTTTTGACAGGAATGCAAATTGATTGCACTCGCCGCCGACATCACAGCCTCATCTCTGATCCAGACGACGCCATGCTCTTCGAGATGCTGGAGCAGGTGCAGGATAGAGGTATCCGCCGTGAGACCGTATTGAGTAATCGCGGTGTGCGTGGCGTGCCAACCGTCTAGAAGAACGCGATAGAACGCAACTGTAGGGCTGGGGGACTCCGCTCCCGCAAGCAGTATCCGCTCGATGCTGACAAGATCAATCGGTGCGTTCTCCCGTTTCGCATCCTCGACCAGTGATCGAATGTGCGAAAGCAGTGGGTCCGCGGCAACGCCAAATGTATACAGCCAGCGACTCATTCGCTCCCTTGCCCCTCATTGAGGCCGAGCGGTCCCCATTCAATGGGTTCCGCTCGCCGAGCCTCGCTCCACCCATGGCTACATTCGAGCGCCCCTTCGGGGCGAAAGCACGGCCGGTTCTGCCCATACAACCAAATGGGCCACAATCCGTTGCGCAGCCGACGTTCCACAATATCGCCGTCAATGATCCGGAGTGCCCTCCCCTGCGTCGCCGTCCGGAAGCTCGCCTGCATTCGACAGCCCTGCCAACTCATCCCACAACTCCTGGCCGCGCAATGATCGCTTCACCGAGGTGCCATCCCAGATAATCGCCAGGCTCGGTACACCCAGCCCTGCTTTGTCACTGATGCTCAGCGTTGGAAAACTGGACCACGGATTCTCGCCATCTCGAACGGTATCAGTCGAACTCGACCAGTGTGCTCCCGAAGCACCGGAGTCCGCGAAGTCGGCCCCATTGCGCGTGAGACTGCGCAACGTGAGACCACCCGGAGGACAGAACTCCATTGAATTCAATTGACCGTTCCTGAACCAGAAGCGCGCCACTGGTTGACCATCGATAAACGCCCGCTCAGCCCGCCATTCCGACTTATGTTCGCCGCGAGGGAGTGGCGGAAGCTCATCCGGCGCGATCACGCCCTGCACTCGGACATCAATCCGTGACGGTTGGCCAGCATTGAGACCGGCTAGAAGCCCGATGACCTGCACGACACCGAGAATGGCCAGGATGTGAACCGCGCCGAAATACAAGAACCGCCCCTTCAGCATTGCGATCGCTCCTTTCCGTGCGTCAATCCTGCTCCACTTATTGGGAAAACAGCATCGGTTCTCTTCAACTTACATCCATCAAAACCTTAATCACCCCCGGCTGCGCCGCCGTCTGCATCGCCTTGACGCCGTCGTCCAGCTTGAATCGCCGCGAAATCAGACTCGCCACATCGACCTGCTTGCGAGCCAGTGCATTGACTGCGTCCGGAATCGAGCCGCACCGGCTGCCGATCACGTCGATCTCATTGATCACAATCGGCGACAGATCCATCTTCCGCTCGACCGGCGCCACCGTCGTCTTCAGCAGCACCTTGCCGCGAGGCCGCACGAGTTGCAGCGCCAGTTCCAACCCCTCCGCCGAGCCCGTGCAGTCCACCACCACATCCTGATCCGCCCGCCGACCGATCTCATTCACGTGCCGATGCTTGATGCCCCACTTTGTGCACAGATTCATCTTGTCCGGGTGCTTGCCGATCAATCGCACCGACGCGTTGAGTTGCGCCATCACCTGTACGCACAGCAAACCCAGCCGCCCGTCGCCAAGCACCGTGATGTACGGCTTACCCTCGACGTGCAACTGCCGCGCCGCGTGCAGCGCCGCCGCAAGCGGTTCGGCGAACACGGCCGTGTCGTTGTCGATCGAATCGGGCACTTCCACAAGATTGATTGCCGGCAGCACGAACCGATCCGCGAAACAACCATCGCGATTGAGAATCCCCAGCACGGTGCGGTTGCGGCAATGCGTGCTCAACCCCGCGCGACACATGTCGCACTGGAGGCACACCGCATTGATCCCCCCCACCACGCGCTTGCCGACCAGCCGCCGCGTATCGGGGCCGTCGATCGATTCAACCACGCCGACAAACTCGTGCCCGAGCACGCCGACAAAGCCCATGTAGCCGCGGCAAATCTCCAGATCAGTCGAACACACGCCGACTTTGAGCGGCCGGATGACAGCCTCGCCCTCGGCCGGCGTCGGCTCGGCGCGGCGGGCATCGAGTGAAAGTGACTTCCCATCAAACACGAGAGCGCGCATGCCTCTTCAACCCCCCGGCGAGGTGCTGGGGGTCGCCGACGCCGCATCCGGATAGCCCACCGGCACGCCCGGCTCTTCAAACACCGGCCGGCCGAATGGCGTGATCGTCTCGAGTAGCGTCTTGTCGCGGTTGTAGACGGGATACGTGTAGACGCGGCCCTTCGCAAAGGGCTCCGCGACGTTGCGGCTCCAGTCGAGCCACGCCGCGGGACTGGTGCCGAAGTTCTCACCCGTCAGGATGCGCAGCGAACGATGAGCATGAAACGCAACGCCCAGCGAGCGATCATCCAGGCCGCGAATGAGCGCCTCGATCACCCGGCGCTCCTTGTATTGACCCAGCGCCGTCGCAGCCGCCATCCGCACGTCGACATCGGCATCATTGACCATCGCTTCGATGAGCGGCGCGATCACCGTGTCGTTGTAGATGCGCTGCAGTCCCTTGGCCGACTCCCAGCGGACGAGTTGCGAGCCGTCCGCAAGCGCCTTGGCCAGCAGCGGCGCGTCCTCTGGCTGGCCGTGCAGTCCCAGCGCGTGGGCACTCGCGGCACGGACCATCGGGTCCGCGTCGGCAATCGCTTCGCGATAGACCTTCATGTACGGCTCTTCGCCGCCAAAGGGTGCGTTGCTGATGAGCGTGATGCCCAGCCGGCGCTTCTCTGCGTCGCGGTGAAACATCCAGGCAGACGCCTGCGTGGGCGAGGGCGTGTTGAACTTGAAGACCTCGCCGAAGTCCTGCGTGGCCGTCTCGCAGCCCGCCAGCAAGCCGAGCAGCGCCGAGCCCAGCGCCAGCGCGGCGACGAGGGCGGCGGACCTTGCGTTTCGTGCTTTTTTCATAGCCATGCCACCGCGATGAACTGCAACGAAGATCGACCAACCCGGTCGACTGACCGGGGGCACATCATAGCATCGCCCTGCGATAACCGCCTGCGGACCGTCACAGCAGTCCCATCGGCTAGAATCGCCGCTGACCACCACAGAGGCCCTGATCCCATGCCACGAATCGAACGATTTGACCTCGCCTGCGGCATGCCGCTGCTCGTCGAGCGACACGACACCGCCGCCTCCGCCGCACTCACCTGGCTGCTGCCGCTGGGCAGCGCCTCCGACCCCGCCGGCCAGATCGGCGCGAGCACCATCCTCGCCGAGTGGCTCTGGCGCGGCGCCGGCGAACTCGATTCGCGCGGCCTGTCGAACGCCCTCGACCGCTGCGGCATCCAGCGCTCCAGCCACGTCGGCGCCCGGCACCTCTCCATCTCCGCCACGCTCATCGGCGACCGCCTCGTCGAAGCTCTGCCGATTCTCGCATCAGTCGTGACCGCCCCGCGCTTTGAAGATGCATCATTCGAACCCGTGCGCGATCTCACCCTTCAATCCATCGAGGGCCTGCGCGATGAGCACCAGCAGCGGGCGATGCTCACCGCCCGCAAAGTCTTCTTCCCAGAACCGTTCGGCCGCTCCGGCTACGGCGAAGCCGACGACGTCAAGGCACTCACCCCCGACCAGGCGCGAAAGGTGTGGACGCAATGGGCCCGGCCCGGCGGATCGATCCTCGCCCTCGCCGGCAACGTCGACGGCGCAGCCGTCGCGAAACAACTCGATGAACTGCTGAGCGGATGGCGCGGGCAGACCACCGAAGCCAGGGCGCAGGCGTGGCCCGAGCCCGGCATGCATCACGAGCCCGAAACCATCGGGCAGGTGCACATCGCCGTCGTCTCCCCCGCGCCGCCCGAGCCGGATGCCGACAACATGAAGCAGCGCATCGCCACAGCCGTCCTCAGCGGCGGCATGAGCGGCCGCCTCTTCACCGAGGTGCGCGAGAAACGCTCGCTGTGCTACACCGTGCACGCGTCCTATGCAGCCGGCCGCGACTTCGGCGCGCTCTTCGCCTACTCCGGCACCACCGCCGAGCGAGCCCAGGAAACGCTCGATGTTCTGCTCGCCGAACTCGAGCGCGTCCATCAGGGGGTTGAGGAATCAGAGTTCAGCCGCGCCGTCGTCGGCCTCAAGTCGCGCCTCGTCATGCAGGGCGAATCGACCAACGCCCGCGCCTCCTCGCTCGCCCACGACCTCTACAACCGCGGCTCAGCTCGCACCCTCGACGAAGTCCGCGACCAGATCGACGCCGTGACGCTCGACGATGTGAACGCGTATCTTGCCAGCCACAAGGCGGGGCCGTTCACGATTGTGACGCTGGGGCCGAAGGGATTGACGCGCAGTAAGTCATGAGACTGATGCAGAATCTGAGAGACTGTGATTGTAGCATAGAGCATGGCAAGCATGTCAGAAAACCCTTCAACCATCATTGATCTGTCGGAATCCTTTCCTCATCTGCCGCACGCGCCGATAGTCGAGGCGGTGATCGAGTTCCGCGTTCGGGCCGAGCAGATGACAGCCCGGAACGAATTCAAGAAAGATCTTCTGGCGGCCCTTCCCGAATACCCAAACACGAATGACATCAGCCGAGGAAGTGTCTCCTTGGCCCTAGCGAATCCTGCATCGGGCGAAGATTCATCGGCGTCGCTGCAGAGTGCGGAGCATCTCTGGATCGGGCTGCGCGTCGAGTCAGCGGATCGATTGCAGGTCGGCATGTTTACGAGAGATTTTTTTTCGTTCAGCCGCCTGAGACCATACGAGAACTGGGAGACTTTCCGAACTGAAGCATTGCGACTCTGGGATGTGCACAAGAAAATGACCGGCTCAAGCGAGATTGCGAGACTTGGCGTCCGATTCATCAATCGCTTCGACGTGCCGCTGATTAGCCTCAATCCCGGCGACTACCTCAAAGGGGTGCCGGCGCCCGAGGGCAAGTTACCCAGATCCGGCTTTCTCTATCGGGACGAATTAGCCGTGCCTGGCTATCCCTACGCCGCGACTCTTATGCGAACCATCCAGCCGGGCGGTCCGACGCAGCCAAATCAGGCCGCCCTCCTGCTCGACATCGACGTCTTCAGCCCCCAGCCGTTACCATCCGATCGAACTATCATCGAGCAGCGGCTCTCGGATCTACATGTACTCAAGAACCGAATCTTTTTTGAGAATGTCGAGCCACTCGCTCTGGAGAAGTGTCAATGAGAGGTTCCATGGCGGCTACTCTCACGTGTTCCGCGTTACTTTCGAGCGCCGCGACACCTCCGGTAAGCCGGGAGTCCCAGTTCATTCACAGAGCGATGGAAGAGAATTGGCAGTCTGTCCGCGTGACTCGAACGCTCGGTCGCGCCGACCTGTTCGATGAGTTGAGCGACCTCGCTCAAGAGTGCGCTACTCCAGGATGGGACGGCTACGGCGCCTCTGCGGTCGCATCCGCCACGGTTGACGAGGCGAGTCGGTTCCTGCGTTCGCTGCCTGAAGCCGCGTCACGACCAACGCTGGGCGCGGAGCCGGATGGACAGATCACCGTGGAGTGGTACGTGTCGCCAAAACGGACGCTTTCCGTGAGCGTATCAGCCCAAGGTGAACTTCATTATGCTGCGCTGATCGGTTCAAGCCGCCACTTCGGCACCGTTCCTTTCCTGGGCGATTGTCCCGAAGATATCGCAGAATTGATCCAACGAGTTGTGCGACGGTGAGCGATGCCGTCAACCAACCAATCCCCGATGCAGAGCTGCTCGCACGATTTGTCTTCCATCGCCGATCGATTCGTGAGGATCTCACGGTAAAGCCGGACGTGTTTCTGCCGCCGCCCGACCTCAACTTGTCCGTTACTCGACATGCCAAATTGGGAGTGGGAGAGATTTGGGATCGAGGCCGGTTGATCGCCAGCCAGACGAAGAGATCACTACATGGCCGTGCCGACGTGGCAACCAGCCGAGTGGTCGGCACTGGACTCAGAGTTGAGGCGTTCCCGCTTGACGAGAATATGGAACACGCACATATTACAGGCTGGCCTCAGGACAAGCCCACGCAAAAATCGCTAGCGCAACAACTCGCTGCGGCATCGGTCTTCAGGGCCCCGCCGATGCCACAGTAGTCCGGACAGATTCCTCGCGTTGGCCTGCGTTCCATGATCCATTGCGTCGAGTCACCCATCCCAAACCCGCAACCCCACAAACAGCGCGCAACCGATCACCCCGCCGACCGCGCCAAGCACGCACAACCGCTTGCCGAGCAACCCTGGATTCCGGTCAATGTGTCGCCAGCCCAGCACCGCAACCACAATCGCAGCCACCGACAGCGGCACAAAGATGAGCCCGTCAATCGGCGCCGCCAGGCCAAGCATCCCCGCCACCAGCGCGTACGGGCTGCGCGCTTCGACGAACTCGCGCCCCCATTGGGCTCGCTGCGCCTTGCCCGGCATGTCACGACCAAACAGCACGCTCACCGGCTCCGCGAACTGATCGCCTTGCTGATGGGCATGATCAGGTGCGGGATCACGCGATCGTTGGCCAGTTCTTCGGCGGCCGCCGTGAGCGACTCGAAGATCGTCGGCAGCTCCTCGATGTTGTCGATCGGGCCCAGCCGGCGCAGACTCAGGAACACGCTGATCGGTTCGTCGCTGCCGCCCGATTCGCTCGGCGGCGGCGCATCATCGCTCGGCTCCATCTCGCCGCTGCGCGTCTTGACTTCGAAGTTCACCTGCACCTTGCGATCCGGATCCAGCGCGAACGTAAAGAACGGCTGCACATCCAGCGCGATCAGCCGATCCGCATCGACCACCCGCCCCAGCGGCGTCTCGGCCAGCAGCGCATCAAAGACGATGTCATCGTGGTTGCCCGAGGCTTCAAGATCAAAGCCGAACATGAGTTCGAGGTAATCCACATCGAGCGGGCTGATGCTCAGGTAAAACGGCGCCACCTCCAGCAGCATGCGATGCAACTGGTACGCATCCGCGAGGCTGTCGGGGTTGACGGTGCCGCTGCGGGCCGCCGTCTGACGCAGAGCCACCCAGTCGTACTGCCCGTCGGCAGGGGTCGACTCGAGAGCCAGCTCGCCCTCGAAGCGGCGAAACCGGTTCATCGACGGCCGGAACTTGCGGATGCGGTCGAAGAGGTCCAGCACGGTCTCCCGGCCGGTCGGCAGGTCCATCTTCAGCGCCAGCTTCTGATTGATATAAAAGTCGGAGCACAGGGCACTGAAACTCGTGGCCATCGCCGATCACCCCCTCTCAAGAGGCGTTTGGGGTCTGCAAAGAGTCGACCGGGCGGCTGCTTGCGGGCCGGGCCCGAGGTCGGACGGGGCGAGCCGGTCCATGAACAATACGCGTGGCGGACCCGTTTGGTTGGGTTGGGGTCGTTTTTGGTTCTGCTGCCTGCCGATCGATCCCTCAGCCCCCGGCTCTGCCGGGGGACACGGGCAGCACCGCACCACACTCGCTGCAAACCGCCGAAACGCCGCGCGGATAGCCGCAAGCCGGGCATTGCCCGCGCCGCCGGCGAACCCATCTTCGAATCAGGCCCGGGACGACGAAGATCGCGAGCAGCAGACCCCCGTACGCGCCGGTGTTGACGATGAAGCCGGGCCAGATCGGCCGGTAGGGAAGAATGATCGGCAGCGTCTCGTCACGCGGAGGATTCAGTGCCTTGTTCCCAAGTACGAATCCACCCTTGATGACAATCGATCGCTCGCGTGCAATCACCGACGCAGGTGTCGGACGGACTCGCGCTGACAACGCCAGCGTCGGCCAGCCGCACCCAACGTTGCCCGTCGAGTCCGCAGCGGGCAGTGCATCGGTTGTCCACCAAGCGCGCCCACTGTACAGCGGGAGCTTAGTCGGTACGAAGGGCAACGTCCCGCGTTCGAATGGCGGGTACTCCTCGACATACGCGCATCCAAAACCCGTCGCCGCGGAGAGGCGCGTGCGATAGCCTTGCCCCTGATACCGCATGTATCGCGCGTCGGCGAAGGGGTCACCCCGCGCGATGGCGCAGCCCCACGCCACGGCCACACTCACAGCCGCGCCGAGCACCAGAAACAGAACGATCCTGGCAACCCACCTGATCACGCCGTTGATTGTACAGGATTGGACGCGCCCCAGGCCCCGGGAATTCTCAGCCCCGAGCCCACTCAATACCGATCGTCCGGCAACCCCCACATGTCCCGCTTGACATTCAGCAGGTCCGTCATCTCGGCATCCGTCAGCCGCCGGGTCTGGCCAATCAGGCGAAGTTCGATGACCAGCCGGCAGTACGCTTCGAGCATCTCCAGCCGGGCCAGCGCGCCCTCAAGCGAGTCACCCAGCGTGACCGTACCGTGGCTGCCCAGCAGCATCGCGGCCGTGTTGGGAGTCAGCGCCTTGGCAGTCGCGTCGGCAAGCAGGCCCGTACCCGGCGTCACATAGGGCACCACCGGAATCCGCCCGAGCAGCAACTCGGCTTCAGGGTGCACCGCATCCGGCAGCGGCAGTCCCGTGCAGGCCCACGCCGTGCTCTTGGGGGCGTGGGAGTGGATCACCGCCTCGACATCATGACGCTGCTGGTAGACCGCCAGATGCACCGCCCGCTCACTGCTGGGGCCGGGGCCGTGGATGTGCTCACCATCATCAACGCGGACGACGCACATGGTGTCCGGCCGCATGCCGCCCTTGCTCACACCGCTGGGGGTGATGATGATCAGGTCATCATCAAGTCGGGCGGAAATGTTGCCGTCGCTGCCCGCACAGAACCCCTGCCTCCACATCCGCTCGCCCACATGACAGATCTCATTGCTGATCGAGTCGTACAGGTCGATAGGAAACGGCAACCCCATGGGCCAAGTCTATTCCAAGATGTGGGAGGCTCAAGGTGCGGCGGTGTCGGTTCGCCGGGCTGCGTCACGTCTATCATCATCTGAGCATGTCAAACGCCGTCTTTCATCGCGATCCCCAGATTCTCGGCGGAGCGCCCGTCTTCGTCGGCACGCGTGTACCGGTCCAGACGCTCATGGACTGTCTTGAGCAGGGCGATTCACTGGGGGACTTCCTGGCCGACTTCCCTTCCGTCACCCGCGAGCAAGCCGTCGCCGCTCTCGAACTGGCCAAGCAGATGTTGATCCGCGATGCAAGTGCTGCTTGATGAATGCCTACCCAGGCGACTGGCCGCCACTCTCGTCGGCCACGATGTCACAACCGTGCCAGAGCAAGGCTGGAGCGGCGCCCAAAACGGAGCCCTCCTCGCGCTGGCCAGCCGGGCGGGGTTCGACGCGTTCATCACCATTGACCAGCATCTCGTCGCCCAGCCGCAGGCGGAATCACCCCCGATGGTCATCGTCGTACTCCGTGCCAAATCGAGTCGGCTGCAGGATCTGGAGCCGCTGGCAACGGATGTCCTGCTCGCTCTGGCTGACCCCACACCTCGCGTCATCCATGTCGGAAACTAGCCGGGCCCGGGCTGGCGCGGCGCAAGTCGCTGCGGAACTGAACAACATCCTCGGACACTCGACTACAATCCCCCTATGACCACGATCTCAAAGCCCGGACGCGGGGTTCTCGACCCCGCGTGGACCATTGACGACGCCATCGATCTCTACGACATCGAGGCGTGGGGTAAGGGCTATTTCAGCATCAACGATGCCGGCCACGTCGTCGTCCGCCCCACGCGCGACGCCTCAGCCGAGATCGACCTCACCGAGGTCATGGAGGGGCTCAAGGAGCGCGACATCCACTCCCCCGTGCTGCTTCGCTTCAGCGGCATTCTCCAGTCCCGCATGCAGGACATCGCCGGCGCCTTCCGCACCGCCATGACCGAGAACGAGTACCGCGGCGCCTACTGCTCCGTCTATCCCATCAAGGTCAACCAGCAGCGCCTCGTCGTCGAAGAGGTCTACCGCTTCGGCAAAGAGTTCGACTTCGGCCTCGAAGTCGGCTCCAAGCCCGAACTCCTTGCCGTCCTCGGCATGACCCCCGACGCCAACGGCCGGCTCATCGTCTGCAATGGCTTCAAGGACGATAAGTACATCGAAGCCGTCATCCTCGCGACCAAACTCGGCCGCAACATCATCCCCGTCGTCGAGAGTTTCCACGAACTGCTGCTCATCGCCAAGTATGCCAAGAAGTACGACGTGCGGCCCCGCATCGGCGTGCGCGTCAAACTCGCCTCCCAGGGCGTCGGGCGATGGAAGACCTCCGCCGGCGCTCGCTCGAAGTTCGGCCTGTTCGTCAGCGAAATCCTCCGCATGGTCGAGTTCCTCAAAGAAAACGACATGCTCGACTGCCTGCAACTGCTCCATTGCCACATCGGCAGCCAGATCTACGACATCCGCCACGTGAAAACAGCGGTCAACGAACTCGCCCACGTCTACGTCGAACTCGTCAAGCTCGGAGCCGGACTCAAACACATCGACGTCGGCGGCGGCATGGGCGTCGACTACGACGGCTCGCAGACCAACTTCGAATCGTCGATGAACTACACCCTCGTCGAGTACGCCAGCGACGTCGTCTATCGCATCAAGACCGTCTGCGAAGACCATGAAGTCGAACACCCCACCATCGTGACCGAATGCGGCCGCGCAATGGTCGCGTTCCACAGCATTCTCGTTTTCAATGTGCTCGGCAGCAGCGGTCTGGATCGGTTCCCCATTCCGCAATCGATGGATGAAGCAGGCGCGCCGGAAGCGGAAATCCCCCAGCCGATCTACGACCTCTTCGACGCCTACAACAGCGTCGGCCCGCGCCGGCTCGTCGAAGCCTACCACGACGCCATCCAGGCGCGCGACGAGGCGATGAACCTCTTCAACCTCGGCTACATGACCCTGCAGATGCGCGGCATGGCCGAGCGACTCTTCTGGGGCGTCTGCGCCAAAGTCCGCGATATCTGCCGCGGCCTCGACTCCGTTCCCGAAGAGTTCGAAGACCTCGAAGTCATCCTCAGCGACACCTACTTCTGCAACTTCTCACTCTTCCAGTCGCTGCCCGACTCCTGGGCCGTGGACCAGATCTTCCCCGTCATGCCCCTCCAGCGCCTCAACGAGCGGCCGACGCGCCAGGGCGTGCTCGCCGACATCACTTGCGACAGCGACGGCAAGATTGACCGCTTCGTCGATCGCCGCGACATTCGCAAAACACTGGGGCTGCACGAAGTCGCTGTTGGCGAGGAATACCACCTCGGCGCGTTTCTCGTCGGCGCCTACCAGGAAACACTTGGCGACCTGCACAACCTCTTCGGCGACACCCACGTCGTTCACATCAGCATGGACGAAGAAGGCGACTGGTCCATCGACGAACTCATCCAGGGCGACAAGGTTCGGGCCGTGCTCGGCTACGTGCAGTTCGACGTCGAGAAACTCGAGCAGAACCTCCGACGCGATTGCGAACAGGCCGTCAAGAGCAAACGATTCAACGTGCGCGAGAGTCAACTCCTGCTGCGGTTCTACAAGGATGGCCTCGAGAGCTACACCTATCTTGAACCCGGCGGTTCCGATCGAACAAAGCACCGCGACTGACGTATCCCGACGATCACGCTTTTCGATCACGCCATCTGAGAGAGACGATGTCCTATCACCACCAGCCGCGCAATCCGGGGTTTCTCGACCTGCCGCCCGAGATGCGCGACCCGCGCGACTCACGCTTTGCCGTCCTTCCCGTGCCCTACGACGAAACGAGCAGTTGGAAGAAAGGCTCGGACAAGGGGCCCGAAGCGATCATCGACGCGTCGGCCATCGTCGAGTGGTACGACATACAGACCAACGCCGAAGCGTGCCGCCGAGGCATCACCACGCTGCCG
This sequence comes from Planctomycetaceae bacterium, assembly GCA_040255465.1. Classification (GTDB taxonomy): domain Bacteria; phylum Planctomycetota; class Phycisphaerae; order Phycisphaerales; family UBA5793; genus UBA5793. The sequence goes on from JBDZVA010000003.1 coordinate 828,193, forward strand.
CCCATTGACTGGAAGGGATCTCCAAAGGAACTGGCGGACCATGTCGAAGCAGCGCTGGACGCGATATTCGATCGCGAGCAGTTGCCCATCGTGCTCGGGGGCGAACACAGCGTGTCCATTGGCGCCATTCGCGCCGCAGCCCGGCGCGTCAAGGGACTGTCGGTCCTCCAGATCGATGCCCACGGCGACACACGAGAGGAGTATGAGGGCAGCCCCTACAGCCACGCCTGCGTCATGGCGTGGGCCAAACAGTGGTGCCCGGTTGTCCAGGTCGGCATTCGCGCCATCGACGCCTCCGAAGCCGAAGTCATGGATCGCGATCGCGTCTTCTTCGCCCACGACATCGTGCAGAACCCGGACACCTCGTGGATGGACCGCGCCATCGACCTGCTCAGCGATGATGTCTACATCACCATCGACCTCGATGCGTTCGATCCCGGCCTCATCCCGGCAACCGGCACGCCCGAACCGGGCGGCCTGTCGTGGTCAGACGTCGATCGATTCCTGAATCGAGTCGTCGCCAAGCGACGCGTGACTGCATTTGACGTCGTCGAACTGCTGCCCATGCCCGGCCACCACGCCAGCGCATTCGCCGCCGCCAAACTCGTCTACCGCCTCATCAGCATGATCGTCGCCCGCGAACCCACCTGACGCTCCCGTTCAGATGCGAACACGAACGCTCTCGCCTTGGGCCGCACTCGTCCGCGCTGCGTCAAAAATCTCCACGACACGAAGCGATTGACGGGCCGTGACCAGCAGCGGCGTGCCGTCGCGCACCGCTTCGAGAAAGTTGCGGTGCAGATCAGCCGGCGCAATGGTGGTGTTCAGTGTCTTCTCCGCACCGTCCGCGTCGCGTGCCGTCAGCGTGTCCCAGTTCGCGATCAGTGAGCCGCGATCACCAACGACAAGCCACTTGCCGCCGGGCCCGATCGGACAGACGTCGCTCTTGCCCACCAGCGCCCGGGCGCCATTCTCAAACAGCAGGTCGATCATGAAGTGATCGTCAGCGTCGCCGTGCCGCACGTGCCGCACTTCGCCGAGCACGCTGACAACCGGACCGGCACCTTCCATCAGCGTGAGCGCCTGGTCCACCAGATGCGGCCCCCAGTCGAGCATCGAACCGCCGCCCAGGCCGGCCGTCACCCGCCACGACTGGTTGAACTCCGGCGTGCCAAAGCGAGTGGCGGGCTCGCGCTCGAAAAGTCGATTCTCCACGCGCAGCACCGATCCGATGAAGCCGCTCTCGACGATCTGACTGACGCGCAGAAAGTCCGCATCCCACCGGCGATTGTGAAACACGCTGCACAGCACGCCCGCCCGCTCACAGACTTCGCAGATGGTTCGCGCCTCGGGCGCCGTCATCGCCAGGGGCTTTTCAATAAGCATCGGGATCCCGCGCCCGGCCAGCGCTTCGACCACCTCCAGCCGCACGCTCGTATGCGGCGAGACGAGGGCCGCGCGAATCCCGCCGCCAAGGAACGCATCCATGCTGTCGTACGTGTGGGGAATCTTGAGCGCCGTCGCTGCCGCGCGGCGAGCCGGCGTGACATCGAGCACGGCCTCGACCGTCCACCCCGCCTTGCGCAGCGCGGGAAGGTGGCACAATTCAGCCATCTTGCCGAACCCAACGATGCCGATCTTGACAGGAGCGCCGGCGGTGCGGGGTGAGGTCATCTGTTGGCTCGCAGAGAGGGCTCGATCAACGCTCACGGCTCGTGGCGGTTCACGTAAGCCGTCCACTTCTTCACGTCAGTCGATCGAATGGCGTAGGTGCTGTACCGCACGTCGGCCGGCTGGGTGGCGTAGAAGACAACATCACGCACGATCCGCGTCTCATCCCCGGGGAGATCCTCGAGGTACCTGAGCAGTCTCCAGCGCTGTTCAAGCGAGATGGTGTCATCATTCATTCGTTCGCGCAGCGCCTTGGTCAGGCGCGTCTTCACCGCACGCGTGTCGCTCGCACTTGCAATGCGACCCTGAAGATCAAACAGCAGCACGCCCACTCGCCGCATTCCCGTTTCGGGCATCGCGTCCGCGACCAGTTCGCGAAACTTCAGCGCCGGCTGGTTGAGCAACTCAACCTGCTTGTCCTCGAAATGCACCGCGTTCCACCGCTGCTCGAGTTCGGCCTTGACATCCGCATTGCGACCAGCTCCCAGCGCCAGCCGCTCCAGCGTCTTGTGGATCTCGGTGTTGGCCGAAGGACAGCGCTCCAGTCGCGGCAGGTGCGCGATGAGCCGATCAAACGCGGCGTCGTCCATGCCCGACAGATCAACGTTGAAACTGAGCAGTTGCCAGCGAATGTAGGCGTCCACGGCGGCATCATCGCGATCCTGCACCTGAGTGATGGCGTCAATCACATCTTCGGCCCGGACACGATGCGCGAAGCTGTCAGCGAAATCCGGCTGCTGCCGCGGCAGGTTGCCGGTGCCGCGAAACGCCTGCCCCTCTTCCCGCAACTGCCCGATGGCCAGTTGCAACGCCATGTCCGGGGCGATCACGGGCGGCGCCACCACAGACGCGGGCTGCGGTTGAGTGGATGACGGCCGCTGCGCAGAGGCGTCAACCGCCGCAGCCAGCAGCAACGCCACTCCGAGATACTGGATGGTCCGCCACGCGCTCATCCGAGACTCCCACCCATCCACCGCAGGCATAGTACAAACAACCCGAGCGGCGAGCAAGCGACCCGCCCACCGCCACCAACCTCCAATGAATAACCGCAGGCTCTCGCCTGCGGCTATGGGTTTCAATCATTCGTTGCCGGAGCCGCTTAGAACGCGAAGTGGGCAAACGCCTTGTTCGCATCAGCCATGCGGTGCGTGTTGTCACGCGTGGTCATCGCCTTGCCTTCGCCCTTGGCGGCGTCGTACAACTCGCGGGCGAGGCGGTCGCACATCGGCTTGCCCTTCTCGCCGCGCGCTGCGTCGAGAATCCAGCGGAACGCAAGGCTCTGCTGACGCTTGCGATTCACCTGCACGGGAACCTGGTAGTTCGCTCCGCCGACGCGCTTGGAACGCACTTCGACCTGCGGGCGGACGTTGTTGATCGCTCGCTCGAACACTTCGATCGGCGAACGAGGCATGTCCGGGTTCTTGTCTTTCTCAAGGCGGTCGGCGATGCGATCAAACGCGTCATACACGACGCGCTCCGCCACCGACTTCTTGCCGTCGCTCATCACGCAGTTGATGAACCGCGCGAGCGTCAGGTTCTGAAACTTCGGATCCGGCCTGAGTTGCTTGTCTGCTTTGGTAATGCGTCCGGCCATTTGAAACTCCTGTCTGGCTCATCCGGCCGATCGAATCCGATCGGCCCATCTGTTCACCGCACCGATCTGGCGAGGCTCGATGCGATTACTTGCCGTGTGATTGCACTCGCGCCCACATTGAGCGCGAGGTAAGGTACTGGCGATTCCACCCGCCGCGTCGGCTGCGATTACTTGCCGCGCTTGGTTCCATACTTCGATCGTCCACGCTTGCGGCCGTCGACGCCGAGGCAGTCGAGCGAGCCGCGAACCACGTGGTAGCGAACGCCGGGCAGGTCGCGAACGCGGCCGCCGCGGACGAGCACGATCGAGTGCTCCTGCAGGTTGTGCCCTTCGCCGCCGATGTAGGCGGTGATTTCCTTGCCGTTGCTCAGACGCACGCGGCAGACCTTGCGAAGCGCCGAGTTGGGCTTCTTGGGCGTCACGGTCTTGACCTGCAGACACACGCCACGCTTCTGCGGGCACGCGGCAAGGTCCTTGACCTTGGACTTGGGCTTGGGCGACACCCGAGGCTTACGAACCAATTGATTAATCGTCGGCATACCGACTCAACTCCGTATCTTTGATGTGCGGGGAGGCATTCCCACCAGGGAGGGCATTCCCATCTTTCGAGACTGCAATCGTAGCCCCGGCCCCGGGCCGGTCCAGAGGAGGGGGAATCAGGCCATTGGGACTGCGGAGCGGGCCTGGGGGGGGTGAGGGGGTGGGGCCCTCCGGCGGGGCTCAGGATCTGCGAGGGTGAGGGGGTGAACCAGACTGAAGCGCGAGCGAAGAGTTCGACGCCGAATGGGGCGTTCGTCCTCGCTGGCGCGTCGGTCTGGTTGGGGTGAGTGAGGCACGTCTACCTATAGGGATTCGCGTGCGCGGGTGTGCGGGGGCGGGTTGATTTGCGGGTCGTGAGGGCAGGTCGGGCGGGAGACGAGCGGCCGGGACGGCGAAGTTTTTTCGGGCCTCAGGCAGTCGCAGTGCGGCTTTCAGAAAATGTGCTCAACAAAACCCGTGCCAACACGGAGATGCACCATGTTGGGAACTTTTCATGCGCGCCAGAGCGCTCCTGTGCGCGATTTTTGAGCGCGGTGGTGCGCTTGCGAGCGCTTCCGTGCAAACGAGCGCCTCTGTGCGGGACGAATCAGGAATTTTCGTCGATTTTCATTTTTCTGAGGGGGGTGATTTTGAGTTTTGCTCAACTTTTCTGCGTTTTCAAAAAGTCGGCGCACGGGATGCAGTTTGGATGGTGCGCGTGTGTGCGGCAGGCGGAAGAGATTCACCACGGAGTCACGGAGAACACAGAGAAATCACAAAGAGAGGCGTGGGATTGGGTGGAAAGGCAGGAGAAAGAGAACTTACCGCGGCCATTCGACTTGTCGCTCAGGCCCCTTTCGGGGAGATCGCAGAGAAGAAGAGTTGGGTTGGGTCGTAGGTCGGGACAAGGCTGGGTCGGAGATCCTGAGCCAAGCCGAAGGGCGCAGGCCCGGCGGGTTGGGCGATCGGCGTCGGGTCTTGTCACCCATTCACCCATTCATCCCATCACCCAGTCATGGCAACGCCGCGGAGGTGATCGGGTGACAAGGTGACGCGATGAGCGGGTGTGAGCAGGCGCCGAGGAGGAGGCAGCCGATGGCGCGTCGGCCGAGTCTGCGGAGGGTGGCGGCGGAGCCGGGGGGGCATTGGGGGATGGCATTGCGGGGGTTGGTCACGCACGGTGAGGCTAGTCTGACCTCGTGAGAGGTGCGCTGCACCTCCGATCGATCTCGAAATATGTGAACAGGTTCCGCGAAATCCGTCTGATTTGCGCTTGCATCATCTTCAAACTTGCGGCATAATGCTGATCAGTACCGAGTCCATGGCTAGTCGGCGTTCACTTCGTCTGTACCATGGGCTCTGGCTCGACAACTGAACGCGAACGCCGGATCGATGAGCTAGAAGAGGAGCGGGCGATGTCAATCAGAGAACGCAGTGGTCTGATTCCGTGGGTCGTGGCGATGTGCTTGATTGTAAGTCCGTATTGGATTCAAAGCGTCGGCGCACAGTGCAATCTGCTGGAAACACGTCAGCTCTTACCTCCAGATGTTCGTGCAGATGACCAGTTCGGATCATCGGTGGCCATTGGCGGGCGCATTGCAGTGGTGGGTGCCGCTCACGATATTTCGGAGAGGTACACATCGGGGACGGCATATCTATTCGATGCCGGTACTGGTCAGCAGATTGCCAAGTTCTACCGTGAGAATGCGCAGGCGTACGATCAGTTTGGTTGTGCAGTGGCGATTGACGGCTCCACCGTTGTTGTCGGGGCCAAGACCTGTGAAGGCCAGGGCCTGCGTTATGGCGCTGCCTTTGTGTTTGACATCTCCGATTCGGAGAATCCCGTCGAAACGCATCGTCTCGAGGCGCTCGATCCTCACGTGACTGACGATCTAGGCAAATCCGTCGCGGTGAGCGGTCGGCTCGCTCTTGTTGGCGCACCTGATAAGGACGGTGGACTGGGGGCAGCCTATTTGTTTGATGTTACGACCGGCGAGCAACTTGCCAAATTGGAGGCAAACGATGGGGAGAGGGGAGACCTTTTCGGCTTTGCCGTGGCAATCGAGAGTAATGTGGCCTTGATCTCGGCGGTTCGAGATTTGCAGAGTGGAGTGCAGTCTGGGTCGGTCTACGTCTTTGATGTGTCCGACCCGCGAAATCCGATGGAAACGGACAAGTGGAGTATCTCGAACAACGCTCCCGATGCGCAGTTTGGTCGCAGCGTAGCTCTGGACGGTTCGCTGGCGTTGATTGGCGCTTTCCAAGACCTGGGGAACGGGCAGGGTAGCGGTGCGGCGTATCTCTTTGATATTCCCAGCGGAACACAGGTGGCGCGACTCGTTCCCGAATTTGCAACCGGTCTGGCGCTTTACGGCTGTAGTGTGGGAATGAGTGGGAATCGAATCGTCATCGGAGCATATAAGGATGACGATTACGGACGCGACTCAGGGTCGGCCTACGTGTATGACATCTCGCAGCCGGCTCAACCCGTCCTGATCGGAAAGTGCCTGGCGAACTTCGGAAACTCGATGGACTACTTTGGTTCCCGTGTTGACATCAGCGAATCCACGGTAGTTGTTGGTAGCGAGTTCGTGGATCAGCGCGGCGGTGATTCTGGTTCTGCATATCTGTTTGATACCGACCGCTGTCGTCTGGAACTTGGTGCCGAAGGGGTCTGTCCTGGGAGACTCGTTCTGACAGTGGAGAGCGCCACGCCGGGCGCGCAGGTGGTGCTACTCGGTGCTCTGGGCACTAGCGTAGTGCGTCTTCCGTCCGGTGGACCGTGCCCGGGAATCTCCGTAAACCTCGACCGATCGGTCGTGCAGGTGCGTAGCACGACTGCGGATGGTGATGGGGCTGCCGTGTTCTACGGACGCGTCAGTCAGCAGTACTGTGGCCGCGCTTTTGTGCAGGGATTGGACTTGTCCGATTGTCGGACTTCGAATGTGGAGCGTGTACAGTAGGCCGGCGTGACGGGTGCACCCGGACAGGGCCGCTGACTCCGCTCGATGCCAAGTCCCTCTACTTGACGTATTCTCTGCGCGATCGATCCTCCGACCCGGTGGGATGTGCTCCCAGCGCGTCACCAATCGGTACCCAACGCGATGCTTGTTGGTGCGCAAGCGCGAGCGTGCGGCTCACGCTGAGGAACGGCGCTGCTACTTTTCGAAGATGTAGAACGCGAAACCCATCGTCTCATGGCCCCACTGGTGGATTGCGGCGTTCCAGGATTGCCAGTGTTTGAGCCTGGCGATCGCGTTCGGATCGTCGGGTGATTCGACGGCGCGCTGCTGGGCGGTGCGGAAGAAGGCGGATTCGAATTCGTTCCACTCGGCAGGTGAACTCGTTTCCGTGCGAATGAGTTTCAGGCCTGCTGATTCGGCGGTGGCGATGTTGGCTTCGTGGGTGAGCAGTTCGCTGGCTTCGAGGCCGGTTGCGTGGAGGTGGGGTTGTTGGGGAGGGTGCTGCGCCTCGTCGCCTATGTGGGGCTCGCGCGGGCGTGGTAGGTCGAACGCCAAATGCCCGACGGGTGTCCAGCACCGCGTGCTGACGCGTGCGGCTCGTTCATCCAAATCCTCGCTCACGCCTCTCCTTCGACAGGCTCAGGACCGGATGGGGCTCGCTTTGGGCGTCGAATGCCGGTCGGAGCGAACACGCGCTTCCTGACCCTTCGAGAGGCTCAGGGTCCGTGGACGGGCACGGCTCGTTGATCGAAATCCTCGCTCACGCGCCTCCTTCGACAGGCTCAGGACCAGACGGGGGCTCGCTTTGGACGTCGAATGCCGGCCGGAGCAAAAACCCGCTTCCTGACGGGCGCGGCTCGTTGATCGAAATCCTCGCTCACGCGTCGGGCTCGCTCACGCGCCGTTGATCGCCGTTTGTTTGGCTACAGTGTCGCCATGGCCAAGGCGCATCGGTCTTTTGTGTGTGATCAGTGCGGGGCGGTGTCGCCTCGGTGGATGGGCAAGTGCCCGGAGTGCGGGGCGTGGGACTCGCTCGAGGAGTTCACGCCCAGTGCGGCCGGGGGGTCGGACAAGAAGGATCCGCAGCGGGGGCTGGCGGAGGCGTGGGCGATGGAGGGGGCCGTCGCGGCGGGGAGCCCCGAGGCGGTGCGGCTGGGGGCGGTCGAGCCGCTCGATGTGCCGCGGCTAGCGACGGGGATCGGCGAGTTCGACCGGGTGCTGGGGGGCGGGCTGGTGCCGGGCTCGACGGTGCTCATCGGCGGCGAGCCGGGCATCGGCAAATCGACACTCATGCTGCAGGCGGCGGCGAAGGTCGCGGCCGCCGGGCGAAGCGTGCTCTACGTGACCAGCGAGGAGAGCAGCCAGCAGATCCAGATGCGGGCGCAGCGGCTGGGCGGCGCAGGAGAAGCGACGGGGGGAAGAGAAGCGAAGGCGCCCTTCGACAAACTCAGGGTTCAAGAACAAGCGGGGATGGATGATCTTTTTGTCTTGGCGGACACGAACCTGGCGCGGATCTTTGCGCAGGCGAGCAAGGTCAGGCCGGCGGTGCTGGTGATCGATTCGGTGCAGATGATTTACAACGCGTCGCTCGATGCCTCGCCAGGCTCGATGACGCAACTGCGGCGATGCTGCATGGAGCTGGTGTACCTGGCGAAGAGCACGCAGATGGCGATCGTGCTGGTGGGGCACGTGACCAAGGACGGGCAGGTCGCCGGGCCGCGTTTGCTCGAGCATCTTGTCGATGCGGTGCTGTACTTTGAAGGGGACCGGTACCACGCGCACCGGATCGTGCGCGGCGTGAAGAACCGCTTTGGCACAACGCTGGAGATCGGCCTCTTTGAGATGAGCGAGACGGGTCTGCGCGAGGTGGTCGATCCCTCGGGCGTGCTGAGCAGCGACCCGGCGACAGCACAGCCGACGCCGGGCTGCATGATCGTGCCGGCGATGCAGGGCAGCCGGTGTTTCATGGTGGAGGTGCAGGCGCTGACGGCGGCGGGGATTCTCGGCGCGGCCAAGCGGCGCGTGTCGGGGCTGGATGCGAACCGGCTGAGCATGATCCTGGCCGTGCTCGAGCAGCACGGCGGATTGCGACTGGCTGACCAGGATGTGTTTGCCAGTGTGGTGGGCGGGATGAAGATCGCCGAACCAGCCGCGGACCTGGGGCTGGCGCTGGCGATTGCGGGCTCTCATCTGCGCAAAGCGGGAGCCCCGGGGACGATTGCGCTGGGCGAAGTGGGGCTGAGCGGCGAGGTGCGGCGAGTGAGCCAGATCGAGCAGCGATTGCGCGAGGCGGCGCGATTGGGCTTCAAACGGGCTTTGGCGCCTGTGGGGGCGGTGGAGGGCAAGGGGAAAGGGGGGATTGAAATCGTGGCGGTGAAATCCATAAGCAGCGCGTTGGAGGCTTGGCGTTAGAATGAAGCCGGAGCAACGCACCTGTGGCACTGGTTGAGCGCGAATTCGGCGAGGCGTATCAGACGGAACTGGCGACGCTGCTGCAGCGCCGGTTTCGATTGCTGTGCGCGGTGTGGGCGGGGATCCTGATCATCCTGCTGATCGCCGATCTGGCGGACTGGTGGGGGCAGTGGGTGCCGTTTGCTTCGTATGTCAGCGCGCATGGGCTGCAACTGGTGGTGATCGGGGCGATGTGGAGGCGGCAGGAGTCGAAGGCGATCAGGGGCCACGAACTGCTGCGGATGTCGTTCTGGATGGTGGTGCTGAATGCGGCGATTGCGAGCGTGGTGTTTCACGCGGTCAGCGGCGAGGGCGGCGTCGGGCTGCTGCCGGTCGGGGTCGGGTTTCTGCTGGCGTGCCTGATTCTGCCGTGGACGCCGACGCAGGCGGCGAGGCCGGGCATTGCGGTGTGGCTGGTGTGGGTGCTGGCGCAGCTGGTTTTTGCCCGCGTCGAGTTCGGGCTCAAGCGCGTGGTGCTGGATGTGCTCGCGGGCCTGCTGGTCGTGCCGATGGGTCTGCTCGAATGCTGGATCCGCACGCGGGCAATCGGCAAGCGCGTGGAGTCGACCTCGTTGCGGCAGCACTATGAAGAGTTTCACCGCGAACTGTTTGATGCGCGGAAGATCCATGAAGCGATCTTCCCGCGACCCAAGAGCACCGGGGCGATCCGGTTTGCGTTTCGCGATGCGCCGCGGCTGGGGATCGGGGGGGATCTGCTGGCGGCGCACGAGTCGCCGGATGGTTCGCTGCACCTGATCATGCTCGACGTGGCGGGAGACGGGATTGCGGCGGCGTTGACGGTGCACCGGCTGCACGGGGAGATCGAGCGGTTGTTCGCCGAGTCGGCGCACCTGCGGCCGCGCGATGTGATCGCGGCGCTGGATCGATATGCGCACCTGACGCTGGCGCCGCACGGCGTGTTCGCGACGGGCTTTGCCATGCGATTTGAGGAAAGCGGCGCGGCGCGGTGGTGCGGGGCGGGTCATGCGCCGGCGTTTATCCGCCACGGGGACGGCTCGCTGACGCGGCTGCTGAGCACCACCTGGCCGCTGGGGGCATCGGACCGGCTGTGTGAAGATTTCGAGGAGCGCATCGAGGCGATGGAGCCTGAGGATGTGCTCATTGCGTATTCCGACGGGGCGTGCGACTGGCGCAACCGCAAGGGGCAGTGGCTGGGGTACAGCGGGGCTGAGGCGATCGTGCGAACGACGACGGTGGAAGATCCACTGAAGTGGCCGGACGCGTTTCTGCGGCAACTGAATACGTTTCGCGGCTGGCAAGGCGAGCCGGATGAAGATGTGCTGATCCTGGCGGTCAACGTCGGGGCGCCGGTCGTGTCGCGCACCGGGCTGCGGACGTCGCGGTTCTTCCGTTCGCGCACGGCTGAGCCGGTGCAGGTGGAGGTTGGAGCATGAGTGCTGCAGCGCCGCCGGTTGTCTCGGCTTCGACTTTTGAGAGCGAAATCTCGCGGCTGCTGCGGCTGCGCTTCACGTGGCTGGTGTCGCTGTGGCTGGGGTTGATCATTCTGCAGTACTCGATGGGTTTTCTGATCCAGATGCTGGTGCGCTCGACGGCGTCGATCGAATCGCAGTCGCTGTGGATTTCCAAGCCGGTCCTGCTTTCGCTGGCCGCGGTGCGGGTGGCGACGCTGGGCGTGGCGCTGGTGCTGGTGCGAACGCGCATCACGTCGCGATCGGGCGTGCTGCGGCTGGCGTACTGGGTGCTGGTGCTGTCGGGGCTGTGCTCGCTGGGCGCGGCGGTTGGCGAGCAGATCGACAACACCGAGATGGCGTCGATGGGTCTTGGGACGATGGCGTGGCCGATCGTGGGGATCGCGCTTTCGCATTTCTTCGCGTGCGCGCTGCTGCCTTGGACGCCGCGCCAGGGGCTCAACCCGCTGCTGGTGCTGTACCCGGCGTGGATCATCATGGCGGCGCTGGTCGAGCCGCTGACGGTGGTGCACCTGGCGACGGGTGTGCTCATCGCGCCGTCCATCAACAGCGCGGCCCTGCTGCTGTGCTGGTGGCGCCTCAACCGGCTGCACGGGCAGGTCGAGATCACGCAGTTGAGGCGGCAGTTCAAACGTTCGAGGCGCGACCTGATCGACGCGCGCAAGATACACGAAGTGCGCTTCCCGCGCCCGGTGCGCGGCGGGCCGCTGCAGTTTGCCTACTCCTATGAACCGATGCGCCAGGTGGGCGGTGATTTTCTGCACGCCCATCTTGATGATCGCGGCACGCTGCACGTGGTGCTCATTGACGTGACGGGGCACGGCATCCCGGCGGCGCTGACGGTCAATCGCGTGGATGGCGAGGTGCAGCGCCTCTATGGCGAGCAGCCGTACGCCTCGCCGCGCGAAGTGGCCAAGGCGCTGAACCGCTATTTCCATCTCGTGATGTTCCGCCACAGTATTTTTGCCACGGCGTTTGTGTTTCGAATCGAGCCTGACGGAAAGATGGAGTGGGTCAATGCGGGGCACCCCCCCGCCTTTGTGCGGCGATGTGACGGCTCGCTCGAAGCGCTGGACTCGACGACGTTCATGCTTGGAGCGGCCCCGGATTCGGCTTTTGACTCCCCGATGGAAACGACGCAACTGGACGAGGATGAAGTGGTCGTCGTCTATACCGACGGCGCCACCGAGGCGGTCGATGAGCGCGGGCGGGAATTCGGCATCCGCGGCGTTCGCCAGGTCGTTGAAAGCTGGCGGCCCGACATGCATCTGGAACTGAGCGACTTCCTCCCCCAGGCGGTCGGCAAGTATCGCGATGGAGCGACGCGCGATGATGTCCTGATTACGACGGTCCGCCGCACCGCGATGGCGACAACCGAGTAGGCCCGCTTCCTACAATGGTCTGCTGGAGTCGGCACGCCTCCTTTGACGCCTGAACCATGAGATGGCGAATCCTGTTCATCTTCGCTCTGATTACACTGCCCGGCGGCCGCGCTGCGCTGGCCCAGAGCCTCGATGACCAGCTCGACGAGGACCGGTTTGTCAAGGGGCTGGCGGAACTCGGCCTGCATGACCTGCTCGACCACACGCTCGAGGCGGGCGGCAAGAACGACGCCGCGATGGCCCGGCTCGTCGAGATCGCGCACCTGCAGGCCACGCTGGGCGGAGCGGATCTGAGCATCGAAGAGCGGTCGCAGACCATTGACCGCTTGATCGCGGCGCGGCGGCAACTGCTTGATGAGCATCCCAACGATCCGCGGCTGCCGCTGTGGCAGGCGGATCTGGCATTCAACCTGCTCTTTCTCCAGACGGCACAGAGCGCGCTGGATCTCACCGTCGAGTTCGGCATTGCGGATCGATCGCAGCGGGACCAGATGGCGGCGACGGCTGGCGAAGCGCTGCGACTGGTTGATGAAGCCATCGTCGGCCTCTCCGATGAGATTCTTGATCTTGAAGAAGACGATGATTTTGCGAGCAACGCCGCAATGCAGCAGCGGCACCGGTACCTGCTGCAGGTCGAACAGCGGCAACGCATGCCGTTTCTCAATGCTGCAGCCGTATATTACTCGACGATTGCGCAGCCGGACGACTCGGCTGCAGATCGGTGGGGACAGATCGCAGACACGCTCATTCCCCTGTTGGGCGAACTGACAGAACCCTGGCTGAGCCGGGCCCGTTCAATGGTGGGAGTCAGTGAAGTTCATCTCGGCCGATACGACGAAGCGCGGGTGCAGTTCAACACGCTCCTCGGTTCGCCGGGCGCGGATGCCGTGTCGGTGCTGCGAGCGCGATTCGGCGGCGTCGAACTGCTGCGACGTTCAGATGGACGGGCGGCGGGCGCCTCGGCGCTGGACAAGCTGGCGGCGGGTGCGGACATCCGTCGTGATCCGTTCACCTTCCTGCTCATCTGCGATCAACGGTTTCTCGATGCGGTGCAGGACGCGGTGGCGATGGAAAGCGGCCGGCCGATGTTTCACGCCACCACCGGTGATGCCGCGCAAATTCAGGTCAAAGAAGCGGTGCGCGTCTACCGCGCTTACCTCGACAACAATCTGCTGCCCCTCAACGCGGCTCAGCGCGAAGAAGTCGTCGCCGCCCGCTGGCGGCTGATCATCCCCGATTCGATCTCACTGGCGGACCTGCCTCCGGAAATGGCTCTGGCCCAGGCGGAGCGGATGACCACCGACCCGCAGCGGCAGGCGGCTGCAGTGGCCCTGCTGCAATCGCTTCTCGCAAAGCACGGCAATGATGAGTCGATCGCGCCGCGACTGCTGCTGGCGCTGGCCAACGTCCATGCCTCGCGCAACGAGGTGCCGCAGGCCGCGCAGATGTGGATGGACGTGGCCACTCGATTTCCTCTCAATCCGCGGGCGCAGCGAGCCGCCGAGCAGGCAGCGGCGCTTCTTTCCGCAGCAGTACTGGAGCATCCCGACGCGCCGGAACTGGCCGCGCTCTATGAGCAGGCTCTGACGCTGATCATCGAACGGTTTCCGCAGGCTTCGGGGTTTGATCGATGGGCGTACGAACGTGGTCTGCTCATGGCCCGCAGCGCTCGATACGCCGAGGCGGGACACAGCTTTGAGCTCATCGGGGCGGAATCGGCACTCTATCTTGATGCGGCCTTCCAGGTCGTACAGGCCAGGTGGAATGAAGCGCAGGCGGAGCGCCTGGAAAGTGCGCGCGCGTCATTGCTCGCGGATGTGGCGGCGACAGCCGATCGCGTGTTGCGCCTGCTCGACAAAGCGCTGGCGTCGGGAAGCGCCGGCGCCGATCGGCTTGGGGATCTGCGCTATTACCGCGTAGCCGTCGCGGTGCGGGCCGCCCAGGCCGACCGGGACCGCGGGGCATACGAAGCATCGCTCAAGCGACTTGACGGACTCGAACTGGGAGAAGGGATCGATGATCCGCTCGCGGCCGAAATCATCGACGCGCGCATCTCGGTGCTCGAAGCGCTGCAGCGCACCGACCAGATTGAGAAGGACCTGCAGGAACTGGCGCAGCGTTCGCCCGACCGGGCGCTGAGCATCATCACGCGAATCGCCTCACAGCGGCTGGCCGAGGCGCAGCGGCTGGTCGAAGCGGGCGACGAAGCCGGCGCTGCAACGATGTCCAGGGAGCGCATCGAGCCGGTGTCGCGGCTGGGCTGGTCGATCGCCCAGCCGCTGAGCAAGTCCAGGGACGCGGGACTTGCCGCGGGCCTGTGTCAGGCAGATGCGCTGCGACTGGCCCGCGACTACTCAGCCGCGCTGGGAATCTACGAACAGGTGCTGGTCTGGCGGGAGAACTCGGCGGAGGCGATACTGGGTCGCTCCGAGTGCCTGTACGCGCTGAATCGACTGACCGAGGCGTTGCCGGGTTTTCAGCGCCTTGCCGCTGCTTCGGCGGAGCGCCACGACGCGGAGTTCTGGCTCGCGGAACTGCGCATCCTGCAGATCTTCGATCAGGCTGATCGGAACACCGATCGCATCTTCCCGCGCATCCAGCGTCTGCGGCTCATCGATGGCCAACTCGGCGGGCCGCGCTTCCGCAAAGTCTTCGCCGTGCTCGAAGACCGGCACGCGCCGTAGTTCGGCTCGCCGGTCAATCCACTTTTCGTTTGAGCACAAAGTTGGCGTCACGGGTATAGCCGTTGATGTCGATCGACTGCCAGTCAAAGTCGAACGCCGCCACGCATTGCAGTTCACTCTCGTCGAGCAGGTAGAGCCACTCGGCGAGACTGTACGACAACAGGTCGTAATGCGAGTGGTACGTCTCGCGCCCGGATGGCTTGTCCACGATGAGATGATTGATGATCCGTTCGTGACGGAGGTGCGGCTCGGGCGGGATGTTGAACATGATGTGACGCACCTGGCACGAACCGCGCCGAGCGGTCCATGTCTCTTCGCCGGGCTGCGGGTCGTCGTAGTCAACGAGATCAACGCCCAGCACGTACACCCCACCGGGCCGCAGCGACCGGGCGATGCAATTGAGATGCGCCAGCGCCTCGAGCGGCTCAAGCAGGTGGCGGAAGGTGTTAATCAGGTTGAACGCAACGTCAAACGCGCCGGGGCGAACGAAGGTGGTCATGTCACCCTCGACCAGTTCGGCGCTGCGAGAGCGTGCGCGAAACCGATGCCGCGCGTAGTCGAGCATCCGTGGATTCGCGTCGTAGCCGACCGCCCGGTAGCCTCGGCGCGCGAGGACGCGAAGAAACCGCCCGGTGCCGCAGGCGGGTTCGAGCCACCGCCGCCCGCCGGTGCCGAACTTCCTGTTGATGCGTTCGAGTTGGGTGACTTCCGCGGCGGTTCCGGCGGCGTGCACAATGTCGTACCACTGCGGGCAGTCGTACAGGGAGCGCGGCTCGGGCGCGTCGGATGAGTTGGCAGGTGATCGAAGGGCCGCTCTACGAGCCATCCGCGCTGCCGAATTCGACTTTCACGGATTCAGTGAAGGACACCTTGGGCACGCGAACGCCGGTGTCGAAGAGCACTTCGCCGAGTTGTCCGGGCGCGATGTAGGAGAGCTTGCCGGACACGACCAGCGCGTGGACTCCCGCCAACGATCCGCCGGACAGGTTGGTGGGGATGACGACGGGCAGGACGAGGCTCTGCGTGCCAAGGCGGCGCAGCGTGGCCTGTGCGGCGCGGCGCGAGTGCAGGACGCGCTTGCCATCCAGATCGGCCGTGTATCGAAACTCGACGAGCGGCACGGGGTCGGGATTGGCGTTGGTGAGTTCGAGCGTCAACTCAACCAGGGACGCCTCGGGGCGCTGCTCGACGACGCGCGCGCTGATGAGGCTGATCGACGGCGCTTTGGTGCTGTCGCAGCCGGCCGCCAGAAAAGCAACCAGCAGGACCGGAAGCAGCGCGATGGAACGTGTGATTTGGCTTGGGCTCATGCACCGCTAGGGTAGCGGCGTGGACTCCGCCCGTCGATTGCGGAACAGCAGCCAATGGTCGCTCTGCTGGGCCTCGCCGATGGTGACCGTGTTATCAAACCCGATCATCTCGTTGGTGTAGACGGCCCAGCGAACTGTGAGCATGATGAGAATGCTCGCGGCAATCCAGGCGGCAATCTCCCCCTGGCGGCGATGGCGCACGACGAGGATCGTGGAGATGCAGGCCATGATCGAGCCGACTTTAAACAGGACCAGGGCGAAGGGATTCTGCTGGCGGATGATGAACGCCGCGAAGGGGTTCGCTTCCTGCATTCCAAATGAGTTGAGAAAGGTCCAGGTGACAAGGAGGTCGCCGAGGCTGAGGATGGCGATGAGGACGACCAGCAGACACACCCTCCGGCAGCGGGCGCGTGTGTGCGGCGACGCCATGTCCACCTTGAACCGTGATTCGAGATAGCTCTCCAGCACTGTCTCGTCCTTTCCGACACTCTCTGTGTCGGACCGTCTCCGCTTTTGTTTCCACGCGAAGACGGAAAGTGCCCTGCGCCCCCGACTCGGCCGTCTCCTGATCGGTATAGTCTTTCAGACCCAAGACTCCAATGCTCAAGCCTACGTCCGATCACGAGCTTTGCAAACGAATTTGGCTGTCTCTCGTCCTGTTTTTCGTGGTCCTTTCGCGGCTTTCACCCCTGGCTGGGGGCCAGATCGTCGCCCCGACGCCGGTCTTTACCGACGACTCTCCCGAAGCGGCCCAGTGGTTCGACCGGGCCCACGACCAGATTGGCACCGGCAACACTGCCGAGGCCCTCAGGTTGTACCAGCGATTGCTGGACCAGTTTCCTTACCGACTTCTCAGGACGTCCGAAGGAGATGACTCCTTCGTATCCGTCCGGAATGCGGTTCAGAACGCCCTGATCGATCAACCTGACGTGCTCGCGGCTTACGTGGAGACCAACGAACCAGTGGCCCGCCGATTGCTCGACGAGGGGCGATCGGAGCGGGTCTTTGTCAGTCTTTTCCTCACTCCCAGCGGCCTGAACGCGTCGCTGGACCTCGCCGAATCCATGTTGATCCGGGCCCGGTTCGACTTTGCGGCCGACATTCTCAGCCAATGCGAGCGGCACCCCTCGCTGAAGGGAGATCTGAGCGCCCGGTGGGCGTCGCTGTGCGTGCTGACCGGGGTGTACGGGCAATTGCCCAGCCTGGTCGATCACGCCGTCAGCGCGGCTCAATCCGGCCCCGATGCGGGGCGGCTCCGGTCGCTGGCCGAGTCGCTCGCCGGCGCTTTCTCGCCACCTCAAGAGTCGCGGGCGATCAGTTCAGCCGATGCGCCGGATCGCGCGACGCTGCGCCAGATGGGCAAGTCGCCAACCTGGCGCTACGACCTGCAGACCCCCCGATCGGCCCCCACCGGCGGCCGGCGCAACACCTTCCCGAACGCGCCGGATCCGCGCTCAGATGAAGATTCGGCGCGGCTGCTTTCCATCATCCCCGTGGTCACCAGCGATTTTGTCTACATCCACAATGGCGTCACACTCACCGCGCTCGATCGATTCGACGGCCGCGAGCGATGGAGCGCCGACTACCGCCTGACCACGACGCCTGACAGCGGGCGCTATGGCGGGATGTTTGACACGATTTCGATTCAGAACGATCCCACCATCGCCGCACTGGAGCAGGATCGGGTCGTCGCGATTGTCACGCGTCCTCCCGTTAACGATCCTGACCTGCGCACGCTGCTGGTGTGTCACGACGCGAGTTCCGGCCGGCGGCTGTGGACGATCACTCCCGGTGCGGTTCATACGGAACTGAACGGCGCCACGTTTGTCGGCGTCCCCGTCGTCCATGATGGACTGGTCCTGGTCGCGGTGCGCAAGCAGACGTTGCGGCTGGCGTCGGACTACCTTGTGGCGGTCGAACTCGCGACGGGCAGGCGGGTGTGGCACCAGCACCTGGCCAGCTCGGCCATTTTTGGTTACTACGCCGTGCTGCCCTCCACCAGGCCGCTGGTGGTGGATGGCACCGCGTATTACTCGACGCCGCTTGGCGCGATGACCGCCATCGACGCGCGGAGCGGGCTCGTGCGCTGGCTGCGGGTGCGCGAGCCGTTCGGCGCGCGGATGCGCGGCGACCTGACGCCCCCGAGCACGTACGACACGATGCTCATGACCCCCATCGGACTGGTCGGCTTCACGCCCAGCCGACGCGGCATTGTCGTGCTCGATCCGCAGACCGGCGAGCAGCGATCGTTCCACGCCTCATCGTCCTGGGGCGACCCGCTGTACCTTGTGCTGACGGATGATGCGCTGCTGGCCGTCGGCCCACCGGTGCCGGGCAGTTCCATCGTGCGCCTGGCGCTGGAGGACCTCGACTCTCCCGTGTCCGACTGGTCGCCGCTTCGACCCGACGAGTTCATCAACGGCCGCGTGACGGCCGGGTCGGGTCGGGTCTTTGTGCCGACGAATCAGCGCCTGCGCATTCTGGACAATCAGGCGAAGGAACTCGAATCCGTCGAGATCAACCAGTTGGCGGTGCCGGTGCTCGTCGGCGGCGAGGTGCTGCTGGCGTCGGTCGATCGGCTCGAGTCGTACATTCCTTACGAGGTCGGGGAGCCGCATCTGCGGGCGCGGCTGGAAAGCAATCCGCACGATCCGAACCCGGCCATCAGCCTGGCGCGGCTGGCGTTTCAACACCGTCGGCTCGACGCGCTCATGAGTTCGATCGATCGTGCGATTGACATCATCAATGCCGACCCGCTCAGCGAGATCAACAGCACGGCTCAGCAGCGCCTCTTCGCGGGGCTGCTGGACATGGCGCCGCATTCCGTCCTGCCGGATGAACTGTCCAACGCGATTTACTACCGGATGGAACTGCTCGCCGCCTCCCCACAGCAACGACTCGCCTACCTCCTCAGCCACGCATCCAGTCTGGCGCAGGCGGGGCAGTTTGCCGCGGCGATCGACTCGTATCAGTCGATCCTCACGACGCCGGCCCTGGTGGATGAACCGTGGGAGGAAGCGGGCTCCACGCGCCCGGCGGGCGATGTCGCGCGACTTCGCCTCTCGAATGTGATCGCCGCAGGTCATCGCGATCTGTATCGACCCTACGAAGACACGGCGCAGCGCGAATTTGAAATCGCCAAAGCGCAGGATCGGGCGGAAGAACTGCTCAAGGTCGCTCGGCGCTATCCGCTGGCCCAGGTCGCATCCAACGCGTGCATCGCGGCGTCGCAACTGCTCCGATCGCAGGCCGAAGATGCTTCAGCCGCGGCGGGGTTGCGCTTCGCGCTGGGACTCAATCCGCCGCAGCCGGCGCTGAACCGCGTGCGATCTGAATTGCTGCAGTTGTACGAATCGAAGGACCAGTGGTTCGAAGGGCTCCAACTGCTCCGCTCCATTGAGCGAACGGACGCCGCGGCGAACATTCCGCTCGGCGAGGGCCGGGTGCTTTCGCTCGATCAGTGGCGCCAGCGCTTTGAGCAGCGCCGGGCGGGTTCGGATCGCCTTCCACGGATTGGATCGCTGGGCCAGTTGGCGGACATCAAGGAAGGGCAACTTCTGATGACGCCCGTCATCGGCCGCGCCCCGACCCGGTACGCACTCGTGCGCGACAATCGAAACATGGTCGGCTACGACACGACCAACGCGGCCCGCTTCATCGAGATACTCGATTCACCATCCAAGGAATTGCTGGCCGTGGACGGCGACGTCGCCTTGCTGGCCGTCCTCTCCAGCCGTGGCGATCGCGTCGTTGAGGCGTATGACATGGCCAATGAGCGCACGCTCTGGCGATCCCCATCGTTCGAGGCGTGGTTCAGCGGGCAGGCGGTGACCTCCAACGGCCAGTTGAGACCGCTACTGCTGGGTGATCGCATTGTGTTCGCCGAGGAGACGGGGCGCATCGGCTGCCTCAATCGCCACACCGGCGCCGTCGAGTGGGCGGTGACGACGGCGATCGACTCGATGAAGTTTGTCGGCGCCACCGACTCACTCATCATGGTCGCGGGAGAGAATCAAAGCGGTGGAGGCAGGCGCGGCCGGCGCGAAGTGGAGTCGAACCACGTGCTGTTGATCCGGCCTGAAACTGGTGCGACGATCACCGACCTGCAGACGGATCGCTTTGCGCCGCTCGACTTTGCCGCGGTAAGTTCGCGCGGCGAGGTCGTGTACGCCTCGCTGGGGCGGCTGTACTGCTATGACGCGCTCCGCGGCCGGCAGCGCTGGTCGATCAGCGACGATGCATTTGTTGATCCGTTGTGGTCCGGGCTCATGGGCTCGAATCTGCTGCTCTTCCGCAGCGAAGGGCAGGCGGTCTTCATCGATCTCCAGACGGCGACGATGACGCCCCAGCCGTTGATCGCCCCCATCGAGCGCGCCGAATCTTCCGTAACCCAGATCATCCCGCATGCGGATCGATATGTCCTCAAGACGCACAACGGCGTCTATGTCATCGAAGGCGACGGGTCCGTCACCGGGCTCATGGCGGGCTCGGGGGCCATGACAGCGACGGTGCAGGGCGTGGCGTGTGCCACCGATCGCATCATCGCGGTGCTGACCATCGACAACGCGGCGCGCGGCCTGCCGCGATCCGTCGAGATCCACACGCTGGACCTCTCGGGGCGTCGGCTGGACCGGCCCTACGAACTCGATGACCGCACCGAGCTGCCGCGGCCCGATGGCGTGCAGGTGCTCGACGGCTGGGTCGTCCTGGACGCAGGTCGGGACATCATCTTCATGCCGGCTCAGGTGAGCGACGGGCCGTAGGCGCCTCGCGCCAGGATCCGTCCTTCCCGCCGGCTATTGGCTGTCATCGTGCCCCGGGGCATTCCAACGTTCCTACACTTGGCCCGTCATGACGAACTACGAAACGACAAGCCTTCACGTCATCCGCATGTGGTGCGAAGCCAACGGCTACTGGCCGGGACACGTGCCGGGCGACTCCTCGCGCATCCGAGTGGGCGGCGGCACCTTTGCGCCTCCCGAAGAGCTCGAACTCATGGACTGGGAAGACTGGTACGAACAGTTCAGCAAGCGTCAGCTCAAGTTTGTCTATGACCCCACGCAGGGGTGGTACGACCTCCAGTCGCGCAACGTCAAGCCGGATTGACGGCCACTGTGGTTCAAGGCCCCGCCTCACCTCTACGGCGCTGATCGCCATCTTGCCCATCGTCACCGACACGACGATGCGCCCCTGACTCCAGAGATGCGCCGTCCGACTGAACCTCTCACGCCGTCAGCCCGTGTGCCAGGTGGGTTTTCGGGGTTCCACGGCGTTACTATGCTCACAAAAGCCCGATGTGGCGTCGGGGGTTGCTGGAGGCGGCAATGTGAGCGATTCTCTGACGCGCAATGCGGAGGCGATTTACCGCGAGGCGTGTCAGCGCTCCGGTCCTGAGCGCCATGCGTACCTCGACCGCGCCTGCGGTGAGAACACGGCGCTTCGCCGAGAGGTTGAGGCACTGCTCGGTGACGGAGGCGAGCCGGCGGCGGAGACCCCGACAGTATCCATCGATGCGGATGCGACGCCACCTGCGGCGGAACAACGCGAGCACGTCCATCGCGCCATGCACAGCGAACAGCCTGGCCAGATGATCGGCCGCTACAAACTGCTGGAGCGCATCGGCGAGGGTGGATTCGGAACAGTCTGGGCCGCCGAGCAGAAAGTGCCGGTTAAGCGTCGAGTCGCGATCAAGATCATCAAACTGGGCATGGACACGAAGCAGGTGATCGCCCGCTTCGAGGCCGAGCGCCAGGCGCTGGCGATGATGGACCATCCCAACATTGCCAAGGTGCTCGATGGCGGCAGCACCGAGGCTGGTCGCCCGTACTTCGTCATGGAACTGGTTAAGGGTGTGCCGATTCTCGACTATTGCGACACGGAAAAGCTGCACACGCGCATCCGGCTGGAACTGTTCATAAAGGTTTGTCACGCCATTCAACACGCGCACCAGAAGGGCATCATCCACCGCGACATCAAGCCGACCAACGTGCTCGTGACGCTGCACGACGGCAAGCCGGTTCCCAAAGTCATCGACTTCGGCATCGCCAAGGCGACCAACGCAGAACTGACTGAAAAGACGATCTACACGCAGCACCGGCAGATGATCGGTACACCCGCGTACATGAGCCCGGAACAGGCCGAGATGAGCGGACTGGACATCGATACGCGCAGCGACATCTACAGCCTCGGCGTGCTGCTCTACGAGTTACTCACGGGCACCACTCCCTTCGCCAACGACGAATTGATGAGCAAGGGGTTTGCGGAGATGATGCGCATCATCCGCGAAATCGAACCGCACCGGCCATCGACGCGACTCAGTTCACTCGGCAAGACCGCCACGCGCACCGCCGAACAACGCCGGATCGACATCAAGCGACTGGGCACGATGCTCCAGGGTGATCTGGACTGGATCGTGATGAAGTGTCTGGAGAAAGACCGCACGCGGCGCTACGACACCGCCAACGGATTGGCGATGGACATCGAACGTCATCTTGCGGATGAACCGGTCATGGCGGGGCCTCCAAGCGCTTCGTACAAGCTGCGCAAATTCGTCAAGCGAAACCGCGGCCAGGTGATCGCCGCAAGCGTTGTCGCTGTAACGCTGATCCTGGGCGTCGTCGGAACGAGCGCGGGGATGATGTGGGCCCTGCGCGAAAAGCGCCGGGCGGACGGTGAGGCCACCCGCGCCAATCTTGCGGCACAGGCGGAAGCCGAGGCGCGATCGGTTGCCGAATCCAATGAGCAGCGCGCAGAGCGCGAACTCGCCCGGGCAATCGAGATCAAGCGATTGATTACAGAGATGCTCGCCAGGATTGACCCCGATACGGCCAAGGGCGCGGACATTACACTGCTTAAAGGCATTCTCGATGATGCGTCCGCCCGACTGAGTCACGGCGAAGTGAAGGATGAGCTGATCGCCGCCGAATTGCACAGTGTCGTCGGCAACGTCTACGAGAGCCTCGGGCTCTACTCAGAGGCCGATCAGCATCTGCCCGTGGCGCTCGATATCCGGACGCGGCTGCTGGGCCCTGAGCATCCGGCCACGCTGGATGCCATGTGCTTCGTAGCCATTCTGCGACAGGACCAGGCTCGCTTTGTGGAAGCGGAGACGCTGTACCGCCGGGCACTGGAGGCTCAACAGCGTGTGCTGGGCGCGGATGACAGCCGAACACTGGGCACTATGACCAATCTGGCGATCCTCTATCGCAACCAGGATCGCTTGGACGAAGCGGAACCGCTCTGTGTTCAGGCTCTCGAAACAAACCGACGCTCGCTGGGCGAAGAGCACCCCTTCACGCTCATCGCCATGACGAACCTCGCCATCCTCTACGAAAGACAGGGGCAACTTGAGAAGGCCGAGTCTCTATATCTCGAAGCGCTCGATCTTCAAACGCGTGCATTGGGTGAAGACAACAGTCAGACGTTGGGGACGCTGACCAACCTTGCGACGCTCTACCGAAAGCAGGGTCGGTACGCCGAGGCCGAACCGCTCACGATCAGATCGCTCGAGAGTAACCGGCATGTGCTCGGGAATGACCACCCCTTCACCTTGCGCGCCATGTCCGGTCTGGCGTCGTTGTACAACGAGCTTCAACGGTATCCTGAGGCGGAGGCGCTGTACGACGAAGTGCTGCACGCGCGACTGCGCCTGCTCGGACCCGATCATCCCGACACGCTCAGCGCCCGCAGCGATCTGGCAAACCTCTACTTCAATCAGGGACGGCTTGATGAGGCCGAAACAGCCTACAAGGAAGCCCTGGACGACAGGCGACGCATTCTCGGCAAGAGCCATCCGAACACGTTGACAACAGAACAGAACCTCGCGGCGGTCTACTGGAGTCAGCAGCGTTTCTCGGAGGCCGAATCGCTCTTTCGCGAGGTGCTCAGTCTCAGACAAAGAGAATTCGGTGACGACGATCCAGCCACGCTTGACTCCATGAACACGCTTGCAGCGCTCATTCGCTACCAGGGGCGCGTGGACGAGGCCGAACCGTACCTCGAGAAAGTGCTGAAGGGTCGAGAGCGGGTGTTGGGGTTGGAGGCTCCCGAAACACTCCAGAGCATGAGCATGCTCGCAACTTCCTATGAAGACAATGGCCGATATGCCGAGGCCGAAGCGTTGCTCCTCCAGACCATTGAACTGCAGAAGAAAGTGCTCGGTCTCGAGAATCGATCAACGCTTGGCACGATCACCAATGCAGGTCGGTTCTACTTCGGCCGGGGAAGATACGAGCAGGCCGCCACCATGTACGAGACGAGCGTGCCCGTCATGAAGCGTGTGCTGGGTATGGAAGATCCCTGGACAGGGTACGCCATCCGGGGACTCGCGAACTCGTACCTGTACCTCGACCGGCGCGGCGAGGCGCTGGCGCAGTTGCAGGGATTGCTCGAGGCCGAGGTGGTGCGAGCCGAAGCGCGTGATGCAGATGCCGGCACCTTGAACAGCGCCGCGAGGCGTCTGCTGACTGACGAATTCGAAGAGCTGCGCGATCCGCTGAGGGCGCTCGGACTGGCCCAGCGAGCGTGCGCCATCGAGGAGGCTGCCAATGGCCCGAAACTCGCCGTCTACCTCGACACGCTGGCCCTGGCGCAGCACCTGACGGGAGACACGAACGCGGCGGTGGCCACGCAGCAGCATGCGGTAGATCTTCAACCTGATAATGCCGAACTGCAGACAACGCTGGCCAAGTACAAGGCCGCGCTGGCCCCCGATGACGGCCGGAGCGGCGAACACCCCGACCACTGATTGATGCGCGCGCGCCCGCTATGATCCGCGCCATGCTCCCATGGGGATCGGCCGACATTCCACTGCTGCTCATCCTGCCCGTCGCCGTGATCTGCAGCGCGGCGTTCAGCGGGAGTGAGACGGCCCTTTTTGGCCTGCGGGCCCACGAGCGCCACGACCTTGCGGGGCAGAGCGATGCCGTGTCGCGCGCCGCCACCACCCTGCTGGCCAACCCGCGTATGCTGCTCATCACGCTGCTGCTGGGCAACATGACGGTCAACGTCGTTTACTTCGTCGTCAGTTCCGTGCTGCTGCTGCGCATCGATCCCTCGACTTCATCACCGGCGGTCGGTTTGGCCGCCTCCGTCGTCCTGCTCGCGGTCATCATCCTCTTTGGCGAGGTGATGCCCAAACTGGTCGCCGCCCGGCACAGCCGGATGTGGGTGCGCCTGGCCGCGGTGCCCTTGCTTGGCCTGCACGGCTTCCTCGCGCCGCTGCGCCTGCCGCTGAGCCGATTTGTCATCGAGCCGCTCATTCGTCTCGGCGTGAGCCCCGGCCGGCTGCTGGCCATCAGTCACGACGAACTTGATTCGCTGCTGGAGATCTCGCGCGACGCCGACGTGATCGACCGCGACGAGTACGAACTGCTCAGCGACATCGTCCGCCTCAGCCGCCAGACGACGCGCGACATCATGACGCCGCGCGTCCGCATGGGTGCGTTTCCGCTGGACATCGATCGCGCCCAGTTGCTTGAAGCCGTGCGCCAGTCGCGCCTGCCGCGCGTGCCGATTTATGACGGCAGCCTGGACATGATCGTCGGCGTGCTCAATCTGCGGCGCTTCATGCTCGACCAATCGCTCACCGTCCGCAAGGCGATGGACCCGCCGACCTTTGTTCCCGAACTCGCCACGCTCGACCGGCTGCTCGACCACTTCCGCACGACACAGACCCGGCTGGCGATGGTCGTTGATGAATTCGGCCAGACGACGGGCCTGGTCACGCTGGATGACGTCATGAGCGAGTTGTACGGCCGGGCCGCCGAGCATGCGGCCGACCAGCACCTGGTCATGCTCATCGGCATCGGCCGCTGGCTCATCGATGGCGACCTGAACATCCACGATTTCGCCGATGCATTCATGATCGATCTCGAGTCGCCGCGCGTCTCCACCGTCGCCGGGTTGGTCTCACACGAACTGGAGCGGGTGCCAAAGGTCGGCGACTCGGTCGTGGTCGGGGCCTACCGCCTGATGGTGCGCTCGGTGCGGCAATCGCGGGCCGTGTCGCTCGAAGTGGAGGCGATCACGTGATGCTCCTCGCCACGACTCCGGTTCCCGAAGCCATCACCGCGCCGCCGCAGTGGTGGATGTGGATTGTCTATTTTGTGGTCCTGCTGGTCGGGCTGCTTGGCTCGGCGATCTTTTCGGGATTCGAAACGGCCGTTTACTCCATGAGCCGCCTGCGCCTCATCGTGCGCCAGAGCCGCGGCGAACGGACGGCGAGCATTCTGCGCTCAGAGATCTCCGATGCCCAGCGCACGATCTCGACGCTGCTCATCTCCAACAACATCTGCAACTTCATGGTCTCGTTCGCCATCACCGCGATTCTCACGCGCCTGATGGGCTGGGGCGAGGTGAAGTCGATCCTCGCCCAGGCGATGCTGCTCACGCCGCTGCTGTTCATCTTCGCGGAAACGATTCCCAAGGAGATCTGCCGCGCCCGCGCCGACGTGGTCGCCTACCCGCTCGCCCCCCTGCTGCGACTCGTGCGGCGGATTTACGACTTCAGCGGCATCCTCTGGTTCTTCCAGTCCTCCGGCCAGTGGCTCTCAAACCGCATCGGCGGCGAGATGAGCGGAGCCGTGCTCAGCGCCCGCGCCCGCATCGCAGCGCTCATCGAAGAAGGCGTCGGGCACGGCACGCTGTCAGCGAGGCAGACGGACATCGTCGATCGCGCGTTGTCGCTGCGGCAGATCTCCGCCGAGAGCCGCATGGTTCCATGGCAGGTCGTGCAGACGCTTCGCGCCGGCGACACGCTCGAATCACTGCGCAAGCGCCACGCCAGCCTGGGATACGCCCGCTATCCCGTCGTTGATGAAGTCGGCAAAGTGCTGGGGGTGGTTGACCTGATCGACATCATCGCCGGAGGCGAGGGCGCCACGGCCGGGAGCGTCTGTCGCCCCGCGCCGTTTGCCGGCGAATCGATCGACGCGCGGGCGGCCATCGCCATGCTGCGCCGGATCGGGGCCGTCATGGGCGTCGTCGGCACACCCGAACTGCCGCGCGGCATCATCACCCTGCGCGGCCTCGTCGAGCCGCTCATGGCGGAAGAAGACGGCGAATAGACGCCCGGCGCCGAGAAAGACTGAAGGCCATGTTCATTGAACATGGCCTTCAAAACACATGTGCATTCATGCAGCAATGACTACGCCCCGACGCCGACTCCTGCCTCGACCGGCAACGTTTCGAGGATGTTCTGCAGCACCGAGTCGGTGCTCAGACCTTCCGCTTCACCTTCGAAATTGAGCAGGCAGCGGTGGCGCATCGCGGGGAGGGCGGCCCGTTTGATGTCATCGACCGAGACATTGGCCCGGCTGTCGAGCAGTGCAAACACCTTGCCCGCCAGAATCAACGCCTGGGCCGCACGGGGCGAGGCGCCGAAGCGCAGAAACTGATTCACCATCGGCGTGGCGTATTGTTCATTTGGATGGGTCGAAAGCACCGCGCGCACCGCGTAGTCCTGCACGTGGGGCGCGACGATGACCTGTCGCACGAGCTTCTGATAACTCACGATCGACGGCCCGTCGAGCACGGACTGGATCTCCGGCGCCTCCGCCTTGGTCGTGCGATTGAGAATCTCGGAGAGTTCGTTGCGCTTGGAGTAGCCGACGTTGAGTTTGAAGAAGAAGCGGTCGAGTTGCGCCTCGGGCAGCGGGTAGGTGCCTTCCTGCTCGATGGGGTTCTGCGTCGCCATGACGAAGAAGGGCTGGTCGAGCATGTGCGTTTCGCCGCCGACCGTCACACTCTTTTCCTGCATCGCTTCGAGCAGAGCCGATTGCGTCTTTGGCGTGGCGCGGTTGATTTCGTCAGCCAGCACCATCTGGGCGAAGATCGGTCCCTTCTGGAAGCGGAACTCGCGGCCGTGCTCGGTCTCGACGACGATCGTCGTGCCCGTCACGTCGGCAGGCATGAGGTCCGGGGTGAACTGGATGCGCGAAAAATCGAGTTGCAGCGCCTGGCTCAGCGAGCGGATGAGCAGCGTCTTGCCGAGGCCCGGCACGCCTTCGAGCAGGCAGTGGCCGCCGACGAAGAGGCATACCAGCACGCCGTCGATGATCTCCTCGTGGCCCACGATCATCTTCTGGACCTGCGACTTGACCTTCTGGTAGTCGTCGCGGAACTTCTGTGCCTGGGCTTCTACGGCTGCCGGATTGCCTGTGGCCATGCGAATCCTCCTCGTGTGTGCGATGATAGGCGGCGGCGCGCGGCGCGGAAGTGCCGGGCCGGGCGCGAGTTTTGCACATTATTCGTTGAGTGGCCCGGCCGCTTTCATTCGATCGCGTACTCCAGCGTCACCACGGCTTTGGTCACCTTGCGCAGACTGTCGGTGTCGTTGATGCCCGTCGAACTCACCTCCGTCGAGTGGGCCGGCGTGATCTGAAAGACCCCCTGACTGGCGCCGCGCAGCGAGCCGACGGTGTTGGGGCTGCCCGTGACGAGCCGCACCGCCCGCTCGTGGCCGTTGGCGGTGGCCTCGGCGAGCAGTTCGAGTTTGAGATCGTCGAGTTTGGTGTAGAGGTAGCGCGGCGACTCGGCCTGCAGTTCGACGCCCTGCCCGATCAATGCACTCACATCCCGCGCCGCATCGGCAATGGTCTGCACCTGTGTCGATTCGATCGACAGCCGCTGTGTGAGCACGTAGGACTCGATGGCGTTGGTCAGGTTGCCCTTCTCATCGCGCCCGCGCAGCGTGTCGATCTCCACCGGCGCCAGCGCCACGCTCGACGCCTCGAAGCCCTTGCCCGCGAGGTACTCGAGCAGTCGCGTGCGATCGCGCTCGAGGCGCGCGTAGGCGCTGGCGAGATCCGCCTCGCGACTGACAAGCCCGGCCGACCACGTGGCCAGATCGGATGTAATGTCGCGCTCGGCATATCCCTTGACGGTGATCGTCTGCCCCCTGATGCGGACGCGCTCGAAACTCCGCCGCGCCAGTTGCGTGGAGATGACGACGCTGACGGGCAGTGTGAGGCCGAAGATGATGAGCCAGAAGAGATTGAGGCGCGACGATGACATGACCGACTCCTGCGTGCGGCTGGGTGGGGAGAAATGAAATGCGGAAGCCAGCCACTATCGACGCATCGCACTCGCTCGCCTGAATCGATAACTGCGGACGTGGACATGCTTGGCGATCAGATCGCGGCGATTGCCGTGCCGCACTCGGGGCAGACCGTTCCTCCCGCGGGAACCGTGCCGCGCAGGTCGTAGCCGCACTTGAAGCAGACGGGAACCTCCGGCCGCGGATCGGCATCCCCGCGCGGCAGCCAGTAGCGGAGCAGAGGCGAGGAGACGGTCCCGCTCGGATCGCGGAATCCGTAGACGAGGACGATGATTGACTCGATTCCATAGAAGGCGCACATACCAAGGGCCAGCCATCCCCCGAGGCCCAGGTCATCATCCGACGCGAATCCGATCAGCGGCATACCGACGCCAATGATGTACGCCCCGCGCAGCATGATGTGGGCCAGCGCCAGTCGATGCATCCGCCAGCGTCGGTGCATCGACCGCAGCGCGGCCAGGCAAATCACTCCCACGACCCCCAGCGCCACGATGGACAGGCTGGCGCGGGACGAACTCGAAGAGCCTCTCAGGTCCTCGGCGATCGTCAGCACAAACGAAACATGCAAGAGCCCCACGATGAGCACCGCCAGCCAGCCCAGCGCACTCACGACCCCGAGTTCATGACGGGTCGAGGCGGTACTGTTGAATGATCGCAACTGGAGCAGCCAGAGCGCCGCGGCGATCAGGAACGGCAGCGGCAGCATGATCCAGAACGTCGCCTCCACCGGCGACCTGAGCCACTGCCCCACGATGTCATCGATCTCAGCCCACGACTGCGCAATGTAGATGCACGGTGAGATCGAGTGGCTGAACGGAAGGAAGATGACGGCCACACCCAAAAGGTGGAGGATCGCCAGCAGCGAGCGAGTCCGTTGCAGATACGGCGGATCGGGCGTGTGCATCGACAGTGCTCCGGCGCGCGAGCGCGGATATGCACGAGGCGGCTCAACAAGCATAGCAAATCGCGCGCCGCCGCGACCAGGCCGACGCGCCAGCGAGGATGAATCCCCAAAGGGCGCCGTTGGTCGAACACTCTGTCGCTTCGCTCCAGACTTCCTCGCTCGCGCTTCGGTCTGGTCGGCGAACGATCGCCGCGTTTGCTTATGCGTACGCGTGCAGGCCCGGGAGGAGCAGGTTGACGCCGAAGTACGTCCAGAGCATGATGAAGAATCCGACGATGCTCAGCCACGCCGTGGTCAGGCCGCGATTGGGCGCGACGAAGCGCACGTGGATGACGATGAGGTAGACGATCCACGTGATCAGGGCCCACGTTTCCTTGGGGTCAAACGCCCACCAGCGGCCCCAGCTGTGATCGGCCCACCACGCGCCGAGCAGGATCCCCACGCCGAGAATCCAGAACGCGAGTTGGAGGATGACCATTTGCGCGTGATCGAGGTCGTTGAGCAAGCGCTGTCGGCCGACGTTCACGCCGCCACCTCTGCCGCCATCACCGGCGCTGACCGTGACCGTGCCCACGCCCGCCGCAGCCAGTTGCACTGTCCCTGCGCTGCGCCCGGCGAAGTAGTGCGTGATGAGATAGATGATACTGACGATGAACCCCAGCGCGATCATGCCGTAGCTGAAGAGCACGATGTTGACGTGGTAGAAGAGAATGTAACTCGTGTTGAGAATCGCCGCCTCGCGGCCGATCTCCGCCCCGGGAATGCCCTTGAGCGTCGCCGCCATCAGCGCCAGGAAGCCCACGCCCGCAGCCGCCACGCCGAAGATCGGCTGTTTGCGCACGAACATGGTGATGGTCGCAAACAGGCACGCGCCGAGGCTCAGGCCCCACATCGACTCAAACTGGTTCTGAATCGGAATGCGCTCGGCCAGCACCCAGCGGATGATAAAGCCGAGCAGGTGAATGCTCAGACCCATCAGCAGCAGCCCGATGCCGAGGCGCTGGATGGTGATGCGCCCGGTGCCAAAGGCGATGAGCAGCAGCACCATGGCGAGGAAGTAGAACGTGTAGCCGAAGATGAAGTTGTTGCCGCCGTTGTACACCCGTTCGAGCTGGCCTCGCCACGCGGGCGGATAGTGCTCGGCGTTGATGGTCGGGACGACGGCTGCAATGTCCTTGACCAGCGCGTTGACCTTGTCCGCGTTTCGAGCCCGCCACGCATCGCCGAGCTGGGCGAACTTGGCGTTGAGCACCGAGTTGCGCGAGACGTGCATCCAGTCGCCGCCCTCCGTCGCCGGCGCGACGAGCAGCAGCGAAGCGTGCGCGTCGCGGAATCGGTTGAACGAGAGCGTCATCTGCGTGCGGCCGCGCTCGAAGGTGAGGTCAGCCAGGAACGGCCCGTTGATAAGATCCAACTGGTGCATGAGGATGATCGGCGAGAGGCGCGTCGCCTTCATCCACTGTTCCTGCGTCCCCGAATCGTTGGGAAACTCAGCCTCGACAATGCCGCGCCGCAGCGGCAGGTACTCGATGCTGATGATCGGCTTGTCGAAGTAGTAGTCCTTGTCCGCCATGATATCGATGAAGGTAAACATCGGGTCATAGCTGAGTTTGCGCGGCGCCGAGTCGCTCGTGGTGCGGACGAAGTCCTGGTAGTGGCCGTGCCCGGTGATCTCGCGGATCGCATCGCGCGCGACCGTGTCGAGGATCGCTGCCCGGCTGTTGTGCATGACAGCCAGCCCAGCCAGCGGGGAGAGATTGACCTTCCGGGCAAAGTCGTACTTCTCAACCGGCGTGGCCTCGTCCGTGCTCGCACGCTGGCGACTGTCCAGCGGGTTGGTCAGGGCGGCGTTGAACATCTCGGTCGGATGCGCGTTGCCCGCCGGGCCGCGCTGCGGCGCCGTCGTTTCGCTCCCGGCTTCGCTGCCGTTCTCCAAACCGGCGTGCGGATCCTCGGTTTGCGCCTGCGACATCGAAGGAGCGATGAGAAGCGCCGTCGCAGCCGCGAACAGGGCGGCCAGGCGTGTGGCGTTGGTTGAGAAAGTCATGCGTTGGCTCCCACCAGTTCTTGAGAAGGCTCGCTCGCCGGTCGGCGCGCGGGCGGGACGTATTCACCCTTGTCGAGTTGCTCTTGAATGATTCGCTTGCGCCGGCGGACGATGGCGGGCTTGACGTAAAACGCCCACGGAATGCCCAGGCCGATGAGAATGGCGCCGAACGCAATCACGTAAATGCCCGGGTTGTTGCCCACCCCCAGCACTGTGAAGCGCTGGTTGACAGGATCCCAACCCGCCTGGCTGAACTTGTACTGCTCGGGCACGATCTTGTTGCCCAGCCACGCGAGGCTGTTGGATGCGATGTTGCGCTGATCGCTCCACTCAAACGGCCGGCGGTAGATGTAGGGATGATTCAACTTGGTGACATGCTCCGCGCCGGTGAAATCTTCCGGCCCGGTGAACACCTGCACGGTGGACACGTAGTCGCGCGGCGTCTCGGTTCCCGGATACGGAACCATCTTGAAGTCCTTCAGCGCCAGCCCAAAGCCCGGCAGCGCGCGGCGAAGACGGCCGAACGCGAGATTCACCGAGCCGACTTCAGGCACCTCCACACGCTCGATGCGCAGGAACTCGTAGTCTGAATCGAGATACTGGTTGAACGGCAGCCATCGCTCGAGCGTGGTCTTCGTGCCGTCGGCGCGGCGGACCGTGATCTCGACGTCAAGAAAGGCTCGGAAGAACGTGCCGCGGGCGCTGCGCTCCTGTTCGGCGGCGGGCACGGAAACCACGTCGAGCCGCTGCGTCGTGCGAGCCCAGAAGTGGTCAAAGCGGAAGCGCATCTTCGTGCCGTCGAGTTCGCCGACGATCGAGTCGCCGTCGCCGACATCAAACTCCTGCCGCTCACCGCCGGGCACGCGCTGCACGATGTGAAACTTCGGATCAGCCGGGTCCGCCTGCATGATCCACACATACGTCTGGCTCGCATCGAGATAGACGAGTTCGATGGCCTTGTCCGGCGCGACGCGCTTGGGCGGCTGTCCCGACGGACCAGGCAGAAAGTCCTGCGTGAGTTCGGGGTACTGATGCAGCACGCTGCGGTTGAACGTGTGCCCATCGGGCGCGGTGACCTGCACGTTGACGCGCGACGAGGCCGCCCCGCGATAGCCTGTCGAGACGATCGCGAGACCTTCGTCGGCGGCCTGCATCTGCTGCACCCGGAGTTTCCAGCCCGTGTCGCCGACGTCAATGCTCGTGCCGGGCTGGATCAGGACCGTCTGCTCAAATCCCGCCTCGGGTAAGCGGACGATCAGGGCGTGATCGCCTTCCCCGGGAAATGGCGTGGTCAGATCGGCGAGACGCTGGGCGGAAGGCTGAACCAGGTGTTCGATGGTCAGGCCGCCGAGGTGAACCGCACCAGCCGCGCGGTTCTGCGGCATGGCGCCGATGAGGCGCTGTTCCCGCTTGAACGTGCGACCATCGGGAGATTCCACCTCAAGATGCACATCGACGGAGGGATTGAGTTCCATCCCGCCGTTGACCCAGGACGGCTGCTGCATGCCGTAGGGGATCACGCCGACAACGTTGATCTCCAGCGAGGGCGGGAAGAGTTCATTGAAGTGCTCTTCCGTGTGCATCGCGATGTTGGGTGCATATGGCGAACCCGCCGGCGCATCGTTGTAGCGAGGCAAACCCTTGAGCGGATGCACGAACAGGCGCGGGTCGCCCTGCTTCCACGCGTACACGGCCGGGACGATGGCGTCGTAGTAGACGCTCTTGGGCGGGCTGTTCTTGACGAGTCGGATGTCACCCTCCACCTTGCCGCGCTCGTAAAAGATGCTGCCCAGGCAGATGAGCACGATGCCGGTGTGCACCGTCAGCACGCCGATGTTCAGGAAGGTGAACTCGATGCGCCGAATCGTCGCCGTGACCATGTTGAGCACAAAGGTGATCAGGATGAGCTTAAAGGGCCACCACGCATAGAACTCGATCTCGCTCATCTCCCACGAGGGGAGTTGGCGGAGCATCGTGCCG
Source organism: Planctomycetaceae bacterium (assembly GCA_040255465.1). Classification (GTDB taxonomy): domain Bacteria; phylum Planctomycetota; class Phycisphaerae; order Phycisphaerales; family UBA5793; genus UBA5793. The sequence goes on from JBDZVA010000003.1 coordinate 862,206, forward strand.
CGGTACTTGTCGACGAAGTCAGCAAAGAAACGCACGCCATGCGCGGCGTGCCCGGTCGCGGCGACGGCCGGTTCGTAGCGGATCGCGGGCCACACCGTCACAGTCCACAACTCATAGGCCAGCAGCGCCACGAGCAGCCCGGCCGTGAAGCGCAGGGCAAAGGTCCACTCACGCGTCAGGCGACCCTTGATCGCCCTGGCCAGAATCCACTGCGTGATGAAGACATGCACGCCGACCATGAGCACCAGCGTCGCGCCTTCAAACAGCTTGGTCGGGATCATCGCCCACAGGCCGATGGGAATGCTCGCCAGCGAGCCATAGAGCGCGATCAGCACAAGCAGCGTCACCGCGAGGGTGATGGAACTGAATGCGGTGAGGATCCAGCGCACCGGGGTGAGTACACCCGTGAGATGCTGCTGGTCCCAGGACTTGACGCGCCGCCATTTTGCACTCATGAATCTGGTTCCACCAAAAATGCCACCGCGCCGGGGCGGATCATTGACAACTATAGTGCGCGCCGCCTTACCCAAGTCTGCAAGTTTTGGCGTGTTGAGGCATTTGCCCCAGTGCACGCGTTACGCGTGGACCACCCATTCGATCGAACCCGGGTCACTGACCACCTGCACCAGAGCATCGGTCGGGTCGTTCGGGTCGAATTCGACAGAAATCAGCCCCGCACTCGGCCCCGGGGCGAGCGTGACCAGTTGCGGGTCGATTCCCAGCGCCATCGCCCCGCCCACGGTCGCCACGGCCAGCAGCTGCGCCGGCTCGACTCGATCGCGACGATGCAGCAGGGACATCTCATCGAGAATCGAGATTCGATCCGTCCGGTCCAGGTTGATCATTGAATCCGTGCCCAGCGCGAAGCGGCCTGTGCGCATCGCCAGCTGGTAATGTTGAAGCTGATGTTCAAAATAGGCTGTGGCTCGCGGGCAGTGAACCACGGCGGCGCCCGCGAGTGTCAGCCGCCTGATCTGCGTCGCGCTGGCATAGTGGACATGCGCCGCGACCCAGCGAGCCGGCTGGCGCAGGATGTCGCTGAACGCGTCAATCGGATGTTGGCCCAACGGCGTGATCAATTCGTCCCACCGATCGATGCGATGGAGGAACTCGGCAAATGGTCCGGTCGCGGCGAGCGCAAACTCGATCTCCGCTTGCGTCTCGGCCAGATGCGTCGAGGCGACCATCCCTCGGGCGGCGGCCAGGCGCGACGCAGCCCTGTAGACCTCCGGGCCGGCGCTGTACGGGGCATGAGGCTGGAGACTCAGATGCACGCGGTCGCTCGCATCGCTGGGAAACGCGGCAAAGAGCCGTTCCATGGCGCCAACGGCTTGCTGCTGTCGTGAACCGAGCCCGAAGAACTCGGCGAAGCTCACGCCGCGCAGGCGGCCGTCGGCGCGAAGGGTCTCAAAGGGTATGGTCGACCCGACACCGGCGATGTCGCCGATGATCGCGGTGCCGCCGGCGACGCTCTTGTCGATTCCCAGCCGAACCGAAGCCGCCAGTGCGTCCGGGTCAGTCGGCCGATGATCGCGAACGAATTCGATCCACTCGATGAAATCGCCGCCGTAGGGCGCCGGGCCGATGGCGGTCAGGTCGAGGTGGGCGTGAGCATTGACCAGTCCGGGCAGGATGAGCCGATTCGGGAACTCGAGAACCCTGGCCCCCGGCGGGCAGGCGACCCGATCGGGTGGACCCGCCGCGACGATCTGTCCGTCGCACCAGTGGATCGCCGCAGGCCGCAGGGGCGGGCCGGTGGAGTCCTGAGCGGCCCCGGCGAGGATGTAGGTGTCGTTTTTGACGCTGGACATGCGATCGGGCCGATGCACTGCGATGCGGGAAAGTTTGTCAAATCGCCCGCGAACGATACACTGACCCGCAGACGCGGCACACCCTTTGGTGGCCGTTGTGGATGCCCCCACCACCAGGAAGGATGGATTGACCATGAGGTTTCTCACCGCCACGCTGAGCCTCGCCACATTGATCGGTGCCGCGGCCCTTTCCGGCTGCTCACAGGGCGCGGTCGATGACCTGCGCAACACGACCCGCGTTCAGGCCGAACGCATCTCCGAACTGGAAGTCCAGGTCGACTCACTGACCTCGACGACCCAGGCCCTGCGCAATCAGGTCAAACAGGCTGACGCCAGCGCCCTGGAAGCCGAGCGCCGCCGGGCCGAGGCGGCGTCCCAGTTGCAATCCGCCATGGCGATGTACTCCGACCTCGAAGCGCGCCTCAACAGCGTCAACCCCGTCATGCTTCCGCCCGAACTGGATGAAGCGCTCCGCGCCCTCGCGGCCGCCCACCCGGATCTGATGATCTATGACCCGAAGCGCGGCATGGTGCAACTGACCAGCGACCTCACCTTCGACCTCGGCAGCGCCGATCTCAAGGGTGAAGCCCAAAGTTCGCTCAAGCAACTCGCCGAGGTCCTCAAGGGAGCGACCGCCTCTTCGTATGAAGTGCGCATCGTCGGCCACACCGACAACGTGCCCATCAAGAACGTGGGCACCCGCGCCAAGCACCCGACCAACGTCCACCTCTCCGTCCACCGCGCCATCAGCGTGCGCGATGCGCTGGTGGGGTCAGGCGTGGGCGCCGGTCGCTGCAGCGTTGCCGGATGGGGCGAGTTCCGTCCCGTCGTGGCCAATCCGCCCACCGGCGGGGCGCGGGCCAACCGCCGCGTTGAGATCTTCCTCGTCCCGTCGGCCTACACCGGGCCGGGCACGGAAGGCACACCCGAGGCCGCCCCGTCATCAGCACCGGCCACCTTTACGGATGAACCGCTGAAGTAAGCGGCAATGCGCGCCAGCCGCGTCTACACTTGGAATTCCAGTTTCAAGTGGCTCTTACTTCATAGGGGAATGCGATGCAACGACAGCGACGGATCGTGCTGACGGCAGTTGTCTCATTAACCGCGGCCGGGGCCCTTGCCGGCTGCGCCAACAATGGCAAAAGCATGGGCGAGTGCAAGATGTGCGCGTCGTGGGCGAACGTCCACAACGCCACCTGCGCCATCCAGCCCACCGCAGGCAACGCCTGCAAAGGGATGGTTTCATTCACGGATGTCAAAGGCGGCGTGCGCGTCCAGGCGACCATCTCCGGCCTGGAGCCCAACTCAAAGCACGGCTTCCACATTCACGAATTCGCCTACTGCGGCTCGGCTGACGCGACCTGCACCGGCGGTCACTATGACCCCGGAAAGACCGGCCATCACGCCCTGCCCGGCGGCAGTGAAGCGCATCACGCCGGTGACATGGGCAACCTCGTGGCAGACGCCCAGGGAAACGCCGTGTATAACGCCGTGATCCCGGGCATCTCCGTCGCGGGCGAGAACGCCATCATCGGCCGCGCCGTCATCATCCACGGCAAACCCGACGACGGCGGGCAACCCACCGGCAATGCGGGCAGCCGCATCGGCGTCGGCGATATCGGTATTGCGGCGCCAATGAAGTAGCAACACGTCTGCCATCGGATCCGCAATTTAGCGGCGACGCATGCGTCGCCGCTAAACTGCGTTTCATCGCCACTCGCTCACGACGACGGGTTCACGTCAAACCGCGACAACTCCTGCTGCCGCGCGAACTCGCCCGTGATGTTCATCTCGCCTTTGATCGACTCGCGGCCGTGCTGGCCGAGCCACTGCTGACCCCGCTCGAACAGATCGCCGAAATCGTCCGACGACATCTCGTTCGCTTCGTACTGCGATCGCGCGATGGGCACCAGTCGAAAGAGCGGCTCGCCCTCGGGAATCACGACCTTCTTGATCGGCGAATCCTCGATGCGCGGCAGTTCGATGACGCCATGCCACGGATGCGCCGGGAAGTACCAGTCGGACTCAACCAGGGCTTCGATGACCGACCACGGTCGCGGCGGCGTGCTCGCGTGCGTGGCCGGCACCGCCTTGATGAGCAGCATCTCCCCCGGTTCGGTGCGCAGGTAGAGAAACGTGCTGATCTTCACCTGGTGGCGGACGTTCTGATACACATCATCCGTGATGACGTGCGGGATCTTCTGGTTCCGCTCCCAGAACCATGCGTTGAGTTGAGACTCGGGCGTCATCCCGCCCTCGAACTCGATGTCGGACTCGACCTCGACGGCCTCTTCGATGTCCCAGTTGCCGTCCTTGTCACGAATGAACTTCATCGTGAAGGGGTTGATGATGTCCCAGCCAAAGGCGTTGGCGGCGCGGATCGGCGGACAATGCTCCGGCCAGCCGCTGCCCTTGCCGCGCTTGGCGTACACGGGTCGGGCCGGCTGTGGGTGCGGCAGGTCGGCATGGAAGCGGAAGTACTCAAGCATGCGGCGATTGTAGTGACGCTTGCCGACACAATGCGCGCAGGAAAGGAGCCCATGTTCAATGAACATGGGCTCCTTCGAGTCAACAAAACTGGTTGATCCAACTCGTCTTTAGAGTTGAATCTTGTCGGTGCCCAGCGCGCCGTGGTCGTCCATGCCGCCGCGCATCGGGCCGGCCGGACGCACATCGTCCCGCTTGGGCTGACCGGGCTCGGGCTGGCCCGTGGCGTCGCCCCACTGGGCCCGCTTGAGCGACAGGCCGATCTTGCGATCGTCGGTGTCGACGCGGAGGATCTTGACTTCGACCTCTTCACCCTGCTTGACGACATCCTGCGGATTCTCGACCTTCTGGTCGGAGAGTTCCGAGATGTGCAGCAGGCCTTCGAGATCGTCTTCGAGTTCGACGAACACGCCGAAGTTGGTGATCTTGGTCACCTTGCCCTTGACGACCATGCCGGGCTGGTACGCGCCGGGGATCGCGGTGATCCACGGGTCTTCGGTCAGTTGCTTCATGCCCAGCGCGACGCGCTGCTTTTCCTGGTCGACTTCAAGCACGACGCACTTGACGGTGTCGCCCTTCTTGAAGATCTCGTTGGGATGCGCAATCTTCTTGGTCCAGGAGATGTCCGACACGTGCAGCAGGCCGTCGATGCCGGGCTCGATCTCGATGAACGCGCCGTAGTTGGCGAGGTTGCGAACCTTGCCTTCGACGATCGTGCCCACCGGGTACTTCTGGCTCATGATTTCCCAGGGATTGACCTGGAGTTGCTTGATGCCCAGCGAGATTTCCTGCTTGTTCTTGTTGATGTTGAGAACGACGACGTCGATCTCTTCGCCAACGGAGAGCAGTTCGCTCGGGTGGTTGATGCGCTTGGTCCAGGACATCTCGGAGATGTGCACCAGGCCTTCGATGCCGTCTTCGAGCTTGACAAACGCGCCGTAGGAGACGATGTTGACGACCGTTCCTTTGACCTTGCTGTTGATGGGATAGCGATCTTCGATGTCGTCCCAGGGCGAGGCTTCCATCTGCTTGAGGCCAAGTGCGATCTTCTCCTTTTCGCGGTCGATGGAGAGGACTTTGACTTCAAGTTGCTGGTCGATGGAAACGACTTCGCTCGGGTGATTGATGCGGCCCCAGGACATGTCGGTGATGTGCAGCAGGCCGTCGATGCCGCCCAGGTCGATGAACACGCCGAAGTCGGCGATGTTCTTGACGATGCCCTTGACGATGTCGCCTTCGGTCAGGCCGGCGAGCAGGCGGTCGCGCGCTTCGCCGCGCTCTTCTTCGATGAGCTTACGGCGGCTGATGACGATGTTGCGCCGCTGCTCGTCGATCTTGAGCACCTTGGCGCGGATGGTCTTGCCGAGGAAGTCCTTGATGTCGTTGGGTCGACGGACGTCAACCTGCGATGCGGGGAGGAAAACGGGCACGCCGATGTCGACGAGCAAGCCACCCTTGATCTGACGCAGCACCTTGCCTTCGACGATGTCGCCTTCGTTGCACTTCTGGAGAATCGTCTCCCAGCCGCGGATGCGGTCGGCCTTGCGCTTGGAGAGCATGACCAGGCCGTCTTCGCCTTCGATGGCTTCGAGGAGGACTTCGACTTCCTTGCCGACCTGGATCTCGTCGGGGTCATCGAATTCGTTCTTGGAAACGAGGCCTTCTGACTTGAGGCCGATCTCGACGACGACGTTGTCGCCGGCCATGCCAACGATGCGGCCTTTGAGAATCGAGCCGGGAGAAAGGTCCGAGAACTGCTCCGCGAGGAGCGAATCCATGTCGAAGGCCTCGGCCGCGGTGCCGAATGCGCCTTCGAGCAGGGCGTTGGCTTCGCTGTCCGAAACGGACAGATCGCCAATCAAGTTATGATCTACCATGGGTTTACCACTTCCGCAATGTGCAAAAACGCTAGAGGATGCCATAAGCAAAGCGGCCCGGGTACCAAACTCGGGTGAAACCGCAATCGATGGGCATTCGAATAGCATAGCGCCGCCGCCTCAGTTCGTCACGGCTTGAAGCGTGTCGCGGGGGGCCATCGGTACGCGGGACGGTCGGCGGTCGACCACCCCTGCACGGGGGAACCATGCATGGGAACTACCCCCGTAATTCATTGCAGGAAGCGGAATTGCGGGCTCAAAGCGCGAAATCCCGCCGGTTTGCACTTCCATTTTGGCAATCTCGGTGCATAATGTTGCCTGAGGGGATTATCTCGCGATTCGGCGGTCCTCGAGTCAACCAGCCTGTTCGCGTCTGTTGCGCCGGTTCCGGCATTTGCACATTCCAACAGATGAACGGCTGCACCGAATCGTGAGGTTGGGAGAAATAGCCTTGACCGGCTTTGGGTCGATTCAACTTTCCGCTGCGGTGGCTGCCGCCGCCTGTCTGCTCTGCCCGTTGGCGGGGCGGCTCATCATTAAGTGGCAGGAGCCCTCCGGCTGGAGGCGCCCACTGCATCCCGCGCTGGTCTTTCTGATTCTCTGCCTCGCTGGCGGTGTCACCATGGTCGTCGGCTGGGCTGACATGTTCACCCGCGCCGATGCCGTCTTTGTCGCCGTCCTCAGCCTCGCCCTGGGCTTCGGTCTCACTGGCGAGCGATTTGCCGCCCGCCGCGCCGTCAAACTCACCGTGCAAGTCGTGCTGGCCTCGATGATCGCGCTGGCCGGCGTGCACCTGCCCGTCACCGGCGACGCATATCCCGTCATCGACATCCTCTGCACGATCCTGCTCATCGTCGGACTACTCAACCTGTTGGTCGTCCTGAACTTCCTCGACGGCCTGGCGTCACTGGTCGTCTTCATCCTTGCCTCGTGCGCCGCGATCATCCTCAATCTCAGCATGGGGACCGACCAGCTCGGCGACCCGGCCGGCGTCGTCTTCGCCCTCTCGCTCTGCGGCCTGAGCCTGTGGTTCTTCATCTACTCGCGACCAAGTTCAAAGGCATACATGGGTGACTATGGCTCGATGATGCTCAACATCGGCCTCAGTCTGCTCGTCATCCGCATCGCCGTGGTCCGCGATCAGGTGTTCTCGGGCGCGATCATCGGCAGCCCCGCGTTGTTCCTTCCGCTGCTGCTCACCATTCCACTGCTGCTGGCAAGCATCCATCGCGAGCAAAAGGCGTTCTTCCGCCGCTCTCGTTTGGCGCTCATCCTCATTCTGATCGGCCACCTGCCTTACCTGCTGCCGCTGCTGACGGCTTCACCCAGTCGCGTCATCATGGTCGCCAGCCTGCTCATCGGATCCGTCATTCTGTGGACCGGCTTCGTAACCCAGGGCCGCATGCTTCGCGGCTGGTCGATGCGCTGCATGTCTGAACCCATAGCCGACACGATCTGGATCGCGGCTCGCATCTTCGTCGTCAGCCTCCTGGCCGCCTACCTCATCAACATCAATCCGCTGATTGTGATCGGATCAGCCGTCGCGACCAGCGCCTTGCTGATACTGCAGGTCTCGTTCTGGCGCCGCTCGATCGACGCGGAAGAACTGCCCGAGGTCGTCGTCTTCGGCCGACACGAAGACTATCGCAAAGCCCAGTTCATCTTCCTCAACTGCGAAGACCTGTTCGGCCGCCGACGCGCCCGACGATCCCGCATCGGCCTCGGCTCCAAGCACCTGCGCAGCGAAGTCACCGCCGAACTCAAGGCGGGACACACCTGCCTCATCCTCGCCCGCACCGCCCGTTCATCGCTTCTCGGCTTGCAGAGTTATGAAGATCTCATCTTCGCCGGTGATTGCCTGCTGCTGCGGCACCTTGACGAAACCGTCCGGCCGCGCCGAATCACGCCAATCGTCGAGTTCATTCAGGATGCGATGCATCGCCTTGCCGCCCTCATCGGAATCATCTTCCTCGCGCCCGTCTGCCTGGTGGTCGCCGCCGCCATTCGCCTCGAAGACGGTGGGCCGATCTTCTTCCGACAGCGACGCCTCGGACACCACGGCCGACGCTTCACACTCTACAAATTCCGCTCCATGCGCGTCGATGTCGCCCGCTACGGCGTGAGCCCGACGACCAGCGTCGATGCCCGCGTCACGCGCGTTGGCCGCATCATCCGCAAGCTCAGCATGGATGAACTGCCCCAGTTGATCAACGTCCTGCGCGGCGACATGCGACTCGTCGGCCCGCGCCCCGAAATGCCCTTTATCTGCTCACGCTACACACCCCACCAGCGCCAGCGATTGCTCGTCCCGGCCGGCGTGACGGGGCTCTGGCAGATCAGTCCGCACCGAAACGCACCGATTCACGACCATGTCGAATACGACCTCGCCTACGCCCAGGCGCGCGGCCCGATTCTCGATGTCGCCGTGATCATCGCCACGATCCTCAGCGCTCTCAAGAGCGGCTTCTGAGCGCCGCGGCCATCCCCCACTACGCTGCGAATCTCCGTCCGCAACCCCTCCGAACGCAATGGCTCGGTTGGTTCACTGCGCCGAGGCCGGATAAGGTTCCTTTTCACCCTGGATCGTCGGCGGAAGGAACCAGTCATGAGCAGTGTGGCCAGTGGCTCGACAAACGTCCTGCGAAAGCAGTCCTACACCTCGGTCCTCGACGCGATCGGCAACACACCGATGATCCGCCTGACAAGGCTCGGACCCGATGACGGTGCACAGGTCTATCTCAAACTCGAATTCTCGAACCCGCTGGCCAGCGTCAAGGACCGCATCGGCCTGGCGATGATCGAAGCCGGCGAGCGCGACGGCCTGATCAACCCGCAGACACACATCATCGAGCCGACCAGCGGCAACACCGGCATCGCCCTTGCCTTCGTCTGCGCCGCGCGCGGCTATCGACTCACGCTGACCATGCCCGAATCGATGAGCCTCGAACGTCGCGCCATGCTCCGCCACCTCGGCGCCAACATCGTCCTCACCCCCGCCACGCAAGGCATGGGCGGCTGCATCGAACGCGCCCGCGAACTTGTTGCCGGCGACCCGAATTCCTTCATGCCTCAACAGTTCGACAACCCCGCCAACCCCGCCGTCCATGAAGCCACCACCGGCCCCGAGATCTGGGAAGACTCCGGTCACGACATCGACGCCATTGTCACCGGCGTGGGCACCGGCGGAACCATTACCGGCGTCACGCGCTACATTCGCAGGCACAATCCAGACTTCAAAGCCATCGCCATTGAGCCCGCCGACTCACCGGTCATCTCCGGCGGCAAGCCCGGTCTGCACAAAATCCAGGGCGTCGGCGCGGGCTTCATCCCGCGCAACCTCGACACCACGCTGCTCAACGAAACCGTCACCGTCACCAACGACGAGGCCTTCGACTGGAGTCGACGACTCGCCCGACAGGAAGGCATCCTCGGCGGCATCAGCACCGGCGCCAACGTCTGCGCGGCCCTGCGCGTCGCAGCCAGGCCCGAGTTCCGCGGAAAGAAGATCGTCACCGTCGCCTGCAGTTTCGGCGAGCGCTATCTCAGCACGCCGCTCTTCGCCGGCGAGATCGATCAACCCTGAGTCGCACCGATGGCCGTCTCGGAAAACAAGCGACGCCCCGGCATGGCCGGGGCGTCGCGATTCGAAAGAGATCCTCGACTGTGTGACCCGCATGGGCAGGCCGTGATCGCCTGTTCGATCAGTCGTACAGCGCGCTGACGGTCGGCATGGTGTCCGATTCCAGTTGGAGGGTCGTATCGATTCGGAAGTTCGACTGGGTTCGGTGACGCTCGGCGAAGAAGAAGTCCAGCGTACACAACTGTCCGTCGGCCAGGCCAAGGCGGTCGAGTTCCACCACCTGGTTCACCTTGCCGTGCACACCGCCGATGTCAATCGCCAGGCGGCCGTTGATGTACACCCACACATCGTCGTCGCCGTAGAAGGAGAAGACCTGGCCGGCGCCCTCCTTGTACGTAAACTTCGTGCGCAGCTCCACCGTAAAGTGGAAGTTGTGGTCCGGCGAGCCGCCCGAGTTGCCGTACAACTGATTGTCGATCGGGAAGAACGCGTTGTTCTGATACGTGTAGATCGGCATCTCGTCCGTGCCGCCCGACCGCGTCAGCGTCAGCGTCATCGGCTGGCTGAGATTCAGCCCCGGCACGTCGCGATACCACTGCGCAAACGACTCCGCCGACGCAATGCCGCCCGGATCCGTACCCGAAGCCAGGCTGCCCGCGGTGTCACCGGCCGAATGATCGTACAGCGCCGGCAGAATCGGCTGACCGGCCGCGTTCTTCCACTGGCTGAGCACCTTGTGCCCGCCACCGACGAAGACGGGCTTGCGATCGCCGTCCAACTCCGTCGACACGTTGCCCATGTAGTGGCCGAACCCACTGGCAGGCTGGCGCTCAAAGTCCGGGTGGCCCCCGTTCTTCGTGCGCTCGATAAAGTCGCGGACCACGCCCGTCAACTCAAGCGTATCCGGCGCCTGGGCCAGCAGTGCGCCCGTTGGCGCGAGAAGGCCCATTCCCACGATCGCGAACAAGGCTTGATTGCGTTTCATGAATTCCTTCCTTCCATCAACTGATTCAGACTGCAAGGCTTTCACAATGGCCTTCTCAATCCAACACATACCAATGTACAATTCACTCACGCCGCGTGCTGGCGTGAAGATCAGAAAGAAGGCGAACCGCGTGAAGCTGTGCCGACTGTGCCGGTTGGCGAATTCCACCACCAATCCTGCAGTCAGAAAGCGGGGTCGGACGATCCATTCTCAGCCGAGCCGCGATACCATCTCCTGAACACCTGCTCACAGCGAGGCGATTATGGACACATTTGTCATTGACGGCGGACGACGCCTCAAAGGACGACTCACGGTCAACGGGTCCAAGAACGCCGCGCTGCCCATCATGGCCGCTGCACTCCTCACCGATCAGCCACTCACCCTGCGCGATGTGCCCGACCTGCGCGACCTGAGCAACATGCGGGGTCTGCTCGCCGAGCTCGGCTGCGACGTCCAGCAGGATGGCAACCTCACCCGCCTCCACGTCATCGACGAGACCTCCAGCCACGCCCGATACGAGATCGTCCGCACCATGCGCGCCAGCATCTGCATTCTCGGACCGCTCCTCGCCCGCCGCAAGAAGGTCCGCGTCTCCATGCCAGGCGGCTGCGCCATCGGCGACCGGCCCGTCGATCTCCACCTGCGCGGCCTGCGCGCCCTCGGGGCCGATATCCATCTCGAAGGCGGCGACATCGTCGCCACCGCCGACGAACTCACCGGCACGACCGTCTTCCTCGGCGGCCCGGCCGGCTCGACAGTTCTCGGAACTGCCAACGTCATGTCCGCCGCCACGCTCGCGCGGGGCACAACCATAATAGAGTGCGCCGCCTGCGAGCCCGAGATCGTCAATCTCGCCGAAACCCTCATCGCCATGGGCGCCCGCATCGAAGGCGCCGGCACGCCGCGCATCACCATCCACGGCGTCCGAGAACTCGGACCGGCCGAGATGCGCATCATGCCCGACCGCATCGAAGCCGGAACCTACATGATCGCCTCGGCCATCACCAACGGCCAGGTCACCATCGACAACTGCCCCCTCGATTCACTCCTCGCCACCCTCGACCGCCTCGAAGAGATCGGCGTCACCGTCACCCGTACCGATCCCAGCCAGCCGCTCCAGCGCTGCTCGGTCATGGTCGAGACCAGCCGCCGCCTCAACCCCGTGCAGGTCACCACCCAGCCGCACCCCGGCTTCCCGACCGATCTCCAGGCGCAGACGATGGCCCTGCTCTGCCTCGCCGACGGCAACAGCATCATCACTGAACGCATCTACGAACAGCGCTTCCTCCACGTGGCCGAACTCAGCCGCATGGGCGCGAGCCTGCATCGCCAGGGTTCGACCGTCGTCGTCTCCGGCGTGCCGAATCTCGTCGGCGCACCCGTCATGGCCAGCGACCTCCGCGCCTCGGCGTCACTCGTCCTCGCCGGCCTCGCCGCGCGCGGCCGCACCGTCATCTACCGCGTCTACCACCTCGATCGCGGCTACCAGCGCATGGAAGAGCGACTCCGCGCCCTCGGCGCCTCCATCGAGCGCGTCCCCGAAGACCAGGTCCCCACCGACGCCGCCCACGCCACCGGCGCCGCCGGCTGACTCGCTGATTTGATTGGGTGCCATGCTTCATCGGCTCTGCGTGAAGCATCGCAATCGTGGAGCGTAAGACGAACTCAGACGTTTTGCCGCGACGCATGCGTCGCAGAGCATGTTCAGCCGCAACGCACGCGTCGCCGCGAAGCAGTTCCGATCACGCCATCACCCTCCGCAATACCATCCTCTGATGCCCCCCGGCTCCGCCGCCACCCTCCGCAGACTCGGCCGACGCGCCATCCTCTGCGTATTCCTCGGCGCAGTGCTTCAATACGCCGTCACGGTGGCGTTCAGTCTCGCGCAGCCACCAGTCACTCCGCGCCGCGCGTGGAGTTTGCAGGTCGAGCACGCCGGCGGCACCGCAGGAATAGAGGTGATGGAGTTCTCGTCCGCCGCAACGGCCATCCTTGAAACAAACTTCGGATGGGTTGCCGCCGCGCCCGGTGAATCGCCGGCCTTTGACGCATTGGACTGGAGTGAGCGGCGATGGGTCGCCACGACCACGCAGGCACTCCTTGAACCGATGACGCCCGCGCAATGGGAGCGGGCCGCGCAAGCTCCACCGGCGTGGTCCCGCACGACTCAACTCGACTCACCCGAAGTCTGCGAGGATCTGAAGAGCCTGTTCGTGCATGGGTCGATCTGGGAGGTTGCATCAGGCTGGCCCATGCACAGCGCGACCTATCTGGCGAGTCCGCTGTCAGGTGAGCGCGGCTTCGTGGTGCATGAAGGAACAGAGATGTCCAACACGATATCCGACTCTGGAATGACGCGCGTCATCCCGCTTCGCATTTACTGGCCCGGCGCCATCATCAACACACTCACCTACGCCGCCGCGCTCTTCGTGCCCTTCACTCTCGTCCCCATTACCCGCCGCCACCTCCGCCGCCGCGCCGGCCGCTGCGTGAACTGCAACTACGACCTCCGAGCCACCACCACCGGCACCTGCCCCGAATGCGGCGCGGCGATCACCCCACGCGCCACGACGTAGGATTGACTGATGACCATTCGTGACTTCTTCAGCCTGCCCCATTACTCGCGCACCACGTACGTCGCCGCAGCCAACATCTTCAGTGGCGGACTCCTCGGCGAAGCAAGCGTCTTCGCCTATGGCTATCTTGCAAGCGGCTGCGCGCTGATCTTCGGTATGGTCGTCGGAGTGGTGTTCCTGCCGTTGACAGTCGAGATCATGCGTTACCGCCGAGCTTGGATCGCGGGCGGCATCATCTATGTACCCACCGGGGCCGTGGCGGTCGCTGTGAGCTACCTCATGGCCCCCGGCGCTTCCCTCCTGATCACCGTCCTCTGTTTCATCTGCATGCTCGTTCTGGCTGATCGTGCGCTTCCCGAGATCATTCCACCAACAACACTCTGCCCCAACTGCAACTACGACGTCCGAGCCACCACCACCGGCGCTGCATGCTGACGTGATACCATTCCCCAATGCCCCTCGGCTCCGCCGCCACCCTCCGCAGACTCGGCCGACGCGCCATCGGCTGCCTCTTCCTCGGCGCGATCCTGCAATACGCCGTCGCCGCCGCGTTCGGAATGGGCCGTTCATACGGCGACGCGGGCGGGGAGTGGATGATCATGAGCGAAGAACAGAGAGGAGCTGTCTGTTGGATTCAGCAAGTAGCGTGCGTCCCAACGTAGGGTGGCGATAAGCGCCGCTCTGGAAGCGCATCCCACCGGGTTGGACACTCGATCTCGCGCTGCGGCGACTTCGCTTCGACTCACTTCTTCTCCTCCGTGCACTTGGCCCGCAACCCCTCGAACCATGCCCCGTCTCTTCCCGCCGATCATCCGATTCGCTCCTCGTTCTCCCTTGCACCAACATACCAGAAAACCCGCCAGACTGCAAGCCAATTCCGGGGAATCTGACAATGGAATCCATTGCGGCGTCTCGATCGCGTGGCATCGAACGCCGCAGCCCCGGGCGGAGATCGATGTCGGGGCTGATAACAGTCCCGGCGACCTCGGCCCGTCGACACTGAACCCGTGCCCAAAGCGACAAGCGTTCAGCGCCACTCGAATCCCGCCGCTTCACGTCGCGGGGTGCCATGCTTCATCGGCTCCCTGGCCTGAGCCGCGTCGAAGGCTGCGTGAAGCATGACGAGCGGGCAACGGCCTGCGAGCGTGCTCTCTCTTGGACGCTCATCGCGCCATCGCATGCTTCGCCCGAAGCGGCTCGAAGCATGGCACCCCCAAACCCGCCGGGCCCGCGCCGAGCCTTGTCCCGACCTACGCCCCGATCCAACGGCCTCTCTCCGCGATCTCTGCGATCTCTGCGGTAAATTGCCTTTCTCCTGCATTCCCACCCAATCCGATGCTTATCTTCGTGCCCTCTTCGTGTCTTGGCGTCCTTCGTGGTGAAAAACTTCGCCTCCCGCACACACGCGCACCATCCAAACTGCATCCCGTGCGCGGCTTTCTCGAAAACGCAAAAAAGTTGAGCAAAACTCAAAATCACCCCCCTCAGAAAAATGAAAATCGACGAAAATTCCTGATTCGTCCCGCACAGAGGCGCTCATTTACACGGAAGCGCTTCGAAGCGCGCACCAGCGCTCAAAAATTCGCGCACAGGAGCGCTCCGGCGCGCATGAAAAGTTCCGGACATGGTGCATCTCCGTGTTGGCACGCGTTTTGCGTTGCAGATTTTTCAGAATC
>JBDZVA010000008.1:0-100217 GCA_040255465.1 Planctomycetaceae bacterium
ACAACACCTCATGGAATCCACAACCAAACACTTGACTTTCAAGACAGTCGCTACGTTCGGACGCACGCTACTTGCTCGGGTGCGCCGATGACTTGGTCCGCCGGAGGAACACCCGATGTTCTCTCACAAACTCGCCATCGTAGTTGCACTGGCGGTTTGCTTTCCAATGCGCGTTGCGCTGAGCCAACCAGACTACCGCTATGCGTTTGTTCCGCTTCCGACGCTTGGCGGCAGAGACGGGTTCGGGTATGCACTCAACGAACGCGGCGATGTCGTCGGCTCGTCGGATCTTCCGGCAAGCAACGACTTTCATGCCACGATGTGGAGCAGTTTGGAGCCGATCAATCTCGGCACATTTGGTGGACGCTACAGCAGCGCCAGGGCCATCAACGCCTCGGGCGAGGTTGTCGGCTGGGCGACCTACGAGGGCGGCGGGTTGTTCGATTCGTTCGCCTTCCTCTGGCGGGACGGGGAGATGATCGACTTGGGAACGCTCGGTGGAGACCGAGCGGAGGCATATGGGATCAATGCAGATGGTGCGATCGTCGGTTGGTCCAAAGTGCTTGGTAACGAGGAACGTCAGGCGTTCAAATGGGAGGGCGGCTTGATGGGAAGCCTCCCTCCGCTGGACGGAGATGGATACGGTCAAGGTGTCAATTCACCCGGAACGACCGTTGGTCATGCGTGGAGTGACACTGCATTTGGTACTTGGGGCGGTGGCTGGCGCGCCGTGCGATGGGAGAACAAAGCGGTCATTGACCTTGGCACACTATTACCGGATGACACCGGGCAAAGCTGGGCGACGGCGATCAACGATCTCGGCTACGTCGTCGGATACTCCGACCTGCTGGCGACGAGTGATCGGCATGCATTCATCTGGTACGACGGTCGGATGTACGACCTTGGCAAGCCGCAGGGTACGCGAAGCACACTCGGACTCGCCCTCAACAACCTTGGCCAGGTAGTCGGCCAGGCGACGACCTCTCGTCTGGATGTCTACACCGCCTGGCTCTGGGAACTCGGCCGCGGGATGCAGAAGCTCGACGATCTGCTGCCGCCGCGAACGTGGTATCAGACCGACTGGGCATCGGGTATCAACGACGCCGGGCAGATCGCCGGAACGGCACACCCGCAAGGAAATCGCGACACATTTGTTGCATTCCTCATGTCGCCCGTGCATCCGACTCTGGAACTCGAATCGCCTTCACCTGGCCTCGCCGGCGAGTCGAACACGATCACCATCAGCAATGTGACACCGGGCGCAACGGTCCAGTTCCTGTACTCTCGTCGCGGCGGCGGCACCATCATCCCCGGCTGTGACCTCCAGCAGAATGCGCTGCAACTCGACAACCCCACCGTCATCGGCACGGCGATCGCCAACCAGAACGGAGTCGCCACCATCACCCGACCCGTCCCCCTCATCGCACGCGGCCAGACGATTCTGTTTCAGGCCGTGGTGCAGGGGGAGTGTGCGGTCAGTCAGTTGGTGGTGTGGCGGTTTGAGTGAGGGGAGTCAGGCATTAGGCACTGGGCACTTGGGATTAGGGGGAAGACGCGCGGCGGGTGGATTGGGCGCGGTGGTGGTTTTGGGGGGTCGTTGCGCGTTCGCGGTCCGCACGGCGGCCCCTACGGTAGCGCTTGCTCGTTCGCACACAGCACCCGAGGCGGGATGCTGTGTGGCACCCCGGGGACTCTGCGACGCGTGCGTCGCGGCTAAACGCGGGGGATGCGGCGCAACCGTGGAATGGGCGGTCGTTGCACGCGCGCGGTCCGCACGGCGGACCCTACGAAGTTGGCGTCTGCTTGTCGTTGCTCGCTCGCACACAGCACCCGAGGCGGGATGCAGTGTGGCACCCCCGGCGAGAGAAGTGGTTGCGCGTTCGCACACAGCACCGGCCTTCGACGAGGCTCAGGCCAAGCGGCGGGATGCGGTGTGGCACCCAGGCGATCGGGGTTGGGTCGCTTGTCGCGCGATCGCATGGCCTGCGCTCCCAACCTTCGACGCGGCTCAGGTCGAGCAGCGCCGCTTAGACCATGGCACCCGGCGAGAGAACGCATCCCACGATTCGTCGGGCCTCATCGTGGGCGTGGCGTGTCACGTTATGGTGCGGGCGCGTGGCGACACATCTGGCGTGGTTTGCCATGCGGCGGGATCAGAACTCGATGACGAAGAGGCCGAAGAACTCGAGCAGGTCTTCCTGCGTTGAGTTCTTGTACTCTTCAAATTCCTGGCGCACGCCGAACTTGAGGCTGGCGGGGCTGGTGGCGGAGAGTTTGGTTTGCAGTGCGGCAAAGACGACGGCGCGGTAGTCGCCGAACTCGCTGAGGTCGGGGTAGTACTCGGCGCCGGCGGTGATGCTGGTGATCTCGCTGAAGTGGTGGGTGAGGTCGATCTTGACGATGCCTTCGGGGGTGAGATCGCCGTCGTTGGGGCCGCCTTTTTCGTAGGAGCCGCCGAGACCGACGCGTCCGACGAGTTCGGTGCGGTCGTCTTTAACGAAGGTGTATCCGGCGCCGCCGCCACCGGAGTAGCGCTGGTCGTAGGCGGCGAATTCGTCGTACTCGAAGCGACCCTGGACAAAGGCGAGCCAGGGGGATTCGGGAAAGTACCAGTCGTGGATGCCGCCGGCGTCGAACTTGTTCTGCGTCCGGTCGCCGCGCGAGGTGGCGGCGCGGTAGTTGGCATCGAGGGCGAGGCGCGTTTCATCGGTCCGGCGCTGTGTGGCGAAGGTGGCGCGGATGTCGAATTTCTCGGTGCGGCCCTCGCTGCCGTTGAACCCCGCCTCGAAGCGCGACTTCCAGACGACCGGCGGGGGGGTTTGCTCTTCGATGGTGGTGGTGGCCTGGGCCGGGTCACCGGCTGCGGCGGCCTGGGCTTCACCCTGGGCTTGGTCGGCGTCGGGCGTTTCCTCCGGTTGTTCGCCATCGAGGGTGATGGAGCTGACTTTGGCGCGGGCGATGACGATGCGGCCGAGCACGGCGTGTTCGAAGATGACGTTTTCGTCGGTCTGTTCGACGATTGTGCCGTGGATGACGTCACCACCAACAAGGGTGATGCGGTCATCGGCTCGGCTGGCGGTGGAGATCAGCAGCGCGGCTGCAAAGATGGCGGCTGCGGCGCGTTGAATGGCGGGGCGATTGATCATCGTCGGCGTCCTCATTTCTGGAGATTGGGCGGCGACGAACTCGCTGTTGCCCACGAGTCCGCACGCCGCTTGGCGGGTAGGGTAGGATTGCCCACCGTGATGACCACCGATCGCATCGAGAAACTTCGCCGTCTGCTGGAAATGGAGCCGGACGATCCGTTTTGCCTGTACGCATTGGCGCAGGAGTACGCGAAACAGGGTAAGCAGGATGAGGCGATTGCGCATTTTGATCGTGTGATCGCGATCGAGCCGGAGAACGGCTACGCCTACTACCACAAAGCGCGTTCGCTCGAATCGCTGGGCAAGAAGGACGATGCGCGCCAGGTGCTGCGGCGCGGTCTGGAGGCGGTCTCGCCTTCGAAGGACGCGAAAGCGCATCGCGAAATCCAGGAGTTCCTGCAATCGCTCAAAGGCTGACAGCGCGGGATGAGCCCTGGCCGCAGAGGCGGGAGCGGCTGATCGGCGAATCGATCACGGCTCTGGAACCGGCGCGCGGCTCGGCCGAACGGATCAAGGTGCGATCGGGTCGGCGGGTGGTGGCGCTGCTGCGGCCGCGCGACGTGGGAGAGCTGGGGCTGAAAGTGGGCGCAGTGCTCGACGAGAGGACGCTTGATGCAATCCACGACCGCGCGCGATATGTTGCGGCGCTGGATGCAGCGCTGCGGCACCTGCGTTACCGGGCGCGGAGCGAGGCGGAGATGCGGGCGCATCTGGGCGGCCGCGGCTTCGAAGCGGTCTACATCGATTCGGTCGTTGAGCGATTGCGCGAGCTGACCTTGCTCGACGATCGATCCTTTGCGCGCGAGGCGGTTGAGCAGGTGCAGCGGCGCCTGCCGGCGGGCGAGCGGCTGATGCGCGATGTGCTTGAGCGGCATGGTGTGGAGGGGGAGATCGTCGGCGAAGTTCTCGGCGAGGTGCGAAAGCAGTCGCCGCCGGCCGAGCAGCAGGCGCGGGCGTTGATTGAATCTCGCCTTGAGGCGATGCGTTCACTTGCACCGGAGACGCAGGCTCGCCGGCTGCTGGCTCTGCTGGGGCGTCGGGGGTTCGAAGCGGAACTGGCGGAGCGACTGGTGCGGGAGATTGTCGGGCTGCCGGATTGACATGGGGCAGATCGTGGCGCATGCTGTTCTCATGGGGAAGCGGCCGTACACTTCCCCATGCAACTGGAGATCCGACCCATGCGAAACCGCGTCCTTTGGCTGACTTTCTGGGTGACGATGACGATGTGGTTCGGCCAGGGCTGCGGGTCGATGAATGTGCAGAACCAGCCGCGCCAGGCGAGCCGCTTGCCGGCGCTGGAGTCCGAGGCGGCGCCGATGGAGTTCAGCGGCGAGCGATCGGTGACGGGGATGGATCGGAGCAACTGGGCGCCTGAAGAGGTGCGGTTGTCGCGCAATGACATCGAGGTTCGGCCCAACTACGTGCGAACGTTCCCAATCGGGAAGCGAAATCGCGTGCGTTCGTGGGGCCATTATCCGACCACCGAGACGGCGATGGATCTGGCGGTCAACCCCCGAACGCTCGGAGCGGAGTACCTTGAAATCGTGGTGGATCCGATCGTGCAGATGGGCAATCTGGTAATGGCGCCGTTTCGGATGGCGTTCATCACCCGGCCGCGCGAGATCGGGCACGGCCCGGCGGAGTCGTACGAATTTCAGCCGGCCACTGACCCCATTGACATCTCTCCGGCTGCTCCGGGGCAGTGATGAGTCCTTCCCCGGCAGGTTCAGGGCTTCCCCCGAGGTACCCGTTTCGTGAGGACTGGGAGGTCGCGCCGACGGCGCTGGCCAGGGAGATGGCTGGCGAGACCCCGCCGCTGCTGGTGGATTGTCGAACGCCGCAGGAGCATGGCGTGGCGCGGATCGAGGGATCGGTGCTGTTGCCGATGAACGAACTCGCTTCTCGGATGGAAGAACTCGACCCCCATTTGGGCCGCAGAATCGTTGTGCACTGCCATCACGGGCAGCGGTCGCTGCGAGTGGTTGCATTTCTGAGGGAGCGAGGTTTTTCGGACGTCTGGTCGCTTGCGGGTGGTATTGATGCGTGGTCTACGGGGGTGGATGTGGCGGTGCCGCGGTACTAGTTATGGGACGTAAGCAGGTTCAAGCACCGCCTCTTCGGGCAGAAATCACAAAATGCGGATGGAATTCCGATTTCTCACTGGACAAGGTGGCAAGAATCGGGTAATCTGATAGCATAGTAGAGTGTTGAGGAGTGGAGAACGACTCCCTCAACAAGTTCACGCACTGTTGACGAGGCCACGTTGAGCCTTTGTGGGGTTCGCTGGTCGCTTCTGCAGGCTGGATGGAAGTGGGAAGAAGATCGACCGGCCGCTGGTTTGATCAAAGTCGAGATGAATCTCGGCACAGAGCGTGAAGAGTTATTTCGTTCATCGTCAACCCAACGGTCCGGGCTCAAATAAGTACAGGAGAGTGTGAGAAATGAAGAACATCAAGACTATGTTGTGCGGCGTCGCGTTGGCCACCGTCGTGGCGGCTCCCGCCCTTGCGTTCCCCATCCGGAACGCCGGTACGCTTCAAGTTGGCGTGCCCCTGATGGACTCGGGATTCTTTGAGAGCAATGGCGAAGTGCTTTTCGGCCTCCGTTTCACGCTCGATCGCAACGTCACCCAAGGCAGTGGTTACGGCCTGCAGCTCGACAGCTTCGGCTCGTTCGATCTCGGCTCTGACACCGAACTGGCTCTGTACACGGGCGATGGCCTGCAGATCCTCGCGATCAACGACGACTACGACTCGGGCAACGTGTTTGACGCGTACATCGCCAACGGCGATGCCCCCCAGCCGAGCAACCCGTTCAATGGCACGACTCGTCAGGGCAATATCGTCAACCAGATCGACCTGCTCGCGGGCACCTACCTCGTCGTGATTGGACCTTACAACACGACCTGGGATTCGCTCAACGCCCAGAACACGGAAGTCAACAACTTCCAGGGCCGCGGCGAATGGCTCTGCACCGTCCTGCTCTACGAAATCCCCGCTCCGGGCAGCCTCGCGCTCCTCGGCCTCGGCACCCTGGCCATGGGCGGACGTCGCCGTCGCGCCTGATCTCGGCCTCATCTGAGAATTCGGACCGAAATTCTCGGCACCCCGCGACTTGTCGCGGGGTGCTGTCTTTTTCTGCTCGGTGTTCTCGTGCCTCTTCAGGCGCGCGGGTGGAACCTTGCATGCACATCGCGCAGGCGGGAGGCGTCAACGTGGGTGTAGGTCTGCGTGGTCTTGATGTCCGCGTGGCCAAGCAGTTCCTGCACCACGCGCAGATTGGCGCCGCCGGAGACGAGGTGCGTGGCGAAACTGTGGCGGAGCATGTGAGGGTGGACCTTGCTCAGCCCCGCCGCGTTGGCCTGACGGCGAACAATCTGCCAGATGGCGATGCGCTCCAGCGGGCGGCCGGACCGCGAGAGGAGCAGGCGCTCGGCATCGCGTCCGCGGCTGCGCTCCAGCAGGAGTGGCCGCAATTCATCGGCGTATGAGGCGACGGCGGTCAGAGCCGGCTTGCCCAGCGGGACGAGCCGCTGGCGATTGCCCTTGCCGATCACGTCGACGACGCCCAGGGTGACGTGGACATCGCGCGCTTTGACACTCACTGTTTCCGTGGCGCGGAGTCCTGCGGCGTACATGAGCTCGAGCAGGGCGCGGTCGCGGAGCCAGAGCTCCCCCTGCGCCGGATTCGGCGCTGCGAGAAGTTTCTTCATCTGAACCGGCGACAAACAGCCGGGCAGCCGCTGCCAGCGCGTGGGTGTTTCGAGCAGCTCGGTCGGATTGCGCTCGATCCTTGCATTGGCGTGGAGGAAGCGGAAGTACATGCGGATGCTCGCCAGATGGCGGCAGACGCTCGAGGTAGAGAGGCCGCGCTCAGTCTTGAGTGAGCGGACATGTGCGGCCAGATCGGCGGGCTGGACGGTTGCGGGCGACGTGTGGCCCGCCTGTACCAGTCCTTTCTCGAGGTCATTCAAATCGGCCGAGTAGGCGACGAGGGTGTTGTGAGCCAGGCCACATTCCACTCGAATGAAGACGAGGAAATCGCGGATTGAGTTTGTCCAGGTGGTATCTTGCATCTGACTGGTCTGATAGAGCGTATCGAACTCACGACGGTCCGGGCTACAAAAGGACGAGCGCCCGCGGCCCGGTGTAGCGGCGAAGGGTTCGTGGTTTGTGGCCGGCCCGCGTGTGCGGCGATACGCTTGACGCTGGGTCGAGCGGAGGGGGCCGCGATCCACTGGTGTACCCGAGAGCCTCTTTTTCAAGTCGACCCATGTGCGAGGTTGATCATGGCGAGCCAACTCTCCTTCAAGGTTCTGGCAATTGTGATGGCCGCGGCCGGGGCGGTCGTTGCTCCAACGGGCTGCTCCGACGACAAGCCGCCGCCAAAGCTGACCAAGCCCGAGTTGACGGCTAATCCGCTGCCTTCCTACCTGCGCGGCACGGTCGTGTATGAGGCCGAGTTGCGGGGTTATGGACACTCGCTGGTGCAGGGTTTCGGCATCGTTGTCGGGCTGGACGGAACGGGTTCTTCCGACACGCCGCTGCCCGTTCGGGCGTATCTGGAGCGGGAGGGCTCCAAGCTGCTGCCCGACCCCAAGATTGACAGCGAGCGGCGGCTGACGATGACGGCCCTGCTACAGGATCACAATACCGCCGCGGTGCTCGTCCAGGCGGTGGTGCCTCCGGGAGCGGTCAAGGGCACCCGGTTTGACATCATCGTCTCTGCGGTGCCAGGATCAAGCACATCGAGCCTCGAGGGCGGCCGGCTGTGGACCACCGACCTGAGCAGCGGCTTCACCGGCGCCATCCAAGGCGTCAAGCCGATTGCCCAGGCGCACGGAGACCTGTTTATCAATCCGTTTGCCTCCGACAACCGCGACGCCCTCGACGAGAGCCTCGAATGGGGGCTGCCCGATCCGATGGCTGATGCTCCGGGCACGCCGGGTGCGGGGGTGCAGGTGGATCGTCGCGTGGCGCGGATTCTCAACGGCGGCGTCCTGACCGAGGACATGCCGCTGGTGCTCCAACTGCGAACGCCGAACTACGGCCGGGCCCGCGCGATCATTGATGCGATCAATTCGCGCTTCCCGCAGGAGCCATCGCAGACGCGGCCCACGGCGGATTCCGTTCCGGGGCGATCCGACGAGCAGATTGTCGTCACAGTCCCTCCGAGCCGGCACGCCGATTCGGACGTCTTCGTCGAGACGATGCTGCACACCCAGATTTTCCAGGGCGGCATCGAGCCTCGCTCTCTCCAGCTGGCGCGCTGGGTGGAGCAGAACCCCGTGGATGCGGTGCAGGTGACGTGGTGCTGGGTGGCGCTTGGCGAACTGTCAATTAACGGCTTCTCGCAGCTCTACACGTGCCCGGATGTCATCCCTCGGCTCGCGGCGCTGAATGCCGGTGCGAGGCTGGGCGACCCGCGCGTGGTGCCGCACCTCGTGGAACTGGCGATGGACAAGGACAGCGCGCTGCGCATTGATGCGATCGCGCGCCTGGGCGACATGCCCGGCTCGCCGCGCATCAACATGGCGCTGCGTGAATTGCTCAATGATGACCAGTTTGACGTGCGGGTGGCGGCGTTCAACGGTCTGCTCAAGCAGCGCGATTCGATCGTGAAGCGGATGACGCTCGATCCGATGCAGGAATTCGACGTGTACCGCGTTCCCTCCGACAAACCAATGGTGTACGCCACGCTGCAGAAGCAGCCGCAGATCGTCGTCTTCGGGTCGGAGGCGGGGTTCAATGATCGCGTCCTGGTGCGGGCGCTGTCGGACCGTCTGCAACTGGTGCGATACGGCGCGGACGAACCGCTGCGCGTGCGGTATCGACCGAAGGGCTCGCTGGAGGCGGTGGAGTATGAACCGCCGGCGGACATGATCGGCTTCATCACGTTCCTCGGCGCCCGGCCGTCGCAGTACAGCCTCGATGCGGCGCTGGGCCTGACGTACGGTGAGACGGTGCGCGTGCTGTACGAGGCGGAGATTCAGCAGGGGCTGAAGGTTCGGTTTGTGCCCGAGCGAAACACGTTGATGGAAGCGGTGGTCGACAGCATCCGGAACACGGCGCCCGAAGAGCGCCCGGAATCGACACGCGATCCCTCGTTGCGCGAGCCGCAGATCGATGCGCCGCCCGTCGAGTCGATCATCCGCGATCGTTGATCGTGATGGATACTCCCTTTGCGCCCGGTGACGGCGCCCATGCGGCACGACGCGTGCTGGATCTGTGCGCCGAGCTGGAGTTCGCGCTCAGCGGCGTGGCGCCGGCGGCGCCAGTCGAGCATCATCGTGAATTGATCGAGTGGCTCGATGCCGGTGGGCACGGCGAAATGACCTACCTCGAGGAGCATCTCGCGCAGCGCATCGATCCACGCAAGAAGCTTGCTGGCGCGCGATCAGTGATCTGTGTCGCCGATCGCTACGCCTCACCGCCCGGCGAGAAGTCGGCCCCGGTGGCGCGGACGGGTCAAGTCGCCCGCTATGCGCGCGGGGACGACTACCACCGTGTGATGAAAGATCGGCTGCACGTGCTGTGCGATACCCTGGCCGGCGAGTTTCCCGGTCATCGGTTCGTGGCGTGCGTGGATACGGCCCCCGTGCTCGAACGCGAGCACGCGCAGCGCGCGGGGATCGGCTACGTGGGCAAGAACACCATGTTGATCGAGCCGGGGGTGGGCAGTTACCTGTTGCTCGGCGAAGTGCTGACGACACTGCTGCTCGAAGTGGCTGAGCGGCGGCATGGCGACCACTGCGGCACATGCACGCGATGCATTGACGACTGCCCGACTGACGCGATCACGCCGTGGTCGGTCGATGCGACGCGGTGCATCAGTTACCACACCATCGAGTTGCGCGGCCCGATCGACGAGCAGTTTCACGAGGCGATCGGCGACTGGATATTCGGTTGTGACATCTGCCAGGAGGTGTGCCCGCACAACGGGCCGACGCCGCGCACCGAGTCGGCGCCGAGCCACCGGGCGTACGCGGCCCGTAATTCAGGGTTTGACCTGCTCGAGGTTCTGAACTGGGGCGAGGAAGATCGGATCGCTGCTTTTACGCGCTCGGCGATGAAGCGGGCGAAGCTGTGGATGATGAAGCGAAATGCCCTAATTGCGGCGGGAAACTGGCTGGTGAAGCATCGCGACGCGGCTTTGCTCAATAGAATTGCAGACCTCGCGGACGATCCGGGCGAGCACGAAGTCGTGAGAGCGACGGCCCGGGACGTGTTGCGGCGAATCGAGACTCTCTCTCGGAAGGACCTTTGATGATGCGAGTGTTTTCCGTCTGCATTGTGCTGTTGCTTGCGGCGGCGTTGACGCTGGTCGCCTGTCAGTTCACGAACGGCGAGCCATCTGCCGAAGCGACGTCGGGAATGCACCAGGTGCAGGCCGCCACCCTCGGCGCGCAGCCCATGACGCTGGCGGACAAGAACGTGTACCTCGGTGCTCAACCGACTCGGGCCGACTTCGCGGCTGCGGCGCGCTATCCGGGCATTCGTACCGTCCTGGATCTGCGGCGTGAGAGCGAGAATCGCGGCTTTGACGAAGCCCGGCAACTCAATGAACTCGATGTGGAGTATCAGAACGTGCCCTGCGGCGGTCCGGAGCAACTCACGGATGAAGTGCTCGACAGGTCGCTGCACGTGATCGAGACCGGGCAGCGACCACTGCTGGTGCATTGCGCATCGGGTAATCGCGTCGGGGCCGTGTGGATGGCGTGGCGCATGCTTAAGAACGGGTATAGCGAGGAGCGGGCTCTGGCCGAGGCGAGGGAAGTTGGGTTGCGCAATGACGGGTTTATCCCCGTTGTGCTCGACTACGTCCAGCGACATCGGCCCGAAGCACCTGAGCGATAGACGAGCCGACTGGCCCGCGCTGGCGGGCGCCGGCGGTCCTTTTCAGGGCGAATGATCGCGCCTATCTTGCCGGTCTGTATTGATGCGCGGCGGCAGCGCCGCTGCATGTCCCCGATCCAGGAGAGAATGCACCGTGGCCGAAGAACGCACGACACCGGGAATGAAGGCGGCCCTTTCCATCGCAGGCAGCGACAGCAGCGGCGGCGCCGGCTTGCAGGCCCATCTCAAGACCTGGGCCGCGATGAACGTATTCGGCTGTTCGGTCGTGACGGCCATCACCGCCCAGAGCACGCGCGGCGTGCAGCGCATCGAGAACGTTGCGGCGGATCTGGTCGAAGCGCAGATCGAAGCCGTGGTGGGGGACATCAACTGCCAGTCGACCGTGACGGGAATGATCGGCACGAGTGCGATCGCGGACGTCGTCGCCAAGGCGGTCAAGCGGCACCAACTTCAGCCGCTCGTCGTGGACCCGGTGATGGTGAGCAAGGCGGGCGCGAAACTGGTGGATGACGAAGTCGCGCGGGCGGTGGCGGAAAAGCTGTTCAAGTTTGCCGCCATCGTGACGCCCAATCGCGTCGAGGCGGCCCGACTGCTGGGCGGTCAGAACTGCAACACGATTGCCGAGGGCATGGCGGCGGCCAAGCAGATCGCCAAGAAGTTCGGCTGCCACGCTGCGATCGTGACGGGATTTGAGCGACCCGGCCCGGCGCCGGACAGCCCGCCCGAGTCTGTCGATGCTTTCTGGACCGGCGAAGAGACGATCGAACTCGTGAGTGAAAAGCGGCAGGGCGGCAACACGCACGGGGCCGGATGCACCTTTGCCGCGGCCATTGCGGGTGGATTGACGCAGGGCAAGCCGCTCAATGACGCCGTCGAACAGGCCAAGAACATTGTCAGCGAGGCGATTCGCCAGAACATCAACATTGGCCAGGGCAATGGACCGGTCAATCATCTGGCGTGGCTGACGGTCAAGAAGAAGTAGCACGACACGGATCGAGGCCGACTGTCGGCAACGGCAAGGCTCACAAATCGATGCGCCGATGGATTGCCACCGCCCTGGGATGGCTGTGGATCGTGGTGCTTGCGCTGGTGGCGTTCAGCCGGTTCTTTGGCTCGCTGGCCTGGCCCGTCGATCTACTGGGCAATGTGAGTTATTTCGTTGCCCTTCCGGCCCTGCTTACTCTCGCAGTGACGCTGCTCCAACGTCGCAAGTTTGCGTCGGCGGCCGTGTTCATCATCGCGCTCGTCGCGGCGTGGCCCGTGCGATCGATGTTGCTGCCTCATGGGAGCGGCGCGGTGGTGGCGTCGCCGGGTCGGCACGTCGTGCGGGTGCTCGAAGCCAATGTACACGGCAGTCAGCGAGGGCTCGACGGGCTGATCGCGCTGATCGACAAGGTGCAGCCTGATGTGGTGATCGCCATCGAGGTGCCTCCGGGGCTGGAGGGATACCTCTCGGAGAACGACACCGTCAAGGCGCATCTGCCCTTTGCGATCGGGCCCGAGCGGGGCATGCTCTGGCGCGACATGATGCTCAGCCGCTATCCGATGCACCGGCTGCACTTCGACGGTGATGCGCAGCGCTATACGCACGTGTTCGCGTATCGCCGGTCATGCTTTGTCGATGCGCCGGAGGGGCGGTACCTGGTCTCGGCGATGCACCCGCCCAGCCCGCGCGAGGCCGAGTCGTGGCAGCGGGGCAATGAGTGGACGTCGTTGCTGGCTGAGTTGTGCACGAGGCATCTGCTCGCAACGGGCGTGCCCGTGATTCTGGCAGGGGATTTCAACAGCACACCCAGCGGCTATCGGCACCGGATCATGCTCACCGAGAGCGGGCTGCGGCCGTCGGATGATCTGGGCGGCTTGATGGGCACCTGGCCGAGCGACTGGCCGGGGCCGTTGCGGCTGACAATCGACCGCGTCTGGGTGTCGCCGGATGTGCAATTCGTGTCGCGCGAGGTGTTGGGTGATATTGGGTCAGACCACCGGCCAATCCTCGTGACGCTTTCGGTTCCGTCCAAGCCGGTCGGCGAAGTGGGCGAAGATGGCCGATAGAGACTGGTAACCATGCGGATTCTGCACGTCTGCACTTCGATCGATCCGAGTACCGGTGGTCCGGCCAACGTACTGGCCCGCGTGGCGCGCGTGCAGGCGGAGAAGTGCGGGCACGTGGTGCATGTCGTCACGGCAGATGAACCGGCCGCGGTGCAATCGCTGCAGGGTCATCTCGGCGGTGCGGCGCTGGAGGCAGCGGGGCCGATGCGCGGACCGTTTGTCAAGGGGAAGCATGCTGCGGAGCGAATTGAGGCGCGGTTGGCGGCTGGAGTCGACGTCGTGCATATTCATGGCTTGTGGCAGCATGCGCCGCACCACGCTGCAGCGGCGGCGCACAAGGCGGGAGTACCCTACATCATTCGGCCGTGTGGCATGCTCGATCCGTGGTCGCTCAACCAGGGGCGGTTGAAGAAGAAGATGTTCCTGCTGATCAGAGGCAAGCGCGATTTGAATCGTGCCGCGGCGCTGCACTACACGACGGAGACGGAACGGCAACTTGTGGCGCCGATGCACCTCAAGCCGCGCTCGGTTGTGATTCCCAACGGATTGGACTGGGAGGAGTTTGAAACGCTGCCGCGGCACGGCGCGTTTCGCGCTGCGCATGGGATTGGCGACCGCTCGCTGGTGGTGTTCCTCAGTCGCGTGCATCACAAGAAGGGTCTGGACCTGTTGCTGCCGGCGTTTGCCAAGGTCGCCGACGCGACGGCAACGCTGGCGATCGTCGGGCCGGGCGAGGCAGCGTATGTCGAGAAGTTGCGTGGCCAGGCGGAGACCCTGGGTATTGGAGAACGCGTGCTCTTCACCGGAATGATTTCCGGCCGCGCGCGGCTGGACGCACTGGGCGATGCAGACCTGTTCTGCCTGCCCAGCTACCAGGAGAACTTCGGGGTGTCGGTTATTGAAGCCCTGGGGGTCGGCACGCCGGTGCTGATCTCCGACCAGGTGAACATCCACCAGGAAGTGGCAGCCGCCGGAGTGGGGGAAGTCGTGCCCTGCCACGTTGAGCCGCTGGCGCTGCGGCTCAATGCGATGCTCAGCGATCGAGCGCGGCTGGCGGAGATGGGCTTGCAGGCGCGGCGGTGGGTGGAGCAGACGTTCCGCTGGGATGCGATTGCTGGACAGATTGATGCGATGTACGGACAAGTGTGTGCCCGAACGACGGTGATAGCCTCGCCTTGATGTGCTTGGCGCGCTAAGAGAATCCACCCGATGGCCTTTATTCGCGAACAACTCCAGCGCTTTGCCAACAAGAGTACCAAGTTCATTGGGATGCACTGGGGCGAGAGGTTTCCATTCTGGTATGTCTGCGAGTACCCGAAAGCTGGGGGTACGTGGCTGAGCAGGATGGTGTCGGATTATCTCGATATTCCCATGCCGCAGTACTCGGTGATGCCGATGGGCTGTCAGTGCGTGATTCACAACCACTGGATGTACAGTGCGAAACTGCGGCGTTGCTTCTACCTGTATCGTGACGGGCGCGATGTGATGGTGTCGTTTTACTTTTATCGGATGCGCAATATGCAGCAGAACGCCGAGACCCCCTTCAATCGGCGCATGCGACGACGCTACGACGCGGCGTTTGGCGCGGGGTTTGATCCCGACGACATCCGCAGGCATCTTCCGGCGTTTATCGATCTTGAGATGCGCAAGCCCATGAACGCACGGATCAACTGGCCGACGCACATCAGGCAGTGGTGTACGCCGCGGGACAAGCACGTCGCGTATCTTTCGTACGAGGAACTGCTCTCGACGCCCGTAGAAACGTTGGCGCGGTGCCTGGGGCAGTTCGTTGATGAACCGATTGATCTCGATCGACTGCGGGCCACGGTCGATCGCTACTCGTTCAGTCGAATGGCAGGGCGGAAGCGCGGCGAAGAGGATCGAAGCTCGTTCCTGCGCAAAGGCGTGGCGGGTGACTGGACAAGTCACTTCACGCGCGAAGCCGCACAGGTCTTCGAAAAGTACGCCGGGCAGACGCTGATCGATCTTGGCTATGAGCGGGATCGCGCTTGGGTGGACTCGTGCGCGGGTTGATCGACGCTACACGCGCGGCAGATGATCGGATATCTCGCACAGCGCCTGGTAGTAGTCTTCGATCTCAAGGCCGAGTAGTGTCGCTCCGAAGAGTTCGGCCTCGTCGCTGGTGGCGATCTCGCCGTAGTTGATGCTGACGATGTGATAGGCGATCACGAGCGGCCAGAGATCAGTTTCACTCTCGAGAGCCGGATGCACGAACAGGCAATAGCCGTCGCTGGGGCGATCGCCGAGGGGCTGAGCGTGCGCGAACTCGCCGGGCATGAGCGCGGAGGCGTCGAAGCGGACGCCGCACGGGTAGCGCGTGACCTGCCGGTCATCGAGCATGCGCATGATCGCCTCGCCGTCGATGTACAAGCCGTACCTGATTCGGGCCTGCGCCGCTCGTTCGACGATGTGATCACGCAGTGCGGTGCGTCCGTCTTCTTCGGTGAGTTTCCGTCCCATGCCTCGAGTCCGGTTACTTCTGGTTGTAGCGTTTCTGGAACTCCTCGGCGGCTGCCTTGCGGCGAGCTTCTTCCTCGGGATCCATCTTGCCAAGATACCACCGGTGGTCGGCGCTGTTGAGCACTTCATCGAGTTTCGCGGCCAGTGCTTCAGCAGCCTTCTGCTTGGCGGGGTCGTTTGATGCGCGACCCTGATGCACGAGTTCTTCGAGCTCAGGCACGTACTCGGAGTAGAAGTTGCGCGCCAGTTCGTAGGTGCCATGCCAGTGGGTGTAGTCCGGTCCCATCATGGATGCGCCATGGCGGGCACGACGTCCTTCGTGGTGCCACAATTCGAACCAGGTGAAATCGATTTTGTTCGAGAAGGTTTCCGGCTTGAGCAGCGGCTGCGCCAGGGCATACAGGGCGGCGCCGGGCTTGCCGTACTTCTCGTTGTACAACTCGATGAGGCCGTCATATTGGGTGTAGAAACCATCCACCCAGTTCTGGTTGTGGCAGTTGAGACAGACGTTCTTCATGTTGTTGCGGCGGGTTTCCCAGTTCACGTTCTGGCCCGGCAGACCCATCTTCGCGTCCGCCACTTCCGGCCGGATCGAGAGCACCGGGCGGTTGTTCCAACTGATGCGCATGCCGATGTCGTGGGTGACATCCTGGTCCTTCGTGGCGCTCATGTGGCAGGTAGCGCAGGTCGGGGCTTTGAAGTAGTCTTCGCCGACGATCCACTTCTCTGCATCGAGATTCATCTCATCGAGGTTGGAGAAGAAGGCGATGCCGTGCTTCGACTCTTCATAGATCTCCTTCTGCGGATGGTCCGGTCCGAGGTGGCACTTGCCGCAGGTGTCGGGGTGTCGGGCCTGTGCGGCGGAGAAGGAGTGGCGACTGTGGCACGCCGCGCAGGAGCCTTCGGATCCATCGGGGTTGAGGCGGCCGATGCCGGTGTTGGGCCAGGTGGCCGGGTCGAGCTTGCCACCGGGGAGCACCTTGATCTCGGTGCCGTGGCACTGCCAACAGCCGCTGACGGCCGCGGCGCTGTTGCCCATCGGGAAGGCCGGGGTGACGAAGGCGCTGTTTCCCTCGACGACTTCGGCCAGCCGGTTGTCGAGCGAGCCGAGGATGCGGCCGCCCTTGGCGTGGTGGCTTCCCTGGAATTGCTCGGCCTCTTTGCCGTGGCAGCGAGAGCAGTCCTTGGGCGTGACGAGAGTGGCGATCCACTGGCCTTCGTGTTCCATTGCGTCGGAGTCGCTCTTGTCTGCCGAGTGGCACTCGAAGCACCCAACATTGCCACGGAAGTGCTTGCTGTCTCCCCACTGCTGGTAGAGTCCGGTGCTTTCCTTCTTATGGCAGTCGATGCAGGCGCGGGACTCCTTGCTCAATTCAGCCAGTCCGAAGGCCTGGCCCCACGCCGTGCTTCCCATCGTCGTCAACGCCACAGTTCCGATACAAAGCCGCATGAGACTTCTCACGACGTGCTCCTTTCGCTCCCAAAGACATCAACCCTGTTGAACTCTGCACCCGCCGGACTCGGATCCATCGTGTATGGACGGTCGATGGTGAGCCGACCTGAGAGAACCGGAATGGTGATCCGAATTGAAATGGTGAACAGCAGAATGCCTGCGGCCCAGATGCCCAGGCAGACGAGGATCTCGTTGATCGTCGGGCGATACTCGACAATCTCACCGATGGGCGTCGGAATGAAGGCGGGCACGATCAACCCCATGCCTTTTTCAATCCAGATGCCGACGATGATGAGTACGCACGCGAGATTGAGGTAGCGGAGGCTGCGCGCCAGGGGTAGATACAGGATGAGCAGGGCGACGGCGGTCATGCCCATCGAGGTCCAGATCCATGGGACGAGCGCACGGTCGTTTCCGATGCCGAAGAACAGATAATGCGTCGATGCACTGTGCCCGGTGTCCGCGTAGAACTCGGTGAACACTTCGCTCATGAGCAGGAAGACGTTGATGGTGAGGGCGACGAGCACGATCTGCCGCAGGGTCATGAGGGCTTTTTGCGGCACGGCGTAACTTGTGAATCGCCCGATGACCTGGAGCGTGAGGATGATGAACGCCGGGCCGGCTGCAAAGGCGGAGGCAAGGAATCGCGGCGCGATGATGGCGCTGTTCCAGAATGGTCGAGCGCCGAGGCCCACGTAGAGGAACGCTGTCACGGTGTGAATGCTGACGGCCCAGACGATGGCGATGAGCACAAAGGGCACCACGAAGAGGGCCTTGCGCGGCTCGCGTTTGCGATAAGCGCAGTAGATCAGATAGCCGCAGATGTGCAGGTTGAGCAGCAGGTAGCCGTTGAGGACAATGACGTCCCACGTGAGCATGGACAGCGGGAAATTGAATCGAAGGAACAGGTGGTGCATGCGATCAGGTCGACCGAGGTCCACGACGACGAACAGCAGGCACATGATGATGAACGACACGGCGGCGAGTTCACCAAAGATGACGAGGTCGTGCAGTTCCTTGTTGCGATAGATGTAGACAGGAATCACAAGCATCACCGCGGCTGCGGCCATGCCGACGAGGAAGGTGAAGTTGGCGATGTACAGCCCCCAGGAGACCTGGTCGGTCATGCCCGTGGTCGCCAGGCCGTAGACGAGCTGTCGGCAGTAGGCGTTGAGGCCAATGAGCGCGATTGCGGTGAGCGTGAGCATCCACATCTGGTAGCGCCAGTCGCCAACGAAGCTGAGCCTGAAGCAGCGCCAGAGGAAGGTGGCGTAGTTTTTCACGCGCCGCCTCCTTTCGCATCAGCCGGCGCCTCTTGAGCACCGCCGCTTCGCGGGTACCGCTCGTCGAAGTAGTAGAAGAACCGGGGCAGGGTGCCGGCTTCTTCCTTGAGCACGAAGACGCGCTTGGTCTTGAGGATCTGCGAGACTTCGCTCTGCGGATCGAGCACATTGCCGAACTTGCGAGCGCCGGTCGGACAGATCTCGAGACACGCGGGCAATTCGCCGACGCGGGTTCGGTGCAGGCAGAAGTGGCACTTTTCCATCACGCCCTTGTGACGCGGGCGATTGGAGAGATAGCCCATGCGCGGATTGATGTCTTCCTTTGCGATCTTTGGCTCGGCAAAGTTGAACCGCCGGGCCCAGTAGGGGCATGCCGCTTCGCAGTAGCGGCAGCCGATGCACCAGTCGTAGTCGATGACGGTGATGCCGTCGGGCTCCTGCCACGTCGCTTCGACTGGACACACCTTGACGCAGGGCGGCTTGGCGCACTGGTGGCACTGGACGGGCATGTAGTAGTGCTCGCCGTCGGGAACCGTGGGCCGGTCGTAGTGGTGGTTGCCTTTTTCGACGTCCAGTGTGCCGCGCGGCATCTCGACAACGCGGATGTACTGAATCTGCGGATCGCGGCTCTGGTTGTTTTCTTCGACGCATGCGTAGACGCACTTGCGACAGCCGATGCAGCGCGAAAGATTGAGGGCGTAGACGAACTCCACGCCGTCCATCGGGCGAATGTCCTTGAGATCGGGTCGTATCTGGTAGCGCTTATCGACTTCGCGGCCGATGCGATCAAGCGCGGCCCGCATTTCCGAGGGGCTCATCTCCTTGTAGTGTTTCTGCACGAACTTCTCGATCGAGCCGAGATCGGTCTCGTCAATGTCGCGCAGCGGGCTGAGCGCTCCGACGAGGGCGGCCATGCCGCCGATGGCCGCGGCGCCCTTGCGCAGGAAGCTGCGTCGCGTGGTGCCGAGCCGATGCGCCTGGGGCGCGGCGTCGCCCGCGGCGCATCCGCCTGAAGAGCACTTCGATTGTGATGAATCGAAGATGCGCATCACTGCTCCTCCTTCCCGTCGTCGCCGGCCTGGTCTGATTGAGGCGGCGTGTCGTACGGCGATGGCTCCGGCTCGACTCCGACGTGAATCGGCTTGTAGGGCCAGTCTTCCTCGCGCTGGTATCGGAGGAGCGGGTTGTCTTTCTGGTGTTCCTCGAATTCACCGTTGCTTCGTTGGTCACCCATGCGGAGGGTGTGGGGCCCGGGCAGGGGGTGCATCGGCGCGTACCTGGGCGCGTGGGGGTTGTGGCATTGAACGCACGTGAGGCGAACCCGTTGCGGACCGCCGATGACCCATGAACCCACGGACTTGCCGTGGACGCCTCGCTCCCAGTCGCGGTAGGTCGGTCCGTGGCACTGGGCGCAGAGTTGTTCGCTCTGGTCAAAGCCGATGGTGGCCTGGGTGTGGGAAACGAGCCGATTGCGGTTCTCGCGCGAGTGGCAGTTGAAGCAGCGATCGTTCATGCCGTGGTCGAGCACGAGATGCGTGTGTTGCGTGAGGCGCCGGGCGGCTTCGGCGGGCGGCTTCATGAGACGATGGCAATCGTTGCAATCGCGGACAAAGCCGTTGATCATCGCCTGCGGCGGATCGGTCAGCAGTGCCCCGGGACGCATCGGGCCGGGCGCCAGCGCGGAGGCGGACACAACGGGAGGTGGCACGTCGGGCCAGTTGGTCGTGGTGGGCCTGACAAAGAAGAACGCTGCGAGGGCCAGAAATACGATGAGCGTCGCGGTTTCGGGAGCCGGATTGGTGCCTCTTGTAGTCACGGGATACACGCGGCGAAGGGGAGTGAAGTGGTGACGGGGCAGAGTCATCGCATATCTGTACCAATATATCCGGAATATCGACGGGTTCAAGCGTCCGCGCACCAGAAAAGGCGACTGAGGAGACCAATTGCGGCCTTTTCCCCGTCCTGCGATTGTGTTCTCCCGGCGGGGGAGTGGTGGGTCGGAGAAGCGGGTAGGTCGCGGCCGTAGGCGAGGGCGCGAGCGTCAAGTTGGAGCGGAGGCTTCGTGTTGGCCTTCCAGCGGGAAGCGTGGGACGACGCCGAAAGAAAAAAGAACACTCCCACGGAGCGGTGCCCCGTGGGAGTGTTCGGAGATCATGGGTTTCGAACTGGACTCCGGGTTGAGAGATCAGCGCTGTCCGTTGTTGCCTCCCTGCTGAGCACGTTCGACCGCGGCTTCGAGGTCATTGGCGGTGATTTCGCGGCCACGAAGCAGGACGGTCATGCCGTTGTTGATGTAGCCTTCGACGCGCTCGAGCGTCTGTCCCTCGCCGCGCACGTAGACCCACATTTCACGGCCGGGCACGAGGTAGTCGGCGAGATAGTGCGGGCCATGGTCAAGGTCGTCGCTATAGAGAAGAGTGGGGACGTGGAGGTGGAGCCGGTCAAAGCCTGCGGGTTCGGCGACGATGGTCGCGTCGGGTTTGAGTTCACGGAGCGTCGCGATCCAGGGGAGCGCGTGCCAACCGTCCATCTGCGTGAAGGCGTCCAGGCCGATTCCACTGGCGCCTCGGCGCAATGCCATGCGATACTGATCGATCATCATACGGGTTTGGCTGACGTCGCTTGGGGTGAACTTCTCGAGCGTGTCGTCGTTCCAGCGATCGGCGTACTGGCCGCTGCGACCCCACCAGAAGAGGAGATCGACGCCCGCGTCACGGATGCGGGTCCATTGTGATTCGGTGTTCACCATCGGGCCCGTCCAATCAGCCATGAACTGGGGGGGGTAGTTGTTCTGTCGAGCCTGGTCATACATTCCGGCGGCGCCCCAGACCATGACGCGATCGAATCCGGCGGGGACGACCCAGTCGAGGATGTAATTGACGTCGTTTTCCCAGCCGTTGAGGTCTGAGCGCGTGCCGCGGAATCCGCGCTGGTTGTTGCCATTGATCAGGAGTGTATCGCTGACGGCCATGCCCCAGACCGGGCGCAGGTCCTGCTGGTAGCGCACGCTGCCAAGCTGAGCGAAAGTTTCCTTGTAGGGATCGATGGTGTGGATCCAGTCGTCGTGTTTGGTGTAGCGAAGGTTGACGACGTACTCTCGCGATTCTGCAGGCGCAAGGTCGCCATCGAGATAGAACTTGGCGGTCCAAGTGCCGCCGTTTCGACCCGTTCCGCGACCGATGTAGGTGCGGATCTGATGCTTGTACTGAAAGAGCGGGTACCCGAGCGAGAGGCCCACGGCCGTTTCGCTGTTGCGTGCGATGATCACCGGGGAGTAGAGGCTCTGCGGGTAGGGAGCGGTCGGGGACCAGACACTCTGGCCACCGCTCGCATCGAGCGTCGTCCACTCGCATCCGACGCGATGGTCCAAGTACTCGATCACATCGCCGAGATCCAGTCCCCCAATCTGGAGGGCCGGCATCGCCTGCATGGAGAGGGTCGGATTTGAGATGGTGTAGGTGAGATCGACTCCGTTGTCCGCGGGTTGATAGGACCAGGCTACTTCGCATTGGCTCGACGTGTACATGGGCTGGGTCGTGGCGACCCTGAGCACGCCGTCTATAGCGCTGGACGCCGAGAAGGAATTGCCGGAGGACTCAACGGTGACGGGATACGGGGCCGCGTCCGGGAACTCGCGTGTCCACACTCCACCGCTCCCTGGAGCGGTGGAGCCCTCGCGCATGCGGCTCACAATTCGTCGCCTGGCCTGGTTGGCCCGTGATTGTCGGCTCTCCGGTTCCTGTCCCGGTTCCACACCGCTCTTGCGGATCACCCGACCGCTTTCCGAAACCTGCGCGGTGCAGGCGGCTGGATGGCAGGTAATGAGCATCGCGGCGAGCATGCCAGTGGTCGTCATGAGCGATCGCATGGGAAATCTCCTCCTGGTGGACGGCCCCGCTTCCGGGCAGAGCTGCGTGTAGGATCAAAATGTCGAATCCATATTGAATCTAGGCAAGATGGTTGATATGGAAGGAACAGGGAGTCTGCGGAATGTAGGGGTTCCAGAGTTTTCGGTCGGTACCATAACCGCTCCTGCCGATTTGATATCTACGATCCCCGGCTCCAGTCGGATCGGCCGCCGTGGATCGATCTGCGTCCGGTAATGGTCAGAGTCTCCGCAAACGTCCTCGTCCGGGCGTGTCCGTTTCTCATGCAAACGATCCTGGTTGCCATCTCGTCGGTCGTGATCATCCTGGTTGTCTGGTTGGTGGCTGTTGACTACTACCGCGGTCGGCACCCTCTTTTCTCCAACCGAAACCTGTTCCTCTTCGGCCTTGCGTTCTTCCAGTGCCTGTCGGCCATCACAAACGTGGTTTACGGCATGCGGTGGCAGGGTGTGCAGATCACCAGCGGGACGTATGTCCGATTTGTGATCGGTCTGGTGGCGTTTGTGCCGCTGTTTCTGCTCATCTACAAATGGAGGCGGCCCGTCGACTGGCTGGCTCGGCACATTCCCACGCGATCTCCATCGCGGACGATGGTTCCGATTCTCTTCGTGCTTGGGTTGTCGCTGATGATCGGACTCGAGAGCCGATTTGCGATCTTGCCACTTCCCGGTCCGCTTCGGACGCTGGCTCTGCCTGTGGGTCGAGGGTTCTGCTGCTTCTCGATCGTGTTGTTGCTGTGGGTCTGGAATGAGCAGCGGTTCAACGTGGTGGCGTGGTCGGTTTGTCCGGCGTTGATCCTGATCGTCCTGCTTTCCCTTCTTCGCGGCGAGTTCGGGCGGCGAGCCGTGCTCTCGGGAGTGCTGGCCGTGGCATGGGGGATGTACTACTTCAGGTGGCAGTTCAAGACCGCGGTAATGAACACGCCCAAGTATGCAGCGTGGGCTTTGGTGATGCTCCTGCTGATCGGCGGCGTGACGGCGATTCGTTCTCAGAAGGCCGAGACCTTCTCCCTGTCGTATCGCGTTCGGGCCGTTGCCGACGCCATCAGCCTTCAGCAGGTGAAGGAGCTGTTCTACACGGATACGTTTGCGTCCTCGGCCTATGCGATCCAGCGGTTCACGACGGACCTTTCACCCCAACCGTTCCACAGTACACTCTACGTGCTCGCGCATCCGATTCCGCGCGAGATCTGGCTGGGGAAGCCGGATTCACTCGCTGAGATTCTCAGCAATGTTGTGAGTGTCGCAGAGTTGAAGCGATTCAACTGGGGGCCCGGACTCATCGGTCACGCGTGGCATGAAGGCGGATTCATTTTTATCGTGTACTTTGCCATCGTCTTCGGGCTGCTGTACGGCGCGTTTGATGAGCGTCTCATGCAACAGGCGACCAATCCCTACTTTGTCGCGATCACGGGCGCCGCACTTGGACAGGTCATTGCCATGGCGCGCGGCGATATCGGATTCTTCATGGTGAACTGGATTTACGGCGTCTCCGGGCCCATGGCGCTGGTCTGGCTGGCGGGTCTGTTTTCGCAGGATCGCGCGGATATCGCGGCCGATCAGGATGCGTGGGAGGCGGCCCAATACTGGAACGAGATTGACGAAGTGGCGCTCGAAGAAGCGCAACCAGTGTGGTCATAAGCGTCCGGAATGTCCGATCTCAAGCCTCCCATCATCCTCGTTGGCAACGTGCGTTCGGGCACGACGATGACCGCGCTGTGCTTTGATGTACTCGATGAGGTAGCGATCTGGCGCGAGCCGCGCACCGTGTGGACAATGGGACACGCCGAGCAGGGTCACGATCGATTTGGGGCCGAACTGGCAACGCCGAAGGTCATCGGCCGCATCCGCCGGGCGTTTGAGAAACACCAAAACGCGCATGGCGGTCGGCGCGTCATGGAGAAGACACCGAGCAACTGCTTGCGCGTGCCGTTTATCACGAGAGTTTTCCCTGAAGCGAGGTTCATTCACCTTGTGCGTGATGGGCGCGATAATGTGAGTTCGTGCCTGCGGTGGTGGACGATGCCGATCAACCGGCGGAGGCTGTGGCGAAGACTCCAGGAGACGCCGGTGTGGGAGTGGCCGCTATTCCTCCCCCGCTTCCTTCACGACCGGGTGGGGCGAAGCCTGGGCCTGACGAAGACGGTGCGCAGCTGGGGGGTGGTCTATCCGGGGCTGTACGCCGACCTGAAGACGATGAAGCTGGAAGAGGTCGTCGCGACGCAATGGGTCAAGTGTGTGGAGATTGCGAAAGCGGACTTTGCTCAGGTCGATGCAGAGAAGTGGATCGAGTGTCGGTATGAAGACCTGGTCGCCAGTCCGGTTGAGCATTTCGAGCGGTTTTGCGACCATGCGGGGTTGAGGATGACGGATCGGCTGCGCGAGCACCTCCAGACGACGATCAACCGGAGCGCCGTGGAGGCGTGGCGGACGCGGCTCACGGCTGAGCAACTGGCGCTGATCACGCCGATACTTGAACCAACGATGAAGCGCCTGGGATACCGCGTGGACGACTCAGCCGTCCCGGCCGGCAAGAAGATCTGACCCGTGTGATTGTGAAGGATCGTGGCGGCTATGTCCCAGGTAGGTCCGATCGACGGAGAGTCAGAATCGCCCGCGGCGCCTCAGCGGCCAGTGGGTCAGGGTGGGAAGACGACGAGGCAGCTGCTCAAGAACAGCGTTTCCTCGTACACGCGGCTGCTGGGTACGTTTACGATCGGATTGATCGTCACGCCGTATATCGGTCGTGAAGACCACATGGGGCTGGCGGGCTACGGCTTGTTTGCCCTGCTCATGTCGAGCGTGGGGATTATCAACATCCTGCAATCGACGGTTCGGGCGGCGTTGGTGCGCGAACTGAGTGGAGCGTTTCACAGCGGCGATCCAAAGGAGATGCGGTCAGGGTTCACGGCCGCGTTTTTGAGTTCGCTGTTGCTGGGCGTGGGGCTGGGCGGGATCATGATACTCTGCACGCCCTTTGCGCTGTGGGTCTTTCAGTTCGGGCCGCACTTCGCCAACCAAATGTGGTGGTCGTGGCTGACGCTCAGTTTGTACACGACGTGGGTGGTGGTGACGGTGCCGTTTATCACGTTGTTTGATGCGACGCATCGCATTCCCCACCGCAATTTTGAGATGTTGCTCGAACGATTTGCCTCGCTGGTTGCGGCGTTGTTCGTGTTTTCGCAGCAGTGGGGGCGCGACTATCCGCTGATCGCCTACGTGGCGGGGAATTGCGGGTTTACAGCGATTGTGCGACTGGCCTCCGGCGCGTGGGCATACGTGACGTGTCCTGAAGTCGGTATCGATTTTCGCTCGGTGCGAGCATCGCGCATTGGCGACATCTTCCTGCTCGGGGCGCACGTGGGACAGGGAGAGATCGCCAACAACCTTTATGACCGGACAAACCAGTTGCTGATCAACGTCTTCCTGGGGGCGACATTGAACGGCCTGTTCGGCGTGGTGGTGCTGCTCGTGGGTTACACCAAGCAGATTGCGATGGGCATCTCGTTTGGCATTGAACCCATGGCGGCAAAGTTCTCCCACAGCGCGCAAGGCGCCAAGGAACTCGTCGGTGGTTTTGTCCTGGCGATCGCGCGGGTGCAGGCCGGAGTGATCTTTCCGATCATTGCAGTGCTCTTCATGATGGGCCAGATTCTCGTCAATCTCTGGCTCGGCGATCGTTTTTCAAGCCAGCGTTTCGCGGCGAATCGCGACATCGCCCAGATGCTGATGATCCTGCTCATTGGCAGTCCGTTCTACGTGATTATGCAAGGCCCACTGCGCATCATGCTTGGTGCCGGCGACGTGAAGGCGTATGCCTCTCGACTCCTGCAGGCGGGTATTCTGCAAGCAATCCTCGCGGGGCTGATACTTTGGCTGGTTCCGGATTTCGTCTACCGAATGTACTGGCAACAGGAGATCGGGCGTGCGATTCAGCCCTGGGGCGCCGTGCTCGGACCGCAACCGCT
Source organism: Planctomycetaceae bacterium (assembly GCA_040255465.1). Taxonomy (GTDB): domain Bacteria; phylum Planctomycetota; class Phycisphaerae; order Phycisphaerales; family UBA5793; genus UBA5793. Next base: position 26,126 of record JBDZVA010000008.1, read on the forward strand.
GCTCGCGGCCATGCACGTGAAACTGCTCGCCGAGAATGCGGCGATGTACGCGGTCGCCATCAGCATGAGCGCCATTTACCTGGTGGTGTACGGCATCTACGTCCCGTTGCTGGCTTGCGCGCTCTATGATCTGAAGTTGCGCGATATGTTCGTTGGTGCCCTCATGCCGGGCGCTGCAATCGGCGCGCTCATCGGTGTGCTGCTTGGACTTTATCGGTGGTGGATTGAGCACTGGAACGTTTGGCTCGTCCTCCTGGGCGTAGGGGTCGCCGGTGTCGTCAGCATCGTGCTCGTGTGGGCCATCGTGCTGACGCCGCACGAGCGCAAGCGCCTCGCAGAGGCATTCCTGCGTCGCAGGCGTGGTACCGCATGACTATTGTGATGTGGATCCGGCTGGATGGCCGTGTCGATTCCCGATGCGCGGCCGGACCCAGTTGAGCAGGTAGCGCATGGTTGAATCCCGTCGCGTTGACGCGACGTAGCGATACGACCGCCACGCCCAGGGCAGCAACGTGGCGATGGACCAGAGCACCTTCAGCGGCGCCAGAGGCGTTGGACGTTTCTCGTAGCCCAGCGTGCGAATCCACCGGCGCGCAATGAGATTCATCCAGAACAGATCGACGGGCGTGAGTTCGGGACGCGCGCCGGCCGGAAAGGAAGTGTTGTCCGTGGGGACCATCTCTTCGATTGGTTCGACGGGCAATCCGAAGAACTCCTGCAGGCGTTGAATGGCGCCGGATTTTGGAGCGGTGAGTTCCTCAAAAGAGATGAGCAGCGTCTCCCTGGGATAGACGTCGCGTGCCTTGAGGGCCGCTCGCGCATAGCCGCGCCACACCATCGCGCAGCCGAAGGGGTGGTACACCTCCTGAAACGTCTGGCGCACTTCCGGCGGCTTGCGATCGCCCTGATGCTTGTACGAAAGCATGAAGTCGTAGGGGTTGCGGACGAGCACGAGCATGCGCAGATCGGGCGCCTGGGCAATGATGCGATCGATCCAGAGAATGCTGTGAGGGGTCTTCTCGACAAACGTGGCTTTTCCTTCGCGGCGGGCGATCTCGCGGCCGTAGGTCGAGAAGACTTCATAGGGGGTCGGGCGCGGGGGCAGTTGTGCAGCGACGGTCTCGATGATCTCGCCGCCGTGCTCGAGCGTGACTTTCTTGAGATGGCCGGGGCCGTCGCCGACGAAGTGCTTGAATCCGGTGCGCAGCGACTCGAGCACGATGGCGGTGTCGGCGGGGTCATAGCGTCCATCGGCGCGTGGCGGGAAGTAGCGCCGTCCCCAGAAGAGCGACTCGCCGAACACGGCGGCCTGCGAATGCTCGTTGAGGCACTTTCCAGTCCACGTGGTCCCGCCGCGCGACATGCCGGCAATGACCAGCAACGGGCCGACACGCTCGGTCGCGGTTTGGGGTGGTGATTCTGCCATTGTCTTGGCCATTGGGTGCGAGCCCGCCACGGTGCCTCATACTTGGGGAGGGGGCATTATAGATTGCCTGCGGGCGCCACAGAGGAGCGGTCCCCGGTGGCGATCATTGGTCCAGGGTTGCGGGGGCCCGACGGCCCATTCGGGGAGCCCGATCCGGTTCATGGAGAATACCGGTGACTTTGACCCTTGCCGGCGGGTGCACTATCATCAAAATCTGGTAACTTTGACGAGCGGCCGGCCCACGTCGGCCGACTGCCTGACAGGAGACTGCTCTCATGCCTCGCGTTTGCGACATCACCGGCGTCGGCACCACCCGTGGAAACCGGGTTCGGTACCGTGGTAAGGCCAAGTACCTCGGCGGAATCGGCAAGAAGGTCACCTCGATCTCGCGCCGTACCTTCAAGCCCAATCTTCAGGACGTTACGTCCCTGGTGGATGGCGTGCCGACCAAGATGCGGGTGAGCGCCCGGGCGATCAAGTCCGGCCTGGTGGTCAAGGCCCCGCGCCGCAAGTACACCTACACGGCCCAGCAGAAGAAGCAGGGCTGAGAACGCGGCTGAATCTGCACATGAACATGCCTCACCCCGGTCCTGTGGACCGGGGTGTTTTTTTCAGCCCGACCGGGTCGGCCACTTGCCTTTGCTTTTCAGCCACTGCTCGCGGGTCGGCGTCATCCATGGCTCGGGATCGACGCCCAGCGCATCGGCAATGCGATTGATGTAGTTGAAGTAGGCGATGACCTGGGTGGCGATGTGGATCGCGTCATCGGAGAAGCCATGGGCGCGCAAGGCGCTGACGTCTGATTGACTCATCGAACCCGGCTCCAGCGTGAGCTTTTCGGCGAACTGGCAGAGGGCGCGGTCAGCCAGTTCGAGCGGCGCTGCTCGGTAGTCGAGGATCAACTGCTCGGCGAGGCTGGGGTTGGAAGACTCCTGACCGAAGTCGCGCGCGTGGGAAAGCGTTCAGTAGTAGCAGTCGTTGATATTGCTCACGACGGTGGCCAGCATCTCCCGGCGGGACGGGGAGAGGGCATTGGGCGACTTCATGATCGCGACGTAGAACTGCATGGAGCCGCCCGCGGCCCGGCCGTCGAGGCTCATGACTCGAATGATGTTGGCAATGCCGCCTGCCCGTTTTAGGGCGGCGTCGTAGACCTGCCGGAGCGGCCCCCGGGCTTCGTCTTCGGGAATCTGGGGAACATAGGACACGGCCGAGGATCGTAGCGCTGGATCTGTCGGGCCGGTTCGCCCACGAGCCGGGGGAGTGCATCCCGCGCTACGGCCGTGAAAATGGGCAAACTTCCATGATTCTTCCGGTTACGCTGACAAATCAGTCGTTTTGGTTGACCTGTTCCGCATCTGGTGTAGATTTCATATGCTGTTGGAAGAAGGTGGACCGTTTTCAGGTCTGGGCCTGAGGAAGTCGTTATCGGCAGTCACAACTGAACACGATCGGATGCACTGCGCATGGGGGGCCGACCACCCGAAAGGGGGGCGGGCAGGGTGTGGCAGGTGGTCCGTCGCTGTTGCTTGGTCCGCCTGGCTGCGGCAGTGGTTTATCACGGGGGCCTTTCGGTGTACCACCCCGCCTCCTCTGAGACGGAAGTAGATTCGCGGAGTATCGATCATCGGTTCCAAAAAGAAGGACGCCAGGCGGCTGGAAAAGTGTGACGCAGACCTATCGAAACAATGACGTGCAGAACGTGCTCGACGCGACGGATCTCGTCCGGCTCATCGGCGAGCATGTGAATCTGCGCCCATCCGGGCGCGAGTTCAAGGGACTGTGCCCGTTCCACGACGACTCGAACCCTTCCATGTTCGTGGTGCCGCATAAGGGGATCTTCCACTGCTTTGCATGCGGCACAGGTGGCGACGCCCTGCGGTTCGTGCAACTTCACCAGCACATCGAATTCGGCGAAGCGTTGCGGTACCTGGCTGATCGCGCAGGGATCGAACTTACGCCTTTCAAACCAACGGGGGCCGCTGGCGAATCGGCAGCCGGCGAGTCGAGCGAGGGATTTTCGACAACGGAGATTGTCGAGGCGCACCGCCAGGCACTTTCGTTCTACCGGACATTGCTGAAGCACGAGCGGCACGGCGCGGCCGGACGGCGGCTGTTCGCCGATCGCGGCATTGACGAGGCGATGATCGAGCGATTTGAACTCGGCGTCGCGCCGACAGACCCGAACGTCTGGGATGGACTCGCCCGCACGCTCAGCGGCAAGGGGTTGGCGCTGAGCGTGTACGAGACGATCGGATTGTTGCTGCCGCGCCGCGACGGATCGGGGTTTGTCGATCGGTTTCGCAACCGGCTGATCTTCCCGATCTTTGACGAGCATGCGCGACCGATTGCGTTTGGCGCGCGCAAGATTGATCCCGAGGATGAGCCCAAGTATCTCAACAGCCCCGAGCATCCGCGCTTCAAGAAGTCGCGCACGCTCTATGGCCTGCACCTGGCCCGGCCGGCGATCCAGAAGAGCAAGACCGCGGTGATTGTCGAGGGGTACACGGATGTGATCGCCTGTCATCAGCGTGGCGTCGAAAACGTCGTGGCGACGCTTGGCACCGCACTGACGGATGACCACGCCCGGATGCTGGCTCGCATCTGCGAGCGCGTGGTGCTCGTCTTCGACGGTGACACGGCCGGACAGAAGGCCGCGGATCGTGCCGTTGAAGTGTTCTTTGAGTCGCCCATCGATGTGCGCATTGCGGTGCTGCCCGGCGGCGCGGATCCGGCGGAGCTTCTTGAGTTGGCGGACGGCGTCGATACCTGGCATCGCGTGATCGGCGAATCGGTTGATGCGCTCGCGTTTCTGTTTGCCTCGCTGCGGGCGCAACTCGCAGCGGGTTCGTCGGGGCTCTCGGCGCGGCAGCGGTTGATCGAAGCGTTCCTGACGCGGCTGGGGTCACTGGGGTTTCATCGCATGACGCCGCTGCGGCGCGATCTCATGCTGGCGCGACTGAGCGAGATCGTGCAATTGCCCGTGGAGACGCTGGTGCGATCGATCCCCAAACCTCGACCTCCGCGGGAGTTCGAACAGGAAGGGGAGGAGGCGCCAAGCGAATCGGTCGTCCAGGTCGAGCCGCGCCGCATCGAGGCGGAGATGCGCATCGTGGCGTGCCTGCTGCATTCGCCGAGCCTTCTTGAGTGCGATGACGAGTCGGTCGCGGCGTTGCGGGCGGAGCATTTTGCGTGGCCGAAGGCCCGGCGACTTTTTGACGCGGTGCGCGAGTCGGCGATCAGCGGCGTGCGCCGGTCGAGCGGCGTGCCGGCGGGGTTGGAGGCGGCGCTGGCCAATGAGGCGGTGTCGTGGACCATGCGTTTGCATCGTGAGGTTGGCGATGAATCGGCGGACGTGCTTGAGCACTTCACGGAGCACGTTCGCGCCTTGCATCGCATGATGCAGGTGGCGGCGTATCACGCGCAGGTCATGCCTGCGGAGGCGGCGAAGTCGGATCTGGACCAGGTGGAGTCGAAGTTGAATCAGCTCCGGGCGCTGGGCGGTAACGCCGTTCGTTTTGCACGCCGGACCAAGGGACTCGCGCCGACCGGCAGCACGAGCACTGGAGCAACTGGAGATTGAGCGGGTGAGGGTGGATCAGGTCGGAAGGAGAAAGTGGCAGTGGTAGACCGAATGCATCCGGCTGTGACAAACTTGATTGAACTGGGGCGGCAGCGCGGGTGGATCAGTTTCGAGGAGATTAACGACGAACTGCCCGATGAGTTCGTTGATACGGAGCGCCTCGCCGAGTTGCTGGGCCACTTCGACCGCATGTCGATTGAGATGATCGACGAGGCCGAGGCCCGCGCTCGCGGCGGCTGCGGCGCCAATCGCCCGTCGGGTGAACTGGCGCCGATCGGGCGCGAAGCGGGAGCCGCATCCTCTTCGAGCAATGCCGAATCGAAGTCCGTGGCTGAGTCATCGAAGCGCCGCAAGAGCGCAGCGATCGAGCAGTGGCCCTTGCTCAGCGAGGATGGCGAACCTGCCTCCGAGGACCTCGAGCACCAGGAATTCGATGATCCGAGCGATATGGCGGCCCTGGCGGCTGGTCTCGCCGGCGAAGGGAATCGATCGATCGATGATCCGGTGCGCATGTATTTTTCGCAGATGGGCTCGATTGAACTGCTGACGCGTGAGCAGGAAGTGCGACTGGCCAAGAAGATCGAAACCACGCGCATGGTTTTTCGCCGCCGCGTACTCGAATCGGATTACGCCATTGCGCAAAGCGTCGATCTGCTCGATCGGGTGCAGCGCGGCAACCTGCCACTGGACCGCACGCTGCGGATCTCCTCGGTGGAGGAGCAGCAGAAGGACTTCGTCGTGCGGAGTATTCCGCTCAATCTGGCAACCGTGCGCCGGCTGATGGAATTGAACACTTCGGACTACTCCGCGGTGCGCGACGGAAAGTTCAGCCGGGCGCAGGAGCGCGCGGTGCGCGAGGGCATGCGTCTGCGGCGACGGCGCATGGCGACGCTGCTCGAGGAATGTCAGTTGCGCACGAGCCGTATCCAGCCGATGCTCAAGAAGTTGCGCAGCATCTGCACCAAGATGCAGGAACTCCAGTCAGAGTTGCTGCGCATCGGGAAGTTCCCCGATCGGTATGATCCGCAGGATGGGCTGGTCATCCGGGAGGAACTCGAAGGGCTGTGCGACCTCGTACAGGAAGAGCCCGATGAACTCGCGAGCCGGCTGCGCCAGATTGACCACGTGTCATTCGAATACGAGCAGGCGAAGCGTGACTTGTCCTGCGCGAATCTTCGACTGGTGATCTCGATCGCCAAGCGGTATCGCAACCGCGGGCTGCCCTTTCTTGATTTGATTCAGGAGGGCAATACCGGGCTCATGCGGGCGGTGGACAAGTACGAGTACAAGCGTGGCTACAAGTTTTCGACGTACGCCACGTGGTGGATCCGTCAGGCGATCACGCGATCGATCTCGGAGCATGCGAGAACCGTTCGCGTGCCGCTGCACATGCTCGAGCTCGTGGCCAAGATGCGAATGGCCGCCCGCGAAATGCTCCAGTGTGAGGGGCGCGAGCCGACGATTGATGAACTGGCGGAGAAGACCGGCATGTCGCCTGCCGACGTGCGCAAAGTGATCCGCGTGGGTCGTTCGCCGGTCAGCCTTGATCGGCCCATGGGAGAGCACGACAGCACGAGCATCGGCGACTTCCTTGTCGATGATAAGACACCCAATCCCGTGCAGGCCGCCACGCACGACGCGCTGCGAGCGCGAATTGAAAACGTGCTCAAGACGCTGACGTACCGCGAGCGCGAGATCATCAAGCTCAGGTTTGGCATTGGTGACGGCTATACCTATACGCTCGAAGAGGTCGGTCGCATATTCAAGGTGACGCGCGAGCGGGTGCGGCAGGTTGAGGCGCGGGCGATTCGGAAGCTGCAGCATCCGGTGCGCAGCCGCAAGTTCGCCAGTTTTCTTGAGGAGTAGCCGGCGGGGTTGGTGCTTTGAAGTGGCTCATCCGGTTGGGCGAAGCCTTGCGCGATCCTGATGCCTGTCTCACGTGCACGCGTGGCTGCAGCACGCTACCGTTCGAGGATTTCCCCCAGATCTTCCTTGCGCGGAGCGACCCATGTCACGACGACTCGCCGTTGTTTTCATTCTCATCATCCTCGCGGTTGCTCCTGCGCGCGGGCAGACGCATATCGAAGCGGGAACCGACGGCCGGGCCCTGCCCGCGCCGGAGCACACGGAGGTGGTCCACACGCTGGCCATCCTTCCGGACCGCACGGCTGGCCGCGACTGGGGCATGCCCTATCTGAAGCAGGCAGTCGAAGATCTGAATCGCATCCAGCCGCAGGCGGTGTTCACGATCGGCGACATGGTGCAGGGCTACACGCGCTCGATGGCCCGGTACGACGCTGAGGCGGATGACTATTTCAAGATCGTCAGCCACCTCACGGCTCCGTTCTATCCCATCGCGGGCAACCACGATGTGATTTCCGGTTTTCGCAATCCGGAGGATCGCCAGTTCGAGATCCGCTACAAGGAGCGATTCGGCCCGCTGTACTTTGCGGCGCATCTCGGCTTCGCCAGCGTGATCGCTTTGTACAGCGATGAACAGCTCGAATCGGCGCCGGCATTCGGCACTGGACAGATTGAGTGGGCGAAGGGGCAGATCAAAGAAGCGTCCCTGGCGCACAGGCCGATCATCGTCCTGATGCACAAGCCTGCGTGGCGGTACCGCAATTCGCATTGGGATGAGATTCACGCGGCACTGGCCGAAGCGCGTCAGACGGGCATAGAAGTGCTCGTGATCGCCGGCCACTTCCACAGCCTGCAGCGCGACAAGGACCGCGATGGCGTGCAATACCAGATCATCGGCACGTGCGGCGGCATGATCGACCAGGGGCCGCTGGCCGGGCAGATGCAACACCTTGCGCTGTTGCGTATCGCGGAAGGCGGCGATGTGGGGCTGTACTTCCAGGGTGTCGGCGCGACGCTGCCCGATGATTTCCTCCTCGCCGAAGATCAGAATCGGTCCTTTCGCCTTAAGGGCGATCAGGCGGTCGAGTGTCTGACCGTGCTCAATCAACCGCTGCGCGGTCCGATCAGTGATACCGTCCGGTTCAAGTTCACGAATCCGATCGATGTGCCCATAACCGTTGTTGGCGGCCTTCTCACGGCGGCGCCGGCCGACAAGATCGTGGGTGAGTGGACACTTGTCGATCGCACGCAGCGCGACATTCTCAATACTCATGTGAGCGACATCACCACGCCGTTTCGGCAGGTCGGCGCCATGGCGCCGGTGACGATTGCGCCCGGCCAGTGGACGGAGGTGGAGCTTGCGGTGCGCTGCGAAGTGCAGCCGCGCATGATCCCGCCGCCTGAATTCGACTTTACGGCGACGTTTGAAGATTCGAAGGGCCGGCAGGTGCCGGTGGAACTGCGCTGCCGCGTGCCGTTGCGGATGCGCTACGTGGTTGGACCGTACGGCGTGGTGGACATGATGGCGTGCTCGTGGAACTACGACGTGTACGACCTGCCCGAGCCGAACCCCGATATTGGGCTGTCGATTCATGAAGGGCGCCTGAACATCGCGGTGGCGGCGCGAGATAACGTGCCGTGCTATCTGGCGGAAGAGGATGCGACGGTTCGGATGACCAATCCGGTTTCAGATGCGATTGTGCTGCGCGTCGGATCAGGTGAGAGCCAGAGGATCTACCTCGTCGAGCCGATGACAACGGATGGGTCTTCGCCGACCTGGAGCGCCACAGCGCGCGCCGTTTTGAACAAGCCCGATCAGTTCACATATACGCTTGAGCGCGAGTCGCGCATCACCTGGGAGACCATCCGAAGCAGCAGTGGATACGGGGTGATCATCCAGGTGCCGCTCGATCTGGTGGGCGAGCCGGGTCAGGAAGTGCCGTTCAACGTCGAGGTGGCGGATAACGACGAGACGTACCACACGCAGTGGCGCCGGTGGGCGGACCCGAAGGCGGGAAGCACGATCATCCTGCCGAACCGATTCTGAGGCGTTAGCGCTTGATGACCTTGGCGGAGTTGATGCGCGGGGCTTTGCCCGTGCGACCTTCTTCCTGGCCGGCGCTCTGCGTGGCGGCGATCTGGTCGACAACTTCGATGCCGTCGATCACATTGCCGAAGGCTGTGTACTGTCCGTCGAGATGCTTGCAATGCTCGCGGCCGAGGCAGATGAAGAACTGGCTCCCGGCTGAATTGGGATCGCTGCTGCGCGCCATGGACAGGACGCCCTTTTCGTGCTTGCGATTGTTGAACTCGGCGTTGACGCTCCAGCCCGGGCCGCCGGTGCCATCGCCTTTAGGGCAGCCACCTTGGATGACGAACTGGGGGATGATGCGGTGGAAGGTGAGGCCGTTGTAGAAGCCGTCGTCGACGAGTTTGATGAAGTTGGCGGCGTGGTTCGGCGCGACATCGTTCCAGAGTTCGATCGTCAGCGTGCCGAATTCGGTGTCGAGTTCAACTTGGGGGTAATCGGGCATGGGTGAGTCTTCCTGGTCGGGTATTGCATTGGAGGCATGAGCGGTCGGTAAGCGGGAGGGTAGGCACTTTGTCCGCAGATCGCGCCAACAATGCAGCGTGCTCGGGTTTATCATCTTCACCCTGATCGGATACGCGGCGGGGATCGGCGTCGTGCTGCTGGTCAATGAACGGTTGCTGGGGCTTGCAGGCTTCACCGACTGGCCGATCGCGTGGTTTCTGTGGTGCGTGGCGAGCTGGCCAGGGCTGGTGGCGGGGGTGATCGCGCGGTGGAGCAAAGGCGCATCGCCCGGAGCGCTCATCTGGCTGCACAGTTGTAACGCGCTGTTCGTGGTGGCGATGATTGAGTTGTCGTACCTGCTGGGCAGCGATACGCCGTTCTACATGACGATCATGGTGGAGATCGTGCTCGTGTACCTGGCGATCTCGCGGGCGAAGGCCGATTGATCCGACATCACTTTTCGCCAAGCGTCTTCTTGCGGCGCAACACGTGGTGGTAGTGCTGGGCGAAGCGATGCGCTTCATCGCGAATCGCCTGGCAGAGGCGCAGCCCGAGGTTCTCGCGGCCGAGGCGGATGGGTTCGCTCTGGCGCTGGATGTAGATCAGTTCCTCCTTCTTGGCCAGCGAGATGACCATCGGCGGCTTGACGTCGAGCGTTTCAAAGGCTTCGAGCGCTGCGTGCAGCTGGCCGAGTCCGCCGTCGATGAGGATGACATCAGGGTAGAGTTCGTGGCCCTGGCCGGCGTCGCGGTAGCGGCGCGAGACGACTTCGCGAATGGCCATGTAGTCGTCGTTGTCGACCGTGCGGATCTTGTAGCGGCGGTATTCTTCCTTGAACGGCCGCCCGTCGACGAAGCAGACTTTGGACCCGACTGTTTCACCGCCTTGCAGGTGGGCGATGTCGATGCCTTCGATGCAGCGGATGTCGGCGTCGAGTTTGAGGGTGCGCTTCAGGCTGCGCAGGCTTCGTTTGGGATCGATGCCGACCATGAGTTCGGCTTCGGGCTGCCAGCCGTCGGTGATGCGGCCACGGTCGTCGAGTTTCTCGATGGCGCGAACCTGGTCGCGCAGCACGGCGGCGCGTTCGAATTCGAGATTCGTGCTGGCCTGCTCCATTTCCTCGCGCAGCTCGCGGATCATTGCCGAGCGTTTGGATTCAAGAAAACGCATGAAGCGGCGGATGTCCTCGCGGTATGTTTCCTTGTCGATCTTGTTGGCGCACGGGGCGGTGCACTGGCCGATCGTGTAGAGCAGGCAGGGGCGGAAGGTGTTGTTGCGCGGGTCGTTGGCGAGGATGTCGAGACTGCACGTGCGGTACTTGAACACCCCCTGGAGCATCTTGACGGCGTCCTGGAGCGCGTAGCCGGTCGTGAAGGGGCCGTAGAACTTGGCGCCTTTGAGTTTGGGGTCCGACGGGTTGCGGGTGATGAACACGCCGGGGAAGTCGTCGCGCAGTGTGACGGCGAGGTACGGAAAGGTCTTGTCGTCCGTGAGAAACGCGTTGTAGTGGGGATGGAGATCTTTGATGAGGCGGTTCTCGGCGAGCAGGGCTTCCCACTCGCTCTCACAGTCGATCGTGTCAAAGTCGTGAACGACGTCGAGCATGGGCTGCTTGCGCGGGCCGAGGTCGGTCGAGGGAATGAAGTAGGAACTCACCCGATCGCACAGTCGTGAGGCTTTGCCGACGTACAGAACCCGACCCTTGTCGTCTTTCATGAGGTAGACGCCCGGGGAGCGCGGCAGGGCCCGGGCCTTGCGCAGCAGATCAGGAATGCGGGAATTGGGCTCAGGCATGTGCGATCAATGGTACGCGAGGTGTGTGGAAACAGGGTTGCCGGTCCCGCATCGCCGCGTTAAGCCTCCGCCTGGAGGCCCTCTGGCGGGATTGGATCGGATCTCGGCGTTTCACCTCAGATCGACGTGGCGCTGCACTTCTCCAGATTGACTCGCATAGCTCGGCCGCGTATTTTCAGCATGGAACAGAAGATCATCAGCGACGGCATTACGTTCGACGACGTGCTTCTCATTCCCCGCCGGTCGGATGTTCTGCCCTCTTCGGTGGACACCTCCACCCGTCTCACCCGCAACATTCGCATCAACATCCCCCTGGTCAGTGCACCCATGGACACGGTGACCGAGTCGTCCCTCGCCATCGCACTGGCGCAGGAGGGGGGCATCGGCATTATCCACAAGAACCTTAGCCTGGAAGATCAGGCGCGCGAGGTCGTCCAGGTCAAGCGATCGGAGAATGGCGTCATCACGGACCCCGTCACCCTCAGCCCTGACCAGCCGGTCTCGATCGCGCTCGACCTCATGGAGAAGTTTCACGTTTCAGGGTTTCCCGTGACAGCCGACGGCGGCGGGCATGGGAAAGTAGTCGGTATTCTCACGCGGCGCGACATCAAGTTCCTCGAGTCGCGCGATCAGCTCGTTCGCGACGTGATGACCAGCGAGCACCTGGTGACCGGCCCGAGCAACACCACCCTCGAACAGGCCAAAGACATCCTCAGCCGGCGCAAGGTGGAGAAGCTGCTGCTGATTGACAATTCAGGTTGCCTGACCGGCATGATCACGATGCGCGACATTGACAACCTCGAGCAGCATCCGCTGGCGTGTCGCGACGATCGCGGCCGACTTCGCGTCGGGGCGGCGGTGGGGGTGCATCAGTATGATCGCGTCGAGGCGCTGGTTGGGGCCGAGGTCGATGTGATCATCGTCGACACGGCCCACGGGCACAGCGAGAACGTCCTCAACACCGTCCGCGAAATCCGCAAGCGATTCGACATTGAGATCATCGCCGGCAACATTGCGACAACGGAGGCGGCGCGCGACCTGATCGAGGCGGGCGTGGATGCGGTCAAGGTCGGCATCGGGCCGGGCTCGATCTGCACGACGCGTGTGGTGACGGGCGTCGGCGTGCCGCAGATCAGTGCAATCTTCAATGCGTGCAGCGCCGCCGACGGCGCCGGGATCCCTGTGATCTCCGACGGCGGAATCCGATCGTCGGGTGATATCGCCAAAGCGCTTGCGGCGGGGGCGTCGAGTGTGATGATGGGTTCGCTCTTCGGCGGACTCGAAGAGTCGCCGGGGGAAATCGTCATCCGGCGCGGCCGGCGATACAAGTCGTATCGCGGCATGGGCTCGGCTGGGGCGATGGCCAAGGGCTCGGCTGATCGCTATGGCCAGAAGAGCGACTCGCCGACGAGCAAGTTCGTGCCCGAAGGCGTTGAGGGCCTCGTGCCGTTTCGCGGCAAACTGGCCGACTTCGTGTATCAAATGGTCGGCGGCGTGCGGGCGGCGATGGGTTACTGCGGGTGCCAAACGATCGAAGATCTACGCACCCAGGCTCAGTTTACGAAGGTCAGCCCCGCGAGCCTCGTTGAATCACACCCGCATGACATCACGATTACACGCGAAGCGCCGAACTACTCGTTCGATTCGTACATGATGGACGGGTGATCGGCGGGTAGCGCACGGCTCTGTCGACCTATGATTCGACATCACGATGAAGAAGGGTGGGGAGCCTGATGGGCCGGTCCGAAGACTCACTTGAGCGTCAACCGCGCCGCTGGAAACGGTGGGTGGCGATTGCGTTTGCGGCCGTGGTGCTGGTGGTGCTTGCGGCGCTGTGGCAGCTGCCTTGGTTGCTGGGGACAAGCGCGGGTCGCTCGTATGTCGCTTCGAAGCTGTCGACTGAAGCGATGCGATTCTCGATCGACTCGCTCAACCTGACATGGAGTGGCGATCAGGCGATCGGTGGGCTGCGCATCAGGGACGCGCAGGATCGGGAAGTCGCCGACGTATCAGCCGCGTTCAAGGGATCGCTCTGGTCGTGGGCGCAAGGCTCGCGCGACTTCGGCACGGTGGCGCTCTCAGGTCGCGTCACCGTCTACGAGTCGCCGACGAAGGATGAGACAAAGGGCGGTGGCACCAAGCCAGCGCCCACGGGCAAGGCCGAAGATCTCAGCGACATCATCATTCCCGATGGCGTCAAGGCGGCGCTTGAACTCAAGGATGTGAACGTCAAGTACGTGCCGCTGCCGGGTTCGTCGCAGCCGAGCATGGCGGTGCGCGATGTGCAAGGCAAGTTCGCCATTGATGGGCGCTCGCCCGTGACACTCAATCTTGGGGGTGCGACGGAGATCGGGTCGACGAAAGGCTCGTTCCAGATCGACGCGTCGGTTTCCGATTTTGCCGCAGCCAATGGTGCGTTGCAGGTCGAGCGGACACGCATGACTGCCGAAGTGAAGGGCGAGAACCTCCCGGTCCCCATCATCGAGCAGATGATCGGCGAGAGCGGGCGGCTCAGCGCGATGCTGGGTGAGTCCGTCAGCCTGACGATCAGCGCGGCAGGTGGAATGAACGGAGGCGATGCAACGCTGACCGCCAGCGCCCCGCGAGCCAATGCGGAAATCGCTGCCGCCGTCGATGCGCAGCGCCGACTGAGCGTCACAACCGGGAAGATGCGCCTCACCGCTGACCAACGGTCGCTTGAGGCGGCGCTCGGCGTGGACGCGCTGGCCGGATTATCGCTCACGCAGAAGACCACTGCCACCCTGGACATCCAGACGTTGACGATTCAGTTGCCCACCGGCGACAAGCCGCTCGATCTCGCGACAGCAAGAATCGATGCGACTCTGGCGGTTGATGCGGCATCGCTCAAGACGGGGCGCGAAGATGTGACGGCTGCGGACATTCGCAACTTCGGCGTTCGCATCACGAGTGATGATCCCACCAAAGAAATCACACTCACGTCGACGGCCGAGCTGACTTCCTATCTCGCCGAACCGGCGCGGCAGGCGAGCGCGCCGATCAGCGCGCAGATCACGTTGCTTCGGGCGTTCAAAGGCGATGGGGCGTGGTCGAGCGAGACTCTTGGCTTGGCCGGTCTCGTGCGCACCCAGAGCGTGCCGACTTCACTGATCGATTCGCTGGCTGGGGCGGGCGGCTGGGTGGTCGACGCGGTCGGCCCGGAGCTGTCGCAAGTGGTCCTTTCCGCCGGGTCACCTCCGGCGGACGCCCAGGTCACGTGGCTGACGATGTCGGCCGCTTCGGCGCAGGGGAGTGTGAAAGCCAGCGTACGCCTGGCCGAGGGTCGTCTCGAGTCGATGAAGGATCAGCCCATCGAAGCGGAACTGACGGTCAGCCCCGCGCTGCGCGATCGACTGGCGGCGATGGTGGCCGAATCAGCCCCGGAAGTGCATCTCGAAGAGGGGGGACGGGCGACGGTTCGCATCACATCGTTCAACGCGACGCTTCCGACAGAGGCCAATGCGGACACCTGGAAGTCGGCTGCAGCGCAGGGTTCGGTGGTCCTGCTTAATGGTCGCGGCACGTACACCGCAACTGCGGCGGAGAGCGAGACACCGACAGCGCCCAAGCGCTACGACGTGGACAACCTGGCGATTGACTTTCGCACGGAGACGTTGAGTCAAAAGGTTACGGCGGACATCAAGGCTGCCATCAAGCAGAATGGTGTTCCGCTGAATGTGAACGGCAGGAGCGAAGTTGCCAACGCGCTGGATGCCTCGACGCGCACCATCACGTTTGAGACGACGGACATGCCGGTGCCGCTGGAACTGATCAACGCCTGGGCGAGTGATCAGGCCGCTCTCGTCACGGAAACCTTCGGCGGTCCGATTCGACTTACGCTCAACGCAATGCAGTTCTCCGCTGGGATATCAGCGAACGCGAAGTTGCGCGGTGAGCGGAGCGATCTGCTGTTGACCTATGCGGTGCAGAACGAACAACCGCTGTTCGAACTGCGCGGCACTCAGAGGGCGACGCCGGCGCTGGTGGAGGCGCTGCTCGGGCCCGAGCCGGCCGCAGCGCTGGCGGAACCGGCCGATCTGACTTTTGTCATGTCGATGCCCGCCAAGGCGGCAGCAGGTGCGGTGTTCAAGGACTGGCCACTCAAGCTTGACGCCTCGACGCCACGCGCTGTCCTCACCGGCATCAGCGGCGTGCCCGGCGCGATCACGGCAGTCAACGTCAAGCTAAAGGCCGACTGGGCCGCGGGGCTCAATGGCCTGGGCAAGTACGCGCTGACGGGACAGATCAGCGATGGCAAGAACGCCATCGCCAGCATCACTTCTGACCTTCGCTACACCATCGGCGGCGACTGGATGAAGTCGCGCGGCCGCATCGCGGCGACGGACATCAACGTCACGGCGATCGAGAATACGCTTGCGCTCGAACCCGGCCTGCTTAGCGCGTGGCTCGGCGGCAAGGGCGGGGTGGAAGTCGGCTCGGTCACCGATAGCCATGGCGAACTGACGGACGACCTGCTGGTTTCGGCCAAGTTCGATCAAGCCTCGGCGCGCATTGCCGGCCGACTGCAGGATGACCGGCTCGTCGTGAATACGCCCGGCACGCTCGCGGCTCACGTCGATCGCACGCGGCTGGCGAAGTTCCTCAATGAGTGGACCGGCGCCGCGGCATCTCCAGCACCGGCCACGCAGTGGGCGGCAGTTGAAGACTCAGATGTGAGTGCGACGGTGCGCAGTGTCTCCCTGCCACTTGCGGTTCTGAGCGGTGGCGAGTACGACCCGCGCCAACTGGCAATCGATGCCGACTTCAGCGTGCCGCGCATCGCGCTCAAGCAGGGCGCGACTGACTTTTCGCTGGCGGACACGCTGCTCAAGATTGGCGGCAAGAATCTGGCTGAAGGGATCACGGCGCAACTCAAGAGCACGACGTCGGCTGCTTCGGGCGCGACATCCGGCGGGATCGATCTGCTTGGAGGCGTCAAGTCCGCCACCTCGAATCCGGATGACCGACGCTACAACGTGAGCGGGACGATGAAGGGCGTGCCGGTGGCGATGGTCGACGCTCTGGCGCAACTGGATGGCAAGCTGGTCGCGGCGCTGGGCCCGTCGATGGACATGAATCTGAACGTTGCCGACGCCTACGCCAGTGGTGGTTCGCTGGCGGCTTCGATCGTGACGCCGACCGGCACGCTGAATGTTCCCAAGGCCGAGCTGCGCGACAACACGCTGGTGATCGAGGCAGCCCATCCGCTTGCGGCATCGCTCGAAGTGACGCCGGAGATGTCGTCGACGCTTCTGGCCAATGTTAACCCGCTGCTCTACGACGTGCAGAAGAAGGCGGGGCCGATCGCGTTCAATGCTCCCAAGCTCGTCCTGCCGCTCGATGGCGATATTTCCAAACTCGGCGGGGAATTCACGCTCGACTTGGGGCAACTCTATGTGCCGACGCAGGGCATTCTCGGCGAGTTCCTCGGCCAGCTCAAGCCCAAGACAGACAAGACGCAGGTCGATCGTGTCGAGACGCTCATCCCGCCCATCACCGGGCGCATCAAAAAGGGCGTGCTCGAGTACGACAAGTTTGTCATGCAGTCGCAGTCGTTTGAGATCTCCACGAGTGGAAAGGTGGATCTTGTCAACCGCAAGCTTGACCTGCTTGCGTCGGTGCCGTTGATCGGCTGGAAGAGTGTGTTCGCGGATATGACAAAGATCGCGCCGCCGCTGCTGACGGATATTCCTCTCAACGTGCCGTTCTATCTCGTCGTGCGCGGCCCGATCGACAAGCCGGAGATCAAGCCGGACCCCAAGGGCGCACAGCGCGTGGCCAACGAGTTCTTCAAGAACTTCGGGGGGAATCTGATCGACAACGCGCTGGACAACCTGTTCAAGCCGAAGAAGTAGCGCCGCGTTGCGGTCAGATGATCTCGAAGAAAGTGCGATCGGCGCTGGCGACGATGATCTCGACGGAGTCGAGTCGTTCGGTGAGGCGCTGGCCGAGAATAGGCAGAAAGCCGCGCTCGCTGTTGGCGTGCCCGGTGAGGATCACGGCGCAGCCGCGCGTCCACGCGCTCAAGGCGGTGTGGTACGTGAGTTCACCGGTGATGAACAGCTCACATTCCTGGGCGATCGCCGTCTCGACAAAGTCGCCGCCTGATCCGGGTACGACGGCAACCTGCCGCACGGCTTTGGCGGACTCCGTCGATTTCACCGCCGCGATTCCCAAGTGCTTCTTGACGCGCTCGGCCAGTTGACCAACGGTGGTGGGTTGGTCGAGGACGACCTTGCGACCGCCGCCGACGCCGGGCAGCGGTCGGGCCCGCAGCGGATAGACATCGACGGCCGGTGCTTCGTAGGGATGGAACTGACGGAGCGTGGAGATGAGCACGTGCAGGGCCGACGCCGGGCACACCATCTCGAGGCGATGTTCTTCGACGCGCTCGAATCGCTCCTTGGCGCCGACAGCGGGCGACGTCGTCGCATCGCCGCGGAAGGTTCCCGAGCCCTGCATGCTGAATGAGCAGTGGTCGTAATGGTCGATGCGGCCGGCGCCAGCGCTGGCCATGACATCGCGCAACCGATCGATGGCATTGGCGGGGGCGAACGTGACGACCTTGAGTTCCTGCGTGACCGGGAGTGATTCGGCGACCACCAGCGGTCGGCGATAGCCCTGTCCCACGGCGTCGGCGAGCCAATCCGTCATGCCGCCCGCCGCCGAGTCGAGCGCCGTATGGGGCGAGTAGATGGCCATGCCGGCCTTGATGGCCCGCAGGATGATGTCGCTCTTGGGATCCGCACCGACCAGCCGTTGAATCGGCTTGAACATGACCGGGTGATACGTGCAGATGAGATCGACGCGCTGCGCGATCGCTTCATTGAGGACTGCGGCGGTGAGGTCGATGGTGAGCAGCGCGCGTTTGATCGGTGCGTCACGTTGACCGACGAGCAGGCCCACGTTGTCCCACCGCTCGGCAAACGCCAGCGGCGCCATGGCCTCGATGGCGTTTTCGAAATCACGCACGAGAGCGGGCACGATGAATCCTCCTCGTCCAGTCCAGCAGCAGCGCTGCCGCGATCGGAAGGTACGTTAGTCCCCACCCCCAGACTGGAACAGTCCAGTTCACGACGTCGCCGAGCACGACATAGCCCCAGGGCAGCGTGAGCGAAGCCATCCACAACGCCGGGCTCGCCGAAAGCGGAAGCAGCGCGAGCGACCAGAGGAGGTACCACGGATGGGCCGCAGGAGAGCACAACAGAGCGGCGAAGAGCACGGCCCGGGCGGTCTGGTATCGATCAATCTGCAAGGACCACAGCAGCCACGCTACGGCGGCGAGCAGCGCCAGGCAGATGAGCCGGGCGGCGTCCAGGCCAACGCCCAACTTGAGCAGCGGCTCATAAACGGCGCCGTGGAACGCCCAGTCATGCACGAATCGATTGACCGTCTCGAGCAGACGATGCATCGCCGCAGAACCGGGCCAAATCCCTACGCTGGCGTAGAGCAGAGTGGAGGCCACGGCGCCGATCAGGATCGCGCGCCACCAGTCTGCCGCTCGCTCATGTCGAAGCAGCACGGCGGCCAGCGGGAGGGCGACCGGCTTGACGGCGCCGGCTGCGGCCAGCACGGGCGACCATCTCTCTGTCACCGCGCGCGCGCCGTCGTAGAGCAGCAGCGTTGCGAACATCAGCGCGATGCCGAGGATGTCCTGGTGACCTGAGCCGGCGAACTCACTGATGGCCAGCGGATGCCAGGCATAGGCGATCGCCCACCATGGATTGCTGCCGCGCCTCGCCAGCAGCAAGAGAAGCATGACGATCACCAGCATATCGACCGCACTGAAAGACAGACGCAACAGGCGTGCGGAGGAATCGATACTGCTAGCGATCGATCTGGTGGCAAGGGTGAAGGCTGCAAAGCACCACTGGCTTGTTGGCAGGTAGATCGTGACGAGTTCGGGGTTGTTGATGCGCGCGGCGAGTTCGGCTTCGCCTTCGAACCGAGGCGCGCTCGGATCGATTTCCGCCGGCGCGACGAGGTAGGGGTTGTGTCCTGCCGCGAGGGCGCGGCCATCAAAGAGGTATCGCCAGAGATCATCGCTGAGTGAGCCGTCATGTGTGGTGACAACGATGAGCCGCGCAAGGATAGCGACGGACAGGATGACCCACGCTGGCCTGATGCTCCAGGGCGTGGCTTTGGACAGCGTGCACCGCTTCGTGGGCAGTGCGCGGAGAATGGCGGTGAGCGCCAACCACAGCGCAGCGCTGCCGATCCAGTAGGGCCGCAGCGAACGGACGTTTGCCGCCCCGGCTTGCGGTGTCGGGTCGCGCGAGATCGTGACCCAGTGCAGCGCAATGCTGAACGCGATCGTCAAAAGAGCCGCGATGCCGATCATCCATGCGAGACGGCTCGTCTGGCGGGACGACGCGTTCGCGGGCATCACGTCATCATCCCCACGTGAAGCATGCCGCTGGCGGAAACCAGGACAATGATCAACAGGCCGATGATGACGATCAGAACGGCATTGGTGGCGACGAGCAGCAGCGTCATGCCCGTCACATACACGAAGCGATCGAATCGAGTCCGCGGCCGCTCGAACGATTTGCGGTGCAGGTCGCGAGCCCACTCAACGGTGGCGAGCACGACGAGCACCGCCGCAACGGGAAACGTGAGCCAGTTGACCGGCGGGCCGAAAATCAGACCCACGAGGAGCAGGCCGGCGATGGTGAGCCCCGGCCCGATTGCCGCAAGAACGCGGTTGGGTGGCCGCACACCGGCGAGCCGCTGGGCGTGCTGGAGTGCGAGTTCATCGACGGTCCATGCCCGACCGCACTCAGGGCAGCGCTGCTGGGGGGCTTCAAGCGTGCCGCTCAGGTCGTAGCCGCAGCCCGGGCACGTCGGTTGAACCGGACCGTCGGCGATCTTCGCCCGCACGTCGGACTCTTCATCCTGGTCAAACTCTTCAGGATCTTCGGCCACGGCGAATCGTAGGGAGGGGTCGTCGCTCTTACGCCAGATCGAGTTGGCGCAGGTGTGATTCGATCTGCGGTGCGGTGTCGATGCGGTAGTCGATCTGGCGCGCGATCCATCCGGCATGGCGGGCGGCGGCGATGTTCTCTTCGAGGTCATCGAAGAAGAGGATGCTGGCCGGCGGGACGTTCATTGCTTTTTCGAACGCGGAGTAGATGGCCGGGTCGGGCTTGGCGAATCCCATGAGGTGTGAAGCAAAGCGGTGCCGGATGAGGCGCACGACGGGGAACTCCGGCTCGCCGGGGCGGGACTGGCCATCTGCTTCGTGCGCCAGGCGCACCCAATGGCCGTGATTGGTGTTGGAGAGGCAGGCGGTGGGCATGCCGGTCGCGTTGAGTCGCGCGAGCAGATTCGAGACATCGGGGTAGTCCTCGATGGTCCACGCATCATGCACACGAGTGATTTCCTCGGGGCTGTAGAGACCTTCCATCAATTCAGAGATCTGCCGTGCGTAGGAATCGCAGTCGATGCGGCCAATGCCATACTGCCGGGTGATCTCCCGTCTTGCGGGGCGGTTTCGCTCCCAGGCCTCATTGGATCGCACGTCCATGCCGATCCGTGCGCAGGCCTCTTCCCACGTGCGGCAGATGCGCACGAGGACGCCACCGAGGTCAAAGCAGACCAGTTGGATGGGTTGGCAGCTCACGAGGCGCGGTCGATGGTGAACTTCTCGCGCTGGATCATGACTTCGAGTGTCTGGCAGACGAGGTCGATCTCGCGTTCGCGCAGTCGGGTGTGGAAGGGCAGAGCAATGGTGCGCTGGGCGACCGACTCCGTGATGGGGAAATCGCCGTCGCTGTATCCGAACTGGCGCATGTAGAAGGGCTGGAGATGGATTGGCGGGAAGTAGTTGCTCACGCCGACTTCGTGGCGGCGCATGCCCGCGAGGATGCGATCGCGGTTCTCGGCGGTGAATTCGCTGCTGAGGCGGACGACGAAGACGAACCAGCTCATGGTGGTTTCAGGGTCGACGGTGGGGAGGATGATGTCGGGCATGCCCATCAGGCGCGACATGTACTTGCTTGCGACGCCGTTGCGCAGTTCGAGAATCTCATCGAGCCGCTTGCACTGCGCAACGCCGAGCGCGGCGTGAATTTCGCTGAGGCGATAGTTGTAGCCGAGGCGCTCGTGCATGAGCCACGAGCCAGGGGCCTGCCATGCGGGCTCGGCGGGGTCGATCGGGTCGACGGGTCGCCCTTGGTTTCGCATCGATCGGCAGAGGTTGGCGATGCGCTCGTCGTCGGTGACGATCATGCCGCCTTCGCCGCAGGTGATCTGCTTGTTGGGGTAGAAGGCGAATACGCCGAGGCGACCGAAGCTCCCGATGGGGCGGCCGCGGTGCGTTCCGCCGAACCCTTCGCAGGAATCCTCGATGAGGGGAATCTCGTGCTTCTGGCAGAGGTTGGCCAGTTCGATCATGTGCGACGGGTTGCCGAAGGCCTCGACTCCAAGCACGGCCTTGGTGCGTGGCGTGATGGCTGCTTCAACCTGACTGGGGTCGAGATTCAGGGTGCGGGGATTGATGTCCACGAAGACGGGTTTGGCGCCGACGTACAAAATGGCGTTGGACGAAGCGACGAAGGAGAAGGGCGTGGTGATGACTTCATCGCCGGGTTTGATGCCCAGCGCCAGCAAGCCGAGATGCAGACCACACGTGCCGCTGGACACGGCGACGGCGTATCGCGTGTCGGCGCGGGCGGCAACGAGGGCTTCGAACTGCTCCTGCATCGGCCCGATGCTCAGGCGGCCGGACTTGAGTGTCTGCACCACGTGATCGATTTCCAACGCCGTGATGTCCGGTCTGCTGAGCGGGATGTCCTGGCCGTTGCTCATGAGCGATTCCATCTTCCTTGATGTTCATCGGTCGGCGGTATTCGAGAGGTCGCTGAGGATAGCCGCCAGCGCCGGACCCTGCTGACCGGTGCGCCGCAGGTAGAGCCACGCGGCCTGAACTTCGGCGGCGGCGGTGACGGACCCGCCGCCGCGGAACACGAGACTCAGGCGGTAGAGGTCATCCTCGGTCAACGCATCGGCATAGCGGGCCCTGATGATCAGCGTCAACGATTGCGCTCGCGTCGAGTCCCATTCATCGATGCCATCGATCAGTTGCAGTGCCGTGGGCGAGGCGGCGGTCAGAGCGCCGGAAAGAATGCTCTCGATGGTGAGCAGGCGCTGGCGTGAGCGGGCCAGATCAAGGACGCTCCGCAGCGCGGCCGCATCGATCTTGAGAAGCTCGGCGCTGGCCAGTCGGGCGAGTTCAAGGCGGTCGTTGCGCGCGCCGCCCTCTTCCAGCGTGTCGGCGATCATCGCCGAGTAGATCGGTTCGGCCAACTCCGGGGGAAGCGTCTTGGCGTGCTCAAGCACCCACGCCGTGCTGGGCGGGTGATGGAGACCGATCAGCGTCTGGCAGACCTCGACGCCGGGCTGATGGGTGGCGACGAGTCGCCCCGCTTTGCCCAGGTTCGCGAGCAATTCATTGGAGTCCTGGGAGGCTGGCGCAAACAGCGCCGCGTCCACCTGATCGGCGACTTCGAGCAGCATGAGGGTGAGTCGGACCTTGGCGCCGATGTTGGTTGCGTCGGCGTAGCGCCCTTGCCACTCGGCTGCGCCGGCGGCGGGGTCGAGCGCCAGCAGCGAGCGCAGAGCGATATCTTCCGTCCCCGGGCTCAGCTCGGTGCGGTCGAGTTGTTCGCGAATCCACGGGGCGGCGCCGCTGAGTTTCATGTAGGCCATGGTGCTGAGAATCTCGCGCAACGCCCCGTCGCGGAGCTGAGGCGGGAGGGAATCCATGGCCTTGAGCGGTTCATCGGTGTCTTCCGGATGGCCGAGGTGGCGCAGCGCCAGCGCGGCGTAGGTTCGTGTGCCGGGCAGCTTGCCATCCTTCATGAGCGTCTGCAGGGCGGCGACATCCACGGGCTGATCCATGCTGACCAGCACGAGCACCACGTAGACTCGCAAGTCTTCGGTGAGGTCGTCCCAGATGAGAATCTCGCGCAGTTCGTCCGGGCCGATGAGTGCGTCGTTGCGCGCCTGAATGATCGCCATGGCGCGAAAGCGAGTGTCCTTGATCTGGCTCAGTTTCCACGGATCGATGTGACGAGTCTTGGAGAGTTCCGCCAGACCGAGCACGGCATTGGTCTGGATCGTCGGGTTCTTGACCTGGCTCAGTGAACTGAACAGCGGCTGCAGGTCCGGGTCGTTCAACTGTCGCAGACTGCTGAGGAAGAGGATGTGTTCGCCGGTGGAGCGAACCGTGGTGGCGCGGCGCATGATCCGGACCGCATCATCGAATCGATCGTCTTCGGCGCGGGTGGCATGGGTCCACGAAAGGCCGATCGCAATGAGCAGGATGATTCGAAGAAGGGGAGAGCGGCGCATCGACAGGAGTCTATTCAAGTCTGGAGCGTCACGCGAACGAAAGTGGGCTCCGCCGGTGTCGCCTTGGGTCGTGAATCACGCGCGGCGTCGGCCGAAGGGGTGGCCGACGCCGCGGTCGGAGGGAGATGCCATGTTGTGGCCCCGTCGCCGCCCATTCGAGCGGCAAGGGCGATCGATCAGCCATTGGGAGTCTTGCGTGCACGCGTCAGTGAGTTTCGCAGCGAATCAACGATGTAGCGAAGCGAGACGGGCGTATCGGATTCGCGGACGACAACGGAGGCGTTTTCGGCCAATTGTCGCTCAATGCGCTGCGACGCGGTGACAATCGTGCTGTGGTTGGAGCGTCCCATCGCGCGGGCGATCTCGGGGAAACTCCGGGTGGTGAGTTTCCGCGCCAGGTAGGCCGTGACAGACCGGGCGAGAACCACGTCGCGATGCCGACTGTTTCCCGCCAGACGGCTGCACTCGACGCCGAATCGCTCCGCGACGGAGGACATGATCACCTCAACGCGAACATTGGGGCGCAATTCCTCCGCCTGCTCGCCAAACAAACGACTGACCAGGACCATGCCGACTTCGCCGGAGGCTTGCGATGGGGTCGCTTCGTCGGCGACGCCGCAGCCGATCATGGCCAGCGCCTCGAGTCGCGTCAGGGTGCCTTCGATCTCGCGCACCGACCCGATGCAGCGCTCCGCGAGCGATTCGACGGCGGCGGGATGAAACACCATCCCCTTTTCGAGCGCCCAGCGGGAGATGATCTGCCGCCGCGTCTCAATATCGGGCAGTTGGACTTCGACGACCATTCCCGAGAGCAGCCGGCTGACGAGCCTGGCGTGGAACTGCCTGATCTGGCGCGGATGTTCATCGCTGGCGAGGACGACCTTGGAGCCGACCAGCCCGATGGCGTCAAACGTCGCCAGGAATTCGTTTTGCGTGGCATTCTTGTTGGAGAGGAAGTGGATGTCGTCGATGGCGAGCAGATCGATCTCGCGGTACGGTCGGCGGAACGAGTCGAGATCGTTGGAGCGAACCGCGGCGATGAATTCATTGGTGAACTGTTCGCCGGTGACGTAACGGATGCGAACGTCAGGATTGCTCAGGCGGCAACGGCGGCAGATGCCTTGCAGCAGGTGGGTCTTGCCGAGGCCGCAGCCACCGTGGATGAAAAGTGGATTAAAAGTTGAGTGACCCTCGGCGATCGCGCACGCCGCGCGATAGGCCATCTCGTTGCTGACGCCGACAACGAAGCGGTCGAGGTCAAAGCGCTCGTCAAAACGAGAACCCAGCCAACTGCTGGTTCGCCTGCGGCGTGGCAAATGGGGCGCCACGGGGGCTGGAGGCGACGGCAGGTCGGAGGCAAGCCCGGGAAACGCTTTGGGTTCGATGGTGACATTGAGGGGCAGATCGGCGCCCGATGTGCGTGTGGCGGAATCGCGCAGATCTTCGCGGAAATGGCGCTGGATCCAGTCGGCGTGAAACCTTGTGGGGACGGTGATGTGCAGGCGATTGTCTTCCACCCGTAACTGGGCGGTCCGTTCGAACCAGAGGCCGAACTTGGTGGGCCCAAGTCGTTGTGCCAGATCTTCACACAGGCGCGCAGCCATACCGTTTGCCGCAGCGGTTGCAGCCACTGTTCCCTCTTCCTTCGAGCGATTGCTACTCGATGCGATTGATGCCGAAACGAACTACGTCCACCCAGTCAACGAAGCACTGCGGCCTCGATGACCCACAATTGAACAGCGCCTACGGGGGGAGTCCGTTCGCACCTCGATGGGGCAAACCGTCAGAAGAAGAAGTGGCGATCGGCGGGAAGGCTCGCACAGGCCGAGCAAGTTTGAGTCAACGACTCAGAATGAATAAGAACTGAAACGGACCACCGACACTCCACTCTTCTTCGAACCGTCCTGGTTCGGACACAGAATACGACATCTGTGAGCGTTTCACAAGTGCGGTGTTCGAGTAATTCGCGTCCACAGGTCCGGGAACATTGGAGTGACAAGCGTTTGCGCCGCGCACTTTTTTTTCGTCCACCGTGCAGCCGGGCGTTGCGCATGAATTGTGGACAACGAGTGCTCTACCCAGCTTCGCGCGCCAGACTCACGTGCGATGTCATGCGCGAAATGAGCGAGCGATCGGAGTGAACCGCGTCGAGTCGGTATTGCCCGCCCTCCAAAGCCAGCAGTTCGTGGACGATTCCCTGGCACCACGCCATTGTCTGGTGCTCGGCCGATCCTGAGACCTGGGTGATGCGCAGCAGCGGCTTGTCGCCGGCAATATCGACGCTGAGGAAATCCCCGGTTGTCGTGAACTCAAACGCCGCGACCTGCACATCCACGCCGGGCGACTCGAACGGGATGGTGGGGTCGTCGGAGAAGACCGCAAGTACTTCACGCTCAGGTCGTTCAGGCGTTCCTCGATCAATCCAGAATGTCAGCAGGAGGCGTCCGGAGAGTCGGCGTCCGGCCTCAGAGGAGGGAGGGAGCGCGTCACTGAGCAACTCGACATCCGCGCCGGCGACCGCGGTGCCGGCGATCTCCTGGCCGTGAGTGGGGACGTGGACCTGCCAGCGCGCGCTCGCCAGACACTCGCGCGGCGACAGGCGGGGGGCATGGTCTTGGCTACGTCGGGAGCGAGCGGGCGAAACGAGGTGCGGCCCGTGGGCCATGTCAGACCGCCTTTCCGAGCAGGCCGACGGCGAGCTGCAGCCCCTTGCCGGCCGGGCTGACGAACTGGTCGGCAAGCGAATCGATCAATTCGATGAACTCGATCATGCGATCCAGTCGTTCATTGTGGGATTCCACGTCGGTTTCGGGGTTGTCCAGTTCCGCAGCGCGCGGGCCGGTGACATCGCGGCAATCGTGCAGGGCCATGAGCACCGGGTCGATCTCCCGGCGCTTGCGCTCCCTGGTGATGATGCGGAAGACCTGCCAGACGTCCTGTTCGGCCCGGAAGTACTCCTTGCGGTCGCCGCGCTTGTGAGCCCGGCTGACCAGACCCCAGTCGTGGAGCGACTTGAGAGACATGCTCGCGCTGCCGCGGCTGATGGCCAGCCGCTCCATGATCTGATCGGTGTTGAGCGGCTCGCCGACGATGTAGAGCAGGGCGTGGACCTCGGCCATGGTGCGGGGAATGCCCCAGGACGAACCCATCTCGCCCCAGATGCTCACGAAGCGGTTCTGGCCCTCGCGCAGTGCCTTGGACGCGCGCGCCGGGCGGCTGCGGGAAGAACGTTTGCCGGTTGAGGAGGGGGTGGTCATGCTGGTCTCCGGCAAAAGGATACCAGCGGGGTCTTTGGTGGCCAGTAGTTGTTTCAAAAATCTTTGAAAGTGAGGAATCGCCACCCAATTTCGCGACCCGCAGTCAACTCGGGGGGTTCCGATGGCTTCAATGTGGGGATCGCATCTGGACCACCCTCACCCCGCGCGAATCGTCATGAACCAGGCTCCCACCCAGCGTGTTACCGTTCGCTACGAAGGCCATGTCCAGGGCGTGGGTTTTCGCTGGACCGCGGCCCGCGCGGCGCGGCAGGTGGGAGTGACGGGCTGGGTGCGAAACGAGCGCGACGGTTCGGTTCAACTCGTCGCTGAAGCCACAGGCGAACAACTGGACCGACTTCTCCATTCAGTCCGGCACGACATGGAAGGGCACATCCGCAGCGAGCGCATTGATCGGACCGAAGCGACCGGTGAGTTTTCGGCATTCGAGATTCGTCGATGACGCCCCGGCGCGAGCATGCGAGCCACGCCGACGATCCGATCGAATCGCGATCGCAAAGGGCAAGGTGGACCGGATTGATTCTGGCGCCGATTCTGGCGCTGGTGGTGTGGTGGTTGATGCCGGGCACGGTGATCGGCTCCGCCGGCGAGGTCATCATGGGGCCGGCGGGAGCCCCAGTCGCGGCCATCGGCGTGTTCATGGCCACGCTGTGGGTGACCGAAGCGCTGCCGATTGCCGCGACGGCGCTGATGCCCATCGTACTGCTTCCGCTGCTGACGGGTGGAGAGATCACCGTCAGGCAGGCAACGGCGCCCTATGCGGACCACGTCATTTATCTTTTCATGGGTGGCTTCATGATCGCGCTGGCGATGGAGAGCTGGGGATTGCACCGACGACTGGCCCTCAACATCGTGTTGCTTGTCGGGACGCGACCAAGCGCGCTGGTCGCCGGATTCATGATCTCCAGCGCGCTGCTGAGCATGTGGGTGTCCAATACCGCGACGGTTGTGATGATGCTCCCCATTGCGCTGAGCGTTATCGCTCTTGTTCGCCGCGAAATCGTCAAGTCGGGCGCGACCATCCCCACCAGCACGGGAGGGCAGTTCAACTTTGCGGTCTGTTTGCTGCTGGGTACCGCCTACGGAGCGTCCATCGGCGGCGTCGGCACGCTCATCGGGACGCCGCCCAACGTGCTGATGGTTTCGCATCTCGCCAGCCAGGGTGTCGAGGTCTCGTTTGCCAAGTGGATGCTCATCGGCGTGCCGTTTGTGGTGGTCTTCCTGCCAATCGCCTGGGTCGTTCTGACGCGTCTGGTTTTCCCGATCCAAATCAGTGAGATTCCCGGCGGACGGGCGTTGATACGGCGCGAACTCGAGTTGCAGGGGCCGATGTCGCGTGCCGAACTGGCGGTGCTGGTTGTGTTTGTACTGACTGCCGTGGCGTGGATTACCCAGCCGCTTCTCAAGAGGATCGCGATTGGCGGGATGAGTTTCGCCGGGGTGGAGGATTCCGTCATCGCCATCGCCGCAGCACTCGTGCTGTTCGGCCTGCCCATTGACTGGAAGCGCGGCGTATTCCTGCTCACTTGGGAAGAGGCGGTCAAACTGCCGTGGGGCACGTTAATCCTCTTCGGCGGTGGACTGAGTTTGGCGGCGGCCGTCAAGGTTTCGGGCGTGGCGGGGTACATCGGCCAGGGCGTGCAATCGATGGAAGGCGTGCCGACGTGGATGCTGGTGCTGGTCGTCATCACCCTGCTGGTTTTCCTCACCGAGCTGACGAGCAATACCGCCACGATCGCCACTTTTCTGCCGATTCTCAGCGCGGTGGCGCTGGGTCTGGGCACTGATCCGGTGCTGCTCATTGTTCCCGCGACGATCTCGGTGAGTCTCGCGTTCATGATGCCCGTCGCCACGCCGCCCAACGCGATCATCTTCGGCAGCGGGGAGATTACGATTGCGCAAATGTGCAAGGCAGGGATGTGGCTTAACATCATCGGAATCGCACTCGTTTTTCTGCTGACCTATTTCGAGGTGATTCCCATGCTGCTGTCGAAGTAACCGGCACAGGACGCGATCGGCCCTGCGAATCGAGAGCCGATACAGGACGGAGCCAATCATGCACCTCTTCATCGTCTTGCTGTGCACACTGGGCATGCTCATTCGCGCAGCCGCGGTTCCGCCGGACATCGACGCGAGCGTCGAAGCGACCAAGACTTCGACGTTCGTCATCATCATCAGCGTGGACGGGTTGCGGCCGGACGCCATTGCTGCGGGCGGGCCGGAGGGGCTGCCGAGCCTGGCGCGTCTGGCCGGCGGCGCGTCGACACTTAACGCGCGCACGGATCCGGACTTTACCATCACGCTGCCGAATCACACTTCCATGATTACCGGCCGCCCCGTAAACGGTCCGACGGGCCACTTATGGACGGGTAATGTTGATCCTCCGCCAATTGCGACGCTGCAGATCCACGCGGGTCATGAGGTCGCCAGCGTCTTCACTCTGGCGCACGAACACGGTATTCCCACGGGACTGTTTTACGGCAAGACAAAGTTCTCTCTCTGGGTGAAGAGTTACAACGCTGGACTCGACGAAAAGAACTGGGCCATCACCCGCTCGAAGATGTGTTCGACGATCGACGGCGTGACCGACGGGGCGATCGAAGCGATGCGCGACTGGGACCGGGGTCTGGTGTTCCTGCATTACGCCTCCACCGATCTGGTTGGGCACGCCAACGGGTGGGACGTCTCACCCGGCTCACCCTACATGCAGGCCGTGGCGGATGTCGATGCCCAACTCAGTCGAATCCTGCAGGCCATCGATACCGACGAGGCGAACCGGGGGCGAACAGCGATCATTCTCACCACCGATCACGGCGGCGGAGCGCCGCTGACGACGCACGTGGATTCGAAGCAGGCGCTCAACTACACCATTCCGTTTCTGGTCTGGCTGGGCGACGGGACGCCGCGCACTGATCTGTACGAGATCAATGCGGCGGTGCGTCAGGATCCCGGTGCGAGCCAACTGCCCAGCGCGAAGGCCGGTGACGAGTCATCCGAGCGCGTCCAGCCCATTCGCAATGGCGATGCGGGCAATCTCGCCCTCTCGCTTCTCGGCCTGCCCGCGATCCCCGGTTCGACGATCAATGCGCACCAGGATCTGCGCGTGAGGCGAACCGAAAAATGACAACCGGGACGAGAAGGAGTCGTCCCGGTTGCCCGGCGGATACGAATTCGGATTCTCGCCGCGCGGTGCGGTGGCGGCCAGGCGCCGGCGCGGCTGATCCATCAATGGCGTCCGCGGTCCGATCCTCTTCCTTCATTGCGGGGGTTGCACTTGAGATGCGCGTCGATGAAGCACTCCAGCGTGCGGGCTGAGCTCGAGCAATCGCCATACCGGCGGGCTGTTTCGATGGAACACTTCGCAGCCTCGTAGTTGCCCAGGATGCTCTGCATCGAGGCGATCATGAAGTGCAGATCGGGATCCGTGTGGCAGCGTCGCAGCTGCGATTCGTACTGCTCGATCACGCAGCGCACTTCGCGGCGCAGATTCGAATCGACACAGATCGCGTCCAGGGCTTCGACATCGAGATCAATCGCGCGGCGCATGGATCGTTCGGCTTCACGGTCGTGGCCGAGTCGAGCGCAGGCGATGGCGTAGCCGATCCGGGGAACCGGCTCGCAGGGCCGACACTCGATCTGATCAAGGAAATCGCGCTTGGCGCTGAGGTATCGACCGCTGGTGAGTTCGCACCAGGCTTCGGAGTTGAGGCCGTAGTAGCGATTACCGCCAGAGCGGAAGTCGCCGCGGAAGGGCGGGTCATCGTGTCGCCCAAAGTCACGGCCGAAGTCGCGACCGAAATCTCGGCCAAAGTCGCGGCCAGACCGGTTGTCATGTCGGCCGTCGCAGCGGTCGTCGCAGTGGACATCGCATCGATCGCGGCGATCGCCGAAGCGTCCACCGATGATAATGCGAACGGAGGTTCGCTGGACCGAGATGCCGCGCCGCGCCGGTGGGTCGGCGGCCAGGGCGGTGCTCGCGGGCGCCAGCAGCCAGAGGGCGGCGGCGAAGAGGGGGGCGGCCAGAACGAGTCCGTGCCGTGACGTTCGAGACGTGGTTGCGATGCGGTGCATGACGGTCTCCTTTCCACAGTTTCACCCGGACGCAGGTTTGCCGTGCCGCTTCCACGCGGCTGTGCGGAGCCTGTCATTGTCCATCCGGATTGAGCGACCCTGTCAGAGGTCGCAGGTCTGCATTTGAGATGCGCCCCCCGCGGCGTCTATTCCATGCCGAAGCCGGCGCTTTTTTGGCAGAGTTCGATTCGGATTGAGGAATCGGACCTTTCGCCGCCGCTCACCGGTCCGCTACAATTCGCCTCCATGCCACTCCGTGATGAAGATGTCGTTGTCCTTACGCCTCCCGCCCTCGGGCGCTTCGAGGCGGCGTTCCTCCCCGCCGTGTTCAAGGGTCTCGGCGTCACGATGCGCCACATGCTCGGCAACATCGGGCGCGACGGCAAAGGCGCCTACCACGATCGGGTGCTGCAATACCCCGAGGATCGGCGCGAGGATCACGATGTTCTTGACGGCGGGATCTACCCCGGCAACTTCCGCGGCGTGCACCGACTCAACAAGGACGAGGACGGCCGCGTCAAATGCGTGGCGTGCTTCATGTGCTCGACGGCGTGTCCGGCCAACTGCATTCACATCGTCGCCGAGGAATCGCCCTGGGATGATCGCGAAAAGTACCCCAAGCAGTTCGACATCGACGAACTGCGCTGCATCTACTGCGGCATGTGCGAAGAGGCGTGCCCGGTGGACGCGATCGAACTCACGCCGCAGTACGCCATCGTCGGCACGTCGCGGCCGGAGATGATCTTCGATAAGTCCAAACTGCTCGAAGTCTTCGACCAGACCATCGGCGACAAACCGATGTGATTGGCGAGGCAACAGAGTCCGTGTGCTTCATTCATTCCCGATTGGCTGAGATCACGTCATGCCCCTTCTGGCGTTGACCAATGTGGTGTATTCGATCGGCATCCGCCGGGTGCTCGACGGCGTCACGTTTTCCGTCGAGCCGGGCGAGCGCATCGGGCTGGTGGGGCGCAACGGCACGGGCAAGTCCACGCTGCTGCGCCTCATCGCCGGCGAGTACACGGCCGAGAGCGGCGAAGCGATTGTGCAGCGCGGCACGCGGGTGGGCTATCTTGCGCAGGATCCGAAGTTTGATCCGAGCATGACACTGTTTGACGTCGCGGAGAGCGCCTTTGCCGAACTCCATGCCGCCCACGAGCAGATGCACGAACTCGCGACGAAGATGGGCGAGGCCAGGGGCGAGGAACTCGACCGCATCATGAAGCGCTACGAGCGCCTCGAAGGGGAGATGCAGCACCTCGGGGGGTACGCCGTCGAGCATCGCATCAAGGAAACGCTGCACGGCCTCGGCTTTGTCGACGAGCAGTTCGACTTGCCGGTGTCGGCACTCTCCGGAGGGCAGCGATCGCGCGTTTCGCTGGCCAAACTGCTGCTCGAGAACCCCGATCTGCTGCTGCTCGACGAGCCGACCAATCACCTCGACATCGATGGCCGGCAATGGCTCGAGAACTTTCTGGCCAACGAATTCAAAGGAACGGTCATTCTCGTCAGCCACGACCGCTACCTGCTCGATCGTGTCGTGCATCGCATCGTGGAACTCGAGCCCGGCCGGGTGTCGACGTATCCGGGCAACTACGCCAAGTTCCGCGAGTTGCGGGCCGAGCGAAAGGTGGTCGAGCAGCGCGTCTACGAAAAACAGCAGGACCGGATCCGCAGTGAGCAGAAGTTCATCGATCGCTATCGCGCCGGGCAGCGCGCCAAACAGGCGCAAGGGCGTCTCTCCCGACTGGAGCGCTACATCGACAACGAAACCGTCGATCGGCCCATGGAGATGGACGTCATGCGCCTCAACCTGCCCAAGGCGCCGCGCACCGGTGACATGGTTCTGAGTGCAGACGGGCTCTCAAAGCAATACGACGGCCGCGTGCTCTTTCACGATCTCGAACTGTCCGTCAGCCGGGGCGAGCGCATCGGTATCATCGGTCCCAACGGCAGCGGTAAGTCGACGCTGGCGAAGTGTCTGATCGGTGAGATGACGGCGGACACGGGCAAGGTGCGAGTCGGCTCCAACGTGAGCGTGGGGCACTTCAGCCAGTTGCACGAAGGGCTCGATCTGAGTCTGACGGTCTGGGAGTACCTGCAGTCGGTGATCCTCGCGATCGATGGCGGGCGGCGCGCCAGCGAGCAGCAGGCGCGCGATCTGGCGGGCGCTTTTCTCTTCAGCGGCAGCGATCAGGACAAGGTGCTGCGTGTTCTCAGCGGCGGCGAACGCAGCCGGGTCATTCTCGCCGGTCTGGTGGCGGGTGGGCACAACGTACTTATCCTCGACGAGCCGACGAACCACTTCGATATTCCGTCTTCCGAGCGACTCGAACAGGCGCTCAACCCGGAGACCGGTTTCGACGGCACGATGCTGCTCATCAGCCACGACCGCGCTCTGCTCGACGCCTGCGTCGATCGCATCATCGCGCTCGATGGCCATGGTGAGGCGAGGCAGGTCACCGGCAATTACACGGCCTGGCGTGAACTGCGCGAGCGCGAGGCGGCGGCTGTGAAAGCGCAGGCGGCGGAACGCAAGCGGGTCACGCCGGCGGCGCCCGCCACGAAGCCTAAGAAAGTGGAGAAGCCGGCCACGCCGGGCGGGGCGCTTTCCAAGCTGAGCATGTCCAAACTTGAATCCCGCATCGAGGAGATCGAGAACCGCATCCGCGCCATCGATGAATCACTGATGGACGGCCGGGTTCACTCCGATGGCCGCAAGGCAAAGAAGCTCAGCGATGAGCGGATGGCGTTGGCCGCGGAACTCGAACCGCTGGAGTTTGAGTGGTCGCGTCGGGCGGATGAGCAGGAGTAGGACTCGATTTACTCGCGTTCTTCGCGCCGCTTGCGCATGCGATCGGCGAGTTTGCGTGAGGTGCGTTCCGACGCCGGAGTGTCTTCGGTTGGCTCGGGCTCGGAGGGAGTCTCGGGGCGCTTCGTGCGGCCCTTGATCGCCGCGAGTGCCTCGCGCCGCTTTTCGGCCACCGCGCGCCGCTTCGCCTCCTGCTCGCGGTCAGCTTTGTCGAGTTCTTCCTGCGTGGGCTGCGGCGCCAGCTCCGGCTCGGTCATTACGCTCGACCTGGAGTCGTCGGGGGGAATGGCGTTCGCACGCTGCATCTCGCGCTGGCTGAGCGTTTCCCGCTCGGTAGTGAGCCGCTCTTCGATGGTGTCGACGGCGCGGCGCAGAGATCCGATCGCGCTGCCCTCGCCGGTTTCGACCATGCGGCCCATGCCCACACTGGCCCGCGCTCGGCGGATGGTGCTGATGATCGCGGGTGTGCTCCACGCGATGCGCCGCGAGGCCACGTCCATCACAAAAAGCAACGTCGCGAGGATGAGCAGCGGTCCCCACATCGGGACAAGCCCAACACTTGGCGGAATCTCCTTGCGATCGAAGAGATTCGCTTCGGCAGGTGTTTTCCAATCGAGCAATCGCCCGCCGGTGCGGTCGGCGATTTCCTGAAGTAGCGCGATGTTGCTGACCAGGCGGCGATACTCGACGCCCGAACTGCGACTCACCCCGCCGATTACGAGGTCCACCGCGCCGCCGGCCAGCTTTGGGGTCAGTGCAACAACGTAGTGTCCACTCTCTTCAGCCGGCAGGCGCGCGGCGTAGGTGCCCGGGCCGGTCGGCCGCAACCGAAGTTCGACCCGCTGGCCGTCGGGCATGTAGGCGACGCCCGGAACTGACACCATCGTGGGAGAGGGTTGCCTGGACTCATCCTCACCCGTTTCCACATGGCGCAGGGTGACGACGAGTTGGTCGCCGTCGAACGTGGTCATCAGTTCGAAGTTGCTGCTGCCGGCTGGGCGCGCGATGGTGCGGGCCAGTCCGGTCCAGAGCTGGCGATAGCCGGGCCAGTCGATCCAATCGCGAGCCCAGCGATCGTGCGCGTCGGAGGTGAACGCCGCCACGCGTCCCAGCCCTGCCTGCCAGTGAGCGAGAATGGGTTGCCCCTCCGGCGCCACCATGAGCAGATTCACATCGGGACTGTCGCGCCGCTGGGTCAGGACGAGGCCGCCGAGTTGTGGGATCCGGCTGCCGAGTGCCTCGGTGAGCGGCGACCCCGTCGGTTCGACGAACGGCGTGAAGGGAATCTCGCGGATGAGCGGCCGGCGCACGACGCGGATTTCCTTTACAAAGATGCGCGGCAGGACGCGCGGGTTGATGACCGCGTAGAACTCGCCGCCGCCTTCGCTCGCCATCTGGCTGAGCAGGGGTCCGTCAATATCCTGACCAACGGCGATGGTGCTGAGCGTGATGCCGTTGCTCCGCATGGAGCGCGCAATGCCGATGAAGTCGTCGGGCATGCTGCGGCCATCGGTGAGACAGATGACGTGCTTGATGTCCGCCTCGACGGACTTGAGGGCCTGCTCGGCCTCGCGCAGGGCCGGTCCCATGTTCGTGCCGCCGTCGCCGCCGATGGCGCGAACCTTCCTGGCGATGTCCTTGGCGTCGCCGACGCGTCGGATGGGCACGATCGTGCTCGGGCCGCTGCTGAAGGCGATGACGGTCACGTAGTCCATGCGATCGAGCGTGCCGATCGCCACGGCGGCGCCCTCGTTGGCGACTTCCTGCTTGGTCTGCCCCGGCCCGCCGGCGTCGTTCATCGAGCCGGAGCGATCGAGCACGATGGCGATTGCCGCAGTCGGCACGCGCAACTCGTCGGGGATGCGCATGTCGACAGGGATCAGCGGGTCCAGCGGCGTGTCGATCCATCCTCCGGCGCCGAGGCTGTCGTAGCCGCCGACCATAATCAATCCGCCGCCGAAATCCTGCACGTACTGCGCGAGCTGCTGCTGCTGCTCGGCGGGCACTTCCTCGGCGGGAACGTTTTCAAGAATGATCAGGTCATAGGCCTGCAGTTCGACCGGGTTGTTGGGCAGGTCGCGAGGTCCCACGGTCTTGACGGTCATGCCCGCTTCTTCAAGCACCTTGGGCAGGATTGTGCCGTCGCCGTTGTACACGTTGTTGACGACCAGAACCGCGCCCTGTTGGGGGGTCACGGTAAACGCTTCAGCGACGTTGTTTTCGAGCATCGTGTCGCGAGATGGATCGTCCGGCGAGAACGTCGCCTGGAATCGATTGACGGCGGTCGGCGCAAGTTCGACTTCGATGAGCTCCACATTGCTGCCGGGTTTGAGTTGCACCTGGCGCGAACGGCCCGGTTC
The DNA here is from genome assembly GCA_040255465.1 of Planctomycetaceae bacterium. Taxonomy (GTDB): domain Bacteria; phylum Planctomycetota; class Phycisphaerae; order Phycisphaerales; family UBA5793; genus UBA5793. Next base: position 62,215 of record JBDZVA010000008.1, read on the forward strand.
GCGCCCATTGAGATCGAGCGGTTCGCCCTCGAGTGTGAGATCAAGCCGGCCGGATGCGGCGACGGTGGATTGGATGACGACGCGGGCGGTGATGCGCTGGCCGGGCCGCGCGTTGGCGGGTACTTCGACTCGATCGACCTGGATTTCGGAATTGACGCGATAGGAGATCGGGACGACGTCGATGGGCACGCCGCGATTCTCCTGAGACACGCCGGCTGCGTCGGTGGCGGCTTCCAGCGCTGAGCCGGCTGTCTCGACCCCATCGGTGAAGAGCACCAGTCGGCGCGCCGAGTCGGGCGGGAACATCGCCAGGCCGAACTCAATGGCCTGCGCGAGGTTGGTGCCTTCGCGCTGTACGATGTCGAAGGGGTGATCCTGATACTGCGTGGCGATGGTGGGGGCGGTGACGGCCCGTGCCGCTCCATCGAAGACAATCAGGCCGAATCGATCTCCGGGGCGGCGCTGCACGGTCGCGTCGCGAAACCACTTGCGAATGTAGGCCAAGTTGTCGGGGGCTGCATCTTTGGCGATCGGCGGGAACTGGGCGAAGTGCCGCACCGACCCGCTGATGTCGGCCAGCCCGATTACGCTGAGTTGATCATGCCGCTCTTCGCGCGAGAGTCCGGCAAGCACGAGCACGAGCAGGACAAAGACCATGACGCGCATGGCGACGATCACGCCCTTGCGGAACCGATCGGACGATGACAACAGCCACCAGCCCGCGGCGGCGAAAGGAATCGCCAGCAGCAGCAGCCAGAGCGCCTCGGGATGTTCAATCCGAATGAGCGGCAAGTTGATCCGTTATCCCGGGTAGGTGCAACTGGTCTTTTCCGTTTCCCACACCGTTACGCTGCGCAGCGCCAGTCCGCTTGCGGCGAGTTCCGGCTTGAGCAGACCGTGCGAGACGCGAGCGATGTTCTCCACACTGGGATTCAAATCGGCGAACTCGACGCAATCGACGTTGAGATTCTTGTGGTCGAAGCGATCGATCAGGGTGTGGTTCACCACGCCTTCGAGCACCGGGAGACTGAATGGTGATGTCGGATCAATGGCCACGGCGACTTCGACGCGATAGTTATGGCCGTGGCCGGCTGCGTTGTTGCACTTGCCAAAGATGCGACGATTCTCTTCGGGCGAGAGCGTTTCGCAATCCAGCCGATGCGATGCGGCAAACTCGAACTGCTGTCGGATCACACAATGCGGCATGAAATCAACCTCCATCGAAACGCTGTAGAAGGGGGTGAGTCGCCAGGTCACGCGCTGCACGGATCCGTCCAGCCGGGCGTTCACCGCTTCGAACAGGGCAGCGGCCAGCGACCACGGCTCAGCCGTCGGATCGTCGTGGATGGCGGTGCGGATCAGCGGGATCGCGCCCTGGCGAACGGCCTCATCGATCTCGCGAATGTTGCGAAAGTAGCCGGTGGTGGGGTCGGCGGCGCCGGCGCACTGCACGTCGATCTCGTAATAGCGGCCCAGGCCCCGCATGCTGGGCCAGGCGGCAAAGGTGTTGTGGCGCGGCGTGGTGGACTCATCCACCATCTCGCCGGGCTGTCCAATGCAAAAGCGGACGGTGCGGGTGAGTGACAGCATCGGTCAATGGTAGACGTTGAGCGGGATCGCCTGCGACGCCGTCGGTCGGGGCTCGCGCGTTGCGGCGGACGGCGGGGCCTAAGGTTTATTCATGCCGGTCTTCGAGTACATCGCGAAGAACAGTGCGGGCGAGCGCATCGTCGGGCAGGCGGCGGGCCACAGCACGCAGGCCGTCGTCGCCGACCTCGAGGCCAAGTCGCTGTTCCCGGTCTCGGTGCGCGAGCAGACGAGAGTATCGGAGAAGGGAGTGCGCGTCTCGATCCGCGCGATGTCCACGTTCTACCGTCAACTCGGAGAGCTGCTTCACAGCGGGGTGCCGATTCTCCGTGCGCTGCAACTGCTCGCCCGCAGCAAGAGCAATCCCAAACTAGGCGCAGTCGTCGGCCGCATCGCTGAGGACGTCGCCGATGGCGAAGGACTCGCCGAATCGATGTCCAAACACCCGCGCACGTTTCCGACGATTCACATTGCCATGGTTCGGGCCGGCGAGCGCGGCGGGTTTCTCGAAGAAGTGCTCAAGCGCCTGTCCATGTTCCTGCATCGCCAGGCGGAACTCCGATCGACGATTCTCAGTTCAATGATCTATCCCATCGTGCTTGTCGTGGTCGGCACGATCGTTGTGGTCTCGGTGATGATTATCTTCGTGCCCAAGTTTCGCTCCATGCTTGAGGGGATCGGCACCTTGCCGCTGCCCACGCGCATCGTCATGGGAGCCAGCGACCTGCTCACTGAGCATGGCTGGGTCGTGCTGGTCGCCGGCGCGGCGCTCGTTGCGTTTGTGCTTTGGGCTCGACAGCAGCGCGACTTCCGCGAGTGGGCCTCACGCCAATCACTGCGTCTGTGGATCATCGGGCCGCTCATCTCGAGCACGGCCGTGGCGCGGTTCTGCCGCATTCTTGGCACGCTGCTGGCCAACGGCATTCCCATGCTGCAGGCGATGACGATCAGCAAAGAGGCCACAGGCAACGCCGTGATGATCGAGGCCATCGAGACCGCCACGCGATCGGTGCAGTCGGGCGAGACTCTAGCTGAGCCGCTCTCGGCCAGCGGCCTGTTCGAGGAGGATGTCATTGAGGTGATCCGCATCGGCGAATCGGCCAACAACCTCGAGGAGGTGCTCGTTTCCATCGCCGAGACGATCGAATCGCGAGTGGATCGCCTGCTGAGCACCGCGGTCCGCCTGCTGGAGCCGCTGCTGCTGCTGTTGCTGGGAGCGACGCTGCTGTTCATCATTCTGGCGCTTGTCGTGCCGCTGGTGCTGCTCAGTGCGCAGGCCGGCGGTTAAGAACTTCGTCAGCGTGGTCTGTAACAAGTGGGGGGGGGGCGTGAAATCCCCATCGGGTCCGGTCGGTATAATCGACCTGACGCCGCCACAGCCCAATCGAGTGCAAGGAGAGTGCCATGGTTGAATGTTCCCCGTCTCGTCACGCCCGCCGCCGCGCTGCAGCCGGCTTCACGCTCATCGAAGTCTTGATCGTTCTGGTGATCGTGCTGGCGATCGGCGCCATCGTGGCGGTCAACCTCATGCCTCGTCGCGACAAGGCACTCGAAGACACCGAGCGGGTCCAGCTGCGCATGATCGAATCGGCGCTCGAGCAGTTCTATCTCGACATGGGCCGCTACCCCACCGAAGACGAGGGTATTGCCGTCCTCTGGGACAAGACCAAGCTCGAAGATGAGACCGAGCAGAGTAAGCACATGGGGAACTACTTCGCCCAAGGCAAGAAGAATCTCAAGGATCGCTGGGGCCATGAGTACGGCTACCGTCCGGTTGATTCGGAGACCAGCGGCACCGGCGAGGCAACCGACGGCCGCAAGTACGAACTCTGGTCGAACGGCAAGGACGGCGAAGAGGGTACGGCTGACGACATCAAACTCGACGAGACGACCGACGAGACCGAATCCGGAACCGGCGGCAGCGGAATCTGATCGATCGGGAGGTGCATTCTGCGTACGGGCATCGACGCGACGGCTGAGATGGTCCGCCCGCGGGTGGAGCGCGTGTGGCCACTGCGTTTGCGCCGTCTCCAGAACGGTGCGGTTCCGGTCCGCGGTCTGACGCTGCTCGAGATCCTCATCGTGCTGGTGCTCATCCTCGCCGCGGCTGCGATCGCGATCCCCGCGATGACGCAACGATTCGAGAGCACGCGCTTCGACGCCACCGTCGATCAGATCGTCGCCACGCTCGCGCTGGCGCGGGCCGAGTCGCAGCGGGCGCGCCGACCTGTACAGATCATGTGGGAACCGACGGATCGCATCGTCTATGCAGCGTGGCTTGACACGGCTTTGCTCGGCGGCGATGAGCCTGACGAACCATCTCCCTCTGCGGGAGATTCTGCAAACTCAATGGGTGTGAACGCAAACGACGACGGGCGGTCCACGAGTGATCGGCTCGATGCCGCAGCCGAAGCCGGGACCAGGGCGATGGCCACGGGTGGGTCGCGATTGCGCATCACCCTGCCGGAGGGTTGTCGCGTCAGCACACGCGCCACAAGTGAAGCCGAGACGTCCCCGGACCCGGCGGGGGGCTCATCGGACCCGGCCGACCAGAGTCGCGGACTTGCAGACGCCGAGCCGCTTTCGCTCATTGTCTACATGCCTGACGGATCCACGTTTGGTGAGGCGTCCTTTACAGTTGTGGACAAGGGTGGTCGCCAATCGCGAGTTGAGGTTAACCCGTGGACGGGCCAGGCATCCGTGAGCCGAAGTCTCGCCCCCGCGCCTACGACATCGTCCGACCCGGCATCAGATCAGCTCGGCACACGCCCTTTCGATGAGGCGCAGCCGTGATCGCCCGACGTGGCGCGCTGCTGCTGGAGATTCTCATTGCGCTGTCGCTGTTCGTGACAGCCGGATCGATCATCCTGGTCTCGACCACAAGCATGACGGCGGCGCTGTCGCGCTCGCGCGACAGGCAGATCGCCTCCGACCTGGCGGTTTCGAAGATGGCGGCCCTCGAAGCGGGTCTGACTACGGCCGAGCAGCTCAACGACACCGTGGTGAACATCGATCTCTTCAGCGAAGACAACTCGGCGCGCCTGAATGCGATGCCGGACAAGCCGGCCCGGTGGCGCATCACGGTAGAGACCGAGCCATCGCGATTCAGCCCGCTGACCAATGTGACCATTCGCATTCTCGATGCGCGGACGGGGCGGTCGGGTACTGATGTCGAACTGGCCGTGCTGCATCAACTCATTCGCCTGAATGCGTCGGCGCCGGATGAATTTGAATCCGACCCGATGCTCGACGGCGCCACCGCCACACCGCTGGGAGGGGAGGGCGGATGAGGCAGGCTCAGTTCCAACCTCGCCGGTGGCGCGGCTTCACTCTCATGGAAACGCTCGTGGCGCTGGCGCTGCTGCTTGTTCTGGTCGGAATGGTGTTTGCCTTCGGCATGAATCTCACGGCCAGCCGCGATCGGCTCAACAAGCACATTCGCCAGTCGCAGGCCGTGCGCGTTTTCCTGGATCGCCTTGAGCAGGATCTGCACACTTCGCTCGCGGCGGACGCAGGGCAGGGCGCCGGGATCGTCGGCAATGAATCGTCGCTTGCGCTGCTCAGTCGAAGTGTCGGGTCGATGGGGCAAACGCAGGGGATCTCGCAGGCGACGCACGACCTGCAGCGCAGCGAGTATCGATGGGACAATGCAAGCCGAACGCTCGAAGCCGGTCGTGGCGCCGCCGGCGCAAGCCCGTCATGGAACACGATCACCGGCGATCTCGGTTATGTGCAGTGGCGATACCACAATGGCAGCAGTTGGGTCACCCGCTTTGACAGCGGATCGACCAAGCGCCTGCCGGTCGCGGTGGAAGTGGCGATCTGGTTCGTCCCTCCGCCGCAGGATCCGAATGCTTCGCCGCCCGACGAGCGATTGATCGGGGAGGCGTCCGACGATCCGCTGGCGGCGATGTTCGGTTCGCCCGAGCCCGCCAACCCCGATTCGACGGACGAACCTCTCGAGCTGGCGGAGGAGGCGCATCGTGACTGGCCGCCGCCTGATCGCGTCAGGTTGATCATCATCCCCGATGCGCCAGACTTTGAGTACGGGCGCAGTTACAGCGATGAGGCGGACGCGTCGGTGGGTGCGCCCGCTCCTGTGGATACGGGAGGCTCACCATGACTCGCCGACGCACCGCATCAGGACGGCAACGGCCGACGCGCCCGACATCACGGCGGCGCGGTGTCATTCTTCTCGTTGTCTTTGTCATCATCAGTGGCGCCGCGCTGATCATGACCAGTCTTTCGTTCCTGGGTCGGGCCGAGATGCGCAGCGCTGCACTGGTCGGACGCACATCACAGGCGCACGCACTGGCGTGGTCGGGTGTGCAGGCGGTCATGGCTGAACTCGATCGCCAGCGCCAGGATCTGCTCGACGGCCGCGACCCTCAGATCTCCGACAACTGGAGTCTCTACGGCACCGAGACGGAGCGAGGCATGATCTACCTGCTGCCGGTCGGGCTTGATGATGAGCTGATCGCCTCAGAGTCCTGCAAGCTCGACATCAACATGGCAGATGCCGCGTCGCTCTCGCGCCTCGGCGACATGCTCACGCCCGAACTGGCGGCGGCGATTGTGCAGGCACGCGGCGCGCGACAGGGCAAACGCTTCGATTCAATTGCGGATCTGCTGGAAGTGCAGGGCATCACGCCCGAGATGCTCTGGGGGCCGCTCGACAAGATCCAGATCCAGCGGGCCGCGGCCGACACTTCGGATCCTGAAGCGCAGTTCGAGCGGCGCTTGCGCTACCTCGATCGCGGCGTGGGTGGCCCGGCCCCGCGCGGGCTGGCGGATGTGTTGACAGTCTACAGCATCGAACCGGTGCTTCAGTCCACGGGTCGGTATCGCATCAATCTGAATGCAAAGTACGATGACGGCATGCACCGCCGCGTTGCGCGCCGCTTTGGAGAAGAACTCGCCGAAACGGTTCGCAGATTTCGCGAGAATGAGCCGGACCTGGTGATCGACCAGAAGACGTGGTATTCGCTGCTATCCCAGGCTGATATGGATCAGGGCAAACCGGACGAGTACATCGACGGCTTCTGCCTGGACGATCAGCGTTTTGCCCAGGGCCACGTCGATCTCAACCGCGCCCCATTGGAGGTGCTCTCGGCTCTGCCGGGCATGGATGCCGACCTGGCCACGGCGGTCGTCGCAGCGCGCGAGAGTCTCAGTGCGGGTGAGCGGGCCGGAGTATCGTGGCTAGTGAACTCCGGCGCGATGACGCCCGAGCAGTGGATTGCCGCGGCGCCGCGCCTCACCTGGCGCACTTCAGCCTGGCGCGTACGGGTGCTCGGCCGCGTGCTGACCGGCGAGGGCGACACGACGGAGGTCGCATCTGAATGCGTGTATGAGGCGGTGATCGATCTCTCCTCGCCGCAGCCTCGGGTGGCGTACCTGCGTGAGATCACGATGCTCGAAACAGTGATCGCGCTTCGCAACCTCGTCCCTCCCGCCCCTGTACAGGATGAGGACGGCGCGGCGGCAGATGACGAAAACACGGAGAATGCAGGCGGCAATTCCGCCTCGGCTGAGCCGCCTTCGCCTTTCACTTCGCGTCGCGATGCTTCGGGTCGACTTGTTGATCCGGCATCATTTGATAATCCTGATGATGAAGGCTCGGTCTCGCCCCCGGCTCCGAGTCCCTACGATGGGCGGGACGAGAGCGGCCCGCCGCCAGTCGACGGCGGCAACAAGGCTCCGTCGGCCCCGCGCGTCAAGCCAATCGGACGCTGGACAGGAGATCGCTAGCCATGCTCGCCTCGCGCGGTTCCCTACGCCGCTTCACCGCCGTCGATCTCTCCAGTGACCAGTTCACGGCGGTGCATTTGTCCGTCTCTCGCGCCGGCGTGAAGGTCGGCGCGCATGTCTGTCTCGACATCCCTCCCGATATCGAATCGACTGACGATGAATGGCTCGGCAAGTGGATCGCTCGCACGCTCGATGAGAATCGATTTGGTCGCGGACCGATCGTCTTCGTGGTGCCCCGCCAGTCGGTGGGTCTCAAGCATCTCACACTGCCTTCCACGCGCGTCGATGAACTGCCCGGCATGGTCGGAATCAAAATGGCCGGCCAGCTGCCATTCCCGGCGAACGGCTCGATCATCGACTACGCCGTGCTGAGCGCGTCGGAGGGCCATTCGGAAGTGATGGCTGCGGCCGTCCGCCACGAGTTGATCGAACGCTATGACGCGCTGGCCAAGGCGGGCGGCTTCAAGATCGACCGTATTGCCTTGCGCCCCCTCGCGACGGGCGCGCTGGTTGCGGATCTGTCGCGCCAGCGCAGCGGATCGCTGCTGGCGATCGATCTTCGCCGATATGGCGAAGTCGAGCTCGTGGTCGCCTGCGATGGAAAGGTGCGTTTCGCACGCGCCGCTGAGGTCATTTCCGCATCCGAAAAAGTGGATCGACATGAGGAAGCGAGGCGACTGGCCACGGAGGCCAAGCGTTCATGGATGAGTTACCGCGCCACCGAGGAGTCGCCCGACGTCGAGCACATTGTCATCATCGGCACGGACGGCCTGGCGGGGGGCGTGGCGTCCGAAGTGCGCTCCGCGCTCGATCGGCCCACGGAAGTGCTGCTCAGCCATCCAAAGGTGCAGGGCGAAACGTCGACGCTCGCCTCGAGTTGGCCGCTGGTTGGCGTTGGTCTGGAGGCCGTGGAGCATCTCGACGGCGTCAACTTCCACAAACCCAAGCAAGCGCCTGACATCGCGGCGCACCGTCGGCAGCGCGTGCTGGCCGCCATTGCCGCGGTGGTCATTGTGCTCGGCTCGATCTGGACCGCCGGCAACATGCATCTGCAGCGCCTGGAGGATGAACTCGATTCGCTCAACACGCAGGCCGACATGCTGTTGCCCGATTACTTTCGCATCGAGCACGACCGATTGCGCCTCGAACACCTCCAGCGATGGGAGCAGGCTCACTACGACTGGCTCGACCACCTGGCGTTCATTTCCGAACACCTGCCGCCAACCGACCAGGCGATCCTCGGCTCGTTCGGCGCGTCGATGGGCGATCCCGTGATCCGGTGGAAAGACAGGAAGTGGACCGTTCCCACGTCCGTGGCCCAACTTCAATTCAGCGGGGCAGCAGTCAGTCGACCGATCGCCGATGCGATTCGGGCCACGTTTGTCGGCGTGACTGCCTATACCACCCAACCCATCGTCGCCGACACCTCATCGAACGACAAGACATACACCCAGGCGTTCGGCCTCAAACTGCTGACCTCTCTGCTTACTCCTTATAAGGATGGGCAGAGGCCGCAGGCGAGCGTGAACGATGAACCGGCGCCCGTGTTTGCCGACGCGTCAGCCGCGCCGCCGCCTGATGGCGAAGCCGTTGTCGAACCAGCCTCCACGGTGCCGATTCCAGAGGTCTCCGCTCAGTCCGTGGAGCAGCCGGCGCCCGAAACGGCGCCGCCGCCCGCCGCCGGCCGGAACCGCCGCCGCACCCGGCCGGGAGGTGGTGGATGAGCCGTTCGCGCGTCATTCTCTTCTCGATTGCTGCTCTCGCCGCGGCGTGGCTGCTGTGGTCCACGGCTGACAGGACGTACCTTGCACCCCGGCGTGACTTGCTCGACCGTATTGATGTCGCGAGACAGCGAATCGCGAGTCGGCAGGAGGTCATCAACAGGGAAGTGAGCCAGCGCCGCGCCTGGCGCGATGCCGCGGCTCGTACCCTGGCGGGATCATCCGAGGAGACCGTGAGCATCCTTCGCGAGCGACTCAACACCATTGGGCACGGCATCGGCCTGACCGACCTGCGCGTCTCGACGGCGACGGCCAAGTCGGTCGCTTCGCCCGCCAAGTCAGCCTCAAGCGACAAGGCGTGGAGGAAGCTCACCGCCCAAGCTGACTTCTACACGCTGAGCGCTGACTTCAGCGGTCAGGGGACTTTCCAGCAGGCGGTTCGGGCTCTGGAGATCATCTCTGCAGAGCCCTACATCAAGCGCATCGAACGATTCACGCTTCGACCACGCCGCGGTGGCGAGGTAGTGGACGTTTCGGTCTCGCTGACCACGGTGATTCTGCCCGACGCGGAACCGCCGGCCCAGCCGCAGCCCGATGTGTCGCTTGCATCGATGTATGCATCGGTGGCGAGCAAGAACATCTTCCGCGCGCCCCCGCCGCCGGCGGATCCCGCGCCGGCAATCAAGCCCGAGGTGAAGCCCGAGGTCGTTGTCCAGAAGCCGCCCTCGATTCCCTGGGGTGACTGGGTGGTGACGGGGATTGTCTGGATCGACCAGAAGCCGGAACTCTGGATGAAGAATCAGAAAACGAGTGAATCGAGGCAGCTTCGCTCGGGCGACCGCATTCTTGAGGCCCAGGTGGAGGAGATTTCCCACACCAGGGCGGTGGTCAGCATCGAGGGAGCAAAGTTCTATATTGAAATCGGACAGAGTCTTGGAGACAGGCGACCGGTAAACCAGTAGACTGTCGGCACACAACGATGATCACGTCGCCTGGCAACAGGCGGGCCCCTTCGGGGTTGGGTTGAGTGAAGGAGTGGATGCGCCATGCTGCAACACAGCATCAGGTTTTTCCTGTTGCACGCCGCAACTCTTGTCGCCTTCGGCGTCGCGTCGTCGGCCCACGGCCAGAACGAACCGGCGCCGCCCGCCCAAGCGCCATCCGAGGAGACTGCGCCTGAAGCGGAGCGCGCCGCGCAGCCGCCTTCGGGCGCGGCGCTCACGCCGGCTGAACCGGTCATGCAGTTCAACTTCAAGGATGTGCCGTACAGCGACGTCGTCGATTTCTTCAGCCGCGCCGTCGGCCTGCCGGTGATTGCCAAGGTCGAGCCGCCCAAAGGCGCGCTGACCTACTTCTCGCCCGAGTCCTACACCTACTCCGAAGCGCTGCGCATTCTCAACATCATCCTGCAGACCAAGGGCGTGACGTTGTCGCGCGAAGGTGAGTTCCTCTACCTCGGCACCTTCGACAAGACCAACCCCGGACCGACCTATCTTGCCGGCACGATTCCCGGCGAAGTGACCGACGAGCAACTCGTCACCGTGCTGATCCCGCTGCAGAACATCACCGCCAATGAGTTGTCCGAACGCCTCAAGTCACTCGTTGGAGCGTATGGGGGCATCACGCCGCTGCCCCAGCAGAACGCGATGCTGATCACCGAGACGGCCGGACAGATTCGTCGCCTGCAGACCATCGTCAACGCGCTCGACAGCGCCGGCGACTACCAGGACCAGGTGCGAATCTTCCCGATCAAGCACGCCCAGGCAGCCGCGATTGTGGATACGCTCAAAGTGCTCATGAGCGAGCGCGTTGTGAAGTACGTCATCAATCAGCAGGGCCAGCAGGTCAAACTGGAAGAAGACGACCTGGCCGGGCTGCGCATCCAGCCGGACAATCGCACCAACACGATCATCTCCAAAGGGCCGACGGGGCGCCTCGATACGCTTGAAGACATGATCGCCATGCTCGACGTGCCCGGCCAGCAGGGCGCGGACGGCACGGACATGACGACCATCAATCTTGGCCGTATCTCCAGTCGCGAAGCGGCGCAAATGCTCAACGAGCTTTTTCGATCGCTCAAGGGCGAAGAGAAACCGGTTGTTCTACCCCTCGACGAGCTGAATCGTGTCACGATCGTCGGATCGGCCATCTCTATTGAGCGCGCCGTTGACCTGCTTCAAGAGGTGGATGGCGGCGGGGACGATCCGGTCAACTTTGCCCGCACGGCTTCGGTGGTGCCCCTTCACTACGCTGCCCCCAACAGTGTGCAGCAGGCGCTTAAGGCGCTCATGACCCCGCGCCAGACGCGCCTGGTCAGCACGCTTCCCTCCCCTGACGGCCGCTCGCTCATCATTGTGGGTCCGACTTCCGATGTGGACCAGGTGCGCGCGATCGCGCAGACGATCGACGTCGAGCCAGCCGACCGGCCCCGCGAAGTTCGCATCATTCGACTGGCGCGCGGCGACGCGGATCGTGTGCTCGACCGCGTTGCCAATCTCTACGGCCGCGAAGTCGGCTCGGCTGAAGCTGATCCGATGGCTCAGGTCGATGTCGAACGCGATCCCGAGTCCAACGTCATCACGCTGATCGGTCGTCGCGACGCGATCACCCGCTGGCAGCAGTTGCTGACGACGGTTGAATCCGCTCTGCCTATTGAACGAGAGACGCGGCAGGTATCCGTCTCCCCGGGGCAGGCCGGCCGCATTGCCGCGCCGCTGCGCACCCTTGCGACACAGTTGCTCACTCCGGCAGATGGCTCAGCCTTCGTGGCGCCGGAGATCGCGCCCATCGATGCGCTTGACGTCATCCTCGTCACCGCACTGCCCGAGCAGATTCCGATGATCGACTCGATCATCAAGACCCTCGATGAGCGGCGCGCTCGCGATGTGCAGTTTCGCGTGGTCAACATCGGCAACGCCGACGCATCGCAGATTCTCGATCACGCCAATGAGATTTACAGCCAGCAGCAGCAGGCAGACCCCACGCTTGCCGACGTGAAAGTGGATCATGATGCAACGGCCGGTGTGCTGTACGTCGTGGCCGACGCGCCAGCGATGAACCGCTACATGGCCGTCCTCACCCAGTTGCAACAGACGTTCGGCACCGGGCGCGATGTGCGACTCATTGCGTTGCAGAATGTCAACGCCGCCAAAGCCGCGTCGTTTTTGAATGATCTCGTCTCCGCATCGAAATCGTTCCAGGGAGGAACGATCGGCCCGGCACCGCTGGTCGAAGTCGTGGAAGCGACGAACTCACTGCTGATCGCGGCCCAGCCCTCGCAGCACCAGATCATCCAGGCGATCGTCAAGGAATTCGACCAGCCGCGCAACGGCGATGAGACCGTCGAATTGCAGGTCTTCAATCTCGTTCAGGCCAAAGCGGGCAATGTCGCCCCGGCGATCCAGACGCTCCTCAAGGCCAGGCAGGATGCCGGCCCGTCGCGACGCCCGGCCAGCGTCACCGCCGAGGAATCGACCAATTCCATCGTCGTTGCGGCGTCCACAGATGAGATGCGAGAGATTGAGTCGCTCATCAGCCGCCTCGACTCGGGCCAGAGCGGCGATCAGCCGCAGGTTCGCACCGTGTTCCTCAAGAACGCGCAGGCCGAACGCGTTGCGCCGATGGTTGAGCAACTGCTGCGCGGCGAAAAGATGGATCAGTGGATGCGCTTCGACTTCATGCGGCGCGGCTGGCAGTTGCCTGACTTGGGACCGGATGTTCGTGTCGCCGCAGAGCCCCGGCTGAACGCTGTGGTCGTCAGCGCCCCGACGTCCGTGCTCAATCTCGCCGAAGAGATGGTGCGGCAACTCGACGTCGATCCCGGCCAGATCGCCACCGGTCCAGTTCGTTCTGTGCGCGTCATTCCGCTGCTCAACGCAGCGGCCCGCGACGTGGCGACGAATCTTGAAGCAGTGCTCAACGACGAGCCCGGCGCCGGCAGCGCCAATCCACCCGTCATTCGCGTCGATACCGGCAGCAATTGCCTCATCGTCCGCGCCACACCCGATCAGTTCGCCGTCATCGAGGGCATCGTCAACGATCTTGAAAGCGCGACGATCACTGCATCGCGCGAAGTGCGGATGATTCCTATCGATCGTTCCAAGGCGGATGCGGCCCAGACGGCTGAAACGCTCCGACGTCTGCTCGAACAGCGCAGTGGCGCCCGAGTTGAGATCATCAGCGTTGATGAACTCATTCGCAGGCAAAAGGAGAAGGACGAGAAGATCAGCGAGGATGGGGCGCAACTTGAGTCACCCGGCGCCGATTTGGCCGGCGTTACGGCCACGATGCGACGGGAGTCAACCCCGGCGGAGTGGCTGGCGACAACTCTGGTGGTATCCGTGCTCGGTATCGCCCCGCCAACAGATGAGCCCGACATCATTATTGCCGTCGACGAGAAATCCAACAGCCTCATCGTGGTCGGCTCGCCGCAGGCGAACAAGCGACTCGCGGATCTGGCGGAGCAGATTCAGTCGCAGATTCCCGGCCTGCCCGAGCAGATTCACTACATCGCCCTCGACGATCGCGCCAACGCAAACCAGGTGGCCAACACCATCAACGGGCTGGTCAATCAGATGCGCCGCCGCGGAGTCGCGGGTGGATTGACGGGTGAAGTGGCGATCATTGCCGACCAGCCCGGCTCGGGGCTCATCGTGAGCGCCAACGACGTGGATTTCGAAGTCATCGGGCGTGTGCTGACGGCCATGAATCGGTTCACTCCCATCGAAGACGCTCCGCCGCTGACCATCCTCGAAACGCAGAGCGCCTCCCCCAGCCGCCTCAAGCAGATCATCGATCAGATCGTCATCGGGGGCGACCCCAAGCGGCGCGACCGGATCGTTATTGTCCCGGATGATCCGTCGCAACTGCTGCTCATTCGAGCGGGTGAAGAGGATCTTCAGGCCATCCAGGATGTGGTGAAGGAAGTCGACCGGTTCGAGACAAAGGAACTGCCGATCCGGGCCGTCAAGTTGCAGCGGGCCGATGCGCAGCGAGCGGCGACGGCACTGCAGCAGTTCTTCGAAGACCGCGCTAGATTGAACCAGCGGCCCGGTCAGCCACGCCCGCCGCGGCGCATCAGCGTGGTTGGCGATCAGCGATCCAGCACCGTCTTTGTGGCGGCGTCCGATGCCGACTTTGCCGAGATGCAGGATCTGCTGACGGCGTTTGATGCGCCGAGCGAAGCGCAGGATCTCAAGTACGAGATCATCCCACTCAAGTTTGCGAAAGCCGAGGATGTCTCCAACGTCGTCAGCAGCATGGGCTGGCAGTTGACGTACGACGACAATCTGGGACGTTGGGGCGGCCGCTCCGAATCGCGCGGCAAGATCAGCATTCAGGCAGATCGTCGCACCAATTCGCTGGTGGTCAGCGGGACCGGCGAGAACTTCGAGCTCATTGAAAGCGTGATCCGAGCCCTTGATGCGCCCGCCGATCAGAAGGCCGCCCGCTCGGTGCGCATTCTCAAGATCGACAATGGCGATGTCGGCGTGATCAGTCGTGCCGTGCGCGAAAGTTACGGTGCGTCGAACCAGAACTCGTGGTGGTTCTATCCGCCCGATCCTGACGAAGTGAAGATCATCTCCGACCCGGGCAACAAGTTGATCATCGTCTCGGGACGCGAGTCGGATCTCGACGGCATTGCGTCCTTCGTCGCCGAACTCGACAAAGCGTCGCTGCGGCCGGACCAGACGATCGAGATTCTGACGCTTGCCCACGCGAGGCCGAGCGATGTGACCCAGAGTCTCACCCGCTTCTTCAGCGATCGGGCGCGTGCGGCCAATCTGCCCGACCCCGGCATCACGATGACACCCGCCAATGACTCGGGCAAAATAGTGGTGTCCGCTACGGCCAACCAGATTGCCACGATTCGCGACCTGCTGGCGAGCATCGATGTGCCCACCGAAGGCGACGATCGCTCATTTCGCCTCCACGTGCTCGAGTATGGCGACGCGAACGAAGCGATGCGCACGCTGCGCGATCTCTTCCCGACGCGCAATGAACCGGTGGCGCGGCAGGTGCTGATCACCGCCGATGCCCGCACCAACAGCATCGTCATCAGCGCTCCCGAAGATCGCTTCAACGAGATTGACGCTGTGCTCGCGATGGTCGATGCGCCTCCGGCCGGAACGGTCAAACTCATTCAGACCTTTGCGCTGGCCAACGCCCGGGCGGCGGAGGTGGCCCAGGTGCTGACCGACGCATTCGACCTCTCCCGCCAGCCGCCGCGCGGCGGCCGGGCCCGCAACATCCAGCAGGAAGTCACGCGCTTCATGCTCGATGGGCAGCAGGAAGGGGACAAGCCCATTGAGATCGATGCGCGGATTACCGCCAACACGCGCAACAATGCCGTCATTGTCGTGGGCACGCCCGAGTCGATGCCAATGATCGCCCGCTTTGTCAGTGAACTTGACGAAGCGCCCGCCAAGAGCGTGCGCGAGTATCGCATTTATCCGCTTGAGAACATTGTCGCCAGCGATGTCCGCACGACGCTGTCCACACTGCTCAACCAGCGCGGCGGCGGCTCGTCGGCCGACCCGGCGCCGACGGTCTCCACCTCGCCACGCGACAACAGCCTCATCATCGCCGCGACGGCCGAGCAGCACGGCGAAGTCGAGCAGATTCTCAAACAGATCGACCTGCCGGCGAAGACGGTACGAACGACCGAGTTTGTCCCGCTCAAGTTCGCTCAGGCGCAGAAGGTGGCCCAGGCGCTGGATGTCTTCTACGGCCGTTATGCCTTTGAGGCCGACACCCCCTCCAAACAGAACGTGTCGATCGTTCCCGACCCCGCCAGCAACAGCCTCGTCATCTCCGCTGAAGAAAGCGAATGGCCCGGCATTCGTGAACTCATCAACAAACTCGACGGCGAAGAGTACGACACCACGCTGCAACTCGAAGTCATCGCTTTGCGCTACGCTGATTCGTCATCGGTCAGTACGGCGATCAACCAGGCGTTTGCGCCGCAGATTGAAGCCCGGCGCGGCGGCGATCAAGGCGCTCGCCGGCCCAATGCCGATCAGGGTGGCGGCGACAATGCCCCCCGCATCCTCGTCGACGATACCGACGTCGTTCGCGCTGCCGCAGAGCCGTTGACCAATTCAATCATTGTTTCAGCCTCGCGGCGCAATCTCGGCAAGATCCAGGCGATTGTGACAAGTCTCGACGTGGCCGACTACGCCAAACTGCCGCCGGCCCAACTCATCCCGCTTAACGAAGCCAAGGCCGCCGATGTCGCCGCGACGCTGACCAGCATGTACGGCGACGAGCGCGGAGCCGGTGGACGGCGCAGCGGACGCAAGTCCGTCGTCATCACGGCCGACGCGGCGTCGAACACCATCATCGTCCGCGCTGAAGCCGAAGAGTTCTCGCAGATCGAAGCGCTTGCCCGGGCCATCGAGCAGACGTCGCGCAAGGAAGGCATGACCGTGCGCGTCCTGTCCCTGGCCAAGGCCAGCGCTCCGCGCGTCGCCGAAGCCATTCGCCAGACCTTCTCGGCAACGGCCAAGTCGATGGATGAGCCGCTTGCCATTGAAGTCGACAGCGTGGCCAACAGCCTCATCGTGGCGTCGTCGGCCCGTCTCTACACGCAGATCGTCGAAGTGGTTGAGGAACTCGATCGGCTCGGCCCGGCCGGAGGTCAGCAGATCTTCGTCGTGCCGGTTGAGAACGTGTCTCCCGAGGAAATGAAGCGCATTCTCGAATCGCTTGATCTGGACAAGCAGCGTCAGGGGGCAACCGGGATTCTCGGCGAACCCCTGAAGGTGTCCGTCCTGCCCGGCCGTCGCGCGCTGGCCGTAGTCGGCAACCCCGGCGATCGGGATCGCATTCTGTCGATCATCGCGGCGCTCGACGCGGCGCCTGATTTCGCCCAGGCGCAGGTTCGGCTCATTGAGTTGCACCAGGCGGAGGCCGGTGCGGTGTCCACGATCATTCGCGACATGCTCAAGCCCGGCGAGCAGCACGCCAACACGCCGATGGCGACCGCCATCAAAGAACAGGTGCGCCGCTTGAGTCTGCGCCGGGGCGGCGCCATGGAGGATGATCTCGATCTTGATCTCACTCAGCCGATTCGCGTTTTACCCGCCCCAAACGTCAACGGCATTCTCATCAGCTCAACGCCCGCCAACTGCGAATCGCTTGAAGAAATCGTTCGCATGTTCGACAAGCTGCCCGTGACCGAGGCCGTCACGGTGCGCCTGTTTCCGTTGAGCAACATTTCGGCTGCGATGATGAAGTCCATCGCCAGCGACCTCTTCTCGCAGGGTCGCAAGCTTGCCACCCAGCCGGGCAGCAAGGTCGAGGGTCGCCCGCCGACTGAGGTTGGCGGCGCCTTGCTCGAAGACGTTGCGATGACCGTGGACGAACGGACGAATACGCTGGTGGTCGCCGGTCGGGAAGCGTCGGTGGCGCTGGTTGAAGTGTTGATCGGCAAGCTCGACAGCGATATCGCCGCCAAATGGGTCGAGCCGCGTGTGCTGCTGCTTCGCCATGCCGATGCCGAGACCCTGGCGGAAACGCTCGACCAGGTGCTGGTGCGCGGCCAGGCCACCGGGGCGGAAGCCCAGGCCATGCAGAAGCAGGTAGGACGGCTGCGCATCGCCAAACGCGGCGGCCGGCCCGACGAGATGGTCGATGCCGATCTTTTCGTCCCCATGACGCGACTGGTCATTCGACCGGACAGCAAGCTCAACGCGCTGGTTGTCGTTGGCACGCCGGAAAACATCGAAGCCGTGGGCGAACTTGTCGCCATGCTCGATGTTCCCGCCGCAGCGCCCAGCAGCGCCGTTCGCATCTATCCGCTGGGTCACGCGACGGCCAGCCGCGTCGCCTCGATCCTCACCGGCCTGTTTGACCGTCAGGCGCAGACCGGCGCGATTCGAGAGGAGGATCGCCTCGCCATCCAGTCTGATGAGCGAACAAACTCGCTGATCATCACCACGAGCCCGCGGAGTTTCGCGGTGGCCGAGATGCTTCTGCAATCGCTCGATACCGAGCAGACCGCTGAGTTGCATGACATCCGCATGATCCGCCTGAGCAACGCCTCGGCCACGATCATCGCACCGCTCATCCAGCGTCTGATGGATTCGCGCCTCGCTCGCCTGCGCGAGACCGAGCCCGAGACGGCCGACCAACAGCAGGCCGTCATCATCGCCGACTCACGCACCAACAGCCTGCTCGTGACGGCAGGCAATGAAAGCTACGAGGTCATCGAGCAACTGGCCAATTCCCTTGAAAACACGCGTGGTTCAACCGCCAACGACGTGCAGATCGTCCCGCTCAATCGCGGCAACGCCGCCAAGGTCGCTGAGACGATCCAGCGCGTGATGGATCGCCAGTACGCCGATCTGCCGACCGAACTCGCTTCGCGCGAAAAGCCGTTGATCCTGACGGACTCTCGCACCAACAGCCTGCTGGTGACCGCCAGTGCCGAGGATCTCAAACGGATCAATGAACTTGTCAGGCGACTCGAAAGTGCGCCTTTCAATCCGGCGTTGAGTCTGCACGTCCTTCCCGTGACCGGCCAGCGCGTCGAGACGCTGGCGCCGCGCCTGGCGACGTTGATGCGCGAGCGCGAACGCTCTCTGGGCGAGTCGGCCGGCGTTCAGGATCGCACGGTCATTGAAGCCGACATCGCCACCAACAGCCTCATCGTCGCAGGCAGCGACGAGAATCTTGAGATCATCCGCGGTCTGATCACCACGCTGGGCGACGCCGAAAACTTCGCGGCGACCGGCGCGGAAGTCGAGATCATCACTCTGCGCAACTCCCGCGCCGATCGCATGGTCGATCAACTCAACGCACTCTACGTCGCTGAGGCCAACCGCACGCGCGGGGCAGGCACCATCCGCGTGTCGCCGGACATGCGCCTGAATGCGATTGCCATCTCCGGGCCCGCTGCCGACATCGCGTCGATTCGCAGCCTCATTAACGAGCTCGAATCAACACAGGTCACGGACGTGCGTGAGATCCAGATGATCCCGCTGAAGGCGGCCAATGCGATTGAAATCGTCCCGCTGCTCGAAAACGTCCTCTCCGGCGG
Source organism: Planctomycetaceae bacterium (assembly GCA_040255465.1). Taxonomy (GTDB): domain Bacteria; phylum Planctomycetota; class Phycisphaerae; order Phycisphaerales; family UBA5793; genus UBA5793. Next base: position 81,316 of record JBDZVA010000008.1, read on the forward strand.
GCGGCGCGGCGCGACGAACCAGGACCAGGCGACGATCATCCGCTTCATCCGCGATACGACCCGCGACAGGCTCGGCCCCAAGCCCGAAGGCGAGCCGACCGAAGCTGAAGTGTCGCTGGCGGTCCGCGAAGCAATCCGCTTCACGCCCGATCTGCGGACCAACTCGATTGTCGTCTCCGCGCCATCTTCATCGATGCGCATGATCCGCGAACTGATTGACGAACTTGATTCATCCGAGACGGGCTCCAAACGGGTTCGCATCTTCGAACTTGTCAACTCCGACGCGGTGCAGATGGCTGAGCTGCTCGGCCAGTTGTTCAACCTCCGTGATCAGGGGCTGATCCTGCGGCCTCGCGACGACGATCCCAACGCGGCGCCGGGCCTTCGCGATCCGAATGTCGTCGCCACCTTCAACGATACCGAACTTGTGACCGCCACCGACGAGCGGCAGCAACTGTCGATGACCGTCGATCCGAGGACCAACAGTCTGATCGTCTCCGGCACGCCGCGCTATCTCGATCTCGTCGAGAATGTCATCACCGAACTCGATTCCAAGATCGGCACGCGCCGCGAAGAAAAGGTCTACCCGCTGCGCAACGCTCGGGCCACAGACGTCGCCCAGGCGCTCAACACCTTTCTCACGCAGGAGCAGGAACGCATTCTCCGCACGCTCGGCCCCGACCGCGCCGGCTCGATTCTTCAGCAACTCGAACGCGAAGTCTCCGTCGTCGGTGTGACCGACTCGAACACGCTGATGATCTCCGCCTCGCCGCGCTACATGGAGAAGATCCAGGGCATCATCGATGAACTCGACAAGAACCCGCCTCAGGTCCTCATCTCCGTCATGCTCGCGGAAGTCACCCTCGACTCGGACGAGCAGTGGGGGATGGATTTGACGGTCGGCCCCTTCCGCGGCGATCGCGTGACCGCCTCCTCGTCGTTCGGTCTTGCGGCAGCGACGCTCTCGGGGCTTGGCGTGCCGAATCTCTCCGTTTCCACGGACGACCTTGAGTTGCTTGTTCGGGCTCTGGAGGCGCAGGGGCGTCTCGAAGTGCTCAGCCGCCCGCAGATCCTCGTGAACAACAACGTCAACGCGACCTTCCAGGTGGGTCAGAACATCGGCATCGTCGACGATGTGCAGATCTCTGACAACGGCACGGCTCGATCGAGCGTTTCGCGGGAGGATATCGGCATCATTCTCGACGTCCTGCCTTCCATCAGCCCCGATCGGTTCGTGCGCATGGAGGTCAAGCCCGAGATCTCCAGCCTTTCGGCCCGCACCACACAGGTCAGCGAAGATTTCCAGGCGCCGATCATCGACACCCGCAAGGTCGACACCGTTGTCACCGTCAAAGATGGCCAAACCGTGGTCATTGGCGGGCTCTTTTCGACGCGAACCGAAACGCGCAACCAGAAAGTCCCGTTCTTCGGCGACATTCCAATCCTCGGCCTGCCGTTCCGCACCCGCCTGCACCGCCGCGAGAAGACGGAGTTCCTCGTGGTCATCACGCCGCATGTGGTCAGCTCGGTCGAAGACGCCAAGAAGTACACCGACGACGCCATCATCGACATGACCGTTCCCAAAGAGACCAAGGACCAGATTCGCGCCGGCCGCATTGACCCGGCGCTGTGGACCGAGCAGGGCACCGGCAAGAAGAAGACGGGCGAAGAACGCAAGCGCGATGAACAGATGATTACTGAGCCCGACCCGTCGAAGGAGGAAAAAGAGTGAGAGTCGCACCAGTCACCCTCCGGCTCGTGCTGCTGACCGCACTCTGTGCCCTGCCCGGCTGTGTCACGGAGTATGAAGCGGGCCAGGAGCCGCTCAGCCCTCAACCGGCCGAGATTCCCTCCCAGCCTCAATCGCTGGTCATCAATCGAATCGCCTTCCACCCGACCCTCTACGCGCGCGACATGAACGGCAACGGGATGGGCGACCGCCTCGACGCCACCGTCTACCTCTGGTCCGAGCCGTATCCCTTCCCGCTGCACGAAGACGGCACGCTGACCATCTCGTTGTACCGCGTCGGCGACTACTCCAACCCCGAAGCCCTTCCGCTGCGCGAATGGGTCTTTCCACCCGAGAAGTTGCGAGCCGCGCGCGCCAAAGCCCTTCCCGGTCCATGCTATTACATCGAAGTCTCGCTCCTCGATGAAGATCACCGGGCCGGCGACAACCTCAACATCGAGTCCGCCGACTTTGTCGCCCAGTTCGTCCAGCCCGGCCGCAAGGTGATTACCTCCGGCCTGTCCACGGTGCACCTCGATCACCCAGGCCGGTAGTGCGTCATCGTGCAACATTTTTTGCGGTTGGCACACCGCGGCGTGCGATGATGGAACAGGCAGCCGAACGTCGCGACCCCTTCTCAATCTGACCAGCGACGAACGGCGATGTTGAGGACGGCCCAACCGTGCTGCTCGATCGCGTCCTGCTTTATGTGGCGATGGCACTGGTGTCGCTGGCGCTGCTGGCGTTTATCTGGGTGGCCGTGCGCCTCGTGCCCATTCGCAGCGGGAGCCGCCGGCAGCGCGAGTGTGCCCTCGGCTACTGCCCGACCTCCCACGCAAGTTGGTGGTTCGACCTGCTGCTGCCCTACAGGTACTTTCTTTGGCAGACGTGCGGCTACGACTTGTCGCGCCAGCCGCCGCTCAACGAACGGGGTGAAGTCCGCTGCCCGGAATGCGGGCAGATCACGACGCCGAGGCGCGTGCATCGCGGGCGGTACCGGTTTCGCCCGGGGCGGGCGTCGGTGGCGTGCCTGCTTGTGGGCTCGGGCTGCCTGATCGCCGTCTCCTCGCGAACCGAGGACTGGATCCCCTGGACGCCGACCTACGCGCTGGTCGCCATTCAGGAGGCGGGCATGCCGTGGCACGAGATCGCGTTGCGCCGCGAGTTGTCCAAGCGAGTGAACGATGGAGGCGAATCAAAGTGGGTGGCGTCCAGGCTGGCGAGGCTGCTTGTTACTGATCTGCACAGCGATGAAGTGGAGTGGAATGCCTATGTCGCCATGAGGCAGCTCGACGATATGGCCGACGTGGCTCGCCCTGTTCTGTTCGATGCCCTGCGCTCTACGGATTGGCAGCAGCGCCAACTCGCGTTCATTGCCTTGGCGAGGATTGAAGAGAGGTGCGAGCTGACGGCGGCGGAGCCTCGCATTGTCGATGTGGCCCTTGAGGCGCTCCGCGACGACAGCGAGTGGTACTATCAGAATGCGGTGGTCGGCATGAACTACCTCTACCGACACGGGGCCGCCGAGCCGGGGGTTCGACGCCGAATTCGGCAGGTCCTGGGCACAACCGACGATCCGCAGCAGCGGCTTCTCTGCGCGGTGGTGTGTGGGCACCTCGCGGACATCGAGTCGCTCGACGCCGCGTACCCGATCCTCGTGGAGTGTCTGCAGGACAATACCATCTCGGGCGATGCCAAGTTCGTCGCCCCGGCGCTGGCCGCGTTCGGTCCACCCGTGACCGCTCGTCTTGAAGCGACCCGTGCAGCGACCCCTGATGCCCAGCAGGCCCTGCTCGTAGACCTGCTTCTGTTCGATCTCGGCGCGGCGTCGGCGCCGGCTCGGCGCCCCTGGGTCCTGCCAAACCTGGGTCGGGCATTCCAAGCCCCGCTTCAGGAGACGAGTCTCGATCAATCGTTGGATGATAACTTGACGTACTGGCTGGATGACTATGTTGCTGCACACCGCCCTCGGTAGCAGATCCGCCATTTGCCGGCAATCCCCTACACTTGCCCGTCATGACCGGCGCGAATCCATCCGCACAGTCGAACACGCCCCACTCGCCCGGGCGACGGGCGGCGACGCACATCGTCCGCACCTTGCGCGAGCAGGGCTTTGTCGCCTACCTCGCCGGCGGGTGCGTGCGCGACGAGGTGATGGGACTCGTTCCCAAGGACTACGACGTCGCCACCAACGCTCGACCGGAGCGCGTGCGGCAGATCTTCCGCAATACCCAGGCCGTCGGCGAGCACTTCGGCGTGATTCTCGTGCGCGAGCCCGGCTGCACCGTCGAGGTTGCGACCTTTCGACACGAGTCGGGATACGCAGACAGTCGCCGACCCGACTCGGTCACCTTCACCGATGCCGAAAACGACGCCCGGCGGCGCGACTTCACCATCAATGGTCTGTTCAAGGATCCCGTCTCCGAAGAGGTGATCGACTTTGTCGGCGGCCAGGCTGATATCGCGGCGGGCGTGATTCGGGCAATCGGCGATCCGGCGGCGAGGCTGGGCGAGGATCATCTCCGCGCGTTGCGAGCCGTGCGATTCGCCGCCCGGTTCGAATTCGCCATCGATCCCGCTACGGCCGAGGCGGTGCGGCGCGATGCAGCCGAATTGCGCGGCGTCAGCCGGGAACGGATTGGCCAGGAGATTCGCCTGATGCTCCTCGACGGCCACCGCGGCCGCGCGGTGCGGTTGCTGCATGAACTCGGCCTCGACGCACCGGTGCTCGATGAGCCGCATTGCGAGGCAGAGCCGGCGTGTGTGTCGGCGTTGAAACTTGATAACCTCAGTGGGCAGGCGATGATCGTTGTTGCTTCCCTCGCGGCATGGGCCGTGGATCGGCGTGCCGAAGGCCGCGGCGTGGTGACCCGGTGGCGCAGCGCGCTTGTGCTGAGCAATGACGAGCGAGACGGACTCCGGGCCGTGCTCCGGGACCTGCCGCGACTCCGAGAAAACCCAGATGGCTTGTCCGTGGCCCAGCGCAAGCGGCTGGCGGCCGGCCCGTGGTTTGGCGCCACTCTCGCAGTGCTCAACGCCGTGGATCCGTCCCGCCACCAGTCAGTTGTCAGTGACGTGGACCAACTTCGCAAGCACGCCGGCGGGCTGACGCCGCCTCCGTTCGTCACGGGTGACGATCTTGTGGCTGCAGGTCACCGGCCCGGACCGCGCTTCAAGCAGGCGCTCGACACCGTCTACGACGAGCAACTTGAAGGCCGGATCGACTCGCAGGAGGCCGGTCTGGCCCTCGCGGATGATTTGCTGAAGAAATAGCTCTGGCGAGCCAAAAAACCGTGAATTCGACGCCGTGAGTCGGTAGAATCTCCGACGGACGTCTTTTTCGGGGGCCTGTCGCGGCCAAATGCCGCCAGGCAGGGAACTTCCGCGTGTTTCGTGCGTCTAGAAGAGTGACCCGCTGGTGGCGACCGGAGCCACCGGGGTTGAGGACCGATTCCGCCATGGCTGAACCGGCCGCTCCGTCGGTCGAACAAAAGGGGTCTTTTCCAATGATGAATTCTTCGCTTCGAAATGTGCTGACCTGCATTTGCGCCGGGGCGTTGATGTGGACGAGCGTGGCTGCATTCGCCCAGGATGGTGGCGACAAGACCGACATGCTCGACCAGGTCACCCTGGCGGACGGCCGTCAGTTTACCGGCAACATCCTCGAAGAGACGGATGATTCCATCACGATGGAGATCATTCACATGGGGATGCGCACCAAGCAGACTTGGCTGCGCAGCAACATCCTTGAGGTGTTGCACGACACGATCCCCAGAGTCGAAGAGAAGAAGGCGGAAACCGACGACCAACTGAAGGTTGTCAACGATAAGGTGCTCTACGACCCCAATGACACCCGTCACTCGGTCTACAAGGTGCCCATCAAGGGGCCCTTCGGCCTCGATGCTCACAAGCGCATCATCCGCATGATCTGGGATGAAGCGATGGAGGCTCATGCCAAGACCATCATTCTGGAATTCGATTGCTGGCAGGAACTCGGGCCGGGTGCGGATATCGAGGAATACCGCGATTTCTTCGAAGTGCTCAAGCGTGAGGCTCGCAGCAAAGAAGTGCACGTCGTTGTCTGGGTGAAGGAAGCCCGCGGCGTGGCCCTGGCCTACGCCCTGATGTTCCCCGAGATTTACTTCCAGCCCGATGGCGAAATGGGCGGCGGCTGGGCGATCAACGAGGCGCTGAGCCAGAACTTCCAGGATCCTGCAGTCCGCGCCAAGATGATTTCGGCGTGGGTCGGCATATGCCGAGGCATGGCTGAAGAAGGCGGGCACGACCAGTTGCTCTGTGAAGCCATGATCCGCCCCGAGGTCGTTCTGAGCATGGACTACGAAGGTGACAAGCCCAAGTTCCGCAGTGACACCGAAGGCGAAGTCATTCTTGACGCCAACAGCGGCGAAGAGCCCGAGAACGCCTTGGAACTCACCGCAAAGCAGGCCAATGAGTACGGCATCTCAGGCGGCACCTACCGCACCGTCGATGATCTCATGTTCAAACTCGGCTTCCGCGAGTACCGCTATGTCGAGGGCCACGCCGACGACTTCGCCACCAAGTGGGCGGACGGCTGGAAAAAGGCGCTCGACGAATACCGCTACATCCGCGCTGACATGGCCTTGATCGACACCTACAACGAACCCATCGATCGCAAGATCGCCAAGAAGATCTCCAAGCTGCGCGAAGTTCAGGCGCTGATCAAGAAGTGGCCTCCGCTCGAGCTGTTCATCAATCCCGAGCAGATCTACTTCGAAATCGACACCTACAAGAAGGAACTGCGCAACATCAATGAGCAGAACCGTCCCGGCGGAACGAACCCCGGCGGTGGCGGCCGCCCGACCAACAAGCCCGGCAACTGACCCGCGCTTGAATCGGTTCCGTCGCACGACAGAAGCCCTGAGCGAACTGCTCTTTCATTGCACCTGCTGACTTTGAGGATGTAACTATGACGCGTGCTCTCAAATGCCTGTTCACTGTAATGCTGATGCTGGCCCTGACCCTCAGCGCCTTTGCCGACGACGTCGTGACGCTCAAGAACGGCAAGAAGTATCGCGGCGAAGTGCTCGAAGAGACCAAGGACATCATCCGCATGAAGGTTGATGTGAGCGGCATCATCCAGACCTACGTCTTCTGGAAGGATGATGTCGAAACGCTTGTCCGCAACGCCGCTGACGAACAGAAGTCGTCGGGCGTCAATTCCCCTAAGGGCAACAGCACGACGTCGAAAAACGGCAAGTCCGATGAGACCGCCGCCAAGCCCGCCGACCTCGTCAACAAGAAAGTATTTGTCATTCCCATGCACGGCGTCGTGGGCCAGACGTTCCGCCAGGACAAGCTCAAGGAAGCGATCGACGCGGCTCGTCCATTCAAGCCGGACGTGATCGTGCTCGAGATCAACAGCCCGGGCGGCGCACTTTCGGAAGTCTACAAGTTGCGCGATTACATCTCGGAGGTGCGCGACGAGTTTCGGATCGTCGTGTGGATCAAATCGGCCATTTCCGCCGCGGCGATGACCTCAATGATGTGCCGCGAAATGTACTTCATGAAGGAAGGTCACATCGGCGCGGCCACGGCGTGGTACATGACCAGCGGTGGCGCCAAGGCCGTCGAAGGCAAGGAACTTGAGGCGTGGATTCAGAGCGCTCGTGATTTCTCTTCGGCTGCCGGGTACAACCCCATGGTCACCCAGGCGATGATCGACAAGAAGTACATCCTGACCGCCGATGTCGAGGAACTGCCCGACGGCGAACGCCGCGTGACCTTCTATGACTACCTGAAGGACGGCGCCGAAGTCCTCTGCCGCGAGGGCGAGATTCTGACCATGACCGCTTCGCAGGCCGAGCGATACAACATCAGCCTCGGCACCGTGGATGACAAGGAGGAATTCGCCCGCATGCTCAACCTGAGCGGCTGGGTGGAGGTCTCCGACGCGGGCCGCAAGATCATGAAGGAGTGGCAGGACACCTTCGATCTGGCAGAGATCGAACTGCCTCGCCTCTATCGCGAGTTCGCCAACCCCGCATCGACGAATGATGACCGGATTCGAGTTGTCCGCGAATTGATGAAGTGGGTGCGACGCGCACCGCAGATCGCCGAGATGTACGCCATGCCCGATGGCAGCGGCACTCCGCTTGATCTGCGCGATCTGGATCGACTGCTCAAGCAGCTTGTTCGGGCCCGCAACTGATTCCGGCCATCGCCCATCGGCCCCGGCCGATACGTCCCGTTCCAATCCAACAACGCCCGAAGCGATTCGGGCGTTGTTTCATACTGGCTGAGTCAGCAATCGCTCGGGACGCGACTTACTTCACTGGCGTGGCGAATTTCGAATCTTCCCGGATCAACTCACGCGATCGCCCGTGGACTCCGCTGGCCGCACTGCGAAGCGACTCGCACAGTCGCACGACAGCGGCGAAATCCTTGTATTCGCTGAGCAGTTCTTCGATGCGGTCGGACATGACCAGCGCCCGGCCCGCCTTCGTGCCGTTCGATTGCGAAGCGGTCCCGTTGCGGGCGGCTCCGTTGCTCCGCGGGTGCATAAACAGCCGTTTGTAGGCATCCTTGAGCGCGTTGATCTCGTGTTCGCTGAAGCAGCGGCGCGTGAGAGCGATGGTGTTGATGCCACGGACTTCGACGGGGTCACCCTCCACCTTCATGTAGGGCGGGACGTCCTTCTTGACGCGGCAGAGTCCGCCGACAAACGCCAGCGTGCCGATGGTCGTGTAGTGGTGAATGCCGGCGCCGCCCCCGATGTTGACGCAGTCCTCGATCACGGCGTGCCCGCCCACCATGACCTGGTTGGCGATGACGCAGTGTGAGCCGACCGTGCAATCGTGGGCGATGTGAGCGGCCACCATGATGAGGTTGTCGCTGCCGACTCGCGTCACGCCTCCGCCGACTTCCGTGCCGCGGTGGATGGTTACATGCTCGCGAATGACGTTGCGGTCACCGATGATGCAGGGAGACGCCTCGCCGTGGAATTTGAGATCCTGCGGGTCGGCTCCGATCACGCTGAACGGGTAGATCGTGTTGTCCGTGCCGATTGTCGTGGGGCCGCTGATGCTGACATGGTTGAGCAGTCTCGATCCGCTGCCGATTTCGACGTAGGGACCGATGACGCAGTAGGGGCCGATTTCGACATTGTCGCCGATCTCAGCGTGCGCGTCGATGATGGCGGTGGGGTGTATGGATCTCATGTCATGTGCACTTGATTCATCAAGGAATCGGCTGCTCGGCGGTGTCCTCGTGAATCACGGCCGCGAGTGTGGGTGCTGCGTCAGATACGGGATGGTCCAACCACTCGATTCGGGCAATTCGGTGGGCTGCCCGCGTCAATCAGTCTCGTCCTCGGCGTCGACCATGACGAACTTGATCTGGGCCTCGGCGGCCAACTGACCGCCAACCAGAGCCTTGCACTTCACGTTGGCCGTGCGGCCCTGAGCCCTGATGGTCTCCGCCTCAATCACCATCTGGTCCCCCGGAACGACCGGGCGCCGAAGTTTTACTTTATCCAAAGACAGGAGCACGGCAATCTTGCCCCGATGCTCGAGCACGCTGCTGAGCAGAAGGCCCGATAATTGTGCCATTGCCTCCACAATCATTACACCGGGCATGATGGGAGTCCCCGGGTAATGACCCTGAAAGTAGGGCTCGTTGATCGTGACGTTCTTGATACCGATGGCCCGCTGGTCGCCGTGGATCTCCACCACGCGGTCGATCATCAGCATCGGATACCGGTGCCGAAGGACCTTCATGATGGATCGGGCGTCCATTTGCCGCTGCAGGTGCGTCTGGAGTCCCTGCTGGGCCCGCAATTTCTCCAGCAGCCGGTAGACAAGCTGGTGGTTCAGCGAGTGCCCCGAGCGATACGCCACGATGCGGCCGTGAATCGGGCGACCGAGCAGGTAGATATCGCCGATGACGTCCAGAATCTTGTGACGCACCGGTTCATTCTCGAACCTGAAGGCGTTGTCGATCGGGCCATTCTCGTCGATGACCAGCACGTCACGCGGCGTGAGATGGTGGCACATGCCCCGATCCCACAACGCCTGCGCCTCCTCCTTGAGGCTGAAAGTCCGCGCCGGGGCAATGTCGCGGATATACGCCTCGGCATTCAGGTGGAAAGCGTGCAGTTGACGCGGGATGCGCGATTCATTGGGGTAATTGAGGTCATAGAGCACCTGCAGGTCGTCCCGCTCTGCGGGAAGGGCGGCGATCAGTGCATCTCCCTCTTCCACTGTAATTGGCTCTGTGATCTGGCAGTAACGCCGCTGCGCATCCTGCCGGACGATCCCCGCCGTGCGCATCGCGTTGATGTACGGCAGGGCCGAACCGTCTCCACAGGGCAGTTCCGGCCCCGTGAGTTGGATGATCGCGTTGTCAATGGCCAGGCCCGCCAGGGCCGAGAGGCAGTGCTCCACCGTTTCGATGGTTACGTCGCCAAGCTTCAGCGTCGTGCGTCGACTGCGCGGGGTGACATTGCCGATCGTCGCGGGAATCTGGACCGGCTCGGGAAGATCGATGCGCTCGAAGACGATGCCGTGATCCGCCGGCGCGGGCAGGATGGTGCACGTCACCATGTCGCCATGAAACAGACCGCGCCCAGTCACAACGGCCGGGCCGCCGACGGTGTGCTGGTGGAGGGCTTCCTCCTCCATCGCCTCGGTGGCGCCGATGGGTGACGGTGTGGCGGGCGTCGACACGGCGACATCCTTGGATGACTCCCTGGACGCATCGTCGGCGGGCTCATGCCGACCGCTCGCGGCCGAAGTAGCGCGTGGACGAGAGGGCGGATTGGTTTCGAGCACTTCCGTCATTTCGAAGTCGAATCCGCATCCCGGCGTCGGGCGTCCTGCTCAAGGCGGGCCACGGTCTTGATGAGTTCGGGTAGTTTACGCAAGGCCGCCTGCATCAGCCAGAACTGGCGCCGATCAGCGGCGGGGGCGCCGACGAGTTCCGCGCCAGCCTCGACATCCTTGCTGATGCCCGTCATCGCCGCGATCCGGGCTCCCTTGCCCACGTGGCGATGATCAGCCACTCCCGCCTTGGCCCCGAGCTGGCAGTAGTCTTCGAGAACCACCGTGCCCGCCAGTCCCGTTTGCGAGGCCAGCACGCAGCATCGCCCGATGCGAACGTTGTGTCCGATCTGCACGAGGTTGTCAATTTTGGTGTGTGCACCGATGACCGTCTTGCCAAACTTGGCCCGATCGACAGTGCTGCAGGCTCCGATCTCGACGTCGTCATGGATTTCCACGATGCCGATGTGCACGAGCTTCTGCATCCCGCCGCGCCCGTCCGGCCGATAGCCGAATCCATCCGACCCGATGACCGAGTTTGGATGGATGCTCACGCGGTTTCCCAGCACGCTGCGTTCGCGAATGACCACGCCGGCGCGAATGATGCAGTCGTCGCCGATGACGACGTCCTCTGCAATGTTGACGCCCGTTTCGAGAACCGTTCGGGCCCCGATTCGCGTTCCCGGGCCCACGGTCACTCGAGCGCCGATGGTGGCGGTCGGGTCGATCTCGGCGGTGGGATCAATTGTGGCATCCGGGTGAATTCCGGGGGCCACCGGAGCGACGACCGGAGCAAACAGGGTGAGCAGTTCGGCCAGAGCGAGATCGGCGTTCGGCACTCTCAGCAGAGCCCGGTGAGCCGAATCGTGTCCGGGAACTTCAACGCCCAGAGTCACCGCCGCGGCGACGGCTTTCGATTCGACCCAGCGGGCGGCGTAGGAATCCGACCCGATGAATGAGATATCAGTCGGTCCCGCGAGGTCGAGCGCATTGAGCCCGTCCACAACGATCGAATCCGGCCCTTCAAGGGCGGCGCCGAGTCGCTCGGCCAGAGCGCCCACTGTGAACGACTTGCGAGCCGCTCCGTTCAGAACACCGTGTTGCGCCTCGTGCGTCATCGAAGGGGCGTCTCCATCAGTTTTGGTAGCGGCCGCAATGCTCACGGTCTTGCGTTGAACTCGTTGTTCATGAGCAGGATGATCTCGTCGGTGATGTCGACGGTCTGCTTCCGCGAAAAGAGCACCTGGCGGCGGCTGATGAGTTCGGCTGCGGCGTCGAGCCGATTTTCGTCCGCCTGCTTGTTGCGCGAATCATCCCACAGCACGATGTCCCATCCATCGCGGTCGGCAACCTTTGCGATCGCCGCGGCGATCTTGTTGTACAGCCGCACCTGCCGCAACGCCTGTTCGGACTGCAGCTTGTTGTCACGGAACTTCTGCCACGTCTGTGCCTGGAGAGACTGGAGGATCCACTTGTCCTCCTCACGCCGGCGGCTCTCGCTGCCCTCCGGGAGCACTCCCATGCTCTCCTTGAGGTCTGCAAGGCTCTTTTGCATCTTGCTTTCTTCCTCGACGAGCCCGTCGCGGATCTTCTTGAGCTGCGCCTGCATCTCCTTCCACTCATCGACCTTGTCGGTGACGGCGATCCAGTCCACCACCGCGACCGCAGTTGGAGTGGCCGGCTTGCGGGAGAGAGCTGAGGCTTGAAGGCTCGCCATTAGACCGACGCCGATGGCGATTGTGGCCAGCAGCGTCGCCGTGTTCTTCTTGAACCAGGTATTCATGAAACCACCCTCTGGAATATGAAGACTTGTGTACGAGAGATGTTTGGTATGCCCGGCGAATCCGCCAAACGCGAGCACGGACAATGATGATAGCGAACCCTGACGTGCAAACGCGGCGGAACCGGCAACAACTCCGCGCGGCTCAGCCCGTCGGGACGCAGCAGAAGCAAAGACGTCCACCGGGCCTGGAAATTCCCCGCGCCGGCGACTTCAGAACGGCACGTCGATGCTGAAGCTCAAGAGCTGCTTCTGGTCCGTATCCTGCTTCACGAGCGGAAAACCGAAGTCAAACGCCAGCGGTGCCTGGCCCAGCTGCGGAATGTACAGGCGGACGCCCACGCCCACTGAAACACGGTAGTCGTCGAGGCTGAAATCGCTGGTGACGGTTCCGGTATCCACGAATGCCACGCCGCCGATGAACCGCTCGAAGATCGGAAACTCGTACTGGGCTCCGATGAAAAAGAGCCAGTCGCCGCCGATGGGATCGTCGCTGGGGCGGCCGTTGGGACGCAAGCCACGCGGCGACACCGTGCGATAGTCGAAGCCGCGGAAGGTCCGGCCACCGAGGAAGAACCGCTCGTAGATCGGCGTCGTCCCGCCGAACTGATATCCCACCTGCGTGTGCAGTTGCAGAATCGACTTGCGCCCGAGGAAATCCTCGTCCAGAGTGAGAAAGACCGTGTGCTCGGCTGTGACGCGAGTGAAGTCAAAGTCGCCTCCGAGCGCGCCGATTTGCTCCATGCCCAGTTCCAGTCGGCTGCCCCGCGACGGCCTTGCTCGATTGTCCACGGTCGTGCGGATGATCCCCGCCCCGAGTCCGGTGACGATGTTTTCGTCCTGCACGTTGTACACATCCACCGGCGCGAAGCGATCGATGTTCGAAAGATCGATCGACTGGAATCGAGTGGAGACGTAGCCCGTCCATACTTCGCCGAGCCGGCGAGAGAGTCGCAACGTTCCGCCGTATCGCGTCTCGTCGTAACTCTCCTGTACGCGCTGGGTGTAAGCGATCGAAGACGAAAACGCGTTGTCGGTGCCGAACAGGTAGGGCTCGCTCAGGCTGACGCTGTAGTTGCTGAACTCATTGCCGGGCTGGACGTTGATGTTGAAGACCTGGCCCGCCCCGCGAAACGCGCGGCCCCGGATGAACTCGTCGAAACTCTCGGGAAAGTCGGCGATGTCGAAGTTGCGCTGTGTCAGTCCGATCGAGCCGAACAGGCCGAGGTCCGAACTCACCGCAGCGCCGAAGTTGATCGAGCCGGTGTCGCCCTCCTGCACCTCGATGATCACATCGCGGTAGAGCGGGTCCGACGGATCCGGGTCCGCCGGCGTAATGCGCACGTCGGTGAACAGGCCCGTGCCGCGAATGTCGCGCTTGGCATTCTCGATGTACACGCTGCTCAGCGGACGGTTGGGGCGGAAGTCTACTTCTCGGAGAATGACTTCGCTCTTGGTCAGCTTGTTGTTCTTGACGATCACTTCGCCGGTAAACGCGAGCTGCCCCTCGCGAATGGTGATCAGCAGATCAACGAAGGGCTGGTCTGGGTCGCGCGTCGGCTGAAGTTCGACGTTTACATCCACGTAGCCGAGGCTGCCGAGATACTCCTTGAGAATCGTGCGGCTCTTCTCGATCTTGTCCTTGCTGTACACGTCGCCGGTCTTGATGTCGATGAGGGCCTTGACCTGCGGTGTCAGCAGGCGCGTGGCGCCTTCGACTACGAGGTTTCGCATCGTGAACAACTGGCCCTCTTCGATGAGGAAGACAACCTTGGCTTCCTTCAGATCGTTGGAGAGATCCAGTTGCCGCTCGATGCGCACATCGAGATAGCCGCGGTCCTTGTAGTAGTTCGTCAGCGCGGCGATATCCGTCGCGAGCGCATCCTCGTCGAGTTGGCCGGTGCGGAGCAGGAAGATGGATGTCTTGGTCTTGAGATTCGACTGCAACTGGTCGCTGCCGAACGCCTCGTTGCCGCGGAACTCGATCGCCTTGATCTTCACGCGCGGACCCTCGCGCACCCGGAAGAGCACGATGTTCGATTCCGTCAGCACATCTGAATCAACTTCGACCTGGGCGAGATAGAAGCCTCGCTTCTGGTACAGTTCGACCATCTGCTCCCGCGCGCGATTAATCTGGAACGTATCGAGAGGATCGCCAACCCGCATCTTGATCGCGGCGAAGAGGTCCTGGTCGTTGACGGCGAGATTGCCTGTGACCTGCACGTCTTCGGCAAGCGACCATTCGTTGAACTGGTAGGTGACGACCACGGCTCGTCCGTCGGGCGTCAGTTCCGCCTTGGGCAGAATGATCCGGAACTGGTTCAGTCGCGTGAGATTTCGGACGTCCTGCTGGATCGTGGCGGCGGAGTACGGCTCGCCCACGGTCGTGCGGATGTTGTTCTCGACGAGCGTGCGCGGCACGCGCTTGAGGCCGGCGAATTCGACCTGCCGCACCGGCAGCCCTTCGTAGGGATCCGCGCTCGGAGGCGTCGGCGCAGGTGTGTCCTGGCCCAGCGCTGTCGCGGGTCCCATGGTTACACCCAGCGCCACCGCCAGCACGCCACCAGCGCACAGTTTTGATGTCCATCTCACCCGTTTGGTTCCTCACCTGAGAGTTCGGAGTTGTGGAACGGGGACAGTGTAGAGCCGCACGCAGGGCGGCACAACCGCCCGCGGGCCGTCATATGATGGACAGGCAGCAGCAGGGGATCGCGGTTCAGTAGCCCAGCACGTAGAACAGGCGGCCGAGTCGACGCGAGACCTCAGTATTGAGGCGGACGGCGATCTGATCCACGGCCGCATCATCGCGCTCGGCGCTGAACGAGCCATTGAGTTCCGCCGTGCCCAGCAGGTCGTGGAATCCGTCGCTGGACTCGGTCATCCGCAGCACCGCCCCGGAGATCGACCCGCCAAATGAGTGCTTCCCCGCCTTGTCTGACGGGGCGAGAAAGCCCGCGCCGTCGTATATCCCCGCGGCGTTACCGGCGAGAATCACCTGCCGAACCGTGCAGTTCGTGGCTGTGCGATCCACCGGAGTCGACCCCGCCTTGGGTCGCCACGCCATGTCCACGCAGATGATGCGTCCGTCGGCGAATCGGCCGTTTGTGAGATCGTCCAGCGAGAGTTCGCTGAAGACAAAAGTGGCGGTGTTGGTGTCACGGAAGCGGTAGATGGCCGTCTTGAGGTCGCCCGAGAGCCGCGCCGGCGAGTCGTTCATACCGACGACATCCAACTGCCCGCCGGAGTGCCCGAAGAGGCCGCAACCCGCCATCGCCAGGAGCATCAGCGCAGCAAGCAAAGCCGCCAGGGCTCGCGCGGCCGATGCGTCTCGCTCAGGAATTCCAGCGCGGGTTGGGTTCGACGCTCTCTCGGAGCATTCCCGTAAGCGTCGTGATCTGAGCATCAAGATCATCATCCTCTTCCATGACTTCGACCGCTTCGGTGGCGAGCGACATGCCGCCGGTCAGACTCGCGCCGCCGGGCCGTTCGATGCCAAGGCAGTGGAACACATCCCGCTCCACGATACCGCGCAGGTGTTGCCGCGGAATTGAAGGCAGGTCCGTGCCATGACTGTAACTGTTCAGCGAGTAGATGCGCGAGATGGCGCGTTCGGGCGTGTCAAATGGGAAGCCGGAGGCAAAGAGGATCTTCTCCATCACGCGGTGCTCAAAGGCGCCCACGAGCGAGTGATACAACTGCCACGGCCGCGAGACCTGTCCCGCCAGATCGGTGAACACATTGCGGTGCTTGCCGACGAGGATGAACAGTTCGTCTGTCCACGGGTAACCCAGGCCGCCGATGACCAGTTTGAGGTTCGGGAACGCCCGCGCGACTTCGTCGAAGAGCAGCGGTCGGCCGTACGCCATGTTCGTCGATGCTGTTGGCCGTCGTTGCGTGCGAACCAGTACCGGAATACCCAGTGACTGGCAGCGCTCGTAGACGCGCATGGCGCGGGAATGCGTCGGGTGGAAGTTCTGAGCAGCGGGGGCGATCACCACGCCGCACAATCCCAGCGCCAGACCCTTGTCCACTTCATCCAGTGCGCCATCGCACATGGGGTCGATGCCGGCAAAGCCGATGCGCCGGTTGGGCTGGCGGCCGACGAACGCCGCGACGCTTTCCGAGGTGATATGGGCGTCAAGGTGAACGCTGCGGAACCCGAGCACCACCGCCACGTCCACGCAGGACATCGCCGCTTCGTGAACGGCGGGCGAGGCGTCAATCGAGGCCCAGGTTTCAACGTCTTCCCTCAGTCGCCAGTCCGTGGACTCCGCTCCCAGTTGCGCCGGATTGGTCCACACTTGCGTTTCGAGGTCGATGATCATGGATGAGCCACCCGTGAGGAATCGAATGAATAAGGGCAATGGTAGCGGGATTCCAACCCTCAACCAAGGCCGGTGAAAGCCTGCCTCCCGTTGAGTTCGGCCAGATGCCCCGCCGGGGACCAATTCTTCGTTCTCTTAGTCCAGACGCGAAAAACACCCGTCTCCGCCGGATTATCCGCCATCAGGCTGCAGTACCCGGACCTTGGTCTTCTCGAGCAGGGTGATCCCCTCGATCCGCAGCTGCTTGTCGATCGCCTTGGTCATGTCGTAAAGCGTCAGGGCCGCGACCGACACCGCCGTCAGCGCCTCCATCTCCACGCCGGTCCTGCCTGTCACCGACGCGCTGCCCACGATGCGTATTCCCCCCTCGACCCGCTCAAAATCCACCTGCACCGCCTCGATCGGCAGACTGTGGCACAGCGGAATCAACTCGTCACAACGCTTGGCGGCCATGATCCCCGCCACCCGCGCCACCGCCAGCGCCTCGCCCTTGGGAAGTCGGCCATCCATCACCGCCTCGATCGTCTCCGCCCTGGCGACGAAGAACCCCTCGGCCACCGCGCGTCGGCGCATCGGCTCCTTGGCGCCGACGTCAACCATCGTCGCCCGGCCGCGTTCATCGACATGTGAGAGTTTGCCGGTCATGGAATCGTTGCTTCGGCGGCAGTCAGGAGGGCCGGATCGTCCGCTACCACCCGAAGCGCTCTTCCTTCCACGGGTCGCCGTGCATGTGGTAGCCGTTCACTTCCCAGAACCCCGGCGCATCCGTGGCTCGCAGTTCCAGCCCCGTGATCCACTTTGCCCCTTTCCAGAAGTAAAGCCGTGGCACGATTCCGCGAATTGGATACCCGTGCTCAGGCGAAAACGGTTGGCCGTCGTGCAGCGTCGCGATGATGCAGTCTTCCTCGGTGAACTCATCGAGCGGCACATTCGTCGTCCAGTCGTTGTTGGGCGAGCCCGCCGCGTGCTGCATGACGAACTTTGCCTCCGGCTTTGGCCGGGCCATCTCGATGAGCCGCTTTGTCGACACGCCGGTGAACACGTTGTCCAGTCGCGACCAGTGCGTCACGCAATGAATGTCGCAGCGCACATCGACCTGCGGCAGGGCGTTGAACTGCTCCCAGTTGAGCGTGTAGGGATTCTCGCATAACCCCCAGACCTTCAGTTGCCATGTTGCGGGATCGACCTGCGGCACCGAGCCGTAGTGCAGCACCGGCCACTTCTTCGTCAGCGTCTGGCCCGGCGGCGTCCGCGCATCGGCGCTGCCTCCGCCGCGCAGCGTATCGGGGCTGATGATCAGCGGCCTGGTGGGCGACTCGCTCTGAGCCGCTTCGTCGAGCATGCTCGATTCCCTTCGTTCAGCCGGTCAATGCCCATCGACGGGCACGAAAACCGCACCCGGATCGACGGCGAAATTTACAATCGAGCCAACTTCAAAATCCGACGGCTTCTGCGGCGGCCGCACCCGCACGTGCAGCGGCACCACCGCCTTGACGACCATCATCGGATGCTCCAGGCCCGTCTCCACGACGCAGCCCTGAATGTTACGCGGCCGGCCGTAAACCGGGTCGATGAACTGCCCGCCCGTGTGCGTGACATCCACTCGCCGCGCATGCACTTCGATGCGTCCGGCGATGTGCGAACCCACCTTGGCGTCCACCGGTCGATTCACATTCAGGTGCAGCCGGTAGTCCGTGCCGGGAATCCCCAGCACGATCCGGTCCGGATGGCTCTCCAACAGCGATCCCCGCACGGCGCGGGTTGCAACACTTGATTCCATAACAGCCTTCCTCTCACGCTTCGGCCCATCCGCGCGAGACAAGATCGAATCCTACCGCAGACCTGCCCATGGGTCTCGAACGCGGGGAGTTGTCCACCCGAGGAAGGGCCAGGGTCGCGCCGCCAATCGCAAGGCAAGTCAGCGCCTGTTCCGCAGATCGCAAATCCCGCTGGCCGCTCTCATCTTTGCTCACCAGGGACAGCAAGAAACTTCGGCGTTGTTCTCCAGATTACCATATTTGTCCTTGCACCTCCCGCAGAATCGGGTATGTTGAAGGAGTCGGCGGCCGGTTCGTTCGGGTCGTCGCCGTTCGGGGAGAATCTGGGGGACCGGCGGGCCCGGCGCCTGCCGCGGAAGGACAACTTCCGGCGCGGTTCGGCTTGTCGCGTTGACGGCCGAATCGGGTCGCTGCACGTCTTCGGTGAGAACTCGGGCCGTAGCGACTGTCTTGAAAGTCAAGTGTTTGGTTGTGGATTCCATGAGGTGTTGT
>JBDZVA010000004.1:0-385223 GCA_040255465.1 Planctomycetaceae bacterium
CCGAATCGCCAATAACGACTCAACCAGACCGAAGCGCCAGCGAGGACGAACTGCCATCCGAACTCAAACTCTTCGCTCGCGCGTCAGTCTGGTTCACTCAATCACCCTCGCAGATCCTGAAACCCGCCGAAGGACATCACCCACTCACGACTTCACGCCTACTCCTCGTCGAAGCCGCGATTGACGAGATCGATGAGGGCCTGGATCGTCTCATCGGCGTCGGGGCCGGTGGCCTCGATGAGCAGTTCGGTCCCCTTGGTCGCGGCGAGCATCATCATCTGCATGATCGACTTGCCGTCGACCTTCTGGTCCTGGCGGCGGACGACGACATCGGACTTGAAGTTGCAGGCGGTCTCAACGAAGGACATCGCCGGCCGGGCGTGGAGACCCAGTCGGTTGCTGATGATGACTTTGGCGGTGGCGTTGCTGGACAAGCGCCGAAACCTCCGCAAGTTGATCCGGGCCGGCCGGCGGTTGAGGCACGGCCGGCTGCGCTGCATGCGATGCACTCATGATCGGATACCGAAGTCGCCGCTCAACCCAACTGCTGATTGTCCGCTTCGCGAATCAGCGTGATGATGTCATCTACAGAAGAAACCTGCCGCAGGAAACGCCTGAAGGTGTCCTGGCTGAGGTTCTGGAAGATGATTTCCATGGCCCGGAGGTGATCTTCGGGCTGATCCCCCGGACTGAGCAGCAGCACGACGGAGTAGACCGGCTGGCGATCCAACGCGTTGAAATCAACACCCTTGCTGCTCACGCCGATCGTGGCGGCCATTCGCTTGACGGAGGGATGCTTGACATGCGGAACGGCAACGCCCTTGCCAAAGCCCGTCGAGCCGCGTCGTTCGCGTTCAAGGATGGCCTCGATGAGATCGTCGCGGTTGCCCTTTTCGACGACGCCGGCGGCGAGAAGCGAGTCCACCAGTTCGGCCACAACTTCATCGCGCGTCACGGCGGTCAGCGATGGCACCAGAGCCGATTCGACCATGATCTCGTTCAATTTCATTGGCGATTGTACTCCGGTTCCGGGGCAGGCGCATTACCCCGGATGCTTGCGGTTCCGCGTCATTTCCTTGTACTCCGTGAGCTGGCGGCTGAGCTTGTCGACGACGGAGTCCACGCAGGCATGATAGTCCGTGGCGTGGTCGCGGCCGATGAACGGGTCGTGGCGGTCGACATGGGCGATGAGTTCAACCTCGAACTCCCGGCCGGGCTTGTCGATCACCACATCCACGGTCTGGATGCGGTCGTAGAACCGCTCGAGCCGCTCACACTTCCTGGACGCATATTCCTCCATGGCGGGGCTGATATCGAGGTGCTTGCCCGTCACGTTGATTTGCATGTCTGAATCCTTAGCACCGATGTGCAGGGGTTGTCAATACGGATGATTCTCTGTATCAGGCTCAGGCGGCACCTGATTGGCCGCCCGCCCCGTTTTCCGCTCCATCAACCGGGGTCGGTCGGACCTGCCCCGCCCGGCGGCGGCGTGGGAGTCTTGAGGACGCCCTTGGGATGCGTGGCTGACTCTGCGATCATCTGCCGATCGGGAACCAGCACCCCGCCGCTGACCGTGAATCGTAACGCCTCTTCGACGGTGATACTCAGTTCATGGACTTCGGCTCGGGGCAGACTGATGGTGTAACCCGTAAAAGGGGTGGGTGAACTGGGGATGAAGACCGTCACGATCTCAACGGGCTGGTAGCCCGCAACGCGAGCAAGGTCGTTCATCGAGTGCCCCGTCTGAAAACCGACCGACCAGATGCCCTTTCGCGGGTACTCGACAAGCACCACGCGGTTGAAATCGAGTTTCGTCTCGCCGAGCATGAAGTCGACGAGCTGCTTGACGTAGGGATAGACCTGTTTGAATATCGGCACGGCGGCGACGATGCGCTCGATCCGGGCGGCGATGCGGCGGCCGAGGAAGCCCCCGAACACCCGGCCGGCCAGGTAGAAGAGCAGCACGGCGACGACCAGACCGATGGCGTTGAGCCACGGGTGCTGGTCCCACCACGCCTTGAGGTCGTTCTGGCGAATCTGGGCGGTCAGCACGGACTCGTTGGTGATGCGAGGGAGTTTCTGGGCGATGCGGCGATCGCGCTCCGCCTGAATCTCTTCTTCGGTGACAAGGTACCAGGCGGGGTAATGGGTGGCGGCCCAGGCTTTGTCATCCGCCGGACCGCGAATGACAAAGGGCATGGCCTTGATCACCGCAAGTCGGGTGATGGAGTTGATCGGCTGAGCGATGCGGGTGTCGACGAACTGGTAGGCGTAAACGACGATCCAAATCGTCAGCACCGAGGGCAGCAGAATAGCCAACCCGCGGAGGAAGAAGACTTTGAAGTCACCGGTAAACGTCCGATGGGGCGATTTGCTCATCGTCGTCAGCGAACCCCCTTGTGGGGAAGGCTTGGCGGCTCCCCGAACGACTCTAGTGTAGGGGCCCAGCGCCCGCCTTCAACGCGGGAAATCGGCATCACGCGAGAACTTCGTCGCAGAATCGCTGCATGGCTTCGTTGTAGGCCCGCAACTGCGGCGAAGGCTCACCACTGATTGGGAATGGGTTGGGTGTGTTGAACACGTGATCGCCGCCTTCGACGAGTCTGAGCGTGTGCTTGACGCAATCGCCTGCCATGCCGGCGATTTCCTGCGCCTCGCGGGGCGGGACCGTCGGATCAGCCGTGCCGTGCACGATCAGCAGCGGACAAGCGAGCGCGGCGACGTGACGGGCCAGGTCGTGTCCCTCCGGATCGGCTTGCTGCTCATCGAGAAAGGCACGGCTGATGCGGAGATCCTGACCGGTTCGCCCGCTCTTCACGGTGAGATAGCCGCGTTCAAGAATCTCTCTTTTCTGTGGCTCAGCGAAGCGCCATGCACGACTCGGCGCCGACGCCGAGATGACGCCGACAGGCAGCGGCTCGCGCTGCTGCATGAAGCGGCGGCCGGCGGTGAGCAGGACACCCGTTCCACCGCGACTGTGACCCATGAGAAGCAGCGGGCGGCCGGCGCCTTCGATGGCGCCGGAATGGACGGCGTCGATCACGGCATCGATATCGGCGACGTTGTTGTTCCAGGTGCCGAGTTCGAAGAGGTCGGGCCGCTCAAACGTGTGGAAGTTGTTGGTGATGCCGGAGGTCGTGAGATTGAATCGATGGGCGATGATGCCGGCGTTGGCGAACTGCTCGGCGACGAAGGGAAAAAGGCCGTAGTCCTTATAGCCCATGAAGCCGTGGACGAGGAGGATTACGCCGCGTGCGTGATCGACATCGGGGATGTGCGTGTTGCCGTAGATGGGCAAATCGCGCCAGCCGGAAATGGTCCAATGGGTGATCGTTGACATGTTGCAGGGTAGCTTCGAAGTTGGGTGCGATGTGGGGTTTCTGCCAGGGGAGCGCGTGGCGATGAACTCATGATCGGCAACAAATTGCACGCTCGCACACAGCACCCGAGGCGGGATGCGGTGTGGCACCCCCGTCACGATAGGTAATGCGTCACCACGCTGGCGATCCCCAGAGCGCCGAGCAGGCAACTGATCAGGCCGTTGAGGGTGAAGAAGGCGAGCTGGATGCGGCCGGTCGCGCCGCCTGCGGTGACGGCGTGCTCAACGATGAGCAGCACAACGACGATGCCGACGCCAGTCGCAAAGAGCGAGTCGAAGCGTGGATCGACGAAAATGATCATGGTCAGCGAAGCGGCACTGGCGGCGTGAAGCAGCCGGCTGATCCACAGCGCCCTGTTCACACCGAGGCGGCTGGGGATGCTGTGGAGTCGATGCTCGCGATCGACTTCCACATCCTGCAGGGCGTAGACGATGTCGAACCCGGCGACCCAGCACAGGACGTTGAGGCTGAGCAGCCAGAGCGCGGGCTGGCTGGCGAGCGAATCGGGATTGATCGCCAGCGCCGCAGCCAGCGGAGAGATCGCCAGCGATGAGCCGAGGAAGATGTGGCAAAGCCAGGTCCAGCGCTTCATCCAGCCGTAGGCGCCGATCCACGCCAGGACGGGAATCGAGAGCAGCGTCGGCCACCAGTTGTCGAACGCGAAGCCGAACGCCACACAACCGACGATGAACAGCGCCGCGGCCCACATCAGCGCGAAGGTGGCGTGATGCAACGTGACGCGTCCGCTGGGCAGGGCCCGACCGCTCGTTCGGGGGTTGAGGGCGTCGATGTCGCGATCGATGATGCGATTGGCGAGCATGGCGAAGGTGCGGGCACTGACCATGCAAATCACAATCAGACTCATTTGTCCGGCAAAGCGCCCCCACGACCCTTCCGCCGGCCGGGCCATGAACGAGGCCAACAGGGCAAAGGGCAGGGCGAAGAGGCTGTGGCTGATTTTGATATCCGCAGCCAGCGTTTTGACGGGTTGGGCGGGTGGAGCGGGGTCGGGCAGGGACGATGTGGCGGGCGCCGCCGAGTTCATGCCCGGATCGTAGCCCCGGAGTGGCTTGGCGCAATTCACCTATTATCCATGATGAGCACAACCTCTTCTCGTCTTCAGCAGCGTCAGCGCGAGCCGGAGTGGATGGACCAGCCGGATCTCGATCCGTCGCTGCATGATGCGGCCCTGACCAGCCTCGAACGACTCAACGCGTGGGCGCGAAGCGCCCGCATCGTGTGGCCGGCGATTCATCGCGTGGCGCGACGCATGCCCGACGATCCCTGCCGGGTGCTTGACATTGCAACGGGCGCCGGCGATCTTCCGCTGGCGCTGAACGAGCGGGCCGCCAGCGTGGGTGTTGAGTTGAAGATCACCGCGGTCGACATCAGTCGACAGGCGATTGCGCACGCCAAGCGCAAAGCGGATGGCATCGGCGACATCGTGGACTTCCGGCGCTGCGACGTGTTTCGTGATGAGTGGCCCGGCGAAGAGTACGAGGTCGTGATGTGCTCGCTGTTTCTGCATCATCTCGACGAAGCGCAGGCTGTGGAGCTGCTCGCGAAGATGTATGCCGCCGCCACGCAACTGGTCGTGGTGAGCGATCTGCGGCGATGCGCGCCGGGGCTTTGGTTGACCCAGGTTGCAGCGCACACGCTTTCGCGCTCGCCGGTGGTGCGGGTTGACGGGCCGCGCTCGGTGCGGGCGGCGTTCACGGTCGAGGAAGTTCGTTCGCTCGCGCAGCGGGCGGGGTGGCGCGAGTTCGAAGTTACTCCGGTCTGGCCGTTTCGACTGCTGCTCACCGGGCGCAAGGGTTCGACATGACGTCTGGGACGGCGGCCACAATCTCGATGAGCGAGGCGGCTCGCGTCGGGTGGGATGTGATTGTCATCGGCGCGGGGCCGGCTGGAAGCGTGGCGGCGATTGTCCTGAGTCGACTGGGCCGGCGCGTGCTGCTGGTGGATCGCGCGAACTTCCCACGCGACAAGGTATGCGGCTGTTGTCTCGGACCGGCGGCGGTTGAATCGCTGCGGGAGCTTGGGCTCGCGGAGGTGCTGGACGCGCATCATGCCACACCGATGATGCATTTCGACCTGCGGGCGGCTCAGCATCAACTCAACGTGCCGCTTCACGGGGGTCGCGTGCTGTCGCGCCGGTTGTTTGATGCGGCGCTGGTCGAGAAGGCGATCGGCTGCGGCGTGACGTTTCTGCCGCGATGCCTCGCAGGCATCGGATCGGTGGACGACTTGTATCGCCACGTACAACTCAGAAGTGCGGGCCAGCATGGTGTCGCCAGGACGAGGCTCGTCATCGCGGCCGGAGGTCTGGGCTTTGCAATTGATGGTTCACATTCGGCCGGGCAGCGTCGTGAACGGCTGTGGAGACGGTCTCGCGTGGGAGGGGGAACCACGATTGCCTCTACGGGGGTGGATCTTCCGTGGGGCGAAGTCCGGTCGATCGTGGCGCGACGCGGATACGTGGGGCTGGCGCGACTCGAAGACGATCAGCTCGCCGTGGGCGGCGCGTTTGATGCCGCGCTGATTCGCGAACGCGGCGGGCTGGGCGGCGCCGCGGCGCAAGTTTTTGAAGAGTCAAACGTCCATGCGCCCGCTGCTCTTGCCGACGCTCACTGGCTTGGCGCCCCCCAACTGACGCGGCAACCGTTTCGCGTCGCGGCTGAGCGGGTGCTGGCGGTTGGAGATGCGGCGGGTTTCGTCGAGCCGTTCACGGGTGAAGGGATGACATGGGCGATTCAGTCGGCGCGCCAGGCCGCAGGTCTGGCTGAGGCGGTATTGAGCCGGGCTGATGTCGAGTGGGACCCGGCGGTTGAAGAACGCTGGACCCGCCTGCATCGATCGCTGGTCCGGTCGAGTCAGATTCGCTGCCGGGGAATTGCCGAGACGTTGCGACACCCGATGCTGGTACACTCCTGCATGATGACGGGGCGCATCGTTCCGCGCCTGTATCAGATGGTGGTTGATCGCGTTCACGGGCGGGGTCTCGGGGCTCGTGAGCCGCTCTCGACGCGCCTTGAGGTCGCGCGAGGTGGCGCATGAAGCCGGGCATTATCAGCATCGGTCGGGCGGTGCCGCCAGGCACGTTGAACCAGGATGAGGCGTTGCAACTGGCTGAGCAGTGTTGCGCCGGATCAGCGGAGGAGGCGGATCGGCTGCGTCGGCTGTTTGAGCGCAGCGGGGTGGAGACGCGGCAATTCGTGGTCGCGCGGACTCGACAGCAGCAGACAGCCGGTCGAATTCGCGGGAGCAACGGCCAGTCGTCAACCGATGTCATTGAACCAATTGTCCCCTTCTTTCCGCCGCGACTGCATGATGATGACCTCGGCCCGACCACAGCGGAGCGGCTGGCGGTGTATGAACAGTGGGCGGGCAGGCTGGCGCATCGTGCCGCCGTGGATGCACTGTCGAAAGCGAACTGTGCGGCGTCGCGGATCACCCATCTGATGACTGTCTCGTGCACCGGGATGCGGGCGCCGGGGGTGGACATTGCGCTCATCGAATCGCTCGGCCTGGCGCGCGATGTGCGGCGGGCGCATGTTGGTTTCATGGGATGTCATGCGGCGATCAACGCGTTGCGGCTCGCGTCGGACGCCTGCCGCGCTGATGCGGATGCGATCGTGCTGGTGGTTTGCGTCGAGTTGTGCAGTGTGCACTTTCAATACCGCGGCGACGGAGAGTGCCTGCTGGCCAACGCGCTGTTCGCCGACGGGGCGGGGGCGGCGGTTGTCTCGAGCCGCACTGATCTGCGGAGCGCGGCGCCCATTGGTCTGCGCGATTTTGCATCGGTAGTGCTGCCTGATTCGCAGGAGTGCATGACGTGGAGCGTTGGCGATCATGGCTTTGAAATGAACCTGGCGATTGATGTACCGGCAAGGATTCGCGCTGCTGCGCGGCCGTGGCTAGAGGAATGGCTGGGGCCACACGGAATATCGATTGGCGATGTGGGCAGCTGGGCAGTGCATCCGGGTGGGCCGCGCATCCTGGATGCGTTTGCCGGTGCGCTGGAACTGGATCGTCACGCGCTGGATGCGTCGCGGCAGGTGCTGGCGCAGTTCGGCAATATGTCATCGCCGACGATTCTGTTCATTCTTGATGAGTTGGCGCGTCGTGGCGCCAGCCGGCCGATGGTGGCGATTGCGTTCGGTCCGGGGTTGACGATTGAGGCGGCGCTGGTGGGGTAGGAACACCCAGTGCATTCCACACATCAACCGGGTTGGGATGATTTGCGCCGAAGATTCAGGAACGCAATGAGATCATTGCCGATTCGCACTCAGCACCCGAGGCGGGATGATGAGTGGCACCCCGAGCGACGCATCGCCCGACGGCGGCGCGCTCCATATCCTTTGCCATGAGCACCACGCCGATTACCGATTTTATTCGTACGCACTATCGCCACTTCAACGCGGCGTCGCTTGTCGATGCAGCCGAGGGGTATCGCAAGCATCTCGATGGCGGTGGCAAGATGTTCGTCACACTGGCCGGGGCGATGAGCACGGCTGAGCTGGGCGTGTCGCTGGCGGAGATGATCCGGCAGGACAAGGTGCATGGCATCTGCTGCACCGGCGCCAACCTCGAAGAGGACATTTTCAACCTTGTCGCGCATGAGCACTACGTTCGCATTCCCCACTACCGCCAGCTCACACCGGCCGATGAGCAGAAGCTGCTCGAGAAACACCTCAACCGCGTGACGGACACGTGCATTCCGGAAGAGGAAGCAATCCGCCGACTGGAAGGCGCGGTGCTGGATCATTGGCTCAAGTCGGACAAAGCCGGGCGGCGGATGTTCCCGCATGAGTTCTTCTATGAAGTGCTGCTGAGCGGGGCGCTGGAGAAATACTACCAGATCGATCCAAAGGACTCGTGGCTGCTGGCCGCAGCGAAGAAGAAGTTGCCGGTGTTCGTGCCGGGCTGGGAAGACTCGACGCTGGGCAACATCTTCGCTTCGCACGTCATCACGGGTGAGATCAAGAACTCGACGACGATGCGCGGCGGGATCGATTACATGATGGAACTGGCGCAGTGGTACACCGAACTCACCGGCAAGCATTCGCTGGGGTTCTTCCAGATCGGCGGAGGGATTGCGGGCGATTTCCCGATCTGCGTGGTGCCGATGCTGCACCAGGACCTGGGGCGCACGGGCGTGCCGCTGTGGGGTTACTTCTGCCAGATCAGCGACTCGACGACGAGTTACGGCTCATACAGCGGCGCGGTGCCCAACGAAAAGATCACGTGGGGCAAACTGGCGGAGCAGACGCCGAAGTTCATCATCGAATCGGACGCGACGATCGTGGCGCCGCTGATTTTTGCGTATGTGCTCGGGTGGTGATCGTCACGCCGCGGCTTTGAATGCGGGATCGAAATTGCGCAGCAGATCGAGGGGCAGGCGCTGGCCGCGCTGGATGTCGCTGAGCATCTTGCGCAGGACGTTGGGTTTCCACAGGATCGCGTCGTGCACCATGGGGAGTTGATCGAAGCGGAACCAGCGCAGGTCGCGGATGCTGCGGCCATCGAAGCGCGGGCGACCGCCGATGATCTCGGCGCTGAAGCAGAAACGTGAGCGCTGGCCGCCCGACTTGACGGTGTAGGAGTAGACACCAACGACGCCGTTGAGTTCGACTTCGAGGCCGGTTTCTTCGCGCGTTTCGCGCAGGGCGGCGGCGGAGAGGGCCTCGCCTTTCTCGAGTCGGCCGCCGGGCAGGGTCCAGCAGCCGGCAGATGGGCCGCGACCCTGTTGCACGAGCAGGATGTGATCGGATTGCACGATGGCGGTGCAGGCGATGGTTCGACGGGCGGCCTGCACGCGAATGGCGGGTTGGGCGGGGCTGATCTGGGTCTTGGATTGCGACATGCTGTCTCCTCAGTCCGAGAATCGGTGGCTGGGAGTTTCGTCGGCACGTCGCGGGGGTTGGTTGAGCGCGAGTGTCGTGCGAATTGCGGAACATGCGATATTCAGCGCGCACTGCGCGAGCGCGAGCCGTGCAGCGCAATTGATGCGCGGCGAGAGCGATCAGCCTGCGATGATGAGTTTGAGGATGGCCATGCGGATGGCGACGCCGTGCGTGACCTGCCGGAGGATGATGGAGCGCGGGCCGTCGGCGACTTCACTGTCGAGTTCGAGGCCGCGATTGATCGGGCCGGGGTGCATGACCACCGCGTGCTCGGGGAGGAGGCGCGTGCGGCGTTCGGTGAGGGCGTAGCCGTCGCGGTATTCCTGAATCGAGGCGAACGCTTTTCCGGCGAGGCGCTCGAATTGAACGCGGAGCATCATGACGACATCGACCTCGGGCAGGACGGCTTCAAAGTCGTGCGACACTTCGACGCCGAGCGTGCTGAGCGACGCGGGCGCGAGGGCCGGCGGGCCGACGACGGTGACCTGCGCGCCGAGCGCGCGCAGGCCGAAGATGTTGGAGCGGACGACGCGCGAGTTGATGATGTCGCCGACGATGGCGATGCGGCGGCCGGAGAGATCGGGCCCGAAGTGGCGCTGGAGGGTGAAGATGTCGAGCAGACCCTGGGTCGGGTGTTCGTGTCGGCCGTCGCCGGCGTTGATGACGCCGCAGGAGACGTTGTCGGCGATGTTGACGGGCACGCCCGCGCTGGAGTGGCGCACGACGAGGGCATCGACGCCCATGGCTTCGATGTTGCGGGCGGTGTCGATTTCGGTTTCGCCCTTGCTGGTGCTCGACCCTTCGCCGCTGACCTGGATGACGTCGGCGGAGAGGAGCTGGGCAGCGCGGGTGAAGCTGTTGCGGGTGCGGGTGGAGTCTTCGAAGAAGATGTTGGCAACGCAGCGGTTGGCCAGAACATCGGACTTGCAGCCGGGCTCCATGACCAGCGGGAGGAAGCGTTCCGCTTCGGCGAAGACGTGCTGCATTTCCTCGGCGGCGATGCCCTCAAGCGACAGCAGGTGACGCCTGGTCCATAACGCGGGAGTTGCGGCAGCGGGCGCGGTCGCGTGGTTCATGCGGGGAAGTGTAGGGGGGCTTGGGGCCGGTGAGGAAGACGCCCAGTCCGATCGCCGGGTCTGCGCAAAGCCTTGACCCCGGCCTACCTGCGCCATCACAACTTCTTCAACGCCGCGACGAGCTTGTCGAGGTGTTCGCGTTCGTGGGCGGCGGAGATCTGGACTCGGAGGCGCGCGTGGCCCTCGGGGACGACGGGATAGCCGAAGCCGATGACGAAGACGCCCAGTTCGAGCAGGCGCTTGCTCATGGCGATGGCCTTGGCGGTGTCGTGGACGATGATGGGGCAGATGGCCGTGGGGCTGTCGAGGACGTCGAAGCCTGCCGCCTTG
Source organism: Planctomycetaceae bacterium (assembly GCA_040255465.1). Lineage (GTDB taxonomy): Bacteria > Planctomycetota > Phycisphaerae > Phycisphaerales > UBA5793 > UBA5793. The sequence goes on from JBDZVA010000004.1 coordinate 10,693, forward strand.
ATTCCCTTTCGAGCGTATTGCACGTTCTCGCGCAGTTTGCCGACTCGCTCGGGTTCGCGCGCGAGGATTTCGATGGCCTTGTTGGCGCTGCAGGCGACGGAGACGGGCAGGGCGTTGGAAAAGAGCGTGGGCCGGCCGCGCTGGACGAGCAGTTCGATACCGCGCTTTGTTCCCGCGACGTATCCGCCCGCGGCTCCGCCGAGTGCTTTGCCGAGCGTGCCGGTGTAGAAGTCGACGGCCTTGCCTGGCAGGTCGTAATGTTCGTGCGTGCCGCGCCCGGTCTGGCCCATGACGCCGGTGCCGTGCGAATCATCGACGACGAGGATGGCGCCGAACTCATCGCACACTTTTCGCATGGCGGCGAGGTCGGCGATGTCGCCTTCCATGGAGAACACGCCGTCGGTCACGACCCAGACCGCGCCGGTAACCTCGGGGTTCTTCTGCGCCGTCGCGAGTGTTTCGCGCAGGGAGTCGATCGTGTTGTGCTTGTAGACGGTCTTGAGCACACCCTTCTTAATCACGGTGGTCAGGCGGATCGAGTCGATGATCGACGCGTGATTGAGTTCATCGGAGATGATGAGATCGCCCGGCTCGCAGAGCGTTGGAAAGATCGCCTCGTTGGCGTTCCAGCAGGAGACGAATGAGTACGCCGCCTCGACGCCGAGGAAGTTGGCGATAGTGGTTTCAAGTGTTTCGTGCGGCGTGAAGGTGCCGCAGATGAAGCGAACGGAGGCGGTGCCGGCCCCCCACTTCTTCATGCCTTCGACGCCGGCAGCGACGACTTCGGGGTGGTTGGCCAGGCCGAGGTAGTTGTTGGAGCAGAACACGGCACACTCGCCGTAGCCCTTGATCTTCGTGACCGCGTCCATCGGGCCCTGCAGCATCTGGAGATGCTTGTACTGGCCCGTCGTGCGGAGCATGTTGAGGACTTCGTCGGCGCGGGCGTTGAAACGTTGCAGACTGGTGGACATGGCTTCCCCTCGGGTCAAGACCAAACGGGCGCACACGCACCCGTGTCTTTTTAGCAGTCCGGAGGGCCGCAGTCATGCAGGGTTGTATCCGCGAAGGCGCAGGTGCGGCTACTTCTTGCCCTTGCCCTTGCCGTTGCGGCTCGGGTCATGATCGCGGTAGAGGTCGAGGTAAAAGTCGAGGATTCGCTCGCCGCGCACGGTGCGGGTGCGGTTCAACTGGAAACTGAAACGTTCGAAGAGGGCGATGGCGCGATCGTGGGTCACGCGGGCATCGAGGACGACCTTGAGGTAGTTCTTCTCGCGGCAGAACGATACGGCCTCTTCGATGAGGCGCCTTCCGACGCCCTTGCGCTGGTGCGGGGGCTCGACGCGCAAGCGGCGGATCACAGCCGTGTTCGGATCGTCGCACTGCACGCCGACCATGCCGATGAGCAGCGGCGCCGGCTTGGCTTCGACGATTGCATCGCGCAACTCGGCCACCCAGAACTGCGATCGACCTTCGTCGTTGCAGTAGGCCTCGTGGAAGTTGATCACGTCAGCGCCGGTGTCGTTGTCCATCCAGTCGCCAAGTTCGACGCCCGCTTCGAAGAGTTCGACAATGCTGGGCAGATCGACCTCGGCCTTGGCGGGGCGGATGCAGAGCCGCTCGCCGTACGCATCGCGCGGCGATTTGCTCGCACCCGAAGATTCCGGAGATTCACCGGTCACGGCCTGGGCCTTTCATCACGGCGCGCGGGAACAGGATCGACGGGGAACACGTCCAGCCGTCCCGTGCAGGGCTCGAGCCTTACCACAGTATAACGAGATGCGCGGAAAAGTGCGCCTGGATTGACGATGCGGGTCGATTCTGCCCGCTGATCGCGAAAAACATGGGTGTGCCCGTGGCAAAAGTAGTCGGCACCAGAACTTATGGCGTCGCATTCGTGGCTGGAGTTATCCCCATGCGCGAAGACCAGCGACTTGTCGCCCAGGAGCAGACGCCCGCAGGGGTGGTCGATGTGCAGCCCGAGCGAGGAGCCATACTCGGCCATGGCGCGCCAGTCGTGGTCGCAATTGCCAAAAACGACGTGGGTTGGGATGCCGGCGAGGGCATCGAGGACGGTGTCGCTGCAGACGTCGCCAAGGTAGACGAGCACATTGACCGCCGCCCCGTTGAGCAGCACCTCCACCGCCCGGCGGGTGGTGTCCGCTCGGCCGTGACTGTCTCCCAGCAACCCGACGACGGTGTCTTCGGGATAGCGGTACTCGTTCATCGGCCGTCGGATCGCACAGTGTTGTTGATGGGGCTGCGTCCCTGGAGCATCATCTGGCGGGCGCCGGAGGCGACGATCTGTCCGACGAATGATCGGTACTCCCGCTGGACGGCTTCAACGTCGTCATTGAAGTAAACCTGGAAGAGTGCGACGTTGCCCTCGCTCTCGACGGGTTGCGAGCCGGACTGAGCCCGCTTGCGCATCGAGGCGCTGACGCGCTGGCGGATCTGGCCCTTGCTCGCGTCGAGCAGCATGGTCTGGAGCCGCTCGTGGTACTTGCCCTTTTCGCCTTCGTTGAGGAAGTGCATGAGGGCCCAGACCTGGGCGTAGTAGTTGAGCACATCGGTGTTGCGGCCGCCGAGCATGTCTTCGGGGCGGGCCTCAAGCAGTTTGCCGACGGGGATCAACTGGTCGCGGTAGTAGGCCCGGCGCAACTGGTCGAAGCGCTCGGGATTGGACCAGGGAAGGAACTCGGGTGTGCGGCCGCGCCAGCGATGCCCCTCCATGAACGTGCCAAGCCCTTCTTCCATCCAGACGGGCAGAGCGTCTTTGAAGGTGCGCTGGGTGTACTGGTGCCAGCCTTCGTGGGCGGCGATGGCCATGGTGTCAAAGAGGCCGATGTCCCAGAACACCGCCCGGCCACCGGTCGAGTAGCCGCCGCGACGGATCTGGGAGTATTGCGCCGCCCGATCGCCCATGAGTTGCTCGGTGAAGGCCACCCACTGCTGGCGGTTGGCGAAGACGAAGGTGTCGAGCCGGCGCTCCGGCGCGGGCAGATCAACGATGACGGTGCGGTAGTGACTCAACGCTGCCTCGACGAATTCGGGAAAGCGCAGGGCCATCTCCTGGCTGTCGGCGGTGGTGTGGATGCGGTAGTTGGGAGTGCGGGTGATGGTGCCGGGCACGCCGGCGAACTCCCACGTTTCAACTCCCGTGTCCTCCTCACCGACCGAGCCCAACACGGTCGGCCGCACGGTGGGCGCGTTTGAGCATCCCGGCGCCGTCACAAGGGCCGCGCACAGGCTCAACGCCAGTGCGGCGGGCCACCGCCTGTGTCCTTCAGTCGTCAACTGCACGAACAACCCTCGCTCAGGAGTCGAGTTTCCCCAGCGACTGGATGATACTGTCGAGTTCGGCCTGCGATTCGGCAAGTTGCTGCTTTGTCTCCTCGACGAGCCTGGCCGGGGCCTTCTCGATGTAGCCCTTGTTGGAAAGACGACCTTGAAGGCCGGAGATCTTTTTCTCGAGATCAGCCTTCTGACGCGTGAGACGCTCGCGATCTGCCGAGACGTCGATGGCATCCTTCAGATCGGTCAGAAGGTGCTCTCTATTCCCAAAAAGAAATGTGACGCCCTCGCCGCTCGCAGGGTCTGCACTGACTTTGCCCAGCCCGGCGAGGGCTTCGACGACGCCCTGAGCGCTTTCGATGAGGCTCACCGTGGCGTCATCGGCGACGTGCAGGGTGATGAGGCGGCGATCGTGCACCTTTTGCACACTGCGCATTTCGCGGATGATCGAGACGAGTTCCTGCACACGGGCGAACTGAGTCTCGGCTTCTTCGTCGACGTACGTGCCGGGGATGATGGGCCAGCCGGCCGTGGCGGCCAGGTCGCTGGGCGGCAACTCGATCTCTTCCAGCGGCTCAACGGGTAGCGCCTCGATCGACGCATGCAGCGACTCGGTCACAAAGGGCATGATCGGGTGGAACATGCGATGCACCGCGCCCAGAGCCGAGCGGAGGACACGCTGCTGGGTGGCGTCTTCGCGCACGGTGGGTTTGATGGCTTCGAGATACCAGTCGCACAGGTCGCGCCAGAAGAGGTCGTACATCTGCTGGGCATAGACGCTGAAGTCGTAGTCGCGGATCGACTTTTCGACCTCGCCGAGCGTGCGGGTCAGGCGCGAGAGCATCCAGCGGTCGATGAGGCGCGTCGGCTCGACGGCGGGTGGAACGGGCGTCTCGCCCGTTGATCCACTGAGAATGCCGATCGCAAAGCGCGTCGCGTTCCAGATCTTGTTCGCCAGGCGCCGGCCGAGTTCGAACTTCGGGCTGGTGTTGGCGCCGATGGACTCGTCGTACTCGACGGGCATGCGAACGTCCTGCGTCTGCGTGGTCATCTGCACGAGCGTGAAGCGCATGGCATCAGCGCCCTTAGAGCGGATGATGTCGCGCGGGTCGACGCCGTTGCCCAGCGACTTACTCATCTTGCGGCCTTCGCCGTCCTGGATCATCGCGTGGATGAAGACATCATCAAAGGGCAGGCGCTGACCCTTGTCGGTTCCCTGCGTGAAGTAGAGATTGAACATGACCATGCGCGAGACCCAGAGGGTGATGATCTCGCGCGCGGTGCAGAGAACGTTTGTCGGGTTGAAGAAGTCGAGGAGGTTCGGCTTGCCATCGGCGCTGCGCGTGTCGCCGTAACTCTCGGGGTCAGGCCAGCCCATCGTGGAGAGCGGCCAAAGCGCGGAGGAGAACCAGGTGTCGAGGACGTCGGGGTCTTGGCGCATACCAAGCAACATGCGGGCCAGCTGTCGTACAGGAGTGTCTTCCGAGAATCTGGCAGCCGTCCGCGATTCATCCTCCGTTCGCCTTCGAAACTTTCTATCTTCAATTCGATCCGCGACTGCACGCAGCGCTTGGTCTGAACGCTCCGACTGAGAACAAACGAAACAATTGAGAGTCACCGGATCCGCAACTAACCAAAGGTGACCTGATGCGCCCACGCTATCAGCCAACAATTCAAGCGCAGTGCGAAGCTCAGCGATCCAAGCAATCCTCTGTTGCAAGCCCTCTTCGATGCTCTGTGAACCAACATTACTTTTGTTCAGGAGCGCATACCACACCGGGATCCGATGCCCCCACCACAACTGTCGTGAGATGCACCAGTCGCGGATGTTCTCGTGCCAGGTCTCGAAGGTTTTGGCGTAGCGGTCGGGGTGGAAGCGCAATTCGCCTTGCCACGTCAGGGCCTGCCCTGACGAGCCGCGACTGTGAGGGAGCGGGTTTTTCAGCATGCGACCACCCGAGGCGCCCAAGTCATCGCCTTGCTCATACAGCACATAGTTGCACGCCGCGTGCATTGTGACGTCGTCGTTGAGGTAGCGCGTGCTGCCATGCCTCGTCCAAACGCGGGCATCCGACTTGATCAAGTCACTCTCTCGCATGGCGCGGGTCGCGTAGGACTTGAACGAGTTCATCGCGTGTTCGGGGCTATGGCTGGATGCCCGGACCACCACGTGCACGTGATTGGTTCGCACATTGATGGCAAGAAGATCCCAACCACGATACTCGCACACGCTTTGTATGGCTTGCTTGACCACACTGCGTTGCGCTGAATTCAACACGAGCGCATCACCCGCCAGCTGTGATCGTTCAAAGGCTTGAAGATTCTCAGCCGGCTCCTCAACAGGTGTGCCAGGTTCGTTTCGCTGATCTTCGACGGAACCTCGTTCGTCGCCATGCAGCCACGTGCCGTAGGTTGTGAACGTGATGAAGTACGCCAATGCGCTGTTGATCGCGGAAGAACCCGCTCCCTTACAGTCGCGGCTCGTCTCGGGCGAAGAACCCGCTTCCTCACAGTCGCGGCTCGTTTCGGCGCTGCGCTGCTCGGCGGCCATCGCGCGCAGTGCGTTGCCGCGCATCTTGTCATCCGTGACGCGCACGTACCACTGGTCGCTCAGGTAGGGTTCGATGATCGCCTTGCTGCGATCCGAATGCGCGACGCTGTGGCGATAGGGCTTGCGCTCGACGAGGACTCCCGTCTCTTCGAATCGCCTGACAATGGCCTTGCGGGCTTGATAGCGATCGAGGCCGACGAGGAAGCCGGCGTCACCGATGTCGGACCAGCCGTGCTTGTCGGAGACGCTGGCGTCGGGCGCGAAGATGTTGACGGCTTCGAGGTTGTGCCGCTGACCGATTTCCCAGTCGTTGGGATCGTGCGCGGGCGTGACCTTGAGAAAGCCCGTGGCGAATTGCGCCTTGGGATCCTTCTCATCACCACCCATCGACACGGGCAGCACAACGTAGTCGTCCGTGACGATCGGGATCTCACGGCCGACGAGGGGCAGTTTTACCTTGCGACCCTTGAGGGCTGCTGCACGGGGGTCTTTGGGATTCAGCGCCACGGCCGTGTCGCCGAGCATGGTTTCCGGGCGCGTGGTGGCGACGGTCACGTGGTCGATGATGCTGCCATCGGGCAAGGTTACTGCTTCGCCGATGAGGGGGTAGTTTAGGTAGTAGAACGATCCCTCGATCTCCTGATCGAAGCACTCATCGTCGGCGACGGCGGTCTGCAGCACCGGATCCCAGTTGACCAGTCGCTTGCCGCGATAGATCAGGCCATCCTTAAAGAGTCGGAAAAACGCTTCCCGCACGGCGCGGGCGCACATGTCATCCATGGTGAAGCGAACACGATCCCAGTCGCACGAGCAGCCCATGAGTTTGAGCTGCTGGATGATGGTGGCTTCGTATTCGTCTTTCCACACCTGGACCTTGGCGATGAACTGCTCGCGCCCGTTGCCGCCTTCGGCTTCGAGTTTCTTGAAGTCCCTGAGCGACGGCTGACCCTCGGCGACGAGGCGTTTGTCGACGACGGCCTGGGTCGCAATTCCGGCGTGATCGGTGCCGGGCATCCACAACGTCGGGCGGCCCTGGGCGCGATGGAAACGGATCAGGACGTCCTGGAGGGTGTTGTTCAGCGCGTGGCCGAGGTGCAGCGCAGCGGTCACGTTGGGCGGCGGGATGACGATGCAGTATGGCGGCGGGCCGTCGGCGGCTGGCTCGACGTGGAAAGGCTGGGCGGCATCCCAGGCGGCGCGAACTTTGGGTTCTTCCGCGGCGGGGTCATAGGATTTGGCCAGTTCGTCCGGTTGAGGCATCGCGCTACCCATAAGGGCCGATTGTAGCCGAGCCGGTGAAAATGGCCGATGAATCACACCCTGCACCCATGACTGCCGACCGCCGCACCATCTTCAGCCTTGCTTCGCTCGCCCTGCTGCTGCTGGCAGTGACCGCCGTCGCCGTTCTGGTGCTGGGCGGGCCGCGGCTCAACACGCCTCAGCAGGCGGCTGCGAAGACGACGGAGCGACTGGCGGCGATGAACGCGGGGCTCGAAGCGGCGGCCCAGTATGTCAACACCGAGCACGATGAAGAGGCCGCAACGATTCTCAAGAAACTGTCCGAGGAATTTCCGGATGAACCGCTGGTGTGGCAGCAACTGGCCGAAGTCTGCCTGCACCAGGGGCGCGACGCCGAGGCGTATGGGGCGTTCCAGAAGGTGATCGACCTTGGGCGGGACAACCGGGACGTGCGCTTCAACGCGGGGATCGTCGCCGCCCGCCTGAACAAGACGGATGAAGCGATCATTCACCTGCAGCAGGCGTGTCGAATTGCGCCCAGAGATGTGCAGGCGCCGCTGTACCTGGCCAACCTCTACCGCAAGACGCACGAGAACACCAAGGCGCAGGCGCAACTCCTCCACGTCATCAACATCGACCCGACGATACACGAGGCGTGGGGCGGGCTGGCGCAGATTGCGTATGTCGAAAACAAGCTGGATCTGGCTGAGCAACATCTCGCCAAGGCGCGCGAATTGGCTCCGCAGTTTGTCACCTGGCAGGTCTTGCAGGCCAAGATTCTGCGGCGGCGCGGCAAGCCGGAGGCGGCGATCACGCTGCTGAGCGCTTTGCCCCCTGCGTCGCGCTACCAGCAGGAAGTCGTCGACGAGGTGGCGCAGTGCTGGGGCATGATGCTGATGCCTCTCAAAGCAGCTCAGGAGCACGTGGACTATCTCAATCGCCAGCCGGACGCTCTTGCCAGCGCCATTGCTGCCGCCCACTATTTCCTGCAGGCCGGCGAACGCGATCAGGCGAAGTCGTGGCTGGTCTATGCCCTGAAGATCGATGCCCAGTCGCCGCAGGTGCAGGCCCTGGCGAAGCAACTCTCAGGTGAGCCGCTCGATCAGGGCGACGATGAGCCTGAGAACGGGTCTGATGACCGGTCTTCGGGAGGGTGAGTCGGCCCGCTCAACGGCTATCATCTCGATCACGACAGTTCATGGCACTCCAAGAGCATCCGATCGGGAGAATCCTGCATCATGGCCAGCAAAGCCTACGACAAACTCGCCAGCCTGCAACGTCAGACCGCGCTGCTGGGCAGTGTGAACGAGCTCGTTCACTGGGATCAGGAAACGCTCATGCCCAGTGGCGGGGCGAAACTGCGCTCTGAGCAGTGCGCCCTGCTTTCCGGCCTGATTCACGAGCGATCCACGAACAAAGAGATCGGCGAACTCATCGAGCAGTGCGCCGGTGAGGAGATCCCGAAGGACTCGATCGAATTCGCCAATGTCCGCGAGTGGAAGCGTGACTACGAGCGCGAGCGCAAGCTGCCGCGCGAGCACGTCGAGGAACTCAGCCGCACGCGCTCGATCGCGCAGCAGGCGTGGCAGAAGGCCCGCAAGGACTCGGACTTTTCCATCTTCGCTCCGCACCTGGAGAAGATGGTCGATCTGACGCGCAAGAGCGCGAAGTACTACGGCTGGGCTGAGGGCGGCGAGCCGTATGACGCGCTGCTCGAAGGCTACGAGCCCGGCGCCACGGCGGCGCAGATCGAGAAGATCTTTCAGCCGCTGCGTACGCGTCTGACCGCGCTGATCCATGACATCGCCAACAGCGGCGTGCGGCCGGATACGACGATCCACACAACCGAGGTGCCCAAGGCGCAGCAGGAGGCGTTTGTGCGCTTTGCAGCGTCGGCAATCGGATTCCGCTTTGAGGACGGGCGGCTGGACGTGTCGGCCCATCCGTTCTGCTCGGGGCTCGGGCCGGGCGACTGCCGCATGACGACGCGCTTCCACGCCAACAACGTGATGGACGCGCTGAGTTCGACGATGCACGAGTCGGGTCACGGCATCTACGAGCAGAATCTGAACAAGGATGCATTCGGCACGCCGTGCGGCAGCGCGGTGAGCCTGGGCATCCACGAAAGCCAGTCGCGCGGCTGGGAGAACATCGTCGGCCGCAGCCGGGCGTTCTGGGAGTGGTGCCTGCCGCACGCCAAGAACCTCATGCCCGAACTGATGGCCGAGCAGACGGTTGATTCGGTGTATGCAGCGCAGAACATCGTCGAGCCGACGTACATCCGCGTTGAGGCTGATGAAGCCACGTACAACCTGCACATCATGCTGCGCTTCGAACTGGAGCGGGCGCTGATTCGCGGCGACCTGAGCACCAAGGATGTGCCGCGCGAGTGGAACAAGCGATTCAAGGACTACCTCGGCATTGAAGTGGATAAGGACAGCAACGGCTGCCTGCAGGATGTGCACTGGTCATTCGGCCTGATGGGATACTTTCCGACTTACACACTCGGCAACCTCTACGCCTGCCAGTTCTTCGAGGCGGCCCGCGAGCAACTGGGCGATCTCGATGCGATGTTCCGTGAAGGTGAGTTTGAGACACTGCGCCAGTGGCTGACGGAGAACATCCACCAGCACGGCCGGCGCTATTCGGCCAGCGAACTGTGTCAGCGGATCACCGGCAAGCCGCTCAGCGCCGATCCGCTCATGCGACACCTGGAAGGCAAGTTGCGGCCGCTGTATGGCTTGGCGTGAGGTCGGGCAGGCCAAGCGGGGTATGATTCCAGTGATGCGAGCAAAAGGGTGGAACGTGGTGCGAATGACGGCGCTGGGCGTGACGAGCCTGCTCGCCACCGGTTGTGTCGAGCGGACCATCAGCATCACCTCAGAGCCGTCGGGTGCACTGGTCTACCTCAACGACGAGGAAGTCGGCCGCACGCCGTGCGAAACGGCGTTCCTGCATTACGGCACCTACGACGTGCGCCTCATCAAGGACGGCTTCGAACCCTACATGGGTCCGAAGGAGGCCAAGGCGCCACTGTATGACCTGCCCGGCCCGGACCTGGTCGCCGACCTGCTGCCAGTGCGGATCAACAGCCACCTCGACTGGCACTTCGTCCTGCGGCCTGTGAGCGACGACGACCCGGCGATGATCGATCGGGCCCGGCAGTTGCGCGAGCGGATGCACCGGACGATGGGCGATCCCGCCCCTGCGGAGGAAGCCGCCCCGGCAGAGGCGCCTGCCCCGGTTGAGGGTGGAAACTGAGCCTGCCGGTCGGGTTGTCCACTGCAATTGTGCCCATCGGGCCGCTCCACGCCAAAAAGTCGAATACGCCGGACGAGAATTACGTCTAGTCTTCCTGAGCGGCCCTCAGGATGGGCCGAGAATGAATGCAGGGCGGCCTTTGTCGCCTTTTCGTGGGAATGCAGCACGCTGAAGTCTGCGAGGAGTATTGCAATGACGTTCCATCGAACGAAGGCGATTCTGGCCCTGGCGGCGACCTCGGCCCTTGTGGTGGGTGCTCTGGCCGATGCGCAGAGTCCGTCGCCATCTCAGCCTCCGATCAAGGTCAGCGCTGACCAGGCGATCAAGGAACTCATCGACATCAACGCCAAACTCGCAGCCGACAACCAGCGGCTGACGGGCGAGAACCAGCGGCTGGCGGCGGAGATCGCCCGCGTGAAACTCGACATGGCCCGCATTCAGAAGGAGCGCGATGAGTATTCCAACTTCATCCGCGACCACGAGGCCTACGCGAACAACTACGAGCAGTACACCTTCTTCCGCGAGAAGGCGGATCGGGAAGAGCGGGCCCGCCAGGCCGCCGAGGCCCAGGCGCGACGCGAGGCGGAGAAGCTGCGTCAGCAGCAGGAGCGAGAAGATCGCATGCGCCAGCGCGGCGCCGGCAACGAATCGGACGAGGACAGCGTGCTCTCCAAGCGCGTGGATGTGCTCCGCCGCGCCGGGTACACCCGCGTGGGCGACCGGATCTTCGTGGGCGAGATGGGGTATTCCTACAAGACCGAGACGCGTGAAGAGATCCGCTACAGCCCGATCATCGATTTCTGGTACGTCGATCGCGATGAAAAAGTCCTGTACAACGAGATGACCGTCTCGGGCAGCCTCATCCACGCCGGCATGGAGGAGCGCAACATCTCCGTTGCGTTCGCGTTCTTTGACGCCAGCGGGGCGCAGATCGGCACGACGACAGTGCGCGTCGAAGGCGCCAAGCCCGGCACGCCGTATCCCTTTACATCCGTTGTGACGATGGCGGGCAACCGACCCTTCAAGCGGTATTCGTCGTGGGTGCTCTTTGACGATCCCGCCATGCCGCCATCCGCAGCTCCTCAGAATGCGCCAGCCATGCAGCCGGCCACGCCGCAGGGCAATCCGCCGGCGGATGGGTGAGGCACTTGCCCGCTACTTTCGTGCGATGGCGATGATGTCGCGATAGATGCCGGTGATCTGCGCGCGGTTGACGATGCGCAGTCCAGTCACGGCCTCGATCTGTCGTTCCAACTCCGGCATGGTGTATTCGGCGAGGTGATAGGTCGGATCGGATGAGCCACCGAACTGCCAGGCGGGTGTTGAGACGATGAGATGGCCGCCCGGCTTGACGAGTCGTGCGGCGTGGCGCAGCACGGCCGTGGGATTGGGCAGGTGTTCGATCACGTCAAACATGAAGACGGTCTGTGCAGCGTTGCCATCCAGCGGCAAGGGGCCATCGCTGATCTGCTCGAAGCGCGGCGGGGCCTTCGGGTACTGCTGCGTGCCGGTCGTCTTGCGGGCCTGATCGATCGCAGCCGGTTCGGGATCGAAGCCGACGACCTCGACGCCCTTGCTCGCGAGCAGGTGCGCGTAGAGCCCGTCGCCGCAGCCGAGATCGACGGCCAGACCGCCGGGCGTGAGGTTGTGAATCATCTTGACGAGATGGTCGGCACGCTGGCGGAACACCTCGACTTCGGAGTAGCTCTTCCAGTGCAGTGCCGGGCGCTGGTCGTACTTTTCAAAGGGCAGGGCCGCCCCCCACCATCGCGGATTCCAGAGCAGGCCGGTGCCGGCGTAGCGATGTCGGACGGTGTCCAGATCGGCGCTGCGGCGATCGAAACCCCAGCGCCTCTCGAACTCGACGTCGTATTCCGACTGAGTGGGCAACGGCGTCGCATCAATGACGATCACGTCGGGTACGCAAAGGCATCGCTTGCCCATCTGCCGCACGCGCAGCGACAGGTCGAGCAGGGCGAGGTCGCCGAGCGATTCGTCGAGGCCGCCGAGTTCGGCCCAGGTCTTACGATCGATGGCGACTACGCCGCCTGCGATCGCATCGACTTCTTCGGGAAAGCGAAACGCATCCGCGGAGAGGCCCTCGCCGAGGCTGTGGCAACCCTTGGGATGAACAACGAACTCGCCCATCGAGACGAGTTTGCGATCGGCGCTGATGCGCTTGGCGCCGACGAGGCCGATGTTTGGGAGATCGCGAATATACGTTGACAGTCGGTCGAACCAATTGGCTGGGGAGATCTTCAATTCTTCGACGGCTGCGGAGGTGGCGAGTATGCAGGATTTGGCCGGGTCCTCGGTCACATGCCAGCGAAGCGTCGAAGGTGAATCTGGTTGTGCACTGACGAGGGAGGTGCCGGCCATACCCATCGGTATCGACCCGATGGCGCGAATGTGATGAATGGAGGCGCTTGCATGGCCCGGCTCGACAGGAGGCGACGATTGCCACGCCAAACGATCTGGCGCGCGCGGCAGGCGCCTCAGCCAGAGGCGGTCACCCTGGTGCCGAGTGGCGCTGGGTGTCGCCACGGCTGGGGCTGATGGGAAGACAGCCTCGCTGGCGCTTCGGCCTGGTTTGCTGTTTCAGCCACCGCGCTTGCTGAACACGAACGACCGCCCTTCGTAGTCGACTTCGACGCTGTCGCCGATGCCGAAGTCGCCTGAGAGCATGCGGGTCGCGAGGCCGTTTTCGATCTGCTGCTGGATGACGCGCTTGAGCGGCCTCGCGCCGTAGACCGGGTCGTAGCCGAGGTCGGCAATCGCTTCGATCGCCGCGTCGGTCAGGTCGATGTTGATCTCGCGCTCGGCCAGTCGCTTGCGGAGCAGGTTGACCTGGATCTGCACGATCTGCTTAATCTCGTCCTTGGTGAGTTGATGGAAGACGATCGTCTCGTCGATGCGGTTGAGCAGTTCCGGCCGGAGCGTGCGCTTGAGTTCATCCTTGACGGCGGCCTCGATCTCCCACTCGGGCGCGTTGCGGCTGGCAAGTTCCTGGAGGTGCTGGCTGCCGATGTTGCTGGTCATGACGACGATGGTGTTCTTGAAGTCCACGGTGCGGCCCTGGCCGTCAGTCAGGCGACCATCGTCGAGCACCTGCAGCAGCACGTTGTAGACATCGGGGTGGGCCTTTTCAATCTCGTCGAGGAGGATGACGCAGTAGGGCCGGCGGCGTACGGCTTCGGTGAGTCGACCACCTTCTTCATAACCAACATATCCGGGCGGCGCACCGATGAGGCGGGCCACGGAGTGCTTCTCCATGAACTCGCTCATGTCGATGCGCACCATGGCGTCTTCGGTATCGAAGAGATACTCGGCGAGCACTTTGCACAACTCGGTCTTGCCCACACCGGTCGGGCCGAGGAAGAGGAATGAGCCAATCGGCCGGCGCGGATCGCCAAGACCGGCGCGGCTGCGGCGCACGGCATCGCTGACGGCGCGGACGGCTTCATCCTGCCCCACCATGCGGCGGCCGAGGTACTCTTCCATGTGGACGAGTTTCTCCTTCTCGCCCTGCACGAGTTTGGAGACGGGGATGCCGGTCCACTTGCTGACGATTTCGGCGATGTGCTCGGGCGTGACTTCCTCGCTGACCATCATCGAGCCGGAGGCCTGACGTTTCTTGAGTTCGGCTTCGGCAAGTTCGACGTTCTTTTCGAGGTCGCGCAGTTCGCCGTACTGGATGCGCGCGGCGCGCTCGAGGTCGCCGATGCGCTGGGCCTGTTCGAGTTCGGTGTGCTTGGCCTCGATCTTCTCTTTCATCGCCTTGACGGTATCGAGTTCTTTCTTCTGCGCTTCCCACTGGGCGAAGAGCGAAGAACTCTTTTCGCTCAATTCGGCGAGGTCTTTCTGCACCGCCTGCAACTGCTTGCGCGAGGCGTCGTCGGTTTCCTGCTTGAGGGCTTCGCGCTCGATTTCGAGTCGCATGATCTCACGGCGGAGTTCGTCGAGTTCGCTGGGCATCGAATCGTTCTCAATGCGCAGCCGGGCGGAAGCTTCGTCGAGCAGGTCGATGGCCTTGTCGGGCAGGAAGCGGTCGGCGATGTAGCGATGGCTGAGCGTCGCGGTCGAGATGAGTGCGGGGTCAGTGATGCGCACGCCGTGATGCGCCTCGTAGCGCGACTTGAGGCCGCGCAGGATCGCAATGGTGTCTTCGAGGCTGGGCTCGCCGACGAAGACGGGCTGGAAGCGGCGCTCGAAGGCGGCGTCCTTCTCGATGTACTTGCGGTATTCATCGAGGGTGGTGGCGCCGATGCAGCGCAGTTCGCCGCGTGCCAGGGCGGGCTTGAGCATGTTGCCCGCCGAGACGGCTCCTTCGGCAGCGCCGGCGCCGACGATGGTGTGCAGCTCATCGATGAAGAGAATGATCTGCCCCTTGCTGGCCGCGACTTCGCGCAGGACGGCCTTGAGGCGCTCTTCGAACTCGCCGCGGTACTTGGCGCCGGCCAGAAGCGAACCGACGTCGAGGGCGACGATGCGCGATTGCTTGAGCGAGGCCGGGCAGTCGCCGTTGACGATGCGCTGGGCGAGGCCCTCTGCGATGGCGGTCTTGCCCACGCCTGGCTCGCCGATGAGCACGGGGTTGTTCTTTGTGCGGCGGCTGAGCACCTGCATGCAGCGGCGGATCTCTTCGTCGCGTCCGATGACGGGGTCGAGTTTGCCTTCCTGGGCTTTCTCATTCAAGTCGATCGCGTACTTCTTGAGCGCTTCGTACTGGCTCTCGGCGCCGGGGTCGTGAACATTCGACACCCCCGAGGCTTCGCGCATCGACTTGATCGCCTTGAGCAGGACATCGCGCTTGACGGCGTTGACTGAGAGCACTTCCTTGGCGTCAGATTTCACATCGGAGAGCGCCAGAAGGAGATGTTCCGTCGAGACGTAACTGTCGCCGAGCGCCTTGGCTTCGGCGTCGGCCTTGTTGAGCACGGCGATGGTGTCGGCGGCGGTCGAAGGCTGCGTGCCGGACACGGTGGGCATGCGCTTGAGTTCACCTTGCGCGATGGACGCGATGCGATCCGGATCGGCCGCAGTGCGCTCGATGATGGAATGAGCGATTGAGGCGCCACTTTCGCCGCGCGTTTCGAGCATGGCGGCGAGCAGGTGCAGCGGGCGCAGTTCGCCGTGCTGCAAGCTCGACGCGAGCTGCTGAGCGTCGGCGAGCACCTGCTGGGCTAATACGGTAAAGCGATCCATGCGCATGAGATTCCCCTTGCGGCACTCTTGGCCGTCGGGTTGACAGGAGCAAGCCGCGCGCCGCGGGCGGGGATGAGAAAACCGCATTTCAGGGTCGTCTGCGGGCGGGTCCGATCCCACATCCTGCGTGAGGCGCCGGCAGGACGCTTTGCAACTGTCGAACTGGCAGTCAATCTGAGGTCCGGATTGCTTCCGCGGCGATGGCCTGAGCCCGCGCCGTGAGCAGCCGCCGCAGGTGCCCCGCAAGCACGAGCCGATCGAAGAGCCAGCCGATGGGTCCATACGGCGAGGCGAAGTCGATCTCGTCAATCATGAGTGTGGCATCTCCCCGCGGCTGGAACCGGTGCAGATGATCGAAGCGCCGGAACGGGCCGCGCACCATGCGGTCGCGAAACAGGTTCGGCCGATCGAACTCGACGATCCGCACCGTCATACGGTGGCGAATGCCCAAGTGCCGAGCTTCCCATGTGACTTCTTCACCAGCGCCGATCAGTCCGGCGGTGACTCCGGCGATCGCCTTTTCACCGGTGTTGGCCATGGTGCGAAGATGCAGGTCGATGTCGCGCGCGAGATCGAAGCAGACTTCGAGGGGGGCGTGGATGGACGTTTGCACCTGGATTCGCATTGAGGTTGCATCAGGGCTGTTATGGTCGGGTTTCCGTCCATTCAGCGTAGACCGATTACCGGCCCGGCGGCGCGCGCCGAAAAAAACAATGGACCCATGGACTTTCGCCCATGGGTCCAAAGACACTCGCGTGTGTCAACTTTCCGTCGACCGACTATTCGATCCGTGCCGCGTTGCTGACGCCGCACGACCCGAGGTCGAGCAACTGGAGGTACCCGCCGCAGGCGCGGCCTGAGGTGTTTGCAAAGAGAGTTCGGCTGCCGTTGGTGCCGGAACCGAAGGTCGTGTTCTGCACGAGCTGCAGGCCGGACGGCCCGATTCCGAGTCGGGTACCGGCGCACGGCCGTCCCTGCGGAATGGTGTAGGAGCCGAGGTTGTAGGCGTAGATCAAGGCGACCTGGTTGGACGGCGTGGCGTTGGACCAGCTCACGGTGATGGGTCCGCCGGACGGGCAGGTGGCGTCAACCGTCAGGATTGGATTGCAGTTCTCGGTGGCGAACACGTAGGCCGATCCCTGTTCACCGTTGCGACGCGGGGCGCCGACGCCGATGATCGTGCCTGAAATGTCTGCGGTGTTTCCGAAGAGATCGCCGGGGGCGGCGTCGCTGGCGTGGATCTTGGAATAGAGCGTCCAGATCCCATCGTTGTTGACAAAGACGTATGCGGAGCCGGCCTGCACGCCGAATGAATCATCGCCTCGCGCGCCGATGACGATGAAGTCGCCGTCGAGGCCGACATCGATGCCGAATTCTTCATTGGGAGCGCCGTCGAATGCGGTCAGCTTCTGGGTCTGGACCCATTCGTTATCGATGTACTGGAAGATGTAGGCCGCACCGGCGTTCGATCCGCGCTCGATGTCGTGCCACTTGCCGATGACGGCGGTATTGCCCTGAACATCAACGGAGATGCCGAAGTTCTCAAACTCCGAAACGTCGGCCGGACGGAGTTTCTGCTGGTAGGTCCAGACACCGTTGATTTTCTTGTGGACGAACACGACGCCGTGGTTTGCGGGCAGATTGGGATCCTCCACCTGCCAGGCGCCGAGCATGGCGACGTCGCCGTCCAGACAGACGGAGTAGCCGAGTTCATCGCCGCCCGCTCCGCCGAATGCGGCACCGAGTTTGGCTTCCTGCGACCAGGCGGTGCCTTCTCTTCTGAAGACGTATCCGTAGCCGCGCTGGAAGTTCTCGCGATAGGCGCTGACGAGCACGCCGTCGCCATCGATGGAGACGGCCTGTCCAAAGCGGGCGAACTCTTCAGGATCGCCGGCGATCAGTCTGGCCTGTTGTGACCACACGGAGCCCACGCGCCTGAAGATGTATGCCGCCCCGGACTGCGAGCCGAACTCATCTTCCGTTCGCGCACCGACAGCGATGTAGTCGCCGTCGATGGACACCGACCAGCCGAAGTGCGCTTCGTCTTTTGGCACGGCCGCGACCAGCTTGGCTTCAAAGTCCCAGGCATTGCCATTGCGGACGTAGACGTACGCAGCGCCGCAATCCGTAAAGCCGGAGTGATCTT
This sequence comes from Planctomycetaceae bacterium, assembly GCA_040255465.1. Lineage (GTDB taxonomy): Bacteria > Planctomycetota > Phycisphaerae > Phycisphaerales > UBA5793 > UBA5793. Next base: position 28,386 of record JBDZVA010000004.1, read on the forward strand.
CTGAATGCGCGCCGATGACCATTCGGTTTCCATCGATGGCGATGTGGTTGCCCATTCGATCGCCGGCTTCACCATCGGGCGCCTGAAGGCGCGTCCGCTGGCACTGCGCCTGCGCGGTGGTCGCCGCACCGAACATGAGCCCCAGGACTCCAGCGCACGCAATACAGACCCGAGCACTCCTGCTGGAAGTGACCTGAACGCGTCGTCGGTTTGCTTTGGAAGTCGTCATTTTTCACTCTCACTTTCGTTAGCAAGCGTCGTTTTCCGCCCGTGGTGCAGTGGCGGGGAATCGATCCCCGCTGGCACCCGCCTAAACATGTGGCTTGGGCAGTATGACGAAACGGTCCATCGCTGTCAACCCCGAATCCGGAAAAGTTCGGGCAGTTTCTTGCCGTTTCTGCCCTCGATCGTATAAACTGCTGTTGTTATTCAAGTTACGGCCTGGGCGATTCTGCAATCCCAGCAACCCACCCCGGTGCGGATTCCCGACCTGCGCCGGTCGAGGTGCGTCGGCGAACGGGCTTCAGGGGGCTGCGGGGAGGATCCGGCGCACGACCTGCGCGGACCATCGCCGGCCGACGCGTGGCCTACTGTACTGTTTCACTCACCGATTCTGGCCGATGCTGATCGTGCGAGGTTCCTTCAGCGGGACCTTTCGCCGCCTCCCGACTCAATGATGCAGGTGAAATCAGCCGCGGCCGCGACCGCCTCTCTGGAGCAGCCACCTTGTCGATCTCGAAAATGAAGCGCATTCTGATCACCGGCGGGGCCGGGTTCCTCGGTTCGCACCTGTGCGACCGCCTTGTCGCCGAGGGGCACGATGTGATCTGCCTGGATAACTTCTTTACCAGCCAGAAGATCAACATCGCCCACCTGCTGGGCAAGCCGAACTTTGAACTGATCCGCCACGACGTCACGCACCCGCTGTGGCTCGAGGTCGATGAGATCTACAACATGGCCTGCCCGGCCAGCCCGATCCATTACCAGTGGAACCCGATCAAGACGATGAAGACCAGCGTCATCGGGATCATCAACGTGCTGGGCATGGCCAAGCGCACCCACGCCAAGGTGCTGCACGCCTCGACGAGCGAGGTCTACGGCGACCCGGAGGTGCATCCGCAGCCCGAGTCGTATCGAGGCAACGTGAATCCCATCGGGCCGCGCGCCTGCTACGACGAAGGCAAGCGGGCCGCCGAGACGCTCTGCTTCGACTACCACCGCTCCAACAACCTCAACATCCGCGTCATTCGCATTTTCAACACGTACGGACCGCGCATGCATCCGTACGACGGGCGCGTGGTGTCGAACTTCATCCGCCAGGCGCTGACGGGCGAGGACATCACGATCTACGGCGACGGCAGCCAGACGCGATCGTTCTGCTACGTCGATGATCTCATCGAAGGCATCATCCGCATGATGAACGGGCCGGATGAGTTCATCGGTCCGGTGAATCTTGGCAACCCGTACGAGTTCACCATCAAGCAACTGGCGGAGATGGTTGTCGAGATGACGGGGACGAAGTCGAAGATCATCTACGAAGATCTCCCGGCCGACGATCCGACGCAACGGCAGCCGATCATCGATCTTGCAAAGGCCAAGCTCGGCTGGGAGCCGAAGATCCAACTGCGCGAAGGGCTCGGCAAGACGATCGAGTACTTCAAGGGTGTGGACCTGGCGCAGTTCCGCGTGCCGACGCCGGGGGGTTGAATCGCGAATCCGATCAGCCCCCGGCTCTGCCGGGGGACTAACACTCATGGCCAGCGCAACTCCGGTGCGATGCGAAGCCTTGGCGGCGCGTTCCGCACCTGCACGGAAACACTGGGTGGCTCGGCGAGCCGGAAAAACTTCCCCTCCCGTTTGAGTCGATCGAATTCCTTCGTCAGCCCCCGCCGGTAGTTCACCCCAAGCCAGACGGCCATGCTGATGATCCCATCGCAGACGAACTTGCCGTCGTACTCGACCAGCCCAGTCTCGATCATCGCGCCGCTGTCGCCAAGCACATCACGGATGCGCTGCTTGAGCCCGTACACGGCGTAGGCCGCCTTCAACTCAGCATCGAGGAAGATCGAATAGCCCCTCGTGTCGCGGAGGTAAATCCATCTCTCGAATCGGAGCGTCCGAACGGCGTTTACCACATCCGAATCCGGCGGCAGGCCCTCCTTGGTCCGCCTCTGCACGATGTCATCGAGCACATCCGGATCAGCGACCAATCGATCGCGACCCAGCGCGATAAATGAGAGCGAATCACCCGCCGCGTCGCCCTCGACAATCAGCGCCAGCGTAATGAGCGTGTAGGAGTCGATAAACTTCTGCGCCTTGTCCGGGTCAATGACCAACTTCAGGTTCCCTTCATAGCCTCAAACTCAAACGATCGGCCCGCCGCCCGCGTTGTCGCCTCGCAAGATCGCGCCATCTCGCGCCTCCATTCACGGGCCGCGCACCCATTCCCGTATTCTACCGGACCGTCTCCGCTGACATGCTACACCAACTCCGGCCGCGGGTGCGGGTGCATCCAGCGTTGCCAGAGCGCCCGAAAGCCCTCATCATCAACGCCTCGGCGAAATCGCATCAGCAGGTAGCCCTGCGGCCCAAGCAGTTCGACGCTCAAGCCATTGCCGTTTGGAACGGGTCGAATGAGCATGGAGGAACAGTCCACGGTCCATCGCCGACCGTTGCGATCTGTGACGACTCCCGGCCCCGCGATGGGCGCGAGGCTCTCGCCGAAGCGCAGGTCGAAAAAGCGGGACGCGCCGAAGAGCACCATGCCGACAGTGAGCACCACCATGGGGAGGAATCGGGCCTGGCCGGCCAGCGCCTGCCTGCCAAAGACGACGATGGGGACAACCATCAGCGTGAGAGAAATCGCCTCGAATCGACCCACCGGCACGCGGCTCTGGATTCGCTCCGGTTCGAGCATATCACTGATGATCGGAAGCGCTTCGAGCAATCGGCGGAGTGAGGATTCTGCGATCGTGTGGCTGGACTTGAGCCCGCGCGATTGAAGGCGGGCCAGAAAGTCCGACCCTCGCCGGCTTGGCCAGCCAAGCGGATTCACCCGTCCAAGGCCGGCGCACGCGATAAGCGAGTGCCGAATGAGATCAGCTTTGACGGACAGTCTGTCACTCTGGAGCGACTGCCGCGAAGCAAAGCGTGAGGCGCGAAGCGCGCACCAACAACCGATCCGCCATGCCACGACCACAGATGCCGCCAATCCAAAGGAGATGGCGAACGATTGCTGCTGCGCGGCCCACGTGTTGCCAAGTCGGGCGGAGAGGAGGATGAGCGCGGCATAGCCGAGTGTTCCATAGATGATGAACTCAATCCACAGGGGATACGGCGTTTGAAGCGACTTCGGCAGAGCGGGGATCCAGACGATTCGCGGGCGCGCATCGTCATGGCGTGCTGCGTCGCCGGAACCAGAGTCGGCATGCATGAATCCACTTGAGCACATCGTCGTACCTGAAAGCGATGCTATACCAGATCCGGCCGGGGGTGCGGGTGCATCCAGCGTTGCCAGAACATTTGCAGGCCGGGGTCGTTGAGGCCGTGGAACTGCATGGCGGCGTGGCCGTCGGGGCCGATGAGTTCGGCGATGATGACGCGATGGAATGCGATTTTGAGCGGGTAGAGATAGAGCGTTGAGTCGAGGACCGTCCAGCGCCGACCCTTGTGATCCGAATAGACCCCCATCCCCATGACCGGCGCCCTGGCCTCTTCGAGGTGAATGCCAAACGACTTGAGCAGTTGCATGCCAAGTACCGCCAGAACGAACACGAACATGGCGGCCTGGATCCAGTCACCCGAGAGCGAACTGTTGACCACCATCCAGATCAACAGGGCAATGATGCCGAGTTGCATCCAGTAGGATCGAGAGCCGCGTGGCATGGCGCTTTGGAGTCGCTCGGGTTCGACGAACTCGTCGGGCACTTCGATCGTCCGAATCGATTCTTCAAGCAGATCCTGCACGATCACCAGGGCGCTTTGCAGCCCGGCCTCGCGGAGCAACTTCTGAAAGCGGCTGCGCCATGGCTCCTGGGCGCGCCCGCCGTACCAGCGCGCCCGCGACACTCCGCCGACCTCCAGGAGTGCAAGCCGGACCTTCGTCGACTCATCCTGTTCAGTGGACGCGCCATTGGACTGCCTGCGAATCTCGGCCCGCCAGGCCCGGTGGTACCGAATGAGGCGAGGGAGCCACAGGATGAGGAAGAAGGCGAATTGCATGCCGACGATCAGTGCGACCAATCCGATGGACAGCCCTCCACGCAAGCGCATCAGCAGGCCGGCCGCGACGAGGAGGAACCCCACGTAGATGCCAAGGACTCGCAGACCGCCGACGATCTGGTTGTAGAAGGAGAAGGTGGTGGAGCCGCTGAAAGAGTGGACGACCACGATCGGAGGCGGTCCCGCTGGGCTCGCCGCATGGGGGGTTAGCGATGGCACTTCAGTCATGCGGACCAGATTCTACCCGATGACGCGCGGTCCCTATTGAGTCGATCCGGCTCAACCCATTCGGTCAATCGCGTAGATGGCGCCGAAGATGGCGACGAACACCAGCCACAGCACGAGCAGCGAACTGATGAAGTAGGGATAGACCAGCAGCACCAGGCCGGTGCCGAGTGTGCGGAGGTCGGCTTCCTTGCGGCCGTGGTTGAACATCACGAGGCCGATGAGGCCGATGACCGTTGCGGAAAGAAGCAGCCAGGGATTGGTCAGGTCCATGAGAGAGATCCTCGCGCGAAGGTAATCGCGACAGGTCGTGCAGCCGGGCAAGGCGCCCTTGCAGCCGACGATATCGATCCCTGCACCATCGACTGGCGCCGTTGGGAGTAGAAGGCGAGGCGGGAGTTGGCGCGAAATAAGTTGCCCGCAGGCGGCATGGACGGACGCCGGCGTTATTGCGTCCGATAGAAGCGCGGCCGGTCACGGCACGAGCAGCCCGAACCTCAGCGAATCCGCGCCACGTTGCTCGTTGTGCAGGTAGCCGAATCGAGCAACTGGAGATAGCCGCCGCAGGCGGATGGGCCGGCGTTGGTGGTGAGGGTTCGCGTGCCGCGCGGGCCCGAGGCGCCGCGGTAGGCGACGCGAAGTTGCGAAGCGCCGAGCCCCAGCGCCGTTCCCTGGCACGGGTTGCCCTGGGGAATGATGAACGAGCCGGTATTGGCGGCGAAGATCAGCGCGACCTGTCCGTTGGGGGTGGCGCCGTACCAGGTGATGCGCAGCGGTCCGCCGCCCGGGCACGTGCCATCGACCGCCAGCGCGAGTTGCGGTACCTGGAGCAGGATTGAAATCGATGGTGTGTCGCCAAGGTTGCGGCACGTGATGAGCAGGTCATCGAAGCCGTCTTCATTCATGTCGGCAACCGCGATCGCGGTGGGCTGCGGCCCGGCGGCCCATTCGACGCGAGGCAGGAGCGTGCCGCTGCCGTCGCCGCTGTTGAGGAAGATTTCAGCGCCGGTCGAGTCACTGGTGGAGACACAGACATCGACATGGCCGTCACGATTGAGATCGCTGGTCGCCACTCCGGTGACGCTGCCGCCCGTTGTGTATGGCACGTTGGCGGAGAAGCCGTTGATGCCGTTGCTCAGGCAGACGATGACGCGATTGGTGTACTGCTCGCCGACGATGATGTCGTCGATTCCATCGCCGTTGACATCGCCGGTCGCAACGCGGTTCTTGAGGTTCGATCCACCCGTGCCGGCATAGAGCGTGAAGTTGCCGGCGCCGTCGCCCTTGAGCACGGTCACGCCCGAATAGTGCGCGATGGCCAGATCGGGTTTCTGGTCGTGATTGAAATCGCCGGTGCAGATGTCAGTGGCGAGCAATCCAGCGGCAGCGGGGATGTGCGTGGCCGGCCCGAAGGTGCCGTCGCCGTTGCCGACGAAGAGTGTGGCGCCGTACGTGACGTTGTTGGCCACGATGATGTCATCGGTGCCGTCGCCGTTCCAGTCGCCCACGACGGCTGCGATTGGGAAGCGGCCGGAGTTGAGGTTAGCCATCGGTGAGAAGCTGCCGCTGCCGTTGCCGGCAAAGACACCGACTGCCGTGACATCGTTTCCGCCGGCGGCGCCAACGATGTCGCGGCGGTTATCACGATTGAAGTCACCGGAGGCAATGCCCCACCAGTGCTGGTTGTTGGCGAAGTCGGTGTTGTCCACGAGAGCACCGGTTCCATTGCCGAAGAGCACCGTGAGCAGACCGGGGCTGCTGTCGGTGCCGCTCATCGAGACGAGCGCATCGAGGTGGCCGTCGCGGTTGAAGTCGGCCGTGTGGATGCGGCGGGGCTCGCTGTTGGATGCTTCGTAGGACACCATTGGATTGAACTGCACGTGCGGCGTCTGCGCGATTGCGGGAATGGCCGCCAGCAACAGCATTCCCAGCGAGGCGGATGTGCAGCCGTGACGGTGGCGCGGGTTGGATGTCGGGCGAATCATGTGGTCAGTCTCCGTGTTGGCGGGCGCATGGCACATTGCCGAGCCGGCCACCACTATCTTAACGCGTCATCCATCGCCGTATTGGGCAAGAAATCCCGCGAAACCCGATTCAATTGAATCTGACCTCCGAGGAGGTCCGGATACGGGAAACTGCCCTGTTCCAGAGATGAGATTCTGAGCCGCCTACCCCTTGAGCGATTCGGGATTGAGCCCCTTGAGATCGTCAACGACGAACAGGCCGTCCTTGCGGATCACCTCGCCGTCGAAAGCGATCGTGCCGCCGCCGTAGTCGGGGCGCTGGATCATGACCATGTCCCAGTGGATTTCCGAGGCGTTGCCGTTGCTCGCTTCGTCATAACACCGGCCGGGGGTGAGGTGGATCGAGCCGGCGATCTTCTCATCAAAGAGGATGTCCTTCATCGGGTGCATGATGTAGGGGTTGAAGCCGATGGCGAATTCGCCGACGTATCGCGCGCCATCGTCGGTGTCGAGGATGGAATTGAGTTTGGCGGTCTTGTCGCCGGCCTTGGCGTCAACGACCTTGCCGTCTTTGAAGGTGAGGCGGATGTTGTCAAACGTCAATCCGTTGTACAGGGTCGCACAGTTGTACTGGATCACGCCGTTGATGCTCTCGCGCACCGGGGCGGTGAAGCATTCGCCATCGGGAATGTTGCGTCGGCCGCAGCAGGGAATCGCGGGAATGTCCTTGATTGAGAACTTCAGATCCGTATCGCCCGGCCCCTTGAGATGGACCTTGTCGGTGGCGTTCATGCGGTCGCGCAGCTTGAGGCATGCCGACTCCATGCGCGAGTAGTCGAGGGTGCAGACATCAAAGTAGAAGTCCTCGAACTGCTCGGTGCTCATCTGAGCAAGCTGGGCCATGCTGGGTGTGGGCCAGCGGAGCACGCACCAGCGCGTGTGATTGACGCGCTGATCGAAGTGGACCGGCTTGGCGTACAACTTGCCGACCTTTTTCATCTGATCGTCGTCGATGTCGGAAGTCTCGCTGACATTCTGCGAGCCGCGCAGGCCGAGATAGGCCGCCATCTGTTCCATTCGGTTGCGGTCGTAGCCGGCCCAGGTCGTGAGCTGGTCGTCGCCGGCCGCGCGATTGAGTTCGCGCATGATCCGGCCGTTGCGAATGGCAACATGCGGATTGCCACCGCGTCGCCGGGCCGATCGGATGCAGGCAATGACCATCTCTTCAGGGAGATCAAAGGCTTCGATGAGGATGTGCTCGCCCTTCTGGAGGTCGGTCGAGAAGTTGATGAGCAGGTCGGCGAGTTTGGAATAGCGCGGGTCGGCGAGCATGGATTCTCCCTTCGATCGTGGCACAAGCGGCCGCGCAGCGCGTGCGACGCGGAATGTCAGGATATGCGCGAATTGAGGGATGAGTCGCGATCGCGGGACCGAACGGGGCGGCTACACCGCCGAAGCGATGAGCAGGTGCCTTGCCGCAAGGCGTTGCCATTCGCTGCGCAGGCCGGCGGCGCCGACGGGGACGTTGCCGAGTTGGCGTGATTCGATGGAGGCGGCCAGGCTGCCGAGGTAGCCCGCCTGAACGAGATCCGCCCCGGCCGAAAGCGCGAGTGTGGCCGTGGAAAGCATGGCATCGCCGCAACCCAGCGGGTCGATGCCGATGGGACCGAGGCCGGGAATGTGATCGCTCTTGAGCCGGGCGGGCAGACCGGCGAGGCGAGGCTGGCCGGCGGCGCGACGTGAGAAGGCGATCACGCCCTCGGCGCCCATCGTCACCAGTGCCGCATTGACATTGGTGCGTTCCAGCCAGCGCCAGACGACGGCGCCAAGACCCTCAGCGAAATCACTCATGGCTTCGCGCAGTTCATCTTCCGTTGGACAGACCAGATCCATCTGCTGCAGGCGCAACAGGCTGGCGCGCTTGCCGGAGACGTCGCCAGTCATGATGCGCGCCAGCGGTCTCAGTTGGCGGATGAGCCGATCGAGCGTGGCGGGCGTGAGCAGGCCCTGGCCGAAGTCGGCGAAGATAACGCCATCGACGCCGCCATCCTGCGAAGCCGCATCGATCGCGAGGCTGATGAATTCTGACCGGCCGCGCTCGTCGATGGTCATAGGGCGGCCGAGGTCGATCTTCATGACTTTCTGAGCACCGACCAGGAACCGCTGTTTTTCCGTGATGGATTGGTCGCTCTCGACGTGGCGAACTTCGATGTTCTGGGCGCGCATCCGCTCGACGAAGAGCACGGCAGCGTCATCGCGCTCGGGAAGAGCCGTGACCAGCTCTGCCTGGCCGCCGAGTGAGGCGATGTGGCGGCAGATGATCGCCGCCCCGCCGTCGAAGGTCTGGCTGTCGATGGGCCGAAGCGTCATCACCGGGCTCTCGGACGCCACTTCGGGCCGCTCGCAGTAGACGTAGCGATCGATGATCGGCTCGCCGATGACCACGATGCGCTTGCCGGCGAAGTTGTCGAGGATGCCTTCGAGCGAGGATGGCCGCAGATCGTTCACTTCGCTCAGTTGCTCGAGGGCGCGGTCGATCGGGTCGTGGTTGTCAGTCAGCGCGGCAATCAGCGCGCTCGAACTGAACACGATGTCGCCGCTTGAGAAGACGACGCGCCCGCCGTGGCTCTCGACGGCCTCGCGCTCGGCGAGGAAGCGCGGGTCGCGATTACTCTCGTACTCACGACCCTTGAGATAGACATCCGGCTTGACCTGGTTGATGACTTCCAGCGCCGTGGGATGCGGATCGATGTAGACCCAGTCGACGCAGTTCAGGGCGGCGAGGTTCTCAGCGCGAAGCGCTTCGGGGATGAGCGGGCGGCCCGTGCCTTTGTCGATCATGCTGTCACCCGAGATGGTGACGAGCAGGAGGTCGCCGAGCCGGGCGGCAAAGTCGAGGTGCCGCACGTGGCCGGGGTGGACGAGATCGAAGCAGCCGTGGCAGTGGACGATCTGCCGCCCCTGCTCGCGGGCCTCGCGGCACCGGGCCAGCAGGGTGGGGAGGCTGAGGATCTTGCTCTGGGTCGAGGCGGATGGAGCCATTGCCGTCTGTTATCGGCCTGCGCCGGGGTGGGGATTCAGTTTCCGAGCCAACGAGGCCGAGGCGCGGGCGTTGGATTCCACCAGTTCGGCACGTGAGTGAGGTTCGTATCTTTCTATTCCTCGCTGGCGCTTCGGTCTGGTATCGGCCGTGGCGGATTTCGCATGTCACCTCATCCAATAGCCGATAACACGCTGGGGTGGGCGATGGGTGCCCGCCTGACCAGCGATCCACGACATCAGCAGATTCGGAGCCTCATATGGCGCGCATTCTCGTCACCGGAGCCGGCGGATTCATTGGCCACTACCTCGTTACCTTTCTCCGCGAACAGGGGCACTGGGTGCGCGGGGCAGACCTGAAGTACCCCGAGTTCTCCGAGACGGACGCTGACGACTTCCGGATCTGCGATCTCCGCCGGTGGGAAGACTGCCTGCAGGCGACGCGCGGCGTGGATGAGGTGTATGCGCTGGCGGCGGACATGGGAGGGATGGGATTCATCTCCTGCCACCACGCCGAGATCCTCAGCAACAACCTGCTCATCAACCTGCACACGATCGAAGCGGCACGGGCTAACGGCGTATCGCGCTACTTCTACACCTCCTCGGCGTGCGTGTACCCCGAGTATCGCCAGACGGAAACCAATGTGACCCCGCTGGCGGAGGAACATGCCTACCCCGCCCAGCCGCAGGACGCATACGGCTGGGAGAAGCTGACCACGGAGAAGATCTGCGAGCACTACACGGGCGACTACGGCCTGCCGACACGCATCGCCCGCTTCCACAACATCTACGGTCCGCTGGGCACGTGGGAGGGCGGTCGCGAGAAGGCGCCTGCAGCACTGAGCCGCAAGATCGCCCATGCCAAGCTGACCGGCAACCACGAGATCGAACTCTGGGGCGACGGCGAGCAGACGCGCTCATTCTGCTACATCGATGACTGCGTCGAAGGCATCCACCGCATCATGCAGTCGGACTGCGGCGAGCCGCTCAACCTCGGCTCGGACCGGCTCATTTCGATCAATGATCTGGCGAACCTGATTGCCACCATCGCCGGTATCGACATCCGAATCAAGCACATCGACGGTCCGATGGGCGTGCGCGGCCGCAATTCGGATAACTCCAAGCTGCGCGACATCCTGAAGTGGGAGCCGACGATCGATCTCGAAGAAGGGCTCGCGAAGACCTACGAGTGGATCGAAGGTGAAGTGGCCAAGTCGCTGAAGCTGAGCGGCGCCCGCACGGCTGCGGCTTGATCGACGAGCGCCAAACTCAGATTGTGGTTCTTGTGCCCGTCGCTGGATTCCGGCCTGCGCGGGAATGACGGACCTCAGGCCACCTGCAGAGTCGTTGCGTTGACGTGCACATCGACATCCACCGCAGCCTCGCGCGGCCCGACGCCGATGGCGATGTAGTCGGCGCTCTCGCGCAGTGCGACATCTTCCACACAGCGCCAGCAGTCGATGACCTTTCGATGGCGACCAGCGCCGGCGAGCATGGCGTTGGTGATCCGGGTGTACTGCGGCCACGGTGTCGTAATGACCAGCACATCGGCTGCGGCGAGGCATTCTTCGAGCGTCTCCGCAAAACGGATGTCGTCGCCCATTACGGCTCGCGCGTTTGCCAGCGCTGCCGGGTCGTGGGCGATGACCGGCACGCCGTCGCCCGCGAGCGCCTGCGTGAGCAGCAGACCCTGCGATTGCTCGATGACCTCGGTGTGCGGCTTGTAGGAGAGGCCCAGCACGCCGACCGTATGTTGCGAGTCCGTCAGATGCGTGCGAACGAGATCGGCCAGCCGGCGCACTTCGGCGCGATTCGTCTGATCGACACTCCGCGCCAGGTCGGCGCCCGCGGCGGCGAGTTCGGCGGCGCGGGCCAGCGCGACATTGTCACGCGGGAAGCACGGCCCGCCGTAGCCGACCGCTCCCTTGAGGTACTTGCGACCGATGCGACTGTCGCAGCCCAGCGCACCCGTTACGACGTCAACATCCGCCCCGGGCAGGTTCTGGCAGATGCCGCCAATCATGTTGGCAAAGGTGATCTTGGTGGTGATGTACGAGTTCACGGCGATCTTGGTCAGCTCGGCGTTGACGAAACTCATCCGCTGCACGCTTGGTTCGTTGTGGCAGACGGTGCGGTAGATACCCTCGAGCGCTGCGCCCGCGCGCGGGTCGGATTCGCCGATGAGCACCATGTCGGGGTTGAGATAGTCGCGGATCACGCTGCCCAGTGCGATGAACTCGGGGCTGTAGCAGAGGCCGAGCGTCTCGCCGACGCGCTGGCCCGAGGTGAGTTCGAGGGCTTCGCGAATTTCGCCGCCGGTGGCGCCGGGCATGACGGTGGAGCAGATGCTCACGAGGTGGTAGCCGCGCCTGGTGCGCAGGGCCCGGCCGGCAGCGCGAATCGCAGCAAGGACAAACTTGAGGGAGAAGCGACCATCCGGATCGCTGGGTGTCGGCACCATGATCAGTGTCGCATCCGCCTGCTCGACGGCCCGGTCGATCTCGGTGGTCGCAGTCAGCCGACCTTCGCTGCGGCTGATTGTCGCTTCCAGGTCTGTCTCGTTGACAGGCGCGTGGCCGGCATTGATCGCCTCAACCTTGGCCGGGTCAGTGTCCACCCCCACGACCGTGTAACCCGCGGCGGCAAGGCAGGCGGCAATGGGCGAGCCGAGCTTACCCAGCCCGATGACGGCGATGCGTTCAATCTTCGATTCGTGCATGAGGGTTCCTTCCCGTTCCGCGGCTGCGGGCGATCCGTGCGCGCAGCATGGCCGAGGGGTCTCATCGTCCCGATTCGCAAGCGGGCTGCAAAAAGGAGCGATGTTGCGGTCAACCCACGGCACGTCGATAGGACCAGATGCCCCCACCCAGCGCCGCGTCGAACTGGCGCCTTTCGAGCCCGGTCGGCGTGAGGACGTGCGTGCTGTCCCAGATGGTGCGTGAAAGCGACCTGCCGCCGGCGAGTCTGAAGTTCTCGCGCGCTTCGGGGCCGTTGCGGGCGCCCTTAGCCCCGCCGCGCGCGTGGCTGTAGTCGTGGTTCTGATGAACGGCGGTGACGCAGGCTGTCGCGTCAATGACGGGCACCTGCACCTCGCGGGCGCGATGTATGAGCCAGTTGTCCCACGAGAAGCGGCCGATGGCGAATGGCGGGATACGGCCCCAGATATCACGATGATAAAGAAAGTAGTCGATGCCCGTTGGCCGGTGCAGTACGCCGCGTTCAGTAACCTCAGACCGGAGCGCTTTTTCCCAATTGGGAGTGAAGTTGATCGGCTCGCGCTGATCAAAGTCGGTCCGCTGGCCGACCATGAGCAGGCGCTTCTTGGCCGTGATCGCTCGTCGGGCCGCGGCGGCAAAGTCGGACATCAGGATGATATCGGCATTCACGTAACACAGATGTCTGGCGCCGGCCACCTCTGTCGCCTGCGCAAACAGATCGTTGAGCAGCGGCGTGCCATGCGCATTGCGAGCCACATGCGGCTGATGTTCGATTCCACACTCGTGCGCCACCTCGGCCGTGCCTTCATCGTCGCCGAAGAGCACGACGCGGAGATCCTCCCCCAGCAGCGTCCACGACCGGATCGCGTTACGCTGGATCACGTCGATGTGATCGCGAAACGGCTTGGGGATGGTGAAGAGAGTGAGCATGATCTACGCTGCGGACAGTGATTCGTGTTTCAAGGCCTGCGATGCGACAGACACTTCGCCTGGCGATGTTTCGGGAAGCAACTCATCGCGCAAGCCCCAGTCTGCTTCGTTGAGTATGAGGGGCTTGCCGGTGCGGCGCATCTCGATGGCCCACTTGTGAAACTCGGCGTGGCTGAGTTGGGGAATGCCCGCTTTCGCAAGCCGTGCATCAAGCGCCGCCTGGCCTTCGGGTGTAAAACCCGAGCCGGTGCCGTGCTCGATGTGAAACATGCTGAGTGGATCGCGCCAGACGTGCTCGCGGGCGCCCGCAAAGTGTGCGGCGGTGCAGAGAACCGAGTCGAGATGCATCGAGTACATCTGCAATTCGGCGTAGCCGCGCACGTCCTCCCAGCGCTGGCAGTGCATGAGTGTGAAGTCGCCGCAGGCGTTGAGATGGAGTCGCTTGCGCGTGACAGCCGGAACGAGGCGCCAGTCCTGCAGGGCTTCGAGGAGGCGCACGCGCCAGGTGGGCTCCCAGTAGATGCGATGAAACTGACCGGTGCGCAGATCGCGCGTGCCGTCGCGCGCTTCGAGACGGATGCAGTGCGACCGGCACCATTCGAGTCGTTCATCGACGCTCGCCTCAACAGGTACGTTCGGATCGACATCCCAGCGATCGAGTCGGTACATGCGATCGGATCGCAGCTGCTGCCGGGCGATGTGGGCAACGAGTTCGTTGGAGAGGAGAATGTCGATGTTCGTGGCCAGCACAAACGAGCCGCGAGCCCGGCGGATACCGACGTTCTTGCCGATCATCTGGAAGAGCGGGAGTTGATCCGCATGGTCAAACTGGCGGTGCCGCTGGGGCGGAACCCCGATGATCCGAACGTTCGTGAACGACCCCTGCCGGCTCCAGTCGAGCGCGTCGACGAGCCGCGGCCGATCCATCGGCGGATTCCACTCCACGAGGATGAGTTCGCTCGGCAGCCGATAGCGATCGCACTGGGCCAGCACGCCATCGACGAAGAGTTGCATGCGCCGCAGCAGATCGCCGCCGTGATTGTCGTTGCGCGCTGTGGCGACGATGCTGAGGTAGGGGGCGGGGCGATGGACACTCATCGTTGGTACTCCCGATCGTTTCGCACACCCAGCAGGATCCAGCTCGGCTCGATCCAGAACCAGTCGCTGCAGTGTCGCCTGATGACGGGAGCGAGTTGGTGGATGGCATCGACGACGCCGCGAATCGATGAGCATGACTGTTGGGCAGTCACATCGGGGCAGTAGTCGTGCCACATGATGAGGCCGCCGGTTCGCACGAGGCGCAGGGCGTTGAGTGTGTCGCTCGTGACGACATCTTCCGTATGCCCGCCGTCGATCAGGGCACTGTCAAAGAACCCGTCAGGCAGACTCGAGCTGTCCCATTGCCGGCTGTCGCAGTAGATCTGACAGAATCGATGGCCGAGGTCATGTTCGTGGACGAGGCGGCCGATCGCGCCGAGCGCATCGGTGCGGACGACGGTGCGGCCGTTGCGCGCTGTGCGAGTGACGATTGAGTTTCCAGGCGCACATTCGAACTCATCCAGCCATGCGTCGTAAGCCCAGCGACCCTCTTCGTTGGTCTCGCCCTCGCGCAGGTTGAGGCTCCAGACCGTGGCGTCGCATTCCTGCAGGCAATCGAGAGCGCCGCGACCCTCCCACGTGCCGAATTCGAGATGGCGGCGCGGGCGTGCGTGGCGATACAGGTAGCGCAGGATCGGCGAGTCGTTTTCCTCCATGCGCCATTCGTGCAGCGCACGATGTTGACTTGCCACAAGTGGCTTGAAGGCCACGGACAGCCGCAGCCGTTCGTGCAACAGCTCAGCGGGATGCGATGGCGCAAGCGGTTTCGAACGATCGTCGCCACCCGGTACTGATTTGATTCTCGCGGTCTTCATCACTGTTATTGCCCGGTTCACGCGCGGCGCACGAGGTCGAACCAGTTGAAATCATCATTGTGGAAATCGAACGCCAGCACGGCGTCGAATTGCGCCGGCGCCAGGGCCGCGCGCAGCTTGTCGAGGTCGTACCACTCAACCCATGGTGTGCCTTCGCCATCCGTCTTGGCGCCCCACTGCTCAAAGGGCAGCCGCCCTTCGCGCTCCCAGCGCTGCCGGGGGTAGGCCAGTTCGATCCACCGGCCGCCAATGGGCAGATGCTTGAGCAATGCCTGCACTTCGGCACGAATGAACTCAAACGGGGCATTGATGAGCGAGCCCTGGCACCAGATGACATCAAAGTCGTCCGGCAGCGCGTCCAGCGAATCGAGATCCTCCATGAGGAACGGCTGAACATTCGACAGGCCCAGCAATCGTGCGAGACGCGCTGTATTGGCGACATTGGACGGCACGATATCGAGCAGCGTCATCTTTGCGCCGTGCTGGGCAAAGGTGAGGCCGTCTATACCCATTCCGGCGCCGACGTCGAGCACGCGCTTGCCGCGCAGGACATCCTTGTAGAGATCGTGGTACCAGCCGCGCACTGAATAGTTGTCGCCCGTCGTGCTGACGAGCACCTGTTGCTGCCAGTAGCGAATGAGTTGGGCATCGGTCATCGACGCGAGATCGGCGGTGCTCACGCGCCCGGCGGCAGCGGCGGGCACGGTCTGCCACTTGGTCCGCAGGGCGTCGAGCGACTGGCGGTCGCGCGGATTCCACTGGTGCGGCGCGACTGGCGTCATGCTGGTTTCAATTGCGGTCGAACCGGTGGACATCTGGATCAGCCTCCATGCTGACGCGCATCAGGCGCTTTGCTTCAATTCGACGGGCGTGGTGCCGTAGGTGGCGCGGCTGCGGGCCGCTTCGACCAGCGCCTCGGTCGATGGCTCTACTTGAGCCTCCGGCTGGGGCGCTTCGCTCTGCGGCGGGCTCATGCAGCCCCACGCAGCACGCGATGGAGAGCGGGCGATCTCCACGTACGCCAGTCGCTCCATCTGCTTGAAGAGTTGACGGAATTTCTCTTCCGGGACATCCGCGTACACGCGGCAGTTGTTCACTTCGCCGATGCGTCGCCACTCTTCAGGATCTTCGGTGTTGATCACGCCTTCGGATCGCAGTTTATCGTAATCCGGGCTGCCCGGCAGCGGCACGTACCAGTTCACGCCGATGCTCGGCGGCTGGGTGCGGCGAAGGAACTCGAACGATGCTTCGATATCTTCTTCGCGCTCGCCGGGGTAGCCCAGCAGCATGCTCGCGTGATAGGGGAATTGCAGCTTGTTGTGCAGCTCGGCGGCCTCGTAGTTCGCCTCGACGGGGCACTTCTTGACCATGAGATCGAGCACGCGCTGGCTGCCGGACTCGAAGCCATAGAAGAGATAACGACAGCCGGCGGCCCACATGAGTTTGAGCGAGTCTTCGCTGACCTGGTTGGGCCGGATGTTGGCGTACCACTCCACGCGCTTCTGCGTGCCGCGCTGGAGCATGAGTTCGCACATGGCGCGGATGAGTTTGCGATTGTTGCCGATCGTCGAGTCGGTGAAGTACACGGCCGTGTTGCCGAAGGCCTTGTGCATGTACTCCATCTGTTCAACGAGATATTCCGCGGTGTAGAATCGCACGGCCGAGAGCGCGTTGTAGGCGCAGAAGGCGCACTTGTAGACGCAGCCGCGCCCCATGATCATGTCCAGACTGCTCGTCTTGCGAATGCTCATGCGCGCGTACGTCGGATGCGCGTAGAACTTGTAATCGCATAGCGACCAGTCGGGGAAGGGCAGATCATCGAGCGGCTTGACTTCATCGCCAACTGACGGCATGAGCGAAGTCTTGCCCACAACGCCGCGCACCGTGATCGGCGCCGCCCCATCGGCAAGCTCAACGATGCCCAGATCCGCTTCACCCTTGAAGGAGTAGTCGAACCCAAGTTCACTGATGGTCTTGTGCGGCTCGGTCGAGGCGTGGATGCCGCCGGCGATGAAGATGGGCTTGAGGCCGATCTCCGCGCACGCGGAACGCGCCGCGGCGACCGCCTTTTTCACTTCGAAATAGTGAATCGAGAAGAAGCCGAATCCGATGACGTCGGGCTTGAACTCGTGGATCTGCTGCCGCAGGGCGTAGAGACACCCGTCCACGTCGCCTTTCAGCACGACGAGGTCGCGGATCATGTCGACGATGCGCACATCGTGTCCGTGTTTGCGGAGTTGAGTGGCAAGCAGGAGCAGCGAATAGGGACCGTTGCGCCACTGCCGCGAGAGGTCGTGCTCGCGCACGCCTTCGTCGTGGTAATTCCAGGGTTGGACGAGCATGACTTTGGTCATGGGGTAATAGCGCCTCGTGAATCAGTCAGCCGGCCATTCGAGCGGCGGGAGTTCCATACCAATTGGACCGCAGGCGTCCGCAGTCGTGTTCCAGAAGGACGACCTGTTGATTGGTCCAGGTGTCAATCGCTCCAAGCGTGGGCGGTAGATCGCGTTATGTTCGCAACATGCATTTGTCGCCTGATCGAACAGGCGAGCCAGCAGCATCGTGCCGCATCGACCGGTCCCGGTGATGAAAAAGCAGTCGGGGTGCGTGACCTGACCGGCTCTCCGGGCGCGGCGGGCTGATCGGATTTGGGTCATCATGAGGCTCCCTGGGCTCCCTGATGCTTCCTTATCGGCACAATCGTCACGCGGCATCGTGATAGTTTGGCCGATCCGCGCTGCCCCGCGCGCCCAGCAGTTGTGGCTCCCAGAGGGTCAGAATCGGCCCGGTGAAGACCTGCTGGAGCGCCGCCTGCCGGACGGCCACCTGGGCGGGATTGATGTTGGAAAGCACGATGCCGTCCGGCTGCCCCGCCAGGGCTCGAAGATCCGAGCGTATCGGCAGAGACATCCACTCCAGCCCGGTGAATGCGTTGTTCTGGTCCGCCACGGCGAGCACATCGAGATCCGCCGCAACGCAAGCCGAGTAGGTCGCGCGAATGTTCTTGCTGAAATCGGCGATGACGACGCGGCGGATGGCGTGCTCCTTCGCCCATGCCGTGACCCGCTCGCGTTGCGTCGCCAGGCCGAAGATCGACTCGAAGGCGGCATCGGCGAGGGTCAGCCGGTCGCCGAGCATCGCGCGAAAGCGCCATGGCCAGGCGCCGATTCGCCCGCGCCACGTTGCCGCCGACATCTTCGCGTGCCGGGCCAGGGCGTGGTAGCGCTGGGTCCAGTCGGCGCGGTAGGCGCTGCGCCAGGCCGCCGGCAGATAGCGATCGACGAGGATCAGGTTGTTGCGCATGTCCATGCGGTGGATGATCGCGGCGGATCGGTTGCCGCCGACTTTCTCATGCCGGTAGAGCAGATCCTCAAAACGCTCAATGCGCCAGCCTGCGTTCCAGATGCGAAAGCTCAGGTCATACTCCTCGGCCTGGCGGAAGAACTCGGTGGGAAAGCCTCCGACTTCGTCGATAACGCTCTTGCGCAACACGACCGCGCCGTTGGCGACTACGCCCGGCAGCGCGCTGGCCTCGAGGCGGCCGTCAGGCAGTTCAATCCGCCCCACGACGGCCGCACACTGCCGATTGCCATCGAGATACTGCATGGATCGCATGACAGCGTCACCCATCGGATAACTGTCGTCATCGATGAGCAGAACATACCTTCCGCGCGCGATCGCGAAGGCGTGATTCCGCGCTGAGACTCCTTCATTGCGATCGCGTCGGATGACCGTGATGTCAAGTTTCGGGCAAGTCGCCGCATCCGGGCTTCCATCCGTCGAGCCGTTGTCGACGATGAGCACCTCCATGCTGCCATGGGGCAGATGCAGGTTGCCCGCCAGCGCTTCGAGTGTGGCTCGCAGCGCGGCGCAACGATTGTGCGTCACGATGACGACGCTCAATTGCATTCGCCGCGCCCTCCCGGTGCACCACATGCGAGGCCGGCTTCCTGCTTTGTTTCCTCGGCCAGCAGGTCGTGGATTCTGGGCAGAACGCGACGGAGCGCCGCCGCGTAGGTGAAATGCGCAGACACATACTCGTACTGCTTCTCCTGCACGGCCCGCCGTCGCTGTGGATCGTGGGCGAATCGCTCGATGCACTCTGCGAGGGATGCTTCATCGGCGAATCGCACGTCCTGCAGAAAAGCGGGAGATTGGTAGATGTAGTCGCGACCCTCAAGGCAATGGAGACGGTACAGCGCCACGGGGTCCGTTCCCCGGTGATCGTCGTACGCATTGCGTCGCTCAATCAACGACTCCAGGTCGCGTCGCTTTGCATCGTCCAGCGCGGCGCAAGCCTCCTCCAGCGTGCCGACCGATGCATCGAGATTGGAGTCGATGAACGCCGCGACCTCGGCCGCGAGCGTGTCCATGGGATGGGCGCGGATGAGAAAGAAGCCACCCGCCGCCACGCCGTCGAGCCAGCGCTGGTGAACGAACATGTACGGCACAACCTGGAGATTGATCTTCGCGCTGCGCGTGAGCGACTCAAGTTCGGGTCCGTACGGCACGGTCCCTCGTGCGAACTCGCCGAGCGTGGGGTGATCCTCCCATCCCGCGCCATATAGGCCCAGACTCAGACCCAGCCGCCGACAGATCCGGGCGGCCCACTCCATCACCTGCTGTCGGTACAGGGCATTGTTGACCGAAGCAAAGACGCGCAGGGCCAGACGATCCGCCACACCGCCGGGGAGAGGTGGCGCCGCGCACCGGCTGGCTTCTTCGAGCACCATGGCCCTGATTTCCGACGGTGTGAAACAGCACTCACCGCGCGCGTATCGGTTCGTCAGAGCGGTCGTCACGGCTGGAATCAGTTCGAAGCGGCCCGGCATGGACGCACAATCATCGATGAGCTGCTTCGTGATCGCCTCCGGCGTTGCCGAGGCGTTGGAAACATAGACCACGTCCGGCGATTCGCAGTGCGCAAGGGTTTTCACATCCGGCAGCCGCGTCGCTTTTGGCATATAGATGCACTGCCGTGCGGGATAGCCGTAGTCGTGCTCGTAGATCGCCTGGGTCGTGGTCAGGATGAAATCCCGCGCGCTGATGGCTTCGCCTGCGGCGCGATTCATCAGATTGGGCAGATCATCCTGAATCCAGCACACAAAGGGCAGTTCGGGCGGGAACAGACCGCGGTGCTCGTGGCGCAGGTGATCAATCTGCACCACCAGGTCAGGCTGGAAGTCGGCGAGGTGACGCAGCACGTTGCGCTGGGAATGGCGATGATACGGACTCGGTTCGATGGGCGTGCGCGTCGCCCAGCCCGCCGCCTCGAACGCCGCCGCCAGATCGCGCGTCGAGTGCTGCAGGACCGTCGAAAACCGCGTAGTGAGAAGCAGGACACGCGGTTGCCGTGGCGGATGCTCACCAAAGAGCGGCGCCAGTCGTTCGGCGCTTCGGCTGCGGTATCGACGCGCCACGCGGTCGGCCACACGTTTGTCGCCGCGCGCCAGCGCCGCGATGACCTCGCGAAGAGCGCCGTCGATCTGCTCGCCGTCGATGCTCATGCGCACCGGACGTTCGGGCAGCGGAAGATAGGCATCGTACTCCAGTGCCGCGTGCAGCTCGCTCGCCCACTGCGGACCGACCCACCACTGAAACCGTCGATCGGCAAACGGACCGTTCGGCTCCGACCAGTCGTGGATCATCATCGCCGCCACCAGCACTTCAGCGTGAGGTTCGATGATGTGAATGCACTGCTGCTGCCCCAGCAGCAGATCGGGCGGATGATTCGCCAAATGGTTCAGCAGGTATCCATCGCCCACGCCGCACAGCACGAGGCAGCGGCCCCGTTTGAGGTCCTCGCGCAGACCCTCAAGGATCTGCGGCGTGGCTTCATGCGGCTCGCCGCCGGGGGTCAGAATGACAGTGGTCCCGTCGGACGAGGTCTGCGCGATCGTGACCTCGCCGGACTTGGAGAGGACGGGTCGGCAAACTGAGTCTGCGGAGTCCGAAGACAGCAGCACTTGGCAAAGCCCCGGGTGATGCTCCTCGGCCACGGCAAAGTTGCCGGCGAGCAGCAACTGCATGCGGGTGCCGTCGTCGTGCGATTCCATGGACCGAAGCGCGGCCGCCGCCCGCCGCCAGCGTCGACGTTTGAGATGCAGGGCTGCAACCGCCTGCAATCCCGGCGCATCAAGTTCATTGAGCGGGCCGAGCGAGGCGGCGATCGCGTCGGCGCGATCGAGATCATCTGCCGCGAGCGCAGCGGCAAGGGCGCGGGCGGACCCACCACCCCCACCGTCTGATTCGAGAATCACCGGCTCGCGTCCGGAAGCCCTGGTCATCTGGGGTGTTATCGGGCCGCGCGATGGGCGCCATTCAGAAAAAGGGCCGAAGCCCATGTTCAACGAACATGGGCCTCGGGGGATCAGTCAATTCTGAAATCGCATCACGGCTGAACGCGGACAGAGACCTGGTTGGTCTGGTGCGAGTTGCCGAACGGGCTGCAAACGGCTCATCGCTCCCCCCGGCCGCTTCAGGTGGCATTGGGCCCCACTCCCGTCATGGTCTGGAACGAGCAAATGATGCTGCTCTGGAAGCGTGGCAGGCGAACGCGGCCAGTTTGGTTCCGGCGCAGTGTCGGTTGCGCCACTATGCCACATCCTGACGTGACTCGCCAGACCCACCCGCTCGGGCGAATCACCCATTCATCAGCGCAGTGACCCTGGGGGCGAACAAAGGCCGACCCAGGGAATCCAACACTGTTTTCTGATTGTTTTCCTTGCAACAAGATCCAGTGCCGAGCATACTTGAAGCTTGATACGTGATCGAGAAGGTCCGGCGCTCTCGTTCTGCGCCGGCTCACCCAGAGCAACAACGAAGAGGGAGAGAACCATGCGATCCAGAAGAAACAACGGATTGTCCGCCACGGCGATTGGGGCGGTTGCGGCGCTGACCTGTGGCTCGGCGCTTGCACAGACGAGCGAACTTTACCTGACCAGTTGGGACACCCCCCAGACATTCGTCGTGCAAAACGGCACGATCGTCAGACAGTTCAATCGATCAGGCACGAGCGACGGCCCGGGCCTGGTTGTGCAAGGCAGCATCAAGTGCATCGGACAGGACTCCGGAGCCAACGGTCGCGAATACGACCTGAACGGCGCGCCGCTGAGCGGATCGTATGTCAATCCTGGATTTGCCAGCCTGTATGACGGGGCGACGGACGGCGTGCACAACTGGAGCGTGGCCCATAACGACTTCGCCACCAACTTTGCCGTGGTGCAGGGCGACGCCGACTGGCAGAACCTGCAGGTGCTCTTCGTTCCCGCCAATCGCAGCAGCGGCATCACCTATGACTCGACCCGCAACTGCCTGTGGATCAGCAACAACAGCGGCGGCAGTGACCGCGTCCAACAGTTCGATCTCAACGGCAACCTGCTCTCCGAGTTCCCCGTGGGCCTTCAGAGTGGCGGCGGCTACGGCATTGCCTGGGACTCCGCCGACGACACCCTCTGGCTCACCGGCGCTTTCGGCACCTCCGGCCGCATCTACCAGTACTCCACCAGCGGCGCTCAAATGCAGACGCTGACCATCAATGGCATCGCGCCCAACATCCTCGGCGCCGAGTTCCGGGCCGGCGGCGGCTCTCGCTATACGCTTCGCGTCACCGGGCGCTGCCCCGGCACCGTGAGCGTCGCTTGGAGCAACGCCACGCCCAGCCGTCAGCAGGGCATCGTCTTCGGCAACAATCAGGGCACGACGACCATTCCCAGCGGCGCCTGCCAGGGAACGCAACTTGGCCTCCAGGGCAGCGTGCGACTGGTCAACACCGTCGGCACCGGCAACGGCTCAGGCAGCGTCAACGGCCAGGCCGGCACCGGCGCCTGCGGCCACTACCTGCAACTCGTTGAATCGGGTTCCTGCAACACGAGCAACGTGGCGCGGATTCCGTAACGCCGCGTGCAACGCGTCGATCCACTCAAAGCCCGGGCAAGGCCTTGCCCGGGCTTTTCCATTGGCTACAACAACGGTGCGATGAGTCGCCGCCAGTCACGCAACGCGTGGGTTTTCCTCGCCTTCCCGCTCACGATCATCGTGGTCTTCACCGCTCTGCCTTCGCTGGCCGGCATCGTCATGTCTTTCTTCGAATGGTCGGGCGGGGGCAGCCCGCGATTCATCGGTCTGGAGAACTACCGCGCGCTCAACGCGGCCGGCCCGTTCTGGCCGGCGCTGCGCAACACGCTCGTGTTTGCGATTGTGACGGTTCCCATCACGGTCGGCGGGGCGTTTCTCGTTGCCGCGGCGCTCAACGCCGAGTGGTTTCGCGGCCGCACGACACTGCGCACGGTTCTGTTCATCCCAACCATCGTCTCGATCGTGGCAATCGGTTTCATCTGGCGCTGGGTGCTCGATCCGTCGCCAGCCGGCCTGCTCAACCACGTTCTCGAATGGTTCGGCCTGCAGCGCGAGGTTTTGCCCGACTGGCTGGGCCACAGCCCGTGGGGTCTGGCGACGATCATGACCGTGTCGATCTGGCGCGGGCTGGGGTTTTGCGTCGTGCTCTACCTCGCAGCGCTGGGCGGCGTGCCGCGTTCGATGTACGACGCGGCCGCCGTGGACGGCGCGACCTCCTGGCAGACTCTGTGGCACATCACCTGGCCAGGCGTGCGGCCGATGACTTTCTTCCTGCTCATCACCGGCATGATCGGCGCGCTGCAGGTCTTTGACATCATCCTCGTCATGATCGGCACCAACGCGACCGGCTGGACCGATGTCCTCAACCTCTACCTCTACCGCGAGTTCACACTCAATCGACTCGGCTACGCCTCGGCGCTGGGCGTGGTCATCCTGCTGCTCACCATCATCATCACCGCGATCCAGTGGCGCTCGATGAGCCGGTCGGCGGAGGAGGGCGCATGAGCCAGCGCCATTCCATCCTGCGACCCAGTGCGCTCAGCCAGTGGCTGATCCACATCGCGGTGTACGCCATTGCGCTGACGATGCTCGTGCCCTTTGCATGGATGATCACGACTTCGCTCAAGACGCGCGGCGAAGCGATCAGCGCGACGCCGACCCTGCTGCCGCCCGGCTGGCCGTGGGAGTGGCAGTGGGGCAACTACTCGCAGGCGTGGGCCACGGCCAACCTCGGGCGGTACTACATCAACAGCACCATCGTCGCCGTCGTCGTCACCGTACTGGCCGGGATTCACAATGCGCTGGCCGGTTTCGCGCTGGCAAAGATGCGTTTCGCGGGGCGGCAGTCAGCCTTCACGATGCTGCTGCTGGTCATGATGCTGCCGGTGCAGGTGTCGTTCATCTTTGCCTATGTCATCTGCGGCTGGCTCGGGTATGTGGACAACTACCAGGCGCTCATCGTGCCCTTCCTGGCCAGTGCGTTCGGCATCTTTTACATGCGGCAGGCGATTACCTCCGTGCCCGACGAGCTGCTCGACGCCGGGCGCATCGACGGGTTCAGCGACTTTGAGATCTTCGCGTACATCATCGTGCCGTCGATCAAGCCGGCCCTGGCGGCGCTGGCGATTTTCACTTTCATCGCCTCGTGGAATTCATTCTTCTGGCCGCTGATCGTGATCGACAGCAACGATCTCGCCACGCTGCCGCTGGCGGTTGCGTCGCTTTCGAATCAGTACTACACCGACTCGTGGCCGGTGCAGATGGCGGCGGCGACGATCATCACGCTGCCGCTGATCGTCATCTTCCTGCTCTTCCAGCGCGCGTTTGTCGAAGGCATCACACTGACGGGGATCAAGGGGTAGTTCGGAGCAGCTTGCAGTCGAAACCAGAGTGTTCACCACGAAGAGCACCAAGGCACAAGGGAGTCACCAAGGCGATGCGGAGGACGGATTAATGAATTCAATGTCAGATTCCGGTTATCAATGCCCTCAGCATCTCGCGCGCTGTCGTCCGGTGCGATTGCTTCGTGCCCGCTTTGTGTCTTCGTGCCCTTGGTGGTGATTGAAGGACTCCCGATAGCTCGGTAAAGATGAAACTCGCCACTGGCATCATCCTCGCGATTCTCATCAGCACGCTGATCGTGCTCATTCCGCCTGCGGCTCTGCCGGTGCAGCCCAACACGCTCATCATGGCGGTGTGGGGCATGCCCTTTGAGGATCGCCTCTTTCGCGATGGCTACGCGCGCGGCTTTGAGGATCTCAACCCTGGCTGGACCGTGCGCTACCAGCGACACGCGCAGATCATCGAGAAGTACAACGCGTGGCACGTGCAGGGTCGCGGCGCTGATGTCATGCGAGTGGGCATTGACTACTACCATGCCTTTGTCGACAAGGGCATGCTCACGCCGCTTAACCAGTTCATCCACGATCCACAGGTCGGGCTGAGTGAGGCTGAGATCGCCGACTACTTCCCGCAGATCTGGCGGCAACTCGTGCTCGGCGATGAGATCTATGCTCTGCCTTCCGACAACGCGCAATACGGCCTCTACTACAACCGCGCGATATTCGATGCGTGGAACGCGGCCCATCCTGATCAACACGTCGACTATCCAAACAGCGAATGGACCTGGGAGGATCTTGCAAACGCGGCTGAGTTGCTCACGACCAAAGACGATCGCGGCCGCACCGTGCAGTATGGGATCATGTTCGACCTGTGGGCGTGGCCCTTCATGGCGTTTCTGCATCAGGCGGGCGGCACGTGCTGGGATCAATCCGCCACTACGACGTTGATCAACTCGCCGCAGGGTGTCGAGGCGCTGACCTACCTTGTCTCGATCATTCCCGATGATGCGCCGATCAAGGCCATCGGCCTGGCAGACTCGGCGGCGAGCCCGGCCCAGCTCTTCAAGATCGGTTCGCTGGCGATGCTCCTCGATGGTTCGTGGCGGGCGCCCAATCTTGAGCTCGACAATCCTGAACTTGATTACGCCATCGCGCCGCTGCCGCATGGCAAGGACCGAGCCGTGGTGAGCGGCAGCGTCCTCTGGGGGATCAGCAGCCACAGCGAAAGCCCGCGCAAGGCGTGGGAGATGATCAAGTGGATGACCAGTGAGCAGCAGTCGCTGCGCTACTGGAATGCGTTGCGCGTCGCGCCGCCGGCGCGGATCAGTGTCGTGCAGTCTGAGGCGTTCCGCTCGACCAATGGACTGGCCACCGATGATGGCGTGGTGCGCGTGCCGCCGATGAGCCGCGAGCAGTATCCTCTGCGGGCCCGGTGGCTGGAATACGCGATCACGCCGGATCCTCAAACGGGCGATCGCCCGGGGTTCGTCGAAGCCGCCCGCTACCAGATGGATCTGCAGACGGCGATCACCAACGCGCTGGTCGCCGCGGTGCGCGATGGGGTCGATCCGAAGGCCGCGCTGGACAGGGCCGCCGCGGATGTGCACGCGATCATCGATCGCGATCGCGCGGCGAAGGGATTGCCGGCGATCGAACGCGATTAAACGCTGATCTGTCGCGCGAAGGGCGCTCGTTTAGCAGCGACGCATGCGTCGCGGCCCAACGATACAAACGTCGTCACTGGCTCAAACCACGCGCACGAATCACACGAGCTCCGGCCGCGGATGCGGATGATTCCATCGCTGCCAGAGGGCGATGAAGTCACCACCGGAGGTGCCGTTGAACGTAAACGACAGCCAACCCGCGGGCCCAAGCACGACAACCTGCACCTGGGCTCCATTCATGCAAACAAACATAGTGGCTTCGCCAGCCACCCACTTCTTTCCGCGCTGGTCATCGAGAACGCCCGGCGAGGCGAGAACCGCTAGCGGACGCCCCAGGCCGCGGCCGGTGGAGACTACGAATGAACGAAACGCGGTGAGAATCATCCCGGCCATCATCCCCAGCACAACAACCAGACCGGCGTTCATCCACGTGTTCATCTGGGACCACCAGCCGAGCGCACCGGCGCCGAGAACTGCGATGATCAGCACAAGCCCCAGAAGTGCAAGGGCCTGATCCATGCCGAGGATCGGTATTTCCTCAGCCTCGACGAAGTAACCGGGTACTCCCTCATCGGAGTGGTACCGTTCGCCAGCGCGTCGATCCACAACCGTACGGGGAGGAGCGAGCCCCGCCTGACAGAGGTGCGCGCACAGTGAATCCCAGGAAACTCGACGCCGCGATAGGAGCCCCATCGGGTCGTACGCCCGGCGTCGACGCAGGTAGTCCTCAATGGATGCGCTCAGCACGTCCAAATCCGGTCCTGTATGAGCTCCGCGATTCGCCTGGTCGCCAAACTGCGATCGGATCTTCCAGACCTTGCGTATGTTCATGACGGCCAGTCCGCCAGTGATCAGAGCGACAAACGATGCATCTCGAAGACTGATGTTCCCAGACGCTCGATGCATGAAGGGTGTGGCTGCGGCGAAGACCGCAAATGCAGTAAAGATGATCGCACAGAGGATGGGATAGACCGGCCACGGCTTGACCGGCCAGTCTATTGGGACGACCGTGCGTTCCATCATCCGACTGCCTCACACAAAAACACACGACACTAGTCCGAAGCGCAGGCGAGGATTACTGACCACTTTGCGACGCGAAGGTCACTCCTCGCTGGCGCGTCGGACTGGTTGCCTTCACACCACAAACCGCCGCAACGCATCGACATCGCACGCCGCGCGACAGTCGATTTCACCTTCACCAATCAGCCGCTCCAGCAGATAGCGCCCCGCCGGGTCGCTGTGGTCGAGACTGCTCACCGTCAGCAACCCCTGACCCACTCGCGTGTGGAAGAGCATGTCAAACAGTCGCGGCCGGCGCTGGTCGTGTGTGTACACACAGCGCACGATCGGTTCGATGCAGTCAACAAGGCCTAGATCTTCGACGGGAATGAGCCGGGCGTAGGTGCGCGTGAGATCCATGCCGAGCAGATCGACGATCCACTCGCTGTCGCCCGCCTGCAGAGGAGCCTCTTCGATGACCAGTGGGCACTGGCCAAAGAGCCATTCGTAGTTGGTCCCCAGGCCCCCGCGGGTTTTCGAAGCGAGCAGCACGACGCGGCCGCCGGCGCTGAGAAAAGCAAGCAGCGGCGCGGTGAGTTTGTGGGTGAGGATCGTTCGCGCGTCGGTCGGGATCGGTTGATCGTGCCTCCACGCGAGCAGATGAGGCGCCAGGCGTGCCGGATCGGGCAGGCGATTGACCCATCGCTTCACTGGCAGGCCAAAGCCGCGCGAGTAGCCGCGTTCGAGTTCATCGGGCTCGCCGTCGGCCGCGTCAAAGGGCCGGCCGTCGAGGCGATACGCGCCGGCCGGCGCGGGCTGCGCTCCCGGCACGATCCACACATCCCACGCGTTGGTCGGCAATCCCTCGGCGCTCGCTTCGATCCGCACGCGGCGAGGCTGCGCCCCATCGAGGCTCGGCCACTGCACATCGAACTCGGCGTGCGACACGTCTCCCGGAGCACAACGAAGCCCACGTTCGATGAACGTGGGCGTCGCATCCTCTCCCTCGCCGATGCGCAATTGCACCTTCCCGTCAAACGCAGTCGGACCAAAGTTGGAGAGCATTACCTCCACGCGATCATTCGTCCTCGCGACGAACGACCGTCGATGCTCCGGCGTGCGGAGGATCAGTGGTGCATCGGCCAGCCAGCCGCGTGTCTGCTCGGGCGAGAATCGCCAGCGATCGAGATCATCCTTAAACCCGCAGGTGCACACCGCGACATCGCGCAGGTGGTTCATCACGACCCCGCCGTGATTGGGATACTCGCGAAAGCGTTCGATCTGGAACTGGCGGCCGAGCAGATGATGGCGATCGCTCTGCCTGCGGAATCGCTCGATAACTTCACGACCGAACCGACTGAGCATCTCGCGCTCGAAGCGCCGCCCGCTCTCAAACGCCGCCGGCAACCACCACGGGCGCTCCCCGCCGATTTGTCGTGCGATCGCCTCAAAATCAGGCCATGAGGAAAACGTGATCGTCTCGCCCATGACAAAGGGCTTGACATCGAGCGTCGCCAGCGTGTCCTGCAGGTCTGCAAGGTAATTCACCCAGCGGTTGTTGTTGTCATAGGTGTGCTCATCGTGCAGATCGGTGCGCTCGGCATCGGCCCACGCGAAACTGGCGGTCTGCACCTGCAGGAGCACGCCCGGCAGCATCTGCCGGGCCGTCTCCCACCACCACTTCGCCAGTGCAGGGTTGAAGCATGGATGTTCACACGTGGCGCTGACGATGAGCACACACGGGTGGTTGCGGTCGCGGCGCAGGAACGCCTCATAGAGCCGCCGGTACTCCGGAAGGTAGTGATCATCCATCGGCGCATGCCAGTTCGGATGTTCCTGCCAGATGAGCATCCCCATCTCGTCAGCGAGATCGAAGTACCACCGCGGCGGATACCACATGCACAGGCACACACAGTTGAAGCCCATCGCCAGCAGCACTTCGAATTCTTCGCGGACCTGCTCGCGCGTGGGCGCCGGAGCCATGTGCTGCGGCTCATGTCCCCAGTGCAATACGCCGCGCACGTGCAGCGGCGAACCGTTGAGAACGATGCGCGTGCCTTCGATGCGCAGATCGCGGAAGCCGAAGCGGACGTGATGTGCATCCACCTGCCCGTGCTCGTCGATCAGTTCGACGCGCGCGTCATACAGCACAGGCTTGGCCGGCGACCAGAGGCGAGGCTGTTTCACGCGCACCACGCCACTCACTGTGGCATCACCCTTGCGGATCTGAACTTCCACTTTTCCAGCATCCACAACTGCGATGCGTGCCGTTCCCTCGCCGGTCGCCGGGGCGTCGAGTTCGATCGTCACGCGCACTTCGCCCGATTTCGGATCGGCGAGAACGGCAATCCCATCGGGTCGCGCATGCCGCGATCCACAGCCGATGAGTCGCAGCGGCTGCCAGATGCCGCCGTGGTGCAGGCTGAGCATGTCGTGGAAGCCCTTGGTGATGTGCCCGGTCACCTCGTCGACGCGAATGAGGATGTCGATTTCTTCTCCGGCCGCAACGCGCGCAGTGATATCGAGTTCGAAGGGCACGAAGTCGCCGCAGTGTGATCCCACGCGCACACCGCTGACCCACACCGTCGCATCCGTCGCCACGGCCTCAAACTGCAGCAGTGTGCGACTCCAGCTCCAGTCGGCAGGCACCACGACCTTGCGGCGATACCACGCGACGGTGTGAAAATCAACGCCGAGATCGCGCTGCCACGCGCCGGGTACTTGCACCGGCTTCCACGGCGGCTGGCGCAGCGGCTCGTTCCACCACGTCTCGGCCAGCCCGACATAGCCGGGATCAGCGCGGATGCACCACGGCCCGGTGAGGTCAACTGACGCGACTGGGCTGGAGCTGGACGGAGTGTGGCGGTTATCAGGCAAGGCGGCATCCGGAGCAAGCGACGGAAGCAAAGCGTAGTCCCGAGCCGCGTCGATTCCGTCGCTGCCGGGGCTGGCGAAAGGTTTCACCAGCAGCAGCGGCTCGCTGCCACGCCTCGCCTCCGGCGCACGGAAAACTTCACAGCGCAGGTTCAATTCACGCACGAAACCGGCGTTCCCACCCGGAAACCGCCTGCTTCTCGTACCTGTCTCCGACAAGATGTGGGAGGTGGCACGGCCTTTGCAGTGCCATTTGCGACCGCGGTCGTCGCGCCGCATTTCAACCAACGTGATTCGCCATAGAGGAGTATGCGATGAGACTCGACACCCGACCCGTTCTCGCACTGATCGCCGCCACCGCGACCGTGCTTGCCACCGGAACCAGCCTGCTGGCGGATCTGGTCCCGGCCTGGATCGCTCGCCTGCCGGTGGGGTCATCGCTTTCGGCGGGGCTTGGCGGCATGGTCGTTGATCCCTCGGGCGTGACGTACGTCACCGGGACCAGCGGCTCCTCGGGCAACAACGACATCACGACCGCGGCCTACGCAGCCGACGGCTCACTCCTGTGGGCCAAGGTCTTCGATGGAGTCCAGCAGTGGCACGATCAGGCGCGCGGCATCACGCTTGGACCCGACGGCAGCGTCTGGGTCTGCGGCAACACGCCCGGCCCCACCAGCCGCGCCAAGGTGCTCGTGCTCAACTACGCCGCAACGGACGGCACGCTGCGGCGCACGATTGAGTACACCAGCGATCCGGGCTACTCCGAGGCGGGCGCGTCGATTGCCGTGGACGCACAGGGGAATATCTACGTCGGCGGCGGCACCAACGGAGACGGCTCCGATGTCTTCGTGCTCAGTTTCAATCCCAACGGCGGCCTGCGCTGGCGCAAGACGTGGGACGGCCCCGCCTTCGGACCATACTCCC
Source organism: Planctomycetaceae bacterium (assembly GCA_040255465.1). Classification (GTDB taxonomy): domain Bacteria; phylum Planctomycetota; class Phycisphaerae; order Phycisphaerales; family UBA5793; genus UBA5793. Next base: position 59,554 of record JBDZVA010000004.1, read on the forward strand.
AGGATCATCTCCAGAAGATCATGCTGGATCCCAACGGGGATCTGGTCGCCATGATTGACGGCGTGATGAACTCGCTTCACTCCGACTACGTCATCATCAAGTACAACCCGGATACCGGCGCAACGATCTGGGAGAAGTACTGGGGCCTCAACGGCGATGACTTCCCCAATAACATGGAGATTGGCGCCGGCGGCGACATCTTCGTCTCCGGCACCGCGCTCGCCCTCGAGGGCAACAACCGCTACGGCACCATTCGCCTGCGCGGAAGCGACGGTCAACTTCTCTGGCAAGACTACAGCGGACGAGACTACCGCAACAGCCAGCGCGGCCTCGCCATCGACAACGCAGGCGGCGTCTACGTCACCGGCAGCGTCGATCCGGACGGAGATCGCAGCAACTCAAACGACAAATTCTACACCGTCAAGCTCGACGCAGCGACCGGCGCCCAGCAGTGGTCGCACCTCTACGGCGCGAACTGCGTCGGGTGCTTCGACGCCCCCGGCGGCATCGTGGGCGACAGCGCCGGAAACATCTTTCTGGCGGGCTCCACGAGCAGTGCGCCTTACAGCAGCGACATGATCCTCTTCGTGCTTGATTCCGCCACGGGGCTGGAAACCACGCGCGGCGTCATCGACGGAAACGCCAACGAAAGCGTCGGCGCCGGGATCCTTCGCCTCGATGCACTTCAGAACCTGCTCATCGGCGGCGGAGCGTACAACGTCAACACCGGGGCGCGGGACATCACCGTGACCAGATACGACTCGCTCGCCGGCAACGTCTACGCGCTGGCGGTGCAGAACCTCGTCGGCGGCGGCAACGCCACGTTCACCATCAGCGGCGCTACTCCAAATCGCCCGCAATACATCGTCTACAGCCTGCGCGGGCCGGGGTCGACCTTTGTACCGCAACTCAACGTCACGCTTGATCTGGCAAGCCCTTCGCTGCTGACGTCGGGTCGCTCGAACGCAGACGGAGTGTTTGAAACATCAGTGCACGTGCCGCAGGCCGCGACGGGGCGCACCGTCTGGTTTCAGGGCGCGGAGACGGGTCGCACGACGGCGGTCATCCGCGGAACAGTCCGCTAGCCCCCGGCGCTTCCACCGGCTCGCCAATGAAAGGCTTCGACTCATGAACCGCTTTCCCCTTCTCAGCGTGGCCTGTGTTTCTCTCGTCGGTGCCGCTCACTTTGCCCTGGCGCAACCCGATGATCGCATCGCATGGAGATATGAGTTGCCCTCCAGTCTGCCCGGTGCGTTTGTCGGCATCAGCGACGACGGCACCGTGTACGCAACTGATCGCGAACATCTCTATTCACTCACGCGGGCGGGCGACTTGAACTGGTCCCTCGCCGGTCCTGGCGGCGGACGACCGATCACCTTCGGTCCCGATGGCGCCATCTACACCTCCACGCACACCATCGGTGTTGATGGCGTGGCTGCGGTGAATCCCAACGGCACACTCCGCTGGCAATACGCCCCGCCCACAACCGGCGTGCTGCACGCGGGCCCGAACATCGGCCCGGACGGCCGCGTCTATGCCGTGCAGGAAATCCGCGCGGGCAACGGGCTCGGTGCGTTTTGCCTCGATGCCGGCGGCAACTTGCGCTGGTCCAATCGGGGCGCACCGGAAATCCGCGAAGCCGACTTGAGCAACTCGGACATCGTATTCGGCAACGCGCGGTTCTTCGCGGGCATGGACTTTCTCCGCGGCAGCGGCGCGGTCACCTACGCCTTCAGTTTCACGGGCAACCAGGTCGGCTACAGCGGCAGCGGCGGATGGGAGATCCCCGCCACATCGTTCCCGCGCCTGATGAACGACGGCCGCCTCATCTTTCGATATGGCCAGACGGGCCTGATGGCCGTGCGCCAGGACGGCACCGTGGACTGGCAACTGCTCCATCCCTCCGGCGCTTCCATCGTCGCCGATCCCGCGGTCGGCCCGGACGGCGTCATCTACTCGGGTGACTGGGCGGGTATCGATCTCTGGGCCGTACATCCGAACGGTTCAACGCGCTGGGTGCGCGGGTACGAAAGCGGCTACCAGCTCGACACGCTCTCCGTCGCACCGGACAACTCCGTCCTCATCGGCACCGGCACGCGGCAACTCGACGGCGTATTGAACGGCTGGGTGCGCGGCTACCACCCCGCCACGGGCGATCTGCTCTGGGAACTCGAACTCGCGCCTGAGCAGGGATTGGCTCAGATCGTGACGACCTTCTGCAGCGCTGCTTTCTCCACAGACAGTCGGACCGCCTACCTCACAACCCGCTTTGTGGGCAGCGGCGTGGGTCACTCGTATGTCTATGCCCTGCACACCGGTGAACGCAGTTCGTATGCACTGGCGGTGGCCAATCTCGTCGGCGGAAGCGATGCCACTTTCACGCTTACCGGCGCCACACCTAACCGTCAACAGTACATCGTCTACAGCCTCCGTGGGCCTGGCTCGACGTTTGTGCCGCAACTGAACGTCACACTCGATCTCAGGCGGCCGGCGCTGTTGATCTCCGGTCGCGCTGATGGTCAAGGCACGCTGCAGAGAGTCGTACATGTACCAGGCTCCGCCACTGGACGCACCGTGTGGTTCCAGGGCGCTGAAATCAATCAAGTCACGCCGGTCGTCAGTCAAGTGGTCCAGTAGATCCCGCCTGACCGGGATTGACCCTGAGTAATCAGGGTGAATTCCCCGCAAGCAGTCGGCAGGCGGTGCGACATCGTTACACAAGGAGGATCAAACGTGCGTACTCAGAGTTTGCTTATCGGGTCGGTTGCGTCGTGTCTGATCTTGACTGCATCGTTGGATGCAAGCCCTCCTCGGTACGAGCCAACGTACATTGGACCTGGCCGCGCGCTGGCGATGAATGAATCCGCCGTCGTGGTTGGCATCGACACAACCAGCGGGCAACGTGCCTGGGTTGCCGACCCAACGTTCAGGCTGCTCCCCATTCCGCAAGGCATGCAGAGCAGCGTGGCCAACGACGTCAACGAACTGGGCGAGATCGTCGGCGCCATCGGACCAAATTCGACGGTCGAGTTTGGAGGCAAAGCGGCGCTGTGGACGCCGGATGGCCAGGGCGGATACACCGTCGAATTCTTGAGCGGCCTTCAGGGAGAGGTCGCGAGCCTCGCCACCGCTCTCAACAACGTCGGCGACATCGTTGGTTATTCTTTTGACGGCACCTACCGCCGCCCCATGCTCTTTCACGCAGGGAGCAACGGAGTTGATCTCTCATCGACCGGCGTGTTCGACCCCGCCGATGTCAACGACCGCCGCATGCTCGTCGATCACTCCTTCACCGTGAAGCGCCTGGACCTCAACACGATGGTCGCCGAAGACCTCGGCAAGCCGCCGGGGTCCTATCTGGCCACCACCGCCGCTGACATCAATGAGCGCAACCAGGTGGGCGGTCTGGCGATCCTCAACAGCGGCGGCAATTGCGACCGCCTCGCGGCCCGCTACACGGACGGCGTCGGTTGGGAAATCCTCTCGCAATGCGGCAGCGGCAATGGCGTCACAGATCTGAACGATCTCGGCGACGTCGTCATGCGACTGAATGTTGCGCCCGCCGTCCGCTTCGAGAGCGTGGGCACCTATGACATCGAACCACTCATCGACGCCCCCATCGGGCACTGGTACGTCATCAACACAGGCGTCACCATCAATAACGCGCAGCAGATGGTCGTCTTCGCTTCGAATCAGCAGACCAACGAGGCGGGGTCGGTTCTGCTCACCCCCATTCGCCCCTATGCACTGGCCGTTTCAAACCTGGTCGGCGGATCCAACGCGACGTTCTCCATCAGCAACGCAACGCCACTGGCCAGCCAGTACATCGTCTACAGCCTGCGCGGCGTCGGCTCGACCTTCGTGCCGCAGTTGAACGTGACGCTGGACCTCCGGCAACCCGTGCTATTGACCTCTGGCCGCGCTAGCGCGCAAGGCGCGTTCCAGAAGTCGGTTCGCGTTCCAACGTCAGCTACGGGCCGCACCGTGTGGTTCCAGGGAGCGGAAAACAACCGCACGACTCCGCTCGTCACTGAAGTTGTTCGCTAGAAGAGAGGACAGGCAACGTGTCTCGATTCACACGCTTCATACTTCCAATCGGATTTTCACTTGTGACCCTGTCCGGCGCGTTTGCTCAGACTCCCGAGTGGAAACTCAGCCGTCCGAGCAACAGCGGCATTCCCGGCGAGGAGATGCAGACCCTTCGCCTGGCGCCGGATCACTCGCTCTGGGTCAGCGCGCGCTGGCCGTTCTGGGGCGAGGGCGGCATCGGCATTCTCAATCAGTCCAATCAGGCCTGGACGACCTATTCCAACGTCGACTCGCCAGAGCCGGCCGAGTACGTCCGCGACATCGAGTTTGACGCCAACGGCGTCGCCTGGATGGGAACCAGCGAAGGACTCGTCCGCAAGGACGACCCAAACTGGACCATCTATAACACAGGCAATTCACCGCTGCTGCACAACAACGTCGGCAGCGTCGAGATCGACAGTCGCGGCCACATCTGGCTCAACAACAGCAACGTCCAGAATCAGAACGCCGCGATCTTCGAGTTCAATCCTGCGAACAACACATGGCGCAAGTTCGCCGTTCCGACGGAACTGCCTTGGCCCGATCCGTGGCGGTCGCTGTCCAGCGTCTTTGTCGACAGTCACGATCGAGTCTGGGTCGGCAATGCAACGCTGCCCGGCGTGGCGATGTACGACGGCCAGACGTGGCGGCTGCTGGGGGCGAACCTGACCAACTTCAAGCGATTCGCCGAGGACCTCAACGGCAACATCTGGCTGCTGACGGGCGGACTGGCCTATTCCTTCTACAAGTACGACGGCCAGAGCTTTACTGAATACAGCAGCGCCAACACACCGTTTGTAACCACCACCATCACCTGCTTCGGCGTCGACGATGACGGCTGGTTCTACGTCGGCAACTGGGGCGGGCAAGTCATTCGCACGAACAACTCGGGCGGGAACTGGCAGCTGTTCCTCAGTGGCCTGAACATCATCTTCAATCTCGAACCCGACCCTGTCAGCAACGACGTCTGGGTCCAGACGATCGGAGCTGTTGGCCACTTCCGCAACGACGGATCATGGGTGCGCGACTACAACTCATACAACACCGGCATGCCATGGTTCTGGGTCGATCGATTCAATCTCGATCCGCGCGGCAATCTCTGGCTCGCGACCGGCGAAGCGGGACTGTCGCGATTCGACGGGCAGAAGTGGCGCAACTGGGGCGCCCACAACGCAGGGGCCGAACCATACCCCTTCGCTGGTAATGAGCCGATGGGCGCCTTCTATTTGGACCGCAACGGCGTGGGCTGGATGGGCGGCAACGGCATCGCCCGCTGGATTCCTGAGACCGGCCAGTTCACCGGCTTCTGGAACTGGCAGAACAACCAGGGCATGGGCGTGGGCATGTGGCAGTACTTCGCCCAGGACATGCATGGCAATCTCTTCTCCGCCGAAGAGTACGGCTCGATCTACCGCTTCAACGGAACGATGTGGGTGCGCGAACCAGTGCAACCCTATGCCGTGCTTGGATTGCCGGGCATGCAGGCCGACTCGCTGGGCAACGTATGGATCGCCGCGTGGTTCGACATCCACAAGTGGGATGGAGCCGCGTGGTCACAAGTCACCTTGCCATACCGCGACTACTTCTTCGACCTTGGCGGCATCAATGACATGGCCATCGGGCCAGATGACGTGCTCTGGTTCGCCACGCCGGAAGGCATCGTGCGCTTCGACGGACAGCAGTTTGCACTGTATCGCTCGGAGACCCTGCCGCTTCCGGCGATTTCCGTCTCCAGCATCGATATTCGATCCGACGGCGTGATGGGTATCGCCGCCGCCGACAGCGCCAACGCCTCGGGCATCGCCATCGTGCGCGGCGACATCGCAGACCCCGCCAACTGGGAGGTGCATCGCTATGGCCAATCGCCCCAGCCGCATTGGCAGATCACCCAGTCCATCTTCGATGCCGACGGCACCTACTGGGTCAGCGCGCTGAGCATGGGGATGTTCGGCCTGGTCGTCGATCCAGTTGCGACACCGACACTGACCATCACCGGCAACTGCCCCGGCGCCATCACCATCAGCATCACCAACGCCACGCCGCGCGGCAATGTCGGCATCGTGCACGCAGGAGGCCCAGGCTCCGTGCGCATTCCCAACGGCAATCCATGCGCCGGAACCACGCTTGGCCTGAACGCCTCGGCACAGCTTTTCCGCACAATCCGCGCCAATGGCAACGGGGTTGCATCAATCAACCTCAACGCACCAACGAATGCCTGCGGCCGATACGTGCAGGCCATTGACGCAAGCACCTGCCGGACGACCAACACCGACCGGCTCTAACCGGCGGTAGAGTCTGAGACACGCTCTGCGGACCCGGGCGGTGATGGCCCGGGACCTTGCATTGCGGCGACTGGAGTGCGGTTTAACCGGAGCTGGCGGGCCGTGCTCGACCACGATTGTCATTGATGAAAGCGGGTCATTATCGCACCCGCCAAATTCACGCCTTCCGCTTCCCAGTTATCGACGCTTGCGCTCATGATGCCCCATCCAACGTCCGACATGGTTCAATGCGCGCCCGGCATCGGCTGGGCTGGATGGATTCCAACAGAGGAATGACTCGATAACGGGAGGTCAGCGATGTCGAACGAACGCACGAATCAACTGAAGGGCGCCAGCAAGACGCTGGTCACCGCCGCCCTCGTCGCGGTGGTCGGAGTCACGATGCCCACGGGCTGCACGTCAACGGAAACGGCCAGCCGCAAGCCGCTTATCAATGTCAGCACGCCCAATGGTCGGGTGCAGGAGACGCGGTCCTACATCTCCACCGCCTCCAAGCAGTACCAGTTGCCTGACAACTACGTGAGCGAAGCGAAGATCGGCATGGCAAACGTCGAGCGCACGCTCGCCGACGCGGACGCCACCGCCTTGCAGCAGCAGGCCGCCCAGCGCGACGGCACCGCACGGCTCCAGGCGCGAAAGCAGGACGCCGCCTCGCGCGAACAGATCGCCATGGCCCAGGCGCAGAAACTCGAGCAGCAGTACGAGGCCGAGCAGAATCGCATCTTCGCCGACATGGCTGCGAAGCAGAAGGAAATCGAATCCAACGCCGCTCGCAACGAAGCCCACGTCAACGCGCTCATCAAGGAGCGCCAGACGATGCAGGACGAAGTCATCTCGCGCGCCAAGGCTGAGTACATCAGCGCCAATGCTCGCATCGAAAAGCTGCAGAACATGCGCGCCACGACCGAGACCGAAGCCAAGGCCGCCATCGCCGACATGCGCGAAACCGCCAAGGCCACGCGCAGTCGCGCCGAGGCCACCGTCAACGCCATGCGCGTCGAAGCCAAGGCCGTCAACGATCAGACGCTCGCCCAGGCCGATGAACTTCAGATCCGCATCGACACCGTGCTCCAGCAGAGCGAGGCCGAGTCCAATCGACTCGCCAGCAAGGCCAACTCGCTGCTGCAGGAAGCCACGGCTCAGTCCGCCGAGATCAACGCCCGCGCCGACGCCGTTATGGCCCAGGCCTCGCAGGAAGAGTACGACCTTAAGGTCAAGAGCGCCGAGAGCAAGTGGGCCCAGGCGCAGTTCAACCACGAGCGCGCCAATGTCGAAGCGAACTCCAACTTCGCTCGCGCCGAAGCGCAGATTGCCCGTCTTCGCGGCGACGCACAGGTCATCTCCGAACGCGCCACGGCCGACTGCCAGCGCGGCATGGACGAACTGAATTCGTGGGCCAAGGACGCCCGCGCCGAGATCGACAAGATCCGCATCAAAGCCAACCGCAGCGAGTCCGTCGCCCGCTCCGAGTTTGTCAAGGCGGAGGCCGAGGCTCGCGCCAATGCGATGCGCGAAACGGCCGAGCACCAGCAGGAACTCGCCGAAGAGCAGATGAAAGCGATCATCGCCGCGGCCAACGAAGAGGCGACTCGCCTCCGGGCCCAGATCATCGATGAACTCGCCGCGCAGCAGAAGCAAGGCAGCGTCGAAGTGCCCGGCAAGACCGACGCCGCTCCGCCGCAGCCCGAAGATCTGCACAAGGTTCCCGCCGCCCCCGGCGTGACTCCCGTGACGCCGCGCGTCGAGCCCGAATACGTCGCCGCCTTCCGCGCATCGCTGGCCGAAGTGATGAAGGATCGCGCCACGGCTGATGCGCACACGCTGGCCCTCGAAGCGTCGTACGCCCAGACCAAGACCAACCTCGAAGCGGCCAAGAGCCAGCAGCTCGCCATCGCTTCTGAGCAGAACGCCATCGCCTCGGCTCTCGAGTCGCAGGCCAAGGCCAAGTACGCCGAGTCGACCGCCACGGCCACAGCGGAACTCGCCTTCGCCAAGACTGATCACGATCGTTCGATCGTCGAAGCCGGCGCCTTCCGCAAGGAAGCCATCGCCCAGGCGACGGACCTTCGCGCCCAGGCCAAGGCCACCTACGACGTTGCCGTTGCTCAGAGCAACCAGTACAAGGCCGAGTCCGAAATGACGGCCCGCAACGGTCAGACCGAGGCCACCGCACTGCAGGCTCAGCTCGACGCCCTCAAGCGGCGCGGCAATGCCGAGTTCAACCGCCTCATGGCTGAGGCCGACAGCGTCAACCAGAGTCAGACCGCGCTGGCGACGCTCTTTGACGCCCAGATCGACGCCGCGGGCCGCACGCTCACGGCCGAACTCGCCAAGCTCGATCGTTCGATCGAATCGCAGACGATCGTCAGCCAGGCGAACTATGACGAGGCACTTGTCCGGGCCGACGTGCTCGGCAAGCGCACCGAAGTGGAGATCGCCCGCGTCCGCGCCAAGAACGCTCTTGAGCAGTCCCTGGCCGAAGCGGAACTCGATCGCAACCGCAATCTCGTCTACGCCAACCGCGTCAAGGGCGAAGCCGACGTCGAGCGTCTCGTCGCCACCGCCAAGGCGGACAGCGAGCAGTCCAACGCCCTGACCGAGGCTGAGTTTGCTCACCTCCGCGCCGAGCGCGACATCGTCATGGCGCACGTCGAGGCGGATCGCAAGACCGCCCTGGCGCAGGAAGAGGCCGTCCGCGCCCAGTTCGGCGCCCGCCTCGTCCAGGTTGATTCCGCGCGAGTCAAGGACGCCGCCGACCTGTACCGCACCGAGACCTTCCGCCAGAAGAACCTCGAGCAGACCCTGGCTCAGGCGGAAGCCACTCGCGCCGAGTCGCAGCAGCGCCTCGCCGCCCTGCGTGCCCAGCAGCAGGAACTGCAGATGGCTGCGATGAAGAACTGGGATCAGCGCCTTGCGGAACTCCGCAAGTCCACGATGAACTTCCAGACCACCTTCCAGGTCCCCGATCCTTCCACGACGCCTGTCATGGCGAAGCGCGAAACGGTCAAGACCGGCGACGGTGAACAGAACGTCGTCGAGATCGCTGATGTCCCCACCGATGGCGACCACTAAGCGATCGAGACCGACTGACTATCGCTGACCAACCCACCGGCCGGGAGCTTGCTCCCGGCCGGTGGTCGTTTTTCTCTCGCGCTACCGTGGATTTGTCGGCGCGAGTATTGATAGGTACGCCTCCCACGGACCCACCTCGCCGCGGTACTGGCACGCCATGGCTTTGCAGATGTGGCCGATGTGGTGCAGGTCGTGCACCGTCCACGTGGCAAGCAACTGAGACAGCGTCACCGGGCCCAGCGCTGGGTGGCAGCCAACCCGGGCCAGACATTCAGGCGTCAGGTGCAGCGCTCGCAACGCCGCGAGATTGGCCGCGCGCTCCTCGGCGAAGATCCGCAGCAGTTCGCCGAGCGACGTCTCCTCGCACAGCGCGCGGTGCCCTTCCCGATCGAAGGGTTCGAACACGACCTCAGCGCCGTGCTTGATAATGTGTCTCGCGCGCGGCATCCAATCTGTGCGCTCGCCCCAGATGAGATGCCCCACGACCTGCTTGGCTGTCCATGTCTGCGGGCCATACGTCTGCCCCGTCCACGCGTCAGGCAGGCCGCAGAGCAGCGCGCGAAGCACCGTCGGCGTGCGTTCGAGAATAAGCAGGCTCTGCCCGAGATCGAATTCCACGATGGCCTCCCTTCGACGTAGCACACTGCATCTTTCATGCGATCATGGCCGGATGCGAAGCACCTCTCAGCATATCACCCCGGCGTGATCCCGATTCCACCGCCGCCTAACCTCATGAGAGTCCTGCGAAGGGATCGAAACCATGCACTGGCTCCGCTGGATCATCATCGCACTGGCGCTCTTCGAAAGCGGTTGGCTCGCGTTCGACGGCGGCCGGGCCCTGATCGTCGGCGACTACGTCACGCCCAGCTCCGGCCGCTTTGCCGGGCAACTCGGGCCGTGGTCCAAGGTCGTCTCAGCCGTCGGCATCGAGCCGCGCTCGACGCTGATGAAGGCGATCCATCTCATCCTCGGCGCCACGTGGCTCGTCATGATTGCCTGCTTCGCGCTGGGTTACTCCTGGGCGTGGATGGGCATGCTCATCTGCGCTGCCGCAGGGCTGTGGTACCTGCCGTGGGGGACGGTTCTGAGTCTCGTGCAGATCGTCCTGCTTGTCTTACCCTCGGTGCGAGGCGGCGGCTGAGCGGGCCGCCGAAGCGCCGCGAGCTGTGGCCCGGATGGGTCATCCAACATGGAGACCAAACCATGCTCGAGATTCTCCTCGCCTTCCTCCTCATTGCCGTCATGGCGAAGGTCGCTGACTCAGACAACATGTCCGCCATCATCTGGGGATGCGTGACTTTTCTTGTCTGCCTGGGATGCCTGTTCATCCCCATCCCCTTCCTGCGCCTGGGTATTGCCATCATCATCGTCTTCGCCGCGATGACGGGCTACAAGATGATCGCCAGGGTGTGATCAACCTCCCGCCAACGATCGGGAAGTGAATTCGGCCGCCGATCTGGTCGATAACGATTGATCGGAGACCCCCCGCTCATGAGTCTCACACCTGATCATCGCGCGCTGATCGACGCGGCCACTTCGCTCCAGGGCAAATTCGCCCTTGAAGATGACTTCAGCGCCGCAGCCGTCGCCGCCGCACTGCGCACCATCGATGGAAACGTGTACACCGGCATCTGCATCGACCTTGCCTGCGGCATCGGCTTCTGCGCCGAGCACGCCGCCGTGGCCGAGATGCTCAAGCGTCACGAGACGGGCATCGCCGCCATCGTCGCCGTGGGCAAGCGAGGCATCCTGCCCCCCTGCGGCCGCTGCCGCGAACTCATGCTCCAGGTCGACGCCGCCAACGCCGACACACAGATCATCCTCCGCGGCGATCGCACTGCACCACTGAGTCAACTGCTCCCCGAGCACTGGCTTGATGAGTATGAGAAGTAGCCCGTTCGGCTCGTACCATTCGGTAGCCCGATGACGTCGCTCGTCTAAGAGGGGGCCGCCCATGTGGTATCGAGTGTTCTCCTACCCGATCCGTGATTGCGAAGCGTTCACATGGATCGCAATCGTCGCTATCTCGCTGCTCAACGCATGCGCCTCGCACAGCCGTTCCTGTCCCACATTGACCGATGCAAGCCAACTTGACGCTCACGTCGGTGAGGTTGTCATCCTCCACGGGAACGTGACCAACACAAAGATCCCGACGATCATCGGGGTCGACGTCGAATCGGTCAATCCTGATTTGCGCGGTCAGCCCGCAGAGGCAACCGGCCTGCTGCTGCGCTGGGTGGTCACGCCGAGCGATCTCCAGAAGGAGCAGGACCACCCCGAATTGATGAGCGCCAACCGCGGCCCGGGCGTTTTCTATCGGCTCGCCGATCCTCACTCGAACGAAACCGCACCGGTGCGACCACTCTTGCGGGATCGATAGACGAAACGCACCAGGACATCACGCCCCCAGATGCTTCTCCACAATCAGCGTCACCACCCGGCGCATGGCTTCGACCGTGGCGTCGCGCCGCGTCACCTGGCGCGTGACGTAGGCCCCTTCCATGACCAGGCCGATCTCTTCGGCCAGTGCCGCGGGGTTTGATGCGCCGGCGTAGCCTGCAATCTCGCGCAGAATATCTTCCATCGCATCCTTGTGCTCCACCGCAAGTTTGTGCGCCGGGTCGTGCGCCAGCGGGAACTGCACTGCCACGTTGACGAACATGCAGCCGTTGTACGAATCGCCTTCGAAGAGTTCCGCCAGGGCGTCGGGCACGGCCAGCAGTTGCCCGCGCGGCGTGTCGCCGCCCAGCCGCCGCAGCATCTTGCGAAACGTCCCCTGCCACCACTCATCATGCCAGCGGAGCGCTTCGATGATGAGATCATCCTTGCTGGAGAAATGGTTGTAGAAGGTCGTTTTGGTCACGCCGACCGTGTCGAGGATGCGATCGAGACCGACGGTGTGAAACCCCTCGGTGTAGAAGAGATCATGTGCCGTCTGCACGAGCTTTTCTTTGGTTGTCGTCGCCACGAGTGCCTCCTGACGCCGCCTTATCATCGGCGATTCTGACGAGTTTATGCCGCTCGCAGCCGCAACTTGACTGCCGGTCAACCTCGACTTGACCGGCAGTACACGTTTGCTGGACCGGCAGTCCATTGTCATCGCTCAATCGCAACGTACATTTGGCCAATCAATGACGAACGCAGCCACGGTTGCTGCCCACTCGCATTGACGCACGTGCAACTTTGAATCGGAATGACTCTCAATCAATCACACCAAGTTTCGAAAGGATCGGCATCATGACAACGACGACCGCACTCATCAATGGAATCGACACCGACGGAATCAAGAACCTCGTCCGCGAGGTCAAGCAGGATTACAAGCGGGGCCTGGCCGACTTCCGTGTCGCCACCCAGTGGAAGCACGGCATGCACAGCGAGACTCGCGTCACCGGATGGGGACTGGGTGGCCAGAACCTCAAGCACTCGTTCACCATCGGCATCGATGAGCCGCGCGAACTGTGCGGCCAGGACCAGTTCGCCAACCCACAGGAATACCTGCTCGGCGCGATGAACGCCTGCATGCTCAACACCTTCGTGGCCGTCTGCTCGCTGCAGGGCGTCGAACTCGAATCGCTCAGCTTCGAGTCCGAAGGTCAGCTCGACCTGCGCGGCTTCCTCGGCATCGACACCAATGTCAAGCCCGGTTACGGCGAGATCCGCTACACGATCCGCGTCAAGGGCAACGGCACGCCCGAACAGTTCCGCAAGGCGCACGAGGCGATGATCGCCACCAGCCCAAATTACTACAACATGGCCAGCGGCATCCCCCTTCGCGCCAATCTCATCATCGAAGATTGATCGAACCGGAAGCCCTGGTCGGGCCAAAGCCTCCTCCCTCCTTCGAAGCCCCTGTTCACTGAACGGGGGCTTCTTACTGCGCGTATCTCAACGCCGCGCACACTATGATGGAGCGGATCGGCCGCCGCACCATGTTCGAGAACATCTTCAACGAATTCGCGATCATCATGCTCCTTGCCGCAGGCGTGGGCGCTCTGGGTCGGCTGCTGCGACAGCCGCTGATCGTCTCGTTCATCGCCGTTGGCGTGCTCGTCGGGCCATCGAGCCTCAACATCGTCACGGCCGAGCAGGAAATCGATCTCCTCGCCAAGATGGGCATCGCCATCCTGCTGTTCCTCGTTGGACTGCGGCTGGATGTGCAGGTCATTCGCCGCATGGGTCTGGTCGCCGTCTCCATGGGTCTGGCGCAGATCGTGATCACCACGTCGCTGGGCGTCGCACTCGGCCTGCTGCTGGGCATGGACCGGCTGACCGCCCTCTACGTCGCCGTTGCACTGACGTTCTCGTCCACCATCATCATCGTCAAACTGCTCAGCGACAAGCGCGAGATCGACGCCCTGCACGGCAAACTCGCGGTCGGCATTCTCATCGTGCAGGACCTCGTGGTCGTCCTGGTGATGATCGGCCTGACCGCGCTTGGCGCCAGCACCGCCGCGGGGCGGCAGCACTCGCCTCTCGTTGCGGGCCTGCTCGTGACCATCAAGGGCGGCGCCCTGCTGGCGGCCATCGCGGGGCTGATGCGCTTCATCATCCCCCGTATTGCCCACTATCTCGCACATTCGCCCGAGCTGCTCATTCTCTCCTCCGTCGCCTGGGCCCTGGCGCTGGCGACGGCCAGTGAATCGATCGGCTTGAGTCGCGAAGTCGGCGCTTTCCTGGCCGGCGTCTCGCTCGCCTCCACCCCCTACCGCGAAGCAATCTCGGGCCGGCTGGTGAGCCTGCGCGATTTTCTGCTGCTGTTCTTCTTTATCAATCTCGGCGCGCATCTCGACCTGGCGCTGCTCGGCGCCCATGTCGGCCAGGCCCTCGCGCTGTCTGCGTTCGTGCTGCTTATCAAGCCCATCATTCTGATGGCGATCATCGCCGTCACGGGGTACCGCAAGCGCACCGCCCTGCTCACCGCAATCACCGGTGCGCAGATCAGCGAGTTCTCCCTCATTCTCGCGGCACTCGGACTTTCGCTCGGTCACATCGACGAATCCACCGTGGGTCTGATCACCCTCGTCGGGCTCATCACCATCGGCCTGTCAACGTATTTCATTATCTACGCACATCCCATGTACGACTTCCTCGCGCCGGCCCTGGGAGTGTTTGAGCGAAAGGCGCCAACGCGCGAGGAAGCCGAAGATTCCACCATGCTCCAGCGGCCCGACATCATCCTCTTCGGCCTCGGCCGCTTTGGTCGCAACATCGCGCAGCACCTCCGCGAGCGGGGCAAGCGCATTCTCGGCGTTGACTTTGATCCGCAAATCATCCACGCGTGGAAGGCGCAGGGTTTCTGGGCGGAGTACGGCGACGCCGAAGACCCTGAGGTGCCCCTGGCGCTGCCCAGCGACAACGCCGAGTGGATCGTCGCCGCCTTGCCGCAGTTGAGCACCAATCTCGCCATTCTTAAAGCGCTGCGCGAACACGGCTACACCGGCCGCATCGCCGTGACGGCGCACTCGCACGACGACGCCAATCGACTCCGGGACGCCGGAGCCGACATGGTGCTGCTGCCATTCAGTGACGCAGCCGCCGAAGCGGCGGATCGCCTCACGGCCCCCGTCCATTCTGAATCAGTCGGTCATCGTCGATCACGATGATGTCCGCGCCCTGGCGAGGCCTGTCACGTTCAAAGTGCAGGTGCTGGGCCGGGACGTAGATGGCCTCGTACGCTCGACGTATCTTCTCGGGCGGCAACGCCTCCTGGTTGCGATCCAGTGCACGCTCCATTGCCGTCTCAAACCTGATGAAGGATACCGACGCAAGGTCCGCACCTCTCTAGGCCGACTGTTCGTCTCGTTGACAGAAGGTCAGGCGCTGCGGATCTTTGACAACCCCCGGGAACCGCAGCACGCGATTGTGCATCGCCACGTACACGCCCGGTTCGACGAGCTGCACCGCCAGCAGCGCCTCGGTGAGATTCTGCATCGCATCTGTATTGCGCAGCTCATAGGGCCGCATGGCGCCGGTGAGGACGATGGGCACGCGCGGCGTGGCGCCAAGCCGCTCGACAATCCGCTCACCCGTAAACTGAAGCCGGTCCGTTCCGTGCGTGATGATGAGTCCGTCGTGATTCATCGCAAGCGATTTGGCCGTCTGAGCAATGTGCTCATGGTCGGCATCGGTCATCTCAAGCGAGTCTTTGTTCATTACCGCAAAGCGCTCCACCGTGACTCCATGCAGGTCGAGCGAAGCGAGCATGATCTCGAGCACCGAAAGCTGGTTGGCCAGCGTGCCGTCCGAGGCGTTGTACGTCTTCTCGATGGTCCCGCCGGTCGAAAGGATGGCGATGCGGCGGGGCGAAGCGGGTCGGGTCATGGTTGAGTTTATGCCGGCAAGGCGAGTCGCTTGCGGCTGACCAGATTCTCCCACCCGTCGCCGGCCGAATGGCGGTATCATGCTCGAACCTCTTGGGCCCGCGGTACGGATGGCATCAAGAGAGAGGTCGGCTATGCCCGGGATCACTTCTCCATCTTCGCCCGCCAGCGCCGCGGATCGCCACCCCACGCCTCTCAACCCCTCCATCGAATGTCCGCGCTGCGGCTACGACCTGCGCGGCGCGATCCAGTCGTGGACCGACGCGTGCCCCATGCAAGGCGTGTGCACCGAGTGTGGCCTTGATTTCCAGTGGTCCTGGATGTTTCGCGCTCAACTTCACCCATGGCTGTTCGAACATCAATGGCGCAAGCGACCGATTCGCAGCGCCATCCTGACCACGCTGCTTTCCATGAGAAGCGGCCGGCTGTGCCGTGAAGCGATCCTCATCCATCCCATCCGGCTCGCGCCACTGGCGGCGCTGCTGGTGCTGCTGGTGGTTGCGGCGGCGGCGCTGCATGCCAGCGGCGTGGCGTATGCTGAGTACCTGTTCTTCAGTCGCTACGGCCGCATCGGATGGAGAGGTGGCACGGCATACGAGATCCGCATCGCGTTGAGTGAGACCGGGAGATTTCTGGCCGTCTACCTGCTGCCGGTGCTCCTCATCCCGCCACTGGCGTTTGTGCTGATCCCCACTTCCCTGCAGCAAGTCAAAGTGCGCCCGGCGCACATTGCTCGCATCTGGCTGTACTCGTGCATCGGCGTCACCGGCGCCACACTGTTCATCACCGCCGCTCAACTGGTCTGGAGTCTGGTCACGGGGTTTGACGCGCCAACCTGGCTCCATCCGCTCGAGTGGCAATTCATCCCCTGGTCACCGGGAATGCCTTGGTGGACCTACGTTGTCAAATCAACGCTGCTGCCAATCTGGGCTGCCGCGATGCTCTGGGTTTCGCTCTGGTGGTGGAACGCGTGCCGGCGCTACCTGCATCTGCCAGATGCAACATTGACGGCATCGTTGCTCATGACGATCGTGCTTCTTGCGTCGTACCTCGTCCAACACGTGATTAGTGTGGTGCAACAGCTCCTCTAGTCCTAAACAGTTGGCTTCAATTATCCCGCCGCACGAAGATGAAGCACGCGATCGCCAGTACGGCGGCTTCGAACAGCAGCGAGGTGCCGATGATCATCCATGCCGGGCGGCTGTTCTCGTACTCTTCGGCGCGGCGCATGATCTCCCGGTCGCGCCGCTGGTACATTTCCATCTTCGAGTCATTCTCATAAATCTCAGCAGGAGGCGGCGGGTCGGGGGTGTCGCCGCGCAGCGCATCCATCAGCGAACTCGCATTCATCCCGCCGCTGGACTGCAACTGCCGCTGCACGATATTGGTCGTCGAAGACGTCTTGGGCAGCAGCAGTGTCGCCAGGTTCGCCGCCTGCGAGATCGGCGTCCACTTCTCCACCCGCCGCTGCGCTTCCGCCAGGCTGGTCTCATCGCTGTCCAGCCGGACGCGGTAGCGGTTCACCGCTTCATTGTCACCTTCCTGCGCCGCCTGCGTGATGCGCTGTTCGTACCAGTCGATCCGCTTGGCATAGGCATCGCGATCCACTTCCGCCCGAATGCGAAACTGCGTGAGCAGAATGCCGTCGGTCGTGTGCAGCGTGAAGAGCGAAAGCCACGCAAACAGCGTGAGTACCAGCGAAGGCAGTGTCGATCGGGTGAGCACGTTGAAGAGCACCATGATCGAGTAGAGATAACTGAACACGAGCACAAGCACAGGGATCGCCAGCAGGATGACCCAGCGCCACTCGCCGACACGCCAGCGCATCACCAGCAGCACGCCGACGCAGAAGATCGCCACCTGCATGAGCACGAACAGCAGGCTGCCCAGGTACTTTGAGAAGAACACCGTGGTCCGCCGCACCGGCTTGGACAGCACGAGGTCAATCGCCCCACCCGCGAGAAAGTTCGGAAAGACCTCCGCCGTCGAGATCAGCGCCAGGATGATGGCGCCCCACGCGAGCCACATCGTCACGATGACGCTGGCGAACGCGAAATCCATGAAGGGCTTGATGAGCGGGCTGCCCTCCCTGAGCATCTCATTCTCAATCGTGTAGATTCCGTAGCCGATGCTCACACCCTTGGCGTTGAAACCGATCGAGCCGAACGACACCACGATGAGCAGCGAAATCGCCAGCACAAACCAGAACAGTTTCTTGGCGATCAGTTCGCGGTACGAATCGACGAGGATGGCGATCACAGCCGTCATGATCGACCTCCATTTCGCGCCGCGCCGGGCAGATAGGAACGCCCCGTCGCGGGATCGCGGACCGAACGAATAAACAGATCCTCCAGCGATTCGACGCACACCTGGCAGCGGTGAATCACCGCCTGGCTGGCGCGGAGTCGATCGATGATCGGCTGCGCTGCCTGCGCGTCTTTGCCCGGCAGCGAGATGATGTGCCGGGCGCCGTCCGCGGTCGCGCGGCTCTTGGCGCCCTCGCACTCCGCCAGCCAGCCGACCTCCGGCCCGGCATACTCGATCTCAAATCGTCGTGAGTCGCGCGTCAGTTCCTCAATCGTGCCCTGCATGACAACCTTGCCCTGCAGCAGAATCGCCACGCGATTGCACACCATCTCCACCTCGCTCAGCAGATGCGAGTTGAGAAACACCGTGCGCCCCTCGGCCCGCAGTTGCGCCAGCAGGTCGCGAATCTCCTTGCGCCCCACGGGATCGACGCCGTCCGTCGGCTCGTCGAGCACGACCAGCGCCGGATCGTTCATCAGCGCCTGCGCCAGGCCCACGCGCTGCATCATGCCCTTGGAGTAACTGGCGATCTTCGTCTTGCGCCACTCATTCATGCCGACACGTTCGAGCAGCGCGCCCGCCCGGCGTTTGCGATCGCTCCGGCTGACGCCCGACAGCGCGCCGTAAAAGTGCAACACCTGCTCGCCGGTGAGATACGACGGAAAACGATGGTGTTCGGGCAGATAGCCCACGCGCCGCAACGTGTCTTTGGATCCCACGGGCTGGCCGAGGATGCGACCTTCCGCCCGGCTGGGGCGGATGACCGTCATCATGATCTTGACAAGCGTGCTCTTGCCCGCCCCGTTGGGGCCGAGCAACCCGAACACCTCACCAGGCGCGACCTGCATCGTGATGCCGTCCAGCGCGCGGATCTTGCCGCGGTACGTCTTGGAGACGTCGTGCAGATCGATGCACCAGCCGTTGCCCGGCTTTGAAACGGCGGCGGTGGTGTTCATGTCAGGTTCGGGCACCTTGGATGATTGCGGCAGCGGCGGGATGGATCAAACGCGCTTCCTCACTCCTTGGGAGTCCGGCCGACTGGATTCCAACTTCGTCGTGCTGACGGACCGCGGGCGACATGCGTCATCCGCCCGATCCGGGATTTGGCTTGAGCAGCGCGAGTTTGGACACCAGGGCATCGAATCGCGTCCGATCCGCCTCGCTCAGCCCCTTGGCGCGCCCGCCCCGGATGGCTTCAGCGATGTGCGTGGCTCGTTCGATGTCGGTTGTCTTTTGACGCAGCACCAGATCGAGGGCATCGACCCAGTCGGCCCCGCGCTCGGCATTGGCGGTGTCGAATCGTCCAAGCGCGATCAGCGCGATATTGCGCCAGCGCAGTTCACGGTCCGCTTCGATCTCGCCCGGTGGAGCGG
The DNA here is from genome assembly GCA_040255465.1 of Planctomycetaceae bacterium. Lineage (GTDB taxonomy): Bacteria > Planctomycetota > Phycisphaerae > Phycisphaerales > UBA5793 > UBA5793. The sequence goes on from JBDZVA010000004.1 coordinate 78,976, forward strand.
CCTGCACCGCTGTCAGCATCGCTTCGGGATCGGCTCGCCGCCACTGCAGTTCCGCCAGGCGCAGGCACGCCTGCCGCCGCAGAGCCGGCGCGAGCGTCACTTCGCCGTTGCCCGTGCTGTTGGGCTGCTGCGGAAGCGTGAGAATGCGCGTCAGTGAATTGATGCGCCGCTGGAGATCAACCTCCTCATGACTGGCGAGCAGATTGTCCGCTTCGAGCCAATCCGTGGGCAGCAGGGCGGAAAGCACCTGCGCCAACTCCTCTCCGAACTTGGCCGGATCAAGAACCTGCCAACTGAGCATGAGACGCAGACCATCGAGCCCGCCGCGCTTGCCCGCCGCCCGCAGCGCATGGGGGTAGACAATGGGGTCGGCTGCGTTGGCCAGCAGCGCTTCCTGATGCAGCCCGGAAGACACCAGCCCGCGCGCCGCAGCAGTCTTGCGATCGGCAGCCACTTCGCTCGTCTGGAACAACTTTGCCAGTGTCTGCGCCGCGGCATCGCTCGGGCACCAGGCCAGCAGTTCGGCTTCGGCGGCGCTGAGGTTCGCCGCACCCTGCTCATTGAGTCGAGTCGCGACCGCATCCAGATCCGCTGGAGAGACGAGCCCGGCCAGCGTCGCCGTCAGCACTGCCGCAGCGCTTCCTTTCGGCCGCTCGGGCTTCAGGAAGCGTTCGACGACCGCCGGCACTGCCTGCGGGGAGGCCGTCTGCCCGAGCACGGTGAGGATGGCCGCCTCCATCTCCGGGTCCTGCGTCTCAGCCAGCAGGGGGCCGACCAGTTTCGCGGCTCGTGGTGCATCGACCAGCGCCAATCTCTTGATCGCCAGAGGCCGCAGCGCCGGCGCCGGGTCCGCGACCAGCTTCTCCAGCGCGGCGATGACTTCCGGCGTCAGGGCCTCTGCATTGAGCACCCGCTGCTCCACGAGGTCAAGGCCGAGTCGGCGCACCGCGACTCGAGGATTCCCCAGCAGGCTCAGCAGCAGCGCGTTGCGCTGCTCTGGTTCAGTTAACGTGTAGTTGCGCGTCACTGCGGCGAGCAGATCGCTCGTCAGCGATGCAACATCGCGCTGCAGGGTCTGAATGCGCAACATCGCCTCGTTGCGCTCGCGATCGAGACGTCGCAGCTTGCGGCGAATCAATCCATCGCGCCCCTGGATCCGGTTGTTGCGCCACCACGACTGCCAGCGCGTCATCGAGTCGCCATGGTCAGCGCCCGTCACCGACACGAGCGCCTGCAACGCGGCGGCGCGCACGCTCGCATCCACGTCCGCTTCAAGGCAGTTGATCAACTGATCCACCACTTCGACTTCCGTAAACCGGCTCAACGCCGCGATCAACGCGATCTTCTCGGACGCAGCGCCTCCCTTGTGGTTCAGACGCTCGATCAGGCGCGGCAGGACGCTCGGCGGGTAGGAGCCGATGGCGTCCGCCAGATCGCCAAGCAGTTCGGGCGGGGCGGCGACCAGTCGATCCAGAAGCGGATCGAAGAGTTGATCCGGCGGCGCATCCATATCGCGAATGGCGGCACAGATGAGCGTGACCAGTTCCGGTCGCTTGAAGTCCGCCAGTAACTCGCCCAGGACCCCCATCGACTCAGCCCACCCGCTGTCGAGCAGCCGGCGGGCCGCAGTGCGCTGGACACTGAGATCGCCGGGCGTGGCGCCCAGCACGGTTCGCCAGACATCGAGATCAGCCTGCTGAGCCTCGGTGAGCTGCGCGTCCGCCGGACGAGCCCATCCAAAGAGAAAAAGAGCCGCAAGCAGCGGTACAAGCAGAAGATGGAGCGAGTGACGGGTCATGAAAGGCTCTTGTTCAACAAAGATCGACGAAGCAGGCCCCGCGTGTCGATTTAACAGACGAGTGTCATGCGGAGTATAATCCGGCGAAATCTCTTGAATCTCTCCCAATTGCGTTCCGTGCCTCGATTTGCCACGATTCCTTGCGGCCAATCGACCACGCGGGGTCTCGACCGATGAGCGACTGGCAAAACGGCGAAGAACATGTCGAGCGGGCCCACGAACTCTTTGAGCTCGGGCGCTGGGAAGAGGCGGAGGCAGAGCTGCGCAAGGCCCTGTCCATCAACCCCAATCAGCCGGACTGGACCTACAACCTCGGACTCACGCTCGAAGCAGCCGGCCGGCTCGATGAAGCCATCGAAGCCTTCCGCGGCGTCCACGAACTTGATCCGCAGAATCACCCGGCTCTCGTCAGTCTGGGCGTGAATCTCGGTCGGGTGAATCGCCCGCGCGAGTCCCTCGAAGCGCTCGCCAAGGCCGTGGCCCTCGATCCCGGCAACGAATCAGCCTATTGCCCGCAGATCGCGGCCCTCACCATGTTGGGGCGCCACGACGAAGCCGAGCAGGTGTACTACCTGGCCCGGCAGATTCGCGACGAATGCCCCGTGTGCTGCGCCCATCTGGGCGAGAGCCTTCTTCAGCGGCGCCTCTTCGAGAAGGCCATCTGGTGCTTCAAGGAGGCCGCCCGGCTCGACCCGCGCATGCCGCGCGTCCACGCCCGCCTGGCCGCAGCCTACGCCGCGCTCGGCCAGCCTGAACAGGCGTTGCGGCTGTACCTGCGCGACCTGCGCGAGGATCCGGGCAATATCGGGACGCTGCTCGATCTCGGCCAGCACCTCGTCACCATGGACCGCCTCGCCGAAGCCGCGGAAAAGTTCCGGCGGATCCTCGAACTTGAGCCCGCCAACACCGACGCGCACTTCCAACTGGGACAGATCGCCGTCAAGGCGCGGCACTATCAGGCCGCCGCCCTTGAGTTCGAGCTCGTCTCAAAACTCAATTCTGAATACCCCGGCATTGCGCTCAGCACGGCCATCGTCGCCTTCCACACCGGTCGGCACGACCTGGCCCGTCGGCACCTTGCCTCGGTCATGGAAACTCTGACTGCCCAAGAGCCCGATCTGCTTGGCCTCGTCGACCTCCTGCACGAGGTCGGCATGCACCAGGATGCGCTTCGCGCTCTTCGCCTGCTTCTCGAACGCGAACCGAATCTGGCCGAAGCCTGGCACCGCCTCGGCGTGATCCATCTCAAGAAGAATGATTTCGCCAGCGGCATCGAATGCACCCGTCAGGCGCTGCGCCTCGAACCGAAGCACGAGCGGGCCAATCACAACCTCCTGCTGGCGTACATCCGATCCGGTCGCTACCGGCGAGCCCAGGTCATGCTGCGACGGGCCCAGAAGGCCGCTCCGCACGACCCGACCATCCGCCGCCTCGCCGTTCGCTTTCAGACACTCTCACTGGTGCACCGCATCGGACGCGCGCTCAGGCAGGTGATCGAAAAGCGCCTCGGCCTCGGCTCGAATCACTCCTGAATCACGCAGCGCTCGCCCCGCGCGATTACGCTGCGCCGAGCCGGCGCGAGTCGCCCTGATTTGCCGGTCGAATCGCCAACTGAGCTCCCCGGCTGGCCCGGGTGACGATCAGGCGGTCGGCACAGGCCGTGCCCGCCAGCCACTTCCCGCCGATCACGTGCGCCTGCAGCGACGGATCGAATCGAGAGTGAACCACTTCAATATCCCGGATGCGCCCGATTTGCCCGGCGCAGAGGAGCAGCACGGCGCCCCGCGTCCCGACGGCCACGGGGGATGGGGAGATCAGGCCGACGCCCCCAAGTCCCAGGTCCACACACTTGAGCGCCTCAGGCTCCGTCGGCTGCCCTTCGACAAACCAACACGCCTCACACCCTTCGTTCCATTCGAACCGATCATGCGCGCGAAGGCTGCGCCCCAGCCCGTCGGGGCCCCGGGCCGACTCGTTCCCATGGGTCGGTTCGTGTTGAGTCATCTTCGCTCCCCGGGACCAGCAAAGCCACCTTGCGCGGCAAAGGTCGGTGGCCGACGCAGTCGGCAGACATCCCGTCGACTGCGCAACAGACCGACCGACAGCTTTGGTCCATCCGGCGTCATCTCAGCCTTCACTTCGGGCAACCCCGCAGGCTCGCCGATCCACTTGGCGCCGACAAGATGCGCCATCGAACCAATCAGGTAGCGGCAGTGGACCACTTGAACGTAATGCAGTTTCAGTTGCCGATCCGCGCCGAGAAACATCACCAGCCCGATTGAGCCGGGGTGAATCATGTTCGGACAGATCATGCCGATCCCGCCAGCGCTCAGGTCGGCGGTGCCCACCACCACGGGTTCGCCGATCATCGAGTTCTGAACCCACGAGACATGGACCCAGTGATTCCACTCGTAGCGTTCGTGGGCCCGATCGCACCCGAGAAGTCCGGAGTGCTCAAGTGTTTTATCGAACCACACGTTATCCACGGCCTTTGCCTCCGTGACGGCCACCACCCCGGCTCAGCGATTGGCGAGCATCGTCTATGTCGCCCCAAGCGCCTCCGGTCTTGATGGAGGGCACGGAAGATGACCCACCTGGCCGAGGGAGAAACGCGACAGCCGACAGACTCGCCCCCACTTCCCTCAAATCATCTTCGGAACAAGGTCCGTATCGAATTCGATCCGCGGACCTGACGCTGTTTCGTTGATGCGAACGGGTGGTGCGTTCTCGGGCGTGGCGATCCACCGGCAGCCGATCACGTGGGCTTTCCGGTCTGGCACGTAGCGCCCGTGAAGAACTTCGATCCAGCGCACCGAGCGATGATTCGGACCGTCCAGCAGCAGGACCGCGCCGCAGCGCTTGATGTGGACCCAGGACGAGGACAGCAGGGCAATTCCACCAGCGCTGAGATCCTGCGTGCGCATGATCACTGAAGTGCCCCGACCGTGCTCATCGATCCAGAGGACCTGCACGCGCGTCTTCCAGTCGAAGCGGTCATACTTGCGCTTGCCAGCACCCTCGGGCGCCTGCGCCTTGCTTTCGCCCTTGGAATCTTGCTCGGGACTCATCTGTCTGCGCCCTGCCTCGTCGGAACACCCTTCGGTTTGCGCTCGCGATGTCAATCATCGGCAAGAACCTGTCGCCGATCTCGTCGGAACCGCCTGACACGGGTTGATTGGGCCCGAATAGAATGGGTGCGTCGAACCCCGATAACAAGGATGCCGGCTGCATGACGCTCACGATTGACCAGGCCCGAACGCTGATGAATGAATGGGTGGCCAGCCCGGCCCTGCGCGTCCACATGGAGTGCGTCGCCGCCTGCATGGCCGCGTACGCCCGAGAACTCGATCCGGATCGCGTCGACCGCTGGATCATCACCGGCCTCCTGCACGATTTCGATTACGAAAAGCACCCGTCGCGCGAGGAGCATCCCTTTGTCGGCGTCAAACACCTCGAGTCGATCGGCGTCGATGAGGAAACGCGCACAGCCATCCTCGGCCACGCGGAATACAGCGGCGTGCCGCGCGAGACGGCGATGGCCAAAACACTCTTCGCCGTCGATGAACTGGCCGGCTTCATCGTGGCCTGCGCCAAAGTCCGCCCCAACGGTTTTGACGACCTCCAGGCCAGGAGCGTCAAGAAGAAACTGAAGGACAAGGCCTTCGCCGCCGCCGTCAGTCGACACGACATCGAGCAGGGCATCACAGAGATGGACGTGGATCGCGACGCGCACATCCAGCGCTGCATCGACGCCATCGCCGCCGAGGCGCCGCGCCTCGGGTTGTGAGAACATCACATGCGCTGCGGCTGCACGACGGCAACCACCCCGCAGTTGCGGCACCAGAGTGGCTACGATCTGTCGCCTTTGACTCGATTGGAGGCTCAGATGGTGCAACTTCGCCTGGCGACTGCGGCCGACATCCCCGCGATCCTGGACATTGCCAACTGGTACGCGGCCAATACGCCCGCCAACTTCGCCGTCGTCCCCGAGCCGCTCGCCATGTGGCAGCAGGCGTGGCGCGAGCAGCATGAGCGGCACGCGTGGGTCGTGGCCGAGGCGACAGCCGACGAAGGTGCGACAGCCGACGCGGCAATCGTCGGCTTCGCCAAGGCTTCACCCTTTCGATTGCGTTGCGCCTATCGATGGACCATCGAGACAACCGTCTACCTGCGGGCCGGGTGGCACGGCCGGGGGCTCGGGCGCGATCTCTACGAGCGGGTCCTGGCAATCAGTCGGAAACAGGGCTATCGCAAGGCGATCGGGGGCATAACGCTGCCCAATCCACCCAGCGTCAGCCTGCACGAACATTTCGGGTTTCGGCACATCGGCACGATGTTTCGTGTCGGCTGGAAGTTCGGCGAGTGGCACGACGTGGGCTTCTGGGAGTTGGAATTCGACGGCGGAGACTCGCGGGAACCAATTGAAAACATAGCACTTGTAGCCGACGTGCTGGCAAAATGGCCCGCGACTGCCTCCTGAACGACACTTTGTGGTAGAATCATCCTGCGGGAAGCGCCAGAAAGCCTGCCCGCCCTGCCGCCGCAAACGACCCCGCCTTCAAAGCGGCAGACCGATTTCAAGTACGACTCCATCCTTCACTTCCAGGTTTTCAAGGAGAATCAGATGAGAACAGTCATTGCAACCGCCAGCGTGCTGCTGGTCGCGTCGTCCGTACTCGCCGGCCCGCCCGAGAAGGGCAAGGACGTGACCGAAATCGTCCGCGCCGTCGACGAGACCACCAAGAAGTGCGAGCAGATCACCTACGACTGGCGTTTCATGCCCCTCGTGGAAGGATCAAACATTCCGAGCGCCTCCGGTCAGGTCAAGGCGATCCAGGGCAGCGACATGGAAAGCAGCCCATTCTGGATCGAGATCGACAATCCAACCACCGATGGACCCATCGGCTCGAACCCGAGCACGATCGTCGGCTTCGACGGCGACAACTTCTACCAGCTCGACTACGCCAACAAGAAACTGCAATGGGGCGCGGCCGAAACCGGTGGCGCCGCCCTCGCCGGGACCGCCACGCGCTACATGATGATTGAGTTCGTCCACCCGACTCCCTTCAGCGACGAACTCAATGGCGAGTCGCTCAAACTTGAAGGCACCAAGAAGATCGGCGATGTCGAGTGCGACGTCGTCCATGTCGTCTACGCCGAGTCACAGGGCGAGGCCCGCTGGTACTTCGGCCAGAAGGACCACCTGCCCCATCGCGTTGATCGCATCAGCGGCGGCTACGCCGTCGAGCTGACCAACGTGAACCCGAAGGTCAAACTCAAGGCGACCGACTTCGCACTCAAGGCGCCCGAAGGTTTCACCACCACCGAGTACAAGACGCCCGAAGCGCCCAAGCCGCTCGCCGTCGGTTCCGATGCGCCCGATTGGGAGCTGCAGTCCGGCGAGGGCAAGACGGTTCGCCTCAAGGATCTGCGCGGCAACATCGTGCTCATCGACTTCTGGGCCACCTGGTGCGGCCCGTGCAAGATGGCCATGCCCGGTGTACAGAAACTCCACGAGCACTTCAAGGATCAGAAAGTCAAAATCCTCGGAATCAGCACGTGGGAGAACGGCGACAAGGTCAATGATCCCATCAAGTACATGAAGGATCAGAACTTCACCTACGGCCTGCTCGTCGAAGGCGACGACGTCGCGGCCGCCTACAAAGTGCGCGGCATCCCCACGTTCTACCTCATCGACAAGGACGGCAAGATCGCCTACGTCAACGTCGGCTACGACCCCAAGGGCGAAGAGAAACTCGTCAAGATCATTGATGAACTTCTCGCCAAGGATGGAATCTGATTCCACATTCGATCGCGGCTGCGAGGCGCTGATGCCCGCGGCAATCGTCAATGTCATCCCGGGGGGTGGGTCACATGACCCGCCCCCTTTTTGTTGCGCTACTTGCCGATGCAGAATCCGGCGAAGATCCGGCCGAGCACATCATCCGGCGAGACTTCGCCAGCCAGGCGCCCCAGCGCATCGAGGGCTGAACGCATCGAAGCCGCGAGCAACTCAGGATCCGGCAACGTCCCGCCCCGACCCGAATTCTCGTGCAGCAGCGATGCCGCTTCACAGAAGTGACCTCGCGCTTCGCGCAGGCACTGCTCGTGACGCGGGAGCAACGCCATCGTCTCAGCGCCGAGTGACGCCACGCGATCCCCCAGCGCTTCGCTGATCGAGCGACGCAGTTCAGCCAGCCCCTCGCCAGTGACCGCGCTGAGACAGAGCGCCGGCGCGGATTCACCGGCGCCCTGACTCGCGTGCGGCTGAAGATCCCACTTCGATCGCACGCGAATACGTGCCGCCGGCGACTCATTAACCGCACCACCGCTCGCGATCGGCGTCGTGTCCTCGGCATCAACAACAGGCGGCTCGAGTTGAACGAGAAGATCGGCCTTGGCAATCGCACGACGGGCCGCCGCCTGCATCAGCGGATTGAGCCCTTCGGGCGATTCATCCAGCCCCGCCACGTCGACAAGCAACACTTCGGGTGAGAGCGGATCTGCCGGATCGAGATGCATCGGTTCCACAAGCACATCGCGCGTCGTGCCGCGCACTTCGCTGACAACCGCGCGCCTCCGACCCAGCAGCGCGTTGTACAACGTGGACTTACCCGCGTTGGGCGGCCCCACGAGCACCACGCTCGGCAGGGCGCTGAGCGATTCGCTGCCCACGGCGCGATCAAGCGTCTCATCGATCGAGGCCGTCAGCGAGGCGAGTCGCGCCGCGAGATCATCACCTGTGATGGCGACTACATCTTCTTCATCCGTAAAGTCGATCCCCGCCTCGACCAGCGCCAGCGCGCCGGCCAGCCGCTCGCACAGGTCCGACGCAATGCGCCCGAGGCGATTGTGGCTCAGCGCGTGGGCGGCGCGGAGTTGAGCGTCCGAGGCCGCGCTGATCAATGCCGCCACGCCTTCCGCCTGCGTCAGGGTCATGCGCCCGTTGAGCCACGCCCGTGCCGTGAACTCGCCGGGTTCGGCGTGCCGCGCGCCCGCGTCGATCGCCAGGCTCACCACGCGCGCCAGAAGCATGGGGTTGCCCGGCAATGCGATTTCGATCGTGTCCTGCCCCGTGTAACTGTTCGGGCCGGGAAAGCGCAGCAGCAGACACGGCCAGCCGCACCCCAGTCGATGCGTCACCAGGCCGCGCTCACGACCAACCGGGCGATATCCCTCAGCGCTGATCGATTCAACAATCGGCCACGTGTCGGAGCCGGACAGCCGGACCAGCCCGCGCGCCGACATCCCCGCAGGCGAAGCGCACGCCACGATGGTGTCGCTGAGGTTCATGAGCGCAGGAGTCTATGGCCGCAATGCTCGATCACCCCGAGAACGACTCATCGCTCTTTGCGAAATTTCTCGGCGCGGTTTGGAACCTTCTTCGTCGGCCGGGCCGCCGATGGCTTGGCGTCCTTGTCAAGGTCGAGCGAATCAATGTGCGCCCGGATGTATCGGCTCTCGAGGATGCCCAGCGTGCTCGAAGTCATAATGTAGAGCGTCAATCCACTCGGCGCCGTGTACAGCATGAGCGGGAAGACCAGCGGGAAGACGATCTTCATGATCTTCTGCTGCTGTTCCTGCTCCGGCGTCGCGTTCGGATTCGGCGGCGTGAGGTACTTCTGCTGGAGGAAGAAAATCGCGCCCATCAGAATCGGCAGCAGATTGATGCTTGACACGCCGCCGATGAACGGGATCTTCTCAAGGTACGGCCCGGCCCACGGAATGCTGCCGAGAATGGAATGGCCGAGAGCAATGAACTGATCCGGCTGCGACAGGTCCGCCAGGAACGACCAGTTGCCGAAGAGTTGGAACACGCCGTAGAACGCCGGCTGCTGACGCAACTCGATCGCGAAGTAGAGCATGGCGTACAGCGCGATCCAGATCGGCGACTGCAGGAACATCGGCAGCGTGCCCAGGCAGCCCGCCGGGTTGATATTGTGCTCGCGGTAGAGCGCCATTTGCTCCTGCTGGAGCTTCTTGGGATTATCCTTGTACTTCTCCTGCAGTTTCTTGATCTCAGGCTGGAGCTTCGACATGCCGCGACTCATCCGCTGCATCGACACCTGCCCCTTCTTGGTCAGTGGATGCAGGAGCAGACGGACAAAGAACACGAGAATGATGATCGCCACGGCCCAGTCGTGCACACCGATGCCGAGGCCGCCGAGGAAGATCACATCACCCTCGATCAGCCGCAGGAACCACAGCAGAAAGTGCGTCAGCCACTGGAACGTGCACCAGGCGCAGCTGAGTTGATAGACAATCAGGTCCTGCAGGCTGAAGGCGCGATACGGCTGCTCTTTGGCAAGCAGCGAAGTGCGCAGCGGGCCGGCATAAACGCCAAGATCCAGGCGGCGCGTCTGGCCCGACGCAATGGCCATCTCATTGCCGATCAGCTTCAGATTCATGTACAGGCTGTCGGCAACGTCTTCGTTGATTTCACTGAGCCGGCCCACAGGCGAGTTCAGCCACATCTCCACGCGATCAACCTGATCGAGCGACCTCGCCTTGTTCGCATCCGGATCATCGACCGCGCGGTGAACCGCCAAGCCGAAGTACCGATTGGTTGTCGCCACCCAGGCGAGCGTGTAGTGACTCTGAACGCTGGTCTTGTTGGGCCACAGGACATTGCTGTCCGATGCGTCGCCGGTTTCCTTAGCCCGACTGATCGCATCCTTGATAACACTGTGGCGGCGCTGGAGGTACGCGCTCTCGGACGCCAGCACGACTTCCGCGCTCCGCGGGTCGAGATAGCCGAAGCGCACGCGGCGGAAGTCGCCGTACCCATCCTGCGAATACGGTAGATCGCCCGGCCCCCACTGCTCGATCCGGACTCCCAGCTTTTCGCTGGTTTCGTTGCGCACTTCCTGGCGGATCGTGATCTCGCCCTCGACCTGGCCCAGTTCAAAACGACGCGTGATCGTCAGAACCGGTTTGCCTTCGGCATCGACAATCACCGCCTCAAACGCGCCCGCCTCCAACTGGCGGAACCATCGGGGCTGCATCGGCGCTGCCTCGTCGTACGCCTCGACGCGCTCGCCGTTGACGTACACCCGCCGGATGCCCATCGCCGGCCGCCGATCCCACTGACCATCCATCAGCGTGTAGCGATCTTCCGGGTCGTGCGAACGGGTGCGGTAGTAGTCCGCCAGCGTAATCTGCGACACGCCGGCGCCGAAGGGACTGAACTCAAGTTGCAGGCGAGCGGCGTTGTCGGCTGATTCGAGATCTCCCAGCGGCAGCAGCGCCTCCGCGTCCTGGGCTTTGAAATGCAGTCCGATCGACGGCGGCGCCACCACGCCCTCGTCGGGCACCGCAACTTGCTTCTGCTCCCCAGCGCCCGGATCGCTGACCCTGGGCTCCTCGTTCTCGCCGGGCGCCTCCGACGGAGCGTCACCACCTGGCGGCTTGGCGGCCTGCTGCTCGTCGGTTGGCTCTTGAGTCGCTTGCGGGTCCACGTGGGTCGTGGTCGCGGAGCGGCCTGCGCCCTTGACCAGCACCAGCACAATGGTCAGCCCGAAGAAGACGACGAGCGCCGTAATGAGAAATCGCTTGAGTCTCGGTGACATATGAAATGGGCACTCGCCAGAGGGGATCGTTCATCAGGAGCAGGACTGGGACGATAGACGGTCCGCCGCCCCGCCGACGCTTCAATGCGTCAGCCGGTCGCAACCCGCTTCACCGGCCCTCGTAGAGCCGGTCCGCCAGCCAGTCGTTCAATTGCGGAATCGCCTTGATCTTCCGCGCCACGGTATCAATGTCATACCCGACCCGCTGGAACTCCACCGAGCCGTCTTCGATGACCACGTAACTCGCACGGGGATCATTGTCGCGCGGCTGCCCGACGGATCCCACGTTGATCATGCACTTTTCCCCATCCTGGAACGTGAACTTGTTCTTCAACTCCGCCGGCCCGTAGAAATCGGGCTCATCCGTGAACACGCCGGGAACGTGCGTGTGGCCGACCACGGCACACTTGTCGATCCGCTCAAAAATCTGCTGGATCTTCAGCGTCCCGTTGATGGCGTCGTCGGGAAAGACATACTCATTAATCGGCCGGCGCGGCGAGCCGTGTACCGCGATGATCTGCTGCTCGCTGCCGAACTTCACCCGCACTCGCAACTGGCTGAGAAAACCCCACCGTCGGGCCCGGGCCGCTTCATCCGTCTCGGCTTCGAACTGTGCCCGCGTCCAGTAGGCGGCCTGCTCGGCTCCGGGGTTGAAGTTTGTCGGCTCGTAGAGAACCCCGAAATCGTGATTACCCAGCAGCGACCACTGGCACTTCTCCGCCACGAGATCGACACACGCGAGCGGATCGGGGCCGTAGCCCACGATGTCGCCCAGGCAGACGATCCCCTCAACCTGACGGCCCTCGATGTCGGCAAGGACGGCCCGCAACGCCTCGGCGTTTCCGTGAATGTCTGAAATGACCGCAAGGCGCAAGGGAACACTCCACCGCAAATGAAAAGCCCGGTTGCCGGAGCGACAAACCGGTCTCCGATCCTATTGGGATCCGGGCAAACCGTCAATCGCCCCCGACAGCAAGCCGAACCCCAATTCCACGCTACCATCGGGTTCAATTCGCCAATCCAGCCCTCTCGCGGCAGCATGGCGACCGTCTCAGGCAACTTTCGGACCCGCCCCGGCTCGCGGTCCTTCAAAGGAATTCTCCCATGGCTGACACCCAATTCGATCTCATCATCATCGGCGGCGGACCCGGCGGCTACGTCGGCGCTATCCGCGCCGCGCAACTCGGCATGAAGGTCGCCTGCGTCGAGCGCGACCGCCTCGGCGGCGTCTGCCTCAACTGGGGCTGCATCCCGACCAAGGCCCTGCTCAAGAATGCCTATCTCTACCAGGAAGTCGCCAAGCACGGCAAGGAATGGGGCTTCGAATTCGAACGCCTCACCCACAACTGGGAAAAGGTCATCGGCCGCAGCCGCGGCGTCGCCGACACGCTCAACAAGGGCATCGCCTTCCTCTTCAAAAAGAACAACATCACCCACTTCCCGGGGCACGCCAAGATCACCCGCGCCGCCAAATCGACGCTGCCATGCGAAGTGCAGGTCTTCGACAAGCCGGGCGGCACGAAGCAGCACACCCTCACCGCCCCCAAGGTGCTCATCGCCACCGGCGCCGTGCCGCGCGAACTGCCCTTCGCTCCCTTCGACGGCACGAACATCATCGCCGCCAAGGAAGCGATGACCATGCCCGTGCAGCCCAAGCGCATGCTCATCGTCGGCGCGGGCGCCATCGGCGTCGAGTTCGCCTACTTCTACAACGCCTTCGGCACACAAGTCACCATCGTCGAAATGCTCGACCGCCTCCTCCCCATCGAAGATGATGACATCAGCAAGATCCTCGAGCGCGAATTCAAGAAGTCCGGCATCAACCTCCGCACCAGCCACCTCACCAAAAAGATCGAAAAGACCAAAGGCGGCCTCGCCGTCACCATCGCCGCGACCGGCGACGAATCAAAGACCGAAACCATCGAAACAGATGTCGTCCTCGTCGCCGTCGGCGTGCGCGGCCGCTACGACGGCCTCTTCGATGCCTCACTCAATATCGAAACCTTCAAAGACCACCTCAAAGTGCCCTACCGCGGCGTCGAAGATCCCACCTACCAGACCAGCGCGGCGGGCATCTACGCCATCGGCGATGTGATTGGCCCGCCGTGGCTCGCCCACGTCGCCAGCGAAGAAGCCGTCGCCTGCATCGAGCGCATGAACGGCCACGACTGCGTCGGCGTTGACTACGACTCCATCCCCGGCTGCACCTACTGCCACCCGCAGGTCGCCAGCATCGGCAAGACCGAACGCGCCCTCAAGGAGGAAGGTCTCGTCGCCGGCAAGGACTACAACGTCGGTTCCTATCAACTCAAAGCACACGGCAAGGCGATCGCCGAAGGCGAAAACGTCGGCCTCGTCAAACTCCTCACCAGCATTCCGCACGGCGAGATCCTCGGCGCCCACCTCATCGGCGCCGAAGCCACTGAACTCATCGCCGAGTTCGCCCTGGCCCGCAGCCTCGAAGCCACCGCCGAAGACATCATCAACACGGTTCACGCTCACCCGACCATGAACGAAGCCGTCCACGAAGCGGCACTCGCCAGCGAAGGCCGGATGATCCACGGCTAGACTCCGATCAGAGTGAGATCACAGCTCGCACCAACAAACAACGCTCGCCCAAGTTGGCGAGCGTTGTCGTTTGGAGTTCAATCACGACTTTCCTTTAGGGCGTCCGTACCGCGCGACTAGTCGAGCACCTATTCAGGTCGATGGCCTGGATGAGGATACTGCCGCCGCAGGCGCGAGAGGGGATGGTGACATTGATGGACGCAGTGCCAGATCCATCCGCAGTCCAGTTGGCGCCAAGGGTCGTGGTCGTGTTGAGACACAGTTGGAGGCCGTGGCAGGGCAGACCACCCGGAATGCGCAGGTTGCCGGCGCCAGTGGCATACACGAACGCGACGGAGCGGCCGGGTGTGGCGTCACGCGCCGTGATCCGAACCAGACCGGGGCAGGCCCCAATCACGGTCAGATCGATAGGTACATTGCCCAGCGTTCCCGTCGCGGTGCGAACCGTCTGGGTATGAATGTCCGCTGGATTGCCGTGCTGCCAGACGAGCGCGATGCGCCCCGGCGCTGCATGGTTCGCGGCCACAAGTCGCGACCGCTCCAGCCCGCCGGTTGTCACGTCGACCACGTTCGGCGACCACGTCAGGTTACCCGCCGCGTCCAGCCCCGCGGCTCGGACTTTGTCATTACCAAAACCCGCGCTCTCGATAAACGAGACCATCGGCGTGCGGGAAAAACTCGCGTTGATCGATCGATAGTCCGTCGAACCACTCAACGGCCGAATCACCTTCCCGGTGCTGCCCCAAAGTCGATTGCCCGACGCATCGATGGCCTGGCCGTACACCCCGCGATTCGCCTGCGCGTTGCTCTGCTCCATCCAGAACACGTAGATCGTGTTGGACGTGCCGTCGAGGATTGCGGATGGCGAAACGCGTTCGTGCGTGCCATCCGTCGACACCGCCACACCGTTGTGCGCAAACAATTCGTTCCCGTCGGCGTCGACGTGCTGCACGAAGCATTGCAGCGACCCGCTCGTGTTGTACCACGCAAACACCGCGCCGCCCGAGCCGTCCTTCACGAAAGGCGGGAAGTTGCCGAACTGAAGCGAACCACCATCGAACACCGCCACATCGCTCGACCACACCGGATTCCCATCCGTGCCGATGCGCTGCGCGTAGAGATGCTTCGGCGCGTTAAACGAAGTCGCCCGCACCCATGACACGATCACGTCGCCATTAAGCGACGCCTCGAGATCGCAGAGCGAATACGACGCATTCGGATCCGACAGTATCGTGTCATTGCCCCACAACACATTGCCGGCGCTGTCCAGACGTTGCAGATGCACCGTCGTTTCATTGGTCCACGCCACCACGACGTCGCCATTGCTCGTCGCACAGATCTTGGGCGACGCAACGAAGTCAGTCCCGTTGCCAAACTGCACACCATTCGCGCCCCACGGCATCGAACCCGTGCTCTTGACCAATTGCGCCGTCACCTTCGTGCCTCCGAAGCGATCGTCGCGAAAGATCAGCAGCGCCGAGTTGCCCCCGTCGACCGCCAGGTCATAGTCCTGCGTCGAACTGAAACTGCGATCCGCAATCAGCAGACCGTTGTGTGCAAACGTCTCCTGACCCTGCGCATCGAGCCGTTGCAGGCGAACGTCATATCCGCCCGTGCTGTTATCAAACCACGAATTCCAGGTCGCGTAATCAGCCGCATCCACCACCTTGGGCTGCACCTGCTCGCCGGAGAGATCCGAAAGAACGACATCCCTCGCCGGCCCGCAGTTCTGCGCGTTGGCGATAGTGGTCAGCGAACCTGCCGCAATCGCGACGCTCAAGCCGAGTGAAAAATGGAACAGTCGCATCTCCACGCTCCTTTTGTCCCCACAAGGACAGTGATCGTTCTGGTTCCTGAATCGCACAACAGCCGTCGCCGCAGGACTCCCCTCCATGTGCGGCCGTGAAGCCCCCGCCCGACCAAAACCGCAGCGGCAGCGCCTCAAAACAACAGCCTACCAGATGTCGAGCATCGATGCAACAGAAAAACGACGCTGGGCCCGCATATTCGCCTGATTGAGCGCCACGCCAGCCCGCCGCCCCCCTGCCGCACAGGAATCACGACGGGCCTAGAACGCCTCCCTGGGCAAAGCCCCTGTCCCGGAGCCGAGGCGATGACTCCGACGGCCCGCCGCCGGCAGGAGAATCGGCAAGCCGGCAGGAAAATTTGCGAATTCTCATCTCCGCAGGCTGGAAACCTCGTCGAGACGGGCTATCATTTGCATGATGACGCAAATACGCAAGAACAAGTCCGCGACCGGTGGCAGCAGCAGCTCGAACGTCTCCGCCTGCTGTCCCAACCTCGCCGATCTCCTCGACCCCAGGCTCTTCCGAGCCCTCGCCGACGCCAACCGCCTCTCACTGTTCGTCCGACTCGCGGCGTGCGGCAAGCCCTGCACCGTCGGCGAACTCAACGCTTGCTGCCCCGTCGATCTCTCCGTCGTTTCCCGCCACCTCGCCATCCTCCGCGATGCGGGCGCCCTCGAATCGACTAAGCGCGGCAAAGAGGTCTACTACCGCGTCCAGTTCGAACGCCTCGTCCCGCTGATGCGCGGCATCGCCGGGGCCCTCCAGACCTGCCAGTGCGACACCAACTCCTGCTGCTTCAGCGCCATCGACGGCGCTGCCGCCGAACCATCCACGCCGGCCCGGCGTCCCGCGCCGCGCCGTTCCAAACCCTCTCCCCGCCGAAAGGACCAGTCATCATGAGTACCCGAGAAGCCGAAATCCGCGACCATGTCTCCAAGGCCTACACCAGGGCCGTCAACACACCCGGCGCCAGTTGCTGCGGCGGAATGAAGCCCGAGCAGAAGGGCGTCGCCGTCAAGTGCGCCGGCTATGGCGAAGATCTCGCCGACCTTCCCGCCGACGCCGTCGAGAACTCCTTCGGCTGCGGCAATCCCCTCGCCTTCAGCGAAGTCAAAACCGGCGACACCGTCATCGACCTCGGCAGCGGCGCCGGGATCGACCTGCTCATCGCCGCAAAGAAAACCGGACCCACCGGCCGCGTCATTGGCATCGACATGACCGACGCCATGATCGAGCGCGCCACCGCCAACATCGCCGCCGCCGGCGCCAGCGACTACGTGCAAGTCCGCAAGGGCCTGATCGAGGACATGCCCGTCGAATCCGGCACCGTCGACTGGGTCATCTCCAACTGCGTCATCAATCTCTCACCCGAAAAAGACAAGGTCTTCGCCGAGATCGCCCGCGTCCTCAAGCCCGGCGGCCGCATGCTGGTCTCCGACATCGTCGTCGACAACCTCCCCGAAGAACTCCGACGCAACCAGGCGCTGTACAACTCCTGCGTCTCCGGCGCCATCAGCGAAAAAGACTACCTCGCCGGCCTGCGCAACGCCGGACTCACCGACGTCCACGTCCGCACCCGCCACGTCTACGACGACGTGCAACTCGAAGGACTCATCGAAAGCGAAATCGTGGAACCGGGCGAACGCAAGGGCGGCTGCGGCTGCGGCTGCTCCGGCGTCGGCGATGTCGATGTCGCCCAGATGGCCACCCGCGCCGCCGGCAAGGTCGCCAGCATCAGCGTCTTCGCAAGAAACCCCTGACCATATCCGCCGCTTGCGGCTTCGCGATCGTCCGTCGATCACGAAGCCGCTTGCGGCCTGGTCTGCCCCGCGGACATTCGACAACGCTTCCCGAAGAGCAATGAGCGCCACCCGCTCGGACCTACTATTCCTCATGCCGACAAAGACCCGAGACGAGTATCTCAACTCCGTTTCTGAGCAGCAGTGCAAGTCCCGCTTCCAGCGCGCATCATGGCCGCGCCGAATCGCTCGATTCATCGCGTATGCGGCAGGAGAAGCGGCAGTGTATGTTGGCATGCTGACGGGTCTCGCGACCGCGCTCGTACTCGGCCTGGGAATGGGAGTCCAGATTAAGCTTTCCCTGCTCATTGGACTCGGAGTTGCTGTCGGTGTGGCCATCGGTTGGGTCTACGCGTTCGAGAAGATTGAGCAGCACATCTAGTACCCGCTCCGATCCGGCGCGTGTTTGCGTCAAACGCCCCGTTTTGCCGCAACAGGTTTCCGCCTAGCATGATCCATGCGACACTTCCTCACTACCGCTGACTGGCCACGCGCAGATCTCCAACGCCTCCTCGACGAGGCCAAACGCCTCAAATCCAATCCGATTCAGCCGCGCCTGAAGGACAAGACGGTCGCCCTGCTCTTCTTCAATCCTTCCCTGCGCACGCGAAGCAGCTTTGAGATCGGCGCCTTTCAGATGGGCGCCCACGCTGTTGTCCTCGAGCCCGGCAAAGGCGCCTGGCCCATTGAGTTTGAAGAAGGCGTCGTGATGGACAAGGAGCCTGAAGAGCACATCGCCGAAGTGGCGCGCGTTCTGTCGCGCTACTGCGACTGCATCGGCGTCCGCGCCTTTCCCAAGTTCATCGACTGGTCCATCGACCGGCAGGACCGCGTCGTCAAGCAGTTCGCCCGCTATGCGACCGTGCCCGTCATCAACATGGAGACGATCACCCACCCCTGCCAGGAGATGGCGCTCATGCTCGCCCTGCAGGAGCGCTTCGCCGGCCAGTGTGATGGGAAGAAGTTTCTCCTCACGTGGACCTACCACCCCAAGCCGCTCAACACCGCCGTCGCCAACTCAGCCCTGCTCATCGCCAGCAAGTTCGGCATGGATGTGACGCTGCTCTGCCCCACGCCCGAGTACGCCCTCGACGAGCGCTACATGAATCTTGCAAAACAGTACACGAGCGAAAACGGACGCAGCCTGACCATGACTCACGATATCGAAGCCGCCTACAAGGGCGCCGACATCGTCTACGCCAAGAGCTGGGGCGCGCTGCCCTACTTCGGCAAGTGGGAGCCCGAAAAACCCATCCGCGACAAGCACAAGCACTTCATCGTCGACGAGAAGAAGATGGCGATGACCAACAGCGGCCTCTTCAGCCACTGCCTGCCCGTGCGGCGAAACGTCAAAGTGACCGATGGCGTACTCAACTCACCCAACTGCATCGCCATCGACGAAGCCGAAAACCGACTGCACGTGCAGAAGGCGATCATGGATGAACTCATCAACCGCACGTGATCGGGCATCCAACTTCCAACCCAGGGACACCAAGGCGCCAAGACACAAAGAGAACCTTGAATCTGAATTGGAAAGGCTCAGCAAACCCTTTGCGCCTTCGTAAGTTGGTGGCGTTGTGTTAAGCGTTCACGTCCCGACTGGAATGAGCATGGCCGATTCGCAGTTCCATCCTGAGTTCCTCGCCGCTCTGCGCGATGCGAAGCACATCGCCATCCTCACCGGCGCCGGCGTCAGTGCTGAAAGCGGCGTACCCACCTTTCGCGATGCACTCACGGGTCTGTGGTCGAAGTTCGACCCGATGCAACTCGCCACTCCCGAGGCTTTCGCGCGCGAGCCTGATACGGTCTCACGCTGGTACGATGAGCGCCGCCTGAGGGTGCTCGCGTGCAAACCCAACCCCGCCCACATCGCCCTCGCGCGGTGGCAGCAGCTGTGCATCGAACACGACACCAGGTTCACGCTCATCACCCAGAACGTCGATCGACTCCACCAGGCGGCCGGCAGCACCGATGTCATCGAAGTGCACGGCTCACTCATCGAGTGGCGCTGCACCAGGACGATGCGCGTGCGCGAGTACCGCGATGGCCCCTTCCCGCAATACCCCATGCCATCCGAGCACGGCGGCCTGCTCCGCCCCAACGTGGTCTGGTTCGGCGAACCGTTGCCGGAAGCGGCCGCGTACGCCGCCGAGCACGCCGCCGGTTTCTGCGATGTCTTCATCTCCATCGGCACCAGCGCCCTGGTCTACCCCGCCGCCGGCTACCTCCACCTCGCCAGATCATCGGGCGCCCTCACTGCCGAGATCAATCGCGATCCAACCCCCGCAACCGACATCGTCGATTACTCGATGCTCGGCCTCGCTGGCGAGATCGTTCCCGCGCTGCTCGCGTCACTGAATGCCTCCACACACCCACGATAAACGCCCACGATGAGGCTCTGCGAATCGTGGGATGCAATCACCCGTGACTCGCATACACTCGTCGCGACATGACTTCCGATCCCAAGACCGCGCGCCTCGCCGCTCTCGATCACGCCCACGTCTGGCACCCCTTCACGCCCATGCGCCAGTGGCGCGAGGTTGAGCCCGTCATCATCGATTCCGCCAAAGGCGATGAACTCATCGACACCAATGGCAACCGCTACATCGACGGCGTCAGTTCCCTCTGGTGCAACGTCCACGGCCATCGCGTCCCCGAGATCGATCGCGCCATCCGCGATCAACTCGTTCGTGTCGCCCACAGCACCATGCTCGGGCTTGCATCAACACCATCTATCGAACTCGCCGACCGCCTCGTTCGCGCCGCGCAGCGCCTCAACACCGCAAGACAAGATCGAGATCTTCCGCCGCGCGCTTTGCTCAACAAAGTCTTCTACTCCGACGCCGGCGCAACTGCGACCGAACTGGCCATCAAGATGGCCGTCGGCTATCAGCACCACTCAGGTCGGCCGCAACGTAAAACCATCATTGCCTTCAGCGGCGCCTACCACGGCGATACCGTCGGCGCCATGAGTGTCGGCTACAGCGAAACCTTTCACCGCCCCTTCGAGTCACTCACCTTCCGCACCGTTTTCGCGCCAGCGCCGGATGTGACCAACGCACCCGAAGCAACCGACACTGACTGGCCCTGGCACGATGAGTCATTGCGAAAGATCGTGCGCGATCGATGCCTCAAGCAACTCGACGCGGTTCTCGATGAGCATGCCGATTCGATCGCCGCCGTCATGATCGAACCGCTCGTCCAGGGCGCTGCCGGCATCGTCACCCACCCCGAAGGATTTCTCGCCGGTGTGGCGCAGCGATGCGAGGCGCGACACATTCCGCTCATCGCCGACGAAGTGGCCGTGGGCTTCTGCCGCACCGGCACACTCTTCGCCTGCGAGCAGGAAGGCGTCGTACCCGACATCCTCTGCCTGGCCAAAGGCATCAGCGCCGGTTACCTTCCACTCGCCGCCACCCTCTGCACCGATGAAATCGAGCAGGCTTTCTGCGGCGAAACCTGGGAGCACAAAACCCTCTACCACGGCCACACCTACACCGGCAACCCGCTCGGCTGCGCCGCGGCGCTGGCCAATCTCGATCTCATCGAGCAGCGCGACACCTGCGCCAATGCAAAACGTCACGCGGAGACCATGGCAGCTGCACTTGACAACCTGCGCGAACATCCACACGTCGGCGATGTGCGACAGCGTGGCGTCATGGTCGGCATTGATCTCGTCGCCTCCCGCCGACCCCGCCGCGCCTTTGATCCTCGAGCTCGCGTCGGCCACGCCGTCTGCGCCGCTGCCCGGGCAAAAGGCCTCATTATTCGACCGCTGGGCGACACCGTTATTCTCAACCCCATGCCGGGCATGAAGGCTGATACACTTGGGAAGATGATGAAGATCGTCATCGAGACGATCCGCGGCTATGACTTTGCCGCATTTGCTTCCTGAGCGCCGCCGCAACGGAGAAACGCATGCTCGTCGCCCTGATGATCGACGATGAGACTGGCCGCTGCGAACGCGACTGGTTCAACCGCACCGTCGTCGGCCTGCTCACCTCGGGCCTGCGCGTGGTGCGCCTGTTGCCCGACTCCCAGCTCGACGATCCACGCGTGGCCCTGACGCCGCATTTCACCTTTCGCGCTTCGGGGCTGCCCTGGACGGTCAATGCCTCGATCCGTCAGCTCAATGAGTCGCTGCAATCGAGCAAGCCGGATGTCATTCACGCCATCGGCTCGCACTCGTGGCGCGGCGCGATGATGCTCGCCGGCCTGCTCGAATGTCCGGTCGCTCTCTCCGTCTGGTCGCGGGAGGAAGCGAAAGCCGCCCAGCGTCACGCGACCTCCACCAGTCTCGGCGCCGTACTGCCCGCCGGCGAATCGCTCGCTCGCGACTGCGCCCGGGCCGTGCCGCGCGACTTGATCCAGATCGTGCCCATCGGCGTCTACGTCGCTCCCGAGCCGCACCGAATCCTCGCGCAGGTCGAGTTCAGCGTCGCCGTGATCCTCGCCGGCCGGGGAGCGCCCTACAGCGCCGTCGAGTGCCTCATCGACGGCTTCGCCATGGTCGCCCCGGATTTTCCGCAGGTCACCGTCTTTGCCGACATCGACGAGACCGTCAAGGCAAGAGCCTGGAAGCGGGCCGGCGAACGTTCGGTGCGAGATCAATTCAGCATCATCCCTGATGTGCTCGAACACCGCGAGCTGGTGCTCTCGGCCAGCGTACTCGTGGTGCCCTTTCCAACCGGTCGCAACACCAGCTTCCTGCTTCAGGCGATGGCGGCGCCGATGGCAACGGTCGCAGCACGCGACTCTCATGTCGATGTCCTCAACGACACCGATGCCGCGACGATTCTCGATCACGTCGAGCCCGCCGCGTGGGCGACGGCGCTGCGCCGACTGCTGTCGAGCCCCGACGCGGCCCGCGAACGCGCGGAAAGTGCGCGTCGGATCATCGCCGAGCGGCACTCGATGAGTGCCCAGAGCGACCTGTTGTCTTCCACTTACGACCGGATGCTGACGGGCGGCAATGTAACGCTTCCCGCCTGAAGCCCACCGTTTCGTCCCATTTGTGAGCCATTCTCCGAAGAAAAATATTTGCTTGTAAATGGCCATATTTCAACCAGTTAGCGATTGGCCTGCGGTAAACACCTACCTTTTGGTGTTGCGTTGACTCAAGTTCGTCCGATTTTTGGAATGATCATCTTTCTCCCCTCCGCCCCGTTGCCGCCTTGTGTGGCAACGGGGTTTTTCGTTGGGTGAGAAAGTGATCGCCAGTCCATCACGTCCGGATGAGCTGCTGCAACTTTCGCGGCGACTCGCCCTGACCCGTCCGAATGCTCAGCCGCACCGCCTCGCAGACGGCCAGCGTCGACGCCAGGGGGTAGGGCTCGCGCGGGTTTCGGCGGGGATCCAGGATCGCGTCGATCTCGTCGGCGAGCAGCCCGGCCGGCGCGACGAACCCCTTGGCCCCGTCCCGATCGAAGCGTGTCTGGTCGATCAGCGTGCCGTTCGGGTCGACCCACTCGAGATCGTGGTCGGTCATCCGAATGCAACCCTTTTCCGTCAGGACGGTCACGCCTCGGGCCCACGCGCCGCCGCAGTCGCTGACGTGAATGCTCGCGCAACAGTTCTGCGCAAAGCGGGCGTTGACGGTGACGTGGCCGTGAAACTCGCGCAGTGTTTCGGGTTGATTTGAAGTGGGTCCGCTCATCGCCGCATCGAGCAGTTCGATGGGGCCGCAGAGTCGTTCGACGGTGTCAATGGCGTCGGTGAGCCGCGCGTACAGCGAGCCGCGTGAAGATCGACATCGCATCATGACATTGACTGAACGCACCGCGCCGATGTTTTCACGCACGTCTTCAAACAGGCGCATCGGAGCGCTGTGACGCATGGCGGGCACGAGCCACACGGGCGACTTGATGCCTTCCAGCGCCGCGTCGGAGATGCCCTCGGCAATCGGCTCAAGCGTCAGCGTCGCGCTGGCGCGATCCAGGATCGTCTTGCGTTCATCGCGGACAATGCCGCCGGGCGTGAGCAGCAGCAGCACATCGTGGCCGATGTTGTGGACCGCCTGCCGCACATCGTCGGTCTTCTCGGCGTCGAAACGCGTGGAGAGTTCGGCCGCCGTGGCCGTGGTGGGCGAACCGATGGCGACGATCTCCAGTTTCGTCGCGAGGAGCAATTCGTCGATCAGACTGGCATGATCCGACTCGCACCAGATGATGGCGCGGCGAGCGCTGGCGGGCGCGGCCTGGTCTTTGGCTTCGCTCTGCACGTTGGATGGCTCTGCCATGTCCACAGTGTATCGACTCGGTCGCAGCAATGCGCTGCCGCAGCGCGAGCCCAACTCGCCTAAGATCATGCGACGCTGCGGATGCGACGATCGCTCCGGGACTCGTTCCCGGGGAGGAAAGTCCGAGCACGGCAGGACACGGTGGTGGGTAACGCCCACCGGCCCGAACGGGGCGCTTCGGCGCTGCGGTCGCGGGTCAGGGAAAGTGCCACAGAAAACACACCGCCGATGGCCGGGCCACAAGCCCGGATCAGGTAAGGGTGAAATGGTGCGGTAAGAGCGCACCGCCCGTCTGGAGACAGCCGGGGCACGGTAAACCCCACCGCGTGCAAGGTCGCACAGTTCCCGGCTGGTCCGGCCAATGGGAACGGGTAGACCGCTGCGTGACGGCGCTTCGGCGTTTTCACGCCCCGTCGCGGCAACGCGCCGGGCAGAGAAATGATCGTCCCGCGCTGACCACGAGCCCCCGTCAAGGAGCAGGTCAGCGCGGAACAGAACTCGGCTTACGATCCGCCGCCGACCGTTCACTGCACACGGGTTGATGAACTCAACACGTGTGTCGGTGCGCGTGTGTCGAGCTGAGTGGGTGATGGGGTGATGTCCTTCGGCGTGGCTCAGGGTCTGCGAGGATGATGGGGCGATGGAGTGAGTGGGTGATGGGGTGACGGGGTGAGTGGGCGATGGGGTGAACCAGACTGACGCGCGAGCGAAGAGTCTGGGTTCCGAGGGGCGTTCGTCCTCGCTGGCGCGTCGGTCTGGTTGAGTCGTCCATGACGATGCGGGTTGTCGGCGATTGAAAAGCATGTCTACCTATGGGGATTCGCGTGCGCGGGCGTGCGCGGCGGGGCTGGATGGCGCTGCAGGAGACGGGGTGGCGAGGATCGAGTCGCGCGAGGTCGAGCGACTTTTTTCGCGGGCGGCGCAGCGCCAGGCGCGATTGCGAAAAATGTGCAACGCAAAATGCGTGCCAACACGGAGATGCACCGTGTCGGAAACTTTTCATGCGCGCCAGAGCGCTCCTGTGCGCGATTTTTGAGCGCTGGTGCGCGCTTCGGAGCGCGTTTGTGTAAATGAGCGCCTCTGTGCGGGAGGAATCAGGAATTTTCGTCGATTTTCATTTTTCTGAGGGGGGTGATTTTGAGTTTTGCTCAACTTTTTCGCGTTTTCAAAAAGTCAGCGCACGGGATGCACTTCGGATGCGGCGCGTATGTGCGGGCGGCGAAGTTTTTCACCACGAAGGACACCAAGACACGAAGAGGGCACGAAGAAATGCCGGGTTTGGGTGGGAAGGCGGGAGAAAGGCAACTTACCGCAGAGATCGCAGAGAACGCGGAGAAGAGCAGTTGGATTGGGTCGTAGGTCGGGACAAGGCTCGGCGCAGGCCCGGCGGTTGGATGATCGGCGTCGGGTCCTGTCACCCCATCACCCGTTCATCCCATCACCCAGTCACGGCAACGCCGCATTCGGGGCAGATGCCGGTGGTGGTGGCTCGGAGGTCATAGCCGCAGTGGGGGCAGCGACCGGCGCGGCCGCGGAGGTGTCGTCGCGTCATTGCGATGAGGGTGAGGGGCACGAACAGCGCGGCTGCGTAGGTGAGCGTGTTGATGATCGCGCCAGGCCAGTAGATGTTGAGTGGAATGACACGCGTCATTCCAGAGTCTTCGGACATCGTGCTGGACATCTCTGCTCCTTCCTGCACCACGAAGCCGCGGTGACCTGACAACTCACTCGCCAGATAGGTCGCGCTGTGCATGGGCCAGCCTGACGCAACCTCCCAGATCGACCCATGCACGAACAGGCTCTTCAGGTGCTCGCAGACTTCGGCTGAGTCGAGTTGAGCCATGCGGGACCACGCAGGTGGAGGCTGCGCGGACTGCTCCCATTGCGGGGCCGTCATCGGATCAAGGAGTGCCTGCGTGGTCGAGGCCTTCCATCGCCGCTCACTCCAGTCCAACGCGTCAAAGCCCGGCAATTCACCGGGCGCGGCGAGAACCCATCCGAAGTTTGTTTCAAGGATGGCCGTTCCAGCGGACGCGAACTCCATGACCTCTATTCCTGCGGTGCCATCGTCGTGTTTGATCTGCAAACTCCACGCGCGGCGCGGAGTGACTGGTGGCTGCGCCAAACTGAATGCCGCCGCGACCAGGTACTGCAGGACCGCACCGAGAACGAGGCAGAGGAGGGCGCGTTTGATGAGGGGGCGGAGGGAGCCGGGTTGGCGTGGTCGTCGCATCAGGTGATCTTATGACGTTGCCTGCGTTTGTTGTGGTGCGCCGCACCCGGGGCCGGCTGCCGTGGTCTGGAGGGAGGCTTTGCGACCGGACGGCCACGCGGTCGCGCGGTGAGTGGGCGGTTCTGGCTGCGCGTCTATCGCGCTGTCGCGTGGCCTGCGGCACGTGCGTTTCACTTCCTCGCTCACGCGTCGGGCTCGGTTTGGGTGTTGCGTTCACCACTGGATTGTTCACACTTCCACACGGGGCCGGTACTCGCCGAGCATTTCGGGGAGGATGCCGTCGTTGGCGAGGTGGAAGTGGAGCATGGCCAGGGCGGTGATGGCGGCTCGCTGGCGGATCATGTCGCGATTGCCGGGGAAGACGAAGCGGCGGACGTGCGAGGAGGGTTCGCCGTCTTCGTCGATGAAGGCCATGGCGATGAAGACGGTGCCGACGGGCTTGGCTTCGGTGCCGCCGTCGGGTCCGGCGATGCCGGTGATGGCGAGGGCGTAATCCGCGCCGCTCTGGGTCAGCGCGCCGATGGCCATCTGGTCGGCAGTCAGGCCGGAGACGGCGCCGTGCTGCTCGATGGTTTCAGGTGCGACGTCGAGCCACTCGGCTTTGAAGGCGTTGGAGTAGGTGACCCAGCCGCCGAGGTAGACGTTGCTGGCGCCGGGGACGTCGGTGATCATCGAGCCGAGCAGGCCGCCGGTGCAGGACTCGGCGGTGGTGAGCATGGCGCCCTGGGCGGCGAGTTGGCGGAGCACGACGCCGGGCAGCGTGTCGTCATCGGCGCCGAAGGCGTAAATGCCGAGGCGCTCCTTGACGGTGCGGGCGGCGGTGACGACGAGGTCCTCGACGTCGGTGCCGGAGCCGGCGGCGCGGGCGCGAACGCTGACGATGAAATCGCGCACGAGCGTGCCGACGACGGGCTGGGCGTCGCGCTGCATGAGATCTTCAAGCAGTTCGCCGACTTTACTCTCGGCGAGACTGACGCTGTGGATCCAGGTGGTGAGGCAGCGGTCGCCTTCGCTGCCGGTCAGTTGGCGCAGCGCGTCGGCGATGTGGTGCGACCACATGTGTTTCATCTCGCCGGGCACACCGGGCATGACGAAGATGGCGGCGTCGTTGAGCGATGCGCGCAGGCCGGGCGCGGTGCCGAGCGCGTTGAGGATCATTTTTGCTGAGGTCGGGCGCTGCACCTGCTGGAGGTTGCGGCGGGGCATCTCGAGGCCGCGCTTTTCGAAGCGGCTGCGGAGCCACTTGTGCGACGGTTCATCGGTGACGAGATCTTCGCCGAGCGCGTCGGCGAGCGCCTGGCGGGTGAGATCATCTTCGGTGGGTCCGAGGCCGCCGGTGATGAGCAGGACCTGGACGCGTTTGGATGACTCGACGATGGAGTCGGCGATGGCGAGGCGATCGTCGGGCAGGGCGAGGTGGAAGGCGGTCTCGATGCCGAGGCAGAGCAACTGCTCGGAGAGCCAGGTGCTGTTGGTATCGACGCGATCGCCGCTGGTAAGTTCGTCGCCGACGGTGATGATTCCTGCAGTGATGTGGCTCATGGCGCAATGGTATCGTGGCCGCACCTTGCGGATGGGGGAAACGGTGCGTTTGCCGCAATGTTCACGGCGCAATGGACGCGGGCGCCGGAGTGGCGGCGAATCGGGGTGGGATTCGCAGAGAAACGGCCGCGCCGGGCTACTTCTTTTGAACGCGGTCGCGATACCCCGTCGTCGGATCGCCGACGTGGTGGACGGCCAGCGAGTTGGTCGAGCCGACGCGGCCGATGGGGTGGCCGGCGAGGATGACGACTGGCTCGCCGCGATTCACCCAGCCTTTGCTCAGCAGCAACTCGTCGAAGAGTTCGGTGAACTCGTCGAGATCAGGGGGCATGGTCAGTTGCACGGGGGTGACACCGTTGAGCACGGTGATGCGGCGAAGCGTCGACAGATCGTCGGAGCCGATGACGATGGGGATGCGGAAGTTGTTCTGGCTGAGGTGCAGTGCGGTGAGGCCGGACTCGGTGGCGGCGACGATGAGCCGGGCCTTGACATCCTGCGCGATCATCCAGGCGCCGTGCGCGATGGCGGCGGTCCAGTGGCCCTTCATGCGCTCGGTGGTCATGGGGGGCGGCTGGTGCGGCGTGCTGCGAACGTACGCCTCGGTCGCGGCGGCGATGCGGCTCATCGTGTCGACGGCGAGCACGGGATAGGCGCCAACGGCTGTTTCACCGGAGAGCATGACGGCATCGGCACCGTCGAGGATGGCGTTGGCGACATCGCTGGCTTCGGCGCGGGTGGGCGAGGCGTTGGTGATCATCGTCTCGAGCATCTGCGTGGCGACGATGCAGGGCTTGCCGCGGCGCTGGGCGGCGTCGACGAGGCGCTTTTGAATGGCGGGAACTTCGGCGAGATCCATCTCGACGCCGAGGTCGCCGCGCGCGACCATGATGATCTCCGCGGCGTCGAGAATGGCGTCGATGTTCTGCAGCGCTTCGGGGCGCTCGATCTTGGCAATGATGGGCAGCGAGCGGCGGCCCGAGCCTTTCATCATCTCGAGGATGCGGCGGTGGAGCAGTTCGACGTCGGCTGCCTGGCGGACGAAACTCATGGCGACGAAATCGAGTTCGTTCTTGATGGCCCATTCGAGGCAGGTGTAGTCTTTCTCGGTGACGCAGGGGAGTTTGACTTCGGTGTTGGGCAGGTTGATGCCCTTGCCGCTCGTGATGAGGCCGCCGGTGGTGACGCGGCAGACGATTTCATCTGGCTTCTGATCGACGATGAGCATGCGGATGGCGCCGTCGTTGATCAGGAGTTTCTGGCCGGTGGCGACGTCGCTGACGAGGCCGGGGTAGGTGGAGGAGAAGCGCGGACCATTGGCGAGGATGGGCTGGCGCTGGAAGGCGACGTCCTGACCGGCCTGCACTTCGACGCCGCCATCGATGACCTGGCCGACGCGGATCTTGGGGCCGGAGAGATCGCCGAGCACACCGATGGGGTAGCCGAGATCATGTTCGACCTGGCGCACGGCGCGGAGGACCTTGCCGTGATCTTCGAGCGTGCCGTGGGAGAAATTGAGTCGAAAGACGGAGGCTCCGGCCTCGACGAGTTTGCGAATGGTCTCGGCGTCGTTGCTGGCTTTGCCGAGGGTGGCGACGATCTTGGTAAGTGTGTTTCGGCTGCGCCACATGGAGTGTTTCTTATCGGCTGGATCGGGCCATCTCTACGATCGTCGCGTAGTTTGTGCGGAAGAACTCGGCCCAGGCGATGCGATCATGCTCGGCCTTGAGGGGGTCGTAGCCCATTGCGAGGCCTTCGGCGGAGCGGGCCAGTTTCCAGTCGGCCTTGATGGCGGCGAGGTGGTCGGGTGTGTCCAGTGAGACGAGGCGACCATCAAGGAGCGTGACGGTCGGCATGGCGTGCAGCAGGTCGAGCATCGGTTCTCGCCTCGGATCGCCGGGGGGCAGGGTATTGATGGCAACCCACGCAGCGCGCAATTCGTCGAGGTTGTCGATCGCCATGGCGCCAAGCAGCGGCGCGACAAAGCTGCGCATGTTGGGATCCCACGAATCGATCGGCTCGGCGAGGTCGAATGGGTTGACCTGATCGACGAGTCGATCAAAGTACTTCTCGTACATGATGCGGCGGGCCGGGAGGCGGCGCAACTCAAACTCGCGCGGCCCCATGTCACCCTCGGAGGCTGCCAATGGAAAGTCCCACAGCGCCTGACCTTCTTCGCTCAGGCAGTACTCGATGAAACGAATGGCGAGTTCCTGATTGGGCCCGCCGTTGAGCAGGCTGATCGGATCGGGATCGATATCGGAAAGGCGCGGCGGATCGACGTAGCCCACGCGCTCGCTGCCATCGGCGTTGCGGATGAACTGCGCCTGCGTGCGGCCATAGAAATCGATGCACATGCCCACCGCCGCTTCGCCGAGGCTGACGTCGATGGGGATCTTGCTCGACGAGTCGGCGAAGTAGCGCGTGTTGGCGCTGGCTTCGCGGAGCAGATTCCATCCCTGCTCCCAGCCGAGCCGCTGGAGGATGACTTCGAGAGCCGTGGCGATGGAGCCGGACTGACCCGGGTCGGCGAGCGCGACCCAGCCGACGAGGCGCGAGTCGGTCAGGTCGAACCATGTTTCGGGTCGGCGCACGCCGAGCTGGTTGAGCACGTCGATGTTGTAGACGAGGCCGAAGCCGGAGACGGCAGTGCCGAACCAGTAGAGGTCGGGGTCGTGGAGCACGTTGCGGCCGATTTCGTTCTTGCCGTACCACTGGTCGAGTTGTTCGGGGCTGAATTCGACGGGAATGCTGAGCGTGGCGGAGCGGGTCGTGCCGTCGGGATCGGTCCAGGACACAGACTTTTTCACTTGCGTGTGCTCGTAGCTCCCACCGCCGAAGAGCAGGTCGTAACTCATCGAACCGGGCTGGATCGGGCCGCGCTTGATGGCGGCTTCGTACTCGGCGAAGAGTTGGCGGCGGATCTCCGAGGTGCCGCCTGGCGTGCGCCAGTCGATGACGACACCCTGACCGTTGTAGTGGGCGCGGTGCCAGCGATCGAAGCCGAGCGAGAACTCGGTGCGGATCTGCTCGTTGTGTGGTGTGATGATCACCAGGCGCAGCGCGTTGGGATCGACCTCGGCGGCCTTGGGTCGAAATGCAAAAGGCACGCCCAGCACGATGAGCATCGCCGGCAGGAAACTCCACTTGAGCCAGTCAACGCGCAACGCCACACCTCCGCGAACCGATGGTGATCTCACACCGGCGCGATTTCGCCGACTTCCTGAGCAAACACATGCGCCGCCTCACCCACCGCATCGGCCCAGGGCTGCGACTCGTCTTTTTCATACGCGAAGATCACGCTGCGGCTGGCGGTGATGATCGCGCCGCGGCCGTCACGGTTGAAGCACTCTTTCACATCGTCCGCGCCGCCTCCCTGCGCGCCGTAGCCGGGCACGAGGAAGATGCAGCGCGGCATGAGCGCCCTCAGGGACGCAATCTCATCGCGCTTGGTCGCGCCGACGACGGCGCCGAGGTCGCTGTAGCCGAGTGTGCCCATGTGTTCGCGGCTGAGTTGATCGACGACGCCGGCGACGTGTTCGGCGACGGTCTTGCCGCTTTCGAGTCGCGCCTGCTGGATAGCGTCGCCGCCGGCGTTGCTGGTGCGGACGAGCACGAATGCGCCGCGTCCATCGCGGCAGAAGGGTTCGATGCCATCACTGCCCAGGTAGCCGTTGATTGTAACTGCATCGGGAATGGCGATGCGCGGGGCGAGTTCGTCGCGATCGATCCATGGCTCGAACATACCTGCAGCATAATGATCAGCTGAGATGCCGATGTCGCCGCGCTTGGCGTCGAGGATGACGATCAGGCCGAGATCGTTGGCGTCGGCGATCAGGCTGTAGAGCGTCTCGACGCCTTCGTCGCGAAATCTCTCGAAGCATGCGCTCTGGAACTTCACAGCCGGCACCGCATCGGCCACGGCGTCGAGCACCGTCGAGCAATACTCGCTGATGGCCGAGAGGGCCGAACGCGGCCCATCGATGCGCCGTCGCAACTCGGCCGGCAACCGCTCGTGCACGGGGTCGATCCCCACGCACACGGGCGAACCCTTGCGCCCGATCGCGTTCAGCAGCCGGTCTGAAAAGTGCTCCACGGGATGACTCCGATCGGTTTGACGCACCAGTGTATGCCCGATTCTCGCAGGAGATTGGAACGTGCGCGCCCGGTTTGCGGCATTGCAGGCATCGCCGCTCAACCAGTGGTCAATTCGTGCTAGCATTGTGACACACAGGATGCACGCCGACACCGGCTGCCAGCCATGCTTACCAAACCACAACATCTCGACATCAAGCGCGATCGCGGCCTGACGGTCCAATGGGAAGACGGCTCGACGTCGTTCTACTCCGTCGCCTACCTGCGCAAATGGTCACCATCAGCCGAGGCTCGCGAACTGCGCGAGCAACTTGCGAACAATCCGCTCTCGGTGTTGCCGGCGTCGGCCGTTTCCGACGGCAAGCCGCTGACGATTGTCAACGCCGAATTCGTGGGTCACTACGCGATCAAGATCCACTTCTCGGATGGGCACGACACGGGGCTCTACTCGTGGGACTACCTTCGCGACATCGACCCGGCCAACAAGAAGCCGCAATCGCCGCGAGAGAGTCACGGATGAGTGATCGCGCGGACGCTGCAGCTTTGCCCGCGCCGGCAGCGGTGAACGGAATCGACTGGATAGGTCTCGGCGCGGGGCGCCCCGATCCGTTTACGCTGCGGCTGACTGTGGGTGAATCGCACATCAGCCGCATCATTCCCCACGTGCCCAATACATTGTTCGTGCAGTGGCTCGAATCGATGGCGATTGCGCACAGCGAGTCGCTCGGCTACACGGATCAGTGGCACATCGATCATGACCTGATCTGGTTCGTCCGCCGCCACGAGATTGACTATCTCGCCGAGGTCATGCTCGGCGATGAACTCGTCATGGCGACGTGGGTCGAGGCGTTTCACAAGACGAGTTCGCCGCGCCGGTATGTCATCTATCGCCCGCGCGATGAGAAAGTGGTCTGCCGGGCAATGACGATCTGGGTGCTCGTATCGCGGAGCAGGAGCAAGCCGCAGCGGATTGATCCGGAGATGGCGGTGCGGTACCTGGCGTAGCAAGGTGGATTTCCAAAGTGCGCGGCGAGAGGGACGGGAACAGGTTAGGCCTTGCCAGCCTTTCGGTAGACCCTGTCGAGTGTCTGTCCGCGGTCATTCTTCCATTCGGTCCAACCGTTCGAACTACCCCCGCAGATGATTGCGGCGGCCGTGCTTGGAGTTGAAAACACCCAATCTCGCTCAAACTGGTACCCCTTCTTTGTGCTACTCAGAACCCCTGAGGCGAGAAGTTCGTTCCGTCGGGGTTCAATGGTGTCGTGGGCAGACGTAGTCAACTCACGCCGTGCTATTGATCCCTTCAGTACGACGAAGCCCTGTTCGTTGTAGACACCCCGGGCGTCTGAGCCAGCTCGCTTGCAGTAGAACACATCTCTTTGTTCGGTTGCAACGCTCACAGCCGGCTCAAACACCGGAAAGCCCACCGTGCTCAATAGAACATCTGCTGTTTCAAACACCTCAGCGACGTCTGCTCGCATCCACTCGGGCACATTGGGTTCACCTCCGGCGTTTCCATTATCAAGGCGATATCGCCCGGCGCGCGTTGCGCGATCAATTGATATCCACTCAAGCAACTTGCCGTGTGCCTTCGTGAATCCACCCGTCCTTGAGACAATGGCGACCGCGACGCTCCAAAAGTCCTTCGTCTTGTTATGTTGCTTAAATCGAACGCCACAGTCCTCCGCTTCTCCAATGTAGACTATTGGAGGACCACCAGCGTCAGATTCACCAAACAGGAAGTAGAGTCCTACGGCACCAAGTTCTGGACGCATCAGCGCGCTGTCGAGCTTTGCTCGCGGAACTACCACCGCCTGCACGATTCGAGTCGTGATCTCTGCAATCCGCACACCTCGCGGCTCGCCCGCAGGACAGTAGATTTGAATCGTCTTGCCAAGGGGCTTCATCCCGATTCGTCTCCTTCCGGTTCGCGAGTCACTTAAGCGGGAGCCGCAGCATCCTATCCGATTCTGTGGATTGCAGCAGTGCTCACGCGGGCGGATGTCGCCTCGATGACAGATCGTGCCTGTCCGGTCGGTCTTCAGCGTCCCCAGGCTTTCTCTGCCCAAACGTCCATGGCGTCGTAGCGGTCCTGCCATGTGGTGTACATTGCTCCAACGATGCCGGGTACATCGGCCGTGTTCGATAGCCACGTCGCGATGGCGTCGCCGTTTTCGTCGCCGTCGTAGTAGCCTGAGAGAATCTGTTTGAGACCGAGGTCGGCGAAGAACTGACAGTTCTTTCCGCCAAGGCTCCCGTACCAGTTGACGATGCCGACGTCCTTGTCGAGTCCTTTCCATGAGCCCTTGAGCGTGCCGTTCACGGCGTAGTAGTTGTCGACCGCGTTGTGCATGGGGTCGAACATGTCGCTCCAGACCCAGATGCCCGCGTCCGGCCGCACGTCGCGGATGATCTGTGCGGCCTTGCGCACATTGTCGGCGAGCAGTTCGCCGGGCGTCATGTTCCGGCTCTGGCACAGGGCGCAGCGGTTTATCACCCGCATCTCATCGTGGGACATGAGAAACGCAGCCGGGTGCAGTCGCTCGTTGGCCTGCCGAACTTCCTCGCGCCATTCATCGAAGATCGCGGGCTCACTGACGCAACTGGTCAGGCGATCCTCGAAGACAATGATGGGGTGGTAGTAGCTCACGCGCAGGCGCTGACCCTCGCCGATGCGCGTGCCGGGCGTCAATTTGATCAGCGGCTCTTCGTGGAACGCAATCCACGGGTGAAGTTGCGGGTCGACGATGCGCTCGAAGTCCTTGCCTTCTTCGTATGGCGTTCCATCTTCGGCGCGGACGCTGACCGGACAGCCCGGCCGGCGCAGCACGTTGACCAGACCGATTTCCTCGATGGTGAGATCATCCCACCACACCTTGCCGTCCTTGCCGTACCAGGACCCGAGGTAGAGGTTGCCCTCGGCGTTGTCCATGCTGTTGAAGACCAGATCCACTCGCTTCCAGTCCTGCGTCTGCTCGGTGTGGAAGGTCTGGAAGCTGATGCTGCCCTCGGCGCCTTTCCTGAGGAGTTTGACCTCGGGGTCGGCAGGAACCATGCCTTCGGTTTTCACATACACTGCGATGTGGTACTGGCGATAGGGCTGAAGCTTGATCGTCTGCATGATGCGACAGTGGCGATACTGGTTCTGCCCGATGCTCTCCATGCGCAGCGACGCCTTGCCGCCGTGCTTGATGTCGGTATCGACGAATGACGTGACGCCCTCATCATCCTGGAAGGCCCAAAGGGCGAAGTGGTTGCCGGTGAACTCCTCGAAGTCGCCGTTTGCCACTTGAGTCGGGTTGTCCGGCTCGTGAGTCGCCACGCCGTCGTGGACGACGAACAGCGCCTCCTTGACGGGCAGGCCCTCCATGTAGTTGCGGTCGCGCGAGTTGCCCATGACGATGGCGATGAGATCGATGCCGTTGCGTTTGGCCGCCTCGCGCAATTCGATCGCCTTGGCCGGTTCGATGTTCGGCGACAACACGACGCCGTTGTAGCCGGCCGCTTTGGCGCCGGGCAGACGCGCAATGACGCGATCGACCTCGCGATTGTCGCGCATGTTGCCCCAGACAAAGAGCCAGCGCTTCTGAAGATCGGGCGCGACGGCATTCGGTCGGCTCGCGAATGCGGGCAGGATGAGGAGCGCCAGAAGGCCAACGCGAAGGAACCATCGATCATTCATGATCTGGAAACCAACTTTCGCTCAGGCAAGTCGGGCGGCAGACGGCTCGCCCTGGACGTTTGCTCCATTAGTGATGACGATCGCTATCCATCGCACACTCCGATCGCGACCGGCTGGCCGCTGCTCGACTCCCATGTTCCGGGGCGGCGGCTCGATGCTCAACGATACACCCAGTGGGGCGATTCGGTCGTGTGTCCCAGCGGCTGTCGCAGGGGCGTGGCCTACTGCTCTGATTCTCCATCCATGGTCTCTTCCACAACCTGCTCGCTCACGAGGTCGTAGCAGGTGGAAAAGAGGCCGAGGATGCGGAAGCGGCTCTCGGGGAAGGGCGACGGGCCGAGGCGGCGCACGAGGACGTGCGAAACTTCCGGCCGCGCCAGGCGGGTTTCGAAGGACAGGATCTCCGGGCGCAGGTCGTAGAACGAATCGATGGAACGATCCAGCGATGTCGGCTCGGCGCTCATGCGCGAGCGATCGAGCGGCTGATGCGCCGTCGCGGGGCCGGCACCGGAGTCGATCGTTCGTTTCAGTCGGATGCGCTCGGCGAGTTCGATCGGATCGATGTTGCGCAGCGTCCAGGCGATCGCCGGATTGGCGTCGAGTCGTTCGGTGAAGAGATGCGCCACGGCGGCGCCGTGCTTGCACCAGCCGCTGCCCCCGGCGTCACGAATGGTCGGGCAGGTGCAGGTGGGCGGCGCGATGGTCGCGCCAACCTGCGGCAGCAGGCCGAGCTTCAGGGACTCGAGCACGTCGAGCAGTTCATCACTTACTTCGCCTTCCGCCAGACCATGCGCCAGCCTCGCCTCGCCGGCGAGTGCGGCGATGAGGCGCTCGCTGATTTCGTGGTCGAAGGTCGGCAGCGAGATCACCCAGCGATACGCCTTGGCGTGGCGTCCCTGCACGTTGGCTTCGATGCGCCCGGGCAGGATTTCAAAGCTGGCGATCTGCCCGAGCCGCGCGTAGTTCATCCCCTCTTCAAACGCGGCTGGATTGTCCAGCGCCGTGCGGGCGAACTCGAGCCACTGGCGGCCAAGCCGATGGCTGCCGAGCCGATCGGGTCGCATGTTCAACTTCAGGCCGCGCCGGACACGGCGGGGCTTGTCGGGCAGGCGACGGGGAAAGGGGCTGGAGGGTGCACCACTCATGACGTGGCCGCCTCCTCCTCGGAAACCGCGTCGTCCATCTCATCGCCGGATTGCACGTCTTCGTAGCGAAGCGCCAGCACTTCGCGCAGCTGATCGGTATTCAGTTCGGTGAGCCACTGTTCGCCGCTGCCGACGACGTTTTCGGCCAGTTCGGTTTTCTGTTCGATCATCTCGTCGATGCGCTCTTCGAGGGTGCCCGAGCAGACGAACTTGTGCACCTGCACGGCTCGCGTCTGACCGATGCGGAAGGCGCGGTCCGTCGCCTGGTTTTCGACAGCCGGATTCCACCAGCGATCGAAGTGGAACACGTGGTTGGCGGCGGTGAGGTTGAGACCAAATCCACCGGCCTTGAGCGAGAGGATGAAGATCGGGCACGTGCCATCGCGCTGCTGGAAGCGGTCGATCATCTCTTCGCGCTTACCCATCGGCGTGCCGCCGTGCAGGAACAGCACTTCGACGCCGAGTTCCTTGCGGATCATTGAGGAGAGCAAATGGCCCATCTCGCGGAACTGGGTGAACACGAGCGCCGCATCGCCCTCGGCGACGACTTCTTCGAGCATTTCCGTCAAGCGCGCCGTCTTGCCGCTGCGGCCGGGCTTGACGATCGCCCCCTTGCCTTCTTCACGGTCGCGCAGGAAATGAGCGGGGTGATTGCAGATCTGCTTGAGTTTGACGAGCGTGGCGAGCACGAGGCCGCGGCGCTGAATGCCTTCGCTCGCATCCGCCTGCTGGAGCATCGACTGCACCGTCGATTCGTACAGCCGCGCCTGCTCGGGCGAGAGCGTGCAGTAGATCTTGTACTCGAGCTTGTCAGGCAGGTCGGCGATGACATTGGGATCGGTCTTGAGCCGACGCAGCACGAAGGGCTGTATGAGATGGCGCAACTGCTCGATGCGCCGCTGGTCGCGATAGCGCTCGATGCCCAGGGCAAACTGCCGGCGGAACTCGTGGGAGGTGCCGAGGTAGCCGCTGTTGAGGAAATCCATGATCGACCAGAGTTCGCTCAGGCGATTCTCGACGGGCGTGCCGGTCAGGGCGATGCGCCGGTCGGCGGGCAGTTCACGAATGGCCATGGATTGCTTGGCCGTCGGGTTCTTGATGTTCTGCGCTTCGTCGAGGCACACGCGCCACCAGCGGATGCGCCCGAGCGTTTCGCGATCGCGGTGGACCAGTGCATAGGTCGTGATGATGACATCGTGCTGCTGAGCATGACGGATCATCGCTTCGCCCGAAGCGCGCGTCACGCCGTGATGCACAAGCACGCGCAGTTCAGGCGCGAAGCGGCGCAGCTCGCGCACCCAGTTGCCGACCACCGAGGTGGGCACGACCAGCAGCGTCGGCCCCGCGCCGTTGGCGCTGCCGGCCTCGACATTCTCGCGCTCGGCCTGCAGCAGCGCGATGAGTTGAATCGTTTTTCCGAGACCCATGTCGTCCGCCAGGCACGCGCCCAGGCCGAACCGATCGAGGAAGGTCAGCCAACTGAGTCCCTTGATCTGATACGGGCGGAGGTTGCCGATGAATTTGGCGGGCTGCGGCAGCATGGGCATGGTTCGCGCGTCGGCGCCGGCGGCCGAGGTGCCGAAGAGTTGCCCCACCCACCCATCGGCGTCCATGCCCAGTACGGGCAGGCCGGCGGTCTCGGGCGTGGTGCCATACGCCAGTCGCAGCGCCTCGCGCAGCGTGATCTCGCCTTCGTCTGATTGCTCGTAGAACGTCTGCGCGCCCGCCAGGTCGCGCGGCCTGATCTCGACCCACTCGCCGTGCAATCGCACCAGCGGGCTGCGCTGCTGGGCGAGTCGTTCAAACTCCTCGCGCGTGAGGATGTGGTTTCCGATTGCGACCTGCCACTGGTACTGCACGATCGAATCGAGGCCGATGGCCGGGCGCACCGAATCCACGCGTCCGCTGCTCGTCGACAGATCGACGTCGGGGCTGTGCACCTTGAGCCGCGCTGACAACCGCGCCTCGGGCCGATCCCACCAGCCGGGTACGAGGACGCCAAAGCCGGACTCTTCCAGCACGCGGCGCGCCTCGCGCAGGAACAGGTACGCCTGATCCGTGGTCAACTCGACGTTGATCGGATGCGCTTCCACCAGGGCCGACTCCAGCGGGGCAAACAGCTTGGACGCGCGTTTGAGTTCGCCAAGCAGCAGGTCGTGGGGCTGATCGATGCGCAACCCCTCGACCGCCTGCACGTCGCCCGTGAACGCCCACACTTCCGCCGCGCTCACGCGCACGCCCGGCTCATCGACGGATTGCAGATGCAGCGAGAGGGGCCAGAGCACGCCGCGATCGGGGGCGTACAGATCGCCTTCCTCCTTGAGGTCGCCGGGCTCATCGAGTTCAAAGCACAGTCGAAACGCGCGTCCCTGGCCGACGTCATAGAGTCGCCCGAGCCACTGCCGCACGCCGCGCATCAGCTGCACCGCATTGGAGACCGGCAGGGTGATGCGCGACTCGTGCCCGAGCAGGCTGGTCAGCCAGGCGACGTGCTGATCCTTGAGCGGATCGGTTTCTTCAATCGCTTCAGGGATGCCGTCTTCGACGAAGATGCGGCGAATCTCGGCGTCGGCGATCCCGTTCATCATCTCATCGAGAATCGTCCACGGATCGCCTGCGGCCTCATCGACGACGCAGCGCACGATGGCCGGTGCATGGCGCACGAGCGTGGTCATGCGCTTGGCGACTTCTTCATCGCCGAGCCAGAGCCGCCACTCGCCGCGCAGAACGCCGCCGAGGTCCTGCTCTAGCGTCGGGATAAACCGCTGCGCCACGAGCAGCTCGGCAATGAAGCGCCCGACACGGATCCAATACTCGACCGACGTGCCGAACCGAATCGTCTCGGGCAGATCGTCGCCGGCTCGATCCAGGGCGCCGAGCAGTTGCAGCACGCGCCCGGGCTCGACATCGATCGTCGGCACTTCCCACACGCCCAGCGACTCGGTCGCCATCTCCGAAGCATCGAGTCCGGCCTCGGTCAGCGCCAGTGGGCTGGGGACGGGCGCGCCGTTGTACGAAGGCAGTTGCAGTCGCACGGCCGACACCCGACCGTTCACCGAAGGAGCGGCGTCGGCGACGATTCCCGCCAGCGCCTGCGCCAACGCGGAACGATCAGCGGCGCCGGGATGCGAGCCGACTCCACCATCGGACGATTGAACGGGGTCGCTGCCTGCGGTTGGAGGCTTGTTGCTTTGAGGTGGCTCGGCGACCGCATCCGCGCCGGACGGCTGCATCGCCCGAATCGCCTCAGTCGATTCGGCCCAGAGCGCCAGTCGGTTGGTGGACCAGTTAGCGTGGATGATCAGCATGAAACGGGCGTGACTCCCTTCGCCGCCTCAGCGCCCGCCTGCATGCGAGAGCAAGGTCGGCCGCCAATGGTCGCGCTGGGACTCGAACCCAGGACCTGCGGATTAAAAGTCCGATGCTCTACCAACTGAGCTACGCGACCGCGAAGAGGGACGGTAAGCATCAAGCCGCAATCAATCAATGATTTGCCGCTTTGGGGTGCTCAAATCGCCGTTTTTCGCCCTCTTTCAATCTCCTCCTGTCCAGGTCCGCATACCGCGCCGCCGGCAGGATCGGGCGCCCGAGCCGATCTGACCCCTGTCTGATGCGGTGAACTTGCTTGGCCGAAGGTCCGCTTCCAACCCGCATTGATTAAGAAGACGCCCACACCAAAGTTGCCCGGGGGGCCTTTGCGGACGTTCAGAGCCAACCCGCCCGTGCCGATAGGGTTGAAGTGAAGAACACCGACTGGCGGCGGCGCGTCGGCCTTGGACGGGTGTCGGCTCAGGAGCGGGATCATGGTGCATAGAGCGATCATCGAGCGGTTTCGCGCCAATGAGAACCTGCCCTCGCTGCCCGGCGTCGCGGTCGAAGTCCTCGCCCTCACCGAGCAGCCCGACTGCACGATCGATCAACTCGCCAACGTCATCCAGAACGACCCGGCGATCACGGCGCGCATCCTCAAGATCATCAACTCGCCACTGTTCGGCGTCGCCAAGGGCAT
Source organism: Planctomycetaceae bacterium (assembly GCA_040255465.1). Lineage (GTDB taxonomy): Bacteria > Planctomycetota > Phycisphaerae > Phycisphaerales > UBA5793 > UBA5793. Next base: position 119,459 of record JBDZVA010000004.1, read on the forward strand.
CACTTCCATCAAGCAGGCGTCGACACTTCTGGGCATGCGCAAGTTGCGCATCATGGCGCTGAGTTTCTCCATTGTCCAGGCGATTCGGCGGCCCGAAGGCGATGAGACCTTCGACTACGAGGCCTATTGGCGCCAGGCGCTGACGGCGGCGGTCGCATCCCGACTGCTGGCGACCAAGACCGCGCGCCCCATCGCCGAAGAGGCCTTCGTCGCCGGCCTGCTGCACAACATCGGCATCGTCGCCGGCTACCTGACGGCGCCCGATCTTTTCAAGCCGCTGCTCGAGCGCAGCCACAAGAACGGCCGGTGGACCGTTGAAGATGAAATCGAACTGCTTGGCGCGAGCCACGCAATCCTCAGCGCTGAACTGCTCAAAGTCTGGGGCTTGCCCGAGCCGCTGCGCCTCGGCGTGGAGCACTATCGCGACGCAGCGCCGATCGAACCCAACAGTTCCGCCACACCTGATCTCGCGCACCTGATCGCAGCCGGCGTGAGCATCGCCGAACTCTTCGCTGGCGACGCCTCCATGGCCGACATCGAACTCTGCCGAACCCGCTGTCTCCAACTCACCGGCATCCACCGCGAACTGCTCGAACAGGTGCTCGACGCGGTCGCGACCCGCGTGCAGGAGATTGCCGGAATGCTCGTGGTCAAGATCGGTCCCACGCTGACCTACGAGCAAATCCAGCGCCAGGCTGAAGAGCAACTCTCGCAGGCGATCGCCTCACCCACCGGCGAAGTGCCGCGCCCGCGCAGTCGCGGCAAGGCCGCCTGAGTCGAGCCTCCGGGCACCAGTCCAGCTATTTCTTTCGCGCCAGCACCTGCACCACCGACGCCTTTCCGGTGTGCGATCGACCCTCGATGACATCGCGCACCAGCGCGGCGGCGTGCTCGAATTCCAATCCATCGAGTTCATGGAGAATGACGTCCAGCGGCGCGAGCAGGGATGGATCGTCCGGCCCGCCGGTGCCGCGGCCGATCTGGTCTGGCGCGTACGCCTCGAGCAGGAACGCACCGCCCGGCCTCAGCCACGAGCAGACGCGGCGGTGCAGGGAAGCGCGCAGCGCCGCAGGCAGATGAACAAACGTGGCGCTGATGACGTCGATCGACTCGTGCTCGACGTCAAGGTCCTGCAAGTCAGCGACGCGCGTGCGCAGTGTCAGGCCGCGCTCGGCGGCGAGGCGCTGGGCTTTGTGCATGCCGACTTCGCTCTGGTCGATGGCGAGGACATTGAGGCCGCGCGACGCCCAGAAGAGCGCGTTGCGGCCCTCGCCGGCGCCGATGTCCAGTGCTTTGCCGGTCAGCGCGACGCGATCGGACATGGCTGCGATGAACTCGTTCGGCGCCTGGCCGTAGACGAGATCATCGCCGGCGTATCGCTCATTCCAGAAGGTGCTGGACATGTCTGAAGTCTAGCCGCGACGCATGCGTCGCCGCAATGAGACTGTTTCACAACGGTGGTATGGGCGTCTCGCCCGTACACACCGAACGGGCCAGAGGCCCGTTCCACCAACTGAAGGCGAGTAGGTCAGGTCCAGACCTGACGGTTGAGCGTCCGGGCTATGCCACAGTGAGGCCCGGTCAGGTTGCAGTACGCGCGGCGTTGTCAGGTCTTGACCTGACCTACATCGGTGCGACGCGTGCGTCGCCGCTAAACGTCAGTCGAATTGGTGGACGACGAGTTGACTGATGGCGCATTCGTTCTGGACCACGGCCTGGAAGAGGATGGTCTGGCCGCGTGCGATGAGGGGGACGGGTCGGGTGATGGTGGCCACGCCTTGCTGGTTGGCGATGGCCGTGCCGATGACGGTTGGGTTGTCGAGTTGCAGCGCGTTCTGTTGGAGGTCGCAGCCGGGGATGCGCGTCCCGCCGCCGTGGCGGGAGTAGAGGAAAGTGACGCGGGCGCCGGGGGTAACGCCGGTGACGCGGAGACGATTGGTTGTGCCGGCGCTACCGGGGAGTGGACTTTGCATGGCCATTGTGGGATTCACGGGCGTGAGAAGCAGCGCCCAGTAATCTGAGTCTGCCACGGCCTCCTCAACGGGAATTTGACCGGCATCGTTGATGTGGGTGGCACGCTGCATTCTCCAGTTGAGTCTCAAACGTGGCGGCACCAGATCATCGAGTGCGATCCAATCCTCACCCGGATTCAGAATGAGCGCTCTTGACGGAATCTGCGCGTTATCACCAACTATTTGACCAAGGGCGTTGACTCCGCGAGCCTCACTACGAGACCCAGCGGCTGGCGTATGAATGTCCGCAATCTGTCCATTGATCCACTTCACTGCATGGCGCTGACCCGAGAGCGCCACCGAGCTCCCAACAGCTACTCCTGTATCATTGATCGAAAGCGCTTCGGTTGTTCCTTGCCCGCCGAGCGATCCGAGCTCTATGACCTCGCCATTCCGCCAAAGCAGTCCAGTGTATTCACCGGCGAGATTCAATCCGTAACCGACAATGTCTCCTTGGTTATTGATGCCAAATGCCGCTCGCCCATCCCAGTCAGGATGGGGCGCGGGCAGCGTCTGGATCTTGCCGTCTGCCCACACAAACGCCTTCCGTCTGCCACTGTTGAGTTCGTAGGCTGCCTCGCCGACAACCTGCGCACTGTCGTTCAGCGCGAACGCATAGCTGTTTTCACCTCCAAGTGTTCCCAGATCCAACATCTGCGATTCGCGCCACAAGAAGGCACGTGTATCGAGGATGTTCCCGTTAGGGTCAGCGACTGCCCAGCCACAAATCTCCCCATTATCATTGATCTCAAGCGCGCCACTGTACCTACCGCCAAGTGTGCCAAGATCAATGACCCCACCATCGCGGGGCCAGAGGGCGGCATGGATGGTGTGATCTTCGGTCGATGTGTAGCCGACTACGTCACCGTAAGAATTGACAGCGGATGCGCCTGCCCATTGGTAGGACTCTGTCAATCGCGCCAATTCGATCACGGCGTAGCGGTAGTCTTGCCCCATGACCGACAGCGGCAGTGTGGTCGTGGCAATCAGGGCGCTGGCTATCAGTCGACTCAGGCGCATGGCGTGGCTCCGCAGTTGCCTTCAACATAACCGAAAACCGGCCACGGTGCCAGTGAATTCCGGGAAAGGCGCGACATTCGCCCCGTGGACGCGGCCCAGCGGCGTCAAACGGTGATGTGGACGCGCCTCACCTACCATCCTCCCATGTTTATTGACGAAGCGGTGATCCAGGTGCGGTCGGGCAAGGGCGGGGACGGGTGCGTCAGCTTCCGGCGCGAGAAGTACATCCCCAAGGGCGGGCCGGACGGGGGCAACGGCGGCGACGGCGGCGACGTCGTCTTTGTCGGCGACCCCAACATCAACACCCTGCTCGATTACCGAAGCCGCTTCCACTGGCACGCGCGCAACGGCCAGCCGGGCACGAGCCGCGACTGCTCGGGCGAGGCGGCCGAAGACCTGCTGCTGCACGTGCCGCCGGGCACGCTGATCTACAACGACGAGACGGACGAACTCATCGCCGACCTCGATGCGCCGGGTAAGCGCGTGATCGTCGCGAAAGGCGGGCGCGGCGGTTTCGGCAACATTCACTTCAAGTCATCGACGAACCAGACGCCGCGCGAAGCCGAGCCGGGCGGACCCATCGAAGAGTTTCGCGTGCGGCTGGAACTCAAGCTGATGGCTGACGTGGGTTTGCTGGGCATGCCCAACGCGGGCAAGAGCACGCTGCTGCGGGCGGTCTCCAAGGCGCGACCGATGGTGGCGGACTTTCCCTTCACCACGCTCAAACCCCAACTGGGCATTGCCGAACTCGACGCAGAGCGCCGGCTGGTGTTCGCCGACATTCCGGGATTGATCGAAGGCGCGGCTGAGGGCGTGGGGCTCGGGCATGACTTTCTTAAGCATGTCGAGCGCACGCGGCTGCTCATTCACCTGCTCGATGTGGCACCGCTGGACGGCAGCGACCCGGCGGAGAACTACCAGGTCATTCGCCGCGAGCTGGCGCACTACTCGACGGACCTCGCGGAGAAGGACGAGATTATCGTGATCAACAAGATCGATCTCGTGGCGGCCGAGGAGCGCGAAGCGCTGATCGACAAGCTCGCCGGCAAACTGGGCTTTGGCAAAGGCGAGCGGCCGATGGTCATCAGCGGGGCGACGCGTCAGGGCGTGCGCGAGCTGCTCGACCGCTGCTGGACGATGTCGGCGCGCGTGCCGGAGAAGTGGGCCTGAGGCTCAGCGCAATACGACGCGATTGCTGGCGGTGCACGTTGCGCCGTCGACAGCCTGCACGGAGACGCCGCACGCCTGAGCTGGTATTTGACGGGCAAACGGCACGCGCCCCTGCGCGTCGGCGCGGGTGATCAGCGGCGTGCCGGGGGCAAAGGCGGGGCGAATGTCGATGACGAGCCCCTGGCATGGGCCGGGCGGCAGGGTGAACTGGCCGATGCGGAAGCCGGCGATAATCGCCACGTTGCCGCGCGGCGTGGCGTTGGTCACGGTCAACTGAATCAACCCGGGGCAGGAGCCGACGACACTGATGCGCGGCCCGGCGGGCGCGCGTTCGTAGACGTAGACGGATCCCGAGCCATTGCCGCCGTCGTCATCGTTGGGTGAGCCAACGAGCGCAATGTCGCCGCTCACGCCAACGCCCTGGCCGAACCAGTCGCCGGTTGCGCCATCGCTGGCGACGAGTTTCTGCTGTTGCGCCCAGGCGCCGCCGGACTCAACGAAGATGTAAGCCGAGCCGGAGTTGCTGCCGTTGTCGCCATCCCAGTAGGCGCCGGCAACGGCCGTGCCGCCATCGATGGAAACGGCAATGCCGAACTGGTCGTTGGCGCTGCCGTCGGCGGCGAGCAGCTTGGCGGTTTGCGTCCACGTGGCGCCGAACTCGCGCACGAAGACGTACGCAGCGCCGGCGTTGAGGCCGCGATCATCATCGCTGGGCGCGCCGACGATCACGGCGTCCTGGCTGACATCGACGCTGGTGCCGAAGTAGTCGCCTTCGCCGGGACCGCCCGCGTGCAGTTTGGCAAGCTGCTCGTAGTTGAGTCCGCCGGCGTGCCCGAAGATGTAGGCTGAGCCGGTGCCGTAGCCGAAGTCACCATCCTGCGGCGAGCCGAGGATGATCCAGCCCCCTTTGTATGCGACGCTGGCGCCCAGGAGGTCATAGGCCTCGCCGTCGGTGGCGATGAGGCGCTGAGAGAACGACCAGTGGCCGTTGCCATCGCCTTTGAAGACGTAGGCCGATCCGGACTGGTAGTCGTTGCCGGAGTCCTGCGGACAGCCGACGATGACGGTGTCGCCGGCGATGGCGATGCTGTTGCCGAAGTAGTCGTCCTGCTCGCCATCGGGCGCGATGAGTCGCGCTTCCTGCGACCAGTTCCCGTTGCCGTCACGTCGAAAGACGTAGGCGGTGCCCGAGCCACCTTGCCGGCCCGCGCCAAAGACGGAGCCGACCGCCGCGACGTCGCCCTGGATCGCCACGGAGTAGCCGAACCAGTCGAAAGGTTCACTGTCGTCGGCAAAGAGACGAGCCGTCTCGCTCCACTGTCCATTGGGATCGCGTTCGAAGATGTAGGCAGCGCCGGTGTTCTCTGACCTGCCGTTGGCGGTGATGGCGCCGACGATGGCGGTGTTGCCATCGACGGCCACGTCCTGACCGAAGCTGTCATCGCTGCCGGGGTTGCTCGCGCGGAGTTTGATCGTCTGCGACCAAGGCTGGGCGAAGGCCATTGGAGCGCCGTCACCGACGAGGGTCAGCCCGCCGAGGACCAACGGAACATACTGAATGATCCGGCATCGAAGTCTTTGCATCATCACGTTGCACCCCCCTCGCATGGTCATCCAAACCGCCTGATTGATCGGCTCTCGGTTAGCGGTCAATACTCAACCGCCCAGAGGCGTGCGAGATTCCAACCAAACACCCGAAAGCGGCCCCGATATCCCGGTTTTGCGTCAGTTGGAACGCGACAACTCTCAAAGTTGACAGAAACTAAATGGTTGGATGGCCGACATCAGACGCATGGGCCAGACACCGGAACCTCGTGCGAGACCCCTTCAAGGCGATGAGAACGCCATGACCGCAACGCGACAGAGAAACGATGATGAGATCCTCGCGGACATCCGGCGCGAGATGCGCTGGGATCCGCGCATCGACCAGGCGCCTGTCGAAGTCCTCATCGCCGATGGCGTGGTCACGCTGACGGGCGTTGTGGAGAGCGTCGGCCGCCGGCTGGCTGCATTCGAGACGGCGTCACGCGTCAAGGGCGTGCGCGGCGTGATCGACAACATCGAAGTCCGCGCGCCTCAGGTCCAGGTCAAGCGCCGGCGCTGATCGCCCGCGGTGCGCTACACCTCCGATACACCTTCGCGGATGGCGAAGCGAACGAGTTCCGCCGTCGAGTGAATGTCGAGTTTGGACATGATGCGCTCGCGGTGGCCGTCGACGGTCTTGGGACTGCGCGACAGGCTCTTGGCGATCTCGACGCGCGACAGGCCGCGGCCGATGAGTCGCAAGACCTCCTGCTCGCGCTTGCTGAGGACATCGAGTTTGGACTTGGGCATCGTCGCCACCGAGCCGGGGTTGGTGCGTGTGCCATGCGTGGGTCGGCATCGTTCGGCGACCTTTGGCCCAAATGCGAATTCGCCGCGCGAGACCTTGCGAATGCCCTGGATGATCTCGTCGGTGTCATCGCTCTTGCAGAAGTAGCCCCATACGCCTGCCTTGAACGCAGCGCTGATGTAGTGGTCGCGCACGTAGGCGCTGAGGATGACGACCTTGGTCTCGGGGAAGCGAACGCGAATGTCGGCGGCGGCCTCGAAGGGATCGGGGCCGGGCATTTCGATATCGAGCAGCACGATGTGCGGGCGGAGGCGCTCGACTTCGTTGATGAGATTCTCGGCCGTGGGCAGGCGTCCGACACATTTGAATCCCGCCTCGAGTTCAAACTTGGCTTTGAGGCCGTCGACGAGAAACGCATGATCGTCGACGCAGAGGATTTCAATCGTCCGGTGTGTCATGGCAAGGCTCCTTCGTGGGCGTCGATGGCATCGCGGAGGATGCTGCGCACCTGTTCAAAGTCGTCCGTTCGTTCGATGTGAAAGACGTCAAGCCGCTCCCACGCCGTGCCGACCGGGCCGCAGACGACGATCTGCCGCTGGGCTCTGTCGCGCAGGTAGTGGCGCGCCTCGATGAGATTGGCCTCGAGGGGTTCCACGATCCAGATTCCGGCGTCCCCTGGTTCGCCCGGCTCACCGGCCTCGACTTCGAAGGCCTCGGCGCGGAGCATGGCGGTCATGAGCGTCGCCAGCCGAGCATCGCTGACGGCGAGGCAAGCCACCCGCCGGGTCGAGGCGTCGTGGTCCTTCGCCTTGGCCAGGGGGATGTCGAGTCCGATCGTCGTGCCGCGGCCCGCCGCTGATTCGAGAAAAACCTGTCCACCCACGGACTGCGCCACGCCGCGCACGAGCGACAAGCCCATGCCCGTCCCCAGGCCGCGCGACTTGGTGGTGAAGAACGGGTCGAAGGCGCGCTGCTGCACATCGGGCGACATCCCGCGACCGTCGTCGGTGACGCTGACGCGAAACGAGGCGCCCCCGGGATCGCGCTTGGCGCAGAATCGAACATGGCCGCAGGCGCCAATCGCCTCGCCTGCATTGACCACGAGATTGAGCACGGCCTGGGTGAGTCGATGCGGCTCGACGGCCAATTCGACCGGGCCCGATTCGATCTCACTCTCAAACTGGGCGTGCTTGGGCAAGGCTTTCTGGAACAGCACGCTGACCTGGGCCCACCATTCGTGCAGATCCGTGGTGGGTTGCGACGCCTCGCTGTCCTCGGGATCCAGCGCCAGCAGGTGCAGGCCGTCACTCAGCTGCTGCAGGTAGTTGCACAGGCGGCGGACGATGGCGAGTTCCTCGCGCGCCGCCTCGGGCAGCGCCATCGACTCGGCCGCATCGAGGCGGCAGCGCATCGGCAGCAGCACGTTGTTCATATCATGGCCCAGGCCGGCCGCCAGCGTGCCGATCGACGCCAGGCGATCCGCCTGCCGCAACTGCTCGTGCGACTTGAGCAACTCGGCGGTGCGCTCCTTGACCAGGCCTTCGAGGTTTTCGCGGTGTTCAGTGAGTTCGCGCTGGATGCGGCGCTGGGCGGTGATGTCCACGCCCATGCCCGCCACGCCAATCACTCGCCCCTGCACATCGCAGATCATGGTGTTGTTCCAGGAGATCAGCCGCCTCTCGCCGGATCGCGTCAGGATTTCATTTTCGAAGTGCGGCTCCACGCGGCCGGTCTTCATGGCGCTGCTGAAGACCTTTAGCGTGCGCTGACGTTCGCTTTCGGGAAGGCAGGTCTCGAACCACTCTCGCCCGATCAACTCCTCGCGCTCCCATCCGGCAAGACGGAGGAAGTAGTCATTGCAGTAACTCACGGCCCCGGTGGCGTCGAGGATCACGCTGACCAGTTGCACGCGCTCAAGCATGTCGCGAAAGCGGCGTTCGGATTCCGCCAGCGCATCCTGCATCTTCTTGCGTTGAATCGCCGGCCCAAGGGGCGCGATAGCGGCGGAGACGAGATTCAGACGGCGTTCGTCGGCCATGTGACGTTCGTGCATGTAGAACGCCACGACGGCGACGACTTCGCTCTCCGAGAGAATGGGCAGGGCCACGCCGCTGCGGAAACCCACCTGGCGCGCGGCCTTCGCTCGCAGGAAGAGGCGGGTGTCCGTGAGATCGTCCAGCCACTCGCTCCGGCCCGTTTTCCACACGCGACCCGGGAGGCCAACGCCTTTCTTGAACGTCAGGCCGCGCGTGATTTCCTGAAATCGATCGTGTTGCGGCCCACAACTGAACCACACCGGCGCGTCGACCATCACATCGCCGCTCGGGTCCGGCACCCAGGCCTCGCCGTACTCCCAGCCGGTGACTTCGCAGATGCGCTGCAGCGTCATCATCAGGGCGGTCTGCAAGTCGGTTGCTTCGCCGACCGCCAGGCTGAGTTCCTGAAGCAGGCGCAACTCGGCTTCGGCTCGATGGCGCTCGGAGATGTCATGGATGATGCCGGTAAACAGCGGCAACTCCTCGCCGGGCACATCGACGCGCGAAACGGAAATCTCGATCGGGAAGACCGAGCCATCCTTGCGGACGGCTTCCATCTCACGGGTCTGTCCGAGGATGCTCGTCACGCCGGTGCGACGGTAGTTGGCCATGTAGTCGGCGTGCGCGTCGCGATGCGGCTGCGGCATGAGCACGGTGACACTCTGCCCGCTCAGTTCATCGGGGGAGTAGCCGAACACTCGCTCGATTGACTTGCTGACCGAGACAATCGTGCCGCGCGAATCGATGGTGATGATCGGATCGAGCGTCGAGGCCAGAACCGCTTCGAGGCGGGCGAGCGACTCCCGTTCCGTCATGGAGCGGCTGGCACTCTGTTTCTGACTGTTCGACTGTGTGACGGCCATGAGCTGTTTCTTCGCGTCCGGCGGATCAACGGACAAATCTCGACGGGCGCCGGCCGAAGACCTGTGGCCTCACGCGGCTGCGCCCTCAACAATCAACACATGAACAAAATCCATGCCATCGCCGCCGTCGGATTGCTCATTGCCGCGTCTTCCGGGTGGGCACAGGAGAAAACCACCCCGGAAATCCCGCCTGATAGTGCTGCGGCGACGCAGGCGCTTGTCGATTCTCCCAGACATGGCGAATGGATTGAGGTTCAGATTCCCAATACTGAGACACTGATTCGCACCTGGGTCGCTTATCCCGAGCGATCGGACAAGGCGCCGGTGGTGATCGTCATCCACGAGATCTTCGGCATGTCCGACTGGGTCCGGGCCGTCGCCGACCAGCTCGCCGCGGACGGGTTCATCGCCGTCGCGCCCGATCTGCTCTCGGGTATGGGGCCCGGCGGCGGCGGGACCGACTCGTTCAAAGGCGACACGGTCCGCGAAGCGATCCGCAAGATCACCGATGATGAACTGACCGCGCGGCTCAACGCCGTGCGCAATCACGCACTGGCGTTTCCCTCCGCCTCGGCCCAGTCCGCGTGCATCGGCTTCTGCTGGGGCGGGACGAGTTCGTGGACCTACGCCACGCGCCAACCGGGCCTGCAGGCGGCGGTCGTTTACTACGGCACCGCGCCCGGTGAAGAGGCGCTGAAGAACATCAAGTGCCCCGTGCTCGGCTGCTACGGCGGCGATGACAGTCGCGTGACGGCAACCGTCGAGCCGACGGCTGCGCTGATGACCAGACTCGACAAGCCCTACGCGCACCACGTCTACGAAGGAGCGGGGCACGGCTTCCTCCGCCAGCAGACTGCCCGCGACGGCGCCAACGCCAGGGCGGCGCAGAGCGCATGGGAGTCAACGATTGAGTTCCTGCGCGGGCAGTTGGAAGAGGCGAAGAAGTAAGGAAAGTCCAACGCGGGGTGGCACTGAACGCTCGCCGCTCTGGGTGAGAGTTCAGTGCGTTTGCGGCAAAGACGCTCGACAACGAACTCCACTCAGAACTGCGGCGTTCGACGCCACCCGCTATTCGATTCGCACGACGTTGCTGGTGGCGCAGCGGGTGATGTCGACGAGTTGGAGGTAGCCGCCGCAGACGGTGCGGGGGACCGTGCGCTTGAGGCGGCCGGCGCCGAACTGGCCCGCTGAGCCGACGTAGGCGACCTGCAGGCCGAGTTGGCCCAGTTGCAGCGAAGTGCCCGAGCACGGGTTGCCGTTGGGGATGATGAAGTTGCCGGTGCGCTTGGCGTAGAGCAGCGCGATTCGCGCCCGCTGATCCGGCGTCGCCTGGAACCAGCGGACTTCAAGCTCCCCGCCTGGCCCGCTCGAACAGTCAGGGACTTTCTGCAACGTAATGACGGGCGCGGGGCAATTGCCCCCGTTGCCGGGATCGAGGTCGAAGGAGTACACAGCGCCGACGGCGTCCGTCTGCAATCCGCCTTCGCATTGCGTCGTGTGCGCGCCGAGAACCGCCAGGCCGTCCGAAGCAAGGCTTCCAAGCCCAAGCGACACGCCGACGACGTCGAGCGCGTCAGACTCCCGGCCATACAGCGCCTGCGTCGCGGCCCACTCCCCGGTCTGCTCGTCGCGCTCGAAGATGTACGCCGCGCCGCACGCGTTGCCGAAGTCACGGTTCTCCGGCGCGCCGATGAGCAGCCGACCGGAGCCATCCGACGCCAGATCGACGGCATGGCCGAAGAACATGTCGTTGGGGTTTGCGACGGGCGGCGTCAGGTGCGCTTCCTGCTGCCAAGTTCCATCTACACGCCTCAGGTACAGGTATACTCCGCCCGGACCGGCGGGCGCGCCGAAGCCGCCTTCATTCTCCCGTCCGATCGCAACGCGATGTGTGTATCCCGGCGAATCAGTCACAGGAGCGACTGCGACAGCCGTTCCAAACTGATCTTGGTCGTATGGATCTGGCGCCTCAACCTGCATCTCCAAAGTCCATTCGTTCGCGCTTTCATCGAACGAGTACAGATACGCGGTACCTGGTTGAGCCTGCGGGATGCGCACGTGTGCGGGGGCGCCGATGGCGAGCACGGTATCGCCGTTGTTCTCAGCAGAAGCGATCGCGTATCCAAACGCATCATCGGGCGATCCATCCGGCGCCTGGAGATGCGCTTGTTGCGTCCATACGCCTTGCCCGTTCTCTTCAAAGACGTACGCCGAGCCAACGATCTGGTCGCCATCCGACCCGGGACCACCGACGATTAGAAAACTCCGCTGGCCAACCGTTGCCCAAGCTACTTCGTATCCGAACCACCCGTCGGGAACGCCGACCTGCGGCAGTATGCCAGCGTCTTCAGCCCACTGCCCCTGACCATCTGCCTGGAACACGTATGCCTTGCCGGCTCCAACAGCGAGGTTGCTCTTCGTCGGACTCCCCACGGCCAGCAGCCACCGGCCGTTTGACGATTCGAACTGCAGTGCCGCGGCATTTCCGAAAGCATCGTGCGGCGCGAGATCCGTCGGTCGGAGATTGGCTCCAAAATTCCACAGACCCTGGGATTGATCCAGGAAGAGTGGGGTCACTCGCCCGCCAAGTTCATCGAAGCGCCCAACAGCCGCGCGGTCATCGTCAACAGCAATTGCGACGCCGAACAAGAATCCGTCATTGCACGACGGGACTATGCGCTGCGTCTGAGTCGCCGGGCACGGCAGTGGCTGCGCAACATCTGTCATCACGCTGCCGCCCAACGCCCATTGAATGATGAGACTCGCGATGATGTGCCGGTGTGAGATCAGCATGACTGGCAAGTAGCGTGCGTTCGGATGACGCTGAGCCGACAGCGCCCAGCGCTGCTCCGTGTACCATGCGCCCATTCCGGGGCATGTCAAGGTCATTTCCCTGTTTTATGGGAAGATGGTCCTGCGATATTGCGGCTGGGGAGAATAGTGGAGCCTTACTGCCCGCATTCCGGACAGGCCGAACCTTCGGGCAGGCCGGTGAGGGAGTAGCCGCAGTGGGTGCAGAGCCCCTTGCGCTTGCGGCGCCAGTGGCGCAGCGAGGCGATGCCAGCGAGCGGGGCGAACCACGCCATCGACCACAGCAGCCAATCGACGACGAAGCCCGGCCAGACGGGGGTCAGCGGCAGGGCGCGGGGCTGGAAGTTCTTGTCGCGCGGCAGTTGCACGCCGCCTTTCACGGCGTAGATGATGTCGGCGTTGCGGATCTGCCGCACCCAGTGGATCGAGCCGGTGAGCGCGGGCAGGGGCCAGCCGACTTGCCGGTACCACGCCTGCATGTGCAGGTCATCAACGGACGCGGGCCGAAGGTGGCGCGGCAGGGCCTCGAGGTTGGCCTTGTTGGCTTCGTAGTCCTCGATCCGGATCATCATCGCCTGGCCGGAGATCTGCATGAACCAGTAGGACACGACGTGATGCCAGGCGTTGCGGCCTTCACTGATGAACCAGATCCTGGAGCCGTCGGAGGTGCGAGAGTAGCCGAGGTCGGTCGTGGCGGGCGGGCCGTAATAGTCGCGGCCGCTGCGGGGGACGAACATAGCAAGCCAGGCGAGGGCGATGGTGGTCGCCAGTCCGAGTAGCACGGCGAAGGCCAGGCGGCGGCGATGATGACAGGGCGCGCTAGCCATTGAGCAACAATACGCGATTTTTTCCGATTCCGGCCCAGGTTCCCCTTTGACAGCCGGGTCAAAATCCGTTACTCTGGGCCAACCGACGTGCCCTTCGGTGCGTCCCAACAGGAGGGAGTCTTTATGAATCGGCTTTTTGTACTCGGCAGCGCGGCGATGCTGGCTGCGTCGTCAACCGCTCTGGCCCAGCGCATGATCGCGTGCGACAGCAGCCGGGCTCTGTACGAAGTGGATATCACCACCGGCGCAAAGACGCAGTTCGGCACGATCAGCAGCAACGCCGGCACGACGGGCGAACTGGCGTGGGACGATGCGAATGGCATCATGTACCTGTCGTCGACTTCCCTTGACTCGCTTTACACGCTTGACATCACCACTGGCGAGGCCACTCTCGTGGGTGGGTATGGCGGTTCCGAGTTTGTGATGCACGGCCTCGAGTATGACTCGAGCACCGGGATCCTCTACGGCGTGTCGTCGCACAACAACGGTCTGTACAACATCAACAAGACCACCGGCGTGGCCACGCTCATCGGCACTTCGGGCCTGTCGAGTTTCAGTAACCTCGGCTACGACTCCGACGCCGACATCATGTACTCCACCAACAGCGGCGCGGACAGTTTCTACATCATGGATCGCAGTTCGGGCGCGACCACGCTCGTCGGACCGCTCGTCAACTCGACCAATCCCAACGCACTGGCATACGACCGCGACAACGGCGTGCTGTACATGGCGGACAACTCCACCGACAACTTCTATTACATGGATGTCAACACGGGCGTGGCCAATTTCATCGGCTCCATGGGGAGCGGCAACATTCTCGGTCTCGCGTACATTCCGGCCGAGCCCAGCGGCCCGACGCTGCGCCTCACCGGCGCGTGCCCGGGCAGCGTGCGGGTGGCGTGGTCTGATGCGACGCCGAGTTCGACGATGGGCATCGTGTTCGCCAGCAATACGGGCAGTCTTGTTGTGCCCAGCGGCCCGTGCCAGGGCACACAGCTCGGCCTGAGCAGCCGCAACATCCAACTCGTCAACACGATCAACACCGGCAGCGGCAGCGGCCAGGTGAACGGCAACGCGGGCCCCGGCGCCTGCGGCGGCTATCTGCAACTCGTCGTGGTTGATGGCAACCCGTGCGCGACGAGCAACGTTGCACAACTCCCGTAAGCGGCGCCAGTGATATCGCTGAACTGATCGCCAACGCCCGGGCAGAATCCTGCCCGGGCGTTGGTCGTTGGTGCTCGAAATGTCTGCGACGCGCCGGCTCAGCGCTTCTTTGTTTTCTTTGACGCCGCCTTCTTGACGACTTTCCCGGCCGTCTTCTTTGGAGCCGCTTTCTTCGACGCCGATTTCTTTGGGGCCGACTTCTTTGGCGCCGCCCCGGTCTTCTTCCGGGCTGCGGGCTTGTCGGCAGTGGCGCTGCCTGACTTGCCCGAACCCCTCGATTTGATGAGGGATTCGTAGTGGTCGATGAACTTGCCGAGCGTGATGCGCTTGACGGCGTCGCCGATCACTTCGAGTGGCACATCTTCGATCTTCTTGAAGCGCACGCAGCCCTTGCCCATGTCGAGCTTTTTGCCGGCAGCCTTCCACGCCGTGGCGAAGCGCTCGGCCTCGCCGGGCTGCGAGTAGATGCAGAACATGTAGATGGACATGTGGTTCTTCTGCGAGGCGATGCTGACAAAGGGAACGGGCTGCCTGGGGTCGCAGTGGTAGCCGGCGGGGTAGATGCTGTGAGGCACGAACCACGCGGGCATGCCGTACTGCATGCCTTCCTGAAACTTCCGGTCGATGTTCTTGTTGATGACGTCGCGAACGGCCTGAATGGCGGCGCGGCGGTCCGCGGGGAGTTCCTTCAGGTACGCGTCGATGGTTGTCGCTTTGCTCTGCATGATGCAACTTTACCCGGGTGGCGGTCCAGAGGCAGCCGCTGGGGGCAGTCGGGCGACCCGCGGATGAGGCCGCCGGGGCCGCACCTACTACGCGTTCTCCGCCGCCGTCTGCATGCCCTCAGCACTGAGCCAAAACGGCGGCGAATCGCTCGGCGCCCAGGCCGGGCCGGCGCGACTGACTGACGTCATCACCAGCGGTGGGCTCTCAGGGGTGCGCGGCGCTGTAACCGGCTGCGGCGAGCACGGTGGATCTCCCCAGAGCCCGGGCATGTCGATGCCCGGGCTTTGGCGCGCGCTGGTCTGCCAGTGATGGAATACCTCCTGCCGGCGCGCCATCATTATGACATCTACGAGACGAGGTCCTTTCGATTCCCCGGAGGCTTCCGATGCGATCCATCTTCCTCGCCGCCGTTTCGCCGGTGCTCGTTCTGGTCGGATTGAGTTTCCTTCTGACCGGTTGCAAAACAGAATCGACCGTGGGCCTGGTGGTGAACCCCGGCCACGTGGCATCGATCACCGTCGAGGGTTCCAATCCCATGGTGATCGTGACCAATGACGGCCCGGGAACGATCGTCGTGCTCTTCACGCCGCGCGGCTGGCCTGGCGGAGATGAAATGTCGCTTGCACAAGCCTCATCGGGGAGAACGATGCGTGACGGGGGCGAGGTCCGAATCACCAACGATTCGAAGCAGCGAGCCGTCGTCAACGTGAACATTCAGAAGCACACCGGCGTGACGATCGACGGACCCCGTGGTCCAGCGCCGTCGCCATAGTAATTCGAACGTCGCGCCGAGTGACCAGTCTGTCGCGCCGGGCGATGCCATTTTCTGTGGTTGGTCTCGCCTGCGCCATCGCCGACATCGCGATGCTTGATGTTGAGGCGATCTTCAAGGTAGCCAGCGCGCCCGTGCCGGGCAGCAGCGGTGCCAGCGCGATTCACCGGGATGCCGGGCCAGGGGTGCTGGTTGAGAGTCGTAGCCTGGCCGAGGTCTATCCCGGTGTGCGCTGCCCGACGGGCCAGGCGGTCTTGAGCGGCGGTGGTGCGTTGGAGGCGAGGCGGATCAAGTGGCGCGCCTGGACATTCTGCTCCAATTTGCCGCAAGATTCGAAATAGAGCCTTGTGCAGACGTCGGTCTTTTGGTATAAGTGGAGCATCTCCGCACCCCGGCGACCTCGGGGGCGTCCAGCCACGGGAGGATTACGATGGCCACTCTTATCAACCGCCACCTCGACTCGTCTTGCCGGCACACAACGCGGTGGTTCACCGCCCTGCTGGTTGCGCTCATTGCCTGCCTTGTTCTCGCGGGCCCACGGGGCGCGCTGGCGCAGGGTGATTGCGGCGGTTGGCAGCAGATTGAGTATCCGGGGCCGAGTGCGCGGCGAAGTTCCGCCATGGTGTACGACAGCCGCCGGCAAGTGAGTGTGCTCTTTGGTGGCGACAGCAATCAGAACCAGGGAGATGGAGATACCTGGGAGTTTGACGGGGAGGATTGGACACTCGTCGCCGACACCGGTCCATCTCCGAGGTATCGCCACGCGATGGCCTATGACAGCGCGCGCGGAGTGACAGTTCTGTTCGGTGGCGGAGGCCAACTCACAGACACATGGGAGTGGAACGGTCAGGAGTGGGCACTGCGCGCAACTTCAGGCCCACCGGGGCGCTCGTCCCATGCCATGGCTTACGACTCTCGGCGGGGCGTCACCGTGCTATTCGGGGGAACGACGTATCTACATAATCTCAATGACACATGGGAATGGGATGGCTCTGGGTGGACGCAGGTCGCCAGTGACGGCCCTGATGCGAGGAGATCCCACTGCATGGCGTATGACGAAGCACGTGGAGTGACCGTGATGTACGGCCAAAATGCGGATCGCGATACCGACACATGGGAATGGGATGGTCTCGAGTGGCGACAGGTAGCAGTCAACGGTGGACCAACTGGTGCGAATGGCATGGGCTTGGCTTACGACAGTGCTCGCCAGCGCACCGTGCTCTTCGGCGAAAACGACGCCGATCATACGAGTGAGACTTGGGAGTGGGATGGACAGGACTGGACACTCGTCGCCGATCGCGGACCGGTCGGACGGACACTCCATGGCATGGCGTACGACACTCGAATTGCGGCGTGCGTTGTGTTCGGCGGATCCATCTACTCGGCAACCCCAGTCAGGGACACCTGGCTCTGGGACGGAACTCAATGGCAGACTGCCGCATGGCCTTCGCCAACGCCTCGCTCCTATCACGACATGGCGTACGACAGCGATCGACACGTCGCCGTCCTGTTCGGAGGAGGCGCCACTTTTGATCCGCTCGCCACCGATACATGGGAATGGGATGGCGAGTCGTGGCGCCTCATGGCACTCAGTGGTCCTCCGCCGCGCTATCGCGCTGCGGTGGCGTATGACAGTTGGCGCGGGGTTACCGTCCTGTTTGGCGGGCGCAGTCGAGAGACGGGGCTGCTGGGCGACACGTGGGAGTGGAATGGGACTGTCTGGACGCAGGTTGCGGACAGTGGCCCGTCGCCGCGCCAGGGCTGCGCCATGGCCTTTGATCAGCGGCGCGGCGTCACGGTGCTGTTCAGCGGGGAGAGCGATGTCTCAGATACGTGGGAATGGGATGGGCAGTTATGGACTCAAGTCGCCAGTGAGGGACCAATAGGACGCTACGACCACGCCATGGCATACGACAGCGCAAGAGAGGTCGTCGTGCTATTTGGTGGTCGGCACCACATCACCAATCTCGATGACACGTGGGAGTACGATGGTAACACATGGCGGCACGTGCTGGATGGTGGGCCTTCGCCTCGGAATGCCCACGGCATGGTCTATGACGAGGCGCGGCAAGTAATGGTCGTCTACGGTGGTGGCAACCTGCTTGAGCAATCTGCTGAGTACACGTGGGAGTACGATGGAATGCGCTGGGTGCCGAGCGCGACTCTCAGCAACGGAATCGACGATCGGTTTGAACTGGGGATGTGCTATGACGCGCTGCGGAGCGAGGTCGTTCTCTTCGGCGGCACTCAAAGATCTCATCCAACCGGCGACACCTGGACCTACAACGGCAAGCACGCTTTCACCGAGCAGCCGCAGAACCGGTTCGTTGACCTGCACGATTCCGTCGACTTCCACGTCGTCGTGCGCGAACCCGAGACGGCGACGTACCAGTGGACGTGGAATCGCCGACCGCTGCGCGATGGCGGGCCGATCTCCGGCAGCCGCACCGACACGCTTCGCGTGACCAACGTCACCGGCGCCTACACCGGGCAGTTGCAGTGCTTCGTGCATCGCAGCGGCTGCAATGATCAACTCAGCATCATCGCGCATCTCATCGTGCTCGACCCGACGATCTCACTCGCAACGTCCTGCCCAACCGGCGGCGAGGCCGTGTTCGAGTGGGCCAACTGCACGCCGGGCGGCAGCGTCGCGCTGCTGGGCGCCAACGGGCCCGGGCAATTCGTCATTCCCAACGGCTCCACCTGCGCCGGGACGGCGCTCGGCCTGAGCGGCAGCGGCCTGACACTCATCCGCTACGCCCAAACCAGTCCGTTCGGCGACGGCCGCATCGTCAACGTCGCCCCGGCCGGCTGGTGCGGCCGCTACCTGCAATTAGTCGATCGCGACTCGTGCCGGGTTTCTAATGTCGTGCGCATCGAATGATGTAAGCGCACCAGGTCACCACTCCTGCCCGAGCCAGTCGGCGTATTGCGCCTTCTGCTCGTCCGTCGGCTCCTTCACCTTGCGCAGCGTCCATGAGCCGTCGGGAACGCCGGCCAGAGTGACCGTCAGTTCGCGCAGTTCATTGCGGCGGAAGTACGTCAGGTGAAGCGTGTCGCCGGGCTCGAGTTCATCAACGCGGCTGTCAACATCGCCTTGCGAAGTGATGCGCTTGCCGTCAATGGCTACAAGATCATCGCCGACCATCAGCACCGACGCGTACGCGGGACCATCGGACGGCATCGAACTGATGCGCGTCCCGCCGAGATTCAACCCAAGGAAGGCCTTGAGAGGGACAGGCTCGATCGCGTCGGCCGCTGAGTCATCGTCGGAGACGGATGCATGCTCGTCGTCGGAAGGCGAATCCGCTTCCTTACGGGCGTGGCTCGTCTGCTCGAACACGAGTTCCAAGCCGCATGCGTTGGCGACGGATTCGAAATCGAAATCCTCCGTGCCGCGGATGTGGCGCGCGAAGAACGCACCGAAGTCGCTGCCGCTGATCTCATTGATCACGGCGAGCAGGTCCTCGGGCGTGTAGCCGCCGCCGCTGAGCGGATAGCGTTCATACATCGTGCGCATGACATCATCGAAGTCGGCCTGGCCGTCGCTGCGCTGGCGGATGGCCAGGTCGAGCGCGAGCGTCGCCATCTCGCCGCTGCTGTAGAAGGAGATGGTCGAATTGACATCGTCGGGTGTCGAGCGGCCGTACTCGAGCCACGCATCAAACGATGCCTGCTCGACGCTCTTTACGAGCCGGCCGGGGCGACGGCGCAGAGAGGTGATCGACCGCGACAGGTTTCTGAGGTAATCTGCAGGCTTGGTGTGGCCGGTGCGCACGAGCGTCAGGCCGCCGTAGTAACTCGTGCCGCCTTCGGCGAGCCAGAGCAGGCGCGTGTAGTTCTCGCGTTCGTAGTCGTAGGGGTTGATCCCGGCGGGCCGGAGCTGCTTGACGTTCCAGGTGTGGAAGAACTCGTGCGTGACGAGGCCGAGAAAGCGTTGGTAGGCGCCGTCGTTTTGAAACGAGCTGGCCGAGGTCTGCATGATGGTGGAGTTGAGATGTTCCGTGCCTCCCCCGCCGCCGCGCCCAACGTGGGTGATGAAGACGTAGCGCTTGTAGGGAAGCTCGCCGAAGATGTCGCGCTGGGCGCGGACGATTGTGGTGAAATCCTCGGTCAACTTTGCTTCGTCGTACTCGATGTCCTCATCACCCCAGAGGATGATCTCGTGCGGCGTGCCGTCCACATCAAAGGACAATCGCTGGTGCTCACCGATCTCCAGCGGCGAATCGACGAGCACATCGTAATTGGGCGCGACGACACTGCGGGGATCCGCCGGACTTGTTTCGAGTCCTGTGGCGATGTCCCAATGCGACGGTGCGTCGATATGCACGATCACGGGATCATCGCGCCGCTGAGGCGTGTACAGAAACACCGATGACGGCGAGAGGAACGCGTGCGTGTCATCGACGTGCCGCGTCCGATCGCCCAGCGAGTTGGCGTAGACGCGATAGTCAACCCGCACGGCTCGCGCGCCCTGCGTCGTGACGCGCCAGGCGTTCTTGCGGACCTTGTCAATCGGCAGCCCCTCGCCTGTGGTCGCGTCAACGGCGCGCACCTCGCGCACCGTCGCCGCTGGGTCGAGCACGGTGTAACGGCCCGGCCTCCAGACGGGAAGCACGAACTCGAGCGACTCGTCGTGAACCTGCGGCACGGTGATGGCCATCTCCACCATCTGCGTCTGCGGGGCCGGCAGCGCGACGGAGTATTCGACAGGCGGGTTCAGGGCCGCGCACGCCGGCAGCGCCGCCAGCAGTGCAACGAGCGGCGCCAGCCAGAGGTCGTGCAGGCGGACTCGGGGGGCAGTGGTGCGGATCATCGCTGAAGTCCCTCTCCTGGCCGGGGGGTGACATGGGTGCGGCATGAGATCAGACTACGTGCCGACTACAATCAACGCCTCCTCAAGCGGACTCGACTCCGGTGGGGCGCTGTGGATGTTCATAGTACGGCCAAGAGAGGGCGGCGGCGGCAATGAAAAAGGCCTTTCGCAAGTTGTGGTCCAAGTCGCCGCGCTCCATGCGCGTGGCCATGGGCCGGACGTGGAAAATCCGCGGCTCGATGGAGCGCCTTGTGCTTGGCGAGAAGAAGGTGGATGACTATCTCGCGCGCATCAACCTGTTTTTTCTCATCGGAAGCGGCCGTTGCGGCACGCTCTTCGTCTCGTCGCTGCTCAACCTGGACAAAGGCGCGACGGTGCGCCACGAGCCGCACCCCCACCCCGATCTCGACTCGCGCACCCGCGCCCGGCGCGAGCCCGCCTTCGCCGACTACTACATCGAGCACTATCGCAAGTACGTCATCTATCGCGACATTGTGAACACGCAGCGGCCGATCTACGGCGAAGTCTCCTCGCCGCTTCGCTGCCTGGGCGCGGCGCTGCACAAGAGTTTCCCGCACGCCCACATGATGATCCTCGCGCGCGATGGTCGCGACACGGTGCGCAGCGCGATGAACCGCCAGCTGGGTCGCCGCCCCGGTGTGGGGCACGATCCCGTCCGCCCGCTGCCGGGCGATCCCTTCAAGGAGCGCTGGGATTCACTCTCCCCGTTTGAACGGGCCTGCTGGTGGTGGATGGATTCGTACCGCATGCTGCTCGATCATCTGCCGCAGCAGCCGATCCTTCAGTTCGAAAAGACACTGCGCGACTACGACTACCTCAAGGCCAACGTGCTCGATCCCATCGGCCTGAAGATCTCACAGGAAACCTGGGCGGCACACAAGGCTCGTCCGAGCAAGAACTCGGCGACGGAATACCGTGTGCCGCATTGGCGCGAATGGACCGATGCCGAGAAGAAGTTCTTCGACGACACGTGCGGCGAAACGATGGAGCGCCTGGGGTATCCGCGCAACTGTTGGGCCTGACTCCCTCGCAAGAACGCTCCCAGCCCATCTCGCGCTGTTGACCGGCCCGCCTGCAGACACGGCCAGCCGAGCGGTTCCTATCATCCAGCACAGATGGACTCAACCACTGCGGAAGGAACTCTCTGTATGAAGCGTCAGATTCGTTTGCTTGTGGCTCTCGTGGGTATGGTCGCGCTGTTCACCATCCCCGCATGCAAGACCGTCGAAGGCGCCGGCGAGGACATCTCCAACCTCGGCAAGGGAATCTCCAACACGTCGCAGGAAATCCAGAACGGCAAGTAGTGGGCCACCGCCGCCTTACATGTACAGCCCGCCGTTGACGTTGATCTCCTGACCGGTGATGTACGACGCCAGCGGTGAGGCGAGGAACGCGACGGCGTGTGCAATCTCCTCGGGGTCGCCGAAGCGCCCGATGGGGATGCCGGCGGTGATCTGCTCGCGAATGTTCTCGGGCACCTTGTTGGTCATGTCGGTCGTGACGAAACCCGGGGCGACGCAGTTGACGGTGATGTTCTTGCGCGCCACTTCCTTGGCCAGCGACTTGGTCAGCGCGATCAGCCCCGCCTTGGCCGCGGCGTAGTTCGACTGCCCGAAGTTTCCGGTCTGCCCGATGATCGAGGTGATGTTGATGATGCGGCCCCAGCCGGACTCGGTCATCTTCTTGATCATCGCGTGCGTGATCAGTGCCGGTCCGGTGAGATTAACATCCATCACTTCTTCCCACTGCTCGCGCGTCATCTTGGCGAATGAGCGGTCGCGGGTGATCCCGGCGTTGTTGACGAGAATCTGCACCACGCCGAAGTCTTCGTGGACGTGGCTGAGCATCTCGCGATTTTCTTCATCGTTGGCGACGTTGGCGCGGTAGATCTTCGCCTTGCGGCCCTTGGAGACAATCTGATCGCACACTTCGCGGGCGGCCTCCTCCGACGTCGAGTAGTTGACAGCGACATCGCAACCTTCGTCGGCCATGGCCAGCGCGATGGCGCGCCCGATGCCGCGCGCGGCCCCGGTAACGAGACAGACTTTCCCTTCAAGCGACTGGGTCATACTTCACCTCTCTGTTTTCTTGTACAGCGGCAAGGCCGATAACGGCGCCGGTCTACTTCAGTGTACCAGAATAATGGGGTTCATACTACGGGGTGAACACCCTGTAGTGAATGCACGTCAAGCCGACTCACGCCGGCGGGTGCCAGCCTGCGTCCACCCACAACGCACCGCTGGTCGCCGAGTTCCTGATCATGAACAGGATCGCGTCGGCGACCTCTTCGGGTCGCAGCAGGCGGCGCAACTGCGTCAGCGGCAGGATCTTCTCGCGCACCAGCTTCTGGTCCATCTGTCGCACCATCGGGGTATCCGTAAACCCGGGATGGATGATGGCGCAGCGCACGCCGTGATACATGGCTTCTTTGGTCAGCGTCGACTCCGCGCCTTCAAGGCCCGACTTGGTCGTCGCGTAGGAGATCTGCCCGCGATTGCCTGCCGAGGAAATCGACCCGATGAAGATGATCGTGCCCTGGACTTTTTCTTCAGGTTCCCACCGGCCGAGCTTGCGGGCGGCCCGGTCTTCGGCGATCGTGCCGATCATCTCCATCGCCCAGTAGATCGGCGCAAGCAGATTGACCTCTATCACTTTGCGGAAGAGGTTTTCGTCGTAGAGCGCTGCCTTGCCGTGCTCGTCGACCTTTACCGCCAGGGCGTCGCGCACGATGCCGGCCGCGGGTACGCAGATGTGCACGGGGCCGAAGCGCTTAACCATCTCGGCGTAAACGCTCTTGCGAAACTCCGTGCTGGTCACATCGCCCTTGAAGGGCACAAGCACTTCGCGCTCGAGGTTTCGATTCCCCTCCTCGCACGCCTTAAAGACATCATCTGAAACATCAACGACGCCGATGGCCTTGACGCCTTCGCGGGCCAGTCCCATGCAGGTGGCGCGGGCAATGCCGCTCGCCCCGCCGGTGATCACCGCGACTCGATTGTTCGTTTGCACGTTGCTATCCGCCTCCCTGCACCACACTTTCACACCCGCGACGCTCGCGCTCCCTGCGGAAGCCTCCGGGTCGCGGTTAGCTGACGGTCTCTGATCGCGCCGCCAGCCAGTCGCAGGCGCGCGGCCACAACTCCCGGTGCGCCTTGCTGCCCACCGCCAGGCCGATGTGTCCCGCCCGCACACTCATCACTTCATAGTCGCGCGAACTCACATACTCCTTCGCCGGCAGGCTCTGCCCGCACGGCACGAGGTGATCCGCCTCGGCCACGAGGTTGAGCATCGGGCAGGTGATGTTCGCCAGGTTGATGCGGTGCTCGCCGAGCGGGAAGCGTCCCTGGATCAGCAGGTTCTGCTGCAGGCCGTACTTCACAAAATCGCGATACACCTCGCCGGCGATCGGAATGTCGTCGCTGCTCCACGTTTCCATCGCGAAGAACTCTTCGAGGAACTTCTCATCCGTCATCCGCTCGTAGAAACCCAGCCACTTGTTGACGTACGTATCGATCGGCCGCAGCATGCGGAACGACGAGCCGAGAAACTCCGGCGGGACGTTGCCCAGCGTATCGACGAGGTTGTCCACGTCAAAATACTTCGAGTCGGTCCACAGCGCCAGCAACTGGCTGCGGTCCGTCCAGTCGACCGGCGCCGCCATGAGAATGAAATTGGCGATCAACTCCTGGTGCAGCGAGGTGTACATCGCGCTCATCGTGCCGCCCATGCAGTATCCCAGCAGCGAAATCTGATCGACTTCACAGGCCTCGAGCAAGTACTGCACAATCCGGTGGAGGTGGCCCTCGATGTAGTCATGCAGCGTGCGGTCGTTGTCAGCCGGGGTCGGTTCGCCCCAGTCGATGAGGTACACGTCAAAGCCCCGGTTGAGGAACTGGCGAATCACGCTCTTGTGCTCGAGCAGATCGAGCACGTAGGGGCGGTTTACGAGGGCAAAGACGCACAGCAGCGGCGTGGTGAACGCCTTGGGCACGTCGCTGCGGTACCGCCGCAACTTCACCGGCCCGGACTCGAACACCACCTCATACTCTGTCGCACCCTTGCGCGCCTTGCGGGCGTACTCCATCACCTTGGGCATCATCCCCACCCGCTCGAACCACCCCTGCACGTCGGCGTTAGGAAAGGGAAACATCTGCCCCATGAACGAGTCGGCAGGTTCGGATGTCTGATGCGTGCTCTGCTGCGTGGTCATGATGCGCTGCTGGCTTTCAGGTTGGGCGGCTGCGGCTGATTAGTTCGCCAGGCGCGTTCAGCGCTTGCGCTTCTTGGCTGTCTTCTTGCTTGTCTTCTTTGTGGCGGATCGTTTGGCCGTTTTCTTTGCCGTGCCCCCGGCACCGGTGCGCCGGCGGGTGGTCTTCTTCTCCACGCCGAGTTTCTCTTCGATGGCGCTCAGTCGTGCGGCAATCTCGTCGATACGCCGCGTGATCCACGACTCGGCGTCCCGCACGGCGCCGACCGCGTCGTAAATCCCCAGCGTCGAGCCGTAGGACTGCTCGGACGCCTTGCGGATGAACTCCTCCACCTGCCGCCGCATCGCCAGCGCCCCTTCGAGCGACTGCTTCATCTGGTCAAGGAACTGGGGGCTGCGCATGTATTCATCCGCCCAGCGTGCCATGGTGTCGAGGTAGGCTTTCTGCATCTGCTTGAGCATCTCGGCGGGCATGTCCGGGGGCGGGCTCTGGGGCTGACCGGTCGCCTTGCTGAACTGCCCCATCATCTGCTGCCACATGGCTTGCATGGCCGTGGGATCAAACGGGGGCATCGAGAATGGCGGGTGATTGGACTGCTGGGTCATGGTGCCGGTTCCTCCTCGCATGAGTCGTCGCGCCCCGACCGCTCGGGGATGACGATCATCGTGCGGCGGCTGTCTGCGAAATCAACTTCGCCGGTGCATGAAAGAAGGCCGCGAGCCGCGCCTGAGCGCAACAGCGGCCTCCTCGGGGTTGACGATCGCTGCCGCACACTCAGGCTTTGACGCGGACGCGGTTCTTGCCGTCGGCGGGGGTCTCGCCATTGGCCGCACTGGTCGCCATCGCGGCAGCGTTGTTCATCATCGAGCGGCCGAACTCCGCGGCGTCGTTGACGCGCTCGTTCATGAAGGCCATCTCGCGATTGATCATGTCGGCCGTCGTCTTGGCGGATTCCTGCATGAACTTGTCGGTGGACTGGCGGGTCTTTTCCGCGTCCATCGGCCAGGCCAACTCGGGCTGGGCCTTGAAGAACTCGCGGGTGTGCTCGATGCCGTCGCGCATCATGTTGGCGACGAACTTCTCGCCTTCGAGGGTCTGGCGGTTCGTGTAGTCGATGCACTTCTCAGCCGCCTCGCGGGCCTGGGGCTGCATGTTCTCGAGGCCGGCGGGCTTGTTGAAGGCGCCGACCATGTTGGTCACGAACTGCTCGTGCGCCTTGACCGCGTTGAGGGCGGCGTCGGTCCACTGCTGGTTCCAGTTGCGAAGCGTTTCGTTGTATTGTTGTGCGTTTGCGTTCATTTTGGTGCTCCCGGCCGGCCCATGCCAGCTCTGTTGATTTGTGGCGTAAAGAAGCCATTTCGACTGGACTATCATACAATCGATCGGCTCGGCGTCCAGTCCGGAATTGTGCATTTGCAAAAAATGTTGTGCAGAGGCACAAGCCGGCGGCAATCTCGGGCGATGACCCGAGGCAGGGAGGCCCCATGGCCAGCAAGCGAACGAAAAAGAAAACGACCGGAGCGCACGCAAAGGGCAAGAAAAAGCCCGCCGCCCGATCCCGCCGGCGCCAGGCGAGCCCGCCGGACACCACCCCTCCCTCCGCGCCGCCTGGCGTGGCCGTCATTCGCAAGTACGCCAACCGCCGCCTCTACGACACCACCACCAGCCGCCACATCACGCAGGAAGACCTCTATCGCATGGTGACGCACGGCACGATCGTGCGCATCCTCGACGCCTCCACCGAGGAGGACATCACCAACCAGACGCTGGCGCTGGCCCTGATCGAACACGACCCCGCCAAACTCCGCCTTATGCCCACCTGGCTGCTGCACCAGATGATCCGGCTCCACGAACAGGCCCTCGGCGGGTGGATCAACACACTCTGGCAACCCCTCGCCAGCGGCGCCGTGCCGATGCCCGGCTGGCCCCCGTCGGCCGGGGTGTGGCCCGGCAGCGCGGGCCCGGCGGGGGCGAGCCCGTGGAACCCCTGGGCGCCCGTCGCCGCACCGGGACCAGTCCCGGCGTCAGCGGCCCAGGAGGCAGCCTCGGGGCGCGGCTCTGATCTCGATGAGCTTCGCCGCGAGGTGGCTCGGCTGCTGGCGCGACTGGGCGAACTCGAGCAACCTGGTTGAGGGAGAGCGGCTTCAACCGATCGCCCTCTGTTCGGTTAAAAATAGGGTATGACTTTGACTTTTTTCCGCAATCCAAATGATTGACGCGATCTCATCCCCATTCTCATGCTATTCTTAACCATTGGTGGGATACATCCCGGCTAGGTCGCCGGGAGAGCAGGCCTGAGTGACCGGGCTCGGCCTGCGCCGCATCGTTGCCAGCGCACTCTCGACGGAGCACGCCGGCACAATGTTCCGGTGGTTGAATTACGCTGCACAGGCGAAATTTTTGCTTCGCGTCCGACGCAAAGATGAAAATCCAGAAAGGGGTTGCGGAATGTCACGCAAGTCTGTCCGAGGTTTTACATTGATCGAACTTCTGGTGGTGATTTCCATCATCGCCCTGCTCATCGGCCTCCTGCTCCCGGCTCTCAGCCGAGCGCGCGAGTCGGCCCGCACGACCGCCTGCCTGAGCAACCTCTCGCAGATCATCCGCGCCTCTGGCATGTATCAGGATGACGGCGAAGACTACATGCCCGTCATGCGGCCCTACAACAGCAACGCGTGGTCGAACTTCAATCACGGCGGCCGCTATCCGGTTCAGGGAAGCATCTTCGGCACGAACAACTATTGCGTCTTCCCCTTTGACCGCCCTCTCAATAAGTACGCCCATCCCGAACTGCCTCGTGGCGGCAGCGCGTGCCTCGATCCGAGCCGCTGGAGCAACGGCTACAACCAGCGCATGGATCCGGGCCTGGGAGAAGCCGACTTCCGCAACCCCGACAAATTCAACTTCCCCATCTTTGAGTGCCCTGCTGACAAGGCGGGCGGCTACAACTATCAGGAGACCAACGGCAACATCGGCTACGGCCGCTCCTGCTACGCCGCGATCGGCACCTCCTACATGTTCAACTGCTACTGGCTCCAGATCCTCTCGGGTCACCCCCGGGCCAACAGTTCGTGGACCTGGCCGCGCGGCACCCGCATGTACCGCCGCGCCCGCCTCGTCTATCCGAGCCAGTTCGTCGGCTACATCGACGATCCGACCGACGCCACCTTCTGGCAGAATCGTGCCCCGGATCGCACGCACCACGGCCAGCCGGACACCAATTCGTGGTCCTTCCTCGATGGCCACGCGGCCCAGGTCAAGACGGTCTACAACGGCAACAGCAACCGCCCCGAGTACAACACCTCGGAGTACTTCACCGTCTTCCCCGAGTACCTCCAGTAAGTTCCCCAGCCTCAATCGCTTGAAAACCTCCCAGGAGCCCGCACCCCCGTGCGGGCTCCTTTCGTTGTCACGCCCTCGTGCCTCACCGCGGACAGCCGACGGCCCACCACCATTTCTGTGTCCAGCAGGCAAATTAGGGGAGAATTCTTGCAGAACCGCCGAATGTCGGTTATACTGCATTCAGCCACGCGATCGGATCGGCGGACTTTGAGGGCTGGCCCGTACGTCGCCGCGCTGGCCCACCCGTTTTGAAAGGGGTACTGACATGTCAAATCGAACTCGGCGGGGCTTCACACTCATCGAACTTCTGGTGGTGATCTCCATCATTGCACTTCTCATCGGGCTGCTTTTGCCGGCGCTGAGTCGAGCGAGGGAGGCCGCAAAGACCACCGCATGCCTGAGCCAGATGGGACAGATCATTCGATCCTGCTCCATGTACCAGGATGATCAGAACGACGCGATGCCCGTCGCGTTCCCCTACAGCAGCCGCGATGGCAACTCCGGCGCGCTCTCGAATTACAACCACGGTGGCCGGTACCCCGTTTCGGGCAGCCGCAACACCCTCTACTGCGTCTTCCCGTTCGACCGCCCGTTGAACAAGTACGCCCACCCCGAACTGCCTCGCGGCGGCTCGGAATGTCGCGACATCTCGCAGTGGGCGAACTACACGCAGCGCATGGACCGGGGACTGAGCACTCAGGACTTCCAGGATCCGAAGAAGTTCAACTTCCCGATCTTCCAGTGCCCCGCCGACAAGACGTGGAACTACCAGGAGAACGGCGGACAGATTCTTGACGGCCGTTCCTGCTACGAGGCCATCGGCTCATCGTACCTCTTCAATATCTACTGGCAGTCATGGGCCAGCCGTCACCCGCGTCGCAATGCGTCGTGGAACTGGCAGCGCGGCACCAAGATGTTCCAGCGGGCTCGCCTCGTCTATCCCAGCCAGTTCATCGGGTTCTTCGATGACCCGCTGGACGACACCTTCTGGCTCGGCCGCACCCCGCCGCAGACGCACCACGGCCAGCCGGACACCAACTCCGTCTCCTTCCTCGACGCCCACGCCGAGCAGCTGAAGACCGAGTATCAGAACAACGCCCCGGCGTACATCACCAGCAAGTACTTCCTGATCTTCCCCGAGTACATTCAGTAACTTGCACTGACTCGAATGCAGCAACGCCTACCGGGAGCCCGCACGCATGTGCGGGCTCCTTTTTGCTTGCCCCCGGCCAGTTGACGAGATTTCCCAGAAATCCCTTGCAGATCCGAGTGGAATCGGTTACACTGAATCCAGCCACATGACAGAAACGGCGGTCCTGATACGATCGGCCCGCACGATGCAAAGCCGGTCGGCCCATTCTGAAAGGGGTTGCGGCATGGCACGTCACATTCGTCAAGGCTTCACTCTCATCGAACTGCTGGTGGTCATCTCCATCATCGCCCTGCTCATCGGCTTGCTCTTGCCGGCTCTCAGCCGAGCGAAGGAGGCGGCCAAAACCACCTCGTGCCTGAGCAACATGGGACAGGTCATGCGATCCTGCACCATGTACCAGGACGACGCGAACGACTCCATGCCGGTTCGCGCACCGTACGGCAGCAACGGCGAGAATGGGAACCGCTCCAACTTCAACCACGGCGGACGCTACCCCACCACCGGGAGCCTCATGTTCCCGTTCTGCGTCTACCCTTTTGATCGGCCGCTCAACAAGTACGCCCATCCCAATCTCCCGCTTGGCGGAACACCGGGGCGCGAACCCAACCAGGGGACGTTTGATCAAGGCCTCTCCAGCCAGGACTTCCAGAACCCGGAGAAGTTCAACTTCCCGATCTTCGAATGTCCGGGCGACAAGGCGATCGGCGCCAACTACCAGGAAGGCTGGGGCACGCTGCGCAACGGGAAGTCCTGCTACCAGGGCATCGGATCGTCGTACCTCTTCAACATCTACTGGCAGAACTGGGCCAGCGGCCATCGACTTCGCAACGGCAACTGGACCTGGGCGCGCGGCACCAAGATGTTCCGAAGAGCGCGACTCGTCTACCCAAGCCAGTTCGTCGGCTTCTTCGACGACCCCACCGATGTGACCTTCTGGCAGAATCGCACCCCGCCGATGACACACCACGGCAAGGCGGACACGAACTCGTGGGCCTTCCTCGACGCCCATGCCGAACAGGTCCTCACCCAGTATGAAAGCGACGGCCAAAGTACGCGGCCATCGTACAACACGAGCAAGTACTTCCTGATCTTCCCCGAGTATCTCCAGTAGTCGTCGCTGCATCGACGACCGGCAACACTCACGCGGAGCCCGCACCCCCGTGCGGGCTCTTTGCGTTGGCATCCGATGCACGCCGAGCGGGGGACGACCTCAGGGTCGCTTCCCTGATTCGCCAGAAAACCGGCAGGTTGAACTCGCAGCATCCGGCACAGCCGTCATAGTAAGAGATGGCCGAAGCGCAACGCCTCGGCCCGCCCACGCCGGCGCGGCTGCTCGCACACTCAGCCCGGCGTCGGCGCTGGCAACCTCCCTCGTGAAAGGGGTGACGCATGTCCATCCAGAACCGGCGCGGCTTCACGCTCATCGAACTGCTGGTCGTGATCTCCATCATCGCCCTGCTCATCGGCCTGCTGCTGCCGGCCCTGAGCCGCGCGCGCGAGGCGGCGCGCACCACCGCCTGCCTGAGCAACCTGGCGCAGATCATTCGCGCTTCGCACATGTATCAGGACGACGGCGAAGACTACATGCCCGTCATGCGACCCTACCAGGGCAATGCGTGGTCGAACTACAACCACGGCGGCCGCTTCCCGGTGCAGGGTTCGCCCATGGGCACCGGCGGGGCCTTTCCGTATTGCGTCTTTCCCTTTGATCGACCGCTCAACAAGTACGCCATGCCGGATCTGCCGCGCGGCGGCACATCGTGCCTCGACCCCGTGCAATGGGGCAACTACACCCAGCGCATGGATCGCGGACTCAGCGAGACGGACTTCCGCAACCCCGAAAAGTTCAACTTTCCGATCTTTGAATGCCCCGCGGACAAAGCCGGCGGCTACACCTATCAGGAGAACGGCGGCAACATCTCCTACGGCCGCTCGTGCTACCAGTCGATCGGCACTTCGTACATGTTCAACGTCTACTGGTTCTACCTGCTCACGGGCCATCCGCGCGCCAACGCGCAGACATGGAGCTGGGCGCGCGGCGTGAAGATGTATCGCCGGGCCCGTCTCGTCTACCCGAGCCAGTTTGTCGGCTACATCGACGATCCGACCGACGCCACCTTCTGGCAGCGCCGGTCGCCGACCCGCACGCACCACGGCGCGCCCGACACCAACTCGTGGTCCTTCCTCGACGGACACGCCGGGCAGATCAAGACCGCCTACGACGGCAACTCGTCCTATCCGCTGTACAACACGGCTGACTATTTCACGGTGTTCCCCGAATACCTGCAGTAGTCACGCCGGATCAGACTTGTGCAGCGCACCGGGAGCCCGCGCCAGCGTGCGGCTCGTTGCGTTGGCCTCGTGTGCCGTGGCGGACACGTTGGGCCGCGTCGCGCCTGGCGTGGACCGCGCCGGCTGCGGCTCGCGTATGATCGACCACGATGGGCACATGGTGGGTCACAAGACTGATTGAAACGGGTGGGTATATCCTGCTGTTCAGTTGGGTGTTCTGGGTGCTGCTTTCGATCTGCCTGCACGAATTGGCGCACGGCTGGGCGGCGCTGGAGCAGGGCGACGACACGCCGCGCGCCCTGGGGCACATGAACCTCAACCCTCTCGTTCACATGGGGCAGATGTCGCTGCTCATGTTCGCCATCATCGGCATCGCGTGGGGCGCCATGCCCGTCAACCCCAGTCGATTTCGAGACGGGCGCTTTGGCGACGCCAAAGTCTCGGCTGCGGGGCCGGCGATGAATCTGGCTCTGGCCGTGGTCACCCTCACGGGCCTGGGTGTGCTGCGCGCCATGACCGGCGGGAACGTCAACGGCGCCACGCCCAGCCTCTTCGTGCAGAACCTGGGCATCTTTCTGCTTGTCGGCGGCTGGCTGAACCTCACCCTGCTCATGCTCAACCTGCTGCCCATTCCCCCGCTGGATGGCTCGACGATTCTGCGCTCGCTCTTCCCCGCTACGGAACGCGTCTATTCGCACGAAGGGTTCGACCGCTTCAGCCTGCTGCTCTTGCTGGCCGTATTCTGGTTCGGCGGCGAGTTCCTCTTCGGCGCTGCCTTCGTCGCCGCCGACTGGTGGGCGATGCTGGTGATGAAGACGTTTCTGTAAGCGGGCCGCGCCGCGGCCTGCGAAGCACGACGGTCCGCGCGCAAGAAAGCGGCGCGACGACTTCACCTCACTCGATGTATCCCAGACTGCGCAGACGATCTTCGAGCACCTTCTGCTCGTCTTCGCTGTACTCCGTCTGTGGCTGGGCGGCGCACGCATCGCTCGGCGGCGACTCGTCATCAAGCACCCGCACCGGATGGTCCGCCAGCCAGCCGGGATTCATCGCCACCTTCATCACCCGGCCGTCCATGTGACTGGGGACGGGCTGATCCTGCAGGTGCAGGATGGTCGGCGTCATGTCGAGCAGGCGCAGGCCTTCGCCGATGCGCTCGCCCTTGCGGAATGCCGGACCAATGCCCAGAAAGATACCGTGGATCTGGTGGTCGCCTGAGATGACGCGCGGATCTTCGCCGGGCATGACGGCCAGTTCTTCCTGCGGCGCTTCGTACCCCTCGGGCATCTGCACGCCGTGGATGACGATGTCTTCGCGCCAGCGCACGAGGATGTCCTCGCCGGGCCCCGTGTGCGTGCCCTTGTAGATTTCGCTCGAAAAGAACACATCGCGCACGATCGGCTCGCCGGACACGCTGTCGCGCATGGCTTTGAGTTTGCCGCGCAGTTCGTCCATGAGCCGCGGCGCATCCGCCTGGTCGACGATGCCCTCGCCTTCGCGTCCTTTGATATTCAGCCGCAGTCGCGGGAACTGGGCGTCGCTGTAGACGCGCGTCTTGCTCCAGTCAACGCCGGAGAAGAGCGCCTTGCTCTGGGCCCAGTTGCGAACGCCCGGCATGAGCCGCGCGAGTTTCTCCTTGGTGCTGCGGCTCGTGTGCGACGCGACGAACTTGAGCGCCTTGCTGACCGCGTTGGGCTTGGTGCCGCCCTCCTCGTAGACGAGATAGCCATGCGCCGCGAGCCACTGGTTGAGCTGGCTGCTCACCGGGCACTTGTGCCCGAAGCCGTGATCGCTGATGACCATGAGGTGATCATCCGGCCCGATGCGATCGAGCATGTCGCCCAGCGCCGCGTCGAGTTTGATGTACACGCTGTCGATCACGCCGCCGAACTCTTTGACCTCTTCGGCGCTGCACTGTGCATGCTTGGGGTGCGTCGGGTCCATCCACTTCCAGAAGCAGTGCTGGGCGG
The DNA here is from genome assembly GCA_040255465.1 of Planctomycetaceae bacterium. Taxonomy (GTDB): domain Bacteria; phylum Planctomycetota; class Phycisphaerae; order Phycisphaerales; family UBA5793; genus UBA5793. Next base: position 152,994 of record JBDZVA010000004.1, read on the forward strand.
CATCGAGACTTCGAAAAACGAACAGCAGGCAATCGACGGGCATCGTGTCGAGCATCGTCACCAGCGACTTGTGCTTGGAGTCGAGTTCCTCGTCGAGCAGTTCGACGGCTTCCTCCGGCTTGCCGCGCGCAATCGCCCCGGTCAGCCCCGGCTCAATCACATACTCGCAGCCCATCTTGGCTTCGAGATTCTCGATGAAATCATCCGGCGAGCAGAAACGCGGCGAGGCCTTGCCCGGCCCATCCAGGCCCGCGATGACGTAGCCGCCCTTGATCGGCTCGGCCGGGTAGGTCATCGGCGTGTTGATCACCCCGGCCGTCTGACCCGCCTGCTCGAGGTAGGTCCAGAAGCCCGGCACATGCTTGTACCCGCCGTGGATGTACTTGAGCGAGTAGGTCTGGGGCAGGAATTCGTAGAACTCGTAGATGCCGTGCTTGCCCGGATTGCAGCCGGTGAACATGCTCGTCCACGCCGAGGCGGATCGCATGTTCTCGACGCTCTCGAGCGGGCCATAGACCCCCTCATCGACGAGCCGCTGGAAATGGGGCACCCTGCCATCGCGCAGCAGCCGCGAAAGCACGCTCCACGTGGCGCCATCCGCGCCGAGAATGTACGTTCGACCTTGTGGCATGGTCACAATCGTAGACGGGCGAATCTCACCTCCTCCTCCGGCTTCCGGGGGAGGGGTGGGGTGGGGGTTCGTCTTGAACTGGCCGCGCCGCGGCGAGCGCGCCATGTATCGTCAATCGAGAGCGCCCCCTCCCTGTCCCTCCCCCGCAAAGCCGGAGGAGGGGACTGATCCGGCAATCGGTGTCAAAGCCGACTTGAGACTCGGCCGATGGTTCCTAACCTCCACCCGCCGGTTTTTTTCGGACGCATCCACCCCCTCCTGAACCACGCAAGAGCCCTCATGGCGAAAAAACGCCCCTCCAAGAAGACAGACGCCCCCGCGAAGCGCAGCAAACCCGCGCCGCCGCGCCAATCCCCTGCCAGGTCGGCCGCCAGGTCGAGCAGCAAACCCGCGGCGCGGAAATCCTCCGCCCACATCATCGGCCGCATCGAGCCCGCCGAGCGCACCCCCAACGCGCGGGTCATGGGCAACCAGTCGCTCGCCACCATCCCGACCACCGGCCCGATCATCAGCCACGACAAACCGGCGCAGGTCGGCACGGCCATCCTCGGCGCGGGGATCGCCGGCATGTCCGCCGCGCTGCACATCAAGAAGGACTACGCCATCTTCGAGCAGGCCGAGCGCATCGGCGGTCTGTGCTGCACGGAGAGCTTTGGCGGCTTCCTCTTCGATCGCTCGATCCACATCCTCTACACGAAACAGCCCTACGCCAAGAAGTTCATCACCGGTTTGCTGGGCAAGAACTTCGACCTGCGACCCAAGTACTCCTACATCCACAGCCACGGCGTGTACACGGCGTATCCATACCAGTCCAACACCTTCGGCCTGCCACATGATGTCGTCGTGCGCAACCTGATGGGCCTGATCGAAGCGACGTACACCAAGCCCGATCGCGAGCCGCGCAACTTCAAGGAGTGGGCCTACGCGACCTTCGGCGCGGGGATCACCGAGGAGTTCTTCCTGCCCTTCAATTACAAGGTCTGGGCGATCGACCAGGAGCAGATGAGCTACGACTGGATCGCCGACCGCGTGCTCACGCCGCCGATCAAGACGGCTATCGAAGGCGCGATCGCGCCGAGCAAAGGCGACTACGGCCCCAACGCGAAGTTCTGGTATCCGAAAAAGGGCGGCATGGAGAGCCTGCCGCGCTCGATGGGCAGCCATCTCAACGAAGGCAGCGTGCACACCTTCACGCGCGTCAAGACCATTCACGTCGCCAAGCACATGCTCGAGTTCGAAGACGGCTCGATGTGCAAATACAACTCGCTCATCTCCACGGCGCCGATCAGCAAACTGGCGCAACTGGCCGACGCCGTGCCCGCCGAGGTGAAGGCGGCGGTGGGCAAACTGAAATGGAACACGGTCTACACCGTCAACATCGGTTTGGAGATTCCCAACCTCACGCCGATGCACTGGGCGTACTACCCCGATCCGAAACTCATCTTCCACCGCCTGAGCTGGCCCAAGAATTTTGCGCCGAGCATGGCCCCGGCGAACTGCTCATCGGTGGCCGCGGAGATTTCCGTCAGCCAGTGGAAGGACGTCGGCCCGACTGACGCGAAGACGCTGCTCAAGAAGACGATCGAGGGCCTCATCGCCATCGGCCTGATCACCCGCAAGCAGGCCGCAAAGATCAAGCCCGAACACTGCGGCGTCGTGCGCCTCGACCCGGCCTACGTCATCTACACCTGGGACCATCGACCCGCGACCAAGACAATCCACGACTGGCTCGAGAGCCACGACATCTTCGCCTGCGGCCGCTTCGGCGACTTCGAATACCTCAACATGGATCACTCGATCCTGTCGGGCAAGCGCGCCGCGGAGAAGTTGATGAAGAAGGACCTCAGCGCGTTCCCATTGAAGGGCGTGGATGAAAAGGCGCTTGAGCGATGGATCGCCGCCGACTTCCAGATCGGCGTGGCCCACACTGACGCCGCGATCGATGCGAAGTTGAAGGCCCAGGGCGCGTAAGCGCACAACGCTGACCACCAAGAGCACCAACGCACGAAGCGGGCACAAAGGAAAAGCAATGATTGTCAAGCCGCGACCAGTAATCGCGCCGCACGTGCCATCGCGCCCAATGCGAGCCCGAAGCGTGAGCGAGGTGTTTTCAAGGTGGCACGGGCGTCCCGCCCGCGCGACGCTCGAGTTAGTGCCACCTCCAGCCTCTGCGCCGGTGAGAGAGAACTCTCTTCTAATTTCCCTTGTATGCCTCGTCCAGTAAACGACGTAACTCGACGCCCGTGGCATCGACGTGCGTTTTGACATGATACGTTGAGACGATCTCTCCAAAGAGATGCCGCGCAAGTTCATCGCTCGCCGTGGGCAAGTAGAACTGCTGCCTCAGGGCATGGCCCTCCACCCACACGTTTAGAATCCAAAACGAGTAGTGCTCTGCGATTGCTGCAACTTCAGCGCGATGAAAAAGAATTGCAGAGTAGTCGATTCCGCTCCCCAACGACTTGAACTGTGCGGCCAGCAGGTACCGCTCCATATCGGCATCCGACATCCGTGCGATCTCCATGAACCCAAGCGGTCGAACGTGCGCGACAAGCATGCTGAACTCGAACGTCCGCACTACCGCCGGCTTCGCCGCGTCTTCGTCATGCCATCCCTCAACGAATTCACGCCGAAACCGCTCGCAAGACTCATGCTCCCAGATCCATGCTGAATATCCGACAGGAGGAGACTCACGTGTGGAGTCGATGCTTGGAATCGGTTTGAGCCTGGCGATTTCATTGGGCCAAAACACGATGCATTGCTCCGTTCCGAAGTCGAAAGAAACCATCTCCACACTGCCAGTCGTCTTGCTTCGCACGACGCGACGGAGCGCAACGTCACCAGTCACGCGAAACTCAGCATACCCCAGATCGATCAGCGTCCCCTCCGTCGAGTCGCGTCGATCTTCGCACTCGACGGCCACGACCGGCACCGCCAACACCGACTCGTCCAGCGTCGAATACGCGTACATCCGCATCCCGATCGGCACGGCCTTGATCAGCACAAACGTCAGCGCTGCCGCCAGCATGACGCCAATGATCAGCCACTTTCGTTGACGCGTGGTCATACGCCTCCGATCTCTAAGTCCGGAATCGTACCCGCGCCCAATACCAGACCGAAGCGCCAGCGAGGAAGAGCACTCACCCGTCCCAAATTGCCGCAATCGAGACATGCCGCTGCCTCGCCATCCTGTATGATGAAATCATGCGAACGATCCGGCCAACACGCTGGCTCACGCGGCGGCGCCTCCTCTGGTCCGCTTTCGCCGTCGTCGCCGGGCTCATCCTCTGGCAGGTCTACGACATCCTCACCGGCAAGCCCCAGCCGAACATCGACTATGCGACACAGTTCTACGAACTGTGCAGCAGTGCCCAACCTGAGGGTGAGAACGCCTGGCCGGACTTTGTCGAAGTCCTGCGCCGAGCCGAGACAGCCAAGACGCTGCTGGAGCAGGATTCCGCCGCCCTGCAGACCTTCACCGATGGCAGCACCTCCCTTGGCGGCTTCCATGACCTCCTCTACATGCCGCTCGATTCACCGAGGGTGCAGCCGCACATTCAAGCACTCGATGAACTCTCCGCAAACGGCACGTTCGGACTGATGGCCAGGGTCGCCGAGGCGCCGCGCTGCGTGCGGCCGCGCATCATCGGCACGCCGTTCCACGAAGCGTACCGCCAGGAGCAATGGCCGCAGATGTCGCAACTCCGCCAACTGGCGCGCATTCAGGCAGCCCGCATGCGCGTGGGAGCGTACGACGGCAACTGGCGCGAACTCCTCGCCGCCACAGACGAAGCGCTCGCCGCAGATCGCATCAGGGAACTCGAGCCGACGCTCATGAACCACCTGGTCGTCCACGCGTGCATCGACCTCACGCTCGGCGAACTGCGCACCCTTCTCTACGAGTACACACTGGATGAACCCACCGCCCGCGCACTGCTCGCCATCGTCGATCGCCGCACGGATCTGCCATCCGCTGAGTTTGTCCTGTCCGGCGAGCGGCTCATGCGCCTCGACTACTTGCAGAACCAGTACACGCCATCGGGTCGGCTGCCGCTCAGTGCGTACGGCCAGTTCAGCGGCTCTCCAATGGCGGCACTCACCGGCACGACAGCAAAGAAGACACTCAACGAAACGCTGGGCGACGTGGCGTCGATCGTCATTCCAGGCCGCGCTCGCGCTATCGAACTCGATGCCGAGTACCTCGACACCATGACCCGATTCGCCGCAGTCGATGCGCCGGCGCCAAGCGATGACCGGGATGCGGTCTGGCTCGCCAGCCTGCCGCTGCACCAGGTGGTCATCAAGGCCACAGCACTCGCGCCGGAACGGACCGGATCCACCTGGCGCGGCTTGCGCTATCGCATCGACTCCACCCGTCTGATGCTCGCCATCGAGATCTACATCGCCCACCACCGCCGCGCACCTGCAAGTCTCACTGATCTCGTTCCCGACATTCTCGCGAGCATCCCGCAAGACGCGCTCACGGAGACACCCTTCGGCTATCGCGGCCCCGACCTGCTCGGCCCGGCCGACGAATACACACTCTGGTCCTACGGCAGCGACGGCGAAAACAACAACGGCCACGAAGGCAACCGCTCGCGCTGGCAGGATGACGAGCCAGGTACCGATGTCGTGATCAACGTTCCGCGTGATATTCCGCAGGGGATCATGCCGTAGGAGATTCGCTCGATGAACCCCGCAAGATCGACAACCTGGCGCCAGCGCTGGTTCCGCAAGCGGCGAATCGCGGCGATGCTCGGTTGCGTCTTCGCGCTTTGGCTCGCGTGGCAGCTGTTTGAAATCGTCACCGGCAAGCCGCAGCCGAACATCGACTACGCCACGCAGTTACATGAACTGTGCAGCAACGCTCAACCCGAAGGAGAGAACGCCTGGCCACTGCTCATCGAGGTGCTTCAGCGCGTCGATGAGGCGTCAAAGGCGTTGAGTAACGACCCCGTCGCGACGCAGTACTACTCCGACGCGACCACAATCCCCGGCTCATTCTCCGATCTCACCTACCAGCGCCTCACGCACCCGAGTCTCAGGCCGCACTCTCGAGAACTCAACAATCTCCGCACGGACGGCACCTTGGATCGATTCGCGCAGCTGGCCGGCATGAAGCGTTGCGTGCGACCGCGAATCGACGGCAGGCCGTTCAACGAAGCCTACACCAGCACCAGCTTGCCTGTACTCACGCAGGTGAGGCAACTGATCAGGCTCCAGACCGGTCGCATGGCCGTGGCTGCTGAGAGCTGGAAGTGGCGGGAACTCGCGGACATCACGAACGAATCCCTCGCCGTGTCTCGTTTCGTCGGCTACCAGCCTTCGCTGATCAATCATCTCGTTGCAGTCTCCTGCGTCGATTCCGTTCTCGGCGAGTTGCGCACGACGCTCGTTGAGCGGCCGCTCGACGAAGCCTCGGCGCGAAGCCTCTTGCGCATCATCGAAGATCGTGCCAAACTGCCCACGGCCGAATTCACCATGGCGGGAGAGCACCTGCTCCATCTGGATCAGATTCAGAACCTGTACACCGCGTCCGGCCGGCTCCCGATCAGTTCGTTCGGCATTCTCAATCCCGGCACAACGCTTCCGGGCACAGCGGCGCCGGCGAGGTCGTTCAAAGACACGGCCGCCGATGTCGCGGCCATCATCATTCCCGGACGCGCGACCGCCGAGCGGCTCGACGCCGAATACGCAAGCGAAGTCGTCGAGCACGTTGAGAGCCGCGCGCTGCGTGATCCGGACGCATCCATTGCCCGGTGGACACGCCCACTTCCGATGCATCAGGTGGTTATCAAGTCGATCACCTTGAACCCGCAGCCGCTTGCCTTCATCTGGCGGCGACACCAACATGTCATCGACTCCACTCGCCTCATGCTCGCCATTGAGATCTACATCGCGCACTACGGCCGAGCACCGACTTCGCTCGACGAACTCGCCCCGGAAATCCTGCCTGAGATTCCACTCGATCCGCTCAACGGCCAGGCGTGGGGCTACCGCCGACTGAGCCAGACCTCGGAAGGCACGATGTACCTGCTCTGGTCTTTCGGCGAGGACGGCGTGGACAACAACTGTTGCGAAGGCGATGAGAAGACCTGGAGCTACGGCGAACCCGGCACTGACACCTGGATCAACAAACCGCGATACATCCCCGAAGGATTGATGCGGTAGACGCCGGGCGCGCCTTGAATACTCCAATGCCTGATGCACCTCACAAACCCCGCCTCACCAAGCGCCGCATCTTCGGCATTGTCACCACGGTCATCGCGCTCTTTCTCGCGTGGCAGGTCTACGACATCATCACCGGTAAGCCGGATCCGAAGGTGGACTATGCGACGCCGTACTACGAGCTGATGGCCGCCGGCCAGCCCGAAGGCGAGAACGCGTGGCCGCTGTTTGTTGATGTTGTCAGTCAAATCGGTGGGGCATATGAGCAGGCCATCGACGATGCACTTGCGGTGAATCCCGATCCGGATCTGGAAGACATCGATGCGCTCCCGTTCTTTGAATCGATGTCCATTGGTCCCTTTCGCGCTGAGCGCTGGCAGGTCCAGTTTGACATACTCGAAGACCTTGAAGCCAGGGGGCTCTTTGCATCGCTCAGTCGGATGACGGCCATGCCCCGCTGCGTGGCTCCTGGGCACGATCCGGACGCCTTTTCAACACACCCATTCTACGACCCGCCGCTGACCGCCATGCGAAGGGTGGCTGCCGTGCAACGGGCGCGGATGCGAATCGCTGCACACGAAGGACGATGGGACGAGTTCCTTCAATACTTTGATGAGTCGCTTGCATTCTCCCGACTCATTGCATTCCAGCCCAGTCTGTTGTGCTTCCTCATCGCTGAATCGAATGTGCGCAGCGCACTCGACGAGGTGATCGCATCTTCCATCGAATACCGCCCGCCAGAGACCTGCTATCCAGCCATCCGGAGTATTATTCACAAACAACTTCCGCTGCCCTCCATCGCGATCCATTTCGAAGGACAGCGACTCATCGATCTCGACTCTCTGCAGCATACGTATTCCTCGTCCGGCCGGTTGCCGCTCTCGGCGTGGGGAAAGTTTCGCGACGGCAGTTGGACGCCGGAGATCGGTTCGGTGGAGATCCCGGTTGGTGAATCGCTCGCGGTCGTGATCCCCGGCCACGCGCACGCCCGCCGGATTCTCGAAGATCGATACGATGAGGCGCTCATGTTTCTCGAGGCCAACGCCGGCGATCTGCTGACGAAGCAGTTCGGCCCCTCGATATCAAAAGACAGTCTCCCTTTTCTGCAGGTCGTTCATCGCACCAACGGCCTGCCTCCTGTGGACTGGCTGATACGAGACGCTGCGCTGCTCGACTATCGGGTTGAGTCGATCCAGGTGTTCCTGGCCGTCGAGCACTACTGCGCCCGAAACGGCGGACCGCCCGAATCTCTCCAGGAGCTGGTCCCGGACTATCTGGCGGAAGTGCCAATCGACCGGCTCAACGGCAAGCCGTTTGCATATCGGTTGATCGCGGACGATCCCAGCGGCCGGACTTACCTGCTCTACTCCCTCGGATTGGATGGACAGGACGACAGTGAACGCCCTCTCGGACTTCGCGAGTCTGTCGATGTCCGGACGAAAGGGATCGATTGGCTCATCAATCGACCGCGGCCCCTGCCGTAGCCTCCGATCCTCGCTCGCGCGTCGGTCTGGTTGAGTCGCTTGCACCACTTGCGGTTATCGGCCCTGCCCCCACGCCCCATCAGGCATCTCCCTCACTGGCGATTTTCGCCCCTCGCGCTATACTCCCGCCCATCGCAGTCAGGCCACGGGCCATCGCACCCGGCGCCGCGCGGAATTCACCGCCCTGCGAACGCATCCGAAGTCCCCAAAACCGGGATTTCAAGTCGAAATTGAACTTTGCGGGCGCCGGCGAGATGCCGCGAAGCGACCGCTTCACCCTTGCGAGATGGAGAGGATTGTCGTTATGTCCAACGGACTGATCGCCCCCCACGGCGGCAAACTGGTCAACCGCCTTGTCGACGCCGCCACGGCCACCAAACTCAAGTCCGAGGCTCAGGGCCTGCCGCGACTCAACCTCACCCCCAAGCAGTCCTGCGACCTCGAACTCATCGGCAACGGCGGGTACAGCCCGCTGACCGGGTTCATGGGCAAGGCCGACTTCGAAAGCGTCTGCAAGAACATGACCCTCGCGGGCGGCGATGTCTGGTCCATCCCCATCCTGCTCTCCGTCGACAAGGCCAAGGCCCCCAAGATCGGCGATCGCGTTGCGTTGCACGCGCCCAATGGCGTCCTCCAGGGCGTCATGAGCGTCACCGAGGTCTATGCCCACGATAAGAAGCTCGAGATTCCCAACGTCTTCCGCACCGAAGACCCGGCCCACCCCGGCGTGGCCAAGGTGCTCGAAGAGGGCGACACCTGTGTCGCCGGCCCGGTCGATGTCGTCACACTGTGCGTCGACCCCGAAGGCCCTGAAGCGTTCCTCGACATGCGCCTCACTCCGCTGCAGGTGCGCGAGCAGTTCAAGCAGCGCGGCTGGAAGACCATCGTCGCCTTCCAGACCCGCAACCCGATCCACCGCGCCCACGAGTACGTGTGCAAGTGCGCTCAGGAGATTGTGGACGGCCTGCTCATCCACCCGCTGGTGGGCGAGACCAAGGCCGGCGACATCCCCGCCGACGTCCGAATGGACTGCATCAACATTCTCGTCAAGGACTATTTCAACCCGGAGCACACGATGGTCAGCGTGCTGCCCGCGGCGATGCGCTACGCCGGGCCGCGCGAGGCGATCCACCACGCCCTGATGCGCAAGAACTATGGATGCTCACACTTCATCGTCGGCCGCGACCACGCCGGCGTGGGCAACTACTACGGCACCTACGACGCGCAGGCGATCTTCGACGAAGTCGATCTCGACAACCTCGGCATCCAGCCGCTCAAGTTCGAGCACTCCGGCTGGTCGAAGAAGTGCGGCGGCATGGTCAGCGGCAAGACCTTCGTCTGGGAAAAAGACGACATCGTCTTCCTCTCGGGTACCAAGGTTCGCGACATGCTCAAGGCGGGCCAGCGGCCCCCGGCCGAATTCAGCCGCCCCGAAGTCGCCGATGTGCTCATCAAATGGGCGCAGAGCACTGAGGATTGATCCGTGCTCGCCGATCGCACTTGCGTGCGATCACAACTTGAATCACACAGAAGCCCATGTTCATCGAGCATGGGTTTCTACATGCGCTTGAGGATGATCTGCGCCTTGACTCCATGCTGCGCAATCCACATCTGCCAGGTGCTGCCAAAGATCGGCGCATCGATTGGCAGGCGCAGCTGAATTCGCTTCCCATCCGGCGTGCCTTCGATGATCCATTGCAGCTCGCCCATGGGCACATCCTTGCCGCCCGACGTGAATGACTCGACCTTCACGCTTTCCACATCCACCCAATCCTGCGGTACCGGGATGACGTCATACACCTCCATCTTCAGTTCTTTCAGAACATCCCTGCTGCGCACGCTGTAGTAGTTCATCAGTCGTGCCTGCGGAAGCATGGCATCGGCCGCATTCATCGGTCCGTCGAAAAGCGCCCTGAGTTCGATCGTCCATCGCCACGTGGACTCATTCCGGCTTTGCCCCGTCAAGTTCTGAAGGTGCGGCGCGTTCACTTTGAAAGGTGCGAACGCCGGATCGCCATAGACAATCATCCCTGCACCATTGTTCAGCCGATTGCCTTCGCCTTCGCCGGTAAAGCGGCGGTCGCTCATCGGCCCGTATTGAATTCGATGCGGCTGGAACGCCAGCGCCAGCCGGTCATACATGCGCTTGGCGGCTCCGCCGAGGCTCATGCCAGTATCGACAACGTGCAGGAACACCTGGTTGGCCAGCGGCCCGTGCCACGGATCGATCCCGCCAATGTACCCCGCCACACCTGAGTCAATCACCGCCAGCGCGACCGATGTTTCCGGATCGATCACGCCGCGATCAACGAATGAACCGTCGGCGAAGTTGATGTCCCACCATCGCCCCGGCGCACCGTTGTAACACGCACAGTTGATGAGGACCGCGCCGTTGAGATCGACCTTCCAATCGCGCAGGTCAGGCGCCTTGAAGCATGACACCATCTGGTCCGGATAGCCGTGCGAGAAGAAGAGCAGCACATCGCGCGTCGCAAAGTCGGCGAACGCCGCCTTCGCCTTCTCCGCCTTCTTTTCCTCTGGATCGTTGACGCCAATCAGGTGAGCCGACAGATCCAGCTTAAGCGCCTTTGCGGCGCCGCCGGCGCTTTCGATCTTTGGCGTGATGGGCCCCTCCCAGGAACCGAAGAAGCCCGCACGCCGACCATACTCGCGCCGCTGAGCCACCTTGATCCGTTCGACAAACCTGCTTGCCGCAGCGCCATCTCGCCCGGTGATGAATGCATACTCGAAATCCACGAACGGATCATCATCGACATTCGTCGCCACTTCGAGCAGGCGATGCGCCACCTGCACATCGATGCGATCCGGCGGCAACACGTACACCACATAGCGCGGCTGCCTTGATTTCAGCAGCGTTACCAGCGCTGCCGGATCATCGACATTGCAGGTCAGCACTTCGCCGTTGTGCAGCGCGGCCATCGCCTCCGCCGCGGGTCGATACGCTTCGTCCTTGCCCGGCTCGACAAGCACGAGATACCCGCCGATCGCCGGCGGCGCCGCGCTCAGTACGGCACTCAATACCATTGACGTCAACATCAGTCATACTCCGCGGACGGTGGCGAGTTGTCTCTCAAGCATACGCCTGAGCGGCTGGCATCATCCATCGATTGGAAGTCCCGCGTGACTCACAACCCTGACCCGTTCTCGGTATCGCAAGCGCCGTGACGCATTGCATCCGGCCCGATCTTGGCGCTCAGCGCGGCCAGGTGATGATCATCATGCGACACGACGCAACCTACGTGCTCAGCATACTCGCCAACGGTACCATCGCCTGGCGCCGTCTCGCCGGGAAGGACACCCCAGCCCGGACCGACGATCCCACCGCCCGCTTCCCCGGCGCCTGCCGCTTCCCCGGCGCCTGCCGCATCCCGGCGACGTGGCACATCAACACGCCGTCATAGCGGGCCGCTCTCTGCGCATCTTGGGGCCGCACCAAAACCGGGTCAGTCACCCCAACGGTCGCTCGCTTCCGTCCGCGTATCATGAACCGTCGACACTCCACGCACGAATTGGAGCACAGATCGTGTGGAAGCGCATCCTTGCCGTTGTCGTGATTGCAGGCGTGCTCGGCGCACTGCTGTGGTACAGCCAGTGGCGGGCCGTGCCGCGCACCGTTTCGGGGTTGATCGACGCGAACGAGATTCGCGTCGGCTCGCGCATCGGCGGGCGGGTGCAACGCGTGCTCGTGGAAGAGGGCCAGCGCGTCAGCGCCGACGATGTCCTCGTGCAACTCGATCCATTCGACCTCGTTGAGCGCCAGGCGCAGGCGACGTATCAGCTCGCTGCCGCCAAAGCCGCCTACGACGAGCGACTCGCCGGCTACCGCGTGGAGGACATAGCCCAAGCCAAGGCGCGTCGCGACAATCTGGCCGCGACACTCGAAAAACTGGTCAAGGGTCCGCGTGAGCAGGACATTGCCGCCGCCCGCGCTGAACTCGATCTCGCCAAAGCGCGCCGCGAACTGGCGCAGTCCACCCACGATCGCGTCGCCAACGCCCTCGCGCAGGGCGCCGCCACCGATTCCGAGATGGACCAGGCCATCGAATCGCTCAAAGTCGCCGAGGCCACAGTCACCGCGCGACAGGAAGCGCTGAACCAGTTGCTCGAAGGCACGCGGCCTGAAGACATCGCCGCCGCCCGCGCCAGCCTCGAACAGGCCGACCAGCAGTGGCAGCAACTCAAGAACGGCTATCGCAAGGAAGAAATCGCCCAGGCCAAGGCATCAATGGACGCCGCCCAGGCCGCCCTCCAGATCATTATCAAACAGATGGACGAACTGACCATCCGTGCGCCCGCGACGAGCATCGTCGAGGCGATCGACCTCGAACCGGGCGATCTCATCGGCCCGAATGCACCGGCCCTCTCGCTGCTTGATCTCAACAACCTGTGGGTCCGCGCCTATATCCCCGAGACCGCGCTCGATCTCAACATCGGCGATCACCTGTGGATCTCCGTGGACGCCTATCCGAACGACCGCTTTCTCGGCCACGTCATCTTCATCGCTCGCAGTGCCGAGTTCACGCCGCGCAACGTGCAGACGCCCGAAGAGCGCTCCAAGCAGGTGTTCCGCATCAAGGTGCAGATCGACGAGGGCGTCGATCGCCTGCGGCCGGGCATGTTCGCCGACGTGCATCTCGATGAGCGGCCGCCCGCCGGCGCTTCTCCCGACCGCAAGTCCAACCAGCCGGAGAGTGGTGGCTAGTGTCCGCCGACTCGCCCATCGTCATCGAGGCCCAGGACCTCACGCGCCGGTTCGGCGCGATCACAGCCGTCGATGGCGTTTCCTTCGATGTGCGACGCGGTGCGATCTTCGGGTTGCTGGGCCCCAACGGCAGCGGCAAGACCACCATCATCCGCATGCTCTGCGGCGTCCTCGATCCCAGCGCCGGCCGCGCCAGCGTGCTCGGCCTCGACGTGCACACCCAGGCCGAACTCATCAAGCAGCGCATCGGCTACATGTCACAACAGTTCAGCCTCTACGCCGACCTGAGCGTGCGTGAGAACATTGAGTTCTACGGCCGCGTCTACAGCCTCGACGCCAACCGCCGCAAGAAGCGCCTCCACGAGACGCTCGAACTCACGGGCTTAACCGATCGCATCGATCAACTGGCGGGCACACTCAGCGGCGGATGGAAGCAGCGCCTGGCGCTGGCCTGCTCGCTCGTGCACGAACCAGAGCTCATCTTCCTCGATGAACCGACCGCCGGGATCGACCCCGTCGCGCGCCGTCAACTGTGGGATCTGCTCTTCGATCTGTCAGGTCGCGGCGTGACACTTTTCGTCACCACGCACTACATGGATGAAGCGGAGCGCTGCTCGCGCGTTGGCTACATCTACATGTCGCGCCTGCTGCTGCTGGGCGATCCCGACACGCTCAAACAACTTCCAGAGGTCACGCCGCCCGGCACGCGCCGACTCGAACTTGAAGTGCCCCATCCCACGCAAAGCCTCGCGCCGCTCCGCCGCATCGATGGCGTGCGCGACGCCACACTCTTCGGCCAGACGATCCATCTGCTGATCGACAAGCAACTGGCCGAAGCCGACATTCGCAACCGACTGGACCTCACGCCGGACGCCGCGCCGATGCGCGAGATCGACCCCACGCTCGAAGACGTCTTCGTCACGCTCACTGCCGATGCGCAAAAACGAGTCGCTCAAGGCGAGCCGCTCAAGATCCACATTGAGAATGTACAGGAACATGGCGAAGCCGCAAAGGGCTCAGAAGGCGGCAACGTTGCGCCTGCGGCCTCACCGACCTCTCCGCTGCACGGATCCAGACCTGCGCGCGGGCGCAGCTTCGCCGGCCTGCTGGCCATCCTGATCAAGGAGTTCACCCACATCCGCCGCCAGCCCGCCACGCTCTTCTTCATGCTGCTGGTGCCGCTGCTCCAAACGCTGATCTTCGGCTACGCCATCAACCTGCAGATCGAGCACATCCCCACCGTCGTGTTCGATCTCGACGGCCGCGATCAGGCGAAGCAACTCATCGAATCGTTCGTCAACACCCGCAGTTTTCAGATCATCGATCGCGTGCATGACGACGAGACCTTCCGCAGCGCTCTGAGCAGCGGCCGCGCCAAGGTCGGCATCATCGTCCCGCCCGATTACACCGACCGGCTTCTCAAGCGCCAGCAGACGACTGTGCAGGTGCTCATCGACGGCAGCGATTCGCAAGTGGCCACCACGGCACAGAACACCGCCGCGCTGCTCGGCCTGCAGGCCTCGATCGCCATCGCGCGCCCCTTCGGCGAAGCGAACCAGGTCGCACCCTCCCGCGACGCCACCGGCCATTCCGCCATGCCCATCGAAGTGCGCCCGCGCGTCCTCTACAACCCCGACCTCGAAAGCGCCAACTTCTTCGTACCTGGTCTGGTCGGCATCATCCTCCAACTCGTCACGCTCTTTCTCACTTCGTTCGCCGTCGTCCGCGAGCGCGAGCTGGGCACCCTCGAACAACTCTTTGTCACGCCCGTCGGCCGCGCGGGACTGCTGCTGGGCAAACTCCTCCCCTACGCCGTCGTTGGTTTCGTCGAGTCGCTCCTCGTCCTTTGCGTGATGGTCTACGTCTTCCATGTGCCGATCCACGGCAGCCTGCCGCTGCTGCTCGCGCTCACCTGGCTCTTTCTGGTCTGCTCGCTCGGGCTGGGTCTGCTCGTCTCCACCCTCGCGCGGTCGCAGGCCACGGCCATGCAGTTTGCGTTCATCATCATGCTTCCCAGCGTGCTGCTCTCGGGCTTCATGTTCCCCCGAGCCGAAATGCCCCTGCCCATCTTCCTTGCGACCTACCTCATTCCCGTCACGTACTTCCTCGAGATCCTGCGCGGCATCATCCTTCGCGGCGCCGGCTTCGTTGATCTCCTCCCATGGTCCGTGGGCCTCGCCATGGCCACGATCATCGTCCTCGGCATCAGCATCTCACGATTCCGCAAGACGCTGGTGTGACCAAACTGGCGCTGTGGCCCGGGCTTGATCCGCTTATCATCTCAGGAGCGAAAGGCCACCACAATGAATCGACTCGCAATACTCGTCGTCCTGCTCCTGCTTGGCGGTTGCAGCGGAACCAACGAATGGCAGATGTCCTACCGCACCCTCACCGAGACGCACCTGGCGGCGCTCCCCGACAACGCCTCCCTCCAACTCGTCGATTGCTCCACCTATGCCGACGAACTCTACCTCAAGAAGGTCAAAGAAGCCGAGGCCGAGGCACAATCATTGGGCTACAGCAACTTCGACATCAACCGTTCGCGCGGCTCATCCTCCAGAGTCCAGTCTGAATACCTGCCCGAACTCGAATCCTTCGCCCGCTCCATCGGCGCCGACTTCGTCATCTATCGCATCAGCTACGTCGACACCGAGCGCGGCCAGCAGCTCGACACCTACGAGACGCCGCGCACCGACACCAGCTACATCACCACCACCCGACGCAACCCCGACGGCACCAAGTCGCGCTCCACAACGACGATCACCACCACCGGCTGGGAAACACGCCTCATCTCCCGCACCGTCTCCATCGATCGATTCACCGCCTCGGCCGCGTACTTCCATCGGCGGGATCAGTAGTCGCCACCCGACTGCCCCAGACAACCAGCCCTAACGCTACCACCTCACCCGCTCGCTTCAATCCACCACCCTGCGCTGCACGCCCACATTCGTGCGCCCACTTCATCATCGTGAACTGTTTTTCCTGAGAGCCTGAGGAGACAATGATCCAGTGTTCAACCGAAGCCGGTCATACGCTCAGAGATGAAACCCAGTGGAGCAAGCGGAGTGAACAGCAGAATCATCCACGGCGTAGTCGTTTCAATCCTGGCGTGGCTCGTCTGCGGTTGCGCGCCCGGAATCGACGCACAGAAGCGCGCCTCGATGGATCAGGCGCAGGTTCACCATATCGCCGGCGTCGAGATCAACGCATTCGCAATGGCCCGCACGGCTGTTCTCCTCACGGGTGCGGATGAAGTCACCAACCTGATGATCACCAAGAACGAGGTGCGCGGCTCGTTTCGATTGAAGGGCAAAGTGTGCAAAACCATCGGCGGCTGCGCCTCGGTCCCCATCGATGAGCGAGGCTACTGGCTGACCGCATCCCATTGCCTGGATAACGACGCCGCGTTGATCTACATGCCCAGCGCAAGTGGCGAGCAGCAAGCCGTACTCGCGCGCATCGTCTGGAAAGGCGACCGCCCCGGACAGGACATCGCGCTCCTCTACGCGCCGCTGCGCGATGGCATCGTTCCCGTCGACGTGTCACACGCAATCCGCGACAGCGCGAGAATCATCTGTGTCGGCAGCGGCATCGCAGCTGACCCGCTCTCCGCCGGACGAGTCATCGGATCAGGCGGCGCAACCGACGGCTCCCTGACCTGGCTCGAACACGATGCGCCGCTCACCGCCGGCGACAGCGGCGGCCCGGCCTTCTACGACGACGGTGTGCTCGCGGGCATCAACGTTGAAGCAGGCACGTCAGCATCGGGCAAGATTGCCCGCGCCATGGCGATTCAGCCGAGCATGGATGAGATCGCCCAATTGATCGAAGAAGACTGGCGCCGGCAATCCGCATCGCACTAGCGTCATCCGAAAAACAACACCGCAACAACGCACACACCAGGCAACGCACCCGTCCCGCCTGTGTTGTCCCGTGCAGCCAGGCCGTACGCGTTCCATGGTCGTGAATCGCCGGCAGATTCGTTAACATCCTCCCCGCTCCTGCGTCCTACCTCCAGCCCCCACGCACTGGAGCAGACCATGCGACTCTTCACGACCCTCGCGCTCGCCGCGGCAACGACCCTGCCCGCCTGCCATGCCGCTTCAAAGCCCTCGCCGCAGGCCGCCGCGCCCGACGCCAACGAGCCCGAGTCCACCCCCGAGCAGACCGCGCAAATGCAGCGCATGGTGGAGCAGCTTCAGAGACAGCTTGCCGAGCAGCAATTGCTCATCCGCGCCTACCCGCCCGACGGCGCCACCATCATCCCACCCATCACCGTCGACCCGTCCTACTCAATCGCAGATGACCAGTTCCTCAAGCAACTCGTCGAACAACTCCAGATCGAACTCAACAACCCGCCGCCCGCGCCCGACGATCAGCCCTGACACCACCGCTCACCGACCCGTCGCTGCGCCACGCACCGCCCCCCAACCCCAACGCCCAGGGATAGCCAACCCTGGGCATGACGCGCACAAACCAATCGCGACCTACTCAGCCGCGCGCCGCTGCAACATCGACCACACCGCACCCCCTTCCTCCGCATGCCGCCGAATGTACGCCACCACTTTCAACTGATGCGCTCGTGATCGAACCGGCTCGATCTTCGATCGCGTGCTCCACGCGCCGCCGACGAGGCCATGTTCGCGCAACACAAACGCCGCATGCTTCTTCGCCATCCCGATCACATGCCGAGGCACAGGATCCCGCCCGTCCTGCAATGAATTCTCGCTGCAAAGCCCAGGGATGGCAATCCCCGGGCTTTGCCAGTTCGCAAACCGCACCAAAACATGAAAGTGCGTCGCCCCCACGCACAACTCCACCACCTCCGCATGCAGCGACATCAACTTCTCCGCCAGCGCCGCGCACGCCGCCTCGCGCTGCACCGGCGTCAACGCGACCGCCGGCCGCTTGCGCAGCGCCCGTGACAACTCCCGCTGCGAGACATGCGCGCTCGCAGCAGGCGGGTTTCGATAATCGCCATCAACGTGCTCGCGATGATGCCGCGCCCGCCAGCCGCGCTCATCCCCGCGCAGCCACGACCCGTACGTGTGCCCGATGCAGTGGTACCAGCCGTTCCAAGCCTGCATGTCGCACACTATGCGTTAGGTATCTGTCAGGCAACCCGAACGCACAGAAAACCAAAGCCCGGGCATAGCCATGCCTGGGCCGCCCTGCCTGGGCCTCCTACCACGTCGAAAACTTCCTGTGCATTTACAAGATGGCGATCCTCAAACGCACCGCCAACGCCGCCCGATCCTGCCTGCCCCCACCGCCTGAAGAACCAGACTACCACGGCCGCAAGCGCAAATGCAGCGGCATCTGCTGATCAGCACACCCACCACTCCACAAAGCCCGTGGGAGAGCCACCCCCCAAAGCCCGGGCATAGCCATGCCTGGGCCGCATCCCCCGGCACTTCCCTCCAACCTTCGCCGCGCCCTATCTTTTCCCATGGCCAAGTACGACGCCCTCCGCGATGAACTTCGTAGACGCGGCCAGCCGCGACTCACCATGACCTTCGCCGAGATCGACCAGCTCGTCCCCGGCGGCCTCCCGAACTCCGCGTTCCAGTATGGTCCGTGGTGGAGCAACAGTGGAGACACACACGTTCAATGGCATGCCTGGCGTGAAGCCGGTTACGGTGTCGAACGCTACGACTTGTCTGCCAAAACCGTCACCTTCATTCGATCCCACTAGCAACGCCATGAACGACCGCGAACTGGCCAAACTCATCGAGCACTACAAGCAGCGCTTCGGCCCGCGCATGGCCGCAGATCGCAAGTTCATGAAGCAGTCCACGTCGCTGGCCCAGGCGCTCGACCGCGCCGCCAACGCGCGCGGCTCAGATGGCCGGATGCAGTCCCACCAGTGGCGCATCGGCGCCGTCACGCTCCGCCGCTGGCACATCCGCCTCAAGAAGCACCTCAAGGCGACCCGCGCCTGCCGCTCGTTCGATGAACTGCACGACCTGCTCTGGTCGCTGCGCCTGCCGCGCGTCGGCCAACTCGCCGTCTACGACGCCAGCGTGCGGCTCGGCCACTACCTCAACCTCAAGCCCAGGGCCGTCTACCTCCACGCCGGCACGCGCGTCGGCGCCCGCAACCTCGGCCTGCCTGCGAGCGGCAAGACGCTCGCCATGCGCGATCTGCCCGCACCGCTTCGCCGCCTCAGCGCCGACCACGTCGAAAACTTCCTGTGCATTTACAAAATGGCGATCCTCAAACGCACGGCAAGTGCTGCGGTTTCGTGTTTCCCAGCGGATCGACGAGACAGCATTTGTCCCACTAGCCAAGGCTGCAAACCCTACCGTTGTAAGCCAGTGGGCTCTTGATGTGATACAGTTGCCCCGTGGCGACCTTCGCTCAAATCCTCCAGCGAACCAACCGCCCAACAGCCGCCGCCATGCTGTTGATGATGGCTTGGATCGCTGCGTCTGATGGCCACATTGCTCCGCAAGAACTGGCAGCCCTGCAGTCAATCGCATCAGGTGGCAAACACGAGTCCGAGCTAACCGCTGTGATTGACATTGCTCGCAGAGCACACGTGGCCGACCTGCAAGCAGCCTCTGAAGTACTCGCGGAATTGGCTGGGGAAAACCGACGCCTCATGATGCAAATGGCGTTGAGCATGGCGATTGAAGATGGACGCCTTACAACCGCAGAGATTCACATCATCCGGTTCATCGCTGATTTGCTCTATCAGTCCCCATCTGATCTTGATTCACTCTTCAAGGAATTGACCGGGGATCCGTTTCCCTCACCGGGAGACCAGAGCCAAATCGATTGGTGGCAGGTTCGCGAGGACCGAGCCCGTGCCCGTCGTGCTAATGTTTCCGAAGAGACAAATCGCACGTCGTCATCGTCAGCACCCCAGTACGCCGCTCCGAACATGGAACAACTCCGCGATCTGGCGATTCTGGGACTTGACGAGACGGCCACGACTGAGGACATCAAGATCGCTTATCGAAGAATGGCGATGGTTCATCACCCAGACAAGTTTTCCTCGCTGGGACCAGAAGCCGTGAGAGCAGCAGAGCTCACTTTTCAGCGCATCCGCGCGGCCTACGAAAGGCTGGTGGGCCTGTGAAGGATCTCTACAAACGTCTCGGCGTTCCAGCAGGCACGGAAAGCCAGGATTCGATTCAAAGCGCAATCTCATCGCTCCGCCTCACCGATCCGGCAACAGCGCGAGCGTGTGAGTACATACTGACTGAACCACAGCGCAAAGCGATCTACGACAAAACGCACACAACCTTGCGGACGATTGGGCAACTTCGCGCCAACCTCGGCTTGTCTCGCTCGAAGAACTGGTCAATCTCACATTGTTCAGATTTCGACGTTTCTCCAGCACCGTCACGAAGCGATGAAAGCATCGCCGCGCCCGGCCCTCAGCCACAAATCCTATCGCTTCGGTTTCGCGCAATTCTTGTGGGTGCCCTGTTCCTCGCAGGCCTCGTCTTCATCGGCAAAGCGCTGCAGAGTGAGAGCAGCTCTCGTTCAACAACGCCTCCGCGTGTATCCAATCCAGCCAATCAAGTCTCGCCTCGCCGGCCCCCCAGTATCACGAGCGTCCCGGCCACCCCTCCACCGCGCGCGAATCTCGGCATTGTGCCGGCGCAGAATGGCCGCGCATTTGCCATTCGCAGACTGCTCACGCATCGACTGACTCGTGCCGGCATCACGATGAACACAGCCAACATGGATCTGATGGTTCAGGATGTTCTTCAGGGCAACTCGAAACAATTGCCACGCACTGGCGTACTGACACAGCAGTTTCTCGGCAAGGGTGTCGCGCCGTTGGAGATCAAGACAAAGAGTGGCAGCAACTACTATGTCAAGGTGTTGAATTGGTCCACGCACGATGAAGTGATCACCGCCTTCATTCGGGGCGGCGAGCCATTCGAAACACTACTCCCAGTCGGCTCATACGAAATCCGGTACGCCGCTGGGACGTCGTGGTTTGGCCCGTTGCTCGATTTTGGAGATCGGGCGGCCTATTCGAAGTGCGACGATCGATTCGAGTTCACAGCAACAGCCGATGGATTCCACGGCTACACCCTTGAGTTGATCCTTCAAGTCGCGGGCAATCTCGAGGTGGATGAGATGAGGCCCGAAGACTTCTAGATGGGAAGCATGCCTGTGGCTTGCGTGTTGCCTAATGGCGATCAATCCGCGATCTTGCGTCGTAAAGAGTTCCGTAGATTTCACTCTACTGCTTTATCGTATCGGCAAGGTGAGACGCAAAGCGTACCAGCCCCGTTTACCTGCGATCACCAGCGGTGCCTGCTCCCATTATCCCTCGATCCGCTGCTGCAGAACTAGTTCCTCGCCATACAATAGATTGCGAAATGCCGGCACCATGAACCCAGCTGATTCCTCCAAAAACACATCGACCAGCAGGTTTAGTCTTGACTCTTGGAGCTTTTCGACCAAGTGTGGTCGGTAACGAAACACAGATGCCAAAGTGAAGGACAACATCATCGCTGCGCTCAATGTGGGCAACAACGGTCCGCGCTCAGTATACATCATGGCATAGTGACGATCATTCTGAAACACAGACTGCGCACCGTAATTGACAAGTTGCCGCATCATCGTACGATATGCGTTTTCGGAGGCCACAGTATCATCCAATTTCCACTGCTGTGTGCTTTGATAGCGCAGTAGGTTTGGACTGCCACTCACGTATTGGAATGCGCTTGTCAATAACGGGTTGTATCTCTCAATGCGCCTACGACTGAGTCGTGGGGGTTCGTAGCCACTGGCCCGAGTTGTGTTATACTGAACGCCCAATCGAATGTGCCGAGCACTACCCTCGTCTTTCGCACCGTCAATTTCCCTGCGCGGGATGATTTCTACCGTGTGCATACGAACACCAAATGCGTCTCCCATTTCGAACATCAACATTGGTATTGAACACAGCAACTCGCGCAGTCGATATCGTCTCTTGTCGAGTGTGCGACAACTAATCACACTGTGAAATGCCGTGACGGCTCCGTCGACGACCGCGACGACTTGGCTGCCCAATTGCAGAGTCTTCAGATTCGCTGTGCAATCTTGCAAGCCATGGCGCCGATAGTTCTCATACTTGGGAGGTTGATAGACCAGAAGTACTGCGACCGCCAAGTTCAGATAACCGTAATACTGCAGCAGAGGCCTCGATCGCGCACTGCATTCTCCGGCGTCGTCCAGGAATGCTAGAGCTTGACGAACGTGCGCCGCGAGCAGGTCGCCGCTCGATCGGGCGCGAACCTTGGTATATCCATGTCGTCCCTGCAACACCAATCGCGCGGTACCGACCCGACTGAGGTGTCGTAGATGCGCGGTGTGAGCCGCTACAACATTCATGTAGCTGCTTGCCGACGATCGTTTCCCGATTGCTCCGCTCATGTCACTGAACGCCCCATGTGTACCAGCTTATCATGTACTGACCAATTCGGTCAACTAGGCGACATGTGCCGCTGACGTTCTCTCTCGATGGGATCCTGTAGCCCCGCACATCCTACTCCTCCTCAATACTCAAAACCGTCACCCGGTCGTCGGCGTCGGAGGTCGGGTTCTCGCACTGGATGACCCAGCCGGGGACGACGGCTTTGAAGGTCTTCGAGCGCGCGTAGTTCGCCGCGGCGCTGCGCACCGCCGACTCGATCTTCACCTGGTTGAGCGTCTTGCGGTAGATCACATCCGAAGCCGCCGTCTTGAAATTCAGATTCATGGGGGTCCTTGGGGAAGCAGAGGCACTGGGGACTGGGCATGAGGGGGTGATGGGGTGAGTGGGTGAATGGGTGAGAAGAGGGGTTCGAGGCTTGGGGGCATCGAGGCGATGGAGAACGTCGGTATGCAAAACGGCCGAGGGGAAAGGCCCCCTCGGCCGTTGAATCGGTCCGTAGATGTAGAGTCGAACTCGTGAATGTGGGTTGCAGTCGATGTCCTCGCCGAAACTGTTGAGGGACTCCCTGAGAGAGACTGGATTCCTGCCTGCGCAGGAATGACGGACGCCCTCACCCTGCCTCTCACACGGGGAGAGGAGATCATGCGTATCGCAGTCTGCCGCGCGGCACGGGAATAGGGCGGCCGGCAGCTCGCGCCGTCTCAATCCACTCCCCCGCCACGACCTCCGCGGCGCTCAGTGCCTCGGCATAGGTCAACCCATCTGCCATGCACCCGGCCAACTCGGGCACCTCGGCGATGAAGCGACCGTCCTCTTCGCTCCAGTAGATGATTACTTCGTATTTCATGCGTCCTCCTCGCCGGGCAGGCGCAGCCCGTACCTGGTGATGATATTGCGCACTTGACGCACCTGGTACGGTTTGGCCAGGCCGCGTTCCCAGGATTGCAGGTTGATGATCTCCTCCACCCCGTCGCGATGGAAGATGTGGTGCGAGCCCTTGATACGCTCGATGAAGAGCAGGGCCGCGAGCAGCCGCCGCAGATCGTCGAACCGAATGCCGCGATCCGATGTCCCTCGCAGCACCTTCTGTAGAATCTTGTCGAGCGTCGCCATGGTCCACCAACCCTATTCCCGGCCGTCTTCTCCGGCACCGCCTGCAAAAACACTCGAAGGGCCTTTCGGCCCTTCAAGCGTGTGAGTCAATCTCAATAGTCCATGTCATCCATGCCGCCGCCTGCGGGCACGGCGGCCTTCTTTTCCTTGATCTCGACGATCGCGCAGTCCGTGGTCAGCAGCAGCGCGGCGATGCTTGCCGCGTTCTGCAGGGCGACGCGCTCGACCTTGGTCGGCACGATCACGCCGGCCTTGACGAGGTCTTCGTAGGTGTGCGTCAGGGCGTTGAAGCCGAAGTTGTTGTCCTTGGATTCTTCGACCTTCTGGGCGATGATCGAGCCGTCGAGGCCGCAGTTCTCGGCGATCTGCTTGATCGGGGCTGACAGGGCGCGGCCGATGATGTCCACGCCGATCTGCTCGTCGCCCTTGGCCGCCTTGCGGGCCTTCTCGAGCGCCTTGCGGCTGCGGAGCACGGCGACGCCGCCCCCGGGCAGGATGCCTTCCTCGACCGCGGCGCGGCAGGCGTGCAGCGCGTCTTCCACACGGGCCTTCTTCTCTTTCATCTCGACTTCGGTCGCAGCGCCGACGTTGATCTGCGCCACGCCGCCTGCGAGCTTGGCCAGACGCTCCTGGAGCTTTTCGCTGTCGTACTCGCTGGTGCTGGCTTCGATCTGGTGGCGGAGCTGGGCGATGCGGCCCTGGATGTCGGCCTTCTTGCCCGCGCCTTCGACGATCGTCGTGTTGTCCTTGTCGATCGTGACCTTCTTGGCCCGGCCGAGGTCGGCCAGCGTGAGCTTCTCGAGTTCGATGCCGAGTTCATCCATGATGGCCCGGCCGCCCGTGAGGATCGCGATGTCTTCCATCATGGCCTTGCGGCGATCGCCAAAGCCCGGAGCCTTGACGGCACAGACCTTGAGCGTGCCGCGCAGCTTGTTGACCACGAGGGTGGCCAGGGCTTCGCCTTCGATGTCTTCCGCGACGATGAGGATGCCCTTGCCCTGCTCAGCGACCTTGCCGAGCACGGGGATGAGATCTTTGGCGGAAGTGATCTTTTTCTCGTGAATCAGGACGTAACAGTCTTCGAGAACGCACTCCATGTTGGCCACGTCGGTGACGAAGTGGGGGCTGAGGTAACCCTTGTCAAACTGCATGCCTTCGAGCAGATCGACGTCGGTTTCGAGGCTTTTGCCCTCTTCGACGGTGATCACGCCGTCTTTGCCGACCTTGTCCATGGCCTCGGCGATGATCTTGCCGATGGCGGCGTCCTGGTTGGCGCTGCACGTGCCGACCTGGGCGATTTCCTTGGAGGTGGTGACCTTTTTGCTCATGCTGCTGAGCTCTTCCACCACCGCCGCGACAGCGAGGTCAATGCCGCGCTTCACCGCGTTGGCATTTGCCCCCGCAGTGATGTTTTTCAGACCCTCACTAAAAATGGCTTCCGCGTAGATCGTGGCAGTCGTGGTGCCGTCGCCAGCGTCTTTTGACGATTTTGAGGCGACTTCCTTCACCATCTGCGCGCCCATGTTTTCGTAGGGGTCGTCGAGTTCGATTTCCTTGGCGACGGTGACGCCGTCCTTGGTCACGGTCGGGGCGCCGAATGACTTTTCGATCATGACGACGCGGCCGGAGGGGCCGAGGGTAGTGCGCACTGCGGCGGCGAGTTTGGCAACGCCCTTGCGAATGCGCTCGCGGGCGTCGGATTCAAAGGCAATCTGCTTGGCAGCCATGGGATTCAATCCTTCCAGAAAGTGTTAAGTCTTGTGTTCAGTGATGTTGAGAGTGAATGTGTAAAGTCAGTTGCGCCGGGCTTCGAGTGAACCGATGACGTCAACTCGCAGGGCGGCTTCGATGTCGGCCGGTGTTTCGCCAAGCGGCGGCCGAACGACGGCGACGCGTTCGGCAATGACGGACCCGCCCCAGTCGATTCCTGTCACCACGACGGTCTCAACCTCGCCGCAGCGCACATGCTGCACGTGCAGCCGGCCGAAAGGCAGGTGAGGCACGGTGGTGTCGGAAATGAGTTGCATGGGGCTGGTCATGAGTGGTCTCGTTTCTCCCGGCATCCGGCCGGGCGTGCGGTTCAGCCGATCTCGACCCACGCGATGCGCTGGGCGTCGATGACGTATTCCTTTTTGCCGTCGGTGAGTTTGATCAGGTTGTCAGACTCGACGGGAACGAGGAACGCGTTGGTCACACAGAGCATTTCCGCGCACGATTCGAACATGAATCGCGTGGTGCGGTCTCCCTTGAGGCCGGTGAGTGCGGTGCGGAGTTGCTCGGGTGTCATCAGTTGCCTTTCGATTCGCGCGAATGTCGATCGCAGGTTCATCAGTCGATGAGCGCGAGGATGGCCTCTTCATTCATGAGGAGCAGTTCCTCGCCATCGATCTTCACTTCGGTGCCGGCGTAGGAGTTGAAGAGGACGCGATCGCCCTTCTTGACGCTGAAGGGAGAGTAGTCGCCGGTGTCTTTGTTCAGGCGACCCTGGCCGACGGCCTTGACGACACCGGTGCGCGGCGTGTCCTTGGCGGACTCGGGAAGGTAGAGGCCGGATTCGGTCTTGGTCGTCGCTTCATCGCGCTTGATGAGGATCTTGTCACCGAGGGGGCGGACTTTCATGTTCAAATCTCCGATGCAAAGGTGTTGAAGTTGACGCTGGAAAAACATTCATCCCCGCCGCGCGGGGCATGGTGTGCGGTGTTACCCGGTCGAACCCGGGTCGGGCGGGCAGCCGGTCGGCCAGGCGTCGCTGTAGTGACGGCGCAGGATGCGGCGCATCAGTTCGAGGAGGTGCTCTAGTTGGACGGGAACATCGAGAACGGTGAACGCGCCTTCGCGCAGCGCTTCGTGCAGCGTCCGTTCGTTGCCGTGCGCCTTGTCAACGGCGCGGCGAATGACGATGGTCGGCGGTGGGGCATCGAGTCGGCGAAGAATCTGAAGCAGCCGCGTGCCGCCGGTCTGGTCGGCAGGGCTGGGGGTGGCTGACGTCGACTTGCTGTCAATCGGCAGGTCGAGATCGACCACGGCGATGTGCACGCGCTGGCGCTGGATGACTTCGGAGGCCTCTCTACCTGACTGCACCCGGAACGAGGCGATACCCATCGGCTCGAGGAGCTGAGGCAGTTGCTCGGCCCAGCTCTGCGAGCGCCAGCCTGCGTAGCTGAGCAGCAGGTTGAGGCGGTTGCCGGGGCCGGCTGGCCGGGCCGGGTTCGGGTTGGATGGCATGGACACCATGCGCGGACAGTCTCCGTTGAGGTTTGAGACAGGAGACTGTTGCAAGGGCGGTGCCGGGGGTTGGGCAGGCGCAAGACGTTGTTTTTCAGCCTCTTAGCGGCGATTCTGAGGGATGGGGGGCGATTCGCCGCTGCCAAGGGGGTGGAGATCCGGCCGGGTGGGTGCCAAGGTGGCAGGGGGTGGAGGGCTTGATTGGGTGAAGGGGTGAGGGGGGTGTGGGCTTGCCCGGGATTTGAGCTTCCGGGCTGTCGGGTGTGTGGCATGGGGCCGAGGCGCCGCGATTGACCACGTTGACGGTGGGCCCGGCAGGGGAATGGCGGCACGGGCGACCGTGTGCTTTTCCAGGAGACTAGGTCAGCGCTTGGCTGGTGGGTTGTGTTCGTCCGCATCGTCGCCGCCGATGAGCCGTCCTGTGAGCATTTCCCAGGCGGCGAACAGTGCGAACAGCAAGCCCATCAGGCTCAGTTCGAAGTAGCCGAGTTGGTTCATGTACTTGATACCGATGTCCTCCAGCAGCCAGCCGGCCGCCAGGTAAGGGCGATAGACATCCCAAATGAACAACAGTGAGATCGTACCCCACACGATCCAGGTGAATACCACCGCCCACGCCACAATGCGATGCGCCCAACGCGGCGCCCACTTGCCGGTGATCGCGGGGATGAACGACACGCCGATGAGGATCAACAGCACCCGGCCCGAAAAGGCGACGACTTCAGGAGTCGGATTGCTGGAGAAGAAGTCGACCCAGAATGGGGTCATGGTTCGAACCCGTCGCTTTCCGTTCATCCAACATCACCAGTGCGTGTTCTGCACGGGGGACCGCGCCGATCACTATCAACGACGCTTCAGTTGACGCGAACCGCGGCGCTCACACGGCATGAATCGACGTCGATAAACTGAAGGTATGAGCCGCAGGCAGGTGGGCCGGCCTGGGTACGGATTACTCCGGAGCCATCGTGGCCCGTTCGTCCGGTCCAGACCAACTGCAAACCTGATGGGTTGAGGTCGAGCGCTGTGCCCGCGCATGGTTGGTTGTTGGGAATAGTGAACATGCCGTGCGCGGGCGAATACACGAGCGCGGCGGTCTTGTCGGGGGTGGCGCACGACCAACGAATGCTCATTGCACCGCCGGTGGGACACGTGGCGTCGACGATGAGGAAGGGATTGGGTAAGCCGTATTCCCAGGTGTCGTTGAGGTAGCTGGCGCCACTGGAGAAGCCGCCAAACATCACCAGTTTCCCGCGTTGCTCGTCGAATGCAGAAGCGAGACCGAAGCGCCCGCGAGGTGCACTGGACGGCAATTCAGTCCATTGCTGACCATCCCACTCCCAGGTTTCGAGCAAAGGATGTCCACCCACGAGAACCGTCCGTTTTCGGTGCGAGTCGTAGGACATCGTGTACCCTGCGCGCGGCCCTGGGCCGCTCGTTGAAATCAACGTCCACTCAATACCATCCCACTCCCACGTTTCCCCGACGGGATCACCGCTGCCGCCATAGAGAACCGTCACGCCACGATCGCTATCGAATGCCATGGCGAGGTCTGTCCGGCGCGATGGGCCCGTGATGGACGCGCGCCTCCAGCCAGTTGGATACAGCTCCCAAGTGTCGCCGATCGGATGCGGGCCGCCGCCAAACATTACGATCACACCGCGCCAACTGTCATAGACCATCGCGTGGCCGGCGCGACCGTTCGGCCCGGCGGACGTCAACAGCGTCCAACGCTCTCCATCGTGGGCCCAGGTTTCTTCATTGGGCTCCAGACCATCGAAGTCATATCCCCCAAAGACAACGAGCAGCCCGTGTCTTTCGTCGTAGGCCATGGCATGGTGGTCTCGGTAGAGGAGTCCCGGGAGACGAGACCAGACTTCGCCGTTCCACTTCCAGAGATCGCTTTCGTTGGGAAAGCCGCTGACGCCTCCCTGCAGCACCACGACTCCTTGGGTGCTGTTGTACGCCATCGCATGATCCTGACGCGGCCGCGGACCTTCCTCACTTCGCATTGTCCACTCGGTCGAACACTGCGCCGAAACGGATTGTGTGATCAGCAGGATCAATCCGAGCGACCGGATCATATGGTCCGGAGTGGATCGGCGCATGCGCCAAGTTGGAATCGACATGAGCATTGTCGTATCTCCTGTTTCGAGCCTCTCGTGTCCGGCCACTACCATTCCGCCATTCATGGTTCAATGCGAACGACATTGCTGACCGCGCATCGAGGCACATCGAGCAACTGCATGTACATGCCACATGCCCATGCCGGGGCCTGGAGGCGCAGCGAGCGGCTCCCAATCGAGTCCGATCGCGCAAACAGAACTAGTTGAAGACGATCGCTTGAGAGTCCAAGGCGCACTCCCGAGCATGACATTCCACCGGGAATTGCAAAGTCGCCTTGAAACCCCGCAGCCAAAACCACTACAGACCCTGACGGCGCGGCGTTTCTCCAGTTGACGTTAAGTGGTCCAGCGCTAGGGCAATGCGACTGTACGGTCAGCCACGCGCAAGGCTCCCCCCACAACTCGGTATCCGAGAAGTAGGTGCCGCCGCTGAGTCCACCGAACAACACGCCGTTTCCTGAGCCGACGTGATAGTTGAACGAATACGACACGCGCGGGGGCGGTCCGCCGACGCTGAGTTGCGTCCAACTGCTGTCCTTCCATTCCCACACATCCATCGTGCTGTGAACGCCGCCCGCGAGCAACACCCTGGCCCGCTCGGTGTCATACGTCATTGCATGTTCGGCGCGAGGCTCCGGCCCCTCTTCGGATCGCCACGTCCACTCGACTCCATCCCACGACCACGTGTCGCCGTATCGCGTCGATGAAAGCCAACCTCCAAAGAGCACCGTCACTTGCTCGTTGGAGTCATAGGCAATTGCGTGATCGCGTCGCCGGGGCGGTCCGTCGGTCGCCACTTGGGTCCATTGGCTCCCATCCCACTCCCAGGTGTCCTGCAGCTCTCTTTCGCCACTCTGGTATCCGCCAAAAAGCACCGTGACACCGCGGTTTGAGTCGAAGGCCATGGCATGATCCGACCGTGCGCTCGGACCTCCACTGTCCACCTGACTCCACTCGTTCCCATCCCACTCCCACGTGTCGTTCACGCGTGCGCCTCGCGCTTCATCCCAACCGCCAAAGAGAACGCACACATGACGAATGGAGTCGTACGCCATGGCGTGTGAGTAGCGAGCACTGGGGCCGCTCGTCGAGACGGATCGCCACTCCGACCCGTTCCACTCCCAAGTGTCGTTGCGAGCGCCGTTGGAACCGCCGCTGAACCCGCCAAACAACACCACGGCATCCCGAGCGCTGTCGTACGCGGCCGCATGACCGCGCCTTGGACCAGGCCCCTCATCCGGCCCCTTAGACCAGCCGCAGGACTGCGCCTGCACGGGCATCGTCGACACCAGCAGCAAGAGCGCCAGAGCCGCACAACTACACCTCCGCCACTGTGACTTGCACATGGTTGTTTCCATGGGATGTGTCCTCCGTTCCGGCCTCGGCGTGTCCAGATTCCCGATGAAGTATTGTGCCACATCGGCGGGTCGGACGCAAGGCCGAATTTCTGAAATGAGTAAGAAACTATTGCCGTTTTGCCCCCCACTACATCCCAGACGCTCCGCGGGTGCCGCGTCGGCTCCTACTTCGCCGGTTTGCTTCCCGCGATCGCTTCGACGACTTCGGTTTCGAGGCGCCTGTCGAATGTGCGGCGAAAGGCTTTGCGGCGGTCGTGTACGCCCCAGATTTCGAGACGGCAATCGGCGCCGGCTTCGATGCAAAGGGTGATCTTGCCCTTGCTGCTCTTGCCGGGTTCCTTGCTCTCGCTCTTGCTGCCCACCTTGTTCTCGCCGTTGCTTTTCACTTTTCCTTTGCGCTTGCCGCCGAGCTCGAAACGAGCGGCGGTAACGGCGCCCATGTGGCCGCGATCGAGGCACTCGGCCAGGCGCAGCAGGGTGCAGCAGATCTCCACAGCGCGCTGATCGTCTTCGGTGAGCGCGGCGAACTCCGCATGCGTTCTGGATGGGAACGACTTCTGGTGGTAGCGGGCAATGAGCGCGATGAGATCGATCTCGCGATCGTCGAAGCCGAGCAGTTCGGCGTGGCGGATCAGGTAGTGCGAGTGCGCCTGATGATTGGCATAGGAGATGAACGTGCCCACGTCGTGGAGCAGCGCGGCGTATTCGAGCAACTCGCGCTCGGCCGGGCCGAGGCTGTGGAGGCCAAGATCGCGGGCGGAATCAAAGAGCATGAGCGACAGCCGCGCCACCTGGAATGCGTGCGGTTCATCGAAGGAACACAGACGACCGAGGCGGAGCACGCTGCGCTCGCGAAACGAGGTCGAGGTGAGCGGCGCCTGCTTGGCGCTGCGGGCGAGGTAATCGATGAGCATGCCCTCGCGCAGGCCGCGCTCGCTGGCGCGGATGGCGGGAACGTTGAGTTGCTTGAGCAGAGTTTCGAGGATCGCCACGCCGGCAATGATGATGTCGGCTCGATCGGAGTTGACCCCCGGCACCTTGCGCCGCGCGGCGAGCGGCAGGGCGCACAGCTCCTGGGCCATCCTGCTGATGTCAGCGGTGGAAATGGTGTCATCGCGCTGGGCTGGTCGGCCAAGCGTCTGGCGAGCGGCCATGTCGACCATGTTCTGAATCGTGCCGCTGCTGCCGATGGCGATGTCGATCCTGTGTTTGCTGAGCGACTGCACGACGCGCACGGCCTGATTGCGGACGTGCTGGACGATGCGGCGATACGTCCTGGCGCTGACGGGGCCGTCAAACCCCGGCTCGAAAAACATCGCCGTGACGCGGATCGCGCCGAGCTTGAGCGAGTCGATGAAGAAGTGCTCGTTCTGGTTGCCGAGGACGACTTCCGTGCTGCCGCCGCCGATGTCGATAAAGAGGGCTTTCTGCTCGTCGACGCGCGTGCCCGACGCCACGCCGAGGTAGATAAGCCGGGCCTCTTCCTTGCCGGAGATGACGTGGAGGTTGATCTTCGCCTCGCTGCGCATGCGTTGGAGGAAGGTGCGTTTGTTCTGGGCTTCGCGCGTGGCGGAGGTGGCGACGGCAATAATCTCGCTGGCCTCCTTGGCGCGGGCCATTTCGACGAAGCGGCCGCAGACCGCCACGGCCCGGTCCATCGCCTCTTTCTGCAGGCGTTTGCTGCCAAACTCCCCTTCGCCGAGGCGGATGACCTCTTTCTGCTGCGAAAGCGTCGAAGTGGCCCCATCCGCGGCGACGCTGACGAGCAGCAGGCGTGCGGAATTGGTGCCGAGATCAATGAATGCGACGGTTCGATCGTTGGGCATGGCGGGAGGGTGTGTTCCGGGATGGATCGCCGATGGGCCGATTCTGCGCGGTCGATGGCGAAAGTGAGGGCAAGAGCAGGTGGTCAGCGACGGAGGAAGGATCTGAAGTTGAAGGCAGCCGGTCCATTTGCCGAATTCTAACATATCGGTTGGTTGCACGCGCGTCGCTGCCACGATACCTTCATGGGCTGCGCGGCAACCGACGGAGGGGTCGATGAACGCTAACACGCCCGAGTCCACGCATCTTGCGATCAATGCGGGCGAGTCCGACTCGCCCCATGTCGAACCGCGCGCGCTCGAACCGGGCGATCTCTTGAATCGCGAACTGTCCTGGCTCGAGTTCAATCGGCGCGTCCTGCACGAGGCGATGGACGATCGCACGCCATTGCTCGAGCGGGTGCGCTTCCTGGCGATCTTCACGACGAACCTCGACGAGTTCTTTATGAAGCGCGTCGGCGGGCTCAAGCGCCAGGTCGCCGCGGGCGCGGTCCATCGCACGCCGGATGGCATGACCCCCGCGCAGCAACTGGCCGCAATCCGCCAGACAGTTATCCCGATGCTCCAGCAGCAGGCCGATTGCGATCGCGGCATTATCCGCCCGGCGCTGATTGAACACGGCATCGAGATCGTCAAGTGGGAGGAGTTGACCGGCACTGAGTTGCGCTTCGCTTCAGAGTACTTCCGCGAGAATGTGTTTCCCGTGCTCACGCCGCTGGCGGTGGACCCGGGACATCCGTTCCCGTTCATCTCCAATCTGTCGACGTCGCTGGGCGTCACGCTGCGCAACCCTGAGAGCACGGATCACCTCTTTGCCCGAGTGAAGATTCCCGAGGTGCTGCCGT
Source organism: Planctomycetaceae bacterium (assembly GCA_040255465.1). Lineage (GTDB taxonomy): Bacteria > Planctomycetota > Phycisphaerae > Phycisphaerales > UBA5793 > UBA5793. The sequence continues at coordinate 185,872 of JBDZVA010000004.1, forward strand.
CGATCATTCGCGTCAACCCGCAGGACAATGGCAACGGGAAATACCGATTCGTGCTGTTGCAGGAACTCATCGCGCGCAATCTTGATGATCTGTTTCCAGAAATGATCATCATCAACATAATGCCCTTTCGCGTGACGCGCAATGCCGACATTGAGCGAGATGAAGAGGACGTGGAAGACCTGCTCGAGTCGATCGCGCAAGAACTTCGCCAGCGGCGGTTTGAGAAGATTGTGCGGCTCGAGCACGGGCCGAATCCAAATCCGGAGATGCTCGACTTCCTTGTTTCAGAGCTTGAACTTTCGCGCGCCGACGTTTACGAGATGCCCGGCGAGCTCGACTATGCGGATCTCGGGCCGATCGCTGACCTGCTGATCCCCGACCTGCGCTACAGGCCGTGGAACCCCGTCAAGCCGCTTGCGTTTGCTGATGACTCCGCTGACGTGTTCAGCGTGATTCGAAACGGCGATCAACTCGTACATCATCCCTACGAGAGCTTCAGCGCCAGTGTGGAGCGCTTCGTCGCAGCGGCTGCAACGGACCGCAACGTGCTCGCGATCAAGATGACGCTTTATCGCACGGGCGATGACAGCCCGTTCGTGCGGCGGCTCATCCAGGCGGCGGAACTGGGCAAGCAGGTCGTGTGCCTCGTTGAACTCAAGGCCCGCTTTGATGAAGAGCGCAACATCCAGTGGGCGCAAACGCTCGAAAAAGTCGGCGTGCACGTCGTCTATGGCGTGCTCGGGCTCAAGACGCACACCAAGACGGTGCTCGTCGTGCGCCGCGAGGGCAACGCCCTGCGCTCGTATGCCCATATCGGCACGGGCAACTATCACGTGGGCACATCGCGCCTGTATACCGATCTCGGCCTGTTCACCTGTAACCCGACGATCACCGAAGAACTTATCGACCTCTTCCACTTCCTCACCGGCCGCTCACTCAAGCGCGATTACACCAAGCTGCTGGTCGCGCCGGTCAATATGCGCGAGCGGTTTATCGCAATGATCGATCGCGAGATTCTGAATTGTCGCGCCGGCAAGCCGTGCGGCATCGTGGCGAAGATGAACAGCCTCGAAGACATCGGCATCTGCCAGGCGCTCTACCGCGCTTCGGGTGAGGGCGTGCCGATTGATTTGATCGTGCGCGGCTTCTGCTGTCTGCGGCCGGGCGTGGCGGGTTTGAGCGAGAACATCCGCGTGACGTCGATCGTCGGGCGGTTCCTCGAACACGCGCGGCTGTTCCACTTCCGCAATGGATGCGAGAACCCGGCGGAGGGCGAGTTCTACTTTGGCAGCGCGGACTGGATGTATCGCAACCTGTCCAATCGCGTTGAGGCGATCGTGCCCGTCGAGGAGCCGGCTTTGCGCGAGAAGTGCTGGGAGATCCTGCGGATCCAACTGGCCGACCAGCGGCAGGCGTGGGACATGCAGCCTGAGGGCAGTTACATCCAGCGTACGCCGACCGACCCGTCCAATGAGCTGAGTTGCCACGAGCAGTTCATGCGTCTTGCCCGCCAGCGCGTGGGCGAGAGCGAGGCGTAGGCGCGAAGCCCAGCCCGCCCCCCTGCTGCCCGCCGCGCGCGAGCGACGTACCGTGTCTCATGTAACGGGGTCTCAACATGAGGCTGGCGCGCTGAATGTGGCTCAAGCGATACATGCACTGGCTCCACACGCAATGGCCGGCCGGGACGGTTGAGCCGCTGCCCGTTGTCAATGCTGATGGCACGACCAATGTGCCCAACCTCTACATTGTCGGCGATCTGACCGGCATTCCGCTGCTCAAGTTCGCGGCCGACAGTGGCGCCCGCGCGGTGCAGCATCTTGTCGATCGAACGGACTTCGCGAACTCGCCGGATGATGAGGTGCTTGATCTCATCATCGTCGGTGGCTCAGTGTCGGGCATGGCGGCAGCGCTCGAAGCGCGCAAGCACGGCCTGCGATTCGAGGTACTCGAAGCCGAGCAGCCATTCGCGACAATCGTCAACTTTCCCAGGGGCAAGCCGATCTTCACGTACCCGACTGATATGGAGCCGGCGGGCACGATTCACTTCACCGAGCGCAGCAGCGTAAAGGAAGGATTGCTCGATGAACTGCGTGAACTGACGATCAACGCCGGAATAGAGCCGCGCCTCATGCGCGTCGATCACGTCGAGCGACGCGACGGCGTGTTTGAGATCGTCCCGACTGACGGGTCCAGCGGCGCTCAACTCCGCGCCCGGTACGTCATCATCGCCATTGGGCGCAGCGGCGACCATCGGCGACTCAACGTGCCCGGCGAGGATCGCGATCACGTCTACAACCGCCTGCACGATCCGGCGGACTTTGCCGGGCGCGAGGTTCTCGTTGTCGGCGGGGGCGACAGCGCCCTCGAAGCATCCGCGGCACTGGCAGACGCCGGGGCGCGGACCACCCTCAGCTATCGCAAGGCCGAGTTCAGCCGGCCCAAGGCGGAGAACATCGAGCGTTACAATGCGCTTGCCAGGTCACGCAAGACGCAACTCAGACCGCTGATACCCTCCACGGTTCAGCGCATCGACTCTGATTCGGTCGTGCTCAAGGACGATCGCGGCGACGAACAGACCATCCCCAACGATGCCGTCTTCACCATGCTCGGTCGAGACGCGCCGCTCGGCTTCCTTCGCCGCAGCGGCGTGCGAATCGCCGGCGACTGGCGCGCAGGAAAGATCGCCGGGCTCGTCGTGTTCCTGATGTTCTGCCTCTGGCTGTACCACTGGAAGAAGACGGGCGTGACGATCGCGCCCTTCCCGCCCTTCGACTGGATCGCACACCTCGGCGACTGGTGGGCGCAGCACGGCTGGTTCCCGTACAACGTACCCAACTGGTGGGCCGGGCTTGGGGCGTGCATGGATCGGCCGGCCAATGTGCTGGGCACGATGCGCATCACGCTGGGCGAACCGGGCTTCTATTACTCGCTCGTCTACTGCCTGTGCGTCGTTCTGTTCGGCATCGATCGCATCCGCCGCCGGCGCACGCCGTATGTGAAGTGGCAGACGATCACGCTGATTTGCATTCAGTGCATCCCGCTGTTCCTGCTGCCCTACATCCTGCTGCCGTGGATGGGCAACAACGGCTGGTTCGATTCGGGTACGGGCAAGTGGCTCGCGGATCAGCTCTTTCCCCTCGCCAATTACGGCCACGGGCGCGAGTACTGGCGCGCGTTCGGCTTCATCCTCGCCTGGCCGCTGTTCATCTGGAACCTTTTCAGCGATCAGCAACTGATGCTCTGGCTGCTCATCAGCTGCGTGCAGACGTTTGTCATCATTCCGCTCATCGTCTGGCGCTGGGGCAAGGGGGCGTACTGCGGCTGGATCTGCTCATGCGGCGCGCTGGCCGAGACGATGGGCGATCGCCACCGCCACAAGATGCCGCACGGCCCGAAGTGGAACAAGGCGAACATGATCGGGCAGGTGTTTCTCGTGTTCGCGATGCTGCTCCTCTTGTTGCGGGCGATTTCTTGGGGCACGCCGACGCCGTTCGAGGCCACCGTCGTATCCACGGTCGGCGACACCGAATTCGACATCAACCTGACACTACCCGCGGGACGGTCGGCGACGGAAGCCCGCTATGCGCGCTTTCCGGAGAGCGAGGATCGCGGCAGGCGAACGTACCAGGTGTACGACTCGACCAGCACTTCAATCACGCTGTTCGCCGACGCACCGGGCCCCCTGACTCCGGGACAGCGCGTCGAAATGCGGCCGCGGTTCACAAGCGTGCACGAGTGGACGACCGGCCTGTTCAACGGCCTGATGTACAAACTCCCATTCTTCAATTACGTCTGGTTCGTCGATCTCTTCTGGGCCGGGATCATCGGCGTGGGGATGTACTTCTGGTTCAGCGGGCGTGTGTGGTGCCGCTTCGCCTGTCCGCTGGCGGCGCTGATGCACATCTACGCGCGGTTCTCGCGGTTTCGCATCTTCGCCGAAAAGAGCAAATGCATCTCCTGCAACGTCTGCACAAGCGTCTGCCACCAGGGCATCGACGTGATGAACTTCGCGAACAAAGGCCGACCGATGGAAGATCCACAGTGCGTGCGCTGCAGCGCGTGCGTGCAGTCGTGCCCGACGGGGGTGCTCACCTTCGGCCGCGTCGGGTTGGACGGGTCTCAGGTATTTGACCCCCTTGTCGCCTCACCACTGCATTTGGTGGAACTAAGCGTTCGCGGCAGGCGTATGACATGACCTGTTGATCTGTTCGCGAAGGATGCAGAGCCGTGGACATCAAATACGCCCGCAACCCGGCCATCATCCTGGCCATCCTCGCCAGCGGCGACCCCTACCGCCACGCCACGGCCGTGGCCCCGGCGATCCATGAGGCCCAGCCGGTACCCAACACCATCGTCGACCACGGGATGTTTGATGAGATCCTCCTGCGCTGCGTGAAGGGTGAGCGCATCGACTATCGCAATCTGCTTCTGACGCCCGGCGCTGCCTCTTCGCTGGATTTCTACCTCGACACCATCAGCCGGGCCGAGGTCGAGGCGCTGCCGCGCGACGATCAACTCGCGCTGTACATCAACCTCTACAACGCCGCGATGATTCGCGAAGTGCTGCGGCACGATCTCGACACATGGTCGCCGGACGCCGACGACTTTGCGGTGTTCAAGCAGCCGATCGTGAAGGTGAACGGCAAGACGATCAGCCTCAACGATCTCGAGAATGACATCATTCGCAAGCAGTTCAAGGAGTCGCGCGTGCACGTGGCGCTGGTCTGCGCGGCCCGCTCCTGTCCGCCACTGCTCAACCGCGCCTATGTTGGCGCCGATCTGGCCGAAGTGCTCCAGGCGAACATGCGCCACTTCATCAACGACCCGAACCGCAATACAATCGATCCCGCGGGAAAGCGACTCGTGCTTTCGAAGATCTTCGAGTGGTATGCCGACGACTTCGGCGGCAAGGACAAACTCGCCGAGTACATCGACGAGTTCACGCCGATGCACACAGCCGACTACGCCATTTCGCTCCGTGACTACGATTGGAAGCTGAACATCGTCGATTGATGTCTTCACCACTGATTCGGAGGAGGCACGGTAACGCGACTGCAACGACTCTCGTCGTGGTTGGCCATCCTGACTGGACTCACTCTCGTCTGGGCATGGCTTTGCTTTGCGCCCCTCCAGCCAATCATCGAACGACAGTGCCTGCAGACGACCTGGCACCCGGGCGGTCCGCCCCCGGAGCTCTGGGGCATGCGTGTGCTGGCGTTTCCAGTGGACGCGGGCAACGACGACATCCCGAATCGCGCGATCATGCTTGATGAAGATGAATGGGTTGGAGCAACAGAAGTAGGCGTCTGGGTCGGTGACGCGCAGGTTCTGTATCCGAGAAGGGCCTACTCACTGCTCCCATCGAGTCCCGCCGACGCAGCGGCACTGATCGCCTCGCTCGAATCGGCAACGCAGGAGCGCCACTCGGACTGGTCCGAATTTGCGTGGTCATCAGAGCCGGCCGCGTCAGGGCGGCAGCGGTGCGAGTTCCAACACTCCTGGGGTCGCAGGCAATTCGTCTATCGTTACGAAACGGAGGGCGAATTGCTCAAGCCGGTTGATATCCAGGAGAGCAGCGACGCGTTGGTCATCATGCGAACAGGCATGTGGGTCATCGGCGGTTGGGCTTTGATCCTTGCTCTGGCGGTGGTCAGTGCGTTTTTTGTTCGCCACATCCCTCCCGGCCCTCTTGCGGACCACCCTGTCAGTCTGTTATAATTGAAAGATCGAATCCCTGATAGCTAAGGACTCCCCATGAAACTACACACCGCACTGGCCGCACTGCTCGTATCTTCGCCCGCCCTTGCCGCGGACCCGCCGACCTTCGAGCCGCCCTTCCGCCTCAGCGCCGGCAATCAATGGATCGACGTCGACATCGGTCACGCCGCTCCGCTGCGCATCGACTGGGATGGTGACGGCAAGGACGATCTGCTCGTCGGGCAGTTCGGCGAAGGCAAGCTGCGCATCTATCGCAACGTCGGCACGCAGGCTCAGCCGAAGTTTGATGAAGACTTCGCGCTCTTTCAGACGCGGCAGGGACTCGGCTCGATTCCATCCGGGTGATGCGTCGGCTTTGGTCCGCAGGTTGCGGATCTCAATGGCGACGGCTCTCGCGACGTGATCTCCGGCTCATGGCCGGGCGAGATCTTCTTCTTCGCCGGCGCCAAGGATGTCGCGTTCGAGGAGTCGGTCAAACTCGATGACGAAAGCGGCAAGCCTGTCAACGTCGGCCAGGCGTCGGCCGTGGCGCTGCACGACTGGGATGGCGACGGCGATCTCGACCTGCTCATTGGCGTGATCGAAGGCGATGTGAAGTTTGTGCCCAACCTGGGCGGCAAGGGTGTGCCGCGCTTCGGCGCCGCGCAGGCTGTCAGCGCCGCGGGCAACAACATCAAGATGACCGGCGACGCCGGACCGACTGTCGCGGACTGGGACGGCGACGGGGTTGATGATCTCATCTGCGGCGACGGCAACGGCTCGGTGTGGTTCTACCGCGCGACCGGTCGAGGCGACAAGGGCCTGCCGACGCTCGCTGCGGGGGTGGAGTTGATCCCCGCGCTGTCCAGCGAGCAGCGCATGGCGGCGTACCAGAACCCCGTCGATGATCCGAACGGCGAACTCGTGACGCGCCCCGGAGATCGATCCAAGCCGTTCGTGACTGATTGGAACGGCGATGGCCGCCCCGACCTGCTCGTGGGCGATTTCCAGATGACCTCCAGTGCGGCTCCGAAACTCACGCAAGACGACATCGCCGAGCGCGATCGTCTGCAGAAGCAACAGGGCGAGGTCATGAAGACCTATTCGACGTTGTGGAAGCAGCTCGACGCTAAACTTCGCGAACGCATCGGCGTTGAAGTCGAGGCCCCGATGAACGATGAACAGCAGGAGCGCTGGGGCGCCCTGTATGACGAAGTCTCGAAAGAAGTGGATGGGTTTGAAGAGGTCGCCGGCCAGGTGCAGGATCTCTGGACGCAACTGGCCCGGTTCGAGCCGCAGCGCAACTACCACGGCTGGGTGTGGGTGTACCTGCAGAAGCCAGGCGCCAGCGCCGCCGCTGAGTCCGTCGAAGTGCAGGCCAGTCGCATTACCCTCGATGCGCCCACGACCCGGCGACCGTTCAGTGCCGGCATGACCGTCGTGCGCGGCACGCCAGAGGATCTCGTCACCGTCATCGTGCGCGGCCGCCTGGCGCCGGGCTGGCACGTCTACGCGCACGTGCCCGCCGATGAGCCCTACATTCAGACCGAATTGAAACTGCAGTTGCCGCCGGGCGCCGAGACCGTCGGCGAGTGGTCACGGCCCGAGGGAGTCATCGACCCGCGCGCGCCCACGCTGCGGCTGTGGATGGGTGATCTTGTCTTCTCGCACCAGGTGCGACTGCCTAAAACCGCGGCAGGGAGCGCAGCGATCAGAATCGGCTGCACGATCTCCTACCAGTGCTGCGACGAGAACTCGTGCCTGCCGCCGGATGAGATTGAGCTTTCGTCCTCCGTTGAACTCTCGGCACTCGAATTGCCGTTGTACGAGCTAGCTACCGAGCGAGATTGGCGCCTTCCGGACGGTCTGCGCGATCTCGGGTTGCTCGATTTGATCGGCTTGGAGCAGCCTTGGCGATGCGCGTTTGCCAGTGATTACAGCGACTACCAAGCTGACTTTGCCGCGTATGTCACGCCTCCGAAGCGCTGAGTAGAGGCTAATCTGTCATGGTTTGGTCGAGCCGTGCTGCAGCGATCCGACGCCGCGAGCGTCGATCGTGCGCTGAAACGAGCCGCACTGTCGCGACGAGCGATGACGCCCAGTCCCACACCTGCTGGTACGCCATGTAGCGGGCGTGCCATTGCGGGTGAAACTTGCTCTTGTACATCTGCAGTCCCTGGTAGTTGTAGAAGCGCTCCGCTCGCGTGGAGAAGAGGTGCAGCGCGCGCTCGACCAGCCGCGACGAGCGCCACACTCCCACTTCGCTCAGCGGCGCGCTGCCCAGGCTCAGTGCCGTGTAGCCCTGCTGGGCCAGTGTCTGCATCGTGCGGATGAGCACAAAGTCCATCACGTGCTCGATCGAGTCCGGGTTGTAGCGCATCAGATCAATCGTCGCCGGCCCGCCGACTCGCGTGGCCAGGATGTTGACGAACGCGATGATGCATCCATCGGCGGTACGCGATACACCGACCGGATTGCGCTGCATGTACGCCGGCGAGAAGCAGCAGGCGCTGAACTGCAGCTCGTGCCCGCCCTTGCTTGCCAGCCAGGCGTCGCTCACAGTCCGCAGTTCCGCGATTATCGCCTCGGAGAATGGAGGCGAAAGTACTTCATACGTGACACCGGCCTTTTCCATGTCTCTAAGTGTGTGCCGATGCGCGGCGTGTTGGCCGCCCGAGAGCGTGAAACCCGTCAGCGGCACGATGGCTTCTTCGTTGATCTTCAGGAAATGAAAGCCGAAGTCGTGCAGTCGCTCCATCCACCGGCCCGAGATCGTCGCAAACACGAGATCCATATCCAACGTGTGTGCGTGCGCCATGAGCGCGCTGATCAGGGCCGGCGCGTCAGCCTCGTCGATGAGCAGTGGATCACGGAATACGATCATCTTGTCGCTCGAATGCTGGAAGAGCACCAGGCCCCGTCGCTCGCCGGGCTTGGGCTCCCAGAACCAGACGCCTTTGTCACCCGCGCCAACCATCAGCGCCTCGGCTGAATCGGCGTGCGCCTTTGCGAACGCTTCCGCGTCATCGATATCGCTGCGACTTGGGGTGACCCACACGTGCTCGGGCCGCAGTGCCTGCCGCACCAGCACCACCATGGCCGCGATCACCATCAGCAGCAGCACGCGGAGCAGGCGGCTCGATGCGCTGCGCTCGAGCAGCACGGGCCACCACGATTGGTGGATGGGGATGCGATCAAAGACGGAAATGCCGACGACGATGAGAAACGCCAGCGCCCCGACGCCACCGGCCAGGGCGAGTTCGCCTGCCAGAGGAATGCGGCCACGCCGCGTGAACGCTTCGCGCACGCCAAAGAGCATGCCCATGAGGATGACCGACGCCAGCGCCTCCTCCACGTTGCCGCCATTGAGCGGGTGCGCCGCCGCAGCGGCCCCCAGCATGGCCATCGACAGCACATAGGCGCCGCGGTAACCGTGAAAGAGCCCTCGCACAAGAAACAGCATGACCACCGCCGCCATCGTGGCGACGGTGCGCGACAGCTCGATGGCGCCAAAGGGCATGAATCGCTCGACACCCTCAAGCCGGTGCCCGAGCAATGGCATCACCGTGCTCACCAGCAGCAGGATCGCATTGAGCATGACAGCGCCGGCGACAACGCGCCGCTGCCAATCGCGAAATCGTTCCGATTCGCGAACAAGCACGACGTAGAACGCGATCAGCGAGAAGACCCACGGCAGCAGGTAAAAGCCGGCGCGGAACATGAGCACCGCCGCACCGGCCGCCTCGTGCCCGACATCCAGCAGCGCAAAGCCTTTGAACCACACGCCGTCGGCGCTGCCGATGCCGCCGGGAATCATGCTCAGGATGCCCGCGAGATGACCGGTGAGCATCGTGCGGCCGGCGCCGACCGGGCTGATGACCACGCCCACCGCGCGCGTAAGCAGCGCAAAGGAGAGCAGCGTGAGTCCCCAGTCAAAGTAGCTGACGATCGCCAGCCGCACCAGGGGCGGCGCGGCGACCGATTCCATCCATCCAACGCGACGAATCAGCGGCAGCACGAGGCGGCCGATGAGTTCCGAGAAGATCATGCTGAAGATCAAGGCCAGCGCCATGCGGATGGGAAACTCCCAGGGCCCGCTGATCCCCGGCAGCCAGACAGCCGCCAGCCAGCCGATCAACCCCGACGAGGTTCCGACGTAGTGGCCAACGAAGCCTTGAGTAATCTCCGACCACTCCAGGCCGGAGCGTCGATAGGCCAGCACGCGCAGCGCCGGTCCGCCGATAGGCCCCATGGATACGAAGTTCGTCCATCCAAAGAGCACCATGCCCAGCAACCAGCGCCGCGCGAACGAGAGCGTCCCATGCACGCCATGCGGAAAGGCCACGGCGTCGTACAGACCCATGACCGCCACGGCTGCGAAAACGGCGAGCACCCCGAGGCCGAGCAGTCGTCCATCCGCTTCACCGATGTGCGTCCGAACCTCGTGGAGATTGAGCGAATGAATCTCATGCCACGCGAGCCAGACCACGAGCAGCGGCAACCCGATCTGCAGCGCGAGGCGCACCCACGGCCAGGCCCGGCCCCATCGCGTCGCGACGGGCGCCGCGTGGTCCTGCTCGAGTTCCTGCACCGATTGCGGACTGTCTTCAGACATCCCCAAAGCGTATCGATGCCCGGGTGATGACGCGAGTGCCTCGGTTATGATCAGGCATGGCTACCCATCCCAGAACACCCCGTGCTGAAACGGGAACCTGCCAGGTATGCGGCCGCTCGCTGCCGACCGTCGAAATGGTGGGCGCGGGCGCGGTGCGCAACGCCGTCGCTGAACGCATCCGTCGCGATCATCCTGACTTCGATCCGGGCGGCTACATCTGCCAGCCGTGCAATGCAAAATACCGCGCCGACTATGTCCGTTCGCTACTCGAAGAAGATCGTGGCGAACTCTCCGCGCTTGATGAGCAGGTCATCGTCGCTCTGCGCGACCAGGAACTTGTCGCGTCCAACCTCAACGAAGCATTCACTGAGCGCATGACGATCGGTCAGCGCGTCGCAGACCACGTAGCGTCGTTCGGCGGCAGTTGGACGTTCATCGGCATCTTCGGAGTCATCATCGTCCTCTGGATGAGCATCAATCTCGGCGTGGTGCTGACCAAACCGTTTGATCCCTATCCGTTCATCCTGCTCAACCTGGTGCTCTCAACGCTCGCCGCGCTGCAGGCGCCGGTCATCATGATGAGTCAAAATCGTCAGGCGGCCAAGGACCGCATGCAGGCGGAGCACGACTATCGCGTCAACCTCAAGGCCGAACTTGAGATCAGGCTGCTGCACACCAAACTCGACCAGCTCCTCACCCACCAGTGGCAGCGCCTCATTGAGATCCAGCAACTCCAGATGGACCTGATGGAGGAAATCGGCCGGGGGAACAACACGACGCATCCGCGCACGTAAAAAGAAAAAAAAAGCCGCATGCCGCGACAGCGGCATGCGCTGTGAAAGGAGTCAGCCCCTCCCGGCTACTCCTGATCGGTCGTCAGTTCTTGATCACCATGTACAATGCGCGGCCGCCGCGATCGATCTTCAGCAGCACGCCCTTGCTCAGGTCGCGTGTCTGATTCGCCAGGTCGCGGGCGCTCGACACCGGTGAGTGATTCGCCTCGACGATGACATCCTCCGGCTGCAGGCCCGCGCGGTCCGCGGCGGAACCAGACTGCACGTCCGTCACCAGCAGTCCGCTGCCCGCCGAAATGCCAAGTTGCTGACGCAGGTCTTCGTTCAGCGGCTGAACCGCCAGGCCAAGTGACGATTGCGGCTGGGACGCCTGCGGCGTCGAGGTGACCTGCGCCTCGCCCGGCCGAAGCGCCAGCGTCACGGGCACGACCTGCTCGGACCCGTTTCGCGCGACGGTCAACCTGATGCGGTCACCCGGCTCGCGCTGGCCAATGGTGTTGACCAGCGCCCGCGGTGAATCGATCGGACGACGATCCACTTCGACGATGATGTCGCCGGATTGCAAGCCGCTCTCCTGAGCGGGTGTGCCATCCATGACGTCCGTCACCACCACGCCGGTCGAACCCGTGTAGTTGAATGCGCTGGCCAGATCCGGTGTAAGCGGCTGCACACCGACGCCGATCCATCCACGATCAACGCGTCCGTCATCCATGAGCGACTGGGCGACATGCTGAGCGAGGTTCGACGGGATCGCAAAGCCGATACCATCGCTTCCGCCGGTTGAACTGTGGATCGCCGAGTTGATGCCGACCATCTCGCCGCGCAGATTGACGAGCGGGCCACCAGAGTTGCCGGGATTGATCGCAGCGTCAGTCTGGATGAAGTCTTCATACGTGTTCAGGCCGATGTTGCCGCGCCCCTTGGCGCTCACAACACCCGCCGTAACCGTGTGGTCGAGGCCAAACGGATTGCCCACGGCCACGACCCAGTCGCCCTGCTGCAGCGCATCGGAGTCGCCGAACTTCGCAGCCGGCAGGCCAGTGGCGTCGATTTTCACGACCGCGAGATCGCTGTCGGGGTCGGTGCCGACGACTGTTGCGGGGTACTCGTGGCCGTCGCTGAGTTTCACGTGCAGTTCATCGGCGCCCTGCACGACGTGGTTGTTGGTCAGGATGTAGCCGTCCGACTTGATGATGACGCCCGAGCCCTGGCCGCGCCGCTCGGGAGCGGGTTGCGGCTGAATGTTGAAGGGAATGACATCGCCCTGACCATCGCCGAAGAACCGCCGAAAGAATTCATCCGGCACCTGCTGTCGCCGGAAGCGCAGCTGCGGTTGCTGCTGGTTGAATGACACGTTGTCCGGCCGATCGACCATGGTGATGTTGACCACCGAGGGCGAAATTGTCTTGGCGGCGTCGCGAAACGCGGCGGAGATCGACTCGGCCTGGGAGATGGCCTGTGGTGGAGCCGGCGAAGCCCCATCTCCGCCAAGCAGGACGGGCGCGGTCAATACGGCGCACGCGCCCCCGGCGAGAACCAGTACCAGAAATCGGCGCGGCAGATATCCACGAAGAGTTTTTTGAGTTTGCATTGTGTTGTTCCTTTCATCCTCGCAGGCCTGCCATCACCACGAACGTCGCAAATCGGCCTGCATTCTGGTGATACGAATTGGGTTCCATTCCGGTTCTCGCGCAGCGGAAAAAGTTCCACCCTGGCGAATCGCGCGAACCGTTACCGGTCGCGTCCCGTATCACCGCATTGCATTCGGCTTGGCCACTCCACCCGCGCAGCGGGCGGCGGCGCTGTCATTATCGGCGCTGCCTAGCGGTCACCCAGAAAGCGGACATGGATGTTGCGGAATTGCACTTCCATCGGTTCGGCATTGTCACCGACCTCGTGCACCTGGAACCCGATGAACCCGCTTTGGCGACGGGCGTCATATACCGCCGCCGCGGGAACGCCGTTGAGCCACGTGCGAATCACCGGCCCCTGCGCCACCACGCGATAGTGGTTCCATTGCCCATTGCGAAAGGCCCGACGCGCATAGGGCGCATCGAAGAGTGGATAGAGCCAGCCCCGATCGCGCTCTTCATACACCCCTGCGGAATAGGCTCGCTCGCTCGGGTCGATCTCGATCTGGTAGCCCTTGAGGCCGCCCTCACGATTGTCCGCGCCGCCGATGACTTCGCTGCGGATCTGCACGCCGCTGTTCAGTCGGTCATCCACTTTGACATCAAAGAGCAGTTCGAAACTCGCATATGGATGTGTGGTGGTGAAAAAAGTATTGGCCGTATTGGGCACGGTGGTGCCAATGAGAGTGCCATCTTCAATGCGGAACCCGGCCGCGCCACCACGCACCATCCACTGATCCGATCTGAGATCGGCCAGCAAGTCGATCCACTCCCCGGCCCGCCACGGATGCGCTGACAGCGGCGCCATCCAAACATTCCGGTAGCGCACGGAGCCCTCGGCTGCGGAGGCATGATCCTGCAGGCGCAGCGGCCCGATTTGCATCAGCCCGTCGCCGCCTGGCTGCTCGCCGGCGGCCTGCGCAGCGCCGGTCGGGTGCGGGACCGCAACATCGTCATGCACGAGTACGCCGTTCCAGTACAGCGTCAGCCGCGCCTCTTCCGTCTTCTCTCCATTCTTGAATCGCGGTGCGCGAAACCAGATGTCGTACGCCTGCCACTGGCCCGGCCCCAGTGAGGCGTTGTGGTCCGCCGCCTTGATGTTGTAGATCGCCCCCGCTTCGTTTGCCGCCGGCGGCGCATCACCCGCGGGTGTACCGAGCACCTGCACCTCGTAGCGCGACTGAAGATAGACACCGCTGTTGGCCGCCATCTGCCCTTGCCCGCCGGGCGGACAATACCACTCGACGTGCAGGCGGCAGTCGGCGAACTCGGTGCGCGAAATCAGATCGGTGCTACCGTTGCCGACTTCGACGTAGTCAGGCCGCGCGATGAGATCATCCTGCGTGCGGTTGCGCGGCAATTCCTTCTCATTGGCGAACTTCATTGCCATCCCCGCCGAGCGACCGATGAGCGTCACGGCCTCGGCTGGCGGCAGCACGCCGACACCCAGCGCCTCGGGCCTGATCGGCAACTGACCGATCGACGACGCCTGGATCGACTCGCGCCGGGGAATGGCATTGAGTGTGTAGTACGCATCGGTCGACCAGATCGCCTCGCCGCCTGTCGATACGGGATCCGTATGGATGTGAATGCAGTCGCCGATCCTCAAGCCGGGAATCGTGAGCGAGACAGACAGGGCATCTTGCGAAGGTCGCGCGCTGGTGACGCGCAGTGTCTGCGTATCGACTTTCGGCCCGCCGTATTCCTGCGTCGGTTCGTAGCGCCACTGCTGAACCGAATAGTGCGAAGGATCCTCCAGCCACGCGCTATCGACGGGCTTGGTGAATCGGATGACGAACCCATCCGGAGTGGCGCTGACCGAATGCATTTCGAACGCCAGTTTGTCCGTTGGCTCGAGTCGCTGGAGGCCGAACTGCGTGCCGTTCCAATTCCAATTGCCGCCGGCGCCGATCCCGCCGACGTAGAGCGCGCCATCCGGGCCCCACACCATGCGGTTCACGCCGCTCTCGAGCCCCTGCGTGAATCGAAACACGCAGCCCTGCAATTGCCCGTTCACACGTTCGAGAAACACGCGCCGGATCCCGCCCGCGGTCAGTTCACCAACGAGCATCTGCCCGGCGAAGATTCCCTTTCGAATCGCCTGCGCCTGCGTCGGCGAGTTGATGAGTTCGTTCTGCGGCAGGTACAGCGCTGCCGGCGTGCGCGGCAGATCGCACCATGCGCTGGGATGACCGCCGATTGGAAAACGCTCGGCCAGTTTGGGCACGAAGCGCGTCCAGTTGTAGTGGCCGTAGAACCGACCGGGAATCACTTCGCACAGTTCGCTCGTGGGCATCCACGTACCCTGGTTGTCAAGGTAGATGAGCGTGCCATCCGTCGTGACGCCAAGACCGTTGGGCGTACGCGTGCCGCCGGCGACGAGGCGCACGTCGTTGGAGGAGAGATCGACTTCGAGAATGCCGCCGCGCATGGGGCCGTTGGGACCTGCATTGGTCTGCATGCCCTCCCAGCCGGGCGGGGCCATGGTGGTCGAGAGCGCCGCGTAGAGCTTGCCGTCGATGTGCTCAAGGTTGAAGACAAACTGGTGGTAGTTCCACCCTTCCCAGCCTTGCGCAACATCCTCGTGCGTTTCAAAGTATCCATCACCGTCATTGTCGAGCAGCCGGGTGATGGCCCGTCGATGCGCCACATAGAGCACGCCATCCACCACGCACATGCCCGTTGGCTCGAATAGCCCGCTTGCACACTCCTTGACGACCACCCTCGACGCATCGCCGGTCATCACTCCTGTCAGCGCCACAAGCGTATCCGGCGGTTTGGATTCAATGTCCGGCAGATTTGTCTCGTCGCGCTGCAATGGATCGAAGGTGCCGATGATGAGTCGTCCATCGGGCATGAATGCCATGGCCCCGACCTTGGGTTCGAATCCCTCCGGCCGAATCGCCGTGACGCGCCATGAAGGATGGACGGCATCGAGCGCCTTGCCGTCGCCCGGCCGGTGCGCATCTCGCACGCGCTTGGCGCCCGGCGAGGTGACACGCGTCGGGTCTGCCTCCGTTCGTAGCGCTGCATCCGGCAAGGGCACGAACCGGTCTGCCGCCGCCGGCTTGAATTCGAGTCGGAGACTCCGCGACCCGCCATTGTCAAAATGCGCGATATATAGCTCGTGCAGCCCGGTCGTTAATTCAATCGGCTCACTTACCTTCGACGTCGAACCGTGCAGGCCGTCGTGATCGATGCAGACTTTTCCGTCGATCATCAATCGCGAACCGTCATCGCTCGTGAGTCGAAACACGTAAGCATCATCGCGGGTGATGTTCAGCCAGCCGGTTACCGTGCTGAAGAGCGGCGCCGGCACGCCCGCAAAAGCGTCGTTTCCAAAGTCGATGGTCGGCGCGAGCACATCGACGTTGGGCGTCTGGTTCGGCTCAAGGATCGGCAACTCGCTCAGGCTGTGGTCCGCCTGGTAGATGCGAAAGGTCACCCCTCGATCGAGGTTGGCCGGCGGCGCGACAAGACTGACAACGAGCGAGAAAACGGCGAATGGGTTAAGCATGGCGATCTCCGCGGCAAGCATAGGAGATCGTGCGTGCCCAAGAGGCTGTCTCTACTTCACCCGTCGAGCGGTGAGTGTGAAATCACCATCCACAATCTTCAAATCCAGCGCCATGTCTTCGATCACCGCAAAGGTGATGCTGACCGCCGGCGAGCCTGCGGGGTGGAAGACATGCTGCCCCTCATTGAGCAGCGGCCTCCCCGCCTGCTCCTCGCGCTGAAGCGAGAGCCCCTGTCGCCGGGCGTTCCAGGTGATGCGCAGACGGGCATGGGGCATGCCAATCGGTTCGTAGTCGGCGACATACATCTGCGCGGCCGCTTCGTCGAGCAGCACATTGGCGGGCGATTCATCGGCGCCACCCAGTTGCGTGAGGTAGTCGACAACATCCTGCGATTCACTCTTGCCCGCCAGCGCGTGCTTGAGCAGCGTGATGCCGTGCGGCCCGGGCGTGCGCTGAATGCCGGGGTTGGCGATGCAGATAGAGCGGACGACGTCGACCTGGCCGAGCATGGCAAAGGTGAACAGGTTCGGCCGCGCGCCGTGGGCGAGCAGCACCTCGGCGATGTCGCGCCGACCCATGTGGGACGCCGCCCCCAGTGCGCTCTCCCAGTCGCCGAATCCCCAGTCCCACGCCGCGCGCGCCAGCGCCGGTCGCTGCGCAACGATGGATGTGACATCATCAAGGCGCGTGTGCGCTGCGCCCACCAGGTTCTGCACGACTTCAGGATCCTGCGTCGGGTAGAGTTCGCCCAGCGCGGGTCCGCCTTCCATTCGTCGCAGCAACGCGGCCGCAGCGCGCTGTTCACTACTCAGTAACGCGGGAAGCACCGCTGCAGGCGCGGCGGCCATAAACAGACGACGTGATACTGAATTCATCTCGGCTCCTCGGGCGGCAAGATCGAGTGCGCTCCAAACAGGATACCACTGCCGGACATAGATGTTGCATCGACACGGGGTGGAGAGCGACGGTATCATCTCCAGCGCCTCCCACCGCCCTCTGGCCCTGCTGCAACGGCGCCGCGAAGTTCCAGGAACCGAACGACACCATTTTTCAGGAGCAAGATCATGCGACGAACGATGCAATGTCTCAGCGCCATCGTCCTGTGTGCGATTGGATTCGCAGCGGGGCGACTGACGCTCACCCAGCCTGCAGCCGAATTCACTTCCGCCAACCGCGGCGACATGCTGCGCACCGCGCTGCACGTCCAACCACCCGGCGACGCCGACGATGAAAGTGATGAAGACGGAGAAGGCATGGACATGGAGGGCATGGAGCGCATGATGGCGGCCGGAGAACCCGGCGAACACCATGCCGCGCTCAAGCCGCTCGAAGGCAACTGGAAGGGTTTCGTGCGCATCACCATGGCGCCCGGCCAGGAGCCCATGGAAATGCCCGCGTCCATCCATCGCGAGTGGATCATGGATGGCCGCTACCTTCAGGAAACTGTGACCAGCGGGATGGAAGGCTTCGAATTCCACGGCATGGCCATCGTCGGCTACAACAACGTCGATGGCGTCTACGAGTCCATGTGGATCGACAACACCATCACGGCGATGATGACCGAGAAGGGCGCCTACAACCAGAAGAACAAGACGTTCAACTTCTGGGGCGCCCATCGCGATCCCATGAGCAACCGCATCGTCATGGCCAACTCCGAACTCGACCTCTCCAATCCCAACCGCCATGTGATGAAGGGCACCCAGATCGGCCCCGACGGCTCGCCGTTCCAGAACTTCTACGGCGTGTTTGAGCGCGAGAAGTAAGCTGCACGGCTCACACAACCTCGGATCGAGTACACAGCCTGCGGCGCCGGCCGCAGGCTGTGTTGTCATGCAGCGCGAACTACCACTTCAACTTCTTCACAGTCTTGGCGTGGAGGTTCAACATGTATTCTTCAGATGTCTGATCGCCCCACAGGCGGTACTGGATCTTGTCCGCCTTCCCGTCCTCGTCAAAGTAGACCATAATCCGCTCCGTCAGCACCGGATCGGCAGACCGGATGAAGAAATCATGGCCGTAGTCAAACGAGTAGAACTTGCTCGAGCTGACCATTCCCGGTCCGGTGGTGCTGGTCACTGCTGCGAGCTTCTGATCGACGATCAACTCCGTATCTCCAGCCGCCACGCCGAACGAGAGAAACTCGAAACTGTGTCGACCGCTGTACGGATAGGTCCGGCTGTGGCGGTACAACCACCACGCGTGCGTGTTGGACGCGGCCTTCCAGCACATCATGAGCAGGCAAAAGCACGCGAACACGCCAACGCCGATCGAGTAGCGTCGGCGCCGCCTGATCTTTTCTGCGCGTTCGTCGGTCATTAGCGACCTCCGACTACGACTCCCGCTGCGCCAGCATGACCTGGAACGCCAGCTGCTCCAGCTGCACCGCCAGATCCACGCTGCTGATGGACACATGCGCCGGCACCTGCAATCGCTTGGGCGCAAAGTTGAGCAGCCCGGTTACCCCCGCCTTGACAAGTTGATCGCACACGCTCTGCGCTGCACCGGCCGGCACCGCGATGACGCCGAAGCGCACGGTCTTGGCCTGCACCACGCGGGCCAGATCGGACATCGGCGACACTTTCACGCCGTGGATCGTCTGCCCCACCACCGCGTCATTCGCATCAAATGCCGCGACGATGTGAAAGCCCTTGCGTTTGAACCCGCCGTGATCGAGCAAAGCCCGGCCGATGTTGCCCACGCCGACAACGCAGACAGTGGAGACCTGGTCGCTGCCCAGCAGCCGCCGCAACTCCGTGGCCAGTTGCGCCACGCTGTAGCCGATGCCCGGCTGGCCGAACTGCCCGAAGTAGCCCAGGTCCTTGCGAACCTGAGCATCGGTCAGGCTCAGCGCCTGACCCAACTGCTTGGACGACACCGTCGTGCGGCCGAGTTCGAGCAGGTCTTCGATCTCGCGCAGATAGAGGCTCAGGCGCTTGATGGCCGGCAGGGGAATGCTCGACCCGGGCTTGCTGGCGTCGTTGTGATGGGACATGTGAAACCCGGGGCAGGCAGGTCTGATAACTCGATAAGCCATTCGGAGGGGACGCGATTCTTCCAGGTTGTGTACCATATTCCATCGGCACACGCTGAGCGAATGATGATGGCCAATCCATCGTAACGTCGCTCCAGCACCACACTTGCATGTGGCGTGCCGGCAACAGGCCGCAGAGTCAACGTCCGCTTTGCCCCCTGGTGACCTGCAATCAACGCGCGGCACGGACCTTGCTTTCCGTCCTGCGGTCTACACATCTGAAGAAAGGCACGACCATGAGCATCCTGCTTCTCGGCGCGGCGTTTGCGCTCAATGCCGCACAACCCAACTACATTCTTGACGAACCCGAAAGTCGCGGCGGCCTGCGCAGCGTCCTGCTTGAATGCGCTCCCTACCCCTACGGCCGGTCGCGCGTTGTCAGCCGCTCCATGCCCGCCAGCCCCGACTACCTCATCGCCGGCGACCGCGTCCTCTCGCGCACGCCCGCCGATCGCGACTGGTGCTCGCAGCCCGGTCCGGCCTGGTATGGCGCGCCCGGCGCTTTCGCCCGCGCCCATGCATGGGTCGGCGAAGTGATCATCTCCTTCGATCCGTTCGATCGCTTCCACGAAGGCACGCCCGGCCAGCTCCGCCGCGCTCAGAACATCTGGCTCAACGAAGCCGGTCTCGTCAACCAGGCTCGCATCGTCCGCCGCGCCAACGCAGCCCCGGTCATGACTGATGCCGCCCAGCGCGCGCTGCCCGAACCGATCATGATCATTCCCAAGCCGCAAAAGAAGACGACCAGCGATCTGCCGCTTGAAGTGCATCGCCTTTCGCCGACGCGCATCATGATCACGGACGGCTCGGTGCTGCCGACGATCGAAACCGCCGCCGCGACGAAGTAATCGTCGCCGCCTTCCATTGGTCACTCCTGGCTCACGACGCCGACCCAGCCTCGGTCGGCGTCGTGGCCGTTTTCTACTACGTCACTAGGCCGCACGATAGCCAGCGTCGCCGTTATCCCCGAAGTGCCTGGCCCAGCGCGACTCGAAACCGCTCATGCCTCGCCATAGCCAGCGCGTACGGCCGCTCTGATCGATCGCACTTGCCCAGCACAATCGTCCGCAATGTCGCTCGCTCCGATGCACTCCATCGCGAAACCGATGCGCCGAGCAACGACACAATCGGCGCCATGCGCCGCAGGCTCTCACGCTGAGCCGGCGCTTTGAGATGCCGCGTTGTGAGACTCAGTCGCTGCGCCACCTGCGCCGCCATCTGCTCAGCCACCATCACCCGACTGCGCGCCCCGCGTTTCGCCACGGCCTGACCCACGGCCGTCGCCATGCGCCCCAGGTTCGCCTCGGCAAACATCTCATTCGCATCACAACCCGACAGCGAGAGCACCAGATCGCTCCGCGCCAGTCGCTGCAGATTCCGCGCCGTCGTGCGATGGCTTCGATTCGACTTGAGTCGCTTCCACTCTCGCGCCGCCAGCGCCCTGATGGGTCGCGCACCGGGCCGAAACCCGAGCCGGTAGTAGAACCAGAACGCGCCGCTTTCGATTGCCTCGTCATTGTCATCGCCAAACTGGTACGGGCTGGCGATGAAGTGCCGGATGCCAAAGAGCGAATGGAACGCGCGAAGCGTGAGCGCGAAGAGCATCGCCGCCTCGCTGCCGCGAAACTCTTCGAAGATGTTGATGCCGGTGTTGCCCTGTGCAAACAGCGGGCTCACGCCGCCATATCCAACCGGCACACCGCCGGCGAAGAGCATGTAGCCGTAGTTCGCTTCAAGCGGCAGGCGCTGCTCGGGCACCACGCCGAGCACCGCCAGTTGCACGTTTTCGCCGAGATCGATGAGGTAGATCTCGTCGAGATTGGCGTAACGCATGGCGTGCACTTCCCGGCCGCGCGCCGCCAGTGCGCCCACCGTCACGGCTACCACCTCCGCCGCTCGCGCCCGCGGCAACGGCGAGGGGATGTGCAGCGGCGAGGCGATGAGCGTCCCGGCGTCACCGGGTTTGCGAAACGGCCCGCGACCCTTTGCCCGTTCCCAACCCGGCAGGCGAAGCAGCGTCGTCGAACCACTTGAATCACTCAGATTCCACACGACCGGCGCCTCGGCATCTTCAACCAGCGCCACTGCTGCGTCGCGGTCGCGCCGCCGCGCTTCCACTTCGCGCACCAGCCAGTCCACGGCCGTGCCGCCGCGTGTGCCGCGCGTCTGGTCGATCCACTCCCGCGTACTCAGCTCGCCATCATCGAGTGTCTGCTGCTCGGCGGTGAGCGCGACGCGATAGAGCAGACCATCCAGCCGTTCCGGGTTTTCATATCCGTCCCAGTCGATCTCAAGTTCACCCGGCCAGCGCTGGGCCAGTGTGCGCAGCGACTCGTAGCCGAAGGTGTATTGCGTGCGCGTACCGATGAGGCCGGTGTCGATGAGTGAGGCCCGTTGGCGCTCGGTGAGCGCAGCCGTGCGGCAGTCAAATCGTTTCAACGCATTGCGGGCAGCACGCACAACTTCCGCCGTCCGCCCGAAGGCGCTCAGGAACAGCAGCGCGCTGTGATATCGCCGCAGCATCGCGCTGCTCGAGGCGATCCATCGCTCCAGACTGTAAATGTGCGCGATGATGTCCCTGCTGCACGATTTCGAGCCGTCGCAATCGCGCACGAGTCGCATGAGCGCGTTGATCTGGGCCAAAGTCATCCTCGCGCTGGTCGCTCGCCTGCGTTGCAACGGCAATCACTCCCCGCGATAGGCGCACCGGCTCGTACACGTCTCGCGCACCACGATCTCGGCAAGAATCGGCAGGCTCGGCTTGAGTCGATCCCACAGCCACACCGCGATCATCTCGCTCGTCGGATTCTCCAGCCCTTCGATCTCATTGAGACAGTAGTGATCGAGTCGCGCCCGCAGCGGATCCACGACTTTGCTGAGTTCGCCGTAGTCGATCAGATGATACTGCCCGGGTGGAATCTCACCTTCAACGATGACTTCAACGCTGAACGAATGGCCGTGCATGCGCCGGCACTTGTGCCCCTCGGGAAACGACGGCAGAAAGTGGGCGGCCTCAAAGGTGAACGTCTTGATCAGTCGCATCCTCATCGCGGCAATGATAAGACGAACCGCGCCCGTAAGGAAGCGGTGTTGGACGCCCGTTGCGCGGAACGGCTGACCGTCGATGCGAAGATCCGTGATTGGCGCGATTCGGGTCCGAGCCCTCGTCCGAGCCTGAGCGCGTCGAAGGCCACGCGTCAGCACGGGAGTTGGGTGTACCCAGCGCGACTGGCGAGAATCAGCGCAAAGAACGCTGATCGGCGAAGACCCTCCCTCACGGTCGGGGCTCGGTTCTGGTGGCGCGGCCTCGCTACTGCTCCTCCTCCACCGGTTCGCGCAGGCGGTTGAAGATGTAGTCATAACCCGATTGGAAGCGATCGGATTGGAGCGACTCAATGGGTGTTCCGAGAGCGCCGCCGAGTTCCTGTCCGCCGTTGTCAGTCCGGTCCGCGCCGAGGGAGTACAGCCAGAATCTCCGTGGGTCATCCCGATCCGGCTGGCGCCGTCGATAGCCGTAAGGACTGTCGGATACGGGGTCGGTCGGAACTTTTGCAACGCACTCCGGCACAAGGTCGTCGAGAGACCTCGGCGGCGCACCATGTCGCGCCTCGTAGAGTTCGATGGCAAGCAGCACCCGCATTGCCGCCATCCCGGAACGCGTCGCCAGATCCACGCTCAGCTGCCGCGATAGATTTGGAGTCCGCCGACGCAGAATCAGCTGATTCTCCGGAAGGGCTCCGCGAATGTCAGCCAAATCGAATGGATCGAATTCCCGCTCTGTTCGCGTCATGCGGGATTGGCGTACCGCGGCATCGAAGACCAAGTCAACTGCATCCAATGTCTCCGAACGTGTCGCATACGCCAAGCCCAGCACGTTTGAGAGCGAATGGTCGATTGATCCATACTTCGAACTCCAGGTATCGGTCATGAGGTACGTCTCGATCTCGCGTACAAGCAGGATTCCATCTCCAAGGCCATCATCGCTGTAGGTGAGATTCACGAGATTCTCGAATCCGAGCCGCTGGAGTTCGAGCGAGAATCCCATAGGCGCAGGCTTCGGGCTGAGTTCGAGCGAGTGGAGCATCTGCTCACAAGCGGACTCATCAAGATCGTACTCGACCAGTTCCTGGTTGAGTTCGATAAACAAGTTCGATTGAATGGCCAGCGCTGCGAGGTGACTGGCGTCTACTGGAGCAAATGAAATGGCTGCGGCAAGTCGGAGCTGATCGCGCGCGGCATCGATTACTCCTTGCCAGTCTCCGGTGGCCGCAGCGACGCGCATCGCGGCACAACGAGCCTTGCCCATCTGAACACATGGTCCCAGTTCCGGCAGAATCAAAAAGTACACACCGGTGTCGGGGGAAACGGGCTCAGTGCGCACGAACTTCGGCGCGGACAGTGCTTCCTGTAACTCCCTCAGAACGCCTGATCGCTTGACTTGCTCCAGATAGGCGATTTCGAGCGCAACTCGCTTCGCATCAAACGGACCCTCACACACTCGCATGACATCCGGAGCCAACTTCCTCCCCTTGTCGTCTGTCGGCCATCCCTCCCCATCCGGCACGCCGATGTTCTCGAAGTGCTCGAGCGCTTTCATCAGCGCCGGCCAGCCGTTCTCACCCTCGGGCTGATACTTCTCACTCAGCGCGATCAGTTGCGGCGTGTAGTCGACCAGCGGCCCGGGCTTGGCCGACATGATCACGTACACCTTCCACCCCACCCAGCCGATCGCCAGCAGGACAATGAGCAGTGCGACGTATCGCTTGCGGACGCGGCCGCGCCGGGGTGGAATCGGAAGCGGTTTCGCGGCAGCGGGTTTGTCTGGTGCGCCATGGCCCATGGAAGATAGGAGGGGCCGTGCCCCGCGACGGCAAGTCTCGCCGTGCACCAATCTGGGACAGGTCGATCCGAGCCCCGACCGTAAGGGAGGGTCATGGGCGTGTGGTTGCCTGTCGCGCATCCAGCATCCCACACCCTCACTCACGGCGGGGCTCTGTTTCGTTCCCGGTTTCGCGTGCCGCGTTCTACGCCACATCCACGCGCGGGGCGTGGCGGCGGGCGGGTTGCTGGCGGTCGCAGTTGGGATACGCGGCTCGCAAGGCGTCTTCGAGAGCGTGGATGCTGTCGGTGAGCCAGACGATCGTGGCGGTCTCGATGTGCTCGTCGACGAACTGCAGCGCGCGGGCCAGCCGGCTCACGCACGTCACCAGCACGAGATCGCCGTCGTTCCAGCGCAGCGGCAGCAGACGATGGTTCCACGCATTGCCCGCACTCAGATTGGCCAGGGTCTGCGCTTCGCGCGGCTCGCATGACAGTTCCACGCGCGGACAGAATCGCGCATACTGCAACGCCCACGCATTCCAGATGGCCTCGGTGGGAACATGGAAGTGCCTGGACGCAATGTGGCCGAAGGGCCGGTACGAGCGCTGCTGCTCGGCGAGAATGCCCTTGAGTTGTTCAGGCGTCAGTTCGCCGCATTCGACCAGCAGTTCACCCATGCGTTTGAACACGTTCTCCTCCACCCCCGACGAATTGAACCTGGGATAAATCGAACCCGGTACGTTTGTTTGCTCGATACGTCGTGATAAACCGTACCCGGTACGTTAATGCTCGCTCGCCTTGCGACGCAGACGCTCAGACGCGGCGCCGGCATCGCGCTGCTGATGAGATCGGACGTTGCGGAGGTTGAGATAATCGCCGCGTCACGCGCCGGCGGCGGGGCGGGCCGACTGTGCGGGCTGGCTCGGGGCATCGACCTGCGGCTGGGGCATGATCTGGTTCCGGTAAACCCGGCTGATCCGAGGCGACAGGCCGCACAGCAGCATGTAGGGCTGCAGATTCGCCAGTGCGGCCAGCGTCGGCAGGTGGTTGCCGGCGGCCGGATCGGCGCCGATCAACTCCACCACTGCCCCCACGCCTGCGGCCGGAGCGATGTCGGTCAGGTCGATCGTCAGTTGATCCATGCTCACGCGGCCGATGACCGGCGCTTCGTGCCACGCCGTGCCAACCCGAATGCGCACGACCGCCTTGTTAGACAGTGCGACCGGATAACCATCGGCATAGCCGACCGGCACCAGCCCGACGCGAGTGCGGCGAGCGGCGGTCCACATTCGGCCGTAGCCAACCGTCGTACCCGGCTCGATCCATTTCGTGTGCACCAGCCGGCTCGTCCACGTGATGATCGGCTGGAGCGCATCACCCACGGCGAGGTGCACTTCATTGCGCAGCACTTCAGGGCCGAACCCCGTCCACCCCAGGCCGATGCGCACCATGTCGAGGTGATACTTCGGATCGCGGAGCATCGCGTGCGTGCTCGCGGCGTGCAGGCGACAGGACTCTGGAATCAGCGAGCCCATCTCAGCCACAAGCGCGTTGAAGGCGGCGAGCTGCGCGCTGGTGGCGCGATCATCACTCTCGGCGCTGGAGAAGTGGGTGAAGAAGCCATGCAGCTCGACGGCGCGCGTGCCGGCGATGCGTTCGAGCATCTCGCGCACGTCGGCGACGTTCGCTCCGCCGCGACTCATGCCCGTATCGACTTCGACGTGAATCGGCAGGCGGCAGCCGATGCTGTCCGCCAGCGTGATGAGATGGTTAAGATGCGCCAGATCGTGAACGACAAAGTGCATCCGACCCGAAACGACCGCGCGATACACCGGCCCGGGGCGCGGCACATCGTGGATCGGCATGAGCACCAGAATCGGCTTGGCGATGTTGGCCTTGCACAGTTGCTCGGCCTGGTCGAGGGTGTAGACCGCCAGCAGATCGATGGGCAGGTGATCCATCCACCGCGCGATGCGCCCGGCACCGAGTCCATAGGCGTCCGCCTTGATGACGCAACACAACTCGACGTCGCGGCCGATGAGGCGGCGAATGACGCCCACGTTGAGCGCGAGGCGTTGAAGATCAACCTGGATTTCGCTGGCGATGGACAAGTGGGCCTTCGGTTGGGTCAGGCGTGGCGGGGTCCGCTCACTTGTATCGTACATCGCGGGGTTCTATCATCAAGCATTCTCAGGGCCACTGGTTCCAGACCGGGCTCTGCCGCCTCGAACAGGCCTCCGCCGCCCCCCGAGCGTGGTGTTCGTGAGGCTTTTCGAGAGTAAGACAGCACAGATGACTCAGCAAACCCAGACCGTCCATACCCCATTCTCGGACCTCGGACTGCGCGGCAGCGTCTGCCGGGGCGTGGCCGAAGCCGGCTACGAGCAGCCCACCGAGATCCAGGCCCAGATTATCCCGCCCATCCTCGCCGGCAAAGACGTCCTCGGCCAGGCCCGCACCGGCACCGGCAAGACGGCCGCCTTTGGCCTGCCCCTGCTGCACATGGGTGATCCCAAGATCCCCAGCCAGGCGCTCATTCTCGTCCCCACCCGCGAACTGGCCATGCAGGTGGACAGCGAGATCAAGAAGCTCGGCCGCTACACGCCGATCCGCTCGCAACCCATCTACGGCGGGCAGCGCCTCAGCAGCCAGATCGGTGAGTTCGAGAAGAAGCAGCCCAACCTCATCGTCGGCACGCCCGGCCGCGTCATGGATCTGCACAACCGCGGCGTCCTCTCCTATGCCAACATCGAGCGCGTCGTCCTCGATGAAGTCGATCGCATGCTCGACATCGGCTTCCGCGAAGACATCCGCAAAATCCTCGGCGGGGTCAAGCGGCCGGCGCAGTTCGTCTTCGTCAGCGCGACCATCACTGATGAGATCGAAACCCTCTCGCGCAAGTACATGGACGATCCGGTCAAGATCGTCACCTCCGAAGGCGCGCTCACGGTTCGCCAGGTGGATCAGAAGTACATCAGCGTCGCCCCGTGGGACAAGCGCGCTCTGCTGCTGCACCTGCTCAAGCACGAGGAGCCTGATCTCACCCTCGTCTTCTGTCGCACCAAAGACACCGTCGATCGCCTCGCGCAGCATCTCAGCCGGCACGGCATCGAAGTTCACTCGCTGCACGGCGACATGCCGCAGTCCAAGCGCAACTCGATCGTCCGCAAATTGCGCAGCGGGCACCTCAGCGTGGTCGTCGCCTCGGACCTGGCCGCGCGCGGGCTGGATGTGTCGGGAATCTCGCATGTCATCAACTACGATCTGCCCGAAGACCCCGAGGTGTACATTCACCGCATCGGCCGCACGGCTCGCGCGGGGCAGAGCGGCGTGGCGTGGAGCTTTGTCAGCGCCGACCAGGGCAAGCTGCTCACCGCCATCGAAGTGCTCGCCAACATCGAGATCGCCGAACTCGACTACCCCGACTTCACGCCCGGCCCGATCCCGGAAGACAAGCGAGCCGAGATGCGCAAGGCGCCGCTGGCGGACGACACGCCCAACAGCCGCGCCGCGGGCCCCGAAGCCGTGTGGGAGGAGAGTCGCGACAAGATCGACCCTGAGAAGTTCCCCGGCGGCGTCGTCCCCTCCGGCCCGCCCAAGCGCCGGCTCGGCGGGCGCATGAAGACGCGCCGCGGCCGATAGGCTCTCTGCACTACAACACACTCTCCAGCCTTGCCCACGCGCAGCCGCCTGCGCCTTCGCCTCCCCATTTGTAATACCATCACCCCATGCACACCTTCGGCCGCGATGAAGTCCGCCAAGCCATACGCGCCGCGCAGCCGATCGTCGCGCTGGAAACCGCCGTCCTCACACACGGCCTGCCGCATCCGACCAATCTTGAAGCCGTGCATGCCATGCAGCAAGCGGTGCGCGACAGCGGCGCCATTCCGGCTGTGCTGGGAATCCTCGACGGCCAGCTCGTCGTCGGCCTCAGCGACGATCACCTCGAACAACTGGCTTCGCGCGATGACGTCGCCAAGGCCTCCGCGCGCGATCTCGCGCCGATCATGGCGCAAGGCGGCTCGGCGGGCCTGACCGTCGCCGGCACGCTTGCCGTCTGTCGCAATTTGGGTTTGCGCGTCTTCGCCACCGGCGGCATCGGCGGCGTGCATCGCGACTGGCACACCACCGCCGACATCTCCGCAGACCTTGCAGAAATCGCCAACACCCCCTGCTGCGTCGTGTGCAGCGGCGCCAAGGCCATCCTCGACATCCCCGCCACGCTCGAACAGCTCGAAACGCTCGGCGTTCCAGTGCTCGGCTACCAGACCGACCGCTTTCCGCAGTTCTACTCGCGCGGCTCGGATGAACATCGCGTGCCGCATCGTGTTGATGATGTGCAGCAAGTCGCTCGAATCTGCGATACGCACTGGCGCGGCCTTCGCCGCACGTCAGGTGTCCTTCTGGCCAACCCCGTGCCCGAATCAGCTGCGATCGACCAGGATGACATGGAGCGAGCAGTGAATCAGGCCGTGCAGCAGGCCGCCGCGCAACACATCCGCGGCCCCGCGCTCACGCCATTTCTGCTCACGGCCGTCGCCCAACTCACCGTCGGCCGCGCCATGCAGGCGAATCTCGCGCTGCTCGAATCAAACGCCGCGCTGGCGGCTGAACTTGCCGTTGCGCTGCTGGCGCGCTGAGCTGGCTACTCGGGTGTGATCCGCATCGTTGCCACGTTCGTCTTGTTCTCGCGCTGCACCGCCTGGAACCACACTTTGGTCGTCCGCACGACGCGCGGCATCATCGATGTGGTCGCCCAATCGCCGGACGAGTCGGTCATCCCGGGCTTGAATCCAAGTCGTGGCAGGATCAAATCGGTCGTTACATTCAATTGCGAAATGTACGTCGATCCCACGCCGCGCAGCGAGTACACCAACCAGATCGGCTGATCGGGACGTGCGCCGAACACACTGAACGTCGCCGGTTCACCTCCCACGAGCGGATCGGGGGAAACTCGAAGCAGATTCTGAGCCTCGAAGATGTACGCGGCCCCGGAGGTGCCTCCCAAGTCGTTGCACGCACGCGCCGCGATGATCATCCGTCCACCTTGGATGGCAACGTCGTTTCCAAATGTCTCGAACTCTTCGCCATCCGACGCCGAGACCTTGGCAACCAGTTCGTACGTTGTCAAGTCATACAGATACACCGATCCGGATCTAAAACCCATGTCATCGTCATAAAACGCGCCGACCACCAGACGCTGACCGTCGATCGCAAGCGACCTGCCGAAGCTCTGCTCTTCAATTCCATCAGAAGGCGCGATCTTGCGAAGCTGGCGGCCCGTATTCAGATCATAGAGGTAGACCGAACCCGAGCGAGGGCCATTCACATTATCGTGGTACGCACCCACTACCAGACGATCACCCGCGACTGCCAAACAATCGCCAAAGCACATCCCTTCAACAGGATCGGATGGTTGAAGTTTGTATAGATACTCGCCCGTTGACAAATCAAACACATACACGGATCCCGTGCGAAGAGCTTCGGTCTCGTCGAAGTACGCTGAGACGACGAACTTGTCGCGACCGATCGCCACCGCGCTCCCAAAGGCCTGCCCATCACGGGCGTCCGGAGCGGTGATTCTGAGGAGTTGCTCGCCTGATTCAATGTCAAAGACGTACGCCGCGCCGGGCCACTTATTGAATTCCACACCCGCTGGAGATCCGATCACGGCCGTCCGTCTCCGCAGGGCGATCTCACAAAAGTTCGGAAAGGGATCATCCAGATTGGCGCACTCGAGTTTGCGTAGCGTCTTGCCCGTGGCCACGTCGAACACGACAACAGATCCACGATTCGAGTATGTATTGCCGTATGGATCAGCCGCTACGGCTCGATCACCATCCGCTGCAAGCGACCGGCCGAACATTCCTTCCACTCGGGGAGGCTGCTCCACAATCTTTCGCAGCTGCATCCCGTGTTGATCGAATACATAAACTGCGCCGGAGAAGAGACCATTCTCGTGATCCTGTGGCGCAGAGATGACGATCGACTCGCCTGACATTCCCACACGCCATCCGAAATACGCATTCGGCCGACCGTCTTCAGCCAAAAGTTTGTGCGTCTGGACCCACAGTTCCTGCCCTCGGGAAGTACCCGGCGCGATGATCAGCATCGCAGTAGCCATCGCCGTGTACCTCACAAGCGATGGATGGCGTAGCGGGTGATTCAGCGAGAGTCTGTACATCACGATGAGCGTCTCCTGCGTGCGGACCGCGGGCCGGCCAGCGCTCACTGCGGCCGGCCGGATGTACTATCGTCAACATGCCCCGAGGAAGACCACCGGTTCTCCCTGGACGTTCCATGACTCAGATCCCCCATCACCACCCCGAAGAAAACAAAACCAGCGCGATCCCCACGTTGATGATCATCAGCACCACCCACAACCCCAGCACATCAATCCACGTCAGGTCGAGCATCTCCGCGTACACGCGCAGGAAAATCAGCGCCAGCAGCAGTTGCAGCACCAGCGAACCGCCAAACACCTGCAGAATGACAAACTGGCACAGGTCCATCGCGGCGTAGATGCCGCCGAGTCGCAGCGCATTGAGATGCCACGGCGCATCAAAGCCCAGCCACAGCAGGCTGCACACGTAAAGCCCGATCAATCCCATCCCGACGCTCAGGGCAAACTGGATCAAGAACTCAACCGTCGCCGTCGGCCCGGCCACTGCCGCCATCCAGGGCAATAACACACCCATCGAAATGCCCAGCATCAGCATCGGCGTGCGATAGGCGTCGCGCGTCGCTTCATCCTTGAATCGACCCGCCTTCTTTTCGCTGATTGACCGCGGCCGAATGTGCTCATTGCACTCCGGGCAGCGCATCGCCTTGAGCCCGCGCAGGTTGTAGCCGCACTTGGCGCAGATCAGTCCTTCCGCTCCCAGCGACTTGCGCCCGACCAGCGTGTCTTCCGTCAGACCCACGTTCGGGTCATAGTTGCATCGCACGCAGATGTTGTTGCCCGTCACAATCTGCCGCAGGCAGACCGCGCAGTACACCGGCACCACTTCCTCGGGCAACTCCGGCTCCACAGCGAAGACGATGTCTGGATCAGGGGTCTCCGCGAGCGGTCCCTGCTTATCCCACTTCTTCGATGCGCGCTGGGCGCACTTGATGCACGCATAGCGGTTCTGCCGGTCGCGGACGCGCGGCCGATCGCTGCAGTCCTCACCGCAGTAGATGCAGATCTTGACGCCCGCAGCGCTCTCCAGATTTGACTCGTCCATCATGTGTCCCTGACGTGCACGGTGACGCTATCAAGATAACACATCTCACGCCACCTTGCATGTCAGGATTCATGTTTCTTGAGACATCCTGTTTCGCAGCAGGGGCAACAAAACACCCTTACCCGCCACTTGGGCGGGTAAGGGTGCCTAAATCGTTCCATCAACTCCAGTTCCGTCAGGTGGACGCCCCGGAGCCGCTGGCGTCTTCGCCTCGAAGCCGCTCTACTTCCAGTTCGCCTTGAAGTCGCGAATCGCTCCATTGAGCTTCTCGGTCAGTTCATCGTTGAACGCCTTCTTCTCCGCCAGCGCATCGCGGACCGCCTTGCCCGTGCCCTGCATGTACTCGATCAACTCTCGCTCGAAGCGCGGCACTTCCGACTTCTTCACGTCGTCGAGGTAGCCCTTGGTGCCTGCGAAGATCGAGATGACCTGATCGATCACGTCCATCGGCACGAACTGCGGCTGCTTGAGCAGTTCGACCATCGCCGCTCCGCGATCCAACTGGCGCTGCGTCGCCTTGTCCAGTTCGGTGCCCAGCTGAGCGAACGCTTCGAGTTCGCGATACGCCGCAAGGTCGAGTCGCAACGAACCGGCGATCTGCTTCATCGCCTTGATCTGCGCGTTGCCACCCACGCGGCTGACCGAGATGCCGACGTTAATGGCCGGACGCACGCCGGCGAAGAACAGATCAGGTTCGAGATAGATCTGACCGTCGGTGATCGAAATCACGTTTGTCGGGATGTACGCGGACACGTCGCCTTCCTGCGTTTCGATGACAGGCAGCGCCGTCAGCGAGCCGCCGCCGTTTTCATCGGAGAGTTTGGTGGCGCGTTCGAGCAGGCGGCTGTGGAGGTAGAACACGTCGCCGGGATAGGCTTCGCGGCCCGGCGGGCGACGCAGCAGCAGCGACAACTGGCGGTACGCCGTGGCCTGCTTGCTCAGGTCGTCGTAGATGCACAGCACGTGCTGGCCCTTCCACATGAAGTACTCGCCCATCGCGCAACCCGCGTAGGGAGCGATGTACTGCAGCGGCGCTGGGTCCGACGCTGAGGCGTTGACAACGATGGTGTAATCCATCGCGCCGTTCTTCTTGAGCGTGTCCACCACGCCCGCCACGGTCGACTCCTTCTGTCCGACCGCGACGTAGATGCAGATCACCGCGTCCTTGGTGCCCCAGAATCGCTTTTGGTTAATGATCGTGTCAATCGCGACCGCCGTCTTACCCGTCTTGCGGTCGCCGATGATCAGTTCGCGCTGGCCGCGACCGATGGGGATCATCGAGTCAATGGCCTTGACGCCGGTTTGCAGCGGCTGGGTCACGGGCTGCCGTTCGGCGATGCCCGGCGCCACGATGTCCAGCTTGCGCGTTTCCTTGGTGTTGATCGCCGGCCCGCCGTCGATGGGCTGCCCCAGCGGGTTCACCACGCGGCCAAGCAGTTCTTCACCCGCCGGCACTTCGAGCAGGCGGCCCGTCGAGCGGACCGTGTCGCCTTCGCGCACCTGCAGGTAGTCGCCGAAGATGACCGCGCCGACGGTGTCGGCTTCGAGGTTCATCGCCTGGGCCATGACCGAGCCTTCGCTCGTCTCGATCTCGAGCAGTTCCGCAGCCATCGCAGCGCCCAGGCCGTAAATGCGCGCGATACCGTCGCCGACTTCGACGACCTGCCCCACGTCGCTCACTTCCAGCCGATCGGAAAACTGGGCGATTTCCTGCTTGATCACGCTGGTGATTTCGTCGGTTCTGATCTTCACGTCTGATCCTCGTTTCGTAGTCGGCTGGTTGTCCCGCCGTCGGTCGCTTCTCGACCGGCTTGTGTTCACTGTATCGAATCGCGCGATCATGCGCGACCCGGACCGATCATCCTTGTATCAATGACCCGATGCGCGACCGAACCGTTTCGGCCCCGCTCGTGTTGAGTGACTCGCGAATTCGGCTCAGTTGCGTCGCCACCGAAGCGTCGATCATGCGATCACCGACGCGCAACTTCAAGCCGCCAATGAGATCTTCATCAACGGTGTTGCGCAGCACGGCGTCTTTGCCCAGCGCTTCACCCACGCGCTGACGAACCAGCTCCGCCAGGCCCTCGTCAAGCGGCTTGGCGCTGAACACCTCGACCTCGATGCGGCCGGTACGCTCCCAGAGCAGTTGCGTGTAGGCCTCGCCAATGCCAATGAGTTGATCCAGCCGGCTCTTCTTGTTGAGCACGAGCATGAAGCGAAGCAGCAGATCGGAAACTTTTCCGTCCCCGAAAATCCGTCGCAGCACCTGCTCCTTGTCACCCATGCTCACAACCGGGCTGCGCAGAAACTCCTGGAACGAAGCGTCGGTCTGGGCAACCTTGGCGACTTCCGCCAGTTCGAGCCCCGTGGTCTCGCAGTTGGGCAGACCGCCGTCGGCCTCGGCGAGTTCAAACAAGCTCGCCGCGTAGATGCGGGCCAGCGAGTTGACTCGTGATGTCGTTGCATTGCTCATTGAGCCTGCTCCTCATGGTGCGAGCGGGATGCCGCTCGCAAGCGATCATTCGCCGTTCTTGCCCAATGAACCGATTTGCGAAAGCGACTCTTCGACAAGTCGAGAGTGGTCCGCCGCCTTGATCTCGCGGTGCAGGATGCGCCCGGCGACCTGCGTCGCCAGCATGGCCGTCTCGGCGTACAACTCGTTGAGCGCTGCCCTCTTGGCGGCTTCGATTTCTTCCTTGGCCTTGTTCTTCATCGTCGCCAGTTCCGCCTCGTTCTTTGAACGAAGTTCATCGGCGACGCGCTGGGCATCGGCCCGCGCCTGCTGGATCATGCCGCTCGCTTCGTTGCGCGCCTTGGCCAGTTCCTTCTGATAGTCTTCGAGCGCCTTGGTGGCCTGAGCCCGGGCGTTCTCTGCCGATTCGATCTCGGTGCGGATCTTCGTCTCGCGGTCGTTGAGGCCGCTGAGGATCGCGCCCCACGCCATCTTCTTGAGCAGGAAGAACAACGCGGCGAACATGATGATCGCCGCGACCATCGCTGGAATCGCCGTCTCCGGTTTGGCGAGCAGCTCGGCGTGCGCCTCGCTCCCGCCCTCGGCCGGAGCGCCCAGCGCAACGGATGCAGCCGCAAGCGGAAGACTTCCAAGTATGATGTTGATCAGTTTCGTCATGAACGTGTTCCCACAGTTGGTGAACTCTGATTGTGTTGCCCGTGATCTACTTGCTCGCAACCGACGGGGCGGGGGATGAAGATCGGCATCGCCGGTCCTCATCCCCGACCCCGGCCAGCGGCCAGGGTCGGATTGGACCATCCAACTCCGCCGCTTTATTTCATCACGAACACGCCGAGCAGAAGCACGACCACGCCGAACAGCGTGGCGCCTTCGACGAACGCGGCGGAGAGAACCATCGCGCCATTGATGTCCTTGGCCGCCTCGGGCTGACGGGCAATCGACTCAACGGCGGATGAGCCGATGTTGCCGATGCCCTTGCCACCGCCGATTACGACCAGACCCAGGCCGAGACCCAGACCAACGAAACGCAGACCCGCATCGGGGAACATCGTCCCGTCGGCTCCGAAGGCCGTACCGCCGGTGAGGGCGACGGCCGCGATGATCGCCATGCCAACGATCATCATCAGCTTTCCAATTGTCATGATGCACACTCCATACTGCTGTTGACACGGCAAGATCGTGTCGCTTGTTCGGGTCTACCCTCGCAGGCACGGACCGGACGCCTTGCTCGACCAGCCTCGACCCTTTGTTCCAATTCAGCGAGACGCGATTCTCACGTCTCGAATGACAGTTCCGGCGTGACGCTCAATTCGGCGTAGTCCGGGGTCTCTTTGTGTTCGTGACCATGCTCAGCCTCGTGATCGTGATGCTGGAACATGCTGATGAACATCGTCGTCAGGAATGCAAACACGAACGCCTGGATGAACGCCACCAGCAATTCCAGCAGGCCGATCGCCGTTGCGAAGGCGATCGACGGCACGGAAATCAACAAGCCGCCAAATGGCCCGACGCCATTCCACGCCATCGAGCAGAAGCCCAGCAGCGCCGAGAGCATCACGTGACCCGCGGTCATGTTCGCAAACAAACGCACGGTCAGCGCGAAGGGCTTGGCGATCAAACCAATGCACTCGAGCAGGATCATCAGAATCGACAGCGGAAACTTCGTCCCCAGCGTCAAGTGCTCCACGAAGCCGCCAAATCCAAGCGATTGAATGCCGGCGCCGATGATGATGCAGATCGCAATGAGCGCCAGCGCCGTGGTCACGGCGATGTTGCCCGTGGCCGTGCCGCCAACGCCGTGGAAGTGCGACGCGGTCTCTTCTTTCGTCAGATCCTGGAAGAGAATGAACGGACCGAGATGCATCGCGTGAGACTCATGGCCCGC
The DNA here is from genome assembly GCA_040255465.1 of Planctomycetaceae bacterium. Taxonomy (GTDB): domain Bacteria; phylum Planctomycetota; class Phycisphaerae; order Phycisphaerales; family UBA5793; genus UBA5793. Next base: position 221,563 of record JBDZVA010000004.1, read on the forward strand.
CGCGGCATGATCCGCCGCTTCGCCCGCCTCGCCTTCATGAGAAGCAAGTGTTTCGTGAGCCGGCGCCGCCTCGTGCGATTCGCCGGGCGCCGCCGCTTCCACGTGCTCGGCTGCGACTTCGTGCGACCCGTTAATGGCACCGTCAAACAGAAGACTCGTCGCATCCAGCAGCGGCACCAGCCCCAGCAGGTTGTTGAACAGGATGAAGAAGAACACCGTCCAGATGAATGGCAGGAACTTATCCGTGTTCTTGCCCAGCGCGGGCTTGGCCACGTCTTCACGAAAGAAGACGCAGAGCACTTCGATCAGGTGCGACAGCGTGCCCTTGGTGACATAGTCATGGCTCGTGCCGGTTTTGCCCGTTTCAATCGCCCGCGCCGCCTTGGGCAGCAGCCAGAGCATCAGCCCCGCCACCACCAGCATCATGAGAATGTGATTCGTGAGAATCGCATACCCGTTGGGCAGACTGATGATCGGGTAGTCGTAGTTGTGGTGCAGCGGGTCTGCCGCAAGCGTCAGCAGACCAGCGGTCACAGGCTCAGGGATCACGCCGAGGCCTCCGCGAAGGGTGTACGTGTGAGATTGGAAGTGGCGCCGCCCGCACTCGTCTCGGAAGGCAGCGCGAGAATGCGCCGGCGGATCGCCGCAGCGCTCAGCGGTTGACAGATGGCAAACGCCGCCAGTAGCGAGCAGAGCACCGCAACCGGATTGAAATCAAGCGCGAGAATGAGCGCCACGCCGCCGCCCACAATGACGGCGAAGTGAGTGCCAACCCCCGCCATCGTGACGCGAAGCGCCGAGAGCGGATCCGTCGAAACCTTCTTAAGGGACCAGCGCGCCTGGAGGATGAAGATCACCCCGGCCGCCGCGCAAGGCGCTGCCGCCTCGTACCACGCCACGCCATCGAACAGCATCGTGATCGCAGCGCCCAGCACGGCCGCCACGGCGACCAGGGCCGCCATGAGCACGAGCGTCCGACTGGCAGCTGCTTCGGCGATGGTTTCAGCGTTGGTTTGCGTCACTCGAGTCATTCTTCTTTGTCGTGGGGTTCGTGATCCCCATGGCCTTCTTCACCGCGTTGTACAGACCGCCGATCACTCCGAGGATCGTGCCGATAATCGTCAGCCAGGGAAACGAACCCACCCACCGGTCGATTCCGTACCCCAGCAATCCCAGCCCGATGATCGAGGCCAGCATCTCCATCCACAGCCCGGACAGCATCCAGAGGTTGCTGGATGAAGTGGACCGTGGCCTGCGGACCTTCTGCGACGGGCTGGGCTTTTCCATGTCTCCCGGCCCTCTTCCGTACCATTTTTCACAATCCCACCGAAGTGGCCGAAACAATAGCCGACCGCCCCCCCATCCGCCACCCGACGTTTCGCCTCCTTCGCCCCAGATCAGGCCCTTTCCACCCCGTTCTGCCCCGGAACCGCGAATTTCCGGAACCACCCCCACCTCCCGCCCGATCATACTGATAGACCTCTATCCTCTATGTAGAGCGGCACGCACACCGCCCACCCAACCCCGGCGACCGACGGACCACCGCCCGCGACCGCCGGCTGCAAGGCAACGCCATGGTCCTCAAGATCGAACAAGATCACCAACGCTTCCGAGGCATCGTCAAGGGACGCATCCGCAAGGACTTGCGCAAGTTCCTCCAGCGCGGCGAACTCATCGGCAAAGAGGGCCGGCGCTACGTCTCCATCCCCGTCTACGACATTGACATCCCCACCTTCCGCTACGGCGACAACTCCGAGGGCGTCGGCGCGGGGCCCGGCGAAGAGGGTGACGGCAGCGGACAGCCCGGCAGCGGGGACAACGCCGGGGGGGAGAACGAGGGCAAGCACATCCTCGAGGTCGAAGTCGGGCTCGACGAACTCGCCGACATCCTCGGCGAGGAACTTAAACTCCCTCGCATCGAGCCGCGCGGTAAGCACAACATCACCGCCATCAAGGACAAGTACTCCGGCATCCGCTCCACCGGACCCGACTCACTTCGCCACTTCAAGCGAACCTATCGCGAGGCGCTCAAGCGGCAACTCATGCTCGGCCTGTACGACCCGGATGATCCCGTCGTCATTCCCATTCGAAAAGATGTTCGCTACCGCTCGTGGCGCGAAGTCAAAAGCCCGCAGAGCAACGCGCTGATCGTCTACATGATGGATGTCTCCGGCTCGATGGGCGATGAACAGAAAGAACTCGTCCGACTCGAATCGTTCTGGATCGACACCTGGCTGCGGCGCAATTACCAGGGCATCGACAGCCGCTACATCGTGCACGACGTGACGGCCCGGGAGGTCGATCGAGACACGTTTTACCGTATCCGCGAGGATGGCGGCACCCGCATCAGCAGCGCGTACAAACTCGTCGATGAACTGCTCGCGGCGAAGTACAACCCCGCCGACTGGAACATCTACCTCTTCCACTTCTCCGACGGCGACAACTCTTCGGAGGTGGACAACCGCCTGTGCGTCGAGGTGCTCAACGAGAAGCTGCTGCCGCGCTGCAACATGTTCGGCTACTGCCAGGTCGCCAGCGCGTACGGCTCGGGCAACTTCATCAACGTGCTGCACGAAGCGTTCCCGAACCACGGCGACCCGAAGGCGGAGCGACACCTCGTGACCAGCCGCGTCAACGACAAGGACGGCATCTACGACTCGCTCAAGACGTTCTTCGGGGCGGGGAAGTAAACGAGGCGAGGCACTGGGCACTTGGCATTAGGCACTAGCAGGCGTCGAGGCAGCGAGGCTCGAACGAGCCGCGTTTGCCGGTTCGGCTGTCCCTCACTCCTGCCAAGTGCCTCATCCTGGTGCCTGACTGCGTGACCGCGTGAGTGGGTGAATGGGTGAGCGGGTGAGCGGGTGAGTGGGTGTTCGCGCGGTTCACCCCGTCACCTTGTCACCCCATCACCCCTTCATGTCCTGGCCGCAGGGCAAATGGCGTGCCAACACGGGCGCGCACCGAGTTCCCCGCGCGCTGGCGCTCGGGCGAGCGCACATGTGTGCAAAAACGAGCGCGGCTGGTCGCGCCTCGGCGCGCAAATTGCCCAGAGCGCCAAATGGTCGTCAACTTTCGCGCCTTTTCGACGATTTTCATTTTTCTGCACCCCCCGATTCGACCGGCTCGCCGACTTTTCGCGCCTTTTCAGAGGCTCGGCGCACAAAGTGCACGCGAAGATGAGCGCCAGCGCGCGGGGCGGTTTTTCGCCGAATATGAGGGGTCACTTCACCGGCCTGACCGGTGCATTCCGTCCGCGAAAACGAGCGCTGGTGTGCGGTTTGAAAGAAAGGGCGCGGGTGTGCGCGGATTGTCGGGCCACTGGCATTCGAGTTGCAACGGCCTGAGTCAAACGATTGACCGCGCTCAACGCGGCGACTTACTCTTTGCACCATGACAAACAAGCCAGCCACTCGGTCACCGATCAAGGACACTCCTTTGCGACAAGCGGGAGAAAGTACTGTCCGCATGATGTTCGATCACGGCTTGCCGGTATTGAAGCCCATCCTTGTTCTGGCCATGCTGTTTGGCGTTGTCTCGGGCGCGTTCTTCGGTCATCTGGTCGATGGCTACTTCCCGTATCCTCATATCGCACTCATGCTGTTACCGCTGGGCGGATACGTTTACGCGCATCGGCGAGTGTCGCGGATGATTCGTGAAGGCGAGCCGATCGTGCTTGGTCTTGTTGGCGAGCGCGCTGTTGGAGAGCGACTCGACGCACTCAAGGCGCATGGCTACCGAGTGTTTCACGACATTCCGTCTTTGCGCGAGCGCGGCGCCAACATCGACCACCTCGCCGTCGGCGCGGGCGGCATCTTCGTGATCGAGACGAAGACTCGAAGCAAACCGGTTGAAGGAAACGTGGAAATGTTCTACGACGGAGTCTCGCTTGTTCGCGATGATGGCAAGGATGAGAGCGATGCGCTCGCGCAAGTACGGGCCGTGTCCGACGAACTGCGCGATTGGATCAAAGGTGAGCTGAATTGGGATCCTGCAGCCTCGATCCGTCCAATCGTCACGTTTCCCGGCTGGTGGATCAATCGATCATCACAGCTGAAGGATAAACGCGTCTGGGCGCTGAACGACAAAGCGATGGTCGAGTGGATCGCGAACGAGCCGGCACGCGTGAGTGACGAGATCGTTGCCCGCGTCTGCAATCGCATTACGGAGCGCGTACGTCGGCATCAGCGAGAGGCAGACGAGAAGAAGTAGTTTCTTCGCTACTGCGGCATCTGCACTTCGATACTTTCGCAGATCGTCGAGTAGAAGTCCCGAATCTTTCGGGCCTCGCTGGCATCGTTGCACTCTCGAATCATCATGTCATCGCGCGACACGCCGTGCTCCATGTAGTCGGCAGTGTTGTCCCACTCTTCGATGAGCCAGTCGAGACCGTCGAGGACTTGGCATACGAAGCTGCGAGGGAGCGTGAGTGCGACAGTTTGATCGGATTGGATAGGCATCGCCACCTCCTCATCGTTTCGACAAGCGAATACTATCCGGCAGTACCGGAGGAGTGCCATCATGCACACACAAGCAGCATGGATCGACGCGGAGCCAGTGGACACGGAGACGTTGGCGCGCCTCTCATACGAGATTGCTCCGGCGCTGTTCGAAATGGGGATTGCTGACCCGGCCTGTGCCAGCGCGCTGGCCATCGAAGCGACCGAAGTTTTTCAGCGGCTCCACTATTCATTTGATCCGATCTACTGGGACACACGCGACTTCCCGAATACGGTGGCCGCGTTTGGACAAGGGGTGCTGGCTGCGATTCGGGCGGAGCCAGATTGGCTGAACGGGCAGTATGTGCTCGCGCACGAAAACCTGTCCGATCTGATGCGCCGACGTCCGGAGTTCGCCGAATCCCATTGAGCGGGCTGACGATATCCAGGACCGGACTGACGGGCGCCGGGCTATGAGGTAACTCGGCGCAGTAGAGTCATTCGCGATTCGGGCCCGCCGCAACACATCGAGGTATTCTGCATCAGTCCCGACTCTCTCGGCTCAGGCACCCAATCGACGTACCATCTCGGACGATGTCCGTTGAGCCGCACCCCAACCCTCCACCGCATACGCAGCGTGCCTTCTATGCAAATACCATTGCTTTGTTCTTGGCACAGTCCGACGACGACGTTCTAGGGATTCTGACAAGAAACAGTCCGTTCGCGGTCGACGTGACTCAGCGCGACGCGTGGCTTGAGCAACTAGAGATCCTACGACGAGTCCTATCGCCCTATCGAGACGTCGGCTGGTTGGCGCTGGAGTACTCGGTGCCCCGCGTAGGACGACGCATCGATGCGCTGGTGGTCATCCGTCATGTGCTCTTGGTGATTGAGTTCAAAGTGGGTGCAAGTAGTTTTGGAGCTGACGCCGTCGACCAAGTGTGGGATTACGCACTGGACCTGAAGAATTTCCACAGCACCAGTCACGACAAGCCGATTGCTCCGATTCTCATAGCCACCTGTTCGCAGCAGGACTCAGAACCGATCATCCCACAAGTAGCACAGGACGGACTGCTGAAACCACTCTGTGCGAATACCGAGAGGCTGCCGGCAGTGATCGAGGCGGCGTTGGCTGCTTGCACAGGCGATGTGATCCAAACTGCAAGCTGGGCGCAAGGCCGATACATGCCGACCCCGACGATAGTCGAAGCCGCAATGGCGCTCTACGGTGGGCATGCCGTTGATGAAATTTCTCGGAATGACGCGAGTGCAACCAATCTCTCCAGAACCTCCGAGCTGCTTGAAAAGATCATTCAAGATGCCAAACTAAATCGTCGCAAAGCCGTCTGTTTCGTTACTGGTGTCCCAGGCGCTGGCAAAACTCTTGTCGGACTGAATGTTGCCACCAAACACTTTGACTCAGCCAATGAACTTTACAGTGTGTTTCTCTCAGGAAACGGACCATTGGTCGCAGTACTCCGGGAGGCACTCGCGCGCGACAGGGTACGCCGAGGGAATGCCGCAGGTAGCATGATCAAATTGAGTTCTGCTCGCAGTGAGGTGAAGACGTTCATTCAGAATGTCCATCACTTTCGCGACGACTGTCTCATTGACAGTCATCGTGCGCCTATCGAGCACGTGGCACTGTTCGATGAGGCACAACGGGCTTGGAACAAGCAACAAACTGCGGACTTCATGAGCCGGAAGAAACAGCAACCTGGTTTTGCGATGTCTGAGCCGGAGTTCCTCATTTCATGCATGGATCGACACTCGGATTGGGCGGTTGTCGTCTGTCTTGTTGGGGGTGGTCAGGAAATCAACACTGGGGAGGCCGGAATCGGCGAGTGGATTCAAGCAGTTATTCACACCTTCCCAGAATGGTGCGTTCATCTTTCGCCACAACTTCGTGATTCGGAGTACGCGGCCGGTCGAGCAATCAAGCTCTTGGAGGGCCGAAAAGGTGTTCATCTTGACGAAAGCCTGCATCTCTCGGTATCCGTCAGATCTTTTCGGGCAGAACAAGTATCAGATCTGATCAAACAGATTCTCGATCTCGAAGTGGACACTGCGAAAGCCGTTCTTTCCCAGATCGGCGATCGATACCCCATAGTTCTAACGAGAGATCTTGTCCGCGCCAAGTCCTGGCTTAGGTCAAGAGCACGAGGCACCGAGCGATATGGTTTGGTTGTGTCATCACAGGCACACCGTCTCAAACCACATGCGATTGACGTACGCGCGCCGGTCAATCCCATTCACTGGTTCCTGCACTCGAAGGACGATGTGCGTTCGTCGTACTACCTTGAAGACGCCGCAACCGAATTTCACGTGCAAGGACTTGAAGTCGACTGGTCTTGCGTTGTTTGGGATGGTGATTTTCGTTACTCTCCCAAGGGTTGGAACCACTGGTCATTTCGAGGTAACAAATGGCAGCGAATCAAGTCGGAACAACGTCAACTCTACCAGAAGAACGCGTATCGCGTGCTGCTCACGCGAGCTAGACAGGGAATGGTCGTGGTAGTGCCACGTGGTGAACCTGCTGATCCAACGCGGAGGGCTGAGTTCTACGACGACACCTATGAGTACCTGTGCAACATCGGTTTTCCAGTCCTGTCATGAGACGGTCGCCGCGTTCGACGCAGCTCCATGCGACGGATCTCAGGGTGCCGGACACAACAAGCAGCACGGAGAATGGAACGAAATAACCCCCGCCCCCACCCCTGCCCCTCCCCCGCAGAGCCGAGGGAGGGGACTGGATTCCCGCCTTCGCGGGAATGACGGGATGGGAAGGGGTCTGGATTGCCCGGGCATGGCCATGCCCCGGGCTTTGGAGGGGTTTGGTGATCGTCTGTGGGCGGGTGCGCTGCGGGGCGACTGATCGCCGATGAGAAGCCTCTGTGAACCCTTCGACCTCGCACCCTTGGGCGTCTTCGCTCAGGGTCCACGGACAGGACACGCCATAGAACGTGAACCGCTACCCCCTTCATCCTCGACCCCAGCGGTGGGAAGCCCGGCTCAGTCCCACGATCATTCGGCTGTTTCGCAAGCTGCGGCGGCGGAAGGCGGCGAACGAGCAGCGGCTGGTTGAGGTTGACGTGCGCGGGGCGGAGGTGGTGCGGGCGGCGGTTGATGGGGGGCGGGGGGTGCTCATCACGCCGAACCATCCGGGGCATGCGGATGCCTATGCGATGTTCGAGGCGGCCGATGCGGCGGGGAGCCCGTTCTATTTCATGTCGGCGTGGCAGGTGTTCGCCATGCAGGGGGCGATCGGGCGGTGGCTGCTGACGCGGCACGGGTGTTTCAGCGTCGATCGCGAGGGGGCGGACAAGGAAGCGTTTCGCACGGCCGTGGAGGTGGTGCGGGAGCGGCGCGAGCCGCTCGTGGTGTTTCCCGAGGGGGAGGTGTACCACCAGAACGACCGGGTGACGCCGTTTCGCGACGGGGCGGCGGCGATCGCTTTGAGCGCGGCGAAGAAAGCGGCGCGGCCGATCGTGGCGATCCCCTGCGCGATCAAGTATGCGTACCTGGAGGATCCGACGCCGGCTCTTGTGGAGCTGATGGGGCGACTGGAGGCGAAGGTGTTGTGGCGGCCAAGGCCGGAGCTGCCGCTGGCGCAGCGGGTGTATCGGTTTGCGGAGGGCTTGCTGGCGCTGAAGGAGATCGAGTATCTGGGTGAGACGCTGCAGGGGACGATCGCGGCGCGGCGGCTGGTGCTGGCGGACCACATTCTGCGCGGGATCGAGGAGCGGTATGGCGTGCGGGGGAAAGGGGAGAGAGGCGCCCCCACCCCTGCCCCTCCCCCGCAGAGCCGAGGGAGGGAGAATGACGGCGCGGGCGCGATTCCGGTGCGGGTGAAGGAGGCGCGGGCGGCTTGTTTGAAGAGGCTTGCGGAGATTGAGGAGGGAAGCGGAGGCGGAGAGGGAAGTGAAAGCGCCCCCACCCCTGCCCCTCCCCCGCAGAGCCGAGGGAGGGGAAGCGGAGGCGCCGTTCGACAGGCTCACGGTCGGGAGACAAGCGTCGATCAAGCGCAGATCTCGTCTGATCTTGATGACTTGTTTCTGGTGGTGCAGGCGTTCAGTTATCCGGGTGATTACGTGGATGAGCGGCCGAGCGTGGAGCGGCTGGCGGAGACGCTGGACAAGTTTGAGGAGGATGTGCTGGGGGCGGCGACGGCGACGGTGCGGGCGCCGCGGCGTGCGGTGGTGGTGTTTGGGGAGGCGGTGGAGGTGGGTGGAGGCGAAGGCGGTGGTGCAAGAGATCAGAGTCGCCCCCACCCTGACCCTCCCCCGCCGTCCGACTCGGCTCACGACAGGCCCAGCCGGGGGAGGGAGCATTCCGGCGAGGGCGATGGCGGGGAGCGGAAGAAGATGACGGCGGGGGAATTGACGGCGATTCTGGAGGGGCGGGTGCAGGAACTGCTTGATGGGATCGGCTGAAAAAGTGGGGAAATGGTCGATTTGGCGGTTGCGGGGGGCGGGTGATCTGGTATGCTCGTAGGGTGGATTCCCGAGGGGGCCGGCGGCGGTGCGGCCATCGGGTGGTGCTGATCGTGGGTTGAGTGTGAGTCGGCCGATTCGGGCCGAGTGGTCGAACGAGAAGGAGACATGCGTGGGACGCAAAGCAAGGCACGGCTTTACGCTGATTGAACTGCTGGTGGTGATCTCGATTATCGCGTTGTTGATTGCGTTGCTTTTGCCGGCTTTGGGTCAGGCGCGGAATGCGAGCCGGAAGATTGCGTGCGGCTCGAACATGAAGCAGATCGCGGCGGCCTTGCAGACGTATGCGACGGAGAACAACAGCTGGGTTCCGCGTGAGGGTGATCAGTCGACCGCGAACGATCCGCCGCCAAACGGACCGAAGCAATCGAAGGCGGTGTGGCCACTGGTGTTGCGCCGGTACATTGACGGGAGATACAACAACAACGGTTACAATCCACCACGCGAATTGTGGGATGAGTTCAAGCCGGTCCAGGTGTACAAGTGTCCGTCGCATCCAAACAAGACTCACCAGATCCAGTACGTGAACAACGGATTGGATTTTGCCAGTCCGAATCGGATCCGTGAAGAGCGCGACGGTCGCCCTGCGACGATGATTGAGCACATTCGCAATCCATCGGAGATGGTGTATCTCTCTGACTTCACGGACGATGCAAACAACGCATTTGCCAACCTGCTCTACGGGCACAACCAGAGCGATCGGTTCATTGGATCGTGGTACGACGTCTGGCGGGCCGTGCACGTGACGGGTGAGGACGGGAACACCGGGGTTGGCCGGCGCGTCGATCGACTGCGGCACCAGACCGGGTCAAACGTGATGTATGTCGATGGGCACGTCGAGTTTCGGCGCGATGAGTACATCTATCAATTGAAGAGTTGGGACGACGGGATCTATCACTGGCAGCGGTGATTGGCGTGCATTCGTGCGCGGATGAGGGCGGATCGCTGCAACTGGGACGATCGGCTGTATCACTTCCAGCGCGACGCCGGTTGAGTCGGGCTTCGTTTTCGCGGGTGATGTATTGATATCGTGGGGAGCGCAACGCCGCGCTGAGATGGTGGCGGTGCGCTTTTTCAACAGGGGGCAGGACGATGAATGGCAGGCGGAGCGTGGCGACAACCACGAAGGCGGCGGCGATCGGAGTGCTGGCGCTGGGGCTGTGGGGCGCGGCGCCGGCGGCGGCGCAGCGGCTGACGACGGAGGTGGTGACCAATGACGTGCGGCTGCCGGTATGGGTGGGCCAGGCGCCGGGGGATGGGGAGCGGATCTTCATTGCCGAGCATGGCTCGGGGCTGATCCGGGTCTTCAAGGATGGGCGGGTGCTGCCGACGCCGTTTCTGGATCTCTCGGCGAATCTCAGTGTGCGCTTTGACGGCGGGCTGATGTGCGTGGCGTTTCATCCTGAGTATGCGACCAACGGCCGCTTTTTCGTTTACTTCACGGATCGCGCTGGCGATCCGGTGGTGGAGCGGTACACGGTGTCGCCTGATCGAAGCGTGGCCGACCCGACGAGCCGGGTGGAGATCATCCGGATTCCGGACAATGTGATTCACGCGGGCGGGACGATTGCGTTCAGCCCGATGGATGGGTATCTGTACATCACGGTGGGCGACGGCGGGCCGCAGGGCGATCCGAACGGGCACGCGCAGAACGGGCAACTGCTGCTGGGCAAGATCCTGCGCATTGATGTGGATGGGGGGAGTCCGTACGTCATTCCGCCGGACAACCCCTTCCTGGGCAACACCAATGTGCGCGATGAGATCTGGGCGATCGGAGTGCGCAACCCGTGGCGGGCGGCGTTTGATGCGCAGACGGGTGATCTGTATGTCGCGGATGTCGGCTATGAGACGTGGGAGGAAGTGAACTTCATCGCCGATGGCGACGGCGGGCGCAACTATGGCTGGGCGATCAAGGAGGGGAACCACTGCGTTGAACAATCGAGCAATTGCGATCCGCAGGGTTTGCTGACGAATCCGATTGTGGAGTACATGCACACGACTGATCCGCCGCGGTGTTCGATCACGGGTGGGAGCGTGTATCGCGGCGAGGCGATGCCGCTGCTGGCGGGGCGGTATTTCTATGCGGAGTTGTGCGCCTCGGAGGTGTTTTCGATCCGCGGCGCGCCAAGCAGCACGAGGAATCTGATCGACCACTCGGCCGAGATCCGCAAGCCCAGTGGCGATCGCTTTGGCGCCATCGTGTCGTTCGGCGAGGCGCTGGATGGCGAGATGTTTCTTGTTGATCATGCGACGGGGATCTATCGCATCGTGACGGTGATGCAACTGGATGTGCCGGCGCTGACTGCGGGGCGCGCGGCGGAGATTGCTGTGAGCGGCGTGACGCCCCGCGCGGCGGTGACGCTGCTGCTCAGCCAGGACGGCACGGGGCCGACGCCGATGCGGCAACTGGATGTGACGCTGGCGCTGCGGCGGCCGGTGATCGTGGCGCGGGCGAACGCTGACCCCGACGGTCTGGCGGTGTTCAGCGGCGTGCTGGGGCAAAGTCTGCGAGGCCGGACGTTGTGGTTCCAGGCGGCGGAGGTCGGCAACACGAGCGATGTGTCGCGGCGCGTGGTGCAGTAAGACCTGGCGCGGAAGCGATGGCGCCGTTCGACAGGCTCACGATCTGGCGACAAGCGGGCAACGGAAGCACTTGACCTTCGGGTCGTGGGGACGATGATCGGGTATGGCAAAGAAAGCGGCTACCGGCAAGCGGTGCTGGCTCGTGAAAGCGGAGCCGGACTGCTATTCGATCGACAATCTGAAGCGCGACAGGAAGACGTTCTGGGACGGCGTGCGCAATTACCAAGCGCGGAACTTCATGCGTGATGACATGAAGGTACGCGATGGGGTGTTGTACTACCACAGCGGCGCCGAGCCGCCGGGCGTGGTGGGCATTGCTCGCGTGTGCAGGGAAGGGTATCCGGATCACACCGCGCAGGATCCCAAGCAGCAGCATTACGACCCCAAGGCGAGCAAGGACAATCCCATCTGGATGATGGTGGATGTCGAGTTCGTGGAGAAGTTTCCGCGCGTCGTGTCGCTCAAGGAGATGAAGGAACGCGCGGACCTCGAAGGGATGTCGGTATTGCAGCGCGGCCAGCGGTTGTCGGTCATGCCGATCGAGCCGAAGCAGTTCGAGATCGTGTGCGCGATGGGGCGGGGGAAGAAGTAGCGCCTGCGTGCTTGGCCTCGTGTTCGAGCAGCCACTGCTTGCGCCAGATCTTGCCGCCGTAGCCGCCGAGGGTGCCGTCTGAGGCGATGATGCGGTGACAGGGGATGACGATGGCGACGCGGTTGTCGCCGTTGGCGCGGCCGACGGCGCGGTGAGCGCCGGACCGCCCCACAGCCTTGGCGAGCTCGGCGTAGGTGCGGGTCTCGCCGGGCTTGATGCGGCGCAACTCGTTCCAGACGAGTTGCTGGAAGTCGCTGCCGGGCGCGACGATCGGCGTGCGGAATACGAACGAATCGCCGTTGAAGTAGGCCTTGAGTTCGTCGCGGATGCGCGCGAGATGTGCGTTCTTGCCGGGGATCACGGTCGCTTTCATGCGGCGGCGCAGGGTTGTGATCTGCCTTTCAATCGCGCGGCGATCGACGTACTCAAGCAAGCACAGACCATCGTCGTTTGCGATGGCAAGCATCGCGCCAAGTGGCGTGTCGATCCAGTCGGCAAGCAGGCAGTTGAGTTCACGGCCCCGGCCGGCGGGTTGGCCGAACACCCTGGCGAACGCATCGCGGAAACCGCTGGTGGATTCGTAGCCGGTGGTGGGTCCGACGCGATCGGGCGGCTTGCCATTACGGATCTCGCGCAGGGCCAGGCCGAGGCGGCGGGCGCGGGCGTAGGCGTGGAAGGTCATGCCGTAGTGCTGCTTGAAGTAGGCGCGGGCGCGGGTGGGCATGACGCCGAGCGCGCGGAGATCGCTGTCGGTCAGGCGCGTGGTGGGATCAGCATCGAGTCGCGCGTGGAGCTGCTGCACCCACGGCGGCGGCGCGTGGCCGTGTTCGAGCGGGCGGCAGCGCTTGCAGGGGCGATAGCCTGCGTGCAGAGCATCCGAAGCGCGGCGAAAGAACTCAACATTCTCACGGCGGGGCTTGCGCGCGGGGCACGTCGGGCGACAGAAGATGCCGGTGGTCTTGACGCCGACGACGAAGACGCCTTCGCTGCGCGAGTCGCGCTGCACGAGGGCGTTGTACATGGCCGATTCAGTTGGTTGCTGCTGTATCATGCGGCAATTGAAGGGTAGCGAGCGGGAGCGGCTACCGCGAAATGAGCGCGGAATTCAACTTCCTGAAGCAAAGGCGCAAGCGGTTTCGGGTGATCAGGGCTGTTCAATCGTGATGCTGGACTGGCCCGGCTTGGTCACGTGCGTTGTTACCTTGCCATTGGGCCAACGGACCTGGAACCGCACCGAGCCCGTGCGAGGCGAACCAAGGCCAAGGTAGACCTGCGGCACAGACTGAGACAGGTAACCTGAGCCGGCTGTGATCTCTGCGGTTTGACTGCCAGCCTTCGCGGTAGGGAACAAACGAATGCGCGCGCCGACCGCGGTCGGGTTGCCGGGTTTGCCCTTGAGTGTGATGGCCAGGATGGCACTACCGAAGGGCAGCGCCGTGGCATCGTTGACAAAGGCGCGAACAGCGCCCTCATTCTGCGTCAGCGCCACGTCTGGTCGACCATCGTGATTGATGTCGCACACGGTTGCGGCTCGCCCGTCGCCGGGCACGACCAACCCTCGTTGACCAGTGGCGTCGGGCCAGAACGTGCATTCATCCAGACCCATCATGAACTGGCCAATGCCTCCGGCCCAGCGCCCGGTCTCAGGCTCGCGGTGACTGAAGTTCTGAACGAAATAGACCTGAGGATCGCCGCTGCCCGTGAAGTCGGTCACGACGGCGCCATATCCCGGCGATGCTTGAGCGTTTCGAGGAAGCGGTTGAAAGCTAAACGTTGGCCCGTCGCGTCCGGTTGATCCGCTGTTAACGAGCACGCCGCTGGCGAGGGTGTTGGCGGCGAGCACCTGCGCCTGCTCGAGCGAATCGGGTGTGTAGATCTGTTCGAGCGTGGCGCCGGCGAAGTCGTGGTAGGTGGGCATGCGCTGCTTGACGAGCGGCATGGCTTCGCTCGAGCAACTCAGGCCGCGCACCGGCAGCAGGACGTGATCGCTGCCGCTCTTGGCTTCAACGATGTCGTACTGGCCGTTGCCGTCGAAGTCGGCGTAGTAAACCATCGCGGGCTTCTCGGGTGTGGCGGTCTTGTACTTGGTGTTAAGGCCGGCGTTGAGAACGAGGTAATCCATGTCGCCGTCGCCATCGAAGTCACCGGAGGTGATGGAGTTCCACCAGCCGGTGAGATCGGCCAGGCCGGCCTCTTTCGTGCGGTCGACGAGTTGGCCGCCCGTGTTCTGCCAGTAGTGAATCGGGCCGTACTCGCAGGCGATGAGCAGATCGATCAGGCCGTCATCGTTGGCGTCGGACCACACGGCGGAGGTCACCATGCCTGAGTCGGCAAGGCCGGGCGCATCGGTTTGCGTGACGTCCGTAAAGGCGCCGCCGTCATTGCGCAGCAGGCGGCTGGGCGGGGCGAGCGGGTAGTTGCCGGGCACCGTTCGACCACCAACGAAGAGATCGAGATCACCATCACGGTCGTAGTCGGCGGCGACGATGCAGGAGGTGCTCGTCGCGACGTCGGGCAGGGCATCGGATGGAGCATGCGTGAAGTGCCCGTGGCCGTCGTTGAGATAGAGACGATCGCGCAGCGCCGCGTTACCCTCGGGCCATTCCACGCTGCCGCTGGCGACGATGAGATCGAGATCGCCATCCGAATCGACGTCGATCCATAGGATGCCCATGTCTTCGGACTCGCGGTCGTCAGCCCACGGGCCATCGGGCGCTTTGGTGAAGTGGCTGTTGCCATTATCGAGAAGGAGTTGGCCCACTTGCCCCGCCGGCGCGCCAACGAAGCAGTCATCATCGCCATCGCCGTCGGCATCGCCCCATGCCATGCCGGGTCCGTTGTGTGAAAGCAGAGCCGGCAGCAGCGGCTGGGTTTTGTATTCATCAAAGTCGCGCTCGGGCATGGCGTTCGTCGTGAAGCCGGATGACGAATCCAGCGCGACGAACTGGGGCTGGACTTCCTGCTCGCGGGGCCCGGGTTTGGGCGGTTCACTCGGCTGGGTGATGGTGTACCAGCGATCGGCCGCAAGACGGTCGAACGTCTGCTCTGACCCATCGGGCCAGGTGACTGTCAGATGTTGGATCACGGTACTGTCACCGAGGCCGAACTGGGTGACGGGTTCGGTGGCGGATTCAAAGCCGTGGGTCGGATAGACCTGGCGGACATTGTGAATGCGGGGTCCCTGAATTCGGATACGAGCACCGATGCCGAAGCGGTTGTCGCGCGTGCCGCGCAGGCTTACGAGGATGCGGTGGCCGCTGGTCGAGTCGTTGCGGTAGATGCCGACGGGTTCATCAAGATTGCAGACGACGAGATCGAGATCGCCGTCGCGATCGAAGTCGGCCATGGCGGCGCCGTAGCTGAGTGATTCGTGGTTGACGCCCCACTGCGCACTTGCATCGGAGAAGTGATAGTCGCCGTCATTGCGAAACGCGACATTGGTTTCGCGCATGGGGGGCACGGTCCGGTAGATCTCCCACTGCGCTTGCCAGCGTTGGATCGGGTCGCGCACGCCAAGTCTGTCCATCTGGGTTTCGAGCGACTGGAGGCGGCGGGTGAGATCGGGATCGAACGAGTGATTCGTCGTGCCGTTGGTGGCGAAGACATCGACGAGGCCATCGTTGTCGAGGTCGTTGAAGAGGACGGACCAGGTCCAGTCGGTGCTGGCGAGGCCGGCGAGGTAGCCGATCTCCATGAAGCGCGGCGTACCCGTGTTGAGGTAGAGCATGTTGCGCATGTACTGGCGCGGCTCGGCGCTGAGCAGGAACCAGCGCGAATCGCCCATGTCGCCCATCCACAGCTTCGACATAAAGTGCGTGCGAGCGCTCATGTCGGCGGCGAGGAAATCCATGCGGCCGTCGTTGTTGATGTCGCCGAAGTCGGATCCCATCGAGAACCACGGCGTGCAGGGCACGGTTTGTTCGACGATGTCGGTGAAGGTGCCGTCGCCATTGTTGCGATACCAGCGATCGGGATCCCAGAAGTCGTTGGCGACGTAGAGGTCGGGCCAGCCGTCGTCGTTGTAATCCCAGAAGGTGGCGCTGAGGCCGGGATGGTTGCCGGTGATGCCGGCGTGCTCGGCGACTTCGGTGAAGGTGCCGTCGCCGTTGTTGTGATACAAGCGGTCGCGCTGGCCGGCCTTGACGACGTAGCGCTGATCTTCGCCGTTGATGTGGCGCGTCTGCTCGGCGAAGAGCTCATCCTGGTCGGCTGAGATCGTGGTGTGTCCGTCGCGGCGCTCCATGCGCGGCTGATCGAGCAGCGGGCCGGGGTAGAGGCGGTTGGTCAGGAGGTAGATATCAACGTAGCCGTCGTGGTCATAGTCGGCGGTGGCGGCCATGACGCTGGCGCCGCTGAAGTCGAGGCCGGCCCGCTTTGCGGACTCGATGAAGGTCCCGTCGCCCTGGTTGACGTAGAGCAGGTTGGGCGCGTGGTAATTGCAGACGAAGAGATCGAGATCGCCGTCGTTGTCGATGTCGAGGAAGGTCGCGCCGGTGCCCCAGGCCGCGCCGAGGTTGACACCGGCTTTGTCGGTGACATCTTCGAAGACCATGTCGCCGATCTGTCGGAAGAGGCGGTCGCGCTGCACCTGGCTGGTGAGATAGATGTCGGGCCGGCCGTCGTTGTCGTAGTCGCCGATGCAGACGCCGCCGCCGGCGTAGCTGTGCATGTAGAGTTGTTTGCGCGGGTTGTCCCAGTCGATTCGGTTCTCGAAGTCGATGCCGGTGTGGGTGGCGTCGAGCTGGGTGAACATCGTCTCGCCGGGCGGCGCGGTTGGCGAAGCGAGCGGCCTGGAAATCAGCTCGCCCTGCTGAGCAAAAGTCGGGACGGGAAGCACCGACAGGACAACGATCGCGCAGGCGCTGCGGCGGGAGAGCGTGTGTTCCATCTTGGAGGATATGCGCGGTCGGGACGCGAGTAAGTTCGTCAGGGGCAAGCGGCGGTCAGTGGGCGATGCGGTGGCCGAGCATGGGGGCAATCTCGTTGACCATGCGGTCGCGGATGACTTCGTTGCGTGCTTCGAGGTTGAGGCGCAGTACCGGCTCGGTGTTGGACTGGCGGACGTTGCACCACCAGCCTTCTTTCTTGAAGCAGTCGATGGTCAGGCCGTCGAGATGGGAGATCTCCGCGACGTTGCCGAAGTGCTCTTCGAGCGCTTCGAGCGCGAGGTCTTTTTCCTCGTTGGTAAAGTTGATCTCGCCGGACTGCGAGTAGCGGGCGATGGGCTTGACAAGTTCGCTGAGTTTCTTGCCGCTCTCGGCGAGGATGCTGAGCACCTCGGCGAAGATGATGGCGCCGCTGTCGGCGAAGAAGTTGTCGCGGAAGTAGAAGTGGCCGGAAAGTTCGCCGCCGAAGACCGCCTCGCGATCGCGGAGAATCTGCTTCATGAACACATGGCCGACGCGCGACTGGATCGGCTTGCCGCCCGCGCCGCGGATCTCTTCTTCGACGGCGCGACTGGAGCGGAGGTCGTAGACGATGCCGGCGCCGGGGTTGGCCTGGAGGAAGTGCGTCGCGAGCATGGCGGTGAGATGATCGCAGCCGATGATCTCGGCCTTTTCGTCGACGAAGATGCCGCGATCGGCGTCGCCGTCGAAGCAGATGCCGCAATGCGCGCCGGTTTCGAGCACTTTCTGGCGCACATCGGCGAGGTTGGTGGCGATGAGCGGATTGGGATCGTGCGAAAACTTGCCCGTCGTGTTGCGGAAGTGCAGTTCGATGATCTCGAGGTTGGGGACGCCCTTGAACACCTTCTTGAACATCGTGCCGGCCATGCCATTGGAGGCGTCAACGACGACCTTGAGGTTCTTGTCCTTGAGATCAAGGAAGGTGAGCACGTGCTCGCGATATCCATCCCAGAAGTCGCGCTCTTCAATGCGGCCGATGGGGTCGGCGCCGGGGGAGATTTTGTCAAAGTCGGCCATGGCGGCATACTTGCTGATCTCGTCGAGGCCGGTCGTCTGGCCGATGGGCTGCGCCTGGCGGCCGCTGATCTTGAAGCCGTTGTACTCGACCGGGTTGTGGCTGGCGGTGACCATCACGCCGCCGGCGCAATCGAGGTAGTTGATCGCGAAGTAGATGAAGGGAGTATCGACCATGCCGACGTCGATGACGTGGGCGCCGTAGGTGCGGATGCCTTCCATGAGCGCCTTGGAGAGCGCCGGCGAGCTGGGTCGCATGTCGCGGCCGACGATGATGTGGCGCATCATGGGGTCGGTGTCACCGGATGCAGCGGCTTGTTCGAGGAGGTAGCGAGCGGTGCCGTAGCCAATCTTCCACGCGGTCTGCTCGTTGAGTGGATTGGGATAGGTCGCGCGGACGTCGTAGGCCTTGAAGACTTTTCCAAGCATCTGCTGCGCTCCATGGAATGTCAGACGGCCGCGCGAGCCGCGACCGATGGAACCAACATAATAGGAGAGCGCAGCGCGCGTGTCAGTCAGGCGATGGCCCCAGACGGGCAAAATCGGCCTTGACGGGTCAATAATCGAGGTTTTGGTCGGCGCTGACGGGCGGCGCGGGGGTCAGCGAGGCGTCGATCGCCAGACGCACCTTGCGGAGCACCGCCCTGCGACCGGCGAGTCGCAATTCGTTCTCCAGGCCCGATTTGAGCAGGCGATCTGCGTGGTACAGGGTCGACGAACCGTCCACATGAACGGTCAATACGCCGCGACTGAAGGCGCTGAGGCGGCTGCGCTCAACGATTTCAGGCGGCATGAGCTCGGCCCACTTCTCGATGAACTCGCCGAGCCGGTCGAAGGGCTTGCGATGCTCGCGCTCGAACTGCTGGGGCAGGAACGCACCCAGCGGCTGGACGCGATCCTGACGGATCGATCGGCCGTCGCGGATGGCGTCGATGCGGCGCTGGAGGGGCGAGGAGAAGGACATCGGAAGATGGTAGTCCAGCGGAAACGCCGTGCGGCTGGTCGCCGCGGCGTCCGCCTCGCTTCGTGAGACCTTCGGTCGCGGCTCACGGCTGGCGCGCTACGATGCGCGTTCCATGACGGCGATTACGTTGGATGGTGTGCGGAAGGCGTTCGGCTCGACCGTGGCGGTTGATTCAGTCTCGCTGCGCATCGACGACGGGAACCTGTTCTTTTTGCTCGGGCCGTCGGGGTGCGGCAAGACGACGCTGCTGCGCATGATCGCGGGGTTCATCGAACCCAGTCGTGGAACGATCAAATTCGACGACCAGGATGTGACACACCTGCCGCCGGAAAAGCGACAGACGGGGATGGTGTTTCAGAACTACGCACTCTGGCCGCACATGACAGTCGGGGAGAACGTCGCATTCGGTCTGAAGGTCCGCAAAGTGAGCGGCAGCGAGCGCGACGACCGCGTGGACGCAGCGCTCAAGGCGGTGCGGATGCAGGACTACGGCAAGCGCACGCCGAACCAGCTCTCGGGCGGGCAGCAACAGCGGGTCGCGCTGGCGCGGGCGCTGGTGATTGAGCCGCGCGTGCTGCTGCTCGATGAGCCGCTTTCGAACCTTGATGCGCGGCTGCGGGCGGAGATGCGCCGTGAGATTCGGCGTCTCTGCAATGAAACGGGAATCACAACGATTTACGTCACGCATGACCAGGTCGAGGCGCTGTCGATGGCGGACCAGTTGGCGGTGCTGCGTGATGGCAAGGTGATCCAGGTGGGCGGGCCGCGCGCTGTGTACCAGCGGCCGGACAACCGTTTTGTCGCGGATTTTCTCGGCGACACGAACTTCATCAGCGCCGAGGTCGTCGGCGCCGAAGCAGGCGAACTGATCCTGCAGGCCCCGATGGGCAACGTGCGGGCGACGGGGCTGCACGAAACGACGCCGCGCAGCGGGAACCTGACGTGTTCAATCCGGCCCGAAGCGTGGCGACTGGGCGCGACGCCCAACGGCTCGGCGAACAACAACTGGCCGGGCACGATCGTGGACAGCGTCTACCACGGCGAAGCGGCAAGGCACGAGATCGAACTGGCCGGCGACGTGACCATTCACGTGCTGGAGATCAACCCTCAGCCGCGGCAGCGCGGCACAGCGGTGCGCGTCAGCGTCAACCCAGCAGATGTGGTCGTGCTGGCGGATTGAGCGCGCGGAGCGCACCGTCCGTCAGTACCGCCAAGAGCCTGCCCTCGCCTGCGCGGGGATAACGTTGCGGATACCCCTTTCGACTACTTCGCGACCGGCTGGGGCTCGTTCTGCGGAGACTCGGACTCGTCTTCTTGCGGCTCCGCTCGCGCGGGTGAGATCGACCGGGTTGGCGTTGCGGCGCCTGCCGGGCTGAGCGTGGGGCGGCCCCAGGAGCCGAACACGGCTGCGGAGAACTTGGTCGTCACCATACGCGCGTCGATCACCAGGCTGAAGAGCAGCGGGACGAGCACGAGGGTGAAGAACGTGCTCATGAGCAGGCCGCCCATGACCACGCTGCCCAGGCCGCGATACAACTCGCTGCCGGAGCCAGGCATGAGCACGAGGGGTATGGTGCCGCCGACCGTGGTCATCGCGGTCATCATGATCGGCCGCAATCGAGTACGGACGGATTCGGCGATGGCCTTGCGCGGGGGGAGTTTTTCGACGATGTCTTCCGCGCTCTCGCCGTAGCCCTTCATGAAATTGAGCGCCTGGTAGACGATGAGAATGGCGTTATTGACGACGGTGCCCAGCAGCATGACAAAGCCGAGCATCGTGAGGATGTCGAGATTCTGCGTGGGCATGTAGGGGTCGGCGGCGGTCCACGTGTGGACGAGGCGCAGGCCGAGGAACCCGCCAAACGTTGCGAGCGGCACGCTGAAGAGAATGACGAGCGGATAGAGGAAGGACTCGAAGAGCACGCACATGAGCAGGTAGTTGATAAGCAGCGCGAGGAAGAAGCGGCTGGAGAGCAGGCCCATAAAGGTGCCGTCGCCGAGCAGGGCTTTGCGCACAGAAGTCAGTTTGTCGGCCGATCCGGCGAGGCCGGTGTGGACGGTCGGCGGAATACGTCCCTGCTGTCGCAGGTCCTCGACCATCGCGGTGATCTTGTCCATCGCCTCGCCAAGTGGGATGTTCTTGTCGGGCGTGACTTCGAGTGAAACGGCCCGCTGGCGCTCGACATGGTTGATCTGCTGGGGCGCGGTCGTGCGGACAAGGCTGGCAACGGAAGCGAGGGGCACGTTCTGGCCCCTCGACGTGGCGATGGGCGTGTCGGCCAGAGCGCCGACATCGCGCTGCAACCAGCGGCCATCCTTGATGGCGTTGCGGTCGATGACCTTGAGATCGACGGAGTCTCCGCCGATGCTGAATTCGCCGACGGTGGCGCCTTCGCCCAGCGCTCGGACGGCGAGACCGACGTCGCGCGTGGACAAACCGAGTTCCGCGGCGCGAAGCCGATCGACGACGACGTTGACCTGAGGTGCGGCGATCTGGAAGTTGCCCGGCTGGCTCTGCACCTTGCCGTAGCCGAACTCCTGATTGAGCATGTTGAACGCGAAGCCGGCTGCGGCATTCACCTGCTCGATGTCATCGCCCGAAAACTCGACGTCGATGGAAGATCCACTTGAGCCGGAAAGACGGAAGAGCGGCGCCTGGAAGGCAAACCCGGTGACGCCCGGGAGATTCTCGGCGCGCGTGGCGTGATTGAAGAGGGTGGCGATGTCAACCACGCGCTTGGCGTCGTCGCTCACGCCGCCGTGAAACATGAAGCCGCTGAACGCCACGAAGAAGTAGTTCTCGAGCGAAGGCGGATGGACCGGCTCACCGGGCTGACCCGTCGCCCAGTTGAAGGTCGGAATGGCGCCAAGTTTGCCCAACGCTTCTTCGTAAGCCTGGGGGTCGGTCTTCTTGAGTTCGCCCGCCTCCCAGTAGGGGCGGATCTCCGCTTCGACGCGGTGTCCCAGTTCAGCCTGCTTATCGAGGTTGTAACCCGGAGGCGGCACCAGCATGCCGAAGACAAGGTTGCGATTGCCCTTGGGCAGGTAATCGGTGGGCGGCATGAGCAGAATGCTGCCCCAGACCGATCCGACGGCAAAGAAGGCGACGATGGCGACGCGCGCGATCACACTCCCGCACAAAGCGTAGATGAGCCGCCCCAGCGCGCCGCTGATGCCGTGCGGCTGATCAGCCGCGGGAGTCGTTGAAACGGTGTTGCGCCGCTTGCTCATGCCCGAACCAAAGGAGAGCCAGATGGCGGCGGCGCAAGGCACGACGGTGACGGACACCACCAGGCTCAAGGCGACAGCGGAACAGATGGCCAGCACAATGTCGCGAAACAGTTGGCCGGCGTCCTCCTTGATAAACAGCACGGGGATGAAGACGACAATGGTTGTGAGGGTGGAGGCCAGGACGGCGCCCCAGACCTCGCGCGGCGCGCGATAGGCGGCCTGGCGTGGCGTCGCGCCCATTTCGATGTGGCGGTAGATGTTCTCAAGCACGACGATCGAGTTATCGACCACCATGCCGACCGCAAACGCGAGGCCCGCGAGGCTGATGACGTTGAGGTTGCGGCCCATCGCCACCATGGCCACAAAGGTGCCGATGACTGAGATGGGGATCGCCAGGGCAATGATGCCGACCGAACGGATCGAGCGGAGAAAGAGCAGCAGTGTGAACACGGCGATGGCGCCGCCGATGTAGATGTTGCTCGTCACCAGGCCGATGGCCTGATCGATGTAGATGGTCTGGTCGTAGACCTGGCGGAGTTCGAGCGGGGCCTTGAGGCCGAGTCGGCGCGTCTGCACATCAAGAATGCCGCCGGGCCGATTGAGTTCCTCGACGGCGGCGCGGAGCCCCTGCATGACTTCAATGACGTTGGAATCGGTCTCGCGCTGGGCGTTGATGGCGATAACGACATTACCCTTGGATCGGACGAAGGACCCGGGCTTCTTGTACGTCATGACGACATCGGCGACATCGCGCACATAAATGGGACCGCCCTGGTCGCGCGAGATAATCGTTTGTTCGACGTCTTCGGGCGTGCGATAGCGGCCGACGGTGCGCAGCGTGATGCTGGCCTTGCCCTCGTCGATGGCGCCTGCGGAAAGATCGACGTTCTCGCGGCGCAGGGCGTCGAAGAGATCGGCGTAGGTCAGGCCGTGCTGCGCCAGCCGAACGGGATCGGTTCGGACCTGCACCTCGCGCTGGTAGCCGCCGAGCACGTTGATGGTGGACATCCCGGGAATGCGCTCGAAGGCGGTCTTGATGTTGTCTTCGGCAAAATCCTGAAGGGTGCGGATATCGAATTCCGGATCAGCGGACTCGAAGATGATCCATGCAATGTAGTCGCGGTTCTGCGGATCGGAGGCTTCGACGACAGGCTCATCAACGTTGTCGGGATAGCTCTGCACCTCGCGGAGTTTGTCGGAGGTTTCGCGGAGGGCCGCGTCTTTGTCAGTGCCGACCTCGAACTCGAGGGTGATCTGAGCGCTGCTGTCGCGGCTCTGGCTGGTCATCTTGCGCAGGCCGGCGACTCCCTTGAGCTTGTCTTCCTGCTTTTCGATGATGTCCTGCTCCACCTCCTGCGGACTGGCGCCTTCCCAGAAAGTGGAGATGGTCACGACGGTGGTGTCGACGTTGGGCGTGAGCTGAATGGGGATCGTGTTCAGCGCCAGCACGCCGAAGAGGAGAATCAGCAGCACGCCGACGATGACGGCGACCGGCTTTTCGATACTGGCTCGAATGAGGTCCATAAATGATTCCGTCTGCTCTTCAGGGCTCTCGCGGGGGCTTGAAACACTCCGGGAGAAGCGCCGATCTTAGTTCGAAGGGGCGTCAGCCGACTGGGTTGCACCGCGCGGCTGCTCGGCGTCGTTGCGAACCACCGTGACCTTGGCGGTCGGGTAGAGTTTTTCATTGCCCTCGGTCACGAGGAGGGTGCCGGGGGTGAGAGTTCCGGTGACGACAAAGCGGTCGATCCCGGCACTGGATCGGATGTCGATGTTGACGGGGAAGGCGGCTCCATCGCGCACGGCATAAACATATGGACCGGTGGGCGACATGAGCACGGCATCGCGCGAGATGGTCAACGCTTCGTCAAACTCGGCGGAAGGCACCCAACCCTTGACGGACATGCCGGGCTTGAAGCGGCCGTCCCGGTTCGCGAGCGCGACCTTGACCGGGTAGGTTCTCGCACGCGCGTCGCCGAGCGGGACGATCGCACGGATTGAGCCAACCACGGTATCTTCGAAGGCGGCGGGAAGGATCTCAAGGGACATCCCGACGCTGAGTTCGGAAACGAGCCATTCAGGCACATCGAGCACGGCATCGACTTCACCGATTTCAACAACTTCGGCGATGTCGCCGCCCACGCCCACCCATTGCCCGACCTCGGCGTGCTTGATGATGACCACGCCGTCGAAGGGCGCGAGGATGGTCTTATTGTGCAGCCGGCGCTCGGTGAGGTTGAGGCGCGCCTGGCTGAGGCGCACGCTCTCCTGCGACTGGCGCAAGGCCGCGTGCTCGGCGAGCGCTTCGCTGCGCTTGTCTTCGACCTCCTTGGGTTTGGCGGCGCCCTGCTTGAGCAGGTCTTCGAGTGATTTGAGATCCGCATCGGCCCATTCGCTGCGGGCCCGGTGCTCGTCGACGCTGGCCATGGACTCGGCCAGTTCGGCTTGCTGTTCGAGCAGGGTGAGTTCGAGAATGGCGGAATCGAGTTTGGCGAGCACATCACCAGCCTTGACGCGGTCGCCGGCGTCCACCGGGACGCTGAGGACGATGCCTGCCTCTTCGGCGGCCACGGCCGAGCGGCGACGCGGCGCGATCTCGCCGGTGATGCGGTGCATGCGCGTCACGGACTCGCGCTTGACGGCATCGACCGCAACCGGCGAGGCGGGCTGGGCCAGCGCGAGCGGAGCCAGGAGCGCTCCCGCGAGAATGGCCACAAACAGACGGAATCCCGCCCGCGACAACTGCGCGGTTGTTGACTGAAACTTCATCCAGATGTCCTCCGCTGCCGCTGGGGCAGTCGCTGCGTTGGACCCAATGATATGAGGGTCCTGGCGCTGGCAGCCGAATGGCTTGACAAAAGCCACAACCCACCGGAGGGCCGGTGGGTTGTGAGATGATCGACGCAGATTTCACCCCTCAGACAGGGGTTTTGGGTTATTGCACCCGCGTGGCCACGACGTTGCTCACCTGGTTGTACTGGGCGGCCTGGAACCAGACATGGACCCCCGAGGCGTTGTTGGGGATGCGCAGTTGCCAGACGGCCGTACCGGCGGAGTTGCTCACAGCCACGTTTCCCGCCTGCTGAGGATTGCGCAGCGAGAGGGTGACATTGAGGAACGGGACATAGAGGTTGCTGGTCCCTTGCACGCTGTAGCCAAGGAAACAGTCAGAGTGGGGCTCGAAATCAGTCACCGTGACCGTGGCGTTCTGTCGCGGCAGAAGCGGATCTGGGTTGATGACCAGTTGCGGCGCGGGCGCAGTGGTGAACTTGGCGACGCAGGTGTCGGCCCGCGTGCCGGCTCCGAGGAACGACCCGGCGACGACAATCCGGCCGGCATCGTCGACCGCCACGCCATTCCAGAAATCGTCACCGTGTCCGGGGCCGTCGGACTGCACCGAGTCAAGGAGCTGGCCGGCGGGTGAGTACTTGAGCAGGTAGGCGTCGTCGCCGTTGCCGTATCCCTGCCAGCCGTACGCCGAGACGACGAGATTCCCGTCGGCGTCGAGCGCCATGTCCAGGCCCCAGTCATCGCCGAAGTACTGGCTGCGATAGATCTGGTCCCAGGTGCGCGTTCCGGCGTTGTCCCAGTGGACGGTTCCGACGTCGAACTCTCCACCGGTGGACATGGTGGCGCCGGTGACATAAGCGCCGCCGGCTTCGTCAGGGAGGACCACCCAGCCGTAGTGGAAGCCGTAGTTTCCGCCGTATCGACCTTCCCACTGGAAGTTCCCGTTGGTGTCGTACTTGGCGCAGCAGTATTCAAAATCGCCGTTGAGATACGCGGAGTCGGAGATGCCGGTGGCGAAAACATTCTGAGCCGAATCGATGGCGATGGAGTACAGCGACTCGAAGCCGTGGTAGGCGCCGTCGAAGTGGCGATCCCAGATGAGGTTTCCGTTGGCGTCGTACTTGAGCAGGCCGTAGTCGCGGCTCCCGCTTGAGTTGGTGACGTCACCGCCGACGTAGACGTTGCCGCCGGGTGTTACGGCCAGCACCCAGCCGTAGGAATTGCCGCTGGCGCCGCGATAGGTGCGCGCCCACAAGAGGCTGCCAGCCGCGGAGTACTTGAGGGTGATGTATTCCCATACGCCGTCTGCCGCGTACTGGTAGCCCGCGACGTAGATGCGGCCGGTGGCGTCAACGCCGATGGAGCCGATGCCGAAGGTCTCGTCGTCACCGTGGCCGGGTCCGTCGTATCGACGGGCCCATGTGAGTTGCCCAGCGGGACTGTACTTGAGGGTGACGATGTCGTTGTCACCGGCCGCGCCGAGGGAGGTGCCGCAGACCATGATGTTGTCGTTGGCGTCGACGGCGATGCTGCCGAAGAACTCGTCACCGTGACCGGGACCATCGTACGTGGCGGACCAGAGCAGCTTGCCGGTGCGGTCATACTTGCGCACCAGCGCGTCATAGCCGGTCGATCCGTTGTTCACCCAGCCGATGGTGACGGCATTGCCCTGGTGGTCGACCTTCACTTCGAAATCGACTTCCTCCTGGCTCAGTCCGTTGTCCACCTGGGTCTGCCAGACCTGGCGCCACTGCGCGTTGGCTTGAGTTGCCGCCGCGGCGGCCAACATCATGGCGGCTGCGCAGACTGACCACGTTCCCATTACGGGATGCCGACTCTCTCTCCTGGACATGACTTTGATTCCTGGTTGATTCGGAGCGAGGACAGCCGCGTGCGGCCGGCTTCGCTCCTGTGCCACACACCGAACCCCCCGCCGTGTTCGCGCGGCGAGGCAAACGACGCATGATGGTATGTCGCAGGAGAAGAGGCCACAATGTGCGCTGTGGCGCGCGACGGCGAACGACAGAGCGAGCGCCGAATCCTCGTGATCCGGCGCTCGCTCGCTGGGACATGACGAACAGATACCGCTCAGTGGGGGAGCGAGTCGCTACTGCACCTGCGTAGCCACGACGTTGCTCACCTGATTGTACTGGGCGGCCTGGAACCAGACGTTTGCCCCCGGGACATTGGGAATCCGCAACGTCCAGGCAGCGCTGCCGGCTGAATTACTCACGGCAACCCCGCCCGCCTGGCGCGGGCTGCGCAGCGACAGTGTGACGTTCAGTGGCGGTACAAAGAAGCTGCTTGTTCCCTGCACGCTGTAGGCGAGGAAACAGTCCGAGCCGGGTTCGAAATCGGTCACGGTGAAAGTCGCGTTCCGTCGCCCCACGAGCGGGTCGGGGTCGATGACCAGTTGCGGTGGCGGCGCGGTGGTGTACTTGGCGACGTAGGAATCTGCCGCCGAGCCCAGACCCGTGCTGAATCCGGCGACGACCGCTCGATTGGCATCGTCGACGGCCACGGCCACGAACCAGTCGTCGGCGTGCAGCTCGCCATCGTAGTTGACTTCATCAAGGAGCGTTCCGGCCGGGGAGTACTTGAGCAGATAGGCGTTGTTCCCGGCGCCATGGCCGTTCCAGCCGTAGCCCGCGACGAGTACATTCCCATCGAGATCGCGCGTGATGTAGTAGCCCCAGTCGTCCCCGAACCACTGCGGGCTGTTGTAGATCCTGGCCCAGTGCGTGGCGCCGCTGGCGTCGAAGTGGACCGTTCCGACGTCGTACTGACCGCCGCTGCTCATGGTCGCGCCGGTGACGTAGACGCCGCCAACATCATCGGGCTCGCCGACCCACCCGTAGTGGAAGCCGTAGTTGCCTCCGTAGCGGCCCTGCCACTGGTACACGCCGTCGGAAGTAAACTTGGCGACACAATACTCAAAATCGTTGTTCAGGTAGAGCGAATCCGAAATACCGATGAGAAAGACGTTTTCATTCACATCGACGGCGATGGAGTAGACGGATTCCCAGCCGTGGTAGTCGCTGTCGACCATCCGATCCCAGAGCAGGTTTCCATCGGTGTCGTACTTGAGAGCGAGGTAGTCGCCGTTGTTGTCGAGGTTGTAGGAATCGCCGCCGACGTAGACGTCGCCGCCGGCCGTCACACTCAGTGCCCAGGCGTAGGTGTTCGGGTAGGTCGCATTGGGGCCGCGGTAGCGTTGGACCCACTGCTCATTGCCGGCGCTGTCATACTTGATGGTCACTGCTTCGTAGACGCCATCAATCGCCTGCGAGTACCCGCACACGTAGGGATTGTCGGCGGCGTCGAGCCCGATGGCTGGCCAGCCGTAGGACTCATCGCGACCGCCAAGCGGCCCGTCGTAGTAGTTGTCCCAGAGGAGTTGGCCATCGGGTGAATACTTCAGGGTGACAATGTCGCTGTTTCCGTTCGCGTTGTCGCCCACGCCGGAGGTGAGAATGTTGTCGTTCGAATCGATGACCAGCGAGAAGAAACCGTCGTACCCGTGACCCGCGCCGTCGTAGGTGCGCGTCCACAACAGCCTGCCGGTGCGGTCGTACTTACGCATCAGCATGTTGTAATCCGTCGAGGGGTCGACGATCCATCCAACGGTCACCGCGTTGCCCTGGCTGTCGATGGCAATGTCGATGTCCACTTCCGTGAGCCCCTCACCCGTGTCGGACTGAGTGCTCCAGACATTGCGCCACTGAGCCTGCGCGCTCGAACACGCCACAAGCGCCAGCGCCGCGGCGCCGGCGCACGGCCACACACGTCCCATTGTGGGATGGTTCTTCTCTCTCCGATTCATGATTTGGTTCTCCGACTCTGTCGGAGCGTGGTCAGGCCGCCTCGGCCTGGGCCGCGCTCCTCTGCCACACATCGAACCTGCCGCCGCGTTCGCACGACGGGCCTTCAAGGTTCAAGGTACGGCGCAAGATTCCGGAAGGCAATGGGGCATTCGACGAGAGGTCGTCGACATTGCTCTGGCGCGGTCGATTCTGGGCTCCGGCGCAGGAAATCCAACCAGATTCTTATGCCGATTCCTTCTTGCGCTTGGTCGTGAGCTGCGCGAGGGTGAACTTCCCGTCAATCGCGGCGCGATCGATGATGTACGTCACGCCCTCGGAGTCGGCGTCGGGCAAGTCGTACATGAGATCGAGCATGATCTCCTCGAACACCGCTCGCAAAGCGCGGGCGCCGGTCTGCCGGGCCATGGCCCGCTCGGCGAGGCAGCGCATCGCGTCCTCGGTGAACTCGAGTTGGGCGCCTTCAAGGGTGAAGAGATGCTGATACTGCTTGATCAGCGCGTTCTTCGGCTCGGTCATGATCTGGATGAGCGCGTCGAAGTCGAGGGGAAGCAGCGGCGTGATCACGGGGAGGCGGCCGACGAGTTCGGGAATGAGGCCGAACTCGAGAACATCATCAGCCGTGACCTGGCGCATCATCTCGGACTTCTCATCGATGGCGCGCTGCTCGTCGCCGCTCTGATCGGCGCTGAAGCCGATGCGTCGCTTGCCAAGGCGCTTCTTGACGATCTCATCGATGCCGACGAACGTGCCGCCGACGACGAAGAGGATGTTGGTTGTGTCGATTTGGATGTACTGCTGCTCGGGGTGCTTGCGGCCGCCCTGCGGGGGCACGTTGGCGACGGTGCCTTCGAGCATTTTGAGCAGGCTCTGTTGGACGCCTTCGCCGGACACATCGCGCGTGATCGAGACGTTGTGGCTCGTCTTGCCGATCTTGTCGATTTCGTCGATGTAGATGATGCCGCGCTGCGCCGCTTCGACGTCGTAGTCGGCGGCCTGCAGGAGTTTGAGCAGCAGGTTCTCGACGTCTTCGCCGACGTAGCCGGCTTCCGTCAGCGTGGTGGCGTCGCCGATGGCAAAGGGCACGTTGAGCATGCGCGCCAGCGTGCGGGCGAGCAGCGTCTTACCCGAACCGGTCGGCCCGATGAACAGGACGTTGCTCTTGTCGATCTCGATGCCGGTGTCTTTGTCGAGCTGGCTGAGGCGCTTGTAGTGGTTGTGGACAGCGACGGACAGGGCCTTCTTGGCCTCGACCTGTCCGATGACATACTGGTCGCAGAACTCTTTGATCTGCCGCGGGCTGGGGATGGTGGAAAAGGTCTGCCGGCCGGCGGACATGCGACGCCGCTCCTGCCGGAAAATGTTCTGGCAGAGGTCGACGCAATTGGAGCAGACGTAGACGTCGTTGGGTCCTTCGACCATGGGGCCGACTTCGCGGGAGGTCTTGCCGCAGAACGAGCAGGTGGTGACCCGCCGCCCTCGGAATCCACTCTTGCCGTCCACGCCGTCGCCCGCCTGACCCTTGCTCTGATCTGGTCCGCCGGAGTCACCATCCCGATTCTTGGCCATGAACCACTTGCCCCTTCTTTGTAACCCCAACCGAACGCGTTATTTGCCGTGTCACGGCGCAGAGCCTGAGACTTTATCGTCGCGCCAAGGCCATCTCTTCACCAGTCGCCGCCGAGGTTGCCAATCATGTTCGCCCCTCCCCCTTGCGGGGGTTGTCCGATAGCCCCTCGGCGCCATTGGCGCTGCGGGTCGCCTCTCCCAGGGCGGCGATCCGAGCGGCCTGGTACTCCACCTCCGTGAGATCGCCGCGATCGCGCATCTCGCGAAGGTCCTGGAGGGTGAACCCCATGGCGGACGAGTCCTCGGCCCGGAGCGTCTTGCCTCGGAGCACCCAGACGGCCCCGGCCGCTCCCACAATCAGTATCGCCAGCAGTGCCAGCCAGAAGGCGATTGTGGGCCAGTCGATTCGCTCAGCCGCGAGTATCACCATCAATCAAGTCTAAACTGAAGCGGGCGACAAACAAGCGCCGTTATTGATGGAATGCGGTCGGCATGCGATTTTTTCGCAGCTGGCTAGGATTGGCCCTTGGGAATCAAACCGCGAAGCGATGCCGGCAGGAGCATGACATGACGCGAGATTCGAGAAACAGAAGACTGCTGCAGGTGGGCCTTCTGGCCGTCATTGGCTGGTGTGCCGGTCCGCTGCTGAGCCAGGACAAGCCGGCCGACCCTCCCGCGGACAAGCCGACGGAGAAGGCGCCCGACAAGCAGACTTCTCCGCCGCGCTCGATCGAAGAAATCCGCAAGGGCCTCGAGCGCGATGATCCGACGAGTTCGACGACGCGTGTTGAAGCGCCCAAGGCCAATACGACAGTCGAGTTTGACCCCCTGCTGCCGCCGCGCGGCCGCTTGCTTCCCGAAGGATCGTACCTCATGTCGCGGACAGGTATTCTGACGCGCACCGAATCGCTCGGTGTGCTGCACTTCCTGCCCGATCCTGATCCGAATCGACCCCGTCAGCAGAACCAGGCGATGATGCTCATGCCCGGCCGCGTCACCGAGCGGATTGAGGCAAACCTGAACGAAGTGGCTACGAGCGGACCGATCGAGATCTCGGGCCGGGTGTACGTCTACGAGGGACGCAACTACCTCATGCCGACGACCAACCCGTTCCGCACCGGCACGACGACGACCTCGGTCCGCAGCGGCCTGGTGCGCGAGGGCGCGTTTATCGTGTCGCGACTGGGCCGAATCAGCCGGTCCGACACTGGCGGCGAATGGATGGTGACATTCGACTCGGATCGCAACGGCCAGATGGATCCGCCAATGGTGCTGCTGCCCTGCCGCCTGCTCGAACGCCTCGTGCGCGTAGCGCAGTCCGAAGGCGACGCCGCTCGCGTGATCATCTCGGGACAGGTCTACGCGTATCGCGACGTGAATTACCTGCTGCCCACGGTGATGCTGCGGCCGCGCCCCAGTGAGAATCTGTCGCCGTAGGTCGGCACATCACTCCTACCCGAAGACCCGACCGCGGAGCGCTGTGAGTTTGTCGATGCGCCGATCGTCCGGTTTGGCGCCGTTCTCGCGCCATTGACTGATGCAGTGGTCGAACGTCCCGCGGCTCAGCAGCAGGCCGGCGGCGTTGGTGCGGCCGGAGCGCACGGCGACGGCGTTGAGCAGGCGGCGCTCGCGGCGGGTGAGTTTGAGGCCCGAGGCGATCGCGCGATAGGCGGGGCCGTGGCGCTGCGCATCATGGATGCTCCAGCGCAGGGCGATCAGCGTGGCGGCGATTACGCCGGTGGCGGCCAGAACCGGGGCCAGCCAGGACCCATCCAGCCACGACCAGTTCGCGCCTCGATCGACGAAAGACCGGGAGATCTCCGAGAGTCGGGTCGATGATTGTGCAAGCGTCGCCGGCAGCAGCGGCAGCACGAGCAAGTGCGAAACCGCCCCGGCCGCGACGCGCGGCGGCGCATCGCGCAGCGCTTTCATTTCAGCGGGCTCGACGTCGGCGGCGCGCTCCACAACAGGCGTGGCGTGATGGGCCGTCATCGCCGCCAGCAGGCGGCGCGCGGTGCGCCGGGCGCGATCACGCACCGGCCGGCTCACATCCTGTCTGGCCAGATCGGCGACGCGCGTGGCGCACTGCGTCAGCGCCATGGCGTCGGCCGCCCACAGTGCGCTCAGGCGGTGCAGTGGGCGCGGGTCTGTGAGCATGGCTTCAAGGCGGGCAGCTGCGTCCGCGCGATCGATGCGGGCAATGGCCGCGATCGCGTTGGCGCGCGGACGATTGTCAGGCGAAGCCGTGATCGTCTCGAGCGTGGCGCGACAGGTTTCAACCAGAGGCGGGGCGAGAACTTCGATGGCGTTGGCCCGAGTGCGGACGTCGGCGTGCTGCAGGCCGGCGACGAGGGCGCTACGCGACGACTCGCTGTCGAGCATCCCCAGGGCCTTGATCGCCGTGGCGGACACGCGCACGTCGGCGCTGCGCGCCAGCGCCAGCAGTTCAAGCTCGACCTCGGCGAGAATCTGCAGATCGCCGGCGAGTCGAATGGCGCGCAGGCACGTCTCGCGCTGGCGAGCCGCAAGCCGCGTGCGCACTTCGGCGACGACCAACTGCGGCTGCTCGCGCATCATCAGCCGGGCGCGAAGGCGATGCTCAACGCTGGGCCCGCCGCCGGACCAGTGCGACCAGATCGATTCGAAGTCGGCCTTGTGCGCGTGGGCGGCGGCGAGGACGCGCACGGCCCGATGCGGCGAGCGGAGCAGGCGGCGGAGCACGTCGGGCAGGCCATCGACCCGCTCGCGGATGCAGTGCATCACTGCGAGGCGGGCCAGGCGTTCATCTTCATCGAAGCAGAACTGGATGATGATGGCCTCAGCGCGCGGGTCGCGGAAGGTTGTCAGGGCGCGGAACGCCGCCAGCCGGGCGCGCGGCGAGCGGAATGACAGACCATCGTTCAAGCGGATGAGACGCTGTTCGTCGGACATGGGAACGGCGAGGATCCATGCGGGCAAGGCCGTCTGGGCCTGGTCGTCCATCTCGAGCGCGATGGCCGAGGGAGGAGCGGCCGGGCGGCGCGGATCGAGGCGGCGCAGCCGCGATGCCTGCTCGGGCAGGTCGAGCAGGTGCCAACGGCCGCGGATCATGTCCGCGAAGTGTTTCGTGACGGCCAGACGAGCCACATGCTCGAGCGCCTGCGTCCCCAGCGGCTCGATGCCGAGCCAGTTGAGCAGCAAAGGAGCAAGTTCCGCGTCGGGCAGGCGCTTCATGAAGCCGCGCATCGCCATGTGCGTGGGATGGTCGCGATCGCCCAGCCAGCGCTTCAGCGCCGGCCCCGGGGCTGGCAGCAGACGAGCCGCGGCAACGAGCACGCCCGTCTGGCGGTGCTTCGGGAATCCGTCCAGCGCCAGCACCATCGCTTCATCGAGGTGTTGATCGTCGGCCTTTCGATCCTCGGCTGGGGCGGTTGAGTTCAGGTGGCCCAGGACGATGCGGTCGATGGCGTCGGCTGCGGGCCGGGCGACGAGAGGATCAGCGTGGTGGAGATTCTCCACGGCCTCGTCGAGGCCTTGAATCAGACCAAGGCGTCCGATCATTTTCAGCGCGTTGCGGCGCTCACGAGGCTGCGGCGAGCGTGCGGCGGAACAGAGCCGCGCCGGGTTGCGGCCGGCGATCGCCGCGACCCGAGTCCGTGCGTCCTCGTCCAGATCGTGCCATCTTCGAATCAGGATTCCGATGACCGGATCGCAGGGTCGCTCGAGCAGCGCGGCCGCAAGTGCCGGGCACTCGTCGACTTCGGCGTGCTCGAGCGCCTCGGAGAGCGCGGCGAGGGCGGCCGCATCGCCCAGACGGTTCACCAGGCGCAAACGGTGCTGGAGTGACGGCATGCGAATCCTGTGAGGTCGGTCTCTTCAGCGGGCGTCATGGACTCGCGAACGGTGCGAAATGACGCTCATCCGTTCGTCCATCGGTCAACTGGCTGCAACCGCTGCAAGACTTGACGGTTGGCCAGTGGTGGTAAATCTGGTGAATTCTCGGCGGAGCACCCACCTAGACTCACGAAGTGAAGGGTCGGAGGGGAAAAGTGGGAATCAGACCGGAGGGGAAAGGATTCTCCTCTCAGGAAGGAACCACGATGAGCACACTGTCACCGCGCGCGCTGGCGTCGCTGCAGGCCTATCGGCTCATGCTCTTTTCCCGCGCGGTCCATCCAGAGTTCTTTGAGATTCGCAAGCGCCGCGCAAGCCAAAACCGGCAGTATGAACTGGACACGTGGCTGGCTCGCGGAGCGCATGTCATCACCTTCACGCACCAGGGCGAGAACATTGTCGAGGTGCTCACCCCCAGCGAGCACGCCGTGCCGGCACGAGGGGTCGTCGAGTCCATCCCCTGCGCGGGTGAGCGCGAACACGAGTCGCGTTTCGGCGGGCGGTTGAATTACATCACCAGCGTGCAGACGGAAATCGTCTCGGACAATCTCTATCGCGCGACCCTGCGCGAGATGCACGACCACGCCGTCGAAAACAGCTCGCTCATGCACCGCTGGCGCGAGGATGACAGCCGCATGGACAGTCTCTCCGTGCTGGACGTGCAGTGCTACCCGTGCGAGGTGCATGCGCAGTCGTGGCACCTGGACGCGGGCTGCGGGCTGGTGCTCCGCTCGCAGGCGATTTTCGAGGTGCTGGCGGGCCAGAACGGAGAGTGAGTTCGAGGTCTTCATGCCCGGATCCGGGATGACCGGCGCTGAACGCCTCGAGCATTCAAAGTCTTGATCGCCGCCTGCCGATGAATACACTCGACCGATCATGAAGCCTCTTTCAGCCGCCATCTCGATTCGCATCGGCATTACCACGCCCCACTGAGGCGATCTGGGATCGGCGCGGCTCCTCCGAGCACTACGAGCAAACGATTCCAGGCCCCGCCTCCGGTGGGGCCTGTTGCGTTGCACCGGTAGACTTGCACCCAACGAGTTGACCGACCTCGGTCGCTTTTTCGAGAGATCCAGCCATGAGTAACGAATCCCCCACCCCCGCCACCCCCACCCAGGGCGACAAGCCGTCGTACAAGCAGACGCTCAACCTGCCCAAAACGGCGTTTCCGATGCGGGCCAACCTCGTCCAGAACGAACCCGCCAGCCTCAAGCGGTGGGACGCCATGCACCTCTACGACGCCCTGCGGCACGCGGCGAAAGACGAGGGTCGGCCAACGTGGGCGTTCCACGATGGTCCCCCATACGCCAACGGGTCGATCCACCTCGGCCACCTGCTCAACAAGGTGCTCAAGGATCTGGTCGTCCGCACCCGCACGATGCAGGGGCGCGATGTGCCCTACGTGCCGGGCTGGGACTGTCACGGCCTGCCCATCGAGCACAAGGTCATGACCGAACTCGTCGAATCGGGCAAAGCGGCCAAGCTGGAAACACTCAGCGATGATGATCGGCGCATGGCGGTGCGGCGCGAGTGCCGCAAGTATGCCGAGAAGTTCATCAAGCTGCAGACCGGGCAGATGAAGCAACTGCTCACCGTCGCGGACTATGACCATCCGTACCTGACGATGCAACCCGAATATGAGGCGGCGACGCTGGAAGTGTTCGCCGATCTCGTCGAGCACGGGCTGGTGTACCGCGCGCTCAAGCCGGTACACTGGTCGATCGCCAACCAGACGGCGCTGGCCGAGGCAGAACTCGAGTATTACGACCGGCAGGATCTGTCGGTGTACGTGTGGTTCGAGGTTGAGGACGTGGCGGGCCTGCTCAAGGCGTTCGGACTGGAAAGCAAAGACCCGAAAGAGTTCGCCGACCTCAAGCCGTCACTGATGATCTGGACGACGACGCCCTGGACACTGCCGGCGAATCTCGCGGTCGCGGTGCATCCGCGCTACGAATACGTGCTGGCAATGATGGGTGGCCGGCCGACGGTGATCGCAGCAGAGTTGTGGCCGAAGGTCAAGGCGCTGCGCGAAAAGGCCGGCGGCGCACACGGCGCGGCTGAACTGGGTCGATGCAAAGGTGCGGATCTCGTCGGACTCACCTATCGCCACGCCTTCTGCGAGCGCGTCTCGCCGGTTGTTGCGGCGGAGTACGTCACGCTTGAAGACGGCACAGGGCTCGTGCATACGGCGCCAGGGCACGGAGCCGAGGACTTCCAGACCGGGCAAGCCAGCGGCCTGGAGACTTATTGTCCTGTCCGCGCCGATGGCACCTATGACGATACGGTGCCGGACTGGTTGCGCGGCATGAACATCTGGAAAGCGAACGACTCGATCGCCAAACGCCTTGAAGGCGATGGCGCGATGTACTTCTCGCACACCTTCACGCACTCGTACCCGCACGACTGGCGCGGCAAGAGCCCGGTCATCTTCCGCGCGACCGAGCAGTGGTTTGCGAGCGTGGATCAGCCGCGCAACGCCCGGGCCGACTTGCGAACGCTGGCGCTGGAGCAGACGCGCGATGACGTGAAGTTCTACCCGGAGTGGGGCCGCAATCGGATGCGCGGCATGCTCGAATCGCGGCCGGACTGGTGCCTCAGCCGTCAGCGCGCCTGGGGCCTTCCCATCCCGGCGTTTTTCGACGACGAGGGCCGATACCTGCTCACGAAGCGCACCGTGCTGTGCGTGATGGAAAAGGTGCGGGCCAGGGGAAGCGATGCATGGTTCACCATGACGCCGGAGCAATTGCTCGAGGGCTATGACCCCGTCAGCGATCCGAACACGACAGGATTCACGCGCGAGTCGCTGGCGCAGCTGCATAAGAGCAGCGACATCTTCGATGTGTGGTTCGAGTCGGGATGTTCATGGCACGCCGTCATGGACCAGCGCGGCCAGTCGGATCTCAAGAATGGCAAGCCCGTCGAACTCTACCTCGAAGGCTCCGACCAGCATCGCGGCTGGTTCCAGGTGTCGCTGCTCACGGCTCTTGGCGCAACGGGGCGGGCGCCTTACAGGGCCCTGCTCACGCACGGCTTCACCGTCGACAAGGACGGCAAGAAGATGAGCAAGAGCCTGGGCAACACGATCGAGGTCGAGGATCTGCTTAAGAAGTACGGTGCCGATGTCTGCCGCTGGTGGGTCGCCTCGATCAACTTCGAAGGCGACATCAAGGTGGACTACTCGATCTTCGATGTCGCGGGCGAGTCGTACCGCAAGGTGCGCAACACGCTGCGCTTCCTGCTGAGCAACCTGGATGATTACGCGCCCGGCGAGACGCGTGAAACCATGTCGGCCACGAGTCTCGATGCGTGGGTGCTCGGCGAGTACAACCGCGTGAGCAAGAAAGTACGCGATGCGTATGACCGGTACGACTTCCGCGCTGCTCACAACGCGCTGTACGATTTCTGCAACGAGACGCTCAGCGCGGTCTATCTCGCAACCACCAAGGATCGACTGTATTGCGATCGGCCTGACAGCGTGCGCCGGCGGCGGACGCAACGCGCCATGTGGGAGTTGTGCGACGGACTGTGCAAATTGCTCGCGCCCATCCTGCCGCACACGGCCGATGAGGCGTATCGCTCGCTGCACAAGGTTGATGCGAAGGACACCTCGCGCGGCGTGCAGATGATGACCTTTGTCGAATCGCTGGACGCCAAGTTCGACGCGGACTGGCCGAAGATCATGAAAGCGCGCGAAGCGGCGCAACAGACGCTCGAACAGGCGCGGGCGGCTGAAGTTGTGGACAACCCGCTCGACGCCGAGGTCCACGTGGCGGATGCAGACGGCGCATTGGCGGCGTTCGGCAAGCGGTTCGCGGCCGAATCGGGCGGTTCGTTCGAGGCGGAATTCGCCGATCTGCTGGGCGTGAGTCGCGTGAAGTTTGTCGGGACGGGGGCTGCACGTGTGGTGTCACTGGCCGACGAGCCGCGCTGCGAGCGCAGCTGGAAGCGTGATGGCACGGTCAAGCAGCGCCGCGACGGCGGATGGCTGACGGATCGCGACGCCGAGGCCGTCGGCGTGGCGTAGCGAGGTTTGGAAGGACGCACGCTCAATTGTTTGCAGCGACGCCTGCGCCGCCGCTAGACAATTGAGCATGTGTCACCGCGCATCGATGTGCGCGGCACGATTGCAACCCGACCTGTCAACGTTCGCCCAGGAACCAGTGTTTCTTGACCGGTGCTTCGTACGTCAGACCAAATCGATCCATGGCGCACTGCTGGATGCAATGCGCCGCTTCTTGCGGATCATCGGTAAGGATGATGCGCGTCGCGTCTTCGGGATTGATGGTCTTCTCCGGGATCATGCGGCCGCGCACAAAGTCGATGAGCGGCTGCCAGTAATCCAACCCCATGAGCACGAGCGGAAAGTCGAGAATCTTGCCGGTCTGGATGAGTGTGGCGGTTTCGAAGATCTCATCCATCGTGCCGAACCCACCGGGCATCGCGACGAACGCGTAGGAGTACTTCACGAGCATTACCTTGCGAATGAAGAAATAGCGGAAGGTGACGAAGTCGTCGACATACGGGTTGGGTTCCTGCTCGACGGGCAGGACGATATTGCAGCCGATCGAGCGGCCGCCGACGTCCTTTGCGCCTCGGTTGGCGGCTTCCATGACGCCCGGTCCGCCGCCGGTCATGATGGTGAAGCCGTTTTTGGCGATCTGCCCCGCCACCTCGCGGGTCAGCTTGTAGTAGCGGTGATCTTCCTCGAAGCGGGCGGAGCCGAAGACGGTCACGCACGGGCCGATGAAGTGGAGCCTGCGAAACCCGCGCACGAACTCGGCCATAATGCGCAGGAGTCGGAAGAATTCCGTCGTGCGGCCCTGCGGGCCGTGGAGGAATCGGATCTGTTCTTCGGAGCCGGGCGCGTGCCCCCAGATATCGCCGTTGGGCGATTTTGGGGCGGCAGGGGTCGTTGGCGCCGCGGGTCGATCGGTGTGCAGAGACTCAGCCATGGCAGCACGTTAGCCGCAAACAGGGTGATCTTCCGCGCCGGCAGAACTTGACGCGATGGGCTGTGTCGTCAAGATAAGCGCATGGTCGTCCCGCACACCACGGCGTTCGACTGGTCGAGTCTGCACCCGGCTGAGGGTCGACTGGCGCGGGCGATTCGGTCATCGCCCGATGGTTGCCGCGTCGCGCTGCTGGGCCTGCCCGATGACACGGGCGTATCCCTCAACGGCGGACGAATCGGCGCGCGACAGGGGCCGCGGGCGTTTCGCGAAGCGATGGCGCGATACGGCACGGCTCACGATGCGGTGTCCAACAATGACCTGTCCGCGCTGGGCATCTTTGATGCCGGAGACGTCGAGCCCGCCGGTGATGAAATCCATCGCACACACATTCGCATCAGCGAAGCCGTCGATGCGATTCTCCAGCAGGGGTTGCTTCCGGTCTGTATCGGCGGCGGGCATGACCTGACGTACCCCGGCGTGGCGGCGCTGTATCGACGGCTGCGCAGCGCCGGCAGCACGCTTGGCGGATTGAACATCGACCCGCATCTGGACGTACGCGAGCGCGTCGGTTCGGGGATGTCGTTTCGCCGCATCATCGAGGAAGGTGAAGGCGTCGTCGACGCGAGGTTGTTCGCGACCGTCGGGCTGGGCGCCTTCAGCAACGAGCCGCGCCACATCGACTGGTTGCGCGAGCGCGGCTCGACGATGCTGGTCTTCGACGGCGACCAGCACCAGTTGCTCGAACGGTTCATGGATGTGCTCGAGCAACTGCGGGCCGCACCAAACCTGTTTGCCAGTTTTGATCTGGACGTGCTCGACGCCTCGGTTGCGCCGGGCGTCAGCGCGCTCAACCCGATGGGACTGATGCCGGTGACGGCTTCGCTCATCTGTCGGGCGCTGGGGCGGATGGACAATCTCCGCTACTTTGACCTCATGGAACTCAGTCCGCCGCACGATGTGCAGGGGCGCACGGCAAGACTGGCAGTCCACCTGCTGCTCCACCTGCTCGCGGGCGTGGCGGAGCGATCATGAGCAACCGGGGCGACTGGCTCATCCGAAATGCGAGAGTGGTGACGCTGGCGGCGGGCGATGTGCCGCGCCGCGGCAAGGCGCTGCGCCAGCTGAGTGTGCTGGCGCGAGGCGATGTGCTGGTGCGCGATGGACTGATCGCCAAAGTCGGCGAGCGGATCGACGCAAAAGCGACCAACGAGCTGGATGCGAAGGGTCGCGTGCTCATGCCCGGCTTTGTCGATTGTCACACGCACGCCTGCTGGGCAGGTGATCGACTTGATGAGTTTGAGCGCCGACTCGCCGGCGAGAACTACCTGTCGATCCTCAAGAGCGGCGGCGGGATCATGTCCACGGTGCGCGCCACGCGCGCTGCAAGCATTCAGGAACTTCGCTCGCTGACGATCGCGCATCTCGATCGCAT
The DNA here is from genome assembly GCA_040255465.1 of Planctomycetaceae bacterium. Lineage (GTDB taxonomy): Bacteria > Planctomycetota > Phycisphaerae > Phycisphaerales > UBA5793 > UBA5793. The sequence goes on from JBDZVA010000004.1 coordinate 262,220, forward strand.
GCTCGGACTGGGGACCACGACAGCAGAAGTGAAAACGGGATACGGTCTCAAGACGCCCGCGGAGTGCCGCATGCTCGAAGCGATCCGCGCGGCGAGTGAAGGCGAAGGCGCCAGCGCTGTGCGAATCATCCCGACATTTCTTGGAGCCCACGCGATCGACCGGGAGCAATCGGGGTTTGTCGAGCGCACCATCGAGGAGACGCTTCCGGCGATTGTGAAGATGCAGCCCGGCATTGCGTGCGACGCCTACTGCGAAGACGGCGCCTGGTCGCTGGATGAAACGCGGCGACTGTTCGAGCGGGCGCAGGCTCTCGGTTGCCCGCTGCGGATTCATACCGATCAATTCAACTCGCTCGGCGCTACGCGCCTGGCCATCGAGATGAGTGCGGCGAGCGTCGATCATCTTGAAGCGATCGCCGAGGCTGATATCGCACTGGTCGCGAAGTCGAAGACAATGGCGGTGCTGCTGCCGATCTCGGGATTCTGCACCGACGGCCGGTACGCACCGGGGCGACGGCTCATCGACGCGGGGGCGGCCGTGGCGATCGCCAGCAATTACAACCCCGGCTCGGCGCCCTGTCCCTCCGTGCCGCTGACGATGAGCCTGGCCTGCCGCATGATGAAACTGCTGCCAGGCGAGGCGATCACGGCGTGTACGGTCAACGCCGCCCACGTACTCGGACTGGCCGATCGCGTCGGCCGCATCGCACCGGGCTTTGCGGCTGATCTCGTGCTCTGGGATGAGTGCGATGAGCGCTCGCTCGCGTACGAGGTTGCGGGAGCGCCCGCGGCTCTGGTGATGGCGGGTGGGCAGGTCGTGCGCAGATCGGAGTAGGCACGTGATGCCACTCTCTCAAGCAAGCACGTCGTCGCGCGCCCGCCTGTGCCCGCTCGTGATGCACTTCGTGTCGATGAAGTGAAGCTTAAACAAACACCCCGCGGCTGGAACCGCGGGGTGTTTGCTGGAAGGGAGTGAAACACCGATGAAATCAAACGAAGGAGTCGGTCGGTAAACTCAGTCGATCAGGCATTCAGCCCCGGCGGGGTCACGCCGAAGTTGGATCATTCTTCATCGTCGTCGATATCTTCTTCTTCGCCGTCTTCGATGCGGCCCTCAGTGAGCGTTTCGAGCATTTCGCGAAGGTACTTGTTCTCGCGGCGGGTGGCTTCGAGATCGAAGACGAGGTACTTGACGCTGAGGCGCAGGTAATCGAGGCTCTCGGTGAGCTGCGAGATGGTCTCGCGCATCTTGTCCTGACGGGCTTTGGTCTCGGAGGCGAGGTCGCGGATGCGCGCCTGCTCATCGAGCGGCAGGTCCTTGATCTCGTCCATAAGTTGGGCGAGTTTCTCATTGAGTTGCTGTGGGTCCATGAGTGGGGCTTCCTGTCTTCGATTGTGGTGTGCGAGGCCAAGGCAATCATGCCTCAAGATCGAGAAACAGGAAGCAAACCGAGGTGTTTGTGGGGTCCGCGCGGTCGCTCTGTAGCGGCAGGCGCGATAATGACGCGGTTATCGGCGTGAATCGGGCAGGCCGGGTGCGGCGCGATTGACAGCAGTCCGGCGGCACCTGCCGGTTTCAGGGCAAAACAACGACCGCAAGGATGTGGTTCGCTCAGCGGCGCGCGTGCGGGCGGCGGAGCACCTGGCGAACTTCGGGAGCCGCAGCGGCGAGGATCTGGTCCGCCTGAGCGGGGTCAGTTCGCGTGGCTTCCCGGACCAGTTCGACGAGGTGGGCGTCGCGGGTGCGGGCCCAGCGATCAAAGAAGGTCTCGAGTTCGTGGCGGGAGAATCGGGTGAGCGGATCGGCCAGGCCGGACTGAGCAATGGCCCAGTCGGTCAGGGCGCGAGGTTCGCGCGAAAAGCGGTAGAGGTCGAGCGTGAAATGCAACCGCTGCCAGAGCGACTTGAAAGGGTCGGAGGCGTCGGCCTGAAGTCGGACCATGACGTCGGCGGGCTTGTTGCCTTCGAGTTCGCCGATCCAGCCGCTGCGTTCAGCGACGCTGTCGGCGGCGGGTTTCTCATCGGCGGAGATGAGGTCGACCACACCGGTGTGCAGGGTCTTGAGGCCGACGGATGCAAAGCGGACGTTGAGCCGCTGGGCGGGCTGGCCCTCGTGCATGACGCGCTCAGCGCGCGTGACGGTGCCGGGCCCCCACTCTGGACGTGCGGTATTGAGGACACTGTCCCCGAACTTGAACGTTCTCTTTTGAGTCAACATGCTTTTGATGTCACCTGTAGTATCACACATCCGTGGCACACACGGTGCCAGCCGAAGTCGGCCTGCGAGATGAGGCGGATGTGGAACTGATAATGATCCGGCGACGAGCGATGAGGCCATCGCCACACCCGGAACGATCAATGATATCGTCCAAAAGCCGCCAAGTCATTTGGAATTATCGTGACGCGATGCATTTTGCTCGAAGGCCACTGCCGACGGTGTGGGCCGCACGTCGAATGGGAACGGCTCCTCGAAGGGCCTGCGGTTGAACCACTGGCCGCATTCCGGACACTGAAAGACTTTCCTGGATGACTGCAACTGGCTCGTGAGGCAGAATCCACATTCCGGGCACGAGGTCCGGCAGCGGGGATTCACCCGGCGCAGATGCGGTCGCATGATGTCGCCGCCCCAGGTGAGCGAGAGGACGACGGCGGCCCCGACAGTGATGAAGATGCTCAGCAGATTGGCGATGACGCCCACGGGCAGCGCGTCTGAGCCGAGCAGGTCATTGACATCCACAAGCAGATTGAGCGCCCCGCCCAGGCAGGCCAGTGAGAAGGCCACGCAGAGAAAGCCCCACATCTTCGGATCATTGAGCGCTGAGCCGAACGCCTTCCACCACGTCACATGCCGCTCCCAGAAAGACTCGATGGAGCGCAACTCAGGATACGAATCGTTGCTCAGGTACCAGCGCATGAGTTCTCTCGCTGGGTCATCCATCGGACGTTCAGAGGAGCGGCTCAAACTTCAGGCCGTGCGCCTCGGCCACGGGCTTGTTCGTCAGCCGGCCCCGATCGACGTTGATGGCGTCGGCGAAGCCTTTGCTTCCCTTGGCCAGCGCGATGGGGCCTTCGTTGGCCAGGCGCAAGGTCCAGGGCATGGTGGCGTTGTTGAGGCCGATGGTGCTGGTCCGGGCCACCGCGCCGGGCATGTTGGCCACGCAGTAGTGTACGACGCCGTCGACTTCGAAGACTGGATCATTATGCGTGGTCGGGTGGGTCGTCTCGACGCAGCCTCCCTGATCGACGGCAACATCAACGATCACACTACCCGGCCGCATGAGTTTGAGATCCGCGCGGCTGATCAGTTTGGGAGCCGCAGCGCCGGGGATGAGCACGGCCCCGACCAGAAGATCGGCCCAAGCGAGATACTCCCGCACGGTGTGGGCGTCGGAGTAGCGCAGCGTGACGTTGGCGGGCATCCACTCGTCGAGTTCGCGCAAGCGTTCGAGGCTGATGTCGAGCAGGGTGACCTTGGCGCCGAGGCCCGCGGCCATGCGCGCGGCGCAGGTTCCCACGACGCCGCCGCCGAGGACGAGGACATGGCCGGGTTCGACGCCGGGAATGCCGCCGAGCAGCACGCCGCGCCCGCCGAAGGGTCGTTCGAGGTACTTGGCGCCTTCCTGGATGGACATTTTTCCGGCGACCTCGCTCATGGGTGTAAGCAGCGGCAACCGGCCCCGCGCGTCAGTCAACGTCTCGTAGGCGACGCCGATGCATTTGCTCTTGAGACAACCCTCGGTCAGGACCTTGTCCGCGGCGAGGTGAAGGTAGGTGAAGAGAATCTGCCCCTCGCGGAGCATGGCGATCTCGGCCTTCTGGGGCTCTTTGACCTTGACGATCATGTCGGCCTTGGCGAAGACCTCCGCAGCCGTGTCGCAGAGGGACGCGCCGGCATCGGTGTAGAGATCGTCGGGAAAGCCGCTTCCCAGGCCGGCGCCACGCTCGATGAGCACCTTGTGTCCGGCCCGGACGAGCATTTCCGCGACGACCGGCAGCATGCCCACGCGGTATTCCTGGATCTTGATCTCTCTGGGGCAACCGACGATCATCGCAGTCCTCCGCTCGTTGTGAGCCTGTTCGAGATTCGACGAGGCGTTGAAACATCCCGGAAGATTGTCCGGGATCGGCGAGTTTAGACGGGTCGAGGCGTCGAGGTCCGACCCGGCTCGCGCCGCCTGAAACCGTTGACTATGCTAGGATGACAATCCACGCAACTTCAGGCCCGGCCGGGCGCTTCCAACCGGATCGGGCCTTTCCCGGAGCGCGCCGCCATGCCTGATCGCAGTCGATCGAATTCCCCCTTTCAGCCCCGCTTTGTCATTGCTCGCGCGGCTGGTGCGATGTTGCTCGGAGCGGCGGGAGCCACCCTGCTGGGGGTGGCGTCGCCGCGTTCTGCGCTGGCCCAGATGAGCGACCAGCGTCGCTATCTCGACAAGCTCAACGCGCCCATCCTCGCCGTCTCCGAAGATGAGCGGGCCTACAAGATCTACTTCCAGGCCCACGAACTGCTCGACATCGCCGACGACCGCATGGCCGCGGCGACGACGAGTCTCGATCCGCACTCGCCGACCTTCAAGGACGCGATCGGCTGGGTCGGTGAGCCCGATCAGCAGGAAGCCGTTGAACTCATCCTGAAGAAGAACAAGCGCGGCTCAAACGCCACGCAGCGCAAGATCCTCGGCCTGCCCTACGGCACGTACAACGTCAGTGACGACCTCATCATCAGCGACTTCGTCGTCTACTTGCGCGACGACCTGCTGTTCGATCGCGAAGAGGCGTACCTGCCCCGCTACCGCGAACTCATGGCGCTGCTTCGAGCCGAGGCGTTCCGCCGGGCGGAGAATGGCGACGGGAGCGGCGGCTGCGAAGCGATCCTGGGCATGACGCGCATGGCGCGGCAATTGTGCGACCGGCAGTTTTACGACGAGAAGCACCTCGGCATGACCCTGCTGCTCAACTCGTTCATCGAGATTCGCGATTTCATGTGGTATTACCGCGATTTGCTCTCAATTGATGATTTCAAACTGATCTCGCTCGAACTCGAACGGCTCGGCCTGGATCGCATTGAACTGCCCACGGGCGAGGAACTCATCGGCCAGCAGCTCATCGAGCAGATCTACGGGCCGGACAATAAGGTTGATAAACAGAAGTTCCCTGAAGTCATGGCCACCTTCGACTCGTACGGATCGCCGCTCAAGCGATTCCAGGCCGAGGCGTTCTGGCTGCAGGTGGCGGACAAGCACGCCTCGCGGAAGGAAGTCGACAAGGCACTGGTCGACGCCGTCGCCAACTGGAAACTGCGCTGGCGCCTGCCGTTGCACAGTACGCTCGCCCCCGATTCCGCGTTCGAGCAGCTCGACGACCTCGAATACGCCGCCGTCAAGCGGCCGATCCGCGACCTGCAGAAGCTCTTCGACCTGCGCATCCCGCTGGTCACCCAGCTCAACGGCACCGCCACCGCCGCCGGCATCCACGCCTACATCGTGCGCGAGAAGGGCAAACTGATTCCCGGCACGCCAATGCGCGAGGCCGAAGTGCCCGCTCGACTGGCGCAGGTCCAGCCTTCGTTCGTGAATTACGAATCGACGCTCGTGGACATGTACCGGTCGGTGGACACGAAACTGTACTTTGCCGTGGTGCGCAACACCGATCCGCGCTTCTCCCATGAAGGCTATCCCATCGACACGCCCGACGGCCGCATTCTGCTCGCCGAGTTCTGGCCGCTGTTGTATTCGGTGGGGCCGGATCAGTCCGAAGATCTCGGCAAGGCGCTGGTGCACAAGCCGAATCCGGTAGCCGGCGACAAGTGCGACATCATCTTCTTCCCCAATGTGGATGTGATGGCTCGCGACGCCAAGCGCCGCTGATCGGGAATCGAACTCGCCCGCTGTCCAACTCGTACACTGAGGAACTATGAATCAGCACGCGTCAAACGCCGTTGAGAAGGTGGTCATCATTGGCTCCGGCCCCGCCGGGTGGACGGCCGCGATCTACGCCGCCCGCGCCAATCTCAACCCCGTCTGCTACATCGGGGTCCCCAAGCAGAATCCGGCGATCGTCCTGCCCGGCGGGCAACTCATGCTCACCACTGAAGTGGAAAACTACCCCGGTTTTCCCGACGGCGTCACCGGCCCGGAGATGATGGACAAGTTCCAGAAGCAGGCCGAACGCTTCGGCACGCGCGTCGTCGGCGAAGATATCGACAAGTGCGACTTCTCGAAGCGACCCTTCACGCTCACGACGTCGTCGGGCGCGACCGTCAAAGCGCACAGCGTCATCCTCGCAACCGGCGCGGTCGCTAACTGGCTCGGCCTCGAAAACGAAATGCGCCTGGCCCGCAGCGGCGGAGGCGTCTCGGCCTGTGCCGTGTGCGACGGCGCGCTGCCCGCGTTCCGCGACCAGGTGCTCGCGGTCGTCGGCGGCGGCGATACGGCGATGGAAGAGACGTCGTACCTCACCAAGTTCGCCAGCAAGGTCTACGTCATTCACCGGCGCGATGAATTCCGCGCCAGCAAGACGATGCAGCAGCGCGTGCTCGACAGCCCCAAGGTCGAAGTCATCTGGAACTCGCAGGTCGTCGATGTGCTTGGCGACGAAGTCATCAACGGCATCATGCTCAAGAACACCAAGACCGGCGAGCAGAGCAAGCTCGACGTCAAAGGCCTGTTCATCGCCATCGGCCACACGCCGGCGACCAACTTCCTCGAAGGCTCCGGCATCGCACTCGACGACAAGGGCTACGTCGACATGCCCGTCCCGCACCGCTCGAACACCAACATCGAAGGCGTGTTCGTGGCCGGCGACGTGGCGGACTCCGTGTACCGGCAGGCGATCACCGCAGCCGGCATGGGCTGCCGCGCCGCCATCGACGCCGAACGCTGGCTCGCCGATCAGGGCGTGCATTGAGCAAGGCGGCTCCGGCTGCTCTTAGCTGCCGTCCGCCCATCGCTGCGCTTTGAGCAGTTCTTCGCTCGGTAGCGGATCGACGTGGCTGTCAATGAACATCACATTGTTGTTGTGGCCGTGCCGATTGGGACCGATGCGCCGGACGTAGATCGCCTGCGGGTCGGAGTTGGTGTCCTTGCCGAAGATGTGATGCTCGTTCCAGACGTCATACACCCCAGCAGCCTGCTTGAGATTCCAAACGTGAACCTCCTTCGCGATGCTGTTATCCCGATCGTCGGTGAATTCCGTCATGTAGATCATGCGATCGGGAAAACGAATCTGCGATGACGGCCCGGCGGGACGTCGATTGGCGTCGGTGAATTGGAACCGACCGCGTTCAATCGGAATCCGCATGCCGTTCATAACGTAGTGCACGAGATGATTCGGATTGGGGTGGGCCGGATCGAGGTAGACGGGCGAGGCAAGCTGTTCCCTGGGGCCGCTGATGATGTACTTGCGAATCGCTTCGATCCACGGAATGTACTCGTAGCCCGAGAAGCCGTCGTACCACGGCGCGATGCCCTCGCGCGGTACGATGTCGAACCAGTCGGCGGAGTACTGTCCGATGGCCAGACCGATCTGGTGCAGGTTGCTCCGGCACTTCACATCGCGGCTCCGATCGCGCGCGTGACTGAGTGCGGGCAGGAGGATTGTCATGAGCAGCGAGATGATGCTCATCACAACCAGCAGCTCGAGGAGCGTAAAGCCACCCGGCGGGCTGCGTCGCGGTCTGATGGGTCCGTTCGAGATCACATCGACTCCGATTTGTCACCCAGCGCAAGTTCAGCCGGTGGGCAAAGACCCCTTGACAATCCGCACGAGCACGCCGATCGGTTCCGCTCCGGCAACGTGAATCTCCAGATTGGTTTCCTTCGACGCTTGGGGCGTGGCGACGATGATCACGTGGGCGGCGTAGCGGCGACTGATGCCTTTTTCGACTTCGCCGGCGCTGATGACCTTCCAGTCCGCCGGCTCGGCCGTGACGTCCGTCGTCGTTCCCTTCACCGAGAGCTTTGGCACTTCAGTCGAGAGTGTCGAGAGCCACAGCGCCAGGTCGGCCGACTCGCCGGGATGCAGGTCGATGCGGCGATTTGCCGCGCCGAGTTCGGCCATGGCTCGCGCTTCGCCCTTGAGTGTGTAGATCGTCTGCTCGCCGGTGGACCAGTGAATCTTGACCTGCGTGGACTTGGGGCCGCTCTGATACATCGCCATGGTCAGGCGAAGAAACCCGTTCTCGCCCGGCGCGATCGGCTCTGCCGATTCGTCGTGAGACGTGCACGAGCAGGTGGTCTCGACTTTGTCGATGATCAATGGTGCATCGGTGGTGTTGCGAAAGACGAACTCGTGGCGCGCCACAACGGGGATCTCCCCGACCAGCAGCGGCTTGTCGGCAACCTGCGCCTCGGCATATGAAACAGCCGGGACCGCTTGGGATGTAAGGCTATACCAGGCGGCAAAGCCCGCGGCGCCGACGAGCAGAACCATCAGGAAGTTGAACAGCAGAACGCCTGATGGATTCGCCGCGACACGATCAGCCAGGCGCCGGACGGTGCGGATGGGCATCTTCAACCTCCAATCAGGCGCGGCGGCGATACAACACGAAGCCGATCCCGACGCACATCGCGACGGTCAACCCACCGGCAATGCGGCCAGCCCAGGCGAGGCCATTGCCGCCGACGGACTTGAGATTGATGTTTGCCAGTTCCGGATCGATCATCGGCCTTGAGGAAGCAAGCAGCGCCTCGGCTTCGCTGGCGTTCAGTTCATGATCGATCGGGGCATCGAGCTCGTGGAGCACACCGTCCGCATAGAGGAGGTTCTGGCCGAGCTTGTAGGAGATGCCCAGGCGCGCGTCCGCGACAGAAGTGCCATCGGGCATGCCGACGAGCGAGATTCTGAAATCGTCATCCGTGAATTCCGGATGCAGGGTGATCGAATCGAGTCGCAGCGTGGCCCGGTACTCTTCCCAGAGTGCATCCGGACCGGCATGTTCAGCCATGCGAGTGAGCATCTCGACCTGCCGCGGCATCCACACGCCGTCGATCTGCTCGGCTTGCGTCGTGGTGTACATCATGATGTTGCGCGACTCGTCGGATCGCCTCTGCTCGGCGGTTTGATAGACGTGGATTTCGAGCCGCGTGACGAGCCACTGGCGATCAGGATCGAAGTCGTAAATGTAACCGTTTCCCTCACCGCCCCAGGGACCCACAATTCGCACGCGTACGAGATCTTGTCCACCTGATGAGATGGACTCGATCGTGAGTGGCGTATCAGGATTCGATATTGCGGCACTGGGGCTCAAACGAGGCGATCTCGCGCTGATTTGTTCTGCGATCGCGATCCCCAGCACACTCTCAATCTCATCAAGGTAGTTGTTGCCCCATGTCTCGGGCGCAAAGGCGACATAGTGCGGGCGCCCTTGATTATCCACGCGGTAGCCGTCGGAAGATCCGGTCTTGCCATCCCAGCATGAGAGTTCTTTTTGTTCGACCGACCTTCCAGGCTTCACTTTCCATCGCTCTCGGCGGAACTTCCCGCTCCCATCCGCAAGCCTTCGCGTAACGGTGCGTTGATCCACCAACCCATCCACTTCATAGTGGTAGGTAATCGAAGACTCAAGGCTGTAGCGAGCCCGCGTTTGCTCAGCTTTGGCGAGTGCGGCAGCAAGTGAATCGCGATCGGGAGGCGGCACCCCTTGCGACAACGCTTCCGGCGCGTGGATAGCGAGAGAAGTCAGGACCAACGAAACAAAGTGCCCTGCGGCTACTGAGTTGGCCATGTCGTGCTCCTTGTGCTTGCATCGGACGAATCCAGAACGCCAGAGTAATTCGCAGCAAGCCGAAGTGATGTTGCTACGAACCAGTCAGAACACCAATCCGGACGGCGAACTACATCCCGCGGAACAGCGCAATGCTCGCGGTGTGCCCGTGGAGGAAGGTCGAATTGCCCACGGGGCCGATTTCGCCGGCGGCTGAAAAGCCCGCGATCGGCAGGCCCGGCATGGCGCGGCGGATCGTGCTCACATCGTGGTCCGGCTCGTTGAAGAGATGTGTGCCCCGACCGTTGCAGGTGAACAGCACGCCTGCCAGCGGCGCATCGTCGAACTGCTGCGCCGCCAGCAGCATCTCGAGATCCTCGTGCGCCGTCTGGGCGTCGCGCACGTGGAACTGCACCGTCTGCCCGACGCGGACGAGATCGCTCACCGCGAGCAAGCCGTGATCGCGATCGACGCCGATGACGTTGCGCACCAGGAAGTCGCCGCGGCCGAAGTGTTCGCGGTATTCGCTGACGACGCGGCCGACAAACAGACCTTTGTCCTGGATGAGTTCGCGCTCCTGGTCGGAGAGTTCGACGGCGAGTTCCTGGAAAGCGGCCATCGCGGGCTTGCCGCCGAGCGATTCGATGACATTGCGCTTGGCGCCTGTGATGATGAGCGGCTTGCCGATGGGCCGGCAGCCCTGGCTGACCAGCGTTTCGATGCGCACCGCGCCGGTGAAGCTCAGACCGGTCAAGCCGCCGTTGCGAATCTCGTCGTTGCGCAGCAATCGATTATCACCGGCCTGGCGACCCGCCGATGCCACGCCGCCGAACATCGGCACGGCCGGCTCGTCGAGCGAGCGCTCGAGGACTTCGGACAGAGCCGGCAGCAGACCCATGATGGGCGTAAAGGGATCGGCCAGCAGCATCACGCCGCGCAGGTCGGGGTGGTCGGCCTTCATCGCCGCGCGGAGGCGCTCGGGGTCGTCCTTGGAGCGCGGCCAGTCGATGTCGCTGTCGCTGAAGGTGTGCAGCTCAACGCCGGGCAGCGAGAGGGCCAGGACGACAATACCGGGCTGATCTTCGAGTTCGTGCTCGTTACCGGCCACGCTCACACCCGTGCAACCGATGACGGTCGATGGCGCGAGCAGGTCGTAGATGGTCGAAGTGACAACGTCGATGCGGTTGGTGTGGTGCCCGCTGACGAAGACGACGGCCAGATCTGTCTCGCCGTGCATCTGCGACGCCACGCTGGTGACGACCTCGTGCGCGGCGGCATCGGTGTCGTGCAGGTTGCTGACGTGGCAGGCGGCTCTGTAGGAGGTCGTAGGCATAAGTCGGTTGATGGTAGCCGTTTGGGGGCGGGACGATCGCCTACGCTTGGGGCAGCGAGGGTGAAGATGGCCTCATGCGGGCGTCGATAGTGAGAATTCATGACTGATTCGCAACCTCCAGCCAGCGCGACGTCCTCGGCAAGCGATGAAGCGAATCGCAACGATCGACTGCTTCTCGAGTATCTCGCATCCAACGACGCGGCTTGTCCGGTGTGCGGCTACAACGTGCGCGGCCTGACGCGGCCGGTGTGCCCCGAGTGCCGGCATCGGCTGCGACTGACGGTCGGCGCTGTAGATGTGACGCTGCGCTGGTTTCTGGCGGCGATCGCGCCGGGCGTGTTCTCGGGGATCGCGGCGATCTTCCTGGCCATTCCCCTCATCGTCTCGCCGCTGACCGGCAACGGTTCGGCGCCGGGATTCATCATCGCGACAGATGTCTTTGGATTCGCCAGCGGGATTGCGGCACTGGTCATGATGGCGAAGCGCAAGCGCATCGTCGCCATGCCGCCGGGCAATCAGCAGATGCTGGTCGCGATCGTGTGGGTGGTTCACATCCTGGCACTTCTCGCGCTGCTCGGCGTGGCGTTCGGGTGGTACTAGGCGACTCAATCCTCGCGCGACGGGCGCTGGCGACGCTGTTTGATCTGGGCGAAATCCCAGCAACTCGTCAAACCAGCCTACCGGGTAACAAGCGACGGCGGAACAAGACAACTTGCCTGAACGCGCCTCGGATAGCGATGCCTGCAAATCGTCAGCACACACTCGATACTTCGGAACACCTCAACACCTGACGAGACTCGCCCCTCGGAATCGGACCATTCTTCAGGTATTCGGAACATCACTTCCGTCTTAGGCTGATCTCCCGGCGCTCCATGGTCATCATTCAGTCGTTCACCATCGCCCTTTTCAGCATTCACTCGTGTCCATTCGCCATCGAGATCCCACTTGTCATCTGCAAGCAGCAACCACGCATTGGTTCCGGTGTTGGTTGACCTGAGACGAACATGAAGCTCGCTGGTGACATATGATGGAGGCTCATTCGCAGAGCACACGAGTGCACACGTATACGCTCGTGTATCGGACTTGTTCGGCGCGAAGTAGAGCAATAGTCCATCTGCGATACGACGGCGCGCCGCTCCGTCTATTCCAATGATGATCAATAGCGCGAAGGACGCAAAGCCGATCACGGCGCATCCCACCGCCGTTGCCGTTCCGGAATACGCCTGGGCATACAGTGCGACTGGAATGACGAGCAGGAGCACGGACACCGCACCGCTGCCCGCTATGAGCGAGGATGACGCCAGCACATGCAACCGGATGTATGCCGCCCTGATACTCAAGCACTCAGGCAGACGCCATTGTCTCAAGACAACACCCGAAAGCAGTGCGGCCACGACGGTCCAGAACGAAACCGCCAAACTGGGAAACACGAACAGTGGTGCCGGGATTTCCTGATAAACAAAGGCGAATTCCGGATCGTCGGGCAACACCCACGCGACAAACTGACTGCCGGCTGGGAACTCGGCATGGACCCTCTCGGTCATCTCGAACGTGTCCCCATCAACCGGGAGCACCCGCGAACCGGTGAAATCCTGACCACCGAACTGGTAGCGATACTCCAAGTCGTAACTGCGCCCACTTGCGGAGGCGTTCGACGGACGCGACTCGACGTAGCGCATCGTTGCGGCAACGGGCACCGCCGCTCGAATCAACATGATACCCGAACGGAGCTGCGCGGCAGGCCAAAGGAACATGAGTAGCGCGAAGGCGGTCAGTACGGCGAGACCCATTCTCACAACCCAAGCCGTTGGGGGATGGGCGCGGCCGTATGCATCGAGTATCTCTGCCGGGTTTGTGTCCGGATCACTCACGGCTAAACCGTAGTCACCATGTCCCTCAGCAGTACCGAGAACAGAGCATCGAGATCACCAGGATCTCAGTCCTCGCGCGACGGGCGCTGGCGACGCTGTTTGATCTGGGCCCGGTTCTTCTTTTCCGTCAGCCGGCGCTGGACGGCGCCGCGACTTGGCTTCGTCGGGCGGCGCGGCTTGGGGGCGACGCGCGCGGTGATGATCAGCTCGCGCAGCAGATCAAGACACGCCTGGCGGTTCCGCGCCTGCGAGCGGAATCGACCCGAGGCGAGGATGAGTTCGCCCTCTTTGGTGATGCGGCCGGCAGCGAGGCGGCGGAACCGATCGAGCGCCGCGTGCGACAGACGACCCGGCCCGCCGAGTGTTTCGACGGCGAGGCGCAGTTCCATGCGCGTGTTCACCTTGTTGACGTTCTGCCCGCCGGGTCCGCTGGCGCGGCTGGCGGAGAAGGCCACATCGGAGTCCGCCACGAACAAACCCGGCGCGAGTTCAAGCGAGCCGGTCGATTGCGGCGATGGATCATCGGAATCAGCACACATGCAAAGTCTCCAACACGGCGCGCCAAACGTGGTCGCGACCACCGGCTGACTCTACTCTTGTCGAACTCAATGGGCCGCAACGTAGGAGCATCGCATGCGACGATCAGCACTGGCGTGGGTGGGTTTGATGGGATCAGCCGCGGTGCTTGCCGCGCTGCCGGTTGCAGCGCGGGCGCAAGATGAAGCGGCGACGCCCGACACCTCGCTTGAGTCAATGGCGAACCAGGCGCGGGTACAGATGCGCGCCACCGCCGGCGTGTGGTGGGCGGCGCTCAGCGGCGAATCGCGCTTCGGCTCGGCCACGAGCGGAGGCGACCTGCGCGTCGATACCCTGCTCGGACTGGAAGACAACGAGCCGACTTTTGCCGGCAACGTTACGCTCTACATCGACGACCACTGGGTCGTGCTGCTCGATGCGTTTGATTTCTCGACCAGTTCAGGACTCGCGACGACCGACTCGATGCTCATCAACGGGACAACCTATCCGGCGGGGACAACGATTGCCAGCGACTTCGGCGTCACCAGCCTCAGCGCCATGGCCGGGTACGACTTCTTCGGCAACATCTATGAGCGCGTCTCGGGACCATCGGAAGGCGGCACGCCGGTTGATATTCGCCTGCAGATCGTCGGCGGCGTGCGCGGCATCAACGTCGACCATCGACTCGCCATCAACGGCGGGCCGACCGTTGCGTTTGACGAATGGAACGGCACACTCAACGGCGGCGCCCGCTTCTCGGTCGGCATCGGACCCGAGTTCCCCCGCAAGGGGCGCTGGGATGTCGGCGTGTCCCTCATGTATGGCTTTGGCGGTTCGAGCAACGGCGACATGACGACCTACGACATCGATTTTGGCATCCACTACACCGTGCTCGATCACTTCGGCCTGCAGTTCGGCTACCGGCAGATCGACATCGACATCGACGCAAGTGACGCCAGCCAGCCGTACCGCTGGGACGGCCGCCTCGCAGGACTCTTCTTCGGCGGCGAGTTGAAGTTCTGATACTGCTGACCGGTGTGCATCGCAGACCTGCCTCGGTGCAGCCTCCAGTTGCACAGATCCGCCGGGCGGAAAGCGATCCGCTGCGGGTCTTGAGACGAGCGTGCGCGCAGCGATGTGTGCCGCAACGCGCGCGGCTGATCCTCCGGATCTGGCACTCGATTCGGACCGACTCGCACCGCCCGTGGTGGTTGGTTTGACGCACCAGCCGCCTTAGACTCCGGGACATGTTCAACGCGCTGAAACAATGGGTCGCGGTGGTCACGGGGGCCGTCATTGCCTGGCCGGTCGCGACGTGGGTGCTCTACGGCATGCGGACCTCCGACGGCTGGCCGGGCGCACCGCTCGTGCTGAGCAGCCCCGTGGCGTCGGCCCTGATCGCCGCGGTTGCCGGGATGATCGGCTTCGGGGTCATTTCGCTCGTCGTGGGCCGCGTGACCAACCGCTACACCGGGATGCTGATGTATGGCCTGTGCTGGGTGATCGTCGCGCGGCGCGGCACGCCGATCGACGCGATCCTGCGGCACGTCGATGACCTCGGCGGCGCGTTCGGCCGCATGTACATGATGTTCGTCATCGAAATGTGCTTCTGGGCGATCCCCGTGGCGTGCCTGATGGTGCTCCACGTGAAACTCAGCCCGAACCAGTATCCAAATCAGGAGAACCGTTTCAGCTCCAGCAGCATCAAAGCGCTGGCGACCAACATCGTGCTGGGCGTGGCGCTGGGATGGGTCTTCTTGCGCACGGAAGCCAAGGGACAGACGGTGTTCGGGTTTGCGGCGGCCGCAACTTTGGCGACGATGGTCACACGATTGATCTGGCCGCGCTGCAATGCGTCGATTCTGTTCGTCGTCCCCTTCGTGGTCGGCGTGGTGGCGGCGCTGACGACGCTGATGTTCAGTTCGACCGACGCGGTGGCGCGGCTCGCAGCCGGGGACTTCTGGGCTCTGGGTCGACTCATGCCGCTCGACGCGATCGGGGCCGGAACATTCGGCACGGCCCTGGGCATCGGTCTGGCGCGGAGTTTCGGGGCGGAGCATCATCCGGCAACGCACCATCTGGCGGCTCACGCATAAGTTACGGCTCTCATCCTCGTCTCCGCAACGCGCCCAATCTGCACGGGCAAAGGCCTGAAAGGGCCGCTGCAGGGCCATCAAAAGGCGTGGTTCATGGATGGTTTCACCGCCTGGCACTAACATCGACTGATGCCGTGCGGTGGGAACCCGCGCCCGGGCGTGGTGTGCGGCCAATTCAGGAGTTTTCAATGAACGCACCAACGACAGGCGGCCGCCCGGCCGCGGCCACGCTCGACACCCCGATGGCCGACGTCCAGAGTCTGGCCGACTCGCGCCGTATCGCGATCGACAAGGTCGGCGTGAAAAACGTCGTCTATCCCATCACCTTGCGGATGCCCTGCGGCAAGAGCCAGACCACCGTCGCCACGATCGACATGTACGTCTCACTGCCCCACGATCGAAAGGGCACGCACATGAGCCGCTTCCTCGAAGCGCTCAATGAGCACCGCGACTGCATCAGGCCCGATCACATTGTCACGATGTGCCAGGATCTCCGTCAGCGGCTGGACGCGAAGGACGCGCACATCCGCGTGGAGTTCACCTACTTCATCGAGAAACTGGCGCCGGTTTCCCGGCAGCCGGGACTGATGGATTACCGCGTCACGTTCGAATGCGCCAGCAACGGCGAGAACGATTTTGTGATGAAGGTGGCCGCGCCCGCGGCGAGCCTCTGCCCGTGCAGCAAGGAAATCAGCAAGTACGGCGCGCACAACCAGCGCTGCGAGATCACGGCCGAGGTCCGCTTCGAAGGCGAACTGTGGATCGAGGATGTGGTCAACATCCTCGAAAAGGCGGCCAGTGCGGAGTTGTATTCGATCCTCAAGCGGCCCGATGAGAAGTTCGTCACCGAGGCGGCCTACGACGCCCCCAAGTTCGTCGAAGACATCGTGCGCGATGCGGCGACGGCTCTGAATAAAGACCACCGCATTGTGTGGTACAAGGTGCGAAGTGAGAACTTCGAATCGATCCACAACCACAACGCCTACGCCGAGATCACGCGCGACAAGCGGACGTCCTGACGCGCCATGTGGGCGATGGAGCCGATCCTCGCAATCCTCCTCACTGCAATCGCTGCAGTACTGTTCACGCTGCTGCTGCGCAGTGCCGGGCTGACGCGTGCCTCAATCATCGGCGGCATTCTGGCCGGCGCCCTGCTCGGATCGACGCTGCTCGGGCGCATCGCCCCGGATCTGCATGAGCGCTATTTCGTGGGCGGACTCATGCAGCGCCAGACGCTGGATCACCTTCGCAGCGAGCACGGCGCCGCTCTCAAAGCGCTCGATGCGACGGGCGTCTCCCGGGTCGCTGTCGAAGAGTTGCAACGCAAGCAGCGCGCGGAGATGGACGCCGCCACACAAGACCATGATGCCGCCACCGCCGCGCACCAGAAGTCGCGACTGCTGCTGACGGCAATCATCGCGCTGGCGCTGATCGTGGCGGCGGCCCCCCGCTCGCGCCGACCGGCGTCCTGGACAGAGTGCACATTCGCCGCACTGTGGATGATCGTGGTCACCTGCGGGATCGTCGGTCTGGCGGTTGTCTTTGCTTTCCAGGGCTCGCGAATGCAGGCCATCGCACTGGGACTGACTTTTGCAGCCGTCGGCACGAACGTGATTCTTCCCCTCAAACCCGGCGAGGAGACGACCCAGCCCGCAGTGCTCCTTCCGCTGGGTATTCGCGATCGACTGACGGATATTGCGTTCGTCATCTGGTTTGCCTGCTTCGTGGCGTTGATCACCGGCGTGATCGCCGCGGCACAATCCGGTTCGGCCCAGGCGGCCGACTTCACTCCCGCGCTGCTCATCGCCGTCGTGGTCGGCGTAGCGCTGAAACTGCTGCCGTTGCGTGCGCGCCACGCGCTGCGCATGATTGTCCTGCCATCGATACTGACCGCGCTGCTGCTCGTCAACACCGACCTGATGACGCCGACGCTGATTGGTCCGCTCGTGCTGGCGGTGCTTGTGGGCGGCGATGCGCGGTGGTTTGGCCTGGCGAGCGGGCTGCGCTGGCAGGGCTGGCCGTGGCGCCACGCCTGGCTGGGCACGATGCCGCTGGTCGATGCCGCCCCGATGCAGGTCGCCATGGCCGGCGCGTTCTTCCTGACCGGCTGGCTGAGCGAGCCGCTCCTGGCGTGCGCCGTGTTCGGCGCCGCGGTGTGCGATGTGACGCAACCCCTCCGGCCGCGCCTGCTGACTATGCTCAACGAACCAACGGAAGATCAGTCACAGTCCTGACGAACCCAACTGGCCAATCCCAACGGAACACCACAATGAAGAGGGCGATCATTCTTGGCGGCGGCATGGTCGGCAGCGTCATGGCGATGGATCTGGCGAGCGACCCGCGATTCAGCGTCACGGTGGCGGATCATCGCGAGCAGGCGCTGGAGCGCGTGCAGAGTCGTGTGCCGGCGGCAACCACCACAAGAGTGGATCTTTCAAATGCCACTCGCGTGCGCGACCTGGTGGGCGAGTATGACATCGTTCTCGGCGCCCTGTCGAGCACGATCGGTTTTCAGACGCTCCGGGCGGTGATCGAGGCGGGTTGCCACTACTGCGACATCTCCTTCATGCCCGAGAATGCGATGGAGCTCGATGAGCTGGCGCGCGAGAACGGGGTCACGGCCGTCGTGGATAACGGCGTGGCGCCGGGGATGTCCAACATGTTCGTCGGGTGGGCGGAAACGCACCTCGATGAAGTCGACTCGGTGACGATCTACGTCGGCGGCCTGCCGCGCGAAAGGCGCTGGCCCTTTGAATACAAGGCGGGCTTCTCACCCGCTGACGTGATCGAGGAATACACGCGGCCAAGCCGAATCGTCGAGCACGGCCGCGTGGTGGTGCGCGAAGCGCTCAGCGAGCCCGAGCTGCTCGATTTCGACGGCCTCGGAACGCTTGAAGCCTTCAACACGGATGGCCTGCGCAGCCTCGCCGAAACCATCGACGCCCGGCACATGGTCGAGAAGACGCTGCGCTACCCCGGCCACATCGAATTGATGCGCGTCCTGCGCCACCTCGGCCTGTTCAGCCATGACCCCATTGAGGTCGGCGCCGAGCGCCTGAAGGTCCGGCCGATTGATGTCACGACCGCCCTGCTCTTTCCCAAGTGGACCTACGAACCTGGCGAGCAAGATCTGACGGTCATGCGCATCATTGTCGAGGGCAGTCGCGGCCAATCGCGCATGCGCCATACCCTCGATCTCTACGATACGTTCGATTGCACCAGCGGCTGCACGTCGATGTCACGCACCACGGCTCTCCCGAACACCATCATGGCGCGGCGCGTCGTCGAAGGGAAGTTCAAACGGCCCGGCGTGAGTCCGCCGGAATTCGTCGGTCGCGAGCCGGGGCTGTTCGAAGATGTGATCGTGCAGTTGCGCCAGCGCGGAATCGTGTATCACATCAACTCCATTGAGATTGGCTGATGGCGGCATCCCCGGACACACGAGTTGAGCGATCGCTCCAGTCAGAAGATGACGTTCGCTGGTTCCTCGAGACGATCGACCGCATGCATGATCTGCACGTGATCGCTCGTGCTCTCGTGGATGGACTGAGGCAAGGTCGGCATGCGACGCCGCAACGTGGCGGCTCGACGGAGTTCTTTGACTACCGCATGTACGTCCCGGGCGATGATGTGCGTCGCATTGACTGGAAGCTCTACGGGCGCTCTGATCGACTCTACGTGCGGCGGCACCGGCGCTTTGCCGATCTGACCGTGCAACTGATCGTGGATTGCTCCGCCTCCATGGCGTTCACCGGGCGAAGCGGCGTGAGCAAGTACCGCTACGCCTCGATGCTCGCCGCCGCGATGGCGATGGTGACAGTGCGGCAAGGCGATCGAGCCGGACTCGCTCTAGCGGGCGAGCGTCTTGTCAGCGCGCTGCCGCCGGGCGGGACGCTCGAACATCTGCACCGCGTGATTCACCTGCTCGAAGAGACACGGCCCCAAGGGGAGACGCGCCTGCCCGATGGCCTGCTGGCGGCGCAGCAACTCATTCCCCGGCGGCGGGTCGTGGTCATTCTCAGCGATCTGCTCGTCGAGCCGGCCGAGCTGCGCCGCAGTCTGCATCCCATCGCGCACCAGGGTTGCGACGTCGTAGCCGTGCAGATTCTCACTCCCGAAGAGCTCAACCTGCGCGGTCTGGGCGGCGGGCAGTTCGTCGATGAGGAAACCGGCCTGGCTGTGCGATCCCACGCGCCGACGGTCATGCGCGACTACGAACGCATCTTGCGCGGGCACATCGAGACCTTGCGGCACGACTTCAACGCGCGCGGCATGGGGTTTCATACGGCAATGACCACGGACTCGCCGGTGGAGACCTTGCGACGCGTGCTGCGGCTCGGTGGTTTGGGTGGCTAACCGTCCTCTCCCGGCGCCGGCCGCCTTGCCCACGTGCTTTCCCATCAGCTGCCCACCGTACAATCAACCATGTCTGACCTGTGGGAGAAGCAGCGGCGCGAGGCGCATCGCAGAGTCGAGCCGCTCGCGGTTCGCATGCGGCCGCGCACGCTGGACGAGTTCGTCGGACAGCAGCACTTCCTCGGCCCCGGCAAGCTGCTGCGGCGCATGCTCGATGCCGATCGGCTGACCTCACTCATCCTCCACGGACCGCCGGGCACCGGCAAAACCACGTTGGCGGAAGTGCTGGCGAAGACGACGCGCAGCCGCTTCGAACGCGCCAACGCAGCCATGGTCGGCGTCAAAGAAGTTCGTCGCGTCATTGAAGAAGCGACGCGGGCCATAGAACTCTCCGGCGCGCGGACCGTGTTCTTTCTCGACGAGATCCACCGCTTCAACCGCGCCCAGCAGGATGTGCTGCTTTCCGATGTCGAGCGTGGCATCATCATCCTGATCGGCGCGACCACGGAGAATCCCTACTTCGCCGTCAACTCAGCCCTGGTCAGTCGCAGTACGGTGTTTCGCTTTGAACCCCTGACGGTGGAAGATGTCGAATCGGTCGTGCGGCGAGCGATGGTCGATGCGGAGCGCGGCTACGGCAGCCTCGATCTCTGCGTCAGCGACGATGCGATCCATCACTGGGCCCTCATGTCCGACGGCGACGCGCGACGGGCGCTGGGCGCGCTGGAAGTGGCCGTGCTGTCCACCGCGAGTGGCGAGAAGCGCGAATCCGCCGGCCAGGACGCCATCGAAATCGATCTTCGCATCGCCGAGGAATCCATCCAGCGCAAGGCGATCGTTTACGACGCGACGGGTGACGAGCATTACGACATCATCAGCGCGTTCATCAAGTCGATGCGCGGCAGCGACCCCGACGCAACGGCCTACTGGCTCGCGCGAATGGTGGTTGCGGGCGAGGATCCGCTGTTCATCGCGCGGCGCATCGCGATCCTGGCCAGTGAAGACATCGGCAACGCCGACCCGCGCGCCATCCAGGTGGCCGCGGCGACTTATGAAATCGTCGAGCGCATCGGCTGGCCTGAGGCTCAGCTCACTCTGTCCCAGGCGGCGATCTACATGGCCATGGCCCCCAAGAGCAACGCGTCCGCCATGGCCATCTGGAATGCATGCAGCGACGTCAAGAATGGCCGCACGGTCGAAGTACCCCGCCAGTTGCGCGACACGCATTACAAGAGCGCCGGCAAACTCGGGCACGGCGAAGGATATGCCTACGCCCATGATCACGAGGGCGGCGTTGTGCCGGGGCAACATCTCGGCGTGGACAAGGTGTACTACGAACCGACAACCAACGGGCTGGAGGCGCGCATCAGCGAACGCCTGGCCGAACTTCGGCGGCTGCACGGGCATCCCGCCGCAAAGCAGCAATCGGATTGATCAGGCCGTGCGCGATCGTGTCGTACTCAATCGCACGCCGTCTTCAGCCTTGGCGACGACGACGTGGTTGCGTCCGGTGCGCTTGGCCTGGTAGAGGGCGGTGTCGGTGGAGTTGAGCAGGGCCTCGGGCGACTTGATGGTCACCAGCGACAGGCTCGAGACGCCGAACGACGCGGTCACGCGCAGGTCTTCGTGCTCCTGCCAGATCGCGCCTTCGACGCGGGCCCGGAAACGTTCGGCTACGCCTGTGGCTTCGACGTGATCCGTCTCGCTGAGAATGATGGCGAATTCTTCGCCGCCGTACCGGCAGACGATATCCTCGGACCGGGCCACGTCCTCGAACATGCGGGCCATTTCCTGCAGGACGTGATCGCCAAACGGATGCCCATAGGTGTCATTCAGCGCCTTGAAGTGATCAATGTCGGCCATGACGAGCGAGAGATGGCGACCATGCCGCCGGGCCGCCTCCACGCATTCACACAGGCGAACGTCGAGATGCGCGCGATTCCACAGACCGGTCAGCCCATCAAGGTGGGCGCGCTGGGCGAGCATCCGCACCAGCCGCTGCGTGCGCAGGGCTGATCGAACGCGGGCGCGCAGTTCAGCCATGTCAAAGGGCTTGGTCACGTAGTCCACGGCTCCCAGATCGAAGCCGCGCACCTTGTCCTCGCTGTCAACCGAGCCGGAGACGAAAATCACAGCGAGATCGTGCGTATGCGGGTCGCCCTTGATCTCGGCAAGAAGTTCGAAGCCCGATTTGTCGGGCAAGTCGATGTCCAGCAGGATCAGTTCCGGAAGCACTTCGCGCGCCAGGCGCAGGCCTTCCGTTGCATTGGACGCGGTGAGGATGTCGAGGTTCTGATCGCGCAGCCTGATTTTCAGCAGGCGGTGGATATCGACGGAGTCGTCGACAATGAGCACCCGATATCGTTCGTGCGTACTTCCGGTCATGTTGAGCACTGGTCCTGCATATCGGTCTGAAATGAAGTCAAATGGCCGCGGCGCGCTTGCACAAGTCGGTGAGTTCATCGACGCAGCGCTGAATCTGGTCGATGGCGGCACCAGTTTTCACCGCCGACTCGACTCGCGCGGCGCAGTCTCCGATGAGCGGAAAGCCATACCCCCCGCTGGCGCCCTTCAACTGGTGCGCCACGCGCTGCACCTGCTCGAGCGCGTTGGACTCCAGTCCGGTGCGCAGCACCGCAACGCGCTCGGGCAGTTCATTGACGAACAGCTCGACAAGATCCTGCATGTCCGGATCGTCCGCGAACTCGCTGAGCAGAAGATCTCTGGGTTTGCCGTTGGCCATGGCCCCCACCCCCATGAATGCCGCTCGGGTCAGAAACAACCGGAGCATCACCGATTCCATCGGCTGGATCGAAAGCCCGATTTCGTTGAATCAATCAGGATGGGGGGTGAAGTTCATCCACATTGATCGCCCCGGCGATTTCCGTCAGGCAACCTCCGGCAAGGTGCGATAACCAAGCGCGTATGGCCAGCATTGCAAATCCAACCGGTCAGAAATTGCGACGCAGCAGCGGGTAGAGCGATCGATAGCGGCGGCGAATATCGGGGTAAGCCAACGCCGCAGGCCCGGGCGCCGTGCGCTGGGCATGGGTCTGGACCAGTCGCGCCGCATCTGGCGTACTCCTGAACACGCCCGCGCCGACGCCGCCGAGCAGGGCGGCCCCCATCGCCGCTCCGTGAGGCGAATCACACGTCGTGACAGGCTCGTTGAACACGTCGGCAATCATCTGCCGCCACATCGCGCTTCGGGCTCCACCGCCGGAAACGCGAATCTCCGTGGGCTGCACACCGGCCTCGCGCAGCAGATCGAGGCAGTCGCACAAGCCAAACGTAATGCCTTCGAGCACCGCTCTCGCGAGATGCGGTCGGCGATGGGTGAGCGACAGGCCACAAAACACGCCGCGCGCGTTCGGGTCGTTGTGAGGCGTGCGCTCGCCGGTGAGATAGGGCAGGAAGATCAGTCCCTCGGCGCCAGGTGCAATAGGCGATGCCTCCTCGGTCAGCAGGTCGTAGGGATCCTTGCCCAGATAACACGAATGCTCGTTGAACTCATCGCCGAGCAGATCGCGGAACCAGCGCAGACTGCCACCCGCGCTGAGCATCACACCCATGAGGTGCCACATGCCCGGCACCGCGTGACAGAAAGCATGTAAGCGACCATGTGGCTCGGGCCGATAGGTGTGGCTCGGCGCAAAGACGACGCCCGATGTGCCGATCGTGACGCACACGGTTCCCTCGTCAATGATGCCCGAACCGACCGCCTGCGCCGCCTGGTCACCGCCGCCGGCCGCGATGGGCGTGCCTTCGAGCAGTCCGAGTTCGCGCGCAGCTTCGGCGCTTAATCGCGACGATGCCACATCACACTCCGTCACCGTCGGCAGCCAGCCCTGGGGAATGTTCAGCGCTTCGAGCACCTCGCGCGACCACGCGCGGTGCGCGACATCGAGCAACAGGGTTCCGGATGCATCGGCCACGTCAGTGAAGCGCTTCCCACTCATGCGATAGCGAATGTAATCCTTGGGCAGCAGAATCGAGGCGATGCGGGCATACGCCTCCGGCTCATGCTCTCGCATCCAGAGAATCTTGGGTGCCGTGAAACCGGTCAGCGCGATGTTCCCGGTGAGTTGAATGAGTCGCTCTTGCCCGATCGTGCGTGTGATCAGGTCGCACTCGGCCGCAGTGCGCTGATCGTTCCACAGAATCGCCGGACGGATCACCTCGCCCGCGCCGTCGAGCGTCACCAGGCCATGCATCTGCCCGCTCAGCCCGATCGCGGCGATGCGTTTGGGATCGACGCGCTCCGTCTCCATGACCTGCCGCACGCCCTGCACCGTCGCACGCCACCAATCGTGTGGATCCTGCTCGCACCAGTTGGGCCGGGGCATGTGCAGCGGATACTCGACTGTCCGATGGACAAATGCGTTCGCGTCGCGTCCATCGACGAGCAGCACCTTGGTGCCCGTCGTGCCGATGTCGATGCCCAGGAGAAGCGGTGCGTGATTCGGTTCGTTCACGAGGCAGGATCTCCGGTGACGTTTGGCAGTCACCGACGGCCGGTCGCGGCGCTGCCGATGGCTTCCCAACATCGTACCGGAGCAACGGCCCGAAAAACCACGGATGCGCGAGCGTCCCTGCGAAAACGAACGCAACCCGCCAGTGGACGGGTCGCGATTCGGGCAAACTCAGTTGAGCCGCGAACCGAGGCGGTCAGCGGGCTTCGAGTCCGACGTAGAGATGCCGCGGGTCGCGGCGATAGTACTCGACCGTCCGCCCGATGTACCCGGGCTTGAACGCCGTCTTGAGGCGGTCGATGGCGGCGTCGTACTGGTAGACATACATGCCGCTGAAGCGCGATCCCCACGCCCACGCGAGCGTCGTCGGGCGCGTGGGGTGGCAGGTCATCTCCGGCCCATTGGTGATTGTCACGTCAGGGCCATTGTCGACCTTGGGCTCGAAGGTCTGCCCGCCGTCGGTGGACAGGTAGAAGTGCTTCCCGCCGGACGGGTGACCGCCGTCCGCCTGATCGAGATCGAGCGCCATCACCCAGACATAGTCGGAGTTGACGGGAGAGATGACGGCGTTGAACAGATTCACCGGGCCCTCTGTCTCGGACAGACCGAGGCAGGACGCCCAGTGCTGACCACCATCAAACGTGACCCAGCCGCCGTCCCGGGCCGCGCCGAACACGGCGTGATCGAGATTGTTCGGGTCGAACGCCATGCGATAAGTGAGACTGCCGGCCGGGGGCGCCACGCCGATGGGACTCCACGACACGCCGCCATCGGTCGAGTCATAGATCTGGCCGCGGTCCGACGAGAGTCGAACGTGGCGTGCGTCAAAGGGGTCGGCGCCGAGGCCGAGGATGCTGCCGACGGGCGCGCGAAGCCGGGTCGCCTGGAATCGCTGGCCAACATAATCGACGCGATAGAGCGTTTCGCGATTGACGCCAAAGGCATAGGCTCCGCCGCCCGGCGCCGGAGCGATGTTGAGCGGCCACTCGTCAAAGCCGAGTGTGGCCACGATCGACCACGAGCAGCCCTCATTCTTTGACGCGATGAGGTTGCCGCCGCTCTCCATGAGCATGAACCCCGGGACGTCGAGATTCTTCAGACCCATCGTCACGAAGTAGTTCGGATAAGGCGTCCCCCGCCAGGTGAACAACTGGCTGCCGTCCAGCGCGAAGGCCAGGGCCGGGTTACCGCCATTGGCTCCACACGGGGGCAGCGCAGCCCGGGCGATGGAGGTCCCGCCGAGCGCAACAAGGCCGGCGGCGGCGAGGGACAAAGGCTTCAACGTCATGTTTGATGTTCTCCCGTTTCAAAAAGTTGGTGCGTCGATTGGAAGTCCACCGACCGCGGACCGGGCCCGACGGCGGACGCCGGGCTGGTGTTCATCATTCGTATCTGATGCGAAAGGTGCTGCGGCGGTTTCCGCAGTTTGGCAGTTTTTGCGCCAGGTACAGGGTTCTACCCTACGCGGCGGTGACACTGCCCGGCGGCGTCTCCGGGGCGCGTGCTCGGGAGGAAACGAGCAACTCCATGGTGCCGATGCGAATGGCGAGAAGTCAGGATGGCCACTCATGATGTTTCTGGTGCTCGGAAGTAGACTGGCACTTGTGGTCTCGCGGTGTGATTGAGTCAACGAGTTGCCCGCATTCTGGACATCGCGCGCTTGCCAGATTGGTTAAGTCATAACCACACGAACTACAGATACCGGCTTGAATATGCGTTCGTCTGAGCAGCCATTTCCCGCCGAAGGAGCCAGCAATGGCGGAGAGGATCATCGCCAGGAATGCAAGGAGTCCCCAGGGATTGATCGCCCAAATGAACCACGACATCGGCAGCGCCGCGAGCGACGAGATCGGATCGCCAGTGTAGATGCACACGCCGATGATGGCGCCGATCTGAGCGGCACCGAATCCGGATGCACCCAAGACCGCACGCGATGCCCGGTCAGGGCTGGCAACGCAGCCAATGAACAGAACAGGAATGAGGACAACGCATACAACTGGTTCGATCGCAAGCCAGCCAAGCACGCCCCGTCCGCATGCATCGTACATGAACTTGCACGCGGTGACACCGGAGATCACGACGGCGACGACGACTTTGAGCAATAGCGAGGTACGATGAACGGCTCTGACTGCACGACAAAGTGGGCTGTGTCGGTTCATCGGAGTCCTGAGATATGGTGACAACGCCCAATCGTCAAGTTGATTCCTCAGTACACACTAAAGCGGTCGCTTCAGGGGTCGCAGCTGCTGAGCATTCCCCGCACGCGCACGAATCAGGTGCGCCTCGAGCCAGCCGCGTGCTTTATCTGGATGTTCGTGCGAGTACAGGATCGCCTCGTGATCCACATTGTTGATCCGGTCGTTCGCGGCCCGGATCGCATCCATTGAGTTGCGCAAGCCGATCTCGACGGGCATGCGCTCGGGGTTGATGTCGATGCCGAAGTAGCCGGTGTATCCATACATCTTCATCGTGTACAGCAGCGCTTCGGTCTGCTCGGGTGAGAGCACGCTGACGTTGAGATCCTGGTCGTAGTTGCCAAGCGGCTGACTGTTCCAGTGGCTGTGCGCCAAGCGCCCTTCGCTCAGCGGCCAACTGAACGCATACGCGAGATCTTCAAAGCCCATGAGCACGTGTCCAACCTCTGGATTCATGCACACGAGTTTGTGACCCTCATCAAGCAGGCGGCGATTCTCCTTCGCCTTGAGCATCGATTCAACCTGATGGCCGAGCAGCACGCCTTCGGGCGTCGTGCCAAACAGAATGCGGCCGCGCGGCTCGTAGGGCTTGGGCTCGAACGCAATGCGCACGCCCGGCTCGGCATCCATCGCTTCGGCCAACCCTTCAGCAAACCGACCTCGCATAGCGGCAAAATCCACGCCGAACGGATTCTCATACCCGTCGATGCCCGGCCACACCACGGCAAAGTCTGTATCGAGTTGACGATTCATCCGCAGCGCGCCCTTGGTGCGCTCGATCGCATTGCGCCGTGGCTGCTTGAGCGGGCTTGAGAGCGACCCCCATTCAAACTGCTCATCCCAGAACAGCAGCGGAATAACAGTCAGCAATCGAATGCCCGTATCGCGGCTGAACGCCTTCCACAGGTCGGCGTTGTCTTCGTTGATCTCGTTGGGGTAATGCGCTTCGAGCGCGCTCAGGCCGTGGTCCGCGAGCGTCGCCGCGATGTCCAGGCGCTCCTCGATGGTGCGATCCGGCTGGTACTTGGCGTGAAAGCGGCTGTGCGCCGGCGAGAAGAACCAGATCCCCGCGGAGAACTTGAGATCGAGTTCGAACGACTGCAGGTGCTTGAGCATCTCGGCCGAGTTGCGACGAACAGCCTGCGAACGAAGATCGAGAAGCGGCATCATGAACTCCTGAGCAGCGACATCGGACGAATACAGGCGCAGTATACTGGCGGGCGCTGTGCCGGTCCGGCGGGGTTGTGACTTCAATTCCAAAAGTTCTCGGAACCGAGACCCCGCCAGTGAGCGAATGGGTAGACATTGGGTCGGGCGATCTCTTCGCCCATCCCGTGGGGTTCTCTTTTCTCTTGCGTTTGACGCGACAATTCATTAAGATGGTCAACTGACAGGCTCATGGGGCCTGCGACGGGCTGAAGTTGTTCGCCTCCGGTTCGTGGCGTCGGGGTGGGGTGATTGAACGGAGTCCTTTCGAAGGAGACGGTTCATGACGCAGCACGATCAGATTCCAGCGGTGCGATGGCTCTCCCTTGGCGTGGCGAGCCTGCTGGTCTGTGCATCAGGCGCCCAGCGCGCCGAGGCGCAGGACGGCCTGCCGTACACCATTGTCCCACCCGAGGGTTCAGTCGATTTTGGCCGCGGCGTCGCCAGCGGCGGCGATGTCGATGGCGATGGCAAGGCGGACATCTTTGTGGCCGATCCAGCGTATGCGAACCCGAGCGGCATCGTCGGCCGGTGGTTCGTCTTCAGCGGCGCCGATGGTTCGCTGATTTGGAGCGTCACGGGAGAGCGACCATTCACCTATTTCTGGGAGTACGCAATCTTCGGCGCATTTTTGGGAGACCTCGACGGCGACGGACGCGCCGATCTGATAGTCGGCACGCCCAACGCTGACGAAGCTCGCGGCGCGGCGTACGTCTATTCCGGTCGCACGGGTGACCTCATCTTCGCATACACCGGAGTGAATCCGGAGAATCGCCTCGGTCTGGATGTCACCGGACTGAGCGATCTCAACGGCGATCGGGTTCCCGAGTTCTCCATCATCACCGACGAGCAGACGCCGGGCTCGGTCGTGGTCTATGACGGCGCCACAGGAGAACCGCTGCTGCACAGTCCGGCGAGTCGCTTTCCGGCACGTCAGGTGCGCGACGGCGGCGATCTCGATGGCGACACCGTCGCGGACATTGTTGTGGGAACCAGAAAGATTCTCAATGGCAGTACACCTGCGGGCGAAGTGTTCGCTTTCTCCGGGCGCACGGGCGAACTGTTGTGGAAGAATCTGCAAGTGGAAGGGTTGTTCGGATACAACATCACCACCGGAACCGATCTGACCGGCGACGGCGTCCCTGACGTACTTTCGCGTCGGGGGCCCGGCGAGACGATCGTGGCCATCAGCGGCGCCGACGGGCGCATTGTCGCGTCCCACCTTCCGCCGAGTGTCGGCAACAAGTGGGGCTCGAACATGACCCTCGCCGACGTCAACGCCGATGGCAGGCTCGATCTCGTCGGCATGCGACTGCAGAACGAGCGATTTGGACTGGATGTCGTCGACCCGCGCACAGACCGAGTCCTTCACTGGGTTGAGGGGTTGAGTTCGAATCATTGGTTCTCCTACTACTTCCGCAACGAAATGGCCGTCGCGGACGTCAACGGCGACGGCGCCGCCGACTTCATCATCGGCTCGGTCGGAGGTGGCGTGCGCGTCTTCGGCGGCAGTCCGCTGCTGCTCAACTTCGCCCAGCGCCGCGAGAGCTATGACATCACCCCCGGTCAGTCCTACGACTTCACCGTCGGCGGCGGCAGGCCGGGCCGCGCCGTGCACCTGCTCGGCTCCATCACCGGCAACGGCTGCACCTTCATCCAGCAACTGGGCATCTGCATCGATCTCGATCAACGCATATATCGACTTGGCACAGCGACCACTGATCCCGAACGAGTCGCACATTTCACCGTCGACATTCCGACCCGCATCCCGCGCGGGCACCTCTGGCTCCAGGCCATCGACCCGCGTGACCCCATGCGCGGACCAATCACCAGCAACGTAATGCAACTCGACGTCGTCGACTAAGCCCGACTTCGAAGGAGACGCATGGTGCAGCCACTCACTCGACGCACGCGCACGACCGCCAATCTGTTCACCGCAGTTGCTGCAACGGCGCTCTGCACCTCAGCGATTGCGCAGGATGGCCTGCCGTACGCGATTGTGCCGCCGCAGGGTTCATTCAGCTTCGGGCGCATCCTCGCCAGCGGCGGCGACGTTGACGGCGATGACCTTCCCGACATCTTTGTTGGCGACCCGGGCGTGAAGCAGGATGGCGACTGGGTCGGCCGCTGGTCCATGTACCGCGGTCGCGATGGCTCGCTGATCTGGAGCGTGCTCGGTTCGGAGCCTCAGGAAGGACAGCCCGTGCCCGAAGCCAGTGTGACCTTCATCGCCGATCTCGATGGCGATGGGCGCGACGATGTGCTTCTCGGCTTGCACCAAGCAAGACAATACGCCGGCGTCGTACAGATCTACTCCGGACGTACCGGTGAGGTGATTCGGCAATACATCGGCGGGGAGTGGGAAGATCTCGGCTACGACGTGGCGCGCCTCGGCGATCTGAATGGCGATCACGTTGATGACTTCGCCTACACCGGCAAGCTCGAATCGCGCGGACTGACCTATGTGCGCAGCGGCGCCACTGGTGATCTGCTGCTTGCCATCGACCCGCCGGGCGGCTGGTCGACGCGCCGCATGACCGGAACCGGCGATCTCAACGGCGATCACGTGCCCGACTTGATTCTCGCGACTTTTCAGGGAGGTTACGGCAATTTCCTCACCAGCCGGCAGTTCGCCGTCTCCGGCGCCAACGGCAAGGCGCTGTGGCAGGTCATCCAGCCCGACGGGGTCGTCGCCGGCGCGGGGCTTGCGGCCGGTGTCGATCTCACCGGAGACGATGTGCCCGATGTCGCCATGTGGATGTCGAGTCATGACACGATCGTGATCCTCTCCGGCGCGACAGGCGAAACCGTCGCCTCGTATCTGGCGCCACTCCCCGGAACGTACTGGGGACGGATTCTGCTGTTCTGCGACGTGAACGGCGACGGCCGCCCCGACCTCGCCGCCGCGCGATACGGCGGCATCTTCGGCATCGATGTGGTCAACCCCCTCACCGGCCGCGTGCTGCACTCCGTAGTCGGAGCGAGCGGCGATCTCAACTCAGCGGATCAGATTGCGATGGCTGACGTCAATGGCGATGGCGCGGACGATCTCATCCTCGGTTCGCGCAGCGACGGCGTGCGCGTCTTTGGCGGCAGCCCGCTCCTGCTCGATTTCGCGCAGCGCATCCAGAACTACAACATCACCCCCGGCCAGTCCTACGACTTCACCGTCGGCGGCGGCAGGCCGGGCCGTGCCGTGCACCTGCTCGGCTCCATCACCGGCAACGGCTGCACCTTCATCCAGCAACTGGGCATCTGCATCGACCTCGATCAACGCATCTACAACCTCGGTCATGCAACCACGGACGCCGACCACATCGCGCACTTCACCGTCGACATTCCAACCCGCATTCCGCGCAGCCACCTCTGGCTCCAGGCCCTCGACCCACGCGACCCCACGCGCGGACCGATCACCAGCAATGTGATGCAACTGGAGATCACGGACTGAACGCTCCACTCACTCCAGATGCGCATCGTCGTTGAGCTTCTTGACCAGGCGCAGCGCTTCGTCGACGTGTGCCGTAGGCCGGAACTGCGAATCGAAGATGTGCCGCACCACGCCGCGCCGGTCGATGATGTACGTCGTCCGCCCCGGCAGCAGGCCGAACGTGCGCGGCACGCCGAAAAGCGTTCGCACATCGCCCTCGCGATCGCTCAGCAGCGTGTAGGGCAGGCGGTTGCGCTGGGCGAATGTCTCGTGCGATTCGCTCGAGTCGCCGCTGACGCCCACGACCGTCACGCCGGCATCGGTCAGCTTCTCGTACGCATCTCGAAATGAACACGCCTGCTGTGTGCAGCCCAGCGAGCCGTCCCTGGGGTAGAAGAACAGCACCACGCAGCCCTGGCCAAGCAGATCGTGGAATCGAACCGGCCGGCCCTGCGCGTCGGGCAGAGTGAAATCAGGAGCGCTGTCACCGACTTTGACGCGCGGTCGCACGCGATGGGTCCTTTCGAAGGGAGCAACCGAGGATAGCGGAGGCGGCCGCAGATCGCTAGGGTACGCTGCTCCCGTGATGACCGTGGATCTTGTCATCCCGATGCTCAATGAGGCGGCCAATGTAAGCCCGCTCTTTGACGCCCTCGATGCGCTGCGGCATCGCGGCGTGATCCGCCGGGTCGTTGTGGGCGACAATGGTTCGACGGATGGCTCGCCGAACCTGTGCGAGCAGCGCGGGGCCATCGTGGTGCGCGAACCCCGACGCGGCTACGGCGGCGCGTGTCTCAAGGCGCTGGAGTGGATCGATTCACAACCCGATGCGCCTGACGCCATCGCGTTTCTCGATGCCGATCTCGCCGATGACCCTGAATCGCTGCCGCTGCTGATCAACGCGCTGACGGATCATGATCTGGCGATCGGGTGTCGACCGAATCGCGCTGATCCCGGCGCACTCAATATGGTGCAGCGAGTCGGCAACGTGGTGGCGACGAGCATGATGCTCCTGGCGACAGGTCGGCGCTACCGCGACCTCGGCCCGATGCGCACCGTTCGCTGGGAAACGCTGCGCACCATGGGCATGACCGACCGCACCTGGGGCTGGACCGTGGAGATGCAGACCAAGGCCGCGATGCTGGGTCGGCACGTCGCACAGATCGATGTCCCCTACCACCGGCGCCGCCACGGCCGCAGCAAGATCAGCGGCTCGATCCTCGGCTCGATCCGTGCCGGCTGGAAGATCACCACGACGATCTGGCGCGTGCGCCTGACGTGGCGCGCCGGCGCCGCGGGTGGCTCGAAGAACCCGCCGATCCCCGTTCCAACTCGCATCGCGGAGAGCGGTGATGGGCGTTGAGGCCGCGCTGACTGCGCCCGCCGCCTCGAATGCGGCGCCGGTCTCGCGCCGGCCCGTGATCGTGCTGGCCCTGCTCAGCGCCGGCGTACTCATCGCCAACCTCGTGAGTGTCCAGACGCTCTGGCCCTGGCTGGCCATCGCCGCGGCGGCCAGCGGCGCCGTGCTCCTCGCCCACTGGCGCGGCCGCACGCTGCCGATCCCGGCGCCGGTGCTCCTTTCGATCGCGCTGCTTCTGCTGAGCATGTGCTGGGCGAGTCTGCGCGAGCATCGGGTGGACGATGGCTCGCTCGCGGCCATGGTTACCGACCGCGACCACCTCTGGCACATCGAGGGACGCATCGCCAGCCCGCCGACGGTCAAGACGCCGGGGCGCGGCTCACTCGGCCGCTATGGCTTCCAGGAGCCGATCACCGTCTTTCGATTCGAAGCGCAGCGGGCCATCCGCAGCGACGGCCAGAGCGAACCCATGAACGGCGTCGTGCTCGCGCGCGTCAACGGGCCGGGCTACCACTGGAACATCGGCGATCGCCTGCAACTCATCGGCATGGTCCGCGCCTTTCCGCCGGCGATGAATCCGGGCGAAACTGACCTCGCACAAATCGCCCGCGCCCAGGGGTTGGCGGGTCTGCTCGACGTGGCGACCGACGAGAGCGTCGTCGAACTCGGCGTCGAGAGCGAGTGGCTCTGGCGACTGCGGCGCTGGCAAGGCGATCTGCGCGCCAAGGCCGCGGGCTGGATTCGCCAGGACCTGCCCGAAACGGACGAGACCCAGCGCGATGCGCTGCTCGCGGCGCTCATGCTTGGCGAACGCGGTCCGGGTCTCGACGGACTTGACAAATCATTCACGCGCGTCGGGCTCGCGCACCTGCTGGCGATCTCCGGCATGCACCTGGCGATTCTCGTGCTCACCGGCCTGCTGATTGTCCGCCTGTTCTCCTGGCCGCCCGCGATCGAGCGACTGGTCATCGCACTGCTGGTCATCGCCTACCTCGTCATTGTGCCCGCGCGCATTCCCGTGTGGCGCGCGGGGGTGATGGTGCTGGCGTTCCTGGGCGCGGGGGTCGCCGGACGGCGGCTGGACCACCTCAACCTCTGGGCTGTCAGCGCCATCGCCGTGCTGCTCTGGAAACCCAGTGAGATCATCGCGCCGGGTGCACAACTGAGTTTCGGCGTGGTGCTGGCGTTCATCGCTCTCACGCCGCACCTGCGCCAACGGCTCTTCGGCGCGCCGCGCGATGCCGAATTGCTCTCCCCCGCCGATGACATCTTCGAGCAGTGCAAGACGATCGTGACGGCCACGCTGGTGGCCTGGCTGGTGGCGACGCCGCTGGTCGCGCACCACTTCGGCGTGATCTGCCCCCTGGCGCCGCTCGCCACGCTGCCGGCCATGCTGCTCACGCACATCGCGCTGGCTGCGGGCTATCTCAAGGCGCTCACGGCCGTAATCCTGCCCAGCGTAGGGGTGATTCTCGCGCCGGTGCTGGCGATCGCCACCGATGGCCTCATCGGTCTGGTCGATCGCGTCGATCGCCTGCCGCTTTCAAGTCTGCCCGTTCAGCCGCCCGGTGTCCTGTGGACGATTGCGACGACGGGAGCGATCGTGTGGTGGATTCGTTTTCCCGTCGATGCGTTTGCCGGCCGGTGGCGCCGGTGGGCGGCGCCTCTCGTGATCGGGTTGCTTTGCGCGTGGCTCCTGCGCCCGTACCTGCCGAAGTGGATCGATCCCACGCCTGACCGCTCGCGGATCATCATGCTCGCGGTCGGCAACGGGTCGTGTTACATCATCGAGAGTGGCGGCGAAGCAGTGATGTTCGATGCGGGCTCGGGCAACTACCTTGGTATTGGCGATTCGACCATCATCCCCGCTGTGCGCCGCCTGGGGATTCTCGACGTGTCCACGCTCATACTCAGCCATGGCGACGTCGATCACTTCGCCGCGGCGATCGAAGTGATGAGCGAGCTGCACACGCGGCGGCTGGTCATCACCACCGACATGATGAACCAGTCTCAGGCCGATCCGCTGGGTCCGATCGCGCTGGTCATCAATGAGGCCGAGCGGCTGGGGGTGCAACTCATCATCGCCGACGCCGGATATGAAGCGGGCTACGGGCGGGCGCGCTGGACCTGGCTGCATCCCCGGCCGGATGGCGACTATCGCACGAGCAACGAGGCGTCAATGGTCATCCGCGTTGAAACGGGGTCGCATCGCATCCTGCTCACCGGAGACATTCAGAACGCCGGCATGGTCGAGGTCATGGAGCAATTCAGCGCCAACGATCTCGCCTGCTCGATCATGGAACTGCCGCACCACGGCAGTTGGTCGGAGATGAGCGCGGAATTTGTGCGACTGGTGAATCCGGACATCATTCTCCAAAGCACCGCCGGGGGGCGACTCATCGGCGATCGCTGGCAGGACGAACTGGCCGACCGGCAGCGCTACGTCACCGCCGCGCACGGCGCCACCGTCGTCGAATTCAGGCGCGATGGAACAACACGCGTGCACACCCATCTCGACGAGGACGAACGCAGCACGGTCAATCAGGAGTCGTCGCGATAGCCCGTCGGGTCCTGACCCTCTTCCACCATGCGCATCTTGCGCAGGCGCCGTTCGTGGCGGCCGGCTTCGAACTCGGTGTCCAGCCACTTCTCGACAATCTTGCGCAGGTCGTTCGGACCGACAAGATCCGCGGGAATGCACAGGATGTTGCAATTGTGATGGGCTCGACTGATCTCGGCGGCCCACGGGTCGTAGCCGACC
Source organism: Planctomycetaceae bacterium (assembly GCA_040255465.1). Lineage (GTDB taxonomy): Bacteria > Planctomycetota > Phycisphaerae > Phycisphaerales > UBA5793 > UBA5793. The sequence continues at coordinate 297,516 of JBDZVA010000004.1, forward strand.
ACGGCGCGGATGCCTTTAAGTTTGTTGCACGTGATGCACGTGCCGATGCCGCTTCCCGTCAGCACGATGCCGCGATCGGCGCGTCCCATCGAGACGGCCATGGCGACGAGGTAGGCCTGGTCGGGATAGTCCACGGAAGTCTGGTCGAGGTTGCCGACGTACTCAACCTGGTGGTGCAGCGATCGGAGGACTTCGACGACCTCCAGCGCTCCCTTGACGCCCCGATGATCCGCTCCAACGAAGATCTTCACCGAGCCAGTTCCTTCAATCTCGCCTGAAGCAGTCGTTTGATCGCCCGTGCCGTCTGATCGTAGACCTCCTGCGGCTGGCCGATGGGGTCTTCAATGTCGCGCTCCGGGTCGAGCCTGATGACTTTGTCTCCCGCGCCGGGATCGAGTTCGAGCACCTGGTCGAGATGGGATTGCGACATGCCGATGATCACGGCCGCCCAGTCGATGAGATCCCGGGTGAGGGGCTGAGACCGGTGGGTGGAGATATCGACTTCCAGGCGGGCCATGGCGTGGACGGCCTCGGGGGTGGCGGGGCTGCCCAGCGAGGCCCAGGCGCCCGCGGATTGGATCTGCCAGTTGCGGTCCCCTTCCAGCAGCCCGTGCGCAATGAGATGGCGGGCCAGGCCCTCAGCCATGGGAGAGCGGCAGGTGTTGCCGGTACAAACGAACAGGACGGTCCGGCCCTTCATTGAGATGCTCCAAGCGATCCGGGCATTTGCCTCCGTGACCTGCAACGATATGGCCAGTCCCGGCCGCTTGCGCATCCGGTTGAAGGATGTCAAAAGTCGTCTTGGCTCGGCACGGAAGCCACGATAGACTCTGGGTATTCCGGCCGGCGCGCACGTCGGCCAAAGAACTGTCAATGTCTCGTGCTTCGGAGATTGCCCGGTGGAGTTCGTCCAGTACCGTGAGGTTCTGCCCGGCCTTCAGGAACATGGACTCATTGAGGCCGCCGACGCCGATGGTCTGACGCGCCTCGAGATTGAACCCCAGCCTCGGCTTGAGACTCTGCACGTCCGCGACCCGGCCAGCAAAGTCCAACCTTATCCTGACGCCGTCGTGATCGAGAAACCCAAAGGCGAACTCGCCGACTTTCTCGAGCAGGCGATCGACCGCATCCACCTCAACGAAGTGCTGGTGATTCCCGTCGGGCAATGGCGAGCCGTGATTGACTGCGTGGCCTTCGACCTTGCCGCCGACGAAGAGTGGCAGGAAATCGACGCCCTCGCCGCCCTCAACCAGAACACCCGCAACGCACTGGCGGTCACGCGCGGCGAGACGCGGCTGCTCATCGACATGGTCCGTTCGCTGTTCAATAACGGCACCGAACCCAGCCAGGACATTACCATTACCTCCGACGTGGCGCCCCTGCTCGTCGAGGTCTTCCACGACGGCGCCATCAGCCTCACCTGGGACGGGGCCATCATCGAAGCGCTCCTCAAGCACCTGAAGCCGGAGGCTTCGTAGCCCTTCCGACGCAGCCAGGGCCGCACGGATTGCCTCAAGACGACCCGACGGACGTGGCGATACACTCCATGCGGACCGCCGGTGGCTTCGGGAATCCCGTTTCGCAACATTCGGCCCATCCGGCGGTTAATAACTGTGAATGCGGACCGGTCGTCGAAGGGGAGCCATGATGCGCACAAATCAACGAGCCTTTACCCTGCTCGAATTGCTCGTGGTCATGGGCATTATGAGCCTGCTTATCGCCATGCTCATGCCCGGCCTGTCGATGGCCCGCAAGAGCGCCCGGCGGACGGCCTGCGCTTCAAACCTCCACCAGATCGCCGTCGGTCTGACGAACTACCAGATCGACAGCAAGGGCATCCTGCCGTACTTCATCCCCCTCTCCAAGCAGAACGGTGAAGAAGATCAGTCCGAAATGCTCAAGGCGCTCAAGCGCTACATCGACGGCGACCCCGTCTGGACCTGCCCCGATGATGACACCGGCGTGGCCGAAGAGCTCGGCTCCAGTTACGACTATTGGCCCGGCTGGATCATGTGGGCCCGCGAACTGTTCAAGGGCGACTCGCCCCGGTCGGTCGCGCGCATCGTAACCAAGTTCTACGAGTTCTCCCCCGAGAAGTACCCCGTCATGGCGGATGCCGAAGGCTGGCACATGCCGCTCGACGAGACCGGCAAGAACGCTTCGTGGTGGGACGGCTCCGTCTCTTCACTGCGCGACTGGACCAATCCGCGCTGGCGGCAGTGATCGATACCTCGTTTGACGCGGCTTGAGCCGCAGGATGATTCATGAGCTGGCGTGATGCATTTACAGGGTGGGGACAAGCACTGCGAAAGCAGTCGGGCTACCTGCGCGAGCCCCGCACGATCTGGACGCTGAGCATCAGCGGCGGACTGGTGGTCGCCGGCGGCGTCACGCTCGCGATCATCTCCATGCTGCCCGTTCCCGCGCCAGATGTCATGGGCGATGATCTCACTTCGGTCGCCTCGTTCGCGATGACGGAAGATTTCAACCGCCTCTCGCCGCGCGAACGCCTGAGCTACCTGCAGAAGTTCTTCGACCGGTTCCGCGGCTTTGATGAGAGCGACGCCGCCGAACTTTCCGAGTTGCTCGCCGACATCAACTTCAAACTGCGCCAGCAGATCGAAGAGAACGTGCGCCGTCTGGCGGTGGACTTCCTGGCCGAATCCGCGATGGACTACGCCAACGTGCCTCTCGACGAGCGCGAAGACTTTCTGCGCAACCTCCTGCTCGAGATGGACAAACTCAGCGATGGATTCGCGGGCAAAGATCGCGAGATCACCGACGAAGAGCGCATAGCGGCAATGGAGCGCCAGGGTAAGCGCGAGCAGGATCGCGCCAGCGAGCAGATCGGCTCGACCGTCGACCCCCGCGGCGTCAATATGATCTTCAATATCTACGAGACCGAAGTGTCCGGCAAGGTCCCGGCCGTGCAGCGCGGCGCCATCGCCAAACTCATGCTCGACCTCACGAAGATGCGTCGCGGCCAGTCGATCCGCCCCGGAAACTAGGCTTTTCCCCGTTTCAACACGACATTGCTCTCCGACACGTGCCGCGGTTGGCTGCTAAACTTGTGCCCCCCCTGAATTGACCGCCATTCTTCAGGATAAACAGGAGCAACCGTGACCACGCTGGCGACACCAACGCACGAATCGCAACCCCGCCCGCGCGACGAAGATGACACCCTCACCGCCGCGCGATCGGCTGTCGATCGCGCCGCAGCCGCCCTGCTCTCGCTTCAGAAGCCAGACGGCCACTGGTGCGCTGAACTCGAAGGCGATTCCATCCTCAACAGCGAGTACACGCTGATGAAGTGGATCCTCCGGGAGGAAGACGACCCGCGCTTGCCGAAAATCTTGACCTACCTCCGCCGACTCCAGCGGCCCGACGGCGCGTGGGGTCAGTACCCCGGCAGCGGTGTCGATGTGAGCGCGACCGTGAAGGCCTACGCGTGCCTGCTGCTCGATGGCGACGATCCCGGCGAGCCACACATGCAGCGCGCGGCCGACGCCATCCACGTCCACGGCGGCGCTGAAGCGTGCAACAGTTTCAGCAACTTCTATCTCGCAGCGCTCGGCCTGATCGACTGGGACGCCGTCCCCGCTATCCCACCGGAGATGATCTACCTGCCGCGCTGGTTCTACTTCCACCTCGACAAGGTTTCGGCGTGGACACGCACCATGATCCTGCCGCTGGCCATCTGCACCGCGCTGCGGCCGGTGCGATCGCTGCCAGCCAGCATCAGCATCGATCATCTCTTCAATGACATCCGCTTCAAGAAGACGCTCTCGAAGAAGTTTGATTCGTTCCCGCTGACGTGGAACAACTTCTTCCTCGCCGTCGATCGCGTGCTCAAGATCGTGCAGCGGGCGGACGCATCGCCGCTGCGGCGCAGCGCGCTCAAGCAAGCCGAGCAATGGATCCTCGATCGCGCCAGCGCCAGGCATACCGAGGGACTCGGCGCCATCTTCCCGCCGATGGTCTACCTCCAGATTGCTTTCGATGCGCTCGGTTACGAGCGCTCACATCCGGTCATGCAGCAGGCCGAGCGCGATCTCGATGACTTCATCATCGAGGAGCCCGATCACATTCGCATCCAACCCTGCTTCTCACCGGTGTGGGATACGGGTATCGCGCTGTATGCCCTGACCGAGTGCGACAAGACGATTGACAACGCACCCGAAGTCCGTCGCGCCTGCGACTGGCTGCTGGCCAAAGAGAATCGCCTCGCCGGCGACTGGGCTCGCACCGTCGACGCCGAGCCGGCGGGCTGGTACTTCGAGTATCGCAACGAGTGGTACCCCGACGTCGATGACACCGCGATGGTCGCCATGGCCCTGCACCGCGCCGGCGGGCAAGCGAACCGCGCCGCAGGCGAGCGCGGCGTGCAGTGGATCCTCGCCATGCAGAACGACGACGGCGGCTGGGCGGCGTTCGACAAGACCCGCGACCGACCCATCCTCGAAAAAGTCCCCTTTGCGGATCACAACGCGATGCAGGACCCATCGTGCCCGGACATCACCGGCCGCGTCCTTGAGTGTCTTGCATGGCACGGCATCCGCGCCGACAACCCCGCCGTGCAGCGCGCTGTGAAGTACATCAAGTCGAAACAAGAGCCTGAGGGGTGCTGGTTCGGCCGTTGGGGTGTCAACTACATCTACGGCACGTGGCAATCGATCGGCGGCATGCGCCACATCGGCGTCGACATGACCCAGCCGTGGATCCAGCGCGCCGGCCACTGGCTCAAGAGTGTACAGAAACCCGACGGCTCGTTCGGCGAGTCCGCTAACTCCTACGAAGACCCGTCTCTCAAGGGAATCGGACCATCGACCGCGTCGCAAACCGCGTGGGCGGCAATGACGTTGCAGGTCGTCTTCGGCCCCGACGATCCCGATCTCGCCCGCGCCATTCGCTGGCTCTGCAACACGCAACTCAGCGCTGCTGATGCGCCGAACCGATCACTCAATCCCGATGGCGACCCGCCGGGTTCATGGGTTGAAACTGAGTTCACCGGCACAGGCTTCCCGCGGGTCTTCTACCTGCGCTACCACCTCTATCGCCTGTACTTCCCGCTCATGGCCATCGCGCGCTGGGCCAGGAGTCAGTAGAGGCACTTGCCGTCCATCGCGCCGTTCGTGGGTGCCACACAGCACTCCGCTTCGGATGCTGTGTGCGAACGTGCAGGTGCACTCGTCCCTAATGCACCCTCGTGTGTCGAAGAACACTCGCACACATCGCCCAGAGCGGCGAGGTGTGGCACCCTACGGGTCACACGCAACTGGGTGCCACACAGCACTCCGCTTCGGATGCGGTGTGCGAACGTGCAGGCGCGCCCAACTGACAGCACGCCGCGGCGATCCATGAACCCTCGGCACACATCGCCCAGAGCGGCGAGGTGTGGCACCCGATTGCGCGCCTCCCACGTCGCCCGAAGCAGCGATTCTTCCAAGCGCGTCACTCCGCCGCGTACCGTCGCGCCATCGCATCGATGAGCGCACTCCACACCGCGGCCGCATCGCCGTTGGCATCAATCACCATGTAGTGCCCGGGATCCTCGCGCGCCTGTGAGAGATAACCTTCGCGCACGCGCTTGTGATACGCGCTCCCCTTGGCTTCCATGCGATCGAGCAGCGGGTTGAGGCGCGACGCCGCTGTCTCGGGCGTGACGTCGAAGATGACCATCAGATGCGGTGCGACCTGGCCGCACGCGATGCGCGCGACCGCACGAATGTCATCGAGACTCATCCCTCCCGCCGTCCCCTGGTACGCGAGCGTTGAACTCACGAACCGGTCGGCCAGCACGACCTCGCCGCGCTGCAGCGCCGGCCCAATCCGCTCGGCCACCAGTTGCGCCCGGCTGGCCATGTACAGCAGCATCTCGGCCCGCACGTCGAGATCGACGTGCCGATGGTCCAGCAGGACGTGGCGAATCTCTTCGCCAATCAACGTGCCGCCCGGCTCGCGCACCTCGCAGACCGTCAGCCCGCGAGCCTGCGCAAAGTCCGAAAACTTGTGAAACTGAGTCGATTTCCCCGAGCCATCCGGCCCGTCAAAGACAATAAACTGCCCACGGAGGCGGTTGTGCCAATCAGACTGGTTCGATGCGGCCGCGGACACGGCGGGATGATGCGCCCCATCTGCCGCAAAAGCAAGTGTCTCGCAAGATTGAAGCTCAGGGCCGCATCGATTCCCTGTACAATGCCTTGAGGAATCGATCAGGCGGAGGAGAGATCATGTCCATGAGTGCGATTTCGTTTGCCGCGGCGGCCGCCGCGATGATCAACCAACCCGTTTCCGTGCGCGATACCCTGCCGCCGCGCTACGTCGAATCGTCCATCGGCCTCGAAACGCCACGCTGGGATGGCGGCCGGTCGATGCTCAAACTCGCCGATCTCAATCTCGACGGCCATCCAGACCTCATCACCGTCGGCGATCACGGCTCACCCTTCGTCAACACCGACATGCACGGCATCACCGTGTGGTTTGGCAATGGCGCCGGTCAATGGCAACCATATCAGGACGGCAACTTCGGCTACGGCGGCGTGGCCGTCGGCGATGTGAACAACGACGGCCTGCCCGACGTCGGCTGGGGCGTGCATCACAACTATGGCTCGGGCGGCTACGGCGATCGTGTCATGGGTGTGGCGCTGGGCGACGGCACCGGCCGCAACTGGACGCCGTGGGATCAGGGCCTCGGCGTCGACGGCCAGTCGTGGGGCATGTTCGGCACCGAGTTCGCCGACATCAACGTCGACGGCCTGCTCGACATCGCCTCTGTGTCATTCGGCTGCTGCGACGGCTTCCACGCCTACCTCAACAACGGCAATGGCACGTGGACACGCTCGTTCGGATTCCTCGGCGGCAATTCCACCATGGACGTCGCCAGCGGCGACATCAACAACGACGGCTACCCCGACTTCGCCGTCGCCCACCAGAACGGCACGATCTACCTCGGCGACGGGCTGGGTGGATTCACACTCGGCGACCAGAATCTCCCCGGCGGGGGCAACCAGGGCCGGCGCGGCGTTGCGCTGGGCGATGTCAACGGCGACGCCTTCGATGATCTCTCTCTCGTCAACAGCGCCGGCGGCGTGGAGGTCTATCTCCAGGCGCCCGGCTCATCGCAGTGGGTGTTCTGGAGCGAAGGGCTGCCGACCAGCGGCTCGTGGCAGGCCACCAGACTCGCAGACATGAACGGCGACGGCTGGACCGACCTCGTTGCATTCGGCAACAGGCGTCTCGCAGTGTGGCTCTTCGACGGCGATCGCACCTGGACCGGCGCGGCAACGTTTACCCTTCCCGGACCGGGCGACTACTCATCGATGGTGGTTGGCGACGCCACGCACAACGGCCGGCCCGACATCGCCATCGTCGCCGACGAAGGCAGCATCTTCAGTTCGCGCAACAAACTCCACTTCTTCCGCGAGACGACGGCGCCCAGTGCGCTGCGAATCCGCATCTCCGGCCCGCCGCGCTATCGCACGATTCGCGAGGGCGCGGTGTGCTTCATCGAATGGCGCTGCGCCGTGCCGGGCAACGTCGCGTCGGAAGTGAAACTCGAACTGAGCGAAGCCGGGCGATTCGGCCCATGGATCACCATCGGCGAGCACCTGCCCAACAACGGTCGGCATCAGGCGATCGTCAACGTATCGCAGTACAACAGCGACGCGTACATCCGCGCAACAGTGACGACGGCTACCGGGCGCGCCGTGGATGTGGCGGGTCCGTTTTCAATCCTGCCGTAGAACGATTGAGCAAGACAATCACGCCGGACTCGGCACCACTCCCGAACCGGGCTCCTCGCCGTCGGCGCTCTTCGTGCCTTTGCCGAGCACTGATTCGCCGGCCGCTCGCTTCTTGCGATGCTCGGCGGCGAGCAGATCGCTCACGGTGGGCTTGTCGATCGTGTCGCCGCGCATCAGGCGGTGCACTTCATCCGCGCTGAGCGTTTCGTACTTGAGCAGCGCGTTGGCGACGGCTTCGACCTTTTGCCAGTTCTCACGAATGAGCTTCTCGCAGTCCGTGTAGGCTGTGTCGCTGAGTCGCTTGATCTCTTCGTCGATGATGCGCGCCGTCTCGTCGGAATAACCTTTGTTGGGCAGGGCGTACTCGCCGGCTTCATCGTGGCCGTAGCGCACGAAGCCGAGCCGCTTGCTCATGCCCCACTCGAGGATCATCATGCGCGCAAACGCCGTCACCTGCGCGATGTCCTGCGAAGCGCCCGAGGACACGTCGCCGGTCATGATTTCCTCGGCAATACGGCCGCCGCACATGACGCGCATGGTCGATTCGAGGTACTTGAGCCCAAAGCCGTAGCGATCCTTCTCGGGCAGGCTGAACGTCGCGCCGCCGAACTGGCCGCGCGGGATGATCGTCACCTTGTGCAGCGGGTCCGCGTCGGGCAGCAGTGATTGCACCACCGCGTGGCCGGCCTCGTGATACGCCGTGGCAACCTTTTCCTTCTCTTCGATCACGCGGCTCTTGCGGGCCCGGCCGAACTTGATCTTGTCGCGCGCCTCATCAAGGTCGTCCTGATCGACGTAGTCCTTGCCGGCCAGCGTGGCGATGATCGCCGCTTCATTGATGATCGCGGCAAGGTCAGCGCCTGAGAACATCGGTGTGCCGCGCGCTGATCGCTCGAGATCAACCGTCGGCGCGAGTTTCACCTTGCGCGCGTGGACCTTGAGGATCTCTGTGCGGCCCTTGAGATCAGGCAGCGAGACGATGACCTGCCGATCGAAACGACCGGGGCGCGTCAGCGCCGGGTCGAGCACGTCAGCGCGGTTGGTTGCCGCGATGACGATGACCTGATCGCTCGTCTCGAAACCGTCCATCTCGACGAGAATCGCATTGAGCGTCTGCTCGCGCTCGTCGTTACCACCCGTGGCAAAGCCGCTGCCGCGCTTGCGGCCGACAGCGTCGATCTCGTCGAGGAAGATGATGCAGGGGTTGTTTTCCTTGGCCTGCTTGAAGAGGTCGCGCACGCGGCTGGCGCCGACGCCGACGAACATCTCGACAAAGTCCGAACCCGAGATCGAGAAGAACGGCACATCCGCCTCGCCGGCGATCGCCTTGGCCAGCAGCGTCTTGCCGCAGCCGGGCGGGCCGTTGAGCAGCACGCCGCGCGGGATGCGGGCGCCAAGCCGCTGAAACTTCTTGGGGTTCTTGAGGAACTCGACGATCTCAGTCAGTTCGTCCTTTGCTTCTTCGATGCCGGCCACGTCGGCAAAGGTGACGTTGGTGTGTTCCTTGTTGGTCAGGCGATGTCGCGAGCGGCCAAAGCTGCCGAACATTCCCGCGCCGCCTCCGGCGCTGCGCAGGCCTCGGAACAGGAAGAACCAGATGACGCCGAAGATGAGAATCCACGGCAGCAGACCCACCAGCAGACTCGGCCACAGCGAAGGCGATGCATCATCCTTCCACGCGCCATTGGTCAGCTTCTCAAGTCGTTCGATGTAGGGATCGCGCACCTGGCTGTGCGGCACGCGGATCGGCCCGGCGGGGTAGTTGCCCGTGCTTTCACGCAGCTCGGCGTAGGTGCCGTTGGCGCGAAGGACAACGCTGTCAGGGTCGATGGACCCCTGCTTGTAGAGCGTCTCAAACTCATCCCAGCGCAGGGCCTGGCCGGGCTGTTTGCTGTTGAAAACGACAAACAGCAGCAGCGCCAGGGCCACCAGCATGATCCACATGAGCAGACTGCGGCTCATGCGCATGTTCGGCGGCGGGGGCGGCTGATCGGGGCGGCGGTTGGGGCCGCCCGGCTCCTTGGAGTCGCGCTTCGGGTTCTTCGGAGAATTCTCAGGCATGAAGTGCTGTTCCCACAGGCCAACGGCCTTGACGGCCCTGTGCCGTGGCCCGCGACGCCCGTGCTGGTTTATCGACTCCACCGGGTCGACGGTTAATGCTACGCCCCAAGTCTTACCATTGATCGCGCATCGCCGCGACGATTTGCTCCGCCAATCGCTCCGCTACGCCGTATTCGGCGATTTCGGGCCTCTCGCCCACCGGACGTGAGGGCATGTACTCGTCTCCGGCAGAAAACTCTCGCCGTTCCACGATGGTCTTCCCCGTGCGAACGTCCCTCCACTGGAAATCCACCGTCACGCTCAGGAGCATCTCACGGACCAGTCCGCTGCCCCGCGAGCGATTCAACCGCGTCTTTTCCACACCCGTAATGGTGCCGGATAACTCCGTTTCCGCCGATTCGTTATTCACCACCGCATATGGCGTGCGCTTCTGGATTTCCTTGATCAGCGCATCAGTGATCTCGCGTTCGATGCCCGTCACGTAGGTGTTGTTGTCAAAGATCTGCACCGCCACGGAGTGGTACTTCTCCGGATACAGGCTGCGCGCCGTGTAGCCCGTCCGCTCGCCATCGCTTGAAGCGCATCCGCCGGCCCACATCACCCCAACCGCGAGCGCCGCCAGCATCAGGTTTCGTCCCAACCCGGAGATCATGGTTGATTCTCCTCGGAAGCGCCGGCCGCCTCCGGCGCGGGCGGCCCGGCCGGTTCATTGAGACTCGCCGGCCCGCCTTCGATCTTCAATTCGTCGGGCACTTCATCACTCACCCAGCCTCGATTCCTCATCGCTCGATACGCCCGCTGGGCGGCGAGCGTCGAGGAGTGGCGGCGAAGCAGGCGATCAAGCACGAACCGGGCGGACACTTCATCATCCCGCCTCAGATAGAAATCAGCGTCGACGAGCATCTTCTCTGCCCGCGCCTCTTCAATGCGCTGCTGCAGAGCCTCGGCCCGCATCTGCTGTGCCACAGCAGGATACCGCGTGCGGAGGATGTTCAGCCAGCCATCCGCTTCGTCGAGTCCGGAGACGTCAAACGCAGGCCCCTTGAAGGTGGCCAGGTAGGAATAGACCAGCCGCTGCATCGCGTCGGCGTTGTCCGCAGCCTTGGGGTTGTTCTTGATATAGATGTCGTACATCGTCGCCGCAAGTTCCATGTTGCGGCGGTCGTAGTAGAAATCGGCCAGCGCGCGCCCGGCGCGTTCGGCAAGTTTGCTTCCCGGCGCCCGCTCCTGAATCCGGATGAACAGCTCCTCCGCCTCGTCATAGGCGCGGAACCAGCGCATCCCCAGCATCCGACGCCGCATCCCGCCGGCGAACAGCTGCGCCACCTCAAACTCCCGCTCCAGCGCGATCATGAATGCTTCGCTGCCGGGGTAGACGCGGCAGACATACTCGTAGTCGAAGAGAGACTTGTAGTAGTCCTTGGCCATGAAATACGCATCAGCGCGGATGAGGTACGCCTCAGGCTCAAGTGGATCACCCTTGTGGCTCTTGAGCCACGTGTCCATCCGCCGCCGGGCGTCGCCGTAACGCTTCTGGGCGAGGGCCTGGCGGGCCAGATGCAGTTCGCCCGCAGGCGTGTTGAGTTCGGGCTCATCGACGATGGACCAGGTGCCGCTGCCGTCGAGGTGACGCTCGACCTGCTGGCCGAGGGTGACCGAGACGCCCAGCGTCATCGTCAGCGCAATCGTGGCGACGGACGCTGGCATGATCGTTCGTCGCACGACGCGGAGATTGTGGCGTGGTTCAGTCATCTTCGCGGGCATGATAGAGCCGGGCGGGGACACCGCCAACCGCTCATCGAATCGAGGCATTCATGAAACGGGACGGGCCAGAAGGCCCGTCCCGCAATCAACTCACAAAGGACATTCGGATTCAGAACAGCGGCGGTTCTTCATCACCCATTTCGTCGCCTCCGCCGCCCATGCCGAACTGCATGGCCATCTCGGCGATGCTCTTGATCACCGGTGCGGGCACGACAAACGAACCCGCGAAACCGCCATTGAGGATCGAAGCGCCGACTCCCAGCGGGGGCAGGGCGCCGAGTTCCTCGAGATCAAGCCCGGGCACCGCCATGGCGGCCATGGGGCCCACCATCTTCGAGATCGCACCCAAACCGATGTAGCACCGCATCGAGGGGTTGGGGGGCAGCATCTTGTCGATCGCCGCCAGACCCTTGTTGGCGCCCAGTCCAGCCGCCTCGCCGTTGATCGCCGCCAGCGCCTTCTCAATAACCTCGGCGTTGCGGCTGGTGGTCTGCAGGACGCCGCCCTTGACGGGAACGATGTACCCCTGCATGCCGGCCGGCCCGTAGATCATCGCCATCGCCTGCTGCATCTGCATCATTTCCGGCGGGGCGGTCATCTTGACGGCGTAGGTGTCGGCCTTGATGCCGCCGATCTCCTTGGCGCCGGCTTCGTAGGTCGTGGTCATCTGAATGCCGCCGGGGGCTTCAGTCCCGTTCATGTTCTTCATGGTGTCGCGCAGCGTTCCCATGATCTTGTCGCTGTTGCCGCTCATCATCGTGACAGATCGACTCAGCAACCCCGCAAAGAGGCCGCCGGGCGACGGGTAGACCGCCATAGCGATGCCATCGGTGTTGCGCCAGACGTCCGCGTTGGCCATCATGTTGGGCTGGGCGCCGGCCTGTGCGTTCGCGATCCCCAGGCGCGTCTTGACCTCGTCAAGCAATTCAGCCACTTTGATGCCGCCATAGTCCATCGACATGGCGAACATGAAGGGCGTGTCCTCGAAGCCGGACAGCAGGTTGCGCGGTTTGTCACTGCCGGGCATCATCGCGCCGATCTTGCTGCCTTCGCGCGTCTGCACCGCCAGGTCAACGGCCAGGCCGCGCTCGCCGTAGCGAAGGCCCGCGACCACGCCGCTGCATTCGTCGATGATCATGCCGACCACCGCCTCATTCATCTTGGCGACCTCGTCGCCCATGGGCATCCCCATGCCCATCGCACCCATCATCGCGACCTGTTGCGAAACCATTTCGCTGAAGCCGGCGACGATCTCCTGCTTGTTCTCAGCCAGACCGTCGAAATCAACGATCGCAAACAGTTGCGAGCGCTCGATGACGCCGGCGCCGACGGCGCCCACGCGCTTCTTGAACGCGGCGGTGGCGTTCTCCTGTGCGGCGTAGCCCTCCGCAAGTTCCTTGCGCGGGCTGAGCACGGCGTATTTGCCGGCCGAACGGATGTACGCCGTCTCACCCGTGGGCATCGAAACTTCCGCCACGCCATCAGCGCTGACCGTCGGGCCGAAATTCGCCGCCCACTTGGCGTAATCCGTGACCGGCAGCAGCATGACAAAGGGCGGCTCGTCACCGTTGTTGTCAAAGCTCATGATCGCCACGCCGATGGATCGCGTGAGATCGAGCGTCGAAACGCTCACGCCCATCTCGCCGAACATGTCGCTGGGAGCGAACGGCACGGCGCCTTCCATCTCGATGGCGGTGAGCAGTTGCTTCCACTGCTTGTCCACGTCGGCCAGCGAGGTGGTGCCGACAAAGATCTTCGCGTCCTTGGGTGCAGCCGCGAGAACGTCGGGCAGGTCAGCCTGCGCCATCGGCGCCATCAGGGTCAGCCCGGCGGCAAGGCCCAAGTTCGCCAGGCTCATGCTTGAGATCGATCGAAAGTTCATTGGGGTCTCCAGGTTGGTCAGGCGTGTATCCGGTGCTTGTTCAGGGTGAATCCGTCCTGCCGGCCCCTCCGGGGATGCCGGTGACGCCAGCGGGTAACAGAGACGCGGCCCGCCCGGCGCGCATTCCCGGGATGGTAGCGCGAAAGCGGCGATCGACCGACCGGCGCGCACCGCCTCCGAGCGTCTCTGCTGAGGGTTGTTGGGAATGCGGTAAGTAGAGTTTCAGCGGCCAGATTCCATGCAAGTTCCGCTCAGATAGCGCCCCGCGCGCGGCGCGACGTCTATCCTCCATGGAGATTCGGGGCGGCATCCCTGCGACCGTCAGCGGCCGAGACGGCAATCATTCAAGAGACCACGGTTCGGCCCATACGCAAGGGACTGACTGCTTTGAACATGTCGAATCGAGTCCAGCGAGCCGAAACCCGGCCAGCGCCATCCCTTCGCCAAGCCGAGGCGCCCCGTGATCCTGCAACCCATCCCGCCGGCGCCGGGCCGTCCGGCGATGTCCCGAAGATTCCACGAACCGGCAAGGAGCTGCTCGACGCCACACGCCCCTTCGCCATCGAGTCGGCGTGGGAGAGCTGGTGGAGCGTCTGCTCGACGCTGGCCATCCTCGTCAGCGCACTGGTCGTGGCGGCGATCGCACCGTGGTGGCCCTTGAGACTGGCGGCGTCGCTTCTGGGCGGGCTCGTCTTCCTGCGGACTTTCATCCTCTACCACGACTTCATGCACCATTCGCTGCTGCGTCGTTCGCGCGCGGCCCGGCCGCTGTTCTTTGCCCTGGGTTTGCTCATGCTCTCCCCGCCCCGCTACTGGCGCCACAGCCACAATTTTCATCATGGCCACGTCGGCAAACCGCTCGAGATCGAGGGCGAACCCGATGAGATGCTCCTCACTTCCGATGTCGGCTCGTTCCCACTGATGACCACGGAGAAGTGGCGCACGACGACCTTCTGGCAGCGCCTGCAGTATCGCGTCACGCGTCATCCCCTCACGCTCCTGGCTGCCTATGTGACCGTGTTCCTCTACAGCCTAACGATTCTGCCGCTGGTCAGGAACCCGCGGAGATACTGGGACGGCGCCCTGGCGGTGCTCACCCACGGCGCGCTGGTGACGGTGATCTGGATCTTCGCCGGCTTCCCCACCCTCTTCTTCGCGTTCCTGCTGCCCTTCACCATCGCGGCGGCGATCGGCGCGTACCTCTTCTACGCCCAGCACAACTACGAAGGCATGCACGTCCTCGACCCCAACGAGTGGACTTTCTACCGCGGCGCCACGGAGTCGTCCAGCTACATGCGACTCAATGCCATCATGGACTGGTTCACCGGCAACATCGGCTACCACCACATCCACCACATCAACTCGCTCATCCCCTTCTACCGCTTGCGCGAGGTGATGTTCGCCATTCCTGAACTTCAGGACGCCAAGATGACTTCGCTGCGGCCAAGCGAGATTCGCTCCTGCCTGCGACTGAATCTCTGGGATCCGGAGAAGGAATGCCTGGTCAGCTACCGCGCGGCCCGGCCGGCCGCGTGAGGCACGTGACACGCCGCCGATCGGCCCCGCGAACCCGTGCGCAAACCAGGTCCAGTTCACCGGCTGTGCCTCCTTGGCCCGCCGCCTATGCTCACGCCAATGAGCCAGCCGCTGGTGCTTGACGGGCAGGGACTTTCGATTGACGACGTGGCGTCGGTGGCGCGCGGCTTTCGAGCGGTGCGCCTCGGAAGCACAGGTCGCGCCGCACTCGAACGCAGCCGGGCCGTTGTCGAACGCGCCCTGGGCACGGGCGAAGCGATCTACGGCGTCAACACCGGCTTTGGCAGCCTTGCCCGCAAACGCATCCCGCCCGATCAGGTGCGCGAAGTGCAGCGCAACCTCATCCGATCCCACTCGGCCGGCATCGGTGAACCTCTCTGCGAGAGCGTCGTTCGCTCCATGCTCCTGCTGCTCGCCGCGAGTCTCAGTCGCGGCTGCTCAGGCGTGCGGCCAGTCGTCGTGACGCAACTCATCGATCTGCTCAACCACCGCGTCGTCCCCGTCGTGCCATCACGCGGCTCTGTTGGGGCGTCGGGCGACCTGGCGCCACTCTCTCACTGCGCCCTCACGCTGATCGGCGAGGGGCACGTCATGCACGACGGCGCCTACAAGCCCGCGGGCAAGGCGCTGCTCGACGCCGGCCTCAAGCCCATCACCCTTGAAGCCAAAGAGGGCCTGGCGCTCATCAACGGCACGCATCTCATGGCCTCGCTGGCCACGCTCGCCCTCTTCGATCTCGAGCGCCTGCTTGACGCCGTCGTCGTCGCCGTGGCGATGACCATCGACGCCTGTCTTGCAACGGACGCATTCCTCGACGATCGCCTGCATGCGGCACGCAACCAGGTTGGTCAACGCGAGATGGCCAGACGATTACGCGAGTGTCTCGATGGCAGCCAGATCATTCCATCGCACAAGGTCGACGATCCGCGCGTGCAGGATCCCTACTCGCTGCGCTGCAGCCCGCAGATCCTCGGCGCGGTGGCGGACACGATCGACCACGTGCGGACCATCGTCGAGCGTGAATTGCAGGGCGTTTCGGATAATCCGCTCGTATTCGGCGGAGAAGGCCGCCAGAGCGACGCCATCATCAGCGGCGGCAATTTCCACGGCATCCCGCTGGCCATCGCCATGGACGCCGCAACCGTCGCCGTTGCGCATCTCGCGGGCGTCAGTGAGCGACGGGTCTACTACCTCCTCGCCGCCAGCGACAGCGAGAACCCGCTCAATCCCTATCTGTCTCCCCAGCCGGGGCTGCATTCGGGTCTGATGATCGTGCAGTACACCGCCGCGGCATGCTGCAATGAGATTCAGACGCTGTGCACACCGGCGAGCGTGGCGAACATCCCGACCTCCGCCGGGCAGGAAGACTACAACTCGTTTGGCCCGAATGCAGGGTTCAAACTCCGGCGGGCGGTGGATCTCGCAACCAGCGTGGTGGCGATCGAATTGCTCTGCTCCGCCGAGGCACTCGAGTATCACCGCCCGCTGCGCAGCGGAGCAGCCGTCGAGCGCGCCCACGCCGCGGTGCGAAAAGTCGTCGAACCACTGTCGGTGGACCGGCCGATGACGGCGGACATGGAGGCGATCGCGCGGCTCATTCGAACCGGCCAGATCGGTGCGACGGTGCCGGGCGCCTGACGGTCGCGGTCGCAGCCCGCTCGTTCAGAGAATCGGCATGCCAGTGATGCGCGACTCGAAAGCGATCTTGCCGTTGACAACGCCCTGGGTGTCGCAGATGAAGCGCTTGACGTGGAACTTCACCTGGTTGGCCAGAATAACGAGCGTGTCGCCGGGAACCACCTTGTTGCGGAACTTCGTGTCGTCGATGCGGGTGAAGCCGACGAACTCGTACTCCACGATCTTGCGGGCCTGAAACATCCACGAGGTCAGTTGCGCGGCGGCCTCGACCATCATGACTGCGGGCATCACGGGATAGCCCGGAATGTGCCCCGCGCACCACCACTCATCATCGCGGACGACGCGGATCGCGACGGCCTGATTGAAATCCTCACCGACCCAGGCGATCCGGTCGATCTGCTGGGCCTCGCCGCGGTGCTTGTTGATGTCCTGAATGCCATCGAGGTCCACAGCGGTGGCGTCGAGATCAATGCCTTCGATATCGAAGAGCAGAGGTGGGGCCGCCGGACGAAGCGCTCCGAACGGAATCTTGTTCTCAGACCCCACGAAAATACCCCTCGGCTGCGTCACAGTAGCCGGTACGTTCACGATCGCCTCACTTCACAATGTGTCGATCGTGCGACGCGGCGACGATCGGCAAGTGCGTTTCACTCGTCACGCGCCCGGCGTCTGGGGCTGGTCGCGCATCGCAAGGATGGCGTTACGGACCTCCTGGCAGGCCGCCTTTACATCTTGCATCGTCTTGCGGGCCCGGGTTCCGGCGGCCTTGTTGCCGCCCTCAGCCTTGCGGATGTCGTCTTCCGCTTCCGCAACCAGCCGCTTGAGGTTCTCGTAGGCTTCCATGGTACTCCTTACCCAATGTGAACGGTTTAGTGGTTTCCCTGGGGCACTTCCGGCCGCATCACAATATAGCACGCTCCAGCGGCCTTTGGCCGACCACATCGCGCCATTTTCCGCATTATCTGCCCGCTCTGAGGGTTTTGATCAGCGGCAGGCATTCCCGGAACTTTGGGTGTGCCGCGTCTCGCAGAAGTTCATAAGTCGCTGATGTACAACCTGTTACGACCGCTCCCGATCCCTGCAGCCGGGCGATGGCCGGGGCAATCTGCTCCGCCTCGCCCCCCGAAATCGCATCCAAAACCGCAAAAACCAGCCGCCCTGAGGCCAGCAAATCAAGGCCCGTCTGCAACACGCAGACGTGAGCCTCGATGCCGCAGAGCAGCACGTTGCGTCGCCCCACCCTCTCGAGCCAGCCACGGACATCCTCAACACAGCCGCTGAATCGTGTCTTTTCAAAGACCGGCGTGTCGGCCGGCAGCGCCTCGGCAATGGCGGGCACCGTGTGGCCAAGTCCCTTGACATACTGCTCCGTCACCGCAACCGGAAGGCCGAGCACACCCGCGCACTGCACCAGAAACCGGCACCGTTCGACGAGACGCTCCGCGTCGATCATCGTGTCGATGAGCCGCTGCTGCACGTCGATGACGAGCAGGCAGGTCGACTCGGGAGTGAGGCGGGCGATGGGCATTTCACTGCAGTCAGAGCCGCTCCCGCGAATCGGTCGCGTGCGCCAGCGGCGGTACAATCACCATCGTCGGCCGCGCGACCGACGCCAATCCATCTTATCACGAAAGCGAATGTCAGCGATGGCCAGCAAGAAGAAGCAAACGCGGAAAGTCAGCTCCACGAGCAAGAAGGGCAAGAAGGCCGCATCGAAGAAATCCGCCGCACGCAAAAAGCCCGCCGCGAAGAAAACAGCCAAAAAGATAGCGAAAAAGGCGCCGCGGAAAAAAGCCGCACCCAAGCGCGATCCGCTCGCTCCGCGCGCAGTGACAACGGGCAAGGGCCCCACCCCCGCTGAAGTCGGCGGCTCACTCGTCGACATGTTCAATCGCGGCCTGCTGCACGAAATTGAGCAGCTCTGGTGGTCCCCCGACATCACGTCGATCGAAGGCATGGGTCAGGCGTGGGATGGCAAGGCCGCCGTCGACGGCAAGAACCAGTGGTGGCTCCAGACCAATCGCATGATCAGCGGCACCGCCGAAGGGCCGTACGTCGGCGCCACCGGCTTTGCCGTCAAATTCCACCTCGAAGTCGAGGAGATCGCCACCGGCCAGCGCATCATCATGGATGAAATCGGCGTCTACACCGTCAGGAATGGCAAGATCGTACAGGAAGAGTTCATGTACGGCGGCGGGCCCGGCGCCTGAGCCTCACAGCCGATCAAACCAGATGAGATGATGTTCGACATCAACGCGCGGCAGAGCGAAACCCGCTTCGCCGGCCAACGCACCCAGTTCGTCCATCGTCCAGAGCCGATGCAGGCGATCGGTCGGCTTGAAGGCCTCGCACTCCTCGTCGATTTCATCGTCGTAGCGCAGCGCCACCAGCCCCTGCCCGGCATCGAGGATCATCTGGCACGATCCATCTTCGCTCAGCCCCGTTTGCCAGTCGCCCGATTCGACCAGCGGCCACAATTCGCCGGGAAAGTTATCTATGACAAACGAACCGCCACGCACGAGCGACGCCGCCACGCGCTCCAGAACATCCGTGGCCAGATCATCATCACTCACGAGCATCCACGTGTGCCCGAGACACAGCACCAGGTTGAAATCGCCCGCCCAGCGCGAGGCGTGACGGAAATCGGTGAAATCGGCGTCGATGATGTTCACGTCGGCAGCACCTCGAAGCCGTTCTCGAGCCGCCTTGCGGGCCTTGGGATCGTGATCAACGCCGATCATCGCCGCCCCGGAGCCAACCAGTTGCTCGATGACCGAGCCGTCCCCGCAGCCCAGATCGAGCACGCGCATTCGGGCCTGACTTCGGCGGTGCTCCAGCCAGGCGCGCAGCGCTGAAATCTGCCCCTCGCGTTGCACCGGCTCCAGGGGGCTCCAATCATCGAGTGGGGCGTCGGGTGAATTCATCCACGAATGTACGAGGGACACGATGAGCAAACCAGCCATGTGCATCGGCCAGTCACTTGCGGTGCTGCTGGCCCTTGGCCTTTGTGCCGCCCCAGCCGTGCAGGATCCGGCGCCCGACAGTCCCGCTCCCACCACCCCTCCCGAGAATGAGGTCTTCATGACGCCCCAGCCCGACAGCGCCCCGCTCCACACCAACCGACTGGCGCAGGAGACCAGCCCCTACCTTCTCCAGCACGCGCACAATCCGGTGAACTGGCAGCCGTGGGGAGAAGAAGCCTTCGCCGAAGCCAAAGAACGCCAGGTCCCCATCCTCGTGTCCATCGGCTACTCCACCTGCTACTGGTGCCACGTCATGGAGCGCGAGTCCTTCGAGAACGAAGACACTGCCAAACTGATGAACGACCGCTTCGTCTGCATCAAAGTCGATCGCGAAGAGCGGCCGGATGTCGACGACCTCTACATGAGCGCCGTGATCGCGCTCACCGGCCAGGGCGGCTGGCCGATGAACGTCTTCCTCACGCCCCCGCCGCCCGACGATCTGCCCGAAGGCGACAAGTGGACCGCGCTGGCGCCCTTCTGGGGCGGCACCTACTTCCCGCCCGAAGACGCCATGGGTCGGCCCGGCTGGCCGCGCGTCGTGCAATCGCTCTCTGCCGCGTGGAACGAACAGCGCGCTGAGGTGCTCGAACAATCAAAGCGGCTCGCCGATGATGTGCGGACGCGGCTGTCGCTGCATGGCGACGCATCACCCATCGGCCCCGGCGACGTGAGCACCGCCGTCATCACCCTGCTGCGCATCTTCGATCGCGCCAATGGCGGCTTCGGCCAGGCGCCCAAGTTTCCACAGCCGGTCTTTCTCGATCTGCTCATGGCCAGTCGCGATTCCGTCAGCGGCGAATTGTCGCGCGATCGTGTTGACGAAGCGTTGAGCATCACTCTCGATCGCATGGCGATGGGCGGGATGTACGACCAGGCGGGCGGAGGCTTCCACCGCTACAGCACCGACGCGCAGTGGATCGTGCCACACTTCGAGAAGATGCTCTACGACAACGGCCAGCTCGCGGAGGTCTACGCCCGCGCAGCCGCAAGCACCGACGATCTGTATTACAGGCAAATCGCCGACGAGATCTGCGCCTACGTGCTGCGCGAGATGACAGATGAAAAGACCGGCGCCTTCTACAGCGCGCAGGATGCCGAAGTAAACCATCGCGAAGGAATGAACTACCTCTGGACGCCCGGGCAGGTGCAGGACGCCTTGACGCAAGCCGGCGAAGAAGCGCTGGTTGAGGTGGCGATGAAAGCCTACGGCCTGGACCGCGATCCCAACTTCCGCGACCCCCATCATCCCGACGATGAGCCAATGCACATCCTGCTGCTCACAGAACACCCTGATCTCCTCGCCAGGTCACTCAACCTCACGCGGCAGCAGCTTGATGCGCAACTCACTCGCATCAATGCAGCGCTGCTCCAGGTGCGCGACAAGCGCGAGCAGCCGGGCACCGATGACAAGGTCATTGCCGGCTGGAACGGCCTGATGATCGCCGGCCTGGCCGACTGCGCCCAGGTGCTCGACAAGCCCGAGTACCGCGAAGCGGCCGCCCGGGCCTGGGGGTTCATCAACACCACCATGCGCGATGATGATGGCGGCCTGCTCCGCACCTACCGCGCCGGCCGCGCAGCCATTCCCGCCTTCTGCGAAGATTACGCCCTGCTCGCGCATGGCCTGATCGCGCTGCACCGGAGCAATCCCAACGCCGGCTACCTCAACGCCGCCGCCACACTCATGAACGACGCCCGCTCACTGTTCTGGGATGAGCAGCGCGGCGGCTGGTTCGACACGCGCCAGGGCAGCACCGATGTCTTCTTCCGCGCCCGCTCACTCAACGACGGCGCGCTGCCCAGCGCCGGCAGCGTCATGCTCAACAACCTCATCGACCTTTACGAACTCACCGGCGAAGCGCACTGGCTCGACGACGCCTTTGCCGCACTGACCGCCATCTCCGCCGACCTGCACGAGAACCCCATCGGCATGGCCGACTCGACGCGCGCCCTGCTCCGTCTGCTCGACATCGATCCGCAGCGCGTCCACCGCATCGGCCGCGGCGCAGCCGACCCAGACCGATTCGTCGACGTCGC
Organism: Planctomycetaceae bacterium; assembly: GCA_040255465.1. Lineage (GTDB taxonomy): Bacteria > Planctomycetota > Phycisphaerae > Phycisphaerales > UBA5793 > UBA5793. Next base: position 319,199 of record JBDZVA010000004.1, read on the forward strand.
CGTCTCGGCCGACGAAGTCAATCTGGTTGACGAAACCTCCGCAGAGATCGCCGTCACCCTCATGGCCCGTCAGGGGTACCACATCAACGCCAACGACCCCGGCAGCGACGAAGTCATCGCGCTGTCGTTCCAACTGCTCGACGGCGCGGGCCTCGCCCTCGCGCCCGCCTATCCGTCGGGCACGGAATTCGGCATGGCCGGCCAGACCATTCGCGTGCACGAACACTCCGTCACCGTGCCGATTCTCATCCGACGCGTCGGCGCAGTCACCGGACAGCCACGCCTGATGGTCACCTACCAGGCTTGCAACGACACCGCCTGCCTCAAGCCGATCACGGAAGAGGTGCCGGTGACGATTAACGTGAAGTAGATCCACACCCGTACTGCGCCCTGCACCAAACAAGCGGGCCGCCGCACTCATGCGACGGCCCGAACAAGTTCGTCATTTCAAAAGAACGTTGATACAAGTCAACGCGGCCGGATCATCAGGCGCCGCCGAAGCGGAACCATGCCCGCCAGACCGGCGACACCCAGAAGGACAGGCGTCGGTAGCGGGATGTTCTGAGTGAGCTGCTCGCGAGTGGGATTCCAGTCAGGAGTACCCCCAGTGTCCCAGAACGAGCCATTCCACGTTGCCCGTGCGGAAAAGGTCAACGTGTCTCCATCAAAAGCCACAAAATCCCACGTCACCGGATCTGACATGTCGCTGGAAAACCAGACTTCCCATTCGATATACGTTGTGCTTGATCCGCTCGCCGTTGCCTGGTAGGGCGAACCTCCGCCCAACTCCAGCCCGTTGCTCCAACTACCGTCAGAAAAGTTCCGGTGGGTTGGCGACTCAAATGGGCCCCCGGAGACGATTTGGCCAGCGAATAGGTCGTAGCCCGAAGACCACGTGAAGCTAAAAAGTTGACCCCAACTATTCCCCTCGATGCCCGTACCCTGCGAAACAAGATCGGCGCGTGCTGTCGCCCCGATCAGCATCACGAGAATACATGCGACATACCTCGCCTTATCGACTGCCATGGAATCAGCCCCTTCCTTGCAGCAGAGGCTCAAACTAGGCCCCCGCCAGCCACGATTTCGCACATCGAGAGCCCATCTCCCGACGCATCCTAGGTAGATTACCCCAGATTGGGGGGCCATGTCAAGCAATGCCATAATATTCTTATGGTTTTTTGTTCAGCTTGCGGCTCAACGCACTGGGGGCATAGTCGTCCGACGGGTCACTGCCTCACCTCCGTCTGTTGGCCCCAAAACGGCTCTGGCTAGTTGGCCGCGTTCCGGGAGCCGTTGACCTGAGCCCATTGCCGCTATCCTGTTAGCCCCATGAAGCAGGATTTCGAGCGAGCTCCGAGATTGAGCGATTGGATTGAGAACGGCCGCAGCGGCCAATCCATCTCACGCTCTCACGCGCTTTCCATTCTCAATAACGACGCCATCTCTCTGCTCACCCTCATCCACACCGCCGGACAGGTGCGTGAGGCACACTTCGGCCGCGACGTGCTCATCCACCAGTTGCACAACGTCCAGAGCGGTGCCTGCCCCGAGGATTGCGGCTACTGCGGCCAGAGCCAGAACAGCGAGGCGCCCATTCAGGCCTACCGCCTCAAGCCACGCGAGGAAATCATCGCCGAGGCTCAGGCCGCCAAGGACAACGGCGCGTACCGCTACTGCATGGTTCTCTCGGGTCGCGGCCCCAGCGATGAAGAAATCGACCACATGGCCGAGTGCATCGCCGAGGTCAAGAGTCGCTTTGGCTTGCGCACCTGCCTCAGCGCCGGCCTGCTCGATGAAGCGAAGGCCAGACGCCTCGCCGACGCCGGCCTCGATCGACTCAACCACAATCTCAACACGAGCGAGCGCCACTACGACCAGATCTGCACCACCCACACTTTCGCCGACCGCGTCAATACCCTCGCCGCGGCTCGCAGCGCGGGCCTCGATTTGTGCAGCGGCCTGATTGTCGGCATGGGAGAGACGTATGACGACCTCGTCGACGTCGCGTTCCGTCTGCGCGAATTCGAAGTGCCGTCGATTCCCGTGAACTTCCTCGTGCCGATTCCCGGCAACCGCGTGAACAACGCCATGCTCAACGGCCAGCCGATCACGCCGCAGGTGGTGCTGCGCGTGCTGTGCCTGTTCCGCCTGGTAAATCCGACAGCCGAGATCCGCATCGGCGCCGGCCGCGAAGGGCATTTGCGCTCGATGCAGGCGCTGGCGCTGCATCCGGCCAACAGCCTCTTCGTCGACGGCTACCTGCTCACGCGAGGCTCAACCACGCGCGACACTATCGCCATGATCATCGATGCGGGGTTCGAAGTGCGCCTCGACGGACACTGGCCCCACGAACTCGCGCGCTTCGTCGAACACATCAAGGCCGGCGGCAGCACCGCCTTCGACATCGATCACAGCGGCGAAGTCATCCGCGACGACCGCAAGCGTCGGCGCAACACCCGACTCGAACAGGACGCCTCGCCCGCCACGCTGCGCATCAACGGCGTTGAGGTCTGACGATCAGTCGAGTTGTTCGCGGTACTCCGTCGGGCTCATGTCCTGCAGGCGACGGAACGTCGACGTAAAGTGCCCGTGACTGGCAAAGCCGGTGGCCTTGGCGATCCGGGCGATCGGCACGCGCTGCGTCGCGAGCATCCACTTGGCCATCTGCACCTGGCGCTGCAGCACGTACTGCTTGGGCGTCGTGCCCACCAGCTTTGAGAACGTGCGGTGAAAGTGAAACACGCTCACATCCACGAGCTGAGCGATCGTGCTCAGGCTCGGCGACTCCGCGTAGTGATCGTGCATGTACCCGACCGCGCGGGCCACACGGGGATCATCCACAGCGCCAAGCGGCGGCAGGTCGCCGCGATCAAGCGGGCGCAGTTCAAGGTACCACTGCTCGGCGGAAACGCCGGGCGTCGCGCGGCGGCGCTGGAAGCGAATCCAGACCGGCTCGCCCGACAGACTGAAAACAACGTCGTGCATCTCGCCGTCCACGAGCTCGGGCCACCGCTGGCTGACGACCACCCGCAGATCGAGAAGCACCCGATTGATGTTGATCTGCTCCGCTGCGAGCCACGCTTCGCCACTCGGGTCCGCGTGGATCACCCGATCGTCATAGCCAATCAGCAGGCGGCACACCTTCGCGTCGCGCGGCCGGTTGAACCGTGCGGCCAGACGCCTCATTTGCAGACTCAGCGCGTGCAGGTCGGCGTCCGTAAACGCACCGCTCGGGCGAATCGCCATCGCCAGCCAATGCCGCCGATCCGGGTAGCCGTCCGGCAGGGTGACGCACGCGACGGGGGTCTTCGCGGGGATATCGTCGCAGGACAGCCTCGCCTCTTCCGCGGTGCCCGAAGCAGCGCCGGTGCGCAGCGCCTGCAAAAAGACGCCATCGTGGCGGAAACCCGCCTCGATCCAACCATCAACGATGCCGGGACTGAATCCGTCGACAACCAGCATTTCGTCGCCGCGCGGGCGATGCGGAGCCACAATGCCCAGCACCAGCCGCTCGCATCGCAGTTGATTGCAGATCTTCGACTTCACTTCGCTGATGCAATCGACCCATGTCAGCGACGTCTTGTCGCCGGCGCCATGCACTTCGCGGTTGTCGTTGGTGGGATTGGAATTGGTGGGAAGAGTGGTAGCGGCCAATGCGTCCGTGGACATTGAGATCCCCCCGAGAGTCTTGCTCGGAATAGTAAACGCGGCGAGCAGCCGCGATGGCCCCCGTCATGGGAGGTCATCATTAATGCTAGGAACTTGTGTGATTGTTAACCATCACAGAATGGAACAAATCTGGCGGCACGCGCGCGAATCGGGCCTCGCGACGCAGCAGCGGCCCTCAAGCGCTCGAAAATAGTTTGAACCCCTCACATCGCGCGCACGGCCTGTTGGATGGTCCACGCCAATTCCGGACCTGTGCAGTCGATGTGCACCATGAAGAAGCCGCCGCGATGCTCCAGAAACACAGGCCAGATAATCTTGCGGTCCGTCTCAGGGATCGACAGGTTCATGACGTCGTCGAGCGAATGCCACTCCAGTCGTCCCTCATCAAGGTGGGTCCGAACAACCTCGACCGGCCGCGTCACCTCGTAGCAGAACAGCAGCCAGTGCCCCTGCCCCTCGTACGAACACTCGCTGACAATCCCCGCCAGACGCAGATCTTCCGCGGCGACGTCGATATCCGCCTCTTCCTTGATCTCGCGGATGGCGCAGGTCGTCGGGCTCTCGCCGAGGTGCTGCTCGAGTTTGCCCCCGATGGGGGAGTAAAGCTCGAAATTCGGCGGCTTGGCGCGGTGCAGCAGCAGAATGCGGCCCTGCTCGTCAAACAGGTACGCCAGCACCGCGATCCGGTATGGGAGGGGCTCAGACACGAGTCGGAATGTATCCCCTCCCCTCCCCACCGGCCACACCGCCCCGGAATCGAAGACTGAATCCCAGGCGCGGAATTGGTCGATCTTCGATGGGTCGGGCTACGGGTATCATCGAACGAGGCGGTTGAAAGGCGGAACCGAGTTGGGAAAGACGGCAGCGCAGACCATGAAGCCGGGACGGGCGAAATCAAGGAACAAGACCGAGGGCGCTTCCGCCCGCCAGTCGCCGGCCTGGAACGTCGCCGGCAATCACCTCTACTTCGTCGGCATCGGCGGATGCGGGATGAGCGGCCTGGCCCGCATGCTCCTGGCCCGCGGAGCCGCGTGCAGCGGAAGCGACCAGACACGCAGCGACCTCACCGACGCGCTCAACCGCGACGGCATGGCCGTCACCTTCGATCAGGAGTCCGGCCACCTGCCCGATGAATGCGATCTCGTCATCGCCTCCGCCGCGATTCGACCCGATCACCCGCAACTGCTCGAAGCCCAGCGCCGCGGCCTGACCATCATGCACTACGCCGAGGCGCTCGGCCGACTCATGCTCGGCCGCACCGGCGTCTCCATCGCCGGCACCCACGGCAAGAGCACCACCACGGCCACGCTCGCGCACATCCTCATCCAGTGCCAGCGCGATCCATCCTTCGTCGTCGGCGCCACCTGCAACCAGATCGGCGGCGGAGCGCGAACCGGCGCCGCCGTGCAGCCCGGCTCCAGCCAGCCCGGCATCCTGCTCGGCGAAGCGTGCGAGTTCAACCGCTCCTTCCACCACCATCGCCCCACCGTCGCGGCCGTACTCAACGTCGAAGAAGACCACCTCGATATCTACGGCTCGCTCGACGCCATCATCGAAGCATTTCACGAGTTCGCCGCCCTGCTCCCGCAACGCGATGAAGGCGGCTACCTGCTCATCAGTCACGATGCGGCACACCGAGGACAGGTCGCCTCCGGACTCAATTGCGAAGTCGAGACCATCGGCTTCTCCACGCAGGCAGACTGGTGCATCGAGTTCGACCCCGAGTCGCACCTCGTCGCGCTCTCACATCATGGCCAGAGCGTCGCCTCCTGGCAGGCCCCCATGCCCGGCGAACACAACGCCTACAACTCCGCCGTCGCCTGCGTGCTCGCCCGCCGGCTCGGCTGCGAATGGGATCAGATCGTCCCCGCCGTCGAATCCTTCGCCGGCGTCGATCGACGACTCCAGCGCCTCGGCAAGCGCGCCATCCCGGGCGGTGAAGTGCTCGTCTACGACGACTACGGCCACCATCCCACCGAAATCGACGCCACCCTTCGCGCCCTCAGGGCCCACGAAAAACCCAGGCGCCTTGTCTGCGTCTTCCAGCCGCACCAGCACAGCCGCACGCGCTTCCTGCTCGAACAGTTTGCAACGAGTTTCAGCTCGGCTGACGTCGTCATCGTCCCCCACATCTACTTCGTGCGCGACAGCGAAGCCGAGAAGCAGCGCATCAGCGCTTCGGACCTCGTCGATCGCCTGCGCCAGCGCGGCATCCAGGCCATGCACCTCTATCCCTTCGAAGCAATCGTCGAGCAACTCGAAAACGTCTGCCGCCCCGGCGATCTGCTCGTCGTCATGGGCGCCGGCCCCGTCTGGAAGGTCGCAAGGCAGTTCCTCGGCGTCAAGCCGTAACGCGTCGGCAGGTCGAGTATCATCCTTTGCGAACGCTGACTCGTTTCGCGGGAGGATGGGCCATGACGACTCAACTGCTGCTGTGCCTCACGTTGTTTGCCGCGCTGTGCACCGGCTGTCAGGCCGCCAGCGGTGGCGAGAAGTTTGAAGGTTTCGGCACGCTCACCACGCTCTTCGCCTTGCCCCAGCGCCAGCCCGACTGGCCCAAGGGCGAGTTGACCGGCACCGGCTTCCAGATTGATCCCGACGACAAGGGCTCTTCCCCGGGCACGCGCGCCATGTTAATGGCCGAAAGCGCCAAGCCGGCGGCGAACCTGTCCGCCCAACTCCAGCCGGGTCGCCGGGCATGGATCAAGGGCGAAGTGTTCAAGGACGTGATCCGCGTGGACGAGATCGAAGTACTCCCCTTCCCGAGGCCGGGTGTGATTCCGAGCAAAGTCGCCAACGCCATCGGCCGCTTCGATCTCACCGAAGTCGGCGCCTGGCACAACCGCATGCCGCCGTCCACCGACAAGCGACATCTCACCCTGAGCATCCGCGCCGAGAACACCGCGGCGGACCGCAAGGACCGCGTCATCAAGGTCGAGCGCGTCTTCTACTCCTTCGACAAGGATCGCGAAGGCGTGCTCGCCAAAGACATGTCGATCATCGACCTCAACACCGGCCTGGCGGGCGGCAAGATGGAAATGCCCCTGCCCCACGGCAAACCCATCGACCTGGGCATCCGAGGCGAAGACACCTACCCCGACGGCCACGTCGACGATGAAATCTACGTCATCGTCATCCTCAGCGTCGGCGACGAACGCATCATCCTCCGAGGCCACTGCAAGATCATCGCCGCAGTGTGACGCGGGCTGCTCTGGGACCGTTCCGTTGGCGCGGCGGGCGGGGAATGTCGATATGATCACATGAAAGCGATCCCCGACTGGCAGCGAGGACACCGTCCGTGATAAAGCGGCTCCACGTCAAGAACTTCAAGGCCCTGCGCGATGTTGAGATCGACCTTACCCCAATCCACGCGCTGATCGGTCCAAACGACGCTGGCAAGACCAGCATCCTGCAGGCGCTTTATGCGATTTGTCATAGCGTGGATCACCCCCTGTCCGAGTGTTTTCCTGGCTTGTGGGACGGTCGCGATCTGGTATGGAACCGAAGTAGTGACAGCGAAGTAGAGATCTACGTCACTGCCGAAGATGCAAGAGAAGGTTTCGAGTACTTTCTGGAATGTGGTTTTCCGGAATCCGGGCGAAGTGTTCGGGTTCTGGGAGAAGCCGCAGCGGTAGATCAAAACGAGCTGGTGCCTTTGGGCGGTGGCGGCAACCGCACTTTCTTGTCACGGCTGGGGGAATCTCCCAAACCCTCTGCTCCTCCAGCACTCGGAAACCGTCGGGTTTTGCCAATGCGAGAAGCGCTGACAGGAGTACATTGGCATCGCTGGGATCCGCGTTTCCTCGCCATTCCAAACGCGCCAGACACACGCTGGCGATACCGTCTCGAATGGACTGGTTTTGGGCTCGTCCGGTGTCTCGACGACATTCTGGGCTATGACCGCAAGCTGTTTGCAAGTCTGGAGCAACAGTTCATTGACCAATTTGATGAGTTTAGTTCGATCATCCTACAGCCACAAAAGGCCTATCTTGCAAACGACATCCCATTCCTCAGCCTACCGAGGTTTGAAGAGCGAGATGGGAAGGGACTGGCGTTTGGACTCAAGAAAGGGGGTAACCCACTCCCAGCCGCACAAGTTTCAGACGGCGTATTGCTCGTGCTGGCGTACCTAACGATCCTTCATTTGCCAAATCCTCCGCATTTGCTATTGATCGAGGAGCCGGAGAATGGAATTCACCCTGAGAGGTTAGAGAAGATCATCCGCGTGCTGCGCGAGTTGATTGGTCAAAAGAAGCACACCCAAATCGTTATGACGACGCACTCACCGTATGTTGTTGATCTCTTGGAGGCACAAGAAGTAACCTTGTGTCGCAAGGGTGCCGACGGAGCTGTCCATACGCGCCGACTTTCGGACGTTCCCAGTGTCCAGAGGCAACTCGACATCTTCAAGCTCGGAGAGATCTGGACGGGCGAAGGCGACGATGCACTAGCAAGCGAACCGCCTGTGACGACGGAGTCGCCCTGATGCGCGTGCTGGTCATCGGCGAGGGCAACCACGAAGAATCTGCGTTGCCGATTCTGGTAAGGCTACTCAATGGCCTAGTCAGCGAAACAGAATTCGACCGAATCAAGAATATCCGTCGGACCGTTCATGGCAAAGGCAGCCGGATTCTTAAGCGGGCCGTGAGTTGGTCAATCGAGGCACAGTCACGCGGTTTCGACGCCTTGGTGCTTCTGATGGATGAAGATGGTGACGCCTCGCGTCGACAGGCGATAGATGAAGCACAGTCCTCGCCACTTCATCCGATTCCACGTGCCTGCGGCGTTGCCATCAGGACATTCGACGCGTGGTTTCTTGCGGACGAACACGCGATCTCCAGCGTGCTTGCGCGGACGGTCCATAGGCAGCCGGATCCGGAACGCCAAAGAAATCCAAAGGGTTCTTGCACAGCACTTCTGGCCGGGTCCGAGATAGAAAGCCTTTCCGAGTTCTACCAGTATCTCGCCACAGCAATGAACTTGGACGCAACTCGTGAACGCTGTCCGAACGGGTTCAGACCATTCGCTGATCGCATCGCGATGTTGACGATGCCTGATTGAGTGCTGCAGTAGGTTCAGTACCGGTCGCAATCCAGCAAACTTGCCAATACGCCCCCTTCTGCGATTTCTCCAGCCCCTCACCGCGAAGTTTCGATATCCTTCTGAGCGGTGCCCAGCAATGCCACGTCCAGTGCGCGTTCGATCGTCGAAGACCTCGATCTCGAGGTGGAATTCGATGCGCCCATCGGCACAGAGATGACCTGGTACAAAGTCGGCGGCCGAGCCGACGTGCTCGTTCGGCCGCGCAGCGTCGAAGCCCTCTGCAACCTCATGCGGCGCTGCAACGAAACCGGCACCACGGCCCGTGTGCTCGGCTCGGGGGCCAATCTGCTCATCGCCGACGAGGGTGTCGACGGCATCGTCGTTCACCTCGACCATGCCGCGTTCCGCGAAGTCTCCACCATTCACCGCCACCGCGTGCACCGCGCCGGCGTCGAAGGCCGGGCGGGCGACGCCATGCGCGTCATGGCCGGCAAATCGCTCGAACAACTCGTCATGTCCGCCGCCACGCAGGGTCTCAGCGGCATCGAGTGCATGGCCGGCGTCCCCGCCAGCGTCGGCGGCGCCATCCGCATGAACGCGGGCGGCAAGTTTGGCTGCATCGGCGACGCCGTCGTCGCCGTCGGCTGCATCAACCTCAAGGGCGATCTCGTCGTCCACGAAGGACCGGACGTCACTTTCGAATACCGCCGCTGCTCGATCATCGATCCCGTCATCCTCTGGGCCGAACTCGCGCTCACACCCGACGATCCAGCCCGGACACACGCAAGGGTCAAGGAGATCTTCGCCTACAAGAAACAGTCGCAGCCCATGGCCGCCAACAGCGCCGGCTGCGTCTTTCGCAATCCGCCCGCCAGCGACGGCTCGGGCCGCCTCGTCAGCGCCGGCGAACTCATCGACCGCGCCGGGCTCAAGGGCTGCTCAGTCGGCGGCGCCAGCATCAGCCAGCGCCACGCCAACTTCTTCACCGCCGAACCAGGCGCGTCGGCCAACGACATCATCGCATTGATCGACCACGCCGCCAAAGTCGTCGCCGAACACTCGGGCTACGAATTGGTGCGCGAAGTGGTCGTGTGGAAACGACACTGACTGTTTAGCCGCGACCCAAAGGCTCTGCGAAGGCAAGCGCTTCGCGCAATCAACCAGCATGACCACCCATCCAGTCCACATCGCCGTCCTCGCCGGCGGGCCCGACGCCGAGCGCGAAGTCAGCCTCATGTCCGGGCGAGAAATCACCGCTGCCCTCAACAAAGGCGGCCGCTTCACCGCGCGCCTCGAAATCATCGATCGCCTCACCGGTTCAGACCTCGCGGCCATCGAGGGCGATGCCATCTTCCCCGCTCTGCACGGGCCGTGGGGCGAAGGCGGACCGCTCCAGCGCCTGCTCGAAGCAGACGGCCGCCCCTTCGTCGGCTGCGGATCCGTCGCCGCCGAAATCGCCATGGACAAAATGCTCACCAAGCAGGTCTCACAGCGCATCGGCGTCGCAACGCCCGCCGCGTGCATCCTTCACTCGATCGATGATCCATGCACGGTGCCGCCGCCGCTCGTGCTCAAGCCCGTCGACGACGGCTCAAGCGTCGATGTTCTCATCTGCCGCACCGACGACGAAGTCATCCGGGGTCGCACCCGGCTCCACCCCCGCCGCACCCGACTCATGGCCGAGGCGTTCATCCCCGGCCGCGAACTGACCGTCGGCATCGTCGGCGATCGCGTCGGCTCACTCATCGAAATCATCCCCACCGTCGAGTTCTACGACTACGAAGCCAAGTACACCCGCGATGACACCCGCTACACCGTCAACCCCGACCTCCCTCCCGCCATTGCCGCGAAGATCAAAGACGATGCCCTCGCCCTGTACCGCGCCATCGGCTGCCGCGACCTGGCGCGAATCGATTTCCGCTACGACGACGTCACCGATCCGGCCCACCCGACATGGTGGATGCTCGAGGTAAACACCATGCCCGGCTTCACAAGCCACTCGCTCGTACCCATGGGCGAAGCGGCTGGCGGCGTCCCCATGCCCGAACTCTGCGCCCGCCTGGTGGAGATGGCGCTCGCTCGCTGATCTTGCAGCCCCACCCCCACCTCTGGCCGACATACTCAGGACACTGTGGACCCGTTTTTGGGGGAGACCTGTGCGTTTCTGGCCGTTTGGCAACAAAAAACCGCGTTCGAAGAAATCGGTTGCCCGAACCAAAGCCGCCGAAGCCAAAAAGGACGCCCCGTCCCCCGACCGCTTCGGCTGGCGCGAGGCGGGGCTTTACGTCGGCTCCTTCGCCGCCCTGCTCGCCATCGGCGCCGCTGCCTGGGCCTGGTGGGCCTACCAGCCCGTCGAACTGCTCCGCTCCGAAATCGCGTCATCGCAATCGCAGCGCGCCGATCTCGCCGAGATCATCTTCGAAGACCCCGTCGTCGGCGTCGAAGGCGTGCGCGAAACACTGCTGGCCAGCGCCTACGCCGCCGCACGGCAGAACCCCTTCGACCGCGACGCACTCAAGGCCATACACGAGATGCTCGTCGAAAGTCGCTGGATGGAAGATGCAACCATCCGCGTCACCCGCGATCTGATCACCGCGGAGATCGACGGCCAGATCCAGCGCGTCGATCGCATCACCATCCACGGCCAGTTCCGCCAGCCCTTCGCACTCGTCCGCCGCGACGCAACGGATTACGTCGTCGACGGCTCGGGCACGCGCCTGCCCGTCTACTACGAAGCGGGCAAGATCGCCGCCCTGCCCGCCATCGTCAACGCCATCGGCCCCGTGCCGCAGGTCGGCGCCATCTGGCGCGGCGGCGACATCACCGATGGCCTGCTGCTCATCCGCTACCTGCGCACTCAGAATCGCGAATGGTTCAAACAGGTCCGCGCCATCGACGTCCAGAACTGGGACGGCGGCGATCGCAAACGTGCCCACCTCGCGCTCATCACCGATCGCGGCTACCGCATCGCCTGGGGCCGCGCCGTCGGCCAGGAAGCCGGCATCGAACATCCCGCCTCCCACAAGGTACAGGCCCTCGACGCCTACTACCTCACGCGCGGAAAAGTCATCGGCAGTCCGCAGGGCACCCTCTACATCAACCAGCCCCTGCTCACCCAGGACCGACAGGTCCGCCTGACCAACCCGTCCGAAGAAACCCTGCCCGGCGGATAGAGCGCAGCGCCAACGTCAAGGCGCCGCCTCGCCGTTCGATGCCACCCACGCCACGCCCGGCGCAGGCGCGCTAGTGTGGTGCATGCTCGTTCCTATCTAAGGTACTCCGGCGGGGTATTCGGGTTTCGACACGGGTGATTGGATCTGGGTCTAATGCGCCGATTCAAACACAACGCAATATGGCATGGCGCCGTCATCCCCGCATTGCTCGCTCTCTACGGAGGTTACTGCGTCGTTGCTCAGACGGCTTTCCTACCCTCGGACGGATCGTCTGAATCGCTCGACCTGACCGGCCCAAGCGCGATTGCGATGGGAATTGCATGGCTCGGCGCGGCGCTTGCCCTGCACTCGAAGTGCTTCCGGGGACGCGTCGAACCGATCTGGCGCGTAGCCGAACTCGGCTTCATTGCGGGCCTGCTCATGCTCGCTGGCGGCTGGATCGCCGCCATCGCCTGGGCCATCCTCGACGTACTGCACTGATCCAATCGCTCTATCACTTTCCAGATATAGGTCAGGTCAAGACCTGACAACACCGCGCGTACCGCATCCAGGCCGAGCGTCACCCCTTCGCCCCGTCCGAAAGCCCAACCGTCAGGTCTCGACCAGACCTGCGCACTGGCTGGGTGCCATGCTTCATCGGCTCCATAGCCTGAGCCGCGTCGAGGGCTGCGTGAAGCATGCCGAGCGGTCAGCGACTCTCAAACGCTCTGCTCTTTCGATGGTCCACCGCGCCATCGCATGCTTCGCCCGAAGCGGCTCGAAGCATGGCACCCTCCTCGGATCCAACTCCAATCCAATTCATCTCTCCGCCTCCTCCGGCGCTTCGCCGCCCTGTCGAAGATCCTGAGCAGAGTCGAAGGGAGCGAGGCTCTGCGAGCCGAAGGGTTGCGATCTCCCCGAAGGGGCCTGAGCGATGAGTCGAACGGCTGCGGTAAGTTGCCTTTCCCCCGCATTCCCACCCAAACCCAGCATTTCTTCGTGCCTTCTCTTCGTGTCTTCGTGACTTCGTGGTGAAAGACTTCGCCTCCCGCACCCACGCGCACCATCCAAACTGCATCCCGTGCGCCGACTTTTTGAAAACGCAAAAAAGTTGAGCAAAACTCCAAATCACCCCCCTCAGAAAAATGAAAAACGACAAAAATTCCTGATTCGTCCCGCACAGAAGCGCTCATTTACACGGAAGCGCTCGCAAGCGCGCACCAGCGCTCAAAAATCGCGCACGGAAGCGCTCTGGCGCGCATGAAAAGTTCCCAACACGGTGCATCTCCGTGTTGGCACGCATTTTGCGTTGCACATTTTTCGCAATCGCGCCTGGCGCTGCGCCGCACGCGAAAAATCTTGCTCGCTGTCGCGCGACTCGATCATCGCCAACCCATCTCCTGCAGCGCAATCCGGCCCCGTCGCGCACACCCGCGCACGCCATTCTCTATAGGTAGACATGCTTTTCAATCGCCCACAACCCGCATCGCCACTGACGACTCAACCAGACCGACGCGCCAGCGAGGACGAACTCCCTTGCGAACTCAAACTCTTCGCTCGCCCATCAATCTGGTGCACCCCATCACTCCCTCATGCCATCCCCTCACCTCAGCCCATACTCCTTGAGCAACCGATACAGCGTCCGCTCGCCGATGCCGAGCATCTTGGCCGTCTGTTCGCGATTGCCGCCGGTGAGTTTGAGCGTCTCGCGGATCGCCCGCTTCTCGAGTTCCGCCAGGTCGATCCCGGCCAGCGACGCCGAACCGCTCGCGTTGCTCTCCGAAGCGCCCGACACTTCCGCCGGCAGGTGGGCGAGTTCGAGTTCAGCGCCATCCTCGGCAAACACGCACATGAGTTCGACGACGCGGTTGAGTTGCCGCACGTTGCCCGGCCAGTCATACGCCATGAGCTTTTGCGCCACTTCATCTTTCACGCCAAGCACGTTGCGGCCGTTGCGTTGGTTGAGCAGGTTGATCTGGTGTTGTGCGAGAAGCGGGATGTCTTCGCGCCGATCGCGCAGCGGCGGCAACTTGATCTCGACTCCCTTGATGCGGAAGAACAAATCCTGCCGGAACGTCTCTTCCTTGACCATCGATTCAAGATCGCGATGCGTCGCCGCGATGAAGCGCACGTCGACCGTGCGCGGCTCGTTGGCCCCCACGCGAACGACCTCGCCGGACTCAAGCACGCGAAGCAGCTTGCTCTGCATGCCCAGCGGCATGTCGCCGATCTCATCGAGGAAGAGCGTCCCGCCGTTGGCGTACTCGAAGACGCCTTCGGTGTTCTTCTCGGCTCCGGTGAAGGCGCCCTTGACGTGGCCGAACAGTTCGCTTTCGAGCAGCGACTCGGTGAACGCGGCACAATTGACGGGCTTGAAGCGCTGCTTGGCCCGGCGGGAGTTCTGGTGAATCACTCTTGCGACAAGGTCTTTGCCGGTCCCCGTCTCGCCGATGAGCAGCACGGGAATGTCGGTGGGCGCGATCTGCTGGAGCGTGCGGACCATCTGCCGAATGGCCGGGCTGACGCCGATGATGCCTTCGAAGGAGTACTCCTCGCCGAGCTGTTCGCTCAGCGCATCGACCTGGGCCCGCAGCACCGCCGCCTCGGCCGCGCGGTTGACGAGATTGCGAAACACCTCAAGATCGAGGGGCTTTTCAATGAAGTCGTATGCTCCGCCGCGGATCGCCTCCTTGGCGGTGGGGATGTCGCCATGCGCCGTGACCATGATGGTCTTGGCGCCGGGTTGCCGGGTCTTGGCTTCGGCGAGAATGGTCATGCCATCGGGCCGGCCGTGCATCATGAGGTCGGTCACGATGACGTCGAAGTGTCCGCCGTCGAGTTCGACGCGTGCCTCATCGAGACTGTGGCGGACGGTGCAGATGTGGCCCGGCTTGCGCAGCGCGTCGGCCATGACGTCGGCGTGGTCGGCCTCGTCATCGACGATGAGGACCTGGGCGGTGGGTGTGGAAGAGTCTTTGGCCATGTCGGGCATTGTATGGACGGCGCCCCGTCCGCGCCGCGCGTGGCGGATGGGCAGCGGATGAGATGGCAGAGGCGACGTGGCATGTGAGAGGAGAAAAAGAGCATGACCACGCCTGATGAGAGACGTGGTCATGGATCGAAGTTCGATCAGTTGGTCAGCGAAGCGTCCAAGGCTTAGTAGCCGCGGTTGCCGCCGCGACCGCCGCCGCCGCCGCCACGGCCGTATCCGCCGCCACCGCCGCCGCCACCGGAGCGCTGCTCGCGGGGACGTGCTTCATTGACGGTGAGAGTGCGGCCGCCGATTTCCTTGCCGTTGAGGGCCGCAATGGCCGCCTTGGCTTCGTTGGCGTCGGGCATTTCGACGAAACCAAAACCGCGTGAGCGGCCGGTCTCGCGGTCCATTACAGCGTTGGCGCGATCCACCTTGCCATGCTCGCTGAAGAGAGCCTCGAGTTCAGAGTCAGTTGTTTGGAATGAGATGTTGCCTACGTAGATATTCGTCACGATGCAGATTTCCAGCCCGAGAAGATTGTCATACTGATGCCGCTGCGGATACCCGGGCTCTCACCTGCTTTGGCGTTCGGCCCATGAGGGAAGACACCCCCATTCAAGCCGAACTGACGCTGGGCGAGTATAGCCAACATTCCGCCCACAGCAATAGGGGGGTGTTATGGGCCGGGCCCGCCGCCGTTTGCCCGCTCTCAGGCCGTAAAGTACTTCGCCGCCGGGTGGTGGACCACGATGGCGCTGACCGACTGTTCCGGGTCGATCTGGAAGTTCTCCGTCAGGTTGCAACCGATCCGTTCGGGCTGGAGGAGGCGGAAGAGCACGGCCTGGTCCTCCATGTTGGGGCAGGCGGGGTAGCCGAACGAGTACCGGCTGCCTCGGTAGTGCTGGCTGAAGAGGCGGCGGATCTCGGGGTCGTCTTCCCCGGCGATGCCCAGCTCCTGCCGCATCCGCTTGTGCCAGAGTTCGGCCAGGGCCTCTGCCGTTTCGACGCCGATGCCGTGGGTGTAGAGGTACTCGGTGTACTCGTTGCCCTCAAAGAGCTTCCGAGCGACGTTGCTGACCTCCGGCCCCATGGTGCAGACAAACAACCCAAGGACGTCCCTGACACCTTCGTCACGCTGCCGGAAGAAGTCGGAGATGCATCGCCGCTTGCCGTCGGACTGGCGGGGGAAGGCAAACCGCTCGATCTCACGTTCGTGGTCCTTGGGATCGAAGATGACCACGTCGTCACCCTCGGAGGCGACCGGGTAGTAGCCATAGACCACGCGCGGCGTCAGGATGCCCTCGTCTCGCATCCGGGTCTTCAGACGTTCAAAGAGCGGCTCGACCGTGTCGTGGAGGGTCTTCTCATACTCCTCAGTCGAGAGCGATCCACGTTTAAAGCCCCACTGTCCACGGAACAGAGCGGTGGTGTTGATGTACGGGTAGATCTGGTCGAGATCGACCGACTCGACCAGGCGGTTGCCAAAGAACGGGGCCGGCGGGACATCAACGACTGCCACGGTGTCCGTACGGACAGCGACGGCGACGGCGCCCGAGGGTTGTTCCGTTCCGCAGGCGGCTTGCGGTTTGGCGCCGGATTCGAGCTTTGCAACCCGGGCGTCGATTTCCTCGTTGAGTCGATTCGCTTCGCCGCTGGTCAAGGCATCCATGATGCGCAGCCCCTCAAACGCATCCTGTCCGTAGAAAAGTGGGCCGCGGTACAGCCCACGCAGGCGACCTTCAGCATACTTGCGCGTCAGCGCCGCGCCGCCCAGAAGGACGGGGGCGTCGATGCCCATCTCGTTCATCTCGGCGAGGTTCTGCTCCATGACGCCGACGGACTTGACGAGCAGGCCGCTCATGCCGATCGCCAATGCCCCGGTGTCCTTCAGCGCCTCGAGGATCGAGGCGATGGGCTGCTTGATGCCGAGGTTGTGCACGGTGTAGCCGTTGTTGGTGAGGATGATGTCCACGAGGTTCTTGCCGATGTCGTGGACGTCGCCCTTGACGGTGGCCAGGACGATCGAGCCGCGGCTGGAGCCGGCGACCTTGTCCATGTGCGGCTCAAGGTAGGCGACGGCCATCTTCATGACTTCGGCGCTTTGCAGCACGAAGGGCAACTGCATCTGTCCGCTGCCGAAGAGTTCGCCGACGGTCTTCATCCCGCCCAGCAGGTGGTCGTTGATGATCTCCAGCGCGGAGTACTGGCCGAGCGCTTCATCGAGGCGATCCGTCATGCCCTGCTTTTCACCCTCGACGATGTGGGCCGCGAGCGACTCTTCCAGTGTGAGGGAGCGTTCCTCGACGGAATGCGAGACGGCGCTGGCGTCTTTGAACAGTTCGATGAAATGCTGAAGCGGGTCGAAGGACTCGTCGGTGACGCCTTCGGGCAGGCCCGTGCCGCCCTTGGATTCGTGTCGGCGGTCGTAGATGAGATCGAGCGCCGCGCCCCACTGCTCATCGCTGATGCGATTGCGCGGCAGGATCTTGGAGGCGTGGACGATGGCGCTGGTCATGCCGGCTTCGAGCAGTTCGTGCAGGAGGCAGGAATTGAGAACGACGCGGGCGGCCGGGTTGAGACCGAAGCTCGCGTTGGACAGGCCGCAAGTGATCTGGCAGTCGGGGAACGCCTTGCTGATGCGTCTGGTGCCTTCGATCAATTCGGCGGAACTGCGTCGATCCGCATCCATGCCCGTAGAAATGGGCAATACGAGCGGGTCGAAGAAGACATCGCATGCCGCGATCCCATGCACTTCCGTGGCGCGCTGCAAAGCCCGCTGGGCAATCGAGTACTTTCGATCGGCGGTGCGGGCCATCGCGGCTTCTTTGTCTTCGTCGATGGTGCCGATGACTATGGACGAGCCGTAGCGCTTGGCCAGGGCACAGATGGCGTCGAACTTCTCTTCGCCATCTTCGAAGTTGGCGGAGTTGATGATGCACTTGCCGGCGGCGTGCCGGAGTCCGGCTTCAATCGTGGCGATCTGCGTCGAGTCGATCATCAGCGGCGTGTCGACCTGCCGCACGACGCGAGTGACGATCTCGGCCATGTCTGCGGCGTTGTCGCGCCCGGCGTAGTCGACGTTGATGTCGAGCACGTTGGCGCCTTCGCGCTTCTGCTCGCGGGCGAGCGAGACAATCTCGTCCCAGTTCTCTTCCTCGAGCAGTCGCTTGAACTTGCGCGAGCCGGACGCATTCATCCGTTCGCCGATGATGAGAAATGAGTTTTCCTGTCGGCATTCGACCGGCGAGTAGAGTGAGGTCACACTGGCGGGCGGCTGGCGGTAGAGGCCGTCTGCTCGCTCGGTCACGCACGCGAGTCCGGCGTGATTCTGCCTGACCTGGCCGCGTGGGACGGGTGGGTGAATGCCGATCGCTTCCACGACCTGCTTGATGTGTTCAGGACCGGTGCCGCAACAGCCGCCGACGAAGTTCACGCCGAAGTCATCGACGAACTTGCGCAGGGCATCGCGCAGGCCGGCCGGTTGAAGGGGAAAGGTGGTCTTGCCATCGACCATGATCGGCAGGCCGGCGTTGGGCATGACCGAGATGAGTCGATCCCAGTGTTTGCTGAGCACCTTGAGATGTTCAGCCATCTCGACGGGACCCGTTGCGCAATTCAATCCCAGACTGGCGATGGGGTACGGCTTGAGCGCGTGGACGGCGGTGGCGATTTCGGATCCGAGCAGCATCGTGCCGGTCGTCTCGATGGTGACGCTGACCATGATGGGGACATCGGCCGGGCCCTTGCCGCGCTCGTCGAGCGCCTTGAGGCAGGCATTGATGGCGCACTTGACCTGCAGAAGATCCTGGCAGGTTTCGATGAGCAGTGCATCGGCGCCGCCGTCGAGCAGGCCGCGCACCTGCTCGGCGTAACTGTCGAGCATGCGCTGCCAGGAGATTTGTCCAAGGGAGATGAGCTTGGTGCCCGGCCCCATCGAACCGACCACGAAGCGCGGCTTGTCCCTGGTCGCGTGTCTGTCGCAGGCGGCGCGGGCGATTTCAGCGGCTTCTTTGTTCAGGGCGCGGGTCCAACTGACCAGTTCTTCATCGAACTCGGCAAAGACGTGCCGACTGGCGCCGAAGGTGTCGGTCTCGACCGCGTCAGCGCCGACCTCAAGAAAGGACTCGTGGATCTGCTGGACCAGTTCGGGTCGACTGCGCACGAGCAGATCGACGCAGTTCTCCCGGCCGAGGTAGTCGCGCTCGATATCGAGTGTGAGGCTCTGGATGGTCGCGCCCATCGAACCGTCGAAGAAGAGGACGCGTTGCGCGGCTTGCCGCAGGAAAAGACTCATGGAGCACTCCGGAATGGATGTCGTACGGGCTGCGGCCGCCCCCATGGGGGCGGGCTTTCGCTCGCAGGAGGATAGTGGAGCGGAGGGCGATATTCAACCGTTCATCCGGATAGAGCGATAAAGCAGCGGCGGCGGAGGCTTCCCCTATAACAGGGGACGCGAATTCATGGCCTGTACGACTGGTCGCCGGGCACCTAGGATTCACGATTCACCCTGAAAGGACCCACCCAATGAGGTTTTCCCGTTCGTATTTGATTCTCACCCGTTCCTGCGGCCTGACGGCCGCCTGTGCTTCAATGCTGCTGGCGCTGCCGGGCACAAGTCTGGCCCAGGACGACGCCGCAGCCCCCACCACTGCCGCGGCCACGACCAAGGTTCCCGAGGCCAAGGATGTGATCGCCAGCTACGTCAAGGCGCTGGGCGGCGAGAGCGCCATTCGCAGCCACTCGTCGCGCATGATGAAGGGCAAGATGGAAATGCCCGGCATGGGCGGCGACCCGATGATCGCTCCGATGGTCATCTATTCCGCCGCCCCGAACAAGATGATGGTCGAGATCGAAGTGCCGGATTTCGGCGAAGTGCGCCAGGGGTATGACGGCAAGGTCGCCTGGAGCATCGATCCCATGAGCGGCGCCAACATTCTCCCGCCCGAGCAGGTCGAGCAGATGAAAGAGCAGACCGACTTCTACGGCGAGATCAACTTTGACAAACGATTCAAGACGATGGAGACGATCGACGCTCGTGAGTTCGACGGTCTCAAGTGCTACGCCGTCAAGATGATCGACCAGAAGGATGAGGAGTCGACGTACTTCTTCGAGGTCGAGACCGGCCTGCTCCGCGGCACGATGCAGACCACGGAAACGCAGATGGGTCCGATGGACATGACCAACATCAACAAGGAGTACAAGGAATTCGGCGGCGTCAAGTTCCCCGTCCGCACGGAGATCGAGATGATGGGCATGACGCGTATCATGACCTTCTCTGAAATCGAACTCGATGGCGTGAAGGATGAAATCTTCGCACTTCCTGATGAGATCAAGGCCCTCGTCAAGAGTGATCAGCCCGCCGAGGAACTTCCCGTCAAGCTCGAACCCAAGAAGGACAACGGCGGCTGAGCCGGTTGCTCACCATGCATTCCGAACCCCGGCGATTGGATTCGCCGGGGTTTCTTTTTGCGCGGAGGGTGCGGATCAGTTCGGGCTGACGGGCGGTCGAGAACCGAACCGATAGGCGGTAGCGGCGCCCATGAACAGGAGAAAGAAGCTCATCCCGGTGACCAGTTCCTGTTTTGTGGAGACGAGCAGGTCGGTCCAGGTGACGTGCTGCCGCGTGGGGTCGTATCGCTTGTAGTAGGCCCAGCGCGTGTTGGGGACGCTGACGGCCAGCGCGACGATGATGGTAAGCGCAGCGCAGAACCAGCCGAGGCGGGCCGAGCCGGCACGAGCCAGGCGCAGTGCGACGGCGCCGATGACAATGCCCACCGGCCAGGCGAAAGCGTCGTAGCGATTGAGCGTGAGACGGACCGTGCCGTGCCAGAGCAGGCCGAGCAGGACGGCGGCGATCGCTGCTCCAGCCCACGCGCGCCACGGCGGGTGGTGATTCGAAGTTGTTCCGCCTGGCGCGGGAAGTTCCGCCGGTGTCGGCGCGGGTTGATTGTGGCCGAACGTCTCGGCGATGAACTCCAGCCGCTCGTCGAGCACCGCCATGGCTCGCTGCCGCGCGCTCGAGTCGGAGGCGGGTCGGTAGTCGCGTACAGAATGCAGGTAGGACGCGGCCTTTTGCTCGACCTCGCGGGTCCATGACAGGTCCAGAGCTCGATACGCCGCCTGCATTTCACCGATCGGATCGGCCCGCAAATCTTCGTAGCGCATCTCGTGTACCTGGCCCGGGGGGATGAGGTGTCGCGATTCAAGATACGCCTGCTCGGTTCGCGCGTATTCGGCGACCACCCGCTCGCGCAACGTCCGATCGTCCGGCGCATCTTCGAGGTGGTAGATCGAGAGTCGCTTGAGCATCGCCACGTTGGAGTTGACGACATCAACCGGGTCGCGGCTGATGTGAATGAAGCGAGCGCGATCGCGACCCAGCAGGCGCTGCAACTCGGGGATGCGTGCGGTGTGGCTGGGCGTCTTGAGCAGGAGCGGGCGGCGCCCGGCGAACACGGTGATCTTGCGCAGGAAGGCCCATTGCACATAGCGCCATCGTTCGATCTCGCTGGCGGTCAGGCCGTCGAGGAAATGAAAGCGCCGATCGGATTCGTAGCGTGACGGCGCAATCAGCCGGCCGCGCAGACTTGAGGCGCAGGCCCAGTTGTGGCAGGCGAAGTCATCTTCGGCGGGCCAGTCGGGACCGAAGGCGACATCATCCTGCGGTCGGCGGCTGGCGAGGAAGGGAACGAGGAAGAGTCGCAGGAACATCCAACTGGCGACAAAGCCCTGCGGCGCGGTCACCTGGGCCCAGCGCGGGGTGACAAAGCGCGAGTCGCAATTGAGCAGGTAGTGCAGATGCGTTGTTCCGGTGCGGAAGTAGCCGAGGATGACCAGCGCGCCCGGCGCGTGATCAAGGGCGCCGCCGGTGGTCTGGCAGGTCATGGTCAGCCACGGCCCGAGCACAAGGCGCTCGGGCAGCGTGATGGCGGTGCCAAGGAGCGAAGTGCCCAATCCTGCGGCGAGGCGCGGCCAGTAGCGCGGTTTGACGGTCAGTGGCGGGGAGAGCAGCAGCCGCGCCCATGCGTCCAGCGGAGCGAGGGCCATGAAGTGCGGATAGGGAAAGGCGATCGGCGACGGGCGTGGGTCTGAAGCGTCGTTCATGTGAACGGGGAAAGATAGTCGGTGTTTTGCGTCGTGGTCTGCGGCAAGCCGACGAACCGGCACGGGCATGCGACTCAAACGACGCATTTGGCGCGTACACTCGCACCGCGATGGATCGCCCACCATCTCAGCCCTCCGCCTCGCTCCGGCCCTGGCCGACGATTCTGCTGCTGCTCCTGTGCGCGGCGCTCTACCTGCCCGGCGTGTTCGCGCTTCCGGTGGTCGATCGGGATGAAGCTCGTTTTGCCCAGGCGACACGGCAGATGGTCGATTCGGGTGATCTTGTCACGATTCGTTTTCAGGATGAGCCGCGGCACAAAAAGCCCGTGGGGATTCACTGGGCGCAGGCGGCGGCGGCCGGCGTGTTCCGTGCTGTTGCCGGTGAGCAGGCGATCTGGCCGTATCGCGTGCCTTCGGTGATCGGGGCGACGATTGCCGTCTGGCTGCTCTACGTTTTTCTTCGTTCGCTGGTCGGTGAAGGCGCCGCTCTGCTGGGCGGGGCGCTGCTGGCATCGAGTCTGCTGCTGACGGCCGAGGCGCATCTTGCGACGACTGATGCGCTGCTGCTCGCAACGGTGGTGGCTTCGCAGGGTTCGCTGATGCGCCGTCTGTTGCGGCCTGCGGAGCATCCGTTGGCGTTTTCGCTGCTCTTCTGGATGGCGCAGGCGATTGGCGTACTCATCAAGGGGCCGATCGCTCCGCTGGTTTCGATCATGACGCTCATCTCGTGGAGGTTGAGCGGTTCGCGGTTTCGACCGCTGTCGCTCCTGCATGCGTGGCTTGGCGTTCCGGTGGCGCTGCTCATGGTCCTGCCGTGGATGATTGCGGTGTCGCGCGCCACGGGCGGCTCGTTCTTTGCTGATGCGCTTGCGGGCGACCTCTTTCCCAAACTCATCTCCGGTCAGGAGTCGCATGGTTTTCCGCCCGGCTATTACCTGCTGCTGGTGACGGTTACTTTCTGGCCCGGCTCGCTGCTGGCTGGCTTTGCGTTCATTCGGGCCTGGCGGCGGAAGGGCGATGCGCTCACGCGGTTTCTGCTGGCCTGGCTCGTTCCGATGTGGATCGTGTTTGAGTTGGTCCCAACCAAATTGCCGCATTACGTGCTGCCGCTGTATCCCGCGCTCGCGGCACTCACGGCCATGCAGGCGGTGCGATGGACGACGCTGGGTGGAAGTGAGCGCGTCGATCTCCCGCACCGACGATCGCTGGCGATCGGCTGGGGGATCTGGTCACTGGTGACGCTGGCGCTTGCCGCGTTGATTGTGGCATTGCCGCTGGTCCTTGATGGACGCTTTGAGCCGTGGTCGCTGCTGCCGGCGGCGGGCGGGCTGATTTGTGCCGGCGTGGCCTTTGCCATTATTCGACGACTCGACGCGGCCGGTGCGATACTGGCGGCGCTGGCGCTGGGTAGTGTGCTGGTGGTGGCGCCGGCGCTGGCGCTGGTGCTTCCTCGGATTGATGCCCTGTGGCCGACGCGCTCGGTGGTTCGACTCCTTGAGTCGGGTGGGCAAGCGGAGTCGGTGACGGGGCGGCCGTGGGCGGCCGTGGGCGATCACGAGCCGAGCCTGGTTTTTGCGCTGGGCGTGGAGACGCGGCTGCTGGGCCCGGTTCGCGCTGCCGAGGCTCTTGCCGCGGGACAGGTCTGCGGCGTCATCATCGAGCGCGGCGCGCTGAAGGTGTTTGAGGACCGCGCGCGTGAGTTGGAGTTGCCACTGGAGACGATTGGCGCGGTGCGCGGGGTGCTGATCTCAAAGGGTCAGCGGGTCGAGTTGGATGTCGTGAAGCGAGCGGGTTTTCAGCGCGGCGAGCCTTAAGTTGCCGCCGATTGTTGCTGTGCGGGCGGCCTGGAGACGGGCCAGAGCATGAGCCCGATCCACGCGAGCATCGCGGCCGCGGTAATGAGAACGATGCGCTGCCACGCCTGCGGCTCGATGCCGATCGAAGTGCGGCCGATGTGCATCCAGATCGTGGTGACGGGCGACCAGTGAAGCCATGCACTCTCAGTGACATCTTCGAGTGTGCTGGACGCCCAGGCCGCGAG
Organism: Planctomycetaceae bacterium; assembly: GCA_040255465.1. Lineage (GTDB taxonomy): Bacteria > Planctomycetota > Phycisphaerae > Phycisphaerales > UBA5793 > UBA5793. Next base: position 343,182 of record JBDZVA010000004.1, read on the forward strand.
CGGGGCCGCCACTGAGACGAACACGCACACGAACATCATGACGGCGCGATGCCGCCGCCCGGCGCCCATGGTTCCAATCGCGATGAACGCGGCATAGAGCAGGCCCCAGGCGAAGATGGTCAGGTCGATGAGCAGCACGTCCATGGCCGACCATTGCGTGGGCACGCGCATGGGCCAGAGCAGCACCTGGAGGGTGGCGAAGACGGCGAGCCAGTCGAGCAGGGGGAGCAGGCGGGGGGTGTGGGCCGGCCGCATGACGAGGCGATAGAGCGGCCAGATGATGGTGATGCCGAGCATGACGCTGAACATCATGCGTTTGGAGGCGGTGAGGTAGGTGGCGATCGATGCCTGCAGCCACCACCGCCAGCCGAACGCCATGACCCACGACGCGAGGAGCCACAGCGACCACCAGAGCAACAGGGCGCGCGGCAGACGAACATGTCGAGGGAGAATCACGGGGGAGTTTAGGTCGATGGGAGTGCAGTTGAGAGATGGCATGATCGTGTGGCGGGGTGAACCAGACTGACGCGTAAGCGAAGAGGTTGAGTTCGAAAGGGAGTTCGTCCTCGCTGGCGCGTCGGTCTGATTATGCGAATCGAAGGAGAGATTCACCACGCAGTCACACAGGGCGGTTGCATCCTCGCGCCGGCATGCCGCGTTGAGGCGGCATGCCTCGAGCTGCGTCGCCGCTAGACGGCGCGTGGTGGCGCGTAGGGGGCGGCTGATGGCTCGGTGAAGTTGGTTGCATAGGCGGCGGCAATACGCGTGATCATGGCCAGGGCGACGACGGTCAGGATCACATCGATTCCGTCCGAGATGATGTAGATCATCGCGGACATCGCATAATCGCTCGCGTCCTCGGCGCGCAGGACCAGCCTGAAGGCAATTCGCGAGAGGAGGTTTGAAATGATCCACAGGGCCCACCACCATCCGACGATCGCGTATGAATGGTCTTCGTCCTGGTGGCTCACGGTCCAGAGCTCCTTCATCACCTGGTAGGGCTTGAACAGGTTGGCGATGGGAACGAAGTACCACCCGACAGACCAGCCGGGCGTGAAGTGCATTGGTTCTGCGGACAGGGCGCGGAGGTTCTTGTTGCTTCTGTAGATCCACATCAGAAACGTGATGCCGGTCGCGATGGAGAGGACAAGCTGAACCAGGCCGACGAGGGCGACCACGGCGTCGGAAGTGAGGATGACTTCATTCGCATGCACCTCCAGCGGGAGAGTCGAATAGGAGTAGTAGTCGTAGCAACCGGCGAGAACGGCGATGATCGTGACGCCGATGGTGATCGCCAGAAAGACGCGCAGTGTGGTTGTCAGCGTGCCGAGTGGTTTCAGTTCCATTGTCGTCTCCTGCGGAGGGCGACAGCTCGATGGAGCCGCCTCGTGCCTGCGAGTCTGCAGTTGGAGATGTGGGCGCCGTTCATGGTCGTCCTCACATCGGTGTGGCCGAGTCACTTATCAGCGGTGCGGTCATCATACCCGCGTCCGAAGAGCAAGGTGGCGGCCGAACGGCGCAATGGAGACGACTATTAACACGAATGATGCGGGCGGCTCATGCGGATCTCTATCGGCGCCGGGGATAACAGGGCGAGAGAAAAGGCATGGACGCCCGCCTTCGCCGGGATGAGAAGAGGTGGCGAGAGGCACGCGCGTGCTGACGGAATCGGCTCATCGAGCCCCATCCTCACTGCGCGTTGAGGAATCCCATTTCAGCGTCGATCGTAATAATCGTTTGCGATGAGCCGCGCGAGAGGGTGATGATGGCATCGGTGCTCTGGCTGAGGCGGCCGTAGGCGTCGTAGGAGAATTCGTCGCCGACGATTCCGCCGCCCAGTGCGATGGCGACATCGACGGCCATGTCGGCGCGGCCGACGCCCATGGTCGTGTCGTACGGGTCGCCGTTGGACATCGTCAGGGTCGTGGCGGGATCGCTCGCGGGCGTGAGCCACCATCGGGCGGCAGCGGTGTCGAAGTGGATCGTGACATCATCGGCGGGGTCGTTGATGGCGGTGGCCTGAGCGAAGTCGAGGTCGGCAATCATGAGCGCAGCGCCGCTCGAGACGTAGGCGGAGTCGGATGAGCCGAACATCGGGATGACCATGGACGCGGCGATCATCATGAGGATGACGGTGAGCATCATCTCAAAGAGCGTAAAGCCGCGGCGGCCGGATGGGCTCGATCCGGCTCGATTGAACGGGCCGGGTGCTGCACTGGTTCGCGGTGTCCGGGTCATCGACGATTCCTCCACCAAGGTCGGGGCGATCTGTTGCGGCGCTGGTCTGTCCGCGCGCCGGGCTCTCAAGCCCGGCGCGCGGGCTTGTTTTTCATGTGCCGACGCGTTAGTTGCTTGCAATCACATCCTCAACGGGGGACTGACGATCGCGCTTGACCTTGGCGCCGTAGTGCTTCCACCAGCGACTCGCGACGCGTTTCTTGTCGCGCGGGGTCGGCGCGAACGGATCGATCGCGACGGGCGGGGGCGGCGGGCCGCCGCTGAGCAGGGCGAGGATGGATCCGAGCGTGCTGTCGTTGAGGTCGGTCAGCAGCAGGCGGATGTCATCGCGCAGATCGAGGGGCGCGGCATAGAGGGCGCTGTCGGGGTTGGTGTAGCCGAGGTTGTCATCCAGGCAGTGGTCGTAGTAGATGGCGCTCGCGTTGGCCACGACAATGCTTCTGGCGACGGCATTGCCGTACACCGCCGACTGGTTGTCGATTGACAGGTCGACCTTGGAGTGGCCATAGATGCGACCGCACACGAGGGACGTCTGGTTGATAAACCAGGACTTGATCGTGTTGTCAGACCAGAGCCACGCGGCGGCGTCATCCAGATCGAGGAGATTGAGATCGACCGAGTTGATGGAGTTGATTCGATAGATCGTGCAGAGGCTCGGGTCGTAGTACCTGGCGAGCCCGTCTTTGGCCTGTCGGCTGCCGGGCAACTCGCTCTTTGGCAGGCCGATGATCGAGTTGTCAATGGAGACGGTGCTGCCGAGGAACAGTCGCAGGGTGACTCCGGGTCCAAGTTCGAGAACGGAGCCGTTGAACACGTTGAACGCGCCCTGAACGACGAGGTCGAGGCTGCCGTTCTGGATGCTCAGGACGCCGCCGTTGTTGATGCTGAGTGGTCCGGAGATGCCGACGGTGCGATGTCCGCCGCCGAGGTCCACGGTGAGCACGGCCCCGTCGACAGTGAGGCTGGTGTGGCGACGGTCGCTGTTGCGGAAGATGGTGGTGTCAGAGGTAACGTTCGGGCCGCGCGGCGAGGCCCACTTGATGGCGCTGAAATCCGGAGTGGGCGGCGCGGGCAGCAGGACGGGTTCGGTCTTGGAGGTGCTGCCGCGACGGATCGGAGCCGGGCCGTTTCGCGCATCGGTGATCGTCCCGAGGGGCGCGGAGGTCATGAGGTAGCCGATCGCATCAGGCGCGCATGTTGAGTCTGCGATCCGGATGGCGCCGGCGGTGGTCGCGTTGGTGCCGATCTTCACGGGCAGGCCGATACTCGCATCGGGGCTGGCGGGCCATCGCGCGATCCAGCCGCTCATCACATCGATCGAGGCGGCGCCGAAGGCGGCGAACTCGCTGAGGTCGACGTCGACGTTCGTCTCCGCGACACTGGGTCGAGGGGCGTGGACCTGCATGCCCACGAACTGCTTCATGCTGCCGGAAGTTCCCTTGGAAACGATGACGGGGTATTCGCAGGTGCTGTCCGGATTGCTTCCCTGGCTGTCCTTGACGACGATGGTCACGCTGCCGCGACCAACCGGCAGGTTGCTCACGAGGACGCCGCCGGCCTGGGCGGTGCGCCAGTCGAAGGTCTCGCACTCCATGATGGCGGTGGCGAGGTCGGCGCCGGAGTCGGCGATGTAACGGGCTTCGATTCCCGAGTTGACGTTGCCGACGATCTGCGGCGCGTTGAGCTGGCTGGCGATATACGCCGAGCCGATCACCGCGGCGGCGGCGACGGCGACCATCACGAGGACGATGGCCACGCCGCGACGTCGGAGCGTACCGGGGCGGGCGTAGAGCGTCGGATTGGAAAGGCGCAATGGGGGCTTGCCTGGCTTCATGACGATTGCTCCTTGTGCGTCTTGGAACTTGGAGTGGTTCGGTCGATGCGTCCTACAGGAATCGCCGTCGATGGCGACGTATCAGTTCTGTCCGTTCTGAATGACCTCCTCGACCGCGGATGCGCGGTCTCGCTTGACCTCAACGCCATATCGCTTCCACCAGCGATTGGCCACGCGCTTCTTGTCGCGTGGGGTGGGCGCGGAGGGATCGATGGCTACGGGCGGCGGCGGCGGGCCGCCGCTGAGCAGGGCGAGAATGGATCCGAGTGTGCTGTTGTTGAGGTCGGTCAGCAGCAGGCGGATGTCATCGCGCAGATCGAGCGGCGCGGCGTAGAGCGCACCGTCGGGATTGGTGTAGCCGAGTTGCTCATCGAGGCAGTGGTCGTAGTAGATGGCGCTGTTGCCGGCCACGACGATGTTTTTGGCGACGGCGTTTCCGAAGATGGCCGAGTTGTTATCGACGGAGAGAGAGACCTTGTTGGGGCCGTAGATGCGGCCGCAGACGAAGGAGTTTGGACTGATGAGCCAGGACTTGACGGTGTTGTCGCTCCACACCCAGGCGGCGGCGTTATCGGCGTCCAGAGGAGTCGGGTCGACCGAGTTGATGGAAGTGATGCGGTAGATTGTGCACTGCGCCGGGTCGTAGTAGTCAGCGAGTCCCTTGCGTGCGTCAAGGGGGGCGCTCAGTACGCTGACGGGCAATCCGAGAACGGAACTGTCCACATAGATGGTTCCGCCCGCGTACACGGTCAGGCTGGCGCCGGGAGCGATTTCAATGGCCGAGTTGCTCCACAGGCTGAACTGCCCCAGCACCACGAGATTGAGGTGGCCGTTGGTCACGCGAAGGACACCGTTGTTTTGAATGGTCAAAGCGCTGCTCATCGCCATGGTGCGCGAAGCGCCGCCGAGGTCAAGAGTCAAGTCACCTCCATTGATGGTGATAAAGGTGTACCGGCGGTCAGCGACCGGGGTCATCGTCATGACAGAGTTGATGTTGACATTGAGCTTGGTGGCCCAAAGCAGGTTGCTCAAGTCTGGCGTGGGCGGTGCGGGGAGAATCACGGTTTCGGTCTTCGAAAAGTCAATGCGACGGATGGGTGCGGGGCCGTTGGTGGCGTCGGTGATGGTTCCCGCGGCGGCGGATTGCATGACATATCCGACCGTATCAGGCGCGGCGGCAGCGTCCTTGATTCTGAGCGAGCCGGCGGTGATGGCGTTGGTCCCCACCTTGACCGGCAGGCCCACGTCAGCCATAGGGCTGGCGGGCCAGCGCGCGATCCAGCCGCTGACGACGTCGATCGACTGGGCGCCGAAGGCGGCGAACTCGCTGAGGTCGACATCGACGTTCTGCTGCGCCACACTGGGTCGAGGGGTGCGGACCTGCATGCCAACGGTCTGCTTCATGCCGCGGGAGGCGCCCCTCGAGACGACGACGGGGTACTCGCAGGTGCTGTCCGGATTGGCGCCCGAAACATCCTTGACGAGGATGGTTACGTTGCCATTGCCCAGAGGCAGGTTGTTTACGAGGACGCCTGCGGCCTGCGCCGTGCGCCAGTCAAAGGTCTCGCACTCCATGATGGCGGTCGCCAGATCGGCGCCGGAATCCGCGATGTAGCGGGCCTCGATGCCCGCGTTGACATTGCCGACGATCTGCGGCGCGTTGAGCTGGCTGGCGACGTACGCCGAGCCGATCACCGCGGCGGCGGCGACGGCGACAATCACGAGGACGATGGCGACGCCGCGATGGCTTCGCGCGGAAGTCGGCATGCTGTTCCACAGACAATGATGGAGGTCTGTTTCACGCGGGTTCATGATGCGGGTTCCTCGAGTTGGCGGATGCTCGCGGCGGTGATGATGGTCTCGCCGCCCACTTCGGGCAGGAAGACAACCTGCGCGGTCACGATCTTCTTGGACTGCGTCGAACCGGTGCTGTGCGAGATGGTCAACGAGGCCACCTGGTCACAGAGTCGAGTCTTTTCGGTGTAACCCAGCGCCTGCATCGTGGCCAGTGCGGCCCACCAGTCGGCGCCGGCGACGGGCACTTCGACATCGAGCGTGTCGCGCTCGACCTGGGACATGGAGTCGGGAAACTTGACGTAGTGCGCCACCACGGTGTTCGTGCCCGCTTCGCGCTCGATCCAGCGGATTTCCGTCAGGTGGACCGTGTCACTCACGCGCGAATCTTCGAGCCAGATCACGATCGACTCGGGCTTGGCGGTGCTGTCAAGGACACACAGGCTCGGGGTGATGAAACTGCCCAGGCGCACGTCCAGAGCCTGGCCGCGCACGATGGTTTCGCGGCTGTAGCGATCCGCCTCCACGGACCGGGCGACGGCGGTGATCATGCCTCCCATGGTCACGGCGATGAGCGAGGTGATGAGGATGGAGATCATGAACTCGAGCAGCGTCAGGCCGCGACGAGACACGAGCGGATGATGTTGCGTGTCTGGCTTGTTCATGACGCCGGCTCCGGGACGAATCGGGAAAGGGTCAGGATGACGCGGCCGTCCAGGTCGTAGGCTTCGACGGCGATATCCATGCCTTTGATCTTCGCGCCCAGCGCGCCGATCTCGATCATCGTCTCGACGACGACGGCGCGGCGACCGATGCGGTAGTAGGACTCGGGGTAGGGACTATCGTCGTAGGTGACCATCGAGCCCGGGGCTTCGTCGTGGTTGTCGTAGGTGATGAGGTCCGCATAGTCGGCGGCGAGGATCTCGGCCATGAGGGCTTCCGCAGCCAGGCCGGCCTGCAACTGGTCCTTGGCCTCCAGGGCGTGCTGCCGCCCGCCGCCCAGGGCCATGGCCACCGCCGTCACCGTCAGCGACATGATGACCGAGGCAACGAGCGCCTCGAGCAGCGTGAAGCCCCGGCTCTGACGGCGGACTCGGGTTGAGGGCGCGCTGAAGGTGTTATGGGTCTGACAGAGCATTGGTCTTCTCCTCCACCATTATCGAATTGAGGGGTCGAGTTCGCGGGATCTGAATGCATTCGGCGCGTGCTCCACCCCCGAATCGTGTGAACGAGCGGTATGGACCCCGCAGATTCGCGTTTGAATGGTCCGAAAAGGGGCGCGGCATCCACTCGTCTATAAAGGATTCGGCTGGAACTTGGCGTCGGGTGGGCCGGTTCGCTATCGTCTGGGCGATTCGCATTATGCCACTGCTGCTTTTCTGGTACATCCTGCGCGACCTGCTCAAAGTGCTGACCATCTCGACGGTGGTGCTGGTCACGATCATTTCGTTCGGGGCTGCGATCCGGCCGCTGAGTGATGGGACCCTGGGCCCGGTGGCGCTGCTGAAGTTCATCTTCCTCGCCATGCCGCCCATGCTGCAGTTCGCCCTGCCGTTCTCGGCGGCGTTCAGCGCGACGATGGTCTACCACCGGATGTCCTCCGATAACGAGATCGCGGCGTGCGCGGCCAGCGGGGTGTCGTATCCGCAGTTATTGCTCCCCGCCGCGACGCTGGGAGTGGTGCTGACGATCACGCTTTCGCTCATCAGCAACTACGTCAGCCCGGCCTTCTGGGAGGCGATGGCGCGGACCAGCAGCCGCAGCGTGGCGGATGTGGTCGTCGGGCGCATCAGCCGGGGCGAGCCGGTGCAGACGGACACCTTGACGCTCTACGCGCGCAACGCCTGGCGCGTCTCCGTGCCGCCCAGCCAGGACGCGGATGCGGCGATCCTGCTGGATCGTGTGCTGGCCGTCAACTCGACCAGGGGCGAGATCATCTCGACGCAGACGGGGCGGCAGTGCATCATCTACCTCAAGCACGTCGGCAACATGACGGTCATCAGCCCGATCATGGACCAGGCCCGGATGTTCCAGGTCAAGGAGGAAGGCGGACAGACGCGGCTGCGCATCGGCGAAGCCACGCTGCCCGACCTGGTGGTTGAAGATGAGATCGAGCGCTCGCCGCGATTCATGGATGTGAGCCGACTCAACGCGGTGTACAAGGCGCCCGAGACGTACTCGCGGGTGGCGCGCAAGATCGATGAACTTCGCCGCTGGATGACGCAGCGCGAGTTGTTTCGCCTCATCGACCAGCGCCTGCGCGAGACCGGCAGCGTTCGGTTCAGCGTTTCGCTGCTCGATCGGCACAACGAACTCATCACCTCGCAGGCGGAGCTGCGCGGCGGCGGGCTGACCGAGGTGGATGCGACTACGTGGAGCGTGCTGCCGCCCGGCGGCGGCGGGCCGTGCCGGCTGACCATCGTCCAGGGCATCACCCAGACCGTGGCCCTTGAGTCCAAACTGGTGCGCCTGCGGCCGCGCATCCGTCTGCTGCCCGAGGAGCCGACGCTGGATATCGAGTTTACGAACGTCAATCAGATTGCACTCGATATCACGCCGACGCGATCGAGGCAGTTCGATCGGCAGACGGTTTCGAACATGCGCGTGGACGCGCCGATCGTGCGAGAACTGCAGGGGCAGCCGGCGCGGCAACTCGTGCAGACCGCCCGGCAGTATGGCGACGACGCAACGCTCAAGCGGCTTGACCAGGCGATCGGCAACGAAGTGGTCCGCCTGAAACGCAACATCGTCGCCCGCATCCACGAGCGCACCGCGATGAGCGTCAGTTGCCTCGTGATGATGCTGCTCGGCTCGATCCTGGCGATCATGATGCGCAACGCCCTGCCTCTGACGGTCTACTTCTGGTCGTTCATTCCGGCGATTCTCGGGCTGGTGGTGATCAGTTCCGGCGCCGACGTGGTGAACGACGTGAGCCAGGTCAGCCATGCGGATATTCTGGGGCTGGTCGTCATGTGGTCGGGCAATCTCATCATGGCGGTGTTGTCGCTGGCCTTTCTGCGGAGGGTGATGCGCAACTGAGAGCGCTTGCAGGCCCATGACGTTTCTTGATCGTTACATCCTCCGCCAGTTCTTCCTGAACTTCGTTCTGTTGTTCTCGCTGCTGTTCATTTTCACGTGCATGATCGATCTGTTCCTGAACATCGATCGGTTCGTCGAAGCAGTGGACGCCACGGTGCCGGCCGAAGGCCTGAGCGCATTGGGCCGCGCCTGGGCGACGGCGTGGATGGTGATCGACTTTTACGGCCCGCGCGCGTTTCAGTTCTACTCGTTTCTGCTGGGAATCATCACCATCGGGGCAGTGGGCTTCACGCTCGTGCAACTCCATCGGCACCGGGAGATGACGGCCGTGCTTGCGGCCGGGGTGAGTCTGCACCGCGTGGCGATGCCGCTGATCGTTGCGATCGTCGGGCTCAACGTGCTGCAACTGCTCAACCGCGAGATCGCGCTGCCGCGCCTGGCGCCGCTGCTGCTGCGCAACCATGGCGAGATCGGGCAGCCCGAAGTCGAGGGCTTCCGCGTGAACATGGCCAGCGACGGACCGCGGCGCGTTATCTATTCCCAGTGGTTCTCGCCGGCCAAGAAGGATCTCACAAGGCCCTTCATCTGGGAGTATGACGACACGGATGAACTGTCGCGCATCATCACAGCAACCAGCGCGCACTGGGTGGGCGACGGCTGGGCGCTGGTGGACGGCAAGGCCACGCGCTTGAGCAGCGACACCATGACCACCGCGCCCCCGCCCGAGCCGATCGACAAGATCGAATCGCAACTCGATCCGACAGGTCTGCTGATGCGCCGCCACCTCGAATTCCGCCAGATGCTCAATCTCCGACAGTTGAGCGAACTGGTGCAGCGCGAAAGCACGCGCGGCGTGGATGAACTGGACCGCATGCGCTTCGGCCGCTTCTCGCAGGTGCTTATCAACATTCTGACCCTGCTCATCACGCTGCCGTTTTTCCTTATCCGCGAGCCGCGCAACCTGCTGGTGCAGTCCGTGAACTGCTCCGCCGTGGGATTGACGGCGCAGATCGGCGGGGCGGTGGGCGTGACGGTGGGCATTCCGCTGGTGCCGCCTGCGGCGTCGGTGTTCGCCATTCCCCTGCTCATCCTGCTGCCGCTGGCGGTCTGGCGGATGATGAAGGTCGAGACGTGAATCCCGCGGAACAACATTCCGAGTTGCCCGGCGATGACTACCTCGAGCCGTACCGCCGGGCCGTGGATCACTTTGGCGCCACCTTCGACGCCACGCTGTGGAACAGCCGCGAGTACCAGTCCGTGCGCTTCGACGTGCTGCGACAGATGGTTGATCTTGATGGACTCACGCTGCTCGATGCCGGGTGCGGGCTGGGCGATCTGTGCGAGTTCCTTTCCGAGCGAAACGTGCGCCTGCGCCGATACATCGGCGTGGACGGCGTAACTGAGATCATCGCGGGCGCCACGCAGCGGCGTCTGCCCCGGGCCGAGTTTCACTGCCGCGACTTTGTCGCCGATGGATCGGCGCTGGCCATCGGGACACCGGACATCGTCTACTTTTCCGGTTCGCTCAACACCGTACCCGAGGCCGCGGCGCGAACGGTCGTGCAGCGGGCGTGGGAGTCGGCCCGGCGGGGAGTGGTGTTCAACTTCCTTTCCGACCGCGCTTCGCCTGAGGCGCTGGCGCGCGACACCGGGCCGGCGCGGCGGTTCAACACCCTGGACTGGCTCGACTGGGCTCTGGAGACGACACCCCTGCTGCGCTTCCGCCAGGAGTACCTGGGCGGGCACGACGCAACCATCGCGATGATGCGAAGCGATCGTTGACGCCCGTTCGTCAAGGCTCGGGCAGAACGGGCGGCGGGTGGGACGCTCCGGATGCGTGCGGTCGACACTACAATTCGGCTTCTCTGCGAGGCCGATATGACCGTCATCATTCAAACTGCGTTGATGCTCGTGGTGTCCAATCTGTTCATGACCTTTGCGTGGTACGCGCACCTGAAGGACCTGAATCACAAGCCGTGGTTCATCGCTGCGGCGATCAGTTGGTGCATTGCGTTCTTTGAGTACATGGTGCAGGTGCCGGCGAATCGAATCGGCTACACCCAGATGAGTCTCGGCCAGTTGAAGATCCTGCAGGAGGCGATCACGCTGCTGGTGTTCATCCCGTTTGTGCTGTTTTACATGAAACAGCCGCTGCGACTGGACTTTCTCTGGGCGGGACTGTGCATCTGCGGCGCGGTGTATTTCATGTTTCGCGGTCAGAACGTCGTCATTCAGCCGGCGCCGTAGATCGCGCCCCACTGAAGGAGAACCCCATGCCAAGCAGCGGAAAGGCGAAGGCGAGCGCCAAGGACGTCAACCGGGAGATCGGCGACGCGGCACTGAAATCCAAGACCGGCCGCACCTGGAGCCAGTGGCGCAAAGCGCTCGACGCAGATGGCTGCCGAAAGATGGATCACAAGACCATCGCGGCACACGTGGGCAAGAAGTATGACCTGGAGCCGTGGTGGCGGCAGATGGTCACCGTCGGCTACGAGCGGCTCGTCGGTCTGCGCGAACGCTACGAGAAGACTGATGGATTCGCCGCCAACGCGAGCAAGACGATCGCGACGGATCTCGGGTCGCTCTACAAAGCGTGGAGTGATGCGCGCATCCGCCGCAAGTGGCTCGGCGAGGAAGCGGTCACGATCCGGACTGCGTCCAAAGACAAGTCAGTGCGCCTCAACTGGTCGGACAAGACTTCGCGCGTGAATGTCAACGTTTATGCGAAAGCGCCGGGCAGATCGCTCGTGACCGTCGAACATGGCAAGCTCCCCAACGCCCGAGCGGTGACCAAGATGAAGGCCCTGTGGGCCGAACGTCTGGGCGTGCTGAAAGAACTGCTGGAAAGCCGACCCGGGTCGCGCCAATCTGCGGCCTCGGGACGCCGGGGCGCGGGACCGTGATCAGACTTTTTCGTGTCATACTGCCGGTGACGGGGATCGATCGCGCGGCTGCGTTCTACGGGTCGCTGCTGGGCTTGGCGGGGCAGCGCGTCTCGGGCGGGCGGCATTACTTCGACTGCGGCGGGACGATTCTGGCCTGCTTTGACCCGCGCGGCGATGGCGACGACTGGGACGCCGCACCAAACCCCGACCACATCTACTTCGCCGTCGATGATCTCGAGGCGATCCACCGGCGGGCGGCAACGCTCGACTGTCGCCAGTTGGATGCCGCAATCGCGGTGCGGCCGTGGGGCGAGCGCAGTTTCTACGCCACCGATCCGTGGGGGAACCGGATCTGCTTTGTCGACGCCGCCACCTGCTTCACCGGCGACAAGGGCCAATAATCCCGTCCGTCCTGAACTGCAGAATCCAAGGCGACTGCCCCGCCAGCAAGCAAGGGCTTTGCGACTCTACAATCCATCGGGATTGAATCATGTTGGTTCACATCCCGAGCATCGGCCCGAACAAACGCATGGAACCAGGGAGAAGAACATGCTGATCCAGGTGAACGCGGCAGAGTTTCACAGCACGCCGGCGATCATCGCGCACGTTGAGAACGAGGTTGAGAAGTCGCTGAAGTTGTTCCGCGATCGGATCACGCGCGTCGAAGTGCATCTTCATGACAACAACGGCCCGAAAGCCGGCGTCGACAAGCGATGCATCATGGAGGCGAGGCCGGCCTCGCACCAGCCCATCGCCGTCGAGGACAACTCCACGGACATGTACGAAGCGATCATCGGTGCCGCCGGCAAACTGGAACGAGCCGTGCGCAAGATCATCGAAAAGGAACGCGAATACAAGGGCGGCTGATCGCGCGTGAAGCCGTCCCTCGTCGACCCGCGTTGAACCGCAACCAATCCACCGCATACGGAGGAGTGTCATGGCTTTGCAACTTGGCGACATCGCACCCGACTTCACCGCAGAAACCACCCAGGGCCCCATCCAGTTTCACCGTTGGCTTGGCGACCACTGGGGCATTCTCTTTTCACATCCCGCTGATTACACCCCCGTGTGCACGACGGAACTTGGCGCGTGCGCCAGGCTCATGCCCCAGTTCGAGAAACGAAAGGTCAAGGTCGCGGCGCTAAGCGTCGATCCGATCGAATCGCATCGCGGCTGGATCACCGACATCAACGAAACCCAGGACACGACCGTCAACTTTCCAATCATCGCCGACGCCAACCGGAACGTGTCAAACCTGTATGGCATGATCCATCCGAACGCGTCCGAGACGGCGACAGTGCGCAGCGTCTTCGTCATCGGGCCGGATAAGAAGATCAAACTCACGCTGACGTATCCGGCCTCGACGGGTCGCAACTTTGATGAGTTGCTTCGCGTGATCGACTCGCTGCAACTGACGGCGAACTACCAGGTTGCCACGCCGGCCAACTGGAAACACGGCGAGGATTGCATCGTGGTCCCGGCGGTGAAGACGGCTGAGATTCCGGCGAAGTTCCCCAAGGGGTTCACCGAGGTGAAGCCCTACCTGCGGTATACCCCGCAGCCGAATCTCTGACGCAAAATGACGACATGGATCAAGCGTTTAGCGGCGACGCCAGCGTCGCCGCTAAACGTTTTGTCTCGCGATCGCAGGTATGTTCATGCCGGCCGCAGGCCGCGCTGGAGGCCTTCGAGGCGCTCAGCCTGCTGGCGGCGCACCTGGTCGAGGACGAGTTTGGGAATGCGCCAGTTCGCCTCTTCCTCGGGCGTGTTGCTGCAGTGTTCCTGGATGACCCGGTACATCATCTTGAACGCATCGCGCGGCTGGCGCATCTGGTCGAGCGCATCGACGACATCCTGCCGGCTCACCGTTTCATCGAACATCGCCGTCAGCGCGATGGGCTCGGCGCCCTCATCCATGCAGGCTCGCAGGCGCGCGGTGCAGAGGTCGTAGAGCATCGCTCCCGACCAGGACAGGCGGTCGATGAGATTCTGCTTGTCGAGGCGCGCTTCCTGGAAGAAGTTGCTGCTCTGGCGGTGCAGTTCGTGGCGCAGCTCGATGGGGAGCATCATCTTGAACGCGATGCCGCTCTGCTGGAGGAACTTATTGTTGAACAGCGGCCAGACCACGGCCTTCATGCGCTGCACATCGCCACTCACCAGCGTTGGTTCATCCACGCGATCAATGAGCACGATGATGCGTTCAAAGCCAAAGGGTTTGACCGCTCGCCGCAGGCGCTCGAGCAGGGCGTAGCGCGGGTCGTCGAGGTCATCCGTCGGCCAACCCCCGGCGGCGCGCAGGTCAGCGGGCAGCGCTTCAAGCGAGGTGCGAATGGACTCAGCCGGACGATCGAGGACGCGCAACTGGTTGGACAATTGTCGCGACAGGCGCGAGAGCCGCAGGCGATCGAAGAGCACCTTACCGCTGACACCGATGGTAATCACGGCCAGCGCGCCCAGCCCGATCTGCATGAGCCAGTCGGTCTGCTGCTGATAGTGGTACCACGCGTAGGCAGCGCCGGCAAGCACGAGCAGGACCCACAGCACATTGCGCACCCAGCGCATCGGTCCCAGCCACGACTGGCGACGAAAGCGCATCGCCCGGCGAAGCGAGCGGCCGCGGTTCACCGCCTGGTCCGGCCGGTCGTAGAGGGTCTGCAGGATGATCCAGTCGTCCTGCGTATCGCGCTCAAGACGGCGAATGATCTGGCGCGCGTCGGGGCCAAGTTCGACGTGCCCCTCACCCTTGCGCCCCACGACTGCGTCGACCAGATCTGCGACCGCGACGCTCAGCAGGCCATCGATGTGATCGACCAGGCGCAGCTGCTGGAGCGACTCGAGGGGCGTCTTGCCCTTGACGCGCCGGGCGAAGCGATCGAGGACGGGATTCCACTCGTCGTAGGCGATGACCAGCGTGCGCCCCTTGCCATCGGGCTGGGCGGCGTCGTACTCGTTGATGCGCTCTTCGAGAAGGAGGCGGATGGCGGTCTTGCCGCTGCCTTTCTCGCCAAAGACGACGGACGAGGCGGGGCGGTTCAGGTCGCCAAGCACCTTGTAGAAATCAGGATGCGGCGACTGGCCGTGCAGGCGGGCGAGCACTTCATCCTGCCGCGCTTCTTCCGCCATGAAGGGGTTTTCGCGGATGGACCAGTGCTTGAGAAAACTGGAGACGTTCATGGGTCGTTTTTCGGCTCGATGCGCGCATCCGATGCAGATTCGCTTCGGTGAAGACCAACACCATCATACGCCGGCTTCCCGCTCGACATCGCCGGCGGCAGTCCGCAGGCGGAGGATGGCAGGGAGCACGGTGTAGCAGGCGATCAGAGTGATGGTCAGGCCGATGACCATGGTGATGCCCAGGCCGCGGATGCCGCGATGCTGCGCCAGGGCCATGCAGCCGAAGCCGATGACGGTCGTGAGGGTGGTGAGCAGGATGCCGCGCCCGGTGCCGCCCGACAGGCCGCGCGGCACGCCGGTCGGATCGTCGCGCCAGCGGTGGACGATGTGCACGCCTGCGTCGACACCGATTCCGAAGATGAAGGGCATGACGATGATGTTGGCGAAGTTGAGCGGCAGGTCGGTCAGCCCCATCACGGCAAAGAGTCCGATGAAGCCGACCAGCACCGGCAGCAGCGCCAGCAGTGAATCGGGCAGCGATTGAAAATCGAGCAACAGGAGAATGAGGATCGCACCGACGGCCAGCGCGGTCGCGATGGTGTAGGCGCGGGAGATGAGCACGGTCGACTCGTAGATCTGCACCGCCGGGCCGAGCACGCTGGCGTCGACGCTGCGCATGGCCGAGACGAAGGCCCGGAGGTTTTCGGGGTCGAGCACGGATCCACCGCGATCGACCGGGGCAATGCGCAGCAGCATGCGGCCATCGGGCGAGACATTGAGCGTGCGCAGCGGCTCGGGGAGATCGTCGAGCGTCGGCGGGCGCGGATCGGCCAGCGTGGTCCACGTCTCGATGATCGACTCGCGGTCGCGCTGCCAGGCTCGCGCAGCAGAGGCCCAGAGCTGCGGGGCCTGAGGTGAGTCGAGGCGCTCAAGCAGGTGCTCGCAGGCGCTGGTCACTTGAACAAGCGACTCGCGCAGCGCCGGGTCGAAGCTGGCCGCATTCGATTCGAGTGCCCCGCCAGCGGCGGAGAGGATGCCATCGCGCAGCCGGCCGAGAAGTTGAACCGCCTCGGTTGAAGTGCCGGCGCTGGATGCAGGAATGTCGCGTGGCATGGACTGGGCCATGGCCGCGCGGCGCTGGTCGCGCTGCGGGTGAAAGAGCGCTCCCACTCCATCGACGCCGGCGATCTCATGCGGTTCGGCGAGAAACGCGAGGGTCTCGCGCTGTGCCTTCTCAAGTGAATCGACAATGCTCATGCCGATCCATGCGGATCGCTGGCTGTCTTCGATGAGTCGCTTCTCCCAGACCACGCTCTCGACGCCGGGCGGATGCAGGTTGAGCAGGTTGGGGTCGTAGCGCGTCTGCAGTGCTGCGGGTATGGCTCCGGCAATGAGCAGCACGGCGCCGATGATCACCGTGCGCGGTCGGCGATCAACCACATCGAGGCGGCCGTGTGCGAAGTGTGCATCTTCGCCGCCCAGGCGGTGGCGCACGCTCTTGCGCCAGTCGCCGCGCAATGAAAGCAGTGCGGGGTAGACGCTGAGCATGGCGACGAGGCAGAGAATGATGCCACCTGCGGCGATGACGCCCATTTCCGCCACGCCTTTGAAATCGGTCAGCAGCATGACGGCAAATGACGCCGCAGTGGTCACGGCGCCGGTGATCATGCCCGGCCCGATGCCGCGATAGACGCGCGAAAGCACATCGCCCAGATCTTCATGCTCTTCGCGCGTCAGTTCGAGGCGAGCCGTGAGGTGGAGGGCGAAGTCGATGCCGAGACCGAGAAGGATGACGGTGAAGACGACGCTGAGCACCTGAAGATGGCCCACGGCCAGCGTCGCCCAGCCGAAACTCCAGCCCACTGCGACGAGCAGCGTCACTGCCGCACAGATCGGCACAACCACGCCGCGAAAGACGATGAACATCAGCAGCGCAATGAGCGCGAACGCGAGAACGGATGTAAACGTCGAATCGGCGATGGACTGGGTTGTCTCATCATTTTCGATAGCGGCGATCCCGGTGACGCCCGCATCGACGCCGACGAAGAGCTGCGTGTCCTGCAGTTCGGCGATGGTGCGGCGGATTGCGGCGATGCCTTCATCGACACCCGACACCGACGCCTCACCCTGGCGCAGCGCCACCGAGAGCAGCAGGTAACGACCCGAATCACTCTCGAGCGGTCGCCAGCCTCCTGCCGCGGGCAGCACGGCGTGGGACGGATCATCCATCGCGGCATCGGTGTTGCGCAGCAATTCCGCGAGGGTACCCAGTGACTGCGCCGCCGACGCCGGATTCGCCACCGCAGACGTCAGCCCGCCCAGCGTGCGACGGAGCAAGTCGACGATTGACGCCGACTCGAGCACGGGAAGCGACGCGTTGAATTCCGCAAGCGATCGCGCATACGCATCGTCCGGAAGCGTGAGCATGAGCCGGGCGTAGCGGGGCTGGAACTCGTAGCCGTCGAGTACATCCTCAATACTCGGCTCCTGACGCAGGCGCTGGGCGAGGGTCTTGACGAACTGTGCCGCGCGGTCGGAGGTGAGATCGACGTCGTTTCGGGAGTTCTCGCCTCGGTCGACGGCGACAAGCACATCACCCCAGCGGGGGAACTCCTTCTTGTAGGCGAGGTAGGCGGCGTTCCAGCGCAGGTCGGGGGCGATGAGGAAACTGCGATCGGTCTGCATCGTGAGGCGGCTCAGCGCCAGCCACACACTCAAGGCAAGTAGCAGCGCGGCCGCGACGAGGACGGCCAAGCGGCGTCGGATGACAAACCTGCCCAGCCAACCAAGAAATTCATCCCGCAATCGCTCGTGCATGAGAACAGGAGTTTAGTCCCGCACCTTCGGCGCGATATCCTCTTGGATCATGCCCAATACCCAACCCGCCAACGCACCCTGCATTCTCATCGTCCGCGACGGCTGGGGGGAAAACCCCAATCGCGAGCACGATTCATTCAACGCAGTTCATCTCGCGAAAACCCCCGTCGCAGATCGGCTGATGCACGACTACCCGAACACGCTCATTCATACAAGCGGCGAGGATGTCGGCGTGCCCAACGGCACGACGGGCAACAGCGAAGTCGGCCACCAGAACCTCGGCGCCGGACGCATCGTCAACCAGGACTCGGTGCGCATCAGCAAGGCGATCGAAGACGAGTCGTTCTTCAGCAATGAAGTGTTTGTGCACGCGATGGAGCGCATCCGCCAGTCCGGCCGGCATCACCTGCACCTCATGGGCATCTGCTCGGACGCAGGGGTACACGGCCGACTTGAGCACCTGTACGCTCTGCTTGAGATGTGCCGGCGCGAGCATCTGAAACCTGAATCAGTCTGCATTCATCTCTTCACCGACGGGCGCGACACGGGGCCGTTCACCGGCATCGACTTTGTCGATCAGGTGGAGGACAAGATCAAGGAGATCGGCGTCGGGCGGATCGCGTCGGTCATCGGCCGGTACTGGGCGATGGACCGCGACAACCGCTGGGAGCGCATCAAGCGAGCGTGGGATTGCCTCACGGACACCGGTCGCGACGCAGCCAAACGGCTGTACATCACACCGCCGACCTTCAAGAAGGCAATGCTCGCAGTGCAGCACTATTACGACGAACCCGAAAACGAAGACATGAAGGGCGATGAGTTCATTACGCCCTCGATGATCGGCCGCAACGAAGATGAAGCCCTGGCGGGGCGCATCGACCCGGGCGACATCGTGATCTTCTACAACTACCGGGGCGATCGGCCGCGCCAACTCGTCCGGGCCCTGGCCATGCCTGAGTTTGAAGGACACGTCAAGGCTTCGCCCGACACCGGCAGGAAGGGCTTTGCGCGCGAGGGCGATCAGGACGATGCGCGCGGCGTGCATGTCGTGACGATGTGCGAGTATGAAAAAGAACTCAACCAGTGGGTCAAGGTGGCATACCCCAAGCCGCCCAAACTCAAGGACATTGTCGGCGACTATCTTTCTCAGCTCGGCCTGACGCAGTTCCGCTGTGCCGAGACGGAGAAGTTCGCCCATGTGACCTTCTTCTTCAACGACTACCGCGATGAACCCTTCGACGGCGAGCATCGGCAGATCATCCAGAGTCCGAAGGTGTCCACCTACGACCAGCAGCCGGAGATGAGCGCAGCGGGCGTGCGCGATGCGGTGCTGGCGCGGCTGGCGGCCGAGGATTGCGAGCCGTTCATCATCGTCAATTTCGCCAACGCCGACATGGTCGGCCACACCGGCAAACTCGATGCGGCAATCAAAGCCGTTGAGACCGTTGACGGTTGTGTGGGCGCGATCGTCGAGGCAGCTCTCAAGCGCGGAGGGTCGCTCATCGTGACCGCGGACCACGGCAACGCGGAGCAGATGTTCGATCCCAAGACGAATGGGCCGCACACGGCACACACGCTCTACGACGTGCCGCTCATCGTGGTTGGCGAAGCGTTCAGGAACCACACGCTGCGGCGCGGCGGGCGACTGGCGGACGTCATGCCCACGGCGTTTCACATGACGGGGCTGAGTGTGCCCGAGGCGATGACGGGCCAGTCGCTGCTGGAATAGCCCTCGCTTACCTGCGCCGTTCGACGGCGCTGAGGCCGGCCCGGCCCACGAGGCCGCGTATCTGCAGGATGGTGATGTCAGCCTGCAGTGTGTGAATCGGCAGTCCGGTGCGAGCCGAGAGTTCATCGAGTTCAACAGCACTGCTGTCCAGCGCTTCAAGGATCTTCTGCTGACTTGGGGTGAGATTGAGCTGAGCCATTGGCGTCGGTTTGACCTCGTTTGTTGCGGCGCGGTCTTGTGCAGGAGGTGCAAAGAGCGACTCGGCTGCGCCGGGATCGAGCCCCGCTTCGCGCATCGCTCCCGCGACGAGGTGTTCACTGCCTTCGAGTGATTCGAGGATGTCACTGGCGCCGGTGACGAGTTTCGCCCAGCCTTCGCGGATCATCCTGTGACAACCTGTGGCGCGCGGCGAATCGACATTGCCGGGGATGGCGAAGACCTCGCGGTGATGCTCTTCGCAGGCCAGGCGGGCGGTGATGAGCGCCCCGCTGCGATCGCCGGCCTCGATGACGAGCGTGCCCAGCGACAGGCCGGAGATGATGCGGTTGCGGCGCGGGAAGTTCTCCTTGCTCGGGCCGAGGCGCATGGGGAACTCGCTGATCAGCGCGCCGCGCTTCTCGTTGACGACGGATTCGAAGAGCGATTCGTTTTCGGGCGGGTAGTGATGCGACAGTCCGCATCCCATGACAACGAGTGTGCGCCCGCCGCCGCGCACGGCGCCGCGATGCGCTTCGGTGTCGATGCCGCGCGCGCCGCCGGAGATGATCGCCAGGCCGCGCTGCGCCAACGCGGCCGACAGTCGCCCGGCCTGATCGCGACCGTACGCAGAGCAATTCCGCGTACCGACGATGGCGATGGAATAGACGTCGGTGGGTTCGAGCGAGCCGCGCACGTAGAGGACTGGTGGCGGATCGGGGATTGACTTGAGCAGCGGCGGATAGTGCGGATCGTCGATGGACAGAACCGTCGCCCCGTGCGCTGCCGCCTCGGCGAGTTCGACATCGATCTCATTTTCATCGACGCCTCGCTGAATGGCCCGCGCCTTGTCGGCGCTGATTCCCTGCACCTGTTGCAGATGGGTGTGCGGCGCGTCGAGGATGCCCTGCGCCGAGCCGAAGCGCTCGCGCAGGCGGGCGATGAGAATCGGCCCGATGCCGGGGGTCATGCTGAGGCGGAGCATGGCGCGGGGGCCGCGATCATTCGTTGATGTTTTGTTAGCCATCGAGATGAATATATAGCGCCAGCGCAAGCCGGGCAGGCCAAGTCACTTCCGCCCCGTCAACAAATTCGCTGCATGGATTTGTGCCAATTTGGGGGATTCCCAGTCTTGGCCGACAGTCAATCCAGTATGATATGACGGTCTCGCACCGGTCGAGTGCAAAGGCAGCGCGTGGCTCCCCTGCCGAGGGACATGTCTCCTTCGAATTGTGACGGGCCGGCCGACGAACAAACTCAAATGGTTAGCGCTTCCATCGACCCGGCTCCGCCGCTGTGGCGCGAACGGGTGCATGTGAGCGCGTGGTGGTTTCTCCGAAAGGTTGAGTCATGCGAACATACGCTATTCGGAATCTTTCATTCGCGACTCTCGCTTTGGCAATTGCGGCACTTGCAGCGCCGGCCCATGCCCAGTCAAATCTGCTGGTGGATCCAGGCTTCGAGAACAATCCGCTTGAAAGCGCGCACAACGTGCTCAACTACTTTGAACAGTACCAGGGCTTCTGGGGGCCCGAGCGCGGGAGCATTGTCGGCCAGGTCGGCCCGGTCATTCCGCGTGATGGCACAAAGATGCTGCAGATGACTGACGACGGCGGAACTACCACTGCGGTATTCCAGGTCACTGATGTGAGCGCGTACGCCGCGCTAATCGACTCCGGGCAGGCCACGGTTTCTTTGAGCGGATTCTGCGATGCCGATCCGGGCATCCCCGCCGCTTTTGGCGCTGCGGCGGTATCGTTCTACGCCTTACCTGACTGGTACTCCTCCAACACGTTCATTGCAGACGGCCGCACACTCGACGCCGATCCTGCAACCTGGGAACAAGTTGCCGTCACCGGCGAAGTGCCCATCGGCACTCGCTGGATGATTAGCCAAGTGTACTTCTCGAACGGTCTGCTGCGAGGTCTGCCAGCCTATGTCGATTCCACCGAGATGACCATCACCGGCGATGGCGGCACCTTCGATCTGCAAGTCGAGGCGTCCTGCCCCGGCGGCGGACCGATCCAGATCTCATGGACCGGCGCTTCTCCGGGCGGCTGGATCGTGCTGATAAACGCGCTCACCGAAGGCACGGTCAGCATCCCGCGCTGGTCCCCTTGCGCCGGCACGATGCTGGGACTTGGATCACATGGCATCCGAACCGTGTGGCATGGACCAGCGGGAAACAACGGCAGCGGCAACATCCAGGACAGCGCAGGACCACGCGCCTGCGGGACGTACCTGCAGCTGCTCGATCTTGTCAACTGTGAAACAAGCAATGTCGCACCGGTGAACTAATCCAAAGAAAGTGCAGCAACATGAACTCAAAGAAGACGTATCCCTGGATGATCGGCTTTTTCGCTACATTTGCCAGCATGATGGTGCTTCAGTCGAACGCGAGTGCCCAGTGCGATCCGCAGCAGACTGCTAAGCTCCTCGCTTCAAACGGCTCAGCGGGTGCCGAATTCGGTTGGTCGGTCTCAGTTAGCGGGGACAAGGCCGTTGCGGGGTCGCCCGACGGCAACGGCCGAGTGGGGGGCACCGGTTCGGCGTACGTCTACGAAAAGGTTGATGGCGTATGGACCTTCGTTTCCAGACTAGACGCCTCTGACGGCGCGTTCGGCGACTACTTCGGCGGTTCGGTTTCGATTTGCGGCGACACCGTGGTCGTAGGCGCGCCGGGCGACGACGATTCCGGAGGCGCCTCTGGGTCTGTATACGTCTTCGACAGGATCGGCGGCGCGTGGACCCAGGTAGCCAAACTCCTTCCCTCCGACGGAAACGCTCGAGATTGGTTCGGCGGCGCCGTCTCAATCAGCGGAGACACCCTTGTTGTAGGGGCCGATAGCGACGACGCCGGCTCGGCCTATGTCTTCGAAAGGGCTGGCGGTGCGTGGACCCAGGTAGCCAAACTCCTTCCCTCCGGCGGATACGCTCGAGCCCGGTTCGGCTGCTCCGTCTCGATCGATGGCGACACCGCCGTCATCGGCGCAAGTAACGATGACGATCTGGGTAACCAGTCCGGTTCAGCGTACGTCTTCCAAGAGATCGGCGGCGACTGGAAGCGGGTTGCCAGGCTCCTCGCATCTGACGGCGCGGCACGCAACTACTTCGGCGGTTCCGTTTCCATCAGTGGCGACACCGCCATTGTGGGCGCAGGCGGCAACGGTACTTTCCTCAGTTCGGCGTACGCATTTGAGATGATCGACGGCGTCTGGATTCAGGTCGCCGAACTTCTTGCCTCCGACGGCGCGGCGGGCGACCGGTTTGGCAGATCCGTCTCGATCGACGGTGACCGCACCGTCGTGTCAGCGTATGGAGTGGGGGGCAAATCGGGCGCGGCATACGTCTTTGAGAAAATCGGCGCCATGTGGACGCAGACCGCCAAGTTCTTTCCCTCCGACGGCGCCGCATTCAAGTACTTCGGCTACTGGGTCTCAATCAGCGGGGGGACTTCCCTTGTTGGTGCATTTGGTGACGACTGGGGTGGTGAGGACACCGGGTCGGCGTATGTATTCGATCTCAACTGCGGACCGGAAATAAGCTCCGTGGCGTCATGTCCTTCCGGCGGGCCGATCCAGGTGTCTTGGGACGGGGCGACGCCCAACGGGCAGGTTGTGCTGATCTTCGCGCGCAACGAGGGCCCGTTCACCATTCCCAACAACCGGCCGTGTGCCGGCACGCAACTGGGCCTTGGCAGCAGCCAGATTCAGATCGCCTATCGAGGCAGTGCCGGAGTGGACGGCTCGCGCACCATCAACGCCACGGCCGGACCTGCGGCGTGCGGCGGGTATTTGCAACTGCTCGATCTGAGCACGTGCGAGACGAGTAACGTCGCGCCGGTCAAATGATCAAACAAAGAGCGGCAACATGATCTCCACTCCAAGTCTCCCGTTGATGATCGGTCTCGTCGTACTGTGCAGTACTAAGGTGCTCCATTCGCCGGCGAACGCGCAGTGCGATCCGCAGGAGGTGGTCAAACTTCTTGCTGCGGACGGCGCGAGGGGTGACTGGTTCGGTTCCTCTGTCTCGATCAGCGGCGGCGCCGTCATCGCGGGAGCGCCCGGGCACAGCGATCCAGTTCGCGTTTCCGGCGCGGCTTACGTCTACGAGCAGATCGGCGGCGTATGGACGCGGGTCGCCCAACTCGGCTCGGACGAAGGCATCACTGCCGACTTTGGAATCTCCGTTTCGATCAATGGCAATGCGGCCATCGTCGGGGCCTACCTCGACAGCGATCGTGGCGTGAGCGCGGGTGCCGCGTACGTGTTTGAGAGGATCGACGGCGACTGGGTGCAAGTCGCCAAACTTCACGCTTCAGACGGGGTAACGAACGACTACTTCGGCGCCGCCGTGTCGATCAGCGATGACACGGCCGTTGTCGGGGCGTGGGGCGACGATGACCTGGGCAGCCATTGCGGATCGGCCTACGTCTTCGAGAAGGTCGGCGGGGTCTGGATGCAGGTTGCCAAACTCGGCGCCGACGACGGCGCGATGAACGACTACTTCGGCTGGTCCGTTTCAGTCAGCGGCGACACTGCCATTGTGGGCGCACTGGCCGACGACGACGTCGGGAGCAACTCCGGCTCGGCCTATGTCTTCGAGAAGGCGGGCGGCGCGTGGGCGGAGGTCGCCAAACTTGTGGCGGCCGACGGCGCGGATGGTGCGTTTTTTGGCAACGCCGTCTCCATCGGCGACGATGTCGCCATCGTCGGCGCGCAAGGCGATGATGACCTTGGCAACGACTCCGGTTCGGCGTATGTCTTCGAACGAGTCGGCGGGACGTGGGTGCAGGTCAACAAACTGCTCGCCTCGGATGGCGCTGCGGATGATTCATTCGGCACTTCCGTCGCGATCGACGGCGACAAAGCCATCGTCGGCGCGCCCGGCGATGACCCATCCGGCGACTCCTCCGGTTCGGCGTATCTCTTCGCGCGCGTCGGCGGCCACTGGATGCAAGTGAGCAAACTCCTCGCGTCAGATGGTGCGGCGAATGACTCGTTCGGCTGCTGCGTCTCACTCAGCGACGCCACGGTCGCGGCGGGAGCATTCGGAGATGGTGATTCCGGGTACCAGTCGGGGTCGGCATATCTGTTCGACGCGGCGTGCGACGGGCCGCAACTGGACGTGAACGCCTCCTGCCCCGGTGGTGGGCCGCTTCAGGTGTCGTGGGATGGAGCGACGGGCGGCGGGGAGATCGCTCTGGTCTTTGCGCGCAATCAAGGTTCGTTCATCATTCCCAACAACGTCTCGTGCGCGGGAACTCAATTGGGCCTTGGCAGCAGCCAGATTCAGGTTGCGTATCGCGGCAGCGCCGGAGTGGATGGCTCGCGCACATTCAACGCCAATGCCGGACCCGCGGCGTGCGGCGGGTATCTGCAATTGCTTGATCTGAGTACGTGCGGGACGAGTAACGTCGCGGCGATTCAATAAGACGACGACAATACATCACGCATTCGAGGCCCATGTTCGTTGAACATGGGCTTCTGCTTCTCACGCCCCACTCCGATTCGCCAGCCCAAGCGTCGCGATGATCAGCGCGAGGTCGAGGATCGGGCCGCGGTGGGCGATGTAGGCGAGGTCGTACTCGATGTGCTCGTGAATCGGGTCGTTGCGGTGCGGGGAAACCTGCCAGAGGCCGGTGATGCCCGGCTTGACGAGCAGGCGCTGCTGCTGGCGCTGGTCGTACTCTTCGACGATGAAGGGCATCTCGGGTCGCGGGCCCACCAGGCGCATCTGACCGAAGAGGACGTTGACGAGTTGGGGAAATTCATCGAGCGAGAGGCGGCGCATCCAGCGGCCGACGCGGGTGACGCGCGGGTCGAAATCTTCGCGCGGACTCTCGCCGTACTTGTCGGCCTGAACGCTCATGGTGCGGAACTTGTAAACGGTGAAGATGGCGCCGTTGAGCCCGACGCGCTCCTGGCTGAAGAAGACGGGGCCGCCGTCGTCGAGCTTGATCAGCGCGGCCACACCCAGCGCCAGCGGCCACATCGTGAGGGTGGCGACGAAGGCGATGGCGCGATTGAGCCAGTCGAGGATCATGTTGGTGATCGGGCCCGCCGGTCGCGCCATGGAAGCGAAGAGCAGACAGTCGTCGCCGATGATCACATCGCCGGCCGGACGCAGGCGAAGAGCCATCTCGCGCAACTGGGGTTCAAGGACGAGCACGGTCTCGCCGCGTTCGAGCCAGGCGTGGATGCGTCGCTCCCAGGCTTCAGGCTCGGGTCGATCAGCACGAAACGGCGCGAAGCGGCAGCCGGCGTGGCCGAGCAGGTCGAGGCACTGGTCGAAGGTGCCGACAGCGGCGCCGAGGTTGGACGGGCTGCCCAGAATGCGCACCCACGACGCTGGCTTGCCTCGGAAAAAGAGCGCCTGGCCCGCAAGCGCGGCAAAGGTGATCGCCTGAAGAAAGAGCGGCAGCCAGACAGGTTCACCCGTCGCCCACGCCAGCGCGCAGGCAGGCACGCCAACGAGCAGCAGCACGCGCAGTTGATCGGCGATGACCTCGGCGGGCAGGCGCACCGACCAGCCGCGCAGGGCACGGGTTCGCGCGAGCGTCCAGATCCATGCGAAGAAGCCGGCACTGAGTGCGAATGAGACGACCGGCGCGCGATGCGCCGCCCACGCAATCACTGGAATGTGCGTGAGCATGAGCAGCGCCACGGCCATGCGTCGGCGCTTCCAGTAGCCGAACGGCAGCGACGCGCCAAAACTCCGGCGCGGCCGCACCGCGAGCGGCAAAGACTGGACGGCTCTGGTCATTTGGGCACCGGTCACGTTCCACCACTCCAAAGTCCCATACACCCACCTGCACCGCGTGCAGTTCCATGTCAAGCGTGCCATATGGGAGTCGTGGTGTCGAGCGGAGTGACGGATTGGAGAGCCGGCGCGCGGCGGCGCATCGGTACAGACGGCACAGATGGTGCACGCAGCGGGCGATAACCGGTCGCGAAGGACTGCGGCTAGGAATGGGCGTGAATCGCCCCGGCCCGCCCCAGGGCGTCGTCGAGGTCGCCGACGATGTTGTCCAGTCCGATCACTCGATCGAGCCCGGCCTTGGTGAGTACGAGCAGCGGCTGGGTGTGGATGCCTGAGAGGATCAAAGTGGTCCCCTGGCGGTGGCACTTGTGGTAGAACTCTTCGAGAGCGTGCAGGCCGGTGGCGTCCATGGCCGGCACGCGGCGCATGCGCAGGATGAACGCGCGAGGCGTGGGCTCCATGCCCCCCAGAGTATCTTTAAGGCGATCCGCCACGCCAAAGAAGAATGGGCCGTCGATCTCAAAGACCTCAACATCGTGCGGGATCGTCCGCTTGCCCAGGGCCATCGGATCGCTCTCCTCGGCCAGTTCGCGCTCGTCGATGTGGTTGGCAAGCATCTCGTCGGTGATCTCGCTCACATTGGACACAGTACTCATGCGCTTCATGAAGAGCATGCTCGCCAGCACCATGCCCACCCCCACCGCGATCGTCAGGTCGGCAAACACCGTCAGGCCAAAGGTCGTAAGCAGCACGAGAATGTCGCTGCGCGGCGCGCGGAGGATAAAGCGAAAGTGATCGATCTCACTCATGTTCCACGCGACCATGATGAGCACCGCCGCGAGCGTGGGCAGCGGGATGAGCTTGGCCAGCGGCGCGAGAAAGAGCATGAAGGCCAGCAGCACGCCCGCGTGGATCATCCCGGCAAAGGGCGTGCGCCCGCCGGACTTGACGTTGGCGGCGGTTCGCGCGATGGCGCCGGTGGCGGGGATGCCAAAGAAGAGGACCGAGCCGATGTTGGCCAGCCCCTGCCCGACGAGTTCGCAGTCGGACTTGTGTCGCGTGCCGAGCATGCCGTCGGCAACGACCGCCGCCAGAAGTGACTCGATCCCCGCCAGCACGGCGATGGTCGTGGCGTCGGGGATCAGATCGCGCACCATCGACCAGTCGAAGTGCGGCCAATGCGGCATGGGCAACATCTTCGGAATGCCCTGCGTAAAGCGCGAGCCGATTGTCTCGACCGTGCCGCCCAGCGCCTTGTCCATGCCGGTGAAATGCACGATGATCGACGCGAGGATGACGGCGACAATGGCGCCGGGGATGCGCGAGAAGTAGCGGCGCATGATCAACAGCACCGCCATTGAGCCGACCGACACCCCCACCGTCGACCAGTCGATCGTGTCGATCGATGCCGCGATCATCTGCAACTTGCCAACAAACTCGGGCGGCAGCGACACGGCCTGGCCAGCGGCATCATGCGGCGACACGCCGAGGAACTCTTTGATCTGCTGCGAGGCGATGATGACGGCGATACCGGTCGTGAAGCCCGTCGTCACCGGGTATGGGATGAACTTGATCATCGACCCGAAACGAAACAGGCCCATGAGAATGAGGATGACGGCGGCCATGAGCGTGGCGGTGGCGAGGCCGTCGTAGCCGTGGCGCGAAGCGACCCCGTAGATGATGACGATGAACGCGCCCGTGGGCCCACCGATGAGCACTCGCGAGCCGCCGAAGAATGACATGAGAAAGCCGGCGACGACGGCGGTGAACAGACCCATCGCCGGCGGCGTGAGCCACGGGTGGATGGCCGCGAGATCCGCCGCGACGTTTTCGGGAATGGAACTGATGCCAAAGGCCATTGCCAGGGGCAGGGCGATGACCGCGACGGTGATGCCGGCGATCAGGTCGCCGGCGAACTTGCCGGCGGTATAGCCCTCGCGCAGGCAGAGGACCCACTTTGGTGTCAGAAAATGCATGGGTGCGTCCGGGAGGCGCCTCACCGATGGTCGCAGGACAGGACTCTTCGTCCCCGTGAACATCCGCGGAGCGCGAAGCATGATCGTACGCTGCAGCAGAAGATCGGCTGGAGAGGACGCTTGAATTCAAGCGATTACCCGACCGACGCGCAAACTCAGCCAGGCGGGAACGGGCAGAAGAACTCTTAGAAACGGGCCCATTTTCGCCCCGCAGCGCATCCGGAACGGGTAGACTGGGGTAGCACAGGTCAGCGACCGCCTCGGGCGAGAACCCGGTTGAGCGGAGGGTCGCCGTATGGTTGTCGGATTCATCGTGGGACTTGGAGTGGTCGGCGCGCTGCTGGTCGTTGGCGGCATGCGCGGCCGTCGTATCGACGATCACCCGGGGTGTCGGCGGTGCGGGTTTGACTTGTTCGGCTCGATGGCGGGGTCAGTGCGCTGTCCGGAGTGCGGAGCGAACCTCGAACTGAAACGAGCCGTGCGACACGGGCGGCGCAGGCGCCGGCCGGTTGTGCTCGGTGGCGGCGTTTTGCTGATTTTGTTGACCGCGACCTGGTTTGTCCTGCTCATCACGGGGGTTCTTGCCAGGTACAACTTCAACCCCTACAAGCCGACGTGGTGGCTGGCGATTGAAGCGGGATCAACGGATGCGACAACACTGCCGCCCGTACTGAACGAACTTCGCGCGCGGCTGGAGCGGGGCGAACTGAGCGAGGAGCGGATCGAGTCGCTGGCGGCAACGGGACTTGATCGAGTTGATGCGCTGGGCAAGGCGTGGCCGGGCGAGTGGGACCAGTTCATCCTGCGGGCGTGGCGGTTGCATCATCTCAGCGATGCGATCAAGCTGCGCTTTACCCCGGTGCTCGCAGAGCAGGATGTGTTTCTTCAGCCGGCATCGATGAACGGTGAACCGGCGGCCATGCCGTGCGCCAGTCTGCACCTGAGGCGACGTGTCGGCGACGGTTGGTACCGCGTCAAACTCGTCGGGCTGAAGGTCGATGGCGAGGAACGGACGGTGGAGGATGTCCCGTATGACGAATTGCCGGGACTATCCGTCGTGAACCGAGGAGCCCCACGACCGCTCGGCGAGCCCATTCTCCTTCCCTCGGAAGGTCCTCATCAAATCGAGATGACGGTCGAATGGCGGCTTGCGGCGGGCTATGGCAAGTACGATGAGAAGAATCAGCAATCGACGGGCATCGGCTGGCAATCGAAGCATCTCTTTACGCAACCGGATTCCGAATCGGATCGGCCCATCCTCGAACTCCTGACAAACGAAGAAACGCGGCTGGCGCTGATGGAGTCGATCTCGGTCCACCTGTATGGCATTCGCGGTGAAGGCGATGGGCCGCGCCGCGGCGCCGGTGTGCTGAGTTTTCGCGACGTCCCGGTTGATGTGCAGGCCATGATGACGCTTCGCGCCGGCGATCGAGAGATCTCGCGCGGCGGAGATGTCATGGCTCAGGCTTCACGCTCGAGCTTTGGTGGTGGTGGATCGAGTAAGACCTTCACCATCAGGCTTCCCGCTGAGTCGATCACGAGCATGACCCTTGTGCTGGAGCCACACTGGTTTATGCTCCCGAGCGCCGATCGCAGACCAGCCGGTCCGAATCGCGTCTGGTACGACACGCTGGAGATTCCCGACCTTCCAGTGGAATGGTTCGACGACCTTGAAGCCGAACAACTGCCCAAGGGCATTCGCGACATCATCAGTCGCACAAAGTAAGAACGAAATGGAGTTCCAGATGTGCGCAGAGCATTCCATACCATTAGCCAAGCGGGTACCGGGTGTGTGAGTACGACGACCCGCAAGACATCGATGCGTTCTGATCACGCACAGCATCAGTTCGTTCGAATCGAGTGACACGCTCATGACGTTCCAAGGCCATCCATCGAGCATGCCTGACTTCCTCACCATTCTCTTCATCGGCCTGGCGGCGCTCGGTATCTGGATGCTGCTGCGCGGGTGGCGGGGCCGGCGGGTGGACAATCATCCGTGGTGTCGCAAGTGTCGGCATGACCTCAACGGCCTGTGGCCCGGCGCGGCCAGGTGCCCGGAGTGCGGCGTTGATCTCGAACGCATCGACGCCGTCGAACTGGGTCAACGGGCGCGACGGCCGGTGATGGCCGCGTTCGGGTTGTTGATCCTGCTCTGCTGCGCCGGCTGGCTGGGGACGGGCGCCTGGCGGTCCATGGGAACCATCAACTGGTCAGCATACAAGCCCGACTGGTGGCTCGTGCGCGAAGCGCGATCGACCGATCCCGACACCGCCGCCAGGGCGATGGCCGTTCTTAAAGACCGCATCGGCAAAGGCGATGTCAGCGACGCGCAGGTGGCCGCACTCGTGCAGCAGGCGCTGCGGCTCCAGGCCGATGAAAGCGCGACGTGGAGTCCCGACTGGGGCGACATCATTCTCAAGTCATGGGTCGACGGCACGCTCAGTCCCGATCAAGCGCTGCAGTTTGCCCAGCGTGCTGCAAGGCTCGAACTCGAACCAAGCTCGGCGCTGGTTCGCCAGTGGGACATCGTCGCGGCGACCATCAACTGCTACGACACGCGCACCTCCGGCGGCGAACTCAGCTTTGTGTGCTCGCCCCGCCAGGTGTTCATTGGCGATGTGGAGATTCCAGTCGACCGGGCGCGCGGCCTCACTTTGCGCGTCGGCCCTCACAACGGCGTGGTGCGCTCGAGCACTCCCCTACCCATCATCGCCGAGCCGGGCGAGTATGAACTCAAATCGACGTGGACGGTGCAGGTGTTGCCGCGCAATGTCGGCGGCGCGCCGGCGACGTGGGACGTGCAACTCTCCGCCCCGATCAAGGTTCTGCCGCCCGCTGAAGGCGCTGCGCGACTCGTGGTGGGTCCGCAAGCGGATCAGCAATTGCTCGATTGCCTCGAGTTTCAGGCGGTTGGACTCCGATTGAATCCCTCCAGTCGGAACCGGAGCGGCACAGTGGTCATGATGCTGGCCAGCGCGTCTGAACTCCCACTGAGCGCGGATGCCGAATTCTCCGTCGCAGCGGGCGGAATCGGCCTGCGCGGCGGGCTTCGCGCTCCAATGTTGGTCGGACAATCGTATCGTGGACGCTGGGAGGTCACCGGCTTCGCGGACACGACGAGCGAACTCACCGTCACCATCACGCCGCAAACCAGGCGAATAAACAGCCGGGGCATCTCGCCGTGGGAAACGCAGGAAATCTGGTACGGTCCGACGATCGAAACCGCCCCGATCGCCGTGGAGTGGTATGACTCAATTGATGACTCGAATCTGCCAGAGAACCTCCGGCAGTGGTGCCTGGACGCTGCAGGGTGGCGCGCGGCGGCTTCGGATACCGCCGAGCCGGAGCCGTGAGCTGATCGTCCACCACCATCTCGCACCGGATCGGCGCTCGCGATTGCGAGAACAAGGCTGATGTTGCTCCGCCTCGCTATCGCGCACGGCCAGCAAGCGTCTACTCCACCCGCACCACTCCGCTGCCGCCCTTGACGATCTGGCCGATCACAATCGGCTCTTCGCGCAGTTTGGTCAGGTGCTTCACGACGGAGTTGGCGAAGGACGGACGGACGATCAGCACGTAGCCGATGCCGGTGTTGAAGACGTCGAGCATTTCGTGGCGCTCGACGCGGCCGTGCTTCTGGAGAAAATGGAAGACGGGGGGCATCTCCCACGACTTGCTGTCGATCACCGCGTCGAGATCGCCGGGTAGAGCGCGGCAGACGTTGCCCGGCAGGCCGCCGCCGGTGATGTGCGCCATGCCCGCGATGACCTTCTTGACCGTGTAGCGCCGCAGGAGGCGGACGATGGACCGCGTATAGATGCGCGTGGGCGTGAGGAGGACCTGGCCGAGCGTCTGATTGGCGTCGAGTTCGGGGTAGACCTTGTGCAGATCAAGCCCGGCCGTGCTCACGATCTTGCGAACGAGCGAAAAGCCGTTGCTGTGCAGGCCTGATGATGGCAGGCCGATGATCACATCCCCTGCTTCGACGCGCGAGTTGTCGATGGCGCGATCGAGTTCGACGACGCCGACGGAAAAGCCCGCGATGTCGAAATCGCCTTCGCTGTAGACATCAGGCATCTCGGCCGTCTCGCCGCCGATCAGCGCGCAACCCGCGAGGCGGCAGCCGTCGGCGACGCCTTTGACGATCGCCGTGCCGACCTGCGGATCCAAGCGATTGACGGCGAGGTAGTCGAGGAACATGAGTGGCTCGGCGCCTTCCACGATCATGTCGTTGACGCACATCGCCACGCAGTCGATGCCGACGGTGTCGTAGACGCCCAGTTGGCTGGCGAGTTTGACCTTGGTGCCCACGCCGTCGGTGCAGGCGACGAGGACGGGCTCTTTGTAGTTGCGGCGGAAGAGTTTTTCGTTGAAATCGAGGCGGACGAGACCGGCAAAGCCGCCCGGGCGGTCGATGACGCGCGGGCCGTGCGTGCGGCGCATGAGCGACTGGATCATGCCCACCATGGTGTCGCCGGCGGCGATATCGACCCCGCTGTCGGCGTAGGTGAGGGGCTTGTCACCGGGACTGGACTCGGACGACTTGGGCGGCAGAGTGCTGCTGGACATGGAGGCAAGGATAGCGCCGTCACTGCGCCAAACGGACCGCCAATCGGCGGGGTGCAGCCCGAATTGGTGGCGTTGGCGGGGGAAAACGCCTACGCTTGCGGCCCGACGCAGCGCGTGGCCGCGCGGGGCGGGTCGGTCGATTCCGGCTGATCCCATCGCCCTAGAGGGCCTCTTGCCTCATGAAATTCAACCTCGTCGACAAGGTCATCGAGCAGACGGCTGAGCGCATCGTCACCGTCAAGGCGGTCACCATCGCCGAGGAGTATCTCCAGGACCATTTTCCGACCTATCCCGTGCTGCCCGGCGTCCTGATGATCGAAGCCCTCGTGCAGGCGGCCCGGCAGATGCTGACGGCGACGGCCGGCAACCCCCGGCTGGTGCTGGGCGAGGTCCGGGCTCTGCGGTACGGGAGTTTCGTTCGGCCGGGCGAGGCGCTTAAGGTAGAGGTGTCTCTGGTCAGTCAGGAAGATGGAAAGTACAACTGCAAAGGCGTCGGATACGTCCTGCGGCCGGGCGAGAATGAGCCGGCCTCGCCGCCTCCCACGGCGGTGAGCGGCCGATTCACCCTGCGGCCGATCCGCGCCGCCGCGTCCTGAACGACTCAGGCGCGACTACACACGATTGAGCACCCCAACGGAGCCAGTGCCCCATGGATCGCGACCAAATCTACGCCAAGGTGACTGAAGTCCTCGTCGAAGCGCTCGGCGTCGATGAAGATGAAGTCAGCCCCAGCGCCACGCTCACCGGCGACCTCGGCGCCGAGTCGATCGATTTCCTCGACATCGTCTTCCGTCTCGAGAAGACGTTTGGCATCAAGATCGAACAGGGTGAACTCTTCCCCGACAACGTGGCCCAGAACCCGGACTATGTCGAGAACGGCAAAGTGACGAACAAGGGCATCGCCGAACTTAAGGCGAAGTTGCCGCACGCGGACTTCTCGCGCCTCGAAGCGGATCCGGCGGTCGAGAACGTCGGCGAGATCTTCACCGTCGACGCGATCGTCAAGTTCGTGCAGAAGAAGCTGGGCTGATCGCGGCGCGGCGACGGCCGCACCGACTGCCACATCAGGTGACTCATGCGCTGGTCGTGGATCGACATCATCACGCACGTTGAAAAGGGCAAGAGCCTCGTCGCGATCAAAAACGTGTCGATGGCGGAAGATGTGCTGCACGATCATTTCCCGGCTCAGGTCGGGCCCGGTGGTGAATCGCTCGATCCGGCGCCGGTGATGCCCGCCTCGCTGCTCATCGAAGGCATGGCGCAGACAGCTGGGCTGCTGGTGGGCTACACCGGCGACTTTGATGAGAAAGTCATCCTCGGCAAGATCGTCAAGGCGACGTTTGAGCGAGAAGTGACGCCGGGGCAGACGGTGCGGTTCGAAGCGCATCTCGAACGCATGGATCCAAGCGGCGCCAACACGACGGGGACGATCACCGTGCTCGATCACAAGACGGGCGAGCGGCATCATGTCGCCAGCGTCGAACTGATCTTCTCGCACATCGATCAGAACATGGCCGGGACGGAGTTTCCCGAAGAGAATTTTGTGTTCACGGACAACTTCCGCTCGCTGCTCCGCGCGGCGGGGATGATCTGACAATGCGCCGAGCGTAGGTCGGACAGGGCTCGGCGCCGGCCCGGCGCTCGGGCGTCCGATCGTATCGGCGAGAATCTCGTCGCCGGAGGTCCGCCAGCGTTGGTGACGCAGCACGACAACAACACGGCCTGCGACACTGTGGCGCGTCGGCGTCGACTCCTGATCTGGATTGTGGGAATCGGTGTCATACTTTGTGTTATCGCGCTGCAACTCCCTCAGCTGCGGTGGAGTTTTGAATACGGACTGGACTTTGAACCCGGCAAGTCACGAATCGCGACACTCAGGAATCTGCTCACGCTGCTTATCGATGCAGCCGCGATCGTGTTCTGGACGAAATGGCGCCCTGGCCAGTGGTGGTGGGCACTCGTGATCGGTCCAGTTCTGGCATTCGCCTGGGGGTCGACCACGTTGATTGCGATTGTGCTCTCGGCAGTACTGTCAAACCTCAGTTGAGGCGACTACGGGGAAAGCGTACCAGTCCCGTTTGTTGCGCCGCAGGTGGATCGCGGTGTGTCGAACACCCGCATGCAGATCGCGCGTTAGGTTGGGTGCCACACCTCGCCGCTTTGGGCGATGTGTGCGAGGCGCGAAGCGACGCACAAACTCCATGACATGTTTGAACACCGGCGGCGCTGAAGGCGGCGCTCTCCGTTCGCACACAGCATGCGAAGCGCCTGCCGTGTGCCACCCCAACGAGTCATTGCCGGGTCGCGCCCGTAGCCGCCGACCCGTCCTATGTCGCGCTGCTTTTGAGAAGATCCGCCATGCCGTAGTACCCCGGCTTCTGCCCCACGAGCCACTGGCCGGCGCGGAGAGCGCCGAGTGCGAAGAGCGATCGCGAGGTGGCGCGGTGGAGGATTTCGATGTACTCGCCTTCGCCGGCAAAGCGGATGATGTGTTCTCCGACGACGTCGCCGCCGCGCAGTGAATGGATCTGACTCATCGTCATGGCAGCGCCGCCTGTGCGGGCGGCGTCGGCGAGCATGAGCGCGGTGCCGGACGGCGCGTCCTTCTTGCGACTGTGATGCGCTTCGACGATCTCCACGCGGTAGTTCGGGCCCAGGCTGCGCGCAGCCATCTCGACAAGAGCCGCACACGTTGCAACTCCAATGCTCGTGTTGGGCGCGACGAGAACGGGAATGCGCCGGGCCGCGGCCTCGAGCACCTGGCGGGTGGCGTCGGGCAGGCCGGTCGTGCCGACAAGCAGTGCAGCGCCTTCGCGCAGGGCAATCTGAATCGCCGTTTCTGTACCGGCGGGCGAAGAGAAATCGATGACGAGGTCGCACTTGCCGCCATAGTTGGGCGTGATGACCGTGGCGTGATCCGCAGAGGTG
Source organism: Planctomycetaceae bacterium (assembly GCA_040255465.1). Classification (GTDB taxonomy): domain Bacteria; phylum Planctomycetota; class Phycisphaerae; order Phycisphaerales; family UBA5793; genus UBA5793. Next base: position 379,062 of record JBDZVA010000004.1, read on the forward strand.
AACGATGATTGACCGAGACTGGCGCTGCGCGGATGAGCGACAGCGCCGGCCAGTTCCCAGTGCTGCTCATCGGCACCGGCCAACTGGCAGATGAGTTTTCCGACGCGGCCGCTGGCGCCGGTCACGACCAGATTGATGTAGTTCCGCTGGCTCAAGATTGCCTCAGTGTGATCGCGGCGGGCTCACTCGTTGTCGGGCCGCTTCGTGATGGTGAAGTTGACAATGTGCGGGCCCGAGGTGACCGTCAGCCCCGCCAGATGATCGAAGGAGACCGCCTTGCTCGTAATGCCGCTGCTCAGTTCGACGCTGTCCAGATCGAGGTAGCCGAACACCTTGATCTCCTTGTTCTTCACCCGGGCGATCAGGTCGCTGGGCCCGCTGAGATGGATTTCGGCAATGACGGGGTCGGCCAGCGTCACCTCGTAGTTCTGATCGCGCGGCAGGATGATGATCTTGATGGGCACCGGGCCATAGGTCGTCTGGGCCTGGCGCGACTTGAGGCGGAAGGTCAGGCTGACGTGCGATCCTTCCTCGAGTCGGACCTGGCTCGCATTGGTGCCGAGCATCGTGACGAGTTGCACGCGCGCATCGATGGTGTGCGACTGACCTTCGGCGAGCTGGTCGAGATCCTCGCGGTCGGGTGTGGCCACGAGGCGAATCTGATCCGGCGCCAGCGGCAGCAACGACTGCGCTACTTCAACGCTCAATGTCGCAGGCTCGACGAGCACCGAACCTTCGAGCGCCAGGTCGCCGAAGTCGCCGGGCGTCACTTCAATCTCCTGCTTCACCCATCGATCGATGATGACGCGCAGCGTCTGTGTCTGGGTTTCAGAGATGGTGATGTTGTTGCCGCGAAACCACTCGTGCTTGCCGAGCACTTCGCGGGCGAAATAGTCGCCGGCGCCGGTCTTCGAATCGATCTCCCCGCCGACGGACAGGGTGATGCGGTCGCTGGCCAGTTGAATCTTCTGCTCCAGTTCGGCCAGTTGAGCCCGCGGGCCGGAGAACTCAAACTGGTAACTGTGATTTGGATCGGCAAGCCGGGCGATGAGATCGCTGCCTTCGGGCACGCGGAGTTGGAAGGTGACTTTCGCCTCCAGTGGCTGGGGCGGATTGGCCTGCTCGGCGTAGAGCCAGATGAGCAGCGTGACGACGGTCACGGTGAAGATGGTTTTGAATCCCTCACTCATCCGTCACTCTTCTCGTCGCTGGTCGTCTTCTCCGGCTCCTTGCCTGCGTCGTTCGGGGCGGACTCGTCGGAGAACCCCGTCTCCTCGATCACGGGTCCATTCTGCGCCGCCTCGGCGAGGAGTCGCTCAGCGAGAAAGGATCGCAGATGATCGATGCTTTCCATGCGATTGAGTTGGCCGCGCTCGGCCACGGAGATGCCGCCGGTCTCCTCGCTGACGACGACGGCGAGGCAATCCGACTCTTCGGTGATGCCCAGCGCAGCACGATGGCGCGAGCCGAGGCGCGGATCGACGTCGGAGCGCTTGGTGAGCGGGAACTGGACGGAGGCGGCGAGGAGCCGCTTGCCCTGGATCACGACGCCGAGGTCGTGCAGGGCGCTGTTGGGCCAGAAAATGGTCTGGAGCAGCGGCGCGGAGACTTCCGCATTCATCTGGGTGCCGCTCTCGACGATGCCGCTGAGTCCGACGCGGCGGACGATGGCGACGAGCAGGCCGATGCGGTTCTTGCTGTTGAATTCGCAGGCCTGGACGAGCGATTCGATCATCGGGGCCAGTTCGGAGCGCGAGGCCCGGAAGAAAGTCGCCTCGCCGAGCCGGATCAGGGCCCGGCGGAGTTCGGGCTGGAAGATGACGAGCATGCCGATGGCGGCGAATCCGAGGGCCTTGTCGTAGAGGAAGTTAAGTCGCTGGAAACTCTCGCCATTCTGCCCCAGGACCCGGACAAAGACGGTCCCGACGATCAGCAGCAGGGCCAGGCCCTTGATGATGCCCGCTCCGCCGGTGTCGCGGAGAAAGCGGACCACGATGTAAACCACCAGCCAGATAATGGCCAATTCGATGGCCACCTCGAGCTTCGAGTAGTTATTCAGGCGGGTCAGAAGTTGGCTGATGTTCTCAAACACGGTGCGGTGATGTCAAAAAGGCCCTGCCGAGGCGTCGATCTGGCCTGTCTCGGCCAATGCCTCGACCCACTCGGCTCATCAGTCCGCCCCTCCCCGGCAACTGGGTAAATATAGCCACCCATCTTGGCTTGACCGTTGAATGGCCTATAGTTGCCGCCTCAAAAAACTGAACGGAACCGACTTTCGCGGAGCATTCTCGTGTACGCCATCATCGAAGACAGCGGCAGCCAGATCAAAGTCAACAAGGGCGATGTCCTTCAACTCGACCACCGACCCATCGAGGACGGCGGGGAGATCGTCTTTGACCGCGTGCTCATGACCGGCACGGGCGAGGGCGACGCCAAGCTCGGCCAGCCCTACCTGAAGGGCGCGACGGTGACGGGCAAGGTCGTCCGCCACGAACTGGGCGACAAGATCGACGTCTTCAAGTTCCGTCGCCGCACCGGCTACAAGCGCAAGACCGGCCACCGCCAGCCCTACATCGCGGTCGAGATCACCGACATCAAGGGCTGAATCGCCAGGGGCCGGGTGACCGGCGCTGGGAACATGTTGTGAGAAACAGCCGCCGGCACGAGCCGGCGGTTTTCGTTGCGCGGCCGCCGGGAAGGCCCGGTCCCGTTGGGCGCGGCAGAGCGGCGAGCGACTCCGCCGCGGAAGAGCGAGCGGAAGCGAGCGACTGAATGTCGAGTTGGCGGTGCGTGTGAGCATGTCTACCTATGGGGATTCGCGTGCGCGGATGTGCGCGGCGGGGCCGGTTTGCGATACAGAAGATGGGTTGGCGATGATCGAGTCGCGCCGGGGCAGGTGAAGTTTTTTCGCGGGCGGCGCAGCGCCAGGCGCGATTGCGAAAAATGTGCAACGCAAAATGCGTGCCAACACGGAGATGCACCATGTCGGGGGTTTTTCATGCGCGCCAGAGCGCTCCTGTGCGCGATTTCTGAGCGCTGGTGCGCGCTGCGAAGCGCTTCCGTGTAAATGAGCGCCTCTGTGCGGGACGAATCAGGAATTTTCGTCGATTTTCATTTTTCTGAGGGGGGTGATTTTGAGTTTTGGTCAACTTTTTGGCGTTTTCAAAAAGTCGGCGCACGGGATGCAGTTCGTATGCGGCGCGTGTGTGCGGACGGCGAAGTTTTTCACCACGAAGGTCACCACGACACGAAGAGGGCACGAAGAAAAGCCAGGATTGGGTGGAAAGGCAGGAGAAAAGTAACTTAACGCAGCCGTTCGACTCATCGCTCAGGCCCCTTCGGGGAGATCGCGACCCATCGACTCGCGGTTGTTCGCGAACCAGAGAAATCCACCCTGATACGTGATGGCGTTGAGGTTTTCTTGCTGTCGCGCGGATCAGTCGGGGGTTAGTGTACGGACAGGAGCGTAACGTCGCTGCCGCTGCGGATCGGACTGTGTTGCTCACACGGGTGGAGGGCAGCAATCAAATCTGGTTCTCTCGAAGGAGAAAGGACTATGAACAGATTGCGAACACATTTCGTCTCTCTCTCTCTCTCTCTCTCTCTCTCTCTCTCTCTGCGCCGGGGTCGCCATGCCTCTGGTGACGCCGCAGATCGCCTCAGCACAGGAGACGCGGAACGCATTTGTCTGGATTGAGTTTGCCGTCCCTTCCGACTCGCCGTGGAGTTCCTACACACTCAACTCCGTCCTCGATGTTTCGAACAACGGACATATCGTGGGCATCGTTTCCGGCTCGGGCAGTCGCGGCTTTGTCATTCTCAACGGCACGTGGTACATGCTGAAGCCAGACGTCAGCAGCACGGTCCGCGATGTGAACAACCTGGGCGATGTGGTCGGTTGGAAGGGAACCGATGACGGCATGGTGTGGGAGCAGGGTACTGGTGATCCGTACGACGGTGCTGGAACCGTGCTCTCGACCACCTTCAAATCGGAGGGAGTCAACGACGATCAGGATTTCGTCGGGTATGAGACTGACGATGATGAGCCACAGGCGTACCTCGGGAGCGCCTATTGGTATCCCCTGCCGCCTCTGCCAAGCGGCAGTGCGACTGCGGCACACGGGATCGGCAATTCAGTCAATCACGACCCGATTATCGTCGGGACCTCATACGACGCCACTTCCTCAGAGCCGCTCCCTGTGGCCTGGCTCTGGAACGGCAGCGGCTTTGACGTGCAGGCACTTGACCCGACAAACGCCGTCGTGTCGGATACGCCCTACATCATCAATGACAACGACTGGATTGTCGGTTCGACAGACGGCACGACATCCGCTTACGACTACCTCCTCTGGGTGCCCCACGGCAACGGAGGATGGGATCGCGTACCACTGGGCCGCTCCGGTTCGAGCGCCAAGGCCGTGGGAATCAACGGCGAGAACGAAGTCGTGGCGGGCCGCTACCTCTTTGTAGACGACGGCTACGGCCTGGACGAGTACGACCTGTTCGATCTCGCCGCAATCCCTGTGCAGGGTGAGGCGTCGCGCTATTACACAACCAGCACGACGAGTTTTCACGCCATCAATGACAATGGCTGGATCGTCGGCAAGGCGACGCGCAAGGAATCAGGTGAGAACGATGTGCCCGTCGTGCTTCTCCTTGTCCCCTACGACATGGATAACAGTGGCACGCCGGACTATCGCGAGATCATCGCCAATCCGACCCTTGATGACGATGAGAACTGGGTGCTGGACAAGAGCGAGCAGATGCGCGTGGGTCTCTATGCCGCCGGGTTCAACCCGGAAGGCACGCGCGCCGACGAGGTCGATGACATCCAGGCGGTGCGTCTGCATCTGGATGATGAATTCATCCATGACATCGTGCATGACGTAGATGACCTGTGCGAAGGTACACAGGACGCGCTCGAAGCGTGGCGGCAGTCGGAGGATCAGAAAGAGATCATCGCGATGATCCGCACGAAGTATCAAACCGACAAGCACTACGACGCCATCATGACCGGGCAGACCAAGGAAGACTACCTCGACGACCTGTTCTGCTTCGCGTACCGCTACGCCTACGACATCGACTTCATCCAGTTCGGCAACGAGATCTACGAAGGGCCGGGCGAGTACTGGATCAACGGCGAAGGCCTCGGTGGCATCGACGGTGATGATCTTCCAGCAGCCTGCGATGCCGTCTTCGCATGGATCGGTGAGCAGATGGCCGTGGCGCGGATGGCCTCGGCGCTCGCGGGCCGGCCGCTGCGCTTCATCGGCCCGGCCGTCACACGACGCGCGATCATCAGCGGCTACGGCGGCAACCTCCTGTCTGTGTCTCTCGACATGGATGATCCCGAGGAAGACAACCCCTTCCGCGATGCGTACAACATCAAGCGCCTCGTCGAGTTCGCCAACGCGAACCACGCGTACGTCGATGCGCACCTTCACTACAACCTCGACGGCCAACTCGAAGCCGCTCTCGACTACCTCGTGAATCCGAGCGAGAACACGTGGGACACGCCGATCTGGCGCACGTGCATGGAGTGGAGCCCGGTGACGACAGGGAATTGGGCTATTGTCAACAACCCGACATACAGAAAGTACTTCTGGGAATATGAGGGTGCGCCCGCGGAACTCTGGGACGACTACGTAGACGCGTGGGGCACAGACACCGAGAACGGTGGCCTTGGGCGTTCGGGCTTCCCCGGACTGGGTGGTGACCTTACAGATATGGAATCGTACGGTCTCCTTCACGCCTGCTACGGCGAATTCAACCAGGGCACAATTCCTACACAGCAAACCGCGCCGAACTATCCGCTGCCCGATCAGTTCGATCTTACGGTGCTGCGCGCAGAGTCGGTATTCGCCGACGATGATTGGATTCTCGATTCAGAGAGTCTCTGGACTGCGATTCGCGGCGACATGGAAACCGACAACGGCACTTACCGTATTACTCCATTCACACCGCACCCCAATGCGCCAACGACGTCGTGTTCTTGCGTCACGCGACCCTGATCTCCCTGCAAGAATTGGAAGGACGACACATGCAACCCTGCCACGCCATAGCACCGACCATGATCGTCGTGTCGGCACTGCTCGGTGGATTCGGAGTCTGCACTCAAGCGCGCGGCCAGGAGGCCGCTCGCTTTGCGATCATTGAGATCGG
>JBDZVA010000009.1:0-83902 GCA_040255465.1 Planctomycetaceae bacterium
GGCGCGCGGCCCCCGGCTCGTGAAGGCTCAGAACGCAATCGTCGGCGGCTGGCGCAATCATGTGGCGCTCTGGTTGAGCGTGGTCGCACTACCACTATTCTGGCTCGTGCGCATTGGCGAGATTCTGATTTATCCGCCGCTTCGTTGGCTGCTCAGCTTTCCGAAGTACCGGCACGGCGATTGGGTGAATGTCAGTCGGCACAAGTTCGAAGGACTCGTCGGCCATGATCTGATCTGGTGTCTGTACTGTGACTGGATGACCGGAATCTACTCTCTCGCAGGCGAGATGCTCCGAAACGTCGAGTCGTTCTGGTGTCCGATTAAGTTCTATGAGGGCAAGAAGTGTGAAAACTGCCGGATCGACTTCCCTGATATCGATGACTGGGTCAATGCCGACGGGTCGATTCAGCAGGCGGTGGACCTCGTGAAGCAGAAGTACGCCGACGGGCATCGGGAATGGTTCGGGCACTCCGCGCGGCTAACCGTGAATGGAGTTCCCCCCAACAGAGACGGACTAGATGGTCCTGCTGCCGATGACCATTAGCCCCGTACGTCAGATGAGATCTTCTGCAAGTCCTCGAAGTGGGCGCGCCGTTCATTCACGGAGCCGCTTGTTGTTCCGAAAGCCTGAAGGGGAACTGGCGGCGTCAATCATCGGGCCAGAGTTGGCAACAGGTTGTTCAGACTAATGTGCGACGGCGTCGCTTGCGGCATCCCACGCAACCGCGACGATGCTCTTCGCGCGCATCTGCCATATCGATGGCTTCGGCATCCATCAACCGATGCGGCGCAATCTGCGGCCCAGTCGCTTCGATTGATGCCAGCCCGAGCCCGGGAGCAAAGCCGCTGCAATCGGTATCGCACGCCATCGTGATCGTCGCCGTGCCGCCGGTCGCGGCGGGATGCATCGCGGTGCCCGATCCCCCGCAGAGACAGGCGGTGCTGGATAGACCGTTGGTGATCACCAATGGCCATGTCGAGTAGTTGGCGCACTGACGGGCGTCGAAGGCTGCGACACCGAAGAAGATCGGGATGGGGATTCCGCCACCGCTCGCCAATCTAGACTGGCCAACCAGCCTGCCACCTCACGAGTCCAGACCTTCGATCTTCGCGGGGGCGAGAAGAGTTTCATCGCCCTTTCCGGCGATGGCGAGACCGATCTCGATCTCTACATCTACGACGCGGCCGGCAACTTGATTGTGGTCAGCGATGGCCGGTCGGACGACGAGTCGGTCTGGGTGATCCCGAATGTCACCGGACGCTTCTACATCGGAGTCCGCAACCTCGGCTCGGTGTACAACGACTTCAGCCTCTGGGTGCACTGATTCTCGACCTCGCCACCCCACGGAATATCCATCATCAACGCAGCGACTCCCTCTCAGTTAAGGGGAAGCATTCACTCAGCGCAAAAGTAGCAGCGTCATTGCGTTGGTGTCGTGGCGCGGGCGGCCCCCTCCCCGATACGATTGGCGATCGCTGCTTCCGCCTCGCGGCGAAGAATGTGTGCTTCGAGCCAATTGTGCAAGTGCAGCCCGAACTCCCGTTCCGCGCCGGACGGTATCCCGTCAGGGAACTGATCGAGCCAGCCGCTCGCCCTTTCATACCAGCTGCGCGCCTCCTCGGCATTGCCGAGTCGATCTCTAGCCAGCGCGAGCCAAAGCCAGTTGAGCACCGCACGGCCTGGACTCGAATCGGCAGCCAGGCTCTGCTCGAACAATGTTGCGGCGCGTGCGAAGTGCCCGGCTCGGTATTGCAACGCCCCCTGCTCAGTGAGCGACCAGAACTTCGCGGACTCGGATGACAGTTCCGACTCTGCGAGTCGGCCCGGCAGCGACGCGTCGGCAACAGCGTCGGGTGCCAACGTACAGGCGCGGGCTACGTGGTAGGCTCGCAGGTTCGGCGCGATGCCACACTGCTCGACCATGTGGGAGCAGGCGTTGGTGTACCCGGCGCGGTCACCCGCCAACAGCAGCACGGCGGCGTATTCGAACCAACGTTCGCCGTCTTCGATCGGAGTCCCACTCAAGGCGCGACCATACTCGTTCGCGGCCTCGGCCCATTCGCGACGTGCGGCGTGCGCCTGGGCCTGCTCCAGCGGGTCGGAGGCGATTTGTGCCGCCACATCTTTCCAGAGGCGCTGCCACTGCTCGCGCTCGGCGTCGGGCAGACTTGCCAGTGCATCCGGTTCGCGCACGCTTGCCAGGGCCGCGTCCGTCTGCCAGGTCGCGAGCGACCAGTCCACCGGGATGCCCTCTTCGGAAAGCCGGGTCGCTAGCTCCAAGCCAGCTCGCAACCAGTCCAGCGCTTGTCGGCGCAGGCGAACCCGCTCTTCTTCAGTAGGTGGTGGTTCTGGAAAGCCTTGGCCAGTTTGGACCTGAACCGCGGCGCAGGCGCCCTCATGCAAACTCTCAAGAAGGGCGTCTCGGGCAAGAACAAAGAGGCTGTCGTGGGTAAGGGTGTACGCACCCCGGCTGAGGTCGAAGGCTTGCTGCAGATGGTTTATCGCCTTGTCCATCTGACCCTTGTCGCGCAGGGCAAGTCCCAGTGCGTAGTGGGCCAATCCCGACGCCTGCGGATCGAGTCGGATGGATTCTTCGTAGTGTTTGATGGCCTCATCCAAATGGCCCACAACGCTCAGGGCAACTCCAAGGTTGTAGTGGGCCATCGCCGAATGCTCGGGGTCGAGCCGGATGGATTCCTCATATTGGCAAATGGCCTCATCCGTCCGGTTCTTGGCGTACAGCGCAAGCCCGAGGTTGTGGTGGGCTCTGGCGCTGTTGCGATCGATGTTGAGGGCACGCTGCAGGCAATCCACGGCTTCATCCGAACGTCCCAGGGCGGTGAGGCTGAGGGCCAGACTGTTGTAGACAGGAACGGCATCGGGCCGCAGCGCAAGCGCCGCCCGGTCGAATGCGAGAGATTCCTGGTCCCGCCTAGAGATGTGCAAGGCCCAGCCCAGCTCAAAGTTGAGCCAGAAGTCTTGCGGGTATTGTGCCTGAGCGGCGGTCAGCAATGGCACGGCATCCCCGCCGTTGGCGCGCAAGACTCGACCAAGGGCGGTCAAAAGTTGTGGGGAAAGTTCATCGAGCCGTATCTCTTGGACGGCCCGGGTCAGCTCGGAACCGTCCTGCCACAACTGTGGTTGACGGAGGCGGTCGCGCGTTGGGTCGGGGTCGGCAGTACGCGCCACGGAAAGGAGCCACTCCCTGCGTGTCGCGTCGCGGGTCGTGCCGGCCCAGTCGTCCAGTCCGGCCACGATTTCGGCCCGCACGGTCGAAGCACGAACTCGCTCTGCCACCACGTCGCATTCCTCCTCGGGGCGCCCCAATCCGGCGCTTGACAGTATCTCCTGATACTGCTGCTCAATATGACTTCGCTCCACCGAGCCAACGATCTGCAGCCTGGCCTTGTCCAGATTCTCCACCAGTCCCAGATCGGCTCGCGCTTGCTCAACCTTCCGGCGCAGATCCTCTGGTCCGGCCGGTTGCAATCGCATTTGTGCCTGCTCAAGCAGTACCCCCGCTTCCTGAAAGTGAAACCCATTGCGAAGACTTGCGGCTTGATCTACGGCGGTGGTGACTTCCGCGCGCATGTCCGCCCTTCGCGCGGCTTGCTGCTTGACGATCCTCATCCCACCGCCAATCGCCAGCGCGACAAAGGCCAGCGCCGTCGCCACCAGAGCCGCCGCTGTGGGTTTGCGCCGTATCCATCGCGCGATGCGTGCCGAAAGTCCAATGCGCCGGGCGTGGATCGGCTCGTGATTGAGGAATCGCCGCAGATCGTCCGCAAGATCGGACGCGCTCGCGTACCTCCTGTGGGGATCCTTGCACAAACATTTGAGACAGATCGTTTCGAGATCTCGGGGCACCTTCGCATTCAGGCGCGAGGGCGGCGCCGGGTCCTCCGAGATCACCTGCCGCTCAGTCTCCGCAGGCGATTCCGCTTTGAACGGCGGACGACCGGTCAGCATTTCGTACAGCACCGCGCCAAGCGAGTAAATGTCCGTTGATGGTCCGATCGCGTCCTGCCTGCCGATGGCCTGCTCCGGAGACATGTAACTAGGGGTTCCGAGCCGGGTCCCGCCCAATGTCAGATCCGGCGCCTCTGTGTAACTGCGCGCGAGCCCGAAGTCGCTAATCTTGGGTGTGCCGTCCGCCGTCAACAGAATGTTTGCCGGCTTCAGGTCGCGATGAACGATCCCGGCCTCATGAGCGATCTGAATTGCATCGGCAAGCGTGGCCACCATTGCCGCGGCCTCGCGCCCGGGCTGAGGCACGCCCGCCAGTTTCTGCGAGAGGCTGCCCCCCTCCAGGTATTCCATCGTGAAGTACGGCCGGCCATCCAGGTCCCCGACATCAAAGACTTGAATGATGTTTACATGCCGCAGGGCCGCGATGGCTTGCGCTTCCCGTGCGAACCGCGCGAGTTCGGGTGGCGCTGCGTATCCGCCTGTCGCCAGCATCTTGATCGCAACCGTTCGATTGAGTTTCAGATGGCGCGCCTTGTACACGACACCCATGCCGCCACGTCCGAGCAGGCTAAGCACAATGTAGCCCGGGAGGTTCGGCAACTCGGAATCTGAATGCGGGTTCTTGGAAAGCCCTAGGCCGTGAGATGGGAACATCGCTGCCAGATGCTGCTCAAAAGATCGGAGGCGCCGGAGTCGCTCCTGCACTTCGGGCAACAACTCGGGAAAAGTGCTGCAAAGTTCTTCGGGCGAGCGCCCCGAGTCCAAGATCTCTTCGAGAATCGCTTTGATGCGGTGTTCGTCGACCATTCTCATCCTCGCCGCCGGCATCTCCAAGGTTCGGTAGGCGTCTGACTTGCGAATCCGTTGGGTTACTCGGCCGGCCGAAGGTCGTCGAGCATCCCCATCAAATGCACCAGACCACGATTGAGCCGGCGCTGCACCGTTCTCTCCGTCACGCCGACGATCCCGGCGACCTCGGAAGGCATCATGCCTTGAATGCGCACGAGTTCGAACGCCTCGCGATCCTCATCAGGCAATGACTCGATGGCTTGCAGCATGCGGTGCGTGTTTGGGCTCAGACCGGAACCACTGATCTCCGGCGCGGGAAGGAATTCTTCATGCAATTCCACGGTGCGCGAACGCTGATCCAGCCGGCGTGCGAACTCGTTGAGTTCCCAGCGCATGTGTTGATTGACCAGGCCGAAGAACTGGCGAACTGTCGGCGGTCGCGTCTTCTCCAGCGCTTTGAGCAACCGCTCCACAACTCCACTCAACATTTCGTCGGCCTGAAGATTGAGTGGCGGGCGCGTCAGGCGCGAGTATTCGCGATGCAGCATCGATGCACAGAACAGGTGCAACCGCCCGGCCGCGTGGGAAAGCAGTTCTCGAATAACCGGCTCGGCCGGCGACCCGCCTTGCAGGTCGTCGAGATACCGCTGGACAATGGCGGTGGTTCGATGCTCCTCGCCCATGCCAGGACATTTTACCGATAGAGCGCGCGGATTCGGAGGTCGTCTCCTGGTCAATGTCACTTTTTCCAGTACCAGCGTCATGGTCCGTACTCCCCATCGGGAACCGCTCTCTCACGTAAGTGCGAAGCCTGCAAGCGTTTTGAGGCTCGAATCTGATTCGGCGCTCCTGCACCGCTCTAGGCGGCGGCACCCGACAGTTCGCTGAGCCTTGCCTCCCACAACAGAACAGATCTCCGTGCATGGTCAGGCATCCGTTCGCATGACTCGGGACACGCTCGCGAAGTCACCGTCCTGGAGAGAGTTACCTCGCTTTGGCAAAGCGGTGTCGTCAACCCACGCCGAGGATGGCGACGGAATTCATGACTGTCGATTAAGCGAAACCACACGCACCGTAATCTGGAGACTCGAACATGAAGCCCTTACTTTCACTCGTGCTTCCGCTCTCCCTGGTGGCATGCACTTCAGTCTCGCAAGTGCCGCCCGAGCCGATGGTCACGCCGCTGATGTCCAGGCCGATCGCTGAGATGCTGGGCAAGGAAGGCCTGATTCTTCAGGTCGAATACGGCCCGGGCGCAGCCGACCCGGTTCACCGGCATAACGCACACGCATTCGTGTACGTCCTGGAGGGTTCTGTCGTCATGCAGGTGGCGGGAGGCGAAGAGACGGTACTTACACAGGGGCAGACCTTTTACGAGGGTCCCGACGATCTGCACGTCGTCGGTCGCAATGCGAGCAACCTCAAACCGGCCAAGTTCGTGGTGTTCCTGATCAAGGACATTGGCGCGCCGGCGCTCATTCCGGAGCTGGGTCCCGGTGCGTCTTCCGTTCCGATGCATCATCCGAACTGATCGGAGACATCGGCCGAACAAATCGTCGCAAGTCACCTGAGCAATTCGCAACCCGCGTGAGTCTCAACGACACAAAGAAAGGAAGTTGAATCATGGTAAACGGCACATCGACAACAAAATCCCAGAAGGCAGCGCCCCGTGAAGAACGTTCGACTTTGAGAGCCGTCGTCATCGGCGGCACAGGCCTGATTGGATCCAAACTCATCACGAAACTTCGGGCTAGCGGCCACGAGGCCATTCCGGCCTCACCCAATACCGGCGTCAACACGTTAACTGGAGAAGGACTTGATGAAGTCCTGCAAGGTGCCTCGGTCGTGGTTGACGTCTCGAATTCGCCTTCATTCGAAGATGCGGCGGTCATGAAGTTCTTCGAGACGTCCAACCGCAATCTGCTCGCTGCCGAGGTCCGCGCCGGCGTGCGGCACCATGTGGCGCTTTCAGTTGTGGGAACGGATCGTCTTAACCAGAGTGGCTACATGCGCGCGAAACTGAAGCAGGAAGAACTGATCAAGAAGTCTTCGATCCCGTATTCCATCCTTCACGCCACGCAGTTCTTCGAGTTCGTCAAACCGATCGGAGATGGTTCTGCGGACGGCAACACGGTGCGTCTGCCTCCCGTGCTCTTCCAACCGATTGCGTCGGACGATGTCGCCACCGCCTTGGAAACGGTCGCAACGGGTGAGCCGCTCAACGGCATGACGGAAGTGGCTGGTCCGGAACAGTTCCGACTCGATGAACTGGTGCGACGAACGTTTGCGACACACAAGGACCCCCGCCCGATCGTGACCGACCCGCAAGCGCGATACTTCGGCGCGGAGGTTCAAGAACGCTCCATGCTGCCCGGCGACGGAGCACGAATCGGCGACACCACCCTTGATGAGTGGCTCAGCCGACAAGGAGGCCAGAAGTAGTCCGGAACCCACGCGTCCACAACTTCTTCGACGACTCGAACGAGCAACGGAGCGATCGACATGACTGATTCAAAGACTGTGAACGTGACCATCGCGCAACTGGCACAGGGATACGGGCCGCAGTGCGGCAGTGCAACCCTATGCCGAAGAATCATGATCGGGGATCCCGGCCCGGATGGCGCATCCGAACACAGTCAGTTTCGGGTCGAGAGATGCAGGCGAATCGAACGCGAAGGGGCATGCCACCTGTGCACGTACCCGTGTCGAGTGCGAGAAGCGAGCAGCCCAAACATGCGATGCACCGCAAGGCGCTGAGATTCTCGTAAGTGACCAGGCCGAACGATATGCGAAGTGTCGGGCGATCACGCCCATCCTCGCAGGAACAACATTTGAACAGGAGATAGAACATGAACGGTTCCACGGTTTCTTCGACAATTGATCCAGCGGCGAATGCGGCTGTAGCGGACAAGAGCAAATCACCCGGATGGACGCCGGCGCTCGACGAGTTGGTGCCGTCGCGCTACGCCCTGCAAGTCGGCGACATTGATGTACTGGTGGTCAGCGATGGAGTACTCACGCTGCCCGGAGCGATGCTGGGCCACAATGTTGATGCGGCTGAGCGATCGGCCTGGCTGAAGGACAAGTTTCTGCCGCAGGACAATCTCGAATGGGCGCTGAACGAGGTCGTGGTGCGCCGCGGCAACAAGACCATTCTCATCGACGCCGGACTTGGCGCTGATCCCAACTTGAACCTGCCGCGCGCCGGGCGGTTGGTCCAACGCCTCGAAGCCGCCGGCGTCGATCTTGCATCCGTGACAGACGTGGTGTTGACACACCTCCACATGGATCACATTGGCGGCCTGCTCGTCGATGGCGTAAGAGAGCGGCTGCGCTCGGACTTGCGCATCCACGTCGCCGCCGCCGAGGTTGACTTCTGGGCAGCGCCGGATTTCTCCCATGTCTCGATGCCGCTGGGGTTCCCCGATGCGCTTCGGCGGGCGTCCAGGCGGTTCCTTAACGAGTACGACCGACAGTTGCGGCCCTTCGAGAAGGAATACGAGGTGGCGCCCGGGATACTCATTCAGCGCACTGGAGGACACACTCCCGGACACAGCGTGGTGCGCCTGGCGTCACGCGGCGATCGCCTGACCTTTGCCGGCGATGCAGTGTTCCAGGTTGGATTTGAACACCCGGACTGGTTCAACGGATTCGAGCACGACCCCGAAGAGGCGGCCCGCGTGCGCGTCGGTCTTCTGCGGGAACTGGCGGCAAATCGCGAATCTCTTGTCGCCACACACCTTTCGTTCCCGTCGGTCTGCCACGTGGCGGTCGAAGGCGACGCCTTTCGATGGGTGCCTGGGCCCTGGGAGTATTGACGGCTCTGTTTGACGTGCCGCGCGTTCACACCCACTCAATGACGCAATTCTCAATGAAGGACACCAACCATGAATGACAATCTGCAACATACGCCCTCAGCATCGCGTCGAAGCGTGCTCATCGGAAGCGCGGGTGCAGTCATTGCTGCCGCGGCTTCAGCCTCCATTTCCCCCAATGCCGAAGGCGCGCAGTCGACACCACCACCAGGACGTGCGCAAACCTCACTTTCGAACACGACGTCATCTGCCTCATACGTGACCACCAAAGACAATGTGCAAATCTACTTCAAGGACTGGGGTGATCGCGCGGCGCAGCCAATCGTCTTCCACCACGGCTGGCCGCTGAGCAGTGATGACTGGGACAACCAGATGCTCTACTTCCTGGCAAAGGGTTATCGCGTCATCGCCCTCGACCGGCGTGGACACGGCCGTTCGAGCCAGGTCAGCGACGGTCACGACATGGATCACTATGCTGCAGACGTCGCTGCGGTGGTCGAACATCTCGATCTGCGCCACGCCATCCACATCGGTCACTCCACCGGCGGCGGCGAGGCGGCTCGTTACGTTGCGCGATACGGTCAGTCGCAGGGGCGGGTCGCGAAACTTGTGCTCATCGGTGCTGTTCCACCGCTCATGATCAAAACGCCCGCCAACCCAGGGGGGATGCCCATCGAGGTTCTCGACGGTCTGCGCCAGCAGTACGTCGCGAACCGCGCACAGTTCTACCTCGACTTCGCGAGCGGTCCTTTCTACGGCTTCAACCGGCCGGGCGCAAAAGTGTCGCAGGGAGTCATTCAGAACTGGTGGCGGCAGGCCATGATGGGGAGCACAAAGGCGCACTACGAAGGCGTCAAGGCGTTCTCCGAGACGGACTTTACCGAAGACCTGAAAACCATCACCGTTCCGACGCTGGTCATGCACGGCGATGATGACCAGATCGTCCCGATCGCAGACTCCGCATTGCTGTCGGTCAAACTGCTGAAGTACGGCGTGTTGCAGGTGTACGAGAACTATCCGCATGGCATGTGCACGACGAATCCTGACGTGATCAATTCCGACCTCCTCAAGTTCATCAAGGGCTAATGCCCGCAACGCCGCAATGGCGGCAGATTGGAAGCCGAATGAAGACCTACTACAACAATCGCCGGTTGGCTATCTACGCTACCGCAGGTGTCCTTCTTGCAGGCGCCGCCACCGCGGCGACCTATCGAACAAACCTGGCGGCAGGGAATGATGATCCACAGATCGCCCAACCCGCGGCGGGCTCGGCAAGACTTGCGTACGACACCAGTCAGCCGGACGACAACGCTCTGCGGCCGACGGGGATGGTCCTGAAACCCGGGCGATTCGCAATCGTGCTGACCGATCCACAGGTGGACTTCTTCTCACCTAAAGGCGTTGCCTGGAGCGTGGTCGGCGAAAGCGTGAAGGAGAACAAGACGGTCGAGCACGTGGGGGAACTCTTCCGCGTAGCCCAAGAGACTGGTACGCTGGTGTTCATCTCGCCGCACTACTACTACCCGCAAGATCACAAATGGAAGTTCGGCGGCACGTTCGAGAAAGTGATGCACGACATCCACTTTGTGGACCGCCCCAGCGCCCTGTCTCTCGACGGGTTTGATGGATCCGGCGCCGATTGGTTTGCGGAGTTCAAGCCATTCATAGCCGGCAACAATGTCGTGGTGTGCAGCCCGCACAAGATGTACGGTCCGGAGACAAACGACCTGGTGCTGCAGTTGCGCAAGCAGGGAATCGACCAGATCGTTCTCGGCGGCATGTCTGCGAACCTGTGCACCGAGAGCCATTTGCGGTATCTGTCGGAAGAGGGGTTCCAAGTCGTGGTGGTGGCCGACGCCAGCGCAGCCGCCAAGCTGCCCGGCTTTGACGGCTACCAGGCGGCGCTGGTGAACTTCCACATGATTGCCAGCGACGTGTGGAACACGGCGCAGGCGGTGCAGGCGATTCGCGCAGCGCAGCGATGAACTCCACTCAGTATGCAACTTGTATTGCCCGAGACAGGCGAAGAGGGTAGGAGTGCGTGAATTCGTGTTCCCGTGGGCAGTCGCTCTTTGAGTGTGCTCGTCAGATTGAGAAAGGAGGTCCATCGTGGTAGTGCAAGAGTTGATGAATGAAACAATCGAACACATCCCTGATGACGCGCCGTCAAGGCAGATCGTCGCGGCGAAACACATGCTCGAAGCCAGCGAAGTGGCCTTCCCCAAATTGGACGAGTCTGACCTGGCTGCCATCAGATCGCTAGCGGAGATCTGTACGTACGATGACGGTGAGTACATCTATCGCGCCGGCGATGCTGAGATCGACCTGTTCATCGTCGAATCCGGCGGAATTGATATTCTCAATGCTGCCGACGACAACAACCACATCGCGACGCACGGACCTGGCCAGTTCACCGGCGACATCGATCTTTTCACGCGCCGCCCCGTCATTGTCAACGCCATCGCGCGCGGGAAGACGAAGCTGCTGCGCGTTCCCGGACAGCGGCTGCGCGAGATGCTCTACAAATTGCCGCAGGTCAGCGAGACACTGCTTGTCGCCGCCCTGGAGCGGAGGCGCCTGCTCTCGGCAAGCGGCGTACTTGGCCTGAAAGTCGTCGGCCCGGGCAAGTGTCGGGAAACCATGCTGATGCGCGAATTCCTCTTCAAGAATTTCGTACCTTTCACCTGGTACGACAGCACATCGGAGCAGGGGCACAAACTGTTGCGCCGCTGGGGCTCACCGAAGCAGTCGCCGGTGATCGAACTTGGCAACGGACGCACCTTGGTCAATCCGAGTCTCCGCGAACTCGCCAAAGGCGCCGGAGTCTGGAAGTCCTGCCCGGATCAGGAATTCGATCTCGCAATCATCGGCGCTGGACCGGCCGGCATGACGGCCGCTGTCTATGCCGCATCCGAAGGGCTTTCGACGATCGTCGTCGATCGCCTGGGACCCGGTGGTCAGGCAGGTGGTTCGTCGAAGATCGAAAACTTCATCGGCTTTCCTAATGGACTCTCCGGCGCCGAACTGGCGATGCGTACTGTGCTGCAAATGCTCAAATTCGGTGCGACAATGGTCGCGCCAGTCGAAGTCGAGAAGATCGAGCCGAGTGCCTCGCCCGACGAACTTCATTCGCTGTTCTTGGATTGCGGTACGAAGCTGCGTGCCCGGATGATCCTGGTCGCCGCGGGTGTGAAATGGCGACGCCTTGAAGCGCAGGGCGCAGAGCGGTTCGAGTCGCAGGGCATTCACTATGCGTGCACTTCTGTCGAAGCCGTTCTGTATCATGCCTGTGATGTCGCTGTCGTCGGCGCGGGGAATTCCGCCGGCCAGGCTGCGATGTTTCTTGCCCAGCACTGTCCAGATCGAATCGTTCATTTGCTGGTGCGAAAGTGCCTTGGCCCGGGGATGTCCGACTATCTCATCGGCCGAATTCGCGCGACGAGGAACATTCAAGTGCACGAAGGTGTGCAGATCTCCGCCGTGCATGGAAGGGATCGCCTGGAAAGCGCCACGCTGATCGCGTTCCATGACGACACTGAAGCAGAACGAAACGGCGGACTGACGGAACAAATCGAAGTCTCGGCGATTTTCGTCTTCGTCGGAGCCGAACCGGGGTGCGCGTGGCTCCCCGAAAACGTGGCGCGCGACGATCTCGGATACGTCCTGACCGGTACTGATGTTCTTCAATCGGGCGCCTGGCCCTTGAGTGATCGCGAGCCCTGTCCGCTTGAAACATCCGCGCCCGGCATCCTCGCGGCGGGCGACATCCGTTCGGGCTCCACCAAGCGCGTTGGATTCGCCGTCGGCGACGGATCGCTTGCGGTCACGTGCGTTCACAAGCTGATCAAGATTCGCAACTGAAGCTCGAACGCGGAACCTGGCTGGGTTCAGTTGCATCCGAGAACGGTTTCGGCCCCTCTGACTACGACTGATCGATCGCGTCGAGAGTCTCGCGTACCAGCCGGAGTTGCTCGGCGCAACAAGGGCAGGCCTGGAGGTGCGCTTGCACGCTCTCAAGTATCCCATCGATCGGCTCACCATCCAGAGTCCGTTGGGTATACCGGTCCAGTTCGTCGAGGCATTCGGGGCAACTCAGTTCGGCATCTCGAGTCTGCCGGATCATCTTCAGTAATCGTTCTACTTGTTTTGGACTCAACGCCATGCTTCCACCTTACGCCCACGCCTCGCGAACGTCGTCAATCGTGAAACCGCTCGCCTCGAGCCCGCGCCGCAACTTCTTACGCGCATCGTGAAGCAGTTTGTAGATCGCATTTGTATTGCTGCCAAGTTTGTCGGCGACCTGCGGAAGAGGCATTCCACCGAGTTCTGCTGCCAGTGCCGTACGCTGCCTTTCGGTGAGTTCGGTATCGATCAGTTCCTTGAGTCTGGTCAACATCACGAATCGATTGTTCGCTTGATCCACGATTTCGGTCGAACCAACGGCGAGACGAGGATCAAGGCCGGCGTTCGTCGTGATCCCCTCGAGCGACACGTTTTGCCATTCTCGCCGGCGCATTGCACTGACTGCAGTGCGCACCGCAATCGTTACCGCCCAAGTTCGAAACTTGCTCCTCCCTTCAAACTCGCCCACCTTCTCCAGGATCTTCATTGACGCTTCCTGCACGGCGTCCTCCAGAAATGCATCGTCGACGCGACCGCCTGGTGAAAAGCTCCGGGAAAGACCACGGAACAGCATGTCCCGAAGGTCTTTGAGCGCATCATCGCGCCGCGCGGCATCTCCCGACCGAAGGTCGCTGATCCAATCGTCATCTTGACGCCGATCACCCATCCCCCGAGACTCCTCCTTGGTCGTTCTGCCCCGATAGCAGTATACCAAGTCGTAGGGGCGCTCGAACGGACGGGCTGAGATGCAGCGCACCAATTCACAGTGCACAGACTGGTCGTTGCCGCTCTGCTTGAGAGGTAAGGGAGCATCGCCACCGTTCTTTCAGCTCGTCAGTACCGAACACAGACGTCGGACTCATGAATCGTCCTGCGTGATGGGGCCGGGGATCGGCGCGCTGCACCGTCCCGCACCCCCAGCGACTCCTCGGGCCCGGACCTTAGACGCAGTGTACGTTTGGTTCTTACCACCACTCCCACAGATTCTTGGACATCGCCGCTCTGGGCGAGCATTTGGCTGGGCGCGGAGCCCAAATCGGAGACGGGAATCACCATTTGTGCCTGCGACCTGATGCGAGTACCTTCCCGTGGTCTATTCGTCGATTCGAGCAATGCCATGGGCGAATGTCGGCCACCCACGCCTTTCTTTGGTAAGGAACACTGCCGAACCACGTCCGAGGGGCGGCAATCGGGTTAGGCATTCATCGAGCCCGATCAATTCAAAGGAGCCGTCATGCAGTACAACATCAAAAACAACGTGGCACTGGTCACAGGAGCCAACCGGGGAATCGGAAGAGCCATCGTGGAGGAACTGCTCGCTCGCGGTGCCGCCAAGGTCTACGCGGCGGTGCGCGATCGTTCTTCCGCTTCAGAACTGGCCCAAAAGTATGGCAACAGAGTGGTGCCCGTCGAAGTCGACCTGACACGGCCTGAGACCATTGAAGCAGCGGCCCGAGTCGCGAGGGACGTGACGCTTGTCGTCAACAATGCGGGCGTCTTGAAGAGCAACGCGCTGCTCTCGGAAGGGACCTTGGATTCTCTCGCGTTCGAGATGGACGTGAACGTATATGGACTGATCAGGGTTGCTCAAGCATTCGCGCCGATCGTGAAAGCGAACGGCGGTGGCGCCTTCGTGCAGTTGAACTCCATCGTCTCATTGAGGTCATTTCCCGGCATCGCGACGTATGCGGCATCCAAAGCGGCGTCGTATTCGATCACGCAAGCCCTCAGATCTCTGCTCAGGGAAGATGGGATCCAGGTCGTCAGCGTTCATCCTGGACCGATCGCGACTGACATGGCGCGTGATGGCGGTTTCGACGAAAGAGCAGAACCGGCGACCGTCGTAGCGAGTGCGATTGCGGATGCACTGAATGCGGGACGCTTCCATGTGTTCCCCGATTCCATCGCAAGGCAACTTGGCGGCGAGTACGAGAATTTTGCTGCGAACATTATCGAAACGGAATTGGCCGTCGCCTGAGTGATTCAAGCCCCCCAGAAACACACCCATCACAAGAAAGAAGGCATGCCATGACACAAGCAACCATGCAGATCGAAAAGACCATCTATACGGCGAAGACTCACACGGTTGGCGGCCGGGACGGCGCGTCGCGCAGTTCAGATGGTCGCCTGGACATCAAGTTATCTACCCCGGGGGCTCCGGGCAATGGAACGAACCCCGAGCAGCTATTCGCTGCCGGATGGTCGGCCTGCTTCATCGGGGCGATGGGAGTCGCCGCAGCCCAGATGAAGGTGCGTCTTCCTGCCGATCGATCCGTCGATGCGGAAGTAGACCTCGGCACGAACGTTGACGGTTACCTGCTTCGAGCTCGTCTCAACGTGAGCCTCCCAGGATTGGACCGCGACGTCGCTCAGGCAATTGTCGATGCTGCCCATCAGACGTGTCCGTACTCGAAGGCGACGCGCGGAAACATCGATGTGCAGATAACCCTCATCTAGCAAGACGTCCATGGTGCACCACACACCGTCCCCGCGGTGCAAATTAGTACGGGCACGAGGTCTTGCCTGAGCGTTCGCGGTGACTCTGGCTCGGCTGAAAACGTGTGGTGCACCACTTCCTGAAGGTGAGCATTCCCATGACAACACCCGTGGCTTCATCCGCAGAGCGTTCCCATACGCACCAATCTACGCAAACGAGCGAAGGCTCGAGTCCCGCTAAGCCTCCCCGGTCTGCTGGGCAAGCGACCGCAGAGGCGGCCACTCCAGTTGTCGCGATTGATCGGCCGCCTGCCCAGACGAAATCGCCTGCACGATTTGTGCGGATCGGGGTGCTCGTCGTCTTGGCCGGCGTGGCCCTACTCATCGGGATTCCGTACTTTCTCGCTTCATTGAAGGTCGTGTCAACGGATGATGCGTACGTGAACGGTCACGTGACATTTGTGGCGCCGCGCGTGGCGGGGCAAGTGGCCAGGGTTCTGGTGGAGGACAATAACCGCGTTCGCAAGGGCGACGTGCTCCTTCAACTCGATCGTGAGCCATACGAGGTACAACTTACCATCGCCCAAGCAGCGGTGGCTTCTGCGGAAGCTGATCTGCAGTCAGCGCAGGCTGAGGCTTGGGCCACGGCCGGCGAGGCTCGCAGCCTTCGCTTCGCGCTTGCGCACGCGATCGAGAACGTTGACAATCAGGTCGCCCTGCTGAATTCGAGAGTCGCCTCACTTCAATCGCAAAGGGCGACGCTGGATAATGCGCACAGTCAATACGATCGTGTCGTGGAACTGGCCAAGCATGATGCGGCCAATCAAAAGGAACTGGACGACCGCAAGGAAGAATACCTTGTTGCGCAGGCTAAATACGACGAGGCGCTCCAGGAGGTGTATCAGGTGCGAGTCAGCCTCGGTCTGCCGCCCAAGCCCGAGCAGGGCGACGATCTGACGCAAGTGCCCGTAGACCTAGATCAAACGTTCTCAGCGGTCAAGCAGGCGCAATTCGCCCTGTCAAACGCTGCCATGCGACTTGGGGTGAGAGACTCGCTGAATCTGTCACCCCGGGAGATGATCGCCAACTTCTACAGTCGGGATCCGGAAGGCGACATCGATCGAATCCTTGGCAAACTCGTGGCCGAATCCCCGATGGTCAAGCAGGCTGAGGCCAAATTGGCGCAGACAAAACGCCAACTCGACCAAGCAGTTCTCAACGTGAAGTACTGCGATGTCGTGTCCGAGATCGACGGCGTCGTGACGCGGCGCAATGTGAACCCGGGCGATAATCTCATCGCCGGCCAGAGTGTGATGGCGATCCGTTCGCTGGCCGAAATCTGGATCGACGCGAATTTCAAGGAGACGCAACTGACCCGGCTGCGCATCGGTCAACCCGTTGACCTCGAGGTGGACATGTACGGGAGCAAGCAACACTTTAAGGGACGCATCTCCGGCTTCACGATGGGCACCGGTTCCACACTTGCGCTGTTGCCCCCACAGAACGCGACGGGAAACTTCGTGAAGGTTGTCCAGCGGCTTCCGGTGCGCATCGACATCCTCGACTACGACCCGGACAAGGCGCCGCTCTTCGTCGGATTGTCAGTTACGCCTTACGTTCACGTGACCGAGCCGGCAACGGGTGACAATGCGGGTGCGGTGCTTCAGCCGTACGCCATGTCGGACGAGAAACAACCATGAGCAACTCGGGCAGTGCAGCCATCCCGGTGCGCCCTGCGCTTGCGACAAAGTCGCAGACGGTCAATCCCTGGATCGTGGCGATGGCGGTCGTGATTCCGACTTTCATGGAAGTGCTCGACACGACCATTGCCAACGTCGCGCTGCGCTACATTGCCGGTGGGCTGTCCGCCCCGGCATCGGACAGCGAGTGGGTGATCACCAGTTACCTCGCCGCCAACGCGATCATTCTCCCGATCTCCGGTTGGCTGGCGATGCGATTGGGGCGTCGGAACTACTTCCTGATGTCGATTGCCATGTTCACGTTCGCCTCGGCACTGTGTGGCATGGCGGGCAGCCTGTCGATGCTCATTGCGTCGCGCGTGCTCCAGGGACTGGCGGGTGGTGGACTGCAACCCTCCAGCCAAGGCGTGCTGCTCGACGCGTTTCCGCAGGAAAAGCAGGGGCAGGCACAGGCGCTGTTCGGAATTGCGGCACTGCTGGCACCGGTCATTGGCCCGACGCTCGGCGGATACATTACCGACCAGTACAGTTGGCGCTGGATCTTCTACCTGAATGTGCCGGTCGGTCTATTTGCTTTGGCGTTCTGCTATTCCGTGGTGACGGATCCTGAATACCTGGTCGAAGAGCGGAAAGCGCTGCGCAAGTCCAGTCGGTTCGACCTGATCGGCCTGTGCCTGCTCAGCATCACCATGACGTGCTGGGAAATACTCCTGAGCAAAGGACAGGAATGGGACTGGCTGGGCGATCCGTTCCATCGAACCCACCTTGCGCTTGGGTTGTTTGCGGGATGTCTGATCGCACTGATTGCGCGCGAAACGCGTATCTCGCAACCCATCATCAACTTCAGAACTCTGGTTGATCGCAACTTTCGATCGTGTTGTGTGATCATCTTCTGCGTCTTCGGCGTGCTCTATGCCAACACCACGACGCTGCCGGCCTTGCTGCAGACACTATTCGGCTATGACGCGACTACTTCGGGCCTGGTGCTTTCGCCTGCAGGGCTCTTCGCAATCGTGACGCTGGTTGTGGTGGGGGCCCTCATGACGCGCGGGACAGATGCGCGTTTCCTGATTGCCGTGGGGCTGGTGATCCTCGCCCTCGGTAACTTCCTGATGTCGCGTCTCAATCTGAGTGTGAGCCCATGGCAGGTGGTCTGGCCGCGGGTGATTCTCATCGTCGGGCTGTCGATGATCTTCGCACCCCTCAATGTCGCGGCCTTTGTCAACATCCCCAGGGAATTGCGAGGCCCGGCAGTGGGGCTGCTCGCCCTCCTGCGCAACGAAGGCGGCAGCGTCGGCACGTCGGTCGCCAAGACCGTCATCGATCGCCGCGAGCAGTTCCACGCGCTGCGGCTGAACGAATGGCTCGATCCGCTGAATCCCGCCGTTCAGGAATTCATTCACAACGGACAGACAATCCTGCTCAAGATGAACGGCGACTTGCACCGTTCCACACTGACGGCTCTGCAGGTGTTGGATCGCTTGCGCGGCCAGCAGGCGCTCTCTCTGGCGTACTTCGATCTCTTCTTCCTGTCGGCCGTCGTAGCCGTGCTGCTCGTTGGGTTGATTTTCCTCATGCGTCGATCGGTCGCCGAGAAGGGCGCCCACATTTCGGCGGAGTGAACGATTCGGCATCTCTGCCGGGCGGCGCCGTCCGAGGCGCCGTTTCTTCTGGGGTGACTGGGGACTCACTCGTTGTCGCTTCCGTCTACTGATGTGTGAGGACACAGTTCGGCGGAGGACACAAATGCGTTAGATCTTGTCTTCACTTGTCGTGTCGGGAGCCTTGAGTTGTGCCGCCGCCGGTTTTTCACTTCCACGGGTCACGCTTGACCAACCATCGGTTTCGGCCCTGGTGCATCGATTCCAGTTGGCTATCGAGACTGGCGGTTGGTCTCCGTCGCGCGCGAAGAGGGAACCATTGACGACATTCGCGCCATCCTCGGGAATGACATCACCATCGGGGCCTATCGAGAAAAGACGCTCCCGTTCCCCGATGGCGCGATCATCGCCCGGCTGTCCTGGACCTATGAGGCGTCAGAGGAGAACAATGAGATCTTCGGCCAGACGCAATCCCACATCGAAGGTCCACCCAAAAACGGATTGCACTTCATGAGCAAGGACTCGAAAAAGTACGCCTCAACGGGAGATTGGGAATTCGTTCAGTTCGACGACGGCCAGCCCCTCACCGATGCAGCAAAGATCAGCGCCTGCTTCACATGCCATGCGCTCTTGCCACAGCGCGACCTTGTGTTCACGCGCTGCGCTCTTTGATTCAAGAATACCTTCACTTCAAGGCCGAGGTTGACTTGAGGATCACTCCATTCGAGAGAGCCCGCCAAGTTGACTTCATGAGGGCAGCGTACGGGGCGATTGGGCGGACAGTGGCATCGCCGCCCCCACGTGTGTCGATTCGATCGATAGCTACCGGTGCTGCCGACCGAAGAGGTGCAGCCTTCGGTCGAGCCGCTGCCATTGATGCCAGCCCGAGCCCGAAAGCGAAGCCGCTGCAATCGGTACCGCGCGCCATCGTGATCGTCGCCATGCCGCTGGTTGCGGCCGGGCGCATGGCGGTGCCGGAGCCACCGCAAATGCAGGCTGGGCTGCTCAACCCGTTCGTGATCACCAACGGCCAGGACGAGTAGTTGGCGCACCGGCGGGCGTTGAAACTGGCGACACCGAAGAAAATCAGGATAGGGGTCCCGCCCGCAGGTGGGACCGTGACCCAAAGGATGAAACATCGCGTCGTGCAGATGGTTTGATAGTGCCTTGCGCTGGCAGGAGAAGCACAGCTGGCCAGTAAAGACCGATCGGCATATCCCCGATGTTGGTGATGGAGGATGCGTCCAGAGGTGCTCGGCGAGGCCCCACTGGCCGGCGATTCTCAAGTGCGCAGTACCATGTGCATACCGGTGTATCGAGGACCCGAATCGATCGATATTCGCGATGGCCGCGACCTTCCGACCAGGACTGTCGGAGAAAGCGAGCGAATCGGTGCGCAAACGACGCAAGCCAGGGCGGTCGGAGACTCCGATCGCTCGTAGACCAACAAGTGGCAAGAGAGTGGATTGGGTTGGGAACATGAAAGTTCTCGTAGTTGAGGATGATCCCAGTCAGGTCCGGCTGGTGAGCGAGTTGCTGCGGTGCAGCGGTGTTGAATTCGACGTGGGGGCCGCTGATTCTGCTGCTTCGGCGGTCGCCGCACTGCAACGAGATCACCACGACGTGGTATTGCTCGATCTGACTCTGGGAGACTCTACCGGACTGGCGACCGTCCGAACGATTGCCCGTACGGCTCGGGATGTTTCGATCGTCGTGCTGACCGCGTCGGATAACACCGAAACGGGCCTGCAATCCCTCCGCCTGGGAGCGCAGGATTTTCTCCGCAAGGATGAACTCACCGGGGCCGTGCTGCTGCGAAGCGTCCTGTTCGCGCACGAACGCAAGCGGGCTCAACTCACCGAGCGTGAGCGCCGTCATCTTCGCGAAGCCGTTCGCGAGGCGGAGCGAGTGCTGGGAATCGTCGGGCACGAATTGCGCACTCCGTTGGCTGCTTTGCGTGCGACGACAGAGTATCTCCTTACGCCCGAGGCCAAGGATTCCGCGGAGTGGGATGTCTTTCTGAATTCGATTCATAACGAAGTCACTCGCATGGCGGAACTTGTCAACAACATGCTTGAGGCCGCCCGACTCAACAGCGGACGATCCATGTGGTGTTGGGGGCCGGTCAACCTGTCTGAAGCCTGTGACGACGCCCTCAACGTCTTGCGCCCCTTGGTGAGCCATCAACGAATCGAACTCCGCTGCATCCATGAGAGGGAGAACCTGCACCTGCGCGGAGATGCCAGTGCCGTTCAGCGTCTCATACTCAATTTGGTCAGCAATTCAGCGAAGTTCACTGAGGAAGGATTCATTGAGATACGAACCCGGCAGTACCTAGAGAAGGGTCGCTCATGGGTTGAAGTCCGTGTTGAGGACTCGGGGACGGGAATCTCTGAAACGGTGGTCTCAAAACTCGGTGAAGCGTTCGTGCTCAGCTCGGGAGCCCTGGGATCGGACTACGTCAAGGGGACGGGACTGGGTCTCTCCATCTGCAAGGCGATCGTCGCGGTGCATGGTGGCGACCTCACCGTCGCCTCGACACCGGGCAAGGGCACGGTGTTCACGGCGCGGTTGAGGGCCGATCTCGAAGCGCCGATGCGCGGTTCCCGCAAGATTCGGCGAAGACGCGAAAGGAGCGCCGCGTGACCACCATCCTGGTCGTTGATGACATGGAGCTCTTTCGTGAGCCGATCGCCGCCGCCCTTCGTTCCCGAGGGTTTGAAGTGAAGACGGCGGGCGACGGTCACTCGGCGCTTCGGCTGGCTCGCAATCAGCCGCCGGATCTTGTTTTGCTTGATCTGGCCATGCCGGGGATGGACGGGTTGAGCGTTCTCGCCTCGATGCGAGCCGATTCACGCCTCAAGGACCTTCCAGTGATTCTCCTCACCGCCGTCGCAGATCGCGACTATGTCATCCGGGCGGGTAAGCTCGGGGCCAAGTACTACCTGCTGAAGACGCAGTTCTCAATTGATCAACTGGTGGATCGGGCCAAACTCGTTCTGGCGGAGAGTACTGCGCGTCGTGAACAACCTGTTGAATCCGGCCCATCGCCTCGGCAACCGCTCAGCGACGAAAAGAAGACTCCACCGAAGCCATCTGCGACCGATTCATCGGCCGGGCCAGCCGTCGTCTCCTCAGCGTCACCGAGCGATCCCCTGGCAGCCCTCAAGGCGATCAAGCCGCTGATCAAACGCTCGGAGATGTACGACCGAATCGACGGGGCCGGAGAATTGCAGGCCCTCTCACCCACAGTCACCAAAGTGATCAAACTGACCGAACGGGAAAGCAGCACTGCGGAGGAAATCGCCCGGGCGATCAAGCAGGACTCGGCCATGGCCATCAAGATCCTCCGCCTGGCCAATTCCGCAGCGTTTGCACGTGGGCAGATCGTGGACACGGTAGACAGAGCGGTGGCCCGCCTGGGCGTCTCCGAAATCCGCCAGGCCATGCTCAATCTCAACGTCATCCAGCACTTTGGCGCCACGAACATGTGTGGCCGAGTGAACATCGGGCGATTCTGGGAACACTCCATCGCGTGCGGGATCATTGCGGCGCAGATCGCAACCTGGCGCGCGCCTGAGGAGGCGGATATCGCCTTTACGATGGGCCTGGTACATGATCTGGGCCGTCTGCTATTCATGCAAGAACTGAGCGAGATTTATGAGCAGGTTCTCGACACCACCGAGCGACTGGGGCTGCCACTGGAACATGTGGAATCCCGGCTGCTCATGGTCAGTCACGCCGAAGTGATGGACCGGCTCTTGCACGCCTGGCACTTTCCCAAGGAACTGATCGATCCAGTCGTGTTTCATCACCTCCCGCTCGCGGACATCCGACACATGGCGTCCAAGCGGTTTCACGAGGTCGTCACGCTCGCGCTCGCTGATCGACTTTGTCATGCGCTGCTGATCGGGGACAGTGGGAATCGGGTGCTCTATCCGATCGAGGATTACTGCGAGGCGCTTGGGATCGACGCTGACGTGATCACCCATATTGAACAGATTGCCCTCGACGAGACAAGTGATCTCAAACTGGGGCTGATGACGGAATCGTCGGACGAGGGCTGGATCGATGCGCGGGAAGAGGTCCGCGGGCAGCTGCCTGACGGCTTCCGTCCGCTGGTTGTGTCTGAGAAGCCGGTATTCGATGCCGTGCGAATCTGGTGCGACCAACTGTGTGTGGCTGATAACGAAGAACCGAACATCGCCATTGTGCACGCATTCTCGGCAGCGTCACTCCCGGGACTGTTGGATCGCCTGACGAGGTTGGAGCGAGAGGAGGGAGTCGCGGACCTGCCGCTTCTCGTGATTCTGCCGGAGGGGCACAATCACCCCGTCACACCGACGGTGGAGCGAGCGCACCAGCAACTGCAGATGCCGCTCATGGAATCGCGACTCATCGAGGCCATCAGGAACCTCGACGCAGCATCAATCGGCAGGAAAGCCGCCTGAGAGGTTTGACCCGTCGCACGGGATGCCTAGGGAAGCGGGCGACATGTATTAGGCGGGATCACACCCACCTAAGGAGCCGGCCCGCATTGGCCGAAAAGAAGTACGGAATGTCCTTTGAACGCCATCACGTGATGGTCGCGCGATGCCATGGAAGCCAGGTCCAGTCATGACGGATCATCTCGTCGACGCGAATCCCGATCCCGAGATGCCGCGCGTCCCGTGGGTGTTGCGTTCGGGCTGGCGCCTGTACGGCACCCTCTTTCTGGTCCTCGCCATCCCAACGGTCATTCTGATTTCCAGCATTTCGACGCGATTGAGGGGTCAACTCGAAGCAGATCTGAAGAACCAGAATGCCCTGATCAGCCGGACGCTGGCACTGGCCGTCGATGAGGAGTTCAGAAGCCTGAGCGAACATGCCCGGAGCACTGCTTTGGCGCCGGCTCTTCGAAATGCCGTGCAAAAGGCTGATGAATCCGCCGTACGGTCACGGTTGGAAGCGTTCGTCAGCGGCAATCCTCGATTAACTCGCGCCTTCGTTGCAGATCTGGAAGGCGTCGAGCGATTCGACTATCCGCATGATGCCTCGGTGATCGGACGAAGCTTTGCTGATCGCGACTGGTTCAGAGGTGTGGTGGAGCGTCAGGATGCCTATGTATCCGAGATATACCAACGTGCTGCACTGGGGCGACCCTACGTTGTCGCCATCGCAACACCGATCCGCGATGCACACCAACAAACGGTGGGCTACCTGGTCGGCCAGTATCCACTGACCGATCTTCGCAGCCGCCTGGCGAGTCTTTCTCCGAACGCTGAAGTCGAGTTCCTGCTTGTTGATCAGGCCGGGCACTCGGTCCGCGTTGGAGCTGATGAGTCGTCGATCCCGGCTTCACCCGACTTCAGCGAGGACGCAACTCAACTGTCAGTTGGCCAGACACAGGTGTTCAGATCCGAACGTGGAGCGAGTCGGGTCATGAGTACGACGCTCATTCCCTCGGCGAATTGGAAGGTGGCTGCCTACCAGTCCATGGAGTCCATCCACAAGTCGATCGCATCGCTGCTCGGGACGATTGGCGTGCTCTTCCTTGTTTGCGGTACGGTGATGGCGCTGCTCGGTTTGGCGCTGACCCGCACACTTGTGCGCTACAGCAAATCCCTGGAGCGAAGCGACCACGAGCTGCGCCATGCCAAAGCCGCGGCAGAGCAGGCAAATCGAACCAAGAGCGAGTTCCTCGCCAATATGAGCCATGAGATCCGCACGCCGATGATGGCTATTACCGGTTACGCCGATCTCCTTCATGATCCCAGCCAGGGTGCCGCCGAGCGAGCGGAAGCGGTCGGCATCATTCGCCGCAACGCCAACCACCTGCTCACGATCATCAACGACATCCTTGATCTCTCGAAAATCGAAGCCGGTGAACTGGCCGTTGAACGAATCTCGTGCTCACCGTGCCGCGTGTTGTACGACGTAGTGTCCCTGATGCGCGTTCGTGCAGTGGAGAAGAACCTCGCGCTCAAGACTCGCGTTGACGGCGCGATTCCCGAGTGCATCCGGGCTGATCCGACTCGACTGCGTCAGATCCTCATCAATCTAGTTGGTAACGCCATCAAGTTCACCGACTCCGGCTGGGTCAAGATCACGAGTCGGCTCATCACGTCGGAGAACGGGAATGAGCCGATGCTGCGCATTGATGTCATTGATTCGGGGATTGGCATGGACGCCAGCCAGATGGCCCGTATCTTCAAGCCCTTTGCGCAGGCTGATTCCTCGACCACCCGAAAGTTTGGTGGCACGGGACTCGGTCTGACCATCAGCCAGCGGCTCTCGCACATGCTTGGCGGTCGGATCGAGGTGGATTCGACGCCGGAGCGCGGAAGTACTTTTTCGCTCTACATCGCTACGGGTCCGCTGGATGGGGTCCGGCTGATCGAGGATTGCAGCGAAGTGCTGGCGGAGCGGGAACCCACACCGGATGATTCAATTCCGGTGCATCTGCATGGGCGCGTCCTCTTAGTCGAGGATGGAGCGGACAATCGGGCGTTGCTGGCGCTCTATCTTCGGCTCGCCGGCGCCGATGTGACTGAAGCCGAGAACGGTCAGATCGCGTGTGAGATTGTGGAATCGGCAAGAGAACGCGACGAGTCGTTTGCGGCCATCATCATTGATATGCAGATGCCTGTACTCGACGGCTATGGTGCAGTGCGGCGACTCCGTGCGCAAGGGATCGAGACTCCGGCGATTGCTCTCACCGCCCATGCCATGCCCGAAGACAGATGCAAATGCCTCGACGCCGGGTGTACTGACTATCTGAGCAAGCCCGTAACTCGCGCCCGACTGCTGCAAACGCTTGCAAACTACATGAATTGCGTGCAAACCACCCCGGATGCCGAAACCGATTCTTCTGCAGTCGCGCCCCACCAGTTGCTCACCAGCACCATTTCAGACGAGGCGGTCAGACCGTATCTGGATGCGTTCATATCGGGGCTCTCGACCCGTGCTTCGGAAATGGAGCGTGACCTCGCGGAAGAGGACTTTGCGGCGCTCGCGGACCACATCCACCAAGTTAAGGGAAGCGGCGGGCTCTTCGGGCTCATGCCTCTCAGCAAACAGGCTGAGGTGGCTGAAGAGCACATTCACCGACGTCAGTCTATTGAAGCCATTGCGCGGGAGGTCGGCACGCTCATCAACTTGATGAACAGCGTGACGGCCGCCGACGAATCGACGATTCCACCGCGCCATTGAGTGCGGTTCCGCGTGGTGGTTATAACTGGCGGATGGGCAGGCCAGATCGTCTCCCGCCTCGGCAACGGCAGCGGCGTTCCTCACGCGCGTCTGCCATATCGATGGCTTCGGCATCCACCAACCGATGCGGCGCAATCTGCGGACCAGATGCTTCGATTGATGCCAGCCCGAGCCCGGGAGCCAAACCACTGCAATCCGTATCGCACGCCATGGTGATCGTCGCTGTCCCACCGGTCGCGGCGGGATGCATCGCCGTACCGGACCCTCCGCACAGGCAGGCGGTGCTGCTCAGGCCGTTCGTGATGACCAATGGCCAACTCGAGTAGTTGGCGCACTGGCGGGCGTCGAAACTGGCGACGCCGAAGAAGATCGGGATGGGGATTCCGCCACCGGGCAAGGCGGTCACCCAGAGGATGAACCGCCGAGTCGTGCCAATCACCTGGTAGTCGAGCACGGCGCTGGCGATCAACACATCGAAGGTGTTGCTCGTGCCGGTGCAGTTGGAGTTGACATACTGGGTGGCGTTGATGCCGGTGTCGGCCAGGATCAGGCAGGTGCGCCACTGGCAGCAGACCGTGTCGGGATTGATCGTGTTGCACGGTGAGTCGGGATCGCGGATCGAAGTGTGGACGCCGTCGTTCCAGTTGAACGGCAAGGTCAGATCGGGCATCGCTGCCGAGAGGTACTTGTAGGAGGCCCAGGTTCCCGGCGCGGCCACGCAGTCATTGCCGCGGAAGGTGCGGCATGCCGTGGCGAAGGTGAGTCCGCTGAGTGTCACGGTCAGGCACGCCTTTCCACTTGAGTTGTGGCAGCCATCGATGGGCAGGGAGTACTGCACGCCATCGCCGCACTCGATGCAGATGCAGCAGGGGCAGTCCGGGCAATCGACGCCCTCCTTGCAACAGCAGCAGTTCGTGGTGGTCGCCGGCAGGCCGATCGGGCCGAGCAGGAGCGAGTTGCCCGATGGTCCAAGGATGAGCGGCATGGTTCGACTCCCTTCGGTCGCTCACCACAGGTGGGTGCGACTTCCTTTGGCCTCTCGCCACGAGTCAGGGGCAACTCTCCAAGTTCACGTCGCTCGTCGCGCTTGTCGTGGAGGTGGCGCCCACACCGATGACCACACCCGCCACGTTGCGCGAGAGCGTGATGATCGATCGCTGCACGGTGATGCGCAGCACGCTGCCGACGATCGCATGAGTCACGCCAGTGACGAGCGTGAGTTGCACCGTGCTGTTGACGTTGGTGTCGATCTTGAGGCAGCCCTCGGTGTCGAAGGCCAGACCACTGTTTGAGGCGAGACACACCGCCGCACCGGCCGCAGGCAGACGCACAAACGCCTGGCGGAGCAGGCTGATCGAATCCTCGACCCAGAGGATCTGGGCCGCCCCACTGTCGCCGCTGAGCAGTCGATCCGTCAAACCGGGAGAGACGTCAGCGAATTCATGACTCGGATCGGCCAGACCAATCTTGACGGGCACCACTCCACCCATGGCGGCACGCACGATCGCGCCTGGAGCGGCTGTCTCCAGCAGGATGGCGAACTTGCCCGCATGTTCGGCCGCGGGAACGACGCCCGTGAACGCCACCCGTTCGAGTTCGAGTGCATCGCCGGGATCGATGATCGGGTCTGTGATGGCCAGCACGCCGAATCGACCCACCGTCGAACCTGTCGAGTTCAGAACGAGGATGACATCGTTGTCGCGGCGCAGACGTTGTGGATCACCCGCGGCGTTGTGCTGGCGCTGCCGCAGATCGACGGCCGCATCGACGAAGGCGTTGTATGCCGCCGCGGGGATGTTGAGCGGATCGCCGGTTTTCACCTTGCGCAGGGAATCGCCACTCATGGTCAGATCCCCAGCCCCGTGAAATCCCCATCCTCGTACACACGCTCGACATACACCGCGACGGGCCGCTTCACGATCGCGCCGGCGCCGGCATCTTCCGCCTCGGCGTAGCGCACCCAGAGGTACTCCCAGCCCTTCTTATCGATGCCGGTGATGTCGCCGACACTCAGACTGGTGCGATTGGGGCGGGATGCGAATCGGAAAGTCAGTTCCCAGTCGCCCTGACCGCGTTTGCTGCCCGAGACACCCAGGAACAGGCACTCACCTGCACTGAAGCCCTTGAATGCCCCGTCATTGACCCGGCCGGTGAGGGCGAAGAGTGTACCTTTATATGTGGGGGTCACCAGACTGTCATCGAGATAGTGCGTCTCGGTGAACTGGTACGTGGGCACGACAATGTCCACACCCTCGACACTGTCGGCGGTAACGCCGATGGCGCCCTTGAAGTCCGGTGCCGTGCCACCCGGCGGTGCGTACGAATTGATTGTCTCCAGTGACTGGGTGATGTGCTCACTGCCGCCACCGGTCTCGAAGGTGAAGGTGCTCTCTCCGGTGTCGGGCGGATCGGTCGAGGAATCAACCTGATAGGTGACGGTCCCGTCGTAGAGATCGGGCCCGGCTTCTTCGACACGGATCTGGTAGAGCGGCAGGCCGCCGTAGAAGGACGGCACCTCGGCTTCGAGCGCGGCCAGCGCCTCGAGATCATCGCTCGTGCCGCGGACCCAGTAGAGACGCTCGGTCGATGGGCTGCGGCCACTGCTGGTCGTTCGACTGATCCCGCGTTCCTGAACTTCCGTGCTCATCCGAAGGCCAGTCCCTTGCTTGAAGCCTCGACGAGGCGCTTGGTGTGGCGTGCCGTCTGCTCGGTGGCGCGTGCCGTGCGTTCGGCAGAGTCATCCCCAGCCGCAAGACCGCGCACGGCCGAGGCATCGAAGGTGCCGCGGACACTGACCTTGCTGGCAAGCGCATCGAGCTGGTCGCCGACATCAGCCAGACGCTGGAGGGCGAGCGATGCCGGGTCTTCACCGTTGGTCAGAGCCTGCTCGCGGCGCTGCCGCGCCGCCTCGACGGCATCGGCCAGTTCCTGCTTGGTGCGGGCCAGGACTTCCTCAGCCTGACGCACCCGCTCGGCCGTCTGCTCGTCGATCTGGGACAGAGCCTCATTGCGCTGGGAATCGACGGCATTGAGCGCGGCCGTCTTCTCCTGCTCACGCTCGGCGTCAGTGCGATTGCGACGGCGCTCAGCTTCGGCGATGGCGTCCTTGCGTTGAGACTCGACCTGGTTGAGATCCGCGTTGAGTTGCTGCTGGTTCAGCGCCTTAGCTGCATTGACATCCAGGGACTCATCCAGCAGACCCATGACCTCGGTGAAGCGGTCTGCGAGCCAGTTGGTCACCCTGGCCCAGATGCGCTGGACACCTGCGGCGAGATTCGCCCAGCCTTTGGCGATGCCCGCGGTGAAGTCGGGGAAGTTGCGCTCGAACCAGTCGCGGACTTCGATCCATGCCTTGCGGACACCAGAGAAGGCGATAATCGCAGCCCGCTGGAATCCCGCGCTGAAGCCAATCCAGGCCTGACGCAGAGGTTGAATGCCCTGTTCCCACGCCACACGCAGACCCGCCCAGAGCACACGGGCGGCCAGTGCAACGTCGCCACCAGCAAGGGCATCACGAATCCCGCCAATGACCGTGCCGACGAACTCGCTCAGTTTGCCAAATCGATCGCGGAGCCACTGGAGCGCCTTGCCACCGGCGCCGGACCACGCGACGACTGTTCCGCCGAGAAGCGCCGCGGCAGTGATCAGCAGTCCAATAGGTGAGAGAATGGCACCGAGCACAACACCGACTTGGGCAATGACTGCGACGGCGACGCCGAGTGCACTGCCAAGTCCGCCGACCGCTACACCCAGCACGGTGAACGCGAGTCCGGTGGCAATGAGAATGCCACCCACGGCGCCAACGGCAACACCAACCTTGGCGACCCACACGACCGTGTCGCGGTTCGCCTTGATCCACTCGTTGGCGGCAATGATGATGCGGATGATGCGGTTGCTCAGGTCGATGATCGTCGGCGCCAACGCCGAGCCGATGACGAAGGCGCCGACACGCACCGTCCGCCAGAGGATGTTGAGTGTGTCGGTGAGCAGTGCCGCACTGGAGGCATCCTTGGTCGAGATCGTCAGTCCGAGACTGTCCGCCTGGGCGCGAAGGGCGCGCATGTTGGCCAGCAGCGGCAGCAGTTGGGTGCCGGCCCGGCCGAGAACCTGCATGGCCAACGCCGCACGCTTGGACGGGTCTTCGACACGGGCGATCGCATCCGCGATGGTCTGGAACTGCTCTTCGGGTGAGAGCGAAGCCAGATGTTTGAAGTTCAGGCCGAGATCATCAAAGGCGTCGGTGGCAGTGGACAGGCCGCGCTGCGCATCATTGATGGTGCGCTGCATGGTGCGAATGCCTTTCTCAAGCGTCTCGATGTCCGCCCCTGACTGCTCGGCGGCGAACCCAAGTTGAGAGAGGGCCTCGGCACTCAAGCCCGTGCGGGCGGCCATCTTGTCGAGTTGATCGCCGCTGGACGCGAAGATCTTCGTTGCCCCGGCGAGTGGCGCGAGGATCGCAGCCGATGCCGCCACGGCACGCAGGCCGACCTGGCGCACCCCGGCGCCGAACGCCTTGAGCCGCTGCTGGGCTCGCTTCAACGCGCGTTGCAGACGTGCGTCATCGCCGCCGATCTCGACGAAGGCCCGGCCGGCGCGGATGCCTTGCGTGTTGGCCATCAGTTCGCCCTCCGGGCTACAGTGCCTCGACGATGAATGACGTCTTCATGGCACATGTTGAGTCGCTTCCCGGTTTGCTCGATCAACTTCTGACCATGACACCGGTGGTGGCGTACCCGCCGCCGAAGTCGATGCCGACCCACGGCGTCTACCTGTTTTCGGAGGCGGTGGTGCATCTGTACGTGGGGCGGTCGAATCGACTGCGCAAGCGAATGTGCGATCACGCCCGAGCGTCGTCGCCAGCCGCCAAGTCCGCGTTCGCGTTTCAACTCGCTCGAAGGGCGACAGGTAAAACAGTCGCCTCTTACAAACCCGAGGGATCGCGTAAGGACTTGATGCAAGACCCCGCATTCATCGCGGAGTTCGTGAGAGGCAAGCAGCGCATTGCACAGATGGATCTCCGCTACGTCGAGATCACCGATCCCGTGCGGCAGACACTGTTCGAGGTCTACGCCGCGATGACACTCAAGACGCCCTACAACTCGTTCGACAATCACTGAACGGACCACCGCTCATGCCCCCTTCACACTGTTGCGCCAGAGTTCAGGGAGTTTGGGCCGCTCTTTCTCCAGGGCGGGGTTCATGTACGGTCGCGCGGCGACACGCACTCGGCGTTCTGTCCGCTTGCCGCGCCGGCGGCGCGTGACCGTGGTCGTACCACCTTGCTCGAGCACACGTGGCGCCGTTGATCCCTTGATGCCGACCGGACCGATCACCACAGACTCGCTCTGCCGGTCGTAGCCGAACAGGATGAATCGCCGCAGCAGACCGACGTGTGAGTACGGCGGACTGCCGGGTTTACTCGTGCCTTTGCGTTTGCGAATGCTCGTCCGTGCCGTCTGGCGAATGAAGGCGCCGCCCTTGCTCAGCACCTTGCGGCGCGCGGCGTCGACGGCCCGTTTCACCTTCGGGCGGTCGAAGAACAGCTGTGTGATGCGCAGGTCGAGCATCGTACGTCTGTGGTTGTGCCCTCACTTGGACGTTTTGTTGTGAGGCTCCCCAAGATACCGACATGAACGTGGCGATTGAGTCGATTCTCACGAGATCCTCGTGTCACCGGTTCTGTGTCGCGCCACGCGGTTAGAGCGGAGCCCCAGATCAAGGGCAGAGATTGAACCCCACGTTAGCCCGAGACGCGTACGATCAGCTGGTGTGCTCGTGAGTTTGGACTCGCAGAAGAGGTGCGACCTGACCCTTCATAACGAAGCATGATCGGAATTAGAATATGACCTGTAAACTGCTTGCCGCGACGTTGGTACTCGTATTCGCCGGTTGCGCATCTCGGAGCGACACATCGTGCTGCGCGACACCCTCAACTGCAGTTGGTGAGTCGCAGCCGGTCACGGTCGTC
This sequence comes from Planctomycetaceae bacterium, assembly GCA_040255465.1. Taxonomy (GTDB): domain Bacteria; phylum Planctomycetota; class Phycisphaerae; order Phycisphaerales; family UBA5793; genus UBA5793. The sequence continues at coordinate 31,593 of JBDZVA010000009.1, forward strand.
GACTCGCTCGCCCCGATCAAAGCCGAGTTCAATGCCCGTGCGGACCGCCCACGGGCTCTCCTGCTCGTTTCTCCCGCGTGCTCAGAGTGTTACTTCGGGGCCGAAGTGGTCCGCACTTCGATCATGGACCGGTTTTCACGAAGCGGTGTTTACGCCATTGTCGTTTGGCAACCGATGCTCCCGCCGGACGATGAGGATGCGGCCCGCCGCGCTTCCGGAATCTTTGCCGGTGTTCCTGCGACGCAATTCTACGATGCAGATCGACTCGCGGGCTGGGCATATGAACGGGAGCACTATTCGGACAAGTGGGACCAGGTCGAATCCACCCTTCCGCCTGACCACTGGCTGCGCGAAAGGGCGGCAAGCAAGCCTGCGCCCTCGCCGGAGTGGGACATCTACATGCTGTTCAGGCCCGGTGTGCGGTGGGAAGGCCAGTCTCCGACGCCGGATGCGTTCATACGGCACATCGGTCGCGACGAAGACGGTCAATCATGCTACTGGCGCGATCATTTCAATGCGCCGCCATCCAAGGGTGACCTGCACCAGGCGATGGAACAGATGGGGCGGGACGTGCTTGGGGATATGCAAGTGTTGAACATCGAACTGCTGGGATTTCCAGGGTGCCCGAACACGCCGACTCTGCGTCAGCACCTGCGAGAAGCGAGCGCTTCCATCAGCGAAACGATGGCATTCACGGATGTGAATCAGGAGTCATTGCCGTCATCGGACCTGCGCCGCGGTTGGCCGACACCGACGATTCTGGTCAACGGTCGAGACCTTTTCGGCATGCCGACGCCCACCTCGCCCTCGATGGGCTGCAGGATGTATCCGGGCGGAATGCCGGATGCGTCAGACATCGCGCGAAGGCTCAGGAGATGGAGTGAATCCGACGAGCGCACTGCCGCCGCTCGGCCGGGTCACTGACCGCTGTCCGCGCGACCGTTCGGCAGGCGCCCCTCGATAAACACTTCCTTCAGTACCGACACATCTGCCTTCATGACGCCGCCCTGGCGAGCAAACGGATCGAAGTCGCTCGGCCGGAACGCCCGCTGGTGTTTGGCGGTCCGCTGGGTGTTGGCAATCAGTGCCATGATCGATGCCGTCCTTGCCCACTCGTCGCGCTGGCGCTGTTCAGCCATCGGGAGCAGGTCGCGCAGTGTCAGGTTGGCGGGATCGAGGCCGAGGATGCCGGCGCAGCGCCAGATGAGTTGCCAGAGGTCGTCTCTTTGATGGCCTCCTCGACGATCCGTTCGATCTCGCCACCCTCCAGGCGCGCCTCCACCACGTCGCGCGCCTTGTCCATCGCGCTTCGGACCACCGTCAGCACCCGCCCGAGGTTGGCCCGGTCCCTCGGGCTGGGGCAGAAAGCCACCAGTTCATCGAGCAGCGCGGCGGTTGCCGAATCGATGGCGTCGCCGGCCATGGCTGCGCCGAAGGATTCGTCATTGATCTGCTTCTGATCCGCCTGGGGTTTGACGAGCGCGTAGAGGATGTCGCAGAGCAGCACGGGATCGCGCATGAGGCGTTCGAGCAGATCCCCGCCGCTGATCACTTCGAGCAGGTCAGTGCCGGTGAGTGAACAGACGCGTTTAAGTGCCGAGACGTTGATCTCGACCGTCCACTCGTTACCCGCGTTGTCCTTGAACGTCTTCACGTTGCTCCTCCTGCGGCGAAACATTGGATGAGGTACGCGACTTGGCATCCGGGAACGAGCGCACCTCGCGAACCTCGGGCGAGGAATCCAGTATCCAGATGAGAGCGAGCCACACGAGAAGAGCCGAGTTCACCCAGAGCATCCAGAGGATCATGTCAAGCTCCTGTTCATGCAAAGCGGACGGGTTCTCACGGCGTCGAGTCGTAGAGCACGCCGAGGTTCAGGACGGCTGTCGCCGACGATGATGCGTTGCTCGCCTTGAGGCCATCGATCGAGTCGCCTGCAAGCGGATTGACGATCTGCTGGCCGTCGAGCCAGAACCACGTTTCGTTCTTCACGAGGTCGATCGACAGCGCCGTCACGCCGGTGTCGCGCACGCTCAGGTGGCCGCGCTCGCCCAGTTTGGCGCCGATGGCGACGAGTTCATCGCCGGTGAACGCGAGATCGATCGCCACCTGCTCAGCGGCTGTCACCGCAGTGTCCTGGACGGGGAGCACATCGCCCGCCCCACCCGAGAATGTGACGTCATCGCCCGCCACGCCATCCACATCGACGTCGTAGCGCCGGCCACCATCCCAGTAGATGTCGATCACATCGCCGATCAGAAGCGTGGTGCCCGCGATGGTGAGTACGCCCGTGGTGTCGGTGGATCGTGTCGAGAGCGTGCCGGCCTCGGCCGCGGGCAATGTGATCGGCCCTTGACGGATTGCACCGTCGGCGGTTCGCTGAAGTGTGGCCCCCAATGGCGCGCCACCGATCTCGCCGGAGAGTGACAGGGTACTCGAGGGCATTACGCACCTCCGATCCAACTGGGCGGCGTGGCCGAGTAGGCGACCTTGGCGGACACCGAGACGGTGATGCCTTCCTCGAGCGGTTCGCTGCGACTGAAGGAACTGATCATGAAGTCGGCCTGCAATCCCTCGCCGCCGGTGTCATCGAGGATCTGGAATCCCAGGATGGCGTTATTGAGATACGCGTTGCGGATGGCGGTGAAGCCCGCATCGGCCGTGTCCCACACCATCTCGAACTCGACCGTCGCGGCCTTGAGTGTGGCGACATTGGCGCGCCAGCCCTGATTGCCGCGCGTCGTCAGGTCGGCTTCGGCCGCTTCGAGATTGAGCGTCACATCGCGGACATTGGTCAGTTCCGTCCACGCTCCGCCGGCGCCCTGGCCGTCCACCTTGTAATTGAGGACGGCCTCCATGCCGAGTTTGAAGCCCATGGGTCACGGTCCTTTCGTCGTCTACTGCCTCACCCTGTAGGTGACCGACACGACACTCGTGAATGCGCGCTGCTGATCGAGATGCTCGGGCGAGATGAGCGGATCGGTGGTCGTGCCCAGCCATGCAGCCTCGGGCGCTCCGATCAATCGCTGGTAACTCAGGTGCTCGGCGATCTCTTCCACGAGCGTGATCAACGCATCGGCATCCGGATCACCGGCCACCTTCTTCTGCACACCCACATCAATCGTGCAGTCCAGCCACGAATCGCGCCGGCCCGAGGCGGTCCGCGCCACACTCCGCGGCACCACCGTCACATGCAGACTCGCCAGGTCTTCGAGCCCGACGCTCGGCACGAGATGACGCTCGGCCGTGAAGGGCATCGAGAACGAGGTCCCGTTGAGACTCGCCACCGCAGCATCCGCAATGGTCAGGATCGTGCTGCTCACAGGTTCTCCGTCGCCACGTGCTTCGTGTGGATGCGCAGTGTGGTCCGGTTCACATCGCTGTAGCGCCACGGCGGTTCGCTGCCCGGCGCCATCACCTCGTAGGTGTACGTGGCGATCGAGTCCGTCTCGACGATGCGATCGCCGGGCTGAGGCAGCGTTACATCACCGGCGAGGATGAGATCGACGGCGCGGATAAGGAAGTCCCTTGATTCGATGCGCGTGAGCCCGCCCGCGTGGTCGTCCTGTTCGAAGACGGTGCGGCCGATCGTCGCCGCCAGTTCCACGGCGCTGCCCCCGCGCTGATAGACAACCGTCCGCGTCAGGTGCTGGTGACGCTGATCTTCGAGCCATGACAGACCCTGACTGAGCAGATCTGGGGTCATAGTTCATCACACCGTGGAGAGCGCCGCGCCGTCGTTGCAGACCACACGCCAGGCGAGGGTGCCGTTGTTGTCGATCGCATGCAGACGGATCGAGTCGTTCGCATCCGCCATGGTGATCGTGTTGTTGCCGGTCTGGTTGATCGCCGAGGCGACGGTGATCACGCAGGTGCCCCCGTCCGTCTTAATGAACAGGAGCAGTTCCTGGCCGACAAACGTCGGGATCGCCAGTGTGCGCGTCTCCGAGCCGCCGGTCACGATCGGCACATAGCCCGACTGCACTACGGGAATCGCGCCGGCGTCGCCGGGATCGGCAATAGCGCCCGTCAGAGTGCTCTGGAGTCCGATGACCGAGTGATCGACGAGCACACGCGCTGTGGTGTCGGTGTCCGCGGCTGCGCGCACGGTCTTCCCGAGGTAGGCATTGCCCGTCGAAGTGGTCGTCAACGCACCCGTGCCGGCCGTGCCGCCCACGGGATCGCCGTTGGCATCCCAGTACACCGCGATGCCGGCGCCGATCGCGCCGGTCACCTTGACGATGTCGTAGATGCCTGCCACGCCCAGCGATCCCAGCGCGTTGGCGGCAATCGGAGTGCGCGCAAAGCCCGGCAGTGTGTTCTGGATCACCACCTGGCCGGTTGCAACGGCGCTGCCCGGAGTGTGGTCGATGGCGTTGCCGGGTGAAACGTATGTTGCCTGTGTCATGTTCAAACTCCTGATTCACGTGCGCTGAAGACTGATCACTCAGATCCCAGTCCAGATCATGCCTCGCCCTTACTCTTGGCACCGCCACGCGGGTCCTGCAACGCGCACCCGAAGTCGTGATAGCCGCGCATCTGGATGCCCAGCACGTTGAAGTCGGCCTCGGCGGTCTCGATCGTCGGTGATTCCTGCCCATTGAGGAACGCCACCTCGATCACCGGCAAGTCCGTCGGATCGGCCAGCAGATACCACGCCTTGGCCGAGTTGCCGGTGTACGAAGCGTTGCTCAGATACCGGCTCACCTCGACGCGGAACTTGCCCTGGTGCGGGTTGCTCACCGGGTACTTCGTGCTCGCGGTGGTGTCGCGCAGTTCCATGGACTTGAAGAGCTGCGTGCCGATGGCAGAAAGCGCCGTGGGCACGAGCATGATCGAGGGCATGATGCCGATGGGCTTGCCATCCCCATCGACCTGATTCATGAACGCGACCTCGGCCTTCGTCAGGCCGTCGATGCTCAACACCGTGTCAGCGCCACTCAGGAAGTTCTTGTTGCCGGTCTTGAAGAAGTCGGTATTGGCCAGGAAGATCGTCCAGAACACGTCGTTGATCTTCAGGCCCGACCCACGACCCAACTTGCGCGGCACCGTCGTGATGGCGCCGAGGTCGTCATTGATGATGTCGCGCCGGTCGATGGCCAGCAGCAAACCGTACGTGTCGGCCTTGTTGGTGTACTGCTCCTCACCAAGACTGCCATGCTTGAGTTCGCCGCCCGGCGCCACGATCTCGTACTGGTCCTTGCCCACGAGTCGATACGACGTGACGGTCTTGAAGTCGCTCACATTGCGCACCGCGGTGATGTTCCGCCAGGTTCGTTCGACGGAGAAGAACCCCTCCAAGAGGAACTTGTTGGCGACGTTGCTCAGGATGCCGCTGATGTCGATCGTACTCAGCCCCGCTTCGATGCCGGGGTTGAAGGCGAACTTGAGGACATTGCGGCTGTCACGGAAGTTGCGGCCCGTGTACCCGTTCGCCCACGCGGCTTCAAGCAGCAGTTCCTGCAACCCGATGCCGCCGCGGAATCGCTTCGCGGCCAGATCGAGCGCCTGCTCTTCGCAGTTCTTCTCAGGTTCATCGAGTCCGGCCGTGAGCATGCACGCGGCTTCGAGCACCTGGGTGCTGACATTCTGATCATGAACATGGATCGCCGGGGCCTTGGGCCGACTGGCGCGGAGGATTTCCAGTTCGGTGCGCGTGGAATCCCAGCCCTCGCGGATGGCTTTGGCTTCGATCTCATCGTGCTGGCCGGCGCAAAGGCGGCGGACCGCAGCAATGCGGCTCGTCTCAGCGAGCGCCTGGGCGCGGATGTCCTCGACGGCGGCACTGCCGTTGACCTTGCTGGCGTCATCGGTCGTCGTCTCGGGCTTGGTCTGTGTCGCCGTGCCGTTGTTGGTGGCGTTGTCCTTCGTATCACCGTCCATGATGTTCTCCTGAGTCGCAGCGATCGCCGCGACGTTCACACTGGTCTTACCATCCGCCCCGAGGTCCACGAAACTGATCTCGCCGAGTGTCGCCTTGCGGACCACGTTGACGGGCCCGGCGAACTCCTGGCCATTCACGAGCACCTTCTGCCCTTCGCGGATGAACTCGAACTCCTCGACCGAGGCACCCACCGACGCCTGCCAGGGGAATCCGTTCTTCGAGGAGGTGACGATCTCCCGGGCGGTGGGTGTGTCGCGCGAGACGACGCCGGATGCAATCAGTTGCCCCTGCTCGATGCGGATCGCGTCGGTGTGACCCACACCCGAGGCGGGATCGTGGCTGAATCGGATCGGCCGCTGTTGCGACGGAATGTTCAGTCCCGCCAGGTCGAGAATGACCGGATGCCGCCATGCGGCAACACGCATGGCACTCCCGGTGTAGGCGATCATCTTGAAGCGCGGCAATGCCGTCTGACCTTCACCGGCCGCAGCCTCGATGTCGATCTGCGCTGCGGCAGTGATCTCGATCGACTGTGGTGTTGCCTGTTCAGGCGGCGATGCTGATCGCGTTGGCGTCTTGGTCTTTGCCATCTTCTTCGTCCTTGTCTGTTTCGTCGGGGCTGTCAGCGCGCGGCTGTGCCTGCGCCGGTGACAGTCCCAGTTCCTTCATGAGTTCGACTTCGCGCGCCCGCTGGCGCAGTTCCTCTTCCCAGTCCCGTCCCTGGCGGGCGAACTCGGTCGCGAGTGTGGTGGTGTGATTGGCCAGTCGCGTGGCCTGGGCCGTCGCTTCCTTGGCGGGATCGACGTGCTCCATCCCATCCCAGAACCACGTGTGCGGCGTGGCGACGCCGATCGCCCGCATCGACTGGGGCAGCAAGCCCTCAACAAGCACGGCTTCATCGAGCCACGCGCGAAGAATCCGATCGAGGACCGCCGTCTGGAGGTGGTTCTGCTCGACACGGATCGACTTGTAGTAGGTCTGGTGGTCGAGCCGGCCGGAGGCGTAGTTGTACCCGCTGGAGTTCCCGGCTGCGACGTTGAAGGGCATGTTCAGACAACGCGCGATCTCGTTGAGAATCTCGCGCTTGAACTCGGCGTAGGTCGTTGCGGGCTGCTCGGCATGGACCTGGCCCAGCTTCCAGCCGCCGGGCAGGACGGTGGCCAGACGCTTCTCGAGTTCGACGATATCCATCGGCTCGAGGGATTCTGCCTCACCGTTGGGAGGCGCGTCGGTGTAGATGACCGCCGCGAAGTCAGCCGCCGTCTCGGCGGCGGCAATGACCGCGAGCGTGTAACGCCGCAGTTGAGCGAACAGCGGTAGCGCCGGAGTGATGTCGGGAATGCCACGCCACTGCCCGGGCCGATCGACGCGGTAGTAGTGAACGACGGACGAGGCTGGAATGGTGTCGAACTCGCCGGAGAAGCCGAAGATGCCACCATCTCCCGGATGACGGCGCAATACGGTGTACTTGATCGGATTGCCGAACGAATCGAAGGTGATGCCGTCCGCCTCGCCGATGCGAAGCAGTCGTCCGGGCGGACTCGTCACCTGGTCCGGTTCGACGAGACGCAGATCGAGCTGGACCGGTGCCTCGACGACCGGGTTGTTGGTGAGAATGCCGAACGCCTCGCCACTCTCGGCCCGGGCCAGGCGCATGGTGCGCAACTTCTCGGGCAGATTGATCGCCCTGGACCACTGCTCGAACGACTTCTCGATGATGTCATTGGCCTTCGAGTCATTCGTGAGCATCTGGAGACGTGGACCCGTGCCGATCGTGTCGTTGGCCAGTGTGAGCACGATCCCGCGTGCGTACGAGTTGTTGGCGACCTCGTAGCGGGCCCGGTTGCGCAGGATGCGCCGGACTTCGGGCGAGAGGGCCGCGTTGGGCGACAGGCCGTCTGCGTTCGCCCAGTGGCGGCGGTTGTCGGTCGTGGTCTGCGCCGAGTCGAACTTGGCGTGGACGATCCGCACCGGCGGGCGCGATGGCGCTGCCGGCGCCTTGCCGCTTGTGCCGAACCACGATGTCACGAGACGCTTGAGCATCATCACGCCGTACCCGGCGGCTCCAGTTGCACGAACTTCACCTTGAGTCCTTTGCCCCGGCTCGCTTTCTTGCTCTCGAGGTAACGGTCCGCTTCGATCTGGTCGCCGAGGCTGTGCTGCTCGACGCTGCCCGAGTCGCCTTGCGCCTTGGCGGGGCCTTGGGCGTTGGTGTTGATCGCCTGCTCGATGTCGGACTCAGCCATGCCTGATCCTCGTAGAAGTCGATGAGTACCGCCATGCGCTTGCGCCACCGCCGCTGCCTCTGGGCATACGTGTTCACCGCAGTGGACACGGGCCGCCCCTCCAAATGCGCCACCCACGCCTCCTGCACCGCGTCGTCGCGATCCAGCGCAGGCACAAAGCGCAACTCGATCACGAGCCGGCCGGGGTCATCCAGAGGTGGAAGCACATAGTCCATCCGTCAGGTACGGACGGATGAAACGCTCAGGGATTGCGGATGGGGAGTGGTGGGCGCGGGATGGTTACACGGGTAGAGCGCGGAGGGCTTTTTGACAACACTTGGGAGTACAAGGCGAATACGGATCTTCTGATGACGGATTCCCCCGATTGGGTGACAATCAGTTGTCTTTCTCGATTCCACGGCCAATCATTATCTGGGATTCGTTAGGGAGCCTTGAATGATCCAGAAAGCCCTGAGTATCGAGCTGAACGCCGTGTTCGAGGCGGTGTGTGCGACGATTCAGTTGCCACCGTCTCTGCACGATGAAGCGACCGCTCATTACACTGCGATTGCCGAGCGAATTTCCGCTCCGCAGAGCGGTCTGCGCTTCGCGCGACCACACATTTTCCCTTTCGGGTCGATGGCTCTGCGAACTGAGACTCGACCGATTGGTCGCGAGGAATTCGATCTGGACCAGATTTGCCTACTCCATCCAGGAATCGGTGTCTCCGATGACCCAAGGCGGCTCTTTGACGCAGTCTTGAATCATCTTGGCGAGTATGAGGATATCCGAAAGCGCATGTCTCCCGATCCGCCCGCCATCGTACTCGAGTACGCTAATCAGTTTCGCCTTGAGATCGTTCCGGCTCGTCCGCAAGGGGATTCCGGCGAAGGCGCCGCACTGCTGATCGCAGACTACGCAAACAACGAGTGGGTCGAAACGCATCCAAAGGGGTTGGTCACATGGTTCGATGATCGATCGATCGTCGCACTCGGTGAATCAACACGCGGCATTGCGGCGTCAATCGAACCGCCACCGGAAGCCTCGTCTCCGGCCGAACGCTCGGCGCTCGCTCGCGCAGTACAAATGATGAAGCGCCGGCGTGACCGCTACTACCTCGGTAACCCACGCAGGCCATCCTCGGTTGTCTTTACTGTCTTGGCGGGCGAAGAGTACCGTGGTGAACCCACCTGCTTTGCGGCGCTTCGACAGATTCTGGCTTCTATTCAGTCTCGGCTCGGAAGCGGCGCAGGGTATCTCAAGGTGTCAAGTCCCGTTCAACCACATGACGATCTGACTGAGCAATGGCAGCACGAGGATCATCAACGTTTCTCAGGATTCATCGAGCAGTTCTGCCGGGAACTCATCGCCATTGAAGCATGCCCGAATCTTGAGGCGACAGCAGACTTGCTTGGTCATATGTTTGGACAGGACGTCGCGACGCGAGCATTCTCACGTTACGCGTCGGATCTCAAGAGCAAACGTCAGACTGGACAACTTGGCTATTCTACCCGGGCGCCGGCGGTGATTGTGCCAGCGGCAGCGGCAATCACGAGGCCAGTACCAGATCACACGTTTTTTGGAGGGGCATGATCCGCGCTCCGCGGCTGAGCGTAGATAGGCAGATAGCCCTCATGAGAATTCACTGGAGTGGCCTGGAGACACGGCGACGTGGCGGCGGCTTGAAGTCGGTGGGGCTTCTGCATCCTTCTGTGCTGACCGGTGAGTACCTAGTGCGGATCGAGTATCGATTCGGATGGTTGCCGAGCACGTTTGTCGATTCTCCACTCCTGATTGGTCGACCGGGCCAGCTTCGGGTACCCCACACTTACGGGCCAGATCAGCCATGCCTGTTCTATCCAAAGAGGCGTGAATGGTCTTCGACGATGGCGATCGCGAACACCATTGTGCCGTGGTTAGCCGAATGGCTCGTCTTTTATGAACTTTGGCACGTCACGGGAAGTTGGTTGGGTGGAGGAATCCATCCTGGCCAAGCCACCACAACGCAAATGGAGGAAGATCCGGAATGGCAATCGACTATTCGCGAGAGGCGGTCATTGCGGAGCTAGATCGTTTGCAGGAAGATTCGCTGCATTCGGAGAAAGCCCACTTTGAAGCCTCGCGAATCTACGGACAGATTCATTTCATCGTGGGTATCATTGCTGCCATTGCGGCTGCTTTAGCATCCGCCGCAGTCATCTCTGAATGGTATCCAAGCCTGGCGGCCGGCAGCTCAGCCTTGGCCGCATGCATGGCCGCAGCATTAACTTTCATCAATCCAGCGAAGAAGGCTTCGCAACATCTCACTGCGGGAAATGCTTACTCTCGGCTGCGGGGGAAGATGCGGCGCTTTGTGAATCTCGATTGCAATTCATCAGTCATGAACTCAAACCGGCGTCGCACGGTAGAGCGGTTCGCGGATCGGAAGGACCGGTTGAATGCAGAAGCTCCTGCCATTCCGCGATGGGCGTACTTGCTCGGAAAGTGTCGGATTGGCGCGAGTGAAGCAGCCCACGAAGTGGACGCGAAAATGCGGACGAGCTGATGCACTCGACCATTCGGTCAGGCAGTCCGGGATTGGATGCAACAGACAGTCGTTGGCTCACGCACCCATCCGCTCCGTCGTCGTAACCCGCCTCCCACAATACCGACACTCCCGCCGCCTCCGAATCGCGCCACCAGGGATGCGGCGGGTATAGACGACCTCGAAGTGGGCGCAACCACACTTTGGGCACAAGATACCGCGTGGCTCGGGCTCGCGTTTCGACATCGTCTCATTGCTCATCGCCTCCCTCCCTGAAGATCGGAGAGACGGATGCGGCGACGTGGCGCCGGCTGCACGTCCGTCCCGTAGAGCACGGCGCCCTGCATTGAAGCCGCGACCGCACAACCCACAAGGCAGTCGAGCCAGTGGTTGTCGAGACCATCGACGCGGAGTTTCCACTCATCGACCGTCCGGCCGCGGCCTTGCGTCTTCACCCGGTATTCGCTTGTGAGATGCTCGGCGATGAGTTGATGGTTCGTCGCAGTGCGTTTCGCTGATCCACCGGTGCGGCCGAACAGCGCCAGACACCCCGGATCACCCATCGGCACCGCCAGACGGGCGTGCACGAACGACTTCCAGTAGTTCGTGTCGAAGACCACGTGGCGCACAGCGCGCTTGCCGGTGATGACCGGAATGCGCCAGTTCAGGCCGACGCGGTCGCCGCGCTTGCGTTTGTATTCGCTGAACGGAATGCTCGAAGCGCCGACGTACCGGCCGTGGCTGGGCATGACGACATTCGCATACCGGCTCTGACGGCAGAACTGGTACACAACATCAGACGACTGCCCCCAGTTCGCATCGATGAGGCAGCGGTCGATGCGCACCATTGCGCCGTCGTCGCGTTTCCACTCCCGGCCGAGTTTGGCATCGACGAGTCGATCGAGCCCGGCGTAGACGGCGCCTTCGAGGCCGGCATGCGGCGCTGCCGCCGCGAGTGTGCGGCGGATGTCGCGGAGAGTGAAGTATGCGTGGGGGTCCTTCTGGTCGGGCTCGGTGCCATAATCGATGACACTGCCCGTGAAATCTTCCTCCCACGCGACCACGAGCCAGAAGAGCGCCTTGGCCTGCACGTCGATGAACATGGTGAGCAGTGACGAACCGATTGGCACCTCGCCGCGCTCGTGGCCGCTCAACTTGGCGCAGATCTGCTCGGCGGTGAGCAGGTCCTCGTCGAGCGCCGTGCTCTCGGGGAGCGGTTCGTTCTGGTACTCGGCCCAGAATGCGGCATCATCCTGGAGCCGCAGATTCATCGCGTGCTGGATGGCGCTGAGTTCATCGTGGTTGAACCGGTCCGGCCACGCGACTTCGGCTCCCTCATCCATGGCGTCCCGATGCTTGCCGTAGTACTCCGTGGCGCGCGTGATGCCCTCATCGGCACGTAATCCCTCAGCACGAAGGCGCGCGTACTCCGCCCACAACTGCTCCCGGGTCGGGAATGAGTAGACCATTCTCGTGCGTTCACCCTGCCATTGCGGATGCTTGTCGCGATCGAGCAGTCGATCGGCGAGATCATCAGGCCGCACGACAGTCAGCGTCATCAAGCCGGCGATCTTTTTGCCCGGGCCGGCCAGGCCGAGGATGGCGCCGGCGAGGATGCGTTCGCGTGTGGCGCACTGAGAGGGCGATCGCGCCGATTCATCCGTCTGCGGATCGTCGATGAGCACCAGCGACGGGCGGACGCTGCGACCATCGGGCCGCTTGTACTTCATGCCGCGGATGCGGCCGGTGATGCCGGCGACGCGGATGATGCCCCCTGAGGGCAGCGAACCGGGCACCGTCGGCAGGAGGAGCTCGCGCGCCGTCCAGCCGATGTGAGTCTGGCCACCTTCGAAGAGTTGGCCGGCGGCGCGCTGGTGGATGCCGTCGAGGCAGTGGATGGGGAAGCACGCCTCGGGGAAGTCGTGCAGGAGCGCTTCGCTGTTCTCCAGTTCGGCCTTGATGGATTCGAGCATCTGGCTGGCGTGCTCTTCATCGGACCCGATGAGCGCGATGAACTCGCGGTGGCCATAGAGCAATGCCCAGAGACAAGCGATTTCACACAGACTGGTCTTGCCACTGCCACGCGGCATGGCCATCGCGAACAAGCCACCCTCAAGAACGGCCTGTTCGATCTTGGCGATGACCTTGAGGTGGTCCGGCGACCACACCAGGTTGAACGTCAGCGGGAAGTACGTCTCGCAGAAGAGTCGGAAGTTGCGACGGCAGGCCCCCTTGCGGGCAGGATTGACGATTGCTGTCAGCGCGTCGATGTCCCGACCCGTGAGCGATTCGGGCAGGTCGCGGGCCCGCACAGCATCGAACTGTTCATCGAACGAGTCGTCCTCCGCGGTGTCGGCCGCGTTGAGCCGCTCGTGGCGCTCGATCACCAGCCACGCGGTGTAGCGCAGCAGGTCCACCGTCTTGCCGTCGCCAATGCGATACCCGGCGCGGGTCCGGTGCCGGTGCAGTTGCCGCTCGCTGATCACCTCGCCCAGCGTGGTCGAGTTGAGCAGGCGGCAGAGTTCGCCGGGCTTGAGTTGGCGCGGGTCAATCGCCACGATTCGACAACTCCTTGATCAGCCAAGCGGCATAGTGGACCAGGTTGATCGTGCCGTCGCCATTGGTCGGCGCGCCGGAGTCGATGTCCAGTTCCACCATGGCCTCACTGACCGGTTGGCCGCCCACGCGCGTCAACAGCCGCGCCGTGTCGGTCACCGATAGAGCGGCCGGGTTGAGGCCGCCCGGGCGTTCGTTCTGGTCGTCATGCGGCGTAGACACGGCGGCCCTCCATGGCCCACGTCGCGACCGGCGCGCATGAGGCGAGGCGTTGGGCCACCTTGCAGCGCGGCCCAACGTGGGCCAACACGGCGCGATGTTCGACGATTCCTAGCAGATGCCTAGCACATGGCGCGCTCTTCGTGGCGAGGTTCCCCACACTCATGCCCAGTTGTGCACAATCTGCGAATCCTGCTCGAATCCTCGGCAATTCCCCTTGCATGTGCGCGCTGTTCATGCCCTCATGTGTGCAACGCGAGGCGAAACACGCCGCCCGCCAACCAACACGAAAGGACGCACCACCATGACGACGCGAACGAAGAAGACCGACGTGAGCAAACGAATCCGCGAGCACGCGATGTTCAGCGAAACCGACCTGCGCTACCTGCGGGCCAAGGGCTACACCGACGCCGAGATCCTGGCGTTCTGGGATCGAGACCACGCGATGGGCAAGACGCCGGTGACCCACGCCAGCACGCGAATCGAGAGCATCGCGATCCGCGTCGAATCGGTTCAGAAGCAGGTGCGGGCCAGCGCGGCGCTGAGCATCGAACTGGGCATCAGCACCTACAAGACCGGCTGCGCCAACGTCGCGGTCAGCGACACCTACGCACCGACGTACGGGTTCATGGCCACCGCGATCGATACCACGCGGCGATCCCTGGCGCAGCGCATCTTCGAGAAGGACGCGAAAGACCTCGACGCCGGCCAGTGCGGCGAACTCGACGCGGTGATTCGCGCCTGCATGCTCGTCGCCAACGTCAGCCAGATCTGAACCAGCCAGCCACGGGAAGGAGACCCCACCATGTTCATCAAGAGCATCACCATCGAAGGCGTAGACGGGGACATCGAGATGGTCCACGTTGACGAGACGCCCAGCGGCCGAGGCGCCGGCGTGCTTGTCATGGAATTGACCGAATCGAAGCGCCGCGATCAGACGACCCGGCGCGGCAATCGCACCATCTGCATGATGGAAGCCAAACAGAGCGACGAGGAGCAGTTCGCCGCCGCGATTGAAGCGGCCAAGGCCATCTGCGGCGTGAGCCGCGGCAAGGTCAACGCCACCAACAGCATGATCCACGAAGTGTGGCGCGAGATGCAACGCGTCGCAGGCTGCTGAACCAATGCCACAAAGAACGGAGACGCCATGAATACGACACGCGACAACACCTTGAACACCATCGCCCGCGAGGCCCTGGGGCTTGAGACGCTGGAAACCCGGAACAGTGACAGCCTCGACTTTCATGACACCGCCGTCTGGTGCGTCAAGGAAGCACTCGAGCGAGCGTACGAGGCGGGTCGACAATCGGCGCGGCCGAACAAGGCCGTCTGCCCTGCCTGCGGCCGCAAGATCGAGATCACGCCGGTGCCGAGGAAGAACTGAACCACCACGCGTGGCGGTGACGTTCATCGCCGCGAGATCACCAACCGCTGCATCAACGAAAGGATCAGCACGATGAAGAAGAACGAGATCAAAATCGGGAACACGTACACCGCGAAGGTGTCCGGCAACATCGCCAAGGTGCGTATCGATGCCGAGAACAAGAACGGCGGCTGGGACGCAACGAACCTCGCCACGAAGAAGAAGGTGCGAATCAAGAGCGCCCAGCGATTGCGGGCCGAAGCGGGACCGCCGCCAACTGCGGCGAGCGAAAAGAAGGACGGCACCAAGGCCTCCGGCGTGAAACCCGGGGGCCGCGCTGTTGATGGGAAGATCGCCGAGCGCGACGCCAAGGCCGCAGCGAAGGGTCTGGTCATGAAGACCGAGATCGTTAACGGCAAGGAACGATCGCGCTGGGTGAAAAAGGCCGAGGAGGCCGCCGCCCAGCAAGGTACGTCGCCAGCAACGCCCAAGCGCAAGGGCCGACGGACGCCGCCGCGCATCGCGCTGGTGAACAAGGATGATTTCGCGACGATCGCCAAGCAGGTCCAGGATCTGCCCACCAGCCGCAACCACGTCTGCTGGAAGAAGAACGGAAAACTCTACGAGTTGTACTTCCGCGTTGACGGCCGCACGCCGCTGCTCTACCGCGTGCCCGCCGACTCGCCCATCGATGAGAAGACTGGTTGCCGCGAGGTGGACGCCTCGGGCAGTGTGACGGGCGTCTTTCACATCAAGCAGAGCATCAAGCAACTCACCGGCAAGACGCCGGCGCAACTCGGCATCACCATGCCGCCGGACCGCGGCGCGCCTAAAGCACGGACGACCAACGCGACGAGCAAAACGACTGAGGGCAAGGCCGACGCCAAACCCCGCAAGAAGCGCGAGGGTCTCAGCGGGCTCCACGCCGCAGCGCAGGTCCTGGGGCGGGCCAAGGAACCGCTCGACGCGAAGACGATCGCCGAGCGCGCCATCGCCGCAGGCTGGAAAACCAACGGCGCCACGCCGCACGCGACGCTCTACGCGGCGATGATCCGCGAAATCAAAGCCAAGGGCAAGGAAGCGCGGTTCATCAAAGCCGACAAGGGCCGGTTCACGGCCCGGAAAGGAGCGTGATCGATGGACCGGCAAGTCCAACGACTCCTCGCCCATGCCGACCAGGCTCGCGCCACCATGCGCGACACCCTGGCCGCCATGCCCGCCGTCGACAAGGCCGCGCTGATTCGCACCTGCGCCGCGGGCGATCTCGCTGGCTTCGACGAACGCACCGCGCTGCTGGTGGGCCTGCTCGCGGTGGTCGCCATCTTCGACCTGAGCGAACCCCGAAAGGAGGACTGAACCATGCTGCGCATCGTCGTGCTTGTCAAGAAGTCCACGCTCCACGTCCTGGCCGAACATTCGGATCAGGACATGGGACCCATCGTCGAACTCAACGACGCCGAGGCGCTGGTCATGCTGACCGCCGAGGTCGTCGCGCGCCTCATTTCCCTTGCCAAGCCGGAGGATGAACGCATCGACGACGTCATCACCCGGCTGGCGCTTTGAGAAAGGACCGATCACCCATGATCTGCCATAGCGATGACCACCTCGTCGAACCCGAGGACGCCTGCCCGGAATGCGGCGAGCGTCGCGTTGATGAACTGATCTGGCAGAACGATGAGGATGAGCAGGTGCGCTGCGCCACCTGCGGCTTCGTTTACATCCCGCCATGCACGCAGCGAAGAAAGGAGCAGTGCGATGCCGATGCAACTGAATGAGACATTCGTCGTCGATGCCGCCAGCGGCGCGCTGCTGCGCCGCGTGGTGCCTCGGCGGGGCAAGCCTTACGAGCACATGTGTACGAAGCAGGTCTACGACGACGTGGCCTATGCGATCGAGCAGATGGGCAATGCTGCGTTCACCATGGAGGACATCCGCGCCAAGGCGGGCGGCGGCGATGAAGCGAACATGCCGCCTTGGTCGCAGGTCGCGACAGCGATCGCGTTCCTGAAAGAACGGTCCTGCATCGTGCCGGCCCGCGAGCGCAAGCATGTCGCGGCGAGCGACTTTGTGTACGAGGACGCGCTGATTGAATATCACGCGCTGCGCGAGAAGGGACCGGAGGAGGCGGCGGAGGCATCGGGCGAGTAGCACCCACATCATCCGTGAACCCCGACAGCCTCGGTTTCGACCGCGGCTGTCTCTCCGGTGTCCATGCATCCCGCCTTCGTCCGACGACGCCGCTTCTTCTTGTTCTCAACCGCATCGATAGACGCGCACCGCTTGCAAATCCCCATGGCCCCGTTGCGGCCGGGATACTCATAGAACTCCGTGTCGATCCGCCGATACCAGCGGCAACGACGACAACGCTTGAACCAGATCTCGCCGCAGCGAATGCACCCGCTGTGAATGCGCTTGTGCTCCATGCGTGTGACGAGCATGAGATTCGCCAGTCGGTTGTCGAGCTTGTCACCGTTGATGTGATGGATTTCCATGCCCGGAGGCACGGGACCGTGTGCCGCTTCCCACACCAGCACATGCTCCATGCGCTGCTTTCGGTCTTTGCAGCGGATTCGCCGGTATCCGAACTTGGTGATCGTGCCCTGCGGCGTCGGATAGGTTCTCATCGCATGTTCTCCTCGCGCGGCTGCATGGGGATCGGCGACTCGCCGGTGCGCTCCAGGATGGCGGGATTCCCTGAGAACCGCTGATACCGATCCACGATGACATCGCAGTATGCCGGATCGAGTTCCATCAGGAATGCGCGGCGGTCGGTGCGTTCCGCCCCGATCAGAGTGGAACCCGATCCTCCGAAGAGATCCAAAATGTTTTCACCCGGACGAGACGAGTATTGAATCGCACGCACCGCGAGTTCGACCGGTTTCTGAGTTAAATGCTGCATTGACGCCGGGTTGACCTTCTTCACGTGCCAGAGATCGGTCGCGTTGTTGGGCCCGAAGAAGCGGTGCGCAGCGCCCTCGCGCCAACCGTAGAAACAGATCTCGAACGCGCCCATGAAGTCCTTGCGAGTTAGGACCGGGTGCTGCTTGTCCCAGACGATTCCCTGGCTGAAGTACAGGCCCGCGCGCTTGAGCGGCCCCGGGTAGTTGCCGAGGTTCGCATATCCACCCCAGATGTAGAAGCCGCCACCTGGAATGAGGACGCGAGCCATGTTGCCGAACCACGCATCGAGCAGCTCGTCGAATGCCTCGTCGCTGACGAAGTCGTTGGCCAGCGGTCGGTCCTTGGCCCGCATCTTCTTCGTCGTTCGCTTCTTCTCACCCTGGCGGGCCACATCGAACGACTGGTGGTGCGTGCGCGTCTTCTTCGTCGCCTCTGGGAATGACGAGTTGCCGGCGGCGATCGCGTTGTTTGATCGCGGCTCGACTTTGACGTTGTACGGCGGATCGGTGTTGACCAGATGGACCGGCTGGCCATCGAGCAGTCGATCGACGTCGGCGGCGCTGGCGCTGTCACCGCACAGCAATCGGTGCTCTCCGAGACTCCACAGATCGCCGCGCCTCGTGATCGGCTCGTCCGGCGGCTCGGGAATTGAGTCCGGATCCGTCAATCCCTCACTCACGCCTGGGTCGAGCAACTTCGCCAGGTCATCCGCGTTGAAGCCGAGGCTCGACCAGTCGATCCCAGCGCCCTGGAGTTCGGCCATCTCCAACGGCAGCAGTTCCATGTTCCATTCTGCGAGTTCGGCCGACTTGTTGTCGGCGATCCGATACGCGCGCACCTGCTCGGGCTTGAGATCAGTCGCGATATGCACCGGCACCATCTCCAGGCCGAGCTTCTGCGCCGCTTTCCAGCGCGTATGGCCGCAGATGATCACACCGTCCCCATCCACGACGATCGGCTGCCGCCAGCCGAAGGCGGTGATGCTGGTGGCCACGGCGTCCACTGCGTCGTCGTTGAGCCGCGGGTTCTTCTCGTAGGGCTTGATTTCGGCCAGTGGCCGCAGATCGACCTTGAACGCATTCATGAGTCCGTTCTCCTTGTGCTGGTAGCCGGGCGGCCCGGGCGCGAATCCGCCGCCCCAGTAGCCGCCATGTCGCCGCCCACGTTCGCCCCTGTCGCGACATGTGCCGGAGTGGCGTAGTCGCGGCCGCCCACCGTGGGCACATTGCCACGTGGGCCAACGTCGTCGCCCACGATCGGCCCGCCGTGAACCGGCAGGGGCAGCAGGCCGATCTCCCGTTCCGATCTCGGCGCGGCAGCGAGGCGGACCTGCATGGCATGTGCTCCTTCGCGCCACGCCAGCGCACAGTCGTCGTCGGAGTCGATGCCGGACGGCGCGTCGGCGGGGGCTTCCGTCAGCGCGGCGCGGCCGGCGCTCGTGATCGTGTACCACACCCGCCCATGCAGGTCAGCCCCGCTCAGCAGCCACCCGCGAACCAGCGCGGGAATGGCCCTCTCCTCAAGTTCCGACAGCAGGCGTCGGTTGGCGCGCCCTGCCTCGTCGCTCCCGCACCCGGCCCAGTTCGGCGGCGTACCCGCCAGCGCCCACTCCGCCGTCCATCGGGTGCCAACGTGCATCATGCATGCTGCATCGTCATCGCACTCAGCGAGGCGCTGACAGACGTCCAGACCAGCGAGCCAGCACGGCGCACCGGCCAGCGAACATGCCCGCTCGATGCCGCCGTCGTGTAACCGAACCGCCACGACCTTCGTCCGCTCAACCCGGCGAGTGAGCAGGCCGTGCCGCTCGAGCCGGCCCAGCGCCTCGACATTCTCATCACGCTCGTCACGGTCGCGACCGCTGTGCCGCCATCGCAACCCCGCGCCGGAGCGGAACGACCGCCGCGCGAGATAGGCCGCCGTCGCGCCCCCACCACCCCACGGCCCGCGCCACGGCGCGAACACCGCCCAGAGTTCGCCAGCAAGGTGGCAAAGCAAGGTGTCATCGATAGTTACGCTCATGCAGCAACCTTCCCGACCGCGCGCCATTCCGGAAAGTCGGACAGCGCCGCGTTATCTTGTGTCAGTGTGGTTTCGCGGCTGTTCCCGCGGGCCAAGCCTGCGCCTCTCGCCAGGGGGGAACCATTGACATCGACATCGCGCACTTCATGTTTCAGGTGTTGCATCACTCCCCCCATCAGTAACCGACTTGTGTACGAACTCACCGCACCAACCCTCACACGCCACGAGCGGAAACTGCGCCAGCTCGTGCCCGCGCCAGACCGGTGATCGACGTCGGCACTCGCCGCCACCGAAGACGGACTCGCCTGAGAACACGATCACGCCGGGGCGAGAGGCGGGAGGGTTCGGTCGAAAGAACCGGCATTGGTCACAACGTTCCTGCATGGCACCTCCGTTGGAATCCGTCACAGAAATCCATCCACCCCCCTCACGCGTACGCGCGCGCCCGCTCAGGCAGCGCGCGCGGGGGCATGTGACGGAATTAGAAATAGATAGAGAGAGATTCTCTTTTTCCTTACTTTTCCAGTACTTGCGCGACTCCGAATCCGTCACAACGGGCTGTGACGGATTGGTGATGGATTTGATGTTTTCGGCCCGCGCGGCGCGGAGAAACGTCACCGATGCGACGGTTTGTGACGGATCTCTGTGACGGATTCGGATGGGCTTCATGGCAGTCGATACCCCTGGGCGGGCTTGGTGCTGGTCGGGATCTCGACGCACTCGACATCGCCCTGCATGAGCAGTGTGGCGATGATCTGGTCGAAGTCGGCAAGTTTGCAATGCATCGCGCGCATGAGTTTGTTGCGAGCCATCATCCGATCCGGCGACTCGCGCAGCTTCTTCATCAGTTTCAGACACTCAGCGTGGAATGGGTTCTCCGCGACGTGGCCCGCGGCCATGAAGAGCATCCGCCGCGTCTGGTGCATCACGAGTTGCCGGGCCCACTTCACTGCATCGGTGTCAATGGACGGCGCGCGGGCATCGGCGCTGACGGCGTGGAGCAGCGCCAGTTTGCGCACCTGCTCGCTCACGCGTCCCCAGACCGTCGTACCAACGGCATCCTGCGATTCCTCGGCCCTGGCGTACTCGCTCTCGGCTTCTTCGCGCATCTCGACAAGCAGGCGTTTCGCGCCGGCGGTGTGCTCGACAATCTTCGGCGTGGGATGCCATTGTTCGAGGTTGCCCTTGCCCGGCGAGAACTCCGCCCACCACCGCGCCGTCTCGATGACGCGCTGCGGCAGGTCGCGAATGCTCGGCTCCTGACCGTTGCCACGCTGGCCCGCCTCGAGGATGAGCATGCGGGCGAAGAAGCCGTTGGTGAGCATGCGCTCGCTCAGCGCTTCGTAATAATGATTCGGGATGGCTGTGCCGAAGATGATCAGATTCGGTTGATCGATAACTCCCGGCGATTCCTTACCCGCTTTGCGCCGCATGGGAAAGACGCTGTTGGACGAAGAATACATCGTCAGCAGTGTGCTCATGATCGCTTCGTGCCGGGCGTCCTTGGCCTTGTTGATCGACTGAAGCATGCCGTCAATCTCGTCGGTCTGGAAGAGCATGCTCGGCTGCTTGAACAGCGCGTCCTGGATGCCCTCGCCCGAGGCGAATCGCTCCCCGAGGCTGCCCGACAAGCCGACCTCGTGGACGATGCGGGTGTTGACCTTGCGCGGCCAGTCCTTGCCGGCCGAGGAGTGCGCGAGTCCGAGCAGGTAGATGTTGGTGCGATTGTCGCCGTTGTCGCGCACCTTGCGCCCGGCGAGAAACGCCTGGAGCGCCAACGCACCACAGAAGGCGAGGACGAGATTCGGGTACGGCGCTGTTGCGAGGCAGAAGTCCATGACCTCGCCGACGAAGCCGGGCATGCGCAGCAACTCTGGTGGGAGCAGGCCGGGATCTGATGGAGCGGGCGCTGGTGGGAGCGACTCGTTTGACTTCGGCACTGATGGCGAGAGGATGCCCGACAGATTGACTCCGTCATGGGGCTGTCCGCGTGCGGCGTACTCGGGATCGAGCACACGGCGCAGATCCGGCCAGGTGAAGTGCTCGCCGCGGTTGTGCTTGTTGCAGTAGGCGAGCATTCCGTCGTCGCCGACAAGCACGGCGATATCCGACGAACCCGTGGAGACGATCTCGGGATCGATCGGGCAACGTTCGAGCAGGATCATCGTCTTCGTGCCGTTGCGGCGCACGCCCTTGACGGGTACGCCCCGCTGTTCGAGCCAGACGCGAACGCCATCGGGTGTTGACGGGAATCGCTCGATCCGGTCCGGCGGTGCGGACGGCGGAGGCGTGTCAGTCGCGACGAGTGCTTCGAGCAGCTCGACGGGCACGATGTGCATTTCGTCGGGCACACTGATCAACGCCGAACGACGGTGCGGCCGCGCGGAGATACCCTCGCTGCCCGCGAGGTCGTCACCCTTGCGCGACATGGTGCCGATGATCTTCGTGATGCGGGCAGGGTTGTGAACCGAGCGGTCGACAACGATGCAATCATCATCGAAGTGATCGGCGATGGCCGCGAGGATGCGCCGCACGAGATCGGCATCATCCACGGGCAGGTCGATCCGATAGAGCAGGTGGTAGCCATTGCCGGACATCGCGACGACTGGCTCGGGCCAGCCGAGAGTGGACAGGAACACATAGATGGCGCTGGCCCGCTGCCGCGCGAGTTCGATTTCTTCATCGGTCGAACTCACGCCGCTGGGCCGCACGGGATCGACATCGATCAAGAACCAGCGTCGTGCGAGGATGTCGCCGTCGGCAGTGGTTTCCGGCGCGCGGCGCTTGAGACGGTTGGTGGCGCGGGCGAGCAGGTCGGATCTGACGGGATTGAGCGTGACGTAGACGCCCGGCGCCAGGCCGCTCTCGTCGAGTTCGGCTATCAGCCCAGCGGCCGCCTCGATCGACGCGTGCGTGAAGTAGCCGCTCACCGTGCTCGTGTATGTCGCGCCACGCCGCTCCAAGCACTTGGGTGCGCGCACCTCGAACACGTCACCCGCTTGGACAAGCAGGCTGAGGAATCGAGTGATCTCGGCGGCGACGGCGTCTCTGGTCAAAACGGCACCTCCGACTCGGAGAGCCCGTCCGGCAGTGAGGCGTACTGTGCCGCGCCCTCGTCGGTGTCGATGCGCGGGGGTTTCGGACCGAGGACATGACCGACGACCTCGTCGTATCTGCTGCCGGGTTTCCGCCGGATCGTGATGCTCAGCGTCGGGGCCAGCGTCCCGCACCGCGCCAGGTCGACGGCTTCGTCGATCGTGTCGGGCACGGGTTCGTTCGATCGCTGCCGCCACCAGGCTTCCGCCTTCCGTCGCGCATAGCCGGTGTGCTCAAGGCAAATCCATTCGCTGAACGTCGTGGCGAACTGGCACTGGTAATAGACGCGCATCGACGGCGGCGCATTCGGGTCCCCGCGCTTGTGATGAACGTCGTACCAGACACCCGTCACTTCGTAGACGCTGTCCGCCACCTGGTCGGAGAGAATGCCCTCGCTCGTCGCCTCGGCATCATGTCCATTCCGAGCGGGCGGCGGGAACTCGTACCCGCACTCCGGGCACGTCAGGTAGCCCGCGGAGATGATCGCGTGGCAGCCCGGGCACTCCTTCATCGGCGCCTTGCCGGCGCGCTCGATCGGCTCCTCGATGAGGAGGCAATCGACGGGCCCGTGGCGCATGATGTTGCCGCCGAAGTCAAGGACGAGGCAGTCTGACTTCTCCGGATGAAGGCGGAAGCCTCGGCCGACCATTTGATAGTACAGCCCGGGCGAGAGTGTCGGCCGCAGCATGGCGACGCAGTCGATTCCCGGGGCATCAAAACCAGTCGTCAACACATTCACATTCGCGAGGTACTTCAACTCCCCGGCCTTGAATCGTTTGAGGAGTGCATTTCGCACGGGAACAGGTGTGTTGCCCTCTACGAATCCGCACTCGACTCCATGGCGTTGCTTGAGGACTTCGACGACATGCTGGCCGTGACGGATGCCCGAAGTGAAGATCAATACTGAGCGCCGATTCGCAGTGTGTTCGATGATCTCGGCGCACGCAGCCTGCACGAGATCATCCACATCCATGACATCCTCAACTTCACCAGCAATGAACTCGCCTCCGCGGACGTGCACAGTGCTCATGTCGGCGCGTGCGAGGCCCGCCTTGGTGCGCAGTGGACAGAGGTAGCCCTGGACGATCAGTTCGCGCACACCGATCTCGAAGCACACATCGTTGAGGATGTGGTCCGGGGCGCAGATCGTCCCGGTCTTCATGCGGAATGGGGTCGCAGTCAGACCGATGACACGCACACGAGGGTTGACGACCCTGGCCTCATTGATGAACTGCCGGTACATCCCCTCGCCATCGGGCGGAATGAGATGGGCCTCATCAACGATGATCAGATCAACCGGGCCGAGATCGCACGCCTTCTGGTAGATCGATTGAATGCCGGCGATCGTGATCGCGTAGTTCAACTCGCGCCGCCGCAGACCGGCCGAGTACAAACCGACGGGCAAGTCGGTGGCGATAGTGCGGAGTTTGTCGAGGGCCTGCTCGAGCAGTTCCTTCACATGCGCCAGAATCAGGACACGACCGTTCCAGTTGCTGACAGCATCGCGGCAGATCGTCGCCATGACCGGGGTTTTCCCGCCTGCGGTCGGGATGACCACACACGGGTGGTCATCGCGCTGACGCAGGAACTCGTATACCGCATCGACCGCCGCGCGCTGATAGGGGCGCAGTTCCATCAGGCGATCGCCTCCTGCGCAGCGCGCACGCTGGCCATCAGCGCCGGCAGATCCTCGGCGGCCAAACAAATCATGCATTTGGATCGGCGGCGACGGAAGATGATGACCGGCACACGCCGGCCCGCGGATTTCTGCAACTTCTTCCACGTGTTCCAGAACTGAGGGCACGGCGTCTGCAGTTCCTCTGCATGCACACCCGGCAGATGCGCTTCGTGATCATCCAAACCGATCGCCGCGGCCGTGTCACGCGCTGACTCACGGACTTCGCGCAACACGGCCGCGTCGGCCACTCCGTTCGAACTCGCTGCGGACCTGGGCATCACTTCCTCGCCCAGGGTGGGGTGCTGCCGGGGGCGTTGGAGGCGGTTGTGCCTGCCAGTGCTGCGCCGGAGTCGCGTTTCGCGTAGCCCTTCACAGTGTTCGTGAGTTCGCCGGTGTCGTCGCGCTTCTTGAGACCGACGCTCACAATGAGTGGCAGGTTGTGCAGTTCCGCCGAATCTCGCGGTGCCATCACACTCACGGCGCGACAGATCGATGACAACGTCCCGCGCGCAATCTTGACCGTCTGCTCGCTGGGATGCTTGATGACGAGACGATCCCAGATCTTGCGCCCCTTGTGCGGACCATCGAGGATGTCGAGTTCGAGTTGGAGGTACTCGCCCTTGCCGTTCCGGGTCGGCTTGATCTCAGAGGCGACGATGATGGCGAGGTACTTGCCCGCGGGAATGGGATCGAAGTTGGTGTTCGGTTCGACTTCGTTGGCGTCAAATCCATTGAGATGTGCCATGGTGGGTTACGTTCCTTGTTCAGAGGTGGAAGTAGGATCAGTGGAAGCGAGAGGGTTCTCGCCGCGGACGAACGAGGCATAGAGCCGGTAGTCGAGCGGGAACTCCTCGGGGAGATTGAGACGGTTCTTGGCGACGTGCGCTGGGCGCTCGGCGGTGCGGATGATGCGTTCGCCCGTCCCGATGCCCTGGGTGCGCTTGCGATCGAACCCCTCAGTCGTCGTCTTGGTCAGGACGCGATAGGTCGCGAAGAGGACTTCGTCACACCACTCCTGCACCAGAGCCGATGCCTGCTTCTGCAGGCGCGGCGTGTAGCGGTCGTAGGCATCGGTTTCGGGGTTATTGAATTTCTCGATCTGGGCATGCGCGATCAGAACGACCTGCATGCCGTGCTGTGAACGCAGCGCATCGAGCCCGGCAAGCACTTCGCGCCACTGGCTGAGCGCGAAGACGTAGCCCTTCGCATAACCGATGTCCTCGATCGACTCGACGCCGCGCTCGGCGCAGACCTCGGCGAAGATGAGCCGCTCGAGCCAGTCGAGGGAGTCGATCACGACGGTGCGGTACTCGTGCGGCTCTGAGTAGAGCGCCGACAGTGACGCGAGCACATCGGCGTAACGTGTCGCCAGGGGGAATCGATCGACTTCGAGGTCGTTGATGCCCTCTTCAGTTTGGATGAAGATCGGCTTCTCCGCCATGGCGCCGAACGTGCTCTTGCCAACGCCATGGACTCCGTAGAGCAGGACACGGCGCGGCAACTGGTTGCGGCCCTTCTGGATCGTTTTGAGCGAGGTCATTTGGGTTCGATCTCCTCTGGGTTTCAGCCGGCAGCGGCGGTCGGTTCGGGTTGAGGTGTGATGGGTTGGGAAGTTCGGCGCACGTGGAACGCGTCCTCGCCGAACTCGCGGGTGATGAACGCGGTGAAGATGCGGACGACGGCCTCGCCGGACGTGGTGCGACCATCGAGGAGCACGATGCGTTTGTCGGAATCGAGGTGATACGCGACCTCAGTGCGGACGCACGCTTCGCCAAACAGCCCCTGCGCGGCGAGAATGGCCAGCTGAAGTGTGGCTTCGATTTCAGTGAGGTCGGCCTGCCTCTCAAACTCGAACCGGAAGACACTCTGGTTCATGAACTGGACTCCTCAGTGGGTGCTTCGGACGCGGGGCGCTCACACCGGGACTGGCAACAGTCCCGTGCACGTGTGAGCGCCCCTTGGTCCACTATGCCAATCCCGGCGCGGTTGCCCGCTCAGTCAGCGGAAAGGTCCGGATCTTCGAAATGCCGGCGCATGCGCCGCAGCGCGTTGTCGATCTGTCGACGCGACACGTTGCGATCGAGGCGCTGGCTCCAGGCGCGTGCGGCGCTGGCGACTCCGTGCTCCGCCACGTGATGGAGCAGTTCGCGCTCCTCGGCTGTGAGTTGGCTCAATCCATGGCGAACGCGCTCCTGGAGCATGAGCAGATCGAGTGGAGTGGGGCGGGTTCGGAACGTGTGCCGCCGGGCATCCGACTCGCCGAGGAGGTCGGTCAGCGGCGTGGTGTCCCCGTCGCACTCGATGGTGGTCGTCTCGATCGAGAGGGTCGCGAAGCCGTTCCATCGCTTGTGGCGCTGGCGGCGGCGCAGTTCCATGCCGACCCAACTCTTCAGAGCGTCGGTGACGAACGCCTCGATCGTCCCGCGCATGGGATCGAAGAGGTGGGCTTTGCGCCACAGATACAGACGCATGTCCTGCTGGTAGTCATCGAGGTCCGATCGGGACGAGTCCGATCGTCGACAGAGGCTGCTGGCTTTGATCCTGATGAGTTGGGCGGTGAATGGGTGATTGACGACGTCTTGGCGTGAGGCCATCGGATTGCTCCGAGGCCGATCTCGAGGCTCCCAGGCCAGTCGCCGTCACACTAGAAACTGCGCCGCGACAACATGCCGCGAAAAAACACAGGTGCGTCCGGAGACTGGCTGGTTATGAGCCAACCGGCCTCGGACGCAGCCCGTGCTGTCGCGGTTTTGGAGGGTTGAGCATCGCGGCGGGAAACTGGCCGCGCGCTCTAAGTGGTGCTAATGCGGTTGTTTGCCGTACTGCGACATTTTCTTTGACCTGTCGCGAGTTTGCGACGCGACAGTTCTGGCCACGGAGGGAGAGTCATGCGGTTGTGTGACCGCTTTGATACCGCCAGTACGCTGCACAGCGCGCCGAACGGCGTCTTTGGTGACTCTGCTCTCTGTCTGTTCGGTTAGTTCGTCAGCGGCCTTTCGAAACGAACCGTGCTGCCGGTACGCAGCGATCAGTGCCTCGTCCGAAACGAACGACTTGATCTCCTGTTTCACAGCGCGCTGGATGATCCGCCGACCTGTGCGATCGGTCCCGATGGCGTGCGCTGAGGCATTGAGACGATCGGTCTCTGCAACTGCCTCGGCCATGGCCATGGTGTCGAGTGCGATGCGGTCATCTTCAATGCGTGCGACTTGAGACAAGACGATCACGGGCGGGATGCGTTGTGGCCATAGGCGATCGTCGGGGACATCGTGGGGAACGAGCACGATATCGCGTCCATGCGTTCCGACATGAGCCACAATCTGCGCTGCGTCATCATCAGTCAGGCGCACGGCGAGCAACACTTCTCGAGTGCCATCCTGCCATTTCATCCGTCCGAGGCGCCAAAGACGGCCGGGCACGAGCGCCTTGGCGTTGTGCAGTCCGATGGATTTCGCGATCAGGTTGGCCAGCGACTCGAGATCGACCCGCCATCCGCCGCACATCTCTGCGGCGATCTCCGTGCGCAAAGATTCGGGACATGGAATGAAGAATCGACGGCGCCCGTCGGGCTCCTCCCGGACCGTGACGAGTTCAGTGTGCGAATCGACGCAGTTGGGACACGGTGCCATGAGCCCGCCAGCCGATGCGCGAAGCAAGCCGAGTTCCTGGAACAGCGTCAAACCACCGGGCGGCCATGTACGGACTTCGGCGTAGTCGAACGCCCGGCCGACATCGTCGGCCGCGACGAGCAGGAGTAGGAGGAGTTCATCAGTTGTCACGGGTCACCTCCCACAGGCGAAGGCACCGCTCGCCGACAACACGCTGCTCGTCGGGCTTGTGTTTGAGATCACACGAATTCGGGGCTGTGACGTTGAAGGTCAGCGTCTGTTGTCGCCCTTTGCCGTCGCTCAGAAACTTGAGCGAGAAACTCGCCTGCGTGACCCGCGTTCCTTCGCTGGTCGATCCGGGCTTGATATGGCGTGCGATCTTGTGATGGATGTCGTTGGGAGGTCCCTTGGTATCCGCCTTGACTTCGACGTACCCGCCACTGCCTCGCGGCGAGAAGCGCAGGCGGGTGATTCGGGCTTCTTCGACAAGGTCGGCAGGATCTGTCGGAAGCGCGAAGTTCGGATTGAGCAACTGGTCGAGGTAGTAGGACGGGCGAATCGGATCCGCTGGATCAACCTCCTCATCGAGCACCGCACGACAGAAATGCACCTGGAGCGGAGCCCACACCTTCTGACCGCCCTGCGCAAAGAGTTCAAGTGAACCCTCATCACGGTTGTAGACGAAGACAACTTCGAACGCATACCGATCCGCGCGGACCGTTGGTTCGTCACCGCCCTCCTCAAAGACCAGGTGCTTGTCGGGATAGTCATCGAGGTAGGCGAAGAAGTAGTCAGCATTGCCGGCCCGCTGATAGTGCACGACCTTGCACTGCCGACCTCGCAGTTGAGTCGGGCCGTAGAACGACGTGAGTGCATCGGCGAGCGCCTGCCGCAGCGCGTCATCGACCGCGAGTTCGAGTTTTGGAAGGCTGTTGCGCTTGATCCAATACCGGCCGGCCGACAGTGCATCGGCGCGGGCGAAGAGTGCCGCCTCATGGAACCCTTCCGGGATGTGGAGATAAACCCACATCGCCTTGTCGTGGCGGCTCACTTGTGCACGGAACTCCTCGGCACGTTGCGGGCAGCGCCAGATGAGTTCTTCGGCGAGCACCGCCAGTCCGCGGTGATCGGCGAGTTCGTTGATGTCGCGCATGATCAGTTGGATCTGCTGTCGCTTCTCGTCCGGCAGCGCCAACAGCGCCTGAAACACCGGCTCGATCTTGTGCTCCGTGAGTTCATCCCACGGCAGATCGACGAGTTCACCTCGCCGGTTGAAGAACTCGCGGAGCAGGGGATTGGCGATGTGCTTGAGCACCTTGCGGGGGTCAAATGACTTGGCCATGGCTTGTATTCCTGTGCAAAAGGGGAGGAAGAACTGGCGAGTCCAGTGCAAGCGCCATGCCAACCACTCATGGGATTCGCAAGCGTCTGCAATGCAGGTACTTGGTGACTCCGGAGCGGGCGATGTCGCTCAAGGTCATTCGAGCATCTACAATGGTGATTGTGGAAGCACAAACCCCGTTGTCCCAGCCCATGCCCCGCATTCTGGTGTCTTGGATTGGCCATGCCGACCTTCGCGCGATGGCATCTCAACTTCCAGAAAAGGCACGCGATGCGGTGCTTCGGCATGTTGGTGGAGATCATTCACCCCGGCGCGGTCTGAAGGGTCCGGTTCGGACGCTACTGGATTCCGTGTACTTTGATCAGGTTCATCTGCTCAGCAACTACGATGCTGCCGTAAGCAAGGACTTTCGGAAGTGGCTGGGTAGACCGGCCACCGTCCACCTGACCAAACTCAAAGATCCAACCGACTATGGCGCGATCTTTGTCGCTGTCGACGCGGTGATGGGTGAAATTGCTGCTGATCGTGCATTGGAACATGCCAGCCTGTGTATCCTGCTGAGTCCGGGAACGCCTGCGATGGCCGCGGTGTGGGTACTGCTGGGAAAGACAAAATACCCCGCGACGTTCTATCAGACATGGGATGACGATGCCTGGGAGTCTGAGATTCCGTTCGATCTCACGATTGACGTTGTTCCGGAACTGCTTCGTAACCCCGACAGTCACCTGCAGCACTTGGCGAGTCAAAGTCCACAGGAGATTCCCGGCTTTGAGGGAATCGTCGGTGATAGCAAGGCAATTCGGCTTGCCGTTGGACGGGCAAAGAAGGCAGCGCTGCGAGACGTTCCTGTACTGGTGACGGGCGAAACCGGTTCAGGTAAAGAGATGTTCGCGCGGGCGATTCACGCTGCCAGTCACCGACGTAGTCAGCCGTTCTTGGCGGTCAATTGTGCTGCGATCCCCGCGGCGCTCTTGGAATCG
Organism: Planctomycetaceae bacterium; assembly: GCA_040255465.1. Lineage (GTDB taxonomy): Bacteria > Planctomycetota > Phycisphaerae > Phycisphaerales > UBA5793 > UBA5793. Next base: position 61,991 of record JBDZVA010000009.1, read on the forward strand.
CAGTTGTTTGGGCATGAAAAAGGAGCATTCACGGGCGCGGATAGGAAACATGAAGGGGCATTCCAGCGCGCGGATGGAGGCACGATCTTCCTTGATGAAGTGGGAGAGTGCGATCTTGATTTGCAGGCAAAATTGCTGCGGGTGCTGCAACCACCGCCTGGCACTGCGCCTTGTTGCCGCGAGTTCTCTCCCGTTGGCAGTTCGAAGCCAGTTCGAACCGACACGCGAGTGATTGCGGCAACCAACCGGGATCTTCCTGCCCTTGTTCAAGATGGCAGATTCAGAGAGGATCTGCTGTACCGTCTCGCCGTGATCACGATCAAGATTCCTCCGCTGCGAGAACGCCGGGCTGACATCCAGAAGATCGCGGAGGGGCTACTCGAAGCCATCAATCGTGATTTCGAGAAGCAGGAGCCCGGCTACAAGCACAAACACATTTGTGATTCCGCAAACTCATTTGTGAGTCGGTACGATTGGCCGGGAAATGTTCGACAGCTCTACAACGCCCTCCTCCAGGCGGCGGTCATGACCGACAGCGATGAGATCGCCGCGGACGATCTCCGAGCGGCAGTCTCCGAATCGCCAGTCGGCGTGTCGCGGCGGGAAGATGCTCTCGAGGTACCTCTGGGCGACGGTTTCAGCCTCGAATCGCACTTGGAGACAATCCAACGGCACTACCTGCGGCGAGCACTGATCGAGTCAAATGGAGTCAAAGCGCGCGCTGCTCGCTTGCTTGGGATGAAGAATTATCAAACGCTCGACGCGCAGATTCGCCGTCTGGGGGTCGAGATGCCATAGCGCGGAAGTCGCAGTTCTGAGTCGGGTCTTGCTGGCACGACCATTGCTATGCTGTTGCTTTCCGGCGGGGAGAACGAGGAGTTGATGGCGAATAAGAAGCACACTACGGAGGCAGACGCGCGGATCATCATCGATGGTCTGCTCCGTGACGCTGGCTGGGAGCCGGCGGACAAGTCGCAGGTGCTCACGGAGCACAGTTCGGCCGAGGCCGGACGCGCCGACTATTTGCTGTTGAGCTCGCAGGGGCGCCCGCTGGCGGTAGTGGAGGCCAAGCGCGGTGGAATCGATCCGTATACTGCAAAGCAGCAGGTCCTGCCGTACGCCAAGGATCGTGGTGCGCCATTCATCTTCCTGACCAATGGCGAGATGATCTACTTCTGGGACTACGCCATCGATGATGCGCGGCTCGTGAACTCGTTCTATTCCCGCCGGGATCTGGAACGACTTGTAGTCATGCGAGAGGAGCGGAAGCCACTCGCCACAATTGCGATTCCCACTGACTACTTGAGGCAAGGTGAAGCCAGGACGGTTCGTCCCTATCAGCAGGAAGCGATGCGCGCGCTCGATCACGCCGTCGAACTAGGGAAGCGACGGTTTCTCATCGAGCTGCCGACCGGGACCGGCAAGACTGACCTGACTTGCTTGTACTTGAAGCGCTTGATCCAGGCCAATCGTGCGAACCGGATTCTGTTTCTCGTGGACCGCGAGCAACTCGCGAAGCAGGCGCTAGAAGCAGTCCAAGATCTGCTCAGCCAGCATCCCAGCTATTGGCTCAGACCTGGTGTCATTCGTGAAGAAAAGCAGATCACCATTTGCTTGCTGCAGACGATGGTCACCCGATACCGCGAGTTCACGAGCGGGTACTTTGACGTAGTTGTTGCCGATGAGTGCCACCGATCAATCTACGGTTCCTGGCAGACGTCATTGACGCACTTCGATGCGCTGCACATCGGACTGACGGCAACGCCTGCCGAATACATCGACCGCAACACATATCGGTTCTACCAGTGCAAAGACGGACAGCCCGATTTCAGCTTCCCAATCCTCCAAGCGTTTCGCCAGAAGCACCTTGTTCCGTACAAGTTTGCCACGGGGATTACCGAAATCGCAGCCGAGGGTGCTCAGGTTGATGGCGAAGAGTATGACGCGGGCGAATTCGAGCGTACTTGGACGAATGAGGAAACCAACCGCTTGATGATGAAAGAGTTCGATCGCCTTGCGCACAAGAATTTCCAGGAACTGGCGCCTGGGCAGAAGGTTGCACCGGGCAAATCGATTGTCTTCGCGATCACCAAACATCATGCGGCGCGTCTCGCCCAGTACTTGAACGAACTCCATCCTGAACATCAAGGGCGATACGCTGAGGTCATCACTTCCGACGTGGCAGACGCTGACGAATTGATCCGCAAATTCAAGAGAGAAGAGATGCCGCAGGTTGCGGTGAGTGTCGGTATGCTTGACACGGGATTCGACTGCCGAGAGGTGTTGCACCTAGTCATGGCGCGCCGCATCCGCAGCCCGATTCTCTACCAGCAAATGCGAGGGCGGGGCACGCGGACATGTCCGAAGATCGACAAACAGAAGTTTGTGATCTACGACTTCTTCAGGAACCACCAGTATTTCAATGACTCGGATACGGGCGTGTTCACAGGAACCGGCGGCGGCGGCCGCGCGCCGACCGGCCCAACGCCACCGCCAGGACCTCCACGGCAACTCGTCGAACTCGGTCTTCCGGACAACTGGCAGGAGACTGTCCACTACGTGGAAGTTGGCCCGGAAGGCGAGCGCGTCGACAAGAAGGTCTACATTACGAATTGGGAGAACACGGTACGTGCCGCAGCTCAGCATGATCCTGTAGTGCAAAAAGTTCAACAGGGGAGTCAACTGACCCCGAACGAGGAGCGAGCCCTCGTTGAGAAGCTCAACCAACCCACAAATTATTTCAATGAAGAGAACCTCAGGAATGCGTACCGCAATCCGCTTGGAGACTTGATCGACTTCATCAAAGCGGCGCTAGGCCTGACAAAAGTCAGGACGCGCGAGGAAACTCTCAACGAAAACTTCAACGCCTGGCTGGTAAGCAAGAACCTCGCGCCTGAACAGGCTCAGTATCTCGTCCTGCTGAAGAACCGGGGTATCGCGCGGGGGCAAGTCTCCATCGGCGACTTGTTCACGCCTCCGTTGTCCATCCTCGGCGCTGGACAGACCGGCGTCGAGCTGTTCGGCGAACAAGGTCTCAAGACCATCATCAATGACATGAACGAATCAGTCTTTGCGCCGCGGCGCAAAGCCGCTAAAGGCTGATCCAAGGAAGGTTTGCGTTGAATCAGGCCATCCGTAGAAAACTCGACCGCATCGCTAACATCCTTTTCGCTGGAGGTGTGACCGCTCCCATCACCTATGTCGAGCAGATGTCGTATTTGATCTATCTCAAGCTGCTCGATGAGCGAGAAGCGGAGATCGAGCTGCATGCCCGGTTGACTGGCGAGTCCGGGGGCAACGGCAATGGCAAGAGCCTGTACCCGAAGCAAGCACAGCGGTTTCGCTGGTATCGTTTCCGTGAGCGCTCCGGCGAAGACCTGCGCGATTTTGTCCGCGATGAGGTGTTCCCCTACATGGCTGGCCTCGTGAAGGAAAGCCCGCGCGTGGCTGAGTACTTCCGTGACGCCGTACTAGAAATCGTTGATCCGGCGGTGCTCACGCAGGTCATCAACGAGATCGACACCATCCCGTTTTCGAAGCTGGGAACGGATATCAAGGGCGACATTTTTGAGTACTTCCTCGACCGCTTGCAACAGACTTCACTCAATGGTCAATACCGCACGCCTCGGCAGATCCGGGTCATGATGATCCAAATAATCGACCCAGACTTCGGGGACACCATCTTCGACCCTGCCTGCGGGACGGGCGGTTTTCTAATCGATGCCGTCGACCATGTCCTTGCCAAGTATTCCTCTGATCCCATTGAATTGCCCATCTATGGCGAGGATTGGCTCGACAAGCGTAAGCAGACAATCAAAGAGGCGAAGAGGGCCGTCCCCAACCTTCAGACCTATCGCAAAGGCGCAGCGGACAAGCTTCCGGACTGGCATCTACTCGAACGCTCCATTTTCGGCATCGATGTCTCTCGGCAGATGATGCGCATCTCCATGATGAACCTCGTGCTTCATGGGATCGAGAATGCGCCGGTCAAACGCGGCAACACGCTCTCCGAAGTCGGCGGCCTCACCGAGGACGATCTCGCTCGCAAGTACAAGGTCATCCTCTCGAACCCGCCGTTCGCGGGCACTTTGCCCAAGGACTCGATCCGCAAGGATCTACCCACCAACTCGAAGAAGTCGGAGTTGCTCTTCCTCGGCGTGATGATGGAAGCGCTTGCACCAGGCGGGCGATGTGCCGTCGTTGTGCCCGAGGGCCTGCTCTTCGGTTCCACCTCGGCGCACACGGAACTGCGTGAGAAACTGCTGACTGACTTCGACCTGCTCGCCGTGATTTCGCTGCCCACGGGGGTGTTCAAGCCTTACGCCGGCGTCAAGACCGCCGTGCTCGTGTTCCGCCGGCCCGCCGAACCGAAGAAGTTCGACAAGAAGGCAAAGGTCTGGTTCTACGAGGTCCGCAACGACGGCTTTGACCCCGATCGCATTGTCCAGGGTGGACGGCCCGAAACCCCTGGGCAGAACGATATCCCCGACGTTCTCGGTCAATGGGATGCGTACAGGCGCTCCGGATTCAAGACGCCACCGGGCATCGAAGCCAACTCAGTTCTTGAGCCTGGCAGTGAGGAGCCGAGGTGCTGGTGGGCCACTGTCGCCACGATTAAGGCTAATGGATTCAACATCGCCGCGAGTCGCTTCAAGCCCACGATTGGAACGTCTACCCCGGATGAAGATCCGAGGGACTTGATCCGCGCTCTACATGATGACGAGCAGAGCATTGTTTCGGCGTTGGATCAATTGCTTGCAGATGTGAAGGTTCTGACGGAGTGAATTGGTTACACACTCAACTCGAACAGACCTTGAGTCTTGCCGATCCCGGTGTCTGGGGACCGGCGGACGCTGTCGACGGAGTCAGCGTTCTTCGGTCAACGAACTTCAACAACGATGGTCGGATAGACCTTACGAAACTCGCATTGCGTGCCATTCCGAAGAAAAAACGAATCGCCAAGCAACTTGAAGTGGGCGACATCATCCTTGAAAGGTCGGGTGGCGGACCGAGACAGCCCGTTGGCCGCGTTTGTCACTTCTTGGGTGATGATCGTCCACATGTATTTGGCAATTTTTGCCAGCGCTTGCGTGCGAACGAATCCATCTGCCTGCCTCGCTATCTCTTCTGGTATCTCTACTGGTTTCATTCGACCGGCAGTACTCTGAAGTACCAGAAGCAAACGACAGGAATTCGGAATCTTGAGTACAAGCACTTTCTCGCGCACGACATGGAGATCCCCACCAAGTCGGAGCAAGAGAAGATCGTAAACATCCTAGATCAGGCCGACTCCCTGCGACATAAACGTACCGCCGCCGACGAGAAGGCCCAGCGCGTCCTCCCCGCGCTCTTTCACCGGATGTTCGGCGATCCTACTACGTGGGAAGCCAATGGCACAACGGAACCGCTCGGCAAACTCGTGAATCCACGAGGTGGCGGCACGCCGTCGAAGAAGAATCCGGATTATTGGGGCGGCGAGGTGCCTTGGGTATCTCCGAAAGACATGAAGCGGGACTTCATTGATGGCGCCGAGGACTACATCACGAATCTGGCGCTCGAAGAAACCACCTCGCGACTGGTCCCGGTTGATTCAATTCTGGTTGTTGTGCGAGGCATGATTCTCGTCCGCCACGTCCCGATCGCGGTCAACATTGTGCCAGTGGCGATCAATCAGGATATGAAGGCGCTGAAAGTCACAGACAAACGCGTGTCGCCACTCTATTTGTTTGCCGCCATGAAGACACTGAGCACTCGTCTTCACGCCAGCGTTGCCACAGCGGGTCATGGAACTCGGAAGCTCGACACTGACCGGCTTTTGTCGTTGCCGATTCACATTCCCGACAAAGATCGGCATGACGATTTCGTACGGTGGTTTGAATCCGTGCGCGACATCGACGCTCGTCGATCGACTACGGGCCCTAGGCTGCAACGCTTGTTTGACGTGCTTCTTCACCGTGCTTTCACGGGTGGTCTGACCGCTGGGTGGCGAGAGGCGCACAAGGACCAACTCGAAACCGAAATGCAGGAGCAGATTGACGCGCTGGAACACATCAACGCAGAGCGTCCAAAACGTGGTCGTAACGCCGGCCATGAAATGTTCAACAAGGCGGCGCTGGTGACCTATATCGTCTCCAAGTGTCACGATCCACAACGCCCGCTCGGTCGGACGAAACTGGCCAAATTGTTCTACCTCGTTCAACGCCGAGCGGAGATCTCGCTCACCGAGCAGTTTGCCCGCCGTGCCGCTGGGCCGCTGGATGACGCGATCCCCAAGGCACTGAGTCTGGCGAAGAAGAACGGCTGGGTGACGCTGGCCAAGGCGCAGGGCAAACTGAAGCCCGTCGTCCCTGGTGAAAAACCGCAGGCCGCAATTAATCATGTGAAGCAGCGTTGGGCGGACGGCCTGGCTGCGATCGACGAAGTCCTCGACAAGATGAAGGGGTGGGGCTGGGAGGCCCTGGAGCGTTGGGCCACGGTCGAAAACGCCTCCCAACAGCTCGCGGCCGACGGCAAGCCCGCGACGCTGGCTGCGGTTAAGGGCGTGATCGCCTCCGAACCGAAATGGAAATCCAAACTCGACCGCGATGCCTTTTCTGATCTGAACATTCAGCGGACCCTGAAGGGTCTGCGCGACCACGGATACCTGCCGGCCGGGGCCGGCGCGAACCACTGACACGGAGGTTTAGTTATGGCCAAGCAACCCGCGAATCACGGCAAGCCCTGGACTCCGCAGGACATCAAGCAACTAAAACAGTTGGCGAAAGAGAATACGCCGACGCGCGTCATGGGACTGAAGCTCGGCCGCACACCCGACGCGGTTCAGGGCAAGGCGTCCGAGATTGGTCAATCGCTCAAGCCGACGAATCAGTCGCCCTACAACCGGCGCAAAGGCTGAGTGTGTCGCTCCCACCCGCCGGAAACAAGGTGACATCACATGACTGAAGCGACAGCCAAGTCGGCGTCCGGCCGTGAAAGGCCGCGCATCAGCGCCCTCCACTTGGGCAATTTCAAAGCGTTCGGACCGACGCAGAGAGTGCCGCTTCGTCCGCTCACCATAGTCTACGGACCGAATAGCTCGGGCAAGAGTAGCATAATACACGGTCTGTTGTATGGTCACGAGGCAGTGACGAATGCGAACTCGCAAGGCCTGGACGTTACGCGTCCTCGCCTCGGTGGTGAGTCAGTCGATCTCGGGGGGTTCCGGCAGTTCGTTCACCGGCGCGATCCTTCCAATCGAGTGGAATGGGGGGTCGAGTTCGATGTGAGTCGCCTTGAGAATCGACTCAAGGAACTGCTGAGTGGCCAGCGATCCATTTCTGTTTTCGTGACCATCGGTATTCGGCAGCGCCAACGAACGGCGCAGGCGCGGATTCGAGAGATCGGCGCCGATATTGAGATTCCCGGTGAAATGGAGCAAGCGGGTGGTCCACGGGTAGAGAGTTTTCGAATCGAAGTGTCCGGCAGGGTACTTCTGCGAGCTTCTGCAAAGGGCACCGACGCGAATTGGCGCATGGGTGTCGATGAACTTGACCTGGACAACCCATTCATGCGGGCTGCGATTGAAGCGATGATTCTGATGGGGACCACAACAGGCTCGCTTCAAGAGGGGGATCTGCCAGCGATCAAAGCGGCAATTGATGAACTTGTCTCCGAACTCGCTCTAACAGGACCCGGGCTATTGCCCTCGTCCCTTGAATTGCCACGTTCCAAGGGCGCGCAAGGGGAGAACGCAGACCAAGTGCAGGAGCGGTTGTTCCCGATCAGCAAGGGCAATCGGCACGATGATTTGGTTGACGCAGTAGTGTTCTATCTACCTCGCGTGCTCGATGATCTGATCGGCGGACTCGCGAGGGAGGTCCGCCAGACTTTTGAGTTTCCTCGTACGCGTTACCTTGGCCCTCTCCGGTCATATCCCGCGCGCCATCTCACATTTGCGCAGGACCACGATTCCAACTGGGATGCCGGTGGAGGCTGGGCGTGGGATCGAGTGCGCACGGATTCGGAAGCGAGGCAGCAAGTAAACGACTGGCTCGGTGCGAAGTGGATGAAGACGCCGTACAAGCTGGTCGTAAACGATCTGGTCACCGGGTCGCAAGCTGGAGATGCGTTCTGGAATGCACTAGAACGACTGATGGAAGATGGCCTTGCCATGGAGCCCGACGATTTTGATCATGAAGGTGTGCCGTCGGGCATGAGCCTGGTGGTCAAGAACATGGAACGAGAGACCGATCGTTTTCGCGCACTGCTGGCTGAGGCTGCTGTCGACGTTGTACAAGACTTGGTTCTTCTCGATGAACAGAAGAAGACGTTTGTGAGCCATCGGGATATCGGAATCGGCGTTAGCCAGGTGTTGCCCGTTTTGGTAACAGCGTACGCGTGCCGCAACTCATTGCTCGCGATGGAACAGCCAGAGCTTCATCTTCATCCTGCGTTGCAGTCCGAACTGGGTGATGTATTCATTGAATCTGCGCTTTCCCGAGGCAACACTTTCTTGCTGGAGTCGCACAGTGAACACTTGCTCTTGCGCGTCATGCGCCGGATTCGAGAAACCACCGCAGGCTCTCTACCAGACGGTTGCTCACCGTTGCGTGCAGATGACGTGATGATCCTCTATGTGGAACCTGAGAGTTCCGGTAGCATCGTGCGTGAGATGCTACTGAATGAGCGTGGCGAGTTGGTAAAGGCGTGGCCGGGCGGATTCTTCGAAGAAGGGCTTCGAGAGGTATTCTGATGGCTCTTCTCGCAGAGTATGGGCTCATTCCAGATGTATTCGATACGACGTGCTACTCAACCGCGGATCTTGCGGATGCGCACTTGCAGCATCTCAAGGAGATTCTGCTCTGCGAAGGTGTCGTGCGCAATTTCCGCGACGGTGCGTGGCTGAAGGAATTCGAGGGTGAGACTAGACCGTGGCACAAGCGAGGTCGAGAGCTTTTGAAGAAGCTTGTGACTCAGAATCGTCTTCAACTGGACCGTCCACACCTCGCTACCGCACCAACAACTGATATCGAGTGGTGCGATGAGGCGATAGCGTCGCACCGAACGCGCGCCTTGGGTGGGATCATCAGCACACAATCGACGTCTGAGCAGTTTTCGAAGGAACCATTGGTTGCACCGATCACCAAGCTCTCTAGTGCCGCATGGTGGGCTAATCGTAGCCCGTCAGTTCGTTTGGGAAGAAACCTTTCGGATTACAAGCGGCACTTGGAACCAGTACTTGGGTGCGCCAACTCGATCATGCTCATTGACGCCCACTGCGACCCCTCAATCCAGAGATACGCTGATATCTCGCCGCTGATATGCTACGTGGCAGGACGAAATCCACAACCGGTAATCGAGATTCATCGCGTGTGTTACGTTGGTTCAGGAGCTAGACGGGAGATCGTGACTCCAGGAACCTGGGAGGACAGGTTCAATCAAGCAATGGGACCGCAGCTCGCGGCTGCAGGATTGAGAGTTGAGGTGTTCATTTGGGATGAGTTTCATGACAGATATGTCATTAGCGATTTGGTTGGAATCGCATTACTCAATGGGCTTGATACAACGACTGCCCCGGATGCGAGAACCACGTGGAGTCGGTTGGGACGGGTAGATCGGGACGACATCCAACGAGAGTTTGATCCAGCGGCGAAACGGCACCAACTGCGACATCGCTTCACGATCTAGCACCTTCGCGGCGCGCCGGAAGTCCCTTGGTCGGGATGGAATGAACACGGTGCCAGCACTGCCGTTGCAGCGTCCAGCTGCAAGTTCGGAGGATTGGTCGTACTTCCCGTTCCGTGATGGGATCTCTTCCCGTATGAACTTCTGGCAAGTGTAACACTTCCTCCTGTATGTCCGGCGCGAGATTGAGCAGATTCATGATCTGCGTCATCCGCGGCTGGGTGACGTGGGCGAGGCGGGCGAGTTCCGACTGGTTGGCGACAACGCCGTCCGCGAGCAACTGGTCGAATCGGATCGCCAGCGCCATCAGTTTGGAGATTCGCGGGATGCGACCCTGTGGCGCGGACTTCGCCGGCGCCGGGCCAATGATGGCGCGCTTGCGGTTGCCCTTGACGGCGAAGTGAATCTGGCGGGTGACGGTGGTCATGCAGCCTCCTCGGTGCGGCGACGGGCCAACGAGGCGATACTCGTGGGTCGGAATGTGACGGACACACTGCCGGCCTTGGCGTCGTACTCGACGGCGGAAATCAGCAGATTGAGCAAGCGGGCCTGCTCGCGTGGGCTGAGATTGGCCCACAGCCTGTCGAAGTCGGCAAATGCGGCTTCTGCCTCGGCGCGAGTGATGGTCTCGCGTTCGAGGTCTGCGATGCGGATGTTCAACTCGCCGCCACGCTGTTCGCCGCTTCGGATGCGGTCGTTCAGATCGGCGATCTTCGCCGTGACCTCACTTCCAGTTCGGCCATCCTTCACCAGTCGCCGCAACTCCTGATGGTGGCGGGTGAGTTCGCGCTTGAGATCGTCGCGTTCCGTGGCCAGTGCCGCGCACTCGCCGCCAATTGTGGCCTTCGCCTCGGTGAGCACCTGCGCGAGGAGCGCCTTGTCGGTTGCCAGTGCCCGCACTTCGTCCACCACGACACGTTCGATCTCCTGGGCCGGCAGCGTTCCTGATTCACATGCGTGGGCACCGGTCTTGATCGCCCGTACGCAGCGGTAATAGCGGTAGAACCGCCCCTTGCGGCCGCTGCTGAAGGTGTGGGTCATGGCGTGGCCGCAGCCTTTGCATTTCAACAGACCTCGCAGGAGAGCGCCGTACTTGTTCCGGACCTGGGCACCCCCAGAGCGTCCATTCTGGCTGAGCAGGGTCTGGACCTTGTCGAAGAGCTCCTGGCTGATGATCTCCTCATGCTCGCCTTCGTAGGCTTCGCCCTTGTGGACGATCTTGCCCGTGAGGATCGGGTTGGTCAGAAGCACATGGAGCGTGGCCTTGTCGAATGGCCGCCCGCCGAGTTTCGTGCCCTTCCTGGTCACTCGCCGCTTGTTGACCCAGCCCCGGCGAGCCAGTTCGCTGGTCACGGGCTGGAGCGAACCCTTATCGAGGTACATGGCGAAGATCTCGCGGACCTGCGCCGCCTCCCGGGCATTGATGACCAGCCGCGGGCTCGGGCCGTTGCGATCAACGTCGTATCCCAGGACCGGAACGCCACCCGCCCACTTGCCCTTGCGCTTCTGGGCCGCAACCTTGTCGCGGATTCGCTCGCCGATGATTTCGCGCTCGAACTGGGCGAAGGACAGGAGGATGTTCAGCGTGAGCCGACCCATCGAATGGGTCGTGTTGAACTGCTGGGTGACCGAGACGAACGACACACCGTGATTCTCGAAGGTCTCCATGATGCGCGAGAAGTCCAGCAGCGAACGGCTCAATCGATCGACCTTGTAGACGACGACGCAGTCGATGCCGCCGGACTCGATGTCGCGCAGGAGCCGCGCCAATGCCGGCCGTTCCATGCTCCCGCCGGAGAAACCGCCGTCGTCGTATCGCTCCGGCAGGCACGTCCAGCCTTCCGCTTTCTGGCTGGCGATGAACGCTTCGGCGCTCTCGCGCTGAGCGTCGAGCGAGTTGAACTCCTGATCGAGCCCTTCCTCGCTGGATTTGCGGGTGTAGATGGCGCAACGCACGTGACGATTCTCGACCCCGCCGTTGCCGTTGGATCGTCGCCGACTCACGGCCGCACCTCCAACTGGAAGAAACGGAATCCGTTGATGTGGCTGCCGGTCACCTTCTTGGCGATCGCGGTGAGGGTGCGGTAGCGCTGGCCGTCCCACTCGAATCCCTGACCATCGTCGAGCACTACGACGCGGATCGTGCGGCTCTTGTACTTGCGGACGATGGCCGATCCGGGCGGCGGCAGGCGCGGGTCGCGCGGCTCGGCCGTCGAGACCGCACGTGTCGCAGTGGGAGGGGCGTCCGGCTCGGGCGGGTGAATCTGCGTGCGCGGCGCCATGACGCGCACGTCGGCGTCATCGGCCAGTTCAGCAGCGCGACGTCGCGCCCGCTCGGAGAGGTCGCCTTCCGCGTTGGCCTGAATCCGCCAGGCGATCTTGCGAATGAGATACGCCCGGTGTCGGGTGCGGCAGGGTTGTTTGCAGAGTTCCTCGTACCGTTCGACGAGTTCGCTCGTCGTCATTCGTTGCAGCGCATTGATCTCGCGTTCAATCGTCGTCGGCATGTGGTGGCTCCTTTCGGACATGGAGACGCGGCCCTAACCGCGGGGCCGGTTCACCACAGTGAGGCGCGAAGGCTCGCCGAGTTCAAGTGCGATGTTGCCGGAATCTGTGGATTCCGCGGGAGGCGTCGATGCTCGCGTCCGGGCGGCGCGGACGTGCCGGACGACGCCACATGCGAGGATGCGGGCGACCTCGGCACGGCGGTCGGCGGGGGATATGGTTGCGGGATCCGTGGTGGTGGGCACGGCAGACTCCGGCACAGAACATGATGCGGCGCGCGAAGAGCGCCGTCATGGGTTACCTATGCCGAGCGAGGCGGGGCTGCCCGGTAGTTGAACTGATCTCTTCCGCTGCACGCCTATTAGTTTGCGGGCGGAGGCGGTCTTGGTCCAAAAGAGAGAGTGCGAGAAATGCAAGTGAACTGCCAACTCGCGCACGGGCTATACTGCTGCGTCTGGTCATTCGCATTATCGCGGTTGCCTACCCTGTAGGGAGGACGCATGAGCCGCACAGGGAACTCTGAAGACCCTTGGACTAGGCGAATCCTGCTGTTCATTCAGCTTGCTGGGTGTGGCTTGATTCTCCTCAGTGTCTGGGTGCTAATCTGGCCTCCAGATGCCGTCAAACCGAACCATCTTCTGGCCTTTGTAGCCTGCATAGTCTTGGGGTTCGCTTTGGCTCTTGCTCCATCCGTTTCGCGCCTGAAGGTGCCAAATCTGCTGGATCTGCGAATGCGCGAGCTCGTTGGTGCGCAAGCGATTCTTGCGAACCGGGTCGATCGTCTGGTGGAGAGAATAGACGTTCGGGCTACTGCCCGTTCTGATGCATCCGCGACGTCAGTGGTTCAAGTTCGCAACATCCTGAATCATATGATGCAGAATGAGAATTCGGAGTCAAAGTGTCAAATACCTATTCGTTCCTTCGTTTGTGCCGTGGCCATTGCACTTCGAGATACTCCCCTAGGTGAACGAGCGGAGCTCATGGAGTCCATTCCAGATGGCGGGCTCGACATTCAAGAATGGACCGAAGTAGGAGCGCAGCGAGGGTTCTCAGTCGAAGACCTTCAATTGCTTGAGTACTTTACTCTGGTGAGAGCAGATGGCGATCGTGATACAGCAGTCCGCATTCATCTAACAGAGATCGGACGAAAGTACTGTGACTTGGTCCGCTTGGACGCTGCCCTCGATGAAGCGTCCCCTGATCTTCGCGAAGGTCTATCGACTGTAGTTCGGGCAGCAGGTGGTTTGTCCGCCGGCTCGTAGCGAGAGTTGTGATGGAGGAATACTTCATGGTGAATGGAACACCAGCTGACTTCAATTCGTGGTGGGAGCCTCGGAAGGTAGAGGTGGAGCAACAGGTGGCTTCCCATCTGAATGTGCTTTTGAGGCGGGTCGAAAGCGAGTTCCGCAGTCCGGCCGTCGAGCGAGTTGTCCGACAGTTCAATGACTTTTGTCTTGGCGGAAAGATGCTCCGAGCCGCCCTCGTGGAACTGGGTTACCTTGCGGCTGGCGGTCGAAACATCCCGCAAATCCGGCAGTTGCAGGCTGCCGTGGAGATCGTCCATTCGTCTCTGTTGGCACATGATGATGTGATAGACCGGTCGAGCAAACGCCGAGGAAAACCCACACTGCACGTTGCTGCCGAGCAGTACCATCGCGAACAAAACTACTTGGGCGATCCCGTAAATTACGGACGAGCAATGGGAATTCTATCTGGGGATTTGGGATCGTTTATTGCCATGGATCTCGCTCTAACGTGCGGGCTTCGGGATGGCGACAAACTTGCTGCGATGCGGCTGCTATTTGGTAGCTTGGTAGAGACTGCATGCGGTGAGATCATGGATGTTGATGTTGCCGCTCTACCACACCCGACAGAGAACGACATCTTCCAAGCAACCAAATTCAAGACCGCGAATTACACCATCGTTGCTCCGATGAGACTGGGGGAGATTGCCGCAGCGGTTCGACGTAGTCTAGAGGCTGCCATCAAGGGGTTTGGTCTTCCACTCGGACAGGCCTATCAAATTCGTGATGACTACCTGGGGTTGTTCGCCGAGGAAGCAGAGACCGGCAAGCCAGCGATCTCTGATTTGGCTGAGGGCAAGAAAAGCTATCTCTGGTTCTTGGCGATGCAGCGAGGTGATGACAGCCAGAAGCGAAGACTTCGCGCACTTTTTGGTAGCGAGTCTGTCGGACCGCCGGAGTTGGAGGAGGTGCGAAGTCTGCTAAGGAGCATGGAGGTTGACAGGGCCGCGAGCGAGAGAGTGGACGAGCTGGTGCAGGCGGCTGTCGACAGTATCCCTGCACTCACGACAGACGAGGGCCTACGCGCGGTACTAGCTGGGCTTTGCCGGACTGTGTCGTGCACTTCCTCGGGGCGTCCCAAAAGCCCGCGCTGAGAGTCGCTCCTCATCACCGTCGCTGAATTCGCTGTCCCGACGATTCGCGACGGCACGCAGGTTGAAGGCATGTGGCTTCGACACTTGTATGACTGATGGGTGAGGTACCATGCCCTGCGTTCTCGCTCAATTGCTTCGCTTTCGGCTTCCGGAACCACACGACCGCCGATTACTGTTGTGTGGGACCTACCGGATTCCCACGAACACCGTCGCGCCGCCTCACCTCGCGCAACAGTGGGGGTTGCGCTCCCTACTGGGGAGACAACCCCCTCATAACCCCGTACCCTGCTAAACAGAGACTCGGAGAGACTTTTGGCCCAAACCGGCGCTTTTGGCGACCCCGGCCGCGCCCATCGGTTATGACCCCGGCGCGAGCGGAGACACGGCCCGACATCGACGCCCTCGCCAAGTCCTTGCAGAACAGTGGCCTGCCAACGCAAACGCCGCCGAGGTCTCTAGGCGGCGGGTTCGTTAAACCACAGGGCCGGCTGCGTTTGCAACCGGCCCTTCAATAGCGGGGGCGCGATAGTGCTCGCAACGGCGCAAGCGGGGGAGAGAGACACGCGAGGTGAGTGGCGATTTCGCAAGTTGCAAATGCTAGATCGGAGTGGGCGTCATTGTCCCATCAAGAGGCCAGATCCTATCGACCCAAGTCGTCCACTGCCGAATGGCAGGTCAGTCAGGACTTGAATCTGATCGATGCGGCTGGTGGCGTGGCTCGGCTCGAGTAGGCTGTGGGGCAAATGTTTGCCCGCACTCGGGGCACTTTGCATCGTCCGCGAGTCCTATGCGCGGGTAGCCACACGGGCAGAATCCCGGGTGAGTGCGATTTCTTCGTCGCCAGAGCATCAGGGTGGGGAGCCCGCACACGACCAGTGGCGCCCAGAGAGGAATGAATACCTCCCAAAATGCCATTCCCACCGACGCCGAATTCCGATACTCAATCCACAGCTTCCATCGCGGTGATGAATCCCGGATGCGCTCCCACTTCCACCCATTGGGGCCGAACCACCCAGACATACCCTGTCTGTCAGCCAACCGGAGAATTCGAAGTCCGCCCTCCGAACATTGAATGCCGAGTCCGTAGATCCCACCGGAATGAATGCGACTGCTGTCCCATCTGACACTATACCAGCCGCTGAGCAGCCAGGTCAGAACCAGTGCCCCACACACGTGGACGCCACTCCACCTGAGTGCCGCATTCGCTGTTTCTCCGCGACCGCGCTTCATGCCACATCCTGACCCATCAGGCACCACCTTACCGTTGCTGATTTGTACATTTCCTTTCGTTTGTCTCCAGTTGCTCTTGCCAGTACTGAATCGCATCGAGCAAGTGCTGACGGCAGGCTTCGTCGATGGTCGCGAGTTTCCCACGGAGGCATTCAAGCTGTTTGCCTACGCAGACAACACTCTGACATTCGAGCGTCACTTTGGGATCCGAGAATGCGAAGCACTTCATCCGTTCAGCTGCGCATTCCGCTATGTCAGCGCAGTCGCGAACCGGCGGGTGGCTCACATCGCAAAGGCAGCAAATCAGAACACGTTCACCATCTGGTGTTAACCACTCCCACTGAATGGCGTCGGTGCCCGGGTAAAGTGTGCACATCTTGGTACAAACGGGGTGTCCACTGCTTTCTCGATGACACGGTCCCTTGGGTCCAGGGCTGGGCAGGAAGGGTGGCCAAGGATCTGGAGGTCGGTAGCGTCTGTCGCAATAGCGGTAGCACGGTCTCTGGAACTTCCAGTCACCCGGATTCCGGTTGCAACACTTATAGCACGCTTCGTAGCTCTCGCTTTTCGCAGCACAATCCCAAGGCTCGATCCTAGGGGGCGTGAATTTCGGCACGGGTGGCCAGGCGCAAACCGCGGAGGTGCCACACTGGTTGCTGGCAAATCCACGTGAGTCGGTGGAAACTGTCGGAGAACCGGTTGCATAATCATACAACGCCATGCCATCCACGTACCCAAGCGGATCGCGGCGGGTCCACACGCCCAGGTCGCTGCGGTAGACACGATGGCGGACGTGGTAGGTGTCACCCAGTTCGGCGTCGTACTCGTAGCCGGCGTAGCCCTTGCGGTTGGCGATGGAGGTGAATGTGCCGACCGGCGACCCGTATGGATCATAGTTCACGCGCTCGCTGATCGAGCCGGAGGTGTTGATCAAGGCCACGACGTCGTGGTGCTGGTTCTGGAGGTAGTAGCGGCGTTCATCGAGCGTGCCGTTGGCGTCAGTGTCGCGGTCGCGCAGGACGACGTCGTCGACATAGGATGACCCGCCCAAGCCGGAAGCCCCCGCGTTGTGATACCAGAACTGCTCAGTCGGGGCGGTGTCATCATTCTCGTACATCGCAACGATCCGCCAGCGTTCGTCATAGGCGAAGTGTTGCCACGGTGCAGTCTCGTCGTAGCGGGCGCTGATTCGGTAGCCCAGCGCGTTGTAGGCGAACTCGGCTTTCACATTGTCCGACTGGTCCCTGACCTTGACGAGCCGATACCACGCATCGTATTCGTACTTCCAGTCGCGCTTGTCATCGGTCAGGTTGCCCGAAGCGTCGTAGGTCGGAGCGACGTTGTTGGTCTGGTTGTCCCAGCCGGTGATCTCGTTGACCTTGTTGTGCGTGAAGTCCCAGTCGAACTCGGTCGTGCTGCCGCCGGTGACGAGGTCGGTGTGCGTCCAGTTGCCGACCTGGTCGAGGTCGAAGACCTGCCTGCGCGTCTCGCTGGTGATGCTGCCGCCGCTGAGCGTCCCGGCCTGCGCCTGGGTCAGGCGCTCGAGCATGTCGTTGGTGTACTTCCAGTCGAATCCGGTCTGAACCGAATCGTCGGCGGTGAGGAGGCTGGAGTTGCGGTCGTAGGCCAGTGTGACCTTGTAGAGATTGGTGGCGCTCTTGACCCAGCGCGACTCGATAATGCGGTTGAAGCGGTCCATCGCGTCGTAGACGTCGCTGTTGTTGAACAGCAGGGAAGTGACCACCGGGCTGGGCTGGTTGTAGACCGTGCCCACCAGCGAGCCGACGCCGAGGTAGGCGTAGCGGACTCGATTGGTCGCCCCGCCGCCTGAACCTTCGGCGATGCGCGTCATACGGCTGGCGTTGTCATCGTGCAGGCCGTCGGTGGATTCGTAGAGATAGGACAGGACGCCGCTGTTGGGCAAGGTCATCTGCGTGCGGCGCAGCGTGCGCCGGGCGCTTGTCGGCTCTTTCTTCTCATAGGCGTACGCGATCGCGTACTCGTCGGCGGATGTGCCCGTCGAGATCGCGCCGCTGCGGTTCTGGGTGAACGAGGCTAGGTTGCCCCAGTCGTCGTAGGCGTACTGCACCTGGTTCTGGACTGTGCCGCTGCCGACGGTGGCGTTGTCGTAGGAAGAGACGAGATTCACGCGGCCGTGGTTGTCGTAGGTCGTCGAGAGGCGCAGGATGGCGGTGTCGAAGCCGCCCGAGGTGGTGACGCGTTCGTGAGTCCTTCGGCCGGAATCATCGTAGTCGTACTCCATCACCCGGCCGACCTGGTCCTTGGTCCAGATCATCTCCCCCTGAGCGTCGTACGCGAAGGTCACGGCATCCGCGGCGCTGGCCGAGTCGGGATACTGCACCTTTTGGAGCAGATGGCCGGTGGCGATCTTCGAATCTCCGGCGCTGGTGCCCTTGGTTGTGCCGTAGGTGTAGTTGGTCGTCTCGTCGTTGCCCGAGCCCGTCATCCGCTGGGTGATCGAGGTCTGAAGGCCGTTGGTGTAGACGTACTCGACGGTCTGGTTGATGTCCGTGCCCGAGGGCTGCCCGCTGTTGGTGTTCGGGTCGTAGTTGCGGATTATCTTGGTCTGCCGGTTGGCGTCGTCGTACTCGAACTTGCTCACGCGGCCCATGGGGTCTTCGATCGTCTCGGCGCGACTCATGAGGTCGTAGGTCGTCGTGGTGCGCAGGGCCGTGTCCGAGCGCGCAGGGATGCTGAGATTGGTGCGATCGAAGGTGCTGCCGCCGTTGGTGCCGTAGGCCACGGTGTCGGTCAGGCGGTGGAGGTCGTCGTACCACAGGGCCGTGATCTGGGCCCGACCCTTGAGGTCCGACGCGGTGATCTTCATCGGATCGTTGTCAGCGTTGGTGTCCAGCGGACCCGTCGTCTGGCCCGTGCCCGCATCCTCATGCTTGCGCTGGATGAGCACCTGCATCAGAACTTCATCGCCGTCGGGGTCATAGACGGTCTGGTTCTCTTCGAGCACAATATCGCCGGTGACGGTCTGGGCGTCGGCGTAGCTCGAATCGTCGGTGCTGGCGAGGGTGAAGCGGTGCGTCACCCGACCGAGTCGATCGTGGTAGGTCTTGACGAGTTCCTCGCCCTGGCTCTTCACGACCCGCCCGACTTTGTCATACCAGGTCAGAGAAGCGAGCGAATCATCATCGGCGCCAGTGGACTGGTTGATCTTGTGCCGCGTCGTCTTCCAGGTCCGGCCGAGTTCATCGAAGAAGGACTGCGCCAGGCTCAGGCGGTCGGTCGAGCGCGTGACGGGATTGTCCGAGGCGCTGACATTGCCATCCTTGTACTGGCCCGAGGCGACGAGACGGCCGAGGTTGTCGTACTTGTTGAGGATGAACTTGGGCTCGGTGGGATTGGTCTGGAGCAGCACCCGGCCGCGCACGTCGTTGGCAAAGGTGATCTCGCGACTTCCTGTGGCGTTGTCGCGGATGTAGGCGGTCTGGCTGGTGATGTAGGAGTTGCCGCCGTCACTGCCGCCGTCGTACTCGGTTTCCGAGACGACGACCATGTTGTTGGTCCCCGAGGTGTCGCCGCCGGGATCGCCGTTGTCGTTCGTGCCGATTTCCTGGCTGACGGCCCGGCCCAAAGTGTCGAATTCGGTCCGGGTGATCGTCCCTGCTGGGGTTTTCGTCCGGATCAGGCGGCCCATCGTGTCGTGGGCGAAGGTCGTCACGTCGTAGTTGGTGCCCTGCGAGCCTTCGCCGGTCGAGCCGCTCACAGGAATCGGCGGGCGGAGGTGGTACTGCCACTGGGCCGTGGCGCGCACGCCCGTCGCGTTGTAGATCGTCTTTGTGAGGATGTGGCAGTTGCCGAGACTTGCCACGGCGTCGATCACATCGCTCTCAGTCGTGTCCACCTGGCTGTTGATCGCCGTCGTCGATTCGTTGTCCGTCAGTTCGATCACGCACTGGTAGACCTGCCGTCCCGCGTGATTCGAGATCACGTACTGGACGGGTCCGTAGAACACATCCGGGTCCGCTACGTTGTCGAAGTTGTTGTACGCGAGTGTCACCGCGAGCCGGCTGGCGAGCATCGAGTGGTTGGACTTCTTGACCAGTCCGCCCGCCGCGGTGGCGTTCATCACATCCAGCCGGCCCTGGCGGTCGTAGGTGTACGTCGTCTTGCGGTGCAGGGGCGACCCCGTGCTCGAGAACCCTGTCGGGATGGTGATCCCGCTGAAGTCGCCACTGGTCGTGTCGGCGTCGATGATCCGCTTGACGAGCTGCCCGCCGGAGAACTCGCTGTAGTCGATGCGGTCCTCGGCGTTCTTCTCGAACTGGAGCGTGCCATCCTCGAGGAAAAACTGTTTGGAGGAGTTCGCCGTCCCCGAGCCGTTCTTGGTTGTCGTGATTGCGGGCTGTGTCGTCGTCACTTCCTTGGGCATGAGCACCGCGTCGCCAGTATGGAAGGTGTGGCTGAAGCTGGTGAGGTGCGAGTTGGTCGTGCCCGAGGTGATCTCATCCTCATACCGTCGGCTGCTCGCCACGAGCGGCCGCACCACCGTCGAATCCCCGATCGTCTTGCTCGTGGTCGTGTAGGTCAGCGTGAGATCGAGATAGGCATCGCCACCTGTTCCCGTTTTGTGCTTCACATCGGTGATGAAGCCGGTCAGGTCGCCCGACGATTGGCGCACGATCGTATTGATGAGTCCGACCGACGAACTCAGTGTGAACGAGCCCGTCGAATGGGTGTAGGCCGTCACATTGGCGGGCGAATGGATGTCGGTGATGCCGCCGAGACTGTCGCGGACGACCTGCGTCGCCCAAGTCAACTGTCCGCTCGTCTGCGTGGGGTCGAGTTTCGTGCGGACTTGCGCCAATGGCTGTCCGACCTCATCGAAGTACTGCGTTAGGTAGGTTGTATCCGGCAACTCGACGACGGTGCGGTAGAGCCACTCCTCGTCATAGCCGCTCCCGCCCGGATGACTCCCGTTGGTCGAATAGGTGAACTCGTACGTTCCCTCACCCGTCGCAATTCCCGAGCAGGCGCGTTGCCCGTTGAAGGTCGCCAGTGAGATCTGCCGGCTCGAGTACTCGAGGTACGCCGCCGCGTAGTCGAGCAGCGCGCTCTGGCTCGCGGTCAGGAAGTCATCATCGAACTGGCCATCCTGCGTCCAGTCGAAGTTCCGCGTCCCCTCGAAGCCCACGACGAGTTTGACCTGGTAGGACGTGCCGTTCGTGTCGCCGGACTTGTAGTAGCGGTAGTACTTCTTGCGGATCATCGACTTCGACGTGTCCGTCAACGGCGTCGTGATCGTGACGAGTTGAAGGTTGCCCGCCTCGCCGTAGGTCGTGTCCGCCGAGGTGTAGTAGGCGTAATCAACGCGGTTGACCTCAACCCAGCCGCCGCTGTCGATCTCGACCTTGACCTGTGTCAGGCGATCGACACTGTCGAGCGTGGTGTAGGCGTAGGTGTAGCGCCGATCCGCGGTGTCGAAGGCCAACTTGATACCGCCGTTGGTGTGGAAGCCATTGGTGATCGCGGTGCTCGGGTCCGTCTCGTGACCAACGTACGCCGTGTTGCCATCCGCGTCGATGATCTTCCAGATCTGACCCTTGGCCACGCCGGCATTGGCGTCGAAGCCGAAGAAGTACACGCGCGTGCCGTGCTGATCGGTGTAGATATAGGTCTCCGGATCGCCCGCGCCGCCGGCCGCCGCCCGTTCGAAAGCGCCTGCGGCGCCGTTCTTCGACTTGAACTGATTGCTGCTCGTGCCTTCGCGTTTGAACTCGATGTAGCGGTCCGCGCCGTAGATCAGATACAGCACATCATTGGCGGCGTCATTGGGATCATCATAAAGGAGGATCTCTGGCTGGCTGGATTGGAACCAGTTCCGCCCTTGATAGCCGTCGCTATCGTGATGGCTGCCGTCCACATCCTGACGGGCGTTGTAGGTGCGGCCAATCATCCACGCAAAACCCGGCGCGGGCATCGCGATGTCGATATCGAAGGGGGAGTATGTGCCGGTGTCGAGGCGCACGTCGCCGCAGATGCGGTTGTTGCGGTTCCAGTTGCCGCTTCCCTCGCCCTCGAACGGATCGCCCGCAAGGGAAACTGCGATCCCCGGCGCTTCGCGCAACGTTCCGTCGAGGTTC
>JBDZVA010000010.1:0-71773 GCA_040255465.1 Planctomycetaceae bacterium
GCTCAGCAGACCGGCAGCAGCACAGGACTGACGACCACGAAGCCACCAGCACTGCAAGCAGAACCCGAATTGACCGGGACCATTCCATTCGTACATGAATCCTAGGCGGGCTCGCGACTCAAGAAACGACACCTCACCACCACTGCATACGCCGAAGGGAGCTGGCGGGTTCAGTTGAAATCGAGAACGAGAAGTGCGGTTTTGGGTCAGGAACGCCGCATTTGCAACCTTTATGCCGACACTGCCAGCGGTGGTTCTCTGTTTGACTCGCTGAGGAGCCCGAACACTGTTGCGCCCCCACAATTGGCGGGCGGGTTGCAAACGCAGCTGGCCCTGTGATTCGACGAAGACGCCGCCGAGAGACCTCGGTGGCGGCGGATTGGCCTGCTCCCCAAAAACTGATCCAGTCGTAATGAGAGTCCCGTCGACCTTCGGGGGATGCCAACGGGACTCTCATTCCTGAAGCGAAAACGTCATTCAGCGGATCAGAGCATCGCCTAGCTGCGTGAAGCGGACGCCATGCTCAACGCGGGCGCCACGCTCGGCCATATCCGTGCTACAATCGGCCACTAGCGATGCGACGCCTCATGATCCAATCTCTGGTGTGGACCTGCTTGCTGACCTTCGGGCTGGGCAGCGCGGCCTATCGACTTGGCTTGGTCATCTGCTCGGATGCTCATGGGGGGAACCGCGTCGAGTGGGGATGCGCCCGGACCCTCGCAGGTGAATGCCTTCCGGTGTCGGCAGCCGCTCAGGAGTTGGCAAACGACGGCGACCCGTGCGGACCGCACCCCTGCGAAGACATCCCGCTGCGGGTCGACTACATCAGTCATCTGATTGCACTCCGACTAGATGTGCTGCCCGGAGTGGTTCCATCTTTCCTGGCGGCCAGCGTTGAGTGTTACGCAATTCGGGTGCATATGGAGGGGCCGAAAGTATTGCGTCCGTTGCTGGCCCGCCCCCCTGACACCGCCGCACATATGCGGTCGGTTATCCTCCTCATCTAGCCCCTGAGTTCTCCTCGACCCCGCCCACGGCCAAAGCCGTTGCGCGGTTGTGGCGTTATTGCGCACTGTGTGCAGTCACACAGATCCTGCGGGTGCGCCGTGCTCTTTTTTCGATGTGCCAATACGAGGAACACCATGGCTATCTGTTCGCACTCCACTGCGCGACTGCGCTCCGGCGCGGGTGGCGTTGCCGCCCTGCTCTTGATACTCGTCTCTGTCGAAGGGTGTCGCACGACGCCTCCTCCCGATCCCGCCACCGAACAGACCATCTCTGAAGCCATCGGGCTGGATGTGGCCATTGCCTTTAGAAGCGAAGGTGGTCCGCTTGACGAACCACCGGCTGCGAACGCGCTGTCGCTGAGAGAGGCCGTCGAGCGAGCCGTAACGTCGGACCCGGGATTGCAGGCTGCTCTGGCGCGCGTTCGCATTGCGATGGCGGATGCTGATCAGGCGCGTCTCCTGCCCAATCCGATACTCAATATTGTGTTCAAGTGGGGCGCAGGAACAACCGTGATTGAAGCTTCGCTGGCTCAGGACTTCATCGCAGCTCTGCAGATTCCACGTCGATCGAGCGCGGCGGACAATCGACTGCTGCAGACGGCCGCCGAGGCAGTCACGTTGGCTCTCGGCACCGCGTCGGACGTGCAGGAGACGTACGTGGCGGCACAGGCGACCGGTCGCCTCATCCCGATTTTGGAGACGCGGCTGGACCTCCTTCAGAAGGTCACACAGGTGGCTCGTGATCGTCTCGAAGCCGGCGAGGGAATCCGCGGCGACTTGACAACCCTCCAGGCCCAGCGCGTGGAACTGGAAGTGGAAATCGCTGACGCGAGGCTTCGACAACGTCAGGAGCGACTTCGACTGGCACGGCTCGTTGGCGAGCCGTCCGGAGCTGCCGCATGGACGCTGGATTCGTGGATCACCCCTGTGCCCCGGTCCGATGCTGAATCAAGATGGGTCGAATTGGCGTTGGTGCATCGGCCAGAGATACGGGCGATTGCATGGGAACTTGCCGCGCTGGGCGATGACGAAGCGTTGCTGCGCTTGTTGCCGTGGGAGGGTGCGGAGGCAGGGATCAACGCGGAACGGGATGGCGATTGGTCAGCCGGCCCAGCGCTTGCACTCCCGCTTCCACTAATGGACACAGGGCAAGCCCGCCGCGCCCGCGTCACGGCGGAACAGATTGAAGCTCGCCACAAACTCACGCTCGCGAAGCGCCTCGTCGTCGAGGAGGTTCGCCGCGCCTACGAGGCGCTTGCTGCGAATGTCGCAAACCTCGAGCGCGTCCGTAGCGAGTGGATTCCTCTCCAACAGCAACGAAGGCAGCAAGCGGAAGATGCCTATCGCGTCGGACAGACCGATGTCACACCACTCTTCCTTGCCGAACAGGATCTGCGCGCGACTCAGGCAAGAGCCATCGAGATCGAACTCGCAACGGCGATCGCCCAGATTCGTCTGCAACGCGCTGTTGGAGGTCCCGGAATCGCGGCCACCACAGGTGTCGCAAACAAGGCCGGCGACCCGGTCATCACACAATTGACAACAACATCACAAGACGAAATCACACAATTGGGTCCGCAGCGCCCATTGGAGAATCCCCGATGATCACTCGTAAGTCAGAATCTCAACTCCGTGTTCCAGTCCGCCCATTTTTCCTGGTCGCGACGCTAATCAACTGTTTGGTATTGATCGCGGCTTGCGATCGAACGACACATTCCGAGGGTGATGGCCACGTCCACGACGAGACGATCGCCGTCAAAGCCCACGCGCCCGACGATAAGGCTGATGGGCACGGCCCCTCCCCTGCGGAGGGCGAGCCCCACTCGGACGAAGTCACTCTTGCGGTTGAAGCCATCGAACGGTATGGAATCAGCATCGAGTCGGCGCAGGCAAGAGTCCTCCAACACACGCTCATCGCTCCGGCTCGCGTCGGATTCAATATTGAAGCCATGGCGCATGTGGGCTCACCTCTCTCGGGTCGCGCCATGGAGATCAAGGTTCGTCTCGGAAGCCTCGTCGATGTCGGTGATGATCTTGTGGTCGTTGAGAGCCCGGAACTTGCACAGGCGCAGAGTGACTTCCTCATCAAGCGAACAGCGGCGCAGACTGTGGTTCCCACGGTGGAACTGGCGAAGATCGCATGGGATCGAGCCCGTGGACTTTACGAGAAGTCCGAAGGAATCGCGCTGGCCGAGGTCCAGAGCCGCGAGGGGGAGTACAAGGCTGCCTTGGCCGCACTGCAATCGGCTCGGGCTGCGGCAACCGCCGCCGAGAATCTTCTGCACATCCTGGGCATGAATCAGGCGGAGGTGGAGGCTCTCACTCAAAGCGGCGAAGTTGATCCTCGCTTCACCATTCACGCACCCCTGGCGGGCCAGGTCGTGGAGCGTGAGGTGACGCTGGGCGAACTGGTTGGCCCGGATCGTGAGAAACTACTCGTCATCGCGAACACAGAAGTACTTTGGGTACTCGCCGATGTGCCTGAGGCACGCGTACATGAAATCCACGTCGGCGCCATGGCCTGGGTGACCATTGGGACGGTTGGCAGTCTGAACTACGAGGGACGGGTCACGTACATCTCGCCATTCGTTGATCCGACGACACGGACGGCGCGCGTTCGGATCGAGGTTCCCGCATCGGAGGTTGCTCTTAGGCCCGGCATGTTCGCCGAGGTCGAGATCGTCGCGTCGGACGCATCTGCCGCGACACCTGCATCGGTGATCGCCGTTCCTGATGAGGCCATCCAGGTTGTTGAAGGCGGCCCCGCGGTCTTCGTACCGGTTGCGGGGGAACCGAATACCTTTGCGAAGCGGCCGGTCAGCATTGGCAAGACTGTTGGTGGCCTCGTTCCGATCTACTCGGGTCTTGCAGAGGGCGACCTGTTCGTCACCTCAGGCAGCTTCATTCTGAAGGCCGAATTGGGTAAGGGAAGCGCCGCACACGAACATTGAGTTGCTCCGCGTTTGTCGGTTCTGTCCTGACTATGCCAATCTGATCCGCCCCTTCTGGAGGCTTTGTCATGCTCGAGTCTGTACTGCACTTTTCAATCAAGAATCGTTGGCTGATCGTGCTGCTAACCGCGCTGGTCGCCGCCGTTGGCGTTTTCTCGCTCAAGAAACTACCAATCGACGCCGTTCCGGACATCACCAACAACCAGGTGCAGATTAATGCCGTCGCCCCTTCACTTTCGCCGATCGAGGTTGAGAAGCAGGTTACGTTTCCCGTTGAGAATGCTCTGGCAGGCATACCAGGACTCCAGTCGACTCGATCCCTTTCGCGCAACGGATTCTCACAAGTCACCGCCGTCTTTGATGACGCGGTGAACATCTACTTCGCTCGTCAGCAAGTTACCGAACGACTTGGTGAAGCAATGGAGTCCCTGCCAACCGGTGTCGAACCAATCATGGGTCCCATCGCCACGGGCCTTGGCGAGGTGTACATGTGGACGGTCGCATACGAGCATCCACACGGTCGCGGTGCACCCATCTCAGACGGGAAGCCAGGCTGGCAGAGTGACGGCTCCTACCTGACGCCGGAAAATCGACGCCTCACCAATGAACTGGAGCGATCTTCATACCTTCGTGAAGTCCAGGACTGGATCATTCGCCCGCAACTCAAGAACGTGAAGGGCGTGGCCGGAGTGGATGCGATTGGCGGGTACGTCAAGCAATACCACGTCCAGCCAGACCCCATGAAACTCGTCTCATACGGCCTAAGTTTCGCAGAGGTCATCGAGGCCATTGAGCGCAACAACGTCTCAACCGGTGCGGGCTACGTTGAGCACAAGGGTGAGTCCTACCTGGTCCGCGCCACGGGACGAATCGAAAACCTCGATCAGTTGGAATCCGTGGTGGTCGGAACTCGCAACGGAGTTCCGATCTATATCCGGGACATCGCCATTCCTGGCGGGGTGGCGATCGGGAGGGAACTTCGCACCGGCTCGGCGAGCGAAAACGGTGAAGAGGTCGTTGTCGGAACGGCCATCATGCTGATTGGCGCCAACAGCCGCGCGGTGGCAGCCGCGGTCGATACCAAGATGTCCGAAGTCAGCCGAAGTCTCCCTTCGGGCGTGATCGCTCTTCCGGTACTCAACCGAACCAAGCTCGTCGACGCGACGATCCGAACGGTACAGAAAAACCTAATCGAGGGTGCAGCCCTCGTGATCGTCGTGCTCATGCTGCTCTTGGGGAACATTCGCGCCGCGTTGATCTGCGCGGCAGCCATCCCCCTTTCCATGCTCATGGCATCCATCGGCATGGTTCAATACAAGGTAAGTGGTAATCTGATGTCACTTGGAGCGATCGACTTTGGCCTGATCGTCGATGGTGCCGTCATCATCGTCGAGAACTGCCTTCGACGTCTCGCCGAACGGCAGCACCATGAGGGACGTCTGCTGACGCTCCAGGAGCGTTTGCATGAGGTCATGATCGCTGCAAAGGAGATGATTCAGCCTTCGATGTATGGACAGGCAATCATCATTACCGTGTATTTTCCGATTCTGGCCCTCACCGGCGTCGAGGGGAAGATGTTCCAGCCGATGGCGATGACGGTCATCTTCGCGCTCGTGAGCGCATTCATTCTGTCGCTGACTTTCGTACCCGCCATGGTGGCGATCCTCATCCGCGGGCGAGTGCAGGAGAAGGAAATGTTCCTCATCCGGTGGGCCAAGGCGGCCTATCACCCCATCCTGGGGTGGGCAATTCGACTCCGCTGGCTCGTCGTGGCGACCGCGGTTGTGGCATTCGCCGCGACGGCCGTTCTCTTCACCCGCCTCGGACAGGAGTTCGTACCAACACTGGATGAGAAGGACATCGCGATGCACGCGATGCGGATTCCATCGACCTCGCTAACCCAATCGCAATCCATGCAGTTCGATGTGGAGCGAGCTGTATCGCAGTTCCCTGAAGTGGCGTTTGTTTTCTCGAAGACGGGGACCGCTGAAATGGCGACCGACCCGATGCCGCCAAACGTCTCCGACACGTTCATCATCTTCAAACCGGAGGATCAATGGCGCACGGAGGAGGAACTTGACCGCCTGATCGAAGACAAGATCCATGCCGCCGAACCAACGGCATCACACAGCGCCGGCGTTGCGGAACCTGACGAGGGGCATGAAGAGATCCAACTGGTGGGCCACAAAGGCAAGTTGCAGCGGCTCATCGATCTCACACTCCGGGCGATCCCCGGTAACAACTACGAATTCACACAACCGATTCAGATGCGCTTCAATGAACTGATTTCGGGAGTGCGCGGCGACATCGCCGTCAAGGTCTACGGCGACGACTTCAACAAGATGCAAGAGACCGCCCAAGCGGTGCTCAAAGTGCTGCAATCCATTCCGGGCGCTGCCGACGC
The DNA here is from genome assembly GCA_040255465.1 of Planctomycetaceae bacterium. GTDB lineage: Bacteria > Planctomycetota > Phycisphaerae > Phycisphaerales > UBA5793 > UBA5793. The sequence goes on from JBDZVA010000010.1 coordinate 6,363, forward strand.
CAAGGTCGAGCAGACCGAAGGGTTGCCGGTCATGACCGTCGACATCGATCGATCGGCCATCGCCCGCTATGGCCTGAGCGTCGCCGATGTGCATGCTGTCGTTGCTGTGGCAATGGGCGGAGCGGAGGCGGGGCTCGTATTTGAGGGTGATCGGCGATTCGATCTTGTCGTGCGCCTGCCCGACGCCATTCGTGGCCGCATTGACGTGCTCGAGCGTCTCCCGATACCTCTGCCCGGCGGACCTGAGGGTCCGCAGACGATTCAGATCGCGAGTGCGACGGGTGGACTCAACGGCGTGACCCACGAGGAGACGGGCTTTATTCCGCTGGGCCATGTTGCCACGATCGAAGTGGCAGAGGGAACCAACCAGATCAGTCGGGAGAATGGGAAGCGCCGCATCGTGGTGCAGTGCAACGTGCGCGGCCGCGATCTTGGGTCATTCGTCAAGGAGGCGCAATCGCAGGTTGCCAACTTGCCACTGCCTGCCGGCGGTTGGCTTGTCTGGGGTGGTCAATACGAGAATCTCGTGGCGGCAAAGCAGCGCCTGACCATTGTCGTTCCGATCTGCTTCTTTCTCATCTTCCTGCTGCTGTTTTCGACCTTCAAAAGCGTCAAATACGCGTTACTGGTCTTCAGCGCCGTTCCACTGGGCCTTACTGGTGGGATACTCGCGCTCTGGATCCGGGGCTTGCCTTTCTCGATCTCTGCGGCAGTTGGCTTCATTGCACTTTCCGGTGTGGCGGTGCTCAACGGACTGGTGATGGTCACCTTCATCAACCAACTCCGCGCCGAGGGACTCGCGCGCGACATCGCGATCGAGCGCGGCTGCCTCACTCGACTGCGCCCCGTACTGATGACCGCACTGGTCGCCTCATTGGGATTCATTCCGATGGCCTTGGCAACCGGCACGGGCGCCGAAGTGCAAAGACCCCTCGCGACCGTGGTGATCGGCGGCCTGACATCGAGCACGCTCTTAACGCTGCTCGTGCTTCCCGCGCTCTATCGCATCTTTACGGGATGGGATCCGGCCGGCCAGCCGTTGCCTGTAACTCAGCCGTGGGAAGATCCGCACACTGGTCCACTCGAAGTCCAGGAGGCGGAAGGCGATTCGACATCATCGCCGAGCAGTGCGACGAACGACACGATTGCGTCGGAGTCCACGACAGAGGCGCAACCAACCGCTCCGCCGAGTGCTTCCAAGGAGTGATGCTCGATGCAGATTCTACGGGGGGAAGGCGTTCGCTCCGAAGTGGTGTCAAGTCTAGTGTCCTGGCTACAAGAGAGTCGTCAGCCCCCAGCCATTGATCAACAGGCGTTTGCGCAAGGCAAGTCATGCAAGAATCTCAAAGTCATGCTGGAAGGCATTGGGAAGTGACAGCCAATGGTCGGAGCCACGTTGGCGCACTCACCATGATCCATCCGAGGGTCAACGGTTCATTGGCGAGAGTTGCGATCGAACGCTCATCGCTCCAGTTCGGATTCGCGCATGAGTAAAATCTCCGCGACGATCGTAGTCATTCGCGAACTCGACTGTTCCGCTGAGGAGCTGCTGCTGCGCAAAGCGATCGGTTCCATGCCGGGGGTGTTGAGCGTGTCATTTGACATCCTGAGCCAGCGGATGATCGTTGAGCACAATGTTGACCAGGTTGCTTCGGAGGCCATCGCCGCACGAGTAAGGAGTGTGGGGATGACGCCCAGCCTTGCGGCCACGAGGGAATCCGTCAATGGCTCCGAAGCTGCCGCGGTCGAGCATGGACACTCCGCACGAACGACAGTGAGGCCCGCCAACGACCAAGCGGCCAAATGCGGCTCCGCGGCAGGCACGCCGCAAAGGCAAACCCCCGTGCCTCGCGCTATTGCGACACGACAGGAACTCTTCCTTCTCGGGTTCTCGGGTGTGCTGGCCATTTCCGCAGAAGTCGTCGTGTGGGTCACTCAGGCGGAGCAATCATGGACGGTCATCACGATGGCCCTGGCGGCCATCGCTCTCTGTGGAATGCCGACCCTTCGAAAGGGGTTCTTCGCGCTCAAAACGCTGACGCTCAACATTAACTTCTTGATGACGGTCGCAGTCATTGGTGCCGCATTGATCGGGTCCTGGCCCGAAGCCGCCATGGTGATCTTCCTGTTCGCGCTCGCAGAACTTATCGAAAGGTACTCGCTTGAACGAGCCAGATCCGCAGTGCGCTCGCTCATGGAGATTGCCCCTCAAACGGCTTTGGTAAGGCAGAGCGATGGTACGTTCGTCGAACAAGACGCGGAATCGGTCCCGACCGACTCCATCGTGCGTGTCAAACCCGGCGAGCGTGTGGCGCTTGACGGCGTGGTCGTTGCAGGACTCTCGTCCGTGAATCAGGCTCCCGTGACCGGGGAGTCGGTGCCCGTGGAGAGAGGGCCAGGTGACAAGGTTTTCGCCGGGACCATCAACGAATCGGGCGTTTTGGAATTCAAGACTACCGGCGGCATGGACCAGACCACGCTCGCCAAGATTATCAAGACCGTGCACGAGGCACAGGGCAGTCGCGCCCCGACGCAACGGTTCGTGGATGAATTCGCGCGAGTATACACGCCGGTCGTATGCATCGCGGCGGTGCTGGTCGCGGTGGCGCCATGGCTGGCATTCGGCCAGCCGTTTGTTCCGTGGCTCTACAAAGCTCTCGTCCTGCTCGTGATCGCGTGTCCATGCGCGCTAGTGATTTCGACGCCCGTAACGGTCGTGAGCGGGCTCGCCGCCGCGGCCCATCGAGGCATCCTAATCAAGGGCGGTGTCCACCTGGAGAACGGTCGCCATCTCAAGGTTGTCGCGCTGGACAAGACTGGCACCATCACGGAGGGCAAGCCTCGCGTCACGGATGTGCAACCCATCGGTGACGCGAGCAGGGACGAGGTGCTGTGGATTGCGGCGAGTCTCGATGCCCTCTCGCACCATCCGGTGGCGATCGCCATCGTCGCGGCGTGGAGCGGCGAGCTTGCGACTGTGGGTGAGTTCAAGTCCCTTACGGGTCTTGGTGCTGAAGGAACGATCAACGGTGAGTTCCATTTCGTCGGCAACCATCGTCTCGCTGAAGAGCGGAACGTCTGCTCACTGGAAGTAGAGGCTGTCCTCGCCAACTTTGAGGGTCAGGGCAAGTCCTCGGTCCTCGTCGCCTCGGCAACGCGAGTGATGGGAGTTATCGCGGTCGTCGACACGCCACGTGAGAGCAGCGTTGTAGCGGTGCGCATGCTTCATGAGCTGGGGATCAAGACTCTCATGCTTTCCGGGGACAACCAAACTACCGCCTCCGCCATCGCCAAGGTCGTCGGCATCGACCGGGCGCGCGGCGGGATGCTTCCCGAAGACAAGCTCGCCGAGGTCGAGAGCTTACTGAAGGAACACGGCGAGGCGGTCGGCATGGTTGGCGACGGTGTGAACGACGCCCCGGCACTCGCCAGGGCCACGATCGGCTTTGCGATGGGTGCAGCGGGCAGCGACACGGCGTTGGAAACTGCAGATGTGGCGCTGATGCAGGACGACCTTCGCGGTCTGCCCGAGTTCATCAGTCTCTCCCGCCGCACCGGCTCGATCCTGACCCAGAACATCACGCTTGCGGTGGGGATCAAGGTGGTCTTCTTTGCGCTGGCGATGGGAGGTATCGCCACGATGTGGATGGCGGTGATCGCCGATGTGGGGGCGAGCCTGCTGGTCGTCGGAAACGGACTTCGCATGCTCAGTCGGGCATCGAGCCATCCGCCGACTAGACGCTGAGTGGGTCGCTCGGGGGGACCGGTGATCTGAATCTCTCGAACTTGCCAGACGCCGTCCAGACCCTTCGCCTGACGGGGCAAATCACCAGGCCATTTGCAACTGTGGAAACCGCCCCGTCCCTCGCGTGTCTATCTTCCCCTCTCGCGCTGATGCGAACACGGTCGCGCCCGCTCTATTGAAGGGCCGGTTGCAAACGCAGCCGGCCCTGTGGTTTAACGAAAGCGCCGCCGAGAGACCTCCTCGGCGTTCGCGTTTGCAGGCCACTGTTCTGCAAGGACTTGGCGATGGCGACGATGTCGGGCCGTGTCTCTGCTCGCACCGTGGTCATAACCGATGGGCGCGATCAGGGTCGTCAAAAGTACCGGTTTGGGCCAAAAGTCTCTCGGAGTCTCTGTTTCGCGGGGTACTGGGTTATGAGGGGGTTGTCTCCCCAGTAGGGAGCGCAACCCCCACTGTTGCGCTCGGTGAGGGGGCGCGCCAGTGTTAGCGCGCCCGCTGGCTATCTGCGATCCAAGGAACGACGAAGCCGCTCGGCCTTCGTCGCCAAGTATTGGATGTCATCGGGCGCCATATTCAGCACCTGGCACGTCCGGGCTACGTCTAACGCCCGTTCGACATGCCCAGACTTTTCCAGGATGATCACGAGGCGCTTCGGCACACCCATGCGTACGAATTCACCTGTAGAAAATTCTTGGCGCATAGCATCAATCAGGATGGGCGCTTCCATGAGCCATTGCCAGCAAGCCCACTCAGACCATGTCAGGCCGTCGAATCGATTCTGCCGCTGCTTGTACGCCAGTTCAGCCATCTGCTCTAGGAAAAAGTGCCGTTCCACAGCGTGACAGTCGTAGTCGCGGAGTCCGAGCATCGCATCGAGGCTCTGCGACTGTGTCGCGTCCCACACGGCGGATCAAGGCACAATCTGTCCCCCGCGCATGCTGCTTCCCCCACTGGCCGACCGCAAGAACACCGGACGCACAGGTTCAGGTGTGGCGGTGATGAATCCCCACCCCATCGGAACACTCCGAGCCTCGTCGGCATCAGCGCCGAGAAGTCGTAACAGGAAGGTGCAGCCGGTCTGCTTGTCCACGCACTCGGCCAGGAAGTAGGCCATGTCTTTCCTTCCGCGCATTGGCACGCTTCACGGATCCGGAATCACTCCGTGCGAAATTCGCTCCTTCAGAAACGGTTCGGGTGTCCGCGAAGTCAGAACGCGATCACTCTCGTCGAAGCTACACACGGTGACCCCGTGCGCGAAGAAGGCGTCCGGGTTGAGCGCGTGCCGGGCATGAGAGTTGAGCAGGAGATACCCTCCATCCGCCAATGACTCACGATGGTCTGAAGGGTGAACCTGGCGAGTCCGAATCTCACCTGTCGATGGGAAGTACCAAACAGCACTGACGCGATCATCCTTGTGCGATTTGCGGAGTGGATCAGCGAAGACTTTGCTCACGGTTGCCCGCGGGTTGAAGAACACACCGCTGATCGGCGAATACTCTGGATCGAGGAACAGCCCGAGTGGAATCTTCGTCCCATTCGGTTTGATTACGGATGCCACGCGCTGATGGCCGATCTCGACCATTGCCCCAGTCTCGTCGAAGCCGACAATCGGATCGCCATACTGATAGAGCACCCGAGTGATCACTCCGAAGCCTTGAACTACAAACCAAGGGTGGTCGAACGGGCTCAAGCACAGCAAGAATGGACGATCTTTGACATGTGGTTCGCGCGCATATTCCAGAATTGACTTGAGCTTGGCCGTCATTGCTCCGGCAAGCTTTATGCTGGACCGCTCGTAGAACTCCTCACGGTCGAATGCCACCTCATGCTTGGGTGTCCATTCCGGGGCATCTCCTGGGCTCGGTTCCGTAACCTTCGCCTCGGCAGCGATCGCTCCATGAGGAGTGTCGAGGACGAAATCAGGGCGGAGCGCGGGACGTGCAACTTCAAATCCAAGACACCGGAACATCGCGTGGAGATACAGCTCCCAGAATGCGGGCGAGAACTTCGTCTGAAACTCGTGGACGATCGTGTTGTTGACGTCCTCGAAACCGTCCGCCCAACGCGTAATCGTCCGCCGAGTCTCCGGCATCCCCGTCAATGCCTGGAAGTGCGGATGCAATCGCTCGGCCGGATACCTCGGAGTCCAGAGATCGATCGTCTGATGGGTCATCTTGCGAAGTGACGAGGCGTACTTCACACTTCGCGACATCAGACGCACACTCGCGGCTGCATCACCACGAGCCGGGCTCGAAGGCGCGATCTACGCCGGGCTCGAGCGACTCGTCGAGGCCAAACTCGGCCGGGAGTGGAAACGCGATGATGGGGCCATGGTGCGCATCGATCGCTGCCTCATCGACGCCAACTGGGGTCAGTCGTCGGATGTCGTCTACCAGTTCTGTCGTCAGAGCCGGTGCGCGAATGCCGTCATGCCCAGCCATGGCCGGTACGCCGGCGCTTCGAGCATCCCATTCAGCGAGTACAAACGCAAGCGCGGCGACCGTGTCGGCCTGAACTGGCGCATCGACAACCACTGGCTCGACTGTCTTGTGGGCTGCTCCGTTGCGGCGTCGATGCAGGGCGCGGTGCTGTATGGCACCGATACCCTGCCGGCACCACGCCGCCGAATCCGCCTCTCCGAACTCCAGGGAGGGCGGCGATGAGTGAAACCACCACGAGACCGGAGCAGGAATCGGAGCCGCGAGGCATCTTGTGCCCAAAGTGCGGGTGCGGGCACTTTGAGGTGGTCTATACGAGGAAGATGCCCGGCGGTGCGATTCGAAGGCGGCGCGAATGCGGGCACTGCAGGAGGCGGGTCACGACGACGGAGCGCTTGGGCGGATGACGGCGCACACTCACGATGCGCCTATTTGTCGCGGCGCGTTGCCGTGTACCCCACATGGGAAGCAGCGTCGATGATGTGACTGACCACGTTCACGCCGGTGGCCCGAATGGTTGCGGTCTGAGTCGCGTAGTCGACGCGTGCATCGATGACACCATCAACGCCGGCCAACCCGTGGCGAAGTGTGGCGGCGCAGGCTTCACAGGTCATGCCTTTGATTGTGAAGACGTACTCAATCGCGTCTGCGCCAACCACGCTGCTTGCATCGGCGCTGCCTGTGTCGAGCAGTACGCCGACGTAATTGGGAAAAAGGGCGAAGCCTGCGACGAATACCACAGCGACCCACAGCATCACCTGATTGATCACGCCCCGCGACCGGGGAGCCGTCGCACATTCGCCTGCCGTGCAGCATTGCACCTTGCGGAAATAGGTCACGTAGAACCCCGCGCCAAGCAGCGCGACGGCGACGACGAGGAACACCGGCCGCCATCGCTCGAAGAAGGCCGACACGCCTGCGGCCGAAGCTCCGAACGCAAGCAGGAGTAGAGGCAACCAGCAGCAGGCACTCGAAAGCACTGCTGCGACGACCGAGCCGCCAAGCGCCAATCGCTCTGAGTGTGGGCCGACGGTTGTGCCTTGAGTCGGCACTCCGGGTTGGTGGTCGTTCTTGTCATTATTGGTGCAGCAATCCATCGCTGAATCTCCTTGAAGTCAGGTGGCGCAGCAACTGAGTTTGGCGACATCCTTGCCGAATGTGATCGCGGCCAGTTTGACGCCTTCCCCCAGCGTGAGGTAGGCATGAAACATCTGACGCAGTTGAGAAACGGTGATGTCAAAGCGGATGGCCACGGCCAGTTCCATCAGCGGTTCCGAACCTTCGGGGGCCAGGATGCGCGCGCCCAGCAGGCGGTCCGTGTCCCGGTCGCGGATTAACTTGATGAAGCCTCGCGTATCGCGAGCGGCCAGCGACCTCGGTACATAACTCAGCGGCAGCGTTGCCGTCTCAGCATCATGGCCCTGTTCGCGCGCCTGTTGTTCATCAAGTCCGACGCCCGCCACCTGTGGATCGGTGAAGATCACCCATGGCAAGGCGGTGTAATCCCGCACGTGCCCCGCGTTCGTCAGCCCATTCTCGGCGGCGAGCGCACCTTCATAGGCGGCTGTGTAGACGAACTCCGGGCTGCCGATCACGTCACCGGCGGCATAGACGCCTGCGACATTCGTGCTCAAGGTATCGTCAACTCGGATAAAGCCCTGTCCGTCGAGTTGAACGCCGATGCGGTCCAGTCCCATGTCTCGCGTATTGGCCCTGCGGCCCGTGGCGACGAGCAGGTGCGAAGCAGTGAACTGTCGAGCCTGACCATCGACCTCCGCCTCGACCACCACATGGCCGTTGTCGCGCCCAACGCGCTTCGTCGTCACGTTCGTTACGACCTCGACGCCTTCGTGTTGCAGATAACCGGTCAGTGCGTCTGTAAGATCGGGTGTTTCGGTCGGCAGGATGCGGTCGGAGCGCTGGAGGATCGTGACCCTGGTGCCGAATCGGGCGATCATCTGCGCGCATTCCAGAGCGATGTAACGCCCACCGAGCACGACCAGCGACTCCGGAAGTGCTTCCAGTTCAAAGAGCGTGTCATTGGTGAGAAAGCCAGATTCCGCGAGTCCGGGAATCGGCGGGATAAACGGCGATGATCCGGTCGCGACAAGCACGCGGTCGCCGGTGATTCGCTCGCCGTTCACCTCGACCGTGCGGGCATCGACGAATCGCGCCCGCCCTCGGACGGTGCGCACTTGCTCCATTTCGCTGACGACATCAACATACTTCGCCTGTCGCAGTTCTTCGACGAGCGCCCGCTTCTGTTCGATCACGGCCGAGAAGTCCGTGAGTCGGCCGCTGAGTTCGATGCCGTCGAACCTGCTTTTGTGGGCGCGATGGAGCGCCTCGGCGGCGCGGATCAGCGTCTTGGACGGTACGCACCCGACATTGACGCATGTGCCGCCGATGGGCAGGCCGTCGTTGATAATCGTGACCCGAGCCGCGCCCAGTTCAACGGCTTTCGTGGTCGCTGCGAACGCGGCCGAGCCGCCGCCGACGATCACGAGGTGAAGCCCCGTTGTTTGGCATGAGTCGTTCGCAGGATTACAGCAGTCTGACATCGTCACTCCTTGACACGACTCTTGCCGTGAGCCGAATCTAAAATTCTGAAAACCGTGCCGCCAATCAAATGGCGGCAAGCGCTGCGGTCGCAAAAGAAAGTGCGAATCTGCATCGACGAGATCCCACACTTGACGCGTGTTGTATAATCGCTCAGGCGCCGTCTCCGGCGCCCAAGCGTCTGTGGACGTTCAGTTGCGAACTTGACAGCAGGACGGGAGCGGCGCTGGTGTTTCTTTCACAACAGCCTGGGCGCCGATCGGGCACTGATCCTTGCAGACTGGCTCGCCCGTGAGTGGGCAAACGATCTTGCCTGGACAGTCGGGTCGCTCGGTTTGGCGTTCACTTACCGTGTAGGCGGTCGCGCCGGCGCCGATGGCCAGAAGCGCCGCCAGAGCGAGGGTTCGTTTGCGCATGATGATCTCCTTGAATGAGTTGGTGGATACGGCGTTCTCAGACGCCTCAACTACGCATAGTTCATTATGCGCCTTGCACCATGATTCAAGGTCTAGTGGGATTGTTCCTTTTTGTAGAAAAGTCCTCATGTGGCTGTTCGAGGTAATCCAGCACCCCGCAGCGCCCCGTTCTTTCGGCAGCGCGGCAGACACGATCCCACTGCTGGAGGAGTTGCTCGACCTCGCTCAGGTGAGCCAGTTCCCGCCTGACCCGATCAAGGCGTGCGGTAATGAGTTCCTGAACCTCCCCACATGGGACCGAATCGCCATCGCGAAACCGCAGGAGTGAGCGGATATCGACGAGCGTGAACCCCGCCGCCTGCGCTGAGCGGATGAAGCGCAGGCGTTCGAGCGTCGCCTCGCCGTATTGACGGTAGTTGGCGCGAGTCCGCGCCTCGCAGCGCAGCAATCCACGTCGCTCGTAGTAGCGCACCGTCGAGGTGGGGACGTCAGCCTGGGAGGCGAGTTGTCCGATCGTGTAGGGCTTGTTCATGCGGGACCTCTGTTCAAACGAGATTGAACCTTGGTTCAATGTTCGAACACATTGAGTCAATTCTCCAAATTCGCTTCAGTTGACGCGCGGGGGTTTGACCGACTCACTCAAGCGGATAGAGTTGGCATGTTATTGAGGTTGAGACTCATTCTCAATAACTGACCCCGCTGGGTCTGCCACACAGCCGTCGATTGCGGACCGATTCGCCGACGCTGCCATCCGAATCAGTCGGCCATCAAGCAACCAATGGGATCCGGTCGGAACCAGACCACTGCAATAGATGATTCGGACCGTGGACGCAGCCCGATCAGACCGCTGGGTTCCGATGAGCCGGGAGCTATTCACGATGGAAAACAGAGCGTGCGGCCAATACGACAGTGAATCGGTATGCCCATCCGCATGTGGTCTGGCCGGCTGTCAGCGCAATCGTGTCATGCGCACACTCTTCATCGCCGCTGCCGCGATGATCGTCCTGGGCGTTCTTGTCTGGCAGGGCGTCACTTCACACGGCAACCCGGATCCGGTCGCCGAGAACATATCGCCGGTCGCGGCCGTGATGAACACAGGCATCATCGTCTTCCGTGAGGGGCTGGAGGCGGTACTGGTGCTGGCGGCGCTCACGGCCAGTTTGGTCCGCGCCCGCCAAGAATACTGGAAACCCATCGGCGTTGGCGCAGGCTTATCTCTCGTTGCTTCCATCGCAACATGGTTCATTGTCGTAGCCATCATTGACAACATCAACGCGCCGGCCCTTGACGTGCAGGCAGCGACGGGGCTCCTGGCGATCGTTGTCCTGTTAGTCATCATGAATTGGTTCTTCCACAAAGTCTACTGGACCGGGTGGATCTGTCTGCACGAGAAGCGCAAGCAAACGATCATCAAAGCACCGACCCGAAACGAGCGCTCGGTGTATTGGGGGCTTGTCCTGTTGGGTTTGACGGCCGTCTACCGCGAGGGGTTTGAGGTCGTGCTCTTCCTTCAGAGCATCCGCCTTCGCGCCGGCGAACCTGCCGTAGGAATCGGCTTCATAATCGGGTTTACGTTGACGCTCATTGTCGGTGCGTTGACGCTGCTAATGCAGCGAAGGCTGCCGTTCCGCAAGATGCTCGTCGCCACGGGGATCATGCTGGGGGGTGTGCTGCTCGTGATGGTTGGTGAGAGCGCCCAGGAACTCCAGCAGGCGGGATGGATCACGACCACCCCCGTCTCACTCCCGCTCCCCGCGTGGGCCGGGATGTGGTTTGCGCTCTTTCCCAACGTCGAGGGGCTCGGCGCGCAAGTTGGGGCCGGTGCCCTGGTGATCGGCTCATACTACCTGGCCAGACGTCCCAAGAGGAAGGGTGGTGGGCCACCCACTCAATCTGATCGGAGAGCAGAGGTCGTTATTCACACCGGACGCTTACGCGAAATGCGATTACCCGAGACTGAACCTCATCCTCTCGTACCCTGACCATCGAGGTCATCCACACGGCATTATGGATTACACCACCGCGCCAAAGTTACGGCGCTCCGCACTCTTGGAGTCCTGCCCTCACTCGGGCACAGACGACGTGTGTTCCTGCCCGAGTTCCCGTGAACGAACCCAATCCACATGGAAGATAGTGTCATGCTCCGATTGCACGGAAATTCCGCGGCTTCCAGTCTGTTGACCACGATGGCCATCATCCAAGGCGGCCTCCCCGCGAGACTGTCTTATGCCGACGAACGCCGCTTCACCTTTGTGTATGAGGCCACGACCATTCCTGCGGGAGCCGTCGAGTACGAGCAGTGGTTTACTTGGGGCACGGCCAAGGACTCGGATCCGCGCTTTGACCGCTTCGACTTCCGACACGAACTGGAAATCGGCCTGTCGGATAATCTGCAGATGGGGCTGTATTTGAGCGACTGGCGCTCACAGCGAGGCGATTCCGTCGACGATGGCGTGCAGTGGCGGGATGCCGCCGTCGAGTTGAAGTACAACCTCACCGATCCGACATCCTCGGCGATTGGGTCCGCTCTGTACAGTGAGGTCAAAGTCGGCGATCGACTCGCTGAACTCGAGGGCAAGATCATCCTCCAAAAGAACATCGGCGGGTGGATCATCGCCTGGAACGGCACCGTTGAGGCCGAATGGGAAGGCAGGCATTTTGAGGAAGACAACGGGAAGTTCGAGCAGTCGCTGGGTGTCAGTTATGAGGTCTCTCCCAAGCTACTCGTCGGCGCTGAGCTCCTACACGAAATCGAGTACGAGGGTTGGTCGACCTGGGGAGATCACACCGTTTACATGGGACCAAATGTCTCGTACCGCACGAAAGACTGGTGGATCACCGCCACGCCGCTCGCGCAGGTCTCGGACGTCAGCACCGAGCCGGATTTCCAGGTGCGGATTCTCTTCGGGTTCGATTTTTGAAAGGGGACTCCGATGCGGCCTCGGACCATTCTTCTCATCGCCGGGGTGCTGGTGGCCACTCTGGTTGGCGCGTGAGCGACAATCGATGAAATCGCCCCACCGGTTGACGAGGCCCTTCTGACCACGCGAACGTCTTCGGAAGAGTCTGTGGAACAGATTCAGCTTGGCCGGGAGATCTACGTCACCAAATGCGTCCGTTGCCACAGCCCCGCGCGAGTCTCGCGCTACTCGCTTGATCGGTGGGATGAGATCCTACCACGTATGGCCGAAAGAGCATCGCTCTCGAAAGGAGAGCAGGCTGAGGTAGGACAATGTATCAGGGCAGTTCTCTTCGTACGAAAACAATGACGCAGCCACCGAAGCGAACCATCGCCGGTTGGCTCACTCTGATTATCGATGGGCAGTTTGGCATCATCTGTTGCTCCGTTGATGCGAACTGTGGTATCGCGGGCGTTGGGAAGATCGGCCGCGATCGAGGCTCCGAGATCGTCGAGTCTCACGCCACGAACTCGGCGAATCCAGCGGCATACACTGACGTGAATGGGCGGACCAATCAATCCCTCTAGGCTGTCTTCGGCCATGTCCTCATCAGCACGACTTCTACAAATCGTCTTGGGCTCAGCAACTCGGGGGAATCACACTTCTTCTCGATCGATTGGCGGAATATCTACGCAGTCGCCAGAATCCTCGTTCAATGAAGAGGATCTCATCCGTGAACTACGCTCCCTGGGCAGAAGGTGTGCCGCGAGGATCGCCGAGTCGCCACGACGATACGCCAGTGCAACGAAGTGGCTCGCGGAGATCGGCCTCCCGGTACCTGAGATAAGAGTTGACCGGGAGTCTTACGAGAGCTTCCCTTCCGGCCAACCCATTGACGTCGGTGGCTTCCGACTCGTGTCGGAAGTGCCTTCATCTTACGAGAGGGTTGGTCCAACACTTCCAGACTGTCCCTCGCTGCCCTTCGCTCGACCCCGGCCAACCATCTCATCCGATGCTCCAAGTCGAGTTGATCCGGCTAACCCGACGCAGTGTCTGCTCGTGTCGGTCGAATCAGTCCTCACCCAGTACTACGGAGAGGTACCGCGCCGACTTGCCGCGGCGTGGAATCAAGTCCTAGTCGACGTGCACCGTCCATATCTCGCTGGCACAATTGATCTAGGTGATTTCAATCGAGAGCAGGCTGCCAGGGCGGGCCTCTTGATCGCGTTGCTCTTCGACCCGGACTTTGATGGGATGGCGCTCGGTCTCTCTTGGCCATGGAAAGACTCGCTCGCGCCTGACGCATCGATTTCATCGATCCTCGAACATCCCTCCAACGGCCGCAGGGCCGCAATTGGGCTCTTGGAGGGAGACCTGCAAATGGCTATCGCGATCGCCACCGAGGCCGAGTACATCCTGGCCCTTCCGATCCCCTCTGCACGACTCTCTCGGCGAAGCCCAAAACGCAAGTGCGGATCCCGAGGCCTTGACATGAGGGAGAGAGAGCGGCGTGTCTTGTTGCTAGCCAGATGGGCTCAGGCGAAAGACGGCGCGATGTCCCGTGTGGAGTTCTGTCGGTCCGAAGAACTCACCGAGGAATATCTCAGGACAATTGAGAACTGGGACAGGAAGCAGAGGTCGCGGAGGCGGGACAGACAGTGCCAGCGGAAGTGACAGTGCATATGACAGTCATGGTCTGTCACGAGCATTTTCCTCAGATTTCTTTTCCCTGAGTTTCTCGACGGTTCTTCTCCGGACAGACTCCGACGGTTGCGTGACAATCGGTGTTCGAGAGACTCGGTGTCACATTGGCCCAATGCTTCTGTGTTGAGGACGGAACCCTCACCAGGAGTCGACTGATGCCTGATCGAGCCGCCACAATCTTTTCCGCCCCAGGGTTCGTCGAGCCGCTATTGACCAAGCGGCAGGTCGCTCAGTTGCTCGGCGTGACACAGCGAACGATTGACAACTGGCGGAGTGAAGGACGATTGCGCGCCGCAAAACTCGGTCCAGGCGTTGTTCGATTCGATCCGGCAGAAATCCGGTCATTCATCGATCACTCCTCTCACCGTGCAGATCACGTCTATGGTGGTGATCGGAGTGAGTGAAGCCGTCGAACGGGTTATTGCTGAGTTGGAATCCGTCAGAGAGCAAAAGGGCGGCTGGATGGCGCTATGCCCGGCCCACGATGACCACAATCCCTCGCTCAGTATCTCCGTCGGCGAACAGGGGCAGGTCCTGTTGCACTGCTTCGCAGGGTGCGAGTGTGAGAACGTCGTGAAGGCGATAGGACTTACGATGCGGGATCTCTGGCCGGTCCACTGTGTTGGCGGAACGCGCTCTGTCCCTGGTGGTCGCACCAAAGCCAGAAGCCGCATGAAGTCGTCTATCTACGAGACCGCCGAACAAGCAGTGGCGGCGCTCGTCCAAAGGCGAGGCTCGCCGGCTGCGATCTGGGACTACCACGATCGCGATGGCAGAATCGCCTTTAAAGTAGTTCGCTGGAATACACCCGATGGCAAGGACTATCTCCCGATTAGCTTCCTGGCCGTCGAAGGCGGTTGGGTCATCCAGTCCTATCCACCTCCCCGACCGCTTTACAAACAACGACACCTGCTGGGTCTTCCTGCCGCGTCTCGAGTAATCGTGGTGGAAGGCGAAAAGGCCGCAGACGTCGGCATAGAGATGGGATTTACCACCACCACCTGTGCGGGTGGAGCGCATGCGGTCCGACAGACGGACTGGGCCGCGCTCGCAGGAATGGATGTGGTCCTGTTGCCAGACAACGATGCACCAGGTCAGAAGTGGGTCAAGAACGTACTTTTCGAGCTGGCCAAACTATCTCCGGTACCAACGGTTCGCATTGTGGATCTTCCCGATCTTCCGGAAGGCGGCGATCTCGTTGAGTTCATGAGTGCGCGAGGCGGAGAACCCAACCGAGTCCACTCGGAGATCGAAGAGCACATCACGTTGGCGGACCCGATCCTCCTGAATCACGGTCGGCGCCGTTCCAGATGGCATCCCTACCCGATCGACTCGCTACCGAAGTTGGTCCGGGATTACGTTATCGCAGTAGCACACATGATCGGCTGCGATCCGGCATTCTGCGCTCTTCCTGCAATTACGGTGCTTGCCTCAGCAATCGGTGCAACTCGGACGCTTCAGGTCAAGCGGGGATTTTCGGTTCCAGCCGTCCTGTGGAGCGCGATTGTTGCCCACAGTGGAACAGCGAAGTCGCCCGCTGCGGAGTGTGTCATTCGACCCCTGCAAGACCTTGAGCGGCCGCACTTGCACGAGTACAAGAGAGCCCTCAAGCGCTACATTCAAGCGATGGAGGAGTATCGGCAGGAATCGCGGCGCCAAAAACGGAATGCCGACAGCCAGAGCGCCGGCGGACCTGAAACGCCTTCACCGCCGAAGCAGATTCGGTTCATCATTAGGGACTTCACGCTCGAAGCTGTGTTTGCGCTCTTAGAAGACAACCCGCGCGGTCTGACGGTGTATGTCGATGAACTACAGGCTTGGATCGGCTCATTTGATCGCTATTCCGGCGGCCGAGGGGGCGCTGATCGCGCTCAGTGGTTGAGCATTTACGACGCTCGAGCGGTCACCGTTGATCGAAAGTCAGTCGAGCACCGCAGACCAATCTCGATCCCCACGGCGGCTGTGAGCATTTTCGGAACAGTCCAGCCCGGAATTTTCTCTCGCTTATTGAATCGCGATGATCGCGAATCGGGGTTGCTCGCGCGGCTGATGCTGGCTGCTCCTCCACCCCGAGCACTCCGCTTCTCAAAGAACGAAATTCCGCCAGCCCTAGAACGTTCCTGGAGCTCAGTAATCCAACGTCTGCTGAACCTGCAAATGGACGTTGACTCGTTCGGAGAGGCATGCCCACAACCAGTCCGACTCGAGGCAGAGGCCCGCGGAATCTATTCGGACTTTTGCAACGAACAGGCCGACCGCTGGGATTCTACCAGCAATGAAGAGCATTTGGCAGTCATCAGCAAGTCCCAGGGTACCGCTGCACGACTGGGTCTGATCCTCCATCTCGCCCGCTGGGCGAGTGGCGAGCAGATTGACGCGAATTGGGTGGACGCAGAATCAATGAAACGCGCGATCGTCCTCGCCCGGTGGCACGCTGAAGAGGCAGAAAGGATCAGCATCATCCTGAGTGAAGGTCCGGAGGAGCGGACGACTCGTGCGATTGTCGAGCGAATTGAGCGGAAGGGCGGTTCCATGAGCGCCTCTGAGCTGGTTCGCAATTGTCGAGACTTCGCGGATGTGCCCTCAGCGGATGCAGCTTTGCAAAAAATTGTCGACAAAGGATACGGTCGGTGGTACCAACCTCCTCAAGAAGGGAGGGGCAGACCCCGAGCGAGGCGCCTGATTTTGGCTGAAGGCAATACCGGTGATCAGGCGGTCGGGCTGAATCCAAGCCAGGTCGATTCAAACGAAATTGCGGATGACAACCCCAAGAACCGGAATATCAGTTTCGTTGTTGATCATGCATCCGTTCAGCAAGCACAGATGCGGAGTTCCCTCAGCAGCGAATCGGAATACGCGCCTCCGCATGACAGCATTCTTCCGACAGAGGATCCAACTCAGACCCTTAGGCAGAGTGTGGGGGTACGATGATGTCAACGCAATCGCCCCGTTGGCCAACCAGCGGACCAGCACAGACGAGGAACCACAGATGGCTAGCATAGGAAATGATTCGAACGGCAGACGCCGCATCCTGTTTTTGGCACCCGATGGAAGGCGCAAGACGATTCGCGTGGGGAAGATGTCGAAGAGGCATGCGATGTCATTCAAACTTCGTGTCGAAGACCTCGTTGGGGCCGCGTTGGTTGGACATGCACCCTCTGATGAGACGAGTCGTTGGTTGGTAGATTTGGACGATACTTCGTACTCTCGGCTGGTCGCGGTGGGATTGGCCAAGCCGCGAGAACCAGTCTCAAGGCGACTGGACAACGTGCTTGCCGACTACTTCGATATGGCGGATGTCAAACCCGCGACCGCCGTTCGCTACGGCCAGACGCGCAAATCTCTGCTTGCGCACTTTGGTGAGGACTGCGATGTGGACTCGATTACTGAGCGAGACGCGGAGGCATGGAGGGCGAATCTTCGCGCAAGGTACTCGCTGGCAACGGTTAGCCGCGCCGTAATGCACGCCCGCACGTTCTGGCGATGGGCGATTCGCCGGGGGCGTGCAAAGACCAATCCGTTTCTAGACATCAAGGCAGGCCCCCAGACCAACACTTCTCGGCAGATGTTCGTCGATGCAGAGACAATCACAAAGGTCGTCAACGCATGCCCCGACGACGACTGGAGGCTCCTCATCGTCCTCTCCCGCTTCGGCGGATTACGAGTACCGAGCGAGGCCTTGGCGCTTCGATGGTCGGACGTGGATTGGGAGCACGATCGACTGGCGATTCGAAGCGTGAAGACCGAACACCATGAGGGCCATGCAGATCGTCAGGTTCCCATTTTTCCCCAAGTCCGTGAATGGCTCATTCGCGTATTCGAGCAGGCTGCCGATGGCGCCGAGTATGTGATCACCCGATATCGACTGGGCACTAATCTGAACCCACAACTTCGCCGCATCGTCGTGCGAGCCGGCTTGACCCCCTGGCCCCGAACTTGGCACAATCTCCGGGCCTCAAGGCAAACGGAGCTCGCATCGAGGTACCCGCTTCACACAGTCTGTGCCTGGATGGGCAACACCAAGGCAATCGCCTCAGGGCACTACCTGCAAGTAACGGACGCGGATTGGCAGCGGGCGGTGAGCCGGGAAGCTGAATTCGGTGAGGTCCCAAGGTCGGCCTCGGAGGGCAAAGAAAAAGCGGCACAGAATCCGGCACAGAAGATGCGCCAAATGGCCCGAAATGGCCAGAAGGCCCGCAAGCCCAAAAGCGAAAAAACCTCGGATTTTTCAGAGGATTTCTCGTCAGATCAATCTGCTTCGATTGTCGGAAGTGGCCAGAGCCGGACTTGAACCGGCGACCCCAGCATTTTCAGTGCTGTGCTCTACCAACTGAGCTATCTGGCCGCAGCGGGAAGAATACGCGCTGCCGGGGAGGGGTCAAGCCTCGCGACTGAGCGTGCGGCAGGTCGCGCGGAGCCTCTCCTATCATCTTCGCCCATGTCAGTCCATGTCTGGATTACCGGTGTCGGTTTGCTCACGCCCCTTGGCACGTCGGCCTGGGGCACGCTGCGGGCGCTGCTCGATGGTCGCACGATCACCGATCGGCTCGCAGCTGTGACCGAGCCGCTTGAGGCTGAGCCGATCATCCATGGCACCGGCCACATCTTTGATTCTCAGCTCGGCCCCGGCGATCCCGCTGCGACGCTCGCGCTACGGGCGCTGCACGAAGCGGCTGGCAACGCGGGATTGCGCCCCGGCGACTGGGCCCACACACCGATTATCGTGGCATCGAGCAAGGGGGCAATCGGGGCGCTGTTCAATCGAATGACCCGTATCCCCGCCGCCACGCTCGGGCCGCATGGGCATTTGTGTTCTCTGATTCAGTCGCAGTTGCACGCACCCTCGTGCCGGGCGACGGTCGCGGCGTGCGCTTCGGGTTTGTTCGCTTTGGATTCGGCCCATCGCATGCTCCTGCGGGGTGAGGCGGAGCGCGTCGCGGTGGTCGGCGTGGAGGCGTCACTCGTGCCGCTGCTCGTGTGGAGTTACCGGCGACTGGGCGTGCTGCCGCCGGTGAGCAATGAAACCTATCGATGCCGGCCGCTGGACACAGAGCGTTGCGGCTTCACACTCACGGAACAGGCCGCCGCGGTGATCATCGAATCCAAACCCCCGGCCGCAACCGGGCGCGGCGCCAATGCCATCAAGTCGATGCGGCTGCTGGGCGTGCGCACCTCCAATGAGGCGTCCCACATCATCAAGTCGCCTGCGCATCCCGAAGCGCTGGATCGATTGTCGCGTTGGGCCTGCAGTGAATTCGGCACGATCGATCTGCTGCACCCCCACGCCACGGGCACCGTGGAGAATGACGAAGCGGAGATGCGGGTGCACGCCGGCGCGCTGGGCGCATCCGCGGAAACGACGCCGGCGTATGCCGTCAAGGGCGCCATCGGGCACGGCTTGGGCGCGGCGGGACTGGCCAGTGTGGTCGCAGCCTGCATGATTGCGCGTTGTGGCCGCGTGCCGCCCATGCCGTGGCTCACATCACCGATCGAAACGCCACTGCGGGTTTCTATGGAGGGAGCGCACGGCGCGTTCCGCCGACACGCGATCTTCGCGAGCGGGTTCGGTGGGCACACGGCGGCGGCGGTCATCGAAGCGGATTCGGATTGATCCCGGCGCTTCTTACCACTTCAGCTTCTTGAGCCGGTCGATCGTCTCTCGAATGCGATCGACCTCGACGGTCAACGCGGCGCGGAACCAGTTCTTCGCGTTGGCGCCGAATCCGCCGCCGGGCACGAAGACGACATTCGCCTCTTCGAGGCAGCGCGAACAGAACTGGAACGAGTCGTACCCCTTCGGGCACGGCGCCCAGACGAAGAACGAGGCGGTCGGCGGCGTGACGTCGACACCGATCTCGCGCAGCCCGTTGCAGAGCACATCGCGGCGCTGCCGGTACGTCTCGCGCATGGCCACGACTTCCGGATGTTCACTGTGGTGCAGAGCGACCGCCCCCGCCTGCTGAATGGCATTGAACTGCCCCGAGTCGCAGTTGCCCTTCACCGCGCCGAGCGCCGAAATGACTTCCGGATGCCCCACTGCAAAGGCGATGCGCCAGCCCGTCATGTTAAAGGTCTTGCTCAGCGAGTGGAACTCAATGCCGGGGAAGGTGTCGGGACTGAGACCCGGAACCTGCCACATCGAGGGCGGCTGCTTCTCGAAGAAGACCTCGCTGTACGCGTTGTCCGAGGCGAGGATGATGTCGTTGTCGGCGCAGAGTTGTACAGCCTGCGCATAGAAATCGAGATCGGCTACGGCGGCCGTCGGATTGCCCGGGTGGTTCACCCACATGAGCCGAGCCCGCTCGAGCGCCTCCGCGTCGATGGCGCCAAGATCAGGCAGCCAGCCGCGCTGGGCGGTGAGCGGCATTTCGATGTAGTCCGCGCCCGCGAAGATCGCGCCGCTGCGATAGACGGGATAGCCGATATCCGCGCCGAGCACCGCGTCACCGGGGTTGAGCACCGCCAGCGGCAGATGCGCGATGCCGTCTTTGCTGCCGATGCAGGTGAGAATGTGCGTGGCCGGATCGACGGTGATGTCAAAGCGCCGCTTGAGAAACCGCGCCGCAGCCTTGCGGAAGTCCGGATGACCGGCGTCGAAGGGATACGGATGGTTGCGCGGATCGCGAATCGCCTCGGCCATGGCGTCGATGATGAACGAGGGCGTCGGACGGTCGGGATCGCCCACGCCGAGGTTGATCACGTCGGCGCCGGATGCGATCTTCGCGCGGCGCTTCCGATCGATCTCGATGAAGAGGTAGGGCGGCAGGTCGAGCAGTCGCTGGGATCGGATCGGACGCTTCTGCGTGGCGGTCGTAGACATCGTCTCGGCTCTCCGGAAACGGGTGTTCAAGGTCAGCGCGCAGCATGATAGCCGAGAGCACATCGACGCTCGCGCTGAAATCACATCTGTCGGGCGTTATTGCGGCGACTGGTCGCGGTCGATGTCGCCGGAACTCATCTGCTGATGGTTGCGGTACAGGGCATAGCCGAAGCCGCCGACCATGGACATGGGGACGGCAATCATCGTGAGCACGGAGACGGAGTAGCCCATCGAGACGTTTACGCCCGTCTCCTTGGCCTGTGCCTCGGTTTCTTCGCTGCACAAGGGGCATGCCAGCGCCGGGGCGGCGAGCGTCGCCGCCACCAGTGTCGCGGCGGCGCAGATCCGAACTCGACTTGATCGTGGGTTGAACATCGTGGCCAATCCTATGCAGACTCGGGTCGCAGGTGCTAGCGAGCAGCGAGCATGGGTTCGAGGTGATAGAGCATGAGATAGACCATCACTCCGGTAACGGACACATACATCCAGATCGGCCAGGTGATCACCGCCAGCCGGCGATGGGCGTCAAATCGCCCGGAGAGCGCGAGCCATAGTGTGCGGATCGCCAGAAAAGGCACCGTGGCGGCAAGCACGACGTGCGAGATGAGGATCGCATAGTACACCCAGCGCATCACGCCATCGACTTCCCACCTGGTGTGGCCGAGGCCCTGCTCCATCTGTCGCAACGTGTGGTAGGTGAGGTAGCAGACCAGAAAGACGACCGACACCATGAATGCGCCGAGCATGACGCGCATGTGGGCGGCCCTGCGTCCCTTGCGGATGAGCAGCCGCCCGATGAGCAGCAGGAGCGCCGCGATGCCGTTGAGGGAGGCGTTGACCGTCGGCAGAGCGCTGAGCACGCCCGCGTACGTGCCCGTGGCCCCCGCCGCTGGAGTCGCGGCGAGCGTTCGCACGTCGGCAATGAGGCGCTGCATGTCATCCGCCTCAGTGCCGTAGTACCAGTCATGCACCTTGCCGGTCCGATCGATGAGGACCATGCGGCTGCTGTGTACGATCGGCCCGGCATGGTCCTGCGAGGAACGGCTTTGCGCCGCCTCTCCCTCTTCCTTCGCCTGCGTCTCGGCCGCCTCGCGCGGGTTCTCGGCGGTCAGGAACAGCGCGGCGGCGTACTTCTGAATCTCGCCAAATTCGCCGGTCAGAAACGTCCAGTGATCCAGATCCGCGCCGTACGACTCGGCGTAGCGCTTGAGCGTGGCCGGGTCGTCGCGCCATGGGTCGCAGGTGACTGAGACCAGGTGCACGTCGTCAGACGGGCCGATGGCCTTCTGAAGCGTGCTCAGGTTGCCGGTCATGATCGGGCACGGGCCGGGACAGTTCGTGAAGATGAAGTCCACGACCCAGACCTTGCCCAGCAGACTCTGCGAATTGAACGGCTGATTGTCCTGGCTGGTCAGCGTGATGATCGGTGCGTCGAGCGTGGCGGCGGTGGACGCGCGCTCATCGCCGACCACATCCGCGCCTTTTGGCGGTCCGGGCGCAAAGCGAATCCACGACCAGATGATCATGCCGGCACAGACCGCGACCATGGCGACCCAGATGACGAGATCGAGCCGGGTCATGGCGCGTCGTGATCGTCGAGTGAACATGAATCTAGTGTCCTCGATGATCCGGCGACGCGACAACCCAGGTGGCCAGCGAGAGAGCCGCGACGGCAAACACGGCCGAAAGCGAAAGCGGAAGCCACTGGGGATTGCCGTTGAGCGGCGCTGAGATCGCCAGCGAACACCAGGTCAGCGGGTTGGCCAGCATGAGGTAGTGAAGAATCGGCGTCTGATTCGCCACGGGGAAGATCGCGCCCGATAGAGCCCACATCGGCATGAGCACAAGATTCATGATCGCATGGAAGCCCTGAGTGGTTTCGCTCTTCCAGGCAAACGCGACCCCGATGCCGGTCATCATCAGCGTGGTGAACGCCAGCGCGAGCAGGATCAACCCGAGATTGGCCACCGATGGGAAGTGCGTCCACACCGGCGGGGCCAGCAGCAGCACCGCCGACTGGATGAACGCGATGATCGCCCCTCCGAGCACCTTTCCCATGGCGATGGACCAGCGCGACGCGGGCGAGACGAGTACCGACTGGAGCCAGCCTTCGTTGCGGTCTTCGATCACCGAGATGCTCGAAAAGATGGCGGTGAACAGCGCGACCATCGTCATCATGCCCGGCAGCAGGAACAGGCCATAGCCGCCCGGATAGGCGTCGGTTGGTCCGCTGAAATGATTGGAGAATCCGACGCCGAGAAAGGCCCAGAACATCAGCGGCGTGCCGATGGCGGCGGCGATGCGCGTGGGCTGGCGCTGGAACCGGACCAGTTCGCGCCAGAGGATGGTCCACATGACCGCGGCGCTGGAGACGCGTCGGGCGCCAAGTCCCTCACCGACGTCGCTGGAGAGCGTAGTGGAAACAACGGTGGTCGGAGTGGCAGACTGAGTCATCGCATCAGGATTCCTGAACAGGAGTGTAGGAATCCGACTCTCCCTCGTGCAGCGCGGCGCCGGTCAGGCTCACGAAGACATCGGCAAGCGTCGGCGGGGCCACGGTGAAGGGCGTGCCCATCCGGGCGAGCGTCGTGGCCGCCTCGACGCGCTGTGCATCATCGAGCGCCGCGGCCCACTGCGAACCGACGGAGCGCCACGGCGAGCCGAATTCCACCTTGGGCTGCTCCGAATCATGCACCGTCACAAACGCCTCACCCACACTGCGCCGCAGATCGGTCGGCGTGCCGTTGGCGACGATCTCGCCCTGATGCATGAACACGGCCCGGTCGCAGCGATCGGCTTCATCAATGAGATGCGTGCTCATGAGCAGCGTCATGCCGGCTTCGCGCTGGCGGGTTTCAATCGCATCGAGGAACATCTCGCGCGCCGCCGGATCCAGGCCAACGGTCGGCTCGTCGAGCAGCAGCAGGCGCGGGTGGTGGAGCATGGCCCGGGCCAGATCAACGCGGCGTTTCAAACCACCCGAGAGCGTTTTGACGAGCGAGTCGCGCCGATCGGTCAGGGCCCCGCGCTCGAGCTCCTCGTCGATGCGGCGGCGGGCCAGCTCGCCGCTCAGACCATACAGGCTCGCCTGGCACTTCAGGTTCTCTTCAACGGAGAGATGGGGGTCGAGCCCGTTGGATTGAAACACCACACTCAGATGCGTGCGATACTGCTGAGGGTCGGCGAAGTTGTCCACAAGCAGTCGCCCCTGCGTGGCGGGCATCATGCCGCAGATCAGTCGCATCAGCGTGGACTTGCCGCTGCCGTTGGGCCCGAGCAACGCGACCGACTCTCCGGGCATGACGCTGAGCGAGACGCCCTTGAGCGCTTCGTGGGCCTCCTGGCCCCGGCGCTTGGGGTAGGTGAAGCGCAATCCCTCGATTTCAAGGATCGGACTGTTCTTGATATCAATCATGATGACAACCAGCGCGGCAGGATCGCCGCATCCAGAACCATGACGCCGAGGAGAATCGGCAGAGAGATGATCGTAAGGAAGAACAGCCGCCGCGCGCTCGCCGGTGTTCGCTGCAGCGCGGCTCGCGCGGCAAAGACGAGTTGCACCACGCCCAGCACGAACGCGACCAGCAGGTACAGCGGCCCGACCATGCCCAGCACGCCGGGCAGCAGCGTGGCGGGGATCAGCACGGCACTCCAGCTGAGCATGTTCGCGCCGGTTCGCGCGCCCGTCGGATCGGTCACTGACATCACCGGAATCCCCGCCAGGGCGTACTCGTCGCGGTAGAACCAGGCGATGGCGAGAAAGTGCGGCAACTGCCAGACGAACATGATCAGAAACAGCGTCAAGCCGCGCGCATCGACTGACCCCGTCGCAGCGGCCCAGCCGATGAGCGGCGGCAGTGCGCCGGGGACGGCCCCGATCAGGGTCGCCGTCGAACTGACTCGCTTCATCGGCGTGTAGACGAGGGCATAGGTGATGATCGTCGCAAATGCAATCAACGCGGCCAGCGGCTGACCCGCCAACCACGCGAGTTGGGCCACGCCCAGCACCGCCAACAGCGCGCCGAAACGAAGCGCAGCGCTCGGGTCCAAACGTCGTCCCGCCAGCGGGCGATTCGCGGTGCGGTGCATGAGGCGATCGGTGTCGCGCTCGAACCACTGATTGAACACGGAACCGGCACCGGCGCACAGCGCCGTTCCCATCAATGTGTGGAGGGCCGTCATCGGCGATTCAATTGGCCGCGTGCCGATGCCCATCGCATAGCCGACGGCCGTGGTGACGAGCACGAGTGAGTTGAGCCGCGGCTTGGTCAGCTCGATGTAATCGCGCCATGCCGGGATAGCGGCGTGGTGCGCATCGTGCGCTGTGTGCGTCGCGCGAGCGACGACACGATCACGAACTCCCGCCGTGACATCGACCTGCATCATGCCAACCCCCGTTGCAGTCGCCCGGGTTCGGACACGACCCCATCGTCTGTTGAAACGCGAGCCATCTTTTCGCGCTTGCCGCCCGGCTCACTGGCGATGAGTCCGAGCGTCAGCAGCCACGCCTCGAGCAACACCAGAGCGCCGACAATGACGTGCGACGAGACGAGCACCGTCACGCCGAAGTCGAGGACCTGGTCAAGTCGCTCCAGCCGAGTCGTAAGCCACCACGCCGTCGCACCGAGCAGGACCTGGATCACGACTGTCGCGATGAGCAGCAGACTGACATTGCGCATGGCGCGGCTTGTTGCATGCATCATGATGATCGAGGCGAGCATGAGCGCCGCTCCGACGACCGCCATGGCGCCAAAGACGTGCAGCAGCAACGCCCAGTCGGCGCCGAAGTGGCGTGTGATGGCGCCAAAGAGCGTCTGGCACAGCGCCAGCAGAACGAGCAGCAGGCCGACGCGCTGAGCGAGTCGATGGGAATCACCGTTGGCCATGGACCCGGCCGCGGTGCGTTGCGTGACCGCTCGCCAGAGCACAAAGGCCAGCAGCGTCGCCCCGAGGAGGAAGATCTGGGCCGTGCAGGCGTGAAACACCGCCAGCACATCCGCCGCCCCATCGCCGAATCGGTTCACAAACGTCACGCGGAATCCACCCAGCAGCCCCTGTCCGATGACCAGCGCCAGCGCAAGCACGCCCAGCCAGCCGAAGGGGCGACGCTGCGCGAATCGCGGCAATCGCCGGACCAACCGCGCGCCGACGCCGTGTTGTTCGTCTTCCCGGGTCCATGGGGCGCCACACTCAGGACATTGCCGGCGAGCAAGGCCCCGGATCGCGTAGCCGCACCTTGGGCACATCCCCGCTGCGAGCGCGATACTTCCACCCGCGTGCGGCGGACGGATCAACAGCCAGATGCACAGCGTGAGCACCTGCATGCCCACGAGTGTGCCGATGAGTCGGTGCGCGTGTTCGTAGTAGATCCCTCCCACCATCTTGGTGAACGGGAAGAGGAACATGTTGTAGCCGTAACTCGTCGGCCAGTCGGGAACAGACAGACCGACTTCGAGCGAAGTCACGAGGCTGCCGACGGAGACCAGCACGAGCGTGGTGAAGACGACCAGCGTCGCGAGCATCGCCTGCGAGCGGGTCGCCGTCTCGATTGGGCGTGGAGGTCGGGTTCCGGCCAATGCGCGGCCCAGGCCCCCCATCAGCAGTCCGATGAGTCCTGCCGCGATGAGGTTGCCGGGGATCCAGGCCCAGTCTGAGAGACTCACGCGGCTGACCGCCGATGATGAACTGTCTCCGCTGTGAATGACTGAAGAAACCAGCAGGCAATTCGCGAGGCCGGCGATCAGCAGTGAGCCGACGGTGACGGCGATCGACCGCGTGCGCCATCCGATCACCACAGCGCCCAGCGTCAGCACGCCCAGCAGGACAGCCAGCAGCGCGCGGCTGTCAAGACTCACCTGCGGGAGCCGAGCCACGAACGCAATCACCCAGACGCATGTCGCCAGGAACATGCCGCGAGGCAGCGCCCGATCGACCACATGGGCGCGATCAGGCGCGCCGAATTCACCCAATGGAGAACTCGACTTCGGACTGACACCGGCAGCACCCGAATGCAACACTGACACACCTTCTTACCCGCGGGCGCCCCTGGCATGGTGCTCCGGATCGAGTCCGTCGCACCCCCAGCCTCAGTGACCGCTTGGCTCAGACACTCCTTCGGGCAGTTCGTCCCACTGCGGCAGATAGTCGTCGCGGCCGCAGTGATGAGCCGCCGGGGAGGAGAATTCGTATGGACCTCGGTGAACGACCGGCGTCTCGTGGAAGTTTTCGTGCCACGGCGGGCTGGTCGCGTACCACTCCAGTGAGTTGGCCCGCCACGGGTTCGACCCGTTGGGCCGGCCGAACGCCATGTCCTTGCGGCCCCACGCCATGAACCACACCAGTCCGACGACGGCCGTCAAGCCCGTGCAGATCCAGCCCAGCATCACATTCGACCAGACCACGATGCGGAACTGGCCCGTGCTCGGGCTCTTCCACGTGCGAGAGACGAGTTGGTTCTTCGCGTGGTCGAGTCTGGCGATCTCCGCCGTCGAGCCCGTCACCATGAGGCGATTGGCCTCAACCAGCGACCGGACGTCTTCGGGAAGCGATGCAATCAGCTCGGTGCTCACGGTCACCTGGTTGTACGTCTTGGGTGACGCCTTGACGACCGCGCCCAGCGGCGTCGACGTCCAGTCGACATTGGCGCTCTTGGCGGCATCGTAGAACTTGTTGAAGTTGAGAATGTAACTGGTCGCCACCGGCATCTGAGCCGGCTCCCCCGTCGCCTCGTTCTTGAGGATCGTCGAAGGCTCAGTCCGCGAGGCATCGACCGTCATGGCATAGGGCTGCATCGGCGAGCGGATGAAATCATCGGACGACATCACGTAGGTTGTGCTGTTGACGCCCATCCACTCCCAGAAATCACCCTTGCCGAACACCGGGAACATGAAGAGCGGAATGGCGATGAGCCAGGTCGCCACGAGCAGCGCTCTGTTGGCGATCTGTCCCCAGTCGAACCTGGCCACTGTCACGATGAGCATGTCGATGAGGGCCATAAGCGCAAAGAGTAAGGCAAACGCAACGATGGGGATCAGGAAGGTGCGCGATTCGCCGCCCAGGCCCCACAGCAGCGAGGCCAGTTTGAGCGGGGTCATCTGGAGCAGCATCACGATCAGCGGATAGACGATGAAGCGATTGCCGTATTTGCCCAGCGAGCAGAAGAAGTTGATGACGAATGGAATCTGGCCCATGCCGAGCATCAGCGCGCCGATGGTCATGAAGATATTGAGCGGCTGGAGGTGCTCCAGTGAGGGGTACTCGAGAATCGTCGCGTACCGGCGCGGGTGAGCGCCGATGCCGATGATGTGCATGGTGAAGAACGTCAGGTTGAAGCCGATGAGCGTCAGCCAGAAGTGCACCACGCCCAGGCGCTGGTTGAGCATCCGGCCGAACATCTTCGGATACCAGTAATAGATGCCCGCGAAGATGCCCAACAGCGAGCCGCCGAAGAGCACGTAATGAATGTGCCCGACGATGAAGTACGTGTCATGGAAGTAGATGTCGACCGGGGCTGCGGCCATGAAGATGCCCGACAAGCCGCCGATGACGAACATCGAGACGAACCCGAGGGCGAAGAGCATCGCCGGGCTGTAGTGAATCTGCCCGCCCCAGAGCGTGCCGAGCCAGTTGAAGGTCTTGATGGCCGAGGGCACGGCGATGAGGATCGTCGACGCCATGAACGCGGTGCCGAGGATCGGATTCATGCCCGACGCGAACATGTGGTGGCCCCAGACGATGTAGCCGAGGAACGCGATGCCGGCGATGGCGAAGACCATCGGCTTGTAGCCGAAGATCGGTTTGCGCGAGAAGGTCGCGAGGATGTCCGAAGTCATGCCCATCGAGGGCAGGATCATGATGTACACCGCCGGGTGGCTGTAGAACCAGAACAGGTGCTGCCACATCAGCGGCTGGCCCGAGTCGAGCGTCGAAGCCTCGGCGCCTGCCCGCACCGCCGACGAGATCGTGAAGAACGAGGTTCCCACATGCCGGTCAAAGATGAGCATGAGGAATGCAGCGGTCAGCACCGGCGTGCTCATGAGAATCAGGATCGAAGTGATGAACATCGACCACACCGTCAGCGGCATGCGGAACATCGTCATGCCCGGGCAGCGCAGGTTCAGAATCGTCGTCAGGTAGTTGATCGCGCCCATGAGACTGCTCGAACCAACGAGCAGCAGCGAGATCAACCATAAGGTTTGCGCCTGGCCCGAGAAGGTCGCCAGCGAGAGCGGCGGATAGCTCGTCCAGCCGCCCTGGGCCCCGCCGTAGTAGAACGCGGCGATCATCACGGCGCCTCCGCTCAGCGCCAGCCAGAAGGAGAGCATGTTGAGCAGCGGAAAGGCCATGTCCTTGGCGCCGATCTGCAGCGGGATGAGCGTGTTGGCGAAGGCTCCCATGAGCAGCGGGATGATCACGAAGAAGATCATGAACGTCGCATGCATGGTGAAGAGCATGTTGTAGAAGTCGCCGGTGATCGGAGCCGACTGCGTCGTCGCCTGGAAGAACTTGCCGGACAAGCCGGGAATCGGGTTCACCGAATCGAAGGGCCAGGCGATCTGCCACCGCACGGCCAGCGCCAGCAGCCCGCCGACTACCATCAGCAGCAGCGAGGTGAAGAGGAACTGAATGCCGATGACCTTGTGGTCCATCGAAAAGACGTACTTGCGAATGAACCCGATCTCGTGGTGCGCGTGATCGTGTGCGTGCGAAGCGTGATCAACCGGAAGCGTGGTCATGATTCGTGCTCGTGCCTCTGATGGAAGTTTCGCGGCTCGGGTGTGAGCCGCTCGCAATCGGGTTCAGGTCCATCCAGCGGCGCCACAACCGCTGGAGGTCGGCTCTTCTCAATAGCCTTCGTCCGCGGATGCGGTCTGCTGCGCCAGCGTGATCTTGGACATGACATGCACATACGTCTCCCACGTCTGCTTGTCGAGCCAGTCGCGCACGGCGAACTCATCGTCGTCGTACTCCGTCAGCCAGGTCGCCGCGTCCTTGGCCAAAGCCTCGGGATTGATCGGGCCGCTGGGCATGACGATGATGCGGCCGCGCATCGAGTAGTGCTGGAGTCCGCACAACTCAGCGCACACCAGATCGAAGTAACCGTGATTCTTCACGTTTTCCCAGGGCACTTCGAACCAGAGACGCCCGCCGTTCATCCCCGGCACTGCGTCATGCTTGACCCGGAACTCGGGAACAAAGAAGGAGTGCAACACGTCATTGCTCGTGAGCAGGATGCGCACGGGACGATCCGCAGGGATGCGCAGCTCCGCCTGATTCGTGTAGTCATCGGCGCCCGGAGGATTCTCGCCCGTCCAGTTCGCCGGAACCGCTTCGCGATCAACCATGATCGGATCGGAGAGATCGTTGTTGGCGCGAGCCTCGGCCAGCGCTACGGCGTTGCGCGGGCCAAACTGGCCGTCGTTTCCCGGATAGCGGAAGTACCACGCAAACTGCTGCGCGACGCACTCGATGCGAACGGTGTCTTCACTCGTCGGCGCGTCGAAGCGGATCTCATCCCAGGTGCTCTTGCTCAACGCGGCGATGAGGACGAGGATCACCGACGGAATAATCGTCCACGTGGCTTCGAGCTTGTTGTTGCCGTGGATGAACTTCGCCTTGCCGCCGGGCACCGCCCGATAGCGGAAGGTGAAGTAGAGCAGCAGCAACTGCACGGCGATGAAGACCGCGCCCGTCAGAAGCAGGATGCCCCAGTACAGTCGATCAATGTCAAAGCCGACATCGGTCACCGCCTTGCGAAGCGGATGCCAGAGCGACGGATCGCCCGTGCCGTACTTCGCCAGTGCCGGCGCGGAAGCGAGACCGATTGCCAGGCATCCGAGTAGAGGAACACATCGCTTCATAGTCGCTGCAAGCCTCTCGCTGAAATGATCAAAGCCGCAAACGCCCGCAACAGGATCGCTGTCGCGGGCGCCGGGTTATCCACGTCTGTTTCGCCGAAGTAGAACCACTACTTGGGCGGCTGGTAAGTGAAGTCGACTTCCGCCGTTCCGCCGTCGGTCACTTCAAAGGAAATCTCTTCCTGGACCGGGGTGAACTTGTCGAACTCATGCCACACTGAAAGGGTGTACTTGCCTGCGGGCAAGCCCTTGATTTCGTACTCGCCGTTCTCATCGCTCACCGCGAAGAACGGGTGGTCAAACGTGAAAATGTAGGCGTTCATCCAGGCATGCACGTTGCACGCGAGGTGCATGTGGCTCTCAGGACTGTCAAACTTGACGTCCTTGACCATGCCCTTGACCGGCTGGCCCTCGTTAAACTGGCCGTTCTTCTCGCTCGTGAACTTCAGGTTGTGGGCGGTGGAGTCGGAGTTGTGAAACTCGACCGTCTGACCGACCATGGCGCCCACGACGTGCGGAATGTACTGGCAGCCGACCTGGTCAATGACCACCGGCTTGCTGGGGACTTCGAACGTTCCCTTGACCGGTCCCTTGACGTACACGACAACGTTGCAGAGCGTCGCCTTCTCCATGTTGAAGACGTACGTTTCGGCCGTAAGTGGCTTCTCCTGGTGAGCCTGCATGCAGAACGCGTCAGCAGAAACGCGGATCGGCTTGGGCTTGGCCATCTTGCCGTCAAAGTTTATTTTTCCCTTGACCGTCCCGTCGGCGAGCGTCGCGCCGGCACTCAGGCCAACCATTCCAACCGCCGCCGCAACCATCATCATTCCTGTCAACCGTCTCATTCAGATACCCTTTCAATCTGGTGTGGCTGGCGCCTCTGCGGCTGCCAGGCCGTGAATCCAAAAAACGTCTGTGCAATTATTCACAAGCCCCGTCGAGGCTGATGATACGCGCTGGATTTCCCATGGGAACACCCTGCGGCTACTTTTGAGGCATGATCTTCCCCCCCTTTCTCAAGTGAACATTGCGGTCCACATTTCACCATTGTGTCGATGAGGAATTGAGGGCGCTGGTCGCTTGGCGGAGCGCCTCATGGCAGATACCATCTGGCCCTCTATGAGTACAGCGATCCCTCATCACGGCGTTTCGGGTCACGATCACAGTCACGGGCACGACGACACCATGCCCCCCGCCATTGGCCTTCCCAATGTCAAACTGTGTATGTGGCTCTTTCTGGTCAGCGAGGTCATGTTCTTTGCCGGCCTGATCGGGGCGTACATCGTCATCCGATTTGGCACGGCCGGGTGGCCCAACCCCTACGACATCCTCGCCGTCCGCATCACGGCCTTCAACACCTTCCTGCTCATCTGCTCGTCGGTGACCATGGTCAAGGCGTTCCAGTGGTCCGACGCGGGGGATCGCGGAAAGGCCATGAAGTTCCTGACGGCCACCATCTTCGGGGGCGCCCTGTTCGTCGGCATCCAGGTCTACGAATACCGCCATCTCCTCCACGCCCCATCGCACGCGCTCCTCGAGAACGTCGAGCACATGATGGCTGAGCGGGGCCTGGCCGTGGAGGAAGGCTCCGGCCACGCCGCCGCCGCGGCCCCGCAGATCATCCTCGCCTCGATGGGTCAGACCGAGGAAGCCAGGCAGAATGAGCAGTTGATCAAGCTCCATAGTCTCCTCGCCGAGGGTCGCCCCGACGTCAAGAAGACGGCAGCCCCCTCCAAGCTGGAAGTCCTCAAGGAGTGGGATCGCCGCGTCCTGGAAGAGACGATCGCACTCGCTGCTCTGTTCCCTGCCGATTCCAAAGAAGGCTCGGCACTGCGCACGATCGGTCGGCATCAGAACCTCTATCCCGAAGGTTTCGTGCCCAGCCGGGACAACTTCACCAGCACGTTCTACATCATGACCGGATTCCACGGATTCCACGTCTTTGGCGGCGTCGTCGCGTTGATCGCCATTCTGGCGCTCTACGCCGTCCGCAAGGCCGGCACGATGGCGATCGAGGTCGTCGGACTCTACTGGCACTTCGTCGACCTTGTCTGGATCATCCTGTTTACCATCGTCTACCTCATGTGAGGCCCGCGCCAAAGAGCACCTCTGTCCATTCGAACGGGTGAATCAAGACCATGACGACTGCGACTGCCGCATCCATTTCGACGCACGCTTCGGGGCACAGCCACCACCCGAACTACATCGCCATCTTCATCTGGCTGGTGATTCTCACGGCGATCGAAGTGTGCATCCCCGAACTCGTGCACATCAAGGGCGTGGGCCACGATCCGATGACCCCCTCCGTGCTCGCTCCTGACGCCTACCAGGGCGCGGACGTGGATGCAAACGTGCGGCAGGCCGCGCTCGCGATGGCCCCGACGGAGCGGTTTCAGTCTTCGGGCTGGGCGATGCGCATCGGCGTGCTGGCCGTGCTCGCGATCATCAAGGCCGCCATGGTCGGCGCCTACTTCATGCACCTGCGCTTTGACGGCTGGAAACTCAACCTGATCCTGGCGGCGCCCACAGCGCTGTTTGTCTTCATCATCATCATGTTGACGCCGGATATCGCCTGGCAGTGGCCGCAACTCTATTGACGGTTTCTCCAAAGAGTTGATGTGTACTGGGTACTCGCCTTCGCCGTCAGCATCCTCGGCCTCTTTGGCCCCGCGCTCACCCTGATCGGGCTGCCCGGGACATGGTTCATCATCGCCCTCGCTCTGCTGGCCCAATGGGCCGCGCACGACACGTTCAACTGGTGGACGCTCGGCGTGTGCCTGGTACTGGCCATCGTTGGCGAGATCGTTGAGTTTGCCGCGGGAGCCGTCGGCACGCGCCAAGGGGGCGGCACGCGAAGCGCCGGGGTCGGCGCGCTCATCGGCGGGGTGGTCGGTGCGATCGCGGGAGCGGCCTTTCCGCCTGTCATCGGCGCCATCATCTGGGGCGTCGTCGGCGCTGGTGTTGGAGCAATCATCGGCGAATTCAGCACGGGCAATCGTCACTGGCGCTCACACATGACCATCGGCAGCGCGGCCGCCACGGGCAAAGCCGTGGGGACCGTCATCAAGACCGCGATTGCCATCCTGATCTACGCCATGGTGGTCGTGGCTGCATTTGTACCATAATCGAGATTCACCGGAGGCCATCTGATGACCGTTGAGCGCCAGAACATCTCATCGGGGACGCCGTGGGAGAAAAAAGTCGGCTACAGCCGCGCGGTGCGGGTCGGCGGACTCGTCTTCGTCTCAGGGACCATCGCTTCCGATGAATCCGGCCGGATCCACGCCCCCGGCAATGCCCAAGAGCAGACCCGTTACGTGCTGGCCAAGATCGGCCGCGCGCTGCAGCAGGCCGGTGCGTCGCTGCAGGATGTCGTGCGGGTGCGGGTCTTCCTCGTCGACATGGATGATCTCGAAGCCGTCGGCCGCGCCCACCATGAGGTGTTCGCCGACATTCGACCCGCGAACACGACGGTGGCGGTCAGCGCTCTCGCTTCGCCCGAGTGTCGGGTCGAGATTGAAGTCGACGCCGTGATCACTGGCTTAACGGCGTGACTACTTCAACATCGCGCGCAGCGCTTCGCCGAGCCGCTCATACTGGACTGGTGCGTTGTAGACCTGCGCGGAGAGGCGCAGCAGCGATCGGTTGTCGATCACCATCATCGGCACCTCGATGCGATACTGCTCGTAGAGGCGACCCTGGAACGCGCGAGCCTCCTCGATCGTCTTGAACTTCACCTTCGACGGAAACTCGACGATCGCCATCGAGCCGAAATACGCAGTTGAATCCGGCACCGGCAGACGGCCACCGATCATCTCGGCGACCACGCGCCGGCCGTACCGCGCCAGCGCATGGTTGTGCGAGTGCACTCGAGCCCAGCCCAACCCGGCCATGAATTCGATCGCGGCGCGAACGCAAACATAGGGCGTCGGGTCATCCGTCCCGGTCCAGAAGAACTCTTCAGGGAACTTCATGCCGAAGTTGTGCGAAGTCACGACCGGCTCGATGCGCCTGGCCAACCCGGGCCGCACGTAGAGCACCGCCGCCCCCTTGGGAGCACACACCCACTTGTGCAGGTTGCCCGACCAGAAGTCCGGCGCCATTGCATCGAGATTGAATGGCAGCATTCCCGGAGCGTGAGCCCCATCCACCATCACGTAGATGCCGCGCTCCCGGCAGGCATCAACGATCGGCTTGACCGGCAGGATCATCGCCGTCGGCGAAGTAATCTGATCAATGACCACAAATCGAGTGCGTTCATTGAGAGCCGCGATCACGACGCTCGCGATCTCATCCGGCGACTCCACCGGAAACGGAATCGGCACGAGCACCACCTTCGCCCCCGTTCGATCCGCCACGCACTGCAGCGTCTTGATGATCGCACCATACCCGTGCTCGACGATGAGCAGTTCATCGCCCGGCCCGAAAGCAAGCGACTTGACAACCGAGTTGATGCCATAGGTCGCGTTGGGAACAAACGCCAGATTCTTCAGACTCGTACCCAGCAGCGAACCAACCGCCGCCAGCGATTGATCCAACTTGCCGCGCAACGTGCGATCGAGGAACAGCACCGGCTGGCGTTCCATCTCGGCGCGCAGTTGCGACTGCACATCCTGCACGCAGCGCGGCGTCGCGCCGAACGAGCCATGATTCAGAAACGTCACCTCGGGATCGAGCGTCCAGTTCGCGCGAACCTGCGCCCAGTCATCTCCCCAGATCGGATTGTCCATGTCCGGTGATCCTTGCGATTGAGCGGCAATGGTATCGCTCACGAGGCCGCGTCAGCGGCAACCGACTCGCTCGCCTCGGCAACGCTCTCGCGCCGGAAGGGCACGTTGGGCCGGCGGTGCGGCAGATCGGCGATCGCTTCAGTGTTCCAGCAGCCGATCCAGTGGCTGGGCTCGATCTCATGCAGGCGAAAGACATCCAGCCCCGGCCGGCGGGCCATCTCGTCCGGCGGATCATGCTCGGGCCACCACGGCCGCACACCGGCGCCGAAGCGCTCAAACTGCTCCGGGTCGTCGATCACATCGCGGATCGTCACCAGCCGATCGTGCCGCTCGCCGAGTTTGGGTATCGACCGCAAGAGCCCGCGCGTGTACGGATGCAGCGGTTTGGCGAACAGATCGTTGACATTGGCGTACTCCACCACGCGGCCGGCGTACATCACGCAGACCACGTCGCTGTTTTCCGCCACGACGCCGAGGTTGTGGCTGATGAGCATCATCGCCATGTGTCGAGCCCGCTTGAGGTCATCGAGCAAGTCGAGAATCTGCGCCTGGATCGTCACGTCCAGCGCCGTGGTCGGCTCGTCGGCGAGCAGGAGCCTGGGTTGACACGCCAGCGCCATGGCGATCATGACGCGTTGGCGCATCCCGCCGGAAAACTGGTGCGGGTAGGCCCTGAGTCGCCGCGCCGCGTCCTTGATGCCCACGTCGGTCAGCGCCTTGGCGGCAATGTCACGCGCCTCCGCGCGGCCCACCTGCTGGTGCAACAGGATTGCCTCCATGATCTGATCCCCGATCGTGTAGACCGGATTCAGGCTCGTCATCGGCTCCTGAAAGATCATTGCAATCTGCGCGCCGCGCACGTCGCGCATTTCGCGCGGCGTCAGGCTCAGCAGATCGCGCCCGCCAAACAGAATCGCACCGCGATCGATGCGCCCCGGCGGCGTGGGGATCAACTGCAGCGTACTCATCGCCGTCACCGATTTGCCGCACCCCGACTCCCCCACCACCGCCAGCGTCTGGTTCGGATAGATGCTCAGATGAACTCCGTTGACGGCGGCGATGCGCGGCAAAGCCCCGTTGTCAAACGACACCGCAAGATCCGCCACTTCGAGCAGTGGTTGCTCAACGTCTTCGACGGCCGAATCAGTCGGGATGTGCGAGGGTGCGAGATCGGTCAATGTCAAGCCTGTGGTAACGTCCGTTGTTTGGGATCAAATGCCTCGCGCAGCCCTTCCCCGATGAAGTTCAGCGCCAGCAGAGTCATCGCGAGCAGCAGGCAGGGAAAGAGCAGCAGCCACCACCGGGACTCGACCGGATTGAGCTGCGTCAGCCCTTCTGCGGCCAGATTACCCCAACTGGGCAGCGGCGCCTGGATGCCAATGCCCAGAAACGACAGGAACGACTCCTGCAGAATCGCCTGCGGCACCGTCAGTGTCGCATACACGATGATCGGCCCGAGCAGATTGGGCAGCAGGTGACGCGTGAACTGCAGTCGCGTCGGCACGCCGATCGCGCGGCACGATTCCATGAACGGCTGGGCCTTGAGGCTGAGCACCTGCCCGCGAATGACGCGCGCCATGGTCAGCCAGCTCACGCCGCCGATGGCGATGAGCAGCGTCAGCACGTTGATGAGAGTGCCGTTGTTCTGAATGAACGTCAGCCACGCGGACGCATGGAGAGCCTCACCCGCCGCCGCAGCCTGAGCCTGTTTGGCGATCGCACGCGCCTCGACTTTCTCGACCAGTCCATCCACGCCAACGGCGAGCAGGACAACAAGCAACACATACGGCAGGCCATAGAGCACATCGACGATGCGCATCATGAACGCGTCCGTCTTGCCACCGACGTATCCGGCGATCATGCCCCACAGCGTGCCGATGAAGACGGAGATGGTTGCCGCAGCCACGCCGATTCCCAGACTCACCGCCCCACCAAGCAGGAGCCGGGTGAGAAAATCACGGCCGAGCGGATCCGTCCCCAGCCAGAAGCGCGGCGTGGACACCTCGACGTTTGCGGTGGTGGAAGCGCTTTTCACGCGCTGCGCGAACGCCGCGTACTTCGCTTCATCATCAGTATCCCGACCACCCCAGGGCGGCGGGAGCAGATTCACATCCAGCGACTGGATGTCGTAGCGGGCTCTCGAGCGGCCCGAGGGTTCGAGCGGATCGATTCCGGCGCCGAGTGTGTAGGGCAGCGAGCCGATACAGGCGCCGCCGATGAGCAGCAGCGCGATCGCGCCGACCACCCACAGCCGCAGTCCGGTGCGGCGGAGAGTCGTGCCAGCCTGGTTTGCACTTGGCGCAGCCATGTCCGGCGATCATAGCCGACCGCCGAGACGATCTGGTGAAGATCTGGCTGCTTCTGACGCACAGACAGGTGGAATCAGAAATCCCCTGCGGGCCCGCCGAACAACTGGCTGAGGTGCTCCTTGATGATCTCCGCCCGGCGCTCGCGGCGCTGCTGCACCTGCTTGCGCAGGAACTCCAGCCGCTGCTCGAGTTGCGACAGATCGCGCTCGCGCAACTTCTGGCGTACGTCAAAGTGCTTGCCGACGATCGAATCGAGTTCGCTGCGGATCGCTTCGAGCCGGTCCGTCTCGTTCTGGCGCCTGGCGGCAAAAAACTCGCCGACGAGCCGACTCGTTTCATGCGAGTACTGGCGATCCTTCACATTGAGTTCGTAGAGTTCAGGGTCGGTGCGCTTGAGTTCGACGGCCGCCATCCAGCGGCGCAGGTCGAGCTTGAGCCGGCTCTTCACGGCCTCCGGATTGCTCTCCATGGCGCTGGACAGCCGGGTGTAGAGGGCTTCATCAAAATCCTTGATGACCGCCATGACTTCCTTGAGCAGGTCATCGGTAAGTTCGGGGATCGGACCGTCGTAGTACTGCCCGACGCGCTGACGGAAGGCCGGCATCTCGTCGGTCTCCGGCCGGTCCGCTCCGGGTGGTCCTGCCGGTCGATCTCCCGGAGGCGCGTCGCCCTGGAAACCACGATTGCCGCGCATCGGACGATCGACCGGGCCGGCGCCGTCGCCGGGCGGCACGCGTCGCCCAGCCTCGCCGCGCTGATCCGCAAGGGCACGCAGCAGCCGCTCACCCACTCGTCCCTCGACGCGATTGCCGTCGATGTAGACCTCGAAGCGACCGTCGCCAAGGGGCCGCAGGGTAATCTGCACTTCGCCCCCCGCAGGCGGCGCCTCACCCACGGGTGGCTGCGGCGCTGGCTCGGCACGCGGGCGATCCTGGGCCAGCACGTTTGAGGCGATCAGGGTGGTGGCGGCAAGGCCAACCAGCCCCATCCATGTTCTGTTTCTGATGTGCACTTGCATACTCCCGGCCAACCCGTTGGCCAATGTCGAAAGCGGCTCGCGGCCGCCAACTCAGCCGAACTAGAAAGAATCCAGATCCTCCCAGAGATTCGAC
This sequence comes from Planctomycetaceae bacterium, assembly GCA_040255465.1. Taxonomy (GTDB): domain Bacteria; phylum Planctomycetota; class Phycisphaerae; order Phycisphaerales; family UBA5793; genus UBA5793. The sequence goes on from JBDZVA010000010.1 coordinate 44,953, forward strand.
GTTGCCGTCTGCAATTCGCTCGACAGCGAACCGTATGCCCATTCGTCACCGCTGGTCACAAGCGAATCGACCGAAGCCGAGATGTCGCTCATGAGCGCGCTGGTGGCGACGTTGAACTCACTCTCAAACTGCTCATCCACGGCTGCATACTCGCCGGACTCGACCGGCGTGTCCGTGGCGACATCGTCCGACCGGTTGTTGCGGGTCGCCTGAACGCTGAAGAGAATGGCAATCGTCGTGGCGAGCACCACGAGCGCGGCCAGGGCCGCCATGATCGGCCACGCCGACCACGCCCGCACCGGCAACATCGACGGACCGTCTTCATCCACCAGCCGCAGATGGGGCCGGGCGGCCGCATCGGCGCGGGCAAGATGCGCCCGACTGGCTTCGAAGATCCGACCGGCGACAAGGAACGCCTCGTTGCCTGGCGCGTGGTGCTCGATCAATTGCTCGTCGAGGGCTTCGAGTTGAGCGTCCGGCTCAGGGGGTCTGTAGTGTTCAACCATGATCATCCCACCTTTCCGGTGCGGCCCGCGCGGTCATCCGCATCGAACGAGTCGCCGAGAAGGTCCCGGAGTTTCCGCAAGGCCCGGTGTTGCCGGGCGAGAACGGTGCCGAGAGGTTCTTCGAGCAGCTCAGCCATCTGCTTGAAACTGAGTCCCCCGATGTATCGATACTCAATGATCTGCCGGTCGGCGGGGGACAGCCGGGCCATTGCATCGCGCAGGGCGCGGCGTGCAGTGTCGTCGCGGGGCGAGACGCCGTCGATGGTCGGCCGAGCCGCACGCTCTTCCAGCGCGGCGTGGTCCACATTGACGGCCTGACGGCGCTTGCGACGAATCTCATCGCGCAGCCGATTGACGGCGATGCGAAAGATCCATGCTTCAAACTTTCCCTGCTCGACATAGCCCTGATCCCCGGTCAGTTTCGCGGCCACCGTGCAGAAGACGCTCTGCGCGATTTCCTCCGCGAGTTCAGCGTCGCCGCATTGCGACTTGAGCAGGCCATAGACGCGAGGCGCATACTGGTCAACGATTCTTCGCCAGGCGCTCTGGTCACCCCGCGAGGCTGATTCCAAGGTGGTGTCCAGCGCTTCGTCCATGCCTTTTCCATTGGGTTCAACGTCGCGACAGACCGCTTATTGCCTTGATTTGACCGCCGGGATGGGCCGACAGGGCCCGCATAACCATAGTCACAACAGGTTCTTCCCATGCACCAGTGCGTCAGATGTGTTCTTCTCTACCTCACCTTGCTCAGCCTGCTCGGGCTGCTCGGGCCGGCTGGGTGTGCCTCGCCGGGCCCGCAGGCCCCGGCCCAGTGGCAGCCACAGCGTGCCACAACGCGTGATTCCGCCGAGTTTGACCGGGCTGGGCCGGCGCTGCAGGTGCTCATCTGCCAGGGGCAGGTGCATGGCACGCACACGGGCCTGCGCGTGCTTCAACCCGGCGCCGAAACCGTGTTCTGGGATCCGGCGGGACAGTTCGGCATCAAACGCGAAGACCTCCGCCGGAGTCGAGATGTCATCGCCGAGAACGCGCCGAGCATCGCCGAATACGTGGAGTGGCGCTTCCACGGGGCGGAAGACTCCGCAGTGGCGCTGTTTGAGTGGCGGCTCACACCACAGCGGGCCAGGTACTTTGCTGACATCCTGACGCACGATGCAGTCGTGCCCGAAGGCGAAGAGGAATTCGAGACGACGACGATCGGGCTCTTCTGCTGTCATGCCGTGTGCAAGTACCTCGACCGCTTCGCCAAAGACGAGATGACCATCCCGACTTTCTGGTACCGACCCGAGCATCTCGGCGACCATCTCTGGACGCAACATCCCGACCGAGTCGCCATCTTCCATGATGATGGGACGATCGAAGTCTTCACCGCGCCGCAGCACTGAGTGAAGATTTCCTCAGACGGTTCGCAAAAATGTTTCTCGCGCGCTGAACGCCGCCCTGCGCTCAACCGGTCGCCGACGCTGCGCACAAGGTGTTGATTCAGAACACCTTAGAATCGCCAAGGATCAGAAACGCCGCGAAAACAGCAGATAAGCCTTACCGGACGTTTCAGACAACTTTTGCAAGTTGAGTTATTCCCATCCCCTTCGCGGTCGATAAGCACTGGCGTTGCGGGAGATCCCGCACATGGAACTGGATCGATTGGCGTCAGGAGCAGACTGAACCGCAGGGGTGGATGGATCGAGAAGGCATCGCGACGACGCCGTGTGCTCGCCGAACGCCAGTGACTGATCCGAACCTGACAGTCCTCCCGACATTCGCAAACCAGGCACAATGAGGTCACCACACAACGACCCGTGCCGCATGACTGAGGAGTCATCATGAGCAAGACGTACAACTTTGGCCGCACCTTCAAGACGAGCGTTCAGAACGGCAAGACGCCCTACAGCGTCGTCGAGAACATCGCCGCCAAGTACCGCAAGACCCCCGCGTTCGTGTGGAGCAACCTGAAGAAGAACGGCTACGCGTTCAACACCAAGTTCAACAACAAGACCTTCTGGTTCCCCACCTTCACCTGCAAGACCAACAGCAAGAACTGGAAGAAGACGGAAGCCACGATTTGGCCTCAGTTCATCCAGTACGCCCTCCAGCAGGGTTGGGTCACCCCCGCCCAGTGCTACAACTGGACGACCAAGCAGCTGTGCTACTACATCAGCAACTGCTTCAGCAAGTGCTACAGCAAGCCCGGCAACTTCAATCCCAACACCAAGTCGAACTACAAGACCGTCCCCGGTCAGTACGGCAACTGGGCCAGCAACGGCACGTGGAATCACACGATCAAGCCGACCACGGGCAAGACCACGCGCAAGTACACCAACAAGACCCGCAAGAGCAACAAGACTCGTCGCACGACGGGCCTTCGTCTGGTCGGCACCTCCAGCCGCAACCGTACCGGCACCCGCCGCTACAGCCGTCGCGCTGCCTGAGACACTGACGTCTCAACCAGGTCACGGACGACCTGTCGACTCTCGAGCAGCCGCGTTCATGATGAACGCGGCTGCTCGCTTTTTTGTGCGATCAGGCCGACGATCCAGGCGCGCCGCTTACCGCTGCCTCTCCGGAATCGAGATAAGTCCCACGAGCCCGTCGGGCGTCTGCACCTCGGCTTTGACAATCGGCTCGGGCAGCCGGGTGCTCCAGACTCCCCCGCCACGGAACGGCTCGCTGTACTCATCAAGGAACTCGTAGAGCGAGAGCTTGACCGATCCTCCGGGCGGCAGACGGTCAATATGACGCACATACCGCTCGTTCAGCCAGAGATCGAAGTCGCTCAGGCTCTGCGTGCTGTGATTGACCAGCTCGATGTGCGACCCGTCGCGGAAGATCTGCACGTCAAGGGTGCTCAGGATCTCGGCGTCGTACGGATAGGGACGCGGCTCGGTCCCCTCGGTAAGGCGTCCACCGGTCATGCAGGATGTCTGCATCGCCATCGCCGCGAGGAGAATCATCTGCACCGCCAACCTGACCTTGCCCATCACACACTCCTTGCGGAAACTGCCGACCATCCCTCCGGCGAATCATTGCCGCGCGAGAGGGCCGAGCAACCCGCGTCATCTGACATAACATCCTCCGATGTCGCACGCCTTCCAAGTCGATCCTCGCATCCGCTCAGTCTTGCCCACGATGGACGCGCCTTTCTTCCAGGCGGGCCTCGCGGGCTACTCCGACGCCGCCATGCGCATCATCGCCCGCCGCCACGGCGCGCCCTACTGCATCACCGAAGCCCTGCTCGATCGGATGCTCCTGCAGGGCGGCAAAGGGCTCGCCAAGGCTGATCTCGATGTCCTCGCCGACAACGTCCCCGCCACCGCCGAAGACCATCCTCTCGCCGGGCAGATCATCGGCACCGAGCCGCACGAAATGGCCGCAGCCGGCGCGCTGCTCGCCGGCATGGGCTATGAAGTCATCGACGTCAATCTCGCCTGCCCGGTGAAGAAGATCGCCCGCAAATGTCGTGGCGGGCACTTCCTCTCGCACCCTGAAGATGCGATCGAAGTTCTCAAGGCCGTGCGCGACGCCGTGCCCGACCACATCCCCACCACCGTCAAACTCCGGCGCGGCTCCGATGATTCGAATGAAGCCGCGGACAACTTCGAACGCATCTTCATCGCGCTCTACGAACTCGGCTACTCATGGGCCACCGTGCACGGCCGCACCGTCGTGCAGAAGTACATCGGCCCGAGCCGCTGGGCATTCCTGCGCGACCTGACGGCACGCCACCCCGACAAGATCGTCTTCGGCTCCGGCGACATCTGGACCGCGCCCGACATCTTTCGCATGATCGAAGAGACGGGCGTCAAAGCGGTGAGCGTCGCGCGCGGCTGCATCGGTAACCCCTGGATCTTCCGCCAGGCGCGCCAGATCATGGCCGGCCAGTCGCCGACCGCCCCCACCATCGAAGAACAGCGCGATGTGCTCCTCGAACACTTCTCACTCTCCGTGGCCGAGCACGGCGAGTATGCGGCCGGCAAACTCATGCGGAAGTTCGGCATCAAGTTCAGCGACCATCACCCGCAACCCGAAGCAGTCAAGAACGAGTTCATCAAAGTGCACACGATCGCCCAGTGGAAAGCCGTGCTCGATCGGTGGTACGTGCCGCAAGCGGTGGCGGTGTAGGCCTCTCGCTTGCGCCTTCGCATGGCCGGTTTTCTTCGCGTTTGAGTGACTCCGCGGTGGGATTCCTCCTAACCTCAGGCGACCTTGCCGCGGCTGCACATTGTCATCCCGGTCTACAACGAAGAGGCCACGCTGCTCGACTGCCTGGGCCGCATCAATGCTGCTGCGCTCCCTCCAAGTTGGTCGAAGAACCTCATTCTCGTGAATGATGCCTCAACCGATGGCACGCCCACCCTCCTGAGGACATTGGCTAGTCAACACACAATCTGTGAGCGCGACCGCAACCACGGCAAGGGCGCCGCCATCCGCACCGGCTTCGCCCGGGCGCTCGCAGATGCCCGCGACAGCGACGCGATCCTCGTGCAGGACGCGGACCTCGAGTACAACCCCGCCGACTACGAAAAACTCCTGGAGCCCATCGAACTGGGCCGCGCCCGCGTCGTCTTCGGCACGCGCTTTGGCCCCCACTACGAGCCCGCCACCTTTGCCCTGCGCCTCCATGCTTTTGGCAATCGCCTGCTCACCGAACTCTCCAACTGGCGCACCGGCCTGCACCTCACCGACATGGAGTGCTGCTACAAACTCTTCACCGCTCCCGTTTTGCGCCGCATCCTGCCGATGCTCAGAGAAGATCGCTTTGGCATCGAACCCGAAATCACTGCCGCCGTCGCAGCGATCAGCGAGCGCATCGAGGAAGTCCCCGTGTCCTACCACCCGCGCACCGTCGGTGAAGGCAAAAAGATCAAGTGGTCCGACGGTCTGACCGCGCTGCGCGTCATCCGCCACGGCGTTCGCAATCGCACGGGATCAGCTCGTGACTGAATCACCCATTGAACCCGCCGAACCATCTGCGGCCGATGAAGCGCCACTTCCCGATTCGCGCGGCCGGCTCGGTCTCAAGATCGCCGGCTTCATTCTCGGTCTGGCTCTGCTCGCGTGGATCATCTACGACGCCATCACCAAGCAGCAGTTCGCCGGTCTGGCCAACGCTTCGCCGTGGCAATACGCTGCCCTGCTCGCCTGCACGCTCGTCAGCGTCATCGCCAACGGAGGCATCTTCTGGGCCATCATCCGTCCGGTCGCCCGGATTCCCCTCTGGGACATCCAGTGCGTCAACGCCGCCGTCAATCTGCTCAATTACGCCCCGATTCGCCTCGGTCTGCTCACGCGCCTCGCGCACCATCGCCGGGTCGACCGCCTGCCATACTCGATCCTGCTCGGCTGGTACGCGGCCCTGGCGGGGCTCATGTTCATGACGCTTGGCTGCGTGCTCGCCGCGACGCTGATCCGCCCGCAGGTCGATGCGTGGTGGCTGGGCACGCTGGTGGCCCTGCTCGCAGCGGGATGTTCGCTCTCGGTGTGGGTCGGCTCGCACCGGCTGCTCGTCGGCCGCTGGCAGGGCGCCTCGAAGATGATTGCTGTGCCCCGAGCCGTCGCGCTCGCCGTCAGCCTTCGTCTTGTGGACATGGCGGCCTACGGCGGGCGTCTCTACCTCGCGATTGCCATCCTCGGCGTGGACCTCAGCCCGCGCGACGCGGTCTATCTCACCATCCTCAGCATGGTCTCCACCCTCGCTCCCATCGGCAGCGTCGGCTTTCGCGAGTTTGCCATCGCCAAGATCGGGCCGCTGCTGACCGACCCGACGCTCAGCACGCACATCGACGCCGCGGTGCTCCTCGATCGAGCCGGCGAAGTCGTGATCTTCATCCCACTGGGCATCCTGGCGCTGCTGTGGATGACGCGGCGCTGGCGTCAGGTCGCGCGTCTCGACGCCTGACATCGACACGCAGTTTCATCGCGTTCGGCGCAACCTCCGCCGACTTGGACGCGCAGTTTTTGCCTGTACCACAGAGCAGACGGGCCTGCAAATGCGCCAGGCAAAGCTGTTCGAGTGGTACGCCATTTGCAATCCAGCCGATGAGTAAGAAGTCCGCAGGCCATGGAGGGCCGCACTCAGAGCATCGGGTCGATGTCGGAATGGATTCCGTGTCAGCCCACGTTCGCCCCCCAAAGGAGGCACGCGATGTCCAGCATCGGAATTCAAATCCAGGGAAGTCAGTACGGCGGCTCAATCGATGTTGACTCGATGCGCGACCGGCTGACCGCCATGCGCGATCGAATGCAACAGGAGATCGACAACGGCAACTCCAGTGACAAACTGGCGGACCGTCTGGGCAAGGTCAACAGCCAGATCAATCGCCTGGATCGACTCGACGGCCAGGACGTCACGATCAGCGCCAGTCGCGCCAAGGCCGAACTCGAGAATGGCATGCGATTCCTTTCCGAAGGCATGCAGTACCTCCAGAAGACCGGCGATGGCGAATCCACGGCCGCCAACAAGGTTGGACGCTGGTATGACCACCTCGAATCGGTCTACCGGACAATCGATCGTCGCGCCTGAGTTCGGCGGCGGGTGGGTGTATGCGGGAGGAGTCTCAGGCCGCGCGGCCACGACGCGCGGCGGCGGCTCAGCTTGAGCGCCCGGTCCAGTGGTTGAACCAGGTGGAAGCGGCGTAGAGCAAGCCGAATCCCGCGGCGCTGACCACGGTGCCAACGAAGAGGACCAGCCAGGTGAATTCGGCGGGGTTCAGTTCGGTGTTCCAGAACTGCAGGTCGTACACTGGCGCTCCACGCCAGCCCGACGAGCCGAGATACTCGCTCATCACTCCGAACCAATAGAACGGGTTGATGAGAAGCGACACGCCGATCATGTCGTCAACGCGGCTGTTCCAGCCGCGCAGCGCCGTGATCAGGCCGATCCCCGCCGGCAGTCCACCCCAGAGCATGATGGCCAGTCCCAGATTGGTCGCCATCGCGGTCATGCTGCGCTTGAACCACAGGCTGAGCACGGCGCCCGTGCAGGCCAACAGGATTGAGAACGCAATCGACACCACCGCCAACTGAAGCGCCAGCAACAGCAGCACTGAGTGTCGCGACGAGTAGTACAGCAACTCCAGCATCAGCACCACCAGCGGGATCATGGCGATCTTGAGCGAGCCCAGAGCCTTGGTCCACAGGATCGTGATCGGCTTCAACGGCACGCACAACAGCACTTCCCACGACCGCGCCTGCTGTTCCGAGGCAATCACCGTCGGGCTCACGACACAGGCGACCACCAGCTGCGCGATCATCGCCAGAAAAATCAGCGGCACCAACATATCGACTTCACTGCGAACCTCCGCCTCGATGTTGTACCAGGCGAGCAGCGCCAGGATCAGCAGCGAAACCACCGCGACGGTAATGGGTCGCCGCAGGATCGTGAAGCGCATCTCGCGCCAGAGGATGGCGTTGTCCCAGACTTTGGGCACGGCCAACTCATTTCCAGTAGCCGCCGATCCCGCCGCTGAAGCGACGACCACCGGATTCGGCGCCGCCTCCGCCGATTCTCCTGCCGCGGCAGGCACTGCGATCGGCGGCGCGCTAACGCCGCGCCAGCGGAACAGGCGGACGATCCAGTTCACCGCATGTTGCTCTGCCGCAGCCATGCGCTTGTTCGCCGTCCGCCGAAGCAGCGGAACCGCCAACAGCAGCAGCACCGCGGATGACCCGATGTTGATCGCGTTGATGGTCATGAACGCGTACTGGGTCGGCCAGGGCACGATGCTGCCCATGCTCGTCTCGTACGTCAACAGAACCATCGCCACGACCGGGTTGATGTGCATCATGAGGAAGGGATACGCCTCCCAGTCGAAGACCCACGCGTCGGTGGGCAGCCACGGCATGAACTGTTTGACGATGCCGACGACCAGAAACACGGACGCGACGGCAATGAGCGGGATCGCGAACCACCACAGCGCCAGCCAGAAGTACGTCATCGCCACCGCCCTCCACCCCCGCGCTTCCCAGCACGAGAGCAGGATCGCGACTGACGCCCCCAGCAGCGCCGTGCTCAGCGACAACGCCTCAAGGCGAATCAGTTGATCAAGCGTGAAGCCGCCATAGGTGCGCATCGCCAGCAGCAGCGGCGCCGAGAGCAGCACCAGCAGGCCAATGTACACAAAGCGGCTGAGCATCTTGCCGACGATAATTTGGGCAGCGCTCAGTGGCGTGATCAGCAGGACATCCAGCGAGCGATCCTCGATCTCATCGCTCACGCACGATCCCGTCAGCATCGGAGCGACCAGGATGAGCACGACGAGCTGAATCCAGCCCAGCGTCAGCGAGAGCGCCTCGCCCGTCTGACTCTGGCGCTGAAGCACCTCCGCGGTCGACTGCGTCATCGATCCCTGGATCACCGCCCACCAGGTCAGGAGCAGCGCCGTCACGAGCAGCAGCAGGTAGCCCGCCCGCAGAAAGTACGTGCGCTTGCGCCGCGACGAAACCTTGAGTTCTTTGAGCAGGATGGGATTGACGACCAGGCCCCACCCGGCCCCGAGCAGCCGAACGGGCCAGCCGAGAGCGTGAACCAGCGCCGCAGCCCGCGAAGCGCGCCGCGCCGATCCGGCATTCGCGCTGGTTGAGGCTCCGGTCAACTGACTTCTCCCTTGGTCAGCACGAGGAAAACATCCTCGAGCTTCACGGTGCGCGGCTGCATGACTTCCAGCCCGATACCGGCGGCAACCAGCGCGGCCGGAACCGCGCGCGACGCCTCGCGCTCGCCTTCGATCATGATGACCAGTCGATCGTTTTCAACTTCCACAGAGGTCACGACGTCGAGGCCCCGCAGCACGATCGCCGCTTTCTCGTGGTCATCAACTCGAAGTTCGATGCCCTTGTGCAGGCCGCTCTTTCGGATCGCGTCATCAATCGACCCGCTGAAGAGCAGGTGGCCCTTTTCGATGATGCCGATGGTGTTGCACATCTCATGCAGTTCGGAGAGGATGTGCGACGACACCATGATCGTCTTGCCCATCCGGCGCAATTCCATGAGCAGGCTGCGGATCTCAATACGCGCTCGCGGATCGAGGCCCGACGCGGGCTCGTCGAGCAGCAGCACGTCCGGATCGTGGATGAGCACGCGCGCCACCCCCAGCCGCTGCTGCATGCCACGCGACAGGCTGTCCACCATCGCATCGCGCTTCGAAGTGAGATCCGTCAGGTCGAGCACGTCACCGACGATCTTTTTGCGATCGCGCCGCGGCATCCCGTAGGCCGAGGCAAAAAAGTCGAGGTACTCGTGCACGCGCAGGTCGGCGTAGACGCCGAGAAAATCGGGCATGTAGCCGATGAGGCGCCGGATCTTCGGGCCGTGCGTCGCGCACGGCATGCCGCACACGCTGGCAAAGCCGCTTTCGGGCTTGAGCAGGCAGGCCAGGATCTTCATCGTCGTGCTCTTGCCGGCTCCATTGGGTCCGATGAAGCCGAACACATCGCCGCGCTCAAGTTTCAGCGAGAGGTTGTCCAGAGCCGTGAGCGAGCCGAAGCGCTTGGTCACGTGCTTCAGTTCAATCATGGCTCGTTTCCTTTCGCTTCAGCAGCCAGCGGCTGGGCCGGGACGATCAGTCGCAACTGCAGAGTCTCGCTCCACTCGGTCTCCACGGGCGAGCCGTCGCGCGTCAGTTCCACATCACTGCGATGGTCAAACGAGATCAGGATGGCGGCGTACTCCGGCCCCAGCGCCGCCAGGCGCTTGCCAATCTCACGATGCCCGGGAATCTGGAACGACAGATCATTGACCCAGCCCGCCACCCAGTCGGTCTGGTAGTAGCCCCACGAATTCGCCGTGCCCTGACTCTTGCGCAACTTGGCCGCGTCTCGATCGCCCGGGTCACGCGGAATGGTCGCAGCGGCAACGCGGCCGCTCGAGAGTTCCACGCTTTCCCGCCGGTACCACCCCTCGTTCCATTCCACGGCGACCACGCGCCCGCTCCAGCCGGCCGGGGCGTTCACATCAACCTCGACCCGGTCACGCGCGCGATCGAAGCGCACCGCGCCGGTGATCTCGGGCAGGTCGATCGGGCCGCGCTCCTGAAGCCATCGCACATTCTCCAATGGGACGCCGATCGAGACAACGCTGGCGCCACTCGACCCCTGGCGAATCGGCGTCGTCGTCGTCGAGGTTTCATCGCCATAGTAATACCAGTACGGCGGATTCCAGCACGTCGGCGTCTGCCAGACGCCCGCGCCCAAGCCGTCGATCGCGTAGCGCCCGCCGCGGGCTGATGAGATCGCCGTAAACGACGTGGCTGTGCCCTGCGCAGCGCCCGACCAGGCGTCGACGATCGTCGTGCGCGAGGCGCGGGCTCGACCGTAGCTGACCGACTCCTGCGCAAAGTAGATCGCCCCGCACGCCAGCAGCACGAGGATCGGGCAGGTGATCCACGTCAGCGGTTCGCGCGAGGTCCACCGCAGCACGAAATAATCAACCGGACCGATGAGCAGCACCAGCAGCAACAGCGCGATGGAGATCGCGCCAAACAACCCGTGACTGATCCCGAAAGGCGCGCTCAGCTTGTCGATGATGTCGTTGACGGCCGTGGTGGCCAGCGTGGCGTCGACCGACCGGTAACCGCCGTAGTAGGCGCCCGACTGCGGCGGCGTCGAAGAGACCGCCGTGAGGATCGACCCGACGTGCGAGAGGCAATGCCACCAGCCCACACCGCGCAGCTCGCGAGCGCCGCCGCCGGCCAGTGACGCCGGATCAACTCCAACGAGTGTGATCGACCCAAGCCCGTAGGGACCCGTGGCAATGTTTCCTCGCCGCCTGGTTCCCCCCGCCTTCTTCGTGAGAAGCGGGTTGTACCACTCTTCCGCCTGCCGAACAGTCCAGCCGGACTCGATCGCTTCCGGGGCAAGTTCAATGGCCCGCGTGTAGAGATGCCGCCCGCTGAACGCGGCAATCTCGCGTTCCAGCGTCGGCAGGTACTGGTTGTACCAGCCCATGGCGGATTCGCTGTTGACCGACAGCGTCTCCCGGCCCGGCGTCGGCAGTTTCGCATTCGGATCGAGCCCCAGCGCGATCGCTCCCTGCAGCACCTCCGCAAGTGCCGGGTTGAATTCAGTCGAGTTGTATTCATCAAACGAAATCGGCCAGTTCAGATCGCCGAGCACGTTGCGGTACGTTTGCAGTTGATTCGTCACGGTGATCGCCAGTTGCCCGCCCTGCCGCACCCAGTCCAGCAGCGTGCGAATCTGAATCGCATCGAGGCGGTCCGGCTGGAGATCTTCGAGCAGCACAAGCGACACGCCGTCGTATCCGGGCCACTCGCGCGGCAGGTCCGCCGCTTTGACTTCTTCCACCTTCACCGGACTGACGTTGCCGTGATCAAACACCCAGCCGCTGCGGGGCATGGTGGACTTGCCCACCGCCATCACAATGGCCTGGTCGTCATCGATCGTCCACCAGCCGGCCATCCCCGACGCATTCACCTTCCCCTGCACGAGCAGCCGGCCGCGACTGTCGCGCAGGGCCACTTCGATGTCGCTCACATCCGCGAGCGATCGTCCATACACGACCGCGATCGAGTTCTTGCCCGGCTGGATCGTCACATCGCGCGTGAGCAGCGCGGAGTAGACGCTGTCCTGGGGCACGCGGACTTCGACTCGCGCCGCCAGCGGATCGCCGGTCATCGCTTCACCGGGCTTGCCAACCCACGAGATTTCCACGCGGATTGGGAAATAGTGGTTCGGCCGCACCGCTCCGCCGTGTCCGACCGCCACATCCAGCACGGGTTCCGGCTCAGCGACCGCCTCGCGCCCGCCCAGCAGCAGCAAACCGATACACAACCACACGACCGACCAGAACGGCAGCAGCGCAACTCGACGATAATGTCCGGCCAGCATCACACGTACGCCTTGCGGTTGTAGACCACCCACTCCACGCACAGGAACGCCAGCGCCGCCAGCAGCGCCCACGGCCAGAGATTGCGCTTGCGCACTCCCGACTCGGCATCCACCGTGTCCACCGCATCGCGTCCAAAGCGAACCGACTCCGCTGTGGCGATGTCGCCTTCCGCCTCGTCGAAAAAGTTCACCGCCACCGCCCGAGTCTGTTCATCCGGCGTGCTCGGCGTGCGGTACTTGAATACGTACAGCCCCGCCAGATCGGAGGCATAACTCGTCATCGACGGGTCAATCGGCTTGAGCGGAACCGCCACCCCATCGGGGCGCACGATCGAAATATCCGTCGCCGTGGAAGGCAGCCGCGCCACGATGGCCTGACCGGGGCGCAGCGCTTCTTCCGTCAGCGCATCCCCCAGCCGGCCGAGGTAGTCCAGCGCATTTTGCATGAACTTGACAAGATTCACGTCAAACGGCCAGTTCGACGCCACCGGGCGAAACTGCACGGCAATCACCGACACCCCGCGCTGAAACGCCTCAACCACAATCGGCCCGTTTGAACCTTCCACCAGCACGCTCGCCTCGCGCGGCACTTCGAGCGGCCACGTCGGCGACATGAACAGCGAGTGGTAGTTCATGTTCAGGTTGACCGGATGATCCTCTTTCCACGCCAGGGCCGTGTTGTTCGTCTTCGATTCACCCCGGGAAAACCCGGGCAGCGGCGGCAGGATGCCGAACGTCAAGTATCGGCCGGGGCCGAGTTTTTCAACTTCGACGCCATCGAGGATGATCAGGTCGTACTTCTCCGTTTCACCCGACGAGACGAGGTTCGAAAAATGCTCGGGCGAGAGGTTTTCGATGCGCTGCAGGAACGGAATGCCCGCCATCGCCGACTCGATGATCCACCCGTCCGCCGGCGCCACCAGTCCGACGGTCAGTTGCTTGGCCGGCGGGATCACCGTGTACGCGACGTTGTCCACCGCCAGGTCATCGGCGGCGTGCAGGCGGATCCCGACCGTCAGGCCGCGCGGATCGGTCAGCGCGAAGGTCACCGAATTGGAGCCGGGTTTGAGTTGAGGCGGAGCATCCGGATCGGCCGATCCAGGCGCGCTGCTGTTGGAAGGCGGCGCTTCGCCACCCTCGGCCGGCGCCGCACCGGACTCGGCGACCACCCGCGGATCCGCCTGCGACGCTGCTTCGATCTCCAGCGTGCGGGTCCTGACGAGCAAGTCACCCACTGAAAGATCGACGTCGATGGTGCGCGGCTGCTGCGAGTAATTCGCCACGCGCACATAAATCTCCAGATTCTCCGCGTCGTCCAGCGAGCGCCGCGCGCCCAGCGCCGCGATGCCGACGTTCCAGCTTCCCTTGCTCTTGCCGACGGGTCGGTAGACGACAGGCTCGTTCTTCCGCGCGACTTGATCCGCCAGATCGTGAATTCGGCCGTCGGAGAACAGCAGCAGCGTTGCCGGCGGCCCGACATCGCGCCCCGGCCCCTCGGGATCGGTGTTGATCGTGTACGCGCGGGCCAGCTCGATCGCCTCGCCGATCGCCGTCCCGCCATGCGAGGGTGCAATGCGATTAATCGCCTCGATGAGTTGCGCCTTGCTCGAAGTAAAACCGCTGTACACCTGGGCTTCATCGCTGAAGCCGATGACCATGACTTCTTCCGTGTCGGCGGCGCTGCCGAGAATGCCTCCCGACTTCATGCCGTTGACATACTCGATCGCCTGCCGCTTGGCTTCGTCAAGGCGGTTGCCCTCGCCGTCAACATCGGTGGCGGACATGCTCGCGGATCGGTCGATGAGGATCACCGTCCGCGCTCCGCGGCGGATCTCGCCGACATACTCCGGCTGCGCGATCGCCAGCAGGATCAGAATCAGCACGATCAACTGCAGCAGCAGGAGCCAGCTCATCCGCAACCGCTGGAACAGCGCGTTCGCCTGCAGGTCCTGCACCGACTGTCGCCAGAGGAGCGTCGATGGAATGTAGTGCTCGCGCCGGCGGAGCTTGAGAAAATAGAGCAGGATGAGCGGCGGAATGAGACACGCCGCCACCACCGCCGCCAGCCATGGAGTCGCCCACATCATTTGAGCAGGCCCCTCTTGCGCAGGTAATCAAGCACGAGCGTGTCCATGCTCATGTCCGTTCGCAGCACCATGTGCACCATCGAGCGGCGAATGCAGTGGTCGCGCAGCTGCCCGCAATACGCGTTCAGATTCTCCTTGTACCGCTTGAGCAGCGCCGCCGACACCGACACTTCAGCCGTATTGCCGTCCTCCATGTCGCGCAACTTGAGATCGCCGCTCAGTGCATTTGATGCGCCGGGGTCGATCTCCTGTGGACTGAGCGTCTGCATGATGAACGTGTCAAACCCGCCGCCGACGAGATAGCGCAGCCCCTTTTCGTAGCCCGTCTTATAGAGGAAGTCCGAAAGGATGACCATCACCCCGCGCCCCTGCCGGCTCAGCGCGACGGTCTTCATCGCCGCTTCAAAGTTGCTCGTTCCGTCGGGCTGGAGTTCGAGAATCCACTGCCCCATCTGCTGCGTCTTGCGCCGGCCGCGCAGGTTGGTCAATCGATGCTTGACCCCTTCGCCAAACGACACGAGCGTGACGCGGTTGTAATTCACCAGGCCGATGTACCCCAGCGCCATGGCAAGCTTCTGGCAGAACGTGAGCTTGTCCGGCTCGCCGTAATCCATCGACATCGACGAATCGATCACGATGAAGAACGACAGGTCCTCCTCTTCGAGGAACATCTTGAGAAAGAGCTGGTCGAGCCGCGCGTAGACGTTCCAGTCGATGTAGCGCAGATCGTCGCCGGGCACATAATTGCGATAGTCGGCAAACTCGACGCTCTGGCCGCGCTTCTTGCTTCGCCGCTCGCCCTGAAGTTTGCCGGCAAAAATCT
This sequence comes from Planctomycetaceae bacterium, assembly GCA_040255465.1. GTDB lineage: Bacteria > Planctomycetota > Phycisphaerae > Phycisphaerales > UBA5793 > UBA5793. The sequence goes on from JBDZVA010000010.1 coordinate 60,210, forward strand.
TGCGCGACACGACGTCGAGCTGATCCAGCCGCGACATGAGCCGCGAATCGATCAAATCATCAATCCGCTGGGGCCGCTTGCGGCGACTCTGGGGCATGGCAGTGGAGGCCTGCGTCATCGAATCGGCATTCCCTTCTCGACATCATGCGGGATCATGTCCCGCTTGTTTCACCGGCCGTTCATCTTGACGATCTCAAGGCCGTCTTCCTGCTCGCATGGCACGATTCGCACCAGTTCGTTGATTACGTCGTCGCTGGAAACGTCTTCCGCCTCGGCCTCAAAGTTGACCATCACCCGGTGCCGCAACGCCGGCAACGCCATCTGCTGGATGTCACGGAATGAGACGGCAAACCGGCCGTCCACCACCGCCCGAACCTTGGCGCCCAGAATCAGCGCCTGCGCGCCGCGTGGACTCACGCCGACCCGCACGTACCGGTTCGTCACAGACGGCGCGCTGGTTCCACCCGGATGCGTGGCAAGCACCAGACGAATCGCATAATCCTGTACGTGGTCCGCCACCACCACGCCGCGAATCAGCTGCTGCGCGTGCAGAATATGCTCGGCGTCGATGATCGGCTTGACGTCCGGCAAACCCCCCGCCGTCGTGCGCTCCAGGATCTTGGTCATCTCCGCGCGCGTTGTGTACGGCACCACCAGCTTGAACAGAAACCGATCCAGTTGCGCTTCGGGCAGCAGGTACGTCCCTTCCTGCTCGATGGGGTTCTGCGTCGCCAGCACGATGAACGGCTCGGTAAGTTTGTACGTCTTGCCCGCCACTGTCACGCGCCGCTCCTGCATGGCTTCGAGCAGCGCCGATTGCGTCTTGGGCGTCGCGCGATTCACCTCATCGGCCAGTACGATCTGCGCAAAAATCGGCCCGGCACGAAACTCCAGCGACCGCCGACCCGTCGAGCGGTTCTCCATCACGACGTTCGTGCCCACGATGTCCGCCGGCATGAGATCAGGCGTGAACTGAATGCGGCTGAATGGCAGCAGCAGCGCCTGCGAAAGCGTCCGCACCAGCAGCGTCTTGCCAAGTCCCGGCACGCCTTCGAGCAGGATGTGGCCGTTGGCGAACAGACCGACGAGAGTCAGATCGACGATCTCGTCCTGACCGACGATGATCTTGCCGATCTCGCTCTTGAGGCGGGTCAGCACGCCGCGCAGCGCCTCGCAGCGCTTGACGACTTCGGTGGCATTGTTTTGGAGCAGGCGCAGCTCCGGGAGTTGGAGCGCTTCAGCCATTGCCCGCGCCCCCCTGCGGTTTGTCCTTGTCCTGGCCCTGCTGACGGGCTCGGCGCTTCGCTTCAAGCAGGCGCGAGGTGTACGAGCCTTCGTCGGCGTCATCGGCCTTGGATTCGGGCCTGGCTCGCTCGGGTTTCACCTTCTTGAGTGAGCCATCGCCGCCCTCACCGCCGACCTCATCGAGATCAATGGCCGATCCTGCCGCGCCCGCATCGGCTTCGAAGCGCGCCTCCGCCGCCGCCTGCGCGTCCGCCACTTCCTGAGGCGTCTTGCGGCGCGAGGTCACGCGCTCCTGCACTTCGCTGCGCGTCTGCTTGAGTCGATCGAGGCTCTGTCCCGCCGTGGACGATCCGCCGTGCATCATCGCGTACAGGCGCCGACGCAACGCAATCGGATCAATCGCCAGCCGCCGCGCTGCCACGTCCATCAGAAACAGCGAGGCGGCGATGATCGCCATCAGCGGCCAGATATCCGTCAGGCTCTTGGGCGTCTCGAGTCCTTCGCGGTTGAACAGGTCCGCCTGCTTCGGATCGCCGGGCAGGTCCCGCCCGTGCGTCGCCTGGTAGACCGCCTGCAACAGCGGAGCGTTGTCGCGAAGCGAGCTGAATTCCGGGCTGTACGGCACCGACACCCCAGACTGAATCGAGCTTCGATCCCCTTCGGGATTCTCGTAGATCATGTTGGCGATCCACGAGCCTTCCCGATCGACGGTGTATTCGCCGCGCCACTTGCCCGGCCCGATCTGCTGCAGGTTGAAGAGCTGCTCCTTGAGATCGGGCGAAATCACCACGCCGGAGATCTTGCCGAAGTTGGCGAACGAGTTGTCCGACCCGAGCACATTCACTTCGACGACGGCCTTGTTGCCCTCGACGCGCGTGGACTGCTGGATGTTGGACGGCGCCGCCGGACGCATCGACCAGCGCACGATCTGCTCCCAGAAAGCCTGGAAGTCGGCCCAGTCCACCCACGCCAGCGCCCATCGACTGCTCACGTCGGACGTGAACGCCACGCTCTTGCCCAGGCCGTATTGCCACTGCGCCATGATCGGATCGCGATCGCCGAAGTTGCTCACGATCTCCGGGTCATAGCCGGGTCGCGGCGCGGTGAGCACGTAACCCTGCACGGTCGGGAGTGCAGGCCAGCGACCCACGAACGGGCCGGGACGCCCCGTCGGCTGATGAATGGTCTGGTACGTCTCGCCCTCGACGATGAGCGAGCGTCGAACAATCATCGCTTCCTTGATGAAGATCTTGGGCATCTGGTTTGGCCGCTGCGGGTTGTACGCCGTGCCTCCCGTCTGCCGGGCGATGTTGGCCATCTGCTGCACGTCCTGCGGGTTGCCATGCCCGCCGGCGATGACCGTCGAAATGGAAATCTTGGCCGCGATGAACTGGTTGAGCATCGCCTGGGACGGCGGGCTCGGATCGCCATCGGAAATGATGATGACGTGCTTCTGCCCGGCCTTGTTGTTCTGCAGCGCGGTCAGCGCCATCTGCATCGACGGCGTGAAGTCCGGCATGTCGCCCATGGTCATCTTCTTGATCGCGCTGATCGGCGCCGACTTGTCGCCCGCCGGTCCGAGTGGAAACACCCAGTTGCATCCGTTGTTGGGTCCGCCGACGCCCCAGTCAAAGTCGATCACGCCTACATCATCCAGCCGGCTCAGCGCTTCGACGGCCGAGATGGCGCACTGCTGGCCCCAGTAGTTGCCCTGCGGAATCTCGCTGCTGTGCATGATGCACACCAGCGCGCCTTTGGGCATCTGGCTCTTTTCCGGCGGGTCGAGCCGCACGGGAAGGGCCTTGGAGACTTCGCTGTTGATCCACCCGCCGGCGCCGAAACTGTCCGGCCCGCCGAGCATGATCAGCCCCCCGCCGATGTCATGCACATAACGCCGCAGCGCATCATCCACGCCGGCGCCGAACGCATGCGCCGGCACATTCGCCAGAACAATGGAGTCGTAGGCTGAGAGAAACAGCAGATCGCTCGTCACCTCGTTGGGCAGCGCCGTATCCACGTCAATTGCCGCATCATGCATGGCCGCACGGAACGACGCGGTTTCCTCAGCAACTTCGTGAATCACCAGCACCCGACCCTCGCCGCCCACCACCACCACGGCGTCGGCGCGGTTGTTGCTGGCGATCGGATCGTCATCAGGATTATCCGGCTCGAAGACGGCGCGAAAGCGCTGCGGCCCCTTCTGCGAGAGCGTCAGCGTCACCGTGCGGACGTTGATCCCCTCATCCAGCGCCACCGGCACGCTCATGCTCGATTGCTCTTCCGGACTCAGATCAATCAGCGTGTCATTCTGATAGAGCGAGAGGCGCCCGGTCGTCGCCTGGCGGCTGCGCAGCGCAAAGCGAAGCGAGATCGGCTGGCCTTCGCGCGCCATGGACGGCGCCATGATCCGCTCGAACAGCACTTCCTTCTGATAGTCGTACGTCAGTTTGAGAACATCGATGGGAATCTTGTTGGCCTGGGCGATCTCCGCCACGGCCATCACGTTGCCCGTCGTCTCGTTGCCGTCGCTGACCAGCACAAATCGCACCGCCGAGTCGCGCGGGGCGATCGCCAGACCCAGCCGCACTGCGTGGGCGAGGTTCGTCGCGTTGCGTTCTTCGATCGTGGTGCCAGGGTCAAGGATCGTCGCGCGATCCACCGCCTGCACAACCCGCGCTTCGCCGCCAATGTTGATCACCCCGAGGCGGTCGAAAGGCTGCTTGCCCTCCGGGTCGTCCGACGCTTGGCGCAGGTAGTCCAGCGCGTAAGCCTCAAGCTGATGCGAAATCGAGTTGCTCCGGTCGATCATGAGAATGACCGTCATGCTCTCGCTGCGCTCGAGCCACTTGGGCTGGGCGATCGTCACGGCGATGAGCACAACAACCAGCGACCGCAGCGAGCAGATGATGCCCCGCCGCACCACCGACATACCGGTCAGATGCCTCCACCCGAACCAGACGATGGGAACGATGAGCAGTGAAAGCAACAGGGCGCCGGGATTGTCGAACTGAATGGGCAAATCCATCAGCCTCGCACTGGCGTGTGTCCGGCCGCCGCGACGCGACGGTCATGGCATTATACCGAAGGCGATGGCGCGCATGTCGCAACCGGGCGCAGAATTCCATCAGCGGTTCATCAGATCGTTTCTGGATCGGTCGGCCGACTCGCGATCGGGTTCGCGTCAGGTGGCCAGCGCCGGAGCGGGAATCGGCATGTCGTACTCGCGCGCCGTCTTCTTGGCGCCGCGCGGCAGGCCGATTGTCTGGGCTGTGATCTTGTCCTGCAGCCGCATGACCCCTTCGATGAGCGCCTCAGGACGGGGCGGACATCCGGGCACATAGATATCCACCGGGACGACGAGATCAACGCCCTTGACCACGTGGTAGCCATACTTGAAGTACGGTCCGCCGCCCACCGTGCACGCCCCCATGGCGATGACGTACTTCGGATCGGGCATCTGCTCGTAGAGACGCCGCACGCGCGACGCCATCTTATAGGTCACCGTTCCCGCAACGATCATCAGGTCCGACTGGCGGGGCGTCGCGCGAAAGGCGCCGGCCCCGAAGCGGTCCAGGTCAAACCGCGAAGCGCCCAGCGCCATCATCTCAATGGCGCAGCACGCCAGACCGAAGGTCATCGGCCAGATGCTCGACTTTCGCGCCCAGTTGAGCGCAAAATCGACGCCGGTGATGATCAGGTTCTCTTCGAAACGGTTCTCAATCCAACTCATGGTCGATCCGGTTCCATGTCCAGAAGCGGGCGGGGCGCCCGCGGTGGTTTATTGTGAGTTCGATCATAGTTCCATCGTCGGCAATGAACCACCACAAAAGACCCGACCAGCAACCTCATCCGGGAGAAAAAAAGAACGGGTCGCCGGTTTCCCGGCGACCCGCAGTCACGGTCAAAGTTGCCGCATGGATTCACTTGCCCGGATCGCCCGAGTCAATCACGCGGCCGCCGACGAGCACCGGAATGCTCGACTCTTCGATATCGATGATCTTGGCGATGCCCCAGTCACCGGTCAGCGTGACGTAACGGGGAGCGGGAATGGCATGGGCCAGACCCATCGCACCGCCGGCGTTGGCCGACGAGCCGGCGCCGCGCACGCGTGCGGGGGCGAACGGGTAGCCGCCGACCTGCCGATGCAGGTAGTCGGTCGCGTTGATGATCAGGTTGCCGCGGAAGTAGCGAATGCTGCCGCCGTCACCACCGAGCGATTCCCACTGGTTGGGCTCGACGATGGAGGTGATGATGTCGATCAGTTCCTGGGCCTGAGTGGCTTCATCACCGCGAACTATTTTGTTCTGATTCTGCTGATTGCCACTGCCGAAGATGCTGCCGCTGCTGCTGCCGCCCTGTCCGCTCTGCGAGGCGCTCTGGAGCACCTGGTTGAGGTCGAGCTGCGGAGCGTTGTCAAATCGCGGCGGCGTGAAGAGCAGTTCGCGCACCGGGTAGATGCGGACGTACTTCTCTTTGTTCAGTTGGGCCTTGGTGCCAATCTCGACAAAGCCGTCGCCGAGCACCCAGGTCGTCTCCTCATCCGTCGCCTGCTTCATGATGAGTTCGAGGATCGTGAGCAGCGAGGTGGGGTTCTTGAGTTGCAGCGTGATCTTGGCGTTGGGATCGAACCCTTCACCAAAACCCTGCTCGTTCCACTTGGCGAGAACGTCCAGCCCCGCGAGTTCGGAAAGGAACCCGACGACCGAACGGAATTCGTGACCGCTGAAATTCACTTCGGGAAGCTGCGTGTTGAGCAGCTTGCCCAGCGCGATAGACCGGGCCTGCTGATCCTGCGCCGAGGCCACAGCCACTGCACCACCCAGAACAGCCGTCGCGGCGAGAGTCATGATGAAACGACGCATGAGAAATCTCCTTGCCTGATAGAGGCCACGGGCGGTCGCTCTTGCCGCCCTCAATACTCTGGATGATAGCACCACCCCGGGCTGGCACAATCTGCCCGAATCTCGACCGATTGTTCCGCCTTCGGTCTCCCGAATCCACATCGGCACAATAGGCGCCTCGATTCCAGATCCGCCCCCAATGCCGCCGCGTCAACCGTTTTATTGGCCGGCGCCCGTTGGATCGTCAAACGCCTCCAGCGTCGTCACCGTCGCCAGCAGCACCGACGCCGTCGCCGCCGTCGGCATTGTCTGGTCGCACACGCCCGTTCGCACCCCCCCCGTGGCCAGGTCGGGGTTTCGCGTCCGATACCGGTCCGCATCCCGCACCTGCAATTGCCGCAAAAACCGCATCGATCGCTGGAGATTGAGAATCTGCGCCGCCTTCTCCTCCGCCGGGGTGCACTGCGCGTTGCCCAGCATGAGAGCGCAGAACGTGACCAGTTGGGCCGCGTGCCAGTCCGGCTCGATCGTCGGCCGATACCGCAGCGCTCCTATCAGGTCCGGCTCGACCGCCTCGCCCGGAAGCCGGCCCGGCTGGGCCGCCAGCAGCCGATCCCGCAGCCCCCGCAACGCTGGCAGCGACGGAATGGCGCTTCCATCTCTCGCCAGTTCGATTTCCGCCAGACAGAGCCACGGCATGAGCAGTGGCTGCAGTTCCACCCCCGCCGATCGCCACGCCGCATCAACCACCTCGCGCGTTCCCAGCGCCGCCGCCACGAGTGCCCGATCCTCCGGCGACAGGTTTTGCCCAAACCCGCGATCAGTCCGATACGCCCGCTGCGCTCCATCCTGCACCGCGGTGGCCAGATCGCGCAGTTCGTCGGTCATCTCCTGCGAATCGAGTTGCTGTAGCGCCAGATGAACCAGCGCCGACGCCCGTGCATCCTGTCCCACAACCAGCCGCGTTGCTTCATCGCTGGACAGCAGGTTGAGCAGGCCGATCGCCGCCGAGCGCGCCGTCGAGGCCGCCGCCGGCTGGTCCTTTGCGACAGATGAATACCTCAACAGCGCCAGCGCCGTCAACGCATGATCCGCCAGCGAACCGCGATCCTGCAGCCGGCGATCCGAATGCGGCAGGTAATCGCCCAAAAGCATTCGATAGTGCGGATCCTCCGGAAACGGCAACGTCGTGCGTTCGAGGTACGCCGCCGCCGAGTCCGCCATGGCCCGGATCTCCGCGACATCAATAGATTCGAGCGGCACCGGCCGACTGCCCCGGTACAGAAAACTCGCGGGGCCGTTGCGCGTCGCCTGCGCCAGGTGGAGCGTTTCAAAACTCCAGATGCGGATCGTCCCGTCGCCGATCTCGAGATCGACCCGGTCGATCGAGACGCCGCACGCGCTCAGCAGCGAGACGATCGCGCTCGACGGCCGGGTGTCAAACGCCAGCATCTCCGCGGGAAAGACCGCATAACTCTCCGCGCCGCGCCGCAGCAGCAACCCGTCGATCCCCGGACGGATGTTTTCGAGCACGCGATCCAGCGACGTGGCGCGGATGCGCTTGGGCGAGTGTGCAAAATCAATCTCCAGCGTCCGAAACGGTGAAGCGAGGAACGCCTCCCGCTTGTCGGCTCGAACGTCCGAGTCATCCACACCCCCGGCCGTCTGATACGCCGAAGACATCGCCCGCCGCGTCGCCCCCGTCAGGGCTCGCGTCGAGGGCTTGTCCAGGTTTGTCGCATCAATGCTCGAGCCCGCCCCCATGGGACGGCCGGCAAACCGGATCCCCACCCACACCCCCACGCACCCCTTGGGCAGAGCCGCGTCCGTCGGCGTCTCCCACGCCTCCAGCCACTTGGACACCTCGTCAAAGGTCTTCAGCGCCTCACTGGGGTCGACCTGCGTCGCCGGCGCGGTGCTTCGCTGCCCCAGGACCGCCGTCGTCAGCATGAGACAGGCGCTGATCGCCAGCACCATCATGTTGCCGCCACGCCACGTCCCTGCACCATCCCACCGGGGAAAGCCCCTACCGACGCGCCACCACCCGCCGCGGGCCGCTATTCCCGGACCTCCGGCCGTGGCACGGCAATTGATCCCTCTCCCAACAGACAACTGGAGATCAGACATGCTCAATACATTCCTCCTGACCGACAACCGCCGGCGACTCCTGCTGCTGACGATACTCATGTTCGCGGCTCTCTGCTAAGCAAGGGCGCTGCCGACCGGTCCAAGACGATTCAAACCTTCCGCGGCCCGCGGCAATCACGAATTGCTGTGGTCGAGGCCGCCAAAGCGCCGGTGCCGACTCGCGTAGTCGCGAATCGCCGCGCGCAATCCCTCCACGCCGAAGTCCGGCCAGAGTGTCTTGGTCACATACAGCTCCGCATAACTGATCTGCCACAGCAGGTAGTTGCTGATGCGCATTTCACCCGCCGTGCGAATCAGCAGATCAGGGTCAGGCGCCTCGGGCACATACAGGTGCTTGCGGATCGTCTCTTCGTTGATGTCATCCACCCGCAGAGCCCCGGCTTCCACCTTCGATGCAATCGCCTTCACCGCGTCGGTGATCTCTGCACGTGAGCCATAATTGATCGCCAGCACGAGCTTCAACCCGCTGCAATGCCGCGTCGCCTCGATCGTCCGATCGAGTTCTTCGAGCACGCGCTTGGGCAGGCCGATCCGACGCCCGCACTGAATGAACCGAATGTTGTTGTCGATCATCTCCTGCCGCTCGGCAATGAGATAGTCCTCGTAGAGGCTCATGAGAAAGTCGACTTCATCCTCCGGCCGCTTCCAGTTCTCAATCGAAAAACTGTACAGCGTCAGCGCCTCGAGCCCGAGGTGAGCACACTCCGTCACCACCGCCCGCACCGATTGAGCGCCCGTCTTGTGCCCGTGGACGCGCGGCAGACCCCGCTCCACCGCCCAGCGGCCGTTGCCGTCCATGATGATCGCGATGCTGCGCGGCAGCCGGTCCGCCGGCACATCCGGCAGACGCAACTCCGGCGTGGGAATGGGAATGGGTCGCATGGATCCAGCCGTCTGTTCAATCTTCTCCGCGGCGCTACTCATCGAAGCCATTGTATCACTCCCGCCGACTCGATCGGCCCTCCAGACGCTTCTGAAACACGCGATTCACATCTCCCAATCGATCAGAAAGCAATTGACAGCCGCCCAATCCCAGTGCATCCTTGTCATCGGCCGCCCTCCGGAGAAATGATCATCATGCCCCGCGCCATCCACCTCATCGCCTCGACGCTCACCCTCTTCCTCGCCGCCGCGACCGGCCTCGCCCGCCAGACCCTCTACGACGTTCAGGTTTTCGAGCCCGTCGGCGAAGACCCGTCCCTCTTCGCCACCGGGATGAACGAGCAGGGCGTCATCATCGGCTACTCCGGCGAAGTCCAGTTCGACTCCCGCGCCACCCCCATCGCCATCTACCAGCAGCACGTCATCCCCGGTTTCAAGCCGCACGAGTCACTCAATTATCCGCTTGGCCTCGGCAACGCCAGCCTCATCGTCGGCACCTCCTCAACCTTCCCCTACGCCTGGGTGCGCGGCAGACCCCGCATCTTGCGACCGGCCGCCGGCCTGCCACAGGGCAGTGCCTACGACGCCAACACCCTCGGCGTCATCTGCGGCTACGTCTACCGCGACTTCACCGGCGCCCAGTATCCGGTCGTCTGGCCCACTGTCCGCGCCGGCGGCATCAAACTCAAAGGCCTCGGCGGCGCGACCCAGGGAACCGCCTTTGCCATCAACGAAAACAACCAGGTCGCCGGCTCGCTCTTCGGCCTCGGCGGCTACGGCTTCGTCGCCGTCCGATGGGATCGCCTCGATCGCATTCCCAAAGCACTCGGCCTCCTCCCCGGCGCGATGAACAGCGAGAGCCTCTGCATCAACAATCGCGGCGACGTCGCCGGCCGCTCCTCATTCCCCGACAACACCATCGAAGCGTTCGTCTACCTCGACGCCACGCAGGAATTCATCGGCCTGGGCAACCTCGGCTCCCCCTACTCCTACGCGCGCGGCATCAACGACGGCCAACAGGTCGTCGGCGAGTCCGCCATCCCTGACAACGAAATCCACGCCTTCATCTGGCAGGACGGCGTCATGCGCGACCTCAACAATCTCATCCGCAACAGAAGCGAGCCATTCCTCTATGTCTCCAACGCGGTCGCCATCGATTCACAAGGCCGCATCGCCGCCGAAGTCCGCCTCGAAGACGGCCCCGTCCCCGTCACCCGCATCGCCCTGCTGACGCCGGTGCCCTGACAAGTCACTCGCCTCGAACACAATGAGCAAGTCCTCGTGCGACCCGCCCACGATGAGGCTCCGCGAATCGTGGGATGCGTTCTCTCGCCGGGTGCCATGGTCTAAGCGACGCTCTGGGAGCGCAGGCCATGCGATCGCACGACAAACGATCAACCCCCAATCGCCCGGGTGCCACACTGCATCCCGCCGCTTGGCCTGAGACTCGTCGAACGCCGGTGCTGTGTGCGAGCGAGCAACGACAAGCAGACGCCATCTTCGTAGGGTCCGCCGTGCGGACCACGCGAGTGCAACCAGCGCCCAATCCACCAGCCGCGCCTCTTCCCCCTAATCCCAAGTGCCCAGTCCCTAATGCCTAACTCCCAATGCCCAGTGCCGAGAGCCCCGCGCCTCGCGGCCATGAGCGAGTCCCCCCGGCCCTGAGGCCGCTCGAAGGCCGCGAGTCGAATGGTCTATTCAAATCGATGCACCACAAGTTGGCTGATCGCACACTCCCCCTGCACCACGGCCTGGAAGAGGATGGTCTGGCCGCGCGCGATGAGGGGGACGGGTCGGGTGATGGTGGCCACGCCGTTCTGGTTCGCTGTGGCCGTGCCGATGACGGTGGGGTTGTCGAGTTGCAGCGCGTTCTGCTGGAGGTCGCAGCCGGGGATGCGCGTCCCGCCGCCGTGGCGGGAGTAAAGGAAGGTGACGCGAGCGCCGGGGGTGACGCCGGTGACGCGCAGGCCGTTTGTGGTTCCAGCGCGGCCCGGTTGCGGACCCTGCAAGGTCATCGTGGGAAGTACGGGTGTGAGCAGAAGAGCCCAGTGGTCGTCGTTGTAGCTCGCCGTGACCGGGATCTGGCCCGCGTCGTTGATACTCGTTGTTCGTTCCATGATCCAGTCGCGGAGCAGAAAGGGCGGCACGAGATCGTCGAGCAGGATCATCGGCTCGCCGGGATTGAGCACGAATGCATGCGAATCGAGAACGTTGCCGTTGTCGCCCACGATCTGGCCGACGTCGTTGATGGCGCGTGCAATGCTCGTGGAACCGATGGTGTTGGTGTGAACATCCTCTATCTGCCGATTCACCCACCTTGTGGCATGAACATCACCGCTGGACACTCTCGCATAGCCGACGATGACACCAGCTTGGTTGACCGCGTAGGCCTTAGAACCCCTAACACAATAGCGGTTTGAGTTTTTGGAAGCAGATGAGGATGCAGCC